>NZ_AP035971.1:0-4041845 GCF_059730805.1 Pantoea sp. X-Soil-ISGK-355
CCGGTAGTTATCCAAAGAATAACCGTAGAAAGATTTTTGAGCTGTGGATAACGTGCCATTTTGATCCCAGCTTATACGGATCAGGATCACCGATCACTCACAGCTAGTGATCCTCGTCATCCTGTTGTTTCTGTTCTGCTTCTGGCACATATCCACAGACAGGCGGGATCCTAATAAGAGATCTAACAGAAAGATCATATACAGATCTAAGATCCTTTCTTTTAAAACCGGACGATCCCGCGACTTTCACCCCAGACGGAATTTGAGTAGAATCCACGCCCCAGGACGACGATCCTGCAAGTTCATCAACCGAGGTACCACTTCATGTTTTATCAGGATCCTTTTGACGTCATCGTAATTGGTGGTGGTCATGCGGGCACCGAAGCCGCAATGGCGGCAGCCCGAATGGGTCAGCAAACCCTGTTACTCACCCATAACATTGATACGCTTGGACAAATGTCCTGTAACCCGGCGATTGGTGGGATTGGCAAAGGACATTTGGTGAAGGAAGTGGATGCCCTGGGTGGTCTGATGGCCAGTGCGATTGACCAGGCGGGTATCCAGTTCAGGATACTAAACGCCAGCAAAGGTCCGGCAGTACGGGCCACCCGTGCTCAGGCAGATCGCGTGCTTTATCGGCAGGCGGTGCGTACGGCACTGGAGAATCAGCCTAATCTGATGATCTTCCAGCAGGCGGTCGACGATCTTATCGTGGAAAACGATCGTGTGGTGGGTGCCGTCACCCAGATGGGACTGAAGTTCCGCGCGAAAACCGTCGTGCTTACCGTCGGCACTTTCCTTGACGGCAAAATTCATATCGGTCTGGATAATTACAGTGGCGGTCGCGCTGGCGATCCCCCGTCCATTCCGCTGGCAAAACGACTGCGTGCGCTGCCGCTGCGGGTAAACCGCCTCAAGACCGGTACGCCACCGCGTATCGATGCGCGCACCATCGATTTTTCAGTGCTTAGCCCGCAGCACGGTGATCACCCGATGCCGGTTTTCTCGTTTATGGGTAATGCGTCCCAGCATCCGCAGCAGGTACCGTGCTGGATCACGCATACCAACGAGAAAACCCATGAGGTGATCCGTAATAACCTGGATCGCAGCCCGATGTATGCCGGGATCATCGAGGGGATCGGTCCACGCTACTGCCCGTCGATCGAAGACAAAGTGATGCGCTTTGCCGATCGTAACTCGCATCAGATCTTCCTGGAGCCGGAAGGGCTGACCAGTAATGAGATCTACCCGAACGGTATCTCGACCAGTCTGCCATTTGACGTACAGATTCAGATCGTCCGTTCCATGCAGGGCATGGAGAATGCGAAGATCGTGCGTCCGGGCTATGCCATCGAGTATGATTTCTTCGATCCACGCGATCTCAAACCGACGCTGGAGAGCAAATTTATTCACGGCCTGTTCTTTGCCGGCCAGATCAACGGCACAACCGGCTACGAAGAAGCGGCTGCGCAGGGGATGCTGGCAGGGCTGAACGCCGCCCGTCAGTCTGCCGATAAAGAGGGCTGGGCACCGCGTCGTGACCAGGCTTATCTGGGCGTGCTGGTGGATGATCTCTGCACACTCGGTACCAAAGAGCCGTACCGGATGTTTACCTCCCGTGCTGAATACCGCCTGATGCTGCGCGAAGACAATGCCGACCTGCGTCTGACCGAAACTGGTCGTGAACTGGGTCTGGTGGATGATGCGCGCTGGGCGCGTTTCAATCAGAAGCTGGAAGCGATTGAACAGGAGCGTCAGCGCCTGCGCGATATCTGGGTTCATCCGAAGTCAGAGCATGTGACGGAAGTGAACACGGTACTCAGCGCACCGCTGACGAAAGAAGCGAGCGGCGAAGATTTGCTGCGCCGTCCTGAGCTGACCTATCTGAAGCTGATGACGCTGGATGCCTTTGGTCCGGCACTGGCTGATGAGCAGGCCGCTGAGCAGGTTGAGATTCAGGTTAAATATGAAGGTTATATCGCGCGTCAGCAGGAAGAGATCGATCGCCAGCTGCGTAACGAGAACACACTGTTACCGGTGGAGCTTGATTATCGCCAGGTGAACGGCCTCTCAAATGAGGTGATCGCCAAGCTGAACGATCACAAACCGAGTTCGATTGGTCAGGCGACGCGTATCTCCGGCATCACCCCGGCGGCCATCTCAATTCTGCTTATCTATCTGAAAAAACAGGGTCTGCTGCGTAAAAGCGCCTGATCTGAAATGGGGCGAGGTGACTTGCCCCCGCTGAATGGACTTATGCTGTGATTAACTCACTCACGTCGCTGCTAAAGGCAGCCGGTATTTCCCTCTCCGATCAACAAAAACAGCAGCTGGTTGCCTATGTCGGCCTGCTGGATAAGTGGAACAAAGCCTACAATCTGACATCCGTGCGCGATCCGCAGCAGATGCTGGTTCGCCATATCCTCGACAGCATCGTGGTGGCGCCGCATCTGAAAGGCTCGCGTTTCATTGATGTGGGAACCGGGCCAGGACTGCCTGGCATTCCGCTGGCTATCGTGATGCCCGACGCGCACTTTACGCTGCTCGACAGCCTGGGCAAGCGGGTACGTTTCCTGCGTCAGGTTCAGCATGAGTTAGGACTCACTAACATTGCTCCGGTCCAGAGCCGGGTTGAGGCGTTTCCGGCTGAGCCGCCGTTTGATGGTATCGTCAGCCGTGCATTTGCCTCGCTGACCGACATGGTGAACTGGTGTCACCATCTGCCTGGCGGGGAAGGGCGCTTTTATGCGCTCAAAGGTGTCCGCCCGGACGATGAAATAGCTGAGTTACCGGCCGGCTATGTCTCCGATGCAGTGATAAAGCTGCAGGTGCCTCAGCTGGAAGGTGACCGTCATCTGGTCATTATTCGTCATCAGTAGCCCTCTGGTTTGCAGGGATTTAACGTTTCTCTGCCAGGGTTTTAATCAGGGTGTAGATGAAAAAAGTGCAGATGATGCGTTATCAATAAAAGATTTTGATTAAGCCCAGGCTGAGCGAAGGTTAAAAACGGAGACGGAAATTATCCGAAAAGCTCTGTTACATTTAACGTTTAATTCACATTCGGTTATCAGAAATATCACTTGTATAGGCGGGTCGTGGAATAAAAGTAGTCACGCCGGAAAATATATCGTGGTAATAACTTTGCGTACGTAATATCAATTTCACGATTCTCATGCACAGTTCGATGTCAATAGCGTGTTTTCTGTGAAAATAGTCCTGCCTGCCCATTTTTGTAATTTTAATTTTATGATTTTAAAGGTTTAATTTGTTTTGCAGATTGTTCTTAAATAGGCCACAGATAAAACTCAATGTCGTGTGAGTGCTTATTATGTGATCTAAAGCACGCTTTAAAAGCAAGATGCGAGTGAATTTTCAGTCAGATTCGGGTGAATCTCTGCAGGGTAATCTTTGGAAAAATAGCCCTTCGGAAAGAAATTTAAATAATTGTTCACCTTTTCGCTACTTACCGATTGAAATCGCAGGTGCGGCCCGTATAATTTGCACGGCTTTTGCTGCTTGACTCAACTGCGCAAAGGCAGTCTTATACGACACGCGACATACCCCTAACGGGGCAGGAGAGTATCAGCGTCATGTCAGTGTCTCTTTACAGTGTAAAATTCGCCCGAACGGTGCTGATGATTCAGCTGGTGACGATAGTCATCATCGGCGGACTCTTTGCTGTTAAAGATGTCACCTGGGGTGTCTCTGCTCTTGCTGGCGGAGCGGCAGCCTGGCTGCCAAACGTATTGTTTTTGTTTTTAGCCTGGCGCCTGCAGGGGCAACCCCCCGCTTCGGGACGAGTCGCGTGGAGCTTCGCTTTAGGTGAAATTGCTAAAGTGTTTGCGACCATCATTTTGCTCATTGTGGCGTTGGGTCTGTTCGGGGCGGTCTTCTGGCCGGTCGGAATAACCTGGTTATCGGTGCTGGTGGTTCAAATGCTGGCACCGGCGGTAATTAACAACAAAGGGTAAGAGGCATCATGGCTGCAGGAGAAATCTCTACTCCGCAAGAGTACATTGGTCACCACCTGACTCATCTTCAGTTGGACCTTCGTACCTTCGAGTTAGTGAATCCGCACGACGTTCCCGCGACGTTCTGGGTATTAAATATCGATTCCATGTTTTTCTCTATGGTGCTGGGAATCATCTTCCTGGTGTTGTTCCGTAGCGTGGCGAAGTCTGCTACCAGCGGTGTACCAGGGAAAATGCAGGCGGCTATCGAACTGGTTGTCGGTTTCGTTGATAGTAACGTGCGCGACATGTATCACGGTAAGAGCAAACTTATCGCCCCGCTGGCTCTGACAATTTTTGTCTGGGTCTTCCTGATGAACTTCATGGATCTGCTGCCAATCGACCTGCTGCCATATATTGGTGAGCACGTATTGGGGTTACCGGCGCTGCGCGTCGTACCATCTGCAGACGTGAACATCACGCTATCTATGGCGTTGGGCGTATTTATTTTGATTCTGTTCTACAGCATCAAAATGAAAGGCATTGGCGGCTTCACGAAAGAGCTGACGCTGCAGCCTTTTAACCACCCGATCTTCATCCCGATCAACCTGATTCTGGAAGGTGTAAGCCTTCTGTCTAAGCCTGTGTCACTGGGTTTACGACTGTTCGGTAACATGTATGCGGGTGAACTGATCTTTATCCTTATTGCCGGTCTGTTGCCGTGGTGGTCGCAGTGGGTGCTGAATGTGCCGTGGGCCATTTTCCACATCCTGATCATTTCGCTACAGGCTTTCATTTTCATGGTCCTCACGATTGTCTATCTGTCGATGGCATCTGAAGAGCATTGATTTTTTTCTCAACACTACTTTCCCTCTTGATTCCGGGTTGCAGCGTACTCCGCTGAAGCCTGGAAGATGAAGGGAGCATTTAACTGAAACAAACTGGAGACTGTCATGGAAAACCTGAATATGGATCTGCTGTACATGGCTGCCGCTGTGATGATGGGCCTGGCGGCAATCGGTGCTGCGATCGGTATCGGCATCCTCGGAGGAAAATTCCTGGAAGGCGCTGCTCGTCAGCCTGACCTGATTCCTCTGCTGCGTACGCAGTTCTTTGTTGTAATGGGTCTGGTGGATGCAATCCCGATGATCGCTGTTGGTCTGGGTCTGTACGTGATGTTTGCTGTCGCCTAAAGCCCTGTGTTCACTCAGCGCACAATGTGCAGGGGTGAACGGATTCTGCCGCTTATCACAACGATAACGGCAGAAAAGTTAAATACTCAATCTAGAGGCATTGTGCTGTGAACATTAATGCAACAATCCTCGGCCAGGCTATCGCGTTCATCCTGTTTGTCGCGTTCTGCATGAAGTACGTATGGCCGCCGCTCATGGCTGCTATCGAAAAGCGCCAGAAAGAAATTGCTGAAGGCCTTGCTTCTGCTGAACGTGCAAAGAAAGATTTGGATCTCGCGCAGGCTAATGCGACCGACCAGCTGAAAAAAGCCAAAGAAGACGCTCAGGTCATTATCGAGCAAGCGAACAAGCGTCGCGCGCAGATTCTGGACGAAGCGAAAACCGAAGCTGAAAACGAACGTAATCGCATCGTGACACAAGCGCAGGCTGAAATTGACGCCGAACGCAAACGTGCGCGTGAAGAACTGCGTAAGCAGGTTGCGTTGCTGGCTATGGCTGGCGCCGAGAAGATCATCGAACGCTCCGTGGATGAAGCTGCTAACAGCGACATCGTTGATAAACTGGTCGCTGAACTGTAAGGAGGGAGGGGCTGATGTCTGATCTGATTACTGTAGCTCGCCCCTACGCCAAAGCAGCTTTTGACTTTGCTGTTGAGCATCAAAGTATAGAACGCTGGCAACAGATGCTGGCGTTTGCCGCAGAAGTGGCTCGCAATGAACAGATGGCTGATCTTCTCTCCGGTGCATTAGCACCTGAAGCGCTGGCAGCGTCGTTTAACGCAGTCTGTGGTGATCAACTGGATGAACCCGCGCAGAACCTGATTAAGGTGATGGCGGAAAACGGACGTTTGACAGCGCTTCCGGCTGTACTGGCCCAATACATCGAACTGCGTGACGCTCATGAAGCCACCGCTGAAGTTGATGTTATCTCCGCCAGTACGCTGAGTGACGACCAGCTGAATAAAATCAGCGCCGCGATGGAAAAACGTCTGTCACGCAAAGTTAAGCTGAATTGCAAAATTGATAAGTCTGTGATGGCAGGCGTGATCATCCGTTCGGGTGATCTGGTTATTGATGGCAGCGTACGCGGCCGTCTTGACCGTCTGGCTGACGTCTTGCAGTCTTAAGGGGACTGGAGCATATGCAACTGAATTCCACCGAAATCAGCGAACTGATCAAGCAGCGCATTGCTCAGTTCAATGTCGTGAGTGAAGCTCACAACGAAGGTACGATTGTTTCTGTAAGTGACGGTATCATCCGCGTACACGGCCTGGCCGATGTCATGCAGGGTGAGATGATTGCCCTGCCGGGTAACCGTTACGCTATCGCCCTGAACCTCGAGCGTGACTCGGTTGGTGCAGTGGTGATGGGTCCTTACGCTGACCTCGCCGAAGGCATGAAGGTTAAGTGTACTGGCCGCATTCTTGAAGTACCGGTAGGCCGCGGCCTGCTGGGCCGCGTTGTGAACACCCTGGGTGCGCCAATCGACGGTAAAGGCGCAATCGACAACGACGGTTTCTCACCAGTCGAAGTGATTGCACCTGGCGTTATCGATCGTCAGTCAGTCGACCAGCCGGTTCAGACCGGTTATAAGTCGGTCGATGCGATGATTCCAATCGGCCGTGGCCAGCGTGAGCTGATCATCGGTGACCGTCAGACCGGTAAAACCGCGATGGCGATCGATGCGATCATCAACCAGCGCGATTCAGGCATCAAGTGTGTCTACGTTGCGATTGGTCAGAAAGCCTCAACCATCTCTAACGTGGTTCGTAAGCTGGAAGAGCATGGCGCACTGCAGAACACCATCGTTGTTGTGGCGTCTGCTTCTGAATCAGCTGCACTGCAGTATCTCTCTCCGTACGCAGGTTGTGCGATGGGCGAATACTTCCGTGACCGTGGTGAAGATGCGCTGATCGTATACGATGACCTCTCCAAACAGGCTATCGCTTACCGTCAAATCTCTCTGCTGCTGCGCCGTCCACCAGGCCGTGAAGCGTTCCCTGGCGACGTGTTCTATCTCCACTCCCGTCTGCTGGAACGTGCATCACGCGTAAGCGCTGATTATGTAGAACGTTTCACTAATGGCGCAGTGACAGGTAAAACCGGTTCACTGACCGCGCTGCCGATCATCGAAACTCAGGCGGGCGACGTTTCTGCGTTCGTTCCGACCAACGTAATCTCGATTACTGATGGTCAGATCTTCCTGGAATCGAACCTGTTTAACTCCGGTATTCGTCCGGCCGTTAACCCAGGTATTTCGGTATCCCGCGTAGGTGGTGCTGCACAGACCAAGATCATCAAGAAACTGTCCGGTGGTATCCGTACCGCGCTGGCACAGTATCGTGAACTGGCGGCGTTCTCGCAGTTCGCCTCTGATCTGGATGATGCTACCCGCAAACAGCTGAGCCACGGTCAGAAAGTGACCGAGCTGCTGAAGCAGAAACAGTATGCGCCGATGTCTGTCGCGCAGCAGGGTCTGGTTCTGTTCGCTGCAGAGCGTGGCTACCTGAACGACGTTGAACTGGCAAAAATTGGCAGCTTCGAAGCTGCACTGCTGGCCTTCGCCGATCGCGACCACGCTGAGCTGATGGCTGAAATCAACCAGTCGGGTAACTTTAACAACGATATCGAAGCGAAGCTGAAAGGCCTGATCGATACGTTTAAAGCAACCCAGTCCTGGTAATGTCTGGCGGCTTGTCTGAAAAGGCAGGCCGCAAGGCTTTGAGGAGAAGCTAATGGCCGGCGCAAAAGAGATACGAAGCAAGATTGGAAGCGTGAAAAACACGCAGAAGATCACCAAAGCGATGGAAATGGTCGCCGCCTCCAAGATGCGTAAAACGCAGGAACGCATGGCGGCCAGCCGTCCGTATGCAGACACCATGCGCAAAGTGATTGGTCACCTTGCGTTGGGTAATCTGGAATACAAGCACCCTTACCTGGAACAGCGCGACGTCAAGCGCGTCGGCTACCTGGTCGTTTCTACAGACCGCGGGCTTTGTGGTGGTTTGAACATTAACCTGTTCAAAAAATTACTGGCGGATATGAAGTCCTGGTCCGATAAAGGCGTGCAGAGCGATCTGTCGATTATCGGTTCAAAAGGGGCGTCATTCTTCAGTGCTGTGGGTGGCAACATTGTGGCGCAAGTCAGCGGCATGGGCGATAAACCTGCCCTGTCTGATCTGATTGGCCCGGTAAAAGTGATGTTGCAGGCTTATGATGAAGGCCGCATCGACAAACTGATGATCGTCAGTAACAAATTCAATAACACCATGTCTCAGACTCCGACCATCACCCAACTGCTGCCGTTAGCGCCAGCGGAAGGTGAAGAAGAGATGAAGGCGAAGACCTGGGATTACCTGTACGAACCCGATCCGAAAGCGCTGCTGGATACTCTGCTGCGCCGTTATGTCGAATCGCAGGTTTATCAGGGTGTGGTGGAAAATCTGGCCAGTGAGCAGGCTGCACGTATGGTGGCGATGAAAGCCGCAACCGACAACGGCGGAAATCTGATCAAAGAGCTGCAGTTGGTATACAACAAAGCTCGTCAGGCCAGCATCACCCAGGAACTTACCGAGATCGTCTCGGGGGCCTCCGCGGTTTAACCAGGTTTGGAATTAGGTAGAGGATTCAAGATGGCAACTGGAAAGATTGTCCAGATTATCGGCGCCGTTGTTGACGTCGAATTCCCTCAGGACGCGGTACCGCAAGTGTACAGCGCCCTCGAGGTAATGAATGGTGATGCGCGTCTGGTGCTGGAAGTACAGCAGCAGCTCGGCGGCGGCGTAGTGCGTACCATCGCAATGGGTACGTCTGACGGCCTGAAGCGTGGTCTGAATGTCAACGACCTGCAGAAACCGATTCAGGTTCCGGTCGGTAAAGCGACCCTGGGCCGTATCATGAACGTTCTCGGCGAGCCTATCGACATGAAAGGCGAGCTGAAAGAAGAAGATGGCAGCGCAGTAGAGATCGCCTCTATTCACCGCGCAGCGCCTTCTTATGAAGATCAGTCTAACTCGCAGGAACTGCTGGAAACCGGTATCAAGGTTATCGACCTGATGTGTCCGTTTGCCAAAGGCGGTAAAGTGGGTCTGTTCGGTGGTGCGGGTGTCGGTAAAACCGTCAACATGATGGAACTGATCCGTAACATCGCAGCTGAACACTCAGGTTACTCTGTGTTTGCTGGTGTGGGTGAGCGTACTCGTGAGGGTAACGACTTCTACCACGAAATGACTGACTCAAACGTTATCGATAAAGTTGCTCTGGTCTATGGCCAGATGAACGAGCCGCCGGGTAACCGTCTGCGCGTCGCACTGACCGGTCTGACCATGGCGGAAAAATTCCGTGATGAAGGCCGCGACGTTCTGCTGTTCATCGATAACATCTACCGTTACACCCTGGCCGGTACAGAAGTTTCTGCACTGCTGGGTCGTATGCCATCTGCGGTAGGTTACCAGCCAACGCTGGCAGAAGAGATGGGTGTGTTGCAGGAGCGTATTACCTCCACCAAGACCGGTTCAATCACTTCCGTACAGGCCGTTTACGTCCCTGCGGATGACCTGACTGACCCGTCACCAGCAACCACCTTTGCGCACTTAGACTCAACGGTAACGCTGAGCCGTCAGATCGCCTCTCTGGGTATCTACCCGGCCGTTGACCCGCTGGACTCTACCAGCCGTCAGCTGGATCCGCTGGTTGTCGGTCAGGAGCACTATGATGTTGCACGTGGCGTTCAGTCACTGCTGCAGCGTTATCAGGAACTGAAAGACATCATCGCCATCCTCGGTATGGATGAGCTGTCTGAAGAAGACAAACTGCTGGTGGCACGTGCGCGTAAGATTCAGCGCTTCCTGTCTCAGCCGTTCTTCGTTGCGGAAGTATTCACCGGTTCACCGGGTAAATACGTTACGCTGAAAGACACTATCCGTGGCTTTAAAGGCATCATGGAAGGTGAGTTTGACCACCTGCCAGAGCAGGCCTTCTACATGGTTGGTGCCATCGAAGAAGCCGTGGAAAAAGCGAAGAAACTGTAATAACGGTTTCCCGGGAGGAAGATTATGGCTATGACTTATCACCTGGATGTGGTCAGCGCAGAGGAGCAGTTGTTCTCTGGTCTGGTACAGAAAATTCAGGTGTCAGGTAGCGAAGGTGAACTGGGG
The DNA here is from genome assembly GCF_059730805.1 of Pantoea sp. X-Soil-ISGK-355. NCBI lineage: Bacteria > Pseudomonadati > Pseudomonadota > Gammaproteobacteria > Enterobacterales > Erwiniaceae > Pantoea > Pantoea sp. X-Soil-ISGK-355. Next base: position 10,299 of record NZ_AP035971.1, read on the forward strand.
ATTTTCCCTGGCCATGCGCCGCTGCTGACTGCCATTAAGCCTGGAATGATCCGTATCGTGAAACAGCACGGCGAAGAGGAGTATATCTACCTCTCTGGCGGCGTGCTGGAAGTGCAACCGGGCAGCAGCACCGTTCTGGCCGATACCGCGATTCGCGGTACCGATCTGGACGAAGCGCGTGCTCTGGAAGCAAAACGCAAAGCAGAAGAGCACATGAACAGCAGCCACGGCGACGTGGACTACGCTCAGGCCTCTGCCGAGCTGGCGAAAGCCATTGCTAAACTGCGCGTGATCGAACTGACCAAAAAAGCGATGTAATCCAGCTTTATGCGTCACGAAATGCCAGCCCTCGGGCTGGCATTTTTTTTGCCTGTGGCGGCCAATCTGTCCGTCCGCCTAATTTCGGCCTGAGAAAAATGTAGTAATCTCAACCCCAAACCGTTTTACTTTCACCCGTAAAAATTCACTCAGGATAGTTATGTCTAACAGTGCGATGAGTGTGGTGATTCTTGCTGCTGGCAAGGGCACCCGTATGTATTCCGATCTGCCTAAAGTTCTGCATACGCTGGCAGGCAAACCGATGGTTCAGCACGTCATTGATGCCGCCAAAGGGCTGGGCGCACAGCAGGTACATCTGGTTTATGGTCACGGTGGCGACCGCCTGAAAGCGACCCTTACCGACAGCACGCTTAACTGGGTGCTGCAGGCTGAGCAGCTCGGCACCGGCCATGCGATGCAGCAGGCCGCGCCTGCCTTCGCCGATGATGAAGATATCATGATGCTCTATGGCGACGTGCCGCTAATCACTCAGGCGACATTACAGCGTCTGCGTGAAGCAAAACCGCAGGGCGGCATTGGCTTACTCACCGTGGTACTGGATGACCCGACCGGCTATGGCCGCATTGTGCGCGAGAACGACACCATCACCGGCATTATCGAACAGAAAGATGCCACCCCGGCGCAGCTCACCATTAAAGAGATCAACACTGGTATTCTGATCGCCAACGGCGGCGATTTAAAACGCTGGCTGTCACAGCTCACCAACAACAATGCACAGGGTGAGTATTACATCACCGATATTATCGCGCTGGCGCATCAGGAAGGTCGGGTAATCAACGCAGTCCATCCGGCACGCATCAGCGAAACCGATGGCGTAAATAACCGTCTGCAGCTGGCGACATTAGAACGCACTTACCAGGCTGAACAGGCGGAAAAACTGCTGCTGGCCGGCGTGATGCTGCGCGATCCGGCACGGTTTGATTTACGCGGGACGCTGACGCATGGACGGGATGTCGAAATCGACACCAACGTCATTATTGAAGGCCAGGTCACGCTAGGCTCGCGCGTCAAAATCGGCGCGGGCTGCATTATCAGAAACAGCGTGATTGGCGATGACTGTGAAATCAGCCCCTATACGGTGATCGAGGATGCTCATCTCTCCACCGCCTGCACCGTCGGGCCCTTTGCCCGTCTGCGTCCTGGCAGCGAGCTGGCGCACGCCGCTCACGTGGGAAACTTCGTCGAAATGAAGAAAGCGCGTCTCGGCAAGGGATCGAAAGCGGGTCACCTCTCTTATCTGGGTGATGCGGAGATTGGCGACAACGTGAACATTGGTGCAGGCACGATTACCTGCAACTATGATGGCGCGAATAAATTCAAAACCGTGATTGGCGATGACGTATTTGTCGGCTCAGATACGCAGCTGGTGGCCCCGGTCAGCGTCGCGGCAGGCGCTACCATTGCGGCAGGCACCACCCTCATGAAAGATGTGACCGAAGCCGGTCTGGTCTATAACCGTAAAGAACAGAATCACAAAGCGGACTGGCAGCGTCCGGTGAAGAAAAAATAAATTTTTAACGGCCCGCTTTATGCGGGCCGATGCAGTGCAATGCCAAAACTATAATCCCCACTCTCTACAAGGCTCGGGGAACCGGCAAAGCCGGATATCAGGTCGCATGACAACAGAAGTGGCGAAAAGCCATGTAGTCAGGAAAACATCATTATGTGTGGAATTGTTGGTGCAGTAGCACAACGCGATATCGCAGAGATTCTGCTGGAAGGTCTGCGTCGTCTTGAATATCGCGGATATGATTCGGCCGGTCTGGCCGTGGTCGATCGTCAGGGGCACGTCACGCGCCTGCGGCGGTTAGGGAAAGTGCAGAAACTGGCGGAAGCTGCTGAACAGCAGCCGCTGATTGGTGGCACCGGTATCGCGCACACGCGCTGGGCAACCCATGGCGAGCCGTCGGAAGCGAATGCGCATCCGCACGTCTCAGAGCACATCATCATCGTGCACAACGGCATCATTGAAAACCATGAGCCGCTGCGCGCTGAGATGATTGAACGCGGCTACGTCTTTGTCTCTGAAACCGACACCGAAGTGGTGGCGCATCTGGTTCACTGGGAGCAGAAGCAGGGCGGTTCGCTGCGCGAAGTCGTATTGCGCGTAATCCCACAGCTGCGCGGTGCCTATGGCATGGTCATCATGGACAGCCGCGATCCGTCACTGCTGGTGGCCGCCCGTTCCGGCAGCCCGCTGGTGATTGGCCGTGGCATGGGTGAAAACTTTATCGCCTCAGATCAGCTGGCTCTGCTGCCGGTGACCCGCCGGTTCATCTATCTGGAAGAGGGTGATATCGCCGAGATCAGCCGTCGTGATGTCACGGTAATCGACCGTGAAGGCAACACCGTGACGCGTGCTGAAATCGAGTCGAACCTGCAATATGATGCCGGTGACAAAGGCATTTACCGTCATTACATGCAGAAAGAGATCTACGAACAGCCGATGGCGCTGAAAAGCACTCTGAGCGGTCGGTTCAGCCAGGGTCAGGTTGACCTCAGCGAGCTGGGCGCGGGCGCTGAAGCGATGCTGAGTCAGGTGGAGCATATCCAGATTATCGCCTGCGGCACCTCTTATAATTCCGGCATGGTGTCACGCTACTGGTTTGAGTCGCTGGCAAATATCCCCTGTGACGTGGAGATCGCCTCTGAGTTCCGCTATCGCAAGTCAGCGGTGCGCAAAAACAGCCTGCTGATCACCCTGTCGCAGTCGGGTGAAACGGCGGATACCCTGGCAGCACTGCGTCTCTCGAAAGAGCTGGGCTACCTGGGGTCGCTGGCCGTCTGTAACGTGGCGGGTTCGTCACTGGTGCGGGAATCTGACCTGGCACTGATGACCAAAGCGGGCACCGAAATCGGCGTCGCCTCTACCAAAGCGTTTACCACCCAGTTAGCGGTGCTGCTGATGCTGGTGGCGAAACTGGGTCGTCTGAAAGGGATGTCTGCGGAGACTGAGCATGAGATCGTTCATGCCCTGCAGGCGTTGCCGAACCGGATTGAGCAGATGCTGGCGCAGGATAAGCTGATTGAGAATCTGGCAGAAGGCTTCTCTGACAAGCATCACGCGCTGTTCCTGGGTCGTGGCGATCAATACCCGATTGCCATGGAAGGGGCGCTGAAGCTCAAGGAGATCTCCTACATTCATGCGGAGGCTTACGCCGCAGGCGAGCTGAAACATGGCCCGCTGGCGCTGATTGATGCGGACATGCCGGTGATCGTAGTGGCACCTAACAACGAACTGCTGGAGAAGCTCAAATCCAACATCGAAGAGGTGCGTGCACGCGGCGGTCTGCTCTATGTGTTCGCCGATCAGGATGCAGGCTTTAGCGACAGTGACGGGATGAAGATTATCCCGTTGCCGCATGTTGAAGAGGTGATTGCGCCGATCTTCTACACCGTGCCGTTGCAGTTACTCTCCTATCACGTTGCCCTAATTAAAGGCACCGACGTCGATCAGCCACGCAACCTGGCAAAATCGGTTACCGTGGAATAACCTGGTGGGCCCCGTCGCGGGCCCACTTCATTCTGGCCCTCTGTCATATAACTGTCACATTTCGTACATTTCACTGTCATCAAACTGTCCTATTTTCCCTCCTGCAGCAATCACAGACTCTTACTAAAACGGCCCCTAGCCTGACTTTTCTCCCCTGGAGGGAATATGACACTGATGCGTAGCACCGTAGCCCGAATCCTCGCCACCACCTTCGCTGTAAGCGCGGTATCTGCTTTTGCGGCCACCGATCTCACTGGTGCAGGCGGGACGTTCCCGGCGCCGGTTTATGCCAAGTGGGCAGCAGAATATCAGCAAGCCACCGGTAGCAAAATTAACTACCAGGGCATCGGTTCATCTGGCGGCGTAAAACAGATCATCGCCAAAACCGTTGATTTCGGTGCGTCCGATGCGCCAATGAAAGATGAAGATCTGCAGAAAAATGGCCTTTTCCAGTTCCCTACCGTGATCGGTGGTGTGGTGCTGGCGGTTAACCTGCCAGGCATCAAGTCAGGCCAGCTGACGCTGGATGGTAAAACCGTCGGTGATATCTACCTCGGCACCATCAAAAAGTGGAACGACCCGGCGATCGCCAGACTCAACCCGGGCGTAAAACTGCCAGAGACCAACATCAACGTGGTGCGTCGTGCTGATGGTTCAGGCACCTCATTCGTCTTCACCAGTTACCTGGCGAAAGTGAACCCGGACTGGAACAGCAAAATTGGTAAAGGTAATACCGTTAACTGGCCGGTGGGTCTGGGCGGTAAAGGCAACGACGGCGTCGCCGCGTTTGTTCAGCGTCTGCCGGGTTCTATCGGCTACGTGGAATATGCCTACGCCAAACAGAACAACCTGACCTACACCAAACTGATCGATGCCGATGGTAAAGCGGTTGCACCAAGCGAGACCAGCTTCAGTAATGCCGCGAAAGGCGCTGACTGGAGCAAGTCTTTTGCGCAGGATCTGACCTTCCAGAAGGGCGCGGATGCCTGGCCAATCTCCTCAACCACCTTCATTCTGATCTATAAAGATCAGGCGAATGCGGCTAAGGGCGCTGAAGTGCTGAAGTTCTTCGACTGGGCTTACAAAAGCGGCAGCAAAACCGCCACAGCGCTGGATTATGCTGCGCTGCCAGAGAGCGTGACCGAGCAGATTCGCGCCGCCTGGAAAGCCAATATCAAAGACAGTTCTGGTAAAGCGCTTTATCAGTAATTGACCGACCCTGGCCGGACAGCGGTCCGGTCAGACCCAGCGGGCGGCTCATGCCGCCCTGATAACTTCTGAAGACTGAGACTTCTATGGCTGCAACGAAGCCGGCATTCAAAGCCCCAGGCAAACAAGGTGACAGAATTTTTGGCGCGCTGGTCAGGCTGGCTGCGCTGATTGTGCTGTTACTGATGGGCGGCATTATTGTCTCCCTGATCATCTCCTCGTGGCCCAGCATCCAGAAGTTTGGTTTCGCCTTTTTGTGGACCAAAACCTGGGATGCGCCCAACGAACAATTTGGCGCACTGGTTCCGATTTACGGCACCCTTGTGACCTCCATCATCGCCCTGATTATCGCCGTGCCAGTGAGTTTTGGTATTGCGCTGTTCCTGACTGAACTCGCGCCAGGCTGGCTGCGTCGCCCGCTGGGCACCGCCATTGAGCTACTGGCAGCTATCCCGAGTATCGTTTACGGCATGTGGGGCCTGTTTGTCTTCGCGCCACTGTTTGCCGAATATTTCCAGACGCCGGTTAACGACGTGATGTCGGGTATTCCGATTGTTGGCGAACTCTTCTCCGGCCCCGCTTTCGGTATCGGTATCCTCGCGGCGGGAGTGATTCTGGCGATCATGATCATCCCGTACATTGCCTCGGTGATGCGCGACGTCTTTGAGCAGACCCCGGTGATGATGAAAGAGTCAGCCTACGGCATCGGCTGCACCACCTGGGAAGTGATCTGGCGCATCGTCCTGCCATTTACCAAAAATGGTGTGATTGGTGGCGTGATGCTGGGGCTGGGTCGTGCGCTGGGTGAGACCATGGCAGTGACCTTTATTATCGGCAACACCTATCAGCTCGACAGCCCATCGCTGTTTATGCCGGGTAACAGCATCACCTCGGCGCTGGCCAACGAGTTTGCGGAAGCGGAGTCGGGCGTGCATGTCGCCGCGCTGATGGAGCTGGGCCTGATCCTGTTTGTGATTACCTTTATCGTGCTGGCGATTTCAAAGCTGATGATTATGCGACTGCAGAAAAGTGAAGGAACGCGCTCATGACCACGATTGAAATTCAGGCGCGCGCCGAACTGGACGCATCACGTCGTAAAATGCAGTCCTGGCGCAGCACGAAAAATAAAATTGCGCTGACGCTGTCGCTGCTGACCATGGCGTTTGGTCTGTTCTGGCTGGTGTGGATACTGTTCACCACCGTCACGCGCGGTGTGGATGGACTCTCCTGGTCCCTGTTCACCGAATCAACGCCACCGCCAAATACCGCAGGCGGCGGTCTGGCGAACGCCCTGGCCGGCAGTGGATTGCTGATTTTCTGGTCGACCTTTTTCGGCACACCGCTGGGCATCATGGCTGGGATCTATCTGGCGGAATATGGGCGCAAGTCTGCCCTGTCAGAAGTGATCCGCTTTATTAACGACATTCTGCTTTCAGCCCCCTCCATTGTGGTCGGCCTGTTCGTCTACACCCTGGTGGTGTCGCAGATGCAGCACTTCTCCGGCTGGGCCGGGGTGATTGCGCTGGCACTGCTGCAGGTGCCGATTGTGATTCGTACCACCGAAAATATGCTGCGGCTGGTGCCAGATAGCATGCGTGAAGCGGCTTATGCGCTTGGCACACCGAAGTGGAAGATGATCTCGGCCATCACCCTGAAAGCCTCGGTCTCCGGCATCATCACCGGCGTGCTGCTGGCGATTGCCCGCATCGCAGGGGAAACGGCGCCGCTGCTGTTTACGGCGCTGTCGAACCAGTTCTGGAGCACCGACATGATGCAGCCGCTGGCAAACCTGCCGGTCACCATCTTTAAGTTTGCCATGAGCCCGTTCGCCGAATGGCAGAGCCTGGCCTGGGCAGGTGTGCTGATCATTACCCTCTGCGTGCTGCTGCTGAACATTGTGGCGCGGGTGATTTTCGCCAAAGGTAAACACGGTTAACTTCCGGCGCGGCCCTGAGCGGCGCCGTATAAGAGAGATGAATGATGAGTAACGCGACAGCAACAGCCGATAAAATTCAGGTTCGTAATCTGAACTTCTATTACGGTAAGTTTCATGCGCTAAAGAACATTAACCTGGATATCGCTAAGAATCAGGTCACCGCGTTTATCGGCCCGTCGGGCTGTGGTAAGTCGACCCTGCTGCGTACCTTCAATAAGATGTACTCGCTCTATCCAGAGCAGCGGGCCGAAGGGGACATTCTGCTGGATGGTGAAAACATTCTGGCGACACAGCAGGATATCGCGCTGCTGCGCGCGCGCGTCGGCATGGTATTCCAGAAGCCTACGCCGTTCCCGATGTCAATTTATGACAATATCGCCTTTGGCGTGCGCCTGTTTGAAAAGCTATCGCGTGCCGATATGGATGAGCGCGTACAGTGGGCGCTGACCAAAGCAGCGCTGTGGAATGAAACCAAAGACAAGCTGCATCAGAGCGGTTACAGTCTCTCCGGCGGCCAGCAGCAGCGTCTGTGCATTGCGCGTGGCATCGCGATTCGGCCGGAAGTCTTACTGCTGGATGAGCCCTGCTCCGCACTGGATCCCATTTCCACTGGCCGCATTGAGGAGCTGATCACCGAGCTGAAGCAGGACTATACCGTGGTGATCGTGACGCACAATATGCAGCAGGCGGCACGCTGCTCTGACCATACTGCTTTCATGTATCTGGGCGAACTGATTGAGTTCAGCGACACCGACACGCTGTTCACCAAGCCCGCGCAGAAGCAAACCGAAGACTACATTACTGGCCGCTACGGCTGATCTGACAGGAGATCGACATGGATAATCTGAATCTGAATAAGCACATCTCCGGTCAGTTCAATGCCGAACTGGAGCATATCCGAACCCAGGTAATGATCATGGGCGGCATGGTCGAGCAGCAGCTGACCGATGCGATTACCGCCATGCATAATCTGGATGGTGAACTGGCGCAGCGGGTGATCGACGGCGACCAGAAGGTCAATATGATGGAAGTGGAGATTGATGAAGCCTGCGTGCGCATCATCGCCAAACGTCAGCCAACCGCGATCGATTTGCGGCTGGTGATGGCGATTATCAAAACCATTTCCGAGCTGGAGCGCATTGGCGACGTGGCAGAGAAGATCAGCCGCACGGCGCTGGAGAAATTTGGTCAGCAGCATCTTCCGCTGCTGGTGAGCCTTGAGTCGCTGGGTCGTCACACCGTGCAGATGCTGCATGATGTGCTGGACGCTTTCGCGCGGATGGATCTCAATGAGGCGATCACCATCTACCGCGAAGACAAAAAGGTGGATAAAGAGTACGAAGGTATTGTGCGCCAGTTGATGACCTACATGATGGAAGATCCGCGCACCATTCCCAGCGTGCTGACAGCATTGTTCTGCGCCCGCGCGATTGAGCGTATTGGCGATCGCTGCCAGAACATCTGCGAAATTATCTTCTATTTCGTCAAAGGTCAGGATTTCCGTCACGTTGGTGGAGACCGGCTCGATGAATTATTGTCAGGTGACGATGGCAGCAACCGCCCTTCCTGAGTAATCTTATCCCTGTGCCTGAGTGGCGCAGGGATACGCCTTTTCAATTGGTCACATCCTGAACTCTCCTTATAATTGCGGCACTTTTCTTTATGAGGTGCGCAACGATGTCCCCTTCTCCCCAATCTAAGCCGGGCGTCACGCCGGGCAAAGCGATGCTGGCTGCGGTCAGCGGTTATGCCATGGATGGATTTGACCTGCTGATACTCGGCTTTATGCTGCCGGCGATCAGTGTTTCGCTGGCGCTCAATCCCTCACAGGCGGGATCGCTGGTGACCTGGACGCTGATTGGCGCGGTTATCGGTGGCATCGTATTTGGTCATCTCAGCGACCGCTATGGTCGCATCCGCATGCTCACCGTCACGATTCTGGTCTTCTCGGTCTTTACCGGGCTGTGCGCGGTGGCGCAGGGCTACTGGGACCTGCTCGCCTGGCGAACGCTGGCGGGTGTGGGCCTGGGTGGCGAATTCGGTATTGGCATGGCGCTGATTGCCGAAGCCTGGCCTGCTGAGAAGCGTAACCGCGCATCAGCGTGGGTCGGTATCGGCTGGCAGCTCGGCGTGCTGATGGCAGCCTTTATCACGCCGCCGCTGCTGAATATCATCGGCTGGCGCGGCATGTTCCTGGTCGGATTATTACCGGCGCTGGTCTCGTTTGCTATTCGTCGCGGAATGGGCGAACCAGAGGCGTTTCAACGGCAGGTTAAACATGTGCCGTCGCTCTCGTTTCCGGCGCGCCTGAAGCTGCTGGTGCGCGACCGCGCGACCGCCAAAGCCAGTCTCGGTATTTTTATCCTTTGTTCCGTGCAGAACTTTGGTTACTACGGGCTGATGATCTGGATGCCGAGCTACCTCTCCTCCAGCTTTGGCTTCAGTCTGACGAAATCCGGCCTCTGGACTGCGGTAACGGTGGTCGGGATGACCTTTGGCATCTGGCTGTTTGGCGTGCTGGCCGACCGCTTTGCGCGCTGGAAAATCTTCCTGCTCTATCAGTTTGGTGCCGTCGTGATGGTGGTGGTGTATGCGCAGCTGCGCGACCCGAACATCATGTTATTTACCGGTGCGATCATGGGAATGTTTGTTAACGGCATGATTGGCGGCTACGGCGCGCTGATTTCCGATACCTTCCCGCCGCAGGTGCGTGCCACCGCGCAAAATGTCCTGTTCAACCTTGGGCGTGGCGTGGGTGGCTTCGGCCCGGTAGTGATTGGTCTGCTGGCGAGCCAGTTCTCGTTTACGGCGGCGATTACCCTGCTGGCGCTGATTTATCTGCTGGATATTGCGGCGACGCTGTTCCTGCTGCCGAAGAAACAGGGTCAGGAAGATACGCTGGGCGCGATTGGCTGATGCTGCCTGGAAGGTATGGCTGAGTTAGTGTCATCCCGGCCACGCCGGGTCAGTAATACCGATCATCTTTTCTGCATTAATCAACCCCCTGGCTTTTAACACCAGGGATTGATTAACAGGCGCTTTAAATTCAGAACGCCCTCGTTGTTACTTCATCAATGGCTGAAGCTGCTGATACAGAGTCGCAAAGGTCGCCCGACGCGACTGGTAATGCGCCAGCCTGACCGGATCCGGCTGGTGTCGCTGCACCAGAACCGGGGTCGGCACGGTGACCTCTGCATCCAGCGCCTGCTGTGCCAGCCTGGCGGCCCCCAGCGCCGGACCCACTTCACCGCCGTGGCAGTAATCCAGCGTCTGGCCACTGATGTCTGCCAGCATCTGACGCCACAGTGCACTGCGTGCGCCACCGCCGATCAGCATAATGCTCTCTGGCTGCACGCCACAGTCGTGCAGCGCGTCCATGCCCTCCGCCAGCGCAAACCCTACGCCTTCCAGCACCGCTCGTGCCAGCTCGGGACGACCATGCTGGTGGGTAAAGCCAAAGAAAGCGCCCCGGGCACTGGGATTGTTATGCGGCGTGCGTTCTCCGGAAAGATAGGGCAGAAACCACAGCGCGGGCACGTCATCGCGCGCGCGCTCCGCTTCAGCCAGCAGCTCAGGAACATCTTTACATCCGGTCAGCGTGGCTGCCCAGTCGAGACAGGAAGCCGCACTGAGCATCACCGACATCAGATGCCAGCGCTGCGGTAACGCATGACAGAAGCTGTGAACCGCACGTTCCGGATTGCTGAGATAGCCATCGCTCACCACGAAATAGACGCCCGAGGTGCCCAGCGACAGCATACCCTGGCCCGGTTCGGTCATGCCGACCCCAACAGCGCCCGCGGCATTGTCACCTCCGCCAGCGGCCAGCGGCACCGCGTTCATCTTCCAGCGCGTCGCCAGATCGGCATGTAATGTGCCGGTCAGGGCATTGCCTTCATAGAGTTGCGGCATCTGATCGCGGCTGAGATCGCAGGCTTGCAGCATCACATCGCTCCAGTCACGCTGCGCTACATCCAGCCACATCGTCCCTGCGGCATCGGACATATCGGTGGCGAAGTCGCCACTCAATCGCCAGCGCAGATAATCCTTGGGCAGCAGCACATGAGCAACCCGACTGAAGATGGCCGGTTCATGCTGCTGCACCCACAGCAGCTTGGGAGCCGTGAAGCCGGGCATCATCAGGTTGCCGGTAATCAAACGCGAATCCGGCACCGTCTGCTCCAGCTCGCGGCACTGCGCCTCGCTGCGCCCGTCATTCCAGAGCATGGCCGGACGTAAAATCTGGTCAGCGCTGTCGAGCAGCGTTGCACCATGCATCTGTCCACTCAGCCCGATAGCCTGAACCCTATGCAGATCCTGCTGCGCGCTCAGGGCCTGCATGGCTGAATCCAGCGCCTGCCACCAGCTTTCAGGATCCTGCTCGCTCCATAAGGGCTGCGGACGCGAAACCTGCAGCGGCGATGTTTCTGTCGCCACCACGTTGCCCTGTGCATCCATCAGCACCACTTTGACGCCAGAGGTGCCTAAATCGATCCCGATAAACATGCGCTGCTCCTGAAGGGTTAGAAATCAAACAGGTAGTGATTCACCAGATTTTCCAGCTGCTCCTGACGTCCGCTCTGATGCTTCGGATTAAGCTGCTGCTGCTGAGCATGCGCCGCCAGTGCCTCGAGTGAAAACTCACCTTTCAAAATTTGCTGGCCGAACTCACCATTCCAGCCGCTGTAGCGCTGCGCCACACGCTTATCGAGTTCACCGTCACTGATCATGCGAGCCGCCACCTTCAGCGCCAGCGCCATGGTGTCCATCGCGCCAATATGACCGTAGAAGAGATCATATTTATCGGTGCTCTGACGACGCACTTTGGCATCAAAGTTTAAGCCGCCAGTGGTAAAGCCGCCCGCCTTAAGAATTTCGTACATCACCAGCGCGTTTTCTTCCACGCTGACCGGGAACTGATCGGTATCCCAGCCGCACTGCGGATCGCCGCGGTTGGCGTCCACGGAACCAAAAATGCCCAGCGCAATGGCGGTCGCGATTTCATGATGGAACGAGTGGCCAGCCAGCGTGGCATGGTTCGCCTCGACGTTAACCTTAATCTCTTTCTCCAGCCCGAACTGTTTCAGGAAGCCATAAACCGTGGCGACATCATAGTCATACTGATGTTTGGTCGGCTCCTGCGGTTTGGGTTCGATCAGCAGTGTTCCCTGGAAGCCAGTTTTGTGTTTGTGCTCAACCACCATCTGCATAAAGCGGCCAATCTGCTCGCGCTCCTGGCGCAGATCGGTATTCAACAGTGTTTCATAGCCTTCGCGTCCGCCCCACAACACATAGTTTTCGCCGCCCAGGGTTTTGGTCGCCTGCATTGCGCTACAGACCTGCGTCGCTGCCCAGGCAAAAACTTCAGGATCGGGATTGGTGGCTGCACCCGCACCGTAGCGTGGATGGGTGAAGCAGTTGGCTGTGCCCCAAAGCAGTTTCACGCCGGTTTCCTGCTGTTTCTCCAGCAGTTTATCGGTCATGGCGGCTAAGTTTTCTTTATAGCTGCGCAGCGAATCGCCTTCCGGTGAGACATCAACGTCATGGAAGCAGTACCACGGCACATTCAGCTTGTGGAAAAACTCAAAGGCGACATCCGCTTTCATTTTTGCCTGCTGCAGCGCATCCCCGTTTTTCTGCCACGGACGATCAAAGGCACCGACACCAAACATATCCGCGCCATTCCAGCAGAAGGTGTGCCAGTAACAGGCAGCAAAGCGCAGATGCCCGGCCATGGTCTTGCCGAGGATGACCTCATCGGGATTGTAGTGGCGGAAAGCGAGAGGATGCGTCGACTGGGTGCCTTCATAACGAACCCGATCGATCTGATCGAAATAAGCGTGCATGGTTTGCTCCTTAGCATCAGTACCCGGATGGTCTGCGTTGAAGCAATATTCAATATGGGCTGTAATCTCAGCTCAATTACGATATTTCATTACGGGTGTCAGATAATTGTTATTTGTGCGCTGGCTCGCAAAATATTGTTATTCACCTGCCTTTTTATCATTGTCACTCTTTTGTCCGAAAAAGATGAAACCTCGATCGCGCTCATAAAAAATGAAATAAACCAAAAAACGTAATAGCCGGATAAAAATCAGTAATTGCTGTGACCGGAAAATAAGGGCAACAATTCATCCGCCTGGTTTATCGGCCTGCGATAACAATAGCCTCCACCTACAGGATGATCACTATGAAGATGAAATATGCACTGTTTGCCGCCTGCGCGGCGCTGGCGCTCTTCAGCCAGACCAGCGTGGCAAAAGAAGTGAAGATCGGCATGGCAATTGACGATTTGCGCCTCGAGCGCTGGCAGAAAGACCGCGATATTTTCGTTAAACAGGCGGAGACGCTGGGCGCTAAGGTGTTTGTTCAGTCGGCGAACGGCAACGAGGAAACACAGATGTCGCAGATTGAAAATATGATCAATCGCGGTGTCGATGTGCTGGTGATTATTCCCTACAACGGTCAGGTGTTGAGTAATGTTGTCGCTGAAGCGAAACGTGAAGGCATTAAAGTGCTGGCCTATGACCGAATGATAAATAACGCCGATATCGATTTTTATATTTCGTTCGATAATGAAAAAGTGGGCGAGTTGCAGGCCGAAAGCATTGTGAAACAGGTGCCTAAGGGCAACTATTTTCTAATGGGCGGATCGCCGGTGGATAATAACGCCCGCCTGTTCCGCGCCGGACAGATGAAAGTGTTAAAACCTTATATCGATAACGGCAGCATTAAAATTGTCGGCGATCAATGGGTCGATGCCTGGCTGCCGGAAAACGCCCTGAAAATTATGGAAAATGCCCTGACTGCCAACGGCAACCATATTGATGCGGTGGTGGCCTCTAACGATGCCACTGCAGGCGGTGCGATTCAGGCCCTGAGTGCGCAGGGGCTGGCCGGAAAAGTGGCCATCTCCGGACAGGATGCCGATCTGGCCGCGATTAAGCGTATCAAAGCGGGCACCCAGACCATGACGGTGTACAAACCGATCACCGAGCTGGCCACTGAAGCGGCGAAAATTGCGGTCGAGCTGGGCGAGGGCAAAATGCCCGCCAGCAACAGCAAGCTGAATAATGGCCTGAAAGATGTACCGTCGCGACTGCTGAAGCCGATTCCGGTCAACAAAGACAATATCGAAAGCACCGTGGTGAAAGACGGTTTCCACAAACAGAGCGAACTCTGACCGCGCATAGCGTGAGGGAGAACAGTCGATGCTGCTGGAAATGAAAAACATCACCAAGCGTTTCGGTGCTGTGAAAGCGCTGAATGATGTCAGCCTGCAACTTGAGGCAGGTGAAGTGATGTCGCTGTGCGGTGAGAATGGATCGGGCAAATCGACGCTGATGAAAATCCTGTGCGGACTCTATCCGCACGGTGATTTTGAAGGGAAGATTCACTTCTCTGGCGACGAGATTCAGGCGCAGACCATTCGCGACACCGAACGTAAAGGCATTGTGATTATTCATCAGGAGCTGGCGCTGGTGCGGCAACTCACCGTGATGGAGAACATCTTCCTTGGTGCTGAACTGAGCCGTTTCGGCATGGTGGATGATGAAACCATGACCCTGCGCTGCCAGCAGCTGCTGGCGCGGGTCGGGCTGAACGTCTCTCCCGCGACCCGGGTCGGTGAGTTAGGCCTGGGCCAGCAGCAGCTGGTAGAGATCGCCCGCGCCCTCAACAAACAGGTCCGGCTATTGATTCTGGATGAGCCGACCTCATCGCTGACGGAGCAGGAGACGGATGTGCTGCTGGGTATCATCCGTAATCTGCGTGAACACGGCATCGCCTGCATCTACATCTCACACAAGCTGTATGAGGTAAAGGCGATCTCTGACACCATCTGCGTGATCCGTGACGGCCAGCATATCGCGACCCGTCCGGCGGCGGGTCTGAGCGAAGATGACATCATCACCATGATGGTCGGACGCGAGCTGACCGCGCTCTATCCTCACGCGCCGCATCAGGTTGGCGATGTGATACTGAAAGTCGATAACCTCACCGCCTGGCATCCGGTTAACCGCCACATCCGCCGCGTTAACAATGTCTCGTTCACGCTCAGACGCGGTGAGATTCTGGGTATCGCCGGGCTGGTGGGCGCAGGCAGGACCGAAACGGTGCAGTGTCTGTTTGGCGTCTGGCCAGGACGCTGGCAGGGTGATATCTGGATCAATGGCCAGCAGGTCAGCATCACCGATTGCCGCGCTGCCATTGCGCACGGTATCGCGATGGTGCCTGAAGATCGCAAAAAGGATGGCATCGTGCCGCTGATGGCGGTGGGCAAAAATATCACCCTGGCGGCGCTGGACCAGTTCAGCCACCGACTCTCAACGCTGGATGAAGCGCAGGAGCAGCAGGCGATCAACGACGCGATCACCCGCCTGCGGGTGAAAACCTCCTCATCAGAACTGCCGATTGGCCGGTTAAGCGGCGGCAACCAGCAGAAAGCCATTCTGGCGAAATGTCTGCTGCTCAATCCAAAAATCCTGATCCTCGATGAACCGACGCGCGGCATTGATGTGGGCGCACGTCAGGAGATCTACCTGCTGATCAATGCGCTGGTTCAGCAGGGTATCGCGGTGATTGTGATTTCCTCTGAGCTGCCGGAAGTGCTGGGCCTGAGCGATCGGGTGCTGGTGATGCATGAAGGGCAGATCAAAGCCGACTTGATTAACGATAACCTGACTCAGGAGCAGGTGATGGAAGCTGCCCTGCGGAGTGAACATTATGCTTAAAAGTGAACGTACCCAAAGCCGCCTCTCCGGCACGCCGGGCAAACCCTCACCGGGCAGGTTCACGCTGCCCAATCTGCAGGTTCTGGTGATGCTGGGCGCGATTGTGGTGATTGCGCTGTTCTTTACCTGGACCACCGACGGCGCGTGGCTCAGTGCGCGTAACGTTTCTAACCTGCTGCGTCAGACCGCCATTACCGGCATCCTGGCGGTGGGCATGGTGTTTGTGATTATCTCGGCGGAGATCGACCTGTCAGTCGGCTCCATGATGGGGTTACTGGGCGGCGCGGCGGCGATATTCGACGTCTGGCTCGGCTGGCCGTTGCCCCTGACCATCGTGGTGACGCTGGTGATGGGGCTATTGCTCGGTACCTGGAATGGCTGGTGGGTGGCCTACCGTAAAGTGCCGTCGTTTATCGTCACGCTGGCGGGAATGCTGGCGTTCCGCGGCATTCTGGTCGGAATTACCGACGGCACTACGGTTGCGCCCATCACGCCGGGCATGTCGCAGATTGGACAGAGTTATCTGCCGGGCGGCGTCGGTTTCGGTTTTGGCGTTGCCGGGCTGGCGCTGTTTATGCTGTGGCAGTGGCGTCTGCGTCTGCGTCGTCAGCAGCTCGGACTGCCGCAGGGCCCAGCCAGCAGCACCGTAGGGCGTCAGGCGATCACCGCCATCTTAGTGCTCGGTGCTATCTGGTTGCTCAACGACTATCGCGGCGTACCGACGCCGGTGTTACTGCTGGCCGTACTGTTGCTGGCGGGCATGTTCATGGCCACCCGCACCGCATTTGGCCGTCGTATCTACGCCATCGGGGGCAACATTGATGCTGCGCGGCTGTCAGGCATTAACGTAACGCGCACCAAACTGGCGGTGTTTGCCATCAACGGTGTGATGGTGGCGATTGCCGGGCTGATCCTGAGTTCAAGGCTGGGCGCCGGTTCGCCATCGGCGGGTAACATCGCAGAACTCGACGCGATTGCCGCCTGCGTGATCGGCGGCACCAGCCTGGCGGGTGGTGTGGGGTCGGTGGCGGGCGCGGTAATGGGTGCCTTTATCATGGCCTCGCTGGATAACGGCATGAGCATGATGGATGTGCCGACTTTCTGGCAGTACATCGTTAAAGGCGCGATTCTGCTGCTGGCGGTGTGGATGGATACCGCAACGCGGCGTCGGGTGTAATCGCGCGGGCGATCACATTGTGGCGCAAACAATTTTTTTGCCCCTTTCAGCCGTGTTATGCAATGCGCTGAGGATTTAAGGGAACGCGCCACCATGCATGATAAACGCTATCGCATTACACTGCTGTTTAACGCCAATAAAGTGTATGACCGCCAGGTTGTTGAGGGCGTCGGAGAGTATCTGCAGGCGTCGCAGACTGACTGGGATATCTTCATTGAAGAAGATTTCCGCTGTCGCATCGACAATATCCGTGAGTGGCTGGGCGATGGCGTGATCGCCGATTATGACGATCGCTCCATCGAAAGCCTGCTGTCGAATGTCTCTGTGCCGATTGTCGGCGTTGGCGGTTCTTACCATCGGCAGGAGGATTATCCACCCGTGCATTACATCGCCACGGATAACGCCGCACTGGTGGAGAAAGCCTTTCTGCATCTGAAAGAGAAGGGCATTAACCGCTTTGCCTTTTATGGTTTACCGGCCTCCAGTGGCAAGCGCTGGGCACAGGAGCGGGAACAGGCGTTCCGTCAGCTGGTGGGGCGCGAGCGTTATCAGGGCGTAGTCTATCAGGGCATGGAAACCGCGCCGGAAAACTGGCAGCACGCCCAGAACCGTCTCGCCGACTGGCTGCAGACGCTGCCGCCGCAAACCGGCATTATCGCCGTCACGGATTCACGGGCGCGACACCTGCTTCAGGCGTGCGAACATCTGAAAATACCGGTGCCGGAGAAGCTTACGGTGATCGGGATTGATAATGAGGAGCTGACCCGCTATCTGTCACGCGTGGCGCTCTCGTCCGTTGCACAGGGCTCACGACAGATGGGCTATCAGGCGGCCAAACTGCTGCATCGGCTGCTGGATAAGCAGCCCCTGCCACTACAGCGCATTCTGGTGCCGCCCGTAAAAGTCATCGCCCGGCGCTCGACTGACTTCCGTTCTCTGCGCGATCCGGCAGTGATTCAGGCGATGCACTACATCCGTTTCAACGCCTGTAAGGGGATTAAAGTGGAGCAGGTGCTGGATGCGGTCGGGCTGTCACGCTCTAATCTTGAAAAACGCTTCAGGGATGAGACCGGCGACACCCTTCATGCAATGATCCATCGCGAAAAGCTGGAAAAAGCCCGCGAACTGCTGGCTTCCTCGTCGCTCAACATCAACGAGATCTCGCAGATGTGCGGCTATCCTTCGTTGCAATACTTCTACTCAGTCTTCCGCAAAAGCTACGACACCACGCCGAAAGAATATCGGCAGCACTTTGGGGAAAACCTGCTTTAACGACAGACCGGAGTAAAGAACGCCCGGGTTTTCATGTAATGGGCAGGATGAAAATTATATTTCATCCTGATGCCTCGCTGTCAGTTCAGAGGCCATCTTCGCAGGCTTAATCTGCCAGCCGGAACGGCCCAGCCTCATTAGATTTAGAGCTTAAAAATCAGCATTTAAGGCAGAGGGCTGGCGGGATATTTTATCAGTCCCAGACGGACCGCTTCAGACGATATTTCTTCTGTCATCAGGTATTTACCCTTGATGGAAAAACCTCATCGCCCGGGTTATCTTTTACCTCATTGATTAATATGATCTTTATTAAGGATTATCACTCAGCAAGTTTATAATTTTTTCCAACCTGCCTCACACTTTCGAAAGAATTAATCCAAATTTACCCATTTAGAAAATATATTTCACGGGTGTCTGCTCGCTGAAATTTCTGAACCTCTGACCTGTCACGCCTCCTGTTACTGAACCGATGCGGTTCAGGCAGTAGAGAAAAGGAGCCTGTAAAAATGGAAACCCGGCAAAAACGTTACAACATGAAATATGTCATGCTCTGTTGCACCGTCGCCGCTTTTGGTGGCCTGCTGATGGGCTATGACTCGTCGATTATCTCTGGCGCTATTGAGCCGCTTAGTGACTATTTCCAGCTGACCCCGGCAGAAACCGGCTGGGCAGTGTCTAATATCCTGCTTGGCAGTCTGGTTGGCTGCTTTATTGCGCCAAAGCTGAGCGATAAATTTGGCCGCAAAAAATCGCTCGCTATCACGGCGCTATTGTTTACTGCCTCGGTGGTGGGGACTGCCATCGCCCATAACTTCTTCACCTTTGTCGCCTTTCGTATTCTTGGCGGATTAGCCATTGGGCTGGCCTCGGTGATCTCGCCAATCTATCTGGCGGAGCTTTCACCGTCGAAGTATCGCGGTCGCACCAGCGCGCTCTATGCGGTGTGCTGCGTCGGTGGGCAATCAGTGGTTCTGCTCACCAACTACTATATTAATAAATCGATGCTGCCAGAGATGATGGTCGATACAGGCTGGCGCTATATCCTGGCAACCGCGCTGGTGCCCTGTGCGCTGTTTATCTTTTTCATTGCTTTTATACCGGAATCACCGCGCTGGAACGTTCTGAAAGGCAAAGACAAAGAAGCACTGGATACGCTGAGCAAAATCTCTGACCCGGTCCATGCCCGCACCGTTTTCAATGAAATTAAACACTCTTTCTCTGATGAGGCGGCGACTCGCCATAAATCCCGATTCCGCCTGAACAAAACCACGGTGCCGTTGCTCATCATTGGTGTCGGACTGGCCGTCGGCAATCAGATTAGCGGCATCAATGTGATTCAGTATTTCGGGCCAACGTTGTTGAAAAATGTGTCCGGCAGCACGGATTCGGCGCTGCTCCAGACCTTCTGGCTTTCCGTATGTCAGTTTGCGGGTGTGCTGATGGGTATGGCGCTGATTGATAAAGTCGGGCGCCGTAAGCTGTTACTGCTGGGGGCGATTACCTCTGCCGTTTTCCTTGCCTATACCTTTATTGCTTTCTATTACCGTTTGCCCGGCTTGCTGGCGGTGGTGGGACTGTTTGCCTATATGGTTTTCTTTGGCATGACCTGGGGACAGATTGTCTGGACCGTATTGGGCGAGCTGTTTCCGACAGAAATCCGCTCAATCTGTGTCGGCATCTCCATTTGCGCCATGTCGATGGCCAATTTTGTCATCAGCACCACATTCCCGATTCTGAACAGTAATGCTTTTCTGCTTGAGATTTTCCACGGTGGCTTCCCGCTGTTACTGTTTGCGCTTTTTTCACTGGCTATGTACTTCTTCACTTTCCGCTATCTGCCGGAAACGGCTGGGATGCCGCTGGAGAAAATTCACGCGCGTGTGCTGGAGAAGTTTAATGTCGACCCGCGTGAGGCGGGCGAACGGACAGATGCACCGGTCAGTGAGACGCGATCATAAAGAAGAGGGCAGTCTGTGGGGGCTCGCTCACCCCACCCGCTGCTCACTCTGTTCCAGCACCGCCAGCGCCAGCCCGTTAGCCGGGTCAATACGGGTTTCCGGGAAGTGCAGCTGAGTGTGCGCGGCGGTGAAGGCCAGCGCGTTGCCGTGTGCAGTATCGCGCACCGCCTTGCAGAAGCGCTCACTGACGTTCCACGGACAATCAATGATGATGGTGGCGGGATTGAGCAGCAGCATAATCTGACTCAGCGCCGCGCCAAGATAGCCACCCGCCTGCGTCATCACCTCATCCACCACGCGCGGAGCGCTGTCGCGGTTCTGCCAGCTCAGGCCCGGCTGACGCTGCGCCAGCTGCTGATTCACCGTGGGCTTGCTGACCAGCGCTTCCAGACACCCCCGGCGGCCGCAGCTGCAGCGTGGCCCTTCAGGCTGGACAACCAGATGTCCTGCTTCGCCCGCCGTCCAGCTATGTCCGGTAAATACCTGCCCCTGTTGTACCAGAGCGCCGCCAATCCCCTCGGAAATACGCAGATAAAAATGACCGCTCTCCGGCGATAATCCACTTTGCTCGACAGCCAGTAGCGCAGCAGCTTTAACATTATTCATAATGAGGATGGGCAGACGGACGTGCTTGCGCAACGTGGTCAGCAGGTCAACATCCTGCCATTCCAGCGGCAATGAAATATGCATCCAGCCGCGCCGGGGATCGACGATGCCGGGGAAGCCAAGGCCAATACCGAGCAGGTCGGGATAACGTTCTGTGAGTTCCCGGCACAGCATAGCCAGTTCAGCCAGCAGGCGAGTCGGGTGACTGGTATCGGTGCGCAGCGTCGCTTCTGCCAGCACCTGTGAAAAGTAGTCGCAGACGCGCCAGTGGATTACGTTGCGTTCCACCATGACGCCTGCGCTCTTAAGCTTTTCCGGCCGCAGGGTGATCCCGATTTTAGGCCGTCCGGCTGCTGCGGCGCTGACCGGCCCCAGTTCCTCTATCAGACCCTGCTCCAGCAGGTCATCAATGATTAATGAGACCGTGTTTTTGCTGAGGGTCAGCGCCTCCGCAAGATCCTGACGGGACGTCACGCGCAGCTTACGCAGCTGAGCCATCACCCGTTTCTGGTTATTGAGTCGCAATAGTGCGGGGCCTTTGCCGTTCGTTTTCATCACGGATTCACCCAACAGAGGAGTTAGAATTGAGTGTATCAGCCCCGGCGTATTCTTCATGCCACACTTTTGCGGGCTGTTTCACACAACCCGATCGGATGTGGCTGAGATCGTGACGGCGATCAGATCGCCGGATTAACGCCGGGTTTTCTACTGTACCGGCGGCCTCATTAGCGCAATGACCCGGCGTAGCCTCTGTTTAATACTCGTCGCCGCGCACCCGACTGCGATAGCTTTCCCAGTCGAAACGCACCCACAGGCTGTTGCCCAGGCGCATACGGTCCATGACGCGCTCGCCCAGCAGCGCATTCATGCCTGCATGGTCGAGGTTGGATAACATGCCGGTCGGGCGTTTCGATGAAGAACGGCGATCGACAATCTGGTTGATAATCACTTTTTCGTAGCGTGACTCGCTCTGCATACCGATCTCATCAATCACCAGCAGATCAACACTGCTGAGATCCTGAATCAGTCGCTCTTCGGTAATGCCGCTGCTGCCACTGAAGGTGCCCTTCATGCTCGACATCAGATCGGCGACCGTCACGATCAGCACGCTTTTACCGCGCAGGATCAGGTCATTACCAATCGCAGCGGCCAGGTGGTTTTTACCGGTGCCAGGACGCCCGGAAAAGACAAAACTGGCGATGCTGCC
This sequence comes from Pantoea sp. X-Soil-ISGK-355, assembly GCF_059730805.1. Lineage (NCBI taxonomy): Bacteria > Pseudomonadati > Pseudomonadota > Gammaproteobacteria > Enterobacterales > Erwiniaceae > Pantoea > Pantoea sp. X-Soil-ISGK-355. The sequence continues at coordinate 32,228 of NZ_AP035971.1, forward strand.
ATCAAACTCAGCGGCGTACTGACGTGCCAGCTCCAGCGCTTTGCGCTGTCCCTCGTTCTCGACCCGGTAATTATCAAACGAGCAGTTCATGTGCAGCTCGCGAATGCCGGAACGGCCCATCACGCGCTGCATCTTCATTGCGCGGTTCTCACGCACAATGGCCTCTGACCGCAGACGACCCTGCTCCTGATTCCACGCCAGCAGCTCTTCGCCATTGGCAAATTTAGGACGGGTGCCCGCAGGCATCATTCTTTTCAGACGGTTAAAGAGATCATCTGGCGTTTTCATCATTCACCTCGGAAACCATCGGGAATGGTACGGTCTGGATCAGGCAACTGCGTGATATCACGCTTCGGTTGCCCGCCGTTTGCGGCGCGGTTCATCTGAATGCTGCGCGCCAGCTTCTGTTGCCACTGCACATGATGGAACATCCGGCCTTCCGCCTGCCAGTAGGCCACAAAGGCCGCCAGCTCGCCGGGCGTCACCGGTTCACTCAGCGCCACGCCCCAGATGGCGGCCTGACGCGTAAAGTCGGCATCCGGCTGCCAGCCCGGATACATGACAAATTTACCTGCTGGCGTGTGGATTGCGGCGGGCGCATCGTCATAGAGGCTGTCATCCAGTGCGACATCATTCGGCTGACGGGCGGCGGCTTCCAGCGCCAGCAGTTCAGCCAGACGCGCCGGCGTGATGGCGTACATCACCGGCGCATAATTATCTAACACCGCCAGCGTGCCCTTTTCCGCCTGCTGCAGGGCAGTCAGCGGATCCTGTCGGAAGGCATCCAGGCCAATGAGCGTTGAAGTTAAGATTTTAGCTGACATGAAAAGACCTGAGGTTAACGAACACCTTGCGCCGGGAACCCGTCGCCGACGCAGAAGTGTTTATTGTACCTTTTTTAATGATGCGGATCGCTTAAAAAGGGCCGTAAGCAAAGAGCCAGATAGCGATGTGATGATGACTACCACCAATAACCTGATTATCAACCGGATGACCGGGTTGTCGCACAAGAAATGGCTGAAGTGCTGCCAGTGTCAAATCAGGGAATTTAACGGAGATACAGGCTGGGAAGGTAACAGAGCAAAAGGTCGATCATTAAGTGCATCAGAGAATCCTGTACGTCCTCCAGCTCAGGATTCTGGTGCACGGCAAACGGCGGATAAGATTGCTGCCTGAGCATGCTTTAGTGGCAGACAGGAGCCTGATATTTGGGTTAAGTCATGAATGAGGTATGATGCGCTTACTTTATAGCCACAAAGTTCATGAGGGATTATGACTGAAGGATTTTTTTTGTATCACCTGGATAAAACCACTTGCGGCGGACGGATTCTAAGCGGTGCATCTGATGACACCTACATCATCGGCGGCATTGAGCGTCAGCAAGTACGGACGGGCGATCCGGTGACATGCGGTAAGCATGAAGGACGCTTTCGCGTCTGTGGCGGTATGGGGGACACCTATGAGGTGAACGGTGTCCTGAAGGAGTGGGCGGGTTCACTTCACAGTTACAGCTCCTGTCCCTGTCGTGCCCGGTTTATTCCCTCTGTCAGCACACACACTTACGAGATCGACAGCAATGCCGGCCGTGCGGCCGAACGGGCTGAAGCTGCGGAGAGAAAAGCACAGCAGTCTGAGCCTGAACAGCGTGCACAGGCAGCGAAGAAGAAACGGGAAATCACGCTCACCATCGGTGTGTTTTTCGATGGGACGGGCAACAATGCGAATAACAGCGGCGACCGGCAGGCCGCTTGTTCCGGTGAACATTTTGGGATGAATGATGCGGAGGCTACGTCTGGATTAGAGCAGTGCCTGAGACTGAATCGTGGAGTCAGCGGTACTGCAGCTGGAAGCTATCTGGGATATTACAGCAACATATACTGGCTTAATACGCTGTATAGCCCGGATGTGAGGCCCGATACGGGAACCGGTCAGTATGCCATTTATATCGAAGGTATCGGTACGGAGGACGGCACGGGCGACAGCACTTACGGGATGGGTACCGGCCGGGGCGATACCGGTGTAGTGAGAAAAACAGATAAAGCTGTTGCCATACTGGCTGCCGCTATTCAAGGGTATTTCAACAGACACGCCGCTGCGCGAACCTGTGTCATCAAAGAGCTGCAGTTTGATATTTTTGGCTTCAGCCGTGGAGCCGCAGCGGCGCGGCATTTTGCCAACCGGATATTCAGCCAGGACAGCACCATTGTCTCGGCAATTAAGATCGGGCTGGGTGATGTTGAGTTCTCTGGCACGCCCGGCGGTAAAACCCGATTTCTGGGAATATTTGATACCGTAGCTGCCATCGGAACGCCAGTCAATGGCCTAAACCCGCACAGTGCAGATACGGGTGAGGTTAACCTGGTGCTGCGTCCGGGCGTGGCGGAAAAGGTATTTCATATCACCGCGCAACACGAATGCCGGTTTAACTTTGCGCTAAACAGCCTCAAACCGGCATGGCCGGAGCTGGCTCTGCCGGGTGCGCACTCAGACATTGGCGGAGGTTACAACCCGGAGGAACGCGAAGCCTGTTTCCTTACCCGGCCGGAGTTTGAAACCGTACCACTCTCTACTCCCGATACAGAAACGCGGATTTATCAGCAGACCTGCGCGCAGCTTAAAACGATGGATGGCTATCCAGCGATAGCGCCGCTGCTGAATGCAGTGAAGGTAAGTGCAGATGTCTGGCATGACGACAGAATGCCAGCCGATCGCTACGGAATACTACAAAAGCGCAGTGGTGCGGCGCTGGTTATTGACAGGCTAACACGTAACGACTGGTCGAAGGTGGTGCTACGGGTGATGCTTGATGCGGCACAGGATGCCGGTGTGGTGTTTGAGCCTGTCGATGAGACTAATCCTGATTTCGCGCTGGGGGCAGAAATGAACGCATTGAGTGAAAAAGCAATTGTCATGGGACGTGCAGTCCGGAATAGTCAATCTGTACAGGGCTTTACAACTTCCGAAATCCTGATGCTGGCCGAAAAATATATTCACTGTTCAGCCAACTGGAACGGTGTGGTGAGGAATAATCAGGGAATGATCAGTGGTGCAGTCAGACCGGCAAAGCTTGTGACCTTTACTAACCGGCCAGACGAGCGCTGGCAGCGTACGGTTTACGATATGGAAGGAAATAAAATATGGAAATAAAAGGCATGGCAGGGCTTTTTACCATTCTCGCATTGACTGGTTGTCAGGGAGAAGCACACACAACTGGTGCTCCTCAGAACGATGAGCCGACAGAATGGACCTTTGATTTTTTCACCCCAAAAGCACTACCGGCATTGGTGACGTACGCAGTAGTTCAGGACGCCGATGATAAAGTTTATGAATTTAATACCCTGAACCGTACATCTGCTCTGCCAGGGGTTATCGGACAGTGGAATGACAATGATCGTGCTTCTGGTGGCTACTGGAATCACGTTGAGCATCCGCCAAGGCATATTATTTTCTGCTGGGACTCGATTATCGATAAAAAGGTGTACCAGACCACTCTGACTATACCTAAACCCGTACTGGATAAAATGATCAGGCCGGCTGAGCAGAAAGACTATTGGGGGAGAACGGCATATTACAACAGAGTACAGATTGGTCTGGCTCCCGAGGGAAAGGTAGCTGTCTGGCTGCAGGGGATCAATGCGGAGCCTAACTATCGCATCACGCCGTCAGTCCTGAAAACTTTATCGGGGGATAAACTGGATATCTGTAAAGGGATAACCAAACATCCAAATGGATATAAATACTATGGAGACACGCCTGCCTTTATCAAGGGAAAAAAATACCCTTACGGTAAATGGTAATCATAACGTTAAGCTCTAAAGGATTTCCTCAGAATTCTTTAGAGCATACCTGTGAATTAAAAAGCATCAATACAAGAACGGTTTATAATCAGGAATTGCCAAAATCTCCTTTCCCTGGTCGGATCGCCAAAAAAAGCACGACCGCGGTCAGTGAGAGGTTATCGGAGACGTAGTATGACGGGCAGCGGCGGGTTGGGTCGCACTGACAGCGGCGATCGGACGGGTCTGCCATAAATAGCGCACCGAGGCGAGCCAGCAGAGGCTGTATCCCAGAAGCTCGGTCCCCTCTTCGGCCATGTTTTTCACCACGCGGTTGTAATCGCCCAGCATCAGGTGCTGCCACAACGCATGAATACCAAACAGTCGTGAGAAGACCAGCACCACTAAAAAGCCGGAGGCCATCACCGGCCAGCTGCGGTGTTGCAGCAGCCTGGCCAGCGCATGCAGGGTTTTTTTCGGCGTCCGCAGCGCGACGGCCAGGCAACCGGCCGTCACCGCCAGGGCGAACCAGATCCAGCTGCCATGCTGGATGGCATCAAACACAAAGTCGAGCTCACGGATCAGCATACAGCTATAGAAGCCCGCCACTAAGGTCAGCGCGCCGCGCTGAGCCGGACGGCGCTGGGCCGCAATAAAGAACAGGGCGGCAATCACCGCCAGCATGATTTCCTGGGTGGTTTCAGTAAAAGAAGTTTCGTGCAGCGCATCATTCATCCAGGCCACATCAATATAGATGGGCAATATCATCAGAGCGAGGAAGAGTGCTGCCAGTATGAAGACCGTCATTTCACGGCCAATAATAGTCAAATCGTTGCGCATTTTGTTACCAGTATAATGATTAGCGGACTCATTATATTTTAAACGCCCGATTCTCTTTCTCTTTTCATGCCCCGCTAGAAGCTGGCGCTAAAGCCAAAGGTGTAAAGTTGCTGCTCGTCGTTGTTCAGCGCTTCGCTTTGTGAAAATGACGCGAAAGCCGCCAGTTTATCGTTCAGTGGCATTTGTGCACCGATGCTTAAATCAATACCGTCAGACTGATCCGAGCCATTCGCCGCCTCGCGCCGGGGGGTCTGCGGCGTATCCGCCATCAGATAGTGGTAACTCAGTTGCGCCCAGGGCGATATCCATCCCTGCTGCGAATCAATGCGCCATCCGACGCTGGCGCTCTGCTCACGGCTCTGCTGATCGCTGTAGTCACATTGCAGACAGTTCATCTGCTGGGGATCGACCGCATACTGCGCCACCGGACCGGTGGTGAATGACGGCGCAATCGGCAGGTTAACGCCCGCCCGATAGCGTTTACCCAGCGGCGTAGTGCCTACGCTACCGGTTTCACTGTGCAGAGCGATGGGGGAAGCAGTGGGAGAATTAATCGCAGCTTCAAACAGGGCGCGGCTCTCATCGCTGAAAGCAAGTGGCGTCAGGGCGATCTTCTCCGCCAGAATTGTGTCGTAGTCGGGCAGAAAGTCAGCATGCTGAGGCGCAGAAATGCCGCCGCGGGCAAACGTCGGTTGCGTTAACATTAACAGCCCTACAGCACAGCAGGTCCGCAGACCTTTCCAACCGCTTCTCGGCAACATCGCATCTCCAGGCCAGGCTGAAGTTATTATCCGGCGTCTTAATGAATTTTTCGGGCCGTCTCTGTTATTTAACCGGTGATCGTTTAACTATCAACCGATTAATTCTAAGATCAAGCGGACCGCTAAAATATTCTCGTTATAAAGGAACAAAACGATGCAACGATGTGGCTGGGTAACGCAGGATCCCCTCTATCTGGCGTATCACGACAGGGAATGGGGTGTGGCGCAGAGAGACACGCGTGCACTGTTTGAGATGCTCTGTCTGGAAGGACAGCAGGCGGGATTATCATGGATTACCGTGCTGAAAAAGCGTGAAAATTATCGGGCAGCGTTTCATCAGTTTGATCCGCAGGCTATTGCGCAGATGGATGCTGCCGACATCGACGCGCTGATGCTCAACAGCGGCATTATCCGCCACCCTGGCAAAATCGCCGCCATTATCGCTAACGCTCGCGCTTTTATTGAGATGAAAGCGAAAGGCGAGCATTTCAGCGACTTCGTCTGGCAGTTTGTCGATAACGTGCAAATTGTTCACCATTATCCTGATTACAGTCAGGCACCCACCACGTCAGAGCAGGCTATTGCGCTCTCGAAGGCGCTGAAGCAGCGTGGTTTCAAATTCATCGGCCCTACAATTTGCTACTCCTTTATGCAGGCCTGTGGGCTGATAAACGATCATCAGAGCAACTGTTTTTGCCATCCTGCCAATCAAAAGGCGTGATTCCCGGTAAATCAGGATTTTTCCGCACTACATTCTCTGTCACCAGACGGCATAATCGTGCCACTTATGGGAAAGGTTTTCCCCTGTGTGTCAAATGTAAGGGAACAAAAATGCAGAAGAAATTAATCGCCATCACCTTGTTATTAAGCGGCAGTCTGGCCCTGCCAGGTTGTACCACCAATCCTTACACTGGCGAATCTCAGGCGGGTAAGTCAGGCGTGGGCGCGGGCCTTGGCGCATTAGTCGGTGCCGGTGTTGGCGTGCTCTCATCGTCGAAGAAAGATCGTCGTAAAGGTGCGCTGATTGGTGCCGCAGGCGGCGCGGCCCTGGGCGGTGGCGTGGGTTACTACATGGACGTGCAGGAAGCGAAACTGCGTGACAAGATGCGCGGGACCGGCGTCAGCGTGACCCGCAACGGCGATAACATCGTCCTGAATATGCCAAACAATGTCACCTTCGACTCCAGCAGCAGTAATCTGAAACCTGCCGGTGCCAACACTCTGACCGGTGTTTCAATGGTGCTGAAAGAGTATCCGAAAACCGCGGTAAACGTCGTGGGTTACACCGACAGTACTGGCAGTCGCGCGCTGAACATGCGTCTGTCACAGCAGCGTGCTGAAAGTGTTGCCAGTGCGTTAATCGGACAGGGTGTTGCCAGCGATCGCCTGCGCACACAGGGTGCAGGCCCGGATAACCCGGTTGCCACCAACAGCACCGAAGCAGGCAAAGCACAAAACCGTCGCGTTGAAATCACGCTCACCCCGCTGGGATAGTCGCGGTCGCCCCCGACCGGGGGCGCACCTTTTCTGTAAAGCATCACGTTAAAAGCACCAGTAATGTGTCTGCGGATAGAGCCAGCAGAGGCCTTATGGTAGTCTGATCAAAAATTGATCAGTGGATTTGCCCCATGTCTCTTAAAGCCATCGCTGCAGTTTTAGGTCTTTCCGTTACGACTGTCAGCCGCGCCCTTAATGGTTATCAGGATGTCGCTCAGGAGACGCGTAAACGCATTGAAGAGGAAGCGCAGCGGCGCGGCTACCGACCTAATGCGGCGGCCCGGCGGCTGAAAACCGGCCGTGCTAATGCAGTAGGGCTCGTTTATCCGGTCATTGAATCTTCGCTGAGTGGTAGCGACTTCAGCGATATGCTGCTGGCACTGGATCATCATCTTGCCCGGCATGAAATTAACCTGCTGTTGCTGGCGGATAAACAGCAGCAGAGTCACTCAACCCTGACGCGCCTGCTGCGCAGTGGGGCCGCCGATGCCCTGATCGTCGGCCATACCACGCCAGATGACAGCCGACTGAATGCGCTAATGCAGACCAGTTTTCGCTTTCTGGCGCTGGGCCGCAGCGATCTGCCAGCCACCTATGCCTGGTTTGATGTTGATCACCTTGCCGGTTCACAACTGGCGGTGGGCTGGTCGCTGGCGCAGGGACGGCAGCGGATAGCCTGGCTCGGCAGCAATGAAAACAGCACGCGGGTACGTGACCGGCGTCAGGGTTATCTGACGGCGCTGGGTGACGTTGCGCCTTATGCGATGGCGGCAGTCGCACCGTCGCGCCGTGCAGGTTATCACCAGACGCGTGAGTGGCTGGCAGAGGACCCCGCGCCGGAAGTGATTATCACCGACTGCGCTGCGCTGGCTGAAGGCGCAGCCCTGGCGCTGCAGCAGGCTGGTCGGGCGGCGGGCGAGGACGCCATTCTGCTCGCAGGCTGGGAAGGATTACCGCGTGATGCGATTCTCGATCATCCCATTGCTGCGATTCGGCAGGCAACGCCGCATCAGGCCGGCAAACAGGTGGCTGACATGGTTATCAGGCTGATCAATGGCGCTCCGCCGGAAACGTTACAGACCCTGTGGCAACCCTGGCTGCAATTACCGGCCTAGCACTTTTTGCGCCGGGCTTCGCTTGTGCTAGTCTCTGCCGGGTTTCTTATTTCGCAGGATATCTCATGAAAATCAGGCCGCCTCGCGCCACCATCAGCGATGTTGCTCACGCGGCACGAACCGGTAAAACCAGCGTTTCACGCTATCTCAATGGCGAGCTGCATCTGCTCTCTGCCGACTTAAAAGCGCGGATTGAACAGGCCATTGCGGATCTCAGCTACCGTCCGAGTCAGATGGCGCGCGGCCTGAAGCGCGGACGTACCCGCCTGATCGGGCTGATTATCGCCGACATTACTAATCCTTATTCCGTCGATGTGATGAGCGGCATTGAAGCTGCGTGCCGGGAGCAGGGCTTCACGCTGTTGATGTGTAACACCAACAACGAAGTGGATCTGGAGCAGCACTATCTGCAACTGCTGAGCAGCTATCAGGTTGAGGGCATCGTGGTTAATGCGGTCGGCATGCGTGAAGAGGTGCTCAGCCATCTGCAACAATCCCTGCTGCCGATGGTGCTGATTGATCGCAAAATCCCCGACTTTCCCTGCGATGTGGTGGGCCTGAACAATGCCGAAGCGGCCGAGACGGCCACACGCCATCTGGTCGACAATGGCTATGACGCGCTGCTGTTTCTCAGCGAGCCCCTGGGCAGCGTGAATACACGACGCGAGCGTCTGCAGGCTTTCCGCCAGCTGCTGGCGGCGCATCCGCAGGTTGAGCATGAAAATGCGGAAGTGCCGCTGCACCAGCCCGCCGCACTGGACCAGGCGCTTCAGGCCTTTCAGCAGCGTCACACCGGCAAACGCTGCGCGGTGATGGTGGCCAACGGCGCGCTGACGCTGCAGGTGGCGCGATCGCTGCAGCGGCTCAATCTGCACTGGGGCCGTGATATCGGCCTGCTCGGTTTTGACGAACTTGAGTGGGCGGCGCTGGCGGGTGTCGGCATTACCACGCTGAAACAGCCGACCTGGCAGATTGGTTTCAGTGCGCTGGAGCGATTGATTGCGCGCATCGAGGGCAGTGAACTGCCTGTTGCGGAGCAGGTCTTCTCGGGTGAATTGATTGTTCGTGGCTCCAGCCAGCCTCTTGGCTGAATTTCAGATTTAACCTTCTGTTTACATGCTCGCTTCGTGAGCACGATCATAATTTCACAGTTTGCTGCTTTGCTTTGGAACCGGTTCCATTTAGGGTTTTTCTATTCGTTATGGGCAGACCTCTGCCATGGAGTAGAACATGAAACCTGACATTATCGTGGTGACCGCCGCTTATGGCCACACGCAGATCGCCGCACTCGGCGGTCAGGCTGCGCTGCTGCCAGTCATCCGGCAGGCGGGTGCTGACGGGGTCGAAATCCGCCGCGAACTGCTTGATGATGCGGCGCTGGCCGATCTGCCGGCGCTGGCCAGGGCGATAGCGGAGCATCAGCTGCATGCCAGCTATTCAGTGCCGGATACGCTGTTTTGTGACGGCGGCGAAATCAATCCACGCATAACCCACTACGTTGAAGAGGCACGCCAGCTAAACGCTCAGCGGCTGAAAGTGGCGCTGGGAGACTTTACGGGTGCGCTGCCTCGCGAAACGTTGCAGGCGCTGCTGGCGGATCTGCCGTTTCAACTGACCGTGGAAAACGACCAGACCGAACATGGCCGACTGGCACCGTCCGTCGCGTTTTTCACGGCGGTGCGCGAAGCCGATCTGCCAATTAGCATGACCTTTGATATGGGTAACTGGTGCTGGACCGGCGAGGATGCCGATCAGGCAGCGACGCAGCTGGCCGCGCAGGTGGGCTATGTGCATGTTAAAGCCGCCGTGCCGCATCAGGATAGCTTCCGGGCGATTGCGCTGGATGAGGCTGATGACCACTGGCGCACGCTGCTGCAACAGCTGCCCGCCCGCGCGCCGCGCGGTATTGAATTTCCGCTGGAAGGCGACGATCTGACTGCGGTGACGCGCCACTACGTGTCGCTGCTGCGTAACGTGTAAGGAACAGATATGACGCACACTAATCATCACAACGGTCCACTCGATGTTGTCACCATCGGCGAGGCGATGGCAATGTTTATCGCCCGCGAGACCGGCGATCTGGCCGCAGCAGAGACCTTTGTTAAACGCGCGGCGGGTGCAGAACTCAATGTGGCGACCGGCCTGGCACGTCTTGGCCTGAAAGTGGGCTGGGTCAGTCGTATCGGCGATGACGCTTTTGGCCGGTTTATCTGCCAGCAACTGGAAAAAGAGGGTATCGATTACACCCGGGTGACGGTCGATAAGCGCTATCCCACCGGATTTCAGCTCAAATCCAAAGTCGATGACGGTTCCGATCCGCTGGTGGAATATTTCCGTAAAGGCTCGGCTGCCAGCCATCTGTCGGTCGATGATTTTGACGCGGACTATTTCGGCGCGGCGCGCCATCTGCACCTCAGCGGTGTGGCGGCAGCGCTGTCAGAAAGCTCATTAGACCTGCTGAAGCACACCGCCAAAGAGATGCGGGCACGCGGCAAAACCATCTCGTTTGATCCGAACCTGCGGCCGGTGCTGTGGCGCAGCGAAGAGGAGATGCGTAAGCAGCTCAATCTGCTGGCGGAATATGCCGACTGGGTGCTGCCGGGCGAAAAAGAGGGGCTGATTCTGACCGGTTATCGTCAGCCGGAAGCGATCGCAGATTTCTATCTCGACAGGGGGGTGAAAGCCGTCGTGATTAAAACCGGTTGTGACGGTGCCTGGTATAAAACCGCGCAGGGCGAACAGGGCCAGGTTGCGGCGGTCAAGGTCGATAACGTGGTGGATACCGTGGGTGCCGGTGATGGCTTTGCCGTTGGCGTCATCAGCTCGCTGCTGGAAGGTCAGTCGCTGCCGCAGGCGATTCGCCGCGGTAACAAGATTGGTTCGATGGCAATTCAGGTCATTGGTGACAGCGAAGGTCTGCCGACGCGTCAGCAACTGGGCGACGTGTAGTTCGCGCCCCTCTACAGTCACAGGAGTTCCCGATGAAAAAGCAGACAATCGCGCCAAAACGCTGGTGGTTCATCATGCCCATCGTGTTTATCACCTACAGCCTGGCGTATCTCGATCGTGCAAATTTTAGCTTCGCTTCTGCTGCCGGGATTAACGACGATCTCGGCATCACCAAAGGCATGTCCTCGCTGCTCGGCGCGCTGTTCTTCCTGGGTTACTTCTTCTTCCAGATCCCCGGGGCCATTTACGCCGAACGCCGCAGCGTTAAGAAACTGATTTTCGTTTGTCTCATCCTGTGGGGCGGCTGTGCCTCGCTGACCGGCGTGGTCAGCAACATTCCGATGCTGGCCGCGATTCGCTTTGTTCTGGGCGTCGTGGAGGCCGCCGTGATGCCCGCGATGCTGATCTATATCAGCAACTGGTTCACCAAATCGGAACGTTCGCGCGCCAACACCTTCCTCATCCTGGGTAATCCGGTCACGGTACTGTGGATGTCGGTGGTGTCGGGCTATCTGATTGAATCCTTTGGCTGGCGCGAGATGTTTATCTTCGAAGGCATTCCGGCGGTGGTCTGGGCGATTGCCTGGTGGTTCCTTGTGCAGGATAAACCGGCACAGGCGCGCTGGATGAGTGATGCCGAAAAAGCGGCATTGCAGGCTGAATTGCAGAAAGAGCAGGAAAATATCAAAGCGGTGCGTAACTACGGCGAAGCGTTCCGTAACCGCAACGTCATCCTTCTCTGCCTGCAGTACTTTGCCTGGAGCATCGGCGTGTATGGCTTTGTACTGTGGCTGCCGTCGATTCTGCGCAACGGTACGCAGATGGGCATGGTAGAAGCAGGCTGGCTCTCAGCGGTGCCGTATCTGGCGGCGACCATTGCGATGGTGGTGGTCTCCTGGGCGTCGGACAAAACCCAGAATCGTAAGCTGTTCGTCTGGCCGCTGCTACTGATTGGCGCGCTGGCATTCCTTGGCTCGTATCTGGTGGGATCGACGAATTTCTGGATGTCCTACACCCTGTTAGTGATTGCCGGTGCCGCGATGTATGCGCCTTACGGACCGTTCTTCGCCATTATTCCTGAGATGCTGCCACGTAATGTCGCCGGGGGCGCGATGGCGCTGATCAACAGTATGGGTGCGCTGGGGTCGTTCATCGGTTCATGGATTGTCGGCTATCTTAATGGAGCCACCGGCAGCCCGTCCGCGTCCTACATCTTTATGGGATCGGCCCTGCTGGTTTCGGTGTGGCTGACGCTGATTGTGAAACCGGCACAGAATAAAGCCCCGCCGCTGCAGGGTGCCAAACCGGCCTGAAAGCGTAAACGCTAGAGAGTGCTGATTCATAAGCGCCCAGGGCTTAGTCAGCACATTAAAAGCGTAATCGTTAATCTCTGTTTCTCCGGGCGGCCTGCAAGCCGCCCGCTACTTATTGAACGGGAGCCACCGAATGAAACCCGCTGTAATTCTTTATAAAAAACTACCTGACGATCTCTATGCACGCCTGTCTGAACAGTGTGACGTGACGGAAATCAGCGATCTCTCGCCGGAAAGCCAGCAGCAGCATGCTGCGGTGTTTCAGCAGGCAGAAGGGCTGCTGGGATCGGGGGGTAAGGTGAATGGCGAGCTGCTGGCGAAAATGCCCAATCTGCGCGTCTGCTCCAGTGTTTCTGTGGGCTATGACAATTTCGATGTTGATGCACTGAATCAGCGTCACGTGGTGCTGATGCACACGCCAACCGTGCTGACCGAAACCGTGGCGGACACCATGATGGCGCTGGTGCTGAGCACGGCGCGCCGGGTGCCGGAACTGGATACCTGGGTTAAAGCGGGCAACTGGCAGAAGAGCATCGGACCGGCGCAGTTCGGCATCGACGTGCACCATAAAACGCTGGGTATTCTCGGCATGGGACGTATCGGGATGGCGCTGGCGCAGCGCGCCCACTTTGGCTTCGGCATGAAAATCCTCTACAACGCCCGCCGCGAACATGAAGAGGCGCAGTCGCGCTTTGGCGCGCAGCGCTGTGAACTGGAAGCATTGCTGAAGCAGAGTGATTTCGTCTGCATCAGCCTGCCGCTGACCGAAGAGACGCATCATCTGATCGGCGCCGCCGAACTGGAACTGATGAAGCCGGATGCGGTGCTGATCAACGCCGGTCGCGGGCCGGTGGTGGATGAGCAGGCGCTCATCGCCGCATTGCAGGCGGGCAGGCTGTACGCTGCCGGGCTGGATGTGTTTGAGCAGGAACCGGTCTCAGCCGACTCTCCGCTGCTGTCGCTGCCCAACGTGGTGACGCTGCCGCACATCGGTTCCGCCACGCACGAAACCCGTTACGGCATGATGCAGGATGCGGTAGAAAATCTCATTGCCGCACTCGGCGGCAGCGTTGAGAAAAACTGCGTGAACCCGCAGGCACTGAAGTAATCCCTCGCCTTTCCATTGCGCCCGCCATCGGCGGGCGTTATGGTGAACCCCCGATTCGCTATCACAAATATTTAACCGTTATGTCCTTTTCTCAGTTCGGCGACAAATTTACCCAACATTCCGGCATCTCACGTCTGATGGAAGATATGGGCGCGGGCCTGCGCACGCCTGGCACCATCATGCTGGGTGGCGGCAATCCGGCGCAAATTCCGGCCATGAACGACTATTTTCAGCAACTGCTGCAGCAGATGCATGAGGAGGGCAAACTCAGCGAGGCGCTGTGCAATTATGACGGTCCGCGTGGCAAAGCGACGCTGCTGGCGTCACTGGCGGGACTGCTGAGTGAACAGCTCGGCTGGCCGATTACCGCAGAGAACATCGCGCTGACTAACGGCAGCCAGAGCGCCTTCTTCTATCTGTTTAATCTGTACGCTGGTCGCCGGGCCGATGGCAGCAAAAAGCGGGTACTGTTCCCACTGGCGCCTGAGTATCTTGGCTATGCGGATGCCGGTCTGGAAGAGGATCTGTTTGTCTCGGCGAAGCCGAACATTGAGCTGCTGCCGGAAGGTCAGTTTAAATATCATGTCGATTTCGAGCATCTGCCGATGAACGATGATGTCGGGTTAATCTGCGTCTCGCGCCCGACCAACCCCACCGGCAATGTGATCACTGATGATGAGCTGATGCAGCTCGATGCGCTGGCACAGCAGCATGACGTTCCGCTGTTGATCGACAACGCCTATGGCGTGCCGTTTCCCGGCATCATCTTCAGTGAGGTGCGCCCGCTGTGGAATCCCAACATCATTCTCTGCATGAGCCTGTCGAAGCTCGGCCTGCCGGGTGCACGTTGCGGCATTATTATCGCGGATGAGAAGACCATTACTGCGCTGAGCAACATGAACGGCATCATCAGCCTGGCGCCAGGCAGCATCGGTCCGGCCATCGCCAATGAGATGATCCGTCGCGGCGATCTGTTGCGGCTCTCCGAAGAGGTGATTAAGCCGTTCTATCAGCAGAAGGTGCAGCAGACCATCGCGATCCTGCGGCGCTATCTGCCGGAAGAGCGCTGCCTGATCCACAAGCCGGAAGGGGCGATTTTCCTCTGGCTCTGGTTCCGCGATCTACCGATCACCACTGAATTGCTTTATCAGCGGCTTAAAGCGCGTGGCGTACTGATGGTGCCGGGCCACTTCTTCTTCCCGGGACTGGAACAGGCATGGCCGCATACCCATCAATGTATGCGGATGAACTACGTGCCGGATGCAGAGAACATCGAGCGGGCAGTGCAGATTCTGGCGGAAGAGGTTGAGATCGCCTGGCGCGACAGTTAATCCTGCTCTTCCTGTGAATCGGTTAACGACAGCTGGCACCACTGTGCCAGCTGCTGAATCGCCTGTTCCACCTCCGCATTCCAGCCGAAACCGGCATTCAGCCGGAAACAGTGATCGTAACGCTGATCGGTGGCAAAAATGTGGCCCGGCGCAATCCCGATGCCCGCATTGCGCGCTTTCAGAAACAGCTCGCGCACGTTCAGCGCCGCTCGTGGCATTTCCACCCACAGCACATAGCCTCCTTCCGGATCGGACACCCGCGTGCCTGCCGGAAATTCCCGTAGCACCGACTGACGCATTTCGCGGATTTGCCGCGCCAGTTCGCGCCGCAGCTTGCGCAGGTGAGCATCGTAGCCGCCGTTACGTAGCAGCTCCGCTACTGCCGCCTGTGACAGCACTGAGGTGCCCATCGTAGAGGTATATTTCAGTGAGGCGATTTTGCGCATGTAATTGACGCTGTGAACCCAGCCAATGCGAATGCCCGGAGCCACGGTTTTAGAGAAGCCGCTGCAGAGAATGGCGTTGGGGCTGAAGGCGCGCATCGGGAAGGGACGACGCTCACCAAAGGCGGTATCGCCAAAAATATCATCCTCGATGATCACCACATCGTTTTCATCCGCCTGCCGCGCAATATAGGCTTTATGCTCGTTGGGAATGCTCTTGCCCAGCGGATTATTGACGTTGCACAGGGTGAGAAAGACCCGCACCGCCTTGCGCTTAAACAGGCCGGTCAGCTTCGCCACATTCACATACCCTTCTGGCCCGGCTTCCACTTCAATCACCCGTAAATTGAGGTTATGCAGCATCTGCAGCAGCACGAAATAGCAGGGTGACTCTACTGCGACCACATCCCCCGGCTGGGTGGTGGCGCGCAGCGACAGCGAGATTGCCTCGATGCAGCCGTTGGTGATCAGGATATCGTCGGCGCTGATATTGCAGCCGTAATCGACCGCGCGGCGGGCAATCTCCGTTTTCAGCGGCGCATAGCCGGTGCCCTTGACCGTATTGCCGAGCAGGGCTGGTTTGCTGTAACCCATCTGGCGCATCAGCAGGCCGATGCGTTTGACCGGATAGAGCGCGCTGTCACCGTTAGCCAGATCGAGGCGCACCCGGCAGTCTGAGCCGAGCATCGCCAGATGCAGTTCTGTCTGCTCATCCAGCGGCGCGATGGCGCGCGGCTGTTCGCTGACAGCGGGCAACTGACGCGAAGCGGGGCGTTGCGAGGCAACAAAAAAGCCCGATTTAGGGCGGGCGACGGCGTAACGCTCATCTTCCAGCGTGCGCAGTGTTTTCAGGGCGGTGGTGAGGCTGACATTGTACTGCGTCGCCAGCGTCCGCACCGACGGCAGACGGCTGTCGGGAGCCAGCGAACCGGCGTGAATGGCCTGCTTGATCTGTTCTGCTATCTGGCGGTAACGACTGCTCTGACTCTCCTGTTCCCCGACAACATCGGCCATCTGTTCCACCCCATATCGCGCTGATCTGTGCATATTCAACAGAGTACATTCAAAGTACTTTAGGCTGCATCTCTTAATTATTCATGATGCTGAACGGCACGGCGACCCCGCCAGCCACCGGGCTTCAGGCCATAAAGCGATTCTGTTCACCTGAGGGAAATGCGAGAAATGAATAATCTGCCCACCATGATGAAGGAGATTGAAGCCTATCTGTCGCCCGCGATCATGGAGTCGGCTCAGCGCTGCTCCGCCCGCCTGCTTGCGGTGTTACCGGATAAGCTGCAACTGCAGAACAACCGTGTGCTGCTCGCCTATGGCGGCGGAAAAGACAGCAGCTACATGGTGGCTTACGTGCGATACATTCAGGGCCTGATCTGGCAGCAGCAGGGCAGCACGTTCTCTCTTCGGGTCAGTACCAACCGCCACGCGGCGATGAATCAGAGCGTGATGGAGAATATCCACCGCGTTTATCAGGCGCTGGCGATGCACGACGATGAACGGGCGGAATGTCTGGTGGTGGATGGCATGCTGATCCGGCCGTTTGCCCGCGACCTGCCGATGCCGGAGAGCGTGCGGCAGCAGAACCGCCATGATGTGCTGATGAATGGACACCGCTTTCGCGCTGATGGGCGCTCGACCTTCTGCAACGCCTGTAATCTCAGCATGGTGAACTCCTTTGGCCTGGCGGCTGACTACAATGGCGGCGTGGATCTGATTATCACCGGCGACTCGCCGCAGGAGCAGGCTGCCTACGTTGCCTGGGCGCGGCACCTTTCACGGCTGTTTGATGCGCACGTCGCCAATAAAAGTCGCGGCTTCAGTGGCTTTCTCCAGACGCTGGACGGCGTGGCTGAGCGCTACTTCTCTGACGTTTACGGTGCCGATCAACTGACACCCGCACACCGCATTACCCACCAGCTGGCGCGCGATCCGCTATTTTTCAACATCTATCAGGACACCGCCTATGAAGCGGGCGCGCACTGGGCGCTGCTCAGCGAATTTATGCGTTTCCGTTTTGATGAACTGATGTTCAGCTTTTCTGAGTCCGACTGCGGTAATCCGACGCTGATGGCTCACCTGCGCGGACTGCGGGCGGAAACGCTGTTGCAGCGTAACTATGCCGAAGGGATCCGTGAATATGTGCGCTTTGCGCTGGGGCTGATGGTGAAGAAAGATTTTCCGCCACAGCTGATTGATGAGATGGCGGCACGTTATCAGGATGACGACGCCATCCACCAGCAGCGGCAGCGTGCGGCGGACTTCGCCCTGCAGGCGTTTGATCTTAGTGAAGATCAGCTGATCTGCATGATCTGCTCACCCTTCCTGGCGCAGGGAGAGCAGCTCGGACAGTGGCTGTCGCAGCAGCAGATTGCGCTGGATGAAACAGCCATTCGCGACCTGCTTGAGCAGCGCAGTGAGGATCTCGCGCTGGCACAGCAGTTAACGCAGCTCTCCGGCCTGACGCTGAAGCAGATGCGGCACTGCTGGCAGAGTAAGCCGGTCAGTTCGCTGCTTGAGGGCAAAAGCCGCGATCCGCTGTCGCGCGTACTGCGTTTCGATCCCCATAAAGCGGTGATTCAGGTCAATAACGGTGTACTGAATGACATCGTGACAGAAATCATTTCCGGGCGTTAACCCGGTAAGGCGAGGCGATGAAAAAGATTTTTCTGCAAATTGGTGCCACCCGCGATGGCCAGAACCCCTACTGTGAGGTGGCAAAACGCGATGGCTATTTCACCGTACTGGCGGAAATGGGCGATTTTGTCGATTACCAGTCGTTAAGCCTGGCGCTGCCGTTTGATCTGATCATCCGCCTTGACCGTCCTGAGAATCCGTGGGAGGTCATGCAGGCTTATCTGCACGCCGGTTTGCTGGCGCATCCGCTGGTGGTGCTGGCGGGCTTTGAAGCCTACAACGCCAGCGCCGGACGGCTGCGCGAGATGCTGGCCGGACCTGACGCACCCGCTGCCTTTATTCCGCTGGATAAATATGCGCAGCGCATGGCGCTGAAAAAAGCCTGGCCGCGCTTCCCGCAGCCGGAGTTCCGCTTTTTTGCCTCGCCGCTCAGCATTCTGGATGCGGCACAGGCGCTGATCTATCCCTGCGTCGTGAAGCCGGTGGATGGCGGCGGCGGGCTGGGTATCTGGCTGATTGAGCGCGCCGATCAGCTGTACAGCGTGGTAACACAGCTGATACAGACCATGAACTATGGCGGGCGCGGCTTCAGCGGCTTCATTGTGGAAAGTGCGCTGATCGGCGAGGAGTTTTCATTGCAGGGCGTGGTGCATCAGGGGCATCCCCTGGCGCTGACCTGCTGCCAGAAGGTGATAGAGCAGCACCGCGATAGCGAAGGTTGCGTCAGCTTTTATGAGTCGGGGCATGTGGCGGTGGCGGCAGCGGCCTTGCCAGCCTCGTTCAGCAGCCTGATGACCTTCTGCTGCGAAACCTTTGGCTATCGTCAGGGCGCGTTTCACATCGATTTCATTGTGGTGAATGGCGTGCCGCATTTCCTGGAGATGGGATTCCGGCTCTCCGGCATGGGCGTGGCGACGCTGGTGCAGGCGACGACAGGCATCAACTGGGCGGAGGTCACCTTCCGGCTGGAAGCGGGCGGCGCACTGCCTGCCTTTACCTTCACCACACCCGGTGCGGTCGGCCAGCTGCGGTTACGGCAACCGGCGCAGTTGCAGGCGGCTGAACGCTGGATCGATCAGCATCAGCAGGGTGCGCTGTTGCCACCACTCAGATTGCCAGCATTACAGGTTTCACCCCGATCCTCGCTCTATGCCGATCTGACCCGCCACGCAGGCATTCTGGCAACGTTCAGCCTGACGGCCTCTGCGCGCGAACCCATTATGACTACGTTTCAGCAGGTGATTGCCGCGCAATCCGTCATCGCAGGGAGAGACAAAGTATGTGCAGGATGATTCTGGCGCATGGCCAGTTCGACAGCGCACAGATTTTAGAGGCAGCGCGTGCCATGAGCTGCGGTGAAGGCGCCGAACACGATGGCCCGATCAAATCACATCCCAACGGCTGGGGCTGTCTGTGGCTGGAAGAGGGCGAGATTCGAACCCTGCACGGTACCGGCCCGTTCGCCGATGCTCTGCCAGGTATTGATGTGGATCGCCTGCGCAGCCGCTTTCTGGCGGTGCATGTGCGTCACGCCACGCTGAATAAAAATCAGGGGATCGAATTTTCGCATCCGCTGTGGCGTCACAGCGCCGGACATCAGTGGTACATGATGCATAACGGCTTTCTGCCAACAATTTACCGCCAGCTTGGCCTGGCGGAGTCACGTTTCGATTCCGAAGAATATCTGCGCTACCTGGTGGATCAGACTACGCCCGCCGATTTTACCCGCGACTATCTGCGCGCAAAGATGGCTCAGGTTGAGCCAGGCGGCAGCGCAGGCAATGCCATCTTCGTCACCCGCGACAAAGCCTGGGCGTGGCAGTGGTACCCGCACGACACCCCTTTCCCTGACTATTTTACGATGCATTTTCGGCAACAGGACGGTTGCACGCTGATCGCCTCTGAACCCGTGGCAATACCAGGCAGCGCCGGTAACTGGCGGCGAATGAACAATCATGAACTCTATGAAATATCGTTTAGGGAGTGATAAACATGGCTATTTTCAATCAGTTCCGCGTGATTAATCCCAACATGTTTGTGGAATCGACCTGGCTGGATGACATTGTTACCGCACGGGTACCGCTGCTGGTGCTGCGCAATTTCCTGACGCCAGAGGTGCGGGAAACGGTAGTGGCTGACCTGCAACACTGCCGGGAAAAGATCCGTGTCTCTCACTATCCGAATGGCGCACTGACCACGCTGGGCCCTTATCTGGCGCGCCATACGGCGTATCCCGATAACTATTTTACCGAGCTGCGTGATATCCAGCCGGCGTTGCCGCCCTCGCTTAACCAGCTGCGCGAACAGATTTACGGGTGGGTGCAGCATGCGCTGCGGCTGGACAGTCTAAACATCGCCCACGAACCGGGTTGTGGTGACTACGCCGGTTCTATCGTGCGCTTTCACGCCGATGGCGTCGCGAACCCGCTGCATAACGACAATATCGTGCGCGACGCCGCAAAGACCTCGCTGGTGGTGACGCAAATCCTGCATCAGCTCAGCTGCGTGGTCTGCCTGCAGGAGTGCAACGCGGGTGGCGCGCTGCGTATCTACAACAAAAAGTGGACACCGGAGGATGAGCAGTTCAAAACCGCCGGTGAGCTGGGCTACCGCAGTGGCGTGATTGAAAACAGCGAGATCTGTGAATTTTCACCACGCAGTGGTGATATCTATCTGTTTAATCCCGCTTTTTATCATGAGATCGACCGGGTTGAAGGTGATACCCGCATCACCATGGGGTTCTTTTTCGGGCTGACCGATAAAAAGATGAAACACGCTATCGCCTGGAGCTAAGCCGGGTTATGCCAGAAGTTGTGCCAGAAGAGGAGAAGGGAATGACAACGTTTGAAAAAATTACTGCGCTGCTGGATCAGCATCAGGCCAGCTACCGTGTGGTGGAGCATGAGGCGGTAGGGCAGACCGATCAGATCAGCCAGATCCGCGGCAACGCGCTGGGTCAGGCGGCCAAAGCGATGGTGCTGGAGGTGAGCATGCCGGACGGTGCGCCCTCGCGACAGCTGCTGGCGATTGTGCCGGGCGACTGCCGCATCAATTTCAAAAGCGCGGCGCGCGCCATCGGCGGCAAAAAATCCTCGTTCGCCGCGCCTGACCTGGCGCAGGCACTGACCGACTGTGTGATGGGTGCAGTGTCGCCGTTTAGTTTTGATGACCGGCTGGCGCTGCGGGTTGATACCCGGCTGCAACAGGTCGGCACATTATGGTTTAACGCGGGTGAGCTGGATAAATCGATCGCGCTGGCTGCAGACGATTATTTTCGCATCGTGGGTGAAGACTGTTGTGCTGATATCGCTTCCCCGATTGCGATCACCGCCTGACGGTGGCTCAAGGAGTTTCAGATGTCGGTAAAAGATATGCTGTTAGCGCTGTGCGTAGTGGTGGCATGGGGCGTGAATTTTGTGGTGATTAAGCTCGGGTTGCAGGGCATGCCGCCTTTTTTGCTGGCCGGACTGCGTTTCGCCCTGGTCGCCTTTCCCGCTATTTTCTTTGTGCGTCGCCCGCCGATCCCGCTACGCTGGCTGGTGGTTTACGGTATGACCATCAGTTTTGGTCAGTTTGCGTTTCTGTTTCTGGCGATCAAGCTCGGCATGCCGGCCGGTCTGGCGTCGCTGGTGCTGCAGGCGCAGGCGTTCTTTACCCTGTTGCTGGGTGCGCTGCTGCTGGCGGAGAAGCTGCGCTGGAATCATATCGTCGGGATTATCATCGCCACGCTGGGGATGTTTTTGCTGGCGACGGCGGGGATGGAAGGGCAGACCAGCGCCGGGATTACGCTGACCACCATGATGCTGACGCTGTCGGCGGCGCTGTCATGGGGGCTGGGGAATATCACCAATAAGATTATTATGCGGAACCGCAGTGTGCCGATTATGTCGCTGGTCGTCTGGAGTGCGCTGGTGCCGGTCATTCCGTTCTTTGCCTGTTCGCTGCTGTTTGAGGGGCAGGCCGCCATCGTTAATAGCCTGCTGCACATCGGCCTGCAGACCATGCTGGCGCTGTTCTACCTGGCGTTTGTCGCCACCATTGTCGGTTACGCTATCTGGGGGAATTTACTGAGTCGCTATGAAACCTGGCGCGTCGCGCCGCTGTCGCTGCTGGTACCGGTGGTGGGGATTATTACCGCCGCGCTGGTGCTGGATGAGCACCTCTCTGGTCAGCAGATGCTGGGTGCGGTGGTGATTATTCTGGGACTGCTGGTGAATGTGTTTGGGGGCGTACTGGGTCAGCGTCTGGCGATGCGAACGCAGCCGTAAGTTAAAAATCTTCGCTGACGCGGCCTTTGTAAGCGTTATAGCTCAGGGCGCAAAACAGCGCTGGTGCTGCTCTTTTTTTCAGGCAGCTCATAAATTCCAGGCGATGGGAGCATACGCCTGTAGCAAAGCATCGCGGGCCAGGGACAAAAACGCCGGGAGCGTTTTTGAACAACGCAAAGCGTTGGCCCGTTTACGGGCGCACCTTAGGGATGAGGTGCGTAATCGACCGCGCTGAGCCGCCATGGATGGCGCTTTTGCGTCTTTGTGAAAGGCGTATGCTCCCTGAGCCTGTGCACCCACTGACATCAAAAACGAAAAACGCCGCTAATGCGGCGTTTTTCATGGTTACTTCAGAATCTCAATACGGCGTGGTTTCGCCTCTTCCGGCACCAGTCGTTCAAGATCGATGCTCAGCAGACCATTTTCGAGACGGGCATCGCGCACCACAATGTGGTCGGCGAGCTGGAATTTACGCTCAAAGTTACGCTCGGCGATACCCTGATAGAGGTATTTACGCTCGGTCTGCTCTTCAGGATGGGCACCCCGCACGATCAGCACGTTATCGTGCGCCGTGATATCCAGTTCGCTCTGAGCAAAACCGGCCACCGCAATGGTTATGCGATAGTGATTTTCATCGACCAGTTCAACGTTATAAGGAGGATAGCCGCCATTGCTCTGATTCTGATTAGATTCGAGCAGGTTAAACAGGCGATCAAAACCGATAGCAGAGCGATAAAGTGGGGTGAGATCAAAATTACGCATATTAAGACTCCTGAAATTCAGCAAGTTTTGGCAACCTTCCACTACTGGACAGGCTGGATACGGCACCCCACTGTCCCTTGCGGCGACGGTGAGTGCGTCCGTAAACTAAAAATGGGTGTCACAAAACGATTTTCAAGAGGGCGATATGCAATTTTTTTCGCCAAATTGCGGAAATGACATACACTCAGAACTACTTTTGCCAGACGCAGACGGACTTCGCCCCAGAGTGTTGACGTTGTCTGGCAAGCCAACTCAGCCAGGCTTATGCCATGGCTGAAGGGATGATGATGATGAAATTGATGAAGACCTTACCTCTGGCTGGAATGGTGTGCTGCGCTATGGCAACAACAGGCTGTTCCAGTGTGATGTCTCATACTGGTGCGAGTCAGGGCTATTATCCCGGTACCCGTGCCAGCGCCGACATGCTGACTGATGGTGATACCAGCTGGGCGCTGAAGCCACTCGCGTTAATCGATCTTCCTTTCTCTGCCGTGCTGGATACGCTGCTGCTGCCGTGGGACTACTACCGTAGCGATAAAGACAAATCTCTCGACTCCCCACGTGAACGCATCCTGCAGAGCGAAAGGCTGGCGCATACTAACGAAAGCCTGGCGCAGGCACAGCCTATGCCACCTATGCGGTCACAGCCGCAACCGCAACTGTAAAGAGCTGCCGCCAGCCATTCACCTCACGCATAAAAGCAATCTGTGACCCGTCAGGTGACCAGACCACCGCGTCACCTGATGGCGCGTCTTCCGTTCTGTGCGTCAGACGCTGACATGCGCCGCTCTCAACGTCACATCGCATCACACTGTTATCGCAGATAAAGGCGATTGACTGGCCGTCAGGATGCCAGCTAAAGGCGGACTGAATGCTATGGCTGAGTCGGGTGAGCTGACGTGGCTCGCCGCCGTTGGGAGAGACCGACCAGAGCTGGATCACCGCGTCCGCATCCGCCATCAGAAACGCAATCTGGCTGCCATCGGGCGCACTACGCAGCCAGTGGCGCGGTTGCAGCGCCACGCCACGACTGTGCGTCAGGCGACGCTGCTGCACGCCAGCCGGTGGCGCCGGTAACTGTGTGCTGGTGCCCTCCAGCGGCCTCTCTCCGGCGCGAGCGTAATCTTCCAGTTCGTCAGGCAGATCAACAATGAAGACTTCAGGACACTTCTCGCCCTGCGCCGTCAGCGTGTCGCCAATAAAAGCGATGGCCCAGCGCTGCCAGCGGCCGTCCGGTTTCTGATAGCCACGCTCACCGACCCAGCACTCCTCATAAGCACGATTGATCTGGTCACTGCCCGGCTCGGGTTCCGCATGCGTCTGGCTCACCAGCAGGCAGAAAAAGGTACCGTCATATTCACGCGGATGCTGCTTTTCAGGCTTCACAGCACGCAGCGGCACCGCGATACCGACATTGCGCAGATCGAGACGGCTGTCCCGCTCGTGCATCACGTGGTCATTATAGGTAAAACTGAGGCGTGAACCGTCGGGGCTGAAGACATGCACATGCGAGCCGCCGCGCAGCGCGCCAGGGGTAAAGGGCGGCGTGATATCGCAGGCATCCAGATTCACCGCCGCGCCGTTCTCAACAATCACACCGCGCCGGTGGTGGAAGTCATACTGCCAGCTGGCATCGGGATGTTCCGGGCCATGAATGCAGACGTAGCGCGGGGGCAGATCGGGACTGACCGTCACGACCCCGACATGCGCTCCGTCCCGGGCCTGATAGAGCACCTCAACGTCACCGGTCAGCACATTGACCCGCTCAATGGTCTGGCTGGTAAAGGACGCGCCCGAGGGCCGGACGTCAAACGCCAGCCACTGGCTGTCGGCCGTCCAGACATTGATATTGGTGAGCTGGTGCTGACGGTCAGCAAAGGTGATCTGTTTTTCTGACATGATGAAACCCAGGGAGAAAGCGTTGCCCGACAACGTACGCGATTCCGTTTTGCGGTACCGCTTTTTTGCCGGATTAAGGGTGCCGGGCCGCAGCGGCCCGGCAGAGAACAGCGGTGTTACAGCACTAACTCTTCAATGGCATGGGCGACGCCATCTTCCATATTGGTTTTAGTAATGAACTGCGCGATTTTTTTAACAGAATCAATGGCATTACCCATGGCGACACCCGTACCAGCGTATTCAATCATCGCCAGGTCATTCTCCTGGTCGCCAATCGCCATCACTTCTTCCTGCTTCAGGCCGAGCTTCTCCGCCAGCATTCTGACGCCCTGACCTTTGTTCACCCGACGATCGAGGATTTCGAGGTAATACGGCGCACTCTTCAGGATGGTGTAAGTCTGATGGGCCTGTTCCGGCAGGCGGGCAATTGCCGCGTCGAGCAGTGCAGGCCGGTCGATCATCATCAGTTTCGGGAAGCGCATGGCACGATCCATCTCCTCCACAGCGCGATAGCGCACCGGAATGCCGGTCAGGCTCGCTTCATGGATGGTGTATTCGCTGATGTCTTTGTTCGGCGTGTAGAGATGAGATTTGTCGAATGCCTGGAAATGGACGCCAAGCTCACGCGCCAGGTTCTCAATGTAGAGGTAGTCGTCAAAGGTCAGCGTCACTTCCGCCACGCACTCACCATCTTCGGCCTGATGAACCAGCGCACCGTTGTTGCTGATCGCGTACTGGCCGGGTGCCTGCATATCCAGTTCCATCAGATAGCGCTGGATACCCACAAACGGTCGGCCGGTGGTCAGCACAATCGACACGCCCTGCTTACGGGCGCGATCCAGGGCGGATTTCACCCCCGGTGTGACCTCATGTTGCGGATTGAGCAGGGTGCCATCCATGTCGATAGCGATCAATTTAATAGCCATAGAGTCCTCGTAGCGTCGGGGTTTTATTCAATGCTAGCGCGATTCAGCGCACATTGACCAGTTTCATGGCAGACGGGAATGGCTGGCTGATCGCCAGCTTCAGGCGGTAAAGAGATCACGGTGGATTTTAATCACGGCTTTTCGGATTGTTGCGGGCTCCCCAGGCGCGCAGCAGGGGCGATGAATATCGTGCGGGAAAAAGAGCGCGAACATGCCGGGCAGCAGCGTAATCACCGACTCATTCAAAATCGTCTGATAAAACACGACGTCGCGCTGCCCGGCAAAATCTTCGGTAATTTTCTGGTCGGCATGGGCGCGTGCCACGCCGATATTCTCGGTGCCTGCCAGCAGATACTGAATATCGATGTAGTTAAAGTGGGACTCTGCACGACGCGCGCTGGCGGGTTCGGTCATCATCTCCTGCACCAGACAGAACATTTTGTTGTCAGGCAGGATCTCATATTTGCCGGTGTCCAGCTGGCTGAAATCGGTTCCCGCAATCCAGCTTATCGCCTGATCGATGACCGGATGAAAGGCGTGACGTTCTCTGTCCCAGTCGTGACGATCGCAAACAATCATGGTGTAACTCCCTGTAAAAATGAGTGCGCCGGAATAGCGCAAAGAGAGGCAAGAGTAAGGGAGCTGACCGGGTTAAAACGTGATCGGGGTCGCAGCATGCAGGCAGGAAGGCACCGCCTGGCGGGTTTTCCGCTCGGACGGCACAAAAAAAGGCCATCACCTGGGTGATGGCCTTTCATCTCTGATGCCGGTTAAATATCGATATTGGCGGCTTTCAGCGCATTTTCTTCAATGAAGGCGCGGCGCGGTTCAACCGCATCGCCCATCAGGGTAGTGAACAACTGATCAGCGCCAATCGCATCTTTAATGGTGACGCGCAGCATACGACGGCTGTCTGGATCCATGGTGGTTTCCCACAGCTGATCCGGGTTCATCTCGCCCAGACCTTTATAGCGCTGGACCGAGAGGCCGCGACGCGACTCTTTAATCAGCCACTCAATCGCCTGTTCGAAGCTTGCCACTGGCTGACGACGCTCGCCACGCTCGATGTAAGCATCCTCTTCCAGCAGACCACGCAGTTTGCCGCCCAGGGCGCAGATTTTGCGGTACTCAGGACCCTGAATGAAATCAGCATCCAGCGGATAGTCAGTATCCACACCGTGGGTACGGACACGCAGTACCGGCTCGAACAGGTTTGATTCGCGGTTTTCACGCACCTGTGCCAGATAGGTGCTGCCATGCGCTTCGCGTTCAGTCAGATAGCTTACCAGGCCGTTCAGCCAGGTTGTAACCTCCGCTTCATTGCTCAGGTCGCTCAGCGTGTCGTGATAAATCATCGCACGCAGCATGGCCATCGGATAACGGCGCTCCATACGCTTGATCATCTTCTGGGTGCTGTTGAAATCAGTGACCAGCGTCTCCAGCGGCTCACCGCCCAGCGCCGGGGCGCTGGCATTGGTGTGCAGCGTCGCACCATCAAGGGCGATAGCGATCTGGTATTGATCCATCGCCTCGTCATCTTTGATGTACTGCTCCTGCTTGCCTTTCTTCACTTTGTAGAGTGGCGGCTGGGCGATATAGACGTGGCCGCGCTCAATAATTTCAGGCATCTGGCGATAGAAGAAGGTCAGCAGCAGGGTACGGATGTGTGAACCATCGACGTCGGCATCGGTCATGATGATGATGCTGTGATAGCGCAGCTTGTCCGGGTTGTATTCATCGCGACCAATGCCGCAACCCAGTGCGGTGATCAGCGTGGCCACTTCCTGCGAGGCGAGCATCTTGTCGAAACGCGCTTTCTCAACGTTCAGGATTTTACCTTTCAGCGGCAGAATCGCCTGGTTTTTACGGTTACGGCCCTGTTTTGCCGAGCCGCCTGCGGAGTCACCCTCCACCAGGTAGATTTCAGAGAGCGCCGGGTCGCGCTCCTGGCAATCCGCCAGCTTGCCTGGCAGACCCGCCAGATCCAGCGCGCCTTTACGGCGGGTCATTTCACGGGCGCGGCGTGCTGCTTCACGGGCACGCGCGGCGTCGATAATTTTACCGACCACGATTTTAGCGTCAGATGGATTTTCCAGCAGGTACTCGGCCAGCAGTTCGTTCATCTGCTGCTCAACCGCCGATTTCACCTCTGACGAGACCAGCTTATCTTTGGTCTGTGAGGAGAATTTTGGATCCGGCACTTTCACCGAAACCACGGCGATCAGACCTTCACGCGCATCATCACCGGTGGCGCTGACTTTGGCTTTCTTGCTGTAACCCTCTTTATCCATGTAGGCATTCAGGGTACGCGTCATCGCTGCGCGGAAACCGGCAAGGTGCGTGCCGCCATCGCGCTGCGGAATGTTGTTGGTAAAGCAGTAAATATTTTCCTGGAAGCCGTCGTTCCACTGCAGTGCTACTTCCACGCCAATGCCATCTTTCTCGGTAGAGAAATAGAACACGGTAGGGTGAATCGGGGTTTTGTTTTTGTTGAGGTACTCAACAAACGCCTTGATGCCGCCTTCGTAATGGAAGTGATCGGTTTTGCCATCACGCTTGTCTTCCAGACGAATCGACACGCCCGAGTTCAGGAACGACAGTTCGCGCAGGCGTTTTGCCAGAATGTCATACTCGAAATCGCGCACGTTGGTAAAGGTTTCATAGCTTGGCCAGAAACGCACGCGGGTACCAGTGATATCGGTATCACCAGTGACTGCCAGCGGTGCCTCAGGTACGCCATGGACGTAAATCTGCTGATGCACTTTGCCTTCGCGACGAATGGTCAGCTCCAGCTTCTGCGACAGGGCGTTAACGACAGAGACGCCCACGCCGTGCAGGCCGCCGGAGACTTTATAGGAGTTATCGTCGAACTTACCGCCCGCATGCAGCACGGTCATGATCACTTCAGCGGCGGAAACGCCTTCTTCTTCATGAATACCGGTTGGAATGCCGCGTCCATCATCCTGCACCGAAACGGAGTTATCCGCATGGATAGTGACTACGATGTCACTACAGTGACCAGCGAGCGCTTCGTCGATTGCGTTATCCACGACCTCGAATACCATGTGATGCAGACCGGTACCATCATCGGTATCGCCGATATACATGCCCGGGCGTTTGCGTACCGCATCAAGTCCTTTCAGGACTTTAATACTTGAGGAGTCATAAGAATTCGACATCAACGTTTCTCGCTCATTTTAATCTTCAGGTTGAACCGCTATTTTACCCTGTTCCACGCGGAACATCTTGCCCTTTTCGTCGGTCATGTCGATTACATGTCCGGCAGAAATAGCGCTGACAAACACCTGAGCCTGAGTGGCTTTTAACCGGTCCGCCAGCAGGCGTCGGCGACTCTCATCCAGCTCAGAAGCAAAGTCATCAATGAGGTAAATACAGCGGCGTCCGCTCTGGCTTGTCAGGAACTCGCCCTGTGCCAGACGCAATGCACACATCAGCAGTTTTAACTGCCCGCGTGAGAGTAAATCTTCGACCGGCGTTCCTTCAGCGCGAATACGAAAATCGGCTTTATGGGGACCGCTGGCGGTATAGGTCAGTGCGCGATCGCGCTCAAAATTACGTTCCAGCAGTTCGGCGTAGTCGCTCTCTTTGTCCCAGCCACGCTGGAAGGAGAAGCGCAGCTCAAACTCCGGCAGAAACTGGGCGCAGGTGGCGGTGATCTCCGCTGAAATCGCCGCACTGTATTCCGCCCGCCACTGGCTGATCTGTTCCGCCAGCGGGACCAGTTCCTGATCCCAGGGACGAATCTGGCTGTAACGTGAAACCTGGCGCAGCGCCGCGTTTCGCTGCTTAAGCAGGCGGCGCATGTTGTTCCAGGCGATAAAGAAGCCGGGCGTATTATGGAAACAGCCCCAGTCGACATAGGCCCTGCGGTATTTGGGGCCGCCATTCAATAAACTAAAGCCTTCCGGCGTAATTAACTGCATCGGCAGCAGCTGTGCCAGCTCCGCGACCTTGTGACCATCGCTGCCGTCAATGCGCACTTTGCTGTCACCAGCCCGGTTTTTGGTCAGCCCGACGGAGATTTCCCGCTCTTTGCTTTCCAGCCGCCCGTGCAGCACAAACGCCGCCTCGTCGTGACGGATCACGCGGCCCGCCTGCAGACTGCGAAACGAACGGCCATGCCCCAGCGTATGGATCGCCTCTAAAACGCTGGTTTTCCCGCTGCCGTTGACACCGACCAGGAAATTAAAGCCGGGTGCCAGCTGCAGGTCAGCCTGCTCAATATTACGAAAATCTTTGATAAGAAGGCGGGTTAAAGCCATGAATCAGTCCAGCGTGAAGGGCAATGATCGGGATGAAATGGTTTTGCCTTGTAAAAATTCAGGTCTTACCTTTAACAATCCAGGGCGTCGACGGCGAAGCAAGTTTGCGCACGGCCAGCGCACAGGCCCTGGGAGCATACTGAAGTATGTGACCAGGGACGAGCACTGCCCGGGCGCAAAATGGCGAGTAAGTTAGCCCGGCACAGACTATAGACGCATGGGCATCACGACGTAGGCCGCTGCCGGACTCGCTACATCTTCAATCTGCACGCTCGACACCGAATCCGTCAGCAGCAGGCGGACGTTTTCGCACTTCAGCGCGTTCAGCACATCCAGCACGTAACTGACGTTGAAGCCAATTTCCAGCTCGGTGCCGTTGTAGCTGACATCCAGCATCTCTTCTGCTTCTTCCTGTTCAGGGTTATTAGCGGTGATCTTCAGCTGATTTTCGGTGATATAAAGGCGAACGCCGCGGAACTTCTCATTCGAGAGGATGGCTGCACGGGCAAACGCCTGTTTGAGCAGATCGCAGCCCGCTTCCAGCGCTTTATCAGGATTCTTTGGCAATACGCGGCGATAGTCAGGGAAACGGCCATCAACCAGCTTAGACGTGAAGATGTAGTCACCGACATGTGCGCGGATGTTGCTGCCGCCAATCTGTACCTGCAGCGGGTTCTCGCCGCCATCCAGCAGACGCAGCAGTTCAATCACGCCTTTACGCGGCACAATCACCGAATGACTCGGCAGCGCCTGACCAACCGGCATGGAGCAGACGGCCAGACGGTGACCGTCAGTGGCCACGGTGCGCAGCTCTTCGCCTTCGGTTTCAAACATCATGCCGTTGAGGTAGTAACGCACATCCTGATGCGCCATCGAGAACTGGGTCGCTTCGATCAGCCGTTTCAGGGTCGCCTGCGGCAGGGTGAATTCAACTTCACTCTGCCAGTCGTCCAGGTTCGGGAAGTCACTAGCGGGCAGGGTCGACAGCGAAAAACGGCTGCGGCCAGAGCGAACCAGCATGCGATCGCCTTCCAGCGCCAGCGTAATTTCTGCGCCATCGGGCAATCCGCGACAGATATCGAGGAATTTGCGCGCTGGCACGGTGGTGGAGCCAGGCTCATGCGCCTGCGTCAGCGCTACACGCGCGACCATCTCCATTTCCAGATCGGTACCGGTCAGTAACAGCGACCCTTCCGTTACCTGCAGCAGCAGGTTTCCAAGGATCGGCAGTGTCGGACGACCGCCCAGGGGGCCACTTACTTGCTGCAGCGGCTTCAGCAGCTGCTCACGTTCAACAATAAATTTCATAGCGTCAGGAAGATAATGTTCTGATGAGATTAGAGAAATCTTCTTTGATATCGTGGCTCTCTTCACGCAGCTGCTCGATCTTGCGGCAGGCATGAAGCACCGTTGTGTGGTCGCGACCCCCAAAAGCATCGCCAATTTCTGGCAAGCTGTGGTTCGTCAACTCTTTTGCCATCGCCATCGCCATCTGGCGCGGACGCGCTACCGAGCGCGAACGGCGCTTGGAAAGCAGATCCGCCACCTTAATCTTGTAGTACTCAGCCACGGTCTTCTGAATATTATCGATGGTGACCAGCTTTTCCTGTAGCGCCAGCAGATCGCGCAGCGCTTCGCGCACGAAGTCGATCGTGATTGCCCGGCCGGTAAAGTTGGCGTTGGCGATAACGCGATTCAGCGCGCCTTCCAGCTCACGCACGTTAGAGCGTAAACGCTTGGCAATAAAGAAGGCGACTTCACCTGGCAGACGGATGTCATTTTCATCCGCTTTTTTCATCAGGATCGCCACGCGCGTTTCCAGCTCAGGCGGCTCGATCGCCACCGTTAAACCCCAGCCGAAACGTGATTTAAGACGATCTTCCACCCCGTTGATCTCTTTTGGATAGCGATCCGAGGTCAGGATGATCTGCTGGTTGCCCTCTAATAAGGCATTAAAGGTGTGGAAGAACTCTTCCTGCGATCGCTCTTTATTCGCAAAGAACTGAATGTCATCGATCAGCAGCGCATCGACAGAACGGTAGTAGCGTTTGAACTCTTCAATCGCATTGTTCTGCAGCGCTTTAACCATATCCTGCACAAAGCGCTCGGAGTGCATGTAAACCACTTTTGCATTGGGTTTACGGGCAATGATGCCGTTGCCTACCGCGTGCAACAGGTGCGTTTTACCGAGACCCGTACCGCCATACAGAAACAGCGGGTTGTAAGCGCCGCCTGGATTATCCGCCACCTGACGTGCCGCCGCGCGCGCCAGCTGGTTGGACTTACCCTCGACGAAGTTATCGAAGTTATGACGGTTATTCACATTCGAGCGATAGGTGACGTCGGCCGGTGCCGGGACATTATCCCAGCTGGGACGCAGAATCTGCGTCGGGGCCGGACGGATATGACTCTGCACGGGCATGACGGGCGCGCTGACGCTCGCCATTACCGGCTGGCTGACCGCGGCCGCCTGCTGCTGAACCGGGCGCGTCCCCACTTCAAAACGTAGTGCAGGCACATTCGGACCACAGAATTCATTCAGCAGTGCATTGATACTATTGAGGTATTTGTCCCGGACCCAGTCGAGTACGAAGCGATTTGGAGCATACAAGGCAAGCGTATTGTCGTTTAACTCAGCCTGCAGTGGACGGATCCACATGCTGAATTCGGTGGCAGGAAGCTCATCCTGCAAACGGGCAAGACACTGTTGCCAAAGCGTAAGTGACACGGCGGACTCCACTCGTACAAATTCGATAAGAATAGTAGGCGTTACTCTAAGAAACGTTCATTTTTGACACAGACGCTAAGAAAGCGCCTGCGACCGCTATCAGCGGTTTCCCGTCCTGCAATCATTGGAGGATCGTCAGCGGAAGGGCGGATCATAGCGCAAAGCGAGGCAGAGATCTTCCCTTTCTACACAGTTTTGATCCTTTTTATCCACAGGCCTGAGACGCGCAAAGAAGTTTACGCCAGTTGCGGGAAAAACCAGCAGGGATCTGGTGGAATGCGCTAAATTTTCGGGCGACATCTCATTTTATCCCCAGGATCCGCCAGGCCGATCGCAATAAGATCCCGCGCGATCCTTGCGCTTTAGTGCGGAGCCCGTATAATTCTCCACCCGAGATTGAGCCATCAGGCGCAAAGTCGGGACTCAGCGGGCTGTAAGCGGGTTTTCAGGTACCGTTGCACGCGAAGTAAATTGACTCGGGACTGTACAATTATTACAATCCCGCCTCTTTATTAAAGACACATTGAGGCGTAGGTCGATTTACTGGCCCGAAACGCGTCACCCAGTGAAAATTTTCAAGTTTAGGTAGAAACCGCCATGAAACGCACTTTTCAACCGTCCGTACTGAAGCGCAACCGTTCACACGGTTTCCGTGCTCGTATGGCAACAAAAAATGGTCGTCAGGTTCTGGCACGTCGTCGTGCTAAAGGCCGTTCTCGTCTGACCGTTTCTAAGTAATAAAGCAAGCCCTGATGGGTAAGCTCGCATTTCCCAGGGAGTTACGTTTGTTAACTCCCACTCATTTCACTTTCGTCTTCCAGCAGCCACAACGGGCTGGCACGCCGCAAATCACTATTCTCGGCCGCCTTAACGCGCTGGGGCATCCCCGCATCGGTCTCACGGTCGCTAAAAAACATGTGAAACGCGCTCATGAACGCAACCGGATCAAGCGATTGACCCGCGAAAGCTTTCGTCTGCGTCAACATGAACTGCCGTCGATGGACTTCGTGGTGGTTGCGAAGAAGGGGGTTGCCGATCTGGATAACCGTATGCTGGCGGAAGCGTTGGAGAAATTATGGCGTCGTCACTGTCGCCTGGCGCGCGGCTCCTGATCGTCCTGATACGCGTCTATCAACGCGGTATCAGTCCATTACTGGGACCACACTGTCGGTTTCACCCGACCTGCTCTCATTACGGAATTGAGGCGTTACGCAGGTTTGGCCTGATAAAAGGCAGTTGGTTGACATTAAAACGCGTATTAAAATGCCACCCTTTGAACCCGGGTGGTGACGATCCTGTGCCGCCAAAAACCTTTGATACCAGAGAACATTAACGATGGATTCGCAACGCAATCTCTTTCTCATCGCTTTTCTGTTCGTGACCTTTATGATCTGGCAAGCCTGGCAGACGGACCACGCTCCGCAGCCACAGCAGACGCAGACCACACAGGGCACCAACAGCGTAGCGGGTGATACCGCCAGTCAGGGTGTACCGGCCAGCGGTCAGGGCCAGACGATCACCGTTAAGACTGATGTCCTGTCATTGAATATCAACACCCGAGGCGGTGATGTTGAACAGGCACAGCTGCTGACTTTCCCGGACAAACTGGGTTCAGACCAGCCGTTCCAGCTGCTTGAAACAACGCCAGCGTTCCTTTATCAGGCTCAGAGTGGTTTAACCGGTCGTAATGGCCCGGATAACCCGAACAACGGCGCGCGTCCGCTGTTCACCACCGCGCAGGATCACTTCGAGATGGCTGATGGCCAGTCCGAACTGCGTGTGCCGATGACCTATACCGCTGAAAATGGCGTGGTTTACACTAAAACCTTCATCTTTAAGCGTGGCGAATATGCCGTTAATGTCGATTATCATGTCAACAACACTACCCAGCAGCCGCTGGAAGTATCGCTGTTTGGCCAGCTGAAGCAGACAATTGATCTGCCTAAGCATCGTGATACCGGCAGCAACAACTTTGCTCTGCACACCTTCCGTGGCGCGGCCTACTCCACCAGCGAGTCGAAATATGAGAAGTATAAATTCGACACCATCGCGGATAACGAGAACCTGAACGCGACGACCAGTAATGGCTGGGTTGCGATGCTGCAGCAGTACTTTGCCACTGCATGGGTTCCGCGTACTGAAGGCACCAACACCCTTTACACCAGCAACCTGGGTAACGGCGTGGCAGCGATTGGCTATAAATCTGCACCGGTCACCATCGCCGCGGGCGCACAGCAGAATCTGGGTGCAACGCTGTGGGTCGGCCCGGAAATTCAGGACAAGATGGCCGCGATTGCGCCGCACCTTGATCTGACCGTGGATTACGGCTGGTTGTGGTTTATCTCTCAGCCGCTGTTCAAGCTGCTGAAATTTATTCACAGCTTCATCGGTAACTGGGGCTTCTCCATTATCGTGATCACCTTCATCGTGCGCGGCATCATGTACCCGCTGACTAAAGCGCAGTACACCTCGATGGCCAAGATGCGTATGCTGCAGCCGAAGATTCAGGCAATGCGTGAGCGTCTGGGTGATGACAAGCAGAAGCAGAGCCAGGAGATGATGGCGCTGTATAAAGCAGAGAAAGTGAATCCGCTGGGTGGCTGTCTGCCGCTGGTGATTCAGATGCCAATCTTCCTGGCGCTCTACTATATGCTGTCAGGCTCGGTTGAACTGCGTCATGCGCCATTCATTCTGTGGATCCATGACCTGTCAGCGCAGGACCCGTACTACATTCTGCCGATTCTGATGGGCATCACCATGTTCTTCATTCAGAAGATGTCACCGACCACCGTGACCGATCCGATGCAGCAGAAGATCATGACTTACATGCCGGTGATCTTCACCGTGTTCTTCCTGTGGTTCCCGTCAGGTCTGGTGCTGTACTACATCGTCAGCAACCTGGTGACCATTCTCCAGCAGCAGCTGATTTATCGCGGCCTGGAAAAACGTGGTCTGCATAGCCGCGACAAGAAGAAAGCGTAAGCGATCCAGCGCGGGAGCCATCCCGCCCTAAAATAGTCTATTCTCAGGCGGTCAAAGCGACCGCCTGTGTTTTTTGTAGCGAGAGAAAATTTATGAGCCACAGCGATACCATTGTTGCCCAGGCGACGCCACCCGGACGCGGCGGCGTCGGCATTCTGCGCGTCTCTGGCGCGCAGGCGGCAGAGGTTGCCCGCCAGTTGCTGGGTAAACTGCCTAAGCCCAGATATGCCGATTACCTGCCGTTTACTGATAGCGACGGCAGCGTGCTGGATCAGGGCATTGCGCTGTGGTTTCCCGGTCCTAACTCCTTTACCGGCGAAGATGTGCTGGAGCTGCAGGGTCACGGCGGCCCGGTGATCCTCGATCTGCTGCTGAAGCGCATTGTGGCGCTGCCGGGCGTGCGTATCGCTCAGCCGGGTGAGTTCTCTGAGCGTGCATTTCTGAATGACAAGCTCGATCTGGCGCAGGCCGAAGCGATTGCCGACCTGATTGATGCCAGCTCTGAGCAGGCGGCGCGTTCGGCCGTGAACTCGCTGCAGGGCGCCTTCTCCACCCGGGTCAATCATCTTGTGGAAGCACTGACTCACCTGCGCATCTATGTCGAAGCGGCTATCGACTTCCCGGATGAAGAGATCGATTTCCTCTCTGATGGCCGAATTGAAGCGCAGCTGAATACGGTGATCGGTGATCTGGATGCGGTCCGTGCCGAAGCGCGTCAGGGCAGCCTGCTGCGTGAAGGAATGAAAGTGGTGATTGCGGGCCGCCCCAATGCGGGCAAATCGAGCCTGCTGAATGCGCTGGCAGGCCGTGACGCCGCTATCGTTACGGACATTGCGGGCACCACCCGTGACGTACTGCGTGAACATATTCATATAGATGGCATGCCGCTGCATATCATCGACACCGCTGGACTGCGTGAGGCCAGTGACGAAGTCGAACGTATCGGGATTGAGCGTGCCTGGCAGGAGATTGAACAGGCTGACCGCGTGCTGTTTATGGTGGACGGCACTACCACCGATGCCACCGAAGCGGCGGCTATCTGGCCCGATTTTGTCTCCCGCCTGCCGCCGGAACTGCCGATTACCGTGGTCCGCAACAAGGCGGATGTCACCGGTGAGCCTTTAGGCCTGACAGAAGTGAACGGTCACTCACTGATTCGCCTGTCGGCACGCACCAGCGAGGGCGTCGATGCACTGCGGGATCACCTGAAGCAGAGCATGGGCTTCTCCGGCAATATGGAAGGCGGCTTCCTGGCGCGTCGTCGTCATCTGCAGGCGCTGGAGCAGGCGGCAACGCACTTACAGCAGGGAAAAGCGCAACTGCTCGGTGCCCGGGCCGGTGAGTTACTGGCGGAGGAGCTGCGTGTTGCTCAGCAGGCGTTAAGTGAGATTACCGGTGAATTCACCTCTGACGATCTGCTGGGCCGTATCTTCTCCAGCTTCTGTATCGGTAAATAGCTTTCCTGGCCTGGCGGCAGCGCTGTCAGGCCTGCGTGTCCACACGTCTCCTTCGTCATGACCCTCCTTATGCGTGCCACCGGGGCTGATTCTTGCTGATATGGCGAGCCAAAGATCGACAGATGTAAAGCGTATGGTAAGACGGTAATTTACTATTACTATATAAGTATCTAACTTTATAATACTATCAGTAGTAACTATGCGTGACGATAAATCAACTATCTGGTTTTTCCGGGAGACCCATTTCGATCGTTTCAAGAGATTTGAGCATGTAGGGGGTGAAATCGACATCTTTTCCGTCGACGAGCATTGATCTTGAACCGCAGAAAGCAGAATAGCTCTGGTTTTGTATCAGGCAGAATGACAGTTTTTTCTTTATCCCTTTCTTTTTTTCCTCCAGGGGAATATTGCGGTTTACTATCGCATAGCCACGGGCATTGACGGACCGGATATTATACAGCTCCAGAGGCTGCAGCTCGCTCAGGCTTTTGATGCCATAAACTTCAAGGGAACGCTGTGTATTTTCCCTGCCTGGGGCGTACTTTTCCTTTTTCCAAATCCCTGTTTTTTTATCAAGGTAGACTCTTTCAGGCAGGACCTGTCCCGGTCCGTATCCGTTGCTGATGATATCTACTGCATATAGACAAAGCCACGGGTTGGGACCTGATGGCGGATATTTATTATGTTCAGGTGGGTAGAATAATTTCAATGAAACAATTCCACAGCCCGTATCCGCCAGATAGTCATATCGATGTAATATTTTTTGGTAAAAAGGCAGAACACTTAATTTGTCTGGAGCGGTAATTTCCGGAAATATTTCTCCCGAGGAAAAAAACGGGATTGCCATCAGCAGCAGCAATTTTTTCATCAGCCTCTCCTTAGCTGGTCTGATTCGGGTTTTTCGTTGACCGGGTTGTTATGGCTGTCCGGGAATTTCTGCTCGGTAAGGACGGCTATCGCGCTGCCGTAGACGCAGCAGCGGCTATCAAACCCGTTCAGCCCCTGATAATGTTCGTTATCGATCTGACCCGGCAGGTTAACGGCGGCGCTGGCCCGCCAGAAGGCCGGGCTGCGGTAGTAAATCTTTCTCCCGCTCCGCCGGGGAGTGACGCTGCACCGCTCCAGCACATGTTCGGCATCCGCGTAGGGGGCCATATCCCTTGCTACCCAGTAAAATCCGGCGCTGCTGGCCGCCTCATGCAGGTCGCTGCTGACGTTATTCCGCCAGCGGATAATATTTTCCGGGACGTGGTTTTCGGTATCAGACAGGTGATTGTCGGTATAGCGAATGCCGCGGTGTAAATACAGACGACTGTATTCATTTATCAGGATGTTCCTGATATTTTCCGGGCAGGTCCGTCCCCGGAAGCTGAAATAATCTAAGTAGTTTTCAGGATTAGTCAGCTGTAGCAGGCCGCGCCCGTACCACGGGTAATACCAGATGTTGTAGCGCCGGATGACCTGATGGGTGCGCGGGTCTGTTTCCGTATAGCGGTACTCTTCCTCCATCGATCCCAGCCAGCCCGTTTCCTGAATGCCGTTTCCCAGGAAGCAGGCGATGCGCAGCGGGGTGGTTATCAGGTATTTCTGCATCGTCCTGTTTATGTGCGTACGGATAGTGTCCGGGATGCTACCATCAGCATCCCGGTAACTTATGGCCTCCCAGCGGTAATCATTCCGCCCGGCCGCTCTTAATGCGTTCCGTGGAACAAGCTGCTTCAGCTCTGATTTGCTCAGCCAGCAGCATTTGCGAAAGTGGGTAATGAAGGCCACTGGATGGAAATGCCACAGCCTGCCGGTGCCGTGTTCACCGGTCTCAAAGCACAGCGCTGAGGCATGACTTTTCAGCCGTTCATAGTCTTCTTCTGACATGGCAGGAACATCGTCAGAGCCGGTTCTGAGCCAGGCATAGCGCTGGTCAAAGGTGGCAAAATTCCACTCCAGCGGAAAATGGCAGACCAGACGGCTGCTCAGGTCACCGAAATGCCCGCAGTCCTGCAATCCGGCGATAAGGGGAGAATTACACTGACTGTTGTTGTCCGTGTCATCGTCCACCATCCGCCAACCCGTCCAGTGCGGAAAGTCGGCATCGCTGAATTTTTTGATGTCAGGGGAAGCCAGGTTAACCATGCCCGTTCCGCCGGGGAAGCTGACGGTACGCCATAACGGCGCATCAGCAGGCGTCAGGGTTTCATGTTCAGTGCTGATGACCCGCCCGAAACGGAGCAATTCGAGCCCGGCAGACGGATTCTGCGGGTACAGACGGCACGCTGTCCGATACAGGTTATATTCATACGGAATTTCATCATCAGTATCCTGTACAGCATCTGCATTCACCAGCGGATCCCCCACCGTGTCGAAACGTGCCGCCGTGGTGGTGTTCTGCCTGCGGGTTACCATCGTGCAGTCGCCTTTTTCGAAGGTCATGCTGACGAATAACGGTTCCGTGGTGGTATGAACTGAATTCAGGCGGTACGTGTCCGGTGAGGCAGCGTCAGTCACCGATTCATAAAAGTGTGTACCGGGCGACAGATAAAAATGGATATCGCCATAAAGGGTGTCGGTTCTGCCGTCACGGGTGATATCGAGTTCAGGAGTGATGCGTCCGGTCAGCTTCAGCATGTTCTCGTTGTCACAGAATACCTCAAAGTGAAAGGCATTGGTTTCGCTGACCATACCACTTTGCCCGATACGGTCCTTGCGCCAGACTTTTGCTCCGGCTCTGATTGCCGGGTCCAGCCGGTCCATGAGATGCATGTACAGGGAGTAATAAACGACACGACAGTTTTCACCGATATCGGTCTGATGCTTTAACAGCACATACCCATCATCGGTTCTGCCATCATAATTCAGCGGAAAAGTATCACGTTTGTGTGTGGAAGACGGAGACCGAAAAGAAACAACTTCCCCATCAGCAATAGCGCGGACAAACTCAATACGTTCGTAGCCTTCCTCAGTGCGGTCGGTGTGGAGGACGTGCACGCCCCCGTGCCATGATGCGTGCCGGTTGAGCGGGAAATCCCGGTTTATATCCACGGGCATCATTCTGCTGACCCATGACGGGTCATTTTCTCCGGTGTTCCGGGGGCGGACAAACGGCGGGCTGATTATCATACTGACGTCATGTCGTGTCTCAGTTTTTAAAACAGCAGGGTAACGTACTCTTTTTTACAAACGTTGAGGGTGGATAATAAAAGATCAGATCTGTCACGTTGCACTGAGGATTGTACAGATCCTAAGATGTGCGACGACTGGTTGTTGAGCTATTGAGTTGTTATCTGTGCCTTTATGATGAAGATTACTATCGCTGCCTTTTAATCCAGTTTGCTATTTTGCGGCGGCAACACGTTGTCGTATAACGGTAGACGCGCCGATCTGACGTGCGGCTATGATCGCGGTGAGTGAACCCCGCCTCATCCAGCCGTGTCGGGCCGGAAGCAAACCCACTACGTGAATACCTTCAGGCGAACTTTTTGCCTGAAAAAGGAGAGTTGCATGAGTACACCGCTCGACACTGCTGCACTGGATACCCTGTTTAATGACGCCCGCACCCACAGTTACTGGCAGGATAAGCCGGTCGATAATGCCCTGCTGGAACAGCTTTATACCTTAACGGCGCTGGGTCCGACCTCGGCGAACTGTTCGCCTGCGCGATTTGTTTTCGTGACCTCGGCGGAAGGCAAAGAGAAGCTGAAACCGGCACTCTCTTCCGGCAATCTGGAAAAAACCATGAGCGCGCCGGTCACGGTGATTGTGGCCTGGGACCGCGAGTTCTATGAGCAGCTGCCCGCGCTGTTCCCGCATGCTGATGCGCGCAGCTGGTTTACCGGCAGCCCGGAAGTGGCAAAAGAGACCGCTTTCCGTAACAGCAGCCTGCAGGCGGGCTACCTGATTCTGGCGGCTCGTTCGCTGGGTCTGGATGCCGGTCCGATGTCCGGGTTTGATCCGGCCAAAGTCAACGACGCCTTTTTCCCCGACGGTCAGTATCAGGTTAATCTGCTGATTAACCTCGGCTATGGTGACGCGTCAAAATTGCATCCGCGCCTGCCGCGACTAAGCTTTGAGCAGGCGAGCCGTTTCGCCTGATGCTGCCCGCGTCGCGAGTCGAATCGCGACGCGTAACGCTGATCCATTCCCGCTAATCTGCGCTGTATGCTCATCCTATTCCGAATTTACCCCAATCTGTGCGTTGTCAGGTGCATTAAGGTAAGAAAATTCCTACAATGCGTCTGATGATTATCTGACCATTTTCACGGAGCGACAGATGGCTGGTCATTTTGTACGCTGGACGGGCGATCCCGGCTTCCCGGCTAATGATTTACGCATTCCCCAGGTTATCACCGACACGGCACAGCAGTTTGCTGACAAACGCCGTGGACGATTTCTTGCCGCCCGTACCCTGCTGGCACAACTGATGCTGCGGGTTTATGGCATTAGTGAGCTGCCGCGCCTGCTTATCCAGGGTAACGGACGTCCCGTGTTTGCTGACAGCGATCTGCCCGATTTCAGCATCGCCTATGCGGGCAATACGGTGGGGGTGCTGCTGGCTGAAGAGGGTGGACGTGCGGGTCTGGATATGGAGATTGTGCATGCGCGGAGCCGTCAGACGCAGGAGCAGCTGATTCAGGGATTAACGTCGGGCGAAATCGCCTGGATTAATGCCCAGCAGGATGCCATGGAAGCGGTGACGCAAATCTGGACGTTACGCCAGAGCATTCTCAAGCTGACGGGAGAAGGCGATCGCGGACTGGATTCGCTGCGCCTGTTGCCGGGTGCCGGTCGGCTGCGATCGTCACTCTATCCCGAGATTCAGGTGGT
The DNA here is from genome assembly GCF_059730805.1 of Pantoea sp. X-Soil-ISGK-355. Classification (NCBI taxonomy): domain Bacteria; kingdom Pseudomonadati; phylum Pseudomonadota; class Gammaproteobacteria; order Enterobacterales; family Erwiniaceae; genus Pantoea; species Pantoea sp. X-Soil-ISGK-355. The sequence continues at coordinate 74,133 of NZ_AP035971.1, forward strand.
ATGTGATGCGGAACCCATGCTGGTCTGGTCGTGCGCGCTGTCGTCTGCGACCCAGCGGCTGTACCTGTGGGAGATGGATAACGCTTTTGAATGGCGTGCATTACGCGAAATCGAGATGGGTAAACCCAACATCGGGCCTCATGCCCTGCGGCTGACCAGTCTGCCCGGCGAGCGCAATCTGCATCCTCAAATGTAAAAAGCCGCAACCGGTGGGTTGCGGCTCTGACTGTGCTTAGTGCGCGTCGATAAAGACAATCTTCAGCACAAACAGCAGCGCAACAATTACCACGCAGGGGCTGATTTCACGCCAGCGGCCGGTGCCCAGTTTCATCACGCAGTAAGCGATAAAACCCAGCGCAATGCCTTCGGTGATGGAAAAGCTGAAGGGCATCATGGCGGCGGTGACAAACGCCGGAACGGCTTCGGTCAGATCATCCCAGCGCACGCGCGACAGGCTGGCGGTCATTAACACGCCAACGTAAATCAGCGCGCCTGCGGCGGCATAGGATGGCACCATTGCGGCCAGCGGTGACAGGAAGGTCACCAGCAGGAAAAGCAGGCCGGTTACCACGGCCATCAGACCGGTACGGCCACCAATCGCCACGCCCGAGGTGCTCTCGATATAGGCGGTCACGGAAGACGTGCCCGCCAGCGCGCCACTCACCGAACTGATGCTGTCGACATAAAGCGCCTGCTGCATCCGCGGAAAGGTGCCGGTTTCATCGGTCAGTCCCGCTTTGTCGGTAACGCCAATCAGCGTGCCGGAGGAGTCGAACAGATTGACCAGCATAAAGGAGAAGATGACGCCCGCCATGCCAATGTTAAACGCACCTTTGATATCGACCTGACCCACCACCGAAGTAATCGAAGGCGGCGCAGAAAACAGGCCGACAAACTTCACGTCGCCCAGCATCCAGCCAATAGCGGTGGTGATCACCATTGAGATCAGCACCGCCGCGTGGATATTGCGTGATGCCAGAATGGCGATAATAAAGAAGCCGAGTGCGCCCAGCAGCACGCTGTGCGAAGTCAGATTACCCACGGCCACGAGCGTATCGGGATTCGGCACGATAATACCGGCATTCTTCAGCCCCATCATGGCGATAAACAGGCCGATACCGGCAGTGATGCCAACGCGCAGGCTCAGTGGGATATTGGCAATCATCCAGTAGCGAACCCGCAGCAGGGTCAGTATCAGCAGGCCGACCGCACCCCAGAAAATCGCGCCCATACCGACCTGCCACGAATAGCCCATCGCCCCGACCACCACAAAAGCGAAGAAGGCATTCAGCCCCATTGCGGGGGCCAGCGCCACCGGCAGATTGGCAAACAGTCCCATCAGAATGCTGCCAAACGCGGCAATCAGACAGGTGGTCACAAACACCGCCTGGGTATCCATACCGGCGACGCCGAGGATCTGCGGGTTGACGAAGACGATATAGACCATCGTCAGAAAGGTGGTGATACCTGCGATCACTTCGGTGCGCACCGTGGTGCCATGTTCCTGCAGCCTGAAGATGCGCTGCAAAACGCCTTGCTTGCTCATGCCATCCATCCAGAAGAAAAAATCATCGGCGCGTATCCTGGCGATTTTACCGGGGCAATACAATGATTTTTCGCAACCGATTGCCAGTCTCGCAATCTGCGCTGAGTGCGGTAGAGTGTGGAGCACACCCCTGAATCGAAGGATAGAGTCTGATGTCAGTTGAATGCGTCTTTTTTGATTGCGATGGCACGCTGGTGGACAGTGAGTTGCTCTGCACCCAGGCCTACGTCAACACGTTTGCCCGTTACGGTCTGGCGCTGTCGCTGCAGCAGATGTTTGAAAAGTATAAGGGCGTCAAACTCTACGACATCATTCGTGACGTGGGCGACGCGCATCAGGTGTCGCTGCCGATGGAAGAGGTGGAGACAGCTTATCGCGCGGAAGTCGCGCGACTGTTCGATCAGCAACTGCAGCCAATTCCGGGTGCGAAAGCGCTAGTGGAGCAGATCAAAGTGCCGATGTGCGTGGTCTCAAACGGGACGGTAAAAAAGATGCAGCACTCGCTGGGCTTAACCGGCATGCTGCCGCTGTTTGCCGAACACCTCTATAGCGGTTATGACATTCTGCACTGGAAGCCCGATCCGGAGCTGATGTACCACGCGGCGGAACAGATGCAGGTGCCGATTGAGCGCTGCATTCTGGTGGATGACTCCGAAGCGGGCGCCCGCGCCGGTATTGCCGCCGGGATCCCGGTCTACTACTACTGTGCTGATCCGCACAATCCTGAACTGGATCATCCGCTGGTGACGCGCTTCGACGACATGGCGCAGCTGCCTGCGTTGTGGCGCGCCCGTGGCTGGGATCTGGTGTAGCGCAGGCCAGCATGACACATACCGTCTGGTTTTTAACCCTGCCTGGCGTCATGGTACTGGATCTGACCGGCCCGGCCGAAACGCTGAAGCTGGCGGGGGATCGCTTTTCGCTGCGCTACATTGGCCCGCAGCCGGAGGTGGTCTGTTCCACCGGTATGACCATTGGCGGCATCGAACCCTTGCCAGAACAGTTGCCCGCCGGGAGCCTGCTGGTGGTGCCGGGCGTCTATGACTCGCAGATCTGTTATTCCACACCCCAGGCCACAGAAGCACGCGACTGGCTGATGCGGCAGCACGCCGCGCTGCGCGCGCAGACCTTTATGCTGGTCTGCGTCTGCTCAGGTGCGTTGCTGGCAGCGCAAGCGGGCATGCTCGATGACGTGCCCTGCACCACCCATCATGATGTCATTGCCCGTCTGAAAGCGGTCGCCCCGCGCGCTCAGGTGCAGGAGAACCGGGTATTTGTCGGGCATGAGAATATCTGGACCAGCGCGGGCATCACGGCGGGGATCGACCTGGCGCTGCATCTGGTGAATCAGCTCTGCGATACGCCAACAGCGCTGGCCGTGGCGCGGGAAATGGTGGTCTGGTTCCGCCGCGCCGGTGACGACCCGCAGCTTTCACCCTGGCTGCGTTACCGCAATCACCTGCATCCGGCCATTCATCGGGCGCAGGACCTGATGATTGCGCATCCTGAGCATGGCTGGACGCTGACCGAGCTGGCCGGGCGCGCCCACGTCAGCAGCCGTCATCTGGCGCGGCTGTTTCGTCAGCATCTGGGGATCAGCGTGCGGGAATACCATGAGCAGCTGCGGGTTGGCGTGGCGCGCCAGCGTCAGCAGCAGGGTGAATCCGCTGAGAAAGCGGCGCTGGCGGCGGGATTTTCATCGGCGCGCCAGCTGCGACGCGCCCGCCAGCGGGAAACCGATCAGCTGACAAAGTGACGGGTATCGACCCGTTTCAGCGCCATCCCCAGCAGCAGACTGCCACCCAGCGTCAGTCCGAACACCCAGGGCAGATCGAGCCACGGACGCGACATATCATCGTAGTGATGCGTGCGCAGATAGTGAATGAACAGCGCATGAAAGCCGTAGATTGGCAGTGAATAGCGCGCAATCACGGTAAAACCGGGCAGCGTGCGCTGATTCAGGCTGTTTTTAAACACGATGAGCAGGCTGATCGCCGCGATAAATACCAGCGGTCCGCAGTAGAGATACCAGGTATCGTTAAACGCCCCGTTGACGATCAGCGCCTTTTTCGTCCCTAACGTAATGCCAATCACACAGGCGATAAACAGCCCGGCGGCCAGCGGGGTCAGGCCGCGCCGGGTCGTGTCCATGGTGCCGATCGCCCGTCCCAGCAGCGCATAGAGCAGGTAGTAAATGCTGTCACCGCTGACATAGAGGTTAACCGGCAGAAAATGGAACGGGCCCAGCGACTGGCTGACCGTATTCGGGTTGGCGAGTACCGCCAGCACCAGCACCAGCAGCGCTACATAGCGTGCCTGCACGGTTTTCACCTGGATCAGCGGCGACATCAGATAGATGCCAATCAGCGCAAAGAAGAACCACAGGTGATAGAACACGGGCTTCTGCAGCATCTTCAGGATCGAACGTCCTTCGCTGATCGGCGTCAGCCAGGTGATATAGGCCAGCGAGACCGCGCTGTAGAACAGCAGACAGAGCACCAGCCGGAGCATATGACGCGGCTGGGCGCTACGTTCGCCGAAAAACAGATAGCCGGAGATCATAAAGAACAGTGGAACACAGACGCGTGATGCCGAGTTCAGCAGATTCGCCACATCCCAGGTCGTGCCGGTTACCGCCATCGGCCCGGTGATATACCAGGTGGTGGTGTGAATCACGATCACCATCAGGCAGGCAACCGCGCGTAAATTATCGATCCAGTAAATCTTCTGCGACATGGCGTCCTCTTGCGCATAGCTCCGTGCGCAAAAGGGTAGTCAAATGCGACCAGAGCAACAACTGCCGCCAGCAGGATTCGGAGCCATCTGTATGCCAGCGCCCGTAATTACCGCGAAAACGCGCCGGTAGTGCCTGGGATTTACGGCTGCACATCGCGCGGTCAAAGGGTATACTGTCGGCCTCTTTTTTTAATCTAACCGAAGCGCGTGCACACTCAACATGCAAAAGTTTGATACCAAAACCTTTCAGGGGCTGATCCTGACCTTGCAGGATTACTGGGCGCGTCAGGGCTGCACCATTGTCCAACCGCTGGACATGGAAGTGGGCGCTGGCACTTCACACCCGATGACCTGCCTGCGTGCACTCGGCCCGGAGCCGATCGCCGCCGCCTACGTGCAGCCATCCCGTCGTCCTACCGATGGCCGCTACGGTGAAAACCCGAACCGTCTTCAGCACTATTACCAGTTCCAGGTCATCATCAAACCGTCACCCGACAACATTCAGGAGCTGTATCTTGGTTCGTTAAAAGAGCTGGGAATGGATCCGACGGTGCATGACATTCGCTTTGTAGAAGATAACTGGGAAAACCCGACGCTGGGCGCCTGGGGACTCGGCTGGGAAGTCTGGCTCAACGGCATGGAAGTGACGCAGTTCACCTACTTCCAGCAGGTTGGCGGCCTGGAGTGTAAGCCGGTAACCGGTGAGATCACCTACGGCCTGGAACGTCTGGCGATGTATATCCAGGGCGTCGACAGCGTTTACGATCTGGTCTGGAGCGATGGCCCGCTGGGCAAAACCACCTACGGCGACGTGTTCCATCAGAACGAAGTGGAGCAATCCACCTATAACTTCGAATACGCCGACGTCGACTTCCTCTTTACCTGCTTCGAGCAGTACGAGAAAGAGGCACAGCATCTGCTGGCGCTGGAAAAACCGCTGCCACTGCCCGCCTACGAACGCATTCTGAAAGCGGCACACAGCTTCAACCTGCTGGATGCCCGCAAAGCGATCTCGGTAACAGAGCGTCAGCGCTATATTCTGCGCATTCGTACCCTGACCAAAGCCGTGGCTGAAGCTTACTACGCCTCTCGCGAGGCAATGGGCTTCCCGATGTGCAATAACAAAAAGTAAGAGGCAGCCATGACTGAACAAACCTTCCTGGTGGAGATCGGCACCGAAGAGCTGCCACCAAAAGCCCTGCGCAGCCTGGCAGAAGCCTTTGCCGCGCAGGTCACTGCTGAACTGGATGCCGCTAACCTGAGCCACGGCGAGGTCAGCTGGTTTGCTGCGCCGCGTCGTCTGGCGCTGAAAGTCGCCAACCTGAGCGCCTCACAACCCGATCGGGAAGTAGAGAAGCGCGGACCGGCGGTCGCAGCGGCATTTGATGCTGACGGCAACGCGACCAAAGCCGCTGAAGGCTGGGCGCGTGGCAACGGCATTACTGTCGATCAGGCTGAACGCCTCGCCACCGATAAAGGCGAATGGCTGGTTTATCGCGCCCAGGTCAAAGGCGAAGCGGCCCAGGCACTGCTGCCAGCGATGATTGCGACTGCACTCAGCAAGCTGCCGGTGCCAAAACTGATGCGCTGGGGCGACAGCGATGTGCAGTTCGTTCGGCCGGTGCACACCGTGACGATGCTGCTGGGCGATGAGCTGATCCCGGGCACCATTCTGGGCATCGCGTCAGACCGGATTATTCGTGGTCACCGCTTTATGGGTGAAAGCGAAATCACGCTCGAAAGCGCCGATCACTATCCTGATGTGCTGGAAAAACGCGGCCAGGTCATTGCCGACTATCAGGTCCGCAAAGCGATGATCAAAGCCGATGCAGAAGCGGCCGCACGCCGCTTAGGCGGCAACGCCGATATCAGCGACAGCCTGCTGGAAGAGGTGACGTCGCTGGTGGAGTGGCCGGTCGTCCTGACCGCGACCTTTGAAGAGAAATTCCTCAAGGTGCCAGCGGAAGCGCTGGTCTACACCATGAAAGGCGATCAGAAGTATTTCCCGGTGTATGACAATGACGGTAACCTGATGCCGAACTTCATTTTCGTCACCAACATCGAATCCAGCGATCCGCGCCAGATTATCTCCGGCAACGAGAAAGTGGTACGTCCGCGCCTGGCCGATGCGGAGTTCTTCTTTAACACCGACCGCAAAAAACGTCTGGAAGACAATCTGCCGCGTCTGGAGACCGTCCTGTTCCAGAAAGAGCTGGGCACGCTGCGCGATAAAACCGATCGCATTCAGGCCCTGGCGGGTTGGATTGCCGGTAAAATCGGCGCCGATGTGAATCACGCTACCCGCGCGGGCCTGCTGTCGAAGTGTGACCTGATGACCAACATGGTCTTCGAGTTCACCGATACCCAGGGCGTGATGGGCATGCATTACGCGCGTCACGACGGCGAAGCCGAAGATGTGGCGGTTGCGCTGAACGAGCAGTATCAGCCGCGCTTTGCCGGTGACGATCTGCCATCCAGCCCGGTCGCCTGTGCGCTGGCGATTGCCGATAAAATGGATACGCTGGCCGGTATTTTCGGCATTGGTCAGCATCCAAAAGGCGACAAAGATCCGTTCGCACTGCGTCGTGCGGCGCTGGGCGTGCTGCGTATCATCGTTGAGAAAAACCTGCCACTCGACCTGCAGACGCTGACTGAAGAAGCAGTACGTCTGTACGGCAGCAAGCTGAGCAACGCCCGCGTGGTGGATGATGTGATCGACTTTATGCTGGGTCGCTTCCGCACCTGGTATCAGGAAGAGGGTCACAGCATTGATACGCTGCAGGCAGTTCTGGCGCGTCGTCCGACCCGTCCGGCTGACTTTGATGCACGCATGAAAGCGGTGTCGCACTTCCGTACGCTGGAGGCCGCCGCAGCACTGGCGGCGGCGAACAAGCGCGTCTCTAACATTCTGGCAAAATCGACCGAAACGCTGAATGAGAGCGTGCAGGCGTCGCTGCTGAAAGAGAACGAAGAGATCCAGCTGGCGACCTTTGTCACCGCGCTGAGCAGCAAGCTGCAGCCTTACTTCGCTGAAGGCCGCTATCAGGATGCGCTGGTCGAACTGGCCCAGCTGCGCACCGCGGTAGACAACTTCTTCGATAAAGTGATGGTGAACGCCGACGATCAGGCGGTGCGGGTCAATCGCCTGACGCTGCTGTCAAAACTGCGTGAGCTGTTCCTGCAGGTCGCGGATATCTCGCTGCTGCAGTAATCCTCTTAGCGTAGTACGAAAAAGGGACGAGCAATCGTCCCTTTTTTTATGGGATTTTTCAGGCCTGATGTCTTCAACTCATATCTGAGTGTGACCGCTATAGCGGCCATTTTTTAGGATGCAAATGAATACGCTAAAGTGCTCAAACTGCCATTGCCGGTCATCAGAAATCGGCTGTCGTGATACTCCAGCTGATAAATATTATTATATATCAAAAGGTTAATTGTTAATTTTTCTCCTGTAATACTCTAAGGTTTTTCATCAATCCGCAGGTTAAGAAACCGCCTCAAAAATAGCCCTCCCCCTTGTTTTTGTCCCTTTCTGATGGATAATTCGCCAAAATTTACACCCGGTTACAGTTAGTGAAATGGAATTTTCATGAAAAGGATTTGTTTATCGCTCTGGCATCCGCCAAAGCCTCTGCTCGCCATAGTCGCGGGCGCGCTGTTCTGCTTCTCTTTACCGCTGATGGCAGCGCCGCCAGCCAATAATCCCCGCGAAGAAGGCCAGGTGATTGATGCCCGCGAGCAACTGCGTCAGCAGACGCGCGAGCGCGTGCTGCAACAGCAGAATGCGCCGCAGGCGAATGAACATCTTCCCCGTCCTGATAGTCGTCTGCCCGGTTATCCTGCCAGTGAGCAGCCCTGCTTTACCATCAATCAGATCGCCCTGACTGGCGACGAAGCCAGCCGTTTTCAGTGGGCGCTTGATGCTGCTTCAGACGCCACCGGCCGTTGCCTGGGCGGACAGGGCATCGTGCTGGTCATTAACAAAGTGCAGAATGCAATTCTCGCCAAAGGCTATGTCACCACCCGCGTCATGGCACAGGAGCAGGATCTGACTAAAGGCGTATTAACGCTGACGCTGCAGCCTGGCCGTATCAGCCAGATCCGCTTCGAAGAACCTGTTTCCTGGCGTGGACGGCTGTGGAATACCGTTCCGGCGTCATCGGGCGATATTTTGAATCTGCGGGATATTGAGCAGGGCCTGGAGAACTTTAAGCGGGTGCCCAGCGCCAGAGCTGACATTAAAATCGTGCCGGGCGAGCAGGAAGCCACCAGCGATCTGCAGGTCAACTGGCACGAAGGCAGACCGGTACGGCTCAGTCTGGGACTGGATGACAGCGGCTCCAGAAGTACCGGGCGCTATCTCGGTTCCGCCACCCTCGCAGTGGATGCGCCCTTTGCGCAGAACGATCTGTTTTACGCCAATATTGGCAAAAATCTGTTTGAGCATGGGCCGTTCGGTAACCGCTCGCACACCCTGAATTACTTTTTCCCGATAGGCTACTGGGCCGTTTCCGCCAACTACAACGACTACACCTATCACCAGAACATCCCCAATGCCAATGAGGTGCTGCGCTACAGCGGCAAGAGCGATAATTTCCAGCTCACGGTCTCCCGATTGCTCTACCGCGATCAGTCGAACAAAACCACGCTTAATCTGCGTGGCTACCGCAAACACTCCACCAACGCCGTCAACGATATCGACATTGAGCAGCAAAAGCGGCGCACTGCGGGCTGGGAACTGGGCCTGAATCAGCATAGCTATCTGAGTAGCAGCACGCTGGACGCCAGTATCGCCTGGCGGCGCGGTACCGGGGCGTTTAATGCGCTTCCTGCACCAGAAGAGTCGCGTCATCAGGGCAGTGCGCGTACCGGCATACTGCTGGGCGACCTCGGCATCAACCATCCTTTCGCCCTGGGCGAGCAACCCTGGCGGGTCTATAGCAGCGTGCGCGGACAATGGAGTCCGAATGCGCTGACGCCGCAGGAGCGCATGGCGATTGCCGGGCGTTACACGGTACGCGGCTTTGACGGTGAACAGATGTTGTCGGGGGAAAAAGGTCTGCTGTGGCGCAACGAAATCGGCTGGAACCTTTTCTCACGCGGGCATGAGCTCTATCTGGCTGCCGATTATGGCCGGGTAAGCGGACCCGCGACGCGGGACCTGGTCGGGCATCAGCTGGCAGGCAGTGCCATCGGCGTACGCGGCTCACTCTGGGGTCGCTTCAGCTATGACCTGTTTGCGGGCGTGCCGCTCTGTAAACCCGAGGGTTTTCATACCTCAGGCGCGACGGCGGGTTTCAGCGTTAACCTGGAAATCTGACCAACAAAGCGGGTGATCACCGCTATCTGAAACAGTGACTTTCACACGGATGTGACCCATGAATAAACATTGCTATCGCATTATCTTCAGCCGCACCCATGGTGAACTCCGGGTGGTGTCAGAACTTGCCCGCAGTTGCAGCACGGAACCCGGCCAGAGCCGAGGCAACGGCGCGCCCCGGCTCTGGGTTACTTTACGCCGCACGGCGTGGCTGCTGGGACTGGCGCTGTTTGCCGGGCCAGCACTGGCGAACGGCATTGTGGCGGATGGCAACGCTACGCCAGGTCAGCGGCCGGACGTCATCGTGACTCAGAACGGGCTGCCGCAGGTCAATATTACTGCGCCCAATCAGGCAGGAATCTCACACAACCAGTATCAGCAGTTCGACGTCGCGCAGAACGGTGCCATCCTGAATAACTCCGCAGTGATGACCTCCACGCAACTGGCCGGAATGATTCAGGGCAACCCGAACCTCAAGCCCGGCGCTGCACCGGCGCGGGTGATCCTCAACGAAGTGAACAGCAACAATCCCAGCCAGCTTCGCGGTTATATGGAAGTGGCGGGCGGACGGGCGCAGGTGATCGTTGCCAACCCGGCAGGAATTGTCTGCAACGGCTGCGGCACCATCAACGCCGGACGGATGACGCTGACCACCGGCAAACCGCAGCGCAACGCCGACGGCAGCCTGGCGGGTTATCAGGTTGAACGCGGCGTGGTGCGCATTGAAGGCGGCGGACTTAATGGCGATTCCCGTCATGATACTGAATACGTAGACGTCCTGGCCCGCGCGGTGGAGATCAATGCGGGTGTCTGGGCCAAAAAAGAGCTGACGGTGGTGGCTGGGCGTAACCGCATCAGTGCCGACACACAGACGGTCATACCGCTGGCTGACGACGGCAGCGCCAGACCTGAACTGGCGATCGACATGGGTCAGATGGGCGGCATGTACAGCGGCCAGATCCGCATGATTGGCACCGAAGCAGGCGTCGGGGTGCGGAATCAGAACGCTCAGGTGCAGGCGGGTAAAACGCTGGTAGTGAGCAGCGAAGGTAAACTTGTCTGGCAATCGACGGCACAGGATGGCGTCACGCAGGCCGCAGGCGACATCAGCCTGACGGCCAGAGATAGCGTTGATTATCAGGGCAAGCTCCACAGTGGCGGTCAGCTGACGGTTCAGAGCCGTGAAGGCGGGATTACCCAGTCCGGCACCCTGGCGGCGGCTGGTGCCGTACGGCTGACGGCAGCCCGCAGCATTCAGAGCAGTGGACACCTGCTGGCAGGCAGCGACGCCAGCAGCCAGATTGTGCAGGAAGCCAGTCTGCAACTGGAGAGCCAGGAGACCATTCGCGCCAGTGGCAGCCTGTTGAGCAAAAAAGAGATCAGCGCACATGGACGCCGCGTCGATCTCAGTGGCGCTCAGGTCGCGGCCAGCCGCGCAATGCTCACGGCTCAGGAAGGTGGTGTTGCCGTGCGTCAGGCGGTGATTAATGGCACGGAGCTGGTGATCAACACGGCAGGTGATATCGAGGCGCAGCAGGTGCAGATTAGCGCCGGGCGCTGGCAGATCGACGGGCGCAGCCTGTTCAGCCAGCAGGCCGGATGGTCGCAGACCGGAAGTGGCGAAAGCCGCTTCACCCTGAGTAGTGGGCTGGATAACAGCGACGGAGCGATTGAGAGCCGGCAACTCAGCTTCCGGGCCGCCTCGCTGAATAACCAGCGTGGACGCATGGTCGCACTCGACAACGCCGCCCAAAAATGGCGGATTGACGGTCTGCTCGACAATACCGCGGGTGAGCTGGGTAACAACGGCGATCTGACGCTTGAGACAGGCAGCCTGACTAACCAGGGTGGCACCGTTAAAACCCAGACCGTGCTGGCTATTAATGCCCGCGACGCGGTTTACAACAGTCAGGGTAAGCTGCTGGCCGGTGATGCGCTGACGCTCAGCGCGGGCGGTGATCTCGATAATCACGCTGGCACCCTGAACGGCGGTCAGCTGTCGCTGACCGCACAGCATCTGAATAATGTGCAGGGCGAGATTGTCAGCCAGCGCGATCTGAGCCTGACGGCAAACGGGCTGGATAATTCAGAGGGCAAAGTGATTGCGCTGCAGGATCTGAGCCTGATGACGGCACAGGGCCTGGACAACAGCGATGGCTGGATCGAAGCGGGTCATCATCTTTCGCTCAACAGCGGCGGATTCTGGGAGAACAGCGGTGGGACGGTGCAGGGTGGTGAGCAGGTTACAGCGACGGCCGATCAACTCAATAACGCCAGCGGCCGGTTGCAGTCTGGCGGTGATCTGACGCTGACCAGTCGTGGCGATATCCTCAACCAGGGCGGCAAACTCACGGCGAAAAATGCTCTCGCGATCCAGGGCACCGCCGCGACGCTGTTTGATAACGATGGCGGGTCGCTGCAAAGCGGCGGCGATCTGCTCATGCAGGGTGGCGCACTGAACAATCGTCAGTCAGGACAGATTTTCAGCCAGCAGTCGCTGACGCTCAGTCTGGCAGGCGAATGGGACAATCAGGGCGGCACCCTGACCGGCAATGGCAGCACGCAGGCCAGCGCCGCAAATCTGTTGAATGCCGGGGGGGCGATCAATGCGCTGGACGCGCTGGATATGCAGTTCACGGGTCGTCTGGATAACAGTAATGGCCGCATCTTCAGTCGGCTAAGCCAGACGCTCCAGGCGCAGGAAATTGGCAATGCGCAGGGCTGGATGGGTAGCCAGGGGCGCTGGACTGCCACGACTGCCGGTTTCGATAACACGGCGGGCAGCGTACAAAGTCAGCAGCAGGCTGAACTTTCGGCGAACTGGCTAAGTAACGCCAGCGGCGTGTTGCAATCGGCTGCTGGCATGGCGTTACGCATTGCGCAAGATATCAACAACCTGGCCGGTAAAGTCTCTGCTCAGCAGCTGCTGACCGTTCAGGGTCAGACCGAAGGCAACCGCACCGGTAGCATTAACAATGCGGGTGGTCAGTGGCTGGCTGGTGAGGGGCTGACTATTACCGCTGCGCGTATTGATAATACCCAGGGCGGTCTGCTCTACAGTCAGCGGCAGTTAAGGCTGAACCTGGCCGGGGATCTGGATAACCGGGCGGGCAACGTGCAGAGTGGCGGCGCGCTCCAGCTTGATGCGCAGACGCTGAACAACGCGGGCGGCCACATCGACAGCCAGCAACAGCTCAGCCTGCAGCTGTCAGGACAGATGGATAACAGCGACGGTGCGGTGCGCAGCAACGGTGAACAGCAGGTTAATGCCGCGACGGTCACTAACCGTCAGGGCATCTTCAGCAGTCGTGAGGCGATTAATCTGACAACAGGGCAACTGGAGAATGCCAGCGGCACGCTGATCAGTCAGGGCGCGGGAAATTATCACCTCAATGTGCTCAACAACCAGCAGGGCAAAGTCCACAGCGGCGCGGCGCTCTCCCTTGACGCTGCGCAACTGAACAATCAGGGCGGCCAGCTGGTCGCCACTCAGGATCTCGTGCTGAAGGCCACGGCGATCGATAACAGCACACAGGGTGTGCTCAGCAGCCAGGCGGGACTCTCACTGCAGGCCGATCGTCTGAGTAACCGCGACGGCGGCCTGTTACTCGGTACGACCTTTACCGACATCGCTGCCCGTGACATCGATAACAGCAGCGGACGGCTGCAGAGCGCCGGAACGCTCATGCTGCGCGGTGTTGCACAGCTGGACAACCGGCAGGGAAGGGTGCTGGCGAATGGCGATCTCACCCTCAACGGTGATCTCTCACCGACTGATTCACCGCTGGTGCTGCTCAATCAGAGCGGACGGCTGGAGAGTGCTGGCGCATTAAACATCCATGCACACTCTTTCGATAATCAGGGCGGCACGCTGCTAGGCCTGCAAGCTCTGACGCTGACTGCACAACAGGACTACACCCGCCATGCGGGTGAAACCATCAGCAGTAACGGCACGGTGACTTTCTCGCTGAGCGGGGCGTTTACTAACCTGGTGGACTGGCTGCTGCCAGGTAATCTTGTGCTGAATGCGGCAGGCATAACCAACCCGGCGATGCTGGTGGGTAAAACCGTTCAGCTCACGACGGGTGCGCTTCTGAACAGCGGGCGGCTTGAAGCCGACAACCTGACGCTGAATGTCGACTCGCTGGATAGCCTCGCCACCGTGATAGGCGATGAGGTCACCGTGCGTGGTCGGGTTATCGATAATCACGGACAGACTGCGGTCATTGCCGCAACGCAAAGCCTGACGCTGCAGGCCAGCGAGCAGCTGAGCAACAAAGAGGGTGCATTGCTCTACAGCGGCGATCGCCTGTCATTGCACAGCGATGACCTGATCGAGAACCGGGCGAGTTTTATCGAAGCAGATGGTGATATGACGCTGGAGGCGCGGCGGCTCGACAACCTGCGCGAAGGACTGGTGATAGAGCGCGAGGCCGAGAGCAGCGACTACAGCTGGCATCGTTATAACTATTACTGGCGCTCTTATGGCGGAGAGACCAATACGGATCTCAGCACTATGGCGTCGACCACTCAGCAATTGACCTTCCAGGATGAAGCAGCGGCACAGAATAATCCTTACGGCACGCTGCTGGCGATTGACGCTGCAGGCAAACGCGCCCAGGTTCGCGTCATGAACAATCAGGGCGTGCTGACCGATCTGTGGGTTAACTATCTGGCGCTGAACCCCAATGCCGACGGCACCTATGCCATGACGTTCTATGAAACCCGTGGGTTGCGGCAAAAAAATGTGCCAACCCCTTATCAGAACACGGTATGGCGCGAAGCCAACAGTGGACGTCTTGAGCAGTGGGATCCCGAAAAGCATATCGACATCGACAATGCGCTTTTCGTCACTGATTACAACAATTTCCGTGAGCGTAGCGTAACCGGCACGGTGACGCGTGATCGGCTGGTCAGTGAAGGTATCGGCGCGCGCATTCTTGCGGGTGGCGACATGGTGCTACGCATCATCGGCGCATTACTCAATGACGCCAGCGTGATCACGGCTAACGGCAATCTGACCGTGGACGGCGGTGGCAGCATTGATAACCGGGGCTATTCGGTCAATGAGCGACGCCAGGAAGTGATTGTCGACCATTATGACCAGAATACCCATCACTGGTACCCGACCTTCAATTCTGATGAGACCACGGCCCTGGCTACCATTGATGGCATCATTACCGGCAACGGTAATGTCAGTATCAGCGGAGCGAGCATCAGTAACACCACCGTTAATCAGGCGCAGATCAGCCAGCTTGAGGCGGCGCTGCAGGCGGTGGATGCCGAACGCGCAGAGTATGAACGTAACCCGCTGGCTTTTGCCGTAGACGGCGTCGCTCACCATGACGGCGACACAGAGCTTGCGGCGGGTGACGACGGTCGCCCGCTGTTACCGGCTGAGCTGGCACTGACGGCGCTGCAACAGCTGGAGAAAGTCGCCACAACCATCCCCGATAACGGCCTGTTCAGCCAGCACACTGCGGCGGGCAGCCCGTATCTGGTGGTGACTGACGAGCGCTTCACCAGCCAGAGCAAATTTATCAGCAGCGACTATCTGCTCGAACGCGTGGGCTATGACCCGTCACAGGTGCATAAACGGCTGGGCGACGGTTTTTATGAGCAGCGCCTGGTGCGCGAGCAGGTCCTGAAACTGACCGGCAGGCCTTCCGTTAACGGCTGGGATGCAATGGAGCAGTATCAGGCGCTAATGAATAACGGCTCAAAAGTGGCGCAGGATTTCCATCTGGTGCCGGGTGTGGCGCTGACGCCGCAAGAGATTGCGGCGCTGCAGCAGGATATCGTCTGGCTGGTCAGCGAAACGGTTGATACGGCAGACGGACCTCAGACGGTGTGGGTGCCGAAAGTTTATCTGGCCCAGAACACGCTGCGCCTGACCGGCGCGGGCGCGGTGATTGGCGGCGGTAACCTGCAGCTCTCGGCGGACAGCGTGACCAATGCCGGTAATCTGTTTGCGGATAAGGCACTCGCCATCGACAGCGGGCAGTTTCAGCACCTGAGCGGCGATATTAAGGCGGGCAGCATCGATGTGCAGGCGGAAAGCCTCACGATCAGCACCGATCTGCAGAATGCCCTGCGTCAGGCGACGATGAGTGCTGGGGATATCAGCCTCAGCGGTACCGATATCCGGCTGCAGGGCGCGAAGCTCAATGCCACCGATAATCTCAGTCTGAGCGCACGCAACAACCTTGAGATCGGCACTGCAAAAAGCAGCCATAGCAGTAGCGTGAAGGTAATCTCCGGTGCGATGGGCAACCGTACCAGCGACGGCATGGAAGAGGCAGGTGAGCGCATGGCGCAGGTCAGCGGTGAGTGGCAACAGGCGCAGGGCAGTGAACTGAAAGCCGGTGGCAACCTCCTGCTCTCGGCCGGACGTGACCTGACGCTGACCGGCAGCCAGGCCAGCGCCTCCGGCTCTGCGCGGGTGGAGGCTGGCGGCGACATTCGCATCGGCGCTGAAACCACCACCAATACTACCCATCTTGAGGCAAACAGCCGGACTTCATCGGTCAGCAACAGTCGTCAGGAAGAGCGTCTGGTGCTCAGTTCCCTGAGCGGTGACCAGGGCGTGACGCTGGTGGCAGGCAATAATCTGCTGGCCGAAGGCGCGCAGGTCGACAGTACCCAGGGCAGCATTGGCGTCAGCGCGCAGAACGTTACCATTAAAGACGCACGCGCCAGCCTGGTAGCTCAGGACAGCGAAAACAAGCGCGAGGGTAATACCCGCACTCACCGTGAAGAGGAAACTGCACGTGAGAGCAGCACCGGCAGCACCTTCAGCGGGCAGCAGGGCGTGACGGTGATCGGGCGCGAGGGCGACGTCACCGTTACCGGCAGTACGCTGCACAGCGAACAGGGCGCGGTCGGGTTGCAGGCAAAACAGGACGTGGTACTGAACACCGCCACCGAACGTGAGTCGCTCTACAGTGAAGAACGCTCAGAGAATAAAGGTCTGCTGAACAAAAGCAGCGGTCACAGCGTGACGCGGGACGTCACCACGCGTGAGAACGGCAGCCTGCTGAGCGGCGAAAGCGTCACGGTCATCGCCGGACGCGACCTGACGGTGACCGGATCGGCGGTGGCTGCCGACCAGGACGTCAATCTGCGGGCCGGGCGCGACGTGGAGATTGGTGCGGCGACGGAGACCGAGAGCCATTACCAGCTGGAAGAGAAGAAAAAGAGCGGCCTGCTGAGCAGCGGCGGCATCGGCTTCACCGTCGGCAAGCAGTCGACCCGTCATGAGATTGATGAGAAGGGCACCACCCAGAGCCAGAGCGTCAGCACCGTCGGCAGCAGCCAGGGCAGCGTGAACGTCACGGCGGGCAACCGGCTGCACGTCGGCGGCGCGGACCTGGTAGCGGGTAAAGACATGAACCTGACGGGCGACAGCGTAACTATCGACCCGGGCTTTGATTCACGCAGCCGTAAGGAAACCTTCGAGCAGAAACAGAGCGGTCTGAGCATCGCCCTGTCAGGCACGGCAGGCAGCGCGCTCAACACGGCGGTGAGCAGCGCGCAGCAGGCCAGGAAGTCGGGCGACGGGCGGGTCAGCGCGCTGCAGAACACCCAGGCGGCGCTGAACGGTGTGCAGGCGGCGCAGGCGGCTCAGATGGACGGGCTGAACACTGCCGCCGCAAACGCACACAATGCCGCCGGCGACCTGAAGCCGGGGCAGGACGGCTATCAGGCGGGCTCGACCAACACCATCGGCGTCAGCGCCTCGTACGGCAGCCAGTCGTCGAAAAGCGAAACGCGGACTGAGAGCAGCCGGTCGCAGGGCAGCACGCTGACGGCGGGCCGGAATCTGGCCGTCACGGCAACCGGCAAAAACGGTACGGCGCAGAGCGGCGACATCAGCATCGCCGGCAGCCAGCTGAAGGCGGGCGGCGACCTGAGCCTGGAGGCGTCGCGGGACATCCTGCTGCAGTCGGCGCAGAACACGCAGCGCACCGACAGTCAGAACAGCAGCAAGGGCGGCAGCGTCGGGGTCGGTATCGGCGTCGGGTCAGGCGGCTACGGCATCAGCGTGTCGGCGAGCGTCAACGCGGCGAAAGGCAGCGAAAAAGGCAACGGGCTGACGCACAGCGAGACCACGCTGGACGCGGGCAACCGGCTCAGCCTGACCAGCGGGCGCGACACGACGCTCACGGGCGCGCAGGCCAGCGGTGAGAGCGTGAAGGTGGACGCGGGCCGCAACCTGACGCTGACCTCAGAGCAGGACAGCGACCGCTACGACAGCAAACAGCAGAGCGCCAGCGCGGGCGGCAGCTTTACCTTCGGCTCAATGACCGGGTCGGCGAACGTGAACGTGAGCCGGGATAAGATGCACAGCAACTGGCAGAGCGTGGCGGAGCAGACCGGGATTTTTGCGGGTCAGGGCGGCTTTGACGTGACGATGGGTGAGCACACACAGCTGAACGGTGCGGTTATTGCGAGTACGGCAGATGCCAGCCTGAATAAGCTCGACACCGGCACGCTGGGCTTTGGTGACATAGAGAACCACGCGGAATATGACGTGGAGCATCAGAGCGCGGGCATGAGCACGGGCGGCAGCGTGGGCGGTCAGTTCGCCGGGAACATGGCGAACGGCATGCTGGCGGGACTGAACGACAGCGGCAGCGCGGACTCCACCACGAAGGCAGCGGTGAGCGAAGGCACGATCGTAATCCGCGACACATCGAAGCAGAAGCAGAACGTGGCGGACCTCAGCCGCGACGTAGCGAACGCGAATCCGGGGCTGGACGTCATCTTCGACAAGGAGAAGGAGCAGAACCGGCTGAAGGCGGCGCAGCTGATAGCGGAGATAGGCAGCCAGGCGGGCGATATTGCCAGGACGCAGGGCCAGATAGCGGGCCTGAAGGCGCAGCAGGACCCTAAAGCACTGGCGGCGGCCAGGGAAGAGCTGGCAGGAAAAGGGAAGCTGAACCCGACGGCAGATGAGATAGCGAAGCAGGCTTACGACACGGCGATGAAGCCGTTCGGCACGGGTTCGGCCCTTCAGCAGGGCATCAGCGCGGTAACGGCGGCGGTGCAGGGTCTGTCGGGCGGCAACGTTGCGCAGGCCCTGAGCGGGGCGGCCGCGCCATACCTGGCAGAAAAGATACATGAGCTGACCACGGACGCGAACGGTAAGGTGAATACCGAAGCGAACCTGATGGCGCACGCGCTGCTGGGTGCGGTAACCTCCTATGCGGCGGGCAATTCAGCGCTGGCGGGCGCGTCGGGTGCGGCGATGGGCGAGTACATCGCGCAGCAGCTGTATCCGGGCATTAAACGTGAGGACCTGAGCGAAGAGCAGCGGCAGACGATCAGCGCGCTGGGTACGCTGGCGGCGGGTCTGGCTGGCGGCGTGGTAGGTGACAGCACGGCGGATGTTGTGGCGGGCGCGCAGGCGGGTAAGAACGCGGTTGAGAATAACCATCTGAGTAGCACAGAAGCCAGAGCGCTTGATAAAGAACTCTCTGACTGTAAGGCGTCCGGCGGTGACTGTCGGGCCGTGATTAAGAAATACATCGATATCAGCAACGAAAACAGTAAGGAGCTGGCGGAAGCCTGTACCGGAGGCGGTGTTGCCTGTGTGAGCTGGGAAGAACTGGTTCAGGCGGCCACTAACGTTGCGCTGGATGCTGATAAACATCAGGTAAGACTGGATGAGAAACTGAAAGATCCGGATGCGGCAGCGATAGTTAAATATCTTAATGGCTCTGATCTTAAATTCCTGAAGGATAATATCACTACAGGTGATCGGGTAATGGATGTAATAATGACCCCAACTTCCTGGCCGGTAGCAATAATGGGTGGGAAGGCTATTATTACGAATGCCGTGAATAATACTAAAGAGCAGCTTCTTGTAGTGGGTGTTGCAGGTGCAGCGAGTGCAGGTATCCAGTATGGAACAACAGGAGAAGTAAAACTATCAGACGTAATCGGATCTGTAGTCGTTGGTGGGATTACCGCCGGTAAAGGGTACAATCCGACCATGTCATGGAATGCGGCAGGCGGTTATTACCAAGCAGAAATCAGCGGGGACGATCCATTTATGGCTTCTTTGATGAGTAAGACCGGCGCATCAGTGGGATATACGGCTGGTAATATTATAAAGATACCGTTTGATAAAGTGTTTAATCCAGTCTCAAAACAATATGATTGGGTTCAGACAGGAGTGTGGACAATATCTAAGCCTGTTCCTCAAAGTGCCACTCCATCAATAGCTGCCAATGTTACCGACTCTGCGGCGTCGGGTCTTTTCAACCAATCTGCAAATAAAATCGTAGAGGAGAAGAAATGATGAAAGTGCCAACTTGGAAACTAGCTATGCTGCTTATTTATTCTTGCACTGTCGCCTCTGCTTTTA
Source organism: Pantoea sp. X-Soil-ISGK-355 (assembly GCF_059730805.1). Classification (NCBI taxonomy): domain Bacteria; kingdom Pseudomonadati; phylum Pseudomonadota; class Gammaproteobacteria; order Enterobacterales; family Erwiniaceae; genus Pantoea; species Pantoea sp. X-Soil-ISGK-355. The sequence continues at coordinate 94,107 of NZ_AP035971.1, forward strand.
TGTTTATAATTAGTCTTGTTTTTCAATGGTTGCCTGGAAGTGGAGTGTTCAATGATTTTTTCGGAAGTCATCAATTACGTATTGCTTTCAAAATGGCAGTTATTGGTTTTGTGTTGGGAGTTTTAATATGGTTATCTTATTATATTCCCTACAGGAAAAAATCACTTAATAGATAAACTATGCTTATTTATGGTTATCCTTAATATAAGTAAATCCCGGCCAGCCTGGCCGAGATTTTTGCTTTTAAGCCCTGAATCCTGCCTGATTACCGCCGCCGCACCCGAATCACACCGGGCGCAGCGGTAATATCCAGCTGTTCCGCCTCAGTCATATCAAAGCCGGTCAGCCAGTCGCCGCCGATAATCACTTCGCCGTTATCCCGCACCCAGTCCGTTCCCAGATCCGGATACAGCAGGCTGGCTTCGCAGAGTTCTTCCCACTCCACTTCATCAGTCACGGTTGTCACCGTCAGCGTGTTATCCCGCAGCACCAGCCGGATCGGTGTGTCGGTGGTAAATCCGAGTGCGGCCAGCTGACCGCCTGCGATAGTCAGTTCCGGGACGGGTTCCTGAATAAAAGTGATGTTCATACGTTCTCCTCCGTGATGCGTATAATCAGCTGGCCCTGTTCGGCGATGATGCTGACCGGCTGGCCCCGGGTAAATCCCCACTGCTCCAGCCATCGTCCCTTGATGGTGAGCTGTGGCAGCGGGTTCGGTCTGCCGCCGTTGGTGCGGTATCCGACGATGCTTTTGCGTGCTTGGGGTACAGCAGGTTCTGACGTAGAATCTGTTCCAGCCATAATTAACTCCAATCCAGTTAGTTGTGGTCAGCGGCTGAAACGGGGTGCAAACCGCTTCAGCCGCGCTAAAAAATCTTTCGTTACGTTCTTCCTTTCCTATTTTCTTCTGTTCAAATATACACCGTCTGCTGTGTAAACTCGCTGAAAGCTAAGTAATAAACTGCGAAGCATCTCTGAAAAACGGATTGTTTTTTTCGGTCTGAACTTCGTGCCTCTTTCTTCTTTTATGCCCTCTGCAACATCAGCAAATAAACTGGTTTTTCATGCTGAGAATCCATGCTAATCAGCCTTCGATTTATCTTCAAAATCACGGGCGCATCATTACTGTAACCAGTAGTAACAGGGTCTTCAGGGTTGTTAAAATGCGTCAGCCTGCTGAGCGGTGAAAGCGTCACGGTCATCGCCGGACGCGACCTGACGGTGACCGGATCGGCGGTGGCTGCCGACCAGGACGTCAACCTGCGGGCCGGGCGCGACGTGGAGATTGGCGCGGCGACCGAGACCGACAGCCATTATCAGCTGCAGGAGAACAAAAAGAGCGGCCTGCTGAGCAGCGGCGGCATCGGCTTCACCGTCGGCAAGCAGTCGACCCGTCATGAGATTGATGAGAAGGGCACCACCCAGAGCCAGAGCGTCAGCACCGTCGGCAGCAGCCAGGGCAGCGTGAACGTCACGGCGGGCAACCGGCTGCACGTCGGCGGCGCGGACCTGGTAGCGGGTAAAGACATGAACCTGACGGGCGACAGCGTAACTATCGACCCGGGCTTTGATTCACGCAGCCGTAAGGAAACCTTCGAGCAGAAACAGAGCGGTCTGAGCATCGCCCTGTCAGGCACGGCAGGCAGCGCGCTCAACACGGCGGTGAGCAGCGCGCAGCAGGCCAGGAAGTCGGGCGACGGGCGGGTCAGCGCGCTGCAGAACACCAGGCGGCGCTGAACGGTGTGCAGGCGGCGCAGGCGGCTCAGATGGACGGGCTGAACACCGCCGCGGCGGACGCGCGCAATGCCGCCACAGGCCGGAGTCCTGGCGATAAAGACTATGAGACGGGATCGACCAGCACCTTCGGCGTCAGTGCCTCGTACTGCAGCCAGTCGTCGAAAAGCGAAACGCGGACTGAGAGCAGTCAGTCGCAGGGCAGTACGCTGACGGCGGGCCGGAATCTGGCCGTCACGGCAACCGGCAAAAACGGTACGGCGCAGAGCGGCGACATCAGCATCACCGGCAGCCAGCTGAAGGCGGGCGGCGACCTGAGCCTGGCTGCGTCGCGTGACATCCTGCTGCAGTCGGCGCAGAACACCCAGCGCACCGACAGTCAGAACAGCAGCAAAGGCGGCAGCGCCGGGGTGGGCATCGGCGCAGGGTCGGGCGGCTACGGCATCAGCGTGTCGGCCAGCGTCAATGCGGCGAAGGGCAGCGAAAAGGGCAACGGGCTGACGCACAGCGAAACCACGCTGGACGCGGGCAGTCAGCTCAGCCTGACCAGCGGGCGCGACACGACGCTCACGGGCGCGCAGGCAAGCGGCAACAGCGTGAAGGTGGACGCGGGCCGCAACCTGACGCTGACCTCAGAGCAGGACAGCGACCGCTACGACAGCAGGCAGCAGAGTGCCGGCGCGGGCGGCAGCTTCACGTTCGGCTCCATGACCGGCTCAGCGAACGTGAACGTGAGCCGGGATAAAATGCACAGCACCTGGCAGAGCGTGACGGAGCAGACCGGGATTTTTGCGGGTCAGGGCGGCTTTGACGTGACGATGGGTGAGCACACACAGCTGAACGGTGCGGTTATTGCGAGTACGGCTGATGCCAGCCTGAATAAGCTCGACACCGGCACGCTGGGCTTTGGTGACATAGAGAACCACGCGGAATATGACGTGGAGCATCAGAGCGCGGGCATGAGCACCGGCGGCAGCGTGGGCGGTCAGTTCGCCGGGAACATGGCGAACGGCATGCTGGCGGGGCTGAACGACAGCGGCAGCGCGGACTCCACCACGAAGGCGGCGGTGAGTGAGGGCACCATCGTTATCCGCGATAAGGAACAGCAGACGCAGGACGTGGCGGACCTCAGCCGCGACGTGGCGAACGCGAATCCGGGGCTGGACGTCATCTTTGACAAGGAGAAGGAGCAGAACCGGCTGAAGGCGGCGCAGCTTATCGGGGAAATCGGCAGTCAGGCGGGTGATATTGCAAGGACGCAGGGCCAGATAGCGGGCATGAAAGCGCAGCAGGACCCGGCAGCGCTGGCGGCGGCCAGGGAAGAACTGGTTGGAAAAGGGAAGCTGAACCCGACGTCAGATGAGATAGCGAAGCAGGCTTACGACACAGCGATGAAGCCGTTCGGCACGGGTTCGTCGCTGCAGCAGGGCATCAGCGCAGTGACGGCGGCGGTGCAGGGCCTGTCGGGCGGGAACGTGGCGCAGGCGATAAGCGGCGCGGCGGCTCCATTCCTGGCGGAAAAGATACATGAACTGACGACGGACGCGAACGGTAAGGTTAATGTCCAGGCGAACCTGATGGCGCACGCGGTGCTGGGTGCGGTAACCTCGTACGCGGCGGGCAATACAGCGCTGGCCGGAGCCTCGGGCGCGGTGATGGGCGAGTACATCGCGCAGCAGATGTATCCGGGCGTTAAACGTGAAGACCTGTCTGAGGAGCAGCGGCAGACGATAAGCGCGCTGGGGACGCTGGCGGCGGGCCTGGCGGGCGGCGTAGTGGGTGACAGCACGGCTGATGCGGTGGCGGGGGCGCAGGCGGGTAAGAACGCGGTTGAGAATAATGCGCTGCACGCCGAAGGCGAGAAGCAGCGTCAGGATGCGAAGTGGTCGCTGCCGTATCTGGAAGCCGAAAAGAAACAGCAGGCTGAGAAGTTAATCAGTGACCTGAATGCGAAAGATAAGGCATTCGATGCAGCGTTAGACTCAGCCTGTAAAGGGCTTTCTTCAGCAGCCTGCCAGGGAATGCGGCAGGAACTGGCAGCGATGTCGAAGAGTTATGACCAGCAGCTCGACGGCCAGTATATCGGCACGATGGGCAGCGTTTATAAAGAAGGAAAAGGTCAGGTTGACGCGCTGATGTGGCAGTATGCCTCGGCGGATGCGCAAGCGGAGCGCGAAGCCAACGTTAACCGTATCGCTGAAAACTGGGGTGTGAGTAAGGAGACAGCAGACGGCCTCTATACCGCGATGGCTGGCGTTCATACCACGGCGGCGATTGGTGGCGCGGTTTATGGGATGAAGGGAAGTAGTTCGGCGCAGACAGGTAAGAATCCTGCTTATATAGAAGAGCCACCTTTCAATCCCTCAGGCACAGGCGGAGCTGCGCAACCGTGGTCGACTAAAGGTCGTATCAACTATGTTCAGCTACCGAATGAAGGTAAAATTCGTTATATACCGCCAGAGGGGTACTCTGCATCTCAACCTCTGCCAAGAGGCCCAAATAAAGGTTACATTGACAAGTTTGGGAATGAATGGGTTAAAGGCCCATCTCGTACAGCGGGCCAGGCATTTGAGTGGGATGTCCAGTTATCACGAACAGGTAAAGCTCAGTTAGGTTGGGCAACGCGAGATGGTTCTCACCTTAATATCTCCCTTGATGGAAAAGTTACGCATAAGTGAAAACTATGAAAATAGATTTTTATCAAGAAGTAGAAATTAAAGCGGATGCTAAAAATAGTAAGTACGCAAATTGCAAGGGAGTCGTTCTTGGAATAAGCGAGGAGGAGAATACTGTCTTTGGTTACTCTGTAGTAATTCATGGGAAAGAAAACACAGTGTACTTCGATAAAGATGATGTTTCACCCACTGGTATTACCTTCAGTCGAGAAGACTTTTATTGATAAAAAGCCCGGCTATAATGGGCTGACTCCATAAAGTTGGACATCCAACAAGTAGGGGTTCACTTCATTAATAGCCGGTTTGTTTTATCAGCCCCTACGCAAAATGCCCGTCATCACGCTTAAACTTCGGCGCGTCACTGGTGCTGTGCATCGCACCAGGGAACTCCGTCAGCCACTGCGCCACCTTCTTCCGGTTGATGGGCACCACGCTTAAGCCCTCGACGCAGCCCCACAGTTCGCGGATGGCGGGCCTGAAGGTGCAGAAAGATCCGGAAGCACTGGCGGCTGCGAGGGAAGAGCTGGTCAAAAAAGGGAAGCTGAACCCGACGGCAGATGAAATAGCGAAGCAGGCTTACGACACGGCGCAGAAACCGTTCGGGACCGGCGGTAAGGTGCAGCGTGCCATCAGCGCGGTGACGGCGGCGGTGCAGGGCCTGTCGGGCGGGAACGTGGCGCAGGCGATAAGCGGCGCGGCGGCTCCATTCCTGGCGGAAAAGATACACGAGCTGACGACGGACGCGAACGGTAAGGTTAATATCCAGGCGAACCTGATGGCGCACGCGGTGCTGGGTGCGGTAACCTCGTACGCGGTGGGCAATGCTGCGCTGGCCGGAGCCTCGGGCGCGGTGATGGGTGAGTACATCGCGCAGCAGATATATCCGGGCGTTAAACGTGAAGACCTGTCTGAGGAGCAGCGGCAGACGATAAGTGCGCTGGGGACGCTGGCGGCGGGTCTGGCGGGCGGCGTAGTGGGTGACAGCACGGCTGATGCGGTGGCGGGGGCTCAGGCGGGTAAAAATGCGGTTGAGAATAATCATTTGCACACCGCAGAAGCCAGGGCGCTTGATAAAGAACTCTCGGACTGTAAAACATCGGGCGGTGACTGTCAGGCCGTAATTAAGAAATATATCGATATCAGCAATAAAAACAGTAAGGAACTGGCTGAAGCCTGTACCGGAGGCGGGGTTGCCTGTGTGAGCTGGGAAGAACTGGTTCAGGCGGAAACTAACATTGCTCTGGATGCTGATAAACATCAGGTAAGGCTGGGCGATAAACTGAAAGATCGGGATGCAGCGGCGATAGTTAAATATCTTAACGAGTCTGATCTTAAATTCCTTAAGGATAATATCACTGAAACTGATAGGTTTATGAATGTGGTAATGAACCCAACTTCCTGGCCAGTAGTGATAATGGGTGCGAAGGCAATTATGACTAATGCCGTGAATAATACCAAAGAGCAGCTTATTGCAGTGGGTGTTGGTGCCGGATTAAGTGCAGGTATTCAGTACGGCACAACAGGAGAAGTAAAACTATCAGACGTAATTGGATCGGTAGTGGTTGGGGGGATTACAGCAGGTAAAGGTTATAATCCGACGGTGACATGGAATGCAGCAGGTGGTTATTACCATGCGGAAATGAGCGGTGACGATCCGTTTATGGCAGCGTTGTTGAGTAAGGCAGGTGCTTCGGCTGGTTATGCTATGGGTAATGTTCTAAAAGTACCATTTGATAAAAAACTTAACCCGGTATCAAAACAGTATGAATGGGTGCCAACAGGTGTCTGGACGATAACTAAACCAGTGCCACAAAATCCGTTACCATCAATAATAGGTAATGTTGGGGATACTGCCGTATCCGGAATGGTTCAAGATAAACTGAAAGATAGTGGAGGTAAGTAATGAGAAATAGCACTGGTTCATTACTTAACTTTTTATATTTATGCTTTTCAATGAGTGTGGTAATTTTTATTTTAACAATTTTTGGTCGTTTACTGGGAGCATGGTTGGCTTGGGATGTGAATAATGAATTTCCATTTTCATTGGCTGATATATTTATTTGCTTCAAGTTAACCTGGATGGGGCTTCCGGCAGGTTTTGTTTTTTGGTATTTTTATTATCGATAAGTTCTTGTTAATTCCAGCCAACCGGCTGGGATTTTACTTTTATCAGTCAGTTACCCTTCAGTCGCCAACCGGATGATCAACTGCCCCGGCCCGGTGATCACCTCGATCTTCTGTCCGGTCGTAAAGCCCAGCGCTTTCAGCCAGCGTCCCTTGATGGTGAGTTGAGGTAAAGGATTCGGTCTGCCGCCGTTGGGGCGATATCCGACGATGCTTTTGCGTGCTTGGGGTACAGCGGGTTCTGACGTAGAATCAGCTCTAGCCATAATTAACTCCTGTTCAGTTAGTTGTGGTCAGCGGGCTGTTGGTGTTCCACCACCTTCAGCTCGCGCTAAAAATCTCTCGTTACGTTCTTCCTTTTCTGTTTTCTCCTGTTCAAATATACACCGCCCGCTTTGTAAACTCGCTGAAAGCTAAGTAATAAACTGCGAGTCGTCTCTGAAAAACAGATTGTTTTTCCGTTTACCATTTCGTTTGCATCCTCTTCCCAATATGCTCTTCAGCATCCGTAATCGGCTATTTAGTTCTATTAGCGTGGCGATTTCCGGCATCGCATAAGAGTGAAATGGAGATGACAGAGAAAGGGATGACAGGCATGATGACACCACAAACGACACCACGCGAGAGTCAGGCTATGAGCACTATCCATTTCAGGATTGATGACGACGTTAAACGACTTGCCATGCAGGCAGCCGAGCGCCAGAAGAAGACGCTGACTGAGGTTATGCGTCAGCGAGCGGAAGAGCTGGCTGCTGAAGAGCGGCACTATCAGGACAGTAAACATGATGCATGGCTGGAAGAGCAGATAGCGGCTGCATTCAGTCGTTATGATGCCGGTGAAAGTGAATTCATCAGTAACGATGAAATGGATACTCGCATGGAAGAGCTTAAAGCGCAGGCCGCGCAGGGAAAATTGTGATAGCAGCCGTTCAATGGGAAAAACAGGCGCAGGCGGACAGGGAAACAATATTTCGTTATCTGTATCGTGAGGCTGGCCTGCTGGTAGCCAGTGCAACAGACGATAAGTTTACCCGGTTGGCCAGTCTGCTTAGCGAAAACCCGCGGGCTGGCACTAAAGTCGGAACAGAAAAACAGCTTAAACTGGTGGTGCCACGCTTACCGTTCATCATCATCTATGTAGCTGAAAAAGATGCGGTTCGCATCCTGCGTATACTGCATACATCCCAAAAAATATCGGGCCGCTATCAAAGATAGTCAGCCACTTCAGCCTGCATCAGATTGTCTGGATCATGAGCTACGGCAGAGAGAGCGGTGCGCTGAGGAGGCCGATGAAATCATCAGCCCCAGCACCGCACCTATCACGCCGCAGGCGGCGTCGTCCTTGCAAAGCTCTCGCGCTCAAACAGCGTTTCCGCCAGCTTCACCAGCGCCGGTCGTTCGACACACCAGTTCGGCACTACGCGGCGGAAATTGAGGTAGCCGATCATGCAGCCAGTGGCGATATCCGCCAGATTAAGCTGGCCGTTGTTAAGCCATTTCCCCTCTGCCGCCTTCGCTTCCAGCATATCGAGGCTGCGCTGAATCTTTTCACGATTGCGCAATAGCACCTCTTCCGACTGCAAATCCCCCGGACGCATTTGCTCGCGCACGATCACCAGCGCGGCATCGCTGACGCCATCCGCCAGCTTCTCCAGCTGACGGATGTTAAGCGATTCAAGCGGATCGGCAGGTAGCAGAGCAGGCTCCACGCCGCGCAGTTCCAGAAATTCGGCGATGATGCTGGAGTCGAACCAGATTTGCTTATCGTCAGCAACCAGCGCCGGGACTTTGCCCAGCGGATTGTAGTGCGGCACGTGGCTGTCATCGCTGTAAGGCGATGCGTTAACGAATTCAAACGTAATGCCTTTTTCCAGCATGATAATCGAAATCTTACGCACAAACGGGCTGGTGTAGCTGCCAATCAGTTTCATCGGGTTCTCCGGATTCAGTGACTATTCGCCAGGAAACATAAAGGGATTGAGACTACTGCGCGCGAAGCCTTCCTGCTCCATTCTGGCATCCAGTATCAGCGATGCCAGGTCATCGGCCACCGGTTCAATCGCCGGATCTCTCTCCTGATAAAGCATCTTCAGGTAGGTGCCGCAGTCGCCACAACTCTCCGCCTTTACCGCCGCATGCTCGCTGTCGAGCGACCAGTAGTGCAGATCACGGGACTGTTCGCACTGAGTACATTTGCTGCGTACCACATGCCACTCACTTTCGCACAGATTGCAGTGCAGATAGCGCGCGCCTTCATGACTGCCCATATGCACCACGCTGGCGACCGGCATACTGGCACAGACCGGACAGAACTGACGCTGATCGCCCATCTCAGCGCGTGCTTTGCCTGGGATCAGGGCCGCCATCTGCGCCCAGTAGAGCGAAAGCGCCGCCCAGATAAAGGGCGCTTTATCGCTGCTGACCAGCGCATAGTCGCCGGTAAACAGCGCGCTGGCCAGCGTCTCCAGCTCGGTGGCGGACGCCTTTTCCAGATTCTCCAGCACCGCCAGCGCCTGACCACTCATCTCCGGCTTCAGCTCGGCAATCAGCGAGTGCAGCAGCCGTTGCCAGTGCGCATCGCGCGGCAGAGTGTGAATGTTCAGTGGCGGCTTGCCCTCGCTGGCACCCTGCGTCAGTCGGGCATGCAGGTCGATGTGCAGCGGATGGTCATACAGCACAATCTCCTGCGCTTCAGCGATCATCGCCGCAAAGCGCAGATAATCGCCAAGTGGGTTTTTCGCCGCCAGGTCGCGCAGTCGCGCGGCACGACGGCTGTATAAATTTTTCAGCCGTGGAAAAAGTAACGGCGGAATCATCTCCGCCGTTGTCTTTTCGCTTTTCTCCAGCTGGTCCTGCGGGATTATGCGAATACTCATCAGGGGCGTTTTTCCTGTTTTATTGGCGGATTACGCTGCTCACGATACCAGCGAGGATGATGCTGTCTGGCCCATTCCGAGCTGACCCAGCCTTCCACCATCGCGGTCAGTGTGCCTTTGACCCACAATGCAGCATAAATATGCACCATAATGACGATGATCAGCGCAACCGCTGACACCGAATGCACAACCAGCGCCAGACGGATCAGCGGAATGGCAAAGGCATCAGCAAAGTAGGGTCGCCAGATCACAATGCCACTGGCAAGCAGCAATACTAAGCTGATGATAGCAGCCCAGAACACACACTTCTGACCAAAGTTATATTTACCGGTATCGCCGACCTCTTCGTTCAGCGCAATCCGGTGAATATTTCTGGCCCAGTAGAGGTCATCGCGATTGATCAGATTGTGTTTCCAGTAACGTAAAAACATCAGCATAAAAGCGGCAAACATCACCACGCCAACAAAAGGATGCAGAATACGCGCCAGTTGTGGCGTGCCAAAGATCTGCATCAGCCAGTTAAACGACGGAAAGAAAAACCCTAATCCGCTTAACGCAGCCATGACAAAGCAAATCGCGACGATCCAGTGATTGATGCGTTCAGGTGCGCGATAGCGCACCAGATGATCGGGCTTTTTCATTATTGATGCTCCTCAGGCTGATCGTCATTGTCGTCATGCTCTTCAGTGACGCGATTCGGGCCAACGCCAACATAGTGGAAGATTGAGGCGGCAAACGTGGCGGCAAAACCGACCGCTGCCAGCGGTTTCCAGATCCCCTTCCAGAAGGTCACAGTCGGGCTGATGCCCGGATTAGCAGGCAGCCCGTGATAGAGCTGAGGCTTATCAGCATGATGCAGCACATACATCACGTGGGTGCCACCCACGCCTTCCGGGTTGTAGAGGCCCGCCTGCGCAAACCCGCGTGACTTCAGCTCCGCCACGCGTTCCTCCGCCAGCGTCAGCATGTCGCTTTTACTGCCGAAATGAATGGCACCGGTCGGACAGGTCTTCACACAGGCAGGTTCCTGGCCGACACTGACGCGATCCACACACAGCGTGCATTTATAGGCGCGGTTATCTTCTTTATTGAGTCGTGGCACGTTGAACGGACAGCCTGCGATGCAGTAGCCGCAGCCAATGCACTGCTCCGACTGAAAATCGACGATGCCGTTGGCATACTGAATGATGGCGCCTGCCGACGGACAGGCTTTGAGGCAGCCGGGATCGGCGCAGTGCATGCAGCCATCTTTGCGAATCAGCCAGGCCAGCCTGCCGTTCTCTTCGACTTCCGAAAAGCGCATCACCGTCCACGATTTGGCGGTCAGATCGACAGGATTGTCATAAACCCCGATGTTGTGGCCGACTTCATCGCGGATGTCATTCCACTCGGAACAGGCGACCTGACAGCCTTTGCAGCCGATACAGGTGGTGACGTCGATAAGTTTCGCCACTTCGATCTTGTGATCGCGCGCCTGCGGCGGCGGGGTAAAACCATTGGTCGCAGAGCGACGGATAATATCTTGTGATTGATAAGCCATAGTCATCTGCCGTTACGCTTTTTCCACTTTCACTAAAAATCCCTTGTACTCCGGGGTCTGCGAGTTGGCATCGCCAACCGAAGGCGTCAGCGTATTGGCGAGGAAGCCTTTACGCGTGGTGCCTTCAAAGCCCCAGTGGCAGGGAATGCCCACGGTATCAACCGGCTTGCCGTCAATCATCAGACGCTGCAGACGACGCGTCACCACCGCTTTAGCTTTGATATAGCCGCGACGTGATGTGACCTTAACGGTGTCTCCGGCCTGAATGCCTTTCTCCTCAGCCAGCTCGGTGCCGATCTCGACAAACTGCTCCGGCTGCGCAATCGCATTCAGCAGGGCATGTTTGGTCCAGTGGCGGAACAGCTCGGTGATGGAGTAGGTGGTGGCGACGCAGGGATAGTCGGCGGCCTCGCCCAGCTGCGTGGCGTCGCTGCTGAACAGACGAACCACCGGACTGTGTCGCTGCTGCGGATGCAGGGGATTGTCGGCGAGCGGGCTTTCCATCGGTTCGTAGTGTTCCGGGAACGGGCCATCGGCCATTTTATCGAGTGCAAACAGGTGGCCGAGACCATCGGGCTGCATGATAAACGGACCGGCCTGCTTCTGCGGCGACAGCGTTACCGGGTAATCGGGTACGTCGATGCCGTGCCAGCGTGCGCCATCCCACTCAATCAGACGGCGCTGCGGATCCCAGGCTTTCCCCTGCGCATCAGCGGAGGCGCGGTTATAGAGAATGCGGCGGTTAGCGGGCCAGGCCCAGGCCCAGCCTGAGACCGCCCCCAGTCCCGACGGATCGGCGTTGTCGCGTCGGGCCATCTGGTTACCCTCCGGCGTCCAGCTGCCGCTGTAGATCCAGCAGGCGCTGGCGGTGGTGCCGTCGTTACGCAGCTCAGAGAAGCCGTTTAGCTGCTGGCCTTTTTTCAGCAGCAGCTTGCCGCTGGCGTCATAAATGTCGGCCAGTGCCTGACCGTTGTTCTCCTGCGCCACCTCTTCCGGCTCAGGATTGAATGGGTCGCGGTAGTCCCAGCGCATCGCCATCAGCGGCTCAGGGGCTACTCCACCTTCCAGGCGGTAGAGCGCGCGCAGACGCATAAACAGGTTGCCGAGGATTTTGCCGTCGTGCAGCGCTTCCGCTGGCGGCTCGGCTGCTGCCCAGTGCCACTGCAGCCAGCGCGACGAGTTCGCCACCGAACCCGACTCTTCCGCGAAGCAGGAGGAGGGCAGGCGGAACACTTCGGTCTGGATGGCCGACGGATCGACGTCGTTGAACGCGTCGTGATGCTGCCAGAAACTGGCGGTTTCCGTGCGAAGCGGATCGATCACCACCATATATTTGAGGCGGGACAGTGCCCGGACCGCTTTATTTTTGTCCGGGAAGGCGGCCAGCAGGTTGAAGCCCTGAATCAGACAGCCGTTCAGCGCGCCCTGTTCCATCATCTCCGCCTGCGCCATGCAGTCATAGGCCTTGTCCCACTTCGGCAACCAGTTGTAGCCCCACTGATTTTCCGCCGTAGCATTATCGCCGTAGAAACTCTTCATCAGGCTGACGAAAAACTTGTCGGTGTTCTGCCAGTAGTTGACCTGGTCCGGCAACGTCGCCACCGGCGTAGCCTGTTGCAGGTAAGTCGCCAGCGTGGTCATCTTCTCGGAGGGCAGTGGCAGATAGCCCGGCAGACTCTGCGCCAGCAGGCCGAGATCGGTGTAGCCCTGAACGTTGGAGTGACCGCGCAGCGCGTTAATACCGCCACCCGGCATACCAATGTTGCCCAACAGCAACTGGATCATCGCCGCCGTGCGGATAATCTGCGAACCGTTGGTGTGGTGGGTCCAGCCCAGCGCATAGAGGATGGTTGCGGTGCGATTGGGCACGCAGGTGGAGGCGAGCTGCCTGCACACCGTAATAAAGGCGTCCTGCGAAGTGCCGCACATCCGCGTCACCATTTCCGGGGTGTAACGGCTGGCGTGGGTTTTCAGCAGGTTCAGTACACAGCGTGGATGGCTGAAGCTCTCATCGCGTCGTGCATGGCCGTTTTCATCCAGCTCATAGTGCCAGCTCTGGCGATCGTACTGACGGGTTTCCGCATCGTAGCCGCTGAATAATCCGTCGCTAAAGCTGAAGCCTTCGCTGACAATCAGGGCGGCATTGGTGAAGGCGCGAACATACTCCTGCTGAATCTGATTGTGCTGCAGCAGATAGTTGATCACCCCCATCAGGAACACCACGTCGCTGCCGGCACGCAGGGGGGCATAGAAGTCAGCGACCGCCGCAGAGCGGTTAAAGCGCGGATCGACCACGATGACCTGCGCATTGTTATGGGTTTTGGCTTCAATCACCCATTTAAAGCCAACCGGATGCGCCTCGGCGGGGTTGCCGCCCATGATCATCACCACATTGGCGTTTTTGATGTCGTTCCAGTTATTGGTCATTGCACCACGACCAAAGCTCGGGGCCAGAGCCGCCACGGTCGGGCCGTGGCACAGGCGCGCCTGGTTTTCCAGCGCCAGAATACCCAGCGCGCGGGCAAACTTCTGATCGAGCAGGCCGGTTTCATTACTGGCGGCGGAGGAGCAGAGCATCGACATGGTCGGCCAGCGATTTACCGTCACGCCAGCGGCGTTGGTCGTCTGGAAATGAGCATCGCGATCCTGCTTCATCAGGCGGGCAATGCGGTCAAACGCTTCATCCCAGCTGATGCGCTGCCATTTATCGGAACCCGGTGCGCGGTACTCCGGGTATTTCAGGCGCTGTTCGCTGTGAATAAAGTCGAGCACGCCTGCGCCTTTCGGACAGAGCGATCCACGACTGACCGGATGGTCAGGGTCGCCTTCGATATGGTAAATCGAGGCACGGGCATTTTTTGCGCCATCACCCAGGCTGTAAATCAGCATGCCGCAGCCGACTGAACAGTAGGTGCAGTTATTACGTGTCTCTCTGGCGCGAATGAGTTTGAACTCTCTGATACTGGCTAAGGCTGTGGTGGGGGCAAAACCGAGTAATGCCGCGCTGGTGCCTGCCAGCCCGCCAGCACAGATTTTGAAAAAACTCCGTCTGTTAATCTGCATGTTATCGTTCTTCTTTATTGGCTCCATTGCGAAGCCTTGCAAAATAGCAGTCCTGGTTGACTGTAAGTTGACCAGGGTCAACACGTTAGTCATTAGTAATTCTTTTTCTCAATTTTGTTAAAAATCCTCGGTGGTGGATTTGCGCTGCAAGCAGATTTTCAGACGGCGCAGATAATTACTGTTGTTTTATGCTTACCGATGTTAACGCGTAAAAGAGAACTATTCGCATTATGCCCGCCAGCAGGCGTGGCTACGCCTTTCGGGGGATAAAACCGCATGAATTGCCCCGCTGTTTATTTGCGCTGTCAGGGGCTAAAAGGCAGAATCAGAGCGCGTCAGTGCTCTGCCGACCCGGGCACTGAATTACATAATTTATTAACAACAGGTCATACTTTTTGAAAGCTATCCAGCCTGACTCAGGCGAAGATTTAACAATTCAGGCCGGCGTCAGCAGGACGCAGGTGTGGCAGCGTAAAGACCTGACCGATGCACAGGATGACTGGCTGGCGGACGAAGTGCCGGTGGCGCTGGTCTATAACGGCATCTCACACGTGGTGATGATGACCACGCCAAAAGATCTGGAGGCGTTTGCGCTGGGTTTTTCGCTGTCAGAGGGCATTATCGACGCGCCGGGCGACATTTTCGGCATGGACATCGTGCCGGGCTGTGACGGCATTGAGGTTCAGATCGAGCTGTCCAGCCGTCGCTTTATGGCGCTGAAAGCGCAGCGTCGCGCGCTGGCGGGCCGGACCGGCTGCGGTGTGTGTGGCGTTGAACAGCTGGACCAGATTGGCAAGCCGCTCTCTCCGCTGCCATTTACCCAGACCTTCGCGCTGGACCAGCTGGATCGGGCGCTGGGTCAGCTGAAAGATTATCAGCCTGTCGGACAGAAAACCGGCTGCACCCATGCGGCCGCGTGGATCCAGCCCGACGGTCAGCTGGCCGGTGGCTGTGAAGATGTGGGTCGCCATGTGGCGCTGGATAAGCTGCTGGGCTATCGCAGTCAGGCAGGGTGGGGGCCGGGCGCGGTGCTGGTCTCCAGCCGCGCCAGCTATGAAATGGTGCAGAAGTCCGCCATGTGCGGCGTCGAGATCCTGTTCGCGGTTTCAGCCGCTACCCGCCTGGCGGTTGAGGTGGCTGAGCGCTGCAATCTGACGCTGGTCGGGTTCAGTAAACCTGGCCGCGCCACGGTCTACAGCCATCCTCAGCGACTGCGTTAAACGACCATCACCTCTGGCAACGTCTGCTGCAGTGCCTCAAGGGCGGCACCGTTATCGCCGCCGCTATCGGTAATCAGCATGGTGATCGTCTGCGGCGGCGCGTAAACCGTGCGGCTGACCACGCCCAGTTTGGTGTGATCGGCCAGCAGATAGCAGGCTGCAGATTGCTGCACCATCGCTCTGGCAATAGCCGCTTCGTGCGGATGAAAACTGCTGGCACCGCGATTCGCCTCAATGCCGACCGGTGACAGCAGCGCGACGTCGGCGCGATAGCGGATGATCTCACCCACGGTGATTTCGCCGCGCGTCTGGTGCGCACCCGCTATCATCATCCCGCCCAGCAAAATAATCTGATTATTCAGCGGCTGATCTTCTTCTCCGGCGCTCAGCGCCAGCGCAGCCTGCAGGCTATTGGTGACGATCGTCAGGCCGGAAAGGGCGTGGAGTTCCTCTGCCAGCAGGGTGGTGGTGGTGCCCGCATCCAGAAACAGTGTCTGTCCCGGCTGCAGCAACTGCGCAGCGGCGCGGGCGATGGCGCGCTTCTCGCGGGTCTGCGTGCTGCGGCGTTGTGTCAGCGGCGGTTCAGCCGCCGTTTCAATCGCCACCAGGCCACCGTGAACACGGCGCGCCAGACCCTGCGCTTCCAGCTCAATAATATCGCGGCGCGCGGTTTCGCGAGACACCCCCAGCTCCCTGATAATGCGCTCGGTACTGACCTGATTAAGCCGGGTCAGTAAGGCGCGGATGCGATGAAGGCGCGTTTCCTGCAGCATAGAGGTTTCCTTATAAAGCGCGAAGGGGACGGATGATACGCCAATGACGCGAAAGATGCCGTCTGAATCAGGAGCAAGCTTAGCGCGGGGATCGGCCTGCGTCATGTGTATTTTATTGCGTTTGTGTATTTTGTTGCATTTTAGATTCAGGCAGGCATGATACAGGGGTCAGCTCTTCCTCCTTCATCCTTGTCACGGGAGTCATTATGGCCACGCGTTCCACCATTATGGATACCAACAGTTTCCGCGCCGAACATGCCGATGCGCTCGACAGCGAGACGCGCAAACTGACCGATAAACGCAGCAAAGTGCTTGGCGAATCCTATCGCCTGTTCTATCGCAAACCGGTTCATCTGGTGCGGGGTGAAGGGCAATATCTGTGGGATGCGGCGGGCGATAAATATCTCGACGTCTACAACAATGTGGCGAGCATCGGCCATTGCCATCCGGCCGTGATTGAAGCGGTGACGCAGCAGATGAAAATGCTGAACACCCACACCCGTTACCTGCATGAAAATATTCTCGACTACAGCGAAGCGCTGCTGGCGACCACGCCTGCGGCGATCGATCGCGCGATGTATATGTGCACCGGCTCTGAAGCCAATGACCTTGCTATCCGCGTGGCGCGTGCTTTCAGCGGCGGTACCGGAATTATCGTCAGTAAAGAGGCCTATCACGGTACCAGCGAGCTGACCTCCGGCGCTTCTCCGGCGCTGGGCAGTGGACAGCCGCTGTCGCCTACCACGCGGCTGGTGATGCCACCGGATGCGTATCGTGTGGATGCGCCGGACCTGGGCGACTGGTTCGCTGATCAGATTCAGCAGCAGATTGATGATATGACGGCGCACGGCATTAAATTTGCCGGTTTCCTGGCGGACTCGATCTTCTCCTCCGACGGAGTTCTGCCCAATCCGCGTGGCTTCCTGAAAAAAGCGGTCGGGGTGGTGCATGCCAATGGCGGCATCTTTATTGCCGATGAAGTGCAGCCTGGCTTTGGCCGTACCGGCGACGCCTTCTGGGGCTTTGGCCGCCATGATGTGGTGCCTGATGTGATTACTACCGGCAAGCCGATGGGCAATGGCATTCCGGTGTCCGGGCTGCTGGCAAAAAGCGAGGTGCTGGCCGCCTTCAGTGACTCGATTCCCTATTTCAATACCTTTGGTGGCAATCCGGTTGCGATGGCGGCGGCGCAGGCTGTTCTGAACGTGATCACCGAAGAGGGATTACAGGAACACAGCCGCGTGGTCGGCGTGAAGCTGCTGGCGGAGTTGCGGACCCTGATGGATCGCTATGAGTGCGTGGGCGATGTGCGCGGTGCCGGGCTGTTTATCGGCTTCGAACTGGTCACCGATCGTCACAGCAAAACGCCGGACAAAACCCTGGCGCTGAACCTGATCGAGAAGCTGCGTGAACATCGTGTGCTGACCTCGGTCGCTGGCCCGTATGGGAATGTACTGAAACTGCGTCCGCCATTGGCTTTCCAGGAAAGCGACATCGACTGGCTGGCTGGTGCACTCGACAACTCCCTGCGCGAGCTGGGTCAGTAACGCGCAGGGCAGGGCAGATGCGGCGTCCGGGTGAAATGCATGCCCGCTTGCAGTCTGGCTCAGGCCTGCCGCGCGCCCTGTAGGATGGGGCAAAAAAGGGAGAGTCAGCAGCAGCATGCTGTAAAAACAACGGGTTGCTTTTGCCGGATTTCTCAAATCCTTATGGTTAATAGGGCATTGATTACCCTTTTACGCTACATGAATTTAACTATAATGATTCGACTGCTTACGCGGCACGCCCCGAATTCGTCGTGCTGCTCACACTAAATGGAGAGGAAGAACATGAGTTATTCACTGCCATCCCTGCCTTACGCATACGACGCACTGGAACCGCATTTCGACAAGCAGACGATGGAGATCCATCACACTAAACACCACCAGACCTACGTGAACAACGCGAACGCGGCGCTGGAAGGTACTGAATTTGCTAATCTGCCGGTAGAAGAGCTGATCACCAAACTGGATCAGCTGCCAGCAGACAAAAAAGGCCCACTGCGTAACAACGCAGGCGGCCACGCTAACCACAGCCTGTTCTGGAAAGGCCTGAAAACCGGCACCACGCTGCAGGGCGACCTGAAAGCGGCTATCGAGAAAGATTTTGGTAGCGTGGAAAAATTCCAGGAAGAGTTCGAGAAAGCTGCTGCCACCCGTTTCGGTTCTGGCTGGGCATGGCTGGTTAAGAAAGGCGACAAACTGGCTGTGGTTTCAACCGCAAACCAGGACAACCCACTCATGGGCGAAGCGGTTGCCGGCGTTTCTGGCTTCCCGATCATCGGTCTGGATGTGTGGGAGCACGCTTACTATCTGAAATATCAGAACAAGCGCCCTGACTACATCAAAGCGTTCTGGAACGTGGTTAACTGGGACGAAGCGGCAGCCCGCTTCGCGTCTGCTAAATAAGTTAACCAAACGTAAACGTAATGAAGATAAACCGGTGAAATCTATTTCGCCGGTTTTTTTTGTCCTTATTTTGTGCATTGCCAAAAGGAAATGAAAATCGTCAGTTATCGGTTTTAATGTTATTCCACATTAACTTTTCGTTGATATTGGCTATGTTATGTTCGGTGACATTCCTGCTTAACTCACTGTGTGTCGCTGACTATGTCAATTATAACTACTCACGAAAATACGACCGAATCCTCTGCTTCACTTTTTTTCCAGTTAATCAGTGGCAAATACATTCCGGATAAACTCTGGAACAGTAAACGTTTCCGTCTGAAATTTGTGTTAAGAACCTTGATATCGCCGCTGACCACGCTGCATTATCTGGATGCGCTGTCGCATCTGCCGCAACTTCCTTTGCTGATGAGTACCCAGGGATTGCTGCCAGCCAAGCTGCACCGGCCCTATCTGCGTTCAGGTATGAGCATTGCTGCGCGTGCGCAGGCGATTCTCGACCACTACACGCTCATGAACAATCTCGAAAATCCTATGCTGCGTCAGCTGCTGCAGAGCGCTTCAGATAATCCGCTGGCCGCGCTGACCGGAAAAAATGGTGAGGCCTTTTTACTCTCCTGCAGTTCCGGTTATTTTGATCGTGAAGGGGAAGTAACGCTGGTATTACGTTATAACGACGAGATTATTGCTTCACTTTCTTTTTCGATTCTCAACGAGAATAACCAACGCACCTTATTAATTGGCGGATTACAGGGGCCGCGAAAACATATTAATAATGAGATGATCCGCGAGGCGACCAAAGCGGCTCACGGTCTCTTCCCGAAACGCCTGTTAATGGAAGCGGTATTTATTGTGGCGAAACAGTGCGGCGTGGAAAGTATTCAGGCGGTAGGCGATGAGACGCATGTATTCCGCAGCCTGCGTTATCGCCACAGCAAAGGGGATAAGTTCTTTGCCAGCTACAGTGAATTCTGGCTGTCGCTGAGTGGTGAAGCGCGCAGGGATGGGATGTTTACGCTGCCGCTGAGTCTGCCGCGTAAAACGCTGGAGGAAATTGCCAGTAAGAAGCGGGCAGAGTATCGCCGCCGTTATGAACTGCTGGATGCGCTGGCGGAGCAGGTTTATGCCGCCGCCGGCGAACGCAAAGCCGATGTCGATCAGGCAGCTGCCTGATCGACCCGTCAGAATGCGGTTTTAGCGAAGCCCGTCATCGCTTTCAGACCCATCTCACGTCCCAGCGCGGTCATTGGATGCACCACCACCAGGCCGCGCACGCTTTTCTTCAGCGCACCCAGATTTGCCTGCTCTTTTTTGGTAATTTCGCGGCTGAAGCCCATTTTCTGCAGCTTCTGCGCTTCGGCACTCAGTTTTTCAACCCGCTGACCGCGCAGACGCTCAATCTCAATGACCAGCGCTTCTTTCTCTTTCAGCAACGCGCCCAGTTTCTCGACATCACCTGATTCCAGTAACTGCGGCTCTTTGCGGTTCAGTGCGTCCAGCTTATCGCTGAGAAGTTTGATTTCGTTCTTTTCTTGCTCTTTCATGACAACAACTCGTTGAGGAAAACAGGCCAAGGATACACCAAATCTGACGTATATTCCCGGCCAGGTTAAGACGAAAAAGGCGTCGTGATGACGCCTGACAGGATTAGCTACCGGACTTTTTAAACGCCTGCTTCATACTGATGCGGGCGATCAGCTCGGTGAGCGACAGGACCATGGTGGAACGCACCATCTGCAGATAGCGCTGCTGCTGCATGCTGCGCAGCTCAGCATCGTCGGTGTGAAACACCGGCGCAGGTGGCCAGGCGGTCACACAGTGCAGTTCACCAAACGGGCCGAGGATCTCATCGTCGGTGAAACGATAATCGCCGCTGTCGTGATTCAGCTCTTCGCGTAGTGCCAGCAGCAGTTCACCATCTTCATATTCGTGTCGGCTGATCACGCCAAGTCCGTAAATCAGCTTCAGGCGAACCGAGAGTTCGCCCAAAGGACCATCGCCCAGCAGCAGCGGTTCTACCGCATATTTCACTGCATAGTCATCTTTACGAAATACCTGCAGCACCAGCAGATTGACGGCTTCAGCCAATAGCTCAACGGCGGCGATCAGAAAGCTTCTCACCGAACGACCGGCGTTCAGGCGCTCAAGCACCCGGTTCTCAAAAGCCTGCTTCTCTTCCATTATTGCCTGCATGGGTTTAATACCGCCGTCGGGAGCAGGCGAACTGCGCCCGGCTTGCATCACTAACACGCGCGCATTATGCCATAGCGTGCCAGGCGCTCACCACAGAAGCCACCACTTCGCTATCGGCATCCAGCCCTGAAATCTCAGCCAGCGTCGTCTGTGGGCCTTTTTCGGCCAGCAGTGTGGCCAGTTCCTGCGCCTGTGGGTCCTGATCGCTGCGATAGTGCATCGCGGCGGCAATGCCCTGCACCAGGCTGGTGTGCGGTAAACCATATTCCAGCGTGCCCAGCGTCGGCTTGATCAGGCGATCGCCTGCGCTGAGTTTACGCAGCGGCTGACGGCCCACGCGCTCCACATCATCTTTCAGATACGGATTTTCAAATCGACCCAGAATCTTCCGGATGTAGGCCGCATGTTTCTCCGCATCGAAACCGTAACGCTTAATCAGCACCGCGCCGCTCTCTTCCATTGCGCCTTTCACCACGGCCCGGATTTTCTCGTCGAGGATGGCGTCACGAATGGTCTGATGACCGGCCAGCTGGCCGAGGTAGGCGGTAATGGCGTGACCGGTGTTCAGGGTAAAGAGTTTACGCTCAACAAAGGCCATCAGATTATCAGTCAGCTCCATGCCCGGAATGGTCGGCAGGTCGCCTTTAAACTGAGTTTTATCGACGATCCATTCGCTGAAGGTCTCAACGGTCACTTCCAGCGGATCGGTGCTGCCTGCTTCAGACGGGGGCACGATGCGATCGACAGCGGAATCCACAAAGCCGACATGCTGCTCCAGCCAGGCGTGATACTGCTCTGGCAATGCTTTCAGTACGTGCTGTTTCAGCTGGCTGGTGCCGCGTACCATATTTTCACAGGCGATAATATTTAACGGATGGGTGTTGCCGTTGTCGCTGCGTTTTGCCAGCCCTTTAGCCACACTGCCGGCAATACGCTCCAGAATCTGCGGACCCACCGCGGTGGTGACCAGATCGACCTCTGAAACCAGGGTCATGATCTCATCGCTGGTGCTGTTTACCGCACTGACGCCTTTAACGGTTTCCACTTTGGCCTGCTCGCCAACTACATGAACGGGATACTCATGACGCGCGTTCAGTGCATCCAGCACCGTCTGATTCACATCAGCAAAAACCAGTTCGATACCTGCATCAGCCAGTAATTTGCCGATAAAGCCGCGACCAATGTTTCCTGCTCCGAAATGTAACGCTTTCATAATTTTTGACCCATATCAAATGACGATGGGGCGGGCAAACCCGCCCCAGGAAATCGGGACGGGCATGACCGCCCCAGGGAAAATAATTGCTATAAATTACGCGATTACAGGCTTGCCTGACAGCAGATCCAGCACTTCCTGCACGCTGGTGGTGTTAGCCAGCTTCTCAATCACGCTGTCATCATCCAGCGCGTTGGTCAGGCTGGTAATCACCTGGATGTGCTCGTTGTTACGAGCGGCAATACCAATCACCAGTCGCGCCACATCGTCCGGCTCTTCGCCGAACAGGACACCTGCCGGATACTGACAGAACACCACGCCGGTTTTCAGCACGCGATCTTTCGCTTCAACCGTGCCGTGTGGCACTGCGATTGACTCACCCAGATAGGTCGGCGTCAGTTTTTCACGCGCCAGCATCGCATCAATATATTCAGGTTCAACGTAACCGCCCTTCACCAGCTGTTCGCCGGCAAAGCGAATCGCCTGCTCTTTGTTGCTGGCGGTCAGACCGAGGAAGACATTATCTGCGCCCAGTTTAAACAGGTGCGCATTGCCCTCATCGTAGCTGTCTGAGAGTGCAGTGTTCACCGTTTCACGATGCACATCGCTGCGGTTAGCCGCCACCAGACGTTCGGTCAGGGTGCTGTAGAGCGCGCTGTCGAGGAAGTTATTCAGCGAGATATGCTGCGCATGTGGCGCCTGGCGAATCGCGCGTTCAGTCAGGTCACGATGCGTAATCACGAGATCGACATCACCCGGCAGGGCGTTGATCGCGGTGTTGGTTACCGACACATTGCTCAGACCGGCATCCTGCACTTTCTTGCGCAGCACGCCCGCACCCATGGCGCTGGAACCCATACCGGCGTCACAGGCAACGATGATTTTGCGCACGTGATGCAGCTCGACGCTCATGGCATCGCTGGCGACGGCGCCGCCCGCTGTGCTCTGGCCTTTAGACTGCGCTTTCATCTCATGCATGCGCTGGGTCGCGGCTTCAATATCGTCATCTTCTTTGACTTTGCTGGTTTTCAGCAGGATAGCGGACACCACGAAGGAAACGGCGAAGGCTGCAGCAATAGCCGCGATGTTCGCGAAGTAAGCACCTTTTGGCGTCATTGCCAGCACGGCAAGGATAGAACCCGGTGAGGCAGGAGAGACCAGGCCACCGTTCAGCACGGTCAGCGTGAAGACGCCGGTCATACCGCCCAGGATAACCGCCAGCAGCAGGCGAGGGGCCATCAGCACATACGGGAAGTAGATTTCATGGATGCCGCCGAGGAAGTGGATAATTGCTGCACCGCCCG
The DNA here is from genome assembly GCF_059730805.1 of Pantoea sp. X-Soil-ISGK-355. Classification (NCBI taxonomy): domain Bacteria; kingdom Pseudomonadati; phylum Pseudomonadota; class Gammaproteobacteria; order Enterobacterales; family Erwiniaceae; genus Pantoea; species Pantoea sp. X-Soil-ISGK-355. Next base: position 117,266 of record NZ_AP035971.1, read on the forward strand.
CAGACTGTTTAGCACTGCCACGGCCAAAGAACATGTAGGCCATCAGCACGCCCATACCCGGACCCGGGTTGGCTTCGATCAGGAAGAAGATCGACTTGCCCGCTTCGCTCGCCTGCTGGATGCCCAGCGGTGAGAAGATACCGTGGTTAATGGCGTTGTTCAGGAACAGGATTTTTGCCGGTTCCACGAAGATGGACGTCAGTGGCAGCAGGTTGTTCTGCACCATCAGATTCACGCCCGCGGCGAGAATGTGTGACAGGCCTTCAACCAGCGGACCAATCGCCAGGAACGCCAGCAGTGCCAGAATCATCCCGATAATACCGGCCGAGAAGTTGTTAACCAGCATCTCGAAGCCGCTTTTGATTTTGCCGTCAATCGCCCGGTCAAACGACTTAATAGCCCAGCCGCCCAGCGGACCGGCAATCATCGCACCGAGGAACATCGGCATATCCGCACCGACAATCACACCCATGGTCGTAATCGCGCCGACCACGCCACCGCGATCGCCGCCTACCAGACGCCCACCGGTAAAACCGATCAGCAGAGGCAGCAGGTAGGTGATCATCGGGCCAACCAGTTTGGCCAGCGTTTCGTTAGGGATCCAGCCAGTTGGAATAAACAGTGCAGTGATGATACCCCAGGCGATAAACGCCCCGATGTTCGGCATCACCATATTACTCAGAAAGCGACCAAAGCTCTGTACTTTGACCTTCACTGATGAGGACATAAACCCACCCCTTATTGAGACGCGCTGCAATAGGAGAGCGCGCTTGTTTTTGTTTAGCCACCCCGACTCACAGCCGGTGGTATTACTGTATGCACGCGGACTCTATCACGCGAATTTGACGCTGCGTAGCGCATGGAGCAAGTGTGATCTGTATCACGGATTAAGGGTGGTGACAGGGGTGATTTGCGTGACTGTGATCACAATTTTATCGGAGTTAAGGCCTGTTTTGCCTGGATTTTGGTCGGGCGGGCAGGTTATCTGTGAGATGAATCACACTTAGCTGCAGTGTGTTTGTTATATAAATGTGACTTAGATCACAAACTATTTTTGGTCGAAAATGCGCCAGATCACACTTCATTATCCAGTTAACAGTAAGGGTGATGAAAAGGGGAATGAGGCGGGCAGACGAATGACGCCTGCCCGTTAAAGGATTTTACTGCAGACCACCCTGGACGGCGGCCTGGGCCTGAGGAAGCGCCTGTGCATTGGCTGATAAGGTGCTCATCAGCGCGTTATATTGTGAAGCCTGATCCTGCGTCGGGAACTGCACGCCGCCATCATTGAAGCTGACACGGTTTCCCTGCGTTTGCAGGAAATCGCCAGTCTGTACGGCACCCTGGCTCAGCGCCTGGAGTTTTGGCAGCAGCGGAATCAGCTGATTGGCGGGCACCGTCACCACTTTGTTGTAGGCGGTGTCATAGACTTTTTTCAGGTCATCCGGCTGCTTCAGGGCCGCTTTGCTGCTGTCCGCCTGCATTTTTGCACTTTCAATCTGCTGGGTAACGATCACCAGTGCGCTGTTCGCCTGACGCAGGGAATCACGACGGCTCAGATAATCCTGCGGAACGCGAATGGCCGAAAGTTCATCCACCACCGGACGCATACCCTGCTCAACGGCCTTGTTCGCCTGCTGCGAGAAGCCATACATGATGGCGTAATCGCTGGCGAAGTTGCCAAAGCTCTGCTTCTGGTTCTCGCTGAGGCTGGGCAGATGTTCGCCGCTGCGCATGACGGTGTTCTGGAGGAAATCGATAAATGCTTTGCGCTGCTCGCCTTCTTTATCACCGCACGCGGTGAGTTGCAGCACAATCAGCGCGCCAGCGAGCATCATGCCGCCGCGTGCCATAAGGCGTGTAAGTCCTGAAACCATGGGTTCAACTCCTGTCGGTGATACTGTCGGATGTCCAGGTAAGAATGGCCTAAAGAATAGAACAAACCCGCGTCACGGCACAATGTGAAACAACCTGTGAAACAGATGCTTTCTGAAACACCGGTTAAAGAACGGGATTATCTGCACGTCAGAACGCACTATGATCCCTGCCATCGCTGGCTTAGGCGTGACGATTAAAGAGGCATGTAGCGGCCTGGCGTGGCCTTAAAACACCACCGCCTGACCATCTTTGCGACTCTCGCTGGCGGCGATATAGAAGCCCTGCGGATCGCGTACGATTGCCTGCGCGCCACCAAAATTGTAATTGCTCAGGGGATCTTCCAGCACCACATTATGTCCCATACGGCGCAGGGTGCTCAGGGTATTGCGATCGAGAGTGGATTCGAACACTACCTCGCGTCCCTGTACCACGCGCCAGCGCGGCGCATCAATTGCGGCCTGTGGATTCTGCCGATGCAGCATAATCCGCAGCGCCAGCTGAACGTGTCCCTGCGCCTGCATCGGGCCGCCCATCACGCCAAACGCCATCATCGGCTGGCCCTGCTGATCCCGCGCAAAGGCTGGAATGATGGTATGAAACGGCCGCTTACCGCCCGCCACAACGTTGGGATGCTCCGGGTCGAGTGAAAAGCCCGCGCCACGATTCTGCAGGCTGATGCCGGTATCGGGTACGACCACGCCGGATCCAAAGCCCATGTAATTGGACTGGATGAAAGAGACCATCATGCCGCTGGCATCCGCTGCCGCGACATACACCGTGCCGCTTTGCTGCGGTGATCCAAAGCGGAAATCTCCTGCTTTATCAGGGTCGATTAATGCTGCCCGCTGGCGGATGTACTCTTTGCTCAGCAGTAACTCAGCCGGAAATTCGAGGTGATCCTCGTCGGTGACATAACGGTCCAGATCAACCAGTGCCAGTTTCATCGCCTCAATAGAAAGATGCAGCCACTGCGGTGAATCAGGTGCATAACGATTGATCTCCCACGCTTCCAGAATGCCGAGCGCAATTAAGGTCGCAATCCCCTGACCATTCGGCGGCAGCTCCTGCACCGATCCCCCGGCAAACGGATGCGAGAGCAGGGTCACCCAGTCGGCGCGATGGTTTTTCAAATCCTCCAGCGTCAGCGCCGCGTTATGTTCACGGGCGAAGGCTGTCATCTTTTGCGCCAGTGCGCCGCGGTAAAAGCTTTCGCCCCTGGTCTCAGCGATTTCCTGCAGGGTGCGGGCCTGCGCCGGGTTGCGGAATAGCTCGCCAGCACGAGGCGGACGACCCTGCGGCGCAAAGCAGTCGCTGAAGCCAGGTTGATCCCGCAGCTTGTCATAGCCGCGCTGCCACAGCTGACCAATCAGCGGTGAAACCGGAAAGCCGTCGCGCGCATAGTTAATTGCCGGTTGCGCCAGGGTGGTCAGCGGTAAGGTGCCGAAGCGCTGCGCCAGCGTCACCCACGCCGAGACGGCCCCTGGCACAGTGACGGATTCCCAGCCGGTTTCAGGCATCGCACTAAAACTGGCAAAGCGTTCGGGATGCCACGCGGCTGGCGATCGGCCTGAGGCGTTTAAGCCATGCAGCGCGCTGCCGTCCCAGACAATGGCAAACGCATCGCTGCCGATGCCGTTTCCGGTTGGCTCCAGCACGGTTAAGGCGATGGCAGTGGCGATAGCCGCATCCACAGCGTTACCACCCTGTTGCAGCATACGTAAACCCGCCTGTGCCGCCAGCGGTTGCGAGGTTGCAACGGCATTACGACCCATCATCGGTACACGATGAGAAGGGTATCCGACGTTAAAATCTGTTTCACGCATCGCTTTTCCTTAAAGAGTTCACGAGTGAATTTTTCCGTCGTCAGTACGCGATTAATTAACAGCTGCACGTTTAGCGCGCAAAGGGCTCGCTTTTAGCCGCCAGCTGCACCGTTATGAGGCGTCAGCCGTTTCGTTAGGGTGACTGCTGATTTATCTGACGATACCGGGACGTTCAGAATAAAAGATTTCCCTGCACCGCACTGTGAGCCGCCGCGCGCCAGGATTCAGGCCTCAACCAGGACTATTCTTAATTTAATAAGAACAGTGAATATATGTGTTCAGGAAGTAAACCATTGGCGTATATTTTGCACTCACTACCTGAAGAGGTGTATTGCCTCACAGAAATGAGAATATGCCAGCAAAAAGCTTGATGGCATCCACATAAATAGCAAACACCATTTGATTTTTTGCCCACACCGAAGGCACAAAATTCAACTGCCTCAGCGGGTTAGAGGTGCTGGAACTTTTCCGGCAAACCATAGTGAAAAAAATAATTATAAATTGCGCGGCAAATAGTCAGGTCTCTATCCATACTTAGTCTCCCGGCATTTGTTGCATTGATCTGACATCTTTAAAGCAGTGCACCGCAGGCTGTGTCCCGTAATGGTTTCTCTCATAACAAAAATAAACCCTTGCGGGATCCAGCCTGAAACAGGCCCGGTTTCAGAGTCCTGACTTCAGGCTCGTACCTCTCTACTTTCACGTGCTTCATAGCGAGTTTTTAAGGAGTTCTCTATGGAATTAAAAGACCCGATGTTTGAATTGCTCAGCAGCCTTGAGCAGATTGTTTTGACACGTGATGATCGCGCCGCCGAGTTACTTATTCAGCGTCAGCAACCCGCCCAGCCAGAGCCGCAGCGTCTGCGTGAAATGACCGGCATGCAGGTTGATGAGTTTGCAAAAGTAATGGGCGTGAGCGTTTCTTCCGTGAAAAGCTGGGAAGCCCGGCGTACCCGTCCTTCCGCGACGGCGCAGAAATTGATGAAGTTATTACATGCCAATCCCTATCTGGGACGGCAGTTGCTTGAATAAACTGATATCACGAAAAGAACCCGCCGCTGGCGGGTTTTTTATTAGCGTAATTCGCTGTATTTAGCCGCCTGTCTGGCAAACCAGCTCTCCGGCACGCTATAGGGCGGCTCCCGCAACTGTGCGAGTCCGCTTTCAATAATCATTGAAGCCTGCTGCCATAACTGCGCATCTCCCTGCTTCAGCAACGCAATCTGTATTTGCTTTTCAACCAGGTAGACCCGCGCAAAGTCGGGATCAAACCGCACAATCGCGCGGGTGTTATCGATGATGTCAGCCAGTTTGATGGTTTGTGCCTCAGGACTGGCGCTGGCTGTATGGCGGAAGTGCGCCAGTTTACGGGCCGTCCGATTTTTTGCCCCAGCGGGTGCGCTGTTGGTCAGCATTTCTACCAGGCTTGCCACGCGCGTACCAAAGTGGGTTTCGATATCGCTCTGTGTGGTTGCGGTATCTTCCACGGTATCGTGCAGCCAGGCCGCCGCTAACAACGCATCGTCATGGCTGACGCTGCGCACCAGTTCCACCACCGCTGCCGGATGAACAATATAAGGCTCATCGGTATATTTGCGGCGCTGTCCGGCACTGGCATGTGCCTCGGTGGCGAAGCGACGCGCCTGTTCTTCCAGTGAATCCTGCATGCCTTTCCCCCTGACAAAAAGTTTGCTTGCAATTATCTAGCGCGCTATCTATATTATTAACCATGAACTGTGATCAAGATGACAAAAAAGTGAAAACGATGCCACTGTTGGTCGATCAGCACCTCTGCTTTGCGCTTTATTCTGCCAACCTGGCGATGAATAAAGTCTATCGTCAGTTGCTGAGCCAGCTCGACATCACCTATCCTCAATATCTGGTCATGCTGGTGTTGTGGCAGAAAGATGATGTCACGGTGTCAGAGATTGGCGAGCAGCTTTTTTTAGACTCTGCAACATTAACGCCACTTCTGAAGCGGCTGGAAAGTGCAGGCCTGATTAACCGGCAGCGAACCCGTCAGGATGAACGCCAGGTTGCGGTGACGCTGACCGACGCTGGACAGGCGTTACGGGCCAGGGCTGAAGCCATTCCTGAAGCGGTTAAGTGTGCCACAGCCTGTGATGATGACGCTCTGCTGGCGCTGAAATTACAGCTGGATGGGTTGCGAGATAACCTGAATCGATCACGATAAGTATTGCCGACGGATGCGCTGCATCCGTTGAACCTCACCGCCTGCTTACAGTTAAATAAGTAGCAGGCGATTAAATAGCGTAACGGAGAAATGTCATGTCTTTAGAACAAGTGGTTTACCGCGCCAAAGCCAAAGCAACCGGTGGTCGTGATGGTCGCGCAACCTCTTCTGACGGTGTACTGGACGTTAAACTGGGCGTGCCAAAAGAGATGGGCGGTGCAGGCGGCGAAGTGACTAACCCTGAGCAGCTATTTGCTGCAGGCTACTCTGCCTGCTTCCTGGGCGCGATGAAGTTTGTTGCAGGCCGCGACAAAATCGCAATGCCAAAAGATGCGTGGATTGAAGGTGAAGTCGGTATCGGTCCGATCCCTGACGGCTTTGGTATCGAAGCCACGCTGAACATCCATCTGCCAGAGATGGATGAAGCAGAAGCACAGAAGCTGGTTGATGCGGCGCATATCGTTTGTCCTTATTCAAACGCTACCCGCAACAATATCGACGTCACGCTGAACATCATTCGCTAAGCGTACTGCGGGCCTGACACCATCAGGCCCGCATTTTTTTACATCCTCTCTCCTGCTGTTTTCTGCGTCAGTCAGCCAACAGCTACTGTCAGCCGTGTACAAAAAATGTGCTAATCAGGTCGACAAAGATTATTTTCTGGTCTATCAAACGCGGCCATGTTTTACTGAGCCACCTTGCGTTATAGCCAGTAAATCCGTTCAGAATTTTCCTTCATCTTGTCCGGTCCGCTTATTCAGCGAACTCTGCCGGGTTTTGGCAGTCACATAAAAGATTTGGTCAAGCGCTTCACACCGGAGAAACCCCTTTTTTCATGAATTATATTAAAACCCTGACCCAGCAGAAGTTATCGCTATTGCTGGCGCTCTACCTCGGTATTTTGCTGAACTTACCGATTTTCTATCGTCGTTTTGACGGTTTTCTCAGACAATCCACGGTAACGAACTGGCTCACTGCCGTTACCGAGGTGGTTGCTATTGTGCTGCTGACGTTCTTCCTGATGCGTCTGCTGTCGCTAGGCGGAAAGTGGTTTTATCGCGTGCTGGCCACGCTGATTGTTCTGATATCTGTTGCCGCCGCCTATTACATGGCGTTTTTTAACGTCGTGATTGGCTACGGTATTGTGGCGTCGGTGATGACGACCGATACCGATCTTTCTAAAGAAGTGGTTGGCTACCATTTCATCCTGTGGATGGTGCTGGTCAGCGCGCTGCCGCTGCTGATGATCTGGCGCAACAGGCTGAGCATGACGCTGAACGAGCAGCTGCGTACGCCAGGACAGCGCCTGAAACCGACCCTGATTATGCTGCTCTGTGTAGCTCTGGTCTGGCTGCCGATCCGTTATTTCGACAAGCTGCAGAAGCATAATGAAGAGATTACTAACATCGATCTGCCGAGCTACGGCGGTGTGGTCGCCCACTCGTATCTGCCTTCTAACTGGCTGGCGGCTGTAGGTCTGTTTGCCTGGACTCGCGTGGATGAGTCGCTGCAAAGCGAGGAACTGCTGGATCCGGCGAAGAAGTTTACCTACGTTGCGCCTGCCGGCCTGGATGACACCTATGTGGTGTTTGTGATTGGCGAAACCACCCGCTGGGATCACATGGGGATGCTGGGTTATGAGCGCGACACGACGCCTAAGCTGTCGAAAGAGAAGAATCTGGTCGCGTTCCGCGGCGAGTCCTGTGATACCGCGACTAAGCTGTCGCTGCGCTGCATGTTCGTGCGCGAAGGCGGCACCATGGATAACCCTGGCCGCACGCTGAAAGAGCAGAATGTGTTTGCGGTGATGAAAGAGCTGGGCTTCACCTCTGAGCTGTTTGCGATGCAGAGCGAAGTCTGGTTCTACGACAACATCAATGCCAACAACTTTGCCTTCCGTGAGCAGATTGGTTCAGAAAAGCGTAATCAGGGTAAATCGGTAGACGACATGCTGCTGGTGCCGGAGATGAAAGCGTCACTGGATCGTTTCCCGAAAGGTAAGCATCTGGTGGTGTTGCACACCAAAGGTTCACACTATCTTTATTCACAGCGTTATCCGCGCAGCTTCGCGAAGTATCAGCCAGAGTGTATGGGCGTCGACGAGACCTGCAGTAAAGCGCAGCTGATCAACGCTTATGACAACTCAGTGCTCTATGTCGATAGCATGCTGGATAGCGTGCTGGATCAACTGCGTGATAAGAAGGCGATCGTTTTCTATGCTGCCGACCACGGTGAGTCGATCAGCGAGAATATGCATCTGCATGGCACGCCGCGTGAGATGGCCCCGCCGGAGCAGTTCCGCGTACCGATGATGGTCTGGGCGTCAGATAAGTATCTGGAAGACAGTCAGAACCGCAGTAACTTCGAACGACTGCAGGCGCAGCAACGTGTGGGCCGGACCCATCGTCACGTTGAGTTGTTCGATACCATTCTGGGCTGTCTGGGTTATACCTCGCCAGATGGCGGCATTAACCCGGCTAACAACTGGTGTCAGGCACCGGCTAAAAGTCAGGCTAAAGCGCTGTAATAGTGGCCTGAAAGGGACATGCCGGCGATTGATTTCCGGCAACCGCGTGCTTTCCAGGCGATTGACGTCAAAAGCATAAAAAGCGGTTGACGCTGATCGGGGGTAGCAGTAACATGCGCCCCCATCGGCGAGTAGCGCAGCTTGGTAGCGCAACTGGTTTGGGACCAGTGGGTCGGAGGTTCGAATCCTCTCTCGCCGACCATATTTAAGAAACCTGTCTGAAAAGACAGGTTTTTTTTCGTCTGAAGAAAAGAGGATGAGAACCTCCGAAGGAGGTTTGAGCCGAGCGTAGCGAGACAACGTTGCTTCAGCAACGGCCCGAAGGGCGCTGCTCGCAGAGCAGAGTCATCCTCTCTCGCCGACCATATTTAAGAAACCTGTCTGAAAAGACAGGTTTTTTTTCATCTGAAGAAAAGAGGATGAGAACCGACAGAGGAGGTTTGAGCCGAGCGTAGCGAGACAACGTTGCTTCAGCAACGGCCCGAAGGGCGCTGCTCGCAGAGCAGAGTCATCCTCTCTCGCCGACCATATTTAAGAAACCTGTCTGAAAAGACAGGTTTTTTTTCGTCTGTAGAAAACCACCGACAGGGACGGTTTTTCCTGAACAGTCTCGATCTGGCCGCTAAGCATTCACATTCTTACCGCTTAGCAGGCTTCAGGGAGCATACGCCTTTCGCAAAGACGCAAAAACGCCATCCCTGACAGGCTCAACGCGGGCGATTACGCACCTCATCCCTGAGGTGCGCCCGTAGCCCGGCGTTTTTGTCCATGGCCCGCGATGCTTTGCTACAGGCGTATGCTCCCTCCGCTTCACGTCTGGCAGACGCATCGGATACTCACATGTGCATTTCGGACGGCTGGGAGACCCAAAGTCAGGTGCATCTGACCGCAGCGCATAAACTCAAGGCGGAGGGAACACGGGCAGAGGAGGAAAGCGTCCCACGCCATGGACGGCGTGGGCCGAGCGTCCAGGGAGGGTTTAAGCGCCTTTCCGATCTGCCCGTGTTCCCGAAGCAGTCTCGATCTGACCGCTAAGCATTCACATTCTTACCGCTGAGTGGGCTTCAGGGAGCATACGCCTTCCGCAAAGACGCAAAACCGCCATCCCTGGCGGGCTCAGCGCGGGCGATTACGCACCTCATCCCTGAGGTGCGCCCGTAGCCGGGCCAACGCTTTGCGTTGTTCAAAAACGCTCCCGGCGTTTTTGTCCATGGCCCGCGATGCTTTGCTGCAGGCGTATGCTCCCTTCGCTTCACGTCTGTCAGACGCATCAGGTACTTACAGAAGCATCTCAGACAACTGACAGATCCAAATCAGAGTGCATCTGACCGCAGCGCATAAACTCAAGGCGGAGGGAACACGGGCAGAGGAGGAAAGCGTCCCACGCCATGGACGGCGTGGGCCGAGCGTCCAGGGAGGGTTTAAGCGCCTTTCCGATCTGCCCGTGTTCCCAAAGCAATCTCGATCTTAACGCTACTCCCGCTTGCCATCTTCGCTATCTTCCAGAAAGTTCCAGTAACCCCCATCCGCGGCGTGTTCCACTTACCAGCCCTGTTATTGTCACTTACCCGCTGGCAGGCCTTGCCATATAAGAGATGCGATCATAATTCGCGACACATTCTTCTTATGACCGAAAACGGCAACATGCTGATTTCTTATGCTTCTTTGCCAGCATATTCCGCTGGTTGAACGTCATAACGCACAATGAATCGTTCAGTTATTCAACATTTGCCGGTAAAAGTTTTAAGTTTTTTAGCGGTGAGAATCACTAGCGATAGAGCAGCAAGCCAGCACAATGCACGGAATTCAGGTCAGCTACGCTGTGCATTGTATGGCTTTTAGACAGAAACGGTTTTTATTACGGTTGCATGCTATTCCTCACACTCTGTGTAAATAAGTAACCGTTGTATTGACGTTCTTTGCAACTGTTGACAAATTGATGCGTCAATAAACGCGCAGTTACGGAATTTTCTGAATGCACAATCTGCGTCAGAAAAAACAAAAAAAACGCAGCGCGCGTTAACCACCTGTTCGGTGGTACGCCTGAACCGCATAAAAAAATCAGAGGTCGGGCAATACACACAACATCACATCACAATGGAGCAAAAGCATGATCAACTCCCTGGCTAAATCCGGGATGCTGAAGGTCGGTCTGAGCCTGATTGCTATGACTGTCGCCGCCGGTGTTCAGGCAAAAACCCTCGTTTACTGTTCTGAAGGTTCTCCGGAAGGCTTTAACCCGCAGTTGTTCACCTCGGGCACCACCTACGATGCCAGCTCACGTCAGATCTACAACCGACTGGTTGAGTTCACTATCGGCACCACCGAACTGCACGCTGCGCTGGCAGAGAAGTGGGATGTCAGTGAAGACGGTAAAACCTACACCTTCCACCTGCGTAAAGGTGTGAAGTGGCAGACCACCAAAGATTTCAAACCGACACGCGACTTCAATGCGGATGATGTCGTGTTCACCTTTGAGCGCCAGCTGGATAAAAACAACGCCTATCACGGCGTCTCTGGCGGCAGCTACGAATATTTCGAAGGCATGGACATGCCGAAGCTGATCAGCAAAATCGAAAAAGTGGACGAGAATACCGTGCGCTTTGTGCTGACGCGTCCTGAAGCGCCGTTCCTCGCCGACCTCGGCATGGACTTCGCCTCGATTCTGTCGAAAGAGTACGCAGATAACATGCTCAAAGCGGGTACCCCGCAAAACGTTGACCTGAACCCGGTCGGGACCGGTCCGTTCCAGCTGCTGCAGTACCAGAAAGATTCGCGCATCCTTTACAAAGCTAACCCGGATTACTGGGGCACCAAGCCGAAAATCGATCGCTTAGTCTTCTCCATTACCCCGGATGCGTCGGTGCGCTACGCCAAGCTGCAGAAGGGCGAATGTCAGGTGATGCCTTATCCAAACCCGGCTGACATTGCGCGTATGAAGCAGGACAAAAACATCAACCTGTATGAGCAGGCTGGCCTGAACGTCGGCTATCTGTCGTACAACGTTGAGAAAAAACCGCTGGATAACCTGAAAGTGCGTCAGGCACTGACCATGGCGGTCAACAAAAAAGCGATTATCGACGCCGTTTATCAGGGTGCAGGTCAGCCTGCTAAAAACCTGATCCCCCCAACGATGTGGGGCTATAACGACGACGTAAAAGACTACGCCTACGATCCTGAGAAAGCCAAAGCGCTGCTGAAAGAAGCGGGCATGGCAGACGGTTTCTCCATCGACCTGTGGGCGATGCCGGTTCAGCGTCCGTACAACCCGAACGCGCGCCGCATGGCTGAGATGATTCAGAGCGACTGGGCGAAGATTGGCGTCAAAGCCAAAATCGTCACCTATGAGTGGGGCGAATATCTGAAGCGCGCCAAAGCGGGCGAGCACCAGACCGTCATGATGGGCTGGACCGGTGATAATGGGGATCCGGATAACTTCCTGGCCACCCTGTTCAGCTGCTCAGCGGCCAAAGATGGCTCAAACTACTCGCGCTGGTGTGATAAATCCTTTGAGGATCAGATTCAGCCCGCGCGCGCCACCGCCGATCAGGCGAAGCGCATCGAGTACTACAAGCAGGCACAGGTTGTGATGCATGACCAGGCACCGGCGCTGATGATCGCGCACTCAACGGTATACGAACCGGTCAGCAAGAAAGTCTCCGGGTACAAAGTGGATCCGCTGGGCGGACACTACTTTGCTCAGGTAGACATTAAAGAATAATTGTCGCCTTTTCCGGGGCGGCTGCGCGTCGCCCCGGCTTTATCTCCCTGTTTTACTGGAAACGGTAGAGGCGCAGCCTGTCTGCGTCGCGGTCGGGCCTACCCGATCGTCAGATGTAAGCAATAACAACCCTCGCGGCGACGGTCGCGCGGACAAGAGAGAACCCGGATTATGCTGCAGTTCATACTCCGACGTCTGGGCCTTGTCATCCCAACGTTTATCGGTATTACATTACTCACCTTCGCGTTTGTTCACATGATCCCCGGTGATCCGGTGCTGATCATGGCCGGTGAGCGCGGTATTTCTCCTGAACGTCATGCTCAGTTAATGGCGCTGTTAGGTCTGGATCAGCCGCTGTGGAAACAGTACCTGAACTACATTAATGGCGTATTACATGGCGACCTGGGCATTTCACTGAAGAGCCGCATCCCGGTCTGGGATGAGTTTGTTCCACGCTTCAAAGCGACGCTGGAACTCGGCATCTGCGCCATGATATTTGCCGTTGCCATTGGTATCCCGGTTGGTGTGCTGGCGGCGGTAAAGCGTGGTTCGATTTTCGATCACACCGCCGTGGGCATCTCACTGACCGGCTACTCCATGCCGATCTTCTGGTGGGGCATCATGCTGATCATGCTGGTCTCGGTGCAGCTCAATCTGACACCGGTTTCCGGGCGGGTCGGCGACACCGTCTTCCTGGATGACAGCATGCCGCTGACCGGCTTTATGCTGATCGATACCTTCTTCTGGGGTGAGCCAGGCGACTTCCATGATGCGGTGATGCACATGATCCTGCCTGCCATCGTGCTCGGCACTATTCCGCTGGCGGTGATTGTGCGTATGACGCGATCGGCAATGCTCGAAGTGCTGGGTGAAGATTACATCCGTACAGCGCGTGCCAAAGGCCTGACGCGGATGCGCGTGATCGTGGTGCATGCGCTGCGAAACGCCATGCTGCCGGTGGTTACGGTCATCGGCCTGCAGGTCGGCACGTTGCTGGCCGGGGCGATTCTGACCGAAACCATCTTCTCGTGGCCGGGTCTGGGTCGCTGGCTGATTGAAGCGTTGCAGCGCCGTGACTATCCGGTGGTGCAGGGCGGTGTGCTGCTGACCGCAGTGCTGATTATTGTGGTCAACCTGCTGGTTGATCTGCTGTATGGCGTGGTTAACCCGCGCATACGTCACAAGAAATAAGGGGGCATCATGTCTGTTGTTGATCCCGGCAGCGTTACCGTTGCACCCAAGCCGATGACCCCGTTTCAGGAATTCTGGCACTACTTCAAACGTAACAAAGGCGCGGTCGTCGGTCTGGTTTACATCATCATTGTGCTGCTGTGCGCCATCTTTGCCGATGTGCTGGCCCCGCATGCCCCTGCTGAGCAGTTCCGCGATGCGCTGCTGCATCCGCCGGTCTGGCAGGAAGGCGGTAACTGGAGCTACATTCTGGGCACCGACGATGTGGGCCGCGATGTGCTATCGCGTCTGATGTACGGTGCGCGCCTGTCGCTGCTGGTGGGTTGTCTTGTAGTCGTACTGTCGCTGATTTTCGGCGTGATATTTGGCCTGCTGGCCGGTTATCTCGGTGGCGTGGTCGATGCCATCATCATGCGCGTAGTCGATATCATGCTGGCATTGCCAAGTCTGCTGCTGGCGCTGGTGCTGGTCGCCATCTTCGGTCCCTCAATCGTTAATGCCTCTATCGCGCTGACGTTTGTGGCGCTGCCGCACTATATCCGTCTGACCCGCGCCGCAGTGCTGGTGGAAGTGAACCGCGACTATGTGACCGCTTCCGGCGTGGCCGGTGCCGGTATGCTGCGCCAGATGTTTGTGAATATTCTGCCTAATTGCCTGGCACCGCTCATCGTGCAGGCGTCATTAGGTTTCTCCAACGCCATTCTTGATATGGCGGCGTTGGGCTTTCTCGGTATGGGTGCGCAACCGCCAACGCCGGAGTGGGGCACCATGCTCTCCGACGTTCTGCAGTATGCGCAAAGTGCCTGGTGGGTCGTGACCTTCCCTGGATTGGTCATTCTGCTTACCGTGCTGGCATTTAACCTGATGGGCGATGGTTTGCGTGATGCCCTCGACCCGAAACTCAAGCAGTAAAGAGGCACCGAGATGGCGTTATTAAATGTAGACAAACTGTCGGTGCATTTCGGCGACGATAAAGCACCGTTCCGCGCGGTTGACCGCATCAGTTATCAGGTTGAGCAGGGCCAGGTCGTGGGTATCGTGGGCGAGTCCGGCTCCGGTAAATCGGTAAGTTCACTGGCGATCATGGGACTGATCGACTTCCCAGGCAAAGTGATGGCGGAGAAGCTGGAGTTCAACCAGCGCGATCTGAAACGCATCTCCGAACGCGAGCGCCGCCAGTTGGTGGGCGCAGAAGTGGCGATGATTTTTCAGGACCCGATGACCAGCCTGAATCCCTGCTACACCGTGGGCTTCCAGATTATGGAAGCGATCAAGGTGCATCAGGGCGGCAATAAGCGCACCCGGCGTCAGCGGGCGATTGACCTGCTGAATCAGGTCGGGATTCCCGATCCTGCGTCACGGCTCGATGTCTATCCGCACCAGCTGTCGGGCGGCATGAGCCAGCGTGTGATGATTGCGATGGCAATCGCCTGTCGGCCTAAGCTGCTGATCGCCGATGAGCCGACCACGGCGCTCGACGTGACCATTCAGGCGCAGATCATTGAACTGCTGCTGGATCTTCAGCGGCAGGAGAACATGGCGCTGATCCTGATTACGCACGATCTGGCGTTAGTGGCAGAAGCGGCGCACCACATTATCGTGATGTATGCCGGTCAGGTCGTGGAGAGCGGTAAAGCGACCGATATCTTCAAAGCGCCGCGCCATCCTTATACGCAGGCGTTGCTGCGCGCGCTGCCGGAGTTTGCGGCCGACAAAGCGCGTCTGGCTTCACTGCCTGGCGTGGTGCCGGGCAAGTATGACCGCCCGGCTGGCTGTCTGCTTAACCCACGCTGCCCTTATGCGACTGACCTTTGTCGTCAGGAAGAACCTGAACTGCGCACCATTCCAGGACGCCAGTCCAAGTGTCACTATCCGCTGGACGATGCCGGGAGACCCACTTATGAGTCATGAAACCACGAAAGATCAGTTCCTGCTGCAGGCGATTGATCTGAAGAAGCACTACCCGGTGAAGAAGGGTCTGTTTGGTCAGGAGCGTCTGGTCAAAGCGCTGGATGGCGTCTCTTTTAATCTGGAGCGCGGCAAAACGCTGGCGGTCGTCGGCGAGTCAGGCTGTGGCAAATCCACCCTGGGACGCCTGCTGACCATGATCGAAACCCCGACTGAAGGCCAGCTTTACTGGCACGGCCAGGATCTGCTGAAACACGATCCCCAGGCGCAGAAGCTGCGTCGCCAGAAAATCCAGATCGTCTTCCAGAACCCCTATGGCTCGCTCAATCCGCGTAAGAAAGTGAGCCAGATTCTGGAAGAGCCGCTAGTGATCAATACCCAGCTCACGAAAGCGGAACGCCGCGAGAAGACGCTGGAGATGATGGCGAAAGTCGGCCTGAAAACCGAGCACTACGACCGCTATCCGCATATGTTCTCAGGCGGGCAGCGTCAGCGTATCGCGATTGCGCGTGGGCTGATGCTCGATCCGGATGTACTGATTGCCGATGAGCCGGTTTCGGCGCTCGACGTGTCGGTGCGCGCCCAGGTGCTGAACCTGATGATGGATCTGCAACAGGATATGGGCCTCTCTTACGTCTTTATCTCGCACGATCTGTCGGTGGTGGAACACATTGCCGATGAGGTGATGGTGATGTATCTCGGCCGTTGCGTAGAGAAAGGCAGCAAAGAGGCGATTTTCGCCAACCCGCGCCATCCTTATACCCAGGCTTTGCTGTCAGCGACGCCGCGTCTGAATCCTGACGACCGTCGTGAGCGCATTAAGCTGACCGGCGAGCTGCCCAGCCCGCTCAATCCGCCGCCAGGCTGCGCCTTCAATGCGCGCTGCCACCGACGTTTTGGCACCTGCGTGCAACTGCAACCGAAGCTGAAAAACTACGGTGGCCAGGAGATTGCCTGCTTCGCGGTCGATCAGGACGAGAATCAGCCGGTGGGTGTGGCAGAAAAGGTCAGCTGACGATTGGCAGCTCAGGCCGTTAATGCAGTGATGGCCCAGGGAGCATATGCTCTTCGCAAATACGCCATCCATGGCCCGCGATGCTTAGCTACAGGCGTATGCTCCCATCTCCTGAAGAGAGTTAGCCGTCTGTGGTTCTGATTTGGTAATGCAATACACCCTGAGCCAGTACAATTTCTTAAGCTGAAGGCTCCTTATTGGAGCCTTTTTTTATCTCAATTCTGCTGCAAACCGCACCGCTGGCGGACCGCCATCACGTTTCGGTTATTTCCCCTCTTTTTCCGTTATCAGATTTAATCTGTTTTTCTTCTGGCGAAATTCGCAGCGAAAAAAGATAAACAGGCTCAATCCCTTATGACAGCGATCGGTTTTTTTTGCGCCTGCGGCCGCCCGATCGTGGCTTAACATTGCGTTTATCATGTCACGTCTGGTTGTACCAGGGGTTGTCAGAGCGGCTAAGTCTTAAAAATTATTGAAACATCGCAGATTAATTTAACTTAAACATCACTTATTAATTATAGGGGTTACTTATCTTATATTGGCTTTATTTTGCTGTAAGTGAATCTTTATGATTAAACTATTTTATTGAATATGCTTTATTTGTAATCAGGTTTTTCTGACTGACATTAAAGGGATGTGTTATATTCCAGGAAAAATCCTCCCTTGTTGCAGGCCACGGCCAATGAAGAATAATTACGATGATTTGCAGCGTTTTAAAGAGAAAACGCAAACGCTCGACATCGACTTTAAAGATATGTCTGGCCAGGCGCAGGAAGCGGCGGAACACAGTAAATGGGCTTTAATTCGTCAACTGGCGAAAGAGGAGCATCAGACCTCATTGGGTGGCGGTCAGCGTATCGACCTGCCGCAGCCACAGCCGCTGCGTGGAGATGAATTTACCGCACCACCACCTGAGGCACCGGCAAGGCCTGCCACACTCAGTGCGCAACCGACGACATCCGCCCGCAGCGCAATTCTCGATAGTCTGTCAGGCAGCAACCTGCCCACGGCCCGCACCGCTGAACGTGACCCTTCAGCACTGTTTCCGCCACCGCCGCCACCGCAAAAACGGGTTGCGGCTGATCCTGTTGCTGTATCACATGCAGAGCCAGTCCGGCCCGCCATGGTGGCGGATTTAAAGCCCACCATCACGCCTGCTACACCCCATTCTGAACCGGAACGGTTTGGTGCGTTGTTCCGCTCGCGCAACAGCGAACCGTCGAATCTGCCAAAAGAAACCTTACTCAAACCGTTACTGGAGAAGATTGCGCTATGCCGTTAGTTTGTGTGTGCTCGCCGAAGGGAGGGGTGGGGAAAACCACGCTGGCGGCGAATCTGGCCTGGAGTCTGGCGCGTTCCGGTAGCAAAGTTCTGGCCATTGATTTCGATGTGCAGAATGCACTGCGTCTTCATTTTGGCGTGCCGCTGCATGATGGCCGCGGATTTGTGGCGCGATCAGAAGAGCAGGCGGACTGGAGCCAGTCGATTCTTACCACCGGCGGCAATATCTTTGTCCTGCCCTATGGCAATGTCACCGAGCCACAGCGCGAACGGTTCGAAGAGAACCTGATGAAAGATCCCCACTTTATTAAGCGTGGTCTGGATACAGTACTTAATTATCCCGGTCTGGTGATTGTCGCTGATTTTCCGCCTGGTCCGGGTCCGGCCCTTAAAGCAATGACGGCGCTGGCCGATATGCATTTAGTGGTGATGTTAGCGGATACCGCCTCTGTGTCGTTATTACCGCAGATTGAAGAGAACCGGATGACCGGGAAACCGCTCAATAATAAGCAGGGGCACTATTTTATCCTGAACCAGTGCGATAACCGCCGGAATATTAATCGCGATGTCACTGCATTTATGCAGCAGCGTCTGGGCGATAATTTACTGGGCGTGGTTCACCGTGATGAAAGTGTGGGTGAAGCCAATGCTTCGCAGCAGTCCGTATATGATTTCAGCCCTGCCTCAGCAGCGGCATTTGATATTGAACTGATCGCCAAACGGGTCAGCAGCATTCTGAATATCACCGTGGGAAATGGCGAAGTTCAGGCTCCCATCCGCACAAATCATTTTTAGTCGGCTATTGCAGGCGACTGACTTAAACAGCTCTTCTCAGGGTGAATCATGAGTAAAATCGGGTTTTACCTGCTGCTGCTGGTGCTTGCACCCGTTGCCGCGGTGATCATCATTACGCCGATGGACAGCCAGAAACAGTATATTTTTGGTCTGATCAGCATCGGCATGATGTTTTTATTGGGTTTCAGCAAGAGCCGCAAAATAACCGTGGTGATGGTGATTCTCTCTGCCCTGATGTCCAGCCGCTATATCTGGTGGCGCACCACTGAGACGCTGCACTTTAATTCCGAAATCGAGGCGATATTAGGGATTGGCTTATATCTTGCGGAGCTTTACGTCTGGCTGATCTTAATTCTTGGCTTCCTGCAAACCACCTGGCCATTAAAGCGCACCATTGAGCCGTTGCCGGACGATACCCGTCTGTGGCCGACGGTCGATATTTATGTGCCGTCTTATAATGAAAGTCTGGATGTGGTGCGCGATACCGTGCTGGCGGCGCAGTGTATCGACTACCCGCGTGACAAACTCAAAATCTATCTGCTGGATGATGGCAAGCGCAGCGAATTTGCCCGATTTGCGGCGGATGTCGGGGTAGGGTATATCACCCGCGACGACAACAAACATGCCAAAGCCGGTAACCTCAACCATGCAATGAAAATCACCAAAGGTGAGCTGATTTGCATCTTCGACTGCGACCACGTGGCGACCCGCACCTTCCTGCAGGCGACGGTGGGGCCGTTTCTGAAAGATCCGAAGCTGGCGCTGTTGCAGACGCCGCACTACTTCTATTCGCCCGATCCCTTTGAGCGTAACCTGCGCGCTGCGCGCAGCATTCCCAACGAAGGCGCGCTGTTTTATGGCCCGGTGCAGCAGGGGAACGACAACTGGAATGCTACCTTCTTCTGCGGCTCCTGTGCGGTGATCCGTCGTTCGGCGCTGGAAGAGATTGGCGGCTTTGCCGTTGAAACTGTCACCGAAGATGCACACACCGCCCTGAAAATGCAGCGCCTGGGCTGGGGCTCAGCCTTCCTGTCGATCCCGCTGGCGGCCGGTCTGGCGACCGAACGTCTGGGTCTGCATATCATCCAGCGTACCCGCTGGGCGCGCGGCATGACGCAGATTTTCCGCGTCGATAATCCGCTGTTTGGCCGTGGCCTGAACTGGCAGCAGCGTCTTTGCTACCTCAACGCCATGCTGCATTTCCAGTTTGGCCTGCCGCGCGTTGCCTTCCTGACCGCGCCACTGGCTTACCTGCTGTTTAACCTCAATATTATTCACTCATCGGCGTCGCTGATTTTTGCCTACGTGCTGCCGCATCTGGTGATGTCGCTCTACGTTAACTCACGCATGAATGGCCGTTTCCGTTACACCTTCTGGGGTGAGATTTATGAGACGGTGATGTGCTTCCATCTGGTCATTCCGACCATCCTGACGCTGCTGTCGCCGAAACATGGCAAGTTTAACGTGACCGACAAAGGCGGTGTGCTGGATCAGGGCTTCTTCGATTTCCACATCGTGCGTCCGCACGTGATTGTGGCGCTGCTGCTGGGCATCGGCATTGTCGCTGGCGTAGTGCGTGCCGTGATGCATGACTATTTTGGCGTCGACCCTTACGTTATTGCGCTCAACGTCGGCTGGGCGATTTTCAGCCTGATTATTCTGATGGCGGCGATTGCCGTGGCGCGCGAAACCAAACAGGTGCGTAAAACCATCCGCGTTGACGTACAAATCCCGGCGATTATTCACTACGCCAGCGGCATTTCATCACGCACCCAGACCAGCAACCTTTCGATGGGCGGTGCACAGCTCGATGCGCCGGATGGCCGTCATGAAACGGATGAAATTGAAGAGATTGATCTGCTGCTGAAATCCGGCGCGATCACCATCCCGGTGAGTAAGATTTCCGGCGATGACGAGAGCATTCGCCTGCGCTTTGAAGCGATGCCGCTGGCGCGTCGTCGCGAACTGGTGCGTGTCGTGCTGGCGCGTGCGGACGCCTGGATCCAGCCAGAGTATAAGCAGGACAACCCGCTGATGTCGCTGGGCACCATTATTCGTACCGTATTTGAGCTGTTCTGGCTGACCTGGAAGGGGCGCCACGATAAACGTAAAAAAGTCGACCCGGTTGCCGCGGCGGCGAAAGAGGATGGCGCGGCATGAAGATCCTGACGCACACGTTGCTGGCCAGTTCACTGACCGCCGCGTTATGGCTGACGCCCGCTGGCGCCGAAACGCCGACGGCGATCGATAACAGCAGTGCCGCGCCGGTAAACAGTCCGGCTCCGACGCCGCCTGATGCTGCTGCAACCACCCAGCCAGCTGAGGCCACTGCAACCTCGAAATCTGCTGATGCCGCCACGAGTGTGCCGGTAACCAGTACGGCTCCGGCGTTGCCTGATGCGGCTGCAACCACGCAACCTGCCAGTGCAGCAGCGAGTGTGCCGGTAACCAGTACGGCTCCGACGCCGCCTGAGGCTGCTGCAACCACTCAGCCAGCTGAGGCCACTGCAACCTTGAAATCTGCTGATGCCGCCGTCAGTGTGCCGGTAAACAGTGCGACTCCGGCGTCGCCTGATGCTGCTGTAACCACACAGTCAGCTGAGGCCACTGTCAGTACACCCGCGGAAAATCAGGCCCCGGCCAGCGGTGCGGCGTATTTGACGCCACCTGCAACGCCTGTTAATCACGCTGCCACACCGGATGCCGGTTCAGCGCAGATGACGGCCCCGGTGAGTGTGGGCGGGTCAGCAGCGCCGTTAGTGCTGTTCGCGGCCCAGCCCGCGGAATCTGTACCGGCCTCTGCGCCACAGAGTGCAGTACCTGATGCCACGCCGACATCAACAAACTCTTCTTACGCACCAGCGGGTGAGGCAACATCAGCGCCTCAAGCGTCAGCGAACGGCGGGTCTTCTTCCGTCGCGCCGGTGACGAGCAGTGGCGCCGTGACCCAGGATAGCAGCGCGCTCTCCGCGGTGCCGCTGCCACAGGGGCTGAGCAATGCCGATCCGGCGCTGGAAGCGGCCGCCAGTGCGCTGCCCTACGCGCCGGGCCAGGCGACTGCGCCGGTTGCAGAACCGCAGCCACCTATCGCGTCGGCCATCAATCAGCCGATCAGCAGCGTGATTTCAGTGGCCCAGATGGGCCAGTCACGCGGCATTACGCTGACCGGCGGTCAGTTACAGTCGGGCATCACTTTTACTCTCCCCAGCGATGAAGTGATTACCAATGCGCGACTCAGTCTGACGCTGCGCGTCTCCGCCGCGCTGGCGGCACGCAATACCTCACTGCAGCTGATGCTGAATGGTCAGCCGCTCGGCACGCTGCCGCTGGGAGCCACGGACAGCGACGTCAGTGATTATGAGCTGGATATTCCGGCGGCGATGGTGGTGTCGAACAACAACCTCAGTTTTAAAATCAACGATGCGGACAAGCTGCTGTGTGAGAAAGAGAGCGCACAGCAGTATCAGGTCACCATTCTGCCGAATACCACGCTGCACCTTGAAGGTCAGCAGCTCAATATTGGCACCCGTCTGCGCAACTTCCCGCGTCCGTTCCTGGATCCGCAGCGGATGACGGCGTCCACCATCACGATGGGCTTTGCCAGTAACGTCTCACCTGATGCGGTCAGCGCGGCTGCGCTGGTGGCTTCCTGGCTCGGCATTCAGAGTGATTATCGCGGCATCCGGTTCCCGGTGGTACGCGGCGAACTGCCGGAAAACAACGGCATCCTGTTTGGTCATCCTGGCGATCGAATCGGCACCCTGACGTTCCCGGCCAGTAATGGCCCGATGCTGCAGGTGGTGGATAACCCCAGTAATCCGGTTTACAAATTGCTGCTGGTCAGTGGTAACAATGACGATCAGCTGCGTCAGGCGGCGAACCGTCTGACGACGCAGCCTTTTACCACCGATGAGAGCCAGCTGCAGGTTCCTGTACAGACCATTGGCAACCGTAAACCTTACGATGCGCCGCGCTGGATTAACACTGACCGCCCGGTTCGCCTGAGCGAACTGCTGCGTAAAGATCAGAGCCTGACCAGCAGCGGCATCTGGCATGATGCGCTGCGGGTTAATTTCCGCGCCGCGCCTGATCTGTTCCTGTGGGATGGCGACACGGTGCCGGTCAATGTGCACTATCGCTTCCCGTCTGAAAGCTGGATTGATGAGGACAACTCGTTCCTTAACGTCATGCTCAACGGCACGTTCCTGCGCAACCTGACGGTGAACAAAGTTGGCCTGCTGGAGAACGCCTGGCATAGATTGGGCGGTGATGCGCGTCAGGAGCAGTATCAGCTGAATCTCGAGCCCTATCTGATCTATGGCGATAACCAGCTGGCGCTCTACTTCAATATTAAACCCCGCGCCGATGCGCCCTGCGGCGTGCTCCTGAATAACAACATCAAGAGCCGGATTGAAGAGGACTCGTGGATCGATCTGAGCCATACCCGCCACTTCAGCATGTTGCCGAACCTCTCTTACTTTGTGGGTGCCTCGTTCCCGTTCTCGCGGCTGGCTGACTTCGGCCAGACCACGCTGCTGCTGCCGGAAACGCCCAGCGATGCTGAGCTGTCGACGCTGCTGGATCTGACGGCGCGAGCCGGAACCGCGACCGGCGTGGCGCTGACGCAGAATCAGGTGCTGTTTGGTCTGCCCACTGGCGGCACCCATCTGGCGCGCATACAGCAGAGCGATCTGCTGGCGGTCAGCACGACAGGTAACACGGCCTTTAATCAGGCGATGCTGGCGGCGTCACCTTATGATGCCACCAGCGGCACCTTTGGAGTTAAAGAGCCCGACACGCTGGAAAAATTACGCGGCTGGCTGACCGGCGACTGGAGTCGTCAGCAGCTGGATGCCGATCGTTACTTCTCATCCAACGAAGCGTGGCGGGGCTTTCTCAGCTACCGGTCGCCATGGAATCGCGATCGGCTGGTGGTGATGACGGTGGCAACCAGCGACGATCAGCTGTTGCGACTGCACAACGATTTAAGTTCGGCGCAGATTAACGCCGCAGTGCGGGGCGACACCGCGATTATCACCGATGAAAACGGCATTCGTAGTTTTCGCGTTGGTGCACAGTTCCCAAGCGGCGAGATGCCCTGGTACATGATGGTGGTATGGTATGCCAACCAGCACTCGGGGCTTCTGGCGGTGGCAGCGATGCTGCTCTCTGCGCTGGTGGGCAGTGCGGTCTGGGTGATGCTGAAGCATCATGCCTGGCGGCGTCTGAACCCGAAGCAGGGCCATGATTCCGGCAGGAAGTAAGGACAACAATAATGAAAAAAAATCCGTTAAGTGCCGGTATTCGTAAAGCGTTGCTGCTGGGCAGCGCGCTGGCCCTGTCACCGCCGCTGCTGGCGGCAGAAAGCGCCAATCCGGCGTTGCAGGCTCTGTTCGATCAGGCCTCCTACTGGCATCAGAAAGCACATGACGACCTGGCGAAAGCCTCACTGCAAAAGGTGCTGATGGTTGAACCCGGCAACACCCAGGCGCTCTATCTGCTGGCCCTCTATTCACAGCAGGGTGGCGACACGGCTGCCGCAGCGCAGTATCGCGCCCGTCTCAGCCAGGTCTCTCCCAGCGATCCGCACCTGAGCGAGCTGGATAATGCGCGCCAGATGCAGACCATTCCGCAGGCGCAGCTTTCGCTGGCACGTCAGCAGGCGCGCAGCGGCAACATTGCGGCGGCATTACAGACCTGGCGCAACACCTTCAGTGGTAATGAGCCGCCACCGAGCGTGGCGGCGGAATATTATCTTACGATGGCGGGTGACCGTACGCTGCTGCCGCAGGCCGTTGAGGCGCTGCGGCAGTTTGCGGCTCAGCATCCGCAGGATACCGGCGCACGGCTGGCGCTGGGTAAAGCGCTGACCTGGCAGGAACCGACCCGTCGCGAAGGCATTGAGGTGCTGAGTTCGCTGGCAAGTGGTAATCAGGATGCCGATCGTTCACTGCGACAGGCGCTGCTGTGGCTCGGTCCGCAGCCGTCAGACGCGGCACTCTATCAGACCTGGCAGCAGCGTCATCCGCAGGACTCCGCCGTCATCGACTACTATCGTAAAAATGTCGGTGGCGCAGAAAAAGGGGCCGGATTCAGCGCGCTGAACAGCGGTGATGTCGGCGGTGCGCAGTCCAGCTTTGAAAAAGTGCTGGGTGCGAATCCGCAGGATGCCGATGCGTTAGCGGGGATGGGCTATGTGGCCCAGCGAGCCGGACATTATCAGGAAGCGGCAGATTATCTGCAGCGGTCTGCTCAGCAGGGCGGCGATCAGGGTTCCTTGCGCCAGCAGCAGGCCGACGATGCCCGCTTTTATGCGCAGCTGGCCAGCGCGCAGCAGGCGCTGAAAAGCGGCGACACGGCGCAGGCGCTGACCTTAAGCGAACCGCTGGCCCAGGCTGACGGCGAAAAAGGGCTGGCCGCCAGGCTGTTCCGCGCCGACGTGCTACGCCGCACCAATCAGCCTGAGCAGGCTGAGCAGATCTACCGCACCATTCTGCAAAGTGATGCGGACAACCGCAGCGCCAAAGAAGGGCTGTTCTACGTTCTGCGTCAGCAGAATCGCAGTGCCGAAGCCAGTACGCTGCTGGGGGCACTGCCGGACAACGTACGTCAGAGCGTCACGCCACGCGCCAATGAAGCCGATGCGCTGCGTCAGCAGGCGAAGCGGCAGCAGGCGGCCGGTAACAACGCCGCTGCTATCGCGACACTGCAGCAGGGCATTCAGCGCTATCCCTTCGATGGCTGGCTGCGGCTCGATTTAGCCCGACTCTATCGTCAGCAGGGCGATACGCTGCTGGCGGCCAACGTGATGCAGCCGGTGATGCGCAACGGGGCCAGCACCAGCGAGCTCTATGCCGGTGCACTTAACGCCAGCGAAAGCGGTGGCTGGCAGCAGGCCAGCGCGTTGCTGTCGCGCATTCCCGCAAACGCACAGACGGCGGCGATGCGTGAGCTGGCGCAGCGGGTGAATTTCAATCTGCAGATGAGCACCGCCGATCAATATCTGGCGCAGGGCGCGATGGCCGCCGCCACCAATACCCTGAAAGCGCTCACGGTCACGCCGCCCGCTAATCCGGTGGATGCCGGAAACCTGGCGCAGAAGCTGGCAAAAGCGGGCGATCTCACCAGCGCGGTATCAGTGGTGCGGACGAACCTGCAGCGTGGCGTACAGGGCAATGCGGGCGATTATGCCGCGCAGATGGCGGTGCTGAATCAGGCAGGCCTCGGCAGTGAGGCGCAGCGCTTCCTCAGCAACCCGGAGCTGCAGGCGCGCAGTACCCCGGCGCAGCTGGCCGGTATTCGTAACGGCTATCTGATTAACGAAGTGGATCGCCTGCGGCAGCAGCGGCAGTACGCAGTGGCCTATGACAAGCTGATAGGTGCGCTGCAGCAGGATCCGCAGAACCGCGATCTGATGTTCGCGATGGCCCGTCTCTATCAGGACGGTAAGATGAACCGGGATGCGGGAGTCGTGTATGACTACCTGATGACCCAGGATACGCCGACCCAGGATGCGCGTGTCGGGGCCATCAACGTCGCGCTGGCGCAGAACAATGTGCAGCGCGCCAGTGAACTGAGCCGCGGCCTTAACAGCACCACGCAGACTCCGGATCGCCTGCTGCTGCTGGCGCGGGTCGCTGAAGCCAATGGCGAGCATTCACAGGCGATGGCGTATCTGCGTTCGGCACGCGGGCAACTGATTGGCCTGCAGGGCGTGCAGTCTGGCAGTGTGCCGACCGTGGGCGGCCTGGCGCTGGCGGACAATCCGTTTATCAACCGCACCACCTCGCCGGTGGGACGTTCACCATCCAGCTACGGTACCGTGCTGCCGTGGCAGGCTTCACCAGTGGCGGCTACTGCGGGGGTGACCACGCAGGATGAACCGGCAGCGGGCAGTAAAACGGTTTCTCAGCAGTCACGGATTCTGCATGACATCGACACCATGATGGATTCGCTGCAGGAGAAAACCGGCACCTGGAGTCAGGGGATGGTGCAGGTACGCGGGCGCGATGGCGAGTCGGGCCTGAGCAAGCTGACGGAAGCCAAAGCGCCGCTGACCTTCTCTACCGTGCCGTTTGAACAGGCGCGTCTCGACTTTACCGCCACGCCGGTCTCACTGACGGCGGGCAGTGGCGCAGCTGATGCCTGGCGTCGTTTCGGCACCAATGCGCTGAGCCAGGGCCGCGTCGTGGCCGCAGGCGGCGCGACGGTCAATGACCTGCCCAACGCGACTACCGATTCGCAGACCGCTTCTGGCGTCGAGCTGAATCTGGCGCTGAAAGGCGACAGCTACAAAGTGGATATCGGCAGTACGCCGCTGGGCCAGGATCTCAGTACGCTGGTCGGTGGCGTGCAGTGGTCACCGAAACTGACCGACTTCCTGACGCTGATCCTGACCGGTGAGCGTCGCGCGATTACCGACAGCCTGCTCTCTTATGTCGGCGCAGAAGATAAAACCAGCGGCAAACGCTGGGGACGGGTCACGAAGAACGGCGCGAACGCCCTGTTAAGCTATGACAATGGCGATGCGGGCTTCTACGCTGGTGGCGGCGCTTACAGCTACCTTGGCGAGAATGTCGCCAGCAACAACAGCCTGCAGGCGACTGCCGGGGCCTATGTCCGTCCGTTCCACAGTGACGATCGCGAGCTGAAAGTGGGCATGAATCTGGCGTGGATGGACTTCTCAAAAAATCTCAGTTACTTCAGCTATGGGCAGGGTGGTTACTTCAGCCCGCAGAACTACGCGTCGGTCTCGTTCCCGATAGAGTTCACCCGCAAATTTGACGATTTAAAAGTCAATATCGGCGGTGCAGCCGGTTATCAGACCTACAGTCAGGATAAGAGCGCGTACTTCCCGTCGGATGCCAGCCTGCAGTCGGCGCTGGAATCTCTTGCTGCCAGCGGCAGCGTGAAAGACGCTTACTACTCTGGCGGCAGTAAAAACGGCATCGGCTATAACCTGCACGCCGGAGCGGACTACAAACTCAATAAAGATGTGACGATTGGCGGCCAGTTGGGTTATGACACCTTTGGTGACTACAACGAAAGCAGCGCCCGGCTCTATGTCCGTTACCTGTTCGGAGAGAAGTAATGAGTGAACATTCGGGGGTATCGCATCCTTATCAGCCGGGCTGGTTTGACCTGGTCAGCGTACTGATTGACGGGATGATCGCCAACGCCGGTCAGCAGGAGGCGGAAGCCTTTCTCTACAGGATGGGTGAATCGCTGGCGACCCGCTATCCTTTGCCAGAGTCGCGCACCGTGCAGGATCTGGAGCGCGAGGCCAACCTGCAACTGGCGCGGTTTAACTGGGGCTTTGTGCAGCTTCAGCCGGAAGAGAAGGCGCTGCTGATTGTGTATCACGCCTTACCGGCAGGCGACAGTCTCCCTTCTCCGGCTGACTGGCAGGCGGCGTTTGGTGCGGTCATCGCCGGACTTTTTTCAGGCTGGTTGCAGGGCCAGGGCGGCAGCAGAATGGTGCCGGTGACGCTTGAACTCAACGATGGCAGCACGCTGCACTATCGATATCAATAGGATCAGAAATGAAACGTAAGCCATTCTGGATGGGCTGGATCTGCTCTGTTTTACTGCTGGCCTGCAGCGCGCAGGCAAGTGCCAGCGGCTGGGATACCTTTAAAAGCCGTTTTCTGACCGCCGAAGGGCGGATCACGGACACCGCTAATAACAATGTCAGTCACACCGAAGGTCAGGGGTATGGCATGTTGCTGGCGGTGGCCAACAACGATCGCGCCACCTTCGATCGGCTGTGGCAGTGGACGCGCACTCAGCTGCGTAATCCGCAGACCGATCTCTTCTACTGGCGCTATGTGCCGGGCAGTGATAATCCGGTGGCTGACAAAAATAACGCCTCGGATGGCGATGTGCTGCTGGCATGGGCGCTACAGCGCGCCGCACAGAAATGGCAGGAGGAGAGCTATCAGCAGGCGTCTGACCGCATTCAGCGCGCCATCATCAAGCTGGATGTGACCAGCTTTGGCGGCCATACCGTCCTGCTGCCGGGTGCACAGGGTTTCAATAAAACCAGCTACGTGGTGCTGAATCCCTCGTACTTCCTGTTTCAGGCGTGGCGGGAGTTTGGCGAGCGCAGTCATCTGCAGGTCTGGGATAAGCTGATTAATGATGGTTTTGATCTGCTGGGTAAGCTGAGCTTTGGCAAAACCGGCCTGCCACTGGACTGGGTCGCGCTGAATGCGGATGGGTCGGTTGCGCCGGCTGTCGGCTATTCAAACCGCTTCAGCTACGATGCGATTCGCGTGCCGCTGAACATCTGGTGGTACGATCCGCACAGTCTGGCGCTGGTGCCGTTTCAGCGCGTCTGGCAGGGTTACAGCCGCATGCTGACCCCCGCCTGGTTCGATGTGCTGGCGAATGCACCAGCCCCTTATCATCTTGAGGGCGGTCTTCTGGCGGTACGTGACCTGACGCTGAATGAGACCGGCTATCTGAGCGATACGCTGGCTGCCGATCAAAACTACTTCTCTGCCAGCCTGCAACTGTTGACCTGGCAGGCGTTTCAGGAGAAGCGCTGATCAATCGCATAACGTCGGCGCTGGCCGCCATTATGCGGCTGATAACCCGGTGTGTCAGGCGCTGAGCCGCGCCTGACACATACTTCTGCTATCCGGCGGTAAGGCGTTACTGCGGATAGGGCACCCAGTCGCCGCCGTTGAGCCTGATCCAGGGCTTGCCCTGATACATCATCACCACCGCCCCGTCGTTTTCTGACACCACTGGCGTCTGCGGCAGCTTGTCGGTCAATACCGACATATTCACATTCGGCGCATTAAATACCTGCCCATCCACCACCCGCGACACAATTTCTGAGATCGCCAGCAGGCTGGTCGGTGCATCAATATTGAGAGGCTGACCCTGATGCGGGGCTTTCATGCCGACAAACTTAATCCCCACCGGCACATGCGTAATGGCAGGGCTGGGAATATCCCGCAGGCCTGACATCTGCATCTTATCACCCTGCAGTGCGGCACCATGCTCCGGTACGACCAGCACCATCACCCGACGGCCCGACTTCTCCAGCTGGGTGAGGAAGGCGTCGATTTGATCAAACAGCAGTTGAGCGCGCGGCTTCCATGGGGCGGTCTGGGTGCTGCCCAGCTCACGGGTGCCGTCGTGCAGCGGGATCAGGTTGTAGAAGGTGGCGCTGCGGGCATCGCTGCTCTTGCTGCGTTCGTCCAGCCAGCGCTGCATCAGCTGAGCATCGTTAAGCACCGGCGAGCCGTCGAATGAGGTCAGCTCCGGGGCAATGCCCGCCTGTGACATCAGCGGTGCCTGAATATCGCCGCCCTCGCGCAGTTCCTTGAGATAGTTACCGAACACACCAGTGTGATCCATCATCAGTTGCTCTTTAAAGCCCAGCTTCGCCAGATTATCGAACAGATAACAGCGTGAATCGGTGGGTTTGTAGAGTTCGCTGTGCGAAATCTGACCGCAACTGGCACGCAGCAGACGAATCCCCGCCGGTCCGCTGTAGCTGGTGGCGGAGTTATAGTTGGTCAGCATGATGTCGACGTGCTGCCACAGCGGATGATTACGCAACTGGGCGGCATCCATGTCGGACCAGGCGAGTGAACAGATGTTGATCACCAGGATGTCGAACGGCTGCGAATCGGCTGGCAGGCTGTCAGGGAAATGGGTGTAGCGCTTGCGTTCATTCTCGTAAAAACGGCTGAGCCAGGCGGTCAGGCTGGCGCTGGTGGGCGCGGCTGACTGATCAAGCCCATCCGGCACGGCAGCGGCCTGGCTGGCAGCAGCCGGTGTCTGATTCAGCACCACCGGCGGGGTCGTCGCGCGGGTCGGCAGCAGCGACATCGCCGGACCCGCAATGGTCAGCACGTTGAGCCAGATCAGCATCAGCGAAACCAGCACGGTGATGCGAACCCACTGTGAAATAAACAGATAGAGCACCAGCAGAACAAACAGGGCACCCACCATTTGCCAGTTGATAAAACGGTCAGCCAGATCGAGCAGGTAAGCACCCGAGAAGCCCGCCAGTTGATCGCCCTGGCTGAGAATGCTGCTGAGTCCCGGTAGCCAGGTGTCATGCCAGAACAGCGCGAGGCCAACAGGGATCGAGACCCAATGGCGCAGGCGATGCAGGCGAACCGACGGCAGCGGGAAAAGCAGCCAGGCAAGAAACACCAGATTACTCAGGGCGTGAAAATTGAGGTAGCCGTACCACAGCAGGGCGAATTTGACTAAAAAGTAGAAGTTCCAGCCGCCCAGTCCGCGCCAGCAGGACCACAAACGGGAAGAGTGGGCCGCAGCGGGTTGATCATTTTTCATTAATTTTTGCATCCGTTTTTGGAGATTGACGCTGCCAGTGACCTTCAGACTTCAGCGCGCGAGCAGGCAACAGCCGATTCAGCAGGCCATTCCAGCGACGCGGCAGCCACTGGTGCCAGACCGGCTTTAAAATCAGCAAAATAACAACGACCAGCAGCGCAATCTGTACCCAATCCATCAGGTTCATCGGGATTCATTCTCCGGCAGTAAAGTGATGGGCAGGGGAGCTGAGCGTTCCTGCGCTTCGTGCCGGCGCTCGACGGCGACACGTGTTGTCTCTGATACCGGCGTCAGATCCTGAATCGCCATGGGCGTCAGTTTCTTAATATTGCTGACTTCCGCAAGGATCTGATTATCCTCGAACCAGACCATTCGGTTTGCAAACAGCTCGTCATGGGGCAATGAAAATATATATTTCAATGCTTTATCAAGATCGTTATAGCGGCAGGAGGAGAGAAACAGAATGACGCGATCTTCCAGTACCGTGACCAGGTCGCCAAAGCGGCGCGGCTTACAAAGTGTCAGAATCTGCTGCGGTTTAAGCTGTGGCACCGGCCGCAACGCCACCAGCAGGCCCTTATCATTTTCCGGCAGTAAAGTATTACTGATCAACTGGCTGACTGACTGGCAGAAGGCGTCAAGCCGCAGGTAGCCTTTTTCATGCAGAGGCTGCAACGACGCGGTTAACGCTTCAAGACTGGCGGGAACACGGCGGTTAAACACCTGTCCCTGAAGACCTTCAAGTGTGGTCAGAAACCGCGACATTGGCGCGTTGGTCGGCACAATAACGTTTACCCCGCAGGCCAGCAGCAGACGTTCGTCGCTGTAACGCAGGCTGGCACCCATCTCACGCACCACAATTTTCAGGCCGTTGCCGCGTCCGCGTCGCAGGCTGTGTACAAACTTCGCCAGTTCGTTGATAAGGTCGCTTCGGGTCAGGCTGAAAATAACCGTTGCGGCATTGGCCTGTTGAGCCCGTAACCAGACCTGCTCATTATCATCAAAGAGTTGCCACTGGCGTGAAAGTGACGGTGCACCCTCAAGCACTATTTTGTCTGCAAGATAATGCTGCTCGTCATTAAGGCTCAGCGGTTCCTGATTTTCATTTAAAGTAAAGAAACGATCCGCTTCACAGCCCAGGCGTATTGCACGATCGGCCAGCAGGCGTTCTGCTGCATACCACCAGTTAATTCGATACTGCCAGCTATCCTGCTGAAAGCCCAAATGCGCCACGCCATCCAGCTGACGAAAATAACGCTGAAGATTATTACTCAGGTTTATTATAGTGGAACCGGAAGTCACGATTAAAAGCGTGAGTTTTCTTTTATGCAGCGTGTGGCGCATACCCTTTATCCACCGCGTTAATTCGGCGTCATCGAGCTTATCCCATTGCGCTGCACTGCTGTTAAATATCACCAGGCCGTTTTTACTGCCGAGCGTGCGCAGAAAATCACTTTCCAGCTGCAACAGACTCCGTTTGCTTTTGGGAAGAGAAAACAGCGGGATACGGTCAGGACCGCCGACCGGGTCGGGCGTCAGTAAATCACGCGGCGGCTGATCAGCGCTGATGAGCGTGACGGCCTGCTGATGTGAAATCACCTGTCGAATAAAAGTGCGGGCGTCATCCTGCCGTGCACAAGTGACCCAATAACAGCCAGGGGTTTGCAATGCCGTTAATTCAGGCTGAACATGCAACAGCCCTAGCGAAAAAGAATTTTTCATATTGAATTCGTTATTTTTCCAGTCCAGGCTAGCTTATTATAGACAGGCCAGGATGTAACCTGAGAAATTTAAAGATTTCTGATGGCAGGCTGGCTCACAATGTTGTGCAAATGCCGCGTTTCAGGAAATTTTTTAATGCCCTTTTTACGCGCGGCCGGTCATTCTGAATCTGACATTGTTTTATTTTTGGCGAACAGTAATGAAAAACCAGAATCTTTATAACCCTGTCGCCACTGCTGGCGAGCGTCAGGATGATATTAGCGCTTTGCGTGACGCCTTTTCTTTGCACTCTTTTCGCTATGTCGATATTGCACGTGAAGAGCGCCTGAAAGAGATCGTGTCACGCTGGCCGCTGTTAGCGGAAACGCTCCCCAGCCAGCCTGAGCAACCTGACTGATGCCGCTGATAGCGCTTCAGGGCGTGCGGGGCGGCGTTGGCACAACCTCTCTTTGTGCAGGACTCGGCTGGGCGCTCGCGACCCTCGGCGAGCGGGTCTTACTGATCGACGGCTCGCCGGTCAGTCAGCTCGGCGTGCATTTTAATCTGCCCGCTCAGCAGGAGAGTGGCTGGATGCAGGCGCTGTGCGATGATGAGGCGTGGCAGCATGCCGCGCTTCGCTATCCCAATGGACCTGATTTGCTTCCTCATGGTGTGCTTTCTCATCAGCATGCGTTGACTATTGCCCACCAGAATGAGGCGGTGGCCGCGCCGCTGCTCCAGGCATTGCCGGACCTGCAGGTGCGCTATCAGTGGATTATTTTCGATTTGCCCGCCGATCCCCTGCCGTGGCACGAAACGCTCTATCCGGAACTGGACGGTGTACTGTGCGTCACTCAGCCAGACGCGAATTGTCATTTACGCCTGAGCCAGCGTCATTTTCCAGTGCATACCCGGTTTATTATCAATCAGTTTAATGCTAACAGTCGTCTGCAGCAGGACCTCCATCAGCTCTGGATGGCTTCGCTGACAGAGCTGATACCGCTGCTAATCCACCGCGATGAGGCGCTGGCTGAATCGCTGATGATGAAGCAGCCGGTCGGTGAATATCGGCCACATGCGTTAGTCAGCGAAGAGATCATCACGCTGGCAAACTGGCTGCTGCTCAATCTGAATGGGGTGAGGTCGTGAACCCGTTGCGCTGGCTGTTGACTGCTCCCGCCTGGCAATCGCTGCACAGCGGCTATACCACCGCGCGTGGCAACGGCGCTTCACGCTTCGCCAGTGCACTCCACCTGTTCTGGTCTGTTCTGGGGGTGATGCTGCTCCGTTTCGAAAGCCCGGCCTGGCAGCGTGTTATTCAGCAGCGTCGCCGACTTTATCCGCACATCTCACCAGAGCGTCCGCGTCCGCTGGATATTTTGCGTTATCTGATTCAGACACTCTGGCTGATTGTGATCCGGCTACCGGGTGCGCGCGGGCGCGGCGGCGTTAATCGCCTGAGCGTGCTGACTGACTGGCGGCACCACGGTTATCGCTGGCTGGATAATCTTGTCGCCCGCTCGCAAACCCAGGGCATTGATACGCGTCTTGAACAGCGGCTGAAGCGCCTGTCGCCGCTGATGCGACGCAGCCTTTTCATTGTTATTGCCCTCTTTGCCTCACTGCTGGCGTTGCTCTGTATCAGCCAGCCCTTTGGTCTCATGACCCAGTTTATTTTTGTCGTACTGCTCTGGGGCCTGGCAATGCTGGTACGGCGCATACCGGGGCGTTTCCCCACGATGATGCTGATCGTACTGTCGCTGACCGTATCGTGCCGCTACCTCTGGTGGCGCTATACCTCGACGCTGAACTGGGACGATCCACTGAGCCTGATCTTTGGTCTGCTGCTGATTGCAGCAGAGACCTACGCCTGGGTGGTGCTGGTGCTGGGCTATTTCCAGACACTCTGGCCGCTTAACCGTCAGCCAGTTTCTATGCCGGCGGACCGTTCGCAGTGGCCATCGGTGGACCTGCTGGTGCCGACCTATAACGAACCACTCAGCGTTGTCAGACCGACGCTCTATGCTGCGCTGGGCATTGACTGGCCGAAAGATCGCCTGACTATCTATCTGCTCGACGACGGCAACCGACCGGAATTCCGCGAATTTGCCACCAGCATTGGCATTAACTATGTGGTGCGCCCCTCTAACGAACATGCCAAGGCGGGCAACATCAACCACGCGCTGAAAAAGTACTGCCGCAGCGACTTCGTCTCGATCTTTGACTGCGACCATGTGCCAACTCGCTCATTTTTACAGATGGCCATGGGCTGGTTTATCAAGGACCCCCGGCTGGCGATGCTGCAGACGCCGCATCACTTCTTTTCGCCCGATCCGTTTGAGCGCAATCTCGGGCGGTTTCGCCGTACGCCGAATGAGGGATCGCTGTTTTACGGGCTGGTGCAGGACGGTAATGATACCTGGGACGCCACCTTCTTCTGCGGCTCCTGCGCCATTCTGCGTCGTACCGCGCTGGAAGAGATTGGCGGTATTGCCGTAGAAACCGTGACTGAAGATGCTCATACCTCGCTGCGTCTGCATCGGCTTGGCTACACCTCAGCCTACATCCGCATTCCTCAGGCGGCCGGACTGGCAACCGAAAGCCTGTCAGCGCATATCGGACAGCGTATCCGCTGGGCACGCGGCATGGTGCAGATTTTCCGCCTGGATAATCCGCTGTTTGGTAAAGGGCTGAAGTGGGTGCAGCGGCTCTGTTATGCCAACGCCATGCTGCACTTTCTGTCCGGCATTCCAAGGCTGATCTTCCTGCTGGCGCCGCTGGCATTTTTACTCTGCCATGCCTACATCATCTACGCGCCTGCGCTGGCGATCGCGATTTATGTTTTACCTCACATGCTGCATACCAGCCTCACCAACTCGCGTATCCAGGGGCGCTGGCGTCACTCTTTCTGGAGCGAAGTCTACGAGACGGTGCTGGCCTGGTATATCGCCCGCCCGACCACCGTAGCGCTGTTCAATCCCCACAAAGGCAAGTTTAACGTTACCGCCAAAGGCGGACTGGTCGAGGAGCAGCACCTGGACTGGGTGATCACCAAGCCCTATATGCTGCTGGTGCTGCTCAATCTGGCGGGTGTGCTGATGGCGTTCTGGCGCATACAGCATGGTCCGGCAAACGAGATACTGACGGTATGCGTAAGCCTGATTTGGGTGATCTACAACATGATTATTCTCGGTGGCGCGGTAGCGGTGTCGGTTGAAGCACGACAGATCCGCGAGGCGCATCGGGTAGAGATTGCCATGCCCGCTGCCATCGCACGCGAGGATGGTCACATGCTGCCCTGTACGCTGCGTGATTACTCTGACGGCGGCGTAGGGCTGGAAATGCGCGAACCGGATGCGCTGCGGGAAAATGAAAAAGTCTGGCTGCTGCTGCGTCGTGGACAGCAGGAGTTCAGTTTTCCGTGCCAGGTCCAGCGTGTCTTTGGCCGTCGGGCAGGTGTCCGTCTGCATCAGCTGACCACCCAGCAACATATTGATTTTATCCAGTGTACCTTCGCCCGTGCCGATACCTGGGCACTGTGGCAGGACGGTTTTCCGGAGGATAAGCCGGTGCAGAGTCTGGCCGACATCATGATCCTCGGCTTTAAAGGTTATCTGCGCCTGGCGGAATATGGCCCGCCGCAGTTACGTCGGTTGTTTAACCTGCTTACCGCTGGGGTAAGCTGGCTGGCTTCGCTGTTGCCGCAAGGCATCGGACGCGTGCCCGCTTCAAAAAATCTGCATTGAGTTGATGATATGACAACAACAGGAATAAACAGGTGGGTCGCTGCACTGCTGCTGGGCTCGGCAACGCTGAACTGCGCAGTGGCGCAGGAGAGTGCGCCGATCATGGCCACAGGAGAAACGGCGGTGCAATCGTTGCCCCAGCAGCCTGCCGCGCCGCTGCGTAGCAGTCAGCTGAGCTTCGTTAAGCTGGCCCCGCAGCCGGGCAGCATGACGCTGAGCGGAACCCGCCCCAGCGGGCAGATCGAGTTCGGGGTGCGCAGTGATGAGGTGGTGACACGTGCGCTGCTTAATCTCAGCTACCGGCCGTCGCCTGCGCTGCTGCCCACGCTGTCGCAGCTGAAAGTCTATCTCAACGATGAGCTGGTGAGCCTGATCACCCTGACGCCGGAACAGCCTGGCAAACAGAATCAGGTGCAGCTGGCGATCGATCCCCGTTTTATCGCCGACTTTAACCGCGTGCGCTTTGAGCTGGTCGGTCACTACGCCAACATCTGTGAAA
Organism: Pantoea sp. X-Soil-ISGK-355; assembly: GCF_059730805.1. Classification (NCBI taxonomy): domain Bacteria; kingdom Pseudomonadati; phylum Pseudomonadota; class Gammaproteobacteria; order Enterobacterales; family Erwiniaceae; genus Pantoea; species Pantoea sp. X-Soil-ISGK-355. The sequence goes on from NZ_AP035971.1 coordinate 153,866, forward strand.
ATCCGGCCAACAGCACCATCTGGCTCGATATCGGCAAAGAGAGCGGTCTGGATCTGACGCTACAAAAACTGCCGCTGAAAAACGACCTGTCTCATTTCCCGGAGCCCTTTCTTGATACGCGCGACACGCGGCCGCTGACCCTGCCGATGGTGTTTGCTGCCCGGCCAGACGTTAACCAGCAGCGTGCCGCTGCGATCCTGGCCTCCTGGTTCGGCAGCAAAGCGGCCTGGCGCGGACAGCATTTTCCGGTGCTCTACAATCAGTTGCCGCAACAGCAGCATGCGGTGGTGTTTGCCACCAACAATGCACGCCCGGATTTCCTGAAAAATTTGCCACCGGTGATGAAGCCGACCGTGGCGATGGTAAGCCAGCCTGACAGCCCCTATGAAAAGATGCTGCTGATCCTGGGACGCAACGACGACGATCTGCTGACGGCGGTGCAGGGGATTGCGCAGGGCGAGCTGCTGTTACGCGGCGACAGCGCGACCGTCGACCGCGTCACACTGCGGGCACCGCGTCAGCCCTATGATGCGCCAAACTGGGTACGCACCGATCGCCGCACCACTTTTGCTGAGCTGACGCAGTATGAAAACCAGCTGCAGTCTGACGGTCTGCAGCCCAACCCGATCAGTCTGACGCTGAACCTGCCGCCCGATCTCTTCCTGGTGCGCGCGCGCGGTATCGATATGGATCTGAGCTATCGCTACACCTCGCCTGTTCACCCGGATGGCTCACGACTGGCCGTTAACCTGAATAATCAGTTTATTCAGGACTACCCGCTGGTGCCGAAAAACACGGCCGGGCAGCAACTGCTGCATATTCCGCTGATTCAGGGAATGATGGACAAGAATCATGAGCTGCTGATCCCGGCGCTGCGGCTGGGCGTGGTTAACCAGCTGCGCTTTGATTTTGACTATGCCAATACCTTTATGGGGGGCACCGCCGACGGGCGTTGTGAAACCGTGACGCCGGTAGGACATCATGTGGTGGTGGACGACAATTCCAGCATCGACTTCTCTGGCTATCGCCACTACATCGAAATGCCCTCATTGCAGAGCTGGGCGAATGCTGGCTTCCCGTTCAGTCGCTACGCCGATCTGGCCCAGACGCTGGTGCTGGTCCAGTCCAACCCTGATGCACAGCAGGTGAGTACACTGCTGAATGCGCTGGGCAATATGGGCGCGCAGACCGGCTATCCGGCGCTGCGCGTGCAGCTTACCGATGACTGGAGTACGGCGAAAAAGCAGGATGCGGATCTGCTGATGATCGGCGATATTCCTAAAGATCTTCAGGATGACCGTCGGATCACGGCGCTGGTCGATGCCACCGCCAGCTGGCTGAAAACCCCGGCGCGCAAGGTTTCTCAGCCTGTTCAGCCGCTGAGTGAGGCTGAAAGAGCAGCGGAAAGTACCACAGCCATTGGTTCACGCGGCCCGCTGGCGACCGTGATCGGTTTCCAGTCGCCGTTTTACGATCAGCGCAGTGTGGTGGCACTGCTCGCCGATGGCAGTCCGCGCAGCTGGCAGCTGCTTGATGAGGCGCTGGATGACAGCGGCAAACGCCAGGCGATCTCAGGCTCCACGGCGATTATCCGTGAGTCTGGCGTCAACAGCCTGCGCGTTGGAGAGACCTACTTTGTTGGCCATCTGCCGTGGTGGGAACGTCTCTGGTCACTGCTCTCTTCACATCCCTTCTGGCTGGCACTCTGTGCGTTCTTTGTGGTGGTGCTGTTCGCGCTGATGACATGGCGTCTGATGCGAATTATTACCCGTCGTCGTTTACTGGATGAAGATGAATAACGCTCAGTTATTGCGGACAGGCATGCTGCTCGGCGCGCTAAGTGCGCTGCCGGGAATGGCCGCGTCCGCTGACGGATCGGAAGTCTCACCGGTCGACTGGCTGCTGACCCAGGTCCGTACCGGCGAGTCGACCAACAAATACGATCTGGTACAGCAATCGCTCTATCGGCTGGAGAAAATCGATCCCCATAATCCCCAGGTGCTGGCGGCACGTCTGCGGCTGGCGCTGCATCAGGGTGATATCGCCAGCGCGCAATTGCTGCTGGCTCAACTGAAAAAGGTTGCACCTGATTCGGCAGAGACACGCGAATCCGCTGTCGGCCTGGCGCTGACCTCATCCGATGGACGACAGCAACTGCAGCAGGCGCGTCTGCTTGCCACCTCGGGGCGACTGACCGAGGCGAAAAGCGCTTATGATGCGCTGTTTAACGGCGTCTTCCCCGATCCCAATACCGCCCTGGAGTACTGGCGGCTGCTGGCACGTCTTCCCGGTCAGGAGGGCGTGGCTTATCAGCAGCTTCAGGCACTGGAACAGCGCTATCCGGGCAATATCGGGGTTGAGCTACAAATTGCGCGTATGGCGTTTAATCAGCAGCAGCCAGAAAAGGCGATAGCGCAGCTGAAAAAGCTGGCAAACAGCAATGGCGGGCGTACCGCTGCCGCCGACCTCTGGCTGCAGCAGATCACCGATCAGCCCATCAGCGACAGCAGCGTGGCACAGCTTAAAGCTTATCTGGCTGTTTTCACTGAGGGCGATGCGCACCAGCAGGGCGCAGAGGCGCTCGCGAAGCAGCAGACGACGCTGGCCGATCCCGCTTATCGGGAACGAATGCGGGCGCTGGCGCTGGTTGACGCAGGCGACGTGAATAACGCGATGACGACCCTTAACCGGGCGCTGAAAGCGAATCCCGACGATGCCGAATTAATGGGCGCAATGGGACAAACTCAGGCCCGCGCAGGTCATCGTGATGCCGCCATTCTCTGGCTGGAACGCGCCATTAAAGCGGGTCAGCAGAGCACGCTGATTGGTAAATGGCAGTCACTTTTGCAGAGCAATCGCTACTGGCTGGCGATTGAGCAGGGCGATAAAGCGCTGGCACAGCACGATATTGATGCTGCCGAAAAATACTATCGCGCGGCGCAAACGTATGACAGCAGCGACAGCTATGCCCTGATTGGTCTGGGTGATGTGGCGATGGCGCGCAAAGAGACGGCGGCGGCTGAACAGTTCTGGCAGCGCGCGCGACGGCTGGATGGCACCAATATCACCGCAGTGCGTCGGCTGGCGGGGCTGTATCAGACGGTGTCGCCTGCCCGCGAGATGGAATTTATCACTACCTTGCCCGCTGCACAGCAGCGTGCACTGGCCGATACAATCCGGACGCTGCGCAGCGACAGCCTGCGCGCGGAGGCGGATGCCCTGGCGCAGCAGGCGCGCTGGTCGCAGGCCGCAGAGAAATATCGCCAGGCGCGCGAGCTGGCACCGGATGACGTCTGGCTCAGTTACCGGCTGGCGGGTGCACTGCGTAACGGCGGAGCCGGACAGCAGGCGGATGCGGTAATGCGCGCACTGTTGCAGAAGCATCCCCAAAACGCCACCGCGCTTTATGCGACCGCACTCTGGTTCTCAGGCAACGATAACAATAGTGAGGCGATGGCTTCGCTGCATCGGCTGCCCGACGCGCAGTGGAGCAGCGATATGCGCGAGCTGGCTGACCGCCTGAAGCAGGATCAGATCTTTGACCAGGCTGAGGCGCTGCGCGTCGCCGGGCAGGAGCAGGCAGCGGTGACGCTGCTTAAGCAGCAGCCGGTTTCCAGCCAGCGCGACCTGCTACTGGCCGACTGGGCGCTGGAACGCGGTGAAGCGCAGCAGGCACTGGCGGATTATCAGCAGGTGCTGTCGCGCCAGCCGGATAACGGCGATGCGGCGCTGGGACGAATCGAAGCGCTGGTTGCCCTGCAGCGCAACAGCGAAGCCCGACAGGCGCTTGAGCAACAGCCGCCGGTACAGGCCAGCGTCAATGCGGATCGCCGTGCTGCGCTGGCGTGGCAGGCGGTGGGTGAAACCACACGGGCTGTCGCGCTATTTACCGATTTGAAACAGCGTGCTGCCGCGCTGCCGCCTTCGCAGGACAAGGCGCTGGTGTTTCGTGATGCGGCACGGCTGGAGGGTGCGCAGCAGCAGCCAGAACAGGCGCTGACAGACTATCGTCAGGCGATGACGGCCAGCGGTATCGATAGCCGTGGCAATATCAGCCGCGCAACCCGCAACGATCCTCAGGATGACTGGCTGAAGCGCAGCCTGCGCAGCGACACGGCCGATCTTTACCGTCAGCAGCAGACCACGCTGACGGTGCAGCAGGACTATTCTCGCAACAGTGGTACCGGCGGCATCTCCGATTTTACGGCGCACACCACCATGCTGCAGGCGGAACATCCGTTTGCCGATGGCCGGGGCTTTGTCCGTCTTGATCGGGTGGATGTCTCCGCAGGCACCTTTACCACCCAAAACGGCAGCATCGACGCCCTGTTTGGCAGCTGTGACGACGCCAGTTCGGGCGGCTGCAGTCGCCAGACCCGCCAGCGCGATGAGGGTACGGCGCTGGCCGCTGGCTGGCATAACGCGACCTGGTCGGCTGACCTCGGTACCACGCCGCTGGGTTTTGAAGTCACTAACTGGACCGGCGGGCTGAGCTGGAAAACCGATGTGAAACAGCTCGGCGTCACACTCACTGCCTCACGCAGGCCGATAGCCAGTTCGCTGCTCTCCTATGCCGGGACGCGCGATCCTGCAGCCAACGGGGGCAAAAGCTGGGGTGGCGTGGTGGCCACGGGCGGCAGCATCGGGCTGAGTTACGATCAGGGCGGCGCGCATGGCGTCTGGGGTGATATCAGCGCGCATCAGATCACCGGTAAAAATGTTGCCGATAACAGCCGTGAGCGCCTGATGGGCGGCTATTACTACAAGCTCATCAACAGCGACAACCGCCGTGCAACCGTCGGGCTGAACAGCATGCTCTGGCACTATCAGAAGGATCTCAGTGATTACACCTTCGGCCAGGGCGGCTACTACAGTCCGCAGCAGTATCTCTCCTTTTCCGTGCCGGTGACCTGGCGGCAGCGGACAGAGAACTGGTCGTTTGATCTGGGCGGCTCCGTCTCCTGGTCACATTCGAAAACCAGTGCGCAGCAGCGTTATCCGGTTAATCCGGGCTATACCCTTGCCAGTAATCCGTCTTCTGCCAGCAGTTCCGGCGGCGGTACGGGCTATACGCTGCAGGCAGTCATTGAGCGACGGCTGACGTCGAACTGGTTTATTGGTGCGGGTGTCGATATTCAGCAGGCGAAGGATTACACCCCGAGTCATGGTCTGCTCTATGTGCGCTATGCTGCCGGCGGCTGGGAAGGCGATCTCGATATGCCGCCACAGCCGCTGATCCCTTACGCAGATTTTAAATAACACGGAACGGGAAAAAGCAGGACTTTTCAGACGGTAAAAAAGTCAGTTTTTGGGATATACTGGCGGACATTGTCCTGTCTGCTATCTGGGCTTTTTTCATCGTCGGGAGAGAATTTTTTGCGCGTAAGCCGGTCACTTACGATAAAGCAGATGGCGACAGTTTCGCTGGTTGCGGTTATCACCATCAGTATCTTTATCGTCATCCAACTGTTTCATTTTGTGCAGCAGCGCAGGATTGACTACGCCCAGCAGATGGAGAATATCGCGCACACCGTCCGCCAGCCGCTGTCGGAAGCGGTGCTGCGTGCCGATATTTCTCAGGCCGAACGCATTCTTCATTCACTGAAGCCTGCCGGTATTTTATCGCGCGCCGACGTGGTGCTGCCTAATGCGTTTCAGGCCCTGCATGCCGACTTTGAGACGGAAAAACCGGTGCCGCTTCTGGTGGCCCGCCTGTTTGAGCTGCCGGTGCAGATTACCCTGCCGCTCTATTCGGTCGAAAATACCGGGATGCCGAAGCCGCTGGCCTATCTGGTGTTGCAGGCTAATTCGACGCGCGTCTACCAGTTTATCCTCAGCACGCTCTCAACCATGATCATCACCTATCTGCTGCTGGCGCTGATCCTCTCCGTGGCGATCAGCTGGTGCATCAACCGGCTGGTGGTGCATCCGCTGCGCAATCTCTCACGCGAGCTGCAGGAGTTGCCACCGCAGTCGATTCTGACGCATAAACTGACCCTGCCGCAGAGCCATCGCGATGACGAAATCGGCATGCTGATCCGCAGCTACAACCGTAATCAGCAGGTGCTGGAGTCGATTCATGACGAGATGAGTCGGCTGACCACCCATTTTGCCGTCACCGATCTGCCTAACCGTACGCTGTTTCTTGCGCTGGTCGAACAGTTCATGTGTAACCCTGAACAGCCTCTGGGTCTGATGGTGATCCGCATTGAAACGCTGCAGGAAGCCAATGGCGTCCTGCGCGATGAGCAGCGCGATACGCTGATGCTGACGCTGGTGGAGAAAATCCGGCATACGCTGGATGACCATACCCTGCTGGCACAGACCGGTGTCAGCGACTTCGTGCTGTTAATGAAGCGCGCCAGTAATCCGTTTCGTGCGCTGCGCCTGGCGCGCAACCTGATGATTCGCCTGAATCAGCCGGTCAACCTGCATCAGCTGCAGCTGCGTCCTAACGTCAGCATCGGTCTGGCGCTGCGCGACGACAAGCCGATGAGCGCTAACGAGCTGCTTGACCGCGCGACCTCGGCGATGATGTCGGCCCGTCATCAGGGCAAAAATCAGATCCTGTTCTTTGACGCCGCGCTGACCGAGCGCGCTCAGAAGCGTCTGACACAGGAGCATGACATTCTGCAGGGGCTGCACGATGAGCAGTTCGCCCTCTACCTGCAACCCCAGGTGGATATGCGCACCGGTACGTTAACCGGCGCAGAAGCGCTGCTGCGTATGCGCCAGCCTGATGGCAGTTACGGTCTGACCGAAGAGTTTATTGCCAGTGCTGAAGAGATTGGTGTGATTAGCGCGATTGGCCGCTGGGTGTTTGAAGAGGCGTGCCGCATTCTGGCTGGCTGGCAGCGACAGGGTATTATGCTGCCGCTGAGTGTGAATATTTCCGCAGTGCAACTGCGGGATACCGGTGTAGTTTCTCATCTGCAATCCCTGCTGGCGCGCCACCGTATCGCACCAGGCACTCTGGTGCTGGAAGTGACAGAAACGGCTCAGCTTGACGATGCGGAACAGGCGATGTCGATGCTACGGATGTTGCAGCAGACCGGCGTGGCGGTGGCGCTGGATGATTTCGGTATGGGCTATTCTAACCTGAACTATCTCCATCAGCTGAAAGCGTTGCCGGTTAACAAACTGAAGATGGATCGCAGCTTTGTGGCGGCACTGCCGCATGACGACACCATGGTCCGCATCGTGGCGGCTATCGCCGAAATTATCCATCTGGAGGTGATTGCCGAAGGTGTGGAAACGGCGGAGCAGCGCGACTGGCTGCTGGCGCGCGGCATCGCTATCGGTCAGGGCTACCTCTATGCGGAAGCGCTGCCGGTGAGCCGCTTCAACCAGACCTGGATCGAAAAATCCTCACTGCCGCAATAATTGCCTGATTCATTGATTTTGCGAGAATTTTAGTTACAAAACCCCTTGCTGAAGCGTTTCAGTTCAGAATTACGATCCCAGGGTTTCCTGGGCGTTTGTCACCCTGTATTAATCACGTAAACAGAGTGTTATTTTCGGGTTACTGTCAGGCGCCACCTCTGTTGCCCGCCAGTCACAATAACGAATCCGACAACATCACCTCACGGCGTTAGTGGACACCTGTTTATGAAAACCTCACTTTTTAAAAGCCTTTATTTCCAGGTGCTGATGGCGATTGGCATCGGCGTTTTGTTAGGCCATTTTTACCCGGAGTTAGGGACCCAGATGAAGCCGCTGGGAGATGGCTTTGTTAAATTAATCAAGATGATTATCGCCCCGGTGATTTTCTGTACCGTGGTGACCGGCATCGCTGGCATGGAAAGCATGAAAGCGGTAGGGCGTACCGGCGCAGTTGCACTGCTCTATTTTGAAATTGTCAGCACCATCGCGCTGATTATCGGCCTGATCGTGGTAAACGTCGTGCAGCCAGGTGCCGGGATGAACGTTGATCCTGCCACGCTGGATGCCAAAGCCGTGGCGATGTACGCCCAGCAGGCAGAACAGCAGGGCATCGTCCCCTTCCTGCTGGATATTATTCCTAACAGCGTGATTGGCGCCTTTGCCAGCGGCAACATTCTGCAGGTATTGCTGTTCGCCATTCTGTTTGGTTTCGCCCTGCATCGCCTGGGTAACACCGGCACGCTGATTTTCAACGTGATTGAAAATTTCTCAAAAGTCATTTTCGGCATCATTAACATGATCATGCGTCTGGCACCGATAGGGGCATTTGGCGCAATGGCGTTCACCATCGGTAAGTATGGCGTGGGATCACTGGTGCAGCTCGGCCAGCTGATCATCTGCTTCTATATCACCTGTGTTCTGTTTGTGGTGATCGTGCTGGGGCTGATTGCGCGTCTGTTTGCCGGATTCAGCATCTTTAAGTTCATCGCCTATATCAAAGAAGAGCTGCTGATTGTGCTGGGGACCTCCTCTTCCGAGTCTGCACTGCCGCGCATGCTGGATAAGATGGAGAAACTGGGCTGTAAGAAATCAGTGGTCGGGCTGGTGATCCCCACCGGTTACTCCTTTAACCTCGACGGCACCTCGATTTACCTGACCATGGCGGCGGTGTTCATCGCTCAGGCGACCAATGCGCACATGGATATCTTCCATCAGATTACGCTGCTGGTGGTGCTGCTGCTCTCCTCGAAAGGCGCAGCGGGGGTAACCGGAAGCGGATTTATCGTACTGGCGGCGACGCTCTCTGCGGTAGGACATCTGCCGGTGGCGGGTCTGGCGCTGATACTCGGTATTGACCGCTTTATGTCTGAAGCCCGTGCGCTGACTAACCTGATCGGTAACGGAGTGGCGACCGTGGTGGTCGCGAAGTGGGTCGATCAGCTGGATCATAAACAGCTGGCCGACACGCTGGCAGGCCGTAATAAGGAGAATAAAGCGTCTGAATCTTCAATTTAATCATTGAATTTCACTTAAATCCCCACAAATGCCCGCTGTCGCTTGCCCTGACAGCGGGCATTTGCATAATGAACCCCACTTGTTTTTTTTGACGTTTTTCACTTCGTTGCGCGACATCCTGAGCTTCCTGTGGTCAAACACTCTGTTGTTGGATAACAGCGCGAATCGGCGTCAGCCGGTTCGTTAATAACAGCGGCAATATGCGCCAGTGATAATGATATTTGAATTATTTGAGTAGGGGTTCACATGCAGGGCACCAGAATTCGGCTTTTGGTTGGTGGATTAGTGCTGGCAGGCAGCTTTGGTCTCCAGGCCGAAACGCTGCAACCGGATCCGGCCTGGCAGGAAGGCAAGCTGGATAATGGATTTAACTGGCAGTTACTGGCCACACCGCAACGGCCCAGCGACCGCATTGAACTGCGTCTGGTGGTGAATACCGGTTCGCTGGTGGAGAGTGCGCAACAGACCGGCTTCAGTCATCTGCTGCCACGCCTGGCGATGGTGCATAACACTGCACTCGATAATCATCAGCAGCGTGCGCTATGGCAACAGGCGATGGATCCTCAGCATCCGCTGCCGCCCGTCATCATCTCCTATGATTCCACCCAATATAATCTGAGCCTGCCGAATAACCGCCCTGAGCTGCTGAAAGAAGCGCTGAACTGGCTGGCGGCCACGGCGGGCAATATGGCGATCACTGAAGAGGTGGTTAACACCGCGCTGGCCGCCTCCGATCCGGTGGCGACCTGGCCGAAAGATCCGCAGGATGTCTGGTGGCGCTACCGCCTGAAAGGCTCCGCGCTGCTGGCGCACGATCCCGCTACACAACCCCGTGCGCCGGTGGATTTAACCCAGCTCAGCGATTTTTATCATCAGTGGTACACCCCGGACGCGATGACGCTCTATGTGGTAGGCAACGTCGACAGCCGTAACCTCTCTGAACAGATCAACAAAACCTTTTCGGCGTTAACCGGCAAACGTGAAACCCCTGCGCCACTGCCGACGCTGTCACCGCTGCCACATGAGCCGGTGAATCTGGTCAGCAGCAACATGACGCAGGATCGTCTGTCGCTGGTGTGGGATACGCCATGGCAACCGATTCGTGACTCCCAGAATCTGCAGCGTTACTGGCAGAGCGACCTGGCCCGTGAAGCGCTGTTCTGGCACGTTCAGCGTGCACTCAGCGACAGTAAGGCGCAGGGCATCCAGGTCGGATTCGACTGCCGGGTGCTCTATCAGCGGGCGCAGTGTTCCATCAACATGGATGGGCGCAATGACAATCTGGCGCAGAATATGAATCTGGTGGCACGTGAGCTGGCGAACGTGCGTGATAAAGGCATACCGCAGGAGGAGTTTGATGCGCTGATGGCGCAGAAGCTGCTGGAGCTGAACAAGCTGTTTACCACTTATGCCCGCACCGATACGGATGTGCTGATGAGCCAGCGCCTGCGCTCGCAGCAGAACGCCGTGGTCGATATCGCGCCAGAGCAGTATCAGAAGCTGCGTCAGACTTTCCTGGCCGGCCTGACCCGCGAACAGCTGAACCAGGAGCTGCGTCAGCAGCTGACGCAGGAGCTGATGATGGTTCTGATTCAGCCGGAAGGCGAAGCGGAAACCAACGTGAAGAGCCTGCAAAACAGCTGGGACAAAGTGATGTCACCGCCAGCGGCACCGGCGACCAGCAATGAAGCCAGTCCGCCGGATAGCAACGTCAAAGACGTTCCGCCCGCCGCGTAACGTCAGGTTTTTGCCCTGAGCCACTCGGTCACTAACATCGGCCAGCTGGCGAGGGGCAAATCTGCCACGCCACGGATACCAAATCCGTGCCCGCCTTTCTGATAGAAATGCACCTCTGCCGGAACCTTATGCTCACGCAGCGCGCCGAAAAACGCCATGCTGTGATTCACTGAGACATCGTCATCGTCGGCGGCGTGGATTAACAGCGTCGGCGGCACCAGCGGATGAACCCGGGTTTCCATTGAATAGGCTTCAATCGTTTTCTGATCGGGCCATGCACCCAGCAGGCGGGTTCTGGCACCTTCGTGGGCGATGCCGTCACGCATACTGATCAGGGGATAGACCAGTACCATCGCATCCGGACGCGGCGAGAAGTTTTCAGCGCCATCCTGCACTGGATAGAGTTTCTCTGCGAAACGCGTTCCCAGGCTGGCCGCCACGTGGCCACCCGACGAAAAGCCCATCATCACAATGTATTTACCGTTCAGGCCGCGCTGTGCCCGATCACGCAGGACGCGAACCGCACGCTGCGCATCGGCCAGCGGCGCATCGGGACCTTCGTGATGCCCGTCGTAGGGCAGGCGATAGGTCATGACCGCCAGGGTGTAGCCCATTGAAGTAAAGAAGGTTGCCAGCGCGCTGCCTTCACGATCGATCATGACACGCTGATAGCCACCGCCCGGTGCGACCAGCAGGGTAATGCCATTGGATTCGACCGGATGCCAGATCGCCATCTCCGGGCAACGCACGCCGGTAGCGGCGCGATCGTAAGGCTCATACTCTTTTGCCATATCGACAATCTGCGGCTCGGCGCGCGAGTCGCTGGCGCCTGGTGCATCACCGTGTGGCCAGATATTAATAATTTCTGTGTGCATAAATAGATCCTGATGCGGGGAATATTTTAATTGTTTTGTTCGCGGCCGGAGAGAACAGCGTCCTGCTGTCTTTTGATTAAAAGATGGTCTTTTTTCAGGCGGTCGTCCATCCGAAAAGGGCGAATCTGACCAGATTAGGACTATGCCTGGAGAGCGATTTGTTTGCGTAACTGATTAATATTAATCAATAAATTATAAGAGAGATTAAAGAGGATTGCCGAAGAGTGTCCGTTATTAACCACTAATTTTCAGCTTAAGGTAAATAACTGGCACGGGCCACTTTGTTAGACGCAATTTACCGGATATCACGCTGTTTGCTGTTAAGGCGACATAATGCTTTTCGTGCCAGAGTGATCCCCGTCTCAATGCTGAGATTAATGTGCCAGTCTCATTTGGGAATGGTCAGCATTATTTACCACGCGGCAGTTTCCTGTTGGTTGATGCGGTTTAACATAACATCCTCCGTCTGTTCACAACGGTAAGAGGCATGTCATGCTTGATACCAATCTCTCTACCAGACAAACCTTTGGTCGCCTGTGGCCGATGATTTCTCCCTTCAGACTGGGGCTATTGGTCGCGGGTGTTGCCCTGATCGTCAACGCCGCCATAGACCCGTTTATGCTGACGTTACTGAAGACGCTGCTGGACGATGTCATTGGCCAGAAAAATCCCGGCATTCTGGTCTGGATGCCGCTGGTGATTATCGGGCTGATCCTGATCCGCGGTGTCAGCGGCTATCTCTCCAGTTACTGTATCTCGTGGGTGTCAGGCAAAGTGGTGATGGCCCTGCGTTGTCGCCTGTTCAGCCATATGATGGGCATGCCGGTGGCATTTTTTGATCAGCAATCAACCGGTACGCTGCTCTCCCGTATCAGCTACGATTGTGAGCAGGTCGCCTCTTCCTCTTCTGGTTCACTGGTGACGGTAGTGCGTGAAGGGGCCTCTATTCTTGGCCTGTTTGTGATGATGTTTTACTACAGCTGGCAACTTTCGCTGATCCTTCTGGTGCTGGCACCTATTGTGTCGCTGGCAATTCGTATCGTCTCCAGGCGCTTTCGCCGCATCAGCAAAAATATGCAGAACACCATGGGGCAGGTGACTTCTCATGCCGAGCAGATGCTGAAAGGGCATAAAGAGGTGCTGATGTTTGGCGGCCAGCAGGTTGAGTCCGACCGCTTCGGACAGGTCAGCAACAACATGCGTCGCCAGGGAATGAAAATGGTCTCGGCGACCTCACTCTCCGATCCGATTATTCAGCTGCTCGCCTCCTCGGCACTCGCCTTTGTGCTCTATGCGGCCAGTTTCCCCTCGGTGATGGCCACGCTGACCGCAGGCTCTATCAGTGCGGTTTTTTCCGCCATGCTGATGCTGATGCGTCCGTTAAAGTCGCTGACCAACGTCAATGCCCAGTTCCAGCGCGGCATGGCGGCCTGTCAGACGCTGTTTGCGATTCTGGATATGGAACAGGAGAAAGATGAAGGGACACGCGTGGTTAAGCGCGCCACCGGCAACATTGAATTTCGGGATGTTACCTTTACCTATCCGGTCGCGGAAACACCGGCGCTGCAGCAGATCAATCTGACCATTCCTGCCGGTAAAACCGTGGCGCTGGTCGGCCGTTCCGGTTCAGGGAAATCGACCCTTGCCAGCCTGCTGACGCGCTTTTACGACATCGACAGCGGCGAAATTTTGCTGGATGGCCATGACCTGCGTGATTACACCCTGGCCTCGCTGCGCGAGCAGGTGGCGCTGGTCTCTCAGCATGTTCACCTGTTCAATGACACGGTTGCCAACAATATTGCCTATGCCCGTACCGATGTCTTCAGCCGCGAGGAAATAGAAAAGGCGGCAGAGATGGCCCATGCCATGGAATTCGTTAATAAAATGGATAACGGACTGGATACGGTGATTGGAGAAAACGGCGTGCTGCTGTCGGGTGGACAGCGGCAGCGCATCGCCATTGCCCGCGCCCTGTTGCGAGACAGCCCGATTCTGATCCTCGACGAAGCGACCTCAGCTCTGGACACCGAGTCTGAACGCGCGATTCAGTCTGCGCTGGAGACGCTGCAGCAGAACCGGACCACGCTGATCATCGCTCACCGTCTCTCGACCATTGAAAAGGCTGATGAAATTCTGCTGGTAGATGAGGGGAAAATTGTGGAGCGCGGCTCGCATCAGCAGTTGCTGCAACAGAACGGCGCATATGCGCGGCTCTATCAGATGCAGTTCAGTCAGCCGCTTTGTGCGTAAGAGTTGTTTGTGCCAAATCACTGCCTGAAAGGCAAATCAGAGTGAATCCAGCAGCAATAAATCAGCTCAACGTGCAGGGAACCGGGTCAGAAGAGGAAAGCGTCCCGCGCAAGACAAAAACGCCGGGAGCGTTTTTGAACAACGCAACGCGTTGGCCCATTTACGGGCGCACCTCAGGGATGAGGTGCGTACTAAAAACGCCGGGAGCGTTTTTGAACAACGCAACGCGTTGGCCCGGCAACGGGCGCACCTCAGGGATGAGGTGCGTAATCGCGCGGACCGAACGTGTCAGGGATGACATTTTTTGCGTCTTTCCGATCTGACCCGGTTTCCTGTGCAGGCTCCTTCTCACCGCGACTCAGCCAGACATAACCAGCAGCGCAAAAAAATGCGCCCAAGGGCGCATTTTCCGTCATCTATATTCGCAGATAGATCTTCACGACGCTAACTGCTACAGCATCACTCTGGCATCGCCGCTGCCGGAATAATCGCACCGCGATGCTGAATCACGGTGCTGGCGGTCAGGTGTCCGCGCTGCGCGGCGGCCTCTGCAGAAGCGCCCGTCAGACGGCGCGCCAGATACCCGGCACTGAATGAATCGCCAGCGGCCGTCGTATCGATTACTCTCTCTTTCGCCAGACGTACCGCAGGCACCTCAATCAGCGGCGCATCGCCGATAGCGACCAGACATGACTCTGCACCCCGCTTAATGACGATTTCGCTGGCACCGGCCTGACGGGTACGCGAAATAACGTCATCGAGCGGCTGCTCGCCCCACAGCAGATGTTCATCATCCAGCGTCAGGAAAGCGATATCGGTACAGTTCAGCATGGCGCGATATGCAGCCTGCGCGCTGGCGCGGTCGGCCCATAAACGCGGGCGGTAGTTGTTATCGAAAATCACCCTGCCGCCATTCGCCTGGCAGCGGGCCAGCAGCGCCATCAGCTTCTCACGACTTGCCGGCGGCAGAATCGCCAGACTGATGCCGCTGAGGTAGAGATAATCGTAGTGCGACAGCTGTTCGGCTATCTCTGCGGATTGCGGGCTGTCGAGCCAGTAACGCGCGGCAGCATCGCTGCGCCAGTACCAGAACGTACGCTCGCCGTCGGCATCGGTTTCAATCACATACAGGCCCGGCATCTTATTATCGAGGCGCTGAATCAGGTCCGTATTCACCTTCTCCTGCTGCCAGGCTGCGATCATCTGATCGCTGAACGAATCCGTCCCCAGCGCGGTAACATAATCGACCCGCAACTGCGGCTCATCAACCTGGCGGGCGAGATACACCGCCGTGTTAAGGGTATCGCCGCCAAAGCCTCGCTTAATGTTCTCACCCTTTTCGGACAGCTCAATCATGCATTCGCCGATGATGGCAATTTTCTTCTGCGTCATGGTTTCAGACCTGTAGTGAAATATCGCCTTAGTCTCGCGTCTGGTATGGCAGACGTCAATGGTTTTAAAACGGTGTTTTAATTTAACTTAAGGCGCAGAAAAGCCGCGATCCGGGCGATAAGAGCGGCTAATTTCGGCCTGTTTTACCGATTATGCTAACGAAACGGCTGGTAAACTCTCCGTTTTCATACGGCCGCCCCATTCATCTCATTATCACAGGCATTTACGATAATCGCTTGAGTCTCCCGTTTTGGGGACGTATTACCAACCAGGAAAATAGCATGGTGATGGAGAATATTAGCCAATGGCTGCCGTCTTCAACCGACCTTAATCTCCACACGGAAACGCCGCTCTTCTGGCAACAATGTCATCGACGCTATCGGTTTCAGCCGATTTATCGGGTAACAGGTCGGTTACTGGCGATTGAACTGCTGACCGCCGTTTATCATCCCATGGCGCCGGAAAGGAATCTCTCGCCTGAAGCCTGGTTTGCCGGACTCGATATCGCTCAGCGCCTGAACGTAGTGTATGAGCAGCTCGAGCTCCTCGCAGAATGGACTGCATTTTTCGAACACAATGATGTGGTCGCCTCGGTCAACATAGACGGTCCCTCACTGCTGGCCATTCAGCACCGACCCGCTATTCGTCGCCTCATTGCCAGCCTGCCATGGATACGCTTTGAACTCACCGAGCACCAGGCGCTGCCGCAGGAGGAGAAAGTAGCGAAAATACCTGAACTGGGGCCGCTGTGGCTGGATGACTTCGGTTCGGGTATGGCGAATTTCTCGGCGCTGACCGAACTGAAATATGATTACATCAAGCTGTCGCGCGACCTTTTTACTATGCTGGGCACCACCAATGAAGGGCGCAGCCTGTTTTCGATGCTGCTGGCGCTGATCAATCGCTACTGCAACGGCGTCATTGTTGAAGGCGTGGAGACGGAAGCGCAGTGGCAGCAGGTTAAAGCATCCCCCGCTATCGCGGCCCAGGGCTACTACTTTTCGCGACCTGTCCCATTTTCTGAACTGAATCATCTCACTATCCAGCTTCCCTGATGCCGTTGCTCGCCGTCTCGACTATCTTTAACGCAGACCGTGAATGTGCAAGGAGAAAGCGTAATGTCGCGTACCGGGAAAATAGTCAGCTGGGTAGCAGGAATTCTGGTGTTATTAATCGTGGTGATTATCGTCGTCATCGCCACCTTTGACTGGAATCGCCTGAAACCCACCATCAATCAGAAAGTCTCTACCGAATTAAATCGCCCCTTTGCGATACGGGGAGATTTGGGTATCGACTGGGCGAGAAATCGCGACGAGGCAGGCTGGCGGCGCTGGGTGCCATGGCCGCAGGTGCATGCGGAAGATATTATGCTGGGCAATCCGCCAGATATTTCTGACGTCACCATGGTGCATCTGCAACGTGTGGATGCCACGCTGTCACCGCTGTCGTTGCTGCATAAGGAGCTGTTCATTCCATGGATTAAGCTGCAGCGGCCCGATGCCCGACTGATCCAGACTGCAGATAAAAAGAACAACTGGACCTTTACGCTGGCCGAAAGCGACAAAGATGAGAAGAATGCCGCGCCATCGGCCTGGTCCTTCCGTCTGGATAATATTCTGTTCGATCAGGGCCAGATTCGTTATCGCGATGCCGTTAACCGTGCAGATGTGACGGTGCAGGTCAATCCGCTAGGCAAACCGGTGCCTTACGCGCAGATCGCCGGCGGCAACGACCAGCAGAAGGGCGCGGGCAACTTTGTCTTTGGCTGGAAGGCCAGTGGCACCTACAACAACGAGAATCTCAGTGGCGACGGCAAAATCGGCGGCATGCTGTCGCTGCGCAGCCAGAACACCCCGTTCCCGATTCAGGCCGATGTGCGCAATGGCTCCACGCGCGTGCAGGTTACCGGTGGTCTGCAGGATCCAATGAACCTCGGCGGGCTGAATGTGCGACTGCGCTTCTCGGGCGATACGCTGGCGAATCTCTACGGCCTGACCGGCGTCCTGTTGCCTGACACACCGCCTTATGAAACTGACGGCCATCTGATTGCTAAATTCAATGGCGAAAAAGGTGCGGTCTACCGTTATGAGAAATTCAACGGACACATTGGCGACAGCGATATTCATGGCTCCCTGATTTACACGCAGGGCAAACCCCGTCCAACGTTGACCGGTGAACTGACCTCGGAGCAACTGCGCATGGCCGATCTGGGGCCGCTGATTGGCGTAGACTCTGGCAAAGGCAGTGAAAAAACCGCGCAGGCCAAAGCCCGTCGCGGTGAGAAATCGAATCAACCCGCCGACCGCGTGCTGCCGCACGATAAATTTGAGACCAAAAACTGGGACGTGATGGATGCCGATGTGAAGTTCAGCGGCAAACGAATCGAACACAGTAATTCACTGCCGTTAAGCGATCTCTACACCCACTTACAGCTGAAAAGCGGCGATCTGCTGCTGGATCCGCTGCGCTTTGGTGTGGCAGGTGGCAGTCTCAACAGCACCATCCGACTGGAGGGCGATCGCTCGCCGATGCGTGGTCGGGTTGACCTTCATGTACGTAAGCTGCAGCTGCGTCAGCTCTTCCCGACGGTGGACGCAATGAAGAACAGCCGTGGTCAGCTCAATGGCGATGCCAGCTTTACCGGCACCGGTAACTCAGTGGCCGATCTGCTGGCGACCAGCAATGGTCAGCTTAAGCTGCTGATGAATGATGGGCTGATCAGTCGCAGCCTGATGGAGATTGCCGGACTCAACGTCGGTAACTACGTGGTGGGCAAGCTGTTTGGCGATGACCAGGTGCGTATCAACTGCGCCGCGACCGATCTCAGACTGCAGAATGGTGTGGCGACCCCGAACCTGTTTGTATTTGATACCGAGAACGCGATTATCAATGTGTCAGGCAACGCCAACTTCGCCAGTGAGAGACTGGATCTGTCGGTGAATCCGGAGAGTAAGGGCATCCGCATCGTGACGCTGCGCTCCCCGCTCTACGTGCGCGGTACCTTTAAAAATCCTGATGCAGGCGTGAAAGCAGGGCCATTGCTGGCCCGCGGTGCCGCTGCTGTGGCACTGGGTGCGGTCGTCGGCCCGGCAGCGGCGCTGCTGGCCATGATCTCGCCAAGCGATAACGAAGACAATCAGTGCAGCACCGTCCTGCAGCAGATGAAGCAGAAGAAGTAACTAGTTGCGGTAGAGCACTTTGATAATGTGATAACCAAAGCCGGTCTTTACCGGCCCGTAAGGCGTCAGCAGCGGGCAGGTAAAGACCGCTTTATCAAAGGCCGGCACCATCTGTCCCTGACGGAACTCGCCCAGATCGCCCCCCTTCCGGCCGGAAGGACAGGTAGAGTGCTTCTTTGCCAGCTCCTGAAAATTGCCGCCTTTCGCCAGTTTCGCCAGAATCTCTTTTGCCAGCGCCTCCTCTTTGACCAGGATGTGTAAAGCCGCCGCGGTTTTCGCCATGTTGGTATCTCGCTTGTGTATAATTGCCGCCCAGTATAAACCCCTTTCTTTTGATTCAATCAGGCGATTTCTTTTATGCGTTTAAACCCCAGCCAACAACGTGCCGTCGAATTTGTTACCGGTCCCTGTCTGGTGCTGGCGGGCGCGGGATCAGGCAAAACCCGCGTGATTACCAACAAAATCGCCCATCTGATTCGTGAATGCGGCTATCAGGCGCGCCATATCGCCGCAGTAACCTTTACCAATAAAGCCTCGCGCGAAATGAAAGAGCGTGTGGCACAGACGCTGGGCCGCAAAGAGGCGCGTGGCCTGCTGATCTCGACTTTCCATACGCTGGGACTGGAGATCATCAAGCGCGAGACGGCGGCGCTGGGCATGAAGTCCAACTTCTCACTGTTCGACGATCAGGATCAGCTCGCCCTGCTAAAAGAGCTGACCAAAGAGTGGCTGGAAGAGGATAAGACGCTGCTACAGCAGCTCATCTCCACCATTTCGAACTGGAAAAATGATCTGATCGATCCGCAGGGCGCCGCCGCGCTGGCGCGCTCGCAGCAGGATAATATCTTTGCCCACTGCTATGCCCTCTACAGCCAGCATCTGAAGGCGTGCAACGTACTGGATTTTGATGACCTGATCCTGCTGCCGACGCTGCTGCTGCAGCGTAATCAGGAAGTGCGCGAGCGCTGGCAGCAGCGTATCCGCTATCTGCTGGTGGATGAGTATCAGGACACCAACACCAGCCAGTATGAACTGGTTAAGCTGCTGGTTGGCGCACGCGCGCGCTTCACAGTAGTCGGCGATGATGACCAGTCGATCTACTCCTGGCGCGGCGCACGGCCGCAGAATCTGGTGCTGCTGAATCAGGATTTCCCGGCGCTGGAGGTGGTGAAGCTGGAGCAGAACTATCGTTCTTCGCAGCGCATACTGAAAGCGGCAAATATCCTGATTGCCAATAATCCGCACGTCTTTGAAAAGCGCCTCTTTTCGGAGCTGGGGCAGGGTAGCGAGTTGAAAGTGCTTACCGCCAACAGCGAAGAGCATGAGGCGGAGCGGGTCACTGGCGAACTGATCGCGCATCACTTTATCAACAAAACGCAGTACAAAGATTACGCGATTCTCTATCGTGGTAACCATCAGTCACGGACCTTTGAAAAGTTTCTGATGCAGAACCGCATCCCTTATCGCATCTCTGGCGGCACCTCCTTCTTCTCACGTCCTGAGATCAAAGATCTGCTCGCCTATCTGCGTGTGCTGACCAATCCCGAGGATGACAGCGCGTTTCTGCGGATCGTCAATACGCCGCGCCGCGAGATTGGCCCGGCGACGCTGCAGAAGCTCGGTGAGTGGGCCAACCTGCGGAGCAAGAGTCTGTTTAACGCCAGCTTTGATGTCGGTCTGGGGCAGACGCTGAGCGGCCGTGGTCTGGAGCATCTGCAGCGCTTCACCCACTGGCTGAATGAGATTATCCAGCTGAGCGAACGTGAGCCGGTGAATGCCGTCCGCGATTTGATTCGCGGCATCGACTACGAAAGCTGGCTATTCGAAACCTCCGGCAGCCCGAAAGCCGCCGAAATGCGGATGAAAAACGTCAATACGCTGTTTCAGTGGATGACTGAAATGCTGGAAGGCAGCGATATTGATGAGCCGATGACGCTGGCGCAGGTGGTAACGCGCTTTACCCTGCGCGACATGATGGAGCGCGGTGAAAGTGATGAAGAGCTTGATCAGGTGCAATTGATGACGCTGCATGCCTCTAAAGGTCTGGAGTTCCCCTATGTATTCCTGGTGGGCATGGAAGAGGGACTGCTGCCGCATCAGAGCAGTATCGATGAGAACAACATCGAAGAGGAGCGTCGCCTGGCTTACGTGGGGATCACGCGGGCGCAGAAAGAACTGACTTTCACCCTGTGTCGCGAGCGCCGGCAGTATGGCGAGTTAATCCGGCCTGAACCAAGTCGTTTCCTGCTGGAGTTGCCCCAGGACGATCTGCAATGGGAGACCGAGCGCAAAGTGGTCAGTGCGGAAGAGCGGATGAAAACCGGGCAGAGTCGGGTCGCCGGGTTGAGAGCGATGCTCGATAAGGCGAAGAAGAGTTAAACCTCGCAGGAGGCGAAGGAGATTCGCCTCACGCGGGTGCCATTACGACAGGGTTAACAACCAGTGGACGTAAGACTGATAGTGGCTTTCCTGCTCCAGCAGTTCGCTGCGCAGCGGATGCGCCTCCAGCCAGCCTGCGGGCAGGGTCAGATGCAGGGCATCATCGTCTGCCAGTAACCGCACTGCAGGCAGAGTGTCGTCGCGACGGCGGGTGGAGAAAATAATCGCCAGCCGCAGCAGACGGCACATCCGTTCCGCCAGGCGCGGCGGCAGCGCGTTTTGCTGAGTCAGCAATGCCAGATCGATGCTGCCGCTCTGATTTTGCAGTAAACAGGCCAGCAGCTTCTTCTGTGCCGGTGTGAAGCCGGGAAGGTCGAGGTGACGCACCAGATACGCCGCGTGCTGCGGCGCATGACGGAAGTCGACGCTCAGGCCAATTTCGTGGATCGCGCAGGCGCTGAGCAGCAGCTCACGACAGCGCTGATCCAGCTTCCACGGCGTGGAAACCTGACCGAAAAAGCTCTCTGCCAGCTGACGCACGCGGTCTGCCTGTTCGACATCGATGCTGAAACGGCGCTGAACGTTGTGCAGCGTGCGGGTACGGATATCGCGGTCAATCGGCAGATGCAGCATGCCGTAAACCAGTCCTTCCCGCAGTGCACCACCTGCCAGCGTCATGCTATCAATGCTGAGCGCCTGGAAGATAGCGATCAGAATCGACAGGCCGCTGGGGAACACCAGTGCCCGTTCCAGCGTCAGTCCTTCAATTTCCAGCTCTTCCAGTTTGCCGCACTGTATAGCGCGCTGCTTCAGCTGCTGCAGTTTATTCAGCGTGATGCGCTCATCCATACCCTGCGCCACCATAATCTCCTGCAGCGCCTGAACCGTGCCGGATGCCCCGACACAGGCCTGCCAGCCCTGCGCACGCAGTTGCGCGGCAATCGGCTGGATCATCTCACGGGCCGCCTGTTCAGCCTGGTCGAAGTTCTCTTTTGCCAGATGACGATCGCTGAAGAAGCGCTCCAGCCACGTCACACAGCCCATCGACAGGCTGAACAGCACTGATGCGTGTGAACCGTCGCCGGTAGCCAGTTCGGTACTGCCGCCGCCGATATCGACCACTAAGCGCTGGTCGGAACCGCCGGTAGTGTGGGCCACGCCCTGATAAATCAGGCGCGCCTCTTCTTCACCGCTGATGACGTTGATGGTACAGCCGAGAATCTGTTGGGCGGTGTTGAGGAAGGTCTGCGCATTGGCAGCCAGACGCAGCGTGGCGGTCGCCACCACGCGAATCTGATCGGGGGGAATATCCTGCAATTGTTCAGAGAAGAGTCTGAGGCATTGCCAGCCACGCGACATCGCATCGGCTGACAACAGGTTATTTTTATCCAGACCGGCAGCAAGGCGAACCTTGCGCTTAATTTTTGCGACGGTCTGAATACTGCCAGAAACTTCGCGCACCACCAACATATGAAAGCTGTTAGACCCTAAATCGATCGCTGCATAAAGTGACGACGCGCTGAGCATGGTGGCCTAACCTGAACGTTTGCGGTTATTGTTGCGTGGAGCACCGCGACGATTGGCGTTATTCCCTCCGCGACGCTGGCCATTGCCGGTACGGCTGCGTTGCAGACGTTTAGGCGGCGGTAAATCGGTTAACAACGCCTCGCTGCTGTACTTGCTGACAGGAATGCTGTGGCCAATGTACTCTTCAATTGAAGGCAGGTTCAGCGCGTACTCTTCACAGGCCAGGCTGATAGAGTGTCCGCTGGCGCCTGCACGACCGGTACGGCCAATACGGTGAACGTAATCTTCACAGTCATCTGGCAGATCGTAGTTAAAGACGTGCGTCACAGCCGGAATGTGCAGACCGCGAGCGGCCACATCGGTGGCGACCAGAATATCCACATCACCTTTGGTGAAGTCATCCAGAATGCGCAGGCGTTTCTTCTGAGCCACGTCGCCGGTCAGCAGACCAACACGGTGTCCATCGGCAGCCAGGTGGCCCCAGATATCTTCACAGCGGTGCTTGGTATTGGCGAAGATAATGGCGCGATCGGGCCACTCTTCTTCCAGCAGGGTCTGCAGCAGGCGCATTTTCTCTTCGTTAGACGGATAGAAAAGCTCTTCCTGAATGCGATGGCCGGTTTTTTGTTCCGGTTCCACTTCCACATATTCAGCACTGTTCATGTGCTCAAACGCCAGTTCACGGACGCGATAAGAGAGCGTCGCCGAGAACAGCATACTCAGACGCTGCGTAGCAGGCGGCATGCGACGGAACAGCCAGCGGATATCTTTAATAAAGCCGAGGTCGAACATGCGATCGGCTTCGTCCAGTACCATGACCTGAATGGCACCGAGGTTGACATGATTCTGCTTCGCGTAATCGATCAGGCGGCCGGTGGTTGCCACCAGAATATCAACGCCCTGTTCCAGCACTTTCAGCTGTTTGTCATAACCGTCTCCGCCATAGGCGAGACCCAGTTTCAGGCCGGTTGAGGCGGTAAGGGGTTCGGCATCCGCATGAATCTGCACAGCAAGTTCACGCGTCGGCGCAAGAATTAAAGCCCGTGGCTGGTTAACCTGACGACCTTCCGCCGCAGGATGTGAGAGAAGATGATGAAACGTTGACGTCAGAAACGCCATCGTTTTGCCGGTACCGGTTTGCGCCTGGCCTGCAACATCACGCCCTGAAAGCGTAAAAGGCAGAGCTAACGCCTGAATCGGCGTGCAGTATTGAAAGCCTTTACTATCAAGGGCTTCCACCACTTTTGGGTGCAGGGCGAAGTCGGAAAACTTCTGTTCAGTTAAGTGTGTTTTGCTCATAGTGTGGTAGAATATCAGCTTACTATCGCTTTACGAAAGCGTATCCGATGAAATAAAGTCAACCAACATTGGTATATATTACGCCAATTCGCCAGGCATAATCTTTGGAGTAAAATATGAGCAGCGATAAAATCGTTCATCTGACTGATGACAGTTTCGACACCGACGTGCTGAAAGCCGACGGCGTTACACTGGTAGATTTCTGGGCTGAATGGTGTGGTCCTTGCAAAATGATCGCGCCCATCCTTGATGAAGTTGCAGAAGAGTATGATGGCAAGCTGACCATCGCTAAGCTGAATATTGATGATAACCCAGGCACGGCGCCGAAATATGGCATTCGTGGTATCCCGACGCTGCTGCTGTTTAAAAATGGCGAAGTCGCCGCGACCAAAGTGGGCGCGCTGTCTAAAGGCCAGCTGAAAGAGTTCCTGAACGCCAACCTGGCGTAATTCAGGGCTGAACGTCTGGCAGTGGTGAATTTATCTCCTGCTGCTGGACGTTCGCTTTCGGGCGTGCTAAGTTACCAATACTGCATTACGAACTTACCTTGTAGTTTGCATCTAAAAGTTTTCCCTTGTTGAACCCTGTCGCCCTGTACCTTATAAAGATAGAACGGTTCAGCAATCTTACGGTTAGCTCCAACTCTGGCATCACATTCGGACATCTGCCTGCATACCGATCGCCATTTCATACGATGATCGTCGGGAAGAGCCGAAAAGAGCCATTAACGGCATGGATTAATTGCCATACCACTCACGACAAACATTCCGAGTATTACCCCGAGTTTAAGAACCCATCACTATGAATCTTACCGAATTAAAGAATACGCCGGTTGCTGAGCTGATTACTCTCGGCGAAAATATGGGGCTGGAAAATCAGGCTCGCATGCGTAAGCAGGACATTATCTTTTCAATCCTGAAGCAGCACGCGAAAAGCGGCGAAGACATCTTTGGTGATGGCGTGCTGGAGATTCTTCAGGATGGATTTGGATTCCTCCGTTCCGGAGACAGCTCCTACCTCGCCGGCCCTGATGATATCTACGTTTCCCCCAGCCAAATCCGCCGCTTTAACCTCCGCACTGGTGACACCATCTCTGGCAAAATCCGTCCACCAAAAGAAGGTGAACGTTATTTTGCGCTGCTGAAAGTTAACGAAGTTAACTACGATAAGCCGGAAAACGCGCGTAATAAGATTCTGTTCGAAAACCTCACGCCGCTGCACGCAAATAAACGTCTGCGTATGGAGCGGGGTAATGGCTCAACGGAAGATTTAACCGCTCGCGTACTCGATCTGGCATCGCCGATTGGTCGTGGTCAGCGTGGTCTGATCGTGGCGCCGCCGAAAGCCGGTAAAACCATGCTGCTGCAGAACATTGCGCAGAGTCTGGCGTACAACTACCCGGATTGCGTGCTGATGGTGCTGCTGATTGACGAGCGCCCGGAAGAAGTGACCGAGATGCAGCGTCTGGTGAAAGGCGAAGTTATTGCCTCAACCTTCGATGAGCCCGCTTCGCGCCACGTTCAGGTTGCTGAAATGGTGATCGAGAAGGCCAAGCGTCTGGTTGAGCATAAAAAAGATGTCATCATCCTGCTCGACTCCATCACACGTCTGGCGCGTGCCTACAACACCGTGGTGCCTGCTTCAGGTAAAGTCCTGACTGGTGGTGTGGATGCCAATGCCCTGCATCGTCCAAAGCGTTTCTTTGGTGCTGCACGTAATGTGGAAGAGGGCGGAAGCCTGACCATCATCGCGACCGCGCTGGTTGATACCGGTTCTAAGATGGATGAAGTCATTTACGAAGAGTTTAAAGGTACCGGTAACATGGAACTGCATCTCGCTCGTAAAATTGCTGAAAAACGCGTCTTCCCGGCGATTGATTACAACCGTTCTGGTACGCGTAAAGAAGAGCTTCTCACCTCTCAGGAAGAGCTGCAGAAGATGTGGATCCTGCGTAAAATTATTCACCCAATGGGCGAAATCGATGCAATGGAATTCCTCATCAACAAGCTGGCGATGACCAAAACCAATGATGAATTCTTCGATATGATGAAGCGTTCATAATCTGATACTGCCAGGCCGGACCACAGATTCGGCTTTTTTAGTTCAAATGCGCAGAAAATCGACCTTACGCCACGTCCCGACGTGGCGTTTTTCATTTGTGAGCTATAGGATTGAACACTGACAGGAGCATTTATAATGACTGTGGTAGTGATGGCGAATTTATGACCGTTCGTCTGTCTCTTTATGCAGAATTCGGAATCCGACACAGCACCAGGCGCGCTTTTTCGCGTATTGTGGTGCGGGATGTTAGCTGAGAGCGTTTAACGTGAATTTACTCACTATGAGTACTGAGCTTGGTTTAATTTTTCTCTTTTCCCTGGCTTTCCTCTTTTTTGCTCGAAAAGCAGCTAAAAAAATTGGTTTGGTTGATAAGCCTAACTCACGTAAGCGCCATCATGGCGCGATTCCGTTGGTGGGCGGCATTTCCGTGTTTGCAGGTATCTGCTTTACGTTTGCCATTACTAATTACTATCTGCCACACGCGCTGCTCTATCTTGGCTGCGCCGGTATTCTGGTGCTGGTTGGTGCACTGGATGACCGCTTCGATATCAGCGTCAAATTCCGCGCGGTCGTGCAGGCCATTGTCGCCCTGGTAATGATGTTTGGCGCAAAGCTCTATCTGCTCAGCCTGGGCTTTATCGTCGGTCCGTTCGAGCTTATCGTGGGCCCCTTCGGCTATGTGCTGACGCTGTTTGCCGTCTGGGCTGCGATCAACGCCTTTAATATGGTAGACGGGATCGATGGCCTGCTGGGCGGACTCTCCTCGGTCACCTTTGCCGCAATGGGGATTATCCTCTACTTCGACGGCCAGACGAGCCTGGCGATGTGGTGTTTTGCGATGATTGCCGCCACGCTGCCCTATATTTTGCTTAACCTCGGCTTCCTGGGGCGTCGCTTCAAAGTCTTTATGGGCGATGCCGGCAGCACCATGATCGGCTTCACCATTATCTGGATTCTGCTGGAAACAACGCAGGGTCTGAGCCATCCCATTACACCCGTTACCGCACTTTGGCTGATAGCCATTCCGCTGATGGATATGGTGGCGATTATGTATCGTCGCCTGCGCAAAGGCATGAGCCCGTTCTCGGCTGATCGTCAGCACATCCACCATCTGATTATGCGTGCCGGTTTTACCTCGCGTCAGGCCTTTGTCCTGATTACCGTTGCGGCGGCCATCCTCGCCGGTATCGGTGTACTGGGTGAATATCTGGCGTTTATCCCGGAGTGGGTGATGCTGCTGCTGTTCCTGGGCGCTTTTATGGTTTATGGCTACTGCCTGAAACATGCGTGGCGCGTGGCGCGACGCGTCCGGCGTATCAAGCGTCGTCTGAGTCATCATCGCGAAGCAAAAAATAAATGAACCCGATGCTGAAAAAGGATACCTCTGCCATGCCTGCTGACGTTGTGGACAACGAACTGGATATTCGCGGCCTGAGCTGCCGTTTATGGCGTGGTAAACGCTGGATTGTCGGGCTGGCACTGCTGTTTGCTCTGATCGCCTGGCTGGCTACGCTGCTGCTGAAACAGGTCTGGAGCACCACGGCGATCACCGATCGCCCGACGGTGAACATGCTGGGCTCTTACTATGCACAGCAGCAGTTCCTGACCAATCTGGATGTGCGCAACAATGCCCTGACGCTGGCTGCGCCGTCACCGACGGTCATGGATCAGGTTTATCAGGAGTTCACCATGCAGCTTGCCTCCTGGGATACGCGTCGGGAGTTCTGGCAGCAAACGGATTACTACAGGAACCGTAAAACCGGCAATGCGCATAACGATGCCGCGCTGCTCGACGATTTAATTGGCAACATCCTGTTCACGCCCGCTGACGCGGCACATAACCTGCCCGATAACGTCAAACTTAAAGCGGAAACCGCGGGCGACGCCAACAATCTGCTGCGTCAGTACATCGCCTATGCGAGTGAGCGCGCCGCTCGTCACCTGAATGATGAGTTAAAAGGTGCCTGGCGGGCGCGTACCGACCAGTTGCAGGCGCAGGTGAAACGTCAGGAAGATGTGGCTAACGCTGTATTCCAGCGCCAGCAGCATCGGCTGGAACAGGCGCTGAAAGTTGCGAGCCAGCAGGGTATCAACGAGAAACAGACGCGCGAAGCGGGTGAGAATCTGGCAGACAGCGACCTGTTCCTGCTGGGCCAGCCCGTTTTACAGGGACAGCTCGATACCCTGCGCGCCACCGGTCCGGGGTTTGATATCAGCTATGATCAGAACAGAGCAATGCTGACCACGCTGCAGACCGGGCCAAAACTGAATAGCCAGTTCCAGACCTACCGTTATCTGCGTACGCCGGAAGAGCCGGTATCACGGGACAGTCCGCGACGTCTGTTCATGATGATTATGTGGGGTGCCGTTGGGGCATTAACAGGCGCGGGTGTGGCGCTGGCACGTCGTCCGCGTCTGATGTCAGACACGCATGATTGAGAGAAACAGTGTGAAAGTTCTGACCGTATTTGGTACTCGTCCGGAAGCGATTAAAATGGCGCCGCTGGTGCAGGCGCTGTCGCAGGATCCCGCTTTTGAATCGCGACTGTGCGTGACCGCACAGCATCGCGAAATGCTCGATCAGGTGCTGCGTCTGTTCAAGCTGGAACCGGACTATGATCTCAATATTATGCGTCCTGAACAGGGACTGACCGAGATCACCTGCCGCATTTTAGAAGGCATGAAAACCGTCCTGCTCGACTTTAAACCGGATATCGTGCTGGTGCATGGTGACACCACCACGACGCTGGCGGCGAGCCTGGCGGCTTTTTATCAGCAAATCCCCGTCGGGCATGTGGAGGCGGGTCTGCGTACCGGCGATCTCGCCTCGCCGTGGCCTGAAGAGGGTAACCGTAAGCTCACCGGCCATCTTGCCCGCCTGCACTTCACGCCCACCACCCGCTCGCGTCAGAACCTGTTGCGGGAGAATCTGCCCGATGCGCGCATCGTCGTCACCGGTAATACGGTCATTGATGCGCTGCTGTGGGTGCGCGATCGGGTGCTGGACGACAGCAATCTGAACGCACAGCTGGCGGCGCGCTATCCGTTTCTCGACCCGGATAAGAAACTGGTGCTGGTTACCGGACATCGGCGTGAGAGCTTTGGCGGCGGTTTTGAACGTATCTGCAGCGCGCTGGCGCAGGTTGCCCGCCAGCATCCCGAGGCGCAGATTGTCTATCCGGTACATCTCAATCCCAATGTCAGCGAGCCGGTTAACCGGATACTCAGCGGCATTGAGAATATCATTCTGATTGAACCGCAGGAGTACCTGCCTTTTGTCTGGCTGATGAACCGCGCCTGGCTGATCCTTACCGATTCCGGCGGCATTCAGGAGGAAGCGCCTTCACTGGGCAAGCCGGTGTTGGTGATGCGCGACACCACCGAGCGCCCTGAAGCCGTCGATGCCGGTACCGTCAAACTGGTCGGGACGGATATTGCCAGAATCGTGGCCAGCGTCAGCGAATTGCTGAGCGACGACGAGGCCTGGCAGGCGATGAGCCATGCCCATAATCCGTATGGCGATGGCAAAGCCTGTGGTCGTATTTTACAAGCCTTAAAAGATAACCGAGCCGAATTATGAGTTTTGAAACCATCTCTGTGATTGGACTGGGATACATTGGGCTGCCGACGGCAGCCGTTTTTGCCTCAAAGGGAAAAAAAGTGGTGGGCGTGGATATCAATGCGCGCGCCGTAGAAACCATCAATCGTGGCGCGATCCACATTGTGGAACCCGATTTAGATCAGGTGGTGCATGCGGCTGTTGCGCGTGGCGACCTGCGTGCCACCACCCAGCCTGAAGCCGCTGACGCTTTTCTGATCGCCGTACCGACGCCATTCAAAGATGATCATCAGCCCGACCTGCGCTTTGTAAAAGCTGCGGCGGAGTCGATTGCACCGGTTCTGAAAAAGGGCGATCTGGTGATTCTGGAGTCGACCTCGCCGGTGGGCAGCACCGAACAGATGGCCGACTGGCTGGCTGCGGCACGTCCCGACCTGCGCTTTCCGCAGCACGGTGAGACGCCCGATATTTTTGTCGCCTACTGCCCGGAGCGCGTACTGCCGGGTCAGGTGATGGTTGAGCTGATTAACAACGACCGGGTGATTGGCGGCATGACCCCCGCCTGTTCTGTCCGCGCCAGCGAGCTTTATCGGCTATTTTTAAAAGGTGAATGCGTTGAAACTAACGCCCGTACCGCCGAGATGTGCAAGCTGACCGAAAACAGCTTCCGTGACGTGAATATCGCCTTTGCCAATGAGCTGTCGCTGATTTGTGCCGATCAGGGCATTAACGTCTGGGAGCTGATTGCGCTGGCGAATCGCCATCCGCGCGTCAACATTCTGCAGCCTGGTCCGGGCGTCGGCGGTCACTGTATCGCCGTCGATCCCTGGTTTATCGTGGCGCAGAATCCCGAATTAGCCCGCCTGATCCGCACCGCGCGCGAGGTGAATGATGCCAAGCCGCAGTGGGTGCTGGACCAGGTGAAAACCGCGCTGGCGGACTGCCTGACGCAGACCGGCAAGCGCGCCAGTGATATCACCATTGCCTGCTTTGGCCTGGCCTTTAAACCCAATATCGACGACCTGCGCGAAAGCCCGGCGGTGGGCGTGGCACAGAAGATTGCCGAATGGCACAGCGGCACCACCTGGATAGTTGAACCGCACATTGAGCAGCTTGCAGATTCTCTGGCTGACAAAGCAGAGCTGGTTTCCAGCGCGCAGGCGCTGGACCAGGCCGATATTTTGGTGATGCTGGTCGATCACCGCGCCTTCCGCACCATTGATGCCGCCGACGTTCAGCAGAACTGGATTGTCGACACCAAAGGTGTCTGGCGATGAAGCGTTTTCTGATCACGGGCGGTGCCGGTTTTATCGGCTCGGCTCTGGTGCGCTTTATCCTTTAAACGGCTTATCTGTGTGGCCGCCTGGCGTAACAACTGGCTCAGTGATGACCAGCTGCGTGCTGCCGGTGAAGCGCTGACAAAAACCGGCTACGGCCAATACCTGCTGGATTTATTACATGTCCGTCCACGTCAGTATTAATCCCCTTAGCTGGGAAAGTGCATTCTTCGGTGTTGAGACCGTGCGGCTGGAGCCGGAAGGTGACATTCCGCTGGAGCAGGCGCTGCATCATCCCTGTGCGCTGATGCAGATGAAAGTGGCTGCCAGCGAGACGGCGTTGATTGATACGCTGCAGCAGCATCAGTTCCAGCTGGCAGAAGGCGAGGCGGACCTGACGCTGGCGATTAAAGAGACAGAACGGCAGGCGGGGATTCGCATTGCGCGCGAAGCACAGATTCCGCAACTGCGTGATGCAGCGTCACAGCTTTTCAGCCAGAGCCGTTTTCGCGCGGCCTGGTACGCACCGGACGCCAGCGGCCGTTTTTATGCGCAGTGGATTGAGAATGCGGTGCGTGGGACGTTTGACGATCAGTGTCTGGTGGCCAGTGATGCCACCGGTCAGCTGCAGGGATTTGTTTCGCTGCGCGCGGTGGATGGCGATGCTCGCATTGGCCTGCTGGGCGTAATGCCTGACGCGCAGGGTCAGGGGCTGGGTCAGCGACTGCTACTGGCGGCGGCTGACTGGGCGCGGGTAAGGCAGTTGGCTCAGCTTCGGGTGGCTACCCAGCTCAGTAATCTCACGGCGATGCGCCTCTATTTACGCAGCGGTGCCCGACTCGACAGCACCGCCTACTGGTTTTACAGGAAAGGTCATGATTCCATTTAATGCGCCCCCGATTGTGGGCACAGAAATTGAGTATATGCAGTCGGCGATGAACAGCGGCAAGCTGTGCGGCGACGGCGGCTTCACCCGTCGTTGTCAGCAGTGGATGGAGCAGCGTTTTGGCAGCAAAAAAGTGCTGCTGACTCCCTCCTGTACCGCTTCGCTGGAGATGGCAGCGCTGTTAATCGATCTGCAGCCCGGCGATGAGGTGATCATGCCGAGCTATACCTTTGTCTCAACCGCCAACGCCTTTGTGCTGCGCGGCGCGCGCATCGTGTTTGTCGATGTGCGCCCGGACACCATGAACATCGATGAAACGCTGATCGAAGCCGCCATCACTGAAAAAACCCGCGCCATTGTGCCGGTGCATTACGCAGGCGTAGCCTGTGAAATGGACACCATCATGGCGCTGGCGGCTAAGCATAAGCTGTTTGTGATTGAAGATGCGGCGCAGGGCGTGATGTCACGCTACAAAGGCCGTGCGCTGGGCACCATCGGTCATATTGGCTGCTTCAGTTTCCACGAAACCAAGAATTATACTGCCGGTGGTGAAGGGGGCGCGACGCTGATCAACGACGCCAGCCTGGTCGAGCGCGCCGAGATCGTGCGGGAAAAAGGCACCAACCGCAGCCAGTTCTTCCGGGGTCAGGTCGATAAATATACCTGGCGCGATATGGGGTCGAGCTACCTGATGGCCGACTTGCAGGCCGCCTATCTCTGGGCGCAGCTGGAAGCCGCTGAACGCATCAACCAGCAGCGGTTACGCATC
Source organism: Pantoea sp. X-Soil-ISGK-355 (assembly GCF_059730805.1). Taxonomy (NCBI): domain Bacteria; kingdom Pseudomonadati; phylum Pseudomonadota; class Gammaproteobacteria; order Enterobacterales; family Erwiniaceae; genus Pantoea; species Pantoea sp. X-Soil-ISGK-355. Next base: position 185,954 of record NZ_AP035971.1, read on the forward strand.
TGGCAGCGTTATTATGACGCACTCCAGCCGCTGGCGGCTCAGGGCCGCATCAGTCTGCCAGTGATCCCCGCCAGCTGCGAACACAATGCGCACATGTTCTACATCAAACTGCGCGATCAGGACGATCGCCAGGCGCTGATCAACTGGATGAAAGAAGCAGAGATACTGACAGTGTTCCACTATATTCCGCTGCACAGTTCACCTGCCGGTGAGCGTTTCTCGCAATTTGTCGGTGACGATCGCTTCACCACGCTGGAAAGTGAACGTCTGCTGCGCCTGCCGCTGTTTTATAACCTGTCGGATAATAATCAGAGCACGGTTATCAGCTCGCTGCTGAGCTTCTTTTCCTGATGTCATTAGCCAGAGCCTCAGTGTGGACCGCATCGTCCACGCTGGTAAAAATTGTGTCTGGTCTGCTGGTGGTCAAACTGCTGGCAGTCAGCTTCGGCCCCGAAGGTGTTGGCCAGGCAGGTAACTTCCGGCAGTTGATCACCGTGCTGGGTGTGCTGGCGGGCGCGGGCATCTTCAACGGCGTCACCACCTATGTGGCGCAGTATCAGCAGCAGCCCGGACCACTCCGGGCGATGGTGGGCACGGCATCGGCTATGGTGCTGGGCTTTTCCGGCGTGCTGGCGCTGCTGTTTCTGCTGGCGGCAGCCCCCATCAGCACCGCGCTGTTTGGTCATGACCGCTATCAGGGCGTCATCCGCGTCGTCGCCTTTCTTCAGCTCGGCATCGCCTGGGCCAACTTTACCCTGGCGCTGCTGAAGGGCTATCGTGACGCGCGTGGGAATGCGCTGGCGCTGATTCTCGGCAGCCTGACTGGCGTGGCGGGCTATCTGCTCTGCTGGTGGCTGGGCGGTTATCAGGGCGCATTGATCGGCCTGGCGCTGGTGCCAGCTTTGCTGCTGCTGCCTGCGCTACTGATGCTGAAACGCCGTGCGCCGCTACCGCTGAGCTGGCTGCGGCCACAATGGCATCCTGAGCTGGCGCGTAATCTGGCAAAATATACCCTGATGGCGCTGATCACGGCGGTGACCTTACCGGTTGCCTGGGTAATGATGCGTAACCTGCTGGCAGAGCAGGAGGGCTGGGCGCAGGTCGGGTTGTGGCAGGGTGTGACCAGCATTTCCGATGCCTATCTGCAGTTTATCACCGCGACGTTTAGCGTCTGGCTGCTGCCGACGCTTGCGCGGCTCGACAACAAACGCGACATCGCACGTGAGATTGGCCGTGCACTGCGCTTTGTCCTGCCCGCCGTGGCGGTTGCCAGCTTCGCCGTCTGGGTACTGCGTGACTTCGCCATCAGCCTGCTGTTCTCTCAGGCTTTTCGCGGGATGCGCGATCTTTTTGTGTGGCAGCTGTGCGGCGATGTTTTTAAAGTCGGTGCCTATGTTTTCGGATATCTGGTTATCGCCAAAGCCTCGCTGCGCTTTTATGTTCTGACTGAGATTAGCCAGTTTCTGTTGCTGACCCTGTTCTCACGCTGGCTGATCCCGTTACATGGCGCGACGGGTGCGGCGCAGGCCTATATGTTTACCTATATGGCTTACTTTGCCCTGTGTTGTGGCGCTTTTATTGTTTACTGCCGGAAAAAATGACTTTAATTCACGTTTTGGGATCGGACATTCCCCACCACAATCTTACGGTGCTGCGCTTTTTCAATGACGTTCTCAGCGTTGAGCAGCCTGCGGCTTTCCCACGCCATTTTATGGTGGTGACGCAGCAGCCAGAGAGCCTGTCTCCGTTCAGTGCGTTACAGATTGAGTGCTTTACCAGCAAGAAAGTGCTGGCGCAGGCGGTTTTGCAGCGGGCCAGGAATCGTCAGCAGCGTTTTTTCTGCCACGGTCAGTTTAACCCGTGGATCTGGCTGGCATTACTCAGCGGTAAGCTGCGCCGTTCTCAGCTGTTCTGGCACGTCTGGGGCGCCGACCTCTATGAAGATTCGCGCAGCCTGAAGTTTCGCCTGTTCTATCTGGTCCGCCGGATAGCACAGGGACGTGTTGCGCAGGTTTTTGCGACCCGAGGCGACCTGCATCACTATCAGCAGCGCCATCGCCGCGTTCCCGGTTCACTGCTCTATTTCCCGACCAGAATGCCGGATGCTGCCGTTGAGTCTGCGCCGTCAGAGCCGTTTACGCTGCTGCTGGGCAATTCGGGCGATCCGAGTAACCGACATATTGAAGGCTTAAAGGCGATTCACGCGCAGTTTGGCGAGCAGGTGCGCATCGAGGTGCCGCTGGGCTATCCGCCGGGCAATGAGGCGTACATCAGCCAGATTCAGGCCGCAGCAAAGACGCTGTTTCCTGACGGTCAGGTGAATCTGCTGCGTGAAAATCTGGCATTTGATGATTACTTAGCGCTGCTGGCGCGCTGCCATGTCGGCTATTTTATGTTTGAACGTCAGCAGGGGGTGGGAACACTTTGCCTGCTGATCCAGGCCAACGTGCCGTTTGTTCTGACCCGCAAAAACCCATTCTGGCGTGATGTGGCTGAGCAGCAGCTTCCGGTACTCTTCAGCGAAGATACGCTGTCGCCTGCGGTGATCGCCGAGGCACGCCGGCAGCTGATGCGCTGTGATAAACAGGCTATCGGCTTCTTTGCGCCAGGTTATCTCGCAGGCTGGCGAGCCGCGTTACAGCTCAGCGAAGGGGAGTTGTCATGAGTCTTATGCAGTTTGGCGGCCTGCTGGTGGTCTATCTGCTGTCGCTGGTTTTTATTCTGACGCTGACCTGGCGGGAGTTTAAGCGCGTCCGTTTTAACTTCCATCTGTTCTTTACGCTGCTGTTTCTGCTGACCTTTTACTTTGGCTTCCCGCTGACCTCCGTGCTGGTGTTTCGCTTTAACGTGGACGTGATGCCGGTTGAGAATCTGCTGGAGGCGCTGCTGTCGGCCACAGCGTTTTACGCCATTTATTACGTCAGCTATAAAGTGCGGCTGAAACCGGCCAGCGCGCCTCCGGCTAAGCCCTGGCTGCAGATGAATCGGGTTGAAACCCACCTGACCTGTGTGATTCTGGCGCTGGTCGCGCTGGGTACCGTGACGGTGTTCTTCATTCACAACGGTTTTCTGCTGTTCCGCCTGACCGCTTATAACCAGATTTTCTCCAGCGAAGTATCGGGCGTGGCGCTTAAGCGCTTCTTCTATTTCTTTATTCCGGCGATGCTGATCCCCTACTTTTTACGGCCGACCCGCCGCAACTGGCTGCTGTTTTTGGTCGTGACGGTGGCCTTTGGTTTACTGACGTATGCACTGGTGGGCGGAACACGCGCCAATATCATTATTGCGTTTGCCCTGTTCCTGTTTATCGGCATTACCCGTGGCTGGATCACTCTGTGGATGCTGGCAACGGCGGGTGTGATGGCAATTGGGGGGATGTTCTGGCTGGCGCTGCGCCGCTATAACCTCGACGTGATGGGCGATGAAGCGTTCTATACCTTCCTGTATCTGACGCGTGATACCTTCTCGCCGTGGGAGAATCTTGCCCGGCTGCTGGATAACTACGACAAAATTGAGTTTCAGGGGCTGGCACCACTGTGGCGTGATTTCTACGTGTTTATTCCGACCTGGCTCTGGCCCGATCGCCCGCTGGCGGTGTTGAACAGTGCCAACTACTTCACCTGGGAAGTGCTGAACAACCATTCTGGCCTGGCGATTTCACCCACGCTGATTGGCTCTCTGGTCGTGATGGGCGGCGTCTGGGCGATTCCGATCGGTGCGGTAGTGGTAGGGATGATTATTAAAGCCTTTGATGCGATCTATCAGCGTGGCTGCCTTGAGGCCAACCGGTACACCGGCGCCATCCTGCAAAGCTTCTGTTTTGGCGCGGTGTTTAACATGATCGTACTGGCACGCGAGGGCCTCGATGCGTTCGGCTCACGTGTGGTGTTTTTCTGCCTCATTTTTGCTGCCTGTCTGGGCATGGCTAAATTACTTTTCTGGTTACTGGATCGCGCAGGTTTAATTCGCGACCGCAGCAGGCGGGTGTTGCACAGCCCGCTTTGATTAACCTCTGGGATTAACGGAAGATATGACAACGTTAAATGAGACGCCGCAGTACCGTATTCGCGGCGTTGATTTGTATGGCTTCGAAAACATGCCGTCGGCGGTGAATTTTCTGATGCCGCCGCAGAGCGTTCGCAGCGGTATTTTAGTGGCGATTAATGCAGAGAAGATCCTGACCGCTGAGCGGGATGAGGGATTACGCACGCTGTTAGCGCAAGCGGAATATGCGTATGCCGATGGCATCAGCATTGTGCGTTCGATTCGTAAAAAATATCCGCAGGCGTCGGTGCAGCGCATTGCGGGGGCAGATTTATGGGAAGCGCTGATGGAACGCGCCGGGCGGGAAGGGACGCCGGTGTTTCTTATCGGCGGTCGTCAGCAGGTGCTGGATGAAACCTGCGATAAGCTACGTCGTCAGTGGAATGTGAATATTGTTGGCGCGCAGGATGGCTATTTTGCGCCAGCCGATCAGGATGCGCTGTTTGCCCGGATTGCGGCCAGCGGCGCGAAGCTGGTGACCGTCGCGCTGGGATCGCCACGTCAGGAGTTGCTGATGCTGGCGTGCCGTGCGTACTGGCCTGATGCCCTTTATATGGGCGTGGGTGGAACGTACGATGTTTTCACCGGTCATGTGAAGCGCGCCCCTGAGATCTGGCAGCGACTGGGGCTGGAGTGGCTCTATCGTCTGATTCGGCAGCCGAGCCGCCTGCGCAGGCAATTAAAACTGCTTAAATATTTGCGCTATCACTGGCGCGGCGATCTCTGATATTGCTGATAAATGCCGCATTTTCAGGCATCACGAGAGTGGAAATGTACTATTTGTCGACGAAATGCACAAAGCGTAATCAAACGCGTCTTTTTATTTAAAAAGCACTAGACACGATGGGCGCTTATCTCTAGTATGCACATCCGCAACGGCGCTACGCGCCCGTAGCTCAGCTGGATAGAGCGCTGCCCTCCGGAGGCAGAGGTCTCAGGTTCGAATCCTGTCGGGCGCGCCATATCGTTTGTGCGCATGAGCTTCGGTGGTTGATTTACCGCGGTTGGCAGTAGAGATTTAAATGCTGCAGGCTTTAAACCTGTAACATTAAGAATAGTGGTGGCTATAGCTCAGTTGGTAGAGCCCTGGATTGTGATTCCAGTTGTCGTGGGTTCGAGTCCCATTAGCCACCCCAGATTTTGCTGGGAAACGCGAAGGTGGCGGAATTGGTAGACGCGCTAGCTTCAGGTGTTAGTGTCCTAACGGACGTGAGGGTTCAAGTCCCTCTCTTCGCACCAGGCAAAACAGTTAAAAAAATCGGCGAGTAGCGCAGCTTGGTAGCGCAACTGGTTTGGGACCAGTGGGTCGGAGGTTCGAATCCTCTCTCGCCGACCATTTTTAGAAACCTGTCTGAAAAGACAGGTTTTTTTTCGTCTGTAGGAAAGAGGATGAGGACCGACAGAGGAGGTTTGAGCCGAGCGTAGCGAGACAACGTTGCTTCAGCAACGGCCCGCAGGGCGCTGCTCGCAGAGCAGAGTAATCCTCTCTCGCCGGCCATATTTAGAAACCTGTCTGAAAAGACAGGTTTTTTTTCGTCTGTAAAAAAGTGGATTTGAATTTCTGCTACGCACCTCATCCCTGAGGTGCGCCCGTAAACGGGCCAACGCTTTGCGTTGTTCAGAAACGCTCCCGGCGTTTTATCCGGGCGGTGGGACGCTTTCCTCCTCTGACCGTGTTCCCTGCGCGTTGGGCTTCTTCATTGCTGTAAACCCTCTGAAGCTTATGAAGTACTTAATACGTCTGCCATACGTGAAGCGAAGGGAGCATATGCCTGTAGCAAAGCATTGCGGGCCAGGGATGGGCCGCGCTGAGCCTGCCATGGATGGCGTCTTTTGCGTCTTTGCGAAAGGCGTATGCTCCCTGAAGTCCGCACAGCGGTGAGCGCGAGCCTGCGGAGGGAACACGGTCATATCGGAAAGTCGCTAATGCCATCCATGGCCGCCCGACCCACGCGATTACGCACCTCATCCCTGAGGTGCGCCCGTAAACGGGCCAACGCTTTGCATTGTTCAGAAACGCTCCCGGCGTTTTATCCGGGCGGTGGGACGCTTTCCTCCTCTGACCGTGTTCCCTGCGCGTTGGGCTTCTTCATTGCTGTAAACCCTCTGAAGCTTATGAAGTACTTAATACGTCTGCCATACGTGAAGCGAAGGGAGCATACGCCTGTAGCAAAGCATCGCGGGCCAGGGATGGGCCGCGCTGAGCCTGCCATGGATGGCGTCTTTTGCGTCTTTGCGAAAGGCGTATGCTCCCTGAAGCCCGCACAGCGGTGAGCGCGAGCCTGCGAAGGGAACACGGTCAGATCGGAAAGTCGCTAATGCCATCCATGGCCGCCCGACCCACGCGATTACGCACCTCATTCATGAGGTGCGCCCGTATCCGGGCCAACGCTTTGCATTGTTCAGAAACGCTCCCGGCGTTTTATCCGGGCGGTGGGACGCTTCCCTCCTCTGGCCGTGTTCCCTGCGCGTTGAGCATATTCATTGCTGTCAGAGTTACTCTGCTTTGATTCCACTAGCAATATAAGCAGGAACAATAGCGTCGTGAATTGCCGACAGATAAGTCATTGTTATTGTTAATTTCTAAGAGAGAATGACCTGGTTGTCTCTATTCAGAGACAGAGAAATTTATGGCTGTCGCTTCATCCCGACACATCCTGCCGTACCTCGCTCAGGAAAGGCTTAGCCAACTTCTTAAGATATTGATTGATATAAAATTTAAAAATAAATCTTAACCTGGCACGGCTTGTGCAACACTTTTGCTGTAGATGCTCATTCCACCTCTTATGTCTGCTGATGCTACATAAACCTGGGAATGATGCAGAGCCAATTTTAGGTACCTGTTGTCTGCCTGCCTGTATCGCGTAAGCCTTACAGGGTTAACAGACACCACGTTGAGTCAGGTACCTCCCGGTTGTCTTACCGACCTGATTTTGCACCTGCCCCTGGCAGGTGTTTTTTTTTGCCTGCGCAATGCGACTGGCAGATTGCAGGCACAAAAAAGCCGGGCGAGCCCGGCTTTAACCTGTCTGACAACCGCATCAGACGTTGGGATTATTCTTCAGCGTCAGCAACAATCCTTCACGACGCATCTTTGCGGCCTCTTCCGGACGATGCAGACGATCATAGACATCTGCCAGCCATGCATAATCAAACGCATCCGGACGCTGCGCCAGCGCCTGCTGCAGCGCGTCTGCTGCCTGCTGCCATTCGCCATGACGCATCAGCAACTGTCCCAGCGTACTGTGCAGCAACGGCGTTGCGCCATGCTGTTTAATCTGCTGGCGTAATGCCTTTTCCAGCGCTTCCGGATTACCGCTTTTGATGCGAGGCATCAATAGCACCAACCGATCGTCATAATGACGCTTGAGGCCCTCCAGCACGATCGACTGTGCGGTGTCGTGATCGTTGCACTCAATCAGATGATCCGCCATTGCCACCTGCAGGGTCGTATCCTGACGGGTTTTGCGGCTCAGCGTGCCCCACCAGCGCTTCAGGCCATCGCTGCCCTGGTCGGCCATTGCCTGATTCATCAGACCCAGCCAGGCCTGCTGCTGTAACGCATCACGATGCAGGTCATCACCGACCTGCGCTTTCTGCATAGCAGGCAGAATATCCAGCAATGCACTCCAGGCGCCCGTACGGACGTACGCCTGTTCGGCCAGGCGCAGCACTTCAGGGTGACGCGGTGCCACTTCCAGCAGGCGATCAATGCTGTGACGAGCCGCATGATCTTCGTTACGGGCCAGCTGAATACGAGCACGGGCAATTTCCACCGGAATGGTATTGCTTTCAGACAGCTCAGCAGCACGTTCAAGATGCTGATTGGCACGAATTTCATCGCCACGCTGCTGGGCGGCTTCCGCGGCCAGCAGGTAGTTCGCTACCGGTACGTCGGCGTGATCGGCATCTTTAGACAGTAATTTTTCTACCTGGCGGTGATCGCCTTCTGCCAGCTTCATCAGCGCAGACTGGGTATGACGCTGCGCGCGACGGCGTTTGCGTCCGGTAAACCAGCCGCGGGTACGCGCCCCGGTGTGCAGCACACGGCGCAGCAGCCATTCCACCGCCAGAATCACCAGCAGGCTGATGATAAGGATAATCACCAGGCCGGTAACGCTGGTTTCGATATTCCAGTTATCGGTCTGAATCAGCACGTAGCCCTGATGACCGGCAATCATCGGTCCCAGCACCACGCCCGCTATCAGCAGGATAAAGAGGATAAATACCTTAAGCATGCTTAGCCTCCCTGCTGATTAGCAGCAGCAGACGGTTGCGCCAACAGGTTCCGCACGCGGGTCTGCATAAGCTGTTCCAGCAACGGCTGACTTTCCAGGTTATCCGGCAGATCCATATTGATGTTCTGCTGGCTCAGCTCATCCAGTTGGGCAAGGAAGGCTTTGGTGGCAGCATCATTAGTGTCATACCAGGCGCGAACCCAGGCGGACACGGTATCGATAGATTGTTTATAAATCTCATCCTGATGACGTGGTACGGCCTGCGCAGCAATCAGCAGACGCGAGCGGATATTCTCACGCAGGTAAACATCCTGATTCGGGGCCAGCAGCGGCTGTGCGGTATTATCGCGGCGGCGGATAGTAATAAAGTCATCCATAAAGTTATGCCAGCTTTTCACCAGATTCTGACGCCATTCACGTACCGAACCTGAGAGTTCGCCGCCGTCACTGTCCATCGGCGTATCATCGCTGTCATTATCGGCCAGACGCAGATTATCAACGTTATTCGACAGTTGATTCAGCTTGAGGATCACGCCGTCGTAGTCGACCTGCGTAACAGAAGAGAGGTTACTGATATCCTGAGTCAGGGCGCGACGCACATTCATGACGCTGGGATCGTTCATGTCAGCCAGACTGGCATCGGCGCTTTTCAGCAATGCAGCTGCGGTAGTGACATCCTGATCGCTCCAGAGTTTGCGGCCAGCCAGTTTCACCAGATAGTCCGCCTGTGCCAGCAGCCAGCTACGCACGTCGTTGCCAGAAATCACGGCCACTTTTTCACGCAGCGTTTCCAGCGCTTTTGCTGACGCAGCCTGCTGTTGCTGTGCCGTCTGCAGGGCAGTTTCAGCGCCACTCAGTTGCTGTGTCAGCTGCTGTTTATCGCTGCTGGCCTGCTGCTGCAATGCGCTTAACTGGTCGCTCAGCTTCTGATTGGTTTGTGCCTGTAAATCAGCCTGATGTTTCCCGTTAAGGTATAAACCTGCACCCATCGCCAGCGCGATGACAATCGCAACTGCACCCAACACCATGCCACCCTTTTTCGCATTACGCGGTGGTGTGCTGTTGCTGGAAGGAGAGCGGTCAACCGCTGGGGTGGTTTCTTCAACCATGGCGGAGGAGTCTTTTTGTTCCGTCATATGTGGCACATCCCATTGTTAAAGTTCAGCGTAACGCGCGCAGCAGCGCATCGTTATCGGCACCATCGGCTACCTGAATATCCTGCCAACCCAATCCTGCGGCCAGGGTAGCCAAACGTTCACTGACGACTATCAGTCGGCAGTTGAGCAGCCATTCCTCGCGATCAACCGCGGGGAACAGCGAAAAAAGCTGTTGTAACATTTCACCACTGGTCACCACCAGCACAGAGACGCCGCGATCGCGCCAGCGGCGGCCTTCAACCGGTCCGTCATAATGCTTCTGGCAGCGCTGGTAGCAGGCAGCAAACGTTACCTCAGCACCTCGCCGGGTTAATGTTTCTGCCAGCAATTCGCGTCCGGGATCGCCACGCAGGATCAGCGCACGTTTACCGGCAACCTGCTGAAGCGTGTTTATCTGGATCAATTCCTCACTGGTTTCATGCGCATGAGGCCAGGTCACCTGCTGTCCGCTGACGGTGTGAAACGCCAGCGCGGTGCTGCGACCAATTGCATAATAGTCCAGCTCCATGGGCCATGCTTTGATCGCGTGCTGTGCGTAGTGAATCACCTGCTGAGAAAGAATAAAGACGAGATCACCGGCACGAAGTCCGGCGAGCCTGTGAGGCAGGGAATCGAGATCAGCGCCTGGCGCAAACTCGATCAACGGCAGGCTCCACGCCTGTTTGCCAAGGGCATGCAGGCGTGACACCAGCTCTGCCGCTGCGGGTTCCGGGCGCGTCACCAGGATGGTCATGCCGGCGGCTGCCCCTGATAGACCTCTTTCAGGATTTCACGCGCGCCGCCGTTCAGCAGTTCATCGGCAAGTGAGATGCCCATCTCTTCAGCCTGAGCGCGGGGACCACGGCGTTCGCCGCTGACCATCACCCGGCCATCCGGTGCACCGACCATGCCGCGCAGCCAGAGCTTATCGCCTTCCAGCACCGCGAAACTGCCAATGGGGACCTGGCAGCCACCCTCTAAGCGGGTATTCATGGCGCGTTCCGCTCTGACACAGACTTCGGTGTCATCGTGGTTCAGTGCCCGTAACAGGTCAATCAGGACGCTATCATCCAGACGGCATTCAATGCCGACTGCACCCTGACCCACGGCGGGCAGGGAGACTTCGGCAGGCATTGCCTGGCGAATGCGATCTTCCAGCCCCAGACGCTTCAGTCCGGCGACGGCAAGAATAATCGCGTCATACTCGCCGGCATCGAGCTTGCCGAGTCGGGTACCCACATTGCCGCGCAGCGAGCGGATCACCAGATCCGGACGGCGCGCGCTAATCTGGCACTGACGACGCAGGCTGGAGGTACCTACAACGGCACCCTGTGGCAGCGCATCAATGGAGTCATAGTGATGAGAAACGAACGCATCACGCGGATCGTCGCGCTCGCAGATGGTTACCAGGCCCAGACCTTCAGGAAAACTGACCGGCACATCCTTCATAGAGTGCACTGCCATGTCGGCACGGCCATCCTGCATTGCCAGCTCAAGCTCTTTGACAAACAGCCCTTTACCACCGACTTTTGCCAGCGGCGTATCAAGGATAATGTCACCTTTGGTGACCATAGGCACCAGCTCAACGCGCAGTCCCGGATGGGCACTCATGAGTCGTTGCTGTACATAATGTGCCTGCCATAATGCGAGCGGGCTTTGTCTTGTAGCAATTCTGAAAATTTTGTCTAACATGCTGTTAACCATTTTTATCGTTCACTGAATATCCTATCATCTCTGGGTGAATACTGTCAGTTTCAACGGATTGAAAACGGCCTGTGCGCGGTTTCAGGCCCGGTTTATCAAGCCATAGCGTGGCAACCAGTGCCGAAAAGGCGGGAAGCTGGTAAGAACGTGCTAAACTGTTAAGTAGCGCAACTTTCTTTACGGTCAATCTGCCGAGTGATAGATTGATCACGTTTCCAGCAATTATCTGCCCACTTTTTTACTTTTATAAGCGGCAGAGCGTGGAAACAGGGTGCTTAAACACTGGGACAATCAGGCGAAACGTCTTGTACCTCTACATTGAGACACTGAAACAGAGACTGGATGCAATTAACCAGCTGCGCGTTGATCGTGCGCTGGCTGCCATGGGACCCGCTTTCCAGCGCGTCTACAGTCTGCTGCCAACCTTATTACATTATCAACATCCGCAGATGCCGGGTTACCTTGAAGGTAGCGTTCCACATGGCATCAGCTTCTACACGCCTGATGAAAATCAGCGACAGCTGCTGGCCGATCTCACCGGCGACAGCGACCTGCGCCATGCCGATGCGCCGAAAGGCGAAATGCCGATCACTGCGATCTACTCTATGGGCAGTACCTCCTCGGTCGGGCAGAACAGCGTCTCGGATCTCGATATCTGGGTGTGTCATCAATCCTGGCTTGATAATGAAGAGCGGCTGAATCTGCAGCGTAAATGTACGCTGCTGCAGAAGTGGTGTGTCTCGATGGGCGTGGAAGTGAGTTTCTTCCTGATTGACGAGAACCGCTTCCGTCATAACGAAAGCGGCAGCCTGGGCGGTGAAGACTGCGGCTCCACACAACACATTTTACTGCTGGATGAGTTTTACCGTACCGCGGTTCGTATGGCGGGCAAACGCCTCCTGTGGAATATGGTGCCGGGCGAAGAAGAACACCATTACGATGACTACGTGATGTCGCTGTACGCCAAAGGCGTGCTGACCCCCAATGAGTGGCTCGATCTGGGCGGCCTCGGCACGCTGTCGGCGGAAGAGTATTTCGGTGCCAGCCTGTGGCAGCTCTATAAAAGTATCGACTCGCCTTATAAAGCCGTACTGAAAACGCTGCTGCTGGAAGCCTACAGCTGGGAATACCCGAACACACAACTGCTGGCAATGGATATCAAACAGCGCCTGCACGACGGCGAAATCATCTGCTTTGGCCTCGATCCTTACTGCATGATGCTTGAGCGCGTGACGCACTACCTGACCAGCGTGGACGATCAGCCGCGCCTTGATCTGGTGCGTCGCTGCTTCTATCTCAAAGTATGTGAAAAGCTCAGCACCGAAGATCATCAGCAACGCACTGGCTGGCGTCGCGAGATTTTATCGCAGCTGGTTAAAGAGTGGGGCTGGAACGAAGAGAAGATCGCCATTCTGGACAACCGTGCCGGGTGGAAAATTGAGCGGGTGCGCGAAGCCCATAACGAATTACTGGATGCGATGATGCAGAGTTATCGCAACCTGATCCGCTTTGCCCGTCGCAACAACTTAAGCGTCAGCGCCAGTCCGCAGGATATCGGTGTATTGACCCGTAAACTGTATGCCGCGTTTGAAGCGCTGCCGGGCAAAGTGACGCTGGTGAATCCACAGATTTCGCCCGATCTCTCTGAACCGAATCTGACCTTTATTCATGTGCCGCCTGGCCGCGCCAACCGTTCCGGCTGGTATCTTTATAACCAGGCACCGGACATGGATTCGATCATCAGCCATCAGCCGCTGGAATATAACCGCTACCTGAACAAGCTGGTGGCCTGGGCGTGGTTCAATGGTCTGCTGACCCGTAAAACCCGGCTGCATATTAAAGGCAATGAGATTTGCGACCTGGCGCGCCTGCAGGAGCTGGTTAACGATGTTTCCAGCCACTTCCCGCTGCGTCTGCCTTCGCCGACGCCAAAAGCGCTCTACAGCCCGTGCGAAATCCGGCACCTCGCGATTATTGTTAACCTTGAGCACGATCCGACGGCGGCCTTCCGCAATCAGGTGGTGCACTTCGACTTCCGCAAGCTGGATGTCTTTAGCTTTGGTCAGCAGCAGCAGTGCCTGATTGGCAGCATCGATCTGCTCTATCGCAACTCCTGGAATGAAGTGCGCACGCTGCACTTTAGCGGTGAACAGGCGATGATCGAAGGGCTGAAAACCATTCTCGGCAAGATGCATCAGGATGCCGCACCCCCGGATACGGTGGAAGTGTTCTGCTACAGCCAGCATCTGCGCGGTCTGATTCGCACGCGCGTGCAACAGCTGGTCTCTGAATGCATTGAGCTGCGCCTCTCCAGCACACGTCAGGAGCCGGGCCGCTTCAAAGCGCTGCGCATGGCAGGCGAGACCTGGGGACTGTTCTTTGAACGCATGAGTGTCTCGGTGCAGAAGCTGGAAAACGCCGTGGAATTTTATGGCGCGATCTCCAACAACAAGCTGCATGGGTTGTCGATCAAAGTCGAAACGAATCAGACGCCGCTGCCACCGGTAGTGAACGGCTATGCCAGCGAAGGCATCATTCAGTTCTTCTTTGAAAACACCACGGATGAGCGCGGCTTCAACATCTATATCCTTGATGAGACCAATCGGGTTGAGGTCTATCATCACTGTGAAGGCAGCAAAGAGGAGCTGGTGCGCGACGTCAGCCGCTTCTACTCCTCATCGCACGATCGCTTCACCTATGGGTCGAGCTTTATCAACTTCAACCTGCCGCAGTTCTACCAGATTGTGAACACCGGTGATCGATTCCAGGTGATTCCATTCCGGAGTCAGACGCTGACGCAGCTCTGTACGACGCAGCCTGACAACGACAACAGCGACTATCAACCGCGCTATCAGGTGCATTGATGCTGACGGGCTGCCTGCGCTCTGCAGGTGGCCGCTATCTTCCTGGCCTGTCACCCGGTTCACGCTATTTGCGGGGATTTCCTGTTGCTTTTCCACCTTCAACTGCGATGATAAGCATCCAGGTAAAGGACATAAAGAGCATAAAGAATGAAGAAAGTAATAAGCCTGTTGGCCATGACACTGGCAGTAATCAGCCTTGCAGGTTGTGGTCTGAAAGGACCGCTCTACTTCCCGCCGAAGGACCAGCCGAAGAAACAACAAGCCCCAACCGACCGCCAGAAAGCGGATGCCTCTAAAGCCGATGTCGGCGGGCTGGTGACCGGCAATTCAGGCGTAAAAGCGAACTAATCTGATGGCTTATCCGGCGGAGCAAAAAATGCAGTTCTCCAAAATGCACGGTCTCGGCAACGATTTTATGGTTGTGGATGCAGTGACACAAAACGTCTTCTTCTCGCCGGAATTGATCCGCCGGCTGGCCGATCGTCATCTGGGGATCGGTTTTGATCAGCTGCTGATTGTTGAACCGCCTTACGATCCCGATCTCGATTTTCATTATCGAATTTTCAACGCTGACGGCAGTGAAGTGGCGCAGTGCGGCAACGGTGCACGCTGTTTTGCCCGCTTTGTTCAGCTGAAAGGGCTGACCAACAAAAGCGACATCCGGGTCAGTACCCAGAATGGCCGCATGGTGTTAACCGTGACGCCTGACGATCACGTGCGCGTGAACATGGGTGAGCCCAACTTTGAGCCTCAGCAGGTGCCGTTCCGCGCCAATAAAGCCGAGAATCTCTATCTGCTGCGCGTGGCCGAACAGACGGTGATGCTGGGTGCAGTGTCGATGGGGAATCCCCACTGCGTCATTCAGGTGGAAAGCGTTAAAACCGCGCAGGTTGAACTGCTGGGCCCGATTCTCGAGAGCCACGAGCGTTTCCCGGATCGCGTCAATGTCGGTTTTATGGAGATCATTAATCCCGAACATATCCGGCTGCGCGTCTACGAACGTGGAGCGGGTGAAACGCAGGCGTGCGGCAGCGGCGCCTGTGCTGCCGTTGCATGCGGCATTCAGCAGGGCATTCTGGCACCGAAAGTGCGTGTCGATCTGCCTGGCGGGACGCTGCATATCTCCTGGAAAGGTGCCGGTCAGCCGCTCTACATGACCGGGCCTGCGACACACGTCTACGATGGGTTTATTCATCTATGAAAAATATCGAAGAGCAGGCTGACAGTTCGGTTCTGCTGGACGATCAGGCCGTCAGTGATTATCTGCGGCAGAATCCCGATTTCTTTATCCGTAATGCCCGCGAAGTTGAACAGATGGCGGTACCGCATCCGGTGCGCGGCAGCGTGTCACTGGTCGAGTGGCACATGGCGCGGCAACGCAACCACATCCAGCGGCTGGAAGAAGAGATCACCCTGCTGATGGAGCAGGCCAGCGCTAACCATGAGCTGTTTGATCGTCTGCTGTCGCTGGAAAGTCATCTGGCCGCGGCAGATTCGCTGCAGGATATGCTCAACCGTCTGCATCGCTGGGCGCGAGAGTTAGGCCTGGCGGGCGCCAATGTGCGGCTGTTCAGTGATAAATGGCTGCTGGGCGCGCCCTCCGATTTCTTCCAACTGAGCCTGTCGCGTCAGGCGTTTGAACCGCTGCGTATTCAGCGCTTCGGCAACCAGCATCATTATCTCGGTAATATCAATGGGCCGGAACTGCTGCTGCTGCTGCCGCAGGCCAAAGCAATTGGCTCGGTTGCGATGTCGCTGATGGGCGAAGAGGGCGATCTCGGCGTGCTGGTATTCAGCAGCCGTGACAGCCAGCACTATCAGTCGGGCATGGGAACGCTGCTGTTACAGCATCTTTCACAGATGATGCCTGGCCTGCTTTCCCGTTGGGTAGAGCGCGCATGAGCAGCGCGCTGCAGGAGGCGGTCGACGGATTTCTGCGCTACCTGAAAGTGGAGCGCCAGCTGAGTCCGTTAACCCAGAGCAGCTATGCGCGCCAGCTGACCGCGCTGGTTGCAATTGCTGATGAGATGAAACTCGGCAGCTGGGCGCAACTGGAACCTGCGCAGGTGCGCAGCATGGCGGCGCGCAGTCGTCGCGCCGGACTCTCTGCCAGCAGCCTCGCGTTGCGTCTCTCCGCCCTGCGCAGTTTTCTCGACTGGCAGGTGAGCCAGGGGTTGCTCTCCGCTAATCCGGCCAAAGGGGTGATGACGCCACGTAAAGCGCGCCATCTGCCTAAGAATATTGATGTGGATGAAGTGAACCAACTGCTGGAGATCGACCTTAACGATCCGCTGGCGGTGCGCGACCGCGCAATGCTGGAAGTGATGTATGGCGGCGGGCTGCGTCTCTCCGAGCTGGTGAATATGGATTGCCGCCACGTCGACCTCGATTCCGGCGAAGTGTGGGTCGTGGGTAAGGGCAGTAAAGAGCGCCGGGTGCCGATTGGCCGCACGGCGGTCACCTGGATCCAGCACTGGCTGCCGCTGCGTGAAACCTTTGGCGGCCAGGATGATGCACTGTTTCTGTCGACGCGAGGCAACCGCATCTCGCCCCGCAACGTGCAGAAACGCTTTGCCGAATGGGGCATCAGACAGGGTGTGGCGAGCCATATCCATCCGCATAAGCTGCGACACTCTTTTGCCACGCATCTGCTGGAGTCCAGCGGCGACCTGCGTGCCGTGCAGGAGTTACTGGGTCATGCGAACCTCTCGACTACCCAGATCTACACCCATCTCGACTTCCAGCATCTGGCTTCGGTGTATGACGCTGCGCATCCCCGCGCCAAACGAGGAAAGAACGAATGAAGTTTTATCGTCCGCTGTCGGCCATAAAAGCCATGACCTTCGATCTTGATGACACGCTCTACGATAACTATCCAGTAATCCGTCGCACCACGCTGGAGTCTCACGCTGCTTTGCAGGCTTTTCATCCGGCGCTGCGTGACTTCACGCCGCAGGATTATCAGCAGTTGCGCGATCAACTGCTGCAGCGCGAGCCTGAGATCTATCATGACGTTTCAGAGTGGCGACGCCGTTCGGTAGAGCTGACGATGCTGAATATCGGCCTCTCTGCTGCGGAAGCGACCGCGGGCGCGGCAGAGGTCATGGCGGTGTTCCATCAGTGGCGGAGTCAGGTCGAGATGCCGGACGAGACGCATCAAACGCTGAAGGCGCTGGCGGAAAAAATCCCGCTGGTGGCGGTAACCAATGGCAACGCCAGCCCGGAAAAAATGGGCATCGCTGAATATTTCCGCTTCACGTTGCGGGCCGGACCTGACGGGCGCGCTAAGCCGTGGCAGGATATGTATCAGCTTGCCGCGCAACGCCTTGATATTGCGCCACAACACATTCTGCATGTGGGCGACGACCTGACTACCGATGTCGCCGGCTCACTGCGCTGCGGCATGCAGGCCTGCTGGGTTAACCTGCGGCAGGGCAACCTGATGCATATCCCGGATGCGCGCCTGTTGCCGCATGTCGAAATTTCGCGGTTGGCATCACTCACCTCACTGCTATAATGGCTGTAAATTTATCCAGTCGTCTCCCTTTTTTCTGCCAGGCCGCTGTGCTTTATCCGGCGTCCGTGGCGCAGCCTGACTGGCCGCGACAATGCCTTACGGCAGGCGCAGTAAACAGCGCGGCGACGGCGTTTTTCTCTGGTAAACGGTGCTTATGGACGTTTCTGAACTGCTCGACGGTTTGAATGACAATCAGCGCGCGGCCGTTGCGGCTCCGCGCAGTAACCTGCTGGTGCTGGCAGGCGCGGGCAGTGGTAAAACGCGGGTGCTGGTGCATCGCATTGCCTGGCTGATGTCAGTCGAGAACTGCTCACCTTATTCAATCATGGCGGTGACCTTTACCAACAAAGCGGCAGCAGAGATGCGTCACCGTATCGAACATCTGATCGGCACCAGTCAGGGCGGGATGTGGATCGGGACTTTCCACGGTCTGGCGCATCGCTTACTGCGTGCCCACCATCTTGACGCCGGTCTGCCGCAGGATTTTCAGATCCTCGACAGTGAAGACCAGCTGCGTCTGCTCAAGCGCCTGATCAAATCGATGAACCTTGATGACAAGCAGTGGCCTGCGCGCCAGGGCATGTGGTACATCAACGGCAAAAAAGATGAAGGCCTGCGGCCAAAGCACATTGAAAGTTATGGCAATCCGATTGAGCAGACCTGGCTGCGCATTTATCAGGCTTATCAGGAAGCCTGTGACCGCGCCGGTTTGGTCGACTTCGCCGAGCTGCTGCTGCGCGCCCATGAGCTCTGGCTCAACAAGCCGCATATCCTGAATCACTACCGCGAACGCTTTACCAACGTGCTGGTGGATGAGTTTCAGGATACCAACAACATTCAGTATGCCTGGATTCGGATGCTGGCGGGTGACAGCGGCCGTGTGATCATCGTGGGGGATGATGATCAGTCGATCTACGGCTGGCGCGGTGCGCAGGTTGAGAATATTCAGCGCTTTCTGCAGGATTTTCCTGGCGCGGAAACGATCCGTCTGGAGCAGAACTATCGCTCAACCAATAATATCCTGAAAGCGGCCAACGCCCTGATCGCCAACAACAATGGCCGTCTGGGTAAAGAGCTCTGGACCGAAGGCAGCGATGGCGAACCGATCTCTATCTACTGCGCTTTTAATGAGCTGGATGAAGCACGCTTCGTGGTCAACCGCATCAAGGTCTGGATGGAGAACGGCGGTGCGCTCAACGACTGCGCCATTCTCTATCGCAGCAACGCCCAGTCGCGTGTGCTGGAAGAGGCGCTGCTGCAGAGCAGCATGCCGTACCGTATTTATGGCGGCATGCGCTTCTTTGAACGCCAGGAGATCAAAGATGCGCTCTCCTATCTGCGTCTGATGGCGAACCGCAATGACGACGCCGCCTTTGAGCGCGTGGTGAATACCCCGACGCGCGGCGTGGGCGATCGCACGCTCGACGTGGTGCGTCAGACGGCGCGTGAACGTCAGATGACGCTGTGGCAGGCTACGCGCGAACTGCTACAAAGTCGCGCACTGGCTGGCCGCGCCGCGTCTGCACTGCAACGCTTCTGTGAGCTGGTCGATTCACTGGCTACCGAAACTGCCGAATTACCGCTGCATGTTCAGACCGACCGGGTTATCAAAGACTCTGGCCTGTGGCTGATGTATGAGCAGGAAAAAGGCGAAAAGGGTCAGGCGCGTATCGAAAACCTTGAGGAGCTGGTGACGGCAACCCGTCAGTTCAGCTATCAGGATGAAGATGAAGATCTGATGCCGCTGCAGGCCTTCTTATCCCACGCGGCGCTGGAAGCGGGCGAAGGTCAGGCAGATAAATGGCAGGATGCGGTTCAGCTGATGACGTTGCACTCAGCAAAAGGGCTGGAGTTCAGCCAGGTCTTTATCGTCGGCATGGAAGAGGGCATGTTCCCAAGCCAGATGTCGCTGGATGAAGGCGGGCGGCTGGAAGAGGAGCGTCGTCTGGCGTATGTCGGTGTGACCCGCGCGATGCTCAAGCTGACGCTGACCTACGCTGAAACCCGCCGACTCTATGGTAAGGAAGTGTATCACCGGCCTTCCCGTTTTATCGGCGAACTGCCCGAGACCTGCATCGAAGAAGTGCGTCTGCGCGCCAGCGTCAGCCGTCCGGTCAACCATCAGCGTATGGGTGCCCCGGTGACCAAAAATGACAGTGGATTCGCGCTGGGCCAGCGTGTTCATCACGCAAAATTTGGCGAAGGCACCATCATTAATCTGGAAGGCAGCGGTGAGCACAGTCGCCTGCAGGTGGCGTTTCAGGGTCAGGGAATCAAGTGGCTGGTGGCGGCTTACGCGAAGCTGGAAACGCTTTAGCACGCGGTTGACGGCTTTTTCGTCTCAGCGTAACATGCGCCCACTATTATCATGAGAGGACAATGCCTTGGACACGCCCAGTCGATGCTGGCTCAATGACCTGAATATCAGGCATAACATCTAAGGCTACCTCTTTACGCGGGTAGCCTTAGCGGTTATCAGCGACCTCCCTTTTTGATTCCGTCGCGCGAGTCAGCACTGATTTATCTTTGAAACTCTGTTTCCGTGTTCAGGCTGCCTGTTCCCTTTAAAGGAACGGCGGACCGCTTTGTCCCATTTAGTCTGCAATGGGGAGTATTGCTATGCTGAGCGCATTTAAACTGGATCACAGCCGCCTGACGCGACTGGAGCTGGAAGACGAAACCGACAAACTGACCAACTCTGTCTGGGTCGATCTGATCGAGCCGGAAGAGGGCGAGCGTGACCGGGTGCAAACGGAGCTGGGCCAGAGCCTGGCAACACGGCCAGAGCTGGAAGATATCGAGGCCTCGGCACGCTTCTTCGAAGATGAAGATGGTCTGCATATCCACTCCTTCTTCTTCTATGAAGATGCTGACGATCATGCCGGTAACTCCACCGTGGCGTTCACCATTCGTGAAGGCCGACTCTACACGCTGCGCGAACGTGAACTGCCCGCTTTCCGCCTCTATCGTATGCGCGCCCGTAACCAGACCCTGATCGATGGCAATGCCTTTGAGCTGCTGCTCGACCTGTTTGAAACCAAAATCGAACAGCTGGCGGATGAAATCGAGAACATCTATAGCGCACTGGAGAAACTGAGCCGGGTGATCATGGAAGGTCAGCAGGGCGAAGAGTACGATCAGGCGCTGTCGCGGCTCGCCGAACTGGAAGATATCGGCTGGAAGGTGCGTCTCTGTCTGATGGATACCCAGCGCGCCCTGAATTTCCTGGTGCGTAAAGCGCGTCTTCCGGGTAATCAGCTGGAGCAGGCGCGGGAAATTCTGCGCGATATCGAATCGCTGCTGCCGCATAACGAATCGCTGTTCCAGAAGGTCAACTTCCTGATGCAGGCGGCCATGGGCTTTATCAACATTGAGCAGAACCGCATCATCAAGATCTTCTCAGTGGTTTCCGTGGTGTTTCTGCCGCCGACGCTGGTGGCCTCCAGCTATGGGATGAACTTTGAGTTTATGCCGGAACTGAAGTGGAGCTTTGGTTATCCGGCCGCGATCGGCCTGATGATTCTGGCCGGACTGGCGCCTTATCTCTATTTCAAACGTAAAAACTGGCTTTAAAATAAGAACGGGCCATCTGAGATGGCCCGTTCTGCTGGCTCCTGTCCCCATTTCTGCGTAATCTTACCCTCCTGTTTTTACAAATTATTAACTTTTTATGGACGCTTTTTCGTTGCGCGCGCAGTGGACGCTACTGCTGCTGATCTCGGTACTACTGGGCGCGGTGCTGCATTATTTTCATGTACCCGCCGCGCTGCTACTGGGACCGATGATTGTAGGTGTGGTGATGGGCCTGTCAGGAGCCACACTGCGAATTGATAAACGATTCTTCCTGCTTGCTCAGGCGGTGCTGGGTTGCATGATTGCGCAGAGCCTGTCGCCTTCGATTCTGACACCGCTGGTTCAGGAGTGGCCAATCGTGCTGGCGGTGCTGCTGCTGACGCTGGCCGCCAGCGGCCTGTCGGGTTTTCTGCTGGTTCGCTTCAGTCATCTGCCTGGCCCGACCGGCGCATGGGGCTCGTCACCGGGCGGTGCTTCGGCAATGGTAGCAATGGCGGGGGACTTTGGCGCTGACGTGAGACTGGTGGCGTTTATGCAGTATCTGCGGGTACTGTTTGTCGCCTCGGCGGCCGCGCTGGTCGCGCGCATCGGGCTGGGCGATGAAGCGCACAGCGTTTCGCTGCTCTGGTTTCCCGTGCTGAATTATGGCTTTGCGATTACGCTGATGGTGATGCTGGCCGGCGCGTGGCTGGGGACACGACTGCGCATTCCTTCTGGCGCGCTGCTGCTGCCCGCGCTGGCGGGGGCGGTACTGAACAGCAGCCATATCGCAGTGTTACAGGTGCCGGAGTGGCTACTGGCCGTGGCCTATGCGCTGATTGGCTGGAGCGTGGGATTGCGTTTCACTCGCCCGATCTTTCTGCTGGCACTGCGCACGCTGCCGCAGATGCTGGCCTCAATCTTCGGGCTGATGCTGTTGTGTGGCGGGCTGGCGTGGATATTGACGCGCATGCTGGATATCGATCTGATGACGGCCTATCTCGCCACCAGTCCAGGCGGGCTGGACACAGTGGCGATTATTGCTGCGGGAACCCAGGTCAACATGGCATTTGTGATGGCGATGCAGACGTTGCGTCTCTTTACCATCCTGTTGACCGGCCCGGCTTTAGCGCGCTTTATTTCACGCTATGCGCGCGCGGGAACGGAATGAAAACGCTACCGCATCGCAGACAAACACCAGCAGCGCCAGCCAGATAAAGCCGAAGGTTACCATCTTGTCTGGCGTGATGGTTTCACCGTAAAACACCACCGCCAGCACAAACATCAGCGTCGGGCCGAGATACTGAAAGAAACCGACCGTAGAGAGGCGCAGCCGGCTGCAGGCCGCCGCAAACAGCATCAGTGGAATGGTGGTCACAATGCCCGCTGCGATCAGCTTCAGGTTGAGACTCAGCGGGTTCGCCGATAAATGACTGGTGGCGCTGTCGGCAAAGCCAAACAGATAAATGGCTGCCAGCGGAAACAGCCACAGGGTCTCAATCAGCATGCCGCTCTGTGCATCGACCTGGATCTTTTTGCGCATCAGACCATAAACGGCAAAGCTCAGGGCCAGCCCCAGCGCGATAACTGGCAACGATCCAAACTGCCACAGCTGCACCAGCACGCCGACGGTGGCCAGCAGCACGGCGAGCCATTGCAGGCGGCGAAACCGTTCGCGCAAAAACAGCATGCCGAAGACCACGTTGATCAGCGGGTTAATAAAGTAGCCCAGGCTGGCTTCCAGCATATGCTGATTGTTGACTGCCCAGATAAACAGCAGCCAGTTGCCGCCGATAGTCACGGCCGTCAGCGCCAGCAGCAACACTTTTTTAGGCTGACGCAGCACGCCTCGCACGCCGGGCCAGCTTCGGCTCAGGGTAATCAGCAACACCATAAAAAGTGCCGACCAGATTACCCGGTGCGTCATGATTTCTGTGGCGGGAACCTGTTTGACCAGCTTGAAATAGGCGGGCGCAATGCCCCAGATAAAGTAGGCGCCCAGTGCAAAGCCAATGCCCTGGCGGGTTTGTTGCGTATCCATATGCGATCCATTCAGTGGCATAGTTAGCCGATAAGATAGGTGGCGGTAGCCGTGGCGATGTAATCGCCCTGTTGATTATGCAGTTCCACGCGTGCCACGGCGACTTTGTTACCGGCACGCAGCAGGCTGCTGGTGGCGGTGAAGCGTTCGCCGCGTCCGGGACGCAGATAGTCAACGCGCATATCGATGGTGCCCATACGTGACAAACGCTGGCGCAGATCCGCTTCGCTGATGCTCTCCTGACGGGTTAACGCATTGTTGACGCAGACCATCCCCGCTGCCACATCGAGTACCGACGCAATAACACCACCATGCAGAATCTGCTGCGCCTGGTTGCCCACCAGCATGGTTTTGTTATTGAAGCTGATCTCTGCGTAGTCTGCGTCAAGGCGCATCAGCTCCAGGCCTAACGCCTGATTAAATGGCATGTGATAAACAAAAATTTCGCCGACCAGCTGGCGAGCGTCCTGCGGTGTCAGCACGGGTGATGACATGATGATGTGTCCTGAAAAAATCGGGCCAGAGGGGCGCGGAACATGAATGAGTTGTGTATTCTATGCCGCCTGCGAGGGTGTTTCCAGTTTAAGAAAACAGCACTCATGCTCGCTGCCATTTGCGTGTAGAATGGCCTGCTTTTTACAACACCCTTTCAGTTATTCTGATACGCAGCTGTTCACCGGAGAATTTTATGCGTAAGCATCGCGCCTTGCTGGCGGCAATGTTGATATTTCCTGCGCTGGCGCAGGCGGATGAAGCCCGGATTAAAGAGGTTCATGACGCGCCACAGGTTCAGGGCAGCATTATTGCTAACCTGCTGGAGAAGCATGATAACCCGTTTGTTCTCTATCCTTACGAGAACAACTATCTGCTCTACACCTATACCAGCGACCTCAATAAAGAGGCGATCTCCTCCTATAACTGGGGTGAAAACGCTCGCAAAGATGAAGTGAAATTCCAGCTCAGCCTGGCGTTTCCGCTGTGGCGCGGTATTCTGGGCGACAACTCGGTGCTGGCAGCCTCTTACACCCAGCGTTCCTGGTGGCAGCTGTCAAATAGTGCTGAGTCATCACCTTTCCGTGAGACCAACTATGAGCCGCAGATTTTTCTGGGCTGGGCGACCGACTACTCGCTGGGTGGCTGGACGCTGCGTGATGTCGAACTGGGTCTGAATCACCAATCTAATGGACGAAGTGACCCGACTTCACGCAGCTGGAACCGTGTCTATGCGCGTCTGATGGCGGAGAACGGTAACTTCCTGGCGGAAATCAAACCCTGGTATCGTATCCCTGAAGGGGCGAGCAGCGATGATAATCCCGACATCACCAAATATATGGGTTACTACCGCACCCGGCTGGGCTATAAGTTCGGCGACAGTATCTTCAGCGTAGAGGGCAACTATAACTGGAACAGCGGTTATGGCGGCGCGACAATGGGCTGGAGCTACCCTATCAGTGAACACGTCCGCTTCTATACTCAGGTGTTTAGCGGCTACGGTGAATCACTGATCGATTACAACCATCGCCAGACACGTCTGGGTGTGGGTGTAACGCTTAACGACTTGTTCTAATCCCTAACGTAAGACAGGAATCGCGTGGCAACCTCGGCAGTTCTTAATCAGGAAACGCTGGCGCAGCAGGTATTGCAGGACACCTTCGGCTACCAGCAGTTTCGTCCCGGTCAGCAGACGATCATTAATCAGGCGCTGAGCGGGCGCGACTGTCTGGTGGTGATGCCCACTGGCGGCGGTAAATCGCTCTGTTATCAGATTCCGGCGCTGGTGCGCGAAGGGCTGACACTGGTGGTGTCGCCGCTGATCTCACTGATGAAAGATCAGGTCGATCAGTTGCTGGCGAACGGCGTGGCGGCAGCCTATCTCAACTCCACCATGACGCGCGAGCAGCAGCAGACGGTGATGGCTGACTGTCGTACCGGCCGGGTTAAGCTGCTCTACATCGCCCCTGAACGCCTGATGATGGATAACTTCCTGGACAGTCTGGCGCACTGGCAACCGGCGATGCTGGCGGTGGATGAGGCGCACTGTATTTCACAGTGGGGCCACGATTTCCGTCCGGAATATGGTGCACTCGGGAAGATGCGTCAGCGCTTCCCGGAATTACCGGTCATGGCATTGACGGCGACGGCGGACGAAACCACCCGCAACGACATCGTTAATCTGCTGCACATGCAGGATCCGCTGATTCAGATCAGCAGCTTTGACCGCCCCAATATTCGCTACACGCTGGTGGAAAAATTCAAACCCACCGATCAGCTGCTGCGCTACGTTCAGGATCAGCGCGGCAAATGCGGCATTATCTACTGCAACAGTCGGGCTAAGGTGGAAGACACCGCCGCGCGACTGCAAAGCCGTGGATTCAGCGTCGGGGCGTATCATGCCGGAATCGACAGCGAACAGCGTGCCCGCGTGCAGGAAGCGTTCCAGCGTGACGATCTGCAAATCGTAGTGGCAACTGTGGCTTTTGGCATGGGCATCAACAAGCCCAACGTCCGTTTTGTGGTCCACTTTGATATTCCGCGCAACATCGAATCCTATTATCAGGAAACCGGACGAGCCGGACGTGATGGTCTGCCCGCCGAAGCGATGATGCTTTACGACCCGGCCGATATGGCCTGGCTGCGTAAATGCCTGGAAGAAAAAGTGCCCGGGCCGCTGCAGGATATTGAGCGCCACAAGCTCAACGCGATGGGCGCGTTTGCTGAAGCGCAGACCTGCCGCCGCCTGGTGCTGCTGAATTACTTTGGCGAGGGTCGCCAGCAGCCGTGTGACAACTGCGATATCTGCCTTGATCCGCCAAAACGGTATGACGGCCTGGTTGAAGCGCAAAAAGCGCTTTCCGGCATCTATCGCGTGGGCCAGCGGTTCGGCATGGGCTATATCGTTGAGGTGCTACGCGGGTCCAACAACCAGCGTATCCGTGAGCAGGGCCATGACAAGCTGCCGGTCTATGGACTGGGCAAAGATCAGAGCCACGAACACTGGGTCAGCGTGTTACGTCAGTTAATCCATCTGGGGCTGGTAACGCAGAACATCGCTATGCATTCGGCTTTGCAACTGACCGAAGCAGCACGACCGGTCCTGCGCGGTGAAGTGCCACTGATGCTGGCGGTGCCGCGTTTAATTACCGCGAAAACAAAGAGCAGCGGTCCGGCGAAGTTTCACGGTGGTAACTACGATCGCAAACTGTTCGCCAAACTGCGTAAGCTGCGAAAAGCAATCGCCGATGAAGAGAATATTCCGCCTTACGTGGTGTTCAATGACGCCACACTGATAGAGATGGCAGAACAGATGCCGGTCAGCGCGTCCGAGATGCTTAGCGTTAACGGCGTGGGTCACCGCAAACTGGAGCGCTTTGGCAAACCCTTCCTGGTGATGATCAAAGAGCATCTTGATGATGAAGAGTAAAGGACACTAATCATGCTGATGTTATTCGCAACCGTGGCGCTGGTACATCTGGTGGCGCTGATGAGCCCCGGCCCCGACTTCTTTTTTGTCTCACAGACCGCCGCCAGCCGATCGCGCAAGGAGGCGATGATGGGTGTGCTGGGCATTACCCTGGGTATTGTGGTCTGGGCAGGCGTGGCGCTGATGGGCCTGCATCTGATCCTGGAAAAAATGGCGTGGCTGCATCAGATTATTATGGTTGGCGGTGGCCTCTATCTGCTCTGGATGGGCTGGCAACTGATGCGCTCGGCGCGTCAGCGTCATAGGCAGCCGCAGCAGGATGAGCCGGTGGTAGAGCTGCCGAAACGCGGCATGAGCTTTCTCAAGGGCCTGCTGACCAACCTGTCGAATCCTAAAGCGATTATCTACTTCGGCAGCGTCTTCTCGCTATTTGTGGGTGATGATGTCGGCTCAGCAGAGCGCTGGGGTCTGTTCCTGCTGATTGTCGGTGAAACCTTTGCCTGGTTTACCCTGGTGGCGGCTATCTTTGCGCTGCCATGGATCCGCGCGAAGTATCAGCGGCTGGCGAAGTGGGTGGATGGTATGGCTGGCGTGCTGTTCGCCGGTTTTGGTATCCACCTGATTATTTCGCGTTAAGCCCTTATGCCGGAGGGCGCGCTGCGCATCCGGCAGTCATTTCACCTCCTGCCGCTCCCTCTCAATCTGCACCCGATGATGCCTCTCTGTTGCAACTGCAGATAAATAGTCACCATTCGTTAATTAATGAAACCATCACCTCCGGTATGGTCGTACCAACGGACTATTTTTTCATGGAGATGATGATGCGAGTAAAATCCCTGTTGCTGTTTTTCATCACCGCCTGTATCAGCGCCTGCGCCTCGCCTGATGCTGCCCATTACCGTGCCCCTGATCCGGCGAAAGTAGAGAGTGTCCCGGCTATTCTGGCGCAGATACCTCCGGCGTCAGAGCAGCCGCAGGGCGAGAGGATTAGCCAGATTTCCGCCGCGTTTCTCGGTACGCCCTACCAGGCCGATACGCTGATCGGATCGCCCGATACGCCGGAAGCGCTGGTGATCAATTTCAACGGTGTGGATTGCTTTACACTGCTTGATTACGTCCAGGCGCTAAGCCGCAGCCACGACCGCGCCAGCTTTGAGGCCAGCCTGATTCGGACCCGCTACGCTGGCGGTGAGGTCAGCTACCTGCAGCGTCGCCACTTTTTTACCGACTGGTCTGCCGTTAGCCCACGCAATGCCGATGACGTAACCGGCACCCTTAGTCCGAATGCGGTAACGGTAGTGAAGCAACTGAATCGTCAGGCCAGCGGAAAAGAAAGGCTGCCCGGTCTGGGTGTGATTCCTCGCCGCATTACCTATATTCCGGCCCGGGCAATCACACCAAAGGTGCTGAAGCAGATCCAGACTGGCGATTACATTGGGGTTTACACGCCCGCTCAGGGGCTGGATGTCTCGCATGCCGGGATTGCCGTCCGGCATGATGGGAAATGGTGGTTCAGGAACGCTTCATCACTGGCCGCTAATCGCAAAGTTGTCGATGTGCCGTTCAGGGAATATATGCAGTCGAAGTCGGGCATCATTGTATTACGTGCGGTGCCGCTGACTGCGCCTTAATGGTGCCCGGGAAGAAGGGGTTAAACAGGGAGTGTTCGCGCCGACCTCAGTGTGTCGGCGCGAAAAGTGTTAAGCGATTTTTCTGGCGCTGGCCAGCAGTGCGCCCACCGCCATAAACAGTCCACCAAAAATGCGGTTCATTAACTTCATCTGCTTTGGCCCTTTAATCCAGCCAGCAATGTGTGTGGCCAGCGTTGCGTAGCCAATCATTACGATGATATCGACCACCACCGTGGTCACACCCAGCACCAGATACTGCATAAACAGCGGCTGATGTGGCTGGATAAACTGCGGGAACAGGGCAGCCAGAAAGACGATGCTTTTCGGGTTGGTCAGGTTAACCAGCACGGCGCGTTTGAACAGGCGACGACGCGGCATCGCTTTGGCGACCGCATCAAGATCGATGCCACCTGCTGAGCGCCACTGCTGAATACCCAGCCAGACCAGATAGGCCGCACCGGCCCACTTCAGGATTTCAAACGCCAGCAGCGACTGAGAAAACAGCGCACCCAGTCCGATGCCGACCAGCACGATGTGCAGCGCCAGGCCAACCTGCAAACCCGTGATCGAGGCTACTGTGCCGCGATAGCCATGGCTGATACCGGTACTCATGGTATTGATTGCGCCGGAACCGGGCGACAGGCTGAGAATTGTGGTGGTAAGCAGGTAGGTCAGCCACCATTCGATGGTCATGGGTCAGGCTCTCTTTAGTCGCGGATTTGTGACACAATACGCCAGAAATAAGCGCGGCGCTATGGCATGCGCAGGGCATTCAGGACTCTGTATCCGGTCATCAGGAGGGCGAATGAATCAACACAAAGCCAGTTGGCTGCGACGAGAAAAAGCCTTTGCTGCCTTCGCCACCGGGCCGCTGCTCGATTTCTGGCACAGTCGTGAGGAGCTAGAGTTTACCGGCGTGGGTAATCTGACACTGCGCTATGTCCGCTTCACATCGCCGCAACATAAGCGTGTGATCCTGATTGTGCCGGGACGCATCGAGAGTTACATAAAATATCCTGAGCTGGCGTACGATCTTTTTCACTGCGGATTTGATGTGGTGATCCTCGATCATCGCGGTCAGGGGCGTTCCGATCGCCTGCTGGAAGATTCACACCGTGGTCACGTGGCGGAATTTACGCATTACGTGGACGATCTTGAAACGCTCTATCTGAAAGAGATTGTCAGCGGTCACTACCAGCAGCGCTATGCGCTGGCTCACTCAATGGGTGGCGCAATCTTAACGCTGTTTCTGGCGCGTCAGCCGCAGGCATTTCATGCAGTGGCGCTGGTGGCACCCATGTTTGGCATCGCCTTACCGCTGCCCTCTTTTCTGGCCCATCGGATCCTGGACTGGGCGGAGAAACGTCCAGCCTTACGCGATGGCTATGCGCTCGGCACCGGACGCTGGCGCGCGCATCCGTTTGGCATTAACCGGCTGACCCATAGCGCCGAGCGTTACCGGCGTAACCTGCGTTTTTATGCGGACGATCCGGCGATTCGTGTGGGTGGGCCGACCTACCATTGGGTACGTGAAGGCATCCATGCGGGGCGCAACATCATCAGTCAGGTTGATAAGATTACGACGCCGCTGCTGTTGTTACAGGCCAGCGATGATCGGGTGGTCGACAATCGTTCGCAGGACCTGTTTTGTGCCGCGATGGCTGCTGCGGGTCATCCGTGTGAAGGTAATAAACCACGGGTGATCGACGGCGCGCGTCACGAGATCCTGTTTGAAAAAGATGAGATGCGTGCCGAAGCACTCAATGCAGTGGTCGACTTTTTTTCATCGCATCACTGACGTTATTTATCCGACCGGTAAAAACCGGCAGAACCAGATACCCGAGGTTTTCATGTATCACATCGTTGCATCCGATCTGGATGGCACGCTGCTTTCTCCCGAACATCGCCTGACCCCTTTTGCACGTGAAACGCTGCAGCAGCTGGTCGCTAAGGATATTCACTTTGTCTTCGCCACCGGTCGTCATCATATCGATGTCGGACAGATGCGCGACAGCCTGGCGATTCCGGCCTATATGATTACCTCAAACGGTGCGCGCGTGCACAATGCAGAGGGCGAGCTGGTGTTCAGTCATAATCTGGATGAGGATATCGCCAGCGACCTGTTTGGCCTGCAATATCATCACAGCGATATTCTGACCCACGTTTACCGCGACGATGAGTGGTTTGTCAGCCGTTCAAGTCCGGCTGAGCAGGACTATTTCCGCGAGTCCGTGTTCAACTATCAGGTCTACGAGCCAGGTCTGCTGCCAACCAGCAACATCAGCAAGGTCTTTTTCACCTGCGAAAACCCTGAGCATCTGATCCCCATGGAGCAGGCAATTGAAGCGCGCTGGGGCGATCGGGTTAACGTCAGTTTCTCGCTGCCAACCTGTCTGGAAGTCATGGCGGGCGGCGTGTCGAAAGGCCATGCGCTGGAAGCGGTTGCGAAAACGCTGGGCCATTCACTGGAAAGCTGCATTGCCTTCGGCGACGGTATGAATGATGTGGAGATGCTGAGCATGGCAGGTAAGGGCTATATCATGCAGAACGCCCATCAACGGTTGAAAGATACGCTGCCGGAGCTGGATGTGATCGGTTCAAATGCTGATGATGCGGTGCCGCAGACGTTGCGCACGCTCTATCTGGCTTAAGCCGTTAGCGTAAAAAGGGCCGGTATCCGGCCCTTTTTTATTGCCGTCAGGCAGGGGTCTTTTTGTGATTGTGTTCGCTGACCATGGTCAGTAACAGCAGAATAACCGCCAGCACACAGCCCGCAATCATCACCATGAAGCCGCCATCCCAGCCGAAGTAATCGACGGTATAACCGACAATGGCGCTGGCCGCGACCGAACCGCCGAGGTAGCCGAACAGGCCGGTGAAGCCCGCCGCTGTCCCCGCCGCTTTTTTCGGTGCCAGTTCCAGCGCATGCAGACCAATCAGCATCACCGGACCGTAGATCAGGAAGCCAATCACGATCATGCAGGCCATGTCGACGCCAGGATTGCCCGCGGGGTTGAGCCAGTAGATCACGGTCGCGATGGTCACCAGCGTCATAAAGAACACCCCGGTCGCACCGCGATTACCGCGAAACACTTTGTCCGACATCCAGCCACACAGCAGCGTTCCCGGAATCCCCGCATATTCATAGAGGAAGTAGGCCCACGACGACTTATCCAGCGTGAAGTGTTTGACTTCGCGCAGATAGGTTGGTGACCAGTCGAGGATGCCGTAGCGCAGCAGATAGACAAACACGTTGGCCAGCGCGATGTACCACAGCAGCTTGTTCGGCAGCACATACTTCATGAAGATCTGTTTTGCCGTCAGCTCCTCTTCGTGACTGGCATCGTAGTCGGGCGGATAGTCGTTTTTGTACTCTTCAATCGGTGGCAGACCACAGGATTGCGGCGTGTCGCGCATTAGCGCAAAGGCCAGAATCGCAATGGCAATCGCGCCAAACGCGGGCATGTAAAGTGCCGCTTTCCAGTCGTTGAACCACGCCATACCGAGCAGGAACAGCAGAGGCGGAATACCGCCGCCCACGTTATGCGCACAGTTCCAGACCGAGACAATCCTTCCTCGCTCCTTCTGCGACCACCAGTGAACCATGGTTCGTCCACACGGAGGCCAGCCCATGCCCTGGAACCAGCCGCAGATAAACAGCAGCACAAACATCACCATGATGCTGGAGGTCGCCCAGGGGACGAATCCCATGATCAGCATCACAGCTGCGGCCAGAATCAGGCCTGCCGGTAAGAAGACGCGCGGGTTTGAGCGGTCAGAGACCGATCCCATGATGAATTTTGAAAAGCCGTAGGCAATGGAGATGCCGGACAGGGCAAAACCGAGATCGCCACGTGAAAAACCCTGCTCCACCAGATAGGGCATGGCGAGTGCGAAGTTTTTTCTGACCAGATAGTAGGCGGCGTAACCAAAGAAGATCCCGATGAAAATTTGCCAGCGCAGACGACGGTAGAGCGGATCAACGTGATCCTCCGCCACCTGAGGCTGACGTGGTGCAGGTTTAAAAATGCTCAGCATCAGTGAGGCCCTCCAGGGCACATTATGGTTTTTAACTCCCGGCAGGTTGGAGCAGGAAAGTGCAGAACAAAATGGATGCATAATGTTCCATTTCGCGCAAAGAATAGTGTTAGTTGCGCAACGTTACTGTGATGAATGACACATTTGTTACAGTTTTATTACAATGAGGAGCGGAAGCGATCATCTGATGGATCATTTCGCGCATTTTATGTGGCTGAAAACCTATTCTTTCGACTTTTATGTCAGGAAGTGTAAGCAGGCTGTCCGGGAGGCTTTTTAATTGCCTGGTTTATAATCAGATGTCAACCAGATTTCACAGCCTGACGGCGGCACATTGTTTACACTGACGGCCTGTTAATTTCGGGGTCGTCGCCGTGTTTTTATTGATTATTACCACCATTCTGTGGGCATTTTCGTTCAGCCTGATTGGCGAATATCTCGCTGGCCAGGTGGATAGCTGGTTCTCTGTGCTGATGCGGCTGGCGCTGGCTGCGCTGGTGTTTTTGCCTTTCCTGCGCTGGCGTGGTCATCGCCTTTCAACGCTGCTGCTTTATATGCTGGTGGGGATGCTGCAACTGGGGGTGATGTATCTGCTGAGCTTCGAAGCCTATCTCTACCTTAGCGTGTCAGAATTCCTGCTGTTTACGGTGATGACGCCGCTTTATGTGACGCTGATTTACGATCTGATCAGCCGTCGTCCACTGCGCATCGGCTATATCTTTAGTGCGCTGCTGGCGGTGGCTGGCGCGGCCATTATTCGCTATGACAAAGTCAGCGATCATTTCTGGTTCGGTCTGCTGTTAGTGCAACTGGCAAACATCTGCTTCGCGGCTGGCATGGTGGGCTATAAACGTCTGCAGGAGACCCGTCCGATGCCGCAGCACACGGCCTTCTCCTGGTTCTACCTGGGGGCGGTGTTGATTGCGGTGATCGCCTGGTGTGCCTGGGGCAATCCGCAGAAATTGCCGACCACCTCATTGCAGTGGGGCATTCTGGTCTGGCTGGGCGTTGCGGCTTCCGGTCTCGGCTATTTTATGTGGAACTACGGTGCGACGCAGGTTGATGCCGGTACGCTGGGCATTATGAATAACATGCACGTGCCTGCCGGGCTGCTGGTGAATCTGGCTATCTGGCAGGAAAAACCGCACTGGCCGAGCTTTATTGCGGGCGCGCTGGTGATTCTTGCCTCGCTGTGGGTGCATAAGCGCTGGGTGGTGGGGCGCGGTGACCTGTCATAAACAGGCCTGTTGCATGGGTGCGGCCTCCCGGGCTGGCGCGTCCGATCGCGAAGGAATCTCACATCCCTGTGGATCGGCCGGGCCATTCCTGGCCCGGACGCTTCGCTCTTCAGACGCGCCAGCCCTGGAGACTTAACAGCATCATCGCAGTAGAACCAGGGGCTCAGAGCGAATATGAAGGAGGGGATGGGTCGCTGAAACGTAGAGCATTCGCGATGGAGCTGGCGTATGCGATCGCGAAGGAATCTTACAGGATGGTTCAGAAATGCCCCCGGCGCTTTTTCCCCCTGCGACGAACGCTCCACCGATGACCCGCTTTCACTCCCCAGAGCTGGCCTGGTGTTGCTGATTAAAAAGCCATGAAGAAGCTTGAGGGAAGAGGTGGCGCAACTGAGGAGCAAAGCGTCCGAGCCAGGGATGGCGAGGGCGTGCTGCATGGATGCAGGCTTTCTTTGCGATCAGATGCGCCACTTCTGACCACGCAGGTACCCGAAGCGATCAGCCACAGACGTTAAGCAGGCTTCTCACTCTTAGGGCGCTGAATCATCGCCAGCCCTTTCAGGAAGTTACGCAGAATCTGATCGCCGCATTCGCGGTAGTTCTTATGATCAGGTTTGCGGAAAATCGCACCAATCTCAGCCTGTGAAACGGTAAAATTCACGCGCTTCAGTACATCAGGAATGTCGGTGGTTTTCAGATCAAAAGCGATACGCAGCTTTCTCATGAAGATGTTATTGGTCATCTTGCGCTCAATCGACGGCGCGGGCGCATCTTCACTTTTGCCGCGACGGTAGAAGATCAGGCCATTCAGAAAATAACCCATCAGCACATCGGGGCAGGGACGGAACGCAGCATCGTCATCTTTTTTCAGCCACGCCTGAATATCCGCCAGCGGCACGTCACATTGTGCCAGCGCAAAAATCTCCACCATTTTGGCATCGCTCAGGTTGAGCATGTAGCGCACGCTGCGCAGAATATCATTGTTAGTCATGGTGAGATCTTCTCATGGTCAGTCGACAGGCTGCGCATTATAGGGGATTTTGCCCGCGTTCGCGCAGGTTTGTGTCCGTCGGATTACCGCTGTAACACGGCACCAGGCCGCGCGGCGTCACGCACAAACGGCAGATGCTCACAGGCGTGCTGTCGGGCAAAGCGGATAAAGGCTTCCAGCACCGGCTGACGCTGTTCTCCTTCGCGTACGGCTGCATAAAGACGGCTCCAAAGTCCATCACCTAGTGTGCGCGTGACGACCAGACCCTGCTTCTCAAAACTCTCTACCACCCAGTGCGGCAGTGCGGCAATCCCCATCCGTGCCGACACCATCTGAATCATCAGCAGGGTATTATCCACACTTTTCAGGGCCGGGCTGACGCCAGCGGGCTGCAGGAAGTGACGCCAGATATCCAGACGCTGACGCTGCACCGGATAGATCATCAGCACTTCATCGGCTAAATCTTCCGGCGAAATCTGCTCAACCTGGGCCAGCGGGTGATCCGTCGCCAGTACCAGCCGTACTTCATAATCAAACATCGGTGAGTAGAACAGGCCCGAGCGCGCCAGAATGTCGGAGGTCAGCACCACATCCAGCTCACCCTGCTGCAGAGCAGGCTGCGGATCAAAGGTCACGCCCGATTTAAAATCCATCACCACCTGCGGCCAGCTCTGACGGAATTTATCCAGCGCCGGGGTCAGCCACTGAATGCAGCTGTGACACTCAATCGCCACCCGCAGCGTGGTCTGATGCGGCTCATGGCAGGCCTGCAACGCCTGCTGAATCTGCGGCAGCACCTGCTCTGCCAGCTGCAGCAGAATATCGCCCTGCGGCGTAAAGCGCAGTGGCTGACTTTTACGGACGAACAGGCGGAATCCCAGCCGCTGCTCCAGATCGCTGAACTGGTGAGACAACGCCGACTGCGTCTGATGAAGCTGGGCTGCCGCCGCCGCCAGCGATCCCGTATTGCGCAGAGCCTGAAGCGTCCGCAGGTGCTTGAGTTCGATCATGAGAGTCCTTCACATCGAAAATGAACATATTGCGCTTGAGCAACATACAGTACCCGCAGAGTATAGCAGTGTAAACATCTGGACGGCTAAACATCTTTGGCTGCCCATTTAAGCCAAAGTGAAAGATTATCTGGAGAACAGCACATGACTATCCTCAACCATACCCTCGGCTTTCCCCGAATTGGCCTGCGCCGTGAACTGAAAAAAGCACTGGAGCGTTACTGGGCAGGCGACAGCACGCAGCAGGCCTTACTGGAGACGGGCCGCGAGCTGCGTGCGCGACACTGGCAACAACAGAAAGAGGCGGGCGTCGATCTGCTGCCGGTCGGCGATTTTGCCTGGTATGATCATGTGCTGACTACCAGCCTGCTGCTGGGCAACATACCCACGCGTCATCAGAACAAAGAGGGGACCGTTGATCTCGACACGCTGTTTCGTCTGGGGCGCGGTCGTGCGCCGACTGGCGAGCCTGCGGCGGCGGCAGAAATGACGAAATGGTTTAACACCAACTATCACTACATGGTGCCGGAATTTACTCAGGACCAGACCTTTAAACTTACCTGGACTCAGCTGCTGGATGAGGTGGATGAGGCGCTGGCGCTGGGCCACAACATCAAACCGGTGCTGCTGGGACCGGTGACGTATCTGTGGCTGGGTAAAGTTAAAGGTGAGCCCTTTGAACGTCTGTCGCTGCTGGAAAGGATTCTGCCGGTTTACCAGCAGGTGCTGGCAGAACTGGCGAAGCGCGGGATCGAATGGGTACAGATTGATGAACCCGCCCTGGCACTGGAGCTGCCGCAGACGTGGCGCGAAGCCTTCCAGCCGACGTATGACGCGCTGCAGGGTAACAGTAAGCTGCTGCTGACCACCTATTTTGACAGTATCGGACAGAACATTGATGTGATTCGTGCGCTGCCGGTGCAGGGCCTGCATATCGATCTGGTTCATGGCCGCGATGATATTGAGCAGCTGAATCAGCAACTGCCCGCCAGCTGGCTGCTGTCGCTTGGCGTGATCAACGGACGTAACGTCTGGCGTGCCGATCTGAGCCGCTGGTTCAGTCGCCTGCAACCGCTGACCAGAGCGCGTGAACAGGTGTGGATTGGCTCCTCCTGCTCGCTGCTGCACAGTCCGATCGATCTCGGCGTCGAGACCCGGCTGGATGATGAAGTCAAAAGCTGGTTCGCCTTTGCGCTGCAAAAATGTGCAGAGCTCTCGCTGCTGAGTCAGGCACTCAACACGAATGATCCCGCCTCGCTGGAGGCCTGGAGCGCACCGGTGCGCGCCCGTGCTTATTCACGCCGTGTGCATAATGCCGCGGTAGGCCAGCGTCTTCAGGCCATTACGCCACAGCACAGTGAACGTCTGAGCGCCTACCCGGTGCGGGCACTTCTGCAGCGTCAGCGTTTCAATCTGCCCGCCTGGCCCACCACGACGATCGGTTCTTTTCCACAGACCACTGAAATTCGCGGCCTGCGCCTCGATTTTAAGCAGGGCCGTCTCGACAGTAATCATTACCGCACCGGCATCGCGGAGCATATTAAACAGGCGATCATCGAACAGGAGCGGCTGGGACTGGATGTGCTGGTTCACGGTGAAGCAGAACGTAACGACATGGTTGAGTACTTCGGCGAGCATCTGGAGGGATTTGTCTTTACCCAGAATGGCTGGGTACAGAGTTACGGTTCCCGCTGTGTGAAACCGCCTGTGATCATCGGCGATGTCAGTCGCCCAGAGGCGATTACCGTCGAGTGGGCCCGATATGCTCAGTCGCTGACTGACAAGCCGGTAAAAGGAATGCTGACCGGCCCGGTGACGATTCTCTGCTGGTCATTCCCGCGTGAAGATGTGCCACGGGAAACTATCGCAAAGCAGATCGCGCTGGCGCTGCGTGACGAAGTGGAAGACCTGGAGAAAGCAGGCATTGGTATTATTCAGATCGATGAGCCTGCACTGCGTGAAGGTCTGCCACTGCATCAGTCTGAGTGGGCAGACTATCTGAACTGGGCAGTGGAGGCGTTCCGGCTGAATGCGGCGGTGGCGCGGGATGAAACCCAGATTCATACGCATATGTGTTACTGCGAGTTCAACGACATCATGGACGCCATCGCTGCACTGGATGCTGATGTGATCACGATTGAAACCTCACGGTCTGACATGGACTTACTGGAGTCGTTCGAACACTTCGACTACCCGAATGAAATCGGCCCCGGCGTCTATGACATTCACTCGCCTAATGTCCCCAGCGTGGCGTGGATAGAGGCGCTGTTGCTGAAGGCGGCGAAACGGATTCCGGAAGCGCGTCTATGGGTAAACCCGGACTGCGGTCTGAAAACGCGTGGCTGGACGGAAACACGTCAGGCGCTGGCCAATATGGTGACGGCGGCAAAGAAATTGCGTGGTGAGACGGCGTAGGAATGGGACCGGATGGCAATAAACAGGGGCGCCGAAGCGCCCCTGTTTATTTATTTTGATGCCACGCCATACTGCCTGAACCAGGCCAGCATCCGCTGCCAGCCATCATTGGCTGATTCAGCATGATAGCTTGCACGATAGTCAGCATTAAAGGCATGGCCCGCTTCGGGATAGACGATGATCTCGGCGGTTGCATTGGCGGCATGGAGTGCCTGACGCATCTGCTCGACGCTCTCCAGCGGGATACCCTCATCCTGGCCACCATACAAACCTAATACTGGCGCATTCAGGTCGATCGCAATATCAATAGGATGCTTCTGCTGCTTCAGCGTGCGCTCGCCGGTCAGTCGCCCATACCAGGCAACCGCGGCGCGTAGCTGTGGGTTATGCGCGGCGTAGAGCCAGCTGATGCGGCCACCCCAGCAAAAACCGGTGATGCCCATGCGACGGATATCGCCGCCGTTGCGTGCCGCCCAGTTAGCGGCATGATCGAGATCGGCCAGCACCTGGGTGTCAGGCACTTTGCTGACCAGCTCGCTGAACAGCGTCGGGATATCGTTATACTCAGTCGGGTCGCCTTCGCGGAAATAGAGCTCAGGCGCAATCGCCAGATAGCCTTCCAGCGCCAGACGGCGGCAGATGTCCCGGATGTGCTCATGGACACCAAAGATCTCCTGCACCACCAGCACCACAGGCAATGGGCCTTCCGCTGAGTGCGGTTTTGCAAAAAATGCCGGCATGTTTTCGCCCTGGCTGGGCACTGAGGTTTCACCTGAGTGAATGGCCGGGCTTTCGGTAATAATGGTGGTAGAGGCGGTGGGCTGCACGGCAGGGGCAAAGCCGCCCGTCGCCGGTTTTTGTGCCATATTGTCACTGGGTTTCATTATTCTCTCCGTGCAAGCATTTACGCAATCACGTAACTATAGCCTGGCCGTAAAGCGTCTGCGTCCAGGTGTCGGTTAACACAATCAACAGCGAATAAAATCATCCACCTCTTTAACATTGCGCCGACCCTGACACAGCCTCGCTGAGGGCTATCCGGATGAATAAGACGTAATTATGTGATTAAAATCACATTTTATATTCCGGGAAATGTAACTTTCATTTTCTTAAGTGAATTTTGTCACATATTTATCGGGCGTGCTGGCGTAGAGTGGCGCGCTACCTTCCCTTAACAGGAGTCTGAAAATGACACAGTCTGACGTTTTCCATCTTGGCCTGACAAAAGCCGATCTGCAGGGCGCGACCCTGGCGATTGTGCCGGGTGACCCGGAGCGTGTGAAGAAAATTGCCGGACTGATGGAAGATGCCACGCATCTCGCCTCACACCGTGAATTTACCTCCTGGCTGGCTAAACTTGATGGCAAGCCGGTCATTGTCTGCTCAACGGGCATCGGCGGTCCTTCTACATCGATTGCGGTCGAAGAGCTGGCGCAGCTTGGCGTGCGTACCTTCCTGCGAGTCGGTACCACAGGTGCTATCCAGCCACACATTAACGTCGGCGATGTGCTGGTGACCACCGCGTCCGTTCGCCTGGACGGAGCAAGCCTGCATTTTGCCCCGATGGAATTCCCGGCTGTCGCTGACTTCGCCTGCACCACCGCACTGGTTGCCGCCGCTGAAGCCTGTGGCGCGAAAGCCCACATTGGCATCACCGCCTCTTCTGACACCTTCTATCCGGGCCAGGAGCGCTACGACACTGTTTCAGGCCGTGTCGTCAGTCGTTTCAAAGGATCGATGAAAGAGTGGCAGGAGATGGGCGTGCTTAACTATGAGATGGAATCTGCAACGCTGTTAACCATGTGCGCCAGCCAGGGTCTGCGGGCCGGAATGGTCGCGGGCGTGATTGTGAACCGTACTCAGAAAGAGATTCCGGATGCGGTCACCATGAAGCAGACAGAAAGTGACGCAGTGAAGATTGTGGTCGAAGCGGCGCGTCGTTTATTATAATGACCGCGTCGGGCAACAGGTTTTTTGTCCAGACTCAAAACCTGTTGCCGGTAGTTAACGGCGCGTAACATCAGTGAAACCTGAGAGTGTTTATGCGCAATACGATTCCTGTCCGACGTCCTGTCCCTGGCGCTAATCCTGCGGCAATCAATGCCCGTCTGGAACGCAGCGCCGAACGTTTTCGCGCCGCCATGCAGCAGGGTAACCACGCGCTGGCTGCTCAGTGCTGCGAAGAAGTCCTGCGCTCCATGCCCAATCAGATGCAGGTGCTGAGCGACTACGCGCTCTGCCTGCTGCGTCTGGGTCAGTACAATAAATCGTACAAAATCTACCAGAAGATTTATCAGTCACCGCCCGCTGTGCAGGCTACCGCCTCTGAAACCTGGCTGGATGGCTTAACCGAAGTGTGCGGCTGGCTGGGTAAAAAGGAAGAGGTGGCACGTTTTGGTCTGACATCGCTAATGCGCTCTGATGCGCGTTTCAGTCAGGGACAGCGTGCCGCGTTTCCTGCTCCGCAACCTGAGCCTGTCGATCTCAGCCAGCCACATCAGAATGTCATCGCCTTCTGCCTGTATGGCGATCAGCCGCGCTACTGTGAAACCTTAATCAAAAACGTTGAAGTGGCGCCTGAACTCTATCCCGGCTGGGTCTGCCGCATCTATCTCGATGACAGCGTGCCGCAGCATGTCTGGCAGCGCCTTGACCAGCCGCACGTCCAGCTGATCGATATGTCCCACGAGAAAACCCTGTTTCCGACCCTGTGGCGTTTTCTGGTGCTCGACGATCCTGACGTGAAGCGTTTTATCGTGCGCGATGCCGACTCGCTGCTTTCAGAGCGCGAAGCGGCGGCGGTTAACGCCTGGCTGGCATCGCCTTACTGGTTCCACCATATGCGTGACTACTTCTCCCATACCGAACTGCTGCTGGCAGGGATGTGGGGCGGCTGTCACGGTGTTTTCCGGAATGTGGAGCAGGCGATGCGTGATTTCATTGCACAGTATCAGGGCAGCCAGCGCTTCACCGATCAATATTTCCTCAAAGTGGCGTTATGGCCCACAGTGCGTGAAAGCCTCCTGAGCCATGATGAACTGTTCAACTTTCATCAGGCCCAGGCGTGGCCTGATCATGCGCCCGTGCGCTGGCAGACGCCGCATTTCCACGTAGGCAGCAATGCCGGCTTTGCCAGTATGACCGGTAAATCCAGCGCTCCTGAAGGGAGCAGACAGCGCGTCGCGATCACTTCTGGCGAGACAACCTGGCATTATCTGGCGCAGGTCAAAAACGGCGAGTGGCTTTTGCCGATGCCATTCTTCCTGATTGATGAGTGGCAGGCTGGAAAGCTGACGGTAGCGGCCCTGTAAGGCGCTGAATGCCGGTAAATTTATCTGGACATTCATACAGTGCGACTCTACCTTTTTCCTCAGCAGCCTGAGTCGCGGGGAAATCATGGATCAGCACATCATTATCAGCGCCTGTCTGGCGCTTGCCGGGTTGGGGATTGGCTGGATGCTGGCACAGTTACGTGCCGGCCATCAGGTCGCCAGTTTTCAGACCGAGCGCCGTCTGCAGGAAGAGGCGCAACAGCGCCAGCAGCAGCAGATCGAACAGCTTCAGCAGCAGACGCAGCAGCGTGAGCAGGAACTGCGTCAGCTTCATGGCGCGCTGAGCGGGGCCAATGAGCGCCTGCAACAGCTCGATTACTGGCGCAATGAAAGCGAACAGCTTAATCGTGAACTGCGCAATCAGCTGGAGGTTAACAGCGCACAGGAAGCGGAGCTGCGCGAAGTGACCATCCGCCTTGAAGAGACACGTTTCGCGGCTGAAGAGAAACAGCGCCTGCTGACCAACAGCGAACAACGCCTCAGCGCCCAGTTTGAAAACCTCGCCAACCGTATTTTCGAAAACAGCGGCCGTCGTGTCGATGAACAGAACCGTCAGAGTCTGGACGGGCTGATTGGCCCGCTGCGTGAACAGCTGGATGGCTTTCGCCGTCAGGTGCATGAAAGCTTTGGGGCAGAAGCGCGTGAACGGCACACCCTGACTCATGAAATCCGGCAGTTACAGCAGCTGAATGCGCAGATGGCACAGGAGGCGCTTAACCTGACCAAAGCGCTCAAGGGCGACAATAAAATCCAGGGTAACTGGGGTGAAGTGGTGCTGAGCCGTGTACTGGAGGCCTCCGGGCTGCGTGAAGGCTACGAATATGAAACTCAGGTCAGCATCCAGTCAGAACAGCAGGGCCGGATGCAACCGGATGTCATTGTGCGTCTGCCGCAGGGCAAAGATGTCGTGGTGGACGCCAAAATGACGCTGGTGGCCTATGAACGCTACTTCAATGCGGATGATGAGATCGAACGTGAGCAGGCGATCCAGGAGCATGTCAGCGCCATGCGGGCGCACATTCGCCTGCTGGGACGAAAAGATTATCAACAATTGCCCGGTTTACGGTCGCTGGATTATGTGTTGATGTTCATTCCGGTCGAGCCGGCCTTTTTGCTGGCGATTGACCGCCAGCCTGAGCTGATTGGCGAGGCGCTGCAGCAGAACATTATGCTGGTCAGTCCCACCACGCTGCTGGTGGCGCTGCGTACTATTAACAATCTCTGGCGCTATGAGCATCAGAGCCGTAATGCGCAGCGTATTGCTGACCGGGCTACGCGCCTCTATGACAAGATGCGACTGTTTGTCGATGACATGAGCGGCATTGGTCACAGCCTGGATAAGGCGCAGAACAGCTATCGCGAGGCGATGAAAAAGCTGGCAGAAGGGCGCGGCAACCTGATTGCGCAGACGGAAGGATTTCGTGCGCTGGGCGTTGAGATCAAACGACCCATTAATCCTCAGCTGGCCGAACGGGCCATGCCGGAAAACCGGGCCGCTGACGATGCAGATGACGACAGGGATGCGGATGAGAGTGAGAGGCGTGTGAGGCGCCTCCACGAATAGTATGGGCGCAGCGTGCCTGACTTCCGTGACTCTGATACACTTCGGGAAGTATTGTTTGTGGAGCAGGTAAAACCGATGGCAGATGAATCACAGCAGGAAACTACCCATTTTGGCTTTCAGACGGTCGCCAAAAGCGAAAAAGCTGACAAAGTCGCGGATGTATTTCACTCCGTAGCAGCAAAATATGACCTGATGAACGATTTGATGTCGTTTGGCGTCCATCGTATCTGGAAGCGTTTTACCATTGACAGCAGCGGCGTACGTCGCGGTCAGCGCGTGTTAGATCTGGCGGGGGGTACCGGCGATCTCACCGCCAAATTCTCTCGCCTGGTGGGCGAAACCGGTCAGGTTGTCCTGGCGGATATCAACAGCTCCATGCTGAAGATGGGCCGCGAGAAACTGCGCAATCAGGGCGTGGTGGGCAACGTAAGTTACGTCCAGGCCAACGCAGAAGCTCTGCCTTTCCCTGATAACTATTTCGACTGCATCACTATCTCCTTTGGTCTGCGCAACGTTACGGAAAAAGAGAAGGCGCTGGCCTCCATGTTCCGTGTCCTTAAGCCGGGCGGACGCCTGCTGGTGCTGGAGTTCTCTAAGCCTGTTCTGGATCCGCTGAGCAAAGCGTATGACGCCTACTC
The DNA here is from genome assembly GCF_059730805.1 of Pantoea sp. X-Soil-ISGK-355. Lineage (NCBI taxonomy): Bacteria > Pseudomonadati > Pseudomonadota > Gammaproteobacteria > Enterobacterales > Erwiniaceae > Pantoea > Pantoea sp. X-Soil-ISGK-355. Next base: position 229,328 of record NZ_AP035971.1, read on the forward strand.
GTTCCACATTCTGCCGCGCATCGGACAGCTGGTGGCGCAGGATGCAGAGAGCTATCGCTATCTGGCCGAATCAATCCGCATGCATCCCGATCAGGAGACCCTGAAAGCGATGATGAACGATGTCGGTTTTGAAAATACCACTTACTCCAATATGACCGGCGGCATTGTTGCGTTGCATCGTGGATTTAAGTTCTGAGTGAGATGGTAATGAACCTGACGCCCTTGATTACCGCAGGACTGGAAACGGCGCTGAACCGTATTCTCTATCGCGATCGTGGCCTGAAAGCGGCGCGGCAACGCCTGAATGGCAAAGTGCTGACGCTGCGCCTGAGTGAGTTTTCGCATCCGCTGGTGCTGGTTTTCAGTGAGCAGCGACTGGACGTACTCGCGGACTGGCAGGATCGCAGTGACTGCACGGTGATTACTTCGCTGAAAATGCTGCCAAAGCTGCGCGATCGCCAGCAGCTGACGCCGCTCATCCGCAGCGGTGAGCTGCAGGTTGAAGGTGACCTGCAGGTGGTGCAGCAGTTCTCTGCGCTAATGGATCTGGCTGAGCTGGATCCGGCAGAATATCTGGCTCCCTGGGTCGGTGATATCGCCGCTCAGGGTATCAGTCAGCGCTCACAACAGGCATTTCGCTTTTTCAAAGGTGAAGTGCAGCGTCGCCAGGATTATCTCGGACAGGCCATTACCGAAGAGTGGCGTGTTGCGCCTGGCTCGCTGGAGTTAGCCTGGTTTTCTGAGGAGGTCGACGCGATGGAACGTTCGCTTGAGGCGCTTGATGCGCGTCTGGCGCAGCTGGAGGCAAAATGAGTTTTGGAGAGATCCGCCGTTTATATCTGATCATGAAGGTCTTTCTGACCTATGGCCTTGATGAACTGATTCCTCAGACACGCCTCACTTTCCTGTTTCGCCTGTGGCGTCGTTCGGTTTTCTGGATCCCGAATCTGCATCAGCAGGAACTGATCGGTGCACGTATGCGCATGGCGATGGAGCAACTTGGGCCGGTCTGGATCAAGTTTGGCCAGATGCTGTCGACGCGTCGTGATCTTTTCCCGCCGCTGATCGCCGATCAACTGGCGATCCTGCAGGACCGCGTTGCGCCGTTCGATGGCGTCAAAGCCAAAGCGCAGATTGAAGCCTCAATGGGCGCGCCGATTGAAACCTGGTTTGATGATTTTGATATCAAGCCACTGGCATCGGCATCCATTGCGCAGGTACACACCGCCACGCTGAAATCGACCGGTAAGAAAGTGGTCATCAAGGTGATTCGCCCCGATATTTTGCCGGTGATCCGAGCGGACATGAAGCTGATCTATCGGCTGGCACGCTGGGTTCCGCGTCTGCTGCCGGATGGCCGTCGTCTGCGTCCGGTCGAGGTGGTGCGCGATTATGAGAAAACCCTGCTTGATGAACTGAATCTGTTACGCGAAGCCGCTAACGCTATTCAGCTGCGCCGGAACTTTGAAGATAGCCGCATGCTCTATGTGCCGGAAGTCTATTCAGATTACTGTAGCGAAACCATGATGGTGATGGAGCGCATCTACGGCATTCCGATTTCAGACGTTGCCACACTGGAGCGTCATGGCGTGAACATGAAGCTGCTGGCAGAGCGTGGTGTGCAGGTCTTCTTCACCCAGGTCTTCCGCGACAGCTTCTTCCATGCGGATATGCATCCGGGCAACATTTTTGTCAGCTATGAGCATCCTGAAGACCCGCAATATATCGGTATCGACTGCGGTATCGTGGGGTCGCTGAACAAAGAAGATAAGCGTTATCTGGCGGAAAACTTCATCGCTTTCTTCAACCGTGACTACCGTAAGGTCGCAGAGTTGCACGTTGACTCAGGCTGGGTGCCGCCCGATACCAATGTTGAAGATTTCGAGTTTGCGATCCGTACGGTTTGTGAACCGATTTTTGAAAAACCGCTGGCTGAGATCTCCTTCGGCCATGTGCTGCTGAACCTGTTTAACACCGCACGTCGCTTTAATATGGAAGTGCAGCCGCAACTGGTATTACTGCAAAAAACTCTGCTCTATGTGGAAGGTATTGGTCGTCAGCTCTATCCGCAGCTCGACCTGTGGAAGACAGCTAAGCCGTTCCTGGAAGAGTGGATTAAGGATCAGGTCGGTTTGCCCGCTATTATTCGTGCGGTCAAAGAAAAAGCGCCATTCTGGGCTGAAAAGTTACCTGAGTTGCCAGAACTCTTTTACGACAGCATGCGCCAGCACAAACTCTTACGGCACAGCGTCGATAAGTTAGTGGGCGACATGAATGCGCAACGCGTCCGTCACCATCAGGCGCGATACCTGTTTGGTGTCGGTGCAACGTTGCTGTTAAGTGGAACGGCGGTGCTGCTCACCCGACCGGACTGGGACTTCTTCCCGGCGGTACTGATGGCAGCGGGAATCGTCTCCTGGTTAATCGGCTGGCGTAAGACAAACTGATTGTCACGTCTGTTTAAAAAAAGGTAATGTCGCTGGCTAAAGCCCGGTTAAAAAGGGCACTCTGTCCTGCATTACCTTATCGTTTTCACAGAATATTAGAGGCTATCTCATGGGCGGTATCAGTATCTGGCAATTGTTAATCATTGCCGTGATTGTTGTTCTTCTGTTCGGTACCAACAAATTACGTAATCTGGGTTCAGATTTAGGTTCTTCGATTCGTGGCTTCAAAAAAGCCATGAGTGATGAGGATGACAAAAAGGATCAACCGAAAGAGCAGGACGCTGACTTCGCGGCCAAAACACTGGCGGACAAACAGCAAACTTCGGCTAACAAAGAAGACGCCAAGAACGACAAGCAGGTGTAAACCGTGTTCGATATTGGTTTTAGTGAACTGGTATTGGTGTTCGTTATCGGGCTGATTGTTCTCGGCCCGCAACGTTTACCGGTCGCGGTGAAAACCGTGGTCGGCTGGATCAGGGCGATTCGCTCGCTGGCAGCCAATGTACAACATGAACTGGCGCAGGAGCTCAAGCTGCAGGAATTGCAGGAGAGCCTGAAAAAGGTGGAAGAAGCGGGCCGCGGCACGCTCTCCCCTGAGCTGAAAGAGTCGATGGAAGAGCTGCGTAAAACGGCGGATTCAATGAAGCGCTCGGTCAGCCAGAGCATCGACATTGAAAAAGAAGAAGACGAGGCGAACACCATCCATTCGGCTCAGCACAGGCCCGCGCCTCATGCGGCTTCTGCTGCAGTGCCGGCATCTGAGCCTGCTGTCGCTGAGTCTTCGGTGACGCCTGCATCAGCAGCGCATCAGGCCAGTGCCGCGGCACAGAGTCCGTCATCAGCATCAGGCCCGGCGGTGCAACCTTCCGCTGCACCTGCTGCAGTCGCCACGTCTCCGGCACAGGTTTCGTCAGCAGTTTCATCAGCTCCGGCTGTGCAATCCTCTGCCGCGCCCGCCACCGCGGCGAGTGCACCGGCACAGGCACCCGCAGGTGATGCCGCCAGACCGACTGATGCTGCGCGTCATTCCGTACCCTCCTCTTCTGCAAGTGATGAACGATAATGGCCGTTGAAGATACCCAACCGCTCATCAGCCATCTGATTGAGCTGCGTAAGCGCCTGCTGAATTGCATCATCGCCGTACTGGCGATCTTCCTGATGCTGGTTTACTTCGCCAACGACATCTACCAGCTGGTCGCCGCACCGCTGATCAGTCAGATGCCGGTCGGGTCCAGCATGATCGCGACCGATGTGGCCTCACCGTTTTTCACCCCGATTAAGCTGACCATTATTGTATCGGTGTTTCTCGCGGTGCCGGTGATCCTTTATCAGGTCTGGGCCTTTGTCGCCCCTGCGCTCTACCGGCATGAGCGCAGGCTGGTAATGCCGCTGCTCTTTTCCAGCACCTTCCTGTTCTACTTCGGCGTAGCCTTTGCCTATTTCGTGGTCTTCCCGCTGGCATTTGGTTTTTTCACCAAGACCGCACCGATTGGCGTCACCGTCGCAACGGATATCTCTAAGTACCTCGATTTTGTCATGACGCTGTTTATGGCATTTGGCGTGGCGTTTGAAGTGCCGGTAGCGATTGTGTTGCTGTGCTGGACCGGGATCACCAGTCCGGAAGAGTTGAAGAAGAAACGCCCCTATATTCTGGTGGGCGCCTTCGTGGTCGGGATGTTGCTCACACCGCCGGATGTTTTTTCCCAAACTTTGCTCGCTATTCCGATGTACTGCCTGTTTGAAGTCGGCGTATTCTTTTCCCGGTACTACGTGGGTAAAGGCCGACGCTTACAGGATGAGGAAGAGAACACTGACGCCTGATGCTGACAGCCTTACCCGCACTGGCGGGAAGCGTTCACTCCAAACCGCCCTGATGGGCGGTTTTTGTTTATAAACAGTGGGAAATATTATGTTTGATATCGGTGTAAACCTGACCAGCACGCAATTCGCCTCCGACCGGCAAAAGGTGGTTAAACGCGCGCGTGATGCGGGCGTCACCGGCATGCTTATTACCGGCACTAACGCGCTGGAGAGCCAGCAGGCTCAGCGACTGGCTGAAGCTCAACCCGGCTTCTGCTGGTCTACTGCAGGCGTTCACCCTCACCATGCCAGCGAATGGTCCTCGGAAATCGCCAGCACCCTGCGTCGCCTGGCTGAAAAACCGGAAGTGGTGGCTATTGGTGAGTGCGGACTTGATTTCAACCGCAACCTGTCGGCTCATGGGCAGCAGGAGTATGCGTTTGACGCGCAGCTGGCGCTGGCGGCAGAACTCAATATGCCGGTGTTTTTGCACTGCCGTGAAGCCCATGCGCGTTTCACGGCGGTACTTGAACCCTGGTTGCCAAAACTGCCGGGTGCAGTCATCCACTGCTTTACCGGCACGCGTGACGAGCTGGAAGCCTGTCTGGCAATGGGATTATCGGTGGGGATTACGGGCTGGGTTTGCGATGAACGTCGTGGTCTGGAACTGCGCGAGTTGCTGCCACTGATCCCGGCTGACCGCCTGCTGCTGGAAACCGATGCGCCTTATCTGCTGCCGCGCGACATGCGCCCGCGTCCGACCTCACGCCGGAACGAACCCTGCTTTTTACCGCATATTGTGCATCAGGTGGCGACATGGCGCGGCGAGAATACCGAAGAGCTGGCGACCCGCATCGATCAGAATGCGCGGGCGTTATTCAGACTGGCTTAAATCTTACGGAACTGCTTATTGTCGACGCTGCGCATTACCTGCTTGTTCAGCAGATTGAGTAACAGAATCGAGCGCGTTTCACCATCCGGCTCGGCAAAAATGGCGCGCAGCCCTTCAAACGTCCCTTCGGTGATGACAACTTCATCGCCGCTTTGCGGTGTCTCAGGGTCAAGCAGGATTTGCGGAACATCGGTTTCCAGCGCTTCGATCACCGCTGACGGCACGGTTGCGGGGGTGGTGCCGAAGCGTACAAAGTGACTGACACCGCGTGTGCTGCTAATCGTCGTGGTGTGAATCGCTTCCGGATCGAATTCGATAAACAGATAATTTGGAAACAGTGGCTCACTCACCGTGGTGCGTTTGCCGCGCACGATCTTTTCCAGAGCGATCATTGGACTGAGGCAATGCACTTCCTGCCGCTCCAGATGCTCCTTCGCGCGCAATAGCTGACCACGTTTGCAATAGAGTAAGTACCAGGATTCCATAACTGCTCCCATTGAATGGACGCTAAGAATAGCAAACCTGCTGCCAGAGTTATAGCGCAGGGGCAGGGTAAAGCGCCCCGCAGCGAAAATAAACTGAGACTTTTCTTAACATGCCGGATAGCAGTAAAAGCATTGATGGGTAATTGACGTCTGCTATTGCTCTGTATCAGACTCGATGACTATCACATCTGCATAAGGATCCTCTGATGGAACTCTTTCTGTTGAGCAATGGCAAGCTGGCGGATGATGCGGCGCTGCTGGGCTATGCGCAGCCACAGCTGCACGCCATGATCGCCCGACGCGCTATCCGAGCGGCGGTACTGATCCCCTACGCAATTATTCGTGGCGACCAGCAGCAGCGTGCTGCCGAGCTCAGTGCTTCTCTTGGAATTCAGGTGGAGCGAGTTCAGGCATTTGCTTCGCCAGCTGACGCGATTGCCCAGGCAGATCTGATTTTGGTCAGCGGTGGCAACACATGGTTTCTGAATCAGATGCTGCATGAACAGGGTCTGATCGGAGTGATTCAGCGCGCGGTGCGGGAGCGGCAGGTACCCTATGTCGGCTGGAGCGCAGGCTGCAACGTGGCAACGCCCTCAATCCGTACCACTAACGATATGCCGGTGCGCAGCAGCGTGGTGTTGCCTGCCCTGGGCCTCTTCCCGGTGCAGATCAATCCCCACTATCTGGATGCCAGCGTCAGCGGCCATATGGGCGAAACCCGCGATGAACGCCTGGCGGAGTTCTGTGCAGTTAACCCTGCCGAGTCGGTCATTGCACTGCGTGAAGGCAGTTTTCTGCACCTGCATGACAACCAGCTGCGTTATCACAGCGTGCGTAACGAAGATTTTAAACTGTTTCACCACGGCGAGCCGATTCAGGGGTATCACGATGCCCGTGCGTTACAACCGCTGGTTCCCTTTCAGTGCGTATGAGGCCGCCATATAAACCTCAGCATCTCCATGTAATCAGACCTATAATGGCCGACTCACTCTGGCCGGAAAGCTAAAGCCGCATGAAATATCACGATTTAAGAGACTTTCTCGCGCTGCTCGAACAGCGCGGTGAGTTAAAGCGCATTACCCAGTCGATCGATCCTGAACTGGAAATGACCGAAATTGCCGACCGCACCCTGCGTGCCGGTGGTCCCGCTCTGCTGTTTGAAAACCCGAAAGGGTACGACATGCCGGTGCTGTGCAATCTGTTCGGCACACCAAAGCGCGTGGCCATGGGCATGGGCCAGGAGGAGGTCAGCGCACTGCGCGAAGTGGGTAAACTGCTGGCCTTCCTGAAAGAGCCGGAGCCGCCAAAAGGCTTCCGCGATCTGTTCGATAAGATGCCGCAGTTTAAGCAGGTCCTGAACATGCCGACCAAACGTCTGCGCAATGCACCCTGTCAGGAAGAGGTGTTCAGCGGCGATGAAGTCGATCTGACCCGCATTCCGGTGATGAAGTGCTGGCCTGGCGATGCGGCACCGCTGATTACCTGGGGACTGACCGTGACGCGCGGCCCGCATAAAGAGCGGCAGAATCTGGGCATTTATCGACAGCAGGTGATCGGCAAAAACCGTCTGATTATGCGCTGGCTATCGCACCGTGGTGGCGCGCTCGATTATCTGGAGTGGAAGAAAGCGCACCCGGGTGAGCGTTTTCCGGTCTCGGTGGCGCTGGGTGCCGATCCCGCCACTATTCTCGGTGCCGTCACGCCGGTGCCTGACACGCTGTCAGAATATGCGTTTGCCGGGTTGCTGCGCGGCAATAAAACCGAAGTGGTGAAGTGCCTGTCGAACGATCTCGAAGTGCCGGCCAGTGCTGAAATCGTGCTGGAAGGGTATATCGAAGCGGGCGATATGGCACCAGAAGGACCTTACGGCGATCACACCGGCTACTACAATGAAGTAGATAGCTTCCCGGTGTTTACCGTGACACATATTACGCAGCGTCATAAGCCTATCTATCACTCCACCTACACCGGCCGTCCGCCGGATGAGCCTGCGGTGTTGGGTGTGGCGCTGAATGAAGTGCTGGTGCCAATCCTGGTGAAGCAGTTTCCGGAGATCGTGGACTTCTATCTGCCACCGGAAGGTTGCTCATACCGGCTGGCGGTCGTAACGATTAAAAAGCAGTACGCCGGGCACGCCAAACGTGTCATGTTTGGCGTGTGGTCGTTTTTACGGCAGTTCATGTACACCAAATTTGTTATTGTGTGTGACGATGATGTTAATGCGCGTGACTGGAACGACGTGATCTGGGCCATTACCACGCGTATGGATCCGGCCCGTGATACGGTATTAGTGGAAAATACCCCGATCGATTATCTCGATTTCGCCTCGCCCGTTTCCGGGCTGGGGTCGAAAATGGGGATGGATGCGACCAATAAGTGGCCAGGTGAAACGCAGCGCGAATGGGGTACCCCCATCGTTAAAGATCCGGCGGTCACCGCGCGCATTGATGCTATCTGGGATGAGCTAGGTATTTTTGATCAGCCGCCACAGCGTTGATGGCGAGCACAACCATAAAGACGACCCGACAGAGGGAACGCATGACAACGTTAAGCTGTAAAGTAACTTCAGTTGAGGCGATTACCGACACGGTCTATCGCGTTCGCCTGATCCCTGAAGCGGAATTCAGTTTTCGCGCGGGACAGTATCTGATGGTAGTGATGGATGAGCGCGACAAGCGTCCGTTCTCACTGGCCTCAACGCCGATGGAAAAAGATATCATCGAGCTGCATATCGGCGCGTCCGATCTGAACCTCTATGCCATGGCCGTTATGGATCGCATCCGTAACGATCGCCAGATCACCGTTGATATGCCGCACGGCGATGCCTGGCTGCGCGAAGAGAGCACTAAACCGCTGATCCTGATTGCAGGCGGTACCGGTTTCTCCTATGCCCGTTCCATTCTGCTCACCGCGCTGGCGGAACAGCCAGAGCGCGACATCGCCATTTACTGGGGCGGACGTGAGCTTAAGCACCTGTACGATATGGATGAGCTGGATGCGCTGGCCGTCAAGCATCCGAACCTGAAAGTGATCCCGGTGGTCGAGCAGCCCGAAGCGGGCTGGCAGGGTCGTTCTGGTACGGTACTGACCGCAGTGATGCAGGACTTCAGCACGCTGAGCGAGCATGAGATTTATATCGCCGGACGTTTTGAGATGGCGAAGATTGCCCGCGATCGTTTCTGTGCCGAGCGTGGTGCAGTGGAATCACAGATGTATGGCGATGCGTTTGCCTTTATCTGATAGCTGGTAGCAGACAGAAAAAACCCGCCGATCAACGGCGGGTAAATCTGACAAAGTAAGACTCAACGTATTACAGACGCTCGAATACGGTTGCGATCCCCTGGCCCAGTCCGATGCACATGGTGGCAAGGCCAAAACGGGCATCGCGGCGTTCCATGATGTTCAGTAATGTGGTGCTGATGCGTGCGCCGGAACAGCCCAGCGGATGGCCCAACGCAATCGCGCCGCCATTCAGATTAACCTTCTCATCCATCTGCTCCAGCAAACCTAAGTCCTTGATGCAGGGCAGGGTCTGTGCGGCAAAGGCTTCGTTCAGCTCAAACACGTCGATATCACTGACGCTCAGTCCCGCCCGTTTTAATGCCAGTTTGCTGGCCGGTACCGGTCCGTAGCCCATGATCGACGGATCACAGCCGACCACTGCCATGCTGCGGATACGTGCGCGTGGCGTCAGCCCCAGTTCACGGGCGCGTGATTCACTCATAATCAGCATGGCGGCCGCGCCATCTGACAGGGCCGACGACGTACCCGCTGTGACGGTGCCATTCACAGGATCGAAGGCCGGTTTGAGCGCCGCCAGACCTTCGGCGCTGGTCTCCTCGCGGATCACCTCATCGCAATCATAGCGCTTAAGAATGCCATCGCTGTCGTGACCCCAGGTGGCGACAATCTCCGTTGCGAAGTCCCCACGTCGGGTGGCCTGCCATGCGCGCTGGTGCGAACGCAGGGCAAACGCATCCTGCTGCTCACGGCTGATATGATGCATACGCGCCAGCATCTCGGCGGTTAAGCCCATCATACCCGCAGCTTTAGCGACGGTGCGGCCCAGGCCAGGATGAAAGTCCACGCCGTGATTCATCGGCACGTGTCCCATATGCTCCACACCGCCAATCAGGCAGCACTGCGCATCGCCGACCATAATGGCGCGGGCCGCATCGTGCAGCGCCTGCATTGACGAACCACACAGCCGGTTAACGGTGGTGGCCGGCACAGAGTGCGGGATTTCGGCCAGCAGCGCGGCGTTACGCGCGATATTAAATCCCTGTTCCAGCGTCTGCTGTACGCAGCCCCAGACAATGTCGTCGAGGGATGTCGGGTTCACCGCCGGGTTACGGCTCAGAATTTCGCGCATCAGGTGCGCAGAGAGATCTTCAGCGCGCACGTTCCGAAAGGCGCCGCCTTTTGAACGTCCCATTGGCGTGCGCACCGCATCAACAATCACCACATTTTCCATCTTCTTGCCCTCAGGCGCTTTTCAGCGCGGCTTCATCAATCGGTTTGGCGGCGGGATACCAGCTTTCATGCTGATGGGCTTTCTGCACCAACAGCGCAGGCAGGGCATACAGGCCACCAAGTGCGCTGTAGCGCCGGGCCTGATCGACCACATTGCTGTTGCCCAGGGTATCAAGGTAGCGGAAAGCGCCGCCACGGAACGGCGGGAAGCCGAGACCATAGACCAGCGCCATATCCGCTTCTGCTGGCGAGGCGATAATCTTCTCTTCCAGGCAGCGCACGACTTCATTCAGCATCGGCAGCATCATACGGTTCAGGATCTCTTCATCACTGAAGGCCCGCGCGGGCTGACAGACCTGTTGTAGCAGCGTATCTACCTCCGCATCCGGCACTTTCTTCAGCTTGCCCTTTTTATCCTCTTCCCAGCGCCAGAAGCCTTTGCCATTTTTCTGACCAAAACGACCGGCATCAAACAGCAGGTCTATCGCATCGCGATAGTCATGCTTCATACGATCCGGGAAACCATCGGCCATCACGCTTTGTGCGTGGTGCGCGGTATCGATGCCCACCACATCCAGCAGCCATGACGGCCCCATCGGCCAGCCGAACTGTTTTTCCATCACTTTATCAATCTGACGGAAATCAGCGCCGTCGCGCAGCAGCAGGCTGAAAGCCGCGAAGTAGGGGAACAGCACACGATTGACAAAGAAGCCGGGGCAGTCATTCACCACGATGGGTGTTTTGCCCATTTTGCTGGCCCATGCCACGACTTTACTCAGTGTTGCTTCACTGGTTTTCTCGCCACGAATCACTTCAACCAGCGGCATACGCGGCACCGGATTGAAGAAGTGCATGCCACAGAAATTTTCCGGGCGTTGCAGCGCCTGTGCCAGCTGGGTGATAGGAATGGTTGAGGTATTGGAGGCCAGAATCGCATCCTGACGCAGATGCTGTTCGGTTTCCGCCAGCACTTTGGCCTTGATCTGCGGGTTCTCTACTACGGCTTCCACCACCACATCGGCCTGGTCAAAACCGGCGTAATCCAGGGTGGGCTGAATAGTGGCGATCACACTGGCGAGTTTACTGCCGTCGATTTTGCCGCGCTCCAGCAGCTTATTGAGCAGCTTGCTAGCTTCGTTCATCCCCAGGGTTAACGCCTGGGGGTTAATGTCTTTCATTCTTACCGGCACGCCTTTCCAGGCCGACTGATAGCTGATGCCGCCACCCATGATGCCCGCGCCCAGTACGGCTGCCTGAGCCGGTGCGCCGCTTTCGCTGCCGCGTTTTTTCGCCAGGCTTTTAACGTACTGGTCGTTGAGAAAGATGCCGACCAGGGCGCGGGCTTCATCAGACTGCGCCAGGGGCACAAACGCCGCCGTTTCAAGTTTCAGCGCATCATCACGACCCAGGCTGGCCGCCGCTTCAATTGTTTTTACGGCCATTAGCGGAGCGGGATAGTGTTTACCTGCGGTCTGCAGCACCATCGCTTTCGCAATCGTGAAGCTCATCGCCGCTTCAATCGGGCTGAGTTTCAGCGGTGCCAGTTTCGGTGCACGGCGTGCGCGCCAGCTGTCATCTGCGGCAGCGGCCTTAAGCATGGTGATCCCCGCCTCGCGCAGTTTCTCACGCGCCACGACCGCATCGACCAGCCCGAGTTTCAGGGCGGCATTGCCATCGATATCTTTGCCCGCCGCAATAATTTCCAGCGCGCTGTCCGCACCCAGCAGGCGCGGTAGTCGCACGCTGCCGCCAAATCCGGGCATGATGCCGAGTTTTGTTTCCGGCAGGCCAATGCGGGCATCCGCAGTGGCGATACGCAGATCGGTTGCCAGTACGCATTCGCATCCGCCGCCCAGCGCATAGCCGTCAATGGCGGCCAGAGTCGGCACCGGTAAATCTTCCAGACGGTTGAAGATGCTGTTGGCGTAGCTCAGCCACTGACTCAGTTTTTCGGTGGGTGCATCAAACAGAGAAAGAAACTCGGTGATATCCGCGCCCACAATAAAAGCAGGTTTAGCGGAGCTCAGCAGCAGGCCGCGCAGTTCTGGCTGCTGTTCCAGTACCGCAATCGCCTCGCCCAGACTGGCGACCGTTTGCGTATCGAGCTTATTGACCGAGCCTGTAGCGTCAAAAACCAGCTCGGCGATGCCATCGTCCAGCCAGTGAAGAGTAAGGTTAGCGCCTTGGTAGAGCATGTGCGTCTCCTGAAACCGCGAAAGGTGATCTGGTCATACCAGATGATCGTGAGTGTGGGAGCGATGTTAATTAATTGCAAACGGCTCTTTGCTTATTTGCTAACAAGATCACAGCAGTGCTGACATCGGCATCTGCGCAAGGGGTATGCTAAACTTGCGGCCATTTCGCGACACTGGAGAGACGTCAATGGATTCACTGAAGACCTTGTATCACGCGCATATCGCCACGTTGCAACAACGGGCGCAGCAGGTGCTGGCACGCAACAAACTGGATGCGATGCTGATCCATTCCGGTGAGTTATTGACGGTGTTTCTGGATGATCACACCTATCCGTTCAAGGTGAATCCACAGTTCAAGGCCTGGGTGCCGGTGACGCAGGTGCCTAACTGCTGGCTGTGGATTGACGGGGTGAACAAACCGAAACTGTGGTTCTACTCTCCGGTGGATTACTGGCATAACGTCGAACCGCTGCCGGATAGTTTCTGGACCGCGGATGTTGAGGTCATTGGCCTGAAAAATGCTGATGAGATTGCGCAACTGCTGCCCGCACAGCGCGATAACGTCGCTTATATCGGCCCGGTCAACGCGCGCGCGGCTCAGCTCGGTATCGCCTCTGGCAATATCAATCCCAAAGCGGTGATCGACTTTCTGCATTTCCATCGCAGCATCAAAACCGATTATGAACTCGCCTGTCTGCGTCAGGCACAGAAGCTGGCAGTGGCTGGCCATCGCGCAGCGAAAGAGGCGTTCGCAGCGGGCTTAAGCGAGTTCGATATCAATCAGGCGTATCTGACCGCAACCGGTCATCGCGACACCGATGTGCCTTACGGCAATATCATCGCGCTGAATGAACACGCTGCCGTGTTGCACTATACCCGGCTGGATCATCAGCCACCGGCGAAACGCCACAGCTTTTTGATTGATGCCGGTGCTGAGTATCTTGGCTATGCCGCCGATTTGACCCGCAGCTATGCGGCGCAGAGTGGTTCGCTCTATGCCAGAATGATTGAGGCAATGAACGCGGAAGAGCTGGCGCTGATCGCTACGCTGAAAGCGGGCGTGCGCTACACCGATTATCATCTTCAGATGCACCAGCGTATTGCGAAGATGTTGCTGAAGTTTGAGCTGGTGCAGGGGATCAGCGAAGAAGCGCTGGTGGCTGAAGATCTGACCGGTCCGTTTATGCCTCATGGCCTGGGGCATCCGCTGGGTCTGCAGGTGCATGACGTGGCTGGCTTTATGCAGGATGATCAGGGCACGCATCTGGCCGCGCCTGCGCAATATCCTTATCTTCGCTGCACCCGAGTGCTGCAACCGGGCATGGTCTTAACCATCGAGCCGGGCTTCTATATTATTGACTCATTACTGGCGCCGCTGCGTGCAGGCCGTTTTAGTCAGTACTTTAACTGGCAGGCCATTGATGCGCTTCGGCCTTATGGCGGGATTCGTATCGAAGACAACGTGGTGATCCATGCGCATCGCGTTGAGAACATGACCCGCGATCTGCACCTGGCCTGATGGAGGCCTTTGATATTCCCGCTGTGCCCCTGAGCAGCAGTGAGGAGACGATCAAAAAGAGTCGCTTCATTACGCTACTGGCGCACACCGAGGGTGCAGAAGCGGCGCGCGCGTTTGTCCAGCAGGTTAAAAGCGAGCATCCCACTGCCCGGCATCACTGCTGGGCGTGGGTCGCGGGTGCGCCGAATGATTCTCAGCAGCTTGGCTTCTCTGATGATGGTGAACCTTCGGGCACGGCCGGCAAACCGATGCTGGCGCAGCTGATGGGCGCAGATATTGGCGAGATTACCGCCGTGGTGGTGCGTTATTATGGCGGCATCATGCTGGGAACCGGCGGCTTAGTGAAAGCCTATGGCGGTGGGGTCCAGCAGGGGCTTAAGCTGCTGCCACGGCAGCGCAAAGTGCCGATGAAGCTGTTCACACTGCAGTGTGACTATTCACAGCTCAGCGACATAGAACGGCTGGTTCAGCGTTTCGACGGTAAGGTGACCGACAGTCAGTTTCAGGATCGCATTGCATTGACGCTGGCTGTCCCTTATGGACAGATCGACGGATTCAAACAAAATCTGTCAGACTTTAGTCGGGGCGCGTTATCGCTGATCCCGCTCACACCCTGATATTCATCTCTATTATTTAAAGGAACGGCTGAATGCACTTTCGCGCCATTACCCGCATAGTCGGTCTGCTGGTGATCCTCTTTTCAGTGACGATGATTTTGCCCGGCCTGGTCGCATTGATTTATCGCGATGGCGCGGGGCGGGCATTTAGCCAGACCTTTATGATGGCGCTGGTGATCGGCTCGCTGCTGTGGTGGCCGAATCGCAAAAAGAAAACCGAACTCAAACCGCGGGAAGGGTTTCTGATTGTCGTCCTGTTCTGGACGGTGCTGGGCAGCGTAGGGGCGATGCCCTTTATCTTTGCCGAGCAGCCGCATCTTTCGGTAACGGATGCGTTTTTTGAATCTTTCTCTGGCCTGACAACGACCGGTGCCACCACACTAGTGGGACTGGACTCGCTGCCCAAGGCGATCCTCTTCTATCGGCAGATGCTGCAGTGGCTGGGCGGTATGGGGATCATCGTGTTAGCGGTGGCGATACTGCCGATTCTCGGCGTCGGGGGTATGCAGCTCTATCGCGCTGAGATGCCGGGTCCGCTAAAAGATAACAAGATGCGGCCACGTATCGCCGAGACGGCCAAAACACTCTGGCTGATCTACGTCCTGCTGACGGTGGCCTGTGCACTGGCGCTGTGGCTGGCGGGCATGCCCGCGTTTGATGCTATCGGTCACAGCTTCTCAACCATCGCCATTGGCGGCTTCTCTACCCATGACGCCAGCATCGGCTATTTCCATAGTGGCACTATCAATACCATCGTGGCAGTGTTTCTGCTGATCTCAGGCTGTAACTATGGCCTGCACTTTGCCATGTTAAGCGGACGTAATTTACGCGTGTACTGGCGCGACCCGGAATTCCGCATGTTTATTGGCGTTCAGCTGACGCTGGTATTGATCTGCACACTGGTGCTCTGGTTCCACAATGTCTATGAAAGTGGCTGGCAGACGCTGAATCAGGCCTTCTTCCAGGTCGTTTCCATGGCGACAACGGCGGGATTCACGACCGACAGCATCGCACGCTGGCCATTGTTCCTGCCGGTACTGCTGTTGTGCTCCGCCTTTATTGGCGGCTGTGCCGGTTCAACCGGCGGTGGCCTGAAGGTGATTCGCATCCTGCTGTTGTGCAAGCAGGGTAACCGTGAGCTTAAACGTCTGGTTCATCCCAATGCGGTCTATACCATCAAGCTGGGCAATCGGGCGCTACCGGAACGTATCCTTGAAGCCGTCTGGGGATTCTTCTCGGCTTATGCACTGGTGTTCCTGGTCAGCATGCTGGCGATCATCGCCACCGGCGTCGATGACTTCTCGGCTTTTGCTGCCGTTGCCGCGACGCTCAACAACCTCGGGCCGGGCCTGGGGGTAGTGGCTGATAACTTCACTTCAATGAATGACGTGGCAAAATGGATTCTTATTTCTACCATGTTGTTCGGGCGTCTCGAGGTATTTACCTTGCTGGTGCTGTTCACGCCTACTTTCTGGCGTGAATAATTAATAAGGATGCTGACATGAAAGCGCTGATTCTCTATTCCACTCGCGACGGACAAACAAAGAAGATTGCCTCTTCTATTGCTGAGGTGATCCGTCAGCAGCAGCCATGTGATGTATTGGACATCCAGGATGCCACTCTGCCTGACTGGGCACAGTATGATCGCGTGCTGATTGGTGCCTCGATCCGCTACGGCCATTTCCAGCCAGTCGTCGATAAGTTCGTAAAGCTTCACCTTCAGGCGTTGCAGCAGCGTACCAGCGGTTTCTTTTCGGTGAACCTGACGGCGCGTAAACCTGAAAAGCGTTTGCCTGAAACCAACGCCTATACGCAGAAGTTCCTGGCTAACTCTCCGTGGCAGCCCGATTGCTGTGCCGTGTTCGCAGGCGCACTTTATTATCCCCGCTATCGCTGGTTCGATCGCGTCATGATTCAGCTGATTATGCGTATGACCGGTGGTGAGACAGATTCAACGAAAGAAGTGGAATACACGGACTGGCAGCAGGTACGCACTTTTGCCAATGATTTTGCACAGTTACCAGGCAAATCGTAGCGAAATAGCGCGATTTGATGAAAATTACTGCGAACGATAATCTTTTCGCAATAAACACTTGTCAGCCCGCGCGAACTCCCTATAATGCGCCTCCATCGACACGGAACACCGGCAACGGGATGACGGGTTGAGAGGCACAGGAGACTGCGCCGCCGGAGAAAAACTTCTGAGAAAGAGGTTGACTCTGCAGGAGGAAAGCGTAATATACGCCACCTCGCGACAGGACGCTAACGCACTGTTCGCACTGCTCTTTAACAATTTATCAGACAATCTGTGTGGGCACTCGCAGGATTGATATCAGCGTCTTTGGACGCACAAAAATATCAAAGCCTCACGAGTGAACACATAATGAAATTCATTATGACGTTTTACAGATGAGCACCGCTTAACTTGTTTAAGCAAATCAAACTTAAATTGAAGAGTTTGATCATGGCTCAGATTGAACGCTGGCGGCAGGCCTAACACATGCAAGTCGGACGGTAGCACAGAGAGCTTGCTCTCGGGTGACGAGTGGCGGACGGGTGAGTAATGTCTGGGGATCTGCCCGATAGAGGGGGATAACCACTGGAAACGGTGGCTAATACCGCATAACGTCGCAAGACCAAAGAGGGGGACCTTCGGGCCTCTCACTATCGGATGAACCCAGATGGGATTAGCTAGTAGGCGGGGTAATGGCCCACCTAGGCGACGATCCCTAGCTGGTCTGAGAGGATGACCAGCCACACTGGAACTGAGACACGGTCCAGACTCCTACGGGAGGCAGCAGTGGGGAATATTGCACAATGGGCGCAAGCCTGATGCAGCCATGCCGCGTGTATGAAGAAGGCCTTCGGGTTGTAAAGTACTTTCAGCGGGGAGGAAGGCGGTGCGGTTAATAACCGCGCCGATTGACGTTACCCGCAGAAGAAGCACCGGCTAACTCCGTGCCAGCAGCCGCGGTAATACGGAGGGTGCAAGCGTTAATCGGAATTACTGGGCGTAAAGCGCACGCAGGCGGTCTGTTAAGTCAGATGTGAAATCCCCGGGCTTAACCTGGGAACTGCATTTGAAACTGGCAGGCTTGAGTCTTGTAGAGGGGGGTAGAATTCCAGGTGTAGCGGTGAAATGCGTAGAGATCTGGAGGAATACCGGTGGCGAAGGCGGCCCCCTGGACAAAGACTGACGCTCAGGTGCGAAAGCGTGGGGAGCAAACAGGATTAGATACCCTGGTAGTCCACGCCGTAAACGATGTCGACTTGGAGGTTGTTCCCTTGAGGAGTGGCTTCCGGAGCTAACGCGTTAAGTCGACCGCCTGGGGAGTACGGCCGCAAGGTTAAAACTCAAATGAATTGACGGGGGCCCGCACAAGCGGTGGAGCATGTGGTTTAATTCGATGCAACGCGAAGAACCTTACCTACTCTTGACATCCACGGAATTCGGCAGAGATGCCTTAGTGCCTTCGGGAACCGTGAGACAGGTGCTGCATGGCTGTCGTCAGCTCGTGTTGTGAAATGTTGGGTTAAGTCCCGCAACGAGCGCAACCCTTATCCTTTGTTGCCAGCGATTCGGTCGGGAACTCAAAGGAGACTGCCGGTGATAAACCGGAGGAAGGTGGGGATGACGTCAAGTCATCATGGCCCTTACGAGTAGGGCTACACACGTGCTACAATGGCGCATACAAAGAGAAGCGACCTCGCGAGAGCAAGCGGACCTCACAAAGTGCGTCGTAGTCCGGATCGGAGTCTGCAACTCGACTCCGTGAAGTCGGAATCGCTAGTAATCGTGGATCAGAATGCCACGGTGAATACGTTCCCGGGCCTTGTACACACCGCCCGTCACACCATGGGAGTGGGTTGCAAAAGAAGTAGGTAGCTTAACCTTCGGGAGGGCGCTTACCACTTTGTGATTCATGACTGGGGTGAAGTCGTAACAAGGTAACCGTAGGGGAACCTGCGGTTGGATCACCTCCTTACCTGAAGATACCTTCCGGCGCAGTGTCCACACAGATTGTCTGATAAAAAAGTAATGAGCAGGACGGCTGCGAAGTCGTGACACTATCGTGTCCCCTTCGTCTAGCGGTTAGGACTCCGCCCTTTCACGGCGGCAACAGGGGTTCGAATCCCCTAGGGGACGCCACCTGCTTGGTGACAGGTGAAAGATGTTGCCCACATATCTTAAAGATGACTTACGAGTCATGTTTAAGATATTGCTCTTTAACAATCCGGAACAAGCTGAAAATTGAAACGACGTGTCGCTTTCATTCTCCGTAATAAGAATGAAAAATGCGGCACGTTCGAGTCTCTCAAATGCTTGCAGTCTGCAGCGTTGCAAAACGCCTGTGGGTTGTGAGGTTAAGCGACTAAGCGTACACGGTGGATGCCCAGGCAGTCAGAGGCGATGAAGGACGTGCTAATCTGCGTAAAGCGACGGTAAGGTGATATGAACCGCTACAGCCGTCGATGTCCGAATGGGGAAACCCGGTGCACTCTGTGCATCATTGCAGCATGAATACATAGTGCTGCAAGGCGAACCGGGGGAACTGAAACATCTAAGTACCCCGAGGAAAAGAAATCAACCGAGATTCCCCCAGTAGCGGCGAGCGAACGGGGAGCAGCCCAGAGCCTGAATC
This sequence comes from Pantoea sp. X-Soil-ISGK-355, assembly GCF_059730805.1. Taxonomy (NCBI): domain Bacteria; kingdom Pseudomonadati; phylum Pseudomonadota; class Gammaproteobacteria; order Enterobacterales; family Erwiniaceae; genus Pantoea; species Pantoea sp. X-Soil-ISGK-355. Next base: position 248,399 of record NZ_AP035971.1, read on the forward strand.
AGCATGTGTGTTAGTGGAAGCGTCTGGAAAGTCGCAGGGTACAGGGTGATACTCCCGTACACAAAAGCACACGTGCTGTGAGCTCGATGAGTAAGGCGGGACACGTGGTATCCTGTCTGAATATGGGGGGACCATCCTCCAAGGCTAAATACTCCTGACTGACCGATAGTGAACCAGTACCGTGAGGGAAAGGCGAAAAGAACCCCGGCGAGGGGAGTGAAACAGAACCTGAAACCGTGTACGTACAAGCAGTGGGAGCCTTCTTTACGGGGGTGACTGCGTACCTTTTGTATAATGGGTCAGCGACTTATATTCTGTAGCAAGGTTAACCGTATAGGGGAGCCGCAGGGAAACCGAGTCTTAACTGGGCGTTAAGTTGCAGGGTATAGACCCGAAACCCGGTGATCTAGCCATGGGCAGGTTGAAGGTTGGGTAACACTAACTGGAGGACCGAACCGACTAATGTTGAAAAATTAGCGGATGACCTGTGGCTGGGGGTGAAAGGCCAATCAAACCGGGAGATAGCTGGTTCTCCCCGAAAGCTATTTAGGTAGCGCCTCGTGAACTCATCTCCGGGGGTAGAGCACTGTTTCGGCTAGGGGGCCATCCCGGCTTACCAACCCGATGCAAACTGCGAATACCGGAGAATGTTATCACGGGAGACACACGGCGGGTGCTAACGTCCGTCGTGAAGAGGGAAACAACCCAGACCGCCAGCTAAGGTCCCAAAGTCATGGTTAAGTGGGAAACGATGTGGGAAGGCACAGACAGCCAGGATGTTGGCTTAGAAGCAGCCATCATTTAAAGAAAGCGTAATAGCTCACTGGTCGAGTCGGCCTGCGCGGAAGATGTAACGGGGCTAAACCATGCACCGAAGCTGCGGCAGCGACACTATGTGTTGTTGGGTAGGGGAGCGTTCTGTAAGCCGTCGAAGGTGTGCTGTGAGGCATGCTGGAGGTATCAGAAGTGCGAATGCTGACATAAGTAACGATAAAGCGGGTGAAAAGCCCGCTCGCCGGAAGACCAAGGGTTCCTGTTCAACGTTAATCGGAGCAGGGTGAGTCGACCCCTAAGGCGAGGCCGAAAGGCGTAGTCGATGGGAAACAGGTTAATATTCCTGTACTCGGTGTTACTGCGAAGGGGGGACGGAGAAGGCTATATCAGCCGGGCGACGGTTGTCCCGGTTTAAGCGTGTAGGCGGAGGGTCCAGGTAAATCCGGTCCCTTATCAACGCTGAGGCGTGACGACGAGGCACTACGGTGCTGAAGTGATAAATGCCCAGCTTCCAGGAAAAGCCTCTAAGCATCAGGTAACACAGAATCGTACCCCAAACCGACACAGGTGGTCAGGTAGAGAATACCAAGGCGCTTGAGAGAACTCGGGTGAAGGAACTAGGCAAAATGGTGCCGTAACTTCGGGAGAAGGCACGCTGGCGCGTAGGTGGAGGGACTTGCTCCCCGAGCCGAAGCCAGTCGAAGATACCAGCTGGCTGCAACTGTTTATTAAAAACACAGCACTGTGCAAACACGAAAGTGGACGTATACGGTGTGACGCCTGCCCGGTGCCGGAAGGTTAATTGATGGGGTTATCCGCAAGGAGAAGCTCTTGATCGAAGCCCCGGTAAACGGCGGCCGTAACTATAACGGTCCTAAGGTAGCGAAATTCCTTGTCGGGTAAGTTCCGACCTGCACGAATGGCGTAATGATGGCCAGGCTGTCTCCACCCGAGACTCAGTGAAATTGAACTCGCTGTGAAGATGCAGTGTACCCGCGGCAAGACGGAAAGACCCCGTGAACCTTTACTACAGCTTGACACTGAACATTGAGCCTTGATGTGTAGGATAGGTGGGAGGCTTTGAAGCGCGGACGCCAGTCTGCGTGGAGCCAACCTTGAAATACCACCCTTTAATGTTTGATGTTCTAACGTAGGCCCGTTATCCGGGCTGCGGACAGTGTCTGGTGGGTAGTTTGACTGGGGCGGTCTCCTCCTAAAGAGTAACGGAGGAGCACGAAGGTCAGCTAATCACGGTCGGACATCGTGAGGTTAGTGCAATGGCATAAGCTGGCTTGACTGCGAGAGTGACGGCTCGAGCAGGTGCGAAAGCAGGTCATAGTGATCCGGTGGTTCTGAATGGAAGGGCCATCGCTCAACGGATAAAAGGTACTCCGGGGATAACAGGCTGATACCGCCCAAGAGTTCATATCGACGGCGGTGTTTGGCACCTCGATGTCGGCTCATCACATCCTGGGGCTGAAGTAGGTCCCAAGGGTACGGCTGTTCGCCGTTTAAAGTGGTACGCGAGCTGGGTTTAGAACGTCGTGAGACAGTTCGGTCCCTATCTGCCGTGGGCGCTGGAGAATTGAGGGGGGTTGCTCCTAGTACGAGAGGACCGGAGTGAACGCACCACTGGTGTTCGGGTTGTCATGCCAATGGCACTGCCCGGTAGCTAAGTGCGGAAAAGATAAGTGCTGAAAGCATCTAAGCACGAAACTTGCCCCGAGATGAGTTCTCCCTGACTCCTTGAGAGTCCTGAAGGGACGTTGAAGACTACGACGTTGATAGGCCGGGTGTGTAAGCGCAGCGATGCGTTGAGCTAACCGGTACTAATGACCCGTGAGGCTTAACCTTACAACGCCAGAGGCGTTTTTGAGAGACACGATTTTCAGCCCTGTTCCGGGTATATCTGCGCGGCCTTACGGGCGGCGCGGAGACAGAATTTGCCTGGCGGCTTTAGCGCGGTGGTCCCACCTGACCCCATGCCGAACTCAGAAGTGAAACGCCGTAGCGCCGATGGTAGTGTGGGGTCTCCCCATGCGAGAGTAGGGAACTGCCAGGCATTATATAAGTGAAGAAGCCCCGCACGCGAGTGCGGGGCTTTTTTACGTCTGCAGATCGTGAAAAACCGCACCATAATCTCCGAAAACAGCCTGAGAACCCCTCTCTGATACGGTAAACTACGGCCAGATAACTCAGTAAAGGCCGTCAAATGTCCAGCCAGCATCCTTCCTTAAAAGCCGACAATACGCTTGGGCTTGAAGTACACACACAAAAACGCATCGTCGCAGAGACGCCAGCCGCCATTCTGGCCGCATGGCAGGATAGCCAGCGTAATCAAACACCTTTCCTTGTGCTCGGTGAAGGCAGTAATGTCCTCTTCCTGGAGGATTTTGCCGGTACCGTAGTGCTGAATCGCATCAAAGGCATCAAAATTCAGGATGAATTTGAGTGCTGGAAGTTGCATGTCGGGGCAGGTGAGAACTGGCATCAGCTGGTTAAGAGTACGCTGGAAAAAGGGATTACCGGCCTGGAAAACCTGGCGTTGATCCCTGGGATGACCGGCTCGGCACCGATTCAGAACATTGGCGCCTATGGTGTGGAATTAAAAGATGTCTGCGAATATGTGGATGTACTTAACCTGCACAGTGGTGAGACAGAACGTCTCAATCGTGAAGCCTGTGAATTTGGCTATCGTGACAGCATTTTTAAACATCGCTACCAGTCAGGCTATGTCATCGTCGCGGTCGGGATAATATTGCCTAAGCAATGGCAGCCCGTATTAACCTATGGCGACCTGAAAACGCTTAACCCGGTGACAGCCAATGCCTGGGATGTCTATCACGCGGTATGCCAGATGCGGCAGAGCAAATTACCGGATCCGAAAGTCACCGGTAATGTCGGCAGCTTCTTTAAAAACCCGGTCGTCACCGAGGCGCAGCGTAGCTCTCTGCTGACCCATTTCCCTGCGATGCCACACTATCTGATGCCAGATGGTGAAACCAAGCTGGCCGCAGGGTGGCTTATCGATCAGTGTCAGCTGAAGGGGTATCGCATCGGCGGTGCCGCCGTTCACCAGCAACAGGCTCTGGTACTGATTAACGCTGACCATGCCACACCTGAGGATATCGTTGCGCTGGCAAAAACTGTGCGCGCCCGGGTAGGTGAAAAATTTGATGTCTGGCTTGAGCCCGAAGTCCGCTTTATTCAGGCGCAAGGTGAATGCAATGCTGTCGGGGTGATCGTATGAAAGACCACAGTGTCCCGCTCAAACTGGTCGATATTTTATCTGATGGTGAGTTTCATTCTGGCGAGCAGCTGGGCGACACACTGGGCATGAGTCGTGCCGCCATCAATAAGCACATCCAGACACTAAAAAGCTGGGGTCTTGACGTCTATACCGTGACAGGGAAAGGCTATAGCCTCTCTGCCCCAATACAGCTGCTGGATGAGCAGGCAATTCTGTCACAGGTGAAGCAGGGTCATGTCTCGGTTATACCGGTGATTGATTCCACAAATCAGTATCTGCTGGAACGCATGCATGACATGCCGTCTGGCACCGCCTGCATAGCAGAATACCAGCAGGCAGGTCGTGGCCGTCGTGGTCGTCAATGGTTCTCTCCTTTTGGTGCCAACCTCTACATGTCCATGTACTGGCGTCTTGAGCAGGGTCCGGCTGCGGCGATGGGTCTTAGTCTGGTCATCGGCATTGTTATGGCTGAAACATTACGTTCACTCGGTGCCGATGATGTCCGGGTAAAGTGGCCCAATGACATTTACCTCAACGATCGGAAACTGGCAGGTATTCTGGTCGAACTGACCGGCAAAACCGGTGATGCTGCGCAGATCGTTATGGGGGCGGGCATCAACCTGGCGATGCGGACAGCGGATGCTTCACAGATTAATCAGGGCTGGATTAATCTGCAGGAGGCCGGAGTAAGCGTGAACCGCAATGAGCTGGCAGCCCGTCTGATCAACAGCCTGCGCGAGGCCCTGCCGCTGTTTGAGCAGGAGGGATTAACTGCCTTTATCTCGCGCTGGGCGGCACTGGACAATTTTATTAACCGGCACGTTAAGCTGCTCATCGGCGAACGTGAAGTGCATGGTATTGCACGGGGCGTCGACAGCCAGGGTGGTTTATTACTGGAGCAGGATGGCGAAATAAAAGCCTGGGTGGGTGGGGAAATATCACTGCGTCCTGTCTGATTAAAAAAGCCTGCACTGATGCAGGCTTTTTTATGACCGCGGTTATTTACGCAGGCGAACCTTGTCGACCGCATGATCGCCACTTTTGGTCATGATCAGGCTGGCCCTTTCACGCGTCGGCAGGATATTTTCCTGCAGATTGAGCCAGTTAATCTCTTTCCATAGATTACCCGCTATCTCAACCGCTTCTGCCTCTGAGAGCTGGGCGTAATGGTGGAAGTAGGAGTCTGGATCGGTAAAGGCACCCTGACGGAATTTCAGGAATCGATTGATATACCAGCTTTGCAGAAGGTCTTCCTCTGCATCTACATAGATAGAGAAGTCAACGAAGTCCGAAACAAAGACGTGATGGGGGTCATGGGGATAGTCCATGCCGCTCTGTAATACGTTCAGACCTTCCAGAATAAGAATATCTGGCTGCTGTATCACTTTATCGCCGTCAGGGATGACATCATAAATCAGGTGCGAATAGACCGGGGCGGTCACCTGACTGGCTCCGGATTTTAAGTCGGAAACGAAATTGACCAGCCGGTGCATATCATAAGATTGCGGGAAGCCTTTTTTCTTCATTAAGCCACGCTCTTTCAGCACGGCATTAGGGTGAAGGAAGCCATCCGTCGTGATCAATTCCACTTTACGATGTTCAGGCCAGCGGCTGAGCAACGCCTGCAGTACACGCGCAGTCGTACTCTTACCGACCGCGACGCTCCCCGCAATACTAATGATATAGGGGATTTTCTGGCTATTTGTGCCCAGAAATTGCTCCAGTACCGCCTGCCGACGAACGTTAGAGCTGATATAGAAATTAAGCAGACGCGAAAGGGGCAGATAAATTTCTGCGACTTCCTCCAGCGAAAGATCTTCGTTGATGCCCTTGAGCTGCGCGATCTCTTCCTCTGACAGCGTCATCGGCACAGAATCACGTAATGCAGCCCACTGCTCACGAGTGAACTCCAGATAAGGCGTTGTCAGGGGGGGTGTTTTATTCATAAGCATGCATCTGACCGCAAATTCATTACTATCAACCGCGTGTTAGCCGATAAGCAGGACAGTACGGGTGAAGTGAGTCACGAATCGCTGGTTTATCAGTGAGAACAATGGGCTGGAGGGTATCACCAGTATGGCTTTCAACAGAAGTAAAAAGATAGAGGCGATCTCGCTTTCGTCGGCATACCCACAAAACGTTACGATAGTCGCTGTTTTCACCGATCCGGGGTTGTTTATTATCTTACCGCGCCTCACAGCCACTGGGTGGCGTTAATCCCCTTATCCGACTAAAGGCCTGGCTTGAGGGCGTAAACGCGGGAGAGGAGGACACAGAAGGGCGGGGAAAGACAAAACCCGATGCCGGACGACATCCCCGGCAAAACCGTCTGCCCTTCTGAGACCGTTCGTAACGGTGGTGCCAAAAAAGCGGTTTATTTGGTCGCAAAGCGGCTCCATTTTCTGCTGAAGCGCGACAGTGAACAAAAAAATGATGCAGAGTGGTTCAAAAAAGCATCACTCAGTGCGTAAAGGCAAAATAAAGGCGTGGGCCGTGGATCATTTATCTGCCCGAAAGAGCGCTTTCGCACGGAGTGAAGCGTCGGTCAGAACTGGCTGAGCCGGTAAAAACAGGGCCGGATTGCACAAGTATTCTGCAAAAAATCGCGAAAATGCGACGATTTGCACAAATAGTAAGCGATAGAAAAAAATATGCGATTTTTTAGTTGCATCCGACGCCCGACCTTCCTAGAATGCGCACCACTTGATGCCGGCTTAGCTCAGTTGGTAGAGCAACTGACTTGTAATCAGTAGGTCACCAGTTCGATTCCGGTAGCCGGCACCAATCAAGTAGGTGGGATTCCCGAGCGGCCAAAGGGAGCAGACTGTAAATCTGCCGTCACAGACTTCGAAGGTTCGAATCCTTCTCCCACCACCATCTCAGCCTCACGGTTGAGTACAGATAGACAACCTGTTTATCTGTCAGGTGAGTCATTTATCACCCTGAATTCAGACTGAGCGTTAGCGAAGTCAAAGCCGGTCAGCTTCGCTGGCAGGCAGTAGATAACAGAGAGTCATTCTCTGTTTTCTGCAAGCTACAGAAAGAACAGGTAGCCGAGTTCCAGGATGCGGGCATCGTATAATGGCTATTACCTCAGCCTTCCAAGCTGATGATGCGGGTTCGATTCCCGCTGCCCGCTCCAGATGTGCTGATATGGCTCAGTTGGTAGAGCGCACCCTTGGTAAGGGTGAGGTCCCCAGTTCGACTCTGGGTATCAGCACCACTTCCTTTAATCTCCCTCCTGATTTTCTCTGTAACTTCCTTGCAGTCAGGCATTGCCTGGTTAATGTGATGATATCATTGATATATCCGTGTCTTAGAGGGACTAGCGATGGCTAAAGAGCAATTTCAACGTAACAAACTGCACGTAAACGTGGGCACCATCGGTCACGTTGACCACGGTAAAACCACCCTGACTGCAGCTATCACTACCGTACTGGCTAAAACCAACGGCGGCCAGGCGCGTGCATTCGACCAGATCGACAGCACCCCTGAAGAAAAAGCCCGCGGTATTACCATCAACACCGCACACGTTGAGTATGAGACTGCTTCACGTCACTACGCTCACGTTGACTGCCCAGGTCACGCCGACTATGTGAAAAACATGATCACCGGTGCTGCGCAGATGGACGGCGCGATCCTGGTTGTTGCTGCGACTGATGGCCCGATGCCACAGACCCGTGAGCACATCCTGCTGGGTCGTCAGGTTGGCGTTCCTTACATCATCGTGTTCCTGAACAAGTGTGACATGGTTGATGATGAAGAGCTGCTGGAACTGGTAGAGATGGAAGTCCGTGACCTGCTGTCACAGTACGACTTCCCAGGCGATGACACCCCAATCGTTCGTGGTTCTGCGCTGAAAGCGCTGGAAGGCGTTCCTGAGTGGGAAGCAAAAATCGTTGAGCTGGCTGAACACCTGGACAACTACATCCCGGATCCAGTCCGTGCGATCGACATGCCGTTCCTGCTGCCAATCGAAGACGTCTTCTCAATCTCTGGCCGTGGTACTGTTGTTACCGGTCGTGTTGAGCGCGGCATCGTTAAAGTCGGCGACGAAGTTGAAATCGTAGGTATCAAAGATACTGCGAAATCAACCTGTACCGGTGTTGAGATGTTCCGTAAGCTGCTGGACCAGGGTCAGGCAGGCGAAAACTGTGGTGTTCTGCTGCGCGGTATCAAGCGTGAAGACATCCAGCGTGGTCAGGTTCTGGCTAAGCCAGGCTCAATCAAGCCACACACCCAGTTCGAGTCAGAAGTTTACGTTCTGTCTAAAGACGAAGGTGGTCGCCATACTCCGTTCTTCAAAGGCTATCGTCCACAGTTCTACTTCCGTACAACTGACGTAACCGGCTCAGTAGAGCTGCCAGAAGGCGTTGAAATGGTCATGCCAGGCGACAACATCAAAATGGTTGTTACCCTGATCCACCCAATCGCAATGGACGAAGGTCTGCGCTTCGCAATCCGCGAAGGTGGCCGTACCGTTGGCGCGGGTGTTGTTGCTAAAGTTATCGCATAATTACCGATAACGTTTGACGCAATGCACACGGAAAGGGCATCATTTGATGCCCTTTTTGCACGCTGTTTCATAGAACCTGGCTCATCAGTGATTTTTTCGATCATAATCATTGCTGAGACAGGCTCTGTTATGCGGCGTTGGATACCGAGTTACGCCTCAAAAGCTCATTCGGTTTGGACGCCTCGCACTGCGGGGCAGAATAGTTTCTGAATTATTGTGGCAGGTTGGTTTATGAGTGCGAATACCGAAGCTCAAGGGAGCGGGCGTGGCCTGGAAGCGGTAAAGTGGGTAGGTGTTGTATTACTGCTGCTTGCAGCGATTGTAGGTAACTACCTCTATCGTGATGTGTCACTGCCACTGCGCGCGTTAGCCGTAGTTGTACTGATTGCAGCGGCTGGCGGCATTGCGCTTTTAACGACCAAAGGCAAAGCAACCGTGGCTTTTGCTCGTGAAGCAAGAACAGAAATGCGTAAGGTTATCTGGCCAACCCGCCAGGAGACGCTGCACACCACGTTAATCGTTGCCGCGGTTACTGCCGTGATGTCACTGATTTTGTGGGGGCTGGATGGTATTCTGGTCCGTCTGGTATCGTTTATCACTGGCCTGAGGTTCTGAGATGTCTGAAGCTCCAAAGAAACGCTGGTACGTCGTACAGGCGTTTTCCGGTTTTGAAGGCCGCGTAGCCCAATCGCTGCGCGAGCATATCAAATTGCACAACATGGAAGAGCTGTTTGGTGAAGTCATGGTCCCGACTGAAGAAGTCGTTGAAATCCGTGGTGGCCAGCGTCGTAAGAGCGAGCGCAAGTTTTTCCCGGGATACGTACTGGTTCAGATGGTGATGAATGACGCCAGCTGGCATTTAGTACGCAGCGTCCCGCGCGTGATGGGTTTCATCGGCGGTACCTCTGACCGTCCTGCACCTATCAGCGATAAAGAAGTTGATGCGATCATGAATCGTCTGCAGCAGGTCGGCGACAAGCCTCGTCCTAAAACGCTGTTTGAACCGGGTGAAATGGTTCGTGTTAATGACGGTCCGTTCGCTGACTTTAACGGTGTGGTTGAAGATGTGGATTACGAAAAGAGCCGCCTGACGGTATCCGTATCCATCTTTGGTCGTGCAACACCAGTTGAGCTCGACTTCGGTCAGGTGGAGAAAGGTTAACCTCTTTCCGCTCACAAATTAGCTGTTGCAGCAGGCGCGAAATTTAACTACAATTTCGCGCCTTTTGTTTTTATGCGCTGGCAACAGCGTATAAATCGTTATCACGGGGAGCCTTTACAGGCGCTATAACCCAATTGAGGAAATATCATGGCTAAGAAAGTCCAAGCCTACGTCAAGCTGCAGGTTGCAGCTGGTATGGCGAACCCAAGTCCACCGGTTGGTCCAGCTCTGGGTCAGCAGGGTGTTAACATCATGGAATTCTGTAAAGCGTTCAACGCTAAGACCGAATCTCTGGAAAAAGGTCTGCCGACTCCTGTTGTTATCACCGTATACAGCGACCGTTCTTTCACCTTCATTACCAAAACGCCTCCGGCTGCCGTACTGCTGAAAAAAGCAGCGGGCATCAAGTCAGGTTCTGGTAAGCCGAACAAAGATAAAGTCGGTAAAGTGACTCGTGCTCAGGTACGTGAAATCGCAGAAACCAAAGCTGCGGACATGACTGGTTCTGACGTTGAAGCGATGACTCGCTCAATCGAAGGTACTGCTCGTTCCATGGGCCTGGTAGTAGAGGACTAAGAAATGGCTAAGCTGACCAAGCGCATGACCGTAATTCGCGACAAAGTTGACGCGACCAAGCAGTATGACATTGCTGAAGCTGTTGCTCTGCTGAAAGAACTGGCAACTGCCAAGTTCGTTGAAAGCGTTGACGTTGCTGTCAACCTCGGCATCGATGCACGTAAATCTGATCAGAACGTTCGCGGCGCGACCGTTCTGCCACACGGTACTGGTCGTTCAGTACGTGTTGCTGTCTTCGCCCAGGGCGCTAACGCTGAAGCTGCTAAAGCAGCTGGCGCAGAGCTGGTAGGCATGGAAGACCTGGCTGATCAGATCAAGAAAGGCGAAATGAATTTTGACGTTGTTATTGCTTCTCCGGATGCAATGCGCGTTGTTGGCCAGCTGGGCCAGATTCTGGGTCCACGTGGCCTGATGCCAAACCCGAAAGTGGGTACTGTAACGCCTAACGTTGCTGAAGCGGTTAAGAACGCTAAAGCAGGTCAGGTTCGTTATCGTAACGACAAAAACGGCATCATCCACACTACCATCGGTAAAGTGGACTTTGACGCTGACAAACTGAAAGAAAACCTGGAATCTCTGCTGGTTGCGCTGAAAAAAGCTAAACCATCACAGGCTAAAGGCGTGTATATCAAGAAAGTCAGCCTTTCAACCACCATGGGCGCCGGCGTTGCCGTTGACCAGGCTGGTCTGAACGCAACAGCAAACTAATTGCTGCTTGAAACGGGCGAAAAATTCACCTAGAATCTTACGCCCGTTGTTCTGTTATTAGCAGAACAGGACACCAGAGAGCCAGAACCGACTGTTGCGTTTATCGCCATTCCCTCTGACTCTGCTGCGTCGCACAGAATTTAGGTTGGAGCCAGGCCTTATCCTGGCCTCCGTCCAAGACCGCAGGCGCTGTTTATCTCCGGGTATTCCGCTTAATCCCCTGCGTAGACGGTGACAGAACCAAAAGAATTTTTTCTTAGCTGGATTCTGCTCACCGTGTTCGAGCGCTTATTACCCCTCGGGGTGAGTAAGTGAAGTGAGTTCCGGGGAAATCCTTTCCCGGTCAAATCCAGGAGCAAAAGCTAATGGCATTAAATCTTCAAGACAAACAAGCGATTGTTGCTGAAGTCAGCGAAGTAGCCAAAGGTGCGCTTTCAGCGGTTGTTGCGGATTCCCGTGGCGTTACCGTTGATAAAATGACCGAACTGCGTAAAGCAGGCCGTGAAGCTGGCGTTTACATGCGTGTTGTTCGTAACACCCTGCTGCGCCGCGTCGTTGAAGGTACTCAGTTTGAGTGCCTGAAAGACACGTTTGTTGGTCCGACCCTGATTGCATATTCTATGGAACACCCGGGCGCTGCTGCTCGTCTGTTCAAAGATTTCGCGAAAGCGAATGCAAAATTTGAGGTCAAAGCTGCAGCCTTTGAAGGTGAGCTGATCACGGCGGCCAATATTGACCGTCTGGCAACGCTGCCGACCTACGAAGAAGCACTGGCACGTCTGATGTCGACCATGAAAGAAGCCGCTGCTGGCAAACTGGTCCGCACTCTGGCTGCTGTACGCGATGCAAAAGAAGCGGCTTAAGGCCTTATTCTTTTCTTCGTAACTGCTTACGTATAAACTTTTTCTGATTCTTAGGAACAATTGTCATGTCTATCACTAAAGACCAAATTCTGGAAGCTGTTGCAGCGATGTCCGTAATGGAAGTTGTTGAGCTGGTTTCTGCTATGGAAGAAAAATTCGGCGTTTCTGCTGCTGCTGCTGTAGCTGTTGCTGCGGGCCCGGCTGAAGCTGTTGAAGAAAAAACTGAATTCGACGTTGTACTGAAAGCTGTTGGCGCGAACAAAGTAGCAGTCATCAAAGCTGTACGTACTGCAACTGGTCTGGGCCTGAAAGAAGCCAAAGACCTGGTTGAAGCAACTGGCGTAATCAAAGAAGGCATCAGCAAAGATGACGCAGCTGCACTTGAAGCTGCTCTGAAAGAAGCTGGCGCTGAAGTTGAAGTTAAGTAAGACAGCCTTCGGGTTGCAGTCTGAGTAGTTTCAGGCTGATGGCTGGTGACTTTTTGGTCACCAGCCTTTTTGCGCTACAGGGTCTCAATGGGGTTTCACACTGTTTGTCCATTGTTGCTCTTCAATATCTTTCTCTATCGACGACTTAATATACCGCTTTCCTGTGCGGGTTCCCTGCCTTCTCAAAAGCGATGAAATGATTTAAGCGTGATAGAAAGAGGTATTGCACTGCTGCTGCGCAGCCAGTGAATCAAACAAAATCGTGTTGCATGAACTGTCCTGTCAGGACGGACAGCGTGGGTCGACTTGTCAGCTAGCTGAGGAACCCTATGGTTTACTCCTATACCGAGAAAAAACGTATTCGTAAGGATTTTGGTAAACGTCCGCAAGTACTGGACATACCTTATCTCCTTTCCATCCAGCTCGACTCGTTCCAGAAGTTTATCGAGCAAGATCCAGAAGGTCAGTACGGACTGGAAGCTGCATTCCGCTCTGTATTCCCTATTGCGAGCTACAGCGGCAACTCTGAGTTGCAGTATGTCAGCTACCGCCTGGGTGAACCTGTCTTTGACGTGAAAGAGTGTCAGATCCGTGGCGTGACCTATTCGGCACCGCTGCGCGTGAAACTGCGTCTGGTGATCTATGAGCGCGAAGCGCCAGAAGGCACCGTAAAAGACATTAAAGAACAAGAAGTCTACATGGGCGAAATCCCGCTCATGACCGACAACGGTACCTTTGTTATCAATGGTACCGAGCGCGTTATCGTTTCTCAGCTGCACCGTAGTCCCGGCGTGTTCTTTGATAGCGATAAGGGTAAAACCCACTCATCGGGTAAAGTGCTGTACAACGCACGTATCATCCCTTACCGCGGTTCATGGCTCGACTTTGAGTTTGACCCGAAAGATAACCTGTTTGTCCGTATTGACCGTCGTCGTAAGCTGCCGGCCACAATCATCCTGCGCGCGTTACAGTTCACTACACCTCAGATCCTCGATATTTTCTTCGAGAAAGTCGTGTTTGAAATCCGTGACAACAAGCTGCAGATGGAGCTGGTGCCTGAGCGCCTGCGCGGTGAAACCGCTACCTTCGATATCGAAGCGAACGGCACCGTCTACGTCGAAAAAGGTCGCCGCATTACTGCGCGCCATATTCGTCAGCTGGAAAAAGATGGCATTCAGCACATCGAAGTCCCGGTTGAATATATCGCGGGCAAAGTGGTCGCTAAAGATTACATCGATGAGAGCACCGGTGAGCTGATTGTTGCAGCGAACATGGAACTGTCGCTGGATCTGCTGGCTAAACTGAGCCAGTCCGGTCACAAGCGCATCGAAACGCTGTTCACCAACGATCTGGACCATGGTCCATATATGTCCGAGACCCTGCGTGTCGACCCAACCAGCGATCGCCTGAGCGCACTGGTTGAGATCTACCGCATGATGCGTCCTGGTGAGCCGCCAACACGCGAAGCTGCAGAGAACCTGTTTGAGAACCTGTTCTTCTCAGAAGATCGTTACGATCTTTCTGCGGTCGGTCGTATGAAGTTCAACCGCTCATTGCTGCGTGATGAAATCGAAGGTTCAGGCATCCTGAGCAAAGATGACATCATCGAAGTCATGAAGAAGCTGATCGACATCCGTAACGGTAAAGGCGAAGTGGACGATATCGACCACCTCGGTAACCGTCGTATTCGTTCAGTGGGTGAAATGGCTGAGAACCAGTTCCGTGTCGGTCTGGTACGTGTTGAGCGTGCGGTTAAAGAGCGTCTGTCTCTGGGCGACCTTGATACGCTGATGCCACAGGACATGATCAACGCGAAGCCGATTTCGGCTGCCGTGAAAGAGTTCTTTGGTTCAAGCCAGCTTTCTCAGTTTATGGATCAGAACAACCCGCTGTCAGAGATTACGCATAAACGTCGTATCTCTGCTCTCGGCCCGGGTGGTTTGACGCGTGAGCGTGCCGGTTTCGAAGTGCGTGACGTACACCCAACGCACTACGGTCGTGTCTGCCCAATCGAAACCCCTGAAGGTCCGAACATCGGTCTGATCAACTCCTTGTCTGTCTATGCACAGACCAATGAGTACGGTTTCCTTGAGACACCTTATCGCCGCGTTATTGACGGTCTGGTTTCTGACGAGATTCACTACCTCTCTGCTATCGAAGAGGGTAACTACGTTATCGCTCAGGCGAACGCCCCTCTGGATGACAACGGCGCATTTGTTGATGACCTGGTCACCTGCCGTAGCAAAGGCGAATCAAGTCTGTTCAGCCGCGATCAGGTTGACTACATGGACGTTTCCACCCAGCAGGTGGTTTCTGTCGGTGCATCCCTGATCCCGTTCCTGGAACACGATGACGCCAACCGCGCCCTGATGGGTGCGAACATGCAACGTCAGGCCGTTCCGACTCTGCGTGCTGATAAGCCGCTGGTTGGTACCGGTATGGAACGTGCTGTTGCCGTTGACTCCGGTGTAACAGCCGTGGCGAAACGTGGCGGTACCGTACAGTACGTTGACGCATCACGTATCGTTATCAAAGTTAACGAAGACGAAATGCATGCTGGCGAAGCCGGTATCGATATTTACAACCTGACCAAATATACCCGTTCTAACCAGAACACCTGCATCAACCAGATGCCATGTGTTTCTCTGGGTGAGCCGGTTGAGCGCGGCGACGTGCTGGCAGATGGCCCGTCCACCGATCTGGGTGAACTGGCACTGGGCCAGAACATGCGCGTAGCGTTCATGCCGTGGAACGGCTACAACTTCGAAGACTCCATCCTGGTCTCCGAGCGCGTGGTTCAGGAAGATCGCTTTACGACTATCCACATTCAGGAACTGGCTTGCGTGTCGCGTGACACCAAACTGGGGCCGGAAGAGATCACTGCTGATATCCCGAACGTGGGTGAAGCTGCACTCTCTAAACTGGATGAGTCAGGCATCGTCTACATCGGTGCTGAAGTGACCGGCGGCGACATTCTGGTTGGTAAGGTAACACCGAAAGGCGAAACCCAGCTGACGCCAGAAGAAAAACTGCTGCGCGCTATCTTCGGTGAGAAAGCCTCTGACGTGAAAGATTCGTCACTGCGCGTGCCGAATGGCGTGTCAGGTACCGTGATCGACGTTCAGGTCTTTACCCGCGATGGCGTGGAAAAAGACAAACGTGCGCTTGAAATCGAAGAGATGCAGCTGAAGCAGGCCAAAAAAGACCTGTCTGAAGAACTGCAGATTCTGGAAGCGGGCCTGTTCAGCCGTATCCAGAACGTACTGATTTCAGGTGGCGTTGAAGCAGACAAACTGGACAAGCTGCCGCGCGAGCGCTGGCTGGAACTGGGTCTGACTGACGAAGCCAAGCAAAACCAGCTGGAGCAGCTGGCAGAGCAGTACGACGAACTGAAGCACGAGTTTGAGAAAAAACTCGAAGGTAAGCGTCGTAAAATCACCCAGGGCGATGATCTGGCACCAGGCGTGCTGAAAATCGTTAAGGTTTATCTGGCTGTTAAGCGTCAGATTCAGCCGGGTGACAAAATGGCAGGCCGTCACGGTAACAAAGGTGTTATCTCCAAGATCAACCCGATCGAAGATATGCCTTACGATGAAAACGGTACGCCGGTTGACATCGTTCTGAACCCGCTGGGCGTACCATCGCGTATGAACATCGGTCAGATTCTGGAAACGCACCTGGGTATGGCAGCGAAAGGTATCGGCGAGAAAATTAACGCCATGCTGAAGAAGCAGGAAGAAGTCGCGAAGCTGCGCGAATTCATCCAGCGCGCCTATGACCTGGGTACCGATCTGCGTCAGCGAGTTGATCTGAACACCTTCTCCGATGACGAAGTACTGCGTCTGGCTGAGAACCTGAAGAAAGGTATGCCAATCGCCACGCCGGTGTTTGATGGTGCGAAAGAGAGCGAGATCAAAGAGCTGCTGCAGCTCGGCGGCCTGCCTTCTTCCGGTCAGATTACCCTGTTTGACGGCCGTACCGGTGAGCAGTTCGAACGTCAGGTAACCGTTGGCTACATGTACATGCTGAAACTTAACCACCTGGTTGATGACAAGATGCATGCACGTTCTACCGGTTCCTACAGCCTGGTTACTCAGCAGCCGCTGGGTGGTAAGGCGCAGTTCGGTGGTCAGCGCTTTGGTGAGATGGAAGTATGGGCACTGGAAGCATACGGTGCCGCGTATACCCTGCAGGAAATGCTTACCGTTAAGTCTGATGACGTCAACGGCCGTACCAAGATGTATAAAAACATCGTTGACGGTAACCATCAGATGGAACCGGGCATGCCGGAATCCTTCAACGTACTGTTGAAAGAGATTCGCTCGCTGGGTATCAACATCGAGCTGGAAGACGAGTAACCCCTTTTCATGCGGCTTACCGCCGCCTGAAAGCGCAGGGTTTAAAGCGCTCGCAATTGTACTGGTTACGGGGCGTTCAATTTCGGTTGGACGCCCCCTGAGTCTCACTCCGACGGGAGCTAATCCGTGAAAGACTTACTTAAGTTTCTGAAAGCGCAAACTAAGACCGAAGAGTTTGATGCGATCAAAATTGCGCTGGCTTCGCCAGACATGATCCGTTCCTGGTCTTTTGGTGAAGTGAAAAAGCCAGAAACCATTAACTACCGTACTTTTAAGCCAGAGCGCGATGGTCTGTTCTGTGCCCGTATCTTCGGGCCGGTAAAGGACTATGAGTGCCTGTGTGGCAAGTACAAGCGCCTCAAACACCGTGGTGTGATTTGTGAGAAGTGCGGCGTTGAAGTGACCCAGACTAAAGTACGCCGTGAGCGTATGGGCCACATCGAACTGGCGTCGCCGACTGCGCACATCTGGTTCCTGAAGTCACTGCCATCGCGTATCGGCTTACTGCTGGATATGCCACTGCGTGACATCGAGCGCGTGCTCTACTTTGAATCTTACGTGGTAATCGAAGGTGGCATGACCAACCTCGAGAAGCGTCAGATCCTGACTGAAGAGCAGTACCTTGACGCTCTGGAAGAGTTCGGTGACGAGTTCGACGCCAAAATGGGCGCCGAAGCAATCCAGGCCCTGTTGAAAAACATGGATCTGGAGCAGGAGTGCGAGCAGCTGCGTGAAGAGCTGAACGAAACTAACTCCGAAACCAAACGTAAAAAACTGACTAAACGCATCAAGCTGCTGGAAGCGTTCGTCCAGTCTGGCAACAAGCCAGAGTGGATGATCCTGACCGTGCTGCCTGTTCTGCCACCGGACCTGCGTCCGCTGGTACCGCTGGATGGTGGTCGTTTCGCCACGTCGGATCTGAACGATCTGTATCGTCGCGTGATCAACCGTAACAACCGTCTGAAGCGCCTGCTGGATCTGGCTGCGCCAGATATCATCGTGCGCAACGAAAAGCGTATGTTGCAGGAAGCGGTCGATGCACTGCTGGACAACGGTCGTCGCGGTCGTGCGATCACCGGTTCCAACAAGCGTCCGCTGAAATCGCTGGCTGACATGATCAAAGGTAAGCAGGGTCGTTTCCGTCAGAACCTGCTGGGTAAACGTGTCGACTATTCTGGTCGTTCGGTCATCACCGTTGGTCCATACCTGCGTCTGCATCAGTGCGGTCTGCCGAAGAAAATGGCACTCGAACTGTTTAAACCGTTCATTTACGGCAAGCTGGAACTGCGTGGCCTGGCCACCACCATCAAAGCCGCGAAGAAAATGGTTGAGCGCGAAGAAGCCGTTGTCTGGGATATCCTCGACGAAGTGATCCGTGAGCACCCGGTTCTGCTGAACCGTGCGCCTACGCTGCACCGTCTGGGTATTCAGGCCTTTGAACCGGTTCTGATCGAAGGTAAAGCGATCCAGCTGCACCCGCTGGTTTGTGCGGCTTATAACGCCGACTTCGATGGTGACCAGATGGCTGTTCACGTACCGCTGACGCTGGAAGCCCAGCTGGAAGCGCGTGCGCTGATGATGTCGACCAACAACATCCTGTCACCTGCGAACGGCGAGCCAATCATCGTTCCTTCTCAGGACGTTGTACTGGGTCTGTATTACATGACCCGTGACTGTGTTAACGCCAAAGGCGAAGGCATGGTGCTGACTGGCCCGAAAGAAGCTGAGCGTATTTATCGCGCCGGCCTCGCCTCTCTGCATGCTCGCGTTAAGGTGCGTATCACCGAACACGAGAAGAATGAGCAGGATGAGTGGGTTGCTAAAACCAGCATCATCGATACTACGATTGGCCGTGCCATCCTGTGGATGATCGTGCCAAAAGGTCTGCCTTTCTCCATCGTTAACCAGGCGCTGGGCAAAAAAGCTATCTCCAAAATGCTTAACACCTGTTACCGCATTCTGGGCCTGAAGCCGACCGTTATCTTTGCTGACCAGACCATGTACACCGGTTTCGCTTACGCTGCCCGTTCAGGCGCGTCAGTCGGTATCGACGACATGGTTATTCCAGAGAAGAAAGTGGAAATCATCACCGAAGCGGAAGCAGAAGTGGCTGAGATCCAGGAGCAGTTCCAGTCTGGTCTGGTAACCGCAGGCGAACGTTATAACAAAGTCATCGATATCTGGGCCGCAGCCAACGAACGTGTTGCCAAGGCGATGATGGAAAACCTCTCTACCGAAGTCGTGATTAACCGCGACGGCGAAGAAGAGCGTCAGGTTTCCTTTAACAGCATCTTTATGATGGCTGACTCCGGTGCGCGTGGTTCTGCTGCACAGATTCGTCAGCTGGCCGGTATGCGTGGTCTGATGGCGAAGCCAGATGGCTCCATCATCGAAACACCAATCACGGCGAACTTCCGTGAAGGGTTGAACGTACTCCAGTACTTCATCTCAACCCACGGTGCACGTAAAGGCCTGGCGGATACCGCACTGAAAACAGCGAACTCCGGTTATCTGACGCGTCGTCTGGTTGACGTTGCCCAGGATCTGGTGGTTACCGAAGATGACTGTGGTACACACGAAGGCATCATGATGACGCCTGTCATTGAAGGTGGCGACGTTAAAGAGCCACTGCGTGAACGTGTACTGGGTCGTGTGACTGCTGAAGACGTTCTGAAGCCGGGTACTGCTGATATTCTGGTCCCACGCAACACGCTGCTCGATGAGCACTGGTGTGACGTGCTGGAACTGAACTCAGTCGACAGCCTTAAAGTCCGCTCGGTGGTAGGTTGTGAAACCGACTTTGGTGTGTGCGCGCATTGCTACGGTCGCGACCTGGCACGTGGTCACATCATCAACAAAGGTGAAGCGATTGGTGTTATCGCGGCACAGTCCATCGGTGAGCCAGGTACACAGCTGACGATGCGTACGTTCCACATCGGTGGTGCGGCATCACGTGCGGCTGCTGAATCCAGCATTCAGGTGAAGAACAAAGGTACCATCAAGCTGACCAACGCCAAGTCGGTAACGAACTCGGCAGGCAAGCTGGTGATCACCTCGCGTAACGTTGAACTGAAAATGATCGACGAATTTGGTCGTACCAAAGAGAGCTATAAAGTTCCTTACGGTTCTACCATGGCGAAAGGTGATGGTGAGCAGGTTGCAGCGGGCGAAACCGTCGCAAACTGGGATCCGCATACCATGCCAGTTATCACCGAAGTGGGCGGTTTCATTCGCTTCACGGATATGGTTGATGGCCAGACGATTACCCGTCAGACAGATGATTTAACCGGTCTGTCTTCACTGGTGGTTCTGGACAGTGCTGAACGTACTGCAGGCGGTAAAGATCTGCGTCCTGCGCTGAAAATTGTTGATGCCAACGGCAACGACGTTCTGATCCCGGGCACCGACATGCCGGCTCAGTACTTCCTGCCAGGTAAAGCGATTGTTCAGCTGGAAGATGGCGTTAAGATCAGTGCCGGTGACACGTTAGCGCGTGTTCCACAGGAATCTGGCGGTACCAAGGATATTACCGGTGGTCTGCCACGCGTTGCTGATCTGTTCGAAGCGCGTCGTCCGAAAGAGCCAGCTATTCTGGCGGAGATCAGCGGCATCATCTCCTTCGGTAAAGAGACCAAAGGTAAGCGTCGTCTGGTCATTACTCCGCTGGATGGTAGCGAGCCGTACGAAGAGATGATTCCGAAATGGCGTCAGCTGAACGTGTTCGAAGGTGAACGTGTTGAGCGCGGTGACGTAGTTTCCGATGGCCCAGAGTCTCCACATGACATCCTGCGCTTGCGTGGCGTGCATGCGGTGACCCGTTACATCACTAACGAAGTGCAGGAAGTTTACCGTCTGCAGGGCGTTAAGATTAACGATAAGCACATCGAAGTCATCGTTCGTCAGATGCTGCGTAAAGCAACCATCGTGAGCGCAGGAAGTGCAGACTTCCTGGAAGGTGAGCAGGCTGAATTCTCTCGCATCAAGATCTCTAACCGTGATCTGGAAGCGAACGGAAAAGTCGGCGCAACCTTCATGCGTGACCTGCTGGGTATTACCAAAGCGTCACTGGCAACCGAATCGTTCATCTCTGCAGCCTCGTTCCAGGAGACCACACGTGTCCTGACCGAAGCAGCAGTAGCAGGCAAGCGCGATGAACTGCGCGGCCTGAAAGAGAACGTCATCGTGGGTCGTCTGATCCCAGCCGGTACCGGTTATGCGTACCATCAGGATCGTATGCGCCGCAAAGCGGCAGGTGAAGTTCCGGTTGCACCGCAGGTGACTGCGGATGAAGCCTCAGCCAGCCTGGCTGAACTGTTGAACGCCGGTCTCGGCGGCAACAAAGACGATTAATCGTCCTTTGCCTGATAAAAACCCTGCCTCGGCAGGGTTTTTTTTTGTCTCAGATTCAGCCATTCCAGTCACTGCGGCTGATACCAATATCTTTCAGCTGACTGTCGCTTAACTTCGACAGGATGAGGCGTGTCTCACGCCGCAGCTGCCAGCGTTTGTAACTGCGCCACAGATAACGAACCAGGTGGTAAGGCGTGCCTGTAAACGGTTTAGCTGCGCGATTCTCGTCATATCCCATGATAGTGCCCTCAGTGAAGTGTCTGAGGACCATTTTCAGTGGATCGCTCTGTATGATACAGACGCAAAAATCACTTTTATTTAACATACAGATTGCCGTCAGTACGATCTGAATGGTAAAAAAGAGTCGGAACTGTACTGGTTACTGCTCAGCCTCTGAGCCTGTGGAGATACAATGACCCGCTATGAACATCTGGCTACGCTGCTGGCTCAGCGTATCGAACAAGGCTTATATCGCAGCGGTGAGCGCCTGCCTTCAGTACGCAGTCTGAGTACGGAGCATGGCGTCAGTATCAGTACCGTGCAGCAGGCTTATCATCTGCTGGAAGAGAAGCAGATGATTACGCCGCAGTCGCGCTCCGGCTATTTTGTGGCGTCACGCAAAGCAACGCCGCCGATCCCGGCGCTGACCCGCCCCGCACAGCGGCCGGTTGAGGTGACACAGTGGGATGCGGTGCTGGAGCTGATTAACAGCCGTCTGGAAGATGATGTTTTGCAGCTGGGCAGCGGCATGCCCGATCTGACCCAGCCGACGCTTAAGCCACTGTGGAAAGCTTTCAGCCGCCAGGCGCAGAAGCAGGACATGGCGCTGCTGAATTATGACAGTCTATATGGTGTGCTCGCTTTGCGGCAACAGGTTGCACGGCTGGCGATAGACAGCGGCTGCCAGCTCACCGCCGATGACATTGTCATTACTACCGGCTGTCATGAAGCATTATCGGTCGCCGTACGTGCAGTCTGCGAGCCGGGGGATATCATTGCCGTTGAATCACCGTCGTTTCACGGCATTATGCAAACTCTGCGCGGCTTTGGCATTCGTGCCATCGAGATCCCAACCGATGCAGTCACCGGCATCAGTCTGGAAGCGCTGGAGCTGGCCTTTGATCAATGGCCGATTAAAGCGGTTGTTGTTGTGCCGAACTGCAATAATCCGCTGGGATTTATCATGTCTGAGCCGCGTAAGCGGGCTTTGCTGGTGCTGGCGCAGCGGTTTGACGCGGCAGTGATTGAAGATGATGTCTATGGTGAGTTAGCCTGGGAATATCCGCGTCCGCCTACCATCAAATCGCTGGATCTCGATGGCCGGGTGTTGCTGTGCAGCTCCTTTTCGAAAACGCTGGCGCCAGGTTTACGCGTTGGCTGGGTTGCACCAGGCCGCTATCGTGACCGCGTGCTGCACATGAAATATATTGTCACCGGCTCCACCGCCACACAGCCTCAGCATGCGGTCTCCGAGTTTATCCGTCAGGGCCATTATCAGCCTCATCTGCGCCGGATGCGGCAACTCTATCATCGTAACTATGAAACTTTTAGCTGCTGGGTACGCCACTACTTTCCCTGCGGCATCTGCGTTTCCCGTCCTCAGGGCGGTTTTCTGATGTGGATAGAACTTCCCGAAGCGTTTGATGCGGTTCGTCTTAACCGGGAACTGCGCGAGTCAAAAATTCAGATTGCTGTGGGTTCACTGTTTTCAGCGTCGGGGAAATACCGTAACTGTCTGCGCTTAAACTACGGGCTGCCGATCAACGAGCAGACTGAACAGGCACTGGCGCGGGTGGGTGCGGCCGTCGAGCGCGCCATGCTCTCGTGCCAGCATGAGACCCAGGCTTCAGCCTCCACGCTCGCATAGCGAAGAGAAGAAGCAGGGCCGGCAAGAGGAGGGATCCGGCCCTGGTCAGATAACCTTAACCTGACGGATGCCACGTTAAAGTTTTGGATCACAGCACGCCAGCGGCAACATGCACCTTTGCGCGGCACTTTCCCGGAATAATGCTGGCTTTACCGATTTTGCAGCCGCTATGCGCGACAGGTTCCATAAATGCTTAGTCGCCTGGTCCTGCCAGCGCCAGAAGGGTGCGCGTTGCGGCACGCCAGTCATCTGCCTGAGTAATCGCACTCACCACAGCAATACTGCCTACGCCGGTGGCCAGCACCTCGGGTGCCCGCGCAATCGAGATACCACCAATCGCCACGGTGGGAATATGCGTCAGCCGTGTCAGATGCCGTTTCAGCTGCTCAATGCCCTGCGGCGAAGAAGGCATCTCTTTGGTCTGCGTCGGGAAAATATGCCCAAGTGCGATGTAAGAGGGCTGGATTGCCAGAGCGCGATCCAGTTCCGCATCGTCATGGGTGGAGAGCCCCAGACGCAATCCTGCCTGATGAATGCGAGCAAGATCGGCGACATCGAGATCCTCCTGACCCAGATGTACGCCATAAGCCTGATGTTTAATCGCCAGCTGCCAGTAGTCATTGATAAACAGGCGGGCGTCGTAGCGTTTACCTAACGCAATCGCCTGAGCAATGGCGGGTTCGGCGACCTCATCAGGCCGATCTTTGATGCGCAACTGCATCGTGCGAACGCCCGTTTCAAGCAGGCGTTCGATCCACTCGGGGCTATCAACCACCGGATAAAGTCCCAGGCGCGGGACGGTAGCGGGAAATGCGGGCATCGTTACTCCTCCTTAATGGCATCGGCGGGGTGATAGAGCTCACCGCCGCGGCTGCGGAAACGATCTGACACCTGCGCCATGCCCACTTCAACCGGCTCGGCACGGGCATCCTGGCGTGTCGCAAACTCGCGCACCTCCTGGGAAATTTTCATCGAGCAGAATTTAGGGCCGCACATTGAGCAGAAATGGGCCACTTTGCCTGACTCCTGCGGCAGGGTTTCATCATGCATTGCCCGCGCCGTATGGGGATCCAGCGCAAGGTTAAACTGATCTTCCCAGCGGAATTCAAAGCGTGCTTTAGACATGGCGTTATCACGGATCTGCGCTCCAGGGTGGCCTTTCGCCAGATCGGCAGCATGCGCTGCGATTTTGTAGGTGATCAATCCCTGCTTCACGTCCTCTTTGTTCGGCAGACCCAGATGCTCTTTGGGCGTGACGTAGCACAGCATGGCACAACCAAACCAGCCAATCATGGCGGCACCGATACCCGAGGTGAAATGGTCGTAGCCGGGCGCGATATCAGTGGTCAGCGGCCCAAGCGTGTAGAAGGGAGCTTCATTGCACAGATCGAGCTGTTCAGTCATATTACGGCGGATCATATGCATCGGCACATGTCCCGGACCTTCAATCATCACCTGAACGTCATACTCCCAGGCAATACGCGTCAGTTCGCCCAGGGTACGCAGTTCGGCAAACTGCGCCTCATCGTTGGCATCCTGAATGGAACCCGGACGCAGACCATCGCCCAGCGACAGGGAGACATCGTAAGCGGCGCAGATTTCACAAATCTCGCGGAAGTGCTCATACAGGAAGCTCTCCTGATGGTGGGACAGGCACCATTTCGCCATGATCGAGCCACCCCGCGAGACAATTCCCGTGAGGCGTTTCGCCGTCATCGGGACATAACGCAGCAGTACGCCCGCGTGAATAGTGAAGTAATCGACGCCCTGTTCCGCCTGCTCCAGCAGCGTGTCCCGGAATATTTCCCAGTTCAGCGCCTCGGCCACGCCATTCACTTTTTCCAGCGCCTGATAGATCGGCACGGTCCCGATGGGCACCGGGCTGTTTCGCAAAATCCATTCTCGCGTTTCATGAATATAGCGACCGGTAGAGAGATCCATCACCGTGTCGGCACCCCAGCGGGTCGACCACACCAGCTTTTCTACTTCTTCCTCGATAGAAGAGGTGACTGCCGAGTTACCGATGTTGGCATTGACCTTGACGAGGAAGTTACGGCCAATGATCATCGGCTCCGATTCAGGATGATTGATATTGGCAGGGATAATGGCGCGTCCGTCAGCGACCTCCTGACGGACAAACTCGGGTGTGATATCGGCGGGCAGATGCGCGCCAAAACTGTGCCCCGGATGCTGTTGCAGCAGCACCTCACTGCGGATTCGCTCACGGCCCATGTTTTCCCGCAGGGCGATGAACTCCATCTCCGGGGTAATCATGCCCTGACGGGCATAGTGCAGTTGCGTGACACGGCGGCCTGCACGGGCGCGTCGCGGTGTTGGCAGGTGATCGAAGCGCAGATGATCCAGCCCCTCGTCAGCCAGTCGCTGCTGGGTATAGCCCGAGCTGTTCTGCTCAAGAAGCTCACTGTCGTCGCGTTCAGCAATCCAGCGTGCGCGCAGCTTTTCCAGACCGCGATGCACATCAATCTGTGCCGCGGGATCGCCATACGCACCTGCCGTATCATAGACCGGCACCGCTTCATTTTGCTCATAGAGAGGCTGTTCTTTGTTGCCGCCGATATGGGTCGGGCTTAGGGTGATTTCACGCATCGGCACGCGAATATCTTCCCGGCTACCGGTAATCCAGACGCGACGGGACTGAGGAAAAGCACTGCCGCTTTGCAGGGAATCGATAAATTCCTGCGCCTGGGTACGCTGTTCACGACGGGACATTTTTGGGTCAGACATAGCAATCTTCCTGTTAAGGGGGAACGATGCTTGTCCGGAGTTCGGAAGGAGTAACCGTATAGACAGCACAGGCATGCTGGCATACAGAGAAGTTTTACTCTTGTTCCCTACGCAGGTTCTAACCTGGTCAGGTTCCGCGGATCCCGAATTAACGGTCTCAGCCCAACTGGGCACTCCGACAAGAAGCGGTTTTTTCGCGGGTGTCTGATAACAGACTCGGGCGTAAAAACCTCACATTTCAAAGCTAAAATAAAAAAGGTTCTTTGGAGAGCGCTCCTCAGAACCTGTTCAGCATAAAAGGGCTACAGGATAATCTCAAGCCCTTTGCCATTGTTAACCACTAAGCCGGACGCGCGATTTGGCTGTCATTCGCCACTGGTGGCGTAGCAAGCTGGTTATCCCAGGCCAGCTGAATCAGCTTATCTTCCAGCGTAAAGCGTGATTCCAGCACTTCACCCACTTCGGAGAGAGCCTGCTGGAAGGTCATGCAGTTTTCATCATCAATGGCCTGCTGCAGGTGACCGTCATACAGCTGCATCAGACGCTCAGTGTTTGCCTCCAGCGGAGGGTAGATCTGCGCGGCGGCGATCATCGGGCTGTCGCCACTCATTTCACTGATCACGCGCTCATAGATACTGAAGTGACCGGCAGAAAGATAGTCGACCAGGCCGTGACAGAAGTTGTCGAGTGCCTGCTCATCAAGACGCGTCAGCGCCTCTTTTTTAGGTTTAAGACCGACCAGGTGATAATAGGTCACCAGTAGCTGGCGACGCGCTTCAAGCCACGAATCGACCAGTTCATTACTGCCACCTACGCGTTCAGCCAGGACGTCTAACTGGTTAAGCATATCTAACTCCATGTGAGTTATAGTTGTTTATCTACACACTTAACATCAGGGCTTCAGCGTGCGAGTTGACGCTAAGGATGACGAAATAAATGCAATGCGAAATCTCAAGCGTAGACGCTGGATGGTGGATTGTCAGCCATGAACAAAAACTTTGGTTGCCACAAGGTGATTTACCCCACGGAAACGCCGAAAAATTCGGTTTAACTGGCAGTAAGGCCCGGACCATTGGTGAATGGCAGGGCGAAAAAGTCTGGCTGATTTGTGAGCCGCGTTCCTCCGATATGTTCTCCGTGCGACAGCTGATCGATCAGGATGTGGCGCTGTTTCAGCTGGTGGGTCGCGGTGTACAGCTGGCGGAGTTCTACCGCTCTCATCGCTGGTGCGGCTATTGCGGACATGAGATGCACCACAGCAAACATGAATTTGCCTGTCTCTGCAGTCATTGCCGTGAGCGTTACTATCCGCAGATCGCGCCCTGCATCATTGTGGCTATCCGTCGCGGCGATGAAATCCTGCTGGCGAATCATGCCCGCCATCGCAACAAGGTCTACACCGTGCTGGCCGGTTTTGTGGAGGTCGGCGAGACGCTGGAGCAGGCCGTTGCCCGGGAAGTGATGGAAGAGAGCAATATCCGCGTCAAAAACGTCCGTTACGTGACCTCCCAGCCGTGGCCCTTCCCGCAATCGCTGATGACGGCGTTCATGGCGGAGTATGACAGCGGCGATCTGCAACATGACGGTAAAGAGCTGCTGGATGCCGCCTGGTTCCGTTTTGATGCGCTGCCTTTGCTGCCACCGCCAGGCACGGTAGCGCGCCGCCTGATTGAAGATACCGTCGCCCTGTGCCGCGCCGAAGCGTGAAAGTGCTACACTACACGCCTGTTATTGAGAGAGTGTTGAGATGAGTGAACTGAAGAACGATCGTTATTTGCGTGCCCTGTTACGTCAGCCGGTTGATGTCACGCCGGTATGGATGATGCGACAAGCCGGGCGCTATTTGCCGGAGTACAAAGCGACACGCGCCCAGGCGGGTGATTTCATGTCGCTGTGTAAAAACGCCGAGCTGGCCTGTGAAGTGACCCTGCAGCCGCTGCGCCGTTATCCGCTGGATGCCGCCATCCTCTTCAGTGACATCCTGACCATTCCGGATGCGATGGGACTGGGTCTCTACTTTGAAACCGGCGAAGGCCCGCGTTTCTCTAATCCTGTGACCTGCCGCGCTGACGTTGAGCGTTTGCCGGTGCCCGATCCTGAAATGGAGCTGGGCTATGTGATGAATGCGGTCCGCACCATCCGTAAAAACCTGAATGGCGATCTGCCGCTGATTGGCTTCTCAGGCAGTCCGTGGACGCTGGCCACCTACATGGTGGAAGGCGGCAGCAGTAAGGCCTTTACTAAAATTAAGAAGATGATGTATGCCGATCCGGCGACGCTGCACGCGATGCTGGATAAGCTGGCCGACAGCGTCATCCTCTATCTCAACGCTCAGATCCGCGCCGGAGCGCAGTCCGTCATGGTCTTTGATACCTGGGGCGGCGTGCTGACCGGTCGTGACTATCGCGAATTCTCCCTGCACTACATGCACAAGATTGTCGATGGCCTGCTGCGTGAAAACGACGGCCGCCGCGTGCCGGTGACGCTCTTTACCAAAGGCGGCGGACAGTGGCTGGAAGCGATGGCTGCCACCGGTTGTGATGCGCTGGGTCTCGACTGGACCACCGATATTGATGATGCACGCCGCCGCGTAGGCGACAAAGTTGCGCTGCAGGGCAACATGGATCCCTCTATGCTCTATGCGGCACCTGAACGTATCGAGCAGGAGGTGGCCGGTATTCTGGAGCGTTTTGGCTCAGGCACTGGTCATGTCTTTAATCTGGGGCATGGCATTCATCAGGACGTTCCGCCCGAAAATGCCGGTGTCTTTGTTGATGCTGTGCATCGTTTATCGCGTCCCTGGCATCAGGAGTAATTATGGACATTGCCGCACTTCGCGCTGAGCAGTTACAACGCGCCGCTGACGTGGTGCGTGAAGATGACTTTGACGTTCTGCCGCCCCGCTTTATTGGCGGGGCAGACGTTGGGTTTGAGCAGGACGGCACCGTCACGCGGGCGGCGATGGTGATACTGGAATATCCCTCGTTAAAACTGGTGGAGCATCGCATCGCGCGCGTTGAGACCACCATGCCCTATATTCCGGGCTTTCTCTCCTTCCGTGAATATCCGGCGCTGATGGCTGCCTGGCAGATGCTGGAGCAAAAGCCTGATCTGTTGTTCGTGGATGGACACGGTATTTCGCATCCAAGACGGCTGGGCGTCGCATCGCATTTTGGCCTGCTGGTCGATGTGCCCACTATTGGTGTTGCGAAAAGTCGTCTCTGCGGGCGTTTTGACGATCTGGATGCGCAGCCTGGCAGCCGTCAGCCGCTGATCGACAAAGGTGAGCAGATAGGCTGGGTATGGCGCAGCAAGCTGCGTTGTAATCCGCTGTTTGTCGCCACCGGTCATCGTGTCAGCCTGGATACGGCGCTGCAGTGGGTCGAAAACTGTACGCGCGGTTACCGGTTGCCGGAACCTACCCGCTGGGCCGATGCGGTTGCCTCTAACCGAACCGCTTTCCAGCGCTGGCAAAACGCGCTTTAACACTGTTTGTGCTGCGGTTTTGCAGTTACACTGCGGCCAGAGAAACGAATAAGAGCCACCTTTATGTTACAGAACCCCGTTCATCTGCGTCTGGCGAAGCTGGAAAGCTGGCAGCACCTGACTTTTATGGCCTGCCTGTGCGAACGCATGTATCCCAACTATCGCGCATTCTGCGAGCAGACTGAATTTGCCGATCCGGCACTCTATCGCCGGATTCTTGATCTGATCTGGGAAAACCTGACGGTCAAAGATGCGAAGATTAACTTCGACAGCCAGCTGGAAAAACTCGAAGCCGCCATTCCTGATGGCGATGCATTTGAGGTTTACGGCGTTTATCCGGCTATCGATGCCTGTGTGGCATTAAGCGAAGTCGTTCATGCGCAGCTGAGCGGCGAAACGCTTGAGCATGCTATTGAAGTCAGCGAGACCTCAATTACCACCGTCGCTATGCTGGAGATGACCCAGGCTGGACGCGAAATGACCGATGAAGAGCTGCGTGAAAACCCGGCTATCATCGATGAGTGGGACCTCCAGTGGGAGATTTTCCGTCTGCTGGCGGAGTGTGAAGAGCGCGACCTTGAATTGATTAAAGGTCTGCGATCTGACCTGCGTGAAGCGGGAATTAGTAACATCGGTATAAATTTCCAGCAGTAAGGCGATAAAACGTGACTTCAGGCCCGAATTAGCGCGCCTGAAGGCTTCACATTGGCCCCCTGTCTGGTCTACATTTGGGGGGCTGAAAATTGTGGCTATCGGTGCGTGCAGGCAGAAGAGTGCCAGAATATGGCTTTTCCCTCGCACTCGTTGCTTAGCAAGCGATAAATACACTTTAAGGATAACTTATGAACAAGACTCAACTGATTGATGTGATCGCAGAAAAAGCTGACCTGTCTAAAACCCAGGCAAAGGCAGCGCTGGAATCGACTCTGGCTGCGATCACTGAGTCTCTGAAAGATGGTGATGCTGTACAACTGGTTGGTTTTGGTACTTTTAAAGTGAACCACCGCGCTGAGCGTACCGGTCGTAACCCGCAGACTGGCAAAGAGATTAAAATCGCTGCAGCAAACGTACCGGCATTCGTGTCTGGTAAAGCGCTGAAAGACGCCGTTAAGTAAGACGTCGCACTGCGGTTAAGCTTTAAAACAGGGGGCGTTTCGCCCCTTTTGTTTTTAAGAGGCCAGCCATCATGATTCCGCTGTTACCGCGTTTATCTGTTCTGTTTCTCTCTCTGTTTCTTTTCGGCTGCAGCTCGACTCCGGATATACCTCCCTTTTCTGCCAGTGGCTATCTTGCCGATCGTGGTGTTGTTCGTATCTGGCGCAAAAATAGCGACCATCAGTCAGTTCATATCCGCACCCTCTATACGCCGTTCAGTGGCGGTGAAGGTGAAGTGACTGACTATGTCTGGCTGGAAGAGTCATTGATCAGCATTCAGCGCCAGGTGAAGGGCAAACAACCTGACGATGTAACCCTGCGCTTCGACCAGGCGGGTGGTCTCAACTTTATGCAGCGCCAGCTTGCAGGCCGGCGTGAAGCGGTCAGCCCGGATGCGGTTGAACTCTATAAGTTTGATGCCGAGCGCATGCGTAACCTCAGCGATGCGCTGTTAAGCGGTCAGGTGTTCCTGAAACAGGGACACTGGCTGGGAAACAATGTGCTGGAGAATTGTGAAGGCCAGCAGGTCAGACCCGCTTTTGATGCTGACGAGGTGCAGATGCTGACACAGCAGCAGCGTAGCGCATCGGCACCGCTGATGGTGTCATGGCTTGAAGCACCTGAAGGAATTCAGTTGTTGCGGGTCAGTCAGAAGGATGACTGCTCACAGCAGCCGACAGAAGACGATATGTGAAGTGAAAAGGGGGCACCAGGTGCCCCCTTCGCTTATTTGCGGTTAATAGCGCGGTAGCCGATATCGCGGCGACAGAAACTGCCCTGCCATGAAATTGGCTTTGTCAGCTCGTAAGCCCGCTTTTGTGCCGCAGCGACATCGTCACCCAGCGCAGTGACGCACAGCACGCGGCCACCGTTCGTCAGTACCCGATCCTCTTCCAGACGTGTTCCGGCGTGGAATACCTTGCCGTCGGCAACCTCTTCCAGTGGCAGCCCATGAATCTGATCGCCCTGAGCGTAATTACCCGGATAACCGCCTGCCGCCAGTACCACACCCAGCGCAGGACGGGGATCCCATTGTGACTTTTTCTGATCCAGCTTACCGTCACAGGCAGCCAGGCAAAGATCGACCAGATCCGACTGAAGGCGCAGCATGATCGGCTGCGTTTCCGGATCGCCGAAGCGGCAGTTAAATTCGATTACTTTCGGCTGCCCGGTGTGGTCGATCATCAGACCGGCATAGAGGAAACCGGTGTAGACGTTGCCTTCTGCGGCCATGCCACGCACGGTTGGCCAGATAACCTGATCCATCACGCGCTGGTGGATCTCATCGGTGACAACCGGAGCCGGTGAGTAGGCCCCCATACCACCGGTGTTCGGACCAGTGTCGCCATCGCCGACGCGTTTGTGATCCTGGCTGGTGGCCATCGGCAGTACATGCTCGCCGTCTACCATCACGATGAAGCTGGCTTCTTCGCCATCCAGAAACTCTTCAATCACAATGCGGTGTCCGGCATCGCCAAACGCGTTACCGGCCAGCATATCCTGAACCGCATCCTCAGCTTCCTGCAGCGTCATTGCGACAATCACGCCTTTACCTGCGGCCAGGCCGTCGGCTTTAATAACGATGGGCGCACCTTTCTCACGCAAATATGCGAGAGCAGGCTCAACGTCGGTAAAGTTCTGATACGCCGCGCTGGGGATTTGGTGACGTGCCAGAAAATCTTTGGTGAAGGCTTTAGAGCCTTCCAGCTGTGCCGCGGCCTGCGTCGGACCAAAGATAGCCAGCCCTGCCTTACGGAAGGCATCCACGACGCCAATCACCAGCGGCGCTTCCGGCCCGACAATCGTCAGATCGATCTTTTCACGCTGGGCAAATTCAAGCAGGGCAGGGACATCTGTCGCACTGATCGCGACGTTCTGCAGCGCAGGCTCTAATGCGGTGCCCGCATTACCTGGCGCGACAAATACGGTTTCCGCCAGTGGCGACTGGGCCGCTTTCCAGGCCAGAGCATGTTCACGTCCGCCATTGCCGATTACTAAAATTTTCATCTGTTACTCTCCAGAACGATTAATGGCGGAAGTGACGCATGTCGGTGAAGATCATCGCAATGTCATGCTCATCGGCTGCCGCAATCACTTCTTCATCGCGGATGGAGCCACCTGGCTGGATAACGCAGCTCACGCCTGCCGCGGCGGCGGCATCAATACCATCGCGGAACGGGAAGAAGGCATCTGACGCCATGGCTGAGCCTTTCACTTCCAGACCTTCATCGGCTGCTTTAATACCCGCAATTTTAGCGGAGTAGACGCGGCTCATCTGACCCGCGCCAATGCCGATAGTCATGTTGTCGCGTGCATACACAATGGCATTGGACTTAACGAACTTCGCGACTTTCCAGCAGAACAGCGCATCACGCAGCTCCTGTTCTGTTGGCTGGCGCTTGCTGACTACACGCAGCTGGCTGGCGTCCACCATGCCGAGATCACGATCCTGGACCAGCAGGCCGCCATTGACGCGTTTAAAATCCAGCGCGGCAGTGCGGTTTTGCCACTGGCCGCAGATCAGGACACGAACATTCTGTTTCGCAGCGGTAATTTTTAGCGCGGCTTCGGAAACGGCAGGCGCGATGATCACCTCAACAAACTGGCGGCTGATAATCGCCTGTGCCGTCGCTTCATCCAGCTCGCGGTTAAAGGCAATGATGCCGCCGAACGCGGAGGTCGGGTCGGTCTGGTAAGCACGCTCATAGGCTGCCAGCAGATTGTCACCGGTCGCGACACCACAGGGGTTAGCATGCTTAACAATGACGCAGGCGGGTTCACTGAACTCTTTAACGCATTCCAGTGCCGCATCCGTGTCAGCAATATTGTTATAGGAGAGCGCTTTGCCCTGAACCTGCTGCGCGGTCGCTACTGACGCTTCAGTAATGTTCTCTTCTATATAGAAGGCAGCATCCTGATGGCTGTTCTCGCCGTAACGCATATCCTGCTTCTTAATGAAGTTCAGATTCAGGGTACGCGGGAAACGGCCAGCGGGCTGATTGCGTTCACCGTGATAGGCCGGCACCAGGGTACCGAAGTAGTTAGCGATCATGCTGTCATAGGCGGCGGTATGTTCGAAGGCTTTGATGGCCAGATCGAAACGGGTCTCAAGCGTCAGCGCGTTCTCATGCGCATCCATTTCAGCAATGATGGCGTCGTAGTCACCGCTGCTGACCACAATGGCGACATCTTTATGGTTCTTGGCAGCAGAGCGCACCATGGTCGGGCCACCGATGTCGATGTTTTCCACCGCCTCTTCCAGTGAACATCCTTCACGGGCGACCGTCTGTGCAAAGGGATAGAGGTTAACGACCACCATGTCGATTGGGCTGATGTCGTGCTGCGCCATGATGGCATCATCCTGGCCGCGACGACCCAGAATGCCGCCATGCACTTTCGGATGCAGGGTTTTGACGCGTCCATCCATCATTTCCGGGAAACCGGTGTAGTCAGAGACTTCAGTAACAGCCAGACCCGCATCCGCCAGAAGGCGAGCGGTTCCACCTGTGGAGAGCAGTTCGACACCGCGACTTGAGAGCGACTGAGCAAATTCGAGGATACCGGCTTTGTCAGAGACACTGAGCAATGCGCGGCGTACAGGACGAGGTTGTTGCATGGTGGTTTATCCCTTGGCTTTGTTTCGCGTATATAAGAGCGTTACGTCAGGCTTTACAGCGGTTTTCTCTTCTATATAAGAAGAAAAGATCAAAAACCTCAGGTAACGCCCCGAAAAGGGGTGTCCGGAATATTGCCCGGCATTGTAGCGAAAACGTTTGCGTGATGCTCGCCTAAATTCATTCAGCCTGCTCTGTGTGGATAACATTGTGCGTAACTGCGTATAACAGCGGCTTTTGCTGTGGAATGCAGCGAACGCTCTTTTTTATGCAATTTATGGGTTGCGACTCTCCGGCAACTCCCTATAATGCGCATCCATCAACACGGCACACCGGAAACGGGAAACGGGTTGAAGGTTCAGGAGACTGACCCGCCGGAGAAAAACTTCTGAGAAAGAGGTTGACTCTGCAGGAGGAAAGCGTAATATACGCCACCTCGCGACAGGACGCTAACGCACTGTTCGCACTGCTCTTTAACAATTTATCAGACAATCTGTGTGGGCACTCGCAGGATTGATATCAGCGTCTCCGGACGCACAAAAATATCAAAGCCTCACGAGTGAACACATAATGAAATTCATTATGACGTTTTACAGATGAGCATCGCTGCACTTGTTGCAGCAAATCAAACTTAAATTGAAGAGTTTGATCATGGCTCAGATTGAACGCTGGCGGCAGGCCTAACACATGCAAGTCGGACGGTAGCACAGAGAGCTTGCTCTCGGGTGACGAGTGGCGGACGGGTGAGTAATGTCTGGGGATCTGCCCGATAGAGGGGGATAACCACTGGAAACGGTGGCTAATACCGCATAACGTCGCAAGACCAAAGAGGGGGACCTTCGGGCCTCTCACTATCGGATGAACCCAGATGGGATTAGCTAGTAGGCGGGGTAATGGCCCACCTAGGCGACGATCCCTAGCTGGTCTGAGAGGATGACCAGCCACACTGGAACTGAGACACGGTCCAGACTCCTACGGGAGGCAGCAGTGGGGAATATTGCACAATGGGCGCAAGCCTGATGCAGCCATGCCGCGTGTATGAAGAAGGCCTTCGGGTTGTAAAGTACTTTCAGCGGGGAGGAAGGCGGTGCGGTTAATAACCGCGCCGATTGACGTTACCCGCAGAAGAAGCACCGGCTAACTCCGTGCCAGCAGCCGCGGTAATACGGAGGGTGCAAGCGTTAATCGGAATTACTGGGCGTAAAGCGCACGCAGGCGGTCTGTTAAGTCAGATGTGAAATCCCCGGGCTTAACCTGGGAACTGCATTTGAAACTGGCAGGCTTGAGTCTTGTAGAGGGGGGTAGAATTCCAGGTGTAGCGGTGAAATGCGTAGAGATCTGGAGGAATACCGGTGGCGAAGGCGGCCCCCTGGACAAAGACTGACGCTCAGGTGCGAAAGCGTGGGGAGCAAACAGGATTAGATACCCTGGTAGTCCACGCCGTAAACGATGTCGACTTGGAGGTTGTTCCCTTGAGGAGTGGCTTCCGGAGCTAACGCGTTAAGTCGACCGCCTGGGGAGTACGGCCGCAAGGTTAAAACTCAAATGAATTGACGGGGGCCCGCACAAGCGGTGGAGCATGTGGTTTAATTCGATGCAACGCGAAGAACCTTACCTACTCTTGACATCCACGGAATTCGGCAGAGATGCCTTAGTGCCTTCGGGAACCGTGAGACAGGTGCTGCATGGCTGTCGTCAGCTCGTGTTGTGAAATGTTGGGTTAAGTCCCGCAACGAGCGCAACCCTTATCCTTTGTTGCCAGCGATTCGGTCGGGAACTCAAAGGAGACTGCCGGTGATAAACCGGAGGAAGGTGGGGATGACGTCAAGTCATCATGGCCCTTACGAGTAGGGCTACACACGTGCTACAATGGCGCATACAAAGAGAAGCGACCTCGCGAGAGCAAGCGGACCTCACAAAGTGCGTCGTAGTCCGGATCGGAGTCTGCAACTCGACTCCGTGAAGTCGGAATCGCTAGTAATCGTGGATCAGAATGCCACGGTGAATACGTTCCCGGGCCTTGTACACACCGCCCGTCACACCATGGGAGTGGGTTGCAAAAGAAGTAGGTAGCTTAACCTTCGGGAGGGCGCTTACCACTTTGTGATTCATGACTGGGGTGAAGTCGTAACAAGGTAACCGTAGGGGAACCTGCGGTTGGATCACCTCCTTACCTGAAGATACCTTCCGGCGCAGTGTCCACACAGATTGTCTGATAAAAAAGTAATGAGCAGGACGGCTGCGAAGTCGTGACACTATCGTGTCCCCTTCGTCTAGCGGTTAGGACTCCGCCCTTTCACGGCGGCAACAGGGGTTCGAATCCCCTAGGGGACGCCACCTGCTTGGTGACAGGTGAAAGATGTCTCCATACAGTATCTCAAAGCCGTTCTGGCTGCGTAAGCAGCCGGGTCGCGTTTGAGATATTTGCTCTTTAACAATCCGGAACAAGCTGAAAATTGAAACGACGTGTCGCTTTCATTCTCCGTAACAAGAATGAAAAACGCGGCACGTTCGAGTCTCTCAAATGCTTGCAGTCTGCAGCGTTGCAAAACGCCTGTGGGTTGTGAGGTTAAGCGACTAAGCGTACACGGTGGATGCCCAGGCAGTCAGAGGCGATGAAGGACGTGCTAATCTGCGTAAAGCGACGGTAAGGTGATATGAACCGCTACAGCCGTCGATGTCCGAATGGGGAAACCCGGTGCACTCTGTGCATCATTGCAGCATGAATACATAGTGCTGCAAGGCGAACCGGGGGAACTGAAACATCTAAGTACCCCGAGGAAAAGAAATCAACCGAGATTCCCCCAGTAGCGGCGAGCGAACGGGGAGCAGCCCAGAGCCTGAATCAGCATGTGTGTTAGTGGAAGCGTCTGGAAAGTCGCAGGGTACAGGGTGATACTCCCGTACACAAAAGCACACGCGCTGTGAGCTCGATGAGTAAGGCGGGACACGTGGTATCCTGTCTGAATATGGGGGGACCATCCTCCAAGGCTAAATACTCCTGACTGACCGATAGTGAACCAGTACCGTGAGGGAAAGGCGAAAAGAACCCCGGCGAGGGGAGTGAAACAGAACCTGAAACCGTGTACGTACAAGCAGTGGGAGCCCTCTTTACGGGGGTGACTGCGTACCTTTTGTATAATGGGTCAGCGACTTATATTCTGTAGCAAGGTTAACCGTATAGGGGAGCCGCAGGGAAACCGAGTCTTAACTGGGCGTTAAGTTGCAGGGTATAGACCCGAAACCCGGTGATCTAGCCATGGGCAGGTTGAAGGTTGGGTAACACTAACTGGAGGACCGAACCGACTAATGTTGAAAAATTAGCGGATGACCTGTGGCTGGGGGTGAAAGGCCAATCAAACCGGGAGATAGCTGGTTCTCCCCGAAAGCTATTTAGGTAGCGCCTCGTGAACTCATCTCCGGGGGTAGAGCACTGTTTCGGCTAGGGGGCCATCCCGGCTTACCAACCCGATGCAAACTGCGAATACCGGAGAATGTTATCACGGGAGACACACGGCGGGTGCTAACGTCCGTCGTGAAGAGGGAAACAACCCAGACCGCCAGCTAAGGTCCCAAAGTCATGGTTAAGTGGGAAACGATGTGGGAAGGCACAGACAGCCAGGATGTTGGCTTAGAAGCAGCCATCATTTAAAGAAAGCGTAATAGCTCACTGGTCGAGTCGGCCTGCGCGGAAGATGTAACGGGGCTAAACCATGCACCGAAGCTGCGGCAGCGACACTATGTGTTGTTGGGTAGGGGAGCGTTCTGTAAGCCGTCGAAGGTGTGCTGTGAGGCATGCTGGAGGTATCAGAAGTGCGAATGCTGACATAAGTAACGATAAAGCGGGTGAAAAGCCCGCTCGCCGGAAGACCAAGGGTTCCTGTTCAACGTTAATCGGAGCAGGGTGAGTCGACCCCTAAGGCGAGGCCGAAAGGCGTAGTCGATGGGAAACAGGTTAATATTCCTGTACTCGGTGTTACTGCGAAGGGGGGACGGAGAAGGCTATATCAGCCGGGCGACGGTTGTCCCGGTTTAAGCGTGTAGGCGGAGGGTCCAGGTAAATCCGGTCCCTTATCAACGCTGAGGCGTGACGACGAGGCACTACGGTGCTGAAGTGATAAATGCCCAGCTTCCAGGAAAAGCCTCTAAGCATCAGGTAACACAGAATCGTACCCCAAACCGACACAGGTGGTCAGGTAGAGAATACCAAGGCGCTTGAGAGAACTCGGGTGAAGGAACTAGGCAAAATGGTGCCGTAACTTCGGGAGAAGGCACGCTGGCGCGTAGGTGGAGGGACTTGCTCCCCGAGCCGAAGCCAGTCGAAGATACCAGCTGGCTGCAACTGTTTATTAAAAACACAGCACTGTGCAAACACGAAAGTGGACGTATACGGTGTGACGCCTGCCCGGTGCCGGAAGGTTAATTGATGGGGTTATCCGCAAGGAGAAGCTCTTGATCGAAGCCCCGGTAAACGGCGGCCGTAACTATAACGGTCCTAAGGTAGCGAAATTCCTTGTCGGGTAAGTTCCGACCTGCACGAATGGCGTAATGATGGCCAGGCTGTCTCCACCCGAGACTCAGTGAAATTGAACTCGCTGTGAAGATGCAGTGTACCCGCGGCAAGACGGAAAGACCCCGTGAACCTTTACTACAGCTTGACACTGAACATTGAGCCTTGATGTGTAGGATAGGTGGGAGGCTTTGAAGCGCGGACGCCAGTCTGCGTGGAGCCAACCTTGAAATACCACCCTTTAATGTTTGATGTTCTAACGTGGGCCCGTTATCCGGGCTGCGGACAGTGTCTGGTGGGTAGTTTGACTGGGGCGGTCTCCTCCTAAAGAGTAACGGAGGAGCACGAAGGTCAGCTAATCACGGTCGGACATCGTGAGGTTAGTGCAATGGCATAAGCTGGCTTGACTGCGAGAGTGACGGCTCGAGCAGGTGCGAAAGCAGGTCATAGTGATCCGGTGGTTCTGAATGGAAGGGCCATCGCTCAACGGATAAAAGGTACTCCGGGGATAACAGGCTGATACCGCCCAAGAGTTCATATCGACGGCGGTGTTTGGCACCTCGATGTCGGCTCATCACATCCTGGGGCTGAAGTAGGTCCCAAGGGTACGGCTGTTCGCCGTTTAAAGTGGTACGCGAGCTGGGTTTAGAACGTCGTGAGACAGTTCGGTCCCTATCTGCCGTGGGCGCTGGAGAATTGAGGGGGGTTGCTCCTAGTACGAGAGGACCGGAGTGAACGCACCACTGGTGTTCGGGTTGTCATGCCAATGGCACTGCCCGGTAGCTAAGTGCGGAAAAGATAAGTGCTGAAAGCATCTAAGCACGAAACTTGCCCCGAGATGAGTTCTCCCTGACTCCTTGAGAGTCCTGAAGGGACGTTGAAGACTACGACGTTGATAGGCCGGGTGTGTAAGCGCAGCGATGCGTTGAGCTAACCGGTACTAATGACCCGTGAGGCTTAACCTTACAACGCCAGAGGCGTTTTTGAGAGACACGATTTTCAGCCCTGTTCCGGATATTCTGCGTGGCCTTACGGGCGGCGCGGAGACAGAATTTGCCTGGCGGCTTTAGCGCGGTGGTCCCACCTGACCCCATGCCGAACTCAGAAGTGAAACGCCGTAGCGCCGATGGTAGTGTGGGGTCTCCCCATGCGAGAGTAGGGAACTGCCAGGCATTATATAAGTGAAGAAGCCCCGCACGCGAGTGCGGGGCTTTTTTACGTCTGTTGTTTGCCACGTTAAGCTGAAACATTTTCATTTTCTGCATCAAACCTCGACAATCTCTGCTGATCACTATAATGTTGGGCATCCAGATGTCTAAACGTTTATATGGTTGCGAGAGGTGAGCAGGTTATGCCAATCAGGGTTCCCGACGAATTACCGGCAGTGAATTTTTTGCGTGACGAAAATGTCTTTGTGATGACATCGTCGCGCGCCAGTGTTCAGGAGATCCGCCCGCTTAAAGTGCTCATACTGAATCTGATGCCGAAAAAGATCGAAACGGAGAATCAGTTTCTGCGTCTGCTTTCCAACTCGCCCTTACAGATCGATATTCAGCTGCTGCGCATCGACAGCCGCGAGTCACGCAATACGCCCACTGAGCACCTCAACAACTTCTACTGCAATTTTGAAGATATCCAGCATGATAACTACGATGGCTTAATCGTGACAGGTGCACCACTCGGGCTGGTTGATTTTAATGATGTCGCTTACTGGCCACAGATTCAGCGCGTTCTGCACTGGGCAAATGAGCATGTCACCTCAACCCTGTTTGTCTGTTGGGCGGTTCAGGCCGCGCTTAACATTCTGTATGGCATCCCCAAGCAAACCCGGCATAACAAACTGTCTGGCGTCTATGAGCATCAGATACTGCATCCCCATGCGTTACTGACCCGTGGTTTTGATG
This sequence comes from Pantoea sp. X-Soil-ISGK-355, assembly GCF_059730805.1. NCBI lineage: Bacteria > Pseudomonadati > Pseudomonadota > Gammaproteobacteria > Enterobacterales > Erwiniaceae > Pantoea > Pantoea sp. X-Soil-ISGK-355. Next base: position 288,665 of record NZ_AP035971.1, read on the forward strand.
ATAATTTCCTCGCACCGCACTCACGCTATGCTGATTTTCCCACTCATTTGATTACGGATTACACCGATCTTGAGCTGTTTGCTGAATCGGAACAAACCGGTGCCTATCTGATGGCGAGTAAAGACAAACGTCTGGTGTTTGTTACCGGTCACCCGGAATATGATGCCCTGACATTGTCTGGTGAGTATCATCGCGATTATGAAGCGGGGGTGAATCCGGAAGTCCCTTATAACTATTTCCCGCAGGATAATCCGGTATTGCCACCCCGCGCCACCTGGCGCAGTCACGGCAATCTCCTGTTCTCGAACTGGCTCAACTACTACGTTTACCAGATCACGCCGTTCGATCTGCGTCACATGAACCCAACGCTGGAATAGTCCCGTCTGAAGATCAACGGAACCGTGTTAGCCGATGGCAACACGGTTTTTTTTCGCCTTCATAACGTTAAATGAAAGCGATTCCTTTAATGGATGAAAATTTTATTTTTGATAAAACATAAGGATAAGTTGATTTTTATTTAAAAATGGAAATAGCTTTTGATTTATAAAAATAAATGATTATGCTCTGATCCTGTCGCTCACAAAACGAACACCGTGTGGATCCGCTGCATTCGATCCTTTGAATACAGGAGAAAGCCAGCATGACAGACTCAGTGATCAGCCATACCCTCTCTTTCAGCCAGCCCTTTAATCATGCCGAACAGCAGCTGTTAACGCCCGAGGCCGTCTCTTTCTTAGAGGGGCTGATTGCACGCTTTGCACCACAACGCGACGTGCTGTTGTCGGCTCGCCAGCAACGTCAGCGTCGATATGACGAGGGCTATCTTCCAGACTTCGATATGGAAACCGCTTCCATAAGAGCCAGCGCGTGGCGTATTCAACCCATTCCGGCAGATTTAAAAGATCGTCGGGTTGAGATCACCGGTCCACCCGAGCGAAAAATGGTGATTAATGCCCTGAATTCAAACGTAAAGGTTTTTATGGCCGACTTTGAGGATTCGCTGTCACCGGAGTGGTCAAAGCTGATTGACGGGCAGCTTACTCTGCGCGAAGCAGTGCTGGGTACGCTGAGTTACACCAGCGACACTGGCAAAATTTATCAGCTCGGCGCTAATCCAGCGGTGCTGATGTGTCGGGTTCGCGGCCTGCATCTGTCAGAAAAACATGTCAGCTGGCAGGGCGAGGCGATTCCGGGTGGGCTGTTTGATTTCGCGCTCTATTTCTTCCACAACGTCCGTCCTTTACTGGCTAAGGGCAGCGGACCTTACTTCTATCTGCCTAAGACTGAGAGCTGGCAGGAGATCGCATGGTGGCGTGAGATCTTCAGCTTCAGCGAGGATCAGTTCGATCTGCCGCGCGGCACGATCAAAGCGACAGTGCTGATCGAAACCTTACCCGCCGTGTTTCAGATGGATGAGATCCTGTGGAATCTGCGCGATCACATTGTGGGCCTCAATTGTGGCCGCTGGGACTACATCTTCAGCTACATCAAAACCCTGAAACAACATGCGGATCGCGTACTGCCGGATCGCCAGTCTGTCACCATGTCTCAGCCGTTTCTGGATGCTTACTCGCGCCTGCTGATTAAAACCTGTCATCGCCGGGGCGCTTTTGCGATGGGCGGGATGTCTGCGCTGATCCCCGCTAAAGATCCGACGCGCAATGCCTGGGTGCTGCAGCGCGTAACGGAAGATAAAGAGCGGGAGGCGGACAACGGGCATGACGGCACCTGGATTGCGCATCCGGGCCTGGCAGATACCGCCATGGCGGTCTTCAATGCTGCGCTGGGTGACCGGCCGAATCAGCTGCATATTCTGCGCGAAGAAGATGCCCCCATCACGGCGGAGCAGTTACTGGCGCCCTGCCAGGGCGAGCGCACTGAAGCCGGAATGCGCGCCAATATCCGCGTCGCACTGCAATATCTTGAAGCGTGGATTAGCGGCAACGGCTGTGTGCCAATTGACGGACTGATGGAGGATGCCGCGACTGCTGAGATCGCACGCACCTCAATCTGGCAATGGATTCGCCACCAGCAAATGCTGAGCAGTGGCCAGCAGGTCACGGCCGAACTGTTTCTGCGCTGGCTGAATGAAGAGCTGCATCTGCTGCAAAACGCGCTGGGCGAAGCCCGTTTTAGTGCCGGTCGCTATGACGACGCGGCACAGTTGATGGCGCAGATCACTACCGAACGCGAGCTGGTTTCCTTTCTTACCCTGCCAGGCTACCGCCTGATCCCCTGAACAGAGGAGCTATTGCCATGACACGTACTCAACAGATAGATCAACTGGAACAACTCTGGCAGACCGCACGCTGGCAGGGCATTACCCGCCCTTACAGCGCAGCAGAGGTTGTCAATCTGCGCGGTTCTGTTCTTCCCGCCTGTACGCTGGCAGAGCGCGGTGCGGAAAAATTATGGACGCTGCTGAACGGGGAGGCGAAGAAAGGGTACATCAACAGTCTGGGTGCGCTCAGCGGCGGGCAGGCACTGCAGCAGGCCAAAGCGGGCATTGAAGCAATTTACCTTTCTGGCTGGCAGGTGGCTGCGGATGCCAACGTGGCAGGGCAGATGTATCCCGATCAGTCTCTCTACCCGGTGAACTCGGTGCCGGAAGTGGTGACCCGCATTAATCAGACCTTTCAGCGTGCCGATCAGATTCAGTGGTCCAGTGGCATCGAAAAGGATGACAGCCGGTACACCGATTTCTTCCTGCCGATTGTTGCCGATGCGGAAGCCGGTTTTGGCGGCGTACTCAATGCGTATGAGCTGATGAAGGCGATGATTCAGGCGGGCGCGGCTGCGGTCCACTTCGAAGATCAGCTGGCGGCGGTAAAAAAATGCGGTCACATGGGCGGTAAAGTGCTGGTACCGACTCAGGAAGCGATTCAGAAACTGGTGGCGGCACGGCTGGCTGCGGATGTAATGGGCGTACCCACCGTGCTGCTGGCCCGCACTGACGCCGACGCCGCTGACCTGATTACCTCAGACTGCGATGAATACGATCGTCCCTTTATCCCTGGTGACCGGACGGCAGAAGGCTTTTTCCGCACCCACGCTGGCATTGAACAGGCGATCAGCCGCGGGCTGGCCTATGCACCTTATGCTGACATCCTGTGGTGCGAAACCTCGACGCCGGATCTGGCGATGGCACAGCGCTTTGCCGACGCCATTCATGCGCGCTTCCCGGGCAAACTGCTGGCTTACAACTGCTCACCGTCGTTCAACTGGAAGAAGAACCTCGACGATCGCACCATCGCGAAGTTCCAGCAGGCGCTCAGCGACATGGGCTATCGTTTCCAGTTCATCACGCTGGCGGGCATCCACAGCATGTGGTTCAACATGTTCGATCTGGCGCATGCCTACGCCCAGGGCGAAGGCATGCGTCACTACGTGGAAAAAGTGCAGCAGCCTGAGTTCGCTGCCCGCGATCGCGGTTACAGCTTCTCGTCACATCAGCAGGAAGTGGGCACCGGTTATTTCGATCAGGTGACCAACATCATTCAGGGCGGTAAGTCTTCAGTCACCGCGCTTACCGGTTCGACCGAAGAGCATCAGTTCTGACGCTTCTTCTATGACGGATTCCCCGCCCGCACCACGTGGGCGGTCATTGACCGGAGCTGACTATGCCGCCACGCGAATCTCTGATCGCCCACACTATCCTGCAGGGTTTTGATGCGCAGTATGGCCGCTTTCTGGATATTACGGCCGGGGCGCAGCAGCGGTTCGAGCAGGCGGATTGGCAGGCAGTGCAGCATGCCATGAAGGCCCGCATTCATCTCTATGATCATCACGTCAGCCTGGTGGCCGATCAGCTGCGGGTGCTGAATGGCGCGGCCAGCTGGGATGAGATTTTCTGGCTGCGGGTCAAGGATCACTATCAAAGCCTGCTGCCTGGCTATCCACGGCATGAGATCGCTGAAAGCTTCTTTAACTCGGTTTACTGCCGGTTGCATGGACATACTGACCTGCAACCGGATCGGCTATTTATCTTCAGCTCTCAGTCCCAGACCGCACCAATCACACCTTTGAGGCCGTTGTCGCGCCATTATCAGCCGGAGCGGGGCTGGCGGGCATTAGTGGATCAGGTGCTGGGAGATTTACCGCTGACGCTGCCGTGGCAGCACCGCGCGCGCGATGTCGGCTGGATTGTCCGCCACCTGCAGTCGTATTTCCCCCGGCTGGATCAGGGCTGGCTGGAGGTCAACAGTGAACTCTTCTATCGCAACAAAACCGCCTGGCTGGTGGCGCGCCTGCATCTGCCGGAGGGCATTTTTCCCTGTCTGCTGCCGATACAGCGCACTGAAAGTGGCGAGCTGTGGATCGACACCTGCCTGACCGATGTGAATGACGCCAGCATTGTCTTTGGTTTTGCCCGTGCCTATTTCATGGTGTATGCCCCGGTGCCTGCGGCGCTGGTGGCCTGGCTGCAACCGATTCTGCCCGGCAAAACGCTGGCGGAACGCTATATGGCGATTGGCTGCCAGAAGCACGGTAAAACCGAAAGCTATCGCGAATATCTTCAGGCGCTGGCAGAGAGTGAGACGGCCTTTGAGATCGCGCCTGGCGTGCGGGGCATGGTGATGCTGGTCTTCACGCTGCCGGGCTTTGACTGGGTGTTCAAGGTGATAAAGGATCAATTCGCGCCGCAAAAAGAGGTGACGGAAGCGCAGGTCCGCGCCTGTTATCAGCAGGTCAAAGAGCACGATCGCGTGGGTCGGATGGCGGATACGCAGGCGTTCGAGCAGTTTGTGCTGCCACTGTCGCGTATCTCACCGGCGCTGCTGACGGAACTCCACGCCTGCGTGGCAGAAAAGCTGCATATCGAAGGTGATCGCCTGATCATTCGTCACCTGTGGCTGGAGCGTCGTATGCAGCCGCTTAACCTCTACCTGGCGCAGGCCAGCGACGCTGAGCGACGACACGCCATTGAAGAGTATGGCCACGCGATTAAACAGCTGGCAGCCGCCAACATATTTCCTGGCGACATGCTGTTTAAAAACTTCGGCATAACCCGTCATGGCCGGGTGATTTTCTACGATTACGATGAGATCCGCCCGATGCAGGCGCTGAATTTCCGCGAGGTGCCCGCGGCGCGCTATGAGGAAGATGAACTTAGCGCTGAGCCGTGGTACAGCGTCGGACCGGATGATGTCTTCCCGGAAACCTTCCGCTATGCGTTATGCAGTGAAGCCGCGACTGGCGCCTTACTGCTACAACTGCATCCGGAGATATTCGACGCCCGCTGGTGGCGCGCGCAGCAGCAGCGCCTCGCTCATGGCCATGTTGAAGAGGTCATCGCCTGGCGGCAGACGCAGCGTTTCAGCGTCTGCTACGCGTCAGAGGCTATTAACGGCCGCTGTACGCCAGCGTAACCTGACGCGCTTCGCGGATGACCAGCGCACCTAATTCCGTAATCCGATCGTCTGTCATGCGAGCGATAGGGCCGGAAATCGAGAGCGCGGCAAACGCCTCGCCATGTTCATCGTAGAGGGGCGCGGCGACACAGCGCAGTCCAAGTGCATGCTCTTCATCATCCAGCGAAAAGCCCGCTTTGCGTACCTGCGCCAGATTCTCTTTCAGGCTCTGCGGCGACATCAGGGTCTTCGGCGTGTAGTAATGCAATCCTTTCTGATGCAGCAGGGTGGTAACCTGTTCATCACCCAGATGCGCCAGAAACGCTTTGCCTGCGCCTGACGCATGCATCGGCAGCTTGCCGCCTATCGGCGCGGACATCCGCATCAGCTGGGTGCACTGTACCTGATCAATGATCACCGCCTGGTGGTCACTGAGATCCAGCACCGCCAGATTTACCGTTTCACCGGACTGCTCCATCAGGCTCCGCAGCACCGGGTGGACCAGCGCCAGCAGATTCCGGCTTTGCAGGAAACTGCTGCCGACCACAAAGGCATGCGCGCCGATTGTCCACAGTCCGAGATCGCCCACCTGACGGACAAAACCCTGCTGTTGCATGGTGCTGAGCAGGCGATGCGTGGTGGAGTTGGGCAGGCCCGCCTGCTGTGCCAGCTCGGTCAGCGCCACGCTGCCATGTGAGTCAGCAATCAGCTCCAGCAATGTCAGGCCGCGCGTCAGCGATTGAACCTGACCGCCCGCAGGTGCGGCGACAGGGGTGCCGCGGGGTTTCTTACCGCGTTTAACGGGAACGGGCGTTGCCATCGTTGTCTCTCCTTTTGCATTGTGGAAATCATTTTCGTTTTAATCACGCCGTTTGCAAATGCTGGTTTTCTGGTCAGACCTGTGAAGCCGTGACCTGCACCTGTCGCAGAAGAGGTTACTTTGTCGCCAGAGAGGCTTGTGCCAGAATGAAAAACAGGGTTTTCCGCCAGCAGACTGACGTGAATGGGGCAACAGTGAGCACTAAAATCGACGCGCTACATCAGCAGCTCGCACAACGCATTATGGTGTTGGATGGCGGCATGGGCACCATGATCCAGAGCTACCGGCTGGAGGAAGAGGATTATCGCGGCAGCCGTTTTGCTGACTGGCCCTGCGATCTCAAAGGCAACAACGATCTTCTGGTACTGAGTAAACCGTCGGTGATCCGCGAGATCCACGACGCTTATCTGGCTGCCGGTGCGGATATCCTCGAAACCAACACCTTCAACGCCACGTCGATTGCGATGGCGGATTACCAGATGGAAAGCTTGTCGGCGGAGATCAATTTCGAAGCGGCCCGGCTGGCGCGCGTCTGCGCCGATGCGTGGACGGCGAAAACGCCGGATCGTCCGCGTTACGTTGCGGGTGTGCTCGGCCCGACTAACCGCACCTGCTCGATCTCACCCGACGTTAATGATCCTGCTTATCGCAACGTCACCTTTAATCAGCTGGTGGAGGCGTACCGCGAATCGACTCGTGCGCTGGTGGAGGGCGGTGCTGACCTCATCATGATCGAAACGGTGTTCGATACGCTGAATGCCAAAGCGGCTGTCTATGCGGTGAAGACCGAGATGGACGCGCTGGGTGTGAAGCTGCCGCTGATGATCTCCGGCACCATCACTGACGCCTCCGGCCGGACGCTCTCCGGTCAGACCACTGAAGCGTTTTACAACTCCCTGCGTCATGCCGAACCGCTCTCTTTTGGCCTGAACTGCGCGCTGGGACCGGATGAGCTGCGTCAGTATGTGGCGGAGCTGTCGCGCATCGCCGAGGGCTACGTCACTGCCCATCCCAATGCGGGTCTGCCCAATGCCTTTGGCGAATACGATCTCGATGCGGCACTGATGGCGGAGCAGATTAAGGAATGGGCCACCTCGGGCTTCCTGAACATTATTGGCGGCTGCTGTGGCACTACGCCGCAACATATTGAAGCTATGGTCGCGGCGGTTGAAGGCGTCGCGCCGCGCAGGTTGCCGGTGATTCCGGTGGCCTGTCGCCTTTCCGGTCTGGAGCCGCTGAACATCACCGCTGAGTCGCTGTTTGTTAACGTCGGTGAGCGCACCAACGTCACCGGCTCAGCAAAATTTAAGCGGCTGATTAAAGAAGAGAAGTACAACGAAGCGCTGGAGGTAGCGTTGCAGCAGGTGCAGAGCGGCGCACAGATCATCGATATCAACATGGATGAAGGGATGCTCGACGCCGAGGCGGCGATAGTGCGCTTCCTGAATCTGATTGCGGGTGAACCCGATATTGCCCGCGTGCCGATTATGATCGACTCCTCGAAATGGGCGGTGATTGAGAAAGGGCTGCAGTGCATTCAGGGCAAAGGAATTGTGAATTCGATTTCGATGAAAGAGGGGGAAGCGGCCTTTATCCATCATGCGCGCCAGGTCCGGCGTTACGGCGCGGCGATGGTGGTCATGGCATTTGACGAAGTGGGCCAGGCAGATACCCGCGCCCGTAAAATCGAAATCTGTCGCCGCGCTTACCGGATCCTGACCGAACAGGTCGGCTTTCCGCCGGAAGATATCATTTTTGATCCCAACATCTTTGCGGTTGCCACCGGCATCGACGAGCACAACAACTACGCGATGGATTTCATCGGTGCCTGTGAAGACATCAAGCGTGAACTGCCCCATGCGATGATTTCCGGCGGCGTCTCCAACGTCTCGTTTTCCTTCCGTGGCAACGACCCGATGCGTGAAGCGATACACGCGGTGTTCCTCTACTACGCCATCCGAAATGGCATGGATATGGGCATCGTCAACGCAGGCCAGCTGGCCATCTATGACGATCTGCCGGCAGAACTGCGCGAGGCGGTAGAGGATGTGATCCTTAACCGACGGGATGATGGCACCGAGCGGCTGCTGGCGCTGGCGGAGAAATATCGTGGCGGCAAAAGCGAGGGTGCGCAGGACAAGCAGCTCGCCGAGTGGCGCAGCTGGGACGTGGTGAAGCGGCTCGAATATTCGCTGGTCAAGGGCATCACGGAGTTTATCGAGCAGGATACCGAAGAGGCGCGCCAGCAGGTGCCCCGTCCGATAGAGGTGATTGAGGGGCCGCTGATGTCCGGCATGAACGTGGTCGGCGACCTGTTCGGCGAAGGCAAAATGTTCCTGCCGCAGGTGGTGAAATCGGCGCGCGTGATGAAGCAGGCGGTGGCGTATCTGGAGCCGTTTATCGAAGCCAGCAAAGAAGCAGGGCGCAGCAACGGTAAAATCGTGCTGGCCACCGTCAAAGGCGACGTGCATGACATCGGCAAGAATATTGTCGGCGTGGTGTTGCAGTGTAATAACTACGAAATTATCGACCTTGGCGTGATGGTGCCGGGCGAGAAAATCCTCAAAACAGCGCGTGAAGTGAAGGCAGACATCATCGGCCTGTCAGGGCTGATTACGCCGTCGCTGGATGAGATGGTCAATATGGCGAAAGAGATGGAGCGTCAGGGCTTTACCTTACCGCTGCTGATTGGCGGCGCGACCACCTCGAAGGCGCATACTGCCGTCAAAATTGAGCAGCACTACAGCGGCCCGACGGTCTACGTGCAGAACGCCTCTCGCACCGTTGGCGTGGTGTCGTCGCTGCTCTCCGCCACATTAAAAGACGATTTTGTCGCCCGAACGCGCAAAGAGTACGAAACCGTGCGCATCCAGCATGCACGTAAAAAGCCGCGCACGCCACCGGTCTCGCTACAGATGGCGCGCGATAACGCCACTTCAATTGACTGGGAGAGTTACACACCGCCGGTGCCGCATCGACCTGGTGTCAGTCAGGTGGAGGCCAGCATTGCCACGCTGCGCCACTACATCGACTGGACGCCGTTCTTTATGACCTGGTCGCTGGCGGGTAAATATCCCCGTATTCTGGAGGATGAGGTGGTGGGTGAGGAGGCGCAGCGTCTGTTTGCCGATGCCAGTGCGATGCTCGACAGATTAAGTGAGGCGTCGCTGCTGAAGCCGCGTGGCGTGGTCGGTATTTTCCCGGCTAACCGGGTTGGTGATGATATCCATATTTACCGTGACGAGCGACGCGATGAAATTTTGTGTGTGAGTCATCACTTACGTCAGCAGACCGAGAAAACCGACTTCGCTAACTATTGTCTGGCGGATTTTGTGGCCCCAAAAACCGCCGGAAAAGCGGATTATCTCGGCGCGTTCGCAGTGACAGGCGGACTGGAGGAGGATGCGCTGGCGGAGGCCTATGATCGTCAGCACGATGACTACAACAAGATTATGGTGAAAGCGCTGGCTGACCGTCTGGCGGAAGCCTTTGCTGAATATCTGCACGAGCGGGTGCGTAAGGTGATTTGGGGCTTTGCGCCCAACGAAAATCTCAGCAATGAAGCGCTGATTCGCGAAAATTATCAGGGAATACGTCCGGCGCCAGGCTATCCGGCCTGCCCGGATCACACTGAAAAAGCTGCCATCTGGCGTCTGCTGGCAGTGGAAGAGCAGACCGGCATCAAACTGACCGAATCCTTTGCCATGTGGCCGGGCGCGGCGGTGTCCGGCTGGTACTTCAGCCATCCTGACAGCCGCTATTTCGCCGTGGCGCAGATTCAGCGTGATCAGGTGGAAGATTACGCAGCACGCAAAGGGATGTCGGTCACGGAAGTGGAGCGCTGGCTGGCGCCGAATCTCGGCTACGATGCGGATTAAATAAAAAAGCGGCCGGGGGCCGCTTGAAGGGAGGGGAATCAACTCGGGCCCTGTCAGCTGTGATATCGAGCCAGCGCAGGAAACACGGTCAGATTCACCCTGTTTCGGCTTTTTTTCAGCGGTCTGAAGCGTTCAGATGGTCGCCTGAAACGCGCCGGAGTCAAAGCGATGGGAGCATACGCCCGGACTAAAGCATCGCGGGCCAGGGATGGCCCGCGCTGAGCATGCCACGGATGGCGTTTTTGCGTCTTTACGCAGGGCGTTTGCTCCCTGAGCCTGCTTCTGTAAACAGCGTTGAGCGGCCCGAAAGCCGCCTCTGCTTAGTTAAAGCGCGCGTCGCGATCGGACGTCAGATCATACAGCTGGTACTTACGACCCAGCATCTGACCGCCATCACGCGTCAGCGGCACCCAGTTGACCTGCGCGCGACCGCGTGTTGGCGTCACGGTGAACAGATCCATCGGCACGGAGATATAGAAGCCTTTGGTGAAGTCACCCTCGCCATACTCTTCCGACGACACGTTGGTTTTGGTGGCATAAACACCGACCATCACGCCGCTGTCGAAGCGCTTCGACACATCGACCGTCACGCCTTTATCTTTTGCCAGATACTGTCCTACGCTGGTTTTCACCAGCACATCCTGCATGAACCACGGACGCCAGTAACCGGTCAGGTTGCCGGTGGTCGCTTTATAGCGGTTAAACTGCATCATATTGTCCCAGTCACGCTGACGGACGTAGTTGGCATCGACACCTACCGCCCAGTTCGCATCGACCGGACGATAAAGCAGCTCGCCGCCCACGCCGCCGTACATCGTCTCCAGATAGCCGCCGTAGACCTGACCATAGAAGCCGTTACCGAGGTGGCCCATATAGTTCGCCTGCAGATCATTGACATAAACGTTGTTCTCAACGTAATCGCGGATATGAGTACGCACGCGCGGCAGCGAAGAGTCCGCCGGTGCGCCGTTGTAGTTGAACTTGTCGTAGTTGTTGGCGAGGTTACCAAACAGACTGCCGCCCACCAGCAGGTGATCCGTCAGCCAGTAATCCGCATTGGCCATGACGCCAACCTGATACATGTAGAAGCTTTCCGGGCCACCCACCGACTGATTCAGCACCGGCGACAGGCTGTAGTTCAGCCGATCTTTACGGATAAACATACCCTGCTCAGTGTTACCCGGATCGATCGGTTCTTTGCGGGTCTGTTGCAGCGGCTGCTCGTGGCCCAGCGGGTAGCCTTCCAGCTCGTTACGCAGACTGGCAACTTTCGTTTCAGTGGTCACCTGCGGCATGTTAAAGCGCGACTCGGTCACATTAATGGTGTCGATGCCGTCCGGCAGGTGGTTCATGATAATGCGATTAGCGCGATCCACCCCTTCACGGGTATCACGGTACTTCGTCTGCTCGCCTGACACATACAACGTGTGGCCCTGAGTCTGAATCCGCGGACCATCAAGACCCGCGTTGTATTTCAGATCGGTCAGCTGAGTGCCGACTACCGTCGGCTCCAGCAACGGCGGCTGCGGCTGTGGATTATAGGCCGGCTTCTCGCTGTCGATGTGCGCCTGACGCAAATCATTGAAGTTGGTACGGATGGTGACACCAAACATAAACGTATTGCCGCGTTCGTAGCTGGCGTTGATGTCAGCCCAGTCGGTCACACGATAAATCGCGCCGACGTTGAGCTTGCTGCGCTGATCAAGGCGGCCAGCAAAGTCATTCTGGTAGTCGTTGCCCTCATACTCCATCTTGAGTCGCAGCGGCTGCCAGGGCGTCTGATACTCCACGCCGCCGAAAAATGCTGTCGGACCGTGGAACATCTGCGAGCCATTGATGGAACCCGCTTCGCCTACCTGTGGACGCTGGCAATAGCTGTCGCTGTAGGAGCAGAACGGGTTCTTCACGGTGCCGCTATTGCCGAGATAGCCCCAGCCGAGGCCCAGGGTGAAGTCGAATGGTCCCCAGGCTTTGGTTCCCACCACATATTCACTGTCGAACAGGCCGGTACCACCGAGATCGCGCGTTCCCACCGCCACTTCCGGCAGCCAGAAGCCTTCCTGCCACAGACGCAGTTTCAGGTCGAAGGCTTTATCCTTATAGCTCTGCGTGCCGCTGAATTCTGACACCGCACTGTACTGCCGGGTGCGCACGTCGGTATAACGCACGGTCGTCTCAAGCCAGGGAAAGAGCTGCAGTGACGCAGAGTAGTAGCGGTACTGATCGTTGTCGCGCGCATTGAGGCTGAACTCGCCTTCTCTGGACATGCGCGCTGTCGGCACCTGCATCAGGCCCACACCACCGAAATCAGATTGTGACGGGCCCACCGGCGCGGGGAAGGTGTCGGCCTGCGCCTGACAGGCTGCCGCCACGGAAACAGCCAACAGGCTGAAGAGATAACGTTTTTTCATCAGTCTGGTATCCGGTGAGTCAGTACGGAAAGGATGCGATCGTTCAGATCTTCATAGCTGCCTGGCAGGCTCCATGAGGAAAAGCCGAGCCAGATAACGCTGCCTGGCTCCACTTCCGCGTGGCGATGATTCCAGTATGCAACCGGCACCTGCTGTGTGGCGCCGGAAGGCGCAATCACCGTGACAAAATTGCGTTCTGCGCCGGAGAGTGACGGGTGACCCTCCAGATAGTCGCGTACTGATTTACCCGGCTGCCAGCTCACTTTGCCTGCACCGCTTAATGCGCCGAGCAGCAGCACTGAATCGGATGGCGCCTGCAGCCAGAGGTCATAGCTACCTTCCAGCCGACGGTTGTCCGCCGGATGGAGACGGATCCAGTCCGGGTCAAGCGGGGTGAACTGGCGACCTGTCACGTTGATGGCGCTCAGCTGGCGGATGACCTCAGCAATGGCCGCCGCCCTATCGCCACTGCTGTCAGCACGCCAGGCACGTAACGCGCCCAGCGTCTGTTGATATTGCTGCTGTGCGACGGCGCTGGCACCGCGCTCGGCAATAACGGTACGGCGCCAGTCCGTGTTGGTCTGCAGCGGAGGCAGTGTCACCAGCTGTGACAGATCCGCGATCTGGCTCAGCTCAGCCTGACCGCCGTTGTGCGGAGCATGAACGATAACCTGCGCAGTCGCCTGCGCTTCTGCGGCGCTGAACAGGCTCAGCCCGGCCAGCAAAATAGTGATTTTTTTCATGATTTCGCCGGCTTCAGAATAGTGATATCGACAGGGAAGGCATCGGCCGCCAGCATCTGATGGGCCTGCACCACATCACCGCTGCTGTTGTCGATCCAGAAGGTGTTCTCCCACTCGCGGTTACTGCTGTCGATGCTTACCTGCTCATGCCAGACACGGCACGGAATGCGGTTGCCCGCCACGGTCAGCACTTCGTCGGTGCCACGCTGGAAGGTGGAGCGCACGGTCGCGCCGCGAACCTTGCCCTGCTCGGTCCACTGCACAATGCGGGTCCAGCCTGCGCCATTGCTGATATGCAGGCTGTCAGCAAGCGGATCCTGTTGCAGATTGCTGACGCTCAGCAGGTTATCCGGTAAGCCCAGGGTTTTAACCAGGCGGCCGTGCTGTGTCACCAGCATCGCCTGATCCTGCGTAACCCATTTCTGCTGCCCCTTCTCGTTGTAGCCCAGCACCACAAAAATGCGCGGACCCTCATTCAGACGAGCATAGAGACTGGCATAGGGAAGATTGTTGACCTGTTGATCGGTGACGGTCACGTCATCCGGACCGTTAACCGCGAGCAGCAAAGTCTGTTCAAGACCTTTTTGCGTTTGTGTACAGGCCTGCAGCAGCAGGCAAGCGAGCAGCAGAGGAAGTCGGCGCACTGTGTGTCCCTGATAAGTCATGCCAAAGTAAAAAATAACCACACAGGCGTGTGGTTATGTTTAAAGGTGCTCTGCCCGTCACGGCTGGCTGCAGAGATACAGGTTACGTGGCTTAGCGTCATCACTTACCGAAGTCAGTGTTTCAGCCGCAGCCCGTTTGCTGTAAATCAGCAATCAGACGGGAGACGGGCATCCATCAACGAGTGGTGCTCGTCGTGGTCGTGGTTGTTGTACCGGTATTTGCACCGTCACCACCGCCAGAAGCAGCAATGCCGAGCCCGACCAGCGCGCCAAGTGCGCCGACACCGACAGCCGTGGACGTGCCAGCAGAGATTGCTCCCGCCTGCGCGCCAGCTGCAGTACCTGCTTCACCTGCTTCCTGCGGCGCAGCAAATGCGCTGGAAGAAGCGGCAACGAGGATCAGGGCTGCACCGGCAACCATAGTTTTTTTCATAACAACGTTTCCTGCATTGAGTGAATGAAGGATCTCTGACCGGCGACAAGGGCAATACAGACAGGCTGCAGCCAAAGCGACGGACAGTCCCATTGCGGGCGCGTTCATTATAGGGCAACAAAATATCAGAGTTCAGTGCCATAAAAACCAGGGTAAATAGCGGGGCAATTGCGTGATTTAATCAGCTGAATTGGGGATAACTACTTTTTAAATCGGAGGTTTTCTGGTTGATACCCTATATTTCGCTACAGGTAAGGCGAATGCAAAGCGGAATGTTCTTTTTTAGTTATATCTGGTACGGAATAAGAATAATCAGAATTTACTCAGAAGGGCTTAAATTAAATATGGCTATAAATCAATAGCTAACCCTGTTGTCCGTTAGTTTTTAGGTCCATTTTATACTGGATATCACACTGTTTTATCGCCAGATGTTCAGAATTATCTTAGGGTATTTTAAGACTTTTCCCGCACTGGCGTGAATGACAAAATCGATAATCAGGCCACCTGGATGGAAAAAGAGACAAAAAAAGGGCGGCAACGTTGCCGCCCGATGAAATTAACGCCGATTAACGCCAGGATTTATAGCGGTTAATTAAGGCATTAGTGGAACTGTCATGAGAGGTAATTTCGTCCTCATTTTCCAGTTCCGGCAGAATACGGTTCGCCAGCTGCTTACCTAACTCCACACCCCACTGATCGAAGGTGAAGATATTCAGGATGGCACCCTGCGTGAAGATTTTGTGCTCGTACAACGCAATCAGCGCACCCAGGCTGTACGGCGTAATTTCACGCAGCAGAATGGAGTTAGTCGGGCGATTACCTTCAAACACCTTGAACGGCACAATGTGGGCTACAGATTCTGCCGATTTGCCGGCATCGGTAAACTCTTTCTCCACGACGTCGCGTGACTTACCAAACGCCAGCGCTTCGGTCTGGGCAAAGAAGTTAGAGAGCAGCTTCGGATGGTGGTCCGCCAGCGCGTTATGAGTAATCGCCGGGGCAATGAAGTCACACGGAACCAGTTTGGTCCCCTGATGGATCAGCTGATAAAACGCGTGCTGACCGTTGGTGCCAGGTTCGCCCCAGATAATAGGGCCAGTCTGGTAGTCCACCGGATGACCGTCGCGATCCACATACTTGCCGTTTGACTCCATATTTCCCTGCTGGAAATAGGCGGCAAAGCGGTGCATGTACTGGTCGTAAGGCAGAATCGCTTCGGTTTCGGCACCAAAGAAATTGTTATACCAGATGCCAATCAGCGCCAGCAGCACCGGCAGGTTCTGCTCCGCCGGGGTAGAGGCGAAGTGCTGGTCCATGGCATGTGCGCCGCTCAGCAGTTGCCCGAAGTTATCGAAACCAATCGAGAGAATGATCGACAGGCCGATCGCTGACCACAGTGAATAGCGGCCGCCAACCCAGTCCCAGAATTCAAACATGTTATTGGTGTCGATACCGAATTCACCCACCGCTTTGGCGTTAGTCGACAGGGCAGCAAAGTGTTTCGCTACGTGCTGTTGATCGCCTGCGGTTTTCAGGAACCAGTCGCGCGCACTGTGGGCGTTGGTCATGGTTTCCTGGGTGGTGAAGGTCTTCGATGCGACCAGGAACAGGGTGGTTTCCGGGCTGAGATCTTTCAGCGTTTCGGCGATGTGGGTGCCGTCTACGTTAGAGACAAAATGCATGTTCAGATGGTTTTTGTACGGGCGCAGTGCTTCCGTCACCATAAACGGGCCAAGATCGGAGCCGCCGATACCGATGTTCACTACGTCGGTGATCGCTTTACCGGTATAGCCTTTCCATTCGCCGCTGATGATGCGCTCTGAGAAGCCTTTCATCTTGTCCAGCACAGCGTTGACCTCTGGCATCACATCTTTGCCATCCACCAGAATCGGCGTGTTACTCCGGTTACGCAGTGCGACGTGCAGCACCGCACGATCTTCGGTACGGTTAATCTTCTCACCCGAGAACATAGACTTAATGGCACCGCTGAGATCGGTCTCTTTAGCCAGCGCCTGTAACTTATCGAGGGTTTCCTGGGTGATGCGGTTTTTGGAGAAATCCACCAGCATCTGATCATCAAAGGTGGCAGAGAATTTGGCAAAACGATCGGCATCCTGGGCGAACAGATCGGCAATTTCTACCGATTTCATCTGCTCAAAATGCTGTTGCAGCGCTTTCCAGGCTGCGGTTTGTGTCGGATTGATATTTTTCATGGCAACACTCTTGTTGATATTAAGAACCGTCATTCCATCGGAGGCACATCATGCCCGTTTAGCGTTTCAGTATGACCACACTTGTAACTGAAAGGAAAAATTTTGTCAGCGCACGCCGCGCAGACGAGGTAAACGCTGCGGTCTGTCGTCAGCATTCACTGGCGCGAACAGCCTGAGAATGGCAGCAGTATCACGCGCTAAAGTGTGACGCGAAAGTCTGCGCAAAACGTTGTGCCGTGTCAGGGATTGTTGCAGGGGCTGAACCCATTAAGCACTGTAGCCGCTGCGGCGCAGGGCAATTTGTTTTCTGATGCGGCTCTGCGGCCATCGCTGACATTGACAGCAGGTCCAGAAAAGGCTAGATCTATGCGCCTACTTGCGCACCTGTGTGCAAGCCAGAAGAGGCGCGTCGCCCAGGCAGTGTGTTGGAGGAACCGTATCCGGTGAAAACACATCATGGGGAGCGACGCCGAGGTGGGTCAGCACGCGGTGTGCTGCCTGTCGGCTACAGGGGCTGAATCCTCTGGGTTGTCACCAGAAACGTCTGCAGTCGACGTTTTGCAAGGTGGGGCGCTTCTGGGTGACTCGTCTATCCGATCTTGTCCGCCCGTTTCTGCTCTTTCCTTGTGCCTGGCTGAAAGCATGTTTCTCGACCCTTTCATCGGCGAGAACAAGATAACCTGACACGAGGTCCTACATGTCTCAAACTCTGATAGTGGCAAAATTTGGCGGCACCAGCGTAGCCGATTTTGAAGCGATGAACCGCAGCGCCGATGTGGTGTTGCAGGACGCCAGCACGCGTCTGGTAGTGCTCTCTGCCTCGGCAGGCATTACCAATCTTCTGGTTGCGCTGGCTGAAGGCCAGCAGGCACCCCAGCGCGCTGCTCTGCTTGATGATATCCGCCGTATCCAGTACGCCATTGTCGATCGCCTGCAGCGTCCGGACGTGATCCGCGATGAAATTGATCGGATGATCGACAATATCAGCATGCTCTCAGAAGCGGCGTCACTCGCCACCTCAAATGCCCTGACCGATGAACTGGTCAGCCACGGCGAGCTGATGTCTTCACTGCTGTTTGTTGAAATTCTGCGTGAACGTCAGGTGAATGCAGAGTGGTTTGATGTTCGCAAAGTGATGCGCACCGACGATCATTTTGGCCGGGCAGTCCCGGATGTTCAGGTGCTGGCGGAGCAGGCGACGGCGCAGTTACAACCACGTATCGCGCAGGCGCTGGTGATAACTCAGGGCTTCATTGGCAGCGAAAGCGAAGGGCGCACCACCACCTTAGGGCGTGGCGGCAGTGATTATACCGCCGCGCTGCTGGGCGAAGCGCTGAACGCGGCGCGCGTCGATATCTGGACGGATGTGCCGGGTATCTATACCACCGATCCACGCGTGGTGCCGACGGCGAAGCGTATTGATGAAATCACCTTTGAAGAAGCCGCTGAAATGGCGACGTTTGGTGCAAAAGTCCTGCATCCGGCGACGCTGCTGCCCGCCGTGCGCCGGGGTATTCCGGTCTTCGTCGGATCCAGCAAGGATCCGGCAGCGGGCGGCACCCGCGTCTGCAACGAAACCCGCAACCCGCCGCTGTTCCGGGCGCTGGCGTTACGCCGTAAGCAGACGCTGTTAACGCTGCACAGCCTTAACATGCTGCATACGTTTGGTTTCCTCGCCGAACTGTTTAACATTCTGGCGCGTCATAACGTCTCCGTTGACCTGATAACTACCTCCGAAGTCAGTGTGGCGCTGACGCTGGACACTACCGGCTCGACCTCAACCAGTGCCAGTCTGCTGACCCAGGCGTTGCTGACTGAACTCTCGTCGCTGTGCCGGGTAGAAGTGGAGGAAGATCTGGCGCTGGTGGCGATTATCGGCAATGAGCTGTCAAAAGCGTGTGGTGTTGGCAAAGAGGTGTTTGGTGTGCTCGATCCGTTCAACCTGCGGATGATTTGCTATGGTGCCAGCAGCTACAATCTCTGCTTCCTGGTGCCGGGCAATGATGCGGAAAGCGTAGTCCGTACGCTGCACCGCAATCTGTTCGAGTAAATTTATCTGCTGTTCAGGCCGCGTCTGCGCGGCCTGAACAGTGGCAAAAAAGGTTCAGTTCGTCCTGATCTCCCTGTGGTTTGCTTCTTCCAGACAGTTCCATCAATACAAAGGCTTATTGCCACTATTGCCAAATGGCAACCCCTTTCTTTGCGCATTTCGTGTACCGGCGTTGCGCTCCCTTTCCTCAGATTTATAATCCCGCCGCTGAATCCATTCACCTAAAGTTAGGAAATATCATGAAAAGGTTAGTCGCAGAGGCGCTGGGGACTTTTGTACTGGTCGCAGGCGGTTGTGGTAGTGCCGTACTGTCAGCGGCGTTCCCGGAACTGGGCATTGGCTTCATGGGCGTGGCGCTGGCTTTCGGGCTGAGCGTGCTGGTCATGGCGTATGCGGTCGGTCACATCTCAGGCGGTCACTTTAATCCGGCAGTTACCCTGGGATTAGTGGCAGGCGGACGTTTCTCCGCCTCGCAGGCCATTCCTTACATCATCGCGCAACTGGTGGGCGGCATTGCGGCTGGCGCGGTGCTTTATCTGATCGCCAGCGGTAAAGGCGACTTCAGCGCAGCGGCCAGCGGCTTTGCGGCGAACGGCTACGGTGAACACTCACCGGGTGGCTTCAGTTTGCAGGCAGGCATGATCACTGAGGTAGTGATGACGGCTATCTTCCTGATTGTGATCATGGGCGCTACCAGCGAACGCGCGCCAAAAGGCTTTGCCCCGATTGCGATTGGCCTGGCGTTAACCCTGATCCACCTGATCAGCATTCCGGTGACTAACACCTCTGTTAACCCGGCACGCAGCACCGCAGCAGCCCTCTTCCAGGGTGACTGGGCGATCTCTCAGCTGTGGATGTTCTGGTTGATGCCGATTATCGGTGCCGTGGTTGGTGGTTTGATCTACCGCGGTTTAGAGGAAAAAGCAGCGTAATTTCGTCGATATTCAGCGGATCGGCAGCAGTCGATCCGCATTTTCCTGTCTCGCCCCATCTTCGCCTTACGCCATGATAATGAAATGTTATGATCCCGCCTTCGTCACGGCAGTCGTTCCTGCATGATGACGCTCTATGGCAAATCTGCACTAAACATAACATTCTTATAAGGAAGTCTGGCTATGCTCGCCACGTTAACCCGCCTGTTCCCGCTCTGGGCCGTGCTGCTGTCTGTCGCCGCCTATTACTCTCCAGGTACCTTTCTCGGCATCGGACCCTGGGTCACTTATCTGCTGATGCTGATTATGTTCGGCATGGGTGTCACCCTGAATATCGACGATTTCAAACGGGTGCTGACCCGGCCTGCGCCGGTGATTGCCGGCACCTTTCTGCACTATCTGGTGATGCCGTTAGCCGCCTGGGGGCTGGCAAAACTGTTCCATATGCCGCCCGATCTGGCCGCCGGTATGATTCTGGTCGGCTCAGTTGCCAGCGGCACCGCCAGCAACGTCATGATCTATCTGGCGAAAGGGGATGTGGCGCTGTCGGTAACCATTTCTTCCGTCTCCGCGCTGGTGGGCGTGTTCGCCACGCCGCTGTTAACCCGCTTTTATGTGGATACCCACATTCAGGTTGATGTGGTGGGCATGCTGCTGAGCATCGTGAAGATCGTCGTGATCCCGATTAGTCTTGGACTGATCATTCATCACAGCATGAACAGCGTGGTTCGCCGGGTGGAGCCGTGGCTGCCTGCGTTTTCGATGGTCTGCATTCTGCTGATCATCAGCGCGGTGGTGGCAGGCAGTCAGAGCTTTATCGGATCGGTGGGTTTGATGGTGATCGCGGCGGTGATCCTGCATAACGCGATTGGCCTGCTTGGCGGCTACTGGGGCGGCAAACTGTTTGGCTTTGATGAGTCAACCTGCCGTACGCTGGCACTGGAGGTCGGCATGCAGAACTCCGGTCTGGCGGCGACGCTGGGCAAACTCTACTTCTCGCCGCTGGCGGCATTGCCGGGCGCACTCTTCTCGGTGTGGCACAACCTGTCAGGTTCACTGCTGGCGGGTTACTGGTCCGGAAAGCCGATTAAGAAGAAGTAACCGTGGCGGCGCATTATTGCGATGCGCCGCTTCTCACTGCTGTTACGCCGGACGATTGCTCCGGCGTAACTGTCTGTTCACACGCTTTATTCATAATCCCGTTCATCGTCGGGCTGGTCCAGCACGGTATAGGCCACGCTGCAGAAGAGGGAATTCAGGCGCTTCATATCGCCGAGTAAACCAAGGTGCAGCGAGCTGGTCTCAATGCTCTGCACGTTCTGCTGATGCAGGCGATCAACGTGGGCATGAGAGTAGCGGCGAATCATCAGGCGGAAGCGATGTTTCGCGCGGCGCAGTCGCCTGGCGCTGGTGACATCGTGCGACAGAAATACCGACAGGCTCATTCTGAGGTTGGCGATTAACAGCTCCTGCAACTCCTGCAGCTCCTTTAAGCCCTCTGCAGAAAACGCACGGCCCGCTGCCAGCGACTTGTCAGCGACATCGCCGCTCATCCGCTCAATAATGTCACCGGCCTGCTCCAGATTCAGCGACATCTCAATGATTTCACCCCAGCGGCGCGAATCCTCTTCCGGCAAATCCTCTTTGGGCATCCGCGCCAGATAGAGTTTGATGGCGGTATAGAGCACATCGACATCATCATCAAGCCGCCGCACCGTGCGCTCCTCGCGGGACTCACCATGTATGACTTTATTAAACGCTTCCAGCATCTGTTCCAGCACGTCACCCATGCGCAGCGCTTCGCGGGCGGCATTCACCAGCGCCAGCGCCGGGGTATCCAGCGCGCTGCGATCGAGGTGCTTTGGCTTAAGCTGCAGCGCGTTGTCGACGTCGTCGGCAATGAGTCGACGGCAGAGGCGCGCCATCAGGTCAGCAAACGGCACCATCGCCACACAGCGGATCAGGTTGTAAAACACATGGAAGAAAATCACTAACTCTTCATCGTTGACCGGCAGCTTATCGAGCCAGGTCGCCACAATATCGACAAACGGCAGGATCAGGACGCAGCCAATGAACTTGAACAGCAGGCTGCCGAGCGCTACGCGCTTACCGGCAGCATTCGAGCTGCTGGCGTTGATCATCGCCAGCAGACCGCTACCGAGATTGGCACCGATCACCAGACAGAGCGCGACCTTGAACGAAATCACGCCGGTTGCAGTCAGTGTCGCGGTGATCAGCACCGCGGCCAGACTGGAGTAACTGATAATGGCAAACACTGCGCCCAGCAGCGCATCGAGCATCACGTCGCCCGTCAGGCTGGAGAAGAGCACCTGCACACCCGCGGCCTGAGTAATCGGACGCGCCGCTTCGACAATCAGCTGCAGCGCCAGCAGTATCAGGCCCAGGCCGATACTGGCGCGGCCTAACTGACCCGCACGGGTCTGTTTGCGGCTGAGGAAGAACACCACGCCAAAGAAGATAAACAGCGGTGAGAGCCAGGAGAGATCAAAGGTCAGAATACGGGCCATGATAGCGGTACCGACATCCGCGCCCAGAATCACCACCAGTGCGGGCGTCAGGCTGACCAGATTCTGCGCCACAAACGAGGTGACCAGCAATGTCGTGGCGTTGCTGCTCTGCACCAGCGTGGTCACGCCGATACCTGCCAGAAACGCCATCGGTTTTTTTTCGATGCTGCGGCTCAGCACGCGGCGCAGATCGGCACCGTAGACCCGCATGATGCCGGTTCGCACGATATGCGTGCCCCAGACCAGCAGGGCCACTGCAGAAAGTAAATTAAGCAGGGTTAACACGGGGTATCGCTCCTCGTTTGTCAGGCTTCAAACAGCACAGACTGCCAGCCTGACAGCGAGAGCAATCTGTGAAGGGGATTGCCGTGCTATGCGTGATTTTTTCCTGTGTTTTAAGCCACCTGGCGCAAAGTCGACAGCTCTAATTGTAGACCAATCTTCCTGCCAGCGGGATGCAAATCCGCCGCCGATCGATTAAGTACATCGACCGAAAGCTCCACGTCATGCGCCCGGATACGGTAGCGGATGACGTTGCCCAGCAGGCTGTGGCTGAGGATTTCCGCAGGAATACCCTGGCCTGGCACGGTAAACAGCATCGATTCCGGGCGAATAGCCACCTGACTGTGGAAAGGCTGGCCGGTCAGCCGCGTCGCCTGCTCGGCACTCAGCAGATTGTAGTTGCCAATAAATCCGGCGGCAAAGAGATCGACCGGCTGTGTATAGAGCGCTTCGGCATCGCCGTTCTGGACGATTTTGCCCCGGTTCATTAGCACGATGCGATCGGAGAGCGTCAGCGCCTCCTCCTGATCGTGGGTCACGAAGAGGGTGGTGAGATTCAGCTCGCGCTGAATGCGCCGGATTTGATCGCGCAGATGGCGACGGATACGTGCATCCAGCGCCGACAGCGGCTCATCCAGCAGCAGCAACCGCGGACGCGTGACCAGTGAACGCGCCAGCGCCACGCGCTGACACTGGCCGCCTGACAGCTGATGCGGATAACGGCGCGCATACTCACTAAGTTCCACCAGCTCCAGCACCTCCACTACCCGCTGGCGGATCTGCGCCTCGGGCAGTTTCTGCATCTTCAGGCCAAACGCGACGTTCTTCTCTACCGTCATGTTGGGAAACAGCGCATAGCTCTGGAACACCATGCCGATGGCGCGCTTCTGCGGAGCCAGCGGCACGATATCCTTGCCCTCCAGTCTGATTTCACCGCTGTCGACATCGGTTAATCCCGCCAGACAGCGCAGCAGCGTCGATTTGCCGCAGCCGCTGGGGCCGAGCAGGGTGACAAATTCCCCTTCAGCGGCGCTAAAATCGATCTGCTCAAAAATCGGCGTCGGTCCATAGAACTTGTTCAGCTCTCTGACCTCAAGATAACTCATATTCAGCCTCGTTCGGGATTCAGGGCGTTAGCCAGCCAGGTGACCAGCAACACCACAAAGAAGTAGGAGATCACCAGTGCGCTGGTGAAGTGACCGCTGCCGTTGCGCATGTTGAAGAGGTAAACCTGCAGGGTTTCATAACGGTTGCCGACCAGCAGGTTAGCGAAGACAAATTCGCCAATCAGAAAGGAGAACGAGAGCAGCACGGCAATCAGCATCCCTTTACGCAGGTTAGGCAGCACTACCCACAGCGCTGCCTGCCAGGTGCTGGCACCCAGCAGCTGTGCAGCATCAATCAGCTCTTTAAGGTTGATTGCCTGCATATTGTTCGCCAGCGCCCGATAGATAAAGGGCAGTGCGATGGTGAAATAGCAGCCGATTAAGATCCACGGCGTGCCGGTCAGCATCAGCGGTGACGAAGAGTAGAGCTGGAGTAATCCCACGGATGACACCACCGGCGGCACGGCAAAAGGCATCAGGATCAGGATGTTCATCACCGAATCGAGTCGGGGAAAATAGTAAGCGATTACAAACATAGCAGGCAGCACCAGCATCAGCGAGAACAGCAGCGCACCAAAGCAAATCAGCAGCGAATGACCCAGCGCCGTCAGAAAACGCGGGTCGCTCCAGAGCTGAATGAACCATTTCAGGCTATAGCCCTGCGGCAGAATGGTATTACTCCAGTCGGACGAGATCGCATAGAGCAGCGTGGCCAGCAACGGCAGCGCCAGCAGGGTAAAAAGTAATCCGACCATGATCCGGTGATAGAGGTGCTCAGCACGTGACATGACGGCTCCTTTCATGGCTGTTTCGCATTGAGATAGCTGCGGCGCACCAGATACTGCTGCACCAGGGTGATGAGCGCCATAATGGCCACCAGCAGCATCGCCAGCGCGCTGCCGGTGTTGGGATCGAGCGAAATATCACCCGAGACCAGCGCGGCGATGCGCACCGGTACCACGTTGAAATTACCGGTGGTCAGGGCGTAAATCGTGGCGTAAGCGCCCAGCGCATTTGCCAGCAGGATGACAAAAGTACCGAGCAGGGCCGGGAACAGAATCGGCAAACCGATATGCCACCAGTAGCGCCAGCGGCTGGCACCCAGCAGCGCAGCGGACTCCTGCCACTCCTTTTTCAGCCCGTCGAACGCCGGATAGAGCAGCAGCACGCCCAGCGGGATCTGGAACCAGGTGTAAACCAGCACCATGCCGTTGCGCGAGAAGAGTCGGAAGCTCTCAATCACGCCATAATGGCGCAGCAGCAGCGTCAGACAGCCGTTCAGCCCCAGTAGAATCACAAAGGCAAACGCCAGCGGGACACCGGCAAAATTGCTGGTCATGTTGGTAAAGGAGATAAGAAAACGCTGCAGTCGTCCGCTGCCGAGCTGATGCAGCGAATAGCCGGTGATGAGCGCAATCAGCAGTCCCCAGACGCTGGACCAGAGCGAGATATCCAGTGAGAAGCGGAATGCCTGCTGGTAGAAAGGCGAGGTGAGAATGTCCTGATAGTTATCCCAGCCCCACTGGCTGTTCATCTCACTCCAGAAGCTGTTGATGGCGATCCACAACAGCGGGGCCAGTTGAAAGGCGACCCAGAACAGAGTGAAAGGCAACAGCAGCAGCAGTGCGAACCCTTTTCCCTTCATCTTTGCGGCTCCGCCAGCAGGCCGCGACAGACCGGCTTGTCATGGGCCACTTCCAGCAGTTCACACAGCGTGCCGCACAGGTCGGTTTGCTGCGGCGCGAGGTCAGGCTGCAGCGAGAAAGCCCGGCCAAAGACAAACAGCGGCACCGTGGTCTCTTCCGGCAGAATCCCGCCGTGGGAGCGATCGTCATTCATGCCATGATCGGCCGTTACCATCACCTGATAGCCTCCGGCCAGCCACAGCGGCATCCACTGCGACAGCAGGCCGTCGGCAATGCGCGCCCGGTTGCGGTACTGCGGCGAGGAGAGCCCCGACTTATGACCGGCATCGTCGATATTCATCGGGTGGATCAGCAGAAAATCGGGATCGTGACGCAGCCGCAGGCTCTCTGCATCTTCAAACAGATGCGAGTCAGGATAGCTATCGTCAGAATAAAAATGCCCATACTGAATCGGCAGGTCCGGCGCGTCGGTGTGACGATCGCGCGCCGGAACGAACGGGGTGCGGTTATAAAGCTCACTCACCCAGTGGTAGGCCGCCGCCGCCGTTGTCAGTCCCGCCGCGCGCGCAAAGTGGAACACGCTGCGCTCGCGACTTAACCGGCTGACGCCGTTATGAATAATACCGCTTCTGACCGGCGGAACCCCGGTCAGAATGCACTCATAAAGCGGGCGCGACAGCGACGGTAACTCACAGGTCATTCGGTAATAGGACCCGTTGCCCTGCGAACATTCGGCATGCAGGTAACCCATTGCATGTTGTGCGACCTGATTGCTCAGCCCGTCCAGTACCACCAGGATGGTCTTCATTCCGTTCTCCCTGCCGCGAACTACTGCTGCATGTTAATGATGACGTTTTCCTGCCACAGGCGCGGCAGCATTTTCGACGATTTATCCCAGGCAGCCTGATCCTTAACCGGACGGGCATTTTTATATTCGGACTGCGGCAGCAGGCGAGCCTGAACGTCCGCTGGCAGCGTCAGATGCTCGGCACGAATCGGGCGCGCATAGCCTTTCGCCAGATTGATCTGGCCCTGGTCTGAGAAGATATATTCACGCGTCAGTTTTGCGGCGTCAGGATGTTTCGCATATTTGTTAATAAGGGTGGTGTAGCCGGAGGTGACTGAGCCATCAGACGGGATTACCACTTCGTAGCGGTTTTTGTCGATCTGGTCACGGTAGTTCAGAGCGTTGAAGTCCCACACCACCGCCATCTGTACTTCGCCTTTTTCGATGTTAGCGATCACCGGATCGGTCACGCCAAGACGACCCTGCTTAGCCAGATCGGCAAAGAACGCCAGCGCCGGTTTCAGGTTCTTCTCATCACCGCCTAAAGCGTAGTTGGCAGCCAGTACGCCATTAGCCGCCTGAGCAGCTACGCCGACGTCACCGATAGTAACCACATACTTACCTTTTTTCAGATCGGCCCAGCTGTGGGGAATATCTTTCACCTGCTGCTTGTCGATCAGAAAGGCAATGGTGCCGGTATAGGCCAGCGCCCAGTGACCCTCTTTATCTTTAGCCCAGGCCGGAATCTGATCCCAGTGCGTGGGTTTATAGGGCTGGGTCACACCTTTAGCGACAGCGATCGGGCCAAAGGCGGCGCCCACGTCACCGATGTCAGCGCTGGCGTTCGCTTTCTCTGCATCGAATTTCGCCAGCTCCTGCGCCGATGACATATCGGTATCGCTGTGCTTAAGGCCATATTTGCTGCTGATGTCGTTCCAGGTATCTTTCCAGTTGGCCCAGCTATCCGGCATCCCGACGCTGTTGACCTGACCTTCACTGCGCGCGGCTTTTTCCAGCGCAGCGAGGTCGTTATCGGCGGCCTGCGCAACGGGCAGGGTGAGAACTACAGCACTGGCTACTACAGAGGCGATAAACGCTTTCATCTCAGTTGCTCCGGGTGTAAGTTGATGGGCCTGGCTGGTCTAGTCCAGCAAGAACCGAGCCAATGTAGCCCCTGTATATGAACGATTTATGACAAGGCGGCGCGGTGCGGGGAAGGGGCGACAAAAGAGGCGACCCGTTCGCCTGCCACAGGCGCATTTACCTGAACAGCAAGAGTGCGGAGTCGCACCAAAATGAGGCTACTGTTGTGGAGTCGATAGCACTCAAAACGGCGGATGCGATAGCCAGCGCAATGCTGACGCGCATTCAGGCGGGGGAGTTCAGCGGCGGGCGGCTGCCGGCGGAGCGTGCCTTAAGCGAGGCGTTCAGCACCACCCGGATTACCTTGCGGGAAGCACTGGGCAAGCTGGAAGCCCAGGGAATGATCTACCGGGAACTGCGCCGCGGCTGGTTTATCGCGCCACCACGTCTGATTTACAATCCGCTGCATCACAGCCACTTTCATGCCATGGCGAGGGAGCAGGGACGGCAGGCGACCACTGAGGTGATCGCCGCTGAGCAGGTTGCGGCGCACGACAGCGTCGCGACCGCGCTGCGGCTGGCACCCGGTTCGGCGGTTTACTGCATCCGCCGCCTGCGCCGCATCGACGGGCGCGCCGTACTCTATGTAGAACACTACCTTAATCCGCGTTTCTTCCCTGGCCTGCTCGATGAAGATCTGACCCGCTCCCTGACCGATCTCTATGACCAGCGCTACGGTATTCGCTACGGCGGCGCGCGCTTCACCATTCTGCCTGGCCCGTTGCCGGAGATTGCCGCACCTACGCTGAATGTGGCGCCGGGCAGTCCCGGTCTGCTCATCACCCGTATCAACCGCAATCAGCTAAAAGAGGTGATTGATTGCGACTGTGAATACTGGCGGTACGACGCGCTCTGTGTGGATGTAGAAACTTAGGGTTATTGTGATTTGCATCACACTGACGCATGATATCGCGCGCTGATAACTCCTTTTTAAAAGGCGCAACATGAGTGACAAAAATCCTTTGGCCCGCCACCTTGCAACGGTATTGCAATGGGTGCTGAATCTGGGTCTGCTGAGTCTGGCGATCATCCTGATCGTCTTTTTAGGCAAAGAAACTATCCATCTGGCAAACGTTCTGTTTAACACCGGTGAGCAGGCCTCTTCTTACCTGCTGATTGAGGGAATTGTTATCTATTTCCTCTACTTCGAATTTATTGCCCTGATTGTTAAGTACTTTCAGTCGGGCTATCACTTTCCGCTGCGCTACTTTGTCTATATCGGTATCACGGCCATCATCCGCCTGATTATCGTCGACCATAAAAATCCCTTCGATACCCTCTGCTACTCAGCGGCGATTCTGATTCTGGTGGTCACGCTGTGGCTGGCCAACAGTAACCGGCTGAAACGCGAGTAATCCACCTGCCGTCTGACACGACGGCAGGTGTTCGCATCGCCGCTCTGCGCTAAACTAGCGTCCTGAAAATTATCGGGAGTGGTGCCATGTCGCAAGACGCACTCAGCTTATTACGTTCGCTCAACTGGCTTTCTCCGTCGCAGGCCACCCTTGCGCCGCCTTTGCTCGACTGGCTGATGGAGGAGGATTCGATGACGCGCCGCTTTGAACAGCACTGTCAGCGGGTCACGGTTCAGCCGCTGCGTGAAGGCTTTATTGACGCCAGCGAGCTGGGTGAGGAAAGGGCATTGTTGCCAGACGATGAACGCTTCTGGCTGCGCGAAGTGCTGCTGTCCGGCGACGATCAGCCCTGGCTGGCGGGTCGCACGCTGGTGCCGGAAAGCACCCTCAATGGGCCGGAGGCGATGCTGCAACAGCTCGGCACCCGTCCTCTGGGGCGCTATCTTTTTTCGTCGTCGACGCTGACCCGCGATTTTATTGAGCCGGGGCAGGTGGACGGATTATGGGGACGGCGTTCCCGCCTGCGTCTCTCTGGCAAACCGCTGCTGCTGACTGAACTGTTTTTACCGGCATCGCCGCTCTATCGCGATCTGGTCTGAGGATTTTGTGGTGCAAACGAGCTTAAGTATGAATAAATGGCGGGCCTACGCTCGCCTGATGCGTATCGACAAACCGATTGGGACGCTGCTGCTGATGTGGCCCACGCTCTGGGCATTATGGCTGGCTGACATGGCGATCCCGCCGCTGCCGGTGCTGGTGGTATTCGTTGCCGGAGTGTTTGTGATGCGCGCGGCCGGTTGTGTGATCAATGACTACGCCGACCGTAAAGTAGACGGTCATGTCGAACGTACGAAGCACCGGCCACTGGCCAGCGGCGCGGTGAGTGCCAAAGAGGCGAAGCTGCTGTTCGTGATCCTGGCGCTGATAGCTTTTGCGCTGGTGCTGACCATGAACCTGATGACGATAATGCTCTCCGTCGTGGGGCTGGCGCTGGCCTGGGTCTATCCCTTTATGAAGCGTTACACCCATCTGCCGCAGGTGGTGCTGGGGGCCGCATTTGGCTGGGCGATTCCTATGGCATGGTCCGCAGTTAGTGAGTCCTTACCTCTGGTATGCTGGCTGGTGTTTATTGCCAACATCTGCTGGACGGTCGCTTACGACACGCAGTATGCGATGGTCGATCGGGACGATGACCTGAAGATTGGCGTCAAGTCGACGGCGATTTTATTTGGCCGTTTCGACAAGCTGATTATTGGGTTGCTGCAACTGGCCACTCTGCTGCTGATGGCGCTGGTGGGCATGATGCTGCATCTGAATGGCGCCTTCTACTGGACGCTGCTGCTTGCGGCTGCGCTGTTTGTTTACCAGCAGAAGCTGATCGCCGGGCGTGAACGCCAGCCCTGTTTCCAGGCTTTCCTGAATAACAATTATGTCGGGATGGTGCTGTTCCTTGGCGTACTGATGAATACGCCGCCGTTCAGTCAGCTGTTCTGATAGAGAGTTTTGGGCGAAAAAAGGCTGATTTAGCGGCGAAATCGAGCGTGCGCAGGAAACACGGTCAGATCGGAAAGACGCAAAAGCCGCCATCCCTGGCATGCTCGGCCCGGCTACGGGCGCACCTCATCCCTGAGGTGCGCCCGTAGCCGGGCCAACGCGTTGCGTTGTTCAAAAACGCCTGGCGTTTTTTTCCGGGCGGCGAGACGCTTTCCTCTTCTGACCCTGTTCCCAGCGTGTTGAGCTTATTCATTGCTTCCAGAATTCTTCTGCTCCGAAGTTTTGGGCATAAAAAAGGCGACCTCATGAGGTCGCCTTTTTACTGTACGCAGGGGTCAGTCGTGCGCCACCGCGGTTTCAATCGTCATGCGGACATCACTGGTGACCAGGTCAGCCAAAATGTGCCAGGTCGCCAGCGTCTGTGCGACATTGGCATCCCCGCTGTCGCTGATATACCCTTCATCGCGTAGCGTCAGTACCAGCGAGGTAAAGACCGCTTTGTCGAAGAACTCCGGCGCATTGATCCCGTGCAGCACCGACAGACGCTGTGCCAGCGTCCGGCTCTCTTTCTCCAGCGTGCCGCGGTTAATCGTCGGCTTGGCGCTGAGAATGGAGAACGTAATGGCGTAGCGCTGCAGCGTTTCACGCACACCGGCAGCCAGCAGTTGCAGCGTGCGATAGCGCGCTGAGGAAAAGCGCAATTCGCCGGCTTCGAACGTAATCAGGCCCTGACGCGCCAGCTCCTGACTCAGTTCGGTCAACAGTTGCGGCAGCTCATCGGTCTGCCAGCGCAGGAACAGCTCACTCTTCAGCATCGGGTAGATCAGGCTTACCTGACGCAGCAGTTCTGCTTCGCTCAGCGTCTGATGCTGCTGAACAATGGCGGCAATCAGCGACGGCATCACCAGCATGTGATGAATATTGTTGCGATAGTAGGTCATCAGCACCGCCTGCTCACGCGGCAGAATGATGATGTCGCCAATGCTGTCCTTTTCGCTCTCAAACTTATTCATACCCATGGCGTGATCCAGCAGCGCTTCCGCGGAGAGATCGGGTACGGTCGCATTTGGCGAGTAAGGCACGTTGCGCAGCAACTGGGTATAGGACTCCAGTTGTTCAATCAGCTGTTCACGGGTGAGTGAGCGCTGACGTGACGCCAGCAGGGCGGTGACACAGAGGTTCATGGCGTTAGCCGCGCCCGCTTCATTGATACGCACCATCAGGCTGGCAGCAATATCGTTGACGGTTGGGGTTAACCAGCTGGGACGCTGCGGCTCAATCGGATCGATGGCATCGCGCCATTCCGGCACCCGCTTGTTGAGATAGTTGACCAGCGGCAGGGGTTCGCCAAAGTTCACGTAACCCTGACCGAGATTGCGCAGCTTGCGTAAGCCGCGCACCATCTGCATGAAGCCCTCTTTCTCTTTGGCTGCGCCGCGCAGTTCTTTGGCGTACGTACCCACTTCCATCACATGTTCATAGCCGATGTAGATCGGCACCAGCGTGATCGGGCGATTGCCGCCGCGCAGCATCGCCTGCAGCGTCATAGCTAAAGTGCCGGTTTTCGGGTCCAGCAGGCGACCGGTACGAGAACGGCCACCTTCAACAAAGTATTCAACTGAATAACCGCGGGTGAACAGCTCGCCGAGATATTCGCGGAACACCGTGGCGTAGAGCTTGTTGCCTTTAAAGGTACGACGAATAAAGAACGCGCCCAGACGACGGAAAATCGGGCCGGCTGGCCAGAAGTTGAGATTGATACCGGCAGCAATGTGTGGCGGCACCAGGCCCTGATGATAGAGCACATAGGAGAGCAGCAGATAATCCATGTGGCTGCGATGGCACGGCACATAGACAATCTCGTGGCCATCCTGCGCCAGCTGACGAACTTTTTCGCCGCCATTGACGTTGATGCCCTGATAGAGACGACTCCAGAGCCAGCCCATCACGCGGTCGGTGACGCGAATCGCTTCATAAGAGAAGTTGGCGGCAATTTCTTCCATCATCTCAACGGCATTCTGCTGCGCTTTCTCATGGGAGATTTTTTTGCTGCGTGCTTCATCTTCGACGGCTTTTTCAATCGCTTTGGATTGCAGCAGACGGTTGAACAGATCCTGACGCGCCGGTAAACGCGGGCCAATCGCCGCCAGCCGCTGACGGGCAAAATGGATGCGCGCCACGCGAGCCAGCTTCTGGGCGATCGACTTATCCGTACCGTGCTCCGTGGCCATACGGCGCAGTGAGACGGTCGGCGAGAAGCGAACAAAGCTGTCGCGTCCGTGCCAGATCACCGCAAAGAACTTCTGTACACCGTTCAGCACACGCAGGTGTGGCGTGGCTTCGCCCTGGACTTCACGTCCTGGTGCGCGGCCAAACATTACCGTGACCGGCAGCATCTGGATATCGAGCTTAGGATTATTGCGATGCAGATCGAGGTAATCGTGAAAGATTTTCACCGATTCGACGCTGGGCACAAAGTAGGGGAATACGCGCGGGCCATCGTGGATAAATACGTGGCGCGGCAGCAGTGAACCATCAATCTCCAGCGGAGAGAGCGGATCAGGCAGATGATGCCGCAGACACTGCGCGCGTAAAGTCAGTAAGTCGGCCTTCGAATCGTAAGGCAAAACATACATAATAGGTCGGGTCGGATCCAGACCATGTTCAGACACGGGATCGGCCGGAATGGCCTTACTTTTTACCAAAAACGACAGTGGTAAATTAAGCAATTTGTAATAGAGTTTACGCCAACCTGACATAGACAACATGAAGCCTCTTGTTAGCAAAGCGCCGCAAGCATACCAGAAAGTGCAGCGAAGATCTGTGGTGGTGCCAATTGCACGCAGCCCAGACATTGACGTCAATCCGATAAAAGGGTTCCCACATCATGGCAAATAATGCCACCGGACTTATCAGAATAATTAAAGCCGCAGGTTACTCCTGGCAGGGACTGCGTGCCGCCTGGCAACATGAAGCGGCGTTTCGTCAGGAAGCCCTGGCTGCGCTGGTCGCCATTATTATCGCCTGCTGGCTGGATGTCGATGTGGTCTCACGCATCCTGATGATTGGGTCGGTGGTGCTGGTGGTCATTGTCGAAATCCTTAATAGCGCCATTGAATCCGTGGTCGACCGCATCGGTCAGGAGCATCATCCGCTGGCGGGCCGGGCCAAAGATATGGGATCTGCGGCAGTACTGATCAGCATCTTACTGGCACTCTTTGTCTGGATCGCGCTGCTCTGGACACATTTGCGATAAGCGTTCCATATCGCGCCGGAAGCCGCGTTTTGCCTGACAATCGGTTTCCATTTCGCCAATACCTGTATATACTCACAGCGACTGTATAAACAACCAGGGGGCGGGATGAAAGCATTAACCAGCAGGCAGCAGCAGGTCTATGACCTGATTCGCGACCATATTTCTTCAACAGGCATGCCGCCTACGCGCGCAGAGATTGCTGCACAACTGGGCTTCCGCTCACCGAATGCGGCAGAAGAGCACCTGAAAGCGCTGGCGCGTAAAGGCGTCATTGAGATCGTTTCCGGTGCATCGCGCGGCATTCGCCTGCTAATGGAAGAAGAAGCCTCAGAAGGCATACCGTTGATTGGCCGGGTTGCTGCCGGTGAGCCAATCATGGCGCAGGAACATATCGAAACCCACTATAAAGTGGATCCGGGCCTGTTTAAGCCCTCTGCCGACTTCCTGCTGCGCGTCAGCGGAATGTCGATGAAAGATATCGGGATTATGGATGGCGACCTGCTCGCGGTACATAAAACCCAGGATGTGCGCAATGGCCAGGTTGTCGTTGCCCGCATTGATGATGAAGTCACCGTTAAGCGCTGGAAAAAGCAGGGTGCTATCGTGCATCTGCTGCCTGAAAACAGCGATTTCGACCCGATTGTTGTCGATACCCGTGCACAGTCCCTGACCATTGAAGGTCTGGCGGTTGGCGTGGTGCGTAACGGCGAGTGGCTCTGATTCTGAGGGCTGCGTGCATTCGCTTTCTCTGATGCTATTCTGTCTGCCCTAATTTTGTCGCTGCCTGTTTTGCGCAGCGACACTGAGCACGGAACGGCGAATGCGCTTTCTCACGGCAACGGATAAAAATCTCTGGCGGCTTGCGCTGCCGATGATCCTTTCAAATATCACCGTTCCCTTACTGGGCGTGGTCGATACTGCAGTTATTGGTCATCTCGACAGCCCTGTCTATCTTGGCGGGGTTGCGGTCGGGACCACTGTGACCAGTTTCCTCTTTATGCTGCTGCTTTTTCTTCGAATGAGTACGACTGGCCTGACGGCGCAGGCGTTTGGTGCCGGTGATAAAATGGCGCTGGCACGTGCGCTGACCCAGCCGCTGATGATTGCGCTGCTGGCAGGTGTACTGTTCATCGCTTTACGTTATCCGATTATTCAGCTGGCGACCCATCTGGTTGGCGGTAATCCCGCGGTACTGGAACAGGCGGCGCTGTTTATTCAGATTCGCTGGCTCAGTGCACCCGCCACGCTGGCAAACCTGGTCATTCTGGGCTGGCTGCTGGGCGTGCAGTATGCGCGCGCGCCAGTGATCCTGCTGGTGGTAGGCAATCTGGTTAACATCGGGCTCGATCTCTGGCTGGTGATGGGACTGCACTGGGGTGTCGCGGGGGCGGCAACCGCCACGGCGCTGGCGGAGTACATCACGCTGGGTGTCGGCGGTATCATGGTCTGGCGAGTCCTGAAGCTGCGCGGTATTACGTTAAGCCTGCTGAAGCAGAGCTGGCGCGGTGACAGCGGCCGGCTGCTGCGGCTGAACCGGGACATCATGCTGCGCTCATTGATGCTGCAACTCTGTTTCGCCTCGCTGACCGTGCTGGGCGCGCGGCTGGGCCCGGATGTGGTGGCGGTTAACGCGGTATTGCTGATGTTCATTACGTTCACGGCCTATGCGCTGGATGGCTTTGCCTACGCAGTTGAAGCTTTTGCCGGCGAGGCCCATGGTGCAAAAGATGGCGGCAAACTGCTGCGTGTCTGGCACTCTGCCTGTCGGCAGGCGGTGGTGGTAGCGCTGTTCTTTTCCCTGACCTATGCCATTGCTGGCCCGCAGATTGTTACCCTGTTGACCTCTCTTCCTTCGCTGCAACAAAGTGCTGACCGCTATCTGGTCTGGCAGATCGTTATGCCGCTGATCGGCGTCTGGTGTTATCTGCTGGATGGGATGTTCATCGGCGCAACACGCGGACGTGAGATGCGTAACAGCATGGTGGTGGCAGCAGCAGGCTACTTTCTGATGCTGCTCAGCGTACCGGCGCTGGGTAATCACGGACTGTGGCTGGCGGTAACGGTTTTCCTGGCGCTGCGCGGCCTGTCGCTGTGGCTCATCTGGCGTAAGCACTGGCGTCAGAACAGCTGGTTTGATGCCTGAGTCAGTCGTGGCTGCACGCAAGCCGATACAGATTATTCTGTATTATTCCACGGTTAATAAATTGGCTACTATAATTAACTCTATGCAGCGCAGTTAACCAGCGCTTTATATCGTTATTTTGTTAAGTAACAAGATAATCATTAAACCCCGAGGATTGGAGGTCTGCCATGAATAAAGATGAAGCCAGCGGCAACTGGAAGCAGTTCAAAGGCAAAATGAAAGAGAAATGGGGCAAGCTGACCGATGACGACATGCAGGTTATCGAAGGTAAACGCGATCAGCTGGTCGGCAAAATCCAGGAACGTTATGGCTATGCGAAAGATGAAGCAGAGCGTGAAGTAACCGACTGGGAAGGTCAGAACAAAGATCACCGCTGGTAATCTGATACCAGGCTGATAATCAGCTAAAAGCTTTCCGGCGCGCCCGCCCCGGAACGGCACAGGGACGGAACAGCACAAGGATGTGCAGATTACCCGCGTTTGCCCCGCTTTTTACCCTCATCCTGATGGTCATGCTCGCAGCTTTCATGGTGCGTACAGGCTTCGACCGCAGCACAATTTTCACATAAACCATGCGCTTCAATCACGCTATGACGTAAAGCGAACTGTGCTTCACCCGCCAGCGTTGCGATAATCTTCTCCACGCCCTGCGCCTGTTTCTCCGTTACCGCAGCACAGCGGTCACAGACCAGCATCACCGATGTATGTGCCGGTGCCTCAAAATGGTGGCACATGACGTAGCTGTTGTTGGATTCCACCCGATGAATGAAACCCTGCTCCAGCAGGAAATCCAGCGCACGATAGACCGTGGGCGGCTTAGCCTGTGGTTCGCTGATGCGGAGCTGATCCAGCAGATCGTAAGCGCTGATCGAGCCAGGCTGTTCGGCCATCAGGCGCAACACCTCAGCACGCTGCGAAGTCAGACGTACACCGCGCTGCAGGCATATCTTTTCAGCCTGAATCAAAATTTGCTGCGACGTCATGTTTGTCATGAAAAATTCTCCGCTGGATAAGTGATGTTATTTTATCACACATAGTTTTTCGGCGCTGATGTTCGTTTTCGCCTGGTAAAACAGCATTATTTGCCTGATAAAGCAGCATTTTAAGCATTTCAGCCGCTATCTATCTCAAATCTGACGAGAAATCAGATCCATTTTCAATCGACCTGAAGCGGAATTTGTTGGTATTTTGCTTTGCATCTCACTGAGTTAAGAAGTAATGTTCAGAAAGACTTAAGGAAAGTCTGGCATTATTTGAAATACCCCGACGCAGTTTGAACAATTACAACGGTTTTTTGATTGGAAAACGTCCAATCCTTTGAATTAAGACACTGTTTCCTTTGAATTCACAGCAATAACGCGTTAGCCAGGGTTCACAATAGGGCTAACAAACTATTCAGTCGTTGAATGTTTCAATGACAATTTCTCAGGTGATGGCAGGCAAATGGTGAAAAAATCCGCTCAACGTTCAGCGCTGAAGTATTCCGCTGCAGCGACCGCGCTTTTCCTTTCTTCTTCCGCCATGGCGGCAGGGACCTGGTATGATGCACGTAATGACGCCATGGGCGGGACCGGCGTAGCATCTTCTGTTTATGGCTCAGCAGTGCTGGCGAACCCGGCATTAATGACGCGTGCTAAATCTGACGATAACGTCAGCATTATTTTCCCTTCAGCGGGAATTCAGGTGACTGACAAAGATAAGCTGATCGATAAAGTCGATGATATTACGGACACCGTAGATCGCTATCGTGACGTGATTGGTAATCTGACTTTTGCAGATTATCTGCGTGGCTACCCTGAACTGCGTGCTGCCTCCGGCGATGTTGCTGACAAGCTCAGCGATTTGCGCGGTAACAAAGCTCACGGCAGTGCAGGCGTGGCCGTGGCCGTCACGATCCCCAATGAGACTCTGCCTTTTGCGTTTATTACCAAAGCCTACGGTACGGCGCACGTCCGTGCCAACGTGGTCCAGGGTGATATCGACTACCTGCGCGGTGTCGCTAACGGAACGGTGCTGCCACGTCCGGGCGATCAAAATAACCTTCGTTCCAGTGCGAATGGCTTAGCGGCACTGACCATTGATTATGGTGTGGCGGTGGCGCATGAGTTCACTATCGCCGGTCAGCCGGTCTCAGTGGGCGTGACGCCGAAAGTGCAGAAAACCTCGCTCTATAACTATACTGCCAGCATCTATAACTATGACAAGAACGACATCAACAATAGCCAGTATCGCAGCACCGACACCGGCTTTAACGTTGATGCCGGTCTGGCAACCACCTTTGCTGAAAACTGGACGCTGGGTGTGACCGGACAGAACCTGGTTTCGCGTGATCTGCAGACCAAAGAGGTCAACGGGTTCCGTGATACCTACCAGATTCGCCCGCTGGTCACCACCGGCCTGTCCTGGGATAAAGGTCCGTTTACCGTGACCGGCGATGTGGATCTGACGGAAACCAAACGCTTCAAAACGCAGGATAACAGCCAGTATGCGGCAGTGGGCGCGGAATACCGCGTGCTTGACTGGCTGCAGCTGCGTGCCGGTTATCGTGCGGACATGCGGTCTAACGACGAAAATGTTGCCACCGCAGGTTTTGGTCTGTCACCGTTTAACAAAGCTGTCCATCTGGATCTGGCCGGCTCTGTGGGGGCTAACAATACCTGGGGCGCGATGATGCAGCTGGGCTTTAACTTCTAAGCACGTTATTCAGGCTGTTCGGGGGCGGGCGATGCACTATCGCCCGCCCTTGTGTTATCCTTGCACAGAATTCCATCACCCTTAATTACCGGATTGTCTGCGCTTCATGCCTAATTTCTCTTCGCAACGTTTCTCTATCGCCCCCATGCTCGACTGGACCGATCGCCACTGTCGCTATTTTCATCGTCAGCTGACCGGCGACACGCTGCTCTACACCGAAATGGTGACCACGGGCGCGATCATTCATGGCAAAGGGGATTACCTGGCTTACAGCGAGGCGGAACATCCGGTCGCGTTGCAGCTTGGCGGTAGCGATCCGGCGGCGCTGGCGCAGTGTGCGAAGCTGGCAGAGCAGCGTGGCTACGATGAAGTGAACCTGAATGTCGGCTGTCCTTCGGATCGGGTTCAGAATGGCCGATTCGGTGCCTGCCTGATGGCCGAGGCGAATCTGGTCGCGGATGCGATTAAAGCGATGCGCGACGTGGTATCGATTCCGGTGACGGTGAAAACCCGCATCGGGATTGATGAGCTGGACAGCTATGAATTCCTGACCGACTTTATCGGCACGGTGGCCGGTCGCGGTGAATGCGAGACATTTATTATCCATGCGCGCAAAGCCTGGCTCTCTGGCCTCAGCCCCAAAGAGAATCGCGAAATTCCACCGCTGGATTATCCCCGCGTCTGGCAGCTGAAACGCGATTTTCCGCATCTGACGATCGCGCTCAATGGTGGTGTGAAAACGCTGGAAGAGGCACTGGCTCATCTGCAGCACCTTGACGGCGTAATGATGGGACGTGAAGCCTATCAAAACCCCGGCATTCTGGCGCAGGTCGATCAGACGCTGTTTGGTCGTCAGCATCCGGCGGCTAACCCGGTGGACGTAGTGCGCGCAATGTATCCCTATATTGAAGCGGAGCTGGCGAAGGGCACGTATCTGGGACACGTCACACGCCATATGCTGGGATTATTCCAGGGAATTCCGGGCGCTCGCCAGTGGCGACGTCACCTGAGTGAAAACGCCCACAAGCCGGGCGCTGATGTTCGCGTACTGGAAGCGGCGCTGGCGCTGGTTGCGGATAAGGTCCCGCAGGAAGTCTGATGTCTGCCCTGAACAGGAAAGCCAGCTTTTAAAGCTGGTTTTTTTTACGCCATAATGTGGTTTTTATCACCAGGTTATGACACTTTTTTTAATCCTTATTAGCGTTAAATCAATAAGTTATCGGTTGGCACGTTTCTTGTAATAGCTATAACAATCAATCTCAAAAAGGAGCGCTGACGTGGAAATTTTATTCGTATTGGGTTTTTTCCTGATGCTATTGCTGACCGGCGTTTCACTGCTGGGCGTGCTGGCGGCACTGGTGGTCGCAACCATCGTGATGTTTGTCGGTGGACTGTTTGCAATTGTTATTAAAGTGTTGCCGTGGCTGGTGCTGGCGGTGATTGCTGTGTGGCTGCACCGTGCCCTTTTTGGCGACAGCGAGGCGCGAGCGCGCCGTAAGCTGAGGCGTAAGATCAGCAGGTTAGACCGCAAAGGCTGGCGCTAAATGCGGTAGCGATCACAGTGTGAAAGATTGCTCGGCACTGATCTGCAATTAAACATATTTTTTACTTATGTTTTCTGGCAGGATGCCTGTCGTCAAATCGATGTGCCATCGACTCGACACGAATTCATCGCCGCTGTCCCTACACCAGCGCGAACAAAAAATAAAAAAAAGAAGAGGGCTTCCCAGGGGAAGCCCTTTTTGTTGCTTACCGGGCGCTGACTGTTACGGAATTAACAGACAGGATCCCTGCGTGGCCCGGCTCTCCAGCATCTGGTGCGCCTTACTGGCCTCTTTCAATGCAAACTTCTGCTGCTCTGGTACATCAATCTTAATGGCGCCGCTCGCCAGCAGCGAGAACAGCTCGGCACTGGCGGTTTCCAGCTCCTGCCGATTGGTGATATAACCAAACAGTGAAGGGCGAGTCACAAACAGCGAGCCTTTCTTATTCAGAATGCCCAGATCAATCCCGGTCACCGGACCCGACGCATTACCAAAACTGACCATCAGACCGTGACGACGCAGCGAGTCCAGCGACGCTTCCCAGGTGTCTTTGCCCACCGAGTCATACACGACGCCCACTTTTTTTCCGTCGGTCAGTTCGCTGACGCGCTGTGCAATATTCTCTTCGCGGTAGTTAATGGTCGCCCAGGCACCGGCGTTCTTCGCCATCGTGGCTTTTTCTTCGGAACCCACCGTACCGATTAAATGTGCACCCAGCGCTTTTGCCCACTGGCAAGCGATAAGCCCGACGCCGCCCGCGGCCGCATGAAACAGAAAGGTCTCACCGGCGCTGATTTTATAGGTCTGGCGCAGCAGATATTGCGTGGTCAGCCCTTTCAGGTAGCTGGCTGCGCCCTGCTCAAAGCCGATCGCCTCCGGGAGATGCATCAGGCGATCTTCCGCCACGTTATGCACTTCGCTATAGGCCCCCATCGACGCCAGACAGTAGACCACGCGATCGCCGGGCTTAAATAATGTCACGCCACGTCCAACCCGCGACACGACGCCCGCGGCTTCCGTTCCCAGGCCAGAAGGAAAAGCGGTAACCGGATAGAGCCCGCTGCGAACATAGGTATCGATGTAATTAATCCCGATAGCGCGATGCTCTACCTGCACGTCATGTTCAGCCGG
This sequence comes from Pantoea sp. X-Soil-ISGK-355, assembly GCF_059730805.1. Classification (NCBI taxonomy): domain Bacteria; kingdom Pseudomonadati; phylum Pseudomonadota; class Gammaproteobacteria; order Enterobacterales; family Erwiniaceae; genus Pantoea; species Pantoea sp. X-Soil-ISGK-355. Next base: position 329,269 of record NZ_AP035971.1, read on the forward strand.
GTCAGCGGGTTCAAAATCTGTCCACTCTAAGACGTCCGGGCCGCCATGCGCGCTGAACTGAATACGCTTTGCCATTCTGACTCCTGTGATTGTTTCATCATGAGGGTGAGGCGCGCACCTCAACTAAGGTATACTTGCGCGTCCCCACAGAAGATCGGTAATGCATTCACTATGGCAGGAAATAAACCCACCAACAAATCGAACGAAACGCAGGATCGCCAGCTCGCAGGCGTGAAAATGCCCCCGCATTCTCTGGAAGCGGAGCAGTCGGTGCTCGGTGGGTTAATGCTGGATAACGAGCGCTGGGATAACGTCTCTGAGCGCGTCGTCGCGAATGATTTTTTCAACCGCTCGCATCGGCTGATTTTTTCCGAGATGCAGCGGCTGCTTGAAAACAGCAAACCTATCGACCTGATTACGCTCTCTGAATCGCTGGAAACCCGGGGCGAACTGGAGATGGCAGGCGGCTTCGCCTATCTGGCTGAACTGGCGAAAAATACACCGAGTGCGGCGAATATCGGTGCTTATGCCGACATCGTGCGTGAACGTGCGGTGGTGCGTGAGATGATCGCCGTCGCCAACCAGATTGCCGATGCCGGTTACGATCCGCAGGGACGTAACAGCGAGGAGCTGCTCGACTTCGCAGAGTCGAACGTCTTTAAAATCGCGGAAGCGCGCGCAGATAAAGATGCTGGCCCGAAAAACATTGAGCAGATTCTGGAATCGACCGTCTCCCGTATCGAATCGCTCTATCAGACCCCGCACGATGGCGTCACCGGCGTCGATACCGGCTATCAGGATCTGAATAAAAAGACCGCGGGCCTGCAGGGTTCTGACCTGATTATTGTCGCCGCACGTCCGTCAATGGGCAAAACCACCTTCGCGATGAACCTGTGCGAAAACGCCGCCATGCTGCAGGAGAAGCCGGTGCTGATCTTCAGTCTGGAGATGCCCAGCGAGCAGATCATGATGCGTATGCTTGCGTCACTTTCCCGCGTCGATCAGACGCGCATCCGAACGGGACAGCTGGATGACGAAGACTGGGCGCGTATCTCCGGCACCATGGGCATCCTGCTGGAGAAGAAGAACATGTACATCGATGACTCTTCTGGCCTGACGCCTACCGAAGTGCGCTCGCGCGCCCGACGTATCTACCGTGAAAACGGTGGCTTAAGTATGATCATGATCGACTATTTGCAGCTGATGCGCGTACCGTCATTGTCGGACAACCGTACGCTGGAGATTGCGGAGATCTCCCGCTCGCTGAAAGCGCTGGCGAAAGAGCTGAATGTGCCGGTGGTGGCGCTGTCGCAGCTTAACCGCTCACTGGAGCAGCGTGCTGACAAGCGTCCGGTCAACTCGGATCTGCGTGAATCGGGTTCGATCGAGCAGGATGCGGATTTGATCATGTTTATCTATCGGGATGAGGTTTACCACGAAAACAGCGATCTCAAAGGAATCGCGGAGATCATCCTGGGTAAACAGCGTAATGGCCCCATCGGTACAGTGCGCCTGACCTTTAACGGTCAGTGGTCGCGCTTTGATAACTACGCGGGTCCGCAATACGACGACGAATAATCCCGCTTTGTGCTGTCATGCACGATCTGTGCATGACAGCCCCCATCATCATAAAATAGTGTTGGACAACCTCTCGGGTTATCGGGTTATCTGTAACAAAGCGACGCCTGGCACCGATGTGGAAACGGAATGACTCACGTAGACGATTACGACCTTAAAATCCTGACTTTATTACAAGCTAACGGCCGTCTGACCAATCAGGAACTCAGCGATCTGGTCGGCCTTTCTGCCTCACAATGTTCGCGCCGCCGTATTAATCTGGAACAGGCTAACCTCATCCTGGGTTATCACGCCCGGCTGTCACCCGATGCCATCGGGCTTGGCATGGTGGGATTGATTGAGGTGCGCTTAATCAACCACACCGCTGAATATGTTGAGAGCTTTCACCGGATGGTGGAGCAGGAGCAGGCGATCGTGGATGCCTATAAAACCACGGGCGATGCAGACTATCTGCTCAAAGTGGCAGTAGCCGATCTTAATTCCCTCAGTGCGTTAATCAGCCAGTTAGTCGCGGGCCACCAGAGCGTTTCCCATGTGAAAACCTCAGTGGTGCTGGGAAGAATGAAAGAGAACGGGCTGATGATGCTGCCTGAGCAAAAGACGCGCTAAAAGGGTGCGCGCTGTGCGGTTTTGGTGCACACTTGCGGTAATAAATGCAATTAACGCGCATCAAAACGGAGCCAGACGCATAGATTGACGGTATCAGTCGAAATCTATGCATAAAGTTATGTTTAAAGCGCCTTAGATATCAACGGGATATCGCTGGCATCCGCTTTACAGCTGTTCAGTGCTGTGACGATGGTGCGTTTTTTGCATGGGAACCGCATCATTTGCACTGAGAAAACCCCCATGGATAACATCGCAGAACCTACCCGCGTCCCGCATTCGCGCATTGAAGATGCGCTGGCGATGGTGCTCGGCACTCTAATGGTCTCGTTCGGCGTCATTATGCTAAAACAGGCCGGTGCGCTGACGGGCAGCACCGCAGGTATCGCTTTTCTGATTAGCTATCTCTCGCCGCTCTCATTCGGCAGCGCATTCTTCCTGATCAACATCCCTTTCTACTGGCTGGCGGTAAAACGCATGGGCTGGGAATTTACCCTGAAAACCTTCTGCGCCGTCGGGCTGGTGTCGCTGTTCACTCAACTGCACCCGCTGTTCGTCCACTTTTCTGACCTTAATCCCTTCTATGCGACACTGTTCGGTAACGTCATCATGGGAATCGGGTTTATAGTGTTATTTCGTCATAAGGCGAGCCTGGGCGGCATCAATATTCTGGCGCTGTGGCTACAGGATCGCTTTGGGATCCGCGCGGGTAAACTGCAGATGGCAGTCGATACCTGCGTCGTGCTGGCGTCACTGTTTGTGGTGAGTGGCCCCATCCTGCTCGCGTCGATTGCGGGTGCGGTGATCCTGAACCTGATTATTGCAATGAACCACCGTCCGGGACGCTATCGGGTTTAATCCGCCGCTTACCTCTGGACCAATCATGGAGACCTACACCGTGTTTCAAAACGTTGATGCCTATGCGGGCGATCCGATTCTGTCGTTGATGGAAGCGTTCAAACAAGACCCACGTGAACACAAAGTTAACCTGAGCATCGGGCTCTATTACGACGAACAGAACATCATCCCGCAGCTGAAGGCTGTAGCGGCTGCTGAAGAGCAGCTTTATGCTGAGCCGCATCAGGCATCGCTCTATCTGCCAATGGAAGGGCTGAACAGCTACCGCAGTGCGATTGCACCGCTGCTGTTTGGTGCCGATCATCCGGTGTTAAAGGCGGGCCGTATTGCGTCGATTCAGACTCTTGGCGGTTCTGGCGCGTTGAAAGTGGGTGCGGATTTCCTTAAGCGCTACTTCCCGCAGTCTGCCGTCTGGGTCAGCGATCCGACCTGGGAAAACCACGTCGCGATTTTTAATGGCGCAGGTTTTGACGTCAATACCTATCCCTGGTATGACGCAGAAACTCACGGTGTGCGGTTTGATGCCTTTATCAGCACCCTGAAAACCCTGCCTGCGCAGAGCATCGTGTTGCTGCATCCCTGCTGTCATAACCCGACCGGCGCTGACCTGACGGATGCGCAGTGGGATCAGACCGTTGAGGTGCTGAAAGCACAGCAGCTGATTCCTTTCCTGGATATCGCCTATCAGGGCTTTGGTGCCGGTATGGAGCAGGATGCGTATGCACTGCGCGCGGTCGCCGCGGCGGGTCTGCCTGCGCTGGTCAGCAACTCCTTCTCCAAAATCTTCTCGCTCTATGGCGAGCGCGTAGGCGGTCTCTCTATCGTGTGCGACAGTGCCGAAGAGTCAGCACGTGTGCTGGGCCAGTTAAAAGCAACCGTTCGCCGTAACTACTCCAGCCCGCCGAATTTCGGTGCGCAGGTTGTCGCACGCGTCCTCAACGACGAGGCGCTGAAGGCCAGCTGGCTGGCTGAAGTGGAGGCGATGCGTCTGCGCATTCTCGCGATGCGCCAGTCGCTGGTGGACGTACTGAGCACCGCGCTGCCAGGTAAAAACTTCGACTATCTGCTGAAGCAGCGTGGCATGTTTAGTTATACCGGTCTGAGTGCGCAGCAGGTTGATCGCCTGCGTAACGAATTTGGCATCTATCTGGTGGGCAGCGGTCGCATGTGTGTGGCCGGTCTGAACAGCAAAAATGTGCATCAGGTAGCGGAAGCGTTTGCCGCCGTGATGTAACAGCAGCCAGGTTGTAAACAAGACCGCCAGCGTTTTCTCTGGCGGTTTTTTTATGGGTCAGGGTTTACCTTTCGGCGACATGCTGCACACTTAAACGGGATAACCGTTTCAGGAATAAGCTATGTGGCATCAACAAACTATTACGCTGAGCGCGAAGTCGCGTGGGTTTCATCTGGTCACCGATGAGATCGTCAACTCGCTCTCCGGACTGCGTGATATCAAAACCGGTCTGCTGCATCTGCTGTTGCAGCACACTTCGGCGTCGTTAACCTTAAATGAGAATTGCGACCCGACGGTGCGCAGCGACATGGAGCAGCATTTCATGCGGTACGTGCCCGAGAATGCGCCTTATCAGCACGATTACGAAGGGCGTGATGATATGCCGGCGCACATCAAATCGTCGATCTTAGGGGTTTCGTTGTTATTACCGGTTCAGCGGGGACGTCTGGTGCTGGGCACCTGGCAGGGGATCTGGCTGGGCGAGCATCGCATTGAGGGCGGTGCCAGGCGGATTGTCGCCACGTTACAAGGGGAATCGTAATGAATAACTCAGATTTACTGACCTATTGCATGAGCAAGCCGGGCGCGGAGCAGAGCGTCCACAGTGACTGGAAAGCTACGCAGATTAAAAGCAACGGCGTGCTGTTTGCGATGGTACATGAGGCGAAAGGGCGGCCCGCGGTCTCGCTGAAATCGACGCCTGCGCTGGCCGAATTACTGCGCGAAGAGCACAGCGATATTATTCCCAGCGAGCATCTGAATAAGTCTCACTGGAGCACGCTGTTCCTCGACGGTTCGCTGAAAGATTCGCAGATCTACTATCTGGTCGATGCCTCATACCAGCAGGCGGCTACCCGTTAAACGGCAATAAAAAACCCTCTTACCTGAGCAAGAGGGTTTCAGATCAAGCAGCTTACGCGGCAGACTGAGCGCGCAGCGTGTTGATATCGATAACAAAGCGATACTTCACATCGCTTTTGAGCATGCGCTCATAGGCTTCGTTGATCTGGTCCATCGCGATCAGCTCAATGTCTGACGTAATCCCGTGCTCGCCACAGAAATCGAGCATCTCCTGGGTTTCCGCGATGCCGCCAATCAGTGAACCGGCGATGCTGCGACGTTTAAAGATCAGGTTAAAGACCTGCGGTGCCGGATGGTCGTGCTCCGGTGCACCAACCAGCGTCATGTTGCCATCCAGTTTCAGCAGGGTGATGAACGGGTTGAGATCGTGCTGAGCCGCCACGGTGTTCAGGATGAAGTCAAAGCTGTTCGCGTGCTGCGCCATCTGCTCCGGATCTTTGGAGATCACGACTTCATCGGCACCCAGACGTTTGCCATCTTCAATTTTGGATGGCGAGGTGGTGAACAGCACCACATGCGCGCCCATGGCATGCGCAATCTTCACGCCCATATGGCCCAGGCCGCCTAAGCCTACGATACCCACTTTTTTGCCAGGACCGACATTCCAGTGACGCAGCGGCGAATAGGTGGTGATACCGGCACACAGCAGCGGTGCAACGCCCGCCAGCTCCAGGTTCTCGGGAATGCGCAGCACAAAGCTCTCATCAACCACCATCGACGTTGAGTAACCGCCGTAGGTAATAGCGCCGGTTTCGCGATCTTCGCCGTTATAGGTGCCGACAAAGCCGTTTTCGCAATACTGCTCCAGACCCTGCTGACAGCTTGGACAGCTGCGGCAGGAATCAACCATGCAGCCGACGCCAACCAGATCGCCGACTTTGTATTTCTGCGTCTGTGGACCAACAGCAGTCACGCGACCCACAATTTCATGACCCGGAACCACGGGAAAAATGGTGTTTTTCCACTCATTACGGGCCTGATGCAGGTCTGAGTGGCAAACGCCACAGAACAGCACCTCAAGCTGAACGTCATGGGCGCGCAGCTCACGCGGCTTAAAATCGAACGGTGCCAGTTTGGATTTTGCATCCTGAGCAGCATACGCATGCGTAATATTCATGGTGTCTCCAGTTTCGATGTGTCGTGAGTGTTTTTTGATGATGTGCAGCAGCGTGGATGTGCTGCGAAAACAGGGCGACGCCAGGGGCGTGCCAAAGAGGAACCGTTTAAGGATAGTCAGCGTAGTGAGAAGCGTATATGCCTATACATGTCTGAATCTTGCCTGATTCTGCATTTTTCTGGCTGAATCGGCAGGGGTAAAAAAAGGCCCGCACGCGGCGGGCCTGAAAGAATTACTTCTGTAACAGGGGCTTCAGGAAGCGCGCAGTGTGGGATTTCTCACACTCCGCCACGGTTTCTGGCGTACCAGCCACCAGGATTTCACCGCCGCCGCTGCCGCCTTCCGGACCGAGATCGACAATCCAGTCTGCGGTTTTGACCACATCAAGGTTGTGCTCAATTACCACGATGGTGTTGCCCTGATCGCGCAACTTATGCAGCACTTCCAGCAGCTGCTGGATATCGGCAAAGTGCAGGCCGGTGGTCGGCTCATCCAGAATGTAGAGCGTCTGACCCGTGCCACGCTTCGACAGCTCACGCGCCAGCTTCACACGCTGGGCTTCACCGCCGGACAGGGTGGTGGCGGACTGACCGAGGCGGATGTAGGTGAGACCTACATCGATCAGCGTCTGCAGCTTACGCGCCAGCGCTGGTACGGCATCGAAGAACTCACGGGCCTCTTCGATGGTCATCTCCAGCACTTCGTGGATGCTCTTGCCTTTGTACTTCACTTCCAGCGTTTCACGGTTATAGCGTTTGCCTTTGCACTGGTCACACGGCACATAAATGTCCGGCAGAAAGTGCATCTCGACTTTCAACACGCCATCGCCCTGACAGGCTTCACAGCGTCCGCCCCGCACGTTGAAGCTGAAGCGACCCGGATTGTAACCGCGCGAACGCGCTTCCGGCACGCCCGCAAAGAGTTCACGCACCGGGGTAAAGATACCGGTGTAGGTGGCCGGGTTGGAGCGCGGTGTACGACCAATCGGGCTCTGATCGATGTCGATCACTTTGTCGAAGTGCTCCAGGCCTGCCACGTCACGGTAAGGTGCCGGTTCGGCGATGGTCGCACCGTTCAGCGCCCGCTGAGCAATCGGGAACAGCGTATCGTTGATCAGGGTCGATTTACCTGAACCGGACACACCGGTAATACAGGTGAACAGTCCGACCGGCAGCGTCAGCGTGACATCCTTAAGGTTGTTGCCGCGTGCGCCGGTAATCTTCAGCACTTTGGCCGGATCGCCTTTGACGCGCTCCTCTGGCACCACAATGCCACGCTTGCCGCTCAGGAACTGGCCGGTCAGGGATTCTTCCTGCGCCATAATCTGATCAACGGTGCCTTCCGCGACGACCTGGCCGCCGTGTACGCCTGCACCCGGACCGATGTCGATCACATGGTCTGCGGCACGAATCGCATCTTCATCATGCTCAACCACGATCACGGTGTTACCGAGGTCGCGCAGATGAATCAGGGTGCCGAGCAGCCGTTCGTTGTCACGCTGGTGCAGGCCAATAGAAGGCTCATCCAGCACATACATCACACCGACCAGACCCGCACCGATCTGGCTGGCCAGACGGATACGCTGTGCTTCACCCCCGGACAGGGTCTCAGCGGAACGTGACATTGAGAGATAGTTCAGGCCGACGTTGACCAGGAAGCTCAGGCGATCGCCAATCTCTTTCAAAATTTTCTCGGCAATCTGCGCACGCTGGCCGCTGAGTTTCATGTTTTCAAAGAAGGACATCGCATGACCGATGCTCATCTCAGAGATAGTCGGCAGCGTGGTGTTCTCCACGAAGACGTGGCGCGCTTCACGACGCAGACGGGTGCCTTCACAGCTGGCACAGGCGCGGTTGCTGATAAACTTCGCCAGCTCTTCGCGAACCGCAGAGGATTCCGTCTCTTTATAGCGGCGTTCCATGTTATTGAGCACGCCTTCAAACGGATGACGGCGAACCGAGGTATCGCCGCGATCGTTGATGTACTTAAATTCGATGCTCTCTTTGCCTGACCCATACAGAATCACCTTCTGCACGTTGTCTGGCAGGCTGCCGAATGACGCTTCGATATCAAAATCGAGGTGTTCCGCCAGCGAACGCAGCATCTGGAAATAGTAAAAGTTACGGCGATCCCAGCCGCGGATAGCACCGCCCGCCAGCGAAAGTTCAGGATTCTGCACGACGCGGTCAGGATCAAAATATTGCTGTACGCCCAGGCCGTCACAGGTTGGACAGGCGCCCGCCGGGTTGTTAAACGAGAACAGACGCGGTTCCAGCTCACTCATGCTGTAACCGCAGATGGGGCAGGCGAAGTTAGCCGAGAAGAGCAGCTCTTCTGCGTCGCTGTCATCCATGTCCGCCACGATAGCCGTGCCGCCGGAAAGTTCCAGCGTGGTTTCAAACGACTCCGCCAGACGGGTTGCCAGGTCTTCACGCACTTTAAAGCGGTCAATCACCACTTCAATGGTGTGCTTCTTCTGCAGCTCAAGCTTTGGCGGATCGGAGAGGTCACACACTTCGCCATCAATACGCGCACGGATATAACCTTGCGTTGCCAGATTCTCCAGCGTTTTGGTGTGCTCACCCTTACGATCTTTCACTACCGGGGCCAGCAGCATCAGGCGACGACCTTCCGGCTGCGAGAGCACCTGATCCACCATCTGACTCACGGTCTGCGCCGCCAGCGGCACATCATGATCCGGACAACGCGGTTCGCCTACGCGGGCAAACAGCAGACGCAGATAATCGTGAATCTCAGTGATGGTTCCCACGGTCGAACGTGGGTTATGCGAGGTGGATTTCTGCTCAATGGAAATGGCGGGCGACAAACCTTCGATATGATCGACGTCCGGCTTCTCCATTAACGAAAGAAACTGGCGCGCATACGCAGAGAGCGACTCCACATAGCGGCGCTGACCTTCCGCATACAGCGTATCAAACGCCAGTGAGGATTTACCGGACCCTGACAGGCCGGTTACCACAATGAGTTTGTCGCGTGGGATGGTCAGGTTGATGTTTTTCAAATTATGGGTGCGGGCACCACGAACTTCGATCTTATCCATTCACCTTTCCCGGATTAGCTGCACTCACCGTGCCTTGCCGACACGGCCAGAATAAACGTGTCATTATGGCACAAAAAATAGACTGAATATATATCCAGTACTCTCAGGCCTGGAAGCGGAGAGGGATTAAAACTGGAACCCCGCTCGAAAGTGGGAAACAGTCCGCAGGACGTGTTAGAATTGAGAGATTAGACTGTATGCATTAACTCATCGGGAGACAGCAACATGGCCAGTCGTGGCGTTAACAAAGTGATTCTTGTCGGGAATCTGGGTCAGGATCCGGAAGTACGTTACATGCCAAATGGTGGCGCGGTTGCCAACATTACGCTGGCTACGTCGGAAAGCTGGCGCGACAAGCAGACCGGTGAAAACAAAGAGATCACTGAATGGCACCGTGTGGTGCTGTTTGGCAAACTGGCTGAAGTCGCAGGCGAATACCTGAAAAAAGGGTCGCAGGTCTACATCGAAGGTCAGCTGCGTACCCGTAAATGGCAGGATCAGGGCGGCCAGGAACGTTACACCACCGAAGTCGTGGTCAACGTTGGCGGCACTATGCAGATGCTGGGTGGCCGTCAGCAGGGCGGCAACGCGGGTGCACCAGCAGGTGGCGGCGCGCAGGGCGGTGGCAACAACAATGGTTGGGGTCAGCCGCAGCAGCCGCAGGGTAACAACAATCAGTTCAGTGGTGGCGCGCAGTCCCGTCCACAGCAGCCACAGAGCGCGCCGGCCAGCAGCAACAACGAACCACCAATGGATTTCGACGACGATATTCCATTCTGATTCTGTTGATCAGAGAGTGTAAAAAAGCCCGCTTATGCGGGCTTTTTTATGTGCGGCTTTCGCAGGCGGTTACGACCATTCCGCCACAATCTCGTCTGTGCGCAGCACACGCGGCACGTTGCCGGGAATCGACAATGAGGACCAGACCTCATTGTGCTGGTTTATCAACGCTTCAGCGCTGACCCAGTGACGATCGGCGGTGGTGTGCGCATCCGCAGCAACCGTAATGGCATAACCTGCACTGGCACCCACTTTTATGGTGGTATCCAGACAGTAGTCAGTGGCACAACCGCACACCACAAACTCTTCCACCGCCAGCTTCTTTAACAGTGCGGCCAGCTCAGTCTGCCAGAAGCTGTCGCAAGCGGTTTTTGTCACGTAATATGCGCCAGCAGGCTGAATCAGTTCCGGCAGCAGATTAAAAGCTTCATTTCCCTCGCACATCGCGCCTTCGCGGTGCTGGATAAAAATGGTGATATCGGCGCGTTCAGTCAGTCGGTTAATCTGCGCCACCCGACCCGCCTGGTCGAAGCGCGGCGAGATGAAGACCCCATTCTGCATATCGATAATCACTGCCACACGCTGTGCCATGCTTAACCCCATCCGTCTGAAAAAAGCAGTGTTACCCGCGGCGTTGCAGATAGCAATCTTTTGCATTTTAGCCCCGGTCGCAGGCATGCTTAGCAGACTGGTTAAATAAGGAGAGAGAAGTGGACGGTGTTCCGGCAAGTTTCCCCTGTGAGAAAGATCGCGCCCGGTTCCGGCAACTCGCAGAGCTGCCGGGTGTGGAACTCTATCAGGCCCACATCTCCCGCTATGCCTTTGAACCTCATACCCATGAAGCCTTTGGGATCGGCACCATTGAAGCGGGCGCACAGCGCTTTCGCTATCGCGGCACCGAATATACTGCGCCGGAGAACTCACTGGTCATGATGAACCCGGATGAGCTGCACACGGGTGAGTCAGCGTGCGAAGAGGGCTGGCGCTATCAGATGATCTACATTCAGCCGCAGCTGATGGATGAACTGACCGGCGACCGCGGCTGGTGGTTTAACGAGGCGCTGCTGACCGATCCGCGCGTGGCGCAGCCGCTCTCCCGCACGCTTGCCGCACTCTGGCAGGCAGAGTCTGAACTGGCGCGCCAGAGCCTGATTGCTGAGCTGCTGCTGCAAATCCGTCCGCTGGCGCGTATGTCCTCACAGCGCAGACCCGATGCCCGGCATCGTTTTGATCAGGTCAGAGATTTTTTGCGCGCAAACCTTGCAGAACCGGTGCGGCTGGAGGAGCTGGCCGCATTGGCTTCACTGTCGCCGTGGCACTTCTTACGTGCTTTTCGCCAGCACTATCACGTTACGCCGCATCAGATGCTGATGGCTTTCCGGCTCTATGACGCCAAGCAAAGGCTGGCGCAAGGTGAGGCGGCCGCCAGCGTCGCGGCGGCGGTTGGATTGACCGATCAGGCTCATCTCACCCGCGCCTTTGCTCACCGTTATGGCATTACGCCGGGCCGCTATCAAAAGCAGGTTCGCCAGCCCTGATAACACCGCAATCTGCTACAAGCATTTCCCGCCGGAACCCGCCACACTCTGCCAAAAGTCTGTATAAGGAAGAAATCATGTTTGCGGGAATTATGTTTGCCGTCACCGCCGGGTTGCTGTGGGGGCTGATCTTTGTCGGGCCGCTGCTGGTGCCGGACTATCCTGGCGCCCTGCAATCGGCGGGACGTTACGTGGCGTTTGGGCTGATTGCGCTGCCGCTGGCCTGGCACAGCCGTCGTCGGCTGCGTCAGCTGTCACGCGCTGACTGGCTTGAGGCCGTGAAGCTCTCGTTGGTGGGAAACCTCTTCTACTATGCGTTTCTGGCGAACGCCATTCAGCGTACCGGCGGGCCGGTCTCCACCATGATTATCGGCACGCTGCCGGTGGTGATCGCCGTCACGGCTAACCTCTGTTATGGCCATCTTGAAGGACGGCTGCCGTGGCGGCGGCTGTTCCCGGCACTGGTCATGATGGCGGCTGGCTTGCTCTGCGTGAACGCAGCGGAGCTGCAGAGCCAGGGCGCCACGCTGGATCTCAGTCGTTATCTGACCGGTATCGTGCTGGCACTGTTGGCGGTAATCTGCTGGACCTGGTATCCGCTGCGTAATGCCCGCTGGCTGCGCACGCATCCTGAACTGCGCCCCTCAACCTGGGCTACCGCGCAGGGGCTGGTGACGCTGCCGATGGCACTGATCCTGTACGCGCTGGTCAGCGTTCAGCTCGCCTGGCAGCAGCCCGATTTTTCGCTGCCGTTCGGGCCGCGTCCCACGGTATTCATCGCATTGATGCTGACGATTGGCCTGCTCTGCTCCTGGCTTGGCACCTTATGCTGGAATGCTGCCAGCCAGCGTCTGCCCACCGTACTGATGGGGCCGCTGATCGTTTTCGAGATACTCTTTGGCCTGTTATGGACTTTTCTCTGGTATCAACGCTGGCCGCCGCAGCTCACCCTGACAGGCATTGTTTGTCTGATGGCGGGTGTGATCTGGGCAATGCGCATCAAACCGCACCCGCAGGTAGTTACGATTAAAGAGTAAACCGTAAAACTCACCTGAATGCCTTTACCGCGCGGACAACACACCGCGCGGCTTTTTAAGATTAAACCCTATCCTGATTTGCTCGCTCTTCGGCAGATTTATACCGCGAAATCGATTTCATGGTTCCGCACTGTTGTCCGGTATTCTCCGATAACCTCATTCATCCTTCCTTTGTCAGTAAAAAAACGGTCCTTTCTGGCACCTGAAAGTTGTCTGTTTCAGCTCTGGCAACCTTTCACTGGTCAGATATCGGTCATTAATCAGGAAAAATAGCGCAGCATTATGGACGTTACGCTTTTATCCGCTGCTGTTTATTGCGTTAGGGTCCTGAGAAAAGGGGACTAAAAACCACCATTAACTTCACTCAGTGATAAATGAGTAAGAGAATTCCGCCGCTGCGTTATTAATTAAAGATTAATCTCTGGCATCAATGATGTGCAATGGAGAGAGTGAAAAGATAGACCCATAACGTTAGTGATAAGGAGCAATAAACTATTTAACCCGGATTAATCCTGGAGAAAGTTAATGCAATAAAGCCATCATCGGGAATTAAAGCGCAACCGCAAAATTTGAGTCAGGGCCACCATTAACTCAAATGTACGTTGATTATTGTTTGTGCGATGTTTAAAGCGGCTTAATGGTGTTGAGAGGATTTAGTTCCGACGATTAGCAGGGCTAAACTAAAAAAGGGAAGGCCCAATCCCGCATAAAGGGGATTGGGAGGGGAAGATAAGGCGTGGAATGCGAGACTTTTGCTGTTGTGAATCAATTTTACCGCAAAAAAAGAAGCTTAGCTGTGAAGCCATTCATTAGTTATAAATGGAGCGGAAAAGGGGGCCGCAATTGTCCTGTTAAATGATCTTCATCTCTTCTGGTAAGAACAAATCTCAGCGTTAAGTCTAAAAAGCGCGGTAGCATTAGGTTTAGCGATTCTCCGTGCCTGACGGATAGTGGTATACGCTGCGGCTGATATCTAATAAGCGGCAGCTGCGACGGGTGCCAATGTCAAAGGTGGTCTGCAGGAAATCTACAGCCTGTCGTTTTTCATTAGTCGTAAAGAAGTGCTTCAGAACGCTCTGCAGCATCTCTTTGTCCGAGTTGAGCGTCTGCAGTTCACGTGTGACATTCTGCAGTTTTTCTTCCAGCTCCTTGATTTTTCTGCCTTCTTCCGAAGACAACCCAGAAAACTTCTTTTTCCAGCTATAGAACGTGGCTTCAGAGATGCCTAACTCTTCACAAATCTCTCTGACTTTCACGCCCGATTCAGAAGCTTTAATGGCATTTGTGATTTGATCTTCGCTGTATCGTGACTTTCTCATAAATGCTCTTACCTTTCTTATCGATTAATGGATGAGAATGACTTTAATAATTTCTGGCACTGTAAGATTTTATTAAGGCAGTATTAAAGTGCGCGAATTGAATTGCGAAGCCTAAATTAAGATATTTAGAAGAAATATCATCATGGGATAAATCTTATTTTATTCTTATCCGGGGAGCGTGCCTTCCTGGAGGCGGGTTTTTGTTATAAATTCATCGCATCCAAAATACGAAAAAATTCTACGTACACTGGATATTTAGCTTCGCCGACTTGATTAATATGCCGGTATAGCTCTTTAAGGTTGTTTTATTTTCAGCCTGAAATCGTTTCCATTTGAAGTGATTCGCGCCATTTATAATAAGAATTATCCTGAATTCACTCTCCGGATCATGATTTACATCTCAATTTTCGGACCAGCTTGGTCTGAAGTCATACATTTTCGCCAGGCCCACTGAGCGCTTATTAATTCGTTACAGGGATGTTGTACCGAAGCGGTTGTAGTTGAGTAATACTAAGGAAGAGTCGATGAAATTGAGCGTAATGTCTAATGCCGCCTGGATGATGTCTGAGAAGATCATCTCCGTTTTTGGCGTCATTTTTGTGACGTCTTACGTGGCTAAATCCTTTGGTCCAACGGTGTTTGGCCAGATGGCGTTTTCTACTTCACTTTTTGCAATGGTGCAAACCGTCGCAATCTTTGGCACCGAAACTATTCTGTTTAAGCGCGTCAGCAAAAATGCGTCGAAAGGTCTTCGACTGATGACCATCGCCCGTACGCTGCGCATGGTGCTATTGCTGGTCACTTCGGTGCCAGTCTTAATTTGGGTCTGGTACAACATGCAGGAAAACTTCCTGGCGTTTGCACTGGCCTCATTTGTTGCCTCGGTTTTTGTCACCCAGGACACCTTCAGCGTTTATAACAACGCGCGTCTTGCCTCGCGTCTTAACACTATCGCTAACGCTGTGGGCATGCTGCTGAGTTTCGGCATCAGCTTTACCGTGGCCTGGCTGCGTCTTAATCCGCTCTGGCTGACGCTGTCGATTGTTGCCGTGACACTGGTGCCTTACCTGATCAAGCGTCACAACTTCTATCAGGACCACCAGGATCAGATGCCACCGCGCGAAAAGCGCACCGCCTATCTGCGCTATCTGATGTATGCCGGTCTGCCGCTGGCGATCTCCAGCATCTTTATCTCGGTGCAGGTCAAAGCGGCGCAGATGTTTCTGGCAGGCACGGCGCCTGCGCGCGACCTCGGTCTCTTTGCGGCGGCGAATACTATTTCCGCCTCCTGGATTTTTATCCCGGTTGCGCTTATCACCTCCTGCTTCACTGAAATCTTCAGGGAGCGCGGCGAGGTCGCCATTAAGCTGGCTGCCCGGCTCAATGGCTACGTTATGGCGGTTTCATTGCTGATGCTGCTTGTCATTTCGCTTTACGGCGAGCAAATCATCATCGCGTTGTACGGACCGGAATACACACAGTCAGGAAGTCTCATTACGTTGCTGTCGATAGCGACCAGCTTTTCGGCAATGGGGACCGTAGCGTATCGCTACATGGTCAAAGAGGGAGGATTTAACTACTTGCTGAGGAAAATCATCTGCCTGATGGTCATCAGTCTGCCGCTCTCCTGGTGGTTGATCCAGGGTCACGGCATCATGGGGGCCGCGTGGAGCGTTTTCCTTTCAGAACTTTTGTCCCTGACCGTAATGAATTACTTCTTTAAAAACGGCGTCATTCAAAAGATTCAGGTTTCCTCACTCAACTACAAAACATACAAATGAGGTCAGATATGCTCAAGTTGAAAGAAGAACTCAGAAAAAGTGTGCAGTACTTTATCAAGAAGATGCCCTGGGCTTATCAGGACCGCATCTACTACTTCCATAAGTTCAGAAAGCTGCCCAATCTGCGTCAGCCAAAAGTGTTCAACGAGAAGGTGTTGTACCGTAAGTTTATCTTCGGCGATTACCAGAACTACGGTCGTCTGTCAGATAAGTACTCGGTACGCGAATTCATTGCTGAAAAAATCGGTAATGAGTACCTGATCCCGCTGGTACACGAAACCACTGACCCGACCACGCTGAACAGCCTGCCTTGCTGGAGGGGAACGGTGATCAAGCCGAACCACGCCTCCAACATGGTAGAAATACTGCTGGAAGAGCCGGACGCGTTGCGCAAGCAGCAGATCATTCATGACTGCTATCGCTGGCTGAAGACCGATTTCGCCAATGAAGCGCGCGAGATTCACTACCGCTACATCAAGCCACGCATCCTGGTTGAGAAGTACATTGGTGATGGCAAAAGCGCGCCGATCGATTACAAATTCCATATGTTCAACAAGCGTGATGGCCGGTTCGAATATGTGCTGCAGGTAATCTACAACCGCTGCCAGCCGCTGCTGTCGATGAACTTCTACGTGAATAACCTCAATGAGGCCTATCACAAGATTCGCGATACCGGGCTGGATGTGTCACCGATTATGCCGTCACTGGAACATGCGCTCGAACTGAGCAAGAAGCTGGCCAGCGATTTCGACTACGTGCGTGTGGATTGGTATATCCATGACGAGCATATTTACTTTGGCGAACTGACCTTCACCCCAGGTGCAGGGCTGGTTACCGGATTAGATCGTGGTTTAAACCAGATGATGGGAGATATGTGGATTCAGGACCGCCGCGGAACGCAGAGCCCGGGCGTTACAGTGCAGGATGTTAATATTCCTGCCATGTTGAAGAAAATTTAAGTTCACACAGCAATATAAAAAACCCCGCTAAGCGGGGTTTTTTATGCGTAAAAATCAGGGCATCGGCCAGTCAGCAGGCGCCTGGCTCATCGCATCGATAAAGGCGTGCTTTGAGATTTCCACGAAGTTATGTACGTTTTCCATGCTCAGGGTAATGCCCATCAGACCGGTAACAAACCAGCAGGTCATGCCTAAACCAATCCCGCCACACATAAAGGCCATCACGTGACGGCTATCCTGACGAAGTTTGGTTTTCAGGGTGCTGGCAAAAAACATCATGATTGCGCTCAGCAGTTCCCAACGCATAACAAGAAAACTGGCGGTTAACGTAGCCATCGGCCGGACCTCACTATCAGTAAGTATTCCTGACAATCTGCGGACATCACCGGCGACAAAAAAGTGTGTCAGGTAGGACTTTTTTGCCGTCAACCCAGGTTCAAAGTGTGACTTGGGTCACATTATATCACCCGATTTTAAATTTTGAACAAAATTTGACTCTTGTATGGTAGTGGTGTGCAGAAAAAATGAGCAGTAGAAGAAGAACGGCGGGGAAATCAGACAGATGCGCCCGGAGCGGGCGCAGCGAAGAATTAACGGACCGGGCAGCACTCGCCGGTCGTGCGCTGGGTAAAGCTGTTGATCGGATCGTTACAACCGAAACTCAGCAGGCGAGGGCGCTGAATCGCCTGGCGTCGCATGGTGTGGCGGTAAGCGGTCGGGGTCTGTGAAAACTGACGACGAAACACCCGTGAAAAAGTTTGCTGCGAGTCATAGCCATACTGCATCGCGATATCAAACACCGGACGCTGTGTCTGCGATAGCGCTTCTGCGGCCAGCGTCAGGCGGCGCTCACGAATATAGCCACCCAGCGTCTGTTTCGTCACGGAACGGAACATACGCTGCAGGTGCCATTTCGAATAGCCTGATTTTGCCGCAACCTCATCAATCGACAGGCTCTTATCGAGGTTCTGGTCAATCCAGTCCGTCAGGGAATGAATGATCTCTTCTTGCATCATGGCCTCATCCTTCTGGTGCTTAATAAGGGGTAATGGGAGTTTAGGGGTTTCAACGGAGAAGAAGTATAATTCCTCAAGTTAACTTTAGGTAAAGGGTCTGATGAAAAAAGAACGTAACTATCCAAAACCGGTCTTAACACCCGGGGAAGTGGCGCGCCGCAGCGGTGTGGCGGTCTCGGCGCTGCACTTTTATGAAACCAAAGGCCTCATTTTCAGCACCCGCAACAGCGGCAATCAGCGCCGATACAGCCGCGATGTGCTGCGACGCGTGGCGATCATCAAGATTGCTCAGCGCATTGGCATCCCGCTGGCGACGGTCAGTGACAGTCTCGACCACATTCCGCCAGATAAGCGCATGTCGACGACGGAATGGGATGCGCTGACTCAGCACTGGCGCGAAGAGCTGGATAAACGCATTGAAACTCTTACCCGCCTGCGCAATGACCTGGATGGCTGTATCGGTTGCGGCTGCCTGTCGATGCGCGACTGTCCGCTGCGTAATCCCGGCGACCGGCTGGGTCAGCAGGGCTCAGGTGCGGTGCTGCTTGACCCGGAGCAGGATGATAAACATCCGGCTGTGGAGTGACGTCTATACTTGGTGAAGGTCAACACACAGGGAATCATGATGATCACCGTTCACCATCTTGAGAAATCGCGCTCGCATCGGGTGCTGTGGCTGCTGGAAGAGCTGGAAGTGCCGTACCAGATTAAACGCTATCAACGCGAACCGACCATGCTGGCCCCGGAGGCGCTAAAAAAAGTGCATCCACTGGGAAAATCGCCGGTCATTACTGACGGGAACCAGGTGGTAGCAGAATCGGGGGCCATTCTCGAATACCTTGAAGAGAAATATGATCACGAATTCAGGCTGAAAGTGAGTGATGAGGCGTCACGGTTACAGTGCCGCTACTGGCTGCACTACGCCGAAGGCTCGCTGATGCCGCTGCTGGTGATGAAACTGATCTTCGGTCAGATGGGCAAAGCGCCGGTGCCCTGGCTGCTGCGTCCGGTCGGCGCGGCATTTGGCAAAGGGGTGCAGAAGGCATTCCTGGATAAACAGCTAAAGCCGCACAGGCAGATGATCGAACAGCATCTGGCAGCCAATACGTGGTTTGCCGGTGAGCGTTTTACCATTGCGGATATCCAGATGAGCTTTCCGCTGCTGGCACTGGCGCGGCGTGGCGGACTGGATCGGATGCCTGCCACAGAGAAATGGTTGCAGACGGTGCAGCAGCGCGCCGCCTGGCAACGCGCGATTGCGCAGGGCGGCGAGCTTTCGTTGCCAGGTTAATCCTCTCTCCGCCGGCGCATCCTGTCTCATCCCGACTGCGCCGGTGCGAATCCTGCCTTTATATGACATTAACTTTATGGCCTCAGCGTTTCAGGCTGGCTTCCGTCGGGCGTCTGCCAGCCTCCTGCGCCCAATCTTTCTTTATGCCAAAGAATCTCCCTCTTAGAGTTGAAAACGTGGCGCTAAACGCCGGATAATCGCATGCCTTTTTATCTGGCTGCTTTTGACGGCTAATTATCTGCGGCAAGGTAAACGTTTGCCTGATGGGTTAATCCCGACAGTGACGCCGTCTACCCGCTTATTCCAGGGACAGCGATGGTCGCAGAGCGATCCACACAACAAAAATTTTTGAGGCTCAACTATGTCAACTGAATCACGCCCGGCCAGTGGAAAACTGGACGCATGGTTCTCGATCTCGGCGCGCGGCAGCAGCGTGCGCCAGGAAATTCTGGCCGGACTCACTACCTTCCTGGCGATGGTCTACTCCGTCATCGTGGTACCGGGAATGCTGGGCAAAGCCGGTTTTTCCCCCTCCGCCGTGTTTGTCGCCACCTGTCTGGTCGCCAGCTTTGGTTCCATCCTTATGGGGCTGTGGGCCAATCTGCCGATGGCCATTGGCTGCGCCATCTCCCTGACCGCCTTTACCGCTTTCAGCCTGGTGCTGGGTCAGCACATCAGCGTGCCGGTCGCGCTGGGCGCAGTGTTCCTGATGGGCCTGCTGTTTACCCTGATCTCCGTGACCGGCATTCGTGCCTGGATTTTGCGTAACCTGCCGATGGGCGTGGCGCACGGCACCGGCGTCGGGATTGGCCTGTTTCTGCTGCTCATCGCCGCTGACGGCGTGGGTCTGGTGGTAAAAAATCCGGCTCCGGGCCTGCCGGTGGCGCTGGGTCACTTCACCACTTTCCCGGTGATGATGACACTGCTGGGACTGGCCGCGATTATCGGACTGGAGAAGCGCAGGGTACCGGGCGGCATCCTGCTGACGATTATCGCTATTTCGCTGCTCGGCCTGATCTTTGACCCGTCGGTGACATATCAGGGACTGTTTGCCCTGCCGAGCCTGCGTGACGCCAGCGGTCAGTCGTTGCTGTTCAGCCTCGACATTATGGGGGCGCTACAGCCTGTAGTACTGCCCAGCGTGCTGGCACTGGTGATGACGGCGGTTTTTGACGCCACCGGTACCATTCGTGCGGTCGCAGGGCAGGCCAATCTGCTGGATAAACAGGGCCAGATTATCAATGGCGGTCGTGCGCTGACCAGTGACTCCGTCAGCAGCCTGTTCGCGGGTCTGGTGGGCGCGTCACCGGCTGCGGTCTATATTGAATCGGCGGCAGGGACAGCGGCGGGGGGCAAAACCGGCCTGACCGCAATTGTGGTGGGCCTGCTGTTTCTCGCTATCCTGTTTATGTCGCCGCTGGCTTATCTGGTTCCGGCTTACGCTACCGCACCTGCACTGATGTATGTGGGTCTGCTGATGCTCAGTAATGTGGCAAAAGTGGACTTCAGTGATTTTGTCGATGCGATGTCTGGGCTGCTCACGGCGGTGATTATCGTGCTCACCTGCAACATCGTCACCGGCATCATGATCGGTTTCGCCAGCCTCGTGGTGGGGCGTCTGTTCGCCGGTGAATGGCGTAAGCTCAACGTCGGTACCGTGATCATTGCCGTCGCGCTGGTGGCATTTTACGCCGGTGGCTGGGCAATCTGACTGTACAACCGGGCGTGCGGCTGCGCGTCCGGAATTTTTCACTTTTTTCCCGCCCGGCGCACGCGTAGCTGACAACCTTCAATGCAGTTTGTTTTACACTTTAGCGCTTAACCAATGATTGAAAGAAACGACGCCTAAGGAAAGCATGGAAATCTTTTTTACTATTCTCATCATGACGCTGGTCGTGTCGCTCTCTGGCGTCGCGGCCCGCATTCTCCCTTTTCAGATCCCGTTGCCGCTGGTGCAGATCGCCGTAGGTGCGATGCTGGCCTGGCCAACATTTGGTCTGCATGTCGACTTTGATCCGGAACTGTTTCTGGTGCTGTTCATCCCGCCGCTGCTGTTCGCAGATGGCTGGAAAACGCCGATCAGTGAGTTCCTGCATCATGGTCGAGAAATCATCGGCTTAGCGCTGGCGCTGGTGCTGATTACCGTGATCGGCATCGGCTATCTGATCTACTGGCTGGTGCCGGGGATCCCGCTAATCCCCGCCTTTGCGCTGGCGGCGGTGCTGTCGCCGACCGATGCCGTGGCACTCTCCGGCATTGTCGGTGAAGGTCGCATTCCCAAGAAGATTATGTCGATTGTGCAGGGTGAAGCCCTGATGAATGATGCTTCGGGCCTGGTATCACTGAAGTTTGCCGTCGCCGTCGCCATGGGCACCATGGTGTTTACCTGGGGCGGTGCCAGCGTTGAGTTCCTGAAAGTCGCGGTAGGCGGCCTGATTGCCGGTGTGGCGATCTGCTGGCTGTACGGTAAATCGCTGCGCCTGCTCAGCCGCTGGAGCGGGGATGACCCGGCGACGCAGACCGTGCTGCTGCTGCTGCTGCCATTCGCCTCTTATCTGATTGCCGAACATCTGGGCGTCTCAGGCATCCTGGCAGCGGTCGCGGCCGGTATGACCATCACCCGTTCCGGCATTATTCGTCAGGCTCCGCTGGCGATGCGGCTGCGTGCCAACAGTGTCTGGCAGATGCTGGAGTTCGTGTTCAACGGCATGGTCTTCCTGATGCTGGGCCTGCAGCTGCCGGACATTCTGCAGACCTCGATCGACCAGGCGCAGGCCGACCCGAATGTGGAACTCTGGATGCTGTTCGCCGATATCGGGCTGGTCTATGCCGCGCTGATGATCGTGCGCTTTGGCTGGCTGTGGATTATGCAGCGCTTCAGCAAACGCCTGCTGAAGAAGAAGCCGCTGGAGTTCTCAAACTACTCGCTGCGTGAACTGCTGATCGCCTCGTTTGCCGGGGTACGCGGTGCAATCACCCTGGCCGGTGTGCTCTCTATCCCGCTGTTCCTGACCAACGGCGAGCCTTTCCCGGCGCGTTATGAGCTGGTGTTTATCGCCACAGGCGTGATTCTGTTCTCGCTGCTGGTAGGGGTAGTGATCCTGCCAATTCTGCTGCGCGGCATTGATAGTATCGACAAAGGTGCACATCGCCGTGAGCTGCAGAATGCCCGTGCGGTGATGGCAGGTGCAGCGATTGAGAGCCTGCACAAGATGGAAGAGCGGCTGGAGAATGAGTCAGAAGAGAACATCGATCCGGAACTGCTGAAAGAGGTCAGTCTGCGCGTGATTGGCAACTTACGTCGCCGCGCCGAAGGCAAGAATGATCTTGAACATGCATTGTTTGCTGAGAACCTTGAGCGTCGTTTCCGCCTGACCGGGCTGCGTGCCGAACGTGCAGAGGTCTATCATCTGCGCGCCACCCAGCAGATCTCCAATGAGACGATGCAGAAGTTGCTGCACGACCTGGATCTTCTGGAAACACTGCTGATCGAAAAAGAAGAGTAAGCCCTGGCTGGCACGCCTGTGGATTCATGCGGGCGTGCCAGCTTTTCACACCGACAGGCGCGGCGGTTCATCCGGCCAGTGTTCGCGACAACAGTTGATCCACGCCTGCGCACTGCGTGACAGATAACTCCCTTCCCGCCAGATCAATCCCAGACTCCATTTCAGCTCCGACGCCAGCGGCAGCCACAATAGCGACTGCTTATCCAGCCGCTGACAGATCGGCTCCGGCAGAATCGCCAGCCCCATCTCCGCCTGCACCATTGCCGCCAGAAAATCCCACTGACCGCTGCGCACTGCCACCGTTGGCGTCAGGCTGAGCCGCTGAAACGCCTGCATCAGCTGACGATTCAGTGAAAACTCCTCATTGAAAATCAGCAACGGGTGCTCTGCCAGCTCTGCCAGTCCTATCTGCTGGCGGCTGAGCCACGCCGGGCGGCGCGGCAGCAGCACGCAGAGCGGATGATGCATCAGGGGCAGGGTATTCAGCGGCAGCTCGGCATCGACCGGCAGCGCGGTCAGAGCGATATCCAGACTGCCCGCCAGCACCGCCTGCTGTACGGTCAGACCGCCGAATTCAGAGATTTTCAGCTTCACACCGGGATAGCGGCGGCGAAACGCGGAAATCGATCCGGCGATCTGCATACCGACCATCGGCGGAATACCCAGTCGCAGCTCACCGGTTTTGAGCTGGTTGATGTCACCAATCTCCGCCTCAAGCTGATGAAACTCCTGCAGGATTGCCAGGCCGCGCTGATAAACCGCCTGCCCGCTGTCGGTGAGGTGCAGGCGACGGCCATCCCGCAGGATCAGCGTACAGCCCAGTTCCTCCTCCAGCTGACGCAGCATTTTGCTGATGGTCGGCTGCGTCACAAACAGCTTTTGCGCCGCACGGGTAAAGCTCTGCTGGCGGACCACTTCAGTAAAGTAACGCAGGGCGCGGACATCCATAACTATTCCTTTCAGGCATGATTGCGATAATTTTAATTCATTTTTTTCACCTTCTGTTGACGATTTATACTGTGACATCACTTTAATCGGGGAGACAAGGTGATGGCGTTAGCGCTCACTCCACGCAGTATCCGTGCAGTGCAATGGCTCAGCCTGCCGCTTCAGCTGGGTTTCTATATCGGCCTGTTTATCGCCTGCGACCGGCTGGTGAGCTGGCTGAAGCTGCCGCTGCCCGCCAATATCGTCGGGATGCTGCTGCTGCTGGCCTTAATCGTGACGCGGGTTGTGCCGCTGAACTGGGTAAAAGCCGGATCGCGCTGGCTGCTGGCCGAGATGCTGCTGTTCTTTATCCCGGCGGTGGTGGCGGTAGTAAATTATGGCGATCTGCTGCGCGTCGATGGCTGGCGTATCTGCGTAGTGATTGGCGTCAGTACGCTGCTGGTGCTGGCTTCCACCGCCTGGGTGGTGGACCGGCTCTATCAGTATGAAGTCGCGCGCGCCGCGCGTAAGCAGGATCCTCATGCGTGATTTTCTGCTCAGCCTGCTGTGTGTAGCGGTTACGCTGCTGGTGTATGCGCTGAATAAACGGCTTTACCGCCGCTGGCGTACGCTGCTGTTAATGCCGCTGGTGATGACGCCGCTGGTACTGGTGGCGCTGCTGCTGCTGACCCACATCAGCTGGCAGGATTACATTGCAGAAAACCACTGGCTGCTCTGGCTGCTGGGACCAGCGACGCTGGCGTTTGCGGTGCCGGTCTATGAGAACGTAGCGATTATAAAGCGCCACTGGCTCTCTCTGAGCGCGGGCGTTCTGACCGCCACGCTGGTCGCCGTCTGCAGTTCGGTCTGGCTGGCGCGGCTGCTAACCCTGCCGGAGTCAATCCAGCGCAGTCTGGCCGTGCGTTCCATTACTACGCCTTTTGCGCTGGCCGCAGCCGGGCCGATTGGCGGTCAGCCCGATCTGGTGGCGCTGTTTGTGGTCATCACTGGCGTGTTTGGCATGGCAGTGGGTGACGTGCTGTTTCTGCGCATCGCGATTAAGCAGGGGGTGGCGAAAGGAGCAGGCTTTGGTGCCGCGTCACACGGTGCCGGCACCGCTCGCGCTTATCAGCTTGGGCAGCAGGAGGGCGTCGTCGCCAGCCTGGTCATGATGCTCTCGGGGGTGGTGACCGTGATACTGGCCCCGGTGATTGGACACCTGATGTGGACAATATAGTCTACACTGCGTTGCGCAGAGACAGCTGCAATTCTGAACGCGACACGTATTTTTACGTAAAGTTTCCCGGATTTTGTTGTCTCCCCGTTTCAGGCTGTTAACCTTGCGGCCGAATTAATTGTCCTTCACGGAGTGGAATCATGTTTAAGCATCTTGTTACCGGGAGCGCCCTCGGGCTGGTTTTACTGAGCGGTGCCGCTCAGGCGATTGAAGGTAGTGTTGATGTCAGCGAACACAATACCAACCTGAATCTGGGTCTGGGCACCACTACACCCGGTCTGTTTCTGAAAGGTAACTGGCTGCGTAGCGACCATGATGGCAGCACCTACGGTGCCGGTCTGGGCTACAACGTTGACTTCGGGCCGCTGCGTCTGGCACCGACCGCAAAAGCGATCTTTACCCATCCGGAAGATGGAAAAGATGGATTTGCGGTGGCGGTGGGCGGTGCAGCACACTACAGCCTGAACAGCATGTGGGGCCTGTATGGTGAATATTATTATGCGCCAGAGTCGTTCACCGATCAGCTCGACAGCTATCAGGAAGCCGCTGGCGGCCTGAGCTTCACGCCGGTTTCACTGCTTAACCTGCGTGTGGGTTATCAGTACATCGAACTGAACAACAAAGATGGACGTAAAGATAACGTGCTGGTCGATGGCCCTTACGTGGGTGCATCACTGCGCTTCTGATTCTGTTGCGTGAAAGAAAAGGGCGACTCCCCAGGTAGTCGCCCTTTTTTATTGCCTGATCGTTATGAACGAAAAGCCACAATCAGTGCGCCTTGCCCTGTTCAATACCGGTGCCGGTCTGCGAGCGAATAAATTGCGCGCGGAAGCGGGAACGCTCTTCTGCGCCCTGCTGCGAATGGTCGGTAATGGAGAAAAGCCAGATGCCGACAAAAGCCACCACCATCGAGAACAGCGCCGGATACTCATACGGGAAAATCGCCGTGGCGTTGCCCAGCACCTGTACCCACACGGTCGGGCCGAGGATCATCAGGATAACGGCGGTCAGCAGACCGAGCCAGCCGCCTACCATCGCGCCGCGCGTGGTGAGTTTTGACCAGTACATCGACAGCAGGATGATCGGGAAGTTACAGCTGGCCGCAATCGAGAAGGCCAGCCCGACCATAAAGGCGATGTTCTGCTTCTCAAACAGAATACCCAGCGCAATCGCCACCACACCCAACGCCAGCACGGTGATTTTGGACACCCGCAGCTCATCTTTCTCGCTCGCCTGGCCTTTACGATAGACGCTGGCGTAGAGGTCATGCGACACCGCCGACGCGCCCGCCAGGGTTAAGCCCGCGACCACCGCCAGAATCGTGGCGAAGGCAACCGCAGAGATAAAGCCCAGGAAGGTGCTGCCGCCAACTGCGTTAGCCAGATGTACTGCCGCCATATTGGTGCCGCCAATCAGCGCGCCGCTGGCATCTTTAAAGGCCGGGTTCGCACCCACCAGCAGAATCGCACCGAAGCCGATAATAAAGGTCAGGAAGTAAAAGTAGCCCATAAAGCCGGTGGCCCAGAAGACGCTTTTACGCGCCTCTTTGGCATCCGCGACGGTGAAGAAGCGCATCAGAATATGCGGTAAACCTGCCGTACCAAACATCAACCCCAGCCCCAGCGACAGCGCCGAAATAGGATCTTTGACCAGCCCGCCAGGCTGCATAATCGCGATGCCTTTGGGATGAACCGCCATCGCCTCAGTGAACAGCGTGTTAAAGCTGAAGTTGGCCGCCTTCATCACCATTACTGCCATAAAGGAGGCACCAAATAGCAGCAGCACCGCTTTGATGATCTGCACCCAGGTGGTCGCCAGCATGCCGCCAAACAGCACATACATCACCATCAGAATGCCGACCAGAATCACCGCAACATGGTAGTTCAGGCCGAACAGCAGCTGGATAAGTTTACCGGCACCCACCATCTGCGCGATCAGGTAGAGCGCCACTACCACCAGCGAACCGCAGGCTGACAGGGTACGAATCGGCATCTGCTTCAAACGATAGGAGGCGACATCGGCAAAGGTGTAGCGGCCCAGGTTGCGCAGCCGCTCGGCGATTAAAAACAGAATCATCGGCCAGCCGACCAGGAAGCCGAGCGAGTAGATCAGTCCGTCATAGCCTGAGGTGTAAACCAGCGCTGAAATGCCCAGGAACGAAGCCGCTGACATGAAGTCACCCGCCATCGCCAGGCCATTCTGGAAGCCGGTGATATTGCCGCCAGCGGTGTAGTAGTCGTTACGCGATCGGGTTCGCTTTGACGCCCAGTAAGTAATTCCCAGCGTAGCGCCGACGAAAATCGTAAACATGATAATCGCCTGATAGTTGGTTGCCTGGCGCTGCACCGCACCGGTGATCGCATCAGCGGCCAGCGCTGAAAACGGCAACATTAAGGCCAGCAGCCATAAAGTGAGACGAGTCATGATTTCACCTCACTGAGGATCGCTTTGGTTAAACGGTCAAACTCACCGTTGGCGCGCCAGACATAGACGCCGGTCAGCACAAACGACATCACAATCAGCCCGACACCAATCGGGATACCGCGGGTGACGTTAGTGCCGGCATGCAGCGGCGTGCCGAGCCAGCCGGGAGCAAAGGCAATCAGCAGGATAAAGCCAACATAGAGCACCAGCATGATCAGCGACAGCAGCGTCGCGAACGTCTGGCGTTTACGGACTAACTCATGAAAACGGGGATTACGTTCAATCTGCTGATTGATTGCATCCTGATTCGAAAGGGCGTCATTCATCACATTTTCTCCAGAGGGCTTGCACGCGAGAATCTCACGACAGGGCGCGGATTCAGCTGGTTATAATAGTTGTGACTACCGAAACAGACTGCGTAGGGCGGGTGTGGCGGGAAGCGATCTTCCCGCCGGACAGCATGCGTTTAAGGCATTTTGATCGACTGTTTCTCCTCAAGCAGTTTTTCGACGACGCCAGGATCGGCAAGGGTCGAGGTATCACCCAGGTTACTGGTATCGCCGGTGGCAATTTTGCGCAGAATACGGCGCATGATTTTGCCGGACCGCGTTTTCGGCAGTGAGTCAGTCCAGTGCAGCACATCCGGTGTGGCTATCGGGCCAATCTCTTTACGGACCCACTGGCGCACTTCGGTGTACAACTCCGGCGACGGCTCTTCGCCATGATTCAGCGTGATATAGGCGTAAATCGCCTGGCCTTTAATGCTGTGCGGAATCCCGACCACGGCCGCTTCGGCAATTTTAGGATGCGACACCAGCGCCGATTCAATTTCGGCAGTGCCAAGACGGTGACCGGAGACGTTGAGCACGTCGTCGACACGTCCGGTGATCCAGTAGTAGCCATCTTCATCGCGACGGGCACCGTCACCACTGAAGTAGACGTTTTTAAAGGTAGAGAAGTAGGTCTGCTCGAAACGGTCATGGTCGCCAAAGAGGGTGCGCGCCTGTCCCGGCCACGACTCGGTGATCACCAGATTGCCTTCACAGGCACCTTCCTGTGGCTGACCTTCGTTATCTACCAGCGCGGGCTGCACGCCAAAGAACGGTCGGGTGGCGGAACCCGCTTTCAGCTCGGTCGCACCCGGCAACGGCGTGATCATGAAGCCGCCGGTTTCGGTCTGCCACCAGGTATCCACTATCGGGCAACGGCTGTTGCCGATTTTCTTGTAGTACCACTCCCAGGCTTCCGGGTTAATGGGCTCACCGACCGATCCCATAATGCGCAGGCTGCTGCGATCGGTACCTTCAATGGCCTTATCCCCTTCCGCCATCAGCGCACGGATGGCGGTGGGTGCGGTATAGAGCAGGGTGACTTTATGTTTATCGACCACTTCCGCCATGCGGCTCGGCGCTGGCCAGTTCGGCACCCCTTCAAACATCAGCGTGGTGGCACCACACGCCAGCGGGCCATAAACCAGATAGCTGTGTCCTGTTACCCAGCCGACATCGGCGGTGCACCAGTAGATGTCATCCTGATGGTAATCAAAGACGAACTTAAAGGTGGTGGCGGCATAGACCAGATAACCGCCTGTGGTATGCAGCACGCCTTTGGGTTTGCCGGTGGAGCCGGAGGTATAAAGGATAAACAGCGGATCTTCCGCGCCGACTTCGGCTGCAGAGTGATTGGTGCTGGCGTCCCGCATCAGGTCATGCCACCACCGATCGCGGCCTTCAACCCAGCCCACATCTTTACCGGTGCGCTGGAACACCACCACGTTTTTCACGCTGGTGACATTCGGGTTTTTTAACGCGTCATCGACATTTTTCTTCAGCGGAATGCTGCGACCGGCGCGGATCCCTTCATCGGCGGTAATGACCAGCGAGGCGCTGGAGTCGACGATGCGGCCAGCGACCGCTTCCGGTGAGAAGCCGCCAAAGATCACGGAGTGAACGGCACCGATACGGGCACAGGCCAGCATCGCCACCGCCGCTTCCGGCACCATCGGCATGTAGATTGCCACCACGTCGCCTTTTTTTACTTCCAGCAACTCAAGCACATTGGCGAAGCGACAGACTTCAGTATGCAGCTGGCGGAAGGTCAGAGTTTTGCTTTCGCTGGCGTCGTCGCCTTCCCAGATAATCGCCGGGTGATCGCCGCGCGTTGCTAAATGGCGGTCAAGGCAGTTTGCCGCCAGGTTGAGCGTGCCATCTTCGTACCAGCGAATGTTAATGTTACCTGGCGTAAACGAGCAATTTTTCACCTTGCTGTAAGGCTTAATCCAGTCAAGGATTTTGCCCTGTTCGCCCCAGAAACTGTCTGGATCGTCGACAGAATGCTGATACATCGCCTGGTACTGTTCAGCCGTAATCAGGGTGTTTGCTGCAATGTTCTCTGGAACGGGATGAATGTGATTTTGGCTCATAGCGGATCTCCTAGAAGATGTTAATGATATGTCAATCAATGGTTAATTGAAGCCTGTGCCATAGCTTTGTTTCTTTTTTGCGCCACAGATCACGAGATAAACCTCTTCGGGAGAAGCGTGAAGCCGTTCTGATATTTCCGGTTAACTCTCTGGCGGCGATGGGGAATTAAGAAGGGGTATCACTCGGGATTGGGCTGGATAAAAAGCAAGCAAACGCGCCTGACGCGTTTTTAACCCACTTTGCATAGCTATGCGGAAATTCATCTAAGTATTACTTTTCATAACAGCAGGTTAGGGATTTTTAACGCTGGCAGCACTTTATGCTACTTAGCTGGCTAACTTTTAATCGGATCTGCCAGGGGTTGCATTTACCACAGTGAAAATGGTACTTATCTCGCCCCTGTTCTGCAGGTATCAACTCAGACCGCGTCTGAAAATGGGTATGGGAATCATCAGATTTTCATACGAGGCGCTGTTTCTAAACACCCTCTAATTTACCGGGCTTTTTGCTCACTCCCTGTGTGTATTGTCTTCTGCACCTTCGCAGTAGAGAGAAACGGGTTTTGACTGAGGAAATTACGCGTTATGAAAGGTTTTAAAATCAGCCTGGCCTGGCAGATTCTGACAGCCCTGGTGCTCGGCATCGTTGTGGGTGCTGTGTTGCATAATCAGCCAGACAATCGTGAATGGTTAGTCACCAACATTCTCAGTCCTGCAGGCGATATCTTTATTCATCTTATCAAGATGATTGTGGTACCGATTGTGATTTCATCCCTGATTGTCGGCATCGCTGGCGTGGGTGATGCAAAGAAGCTGGGACGCATCGGCGTCAAAACAATTCTCTACTTTGAAGTGATCACCACCATTGCCATTGTAGTCGGTATTACGCTGGCCAACGTATTTCAACCCGGCACCGGCATTGATATGTCAACGCTGGCAACGGTGGACATCTCTAAATATGAAGCGACAACGGCAGAGGTACAGGGCGGTCCGCATAGCCTGGTGACCACCATTCTGTCGCTGATCCCGCAGAATATTTTCGCCTCTATGGCAAAAGGCGACATGCTGCCGATTATCTTTTTCTCGGTGCTGTTTGGCTTAGGCCTGTCGTCACTGCCGTCAGAACAGCGCGATCCGCTGGTGAACCTGTTCCGTGGTATCTCTGAAGCGATGTTTAAAGTAACGCACATGATCATGCGTTATGCGCCGGTCGGTGTGTTTGCGCTGATCGCGGTGACAATTGCTAACTTCGGTTTTGCCTCGCTGTGGCCACTGGCTAAGCTGGTGCTGCTGGTTTACGCCGCGATTCTGTTCTTCGCCTTTGTGGTGCTGGGCGGGGTAGCGCGCTTCTGTAAGCTGCGCATCACTACGTTGATGCGTATTCTGAAAGATGAGCTGATTCTCTCTTACTCCACGTCCAGCTCGGAAACCGTGTTGCCGCGCATCATGGAGAAGATGGAAGCCTACGGCGCGCCGAAAGCGATCACCAGTTTCGTGGTGCCGACCGGTTATTCATTTAACCTGGATGGTTCAACGCTGTATCAGAGTATCGCGGCGATCTTTATTGCGCAGCTGTACGGCATCGATCTGTCGCTGACCGATGAAATTGTGCTGGTCCTGACGCTGATGGTGACCTCGAAAGGTATCGCTGGCGTGCCAGGCGTTTCGTTTGTGGTGCTGCTGGCTACGCTGGGCAGCGTCGGCATTCCGCTGGAAGGTCTGGCGTTTATCGCCGGTGTTGACCGCATCATGGACATGGCGCGTACCGCGCTGAACGTGATCGGCAACGCGCTGGCGGTGCTGGTGATTGCCCGCTGGGAAAACCAGTTCGACGCCGAACAGGCGAAAGAGTACGAGCTGCAACTGCGGACGCAGACCGCAAGTTGAGAACAGCATTAGCGTAAAGAAGGGCTCAACGAAAGTTGGGCCCTTTTTGTTTGTGTGGCTTAGTTCTAAAGGGTCGATAATGCAGAAATCAAAGACCAGCATTTGTGCCGTTCAGTCGGACACAATGGCGGGCTGCGTAAACTCCTCCCTGGGCCCCCGGCCGCCGGTTTACTCGCCTCATAGATGACGAATGCGTCTTTACGATCAGGTGAACCTTTTCTGACCGGCTCCGATTTCCCGGCAACGCTACTCACAGACCCTGCGGCCAAACCGGAATGCGCAGCATTTAAACCCCGTATACCAGTTACCCTGCTTAAACTCAACGCTGTCACGCCCACTCCCCGCAACATGATTTACTCCACATCCATTGAAAAAAGATCTCACCCAATGAATTAATAATTCGTTATGATGTTTGGTAATTTGAATAATTTATTCCTTTGCGGAGCCCACTATGAAACTCGACCTCAGCCAGATGATCACCGAAGGCCGCAATCCGGCCAGCCAGAACATTGATGAACTCTCCACCGAAGCGATGCTGCGCGTCATTAATGATGAAGATAAAAAGGTGGCACTGGCGGTTGAGGCCATCGTGCCGCAGATCGCCACCGCCGTTGACGCCATCTGCACGGCATTTAAAGCTGGAGGACGGCTGATCTATTGCGGCGCAGGCACCTCCGGGCGACTCGGCATCCTGGATGCCAGCGAATGCCCACCCACCTTTGGTACACCCCGCGAGCAGGTTATTGGCCTGATTGCCGGCGGTCATACCGCTATATTGCAGGCGGTTGAAAATGCCGAAGATAACCGGGAGCAGGGTGCGCAGGATCTGAAGGATATCCACTTCAGCCGCCACGATGTGCTGGTCGGTATCGCCGCCAGCGGTCGCACACCTTATGTGCTGGGCGCGCTGGCTTACGCTAACGAGCTTGGCGCAACTACCGTGTCGCTCACCTGTAATCCGGGCAGCGCCATGTCGCAGGTTGCCGCGATTGCGCTCACGCCAGTGGTTGGCCCGGAAGTGGTCACTGGCTCCTCACGGATGAAAGCGGGTACGGCGCAAAAACTGGTGCTCAACATGCTCACCACCGGGTCAATGATCCGTAGCGGAAAAGTGTACGGCAACCTGATGGTTGATGTGGAAGCGACCAATCAGAAACTGGTGCAGCGCCAGGTCAACATCGTCATGCAGGCCACGGATTGTGATGATGCAACGGCCAGCGCCGCGCTCATCGCCTGCGGTGGACACTGCAAAACCGCAATCCTGATGGTGCTGGCTGACCTGGCCGCCGATGAGGCGAAAGCGCTGCTCAGTCAGCATCAGGGCTTTATCCGTCAGGCGCTGCAGGCAGCGGGAGCACGCTAATGGCGAAAATCACCGAGGCACTGTTGCGTGACATCCTGCAGGCGGTCGGTGGCGCGCAAAATATCGTGGCCTGTGCTCACTGCATGACGCGGCTTCGGCTGACGCTCAATCAGCCGGAACAGGTCGACCTGACTCAGCTAAAAAGTCTGCCGGGCGTATTAGGCGTTATCGATAGCGAGGCGCAGTTTCAGATTGTCCTGGGGCCGGGCAAAGCGCAAACCGCGGCCAAGGGAATGCAGAGCCTGCTGACAGAGGGCGATACCGCGCCGGAACCGCAGGGCGGAACGGCAG
Source organism: Pantoea sp. X-Soil-ISGK-355 (assembly GCF_059730805.1). NCBI lineage: Bacteria > Pseudomonadati > Pseudomonadota > Gammaproteobacteria > Enterobacterales > Erwiniaceae > Pantoea > Pantoea sp. X-Soil-ISGK-355. The sequence goes on from NZ_AP035971.1 coordinate 362,362, forward strand.
AACTTAGCCAGCTGGCAGCGCAACAGAAGCAGCAGCTCAAAGCGAAGCAGACCAGCGGCGTGCATCAGTTCCTGTCGCGCTTCGCCACCATCTTCACCCCGCTGATTCCGGGCTTCATCGGCGCGGGGCTGCTGCTGGGATTTGCCACGCTGATTGGGCAAAGCCTCCACCTTAATGTGCCCGGCGACCACGCGCCCTGGCTGCTGCACACCGTGGCGTACATGAAGGTCTTCGGCAAAGGGCTGTTTACCTTTCTCAGCATCCTGATTGGCTACAACGCGCAAAAAGCCTTTGGCGGCAGCGGCGTCAATGGTGCCATCATCGCTTCGCTGTTTGTGCTTGGCTATGTGCCCACGGCCACCACCGGCTACTACAGCGGCATGGAGAGTTTCTTTGGCCTGACGATCGACCCGCGCGGCAACATTATCGGCGTGCTGATGGCGGCAATTATCGGGGCGGGGATTGAGAAACAGCTGCGCAAAATCATTCCCGACAACCTCGATATGATCCTGACTTCACTGTTTACGCTGGTGATTACCGGGGCCATCACCTATCTGTTTATCATGCCGCTGGGTGGTGAACTGTTTAAGGGGATGTCGTGGCTGTTTATCCACCTCAATAACAATCCCTTTGGCTGTGCGCTGCTGGCCGGGCTGTTCCTGATCGCGGTGATGTTCGGCATTCATCAGGGCTTTATTCCGGTCTACTTTGCGCTGATGGAAACGCAGGGTTTTAACTCGCTGTTCCCGATTCTGGCGATGGCGGGCGCAGGTCAGGTCGGCGCATCAGTGGCGCTGTGGTGCAAAGCCGGAAAAGGGGCGCTGCTGCGGGCGCAGATCAAAGGTGCCATTGTGCCCGGCCTGCTGGGTGTCGGAGAACCACTGATCTACGGCGTCACGCTGCCGCGCCTCAAGCCCTTTATCACCGCCTGCGGTGGCGGCGCGCTGGGCGGTTTCTTTATCGGGCTGGTAGCGTGGCTGGGTTTGCCGGTTGGAATGAATACGGTATTCGGACCTTCCGGCCTGGTCACGCTGCCGCTGATGACCTCCAGCCAAGGGATTTTCGCCGGTATGGCGGTTTACCTGGCCGGACTGATCGTGGCCTGGGTCGGCGGATTCCTGCTGACCTGGTGGTTCGGCACCCGAAATGTTGACCTCAGCTGACTGGCTGCCGGAATTCTGAAATCCGGCTAACGGATGAATAATCACCTAAAAATGTGAAAGCCGCTGCAAAGCGGCTTTTTTATTGCCAGTAATTTAACTTAATCGCTAAAGAGTAGGCGGACGCATGCCGAAAACATAAAAAAAGGTAATCGTTATCTCTCAGCCCCTCGTTTTCACGCTGACACGCAGACTGTCACGTGCAGGACGTCGGGTCTTCAAGGACTTTTGATGCGTAACAACCAGCCTGTCTCTCAGCGTGAATATCAGTTTGACGATCATGCGACACTGATGTCGACCACCGATCTCAACAGCCACATCACCTATGCCAACGACGCCTTCATCGAAGCGAGTGGATTCTCTGCCGAAGAGATCAACGGCCAGCCGCATAACATGGTGCGTCATCCCGATATGCCACCAGAAGCGTTTGCTGACATGTGGGCGACGCTGAAACAGGGTGAACCCTGGACTGCGCTGGTCAAGAACCGCCGTAAAAATGGCGATCACTACTGGGTGCGGGCTAATGCCATTCCGGTGGTGCGCGACGGTAAAGTGCAGGGCTATATGTCAGTACGCACCAAACCCACGGCAGAGGAAATACGTCAGACCGAAACGCTCTATCAGGATTTTCGTGAAGGCCGGGCCAGAGGGCGACGTTTTTACAAAGGCCTGCTGGTTCGCAGTGGCTGGCGTCGTTCCGCCTCCATTCTGAAAACGCTGCCCCTGCGCTGGCGGATCCGCAGTACGCTGCTGGCGTTACTGCCCCTTTCGGTGGCAGGCGTCTGGGCGCTGGGCATGACGCACACAGCACTGGCTGGCTTTACCGCAGGCATGGCTGGGCTGCTTCTGCTCAGCAGCCTGTGGCTGGAGCAGCAGATTTCACGCCCTATCGAGCGGATGTGCAAACAGGCGCTGAGCGTGGCGACCGGTGCGAGTCACAAAGTTGAGCAGATGGATCGCGTTGATGAGGTCGGTGTCACACTGCGCGCTATCGGTCAGCTCGGATTGATGTTCCGCTGGCTGGTCGATGATGTCAGCGGTCAGGCGATCAACGTGCTGAGTGCCAGCGACGCCATCGCCCGCAGCAACAACGAACTCAGTCGCCGTACCGAGCAGGCAGCGGCCAACGTGCAGCAGACCGCGGCCACCATGAATGAAATGACCGCCACAGTGAAGAGCAATACCGAAACCGCGCACGAGGCGAATAGCCTCTCAGCCAGCACCAGCCACGCTGCCAGCAAAGGCGGCGAGGTGATGACCGAGATGATGGGCATGATGGGCGAAATTGCCGACAGTTCAAAGCGGATTGCCAATATTACCAGCGTTATCGATGGCATTGCTTTCCAGACTAACATACTGGCGCTGAACGCCGCAGTAGAAGCGGCGCGGGCTGGTGAGCAGGGCAAAGGCTTTGCGGTGGTGGCAGGCGAAGTCCGTAGCCTCGCACAGCGCAGCGCCAAAGCCGCCAGCGAAATTAAAATGCTGGTCGAAACCAGCGGCAGCCGGGTCCAGTCGGGCAATGAGCACGCCAGCGCAGCAGGCCGGACGATGCAGGATATCGTGTCACAGGTGCAGAATGTCACCTCACTGATCGCCCAGATCAGCGCCGCCACGGCCGAACAGGCGACCGCGCTCAGCGAAGTCAGTTCAGCGGTGGAAGATCTTGATGACATCACCCATCAGAACGCCGCTCGCGTGACAGAAAGCGCCGAGGCGTCAGGTCGCATGACCCATCAGGCTAACCGGCTGGTGGAAGCGATCAGCGTGTTTCGTTAAGAGAAAAAATTACGAGGCCAGCGCCTGCGTGCCTTCGCGTCCGGTACGCAGCGCCCCTGGCGATTGCCCGACAATCCGCTTAAAGGCACGACTGAATGCCGCAATTGAGCCGTAGCCGAGATGATAGGCCACGGCTTCCACCGCTTCGCCATTGTTTACGATCCGCTGCACCGCCAGCCGCATCCGCAACTCCGTCAGATATCGCAGCGGCGTCATGCCGGTAGCCGTGAGAAAACGTCCGGCGAACACCGAACGCGAACAGCCCGCCACGCTGGCGAGTCGCGCCACCGTCCAGTTTTCGCCCGGCTCCCGATGCATCGCGGCAATCGCCTGGCTCAGACGCGGATCGCGCATCGCCTGCACCAGCCCGCTACTCTGGCCGCAGCCATTCTCTACCCAGCCGCGAACTATCAGCGCGGCAACCACATCCGCCAGGCGCGACAGGATTCCGGCAAATCCCGCCTGGCGGGTGCGCGACTCCCGCTCCATCGCCGCCAGAATCGGCTGAATCTCCGGGTACTGCGACAGCAGGGTACTCACCAGCATCACATCCGGCATGGTAGTGATCAGTGGTTGCATACCGCCAAGCTCAAACGCCATGCAGGCGCTGAACAGCAGCACGCTGTGCTCGTCATCACAGGCATCTTCCGGTGCGGCAATCGCGCAGACGCTGTCGCAAATCGGCTTACTCGCCATGTTCTTAATACACTGGCAGTCCGCCTCCTCACTGGAGATCAGGCTGTGCGGCTTACCGTGCGGCACCAGCAGCGCATCGCCGCTGTTGAGCTGAAACAGTTCGCCAGAGGCGCTGCGCACCAGCAGTGAGCCGCGCCCGACAAAGTGAAACTGCGCCCGCCCCGGCGCATGCTCATAATGCAACCCGAACGGCGCGCTTACCGCGATACGCTGATAGTTCACGCCATACAGACGCATTCCCATCAGCAGCTCACTGGTCAGATCTCCATAGTGGCTCATACGATTCCGGACGAATTATCAAAAATGAAGGTGTAAGCATCATAGATCGTCCTGACGCTCCACTCTATGCTCACACTCACTTTTTTATCTTCCGGAGAAGCAGCATGAGTCTGACAACCGAAGTGGCTGATGAGGTTTCCTCGCCGACCCGTCCCGCCTGGGGCGCGGTATTTGCTATGGCGTTTGGGGTGTTCAGCCTGATTACCGCCGAATTTTTACCCGTGAGTCTGTTGACGCCAATGGCCCACAGTCTGGGCGTTTCAGAAGGGCAGGCGGGACAGACCGTCACCATCACCGCGCTGGTGGCGCTGTTTACCAGTCTGGTCACCGGCAGCGTTACGCGGCGTATCGATCGCCGCATTGTCATGCTGGTGTTTTCGCTATTGCTGATTGCTTCGGCGCTGATGGTGGCGTTTGCGGCTGACCTGACGGTGATCCTGCTGGCGCGGGTGCTGCTGGGAATGGCCATCGGCGGCTTCTGGACGCTCTCAACGGCCATCACCATGCGCCTGGTACCCACCGACCAGGTACCGCGTGCGCTCTCTATTGTCTTCAGCGGCATCTCACTGGCGACGATTATCGCCACGCCACTTGGCAGCTATCTCGGCGGAGTGGTGGGCTGGCGTAACATCTTTATGCTGACCGCCGGACTGGGTGCGGTGGCACTGCTGTGGCAGTTCTTTACCCTGCCCGCCATGCCGGCAGAGAACAAAGCCCGCAATGGCGGCGTGCTGGCGCTCCTGCGTATCGGCGTGATGCGCTGGGGCATGCTGGCGGTGATCATGATGTTTACCGGCCACTTCGCTTTCTTCACCTATCTGCGTCCGTTCCTGGAAGGCGTTGCACAGCTCAACCTTAATCAGCTGTCGCTGGCGCTGCTCGCCTTTGGCGTGGCGAACTTCTTTGGTACCTCGCTGGCGGGTTTTCTGGTCACCCGCAGCGTATCGCTGACGCTGAGCGGGATGGCGCTGTTAATGAGTGTCACGGCGCTGATGCTGGTGAGCTTTGGCGATGTCAGCTGGATGGTAGGCGCAGGTGTGGCAATCTGGGGGATGGCATTTGGTTCGATGCCAACCGGCTGGTCAACCTGGATTTCACGCGCGGTGCCGGATGACGCGGAATCGGGCGGCGGGTTACTGGTCGCCACCATTCAACTGGCGATTACCGTCGGCGCGGCAGCAGGCGGCTGGATGTTTGACCTGCGCGGAGCAGGCGGCGTGTTCGTTGCCAGTGGTGTGCTGATGCTGCTGGCCGCACTGACCATCTTCACTCGGGTGCGGCATCACGGTTAATCTTCTGAAGGTAGCGCATTATGCTGCCTTTTTTTATAGAGGAGGGTGATTAACCTTTTGAGCGATAACTGTGCGATACGTGCTTTTTATGTTCAATTTTACTGAAAGAGTTAAGCAAAACCCTCCGCTTTTTACTGATCAACTTCCGGACTAATATATCTATCAACAAGGCATCACGCCTTACCTGATAAAAATTAAACGAGGAATTGACCATGAAATCTATCAAAACTTTTGCAGCTGTTATCGCGCTTTCTGTTCTGCCATTCGCCAGCTTCGCCCAATCTGTGACCGCCATCGACTCTACGCTGGATGGTGCGGAAGCGAAAATTGCTGCCCAGGCGCAGGAAGCTGGTGCTTCATATAAAATCACTGAAGCTTACACCAACAACGGCGTTCACATGACCGCTGAACTGCTGAAATAAAACGTTCTACCCTCTTGTGCTGACAGGACGCCTCCGGGCGTCCTGGCTTCGTTTCTCCGCGAATAATCCTGTCCCTTTCCTTCATAAATAATTATCATTCTCAAAAAAAGTAAATCAGCCTGTGTGTCAGGCCTTTCTGGTTGCAATGTTGGGCTTTCTTATCACTGCGTCTGCAGTGAATTAACTCTGGAGAAGTTATGAAAGCGATTACCATTACGCGCCGGACCCTGCGTCCGCTGTTACTGGCTACGGCCCTGTTCTCTGCCTCTGGATGGCTGGCAGCGCAGGCGGCGGATCTTAATCAGTCAGTGGGTAAAGGTGTTTATGAACTGGCGGTCAGCCCGAAAGACAACGCGCTTTTCGTGGCGACAGCGCAGAACAGCAGCGGTAACGGCGGCACGGTTTTCCGTCTCGACCCGGCGACGCTGGGGGTGCAGCAGGCAATCCACACTGAGCTGAAATCGTTTGGTGCGGCGATCAACCCACAAACCAACGTGCTTTATATCGGTAACACCGTAAACGGTTCGGTGACCGCTATCGACGCCAGTAGCGGCAAGGTACTGAATACGCTGGTGCTGGATAGCCGTCCGCGCAGTGAGACCGTGCGTCCGCTGCAGCCGCGCCAGGTGGCGGTTGATGCGAAAACTAACCGGGTGTATATCACCGGACTGGGACCGCAGAGCGTGGTCTGGGTGGTGGATGGCAGCACGATGAAACTTGTCAGCACCATCCCGAATACCGGCAAAATGGGCACCGGTCTGGCTGTGGATGCCGACGCGCAAAAGATCTACGTCACTAATGCTGATGGCGAACTGGTAACCATTAATGCACGTACAAATGCGGTTGAGAAGAAGCAGAAGATTGACGGCGATAAAGAGCACTTCTTCCTGAACATTGCGCTGGATACGCATGGTCAACGCGCTTTCCTGACAGATTCAAAGCAGGCACAGGTGCTGGTAGTGGATCTGCGTAATCAGCAGGTGATGCAGCGGATTGATGTGCCGGAATCGCTGGCGGTTCTGTTCAATGCGAAGCGTGATGAGCTTTATGTTACCCATCGTAAAGCCGGTGAAGTCAGCATCATCGACGCCAGCAGCTATAAGGTGAAGCGCACGGTAAAAACCCCGGCGTTGCCTAACAGTCTGGCACTCTCGGCAGACGGCAAGGTGCTTTATGTCAGCGTGAAACAGCCTGGCTCGCGTAAGGCGCCGCCAAAAAATCCTGACAGCGTGATGCGTATTGCACTGTAAGGCGTGACGTCCCGGACACTGCTGTATTGAAGCTGTTTTACATCCGGTCTTTGTAAACGAGAAAGCCACTCTGACGAGTGGCTTTTTTATTTTCAAAGCCGGTTTGAGATCTGGAATATCCTTTTGCCCTGGCGGCCCGCGAGACACTTGCCTTTATAGCGAACAGGCTATAGCATCATTTATAGCTTATTCGCTATAAGGATGTTGCGATGTGGGATGTGGATACAACCAAAAGATTTGATGAGTGGTTTAAGGCCCAGAGTGAGGAACTGAAGGAGGATATGCTCGCCGCGATAGTTATCCTGTCTGAGTATGGGCCGCATTTAGCGAAGCCGTTTGCTGATACCGTAGACGGCTCTGATTTTCCGAATATGAAAGAATTAAGAGTACAGCATCAAGGCAAACCGATAAGGGCCTTCTTTGCTTTTGATCCTTCTCGCCGTGGCATTGTGTTGTGTGCAGGCGATAAAACCGGGGTTAAGGAAAAGAAATTCTATAAAGATATGATCAAATTGGCAGATGCTGAATTCCGCAAATATTTGAATGGAGGGGATAATGGCTAATTTAAAAGAGCTGATGGCAAATCAAAGTCCGGAGAGTCGCGAACGCATTGCCAAAAAAGTCGATGCAATGCGGCAGGCTATCGCGCTACACATGTTGCGCGAAGAACTTAACCTGTCACAGACAGAGATGGCGCAGGCAATGGGTGTGAAACAGCCAACTATCGCCAGAATGGAACAGGCTGATAATGATCCCCGCCTTTCTACGCTGAAGCGTTACGTTACGGCTCTGGGAGGCGAGATAAGTATCGATGTCAAATTGCCGACAGGCAAAAGAATAGCTTTTGATCTGTGATTAAATGAGAGAAGCCACATTAACGTGGCTTCTCTCTTTCCAACCCGTTACACCTCTTCCGATGCCTCGCGCTTCATCTCATCATGGGGTACATCATCCAGAATCTGCTCAAAGCTGCGCAGACGCTTGTAGATCGACATCAGTTCGATCAGCGTCGACCAGGAGGCGATCAGATACTGGAACGAGCCACGCACCTGATCAAACACGTTGGTAATCTGGTTAAGTAAGCCCAGCGTAATAGTGCCTGCCACAATCGACGGGAAAAGCAGGAACAGACCAAACACGTTATCGACCTGCAGATAGAGAATGCGGGTGATGTTGAAGTAGAGATAGTGGAAGTAGAGACGGAAGTAGTTAACCCGCACCCGGCTAAACAGTTCCTGTACGGTCTGCGGTTGTGCACGATCGGCATTGTCTTCGCCGTAGACCAGCTCTTTACGGTAGGCGGCTTCAACCCGCTGATTACGGAACTCCAGCCCTGGCAGCTTAATTCCGACCAGCGCCAGCAAGCCGGTGCCGAATACAGACCAGAGCACTGCGGCAATTACCAGCGCGTAAGGAATATTGCCGAGGAACGGGATATCTTTTACGTGATGTGACAGCGCCACCAGTACCGGCAAAAACGCCACCAGCGTCATAATCGCCTGAATAAAACTGACACCCCAGTTTTCCAGCGTCGTTGCAAACCGCATGGTGTCTTCCTGCACACGCTGTGCGGCACCTTCCACATGACGCAGCCGCTGCCAGTTGTGCATGTAGTAGTTATTCATGGCGGTACGCCAGCGGAAAACCCAGTGGCTGATAAAGAAGGAGTTGAGAACGCCAATCACCACCGCAATTAAGGCAATGCCGAGAAACGCGATAACCTGATGGTAAAACTCGGCAATCTGCACCGATCCCGCTTTGGTCAGCGCTTTCTGTATCAGATCATAGAACGGACCATACCAGGCATTAATAGCCACCCCCACCTGCACGCCAAACCAGGTGACAAAGATAATCAGCGCGGAACCCCACACTGACCAGCGTTGCCACGGATGGGCATCAATCAGCCGCCAGGCCAGGGCAAAAATGGCGACCATTATCCAGTAATAGAGATAAAACCAAATCTGACTCGCGGCGATAAAACGTGCCGCTGTGGTCGGTAAAGGTTCTTTCATTGCCGCTTCAAAAGTCGGCCACATGCCGGGCAGATGCGCGGCAAAGCCGAACCAGGCAAAAATCGCTACTAAGCTCCAGACAGCCGCAGAGCTGAAAAACAGCGCTGGCCGCGGAAAAAAAGACTTAAACATAGGCACTCCGCTGTTGTGTGTTGCCTGTTATAACGTTTTTGACGTGGCGCTGTCTGTAGTCTGTTGTTTCTGCTCATGACAGGACGGTGATAGATGTTAATGAAATTGTGCGGTTTTGTTTCGTGGAACTAAATCTTTGTGAATGGCAGTGTTACAATATGCTGGATTGTTACCGGTAACAAGCCAGATGCTACCCTGAATTTGCTGATAAAAACCATTACAACGCAACCATTTATTTTTCATACCGCCGGATAGGGCGGGAATGAGGCAATGTCATGTCAGAACAAAAAAAAGGTCATTCACGCAGGGATTTTTTGCTGAAGACGATTACCCTGGCGCCTGCAATGGCGGTAGGTTCCACGGCGATGGGCGCGCTCTCTCTGCCGCTCGCCGCACAGGCGGCTGAAACCCCGGCCGCGCCACAGCAGGCGCGTGATTACCAGCCGAACTGGTTCACCGCCGAAGAGTTCGCCTTTATCACGGCCGCCGTAGCGCGTCTGATCCCCAGTGATGAACGCGGGCCGGGTGCGCTGGAAGCCGGCGTGCCGGAGTTTATTGATCGTCAGATGAACACGCCGTATGCCACAGGCTCGAACTGGTATATGCAGGGGCCGTTTAATCCCGATCTGCCGAAAGAGCTGGGCTATCAGTTGCCGCTGGTGCCACAGCAGATCTACCGTCTCGGGCTGGCCGATGCCGACAACTACAGTAAAAAGCAGCACGGCAAGGTGTTCGCCGAGCTCAGCGGCGAGCAGCAGGATGCCTTACTGCAGGCGATGGAGAGTGGCAGTGCGGAATTCAGCCAGCTGCCAGCAAAAGTTTTCTTCAGCTTCCTGCTGCAGAACACACGCGAAGGCTTCTTCAGCGATCCCATCCACGGCGGGAATCAGGGCATGGTCGGCTGGAAGCTGATCAACTTCCCTGGCGCACGCGCCGACTTTATGGACTGGGTAGAGCGCGGCGAACGGTATCCGTTCCCGTCAGTGTCGATTCGCGGGGAGAGAAGCTAAGCATGGCTAACGAAATGAAAAAAGTGGATGCGGTGATTGTCGGCTTCGGCTGGGCAGGCGCGATTATGGCGAAAGAGCTGACCGAAGCGGGCCTTCACGTGCTGGCGCTGGAGCGCGGACCGCATCGCGATACCTATCCTGATGGCTCCTATCCGCAGTCCATTGATGAGCTGACCTATAACGTTCGCAAAAAGCTGTTCCAGGATCTCTCTAAAAGCACCGTAACCATTCGTCATGACGCCTCGCAGACGGCTGTTCCCTATCGCCAGCTGGCGGCGTTTCTGCCAGGCACCGGCACAGGTGGCGCAGGTCTGCACTGGTCCGGCGTTCATTTCCGTGTCGATCCGGTTGAACTGCGAATGCGCAGCCATTACGAAGAGCGCTATGGTAAGAACTTTATCCCGGAGGGCATGACGATTCAGGATTTCGGCGTCAGCTACGATGAGCTTGAGCCGTTCTTCGACAAGGCAGAAAAAGTCTTTGGCACCTCCGGCAGCGCCTGGAGCATTAAGGGGAAGGTGGTCGGCAAAGATAAAGGCGGCAACCCGTTTGCGCCGGATCGCTCCGATAACTTCCCGCTGCCCGCGCAGAAGCGTACTTATTCAGCGCAGCTGTTTGCTCAGGCCGCTGAGTCGGTCGGCTATCATCCTTACGATCTGCCGTCCGCCAACACATCGGGCCCTTATACCAACACCTATGGCGCGCAGATGGGGCCATGCAACTTCTGCGGTTACTGCAGCGGCTACGCCTGCTACATGTATTCCAAAGCGTCGCCTAATGTGAACATCCTGCCCGCGCTGCGTCAGGAGCCGAAGTTCGAGCTGCGCAATAACTCTTATGTGCTGCGGGTTAATCTCAGCGATGACAAAACGCGCGCGACCGGCGTGACCTATGTGGATGGGCAGGGTCGCGAGCAGGTCCAGCCCGCTGACCTGGTGATCCTCTCCGCCTTCCAGTTCCATAATGTGCATCTGATGCTGCTGTCGGGCATCGGTAAACCGTACAATCCGATCACTAACGAAGGCACCGTAGGCCGCAACTTCGCCTATCAGAACCTCTCCACGCTCAAGGCGCTGTTTGATAAAAACACCACCACCAATCCGTTCATCGGTGCGGGTGGCGCGGGCGTCGGCATTGATGATTTCAATGCGGATAACTTCGACCACGGGCCGCTGGGCTTTGTCGGCGGTTCGCCATTCTGGGTCAACCAGGCGGGTACCAAACCGATCTCCGGTCTGCCGGTGCCAGCGGGCACACCTAACTGGGGCAGCCAATGGAAAGCGGCGGTGGCGGATACCTACACCCACCATCTGTCGATGGATGCGCACGGCGCACACCAGTCCTATCGCGCTAACTACCTCGATCTCGATCCTCACTATAAAGATGCCTATGGACAGCCGCTGCTGCGCATGACCTTTGACTGGCAGGAGAACGACATCAAGATGGCGCAGTTTATGGTCGGTAAGATGCGCAACATCGCCGAAGCGATGAACCCGAAGATGATCATCGGCGGCGCGAAAAAGCCGGGCACCCATTTTGACTCCACGGTGTATCAGACCACCCACATCAGTGGCGGGGCGATCATGGGCGACGATCCCAAAACCAGTGCGGTGAACCGTTATCTGCAAAGCTGGGATGTGCCAAATGTGTTTGTACCGGGCGCATCCGCCTTCCCGCAGGGACTGGGTTATAACCCGACCGGCATGGTGGCGGCGCTGACCTACTGGTCAGCCAAAGCGATTCGCGAGCACTACCTGAAAAACCCTGGTCCACTGGTGCAGGCATAAGGAGATGGCGATGAAAAATGGCATTCTGGCTCTGATTCTTGGCTCCCTGTCGTTCGCCGTACTGGCGGATAGCAGCCAGGACGATCTGGTTAAACGCGGTGAGTATCTGGCGCGCGCCGGTGACTGTGTGGCCTGCCACACCAGCAAAGGCGGCGCAGCGTTTGCCGGTGGTCTGCCGATGGCAACACCGATTGGCACCATCTACTCCACCAACATCACGCCCGATGGCGACACCGGTATTGGTGAATACAGCTACGACGACTTTCAGAAAGCGGTGCGTCACGGCGTGGCGAAAAATGGCGATACGCTCTATCCGGCGATGCCATTTCCTTCCTACGCGGTGGTCAGCGATGAGGATATGAAGGCGCTTTATGCCTATTTCATGCATGGCGTTGCGGCGGTTAAGCAGCCAAACCGGGAGAGCGACATTCCCTGGCCGCTGTCGATGCGCTGGCCGCTGGCGATCTGGCGCGGCATTTTTGCGCCCGATGTAAAAGCGTTCCAGCCTGCCGCCCAGGAAGATCCGGTGCTGGCGCGGGGTCGCTATCTGGTTGAAGGACTGGGCCACTGTGGAGCCTGTCACACGCCGCGCAGCATCACCATGCAGGAGAAGGCGCTGACCAACGAGGAGGGCAGCGACTATCTGGCGGGTAGCAGCGCGCCGATTGATGGCTGGACCGCCAGCAACCTGCGCGGTGACAACCGTGACGGGCTGGGACGCTGGAGCGAAGAGGACCTGCGTCAGTTCCTGCGCTATGGCCGCAACGATCACACCGCTGCTTTCGGTGGCATGACCGACGTGGTGGAACACAGTCTGCAGCACCTGAGCGAGGCCGATATCACCGCCATTGCGCGCTATCTGAAGTCGCTGGGTGCAAAAGATCCGCATCAGGCAGCCTTCAGCGTCGATGATGCCACCGCCAAAGCGTTGTGGAAAGGTGATGACAGTGCGACGGGTGCAGCCACCTACGTCGACAGCTGTGCGGCGTGCCATAAAACCGATGGCAGCGGTTATAAACGTTTCTATCCGGCGCTGCGCGGTAATCCGGTGGTGCTGGCGGACGATCCGACCTCACTGATTCATATCGTGCTGGTGGGCGGACAGTTGCCTGGCGTCAATGGCGCGCCGTCGACGATTACCATGCCAGCATTCGGCTGGCGTCTTGACGATCAGCAGGTGGCAGACGTAGTGAACTTCGTGCGCAACAGCTGGGGCAATAAGGCGACAGAGCAGGTCAGCGCGAAACAGGTCGCGGCGCTGCGTAAAGATGAGAAAGACCGGCTGGGCAGTGCGGATATCAACGTACTCGAAGGCAAATAACCGGCAGTAATAGAGGCCGTCATCATCAGGATGACGGCCTTTTCTTTTAGATATTCTCCAGATCGATTCCGCGCGTTTTCGGCCCGTAAATCCCTACTGACAGCATCACCATCACCATGCTCAGCACGATAAAGGTAATTACACCTGGCGTTCCTGCGTACTGCAATATCATCCCGATGAGAATACTGCTGAAGACCGTTGAGAGGCGGCTGAAGGAGTAGCAGAAGCCGACTGCCCGCGCCCGAATGTGGGTGGGGAAAATCTCGGTCTGATAGGCGTGGAAGCTGAAGGTCAGCCAGGCGTTGGACCAGGTGATCAGGAAGCCGCACAGAATCAGCAATACCGGCTGCGTCTGGAAAGCAAAAAGCGTACCGAACACCACCGTCATCAGCGACGACAGGACGATCTGCCACTTATTTTCCATTTTGTCAGCGTAGCGGCTGCAAATCAGCGATCCCAGCGGATAGGCCAGGGTGATGAAGAAAGCATAGAGCAGGCTGTGCGTCACCGTGGCTCCACGGCCTGACAACAGCGCAGGCAGCCAGTTACCAAAGCCGAAAAAGCCGATTGCCTGAAAAAAATTCATCACCACCAGCATCAGAGTGCGCTTGCGGTAAGCAGGAGACCAGATCTCGCTGAAGCGTCCCTTTCTGGGCAGTTTTGCCGCTGCATCCTCAGCTGAAAACGCGGGTCCGGCCGGGATGCCGCAGCGTTGCTCCATCATTGACAGCACGTCATGTGCCTCCTGATGACGACCCTGCTGCGCCAGCCAGCGTGCTGACTCCGGCAGATTTCTGCGCACCAGCCAGATCACCAACGAACAGACCGCGCCCGCGATCACTACCCAGCGCCAGCCTTCCAGACTGAGCAGCGTTTGCGGAATCAGCCAGCAGGACATCAGCGCCACCGCAGGCACCGACAAAAACTGCACGAAAAAGGAGAAGGCAAAAGCGCGGCTTCGCAGATGGCTCGGCACCCATTCCGACAGGTAAGTATCAATAGTCACCAGCTCGACGCCCAGCCCGATCCCCACCAGAAAGCGGAACAGAATGATCATCTCCGCGCTCTGCTGGAACGCCATCAGCAGCGAAAACAGCCCATACCACAGCAGCGCACACATAAAGGTGAGACGGCGACCAAAGCGGTCAGCATAGGGCGCCAGCAGGCTGGCCCCGAAAAACAGACCGAGAAAAGTGGCTGAGGCGAAGGCCGCCTGATCGGAGAAGCCCAGCACGCCTGCCGCACCCGTGTGAAATACGCCCGCCGACAGCAGGCCGGTACTGATGTAGCCGGTTTCAAACAGATCATAAAGCTCAAAAAAGCCGCCCAGCGCCAGCAGCGTAATAAAGCGCCACAATCCGGCGGAGGAGGGCAGCGCATCAACGCGTGCGGCTAAGCTGTTACGGGCCGCCGATGAAGCGTGCATCGGCGGCAGGCTGGTGGAGGAGGTGGTCATGTCAGCGTGAACCTCAGGCAGTGTGGAGACGACTCGCAGCCGGTCGGAGGCTTATTAAAATAGTTAACCGTTAGCAAGCGAAGAAAGAGCAGAATAGTCAATTCATTCGCCAATGCCGAGAGCGTCGTTGCTGACGATTTAGCAACATACGTTGCAGGTTTTGCCATTCATCGCAGATCAACTCCGGCAGTTGTGATCAGGCCAGGATCTGTTTGCAAGCTCAGAGCTGTCTCTCAGCCCGGTAACGCGGTAGCAGGCCCGTATGGATGCAAATGACGTAACTGCGCTAGCATAGCCTTGCTTTGTTACCTCTTCTTCATGGATGCAGAAAAGCTGAGCTGAAGAAGCTGACACAATCAGGGAAAGATAAGGTGTAACGTGAGTTTTTTGACGAGCTGAAAGCATCGCTGAAAGAAGCTGTTGAGATCAAAAACGGTGCCAAAGAGCCAGGTCGTGTTACCCGCTATGCGGTGGCCGACGTGAAGACTATCCGGGCACTCAATCCATGCCCAGATATCCCGCCAGCCGGAAAAGCGAGAAAGCGCCACCGATAATGCCCGCATCGGTGGCACGGTGCCTTAAGGCAATTTCGGCCAGACGCCGGGTCCAATCGGCAGACCCAGCAGATACCACACCAGCAGCAGCGCTATCCAGCTGATAAAGAACACCAGCGGATAGGGGAAGATCAGCACGTAATAGGTCCCAAGCTGCGCATCTTTCTGGTAGCGCTGCAAAAAAGCCAGGAACAGCGGCAGAAACGGAGACATCGGTGCCAGCGGCAGCACGGCGGAGTCGGCGATGCGGAAAATCATCTGGGCAAAGGCGGGATGGAAGCCGAGCAGCATAAACATCGGCACAAAGACCGGCGCCAGAATCGACCAGATGGCTGAACCGCTGGCGATAAACATGCAGAGAAACGCCGACAGGAACATCAGGCCGAGAAAAGCGGGCGCGCCGCTGACGCCTGCGCTCTCCAGCACATCAGTCAGCCCGATCGCCATGAATTTGCCCATGTTGCTCCAGTTGAAGAACGCCACGAACTGCGACAGCGGAAACACCATCACGATAAAACCCGCCATGCCCTTCATCGGATCGACCAGCAGCTGCGGGATATCATCCGGACGGCGGATCTGTCGGGTGACCACGCCATAAGCAATCGCCACCACAAAGAAGAACAGAATGATGATTGGCACAATGCCCTGAATAAAAGGCGAGGGAATAATGGCGCCGGTGGCGGGATTGCGCAGCGGCGCATGTTCCGGCACCACCAGCAGCGCCATCAGGGCGATAAACAGCAGCGCGGCGATCCCGGCAGCCCGCAGACCGCGGTTTTCAAGCGGCGTCAGCGCCGCCAGCTTCTCGCCGTTGCCCTGCCACTTTGGCAGTCGCGGCTCGACAAATTTATCGGTCAGCAGCGCGCCCACAATCGTCAGCACAATCACCGACGTGGCCATAAAGAACCAGTTATCGATGACGCTGACATGCACCGTGTCGCTGACCGCTTTAGCCGCTTCAGTGCTGATGCCCGAGAGCAGCACATCGGTGGTGACAATCAGCAGGTTGGCGGTAAAGCCAGAGGCCACACCGGCAATCGCGGCCAGCAGGCCCGCCACCGGATGACGCCCTACCGCCAGGAAGATCAGCGCACCCAGCGGCGGCATCACTACCAGCGCGGCATCCGAGGAGATATGGCTGAAGAAAGCGATAAACAGCACCATGTAGCTGGCATAACGGCGGCTGACGCGTGACGCCATCTTCACCATCAGCGACTGGAGCAGGCCGACCTTTTCCGCCAGTCCGGCACCAATCACCAGCGCCAGAATCGATCCCAGCGGTGTAAAGCTGCTGAAGTTCTTAATGATATTGGGCAGGATCCACTGAATGCCTGCGACGCTCAGCAGGTTATTCACCCGCACGATTTCGCCGTTGCTCGGGTTCTTCACAGCCAGATCCAGCGCGCTGATAATGGCGGTCGCCACCATCAGCACCACGATCAGATAGACAAACAGTAAAAACGGGTTGGGGACTTTATTGCCCACACGCTCGATCCAGCTGAAAAGCCGGCCAGGGCTGCGGTTCCCGGATGTTGCTTCCATGGTATTGATTCTCGTCTTGTGTTCCCCTTATCGGTGGAGGCCCGGTCTGACGCCCGTCGTGATATACAACAGGCGGTGAGTTCAGAGTCGGCTCCGCTGAATCAGGGAAGTGTTTGCAATATTTTTTATAGTGGTCCGCGTCAGAGACACGGCCGTTGGCTCATTCGGCCAGTTTTGTGGGTATGATCCCCGCCGGGATAGGGCAGATATAAGGCTGCGCGGCGCGTACCCGTTCAAACTCGGCCCTGCAGCCAGCCAGTGCCTGCGGATCCGTTAACAGCGTTAACACCGTGGCCGCCATCACTTTACTCGCCAGAAACATCCCCTTATGCCCGATACTGGTGCGACCCTGCGCCACCAGTTGCCAGGTGTGCAGCGGCGTGCCGAAGGTAAAGCAGGGCGCAAAGCACTGTGCGGTCGGCGTTACCCAGCTGACATCGCCGACATCGGTGGAGCCATAAAGCAGCTCACGCGTGACCGCATAGGGCGCAACCTCATCCATAAACAGTTTGTCGCCCAGCTGTTCAGCCCAGGCATACCCGGCTTCGCCACCGGTGCGGGCGACATTGAGCCGGGCATTGCGCAGATCGTCATCGGTCAGGGTGGCACGCAGTTCGGCCGCAAACGCGCGCTCTTCGTCGCTGTAGTCGGGCAAACCAAACTGATGCAAATAACGCTCCATGACCGCTTCCAGCGCGCGATTCGGCACGTAATCCGAGCAGGCTTTGTCAAAACGTACGGTCAGCGTGGTGTCGGTCATCAGCGCTGCACCCCTGGCGATATTGATCACCCGTTCATAAATCGCCTGCGCCTGTGGCAGTTCCGGGGCGCGGATCAGGTAGAGCACCTCCGCATCGGCCTGCACCACGTTCGGCGATACACCGCCGCTGTTGGTGATGGCGTAGTGCAGACGTGCCTCCTGAACAATATGCTCGCGCAGAAAATTGGCCCCGGTATTCATCAGCGTGACGGCATCCAGGGCGCTTCGGCCCAGATGGGGAGAATTGGCCGCGTGCGCCGCAACCCCTTTGAAGCTGAACGCCGCCTGAATATTGGCGAGGGTACGCAGATTGAACATGCCGCTGAACCCCTCCGGATGCCAGGTCACGGCGGCATCAACGTCGTCAAACAGCCCTTCGCGCACCATAAAAGTCTTGCCCGAACCGCCCTCTTCGCCAGGGCAGCCGTAAAAGCGCACCGTGCCACCCGTGTGATGCTGTTCCATCCAGGCTTTCACGGCGCAGGCCGCCGCAACACCTGCCGTGCCGAGCAGGTTGTGACCGCAGCCATGGCCGTTGCCGTTGGCTTCCAGCGGTTGTGGCCGGGCGCAGCCCGCCTGCTGACTCAGGCCCGCCAGCGCATCGAACTCGCCAAGGATGGCAATCACCGGCTTGCCGCTGCCCGCACTGGCGATAAACGCCGTATCGATGCCACCCACGCCGCGTTCCACTCTGAATCCCTCTTCTGCCAGCGCATCAGAAAGCAGGGCTGACGAGCGGGTTTCGGCAAAGCGGGTCTCCGGTGTGTCCCAGATGGCGTCGCTGAGCGTGCTGAAACGAAGCTGATGACGATGGATATAGTCGGCAATAAAGTCTTCCATCATCGTGAGCCCCTATACTGCGCCTGGTTCAGCGCCAGGGTGGCCAGCAGTGTGATAGCGTCCGGCATGACCCGCTCGTCAAAGTCGAATTTCGCGTTGTGATGGCCCGCCGCCAGCGCGCAGCCAAAAATAACGTAAGAGGCCTGGCCGCCGCGCTCTTTGACTCGCTCCATCATGTAAGTCGCATCTTCTGACCCTGCCGCCTGCGCTTTACGATCGACCACCGAGTCGAAGATACCGAGCGCGTCTGCCTGCTGATGGATGAAATCGACCCACGGCTGCGTCGGCGTACAGCTGCGCGCGGCACCCATCAGTGAAACCTGCTGCTCAACGCCATACATCGCCGCTGCACCGGCAATCACCCGCAGCGCCTGCTGATAAATATCGTCGTTAACCTGATTGGTCACGCCACGGGTTTCGACTTTCAGCAGGGCGCAGTCGGCCACCACGTTACGGCCGGTTCCGGCCTGCAGCACGCCCACGTTGACCCGCGCCACGCCGCCGCTGTGCTGGGTTAAACCATGCAGCGCCAGCGTTGCCTGTGCGGCGGCCAGCAGGGCATTACGCCCCTCTTCAGGACGACCGCCCGCATGGGCACCGACGCCGGTAAAGTGAACATCCAGCTTGGTAGTGGCGAGGAAGCTGTCGCTGCCGCACACCACTTCGCCTGCCGGTACGCCGGTGCCGATATGAATCGCGGTGAAGCGATCAACGTCATCGACCACGCCCGCCGCCACCATCGCTTTTGCGCCGCGCACACCCTCTTCGGCGGGCTGGAAGATCAGTTTAATCGTACCGCTGAGCTGATCTTTCATCGCCATCAGCACCGAGGCGAGACCCAGCCCGATAGTGGTGTGGCCGTCATGCCCGCAGGCGTGCATCATGCCTGCGTTGCAGGAGGCGAACCCTTCACGTTGCGGCAGATGATCGTCAGCCTGGCTCTCGTTGAGATCCAGGGCATCCATATCGACGCGGAAGCCCATCACCGGGCCGGGACGGCCGGTCTCGAGCGTTGCCACGATGCCGCAGAATCCGCCGGAGAAGTGGCTGATCCACTGCGGCAGCGCGCCCTGTTGCAGCGCGCGCGCTTCCTGCTGCTTCAGCACCGCCTCGTCGGGCAAGCCCATCCGCGCGTCAGCGTCGATGACCTCACGGCCCAGCTTCAGTTGATAACCGAGCTTATGCAGCTCTTCAGCGACTAAGGTGGCGGTGCGGAACTCCAGCCAGCCCGATTCGGCATAGTGATGGAAGTCGCGACGCCACTGTTGCAGCTGTGGCAGCCGGGCGCTGACGTGGTCTGAAAGGGGTTTCATCGGCTCTCTCCTCGTTGTTGATTTTTTATGCACTGTTCCGAATCTACACAATGGTATTGACCGGCATAAGATGCGAATATCTTGTGACTGATAAACAACGGTTATCGCAAAATTATGTCTGCCAATCTCAAGCTCCATCAGCTGCGCGCCTTCACTGACGTGGCGCGACAGGGCAGTATCCGGGCGGCAAGCCGTCTTTCCGGGCTGTCACAACCGGCGTTAACTAAAGCGATTCAGGAACTGGAGCGCGAGCTGGGGGCAAAGCTGTTTATCCGCCGTCAGCAGGGCGTAGTGTTAACCGATATCGGTGATAACTTTTTTCGGCATGCCAGCCTGGTGCTGGCAGAGCTGCGGGTCGCCGAAGAGGATATTCAGCAGCGGCTGGGACTGGGTGGCGGTCAGGTGAATATCGGCGTTGGTGGCAGCGTGGCGCGCACCATTATGCCGCAGGTGATTAACCAGTTTCATCGCGAATACCCGCTGGTGAAGGTGCGCATCGTCGAAGGCCAGCTGGTGTCGATGGTGCATGAACTGCGTCAGGGGGCACTCGATTTCACCATTAATACCTACGATCAGAGCCATCTCGATCAGGAGCTGATGTATGAGCGGATGATGGAGCGCGAGTACAAGGTAGTGGTGCGCAAAGGCCATCCGCTGGAAAAGGCGCGTTCTCTGGCGGAGTTACAGCAGGCGGACTGGACGATGCCAACGCCGAAAGGCAGTTACTACCGCTTGTTGCACGATCTGTTTGGCGAGCGCGGCATGGCACCCAAAATCGTGGTGACCTGTGAAACCTTTATGGCCTGCACCAGCCTGGTGGCGCAAAGCGATTTCATCAGTATTCTGTCGGTCGACGTGATTGACGATCCCATTCTGGGGCGGTCGCTGGTGGCGCTGACGCTCGACGAGCCCTTACCGAAAGCGATCTTCTATCTGATCCAGCGCAAAGACACCGCGCTGACGCCGATGAGCAGTTATATGGCACAACTCTTTCGGCGTTATTGTCAATGAAATCAGTGGGTAAAGTCGATCGTCTACACTATAGAGGTACTGTAAAAATCCACCCGACAAATAGAGGTTACGATGCAAGTCAGTCCTTATCTGTTTCTCTATGGCCGTTGTGAAGAGGCTATCGACTTTTATCTGCAGGCGACCGGGGGAGAGCTGCTCTCTAAAATGAAATTTGGTGATATGCCGGATCAGGGTGAGCAGGTCGGCGATCAGTCTGCCGCGCCGCAGCCGCCAGAAAAGATCATGCATGCCCAGCTGCGTATCGGTGACGGTGAGCTGATGCTGAGCGACGGCAATACTGAGAAGCCGCCCGCGTCTGAACATGCCGGTTATGCGGTCAGCCTTTCCACCACTGATGTCGAAAAGGGTAAAGCCTGGTTTGAGAAACTGTCGGCAGGCGGCAAGGTGACAACTGAGTGGCAGGAGACATTCTGGTCGAATGGATTCGCGATGTTCATTGATAAGTTCAACATTCCGTGGCGCATCAATGTCGAGAAGCCGCAGGGATAAACGACGTTCAGATGCAGGACTGAGTGGCTAAACCTGCCTCTCAAAAGTTGGCCTGGAGGAGAGCTGGCCTGGAGGCGTTAATGCCCCAGGCCAGTTCTCCTGTGCAACGGGCGTTTTTTCAGCCGCCCGTCATCATTATCAGAAGTTATAACCCGCTACCAGGTAGTAACCCCAGCCAGTCGATTTCACTTCAAATGGCCCTTTGCCGAAGTTCAGCTCCTGACCATCCGCCCACTGTCCGCCGTTGTGGAAGTAACGCGCCACTGCAGAAATATGCCAGTGATCGTAACCCAGTGACAGAATGTGGCTGGAGGCGATAGAGTTGCTGGTGCGTGATGAACCGCCTTTCTCGTTGAGGTCAGAACCCCAGTCGAAGTTGGTGAAGCCCACATAGCCCAGATTACCGCCCCACAGCGTGGTGATTGGCACGAAGTATTTCACCTTGAAGCGATAGCCATCCCAGCTGTTTTCGTTTGCCGCGCCGTAATTTTCCCACTGATATTTGGCGTAGACGTTCAGCGACAGGCCGACATCGCTGTGCGTATCGATATCGGTGCCCAGACCCATATACCAGGTGTTCTGGCGGTTGTCGCTGTTGCGGCCCATATCGTAGATATAGTTATTGGCGAAATACCACTCTTTGAACGGGCCAAAGGCCAGGCTGGTGCCGGTTAGCTTATCGATAGAGAAGCGCGGTTCAATCTCCATAAACATCGGTGAACCGTGGTCGAACACGCCGTTGGCATTGCTGTTGCCCACGCCGAAGAAGTTAGGCACGTCCAGATAGCCGTAGAAATCGAACCACTCTTTCTTCGCAAACGCTTCATATTCCAGATAAACGTCGTTATTAAATTGCGGTCCGAAACGCGTGTGGTAGCTGCCTACCACGTTCACGCTCTGATGCCACCAGTCGGAGACATACTGTGGATCGCTTTCAGCGGCCTGCGCAGCACCACTCAATGAACATGCCAGCACGGCACCTGCTATCAACGTTTTATATTTCATTATTATCAGCCACATGCTTTTGACCGCCGCACACCAGACGCAGTCAGAGAGAAATCGGTCCCTTGATGGGAATGAGGGTTTCACAGCGAATAACAACCCGTTCTTCAGCCCGCGTAGCGTGCCTGTAACAGATCGATAGAAAATAGATTTTGCTCACGTTTGTCAAAAAGTGTTGCATTACAATTCAGCTAAAATGTGACGAACTTCACAATAACGATGTGGATCGAACGGAACCAGGCAACCGTTTACGTTGTCTGGTTCGTGATCAAACAGGCGGGATCAGGGAAGGGTGACGCGAACCTGCAAACCACAAACAGCACCCTGTGGTGTCAGGCAGTTGGTAAGGGCAACGTGGATCTGATGTTTCTGTGCGACGTTACGCACAATGGAGAGTCCCAGCCCGCTGCCCTGGGCTTTAACGTCAGGCGAACGGGTAAAACGGTCGAACGCGCGTTCGATAAAGGATTCCGGCATGCCCGGTCCGTTATCGACAATATCGACCACCGTTTTGCCCGCCACCCGATGCAGCAGCACATCGACCAGGCTGCCTTCCGGCGTGTGCAACATAGCGTTACCAATCAGGTTGTCGAACAGGCTGCGCAATTCAGAACGGCTGGCCTGCAGACGGTACTGCGTGGAGCCATTAAAGCCGATATCAATGCCGCGTTTGTCCGCCACCACCATCAGCTGCTCAATGCTCTCTTTCAGCAGATCGTCCAGTTCAATATGCTCCACGCTGGACACCACGCTCTGGTCATCCTGGCGTGAGACATTGAGTAACTGTGTGACCAGGTGACGGGTGCGCGTGACGCCCGCTTCCAGCTGGCTGAACTGACGGCTCGCTTCGCCTGGCTGAATATGCTGACGCAGGTTTTCCAGCTGTAACGTCACCGCTGTTACCGGCGTACGCAGCTCATGGGCAGCATCTTCCAGGAACTGACGCTGCGACGACCAGGCGTCACGCAGCTTACTCAGCAGCGAGTTGTAAGCGGCTACCAGCGGCAGGATCTCATCCGGTAAGCCCTCAGGTGAAACATTGTGCGGATGATGTGTCTCCTGCGCCGCAATCTGACGTGAAGCGACCTGCAGATCCCGGGTGATCTTGCGCACCACCAGCCAGATCACCAGCAGCGACAGCGGCATCATCAGGATCATCGGAATGATCGCCGACAGCGCCCGCTTAACCATCGAGGCTTTCATGTAGCTGAGGTTGTGCATCACCTGGATGGTTTTGATCTCGCTGCCGGGCATGCCGGGCCGGGTAAAAATACGCCATTCACAGTCGTCGCACTGACCCACATGCACATCGTGATATCCGCGCTGATTTTGCAGCGGAGCCTGTAACTCCGGCCATGAGCTGGCCCGCAACTGGCCCTGATCGTCCCAGAGCTGAACTACAAAGGCGCTTTTTGCTTTGTCCGGCGCAATGAGCATCGGCATCAGGGCGGGCATCTGTTTATTAGTGGACCAGGCATCAGCGATTTTTGCCAGCTGATCGTCCTTCATGGTACCGACCATATCGCCGTAACAGCTGAAGAAATACCATGTGACGCCGCCGATCATCAGCAGGTGAATAACCAGCAGCGTAGAGAGAAGTTTGTTGCGCAGTGAGCGCATAAAGCGGAAAGGTTTCATATTGCCGGAACCCGCCAACCCAGCCCGCGCACGTTACGGATCACGTCGTTGTCGAGCTTGCGACGCATGCCGTGGATCAGCACATCTACTGCATTGCTGCTGACCTCATCGCCCCAGCCGTAGATACGGTTTTCCAGCTGTTCGCGCGACAAGATCGCACCTGGCCGCTCCAGCAGCGCGTAGAGCAGGGCATATTCCCGCGCCGTCAGCTGCTCGCGCTGGCCTTTGTAGAGTACCTCGCGGGTCATCATATCCAGCTGGACATCGCCGCTGCCCAGCACCGAGTCTGCTGCGCCGTGGCTGCGTCGCGTAATGGCACGCATCCGGGCCATGACTTCCTGGAGATCGAACGGTTTAAGCAGGTAGTCGTCCGCACCGCTGTCGAGTCCCTGTATCCGCTGCGCCACGGTGTCGCGTGCGGTAAGAATCAGCACCGGCGTCGCGTCGCCGCGCCCGCGCGCCCGGCGCAGCACCTGCAGACCGTCATCGCGCGGTAAGCCGAGATCGAGCAGCACGCAGCTGTAGCCGCCTTCGCTCCAGGCATTCTGGGCATAAACGCCATCGCGCACCCAATCTACTGACCAGCCCGCGCCCTGCAGTGCCTGTTGCAGGTTCGCGCCGATCATTTCATCATCTTCAACCAGTAACACGCGCATGGCTGATCTCCTTCATAAAGATAAGAGAGAGTTTACTCACCAATTGTTAGGCCAGAATTATCCGCCGTCATACTTCGCACTGTCGCGACGTTGGCTGCGTTTGCTCACCCCAGTCACTGACCCATGTCAGCTCCTGGGGACTCGCGCATTTGCCGCCTTGCTACAGCACGAATTATTTCGCGGATCGCCGTCACCGGTATTTTATGGAGGAGTCAGGTGGCCTGATGTTCCCATCCATATCCATTGAGATACCAGCGATTGCAAGCGTAAATGGGGTGACGTCTATTTGAGCAACATATTAATGCCAGCCATTTCAGCGGTGAAGAGTATGTCAGCCCAGGAAGCAAAAATCAGACATCAGCGCGAGTATCAGAAGCGTGTTGAAGCCGTCCGAAATGGTCAGGCTCCGGGCCGCGTGCTTGAAAAACGTCCTCAGGGTATTGTGCCTGCAAAAAGTGGACGCAGCCTCGCCTTTTTCTGATGTCACGCCGTGCTGAAATCAGCCAGGTAGTAAAATAAGCTCATCATACAGGTGGGCTTTTTTTATGACATTGCACGCTATTCCTCCCGAAGAGCAGATCCATAAACTCAACCGTTTTCTTATTGATAACGCCGGACAACTTCCGTCACCGGTTATTACTGCAGGCGGTCAGGCTGTTATGTACTGGTATCTGACCTCTCTGCATCTTTATCCTGATCAGCCTGATGTAACATCCATAACCTCAATTGATGTTGATTATGTCACCCGAAAGGAAGGCGTTGATGTGATTGCGAAACTATTCAATGTGACAGCACAGGTTCAGGGAATTTTTAATGTGCCCTCCATTACAGTACTAAGTCTGATTGATAAAAATACGGGCAGGGTCAAAGAGGATGCTCAGGGACAGTTACTCAATGAGCAACTCAATGAGGCAAATATTGTCGATATTATTAATCGGCCCACAGGCTTTAATGTCGGGGACTTTCTCAATGATAAATTGACACTCAATACAGACCCCTTTCTGGTTATGCCCGATCGACACGGCGCTGCCATGAGTCATGAATTTGTTCGGGTTCTGAACCCTGTTGCCTGTATCTGCTCTCGCCTGTCGAATGCCACTGTGCCTGGGTAAGAACAGTCTGACTGAAGCTGAGCGAATTCGGGTACTGGCTCTGCCAGCCTTTAACTTTTTGCTGGTGAAGTTACAGACATTACCTTACCGGCAGGGAAGGCGTTACGTTGATTACTCTGTCTCGTTTATCTGGGATAGAGCATTCAGACGTTTTCAGGCACAACACAAAATCCCCTTGTACCGTATTGTTGAACAATTGGTGGCTGAGCTGGAACTGGAGACCGATGACGATGTGCCACCAGGATTCTGTCAGGAGGCGTTATCTCGGAGGGATGATTTTCTGGCTCAGGAATATCAGCGCTATCTCAAACATATTGACGCCTGACAGGGCTGAATGCCCCCGTCACTTATAATGCAGAAATAAATTTGTCTGACTCAGCGATTTTTATCTTCTGCCTTTTTTCAGCAGCAATCCCTTCACGAACTTTCACACTAAAGCCCCGCTGGCCGCGCCTTTCCGCTCCCGTTTCCGCCGTTGCTAATTCTGCGCTAATTTTCTGCTAATTAAGGGATAAATTTTAGCGGGTAGAGTGGCTCCACTGCACATCAGCATCAACAGGAGGAACCATGAATCAGCGCGAGTTTATTCGGAGTTTGCTGGACTGGATTGAGAACAACTTAGGACACGATCTGCATCTGGATGAGGTGGCACGCCGCTCGGGCTATTCGCGCTGGCATCTGCAACGCCTGTTTCGCCAGCATACCGGCTTTTCACTGGCAGAATATATCCGCCAGCGTCGCTTAACCGAGTCTGCACTCAGTCTGCTAAGCAGCAACGAAGCGATATTACAGGTGGCGATGAATTACGGCTTCGATACCCAGCAGGCCTATACCCGCACCTTTAAAAACTACTTTATGATGACGCCAGGCCAGTTGCGCCGTCAGCGTCGCGTCGAGCCGGATCGGTTGCTGTTCCCTCTGGCGATGGCCAGCTGATGCCTGATAAGGCCTTCCCGTCATCGCACACAGACGGGAAGGTCGGCCCGCGCTCTGCGCCGCTCTTCTCCTGAACTTCGCCTCGCTTTTTTTGCCGGTCAGCCACAGCGATCCCGCCCGAACATGTTAGTTTGTTGCCAGCCCCCCTTACTGCCGGAGTCGGGAAACATGGAAAATGGCGCGAACTTAACCGCCATGCTGGTATTTGCACGGGTTGTGGAATTACAGAGTTTCAGCGAGGCGGCACGCGCACTTGGCCTGTCCAAATCTCACGTCAGCCGGGAAATTGCCCGTCTGGAGCTGCGGCTCGGTATCCGGCTGCTGCAGCGTACTACCCGGCGGCTGGCACTGACTGAGCTGGGTCAGGCTTACTATCCTTACTGTGTGAGGATGCTGGCTGAAGTGCAGCGCGCCGAGGCGTTTGTGCAGCAGGTGCATCAGCAGCCCACTGGGCATGCCAGGCTACAGGCGCCCGTCACTTTTGGCTGCCAGTGCGTGGTTCCCGTTCTCAATCGTTTTCTGCGCCGCCATCTGCATATTAACGTCGATCTCGATCTGACCGATCGCAATCACGATCGGCTGGACGATCAGGTCGATCTGGCGATTGTGATCCGATCCCGATCGCCGCAGCAGGGCAATTTCCGGGTACTGAGCGATATCGAGTGGGGACTTTATGCCGCGCCCGCTTACCTGGCGCAGCGACCCGCCATCACGCATCCTGAGATGTTGCCGCGCCACGACCTGCTGCTGTTTCATGGTCCGGCGCACACCGCCGCACTGCCGTTCCGCCGCGATAAACAGCGGCTGGCACTGGACGTGCGCAGCCGCTTTCGCGCCAATAACAGCATGGCGCTGCTCAATGCCGCACTGGCGGCCAGCGGTATCGCCTATCTTCCGTCCTACATGGCACAGGAGGCGATGGCGCGTGGCGACATTCAGCAACTGCTGCCGGAGTGGCAGATGGATCGCCTGCAAAGCTATCTGCTGCTGCACAACACGCCTGAACCGGCGTCGCCGGTGACACTGCTGTGCGATGCCCTGATTACGGCGCTCAATCCGGGCTGACTGTTGCCTGCTGACAACAATGAGCGCCACAGAGTAACTATTCCGCCACGACTGTTGTTACTCTGCGACTCCGGTTAGCCTGTATCCCTGATCATTCAACGGATATCCCCATGCAACAGTCACCTGAAACGGCAGAGTTTCAGCACTGGCGACGTAACTTAGCGGTCTGCGTCGTCGGCTCTTTTACCACCATCGTGGCGATGACGCTGCTGCTGCCGTTTCTGCCGCTCTATGTGCAGCAACTCGGCGTTGAGCAACCCGCCGCTATTGCCCGCTGGTCCGGGCTGGCCTATGGCGCGACCTTTTTCAGTGCCGCGCTGACTGCGCCGCTGTGGGGCAGGCTGGCTGACCGCTATGGTCGTAAGCTGATGCTGATCCGGGCCAGCCTGGGAATGGCGATTGCGATGTCGCTGATTGGCATGGCGACCGCGCCGTGGCAGCTGGTGGCGCTGCGGTTGCTGGCCGGGCTGCTGGGTGGCTACGCATCGGGATCGACCATTCTGGTGGCGGCGCAGACGCCAAAAGCGCAGACCGGCTGGGCGCTGGGCATCCTGTCATCCGGCATTATGGCAGGCAACGTAGTGGGACCGCTGCTGGGTGGCGCTTTACCGCCGCTGATCGGCATTCGTCAGACATTCTGGCTGATCGGTGCGGTCATCTTTCTCGCCTTCCTCGCGACCACCTTTTTACTCAAAGAGCAGCCACGTGCTGCTGCGACGTCGCGTGCCAGCCAGCAACCGCATCCTGAAGCAGAACCGGTGAATCACACACTGGTGCGGCTGATGTGGCTCTCCGGCATGTTGCTGATCTTCGCCAGCATGTCGATTGAACCCATTATTACGCTCTACGTGGGCGAGTTCGTGCAGGGTGACCATCAAATCACGATGATCGCCGGCCTGGTGATGTCTGCGGCGGCGCTGGGTACGGTGCTGGCGGCACCCTGGCTGGGTCGTCTGGCCGATCGGGTAGGGCACTGGCATGTTCTGACCGGCGGATTAGTGGTCAGCGGACTGCTGCTGATTCCCCAGGCGTTTATCACAGCGGCCTGGCAACTGGTGCTGCTGCGTTTTCTGATGGGGATGGCGCTGGGCGGATTGATGCCGTGCATTACGGCGATAATCCGCCATAACGTGCCGGGTTCACAGGTCGGGCGGATGCTGGGGTATTCGACGTCGGCGCAGTATATCGGCCAGGTCAGCGGTCCGCTTTTTGGTGGACTGGTGGGTGGGACATTCGGGATGCGGCCAGTGTTTCTGGCGACCTGCGCAGTGATGCTGTTTTGCGCCTGGCTCAACTGGCGCGGGATGCGTAAATAACGCGATCAAAAAAGGCGGACCGGAGTCCGCCTTAGTTTATTCACAGCGTCGTGAATTACTTCTGGTCTGGCAGGGCGTAGGCAATCACATAATCGCCCAGCTTAGTACCAAACGAACCGTGACCGCCTGCTGCGATGACAACGTACTGCTTGCCATCTACTTCATAGGTCATTGGGGTCGCCTGGCCGCCTGCTGGCAGACGCGCCTGCCATAACAGCTCGCCGGTATCGGTGCTGAACGCACGCAGGTAGTTATCTGCTGTCGCACCAATGAAGAACACCTTACCGGCAGTGGTGACAGGACCACCCAGCATCGGCATACCCATTTTGAACGGCAGCGGAACCGGTGCGCTATCGCGAACGGTACCGATACGCTGTTTCCACACCACATCGTTGGTCTTCAGATCTACCGCGGAGATGTAACCCCAGGCAGGCTGTTTACATGGCAGACCAAACGGTGACAGGAACGGATTCAGCTCGACGCCATATGGCACGCCATACTGTGGCTGAATACCGGTTTCCGTACCTGAACCACCTTCTGCGCCTTTCGGCGGCTCAATCGGATTGCCCGGGCCACGTGGAATCAGCTTCGAGACAAACGGCAGCGCCATTGGGTTAGCAATCGCAATCTGACGATGTGGATCGACGGCAATACCGCCCCATTCGAACATACCGAGGTTACCCGGGAACACCAGCGTGCCCTGCTCTGATGGCGGGGTGAACGGACCTTCATAGCGCAGGCGCTTGAAGATCACGCGGCACACCAGCTGGTCGAACATCGTCGCGCCCCACATGTCCTTGTCCGTCAGGTTCTGTTTCGGACGGAAGGTCAGCTCAGAGTAGGGCTGAGTAGCGGCAACGTGGTCGCCTTTTGCAGCACCCTGTGGCACTGGCGTTTCTGGCGCAGGGACCACTGGCTTGCCGGTACGGCGATCCAGGACAAAGATGTTGCCGGTTTTCGCTGGCGCGTAAACCACCGGTACGGTGTTGCCATCTTTATCGGTGATGTCAGCCAGGGTCGGCTGCGACGGCAGATCCATATCCCACAGGTCGTGATGCACAGTCTGATAAGACCAGACCAGCTTACCGGTGGTGGCATTCAGAGCCAGCACGCTGCTCGCATAGCGCTCCTGCTCTGGAGTGCGGTTACCGCCCCAGATATCCGGTGTGGTCACGCCCATTGGCAGATAAACGGTATCCAGTTTCGGATCGTAAACTGCCGGTGCCCATGAATTCGGTGAGTTCATGGTGAAGGTGTGTTCATCAGCCGGAATGGCATTTGGGTCTTTCGCGCCTGGATCAAATACCCACAGCAGTTTGCCGGTATTCACATCAAAACCACGGATCACGCCTGACGGCTCGCGGGTTGAGAAGTTATCGGTTACTGCACCGGCCATTACGATGGTGGTATTGGTAATGATTGGCGGCGAGGTCGGCTCATACATACCCGCAGTCGTAACAGGCTGTTTGTGTTGCAGATCCAGCTCGCCATTGACGCCAAATGTCGGGCAACGTTCGCCGGTCTCTGCGTCCAGCGCAAACAGACGACCATCGTTGACAGGCAGATAGATACGACGAGAGCAGAGAGCAGGCTGCGTATTCGCTGCATCGGCTGCTGCCGGCACTTCGTGGTAAGAAACACCGCGACAGGTCACGTGCTGGAAGGTTGGATTCACCTTCATGCCCGGATCAAATTTCCACTTCTGCTTACCGGTGGCCGCATCCAGCGCAAACAGAATCTGGTGTGGCGAACAGAGGTAAAGCGTGTCGCGGATTTTAATCGGGGTGACTTCATCGGTGATTTCACCTGGGTCGTCAGGCCCTTTCATGTCGCCCGTCTGGAACTGCCAGGCAACCTGCAACTCTTTCACGTTCTGGTGGTTAATCTGCTTCAGCGGCGAGAAACGGGTTCCCTGCTGATCGCGCGCATAAGCGGGCCAGTCAGCATCAGGAATGTTACTCAGCGGCGCAGCCTGCGGGGCGTTGTCAGCGGTTTCTGGCACTGAACCGTTTATCACCTGCGGATCGTTAAACACCGCATAGGTCAGCACGATAGCACTGGCAACCAGCGCTACAGCCATGGTCCCCAGCGCGGCTTTACTGCCCGCGTTGAAGCTGCGATAAACAAACGGCAGGATCAGCCAGACACCAAAAATCACCAGCACATCGGTGCGCGGTGCCAGTGCCCAGAAGTCTGTACCCACTTCCCATACACCCCAGATCAGGGTGCCGATCAGCAGTAGCGCATAGAGAACCAGCGCGGTGCTTTTGCGACGGGAAAGCAGATAGGCGGTGATAAGCATCACCACACCGCCGAAAACGTAATACCAGGAACCACCAATGGCGGCTAACCAGCCACCGCCAATCAGCATAAACGCGCCCGTCAGTACTGCGAACAGCACTGTCAGGAAACGAATTACGCCAAAAGATGAGGAGTTTTTCCCCATAATATCGACCTCGTTTCGTTGCCATAAAACACACGAAAACAACCAGATAGGCTGTTTCCAGTTATCAAGTACAAATGATTAGGGTGTTCTGAAGTATCTCTTCCGTTAAGACAGACGGTCCCTTTGTGTTAAATGTTATAGCAAAATCAGATCAAGATTTGATTTTTTTAGCTTAAATCGCTTAACAACCGGAATAATACGACATTTTATGGGGGATTAAAGGACGTTAAGCGCACCGCCGTGTGCCCTTAACGCCGGAAGGCAGGATTTGTGAATCAGCAGCTAATAAGATCGCCATCCGAGCGTTGCTGTTGCCAGCCGCTGATATTTATCTCAGCAAACTGCTCAGCCGTTAAAGTCGGCGTATGACTTCGTACGATGACCTCTGCCCCTTTTTCACGAAATGTCGCCATAAAAAAGGGAAAGGTAAATTTTTCATAATTGTCATTAAAGAACGCTTCGTTTAAAACAATCCCTGAAAAAGGGAAAGATTCCAGCAGTCGCCAGTCTGCTCCCGGCGGCGCAAAATCATAAAGCCAGAAATCAAATTTCTTAGTTAATTCAAGTAGTGGCGCATAATGTGCCGCTAAACTGGAATAATTAATTCCAATCCGGATTCGCCCATTCTGTAAATGTGAATAAGCGTCCGGTACCGCAATCATTCCCCGTAATCGCATATCATCGATGGGAATAATCATTAATGCTGCTTCAGTGGCAATTTGATTGTGTAATGAAATAATGTTGTTTGTATTAAGTGTATTTCTGCTTTCCTGATTTTGCTGAAGATAAGGCACGCTATAGCAAATGCCAGAGACATTACGCTTAACGTGATGGATAGGTTCAGTAACATAGGGGTTATATAAACTGTTTTTCATTATCTCTATGAAATGCAATAAAAAAGGATTTGTTGATAATTGATCATATAAAAAGTCGCATTTTTTTAAACGCGTGAATAAATATAGATCATCTGCTTAATCCAAATCATCCTTTTGTTGCCTGCGAAAGTAAATAAACCCATTAGCAAAGAGAACATAATTCCTTTGGCGTCTGATGATGTGCTGGAATATATTCAATAGTCGGGACCAATAGGCTGGTAATAGTCAGGAGAGGTCGGATGCGCCTGTGCCGGACAGTATGCGTTTTGTTGTGCAGAGAGCCAGGGCTGGAGCCGCAGCCATTCAGGTCTCATCCGGTCTGTTAATTTAACATCATCAATAACCACACCAATAACACCGCGCAACGATGCGGGCTTCCTCACCTGATTTGGGATAAGACATGGGATTTATGGCATCAACAGCAGAAGAGTCGCTGTGGCGACATCGGACATTTGTCGCGTTCTGGCTGGCGCGCACCTGCTCATCATTTGGTTTTCAGATGTTCTCGGTGGCAATCAGCTGGCAGATCTATGCGCTGACCAACAGCGCAATGGCGTTGGGGATGATTGGCCTGATGCAGTTTCTGCCGTCGGTATTGCTGGCGCTACCTGCAGGTCATCTTGCGGATCAATATGACCGGCGGCGCATTGTGCTGCTGGGGCAGCTGGTGGAATTTGCTGCACTGGTGGCATTAGTGGTGCTTACCTTATTCCATACCGCTGACAAGACCGCGCTGTGGGGACTGGTGTTTATGATTGCGGTGGCGAAGGCGCTGGAGTGGCCTGCAATGTCCTCAATGCTGCCGTCGCTGGTGCCGCCTTCGATTCTGGCGCGCGCCATGGCGATGAACTCGGTAGGGGGCCAGGCGGCGGTGATTGTCGGGCCGACGATGGGCGGGCTGCTTTATGTTGCCGGGCCGCATGTCGTATATGGCGTTTCCGGACTGTTTTATCTGATTTCGCTGACGCTGGTGAGTCTGCTGCGCTATGAGCGTCCGGTGCAGGCTCGTCTGCCAATGAATATGAAGAATCTGTTTGCCGGGATTCACTTTATCCGTGAGCGCAAGGATGTGCTTGGGGTGATTTCGCTCGATCTGTTTGCGGTGCTGCTGGGTGGCGCGACGGCACTGTTGCCGATTTTTGCCAAAGATATTCTGCATACCGGGCCGTGGGGATTGGGAATGTTGCGCGGTGCGCCGTCGGTGGGCGCCTTGCTGGTCGGCATCTGGCTGAGCCGTCACAAGCTGGACAAGCATGTCGGGATGATTATGTTTGGCTCGGTGGCGGGATTTGGCGTTGCCACATTGGTGTTCGCGCTGTCCACGCAGCTGTGGCTGTCGCTGATTGCCCTCTGTGCGCTGGGGGGCTTTGATATGGTGAGTATGGTGATCCGGGGTGCGCTGGTGCAACTGGATACGCCGGATGCTATGCGGGGACGGGTGAATGCGGTTAACGCGATTTTTATCAATACGTCGAATCAGCTGGGCGAGTTTGAGTCTGGGTTGCTGGCAGCCTGGATGGGAGCGGCACCCGCGGCAGCGATTGGCGGCATCGGTACGCTGATTGTGGTGGCGTTGTGGATGACGTTGTTTCCGCATCTGCGGCGGCGTCAGAAGCTGGAGAATGAGGTGGATCCAGTTTAGGACTGGCGTCGGGGCTGGTTGGATTGGCTGAGGGGATTTGTGCGGTTATGGACTGCGGTGCACGCTCAGGGAACATACGCCTTTCGCAAAGACGCAAAAGACGCCATCCCTGGCCCGCTATGCTCTGCTACAGGCGTATGCTCCCATCGCTTTGAGTCTGATCGTCGCCTCAGGCTGTGGAGCAGGTAGGTGAAGATGATTGGGTCACTGGAGGGAATTGTGCGGTTGTTGAATTGCGCGCAGGCGTATGTCCCCATCGCTTTAAGAATGCAAGTAGCCTCAGGCTGGAGAGAAGGGAAAAGACGTTGGCTGAGCGTTGGGCAGAGTTATTACGGTGGCGCTCACCATCAATAATGTCACTGGCCCGAAGGCCAGTACAGGAAGTTACCAGTCATACTGCCATTCAAAACCCGGAGTCAGAGGGGGTGTCTGACCCGCAGGATGGGCCCATCAGGTCCCGGTTTTTCCCAGGTTGGCGTCAAATGTTAGCCAGCTTTCACGCATGTCCACAACGCTGCGGGTTTTGCGCGCCTCATCGATTTTTATGGCGGTGAGGCCCGCTTCCAGCGCGTCCACCACTGAAACTTTCAGCGGTGTTCCCTGTTTAATATGTTTAACAATCTCTTCTGCCATCAGCGCATCTGCGCCGTAGTGACCGTCATACGCATTGCCGCTGTAGGCGGTATCGACCTCTTTTTCACCGCTGCGCGCGTTATGTACGCGGAAGTAGTTTCGTACAAAGTCGCCTTCTGCCATGCCGTCCGTGCCCATCACACAGAAACGGCGGAACTCATCCGGAACGTTCAGGTTGGCATGGAAAGCCAGCGTCGCGCCGCCTTCGTACTCAATCAGGGCGGTCTGGTAGTCAACAATATCGGCGTCGCTGTCGAAGACCGCATCGGTGCTCGACCAGCCACTAGGCTTCACGTGATAAAGCTCTGACTCAGCGGTGATCGCTCCCTGTGGTGCATGCGCCGGGGTAAAGGATTTCCGGCCACCAAAGCTGGCGACGCGGATCGGGCGCTCCTGCAACAGGCCCTGATAGAGATCGATGTCGTGACAGCATTTTTCCAGAATGTACGGACCGGCATATTTCTCCAGACGCCGCCAGTCACGCTGGAAGAATGCGCCGTGGTAAGGCTTGATATGTTCTGTCGCCTCAATCGAGGTGATCTCACCCAACTGGCCCGCATCGCGTGCCGCCAGCAGATCGTGATAGAGCGGAGAGTAGCGCAGCACCAGGCCGACCAGAATGCGCGCTTCGCCATACTGACGCACCAGCTTCGCCATCTCCATGGTCTGCTCTTCATTGATCACCACCGGCTTTTCGGTAAACACCGTGTAACCCGCTGCCAGCGCCTGACCCACATGCTCCAGATGCAGAAAGTTGGGAGAGCCCACCAGCACCACATCCATTCCGCCGTGCTCCAGCAGCGCGTCGATGGACGCAAAGGCCTGGCCGGGCGCGATACCAAAGCTGTGCAGATTAGGCAGTCCGGCGGGTGCCGGATCGTAATAACCCACTACCGAGAAGGCGTCGTCGGCTTTGCTGAACTCTTTGATCACGTGGGACAGTCGAAAGCCGAGACCGATAATGCCTACTTTCATGTTAAACCCCTGCTCCTGAAATCGCATGATGCATAGCCCGCCTGTGATCGGGCGCGCCTGTTGATAATCTGATCACCAACTTATTACGACAGAAAAACTAATGTCAATAACGCACTGCGCGTTTTGCGAGGTGGTTTTTGTTATCGTTATGTAAATTAAGAATAAAATTCAGATATGATTTTGCTATATTTATTTGTTATTGCGATTTAAGTTTTTTTATCCTATCGTTCGCTCATTATGGCTATAACCCAAAATCGGGAAGGAAGCGCGTGCAACCACACTATCTTCTTGGCATTGATGGCGGCGGTACACAGTGTCGCGCGCGGTTAACCGACCTGCAGGGCCACGTGCTGGCGGAAGCCACTGGCGGGCCAGCCAACGTCTGGTCAGACTATGACGCGGCGCTGACCTGTGTCGGACAACTGATTGACCGGGTATTGTCACAGGCGGGATTAGCCCCGGAGGCGCTAACGCAGACCGCGCTGGTGGCCGGATTAGCGGGTGCGAATGTCGCCTCGGTGCAGGCGCGGCTCGCCAGCTGGCAGCCCGCCTGCGCGGCGTTACAGGTGGTCAGCGATGTGGAGATCGCCTGTGCGGGTGCGCATGGTGGCGCTCCTGGCGCTGTCTTTATCATCGGCACAGGTAGTCAGGGCGCGGCCTGGGATGGCGAACGCTTTACGCTGCTTGGCGGCTGGGGCTTTGCCCTGTCTGACCAGGGCTCGGGCGCAGAACTGGGCCGTCGTGCGCTGCGTCTGGCGCTGCTGGCCCATGAGTCAATTATTATGCCGACTGCCTTTACCCGGCAGTTGATGGCGCAATTCAGTGACAGCCCGGAAACGATGCTGCTCTGGACGCGCTCAGCGACGCCTGCTGACTGGGCACGCGTGGTGCCACAGGTTTTTGCGGCCGCCGACGCGGGCGATGGTCACGCTCAGGATCTGCTGCATCAGACCGCAGCAGATATCGGTCTGATGGTCTGCCGTCTGATTGCGTTGAGCAGCGGACGGGTGGCGCTGATGGGGGGCGTGGCGACGCCAATACAGCGCTGGCTGGATGACGATATTCAGGCCCGGCTGGTCACGCCGCAGGGCGATGCCCTGAGCGGGGCGCTGATACTGGCGCAGCAGCTGACGCCTGTCCGATACCCGATCTGAAACTGGCTGAACCTCTTCTGCCAGATAACCCGAGGAATTTATGACCGCTCCCAACGTAACCGCGCGCATTCTGCGGTTGATTGTTGAAAATGCGCCGATCAGCCAGTCAGACCTGAAAGTCCGTAGCGGACTGAGCATGTCGACCGTGTCGCAGGCGACTAATCGGCTGCTGGCACAGGAGATTGTGCAGGAGCTGGGGCTGCGTCGCGTGTCGATGGGGCGGCCAAAAACCCTGCTGGGACTCAATCCCGATCGTGCCAGCGTGATTGGCATTCAGCTCAACGCGGAACGCAATCTGATCGTCATGACCGATCTCAGCGGCAACCTGCTGGGCGAACAGCAGATGCCAAAAGGCACGCTGACACCGCGTCAGCTGGGCGATGCGCTGGCGAAGTTCCTGCGAGGTGTCGAGGAGAAGCGGGTCGGGGCGATTGGCCTGGCGCTGTCGGGCCTGGTTGATGCTGAAAACGGCTACTGCATCCGCTCCAAAGTGCTCGACTGGGATAATGTCCCGATTGCACGTCTGCTGGAAGAGCGTTTCTCGCTGCCGGTCTTTATCGAGAACGACGCCAACGCGATGGCGATGGCGGCGCTGGTGTTTGGGCAGCTCGGTAATGCCCAGTCAGCGGTAATCGCCACCTACGGCAAAGGGATCGGTGCAGGCATCATCCTGAATCGTCAGCTCTATCGCGGTCGTCATGGCAAGGCAGGCGAGATCGGCAACGGGCTGGTGGGTGATGGCTCGCTGCGTCTGCTGGAAGATGTCGCCTCATCGCGCGCCATTCTGCAGCGGCTGGCGGAGCAGGAACCGATGGAGGGCCTTACGTTGCAGGCGCTGGATCAGCGACCAACGCCCGAGGTGCTGGCGGTGCTGGAAGAGGCAGGGCGCGAGCTGGGGATTTCGCTGGCGAACCTGTCAGTGGCCTACGATCCGGACGTGGTTTATCTGGCGATGGAGCCGCACATGGCATCACGCATTCTGCTCGATCACATCACTCAGAGCTTCCAGGCATACCGGCTCAAACTGACGCCGCACATGACGCCGTTGCAGTTCCTGACGGAATCGAACCGGATGTGGGCGCTGGGCGCGGCGGGTTTTGCCGTCAACCGGCTGCTGGATCTGCTGGCGGCGCAGGCCGATGAAGAGCCGGTCACCTGAGTTATCCCTGGAATAAAAACGGGCGCTAAGCGCCCGCCAGACTGCTGACAAACCCAAGTCAGGGTGAGTCTGGCAGCCATGAATAAGCGCAATGCGCAGGGAGCACGGTCAGAGGAGGAAAGCGTCCCGCGGCAGGGACAAAAACGCCAGGCGTTTTTGAACAACGCAACGCGTTGGCCCGGTTACGGGCGCACCTCAGGGATGAGGTGCGTAATCGCGCGGGCCGGGCATGCCATGGATGGCGGTTTTTGCGTCTTTCCGATCTGACCGTGTTCCCTTCGCAGGCTCGGTCTTACCGCTATCGAGCTGGACTTTGTCAACAATCTCACGGGCGCTTCGGCGCCCGTTTTTATTTCCGCGTTTGCCTTAGCGCAGGCGCAATCCCTGCTCATCAAACAGCAGGCAATGCGCGGCAGAAAAGCCCAGTTCTACCTGTGTGCCCATATCGCGCGTGGTTGCTTCGCGCTCTTCCACCACCAGCATCTGCTCGCGCCCGATATCCAGGTAGAGATAGTTGGTGTGGCCCAGCATCTCGCCATAGGCCAGCTCGCCGTGGAAGCGCAGTGCGTCCGGCGTCTGCGCGGCGGGCTGGAAATGCTCAGGACGAATGCCCAGCGTCACGGTCTGGCCCTCACGACAGTCTGCGGCGATTTTCAGCACCAGGCCCTCAATTTTCAGTTCCGGCACCCGCAGTTGCACTTCACCCTCGCCGGTGGCGCTGATTTCCGCCCGCAGGAAGTTCATTTTCGGTGAGCCGATAAAGCCAGCGACAAACAGATTATCCGGATCGTGATAGAGCGTCAGCGGTGCGCCGACCTGCTCAATGCGGCCCTGACGCAGCACCACAATGCGGTCAGCCAGCGTCATCGCCTCCAGTTGATCGTGGGTCACATAAATCATCGTGTTACCGAGCGAGGCGTGCAGCCGGGCGATCTCAATGCGCATCTGCAGGCGCAGTTCAGCATCAAGGTTAGAGAGCGGTTCATCGAACAGGAAGATACGCGGATGACGAATAATCGCCCGGCCTATCGCCACGCGCTGCCGTTGTCCGCCAGAGAGCGCACGCGGCAGGCGATCAAGCAGTTCGGTGAGATGCAGACGGGCTGCCGTCTGAGTGATCGCCTCGTTGATCTCCGCTCTGGACTTTTTCATCACCTCCAGCGGATAGGCCAGATTGCCGCGCACCGTCATGTTGGGGTAGAGCGCATAAGACTGGAACACCATCGCGATGCCACGCTCGGTGGCGGGCTGCTGCGTCATGTCCTGCTCCTCAATCAGCAACTGTCCGCTGCTGATCTCCTCCAGCCCGGCGATCATCCGCAGCAGCGTCGATTTGCCGCAGCCGGATGGCCCGACAAACACCACAAATTCACCGCTGTTAATCGTCAGGTCGATGCCATGAATGACATTAACGTGTTCATACGACTTCTTCACATTCTGCAAGCGCAGGCTGGTCATCGGCTACCTCACTCAGAGTAACTGGCCCATGTAGATGGCATTGCTGCGCAGGATAGGGGTAAACCCCATGCGCGCATAGAAGGCACAGACCTGCTCGTTCTGCAGGCTGACGCCAAGATGGACACCGCTGACGCCCGCCGCCCGCAACGCCGCCAGCTCATGCTCAATCATCCGGCGACCCCAGCCGCCTTTCTGCGCCGCCGGCAGGAGGTTGATATGCAGATGCGCGGGCCACTGCGTCACCAGCGTGTCAGCAGCCTGGTCGGGATGACGTATTGCGT
The DNA here is from genome assembly GCF_059730805.1 of Pantoea sp. X-Soil-ISGK-355. NCBI lineage: Bacteria > Pseudomonadati > Pseudomonadota > Gammaproteobacteria > Enterobacterales > Erwiniaceae > Pantoea > Pantoea sp. X-Soil-ISGK-355. Next base: position 401,833 of record NZ_AP035971.1, read on the forward strand.
CGAGCACTTTGCTGTCGAGCGGGGCGCTGGCGCTGCGATCACGATACTTATCCTGCAGCTGCGGCCACCATTCGGCCTGAAGCTGTGCTTCAAACGCGCGGGTATCGGGCGCGGCGACGACATAACCCTGCACCTCACCGTCCCGCTCCAGCACAAAAGCAAAGTCAGGCGCGAAGCGCGCATAGGGCACGGCAAAACGCTGGCCGGGATAGTCGGGATCGGAGTAGAGCGCGCGGGCATCGCTGCCTGCATCGGCTGTTTCCAGGCAGATGCGGTAGAGCGCCGGGTAGTCCGCCGGCGTGGCCGGACGAATGACACTTTGATTCGCCATGGTGAATTCTCGTGAGTGAGGGAACTGGTCAGGGATTGAACAGATCCGCAGATGAAAGTTACGTTAATGAAAGTGGACTTAGTTTTCAAGATAGAATAATTACCTTATCGCACTAACGCAGGCGGTTCGGCAATGTTTAGCGGCGTCAGGATGCACAACTGTGATCGCCAACACGTCAGGAGCGCCGCGGCTGGCCAGCGTTTTAAGGCCGTCCGGAAGGGAAAAGTGTGAGCGTGATAGGATTTTCATATGTTTTATCAGGACGTTATTTTGCGATTATTGTACTGGTATCTCCTGCTATTGAAAACGTGACTGGCGACGTGCCGCCAGGGTTAATCGTCTGAAAGCCAGCGCGGTGTGCTGAATTTCACGCCATGTCGCTGTTTATTTGCGCGTGCTCACAGCGTTGCAATTCCCACTGCAGGCTGTTTGACTTTATTTTTCTATTAAAGTAAGTATGAGTGAGTGCGTTTGTGTGCGGCTGCAGCCTGCAGGATGTCAGGCGGTGAGATGAAAGGATGCCGATCCTGGTCTGAAGAAGGTGAGCATAATGTCTGTTTCCTCCGTTCGTTCGTTCCGAATTCGCAATGTGGGTCGGCTGCTGGCAGCAGGCCTGCTGGCGGGCAGCGTTTCTCATGCCGCTCACGCCGCTGTTACTCTGAATGAGTGGGATATCTACAACTACCCGGAGCAGACTGCCGCGGTGGATGAAGGGATTAAAGAGTTCTCACAGCAGAATCCCGGCATCGTGATTAACCGCTCAGTTCACTCTTTTGAAGATACCCGCATTCCGCTGAAGCTGGCACTGACTGCCGGTGATGGCCCACAGATCGCCCAGGTCAATCAGGGCGGCGGTGATATGGGGTCGCTGGTTAAAGATAAGCTGCTGCTGCCACTCGACGGCTATGCCGCCAGCTACGGCTGGACCACGCGCTTCCCGGACTCGATTCTGAAACGTAATCGCTGGTCAGACAGTGGCGAGTTCGGCAGCGGCAAGCTTTACGGCGTCGCCAGTCTGGGCGAAATGGTCGGTCTCTATTACAACAAAGCGCTGCTGGATAAAGCGGGCATTGCGGTACCGAAAACGCTGGCCGAGCTGGAAAGTGCCATGGCGAAGCTGAAACAGCAGGGCACCGCACCGATGATGCTGGGCCTGCTCGATGGCAACATGGGCCAGCAGCTGCTCAGCACCCTGTGGCAGGCGCAGATTGAGAGCCACGACCGCAAGACGCTGGATAATCTGATTTACGATGTGGGCGGTACCTTCAAAGACAGCAAGCTGGTCAATGCCGCCACCATGATGAAGAGCTGGACCGACAAAGGGTACTTCTTCCCTGGCTTCCAGGGCATTGGTCACGACGATGCGGCGACGCTATTCCAGAACGGCCAGGCCGCGTTCCTCGTCAGTGGCACCTGGTATCTCGGCCAGTTTAAAGACAACAAGGATATTCACTTTGCCGCAATGCCTGCCGGTGAAGGCGTGAAACAGCCGCTGATGGTGGGCGGGACCGATCTGGCGTTCTCGATTACCAGCACCGCCAAAGGCAAAGATCAGCAGGAGGGCGCGGCGAAGTTCATCAACTATATGGTCTCGGATGCTATGGCGAACCGCTGGCTGAAAGTGGGCTTCCTGCCGGCCAGTACTAACAAGGCGGCCAAAATGCCGGCGGACAATCCGCTGCTGGCGGAGGCGTATCAGGTCTGGCTGACGCTCAACGACTATGACGGTTTAGGCCACTATGTGGACTGGGCCACGCCGACCATGAATGCCGAGCTGAATCAGAACGTCCAGCTGCTGCTGGCGGGTCGTCAGACTGCCGATCAGATGGTGGCCAATTTTGATAATAACTATCAGCGTTACCTGAAAACCCTGAAGCATTAAGCCGGAGGCCCGGCGCACAGCCGGGCCTGAGCATCGTTCTGAACCACGAGTAGGGTTATGTTGAATTTAAGCGGCTGGCGTAATTTTCTCTATGTTCTGCCTGCGGTGCTGGTCTATGCGGTGTTTCTGCTGTTCCCGCTGCTGGCCTCACTGGGTATCAGTTTTACTGAATGGGACGGCACCTCGCTGCCGGTGTTTAGTGGCATCAGTAACTACCTGCGGATGTTCAGCGATCCGGTCTTCTGGATTGCGCTGGGCAACAACGCCATCCTGATGCTGTTCTATACCCTGTTGCCGATTGGCGTCGGCCTGCTGCTTTGCAGCTTTCTCTATGACACGCGCAACAACAACGAACGCAGCGTGCTGCGCATTCTCTTTTTCCTGCCCTACATTATGCCGATGGCGGTATTGGGCGTGGTGTGGCGCTGGCTTTATAATCCGGCCTTCGGGCCGATCGACCAGATATTACGCGCGATTGGGCTGCCACAGCTGGCGCTCTCCTGGCTGGGTGATTTTACCTGGGCGCTGCCCGCCGTGGGGCTGGTCGCCACCTGGTACTTTTTCGGCTTCTGTCTGGTGCTGTTTATGGCGGGCCTGCAGCGTATGGACCCATCACTGCTGGAAGCCGCCGATCTGGATGGCTCGTCACGTCGCCAGAAGTTTATGCGCATCACGCTGCCTGGCCTGCGGCCCGAACTGCGGATTGCCCTGCTGCTGACGGTGATCGCCAGCCTGAAAGCCTTTGACCTGGTCTATGTGATGACCCAGGGCGGGCCGGGCACCTCCACCATGGTGACCAACATCTTTATGTATAAGCAGGGCTTTGACCTGCACTACTTTGGCTACGCCTCGTCGGTCGCGGTGTTCAGCATGATCATTGTTTTAGGGATTAACTATCTGATCCACCTGGCCTTAAAGGAGCGTTACTGATGCGAAGCACGCCGGTGATTTCACGCGCGCTGATCTGGATCGTGGCGCTGATGACGATTCTGCCTTTTCTGATGGCGCTGATGACCTCGTTTAAAACCCAGATGGAGCTGTTTCAGGGTGTTTTCACGCTGCCCGCCTCGCTGAATTTCAAAAACTACCTGACCGCCTGGCAGCAGGGTCACTTTAACGTCTACTTCCTCAACTCAGTACTGGTGGTCATTCCGGTAGTGCTGTTCAGCGTGCTGCTCGGCATTCTGGCCGGGTTCGGTTTCGCCTGGCTGAAAATCCCCGGTAAAAAAGTCATCGGAGCGATGCTGGCGCTGGGGATGGTATTGCCGAGTGAAGCCTTTATCATTCCGCTCTATCACGAGCTGCGCTGGATGGGGCTGACCAACACCTATCTGGCGCTGATCCTGCCGCAAATTGCCCTGTCGCTGCCCTTTACCACGCTGATGATCGCCAGTGCTTTTCAGCAGGTGCCGAAAGAACTGGTGGAAGCGGCGGTGATGGATGGGGCATCGCGGGTCAAAATTCTGTGGGGCATTCTGGTGCCCGCTATCTGGCCGACCCTGTCAACGCTGGGGCTGCTGCTGTTTATCTGGACCTGGAATGAGTTCCTGATCCCGCTGATTCTGGTCAACAAGGATGAGCTGCGCACGCTGCCGATTGGCATGATGTTTTTCCAGAACAAAAACACCATCGACATTCCGGTGCTGATGGCGGGCGCGATGATTGTGATTATGCCGCTGATCGTGGTGTTCCTGATTTTCCAGCGCAAGTTCATCAGCGGCGTCACCGAAGGGGCCGTGAAGTAATTTGTGAAGTTCCGCACGAAACGGCGCACTGGCGGCCAGACAAAGGTTTGCCGCGCCGTATCGTGCTGCAATTCCTCCTCCTCAACCCTGCGGGAGACGCATGATGCACCTTTCCCTTGCTGATTTTCACCCTGTCGCCGATGGCGAAACCCCGGACACGGCCATGTTGCAACGCGCGATGGATCAGATTGCGGCGGCAGGCGGTGGCCGTCTGACGCTGCCAGCCGGACGTTATCGCAGCGGCTGCCTGAACCTGCCCTCTGATTTTGAGCTGCACCTTGAAGCGGGTGCGGTGCTGATCGCCAGTCCGCGGCTGGCTGACTACCAGGCGGTACAGGCGCTGAGCTGCGCGGAAAAGTCCCACAACGTGCTGCTCTATGCGCTGGGCCAGCGCAATATCACCATTAGCGGCACCGGCCGCATCGATGGCGAGGGTGAAGCCTGGTTTGCCGCTGAGCGGGATGAGCAGGGCTATCGTCTGCCGCGTGCCGACCGGCCGCGCATCATTGTGTTTGAAGATTGCGAACAGGTGACGCTGACCGCCTTTACCATAGTGCAGGCACCGATGTGGACAGTGCATCTGGTGAGCTGTCGCCATGTGCATATCGACCACCTCACCATCGACAACGCCATGACGATGCCAAATACCGATGCGCTCGACATCGACAGCTGCGAAGCCGTGTTTGTCAGCAACAGCTACCTCAGCGCCGCTGATGATGCCATCTGCATCAAAACCACCCATAAACCGGCCGCGCTACGGCGTCCGGCGCGACAGATCATGATCACCAACTGTCTGCTGCGCAGCTACAGCTGCGCCTTTAAGATCGGCACCGAAACCTGGGATGACGTCGAAGATGTCACGGTGACCGGCTGCACCATTTTTGATTCCAATCGTGGCATTGGCATTCTGTCGCGTGACGGCGGCGCGATGCGGCGTCTGCTGTTCAGTAATCTGACTTTTGCCTGTCACCACGCGCCGCCCTGTCACTGGGGAAAAGCCGATCCGCTGCATATTTCGGTACGCCGCCGCGATCCCGCCATCATGCCCGGCATCGTAGAGCAGGTGCAGTTCAGTAACGTTACGGGCGTGGCGGAAGGGGCGATTAACCTGCATGCGGCAGAACCGGGCTGGATACGCGATGTGGTCATCAGCCAGCTGCAGATGCGGCAGAGCGTGACACCGGTTGCACAGGGACACTATGATGTACGGCCGCCCTGTAACCCGGACTCCCCGACCGGCATGGGGCTGGATAACGCCTACAAACTTGACCCGAAAACCGGCGAAGCCTTTGGTGTCGAGCGCTATCCCGGCGGACTGCCGGGCCTGTTCGCGCGTGGGGTGGAGAACCTGCAACTGCACAGCCTGGTGATAACACGTCCGGAGCCGTTACCGTCAGGCTGGCACCCTGAGTGCGTGGTGCAGTTGCCGGATTGATTTACAGCGCGGCGGCGATGGCTGCACCGAGCTGTTCGGTGCTGGCGCTGCCGCCGAGATCGCGCGTCAGATGCTGTCCCGCCGCCAGCGTGCGTTCAATCGCATCTAACACCGCATCACCCGCCGCTTTGTAGCCGAGGTGCTCCAGCATCATCGCCCCGCACCAGATCTGCCCGATAGGATTGGCGACGCCTTTACCGGCGATATCGGGCGCAGAACCGTGAACCGGCTCAAACAGGCTAGGGAACAGGCCTTCCGGGTTGATATTGGCCGAAGGGGCGATGCCGATAGTGCCGGTACAGGCCGGGCCGAGATCGGAGAGGATATCGCCAAACAGGTTACTGGCGACCACCACATCAAACCAGTCCGGGTGCAGCACGAAGTTGGCGGTGAGAATATCAATGTGATACTTATCGACGCGAACCTCGGGGAACTGGCCGGACATCGCTTCGACGCGGCTATCCCAGTAAGGCATGGTGATGGCGATGCCGTTGGATTTGGTGGCGGAGGTCAGGTGTTTCTTCGGCCGGCTCTGGGCCAACTGATACGCAAACTTCAGGATGCGATCGACGCCAGTGCGCGTCATCACCGTCTCCTGAATCACCACTTCACGGTCAGTGCCGGGAAACAGGGTGCCGCCAACGCTGGAGTATTCACCCTCGGTGTTTTCGCGTACCACATAGAAGTCGATATCGCCGGGCTGACGATTCGCCAGAGGCGCTTTGACGCCAGGCATCAGCCGCACCGGGCGCAGATTGACATACTGATCAAACTCCCGCCGGAACTGCAGCAGCGAGCCCCACAGCGAAACGTGGTCGGGCACGACATCAGGCCAGCCGACCGCGCCAAAATAAATCGCATCAAAAGCTTTGAGCTGCAGGAACCAGTCGTCAGGCAGCATTTTGCCATGCTGCTGCCAGTAGTCGGCGCTGGCGTAATTGAACCACTCCCAGCGCAGCGGAATGTTAAATTTCTCTGCGGCCGCATTCATTACGCGGACGCCTTCCGGCATCACTTCTTTGCCGATGCCGTCGCCAGGGATAACGGCAATGCGGTGAATTTTGTCAGTCACAGGGCACCTTTCCGGTTGATGTTCGAATTGTGTACGCAGTATAACTGTCGATTCCGGGGAAATAATGAGCCTCAAAGGCAATCCATTGTTGAATCAAAGTAGAGAATCCCGCACCTCCACCGATGACTTAGCCTTCTTTGTTCGCCTGGCCGCGCTGGACAGTCTGACCGCGGCGGCGCGTGAACTGGGCCTGTCGCTGGCGGCGGTCAGCAAGCGTCTGAGCCAGCTGGAGCAACGGCTTGGCGTGCAGCTACTGCGCCGCACCACGCGACGGCTGGAGTTGACGCCGGAAGGCCGTCGTTATCTGGCAGGTGCGCGCCCGTTGCTGGATCAGCTGGTGGCGCTGGAAGAGGCGGTCAGCGGTGAAACGGCTCAGTTGCGCGGCACACTTAACATCAATGCCTCATTTGGTTTTGGTCGTCGGCACATTGCGCCCTGCGTCTCTGCCTTTGCCGCACTGCATCCGCAGCTCTCGCTATCGCTGTCGCTCAGCAGCCAGCCGCTTAATTTTCTGGATGCGCACATGGACATTGATATCCGCGTCGGTGAACCGCCCGACTCGCGGCTGGTAGCGCGTAAACTGCGCACCAATCCGCGCATCCTCTGCTGCTCACCCGCCTATGCTGCCCGTCACGGCCTGCCCGCTACGGTGCGCGATCTGGCGCAGCACAACTGCATTTTACTGCGTCAGCACGACAGCGATTTTACGTTATGGCGGCTGACCAGCGGCGAACAGAGCATCAGCCAGAAAGTGCGCGGCAGCCTGATTACCAACGATGGTGAAGTGGCGATGCGGCTGGCGATGGATGGGCATGGCATTCTGCTGCGCTCCTGGTGGGACGCGCAGCACAGTCTGGCGACAGGCGAACTGTTGCAGGTGCTACCCGACTGGCAGGCCCCTGATGGCGATATTTTTGCGGTCTGGCAGGCGCAGCGCCAGCTTCCGGCGCGCATCACCGCGTTTGTAGCGTTTCTGCAGAAAAATCTGCAATCTGTTGAAAAACAGTGATTTTATATGGATGGGCGGGCCTGAAAAAGCATCTGCGGACAAGTAGCATACCGCATTAAACTGATTCGGTCGTTTCAGACTGACGCTGCGTTTACAGTCTTTTTTCTGATGCGTATGATTTTCATTCATTTTTCTTCCCTGCCTGTCCTCTGCGTTGCGGCCAGCCGGGAGAGCAGGTCGATAGGGGAGTCAAGCATGAAAGCGTTGTTCAGCCCGCATAAAAAGGCACTCGCACTGGTGATGGTCACCACCTTCAGCCTGGCGGCGTGCCAGACCGCGGTGAAAAAAGTGGATGGTGGCGCCGTAGTGATGCAGCCCTCCAGCCCCGATAACCTGATTGAGCGCGAGCTGGGTGAAGGGTTGTATGAGATGGCGTACCTGCCCGCCAGGAATGCGCTCTATGTTGCCAGTGCGCCGGAAGGCAACGATATCAGTGGCGGCATGATCTACCGTCTTGATGGCACCACGCTGCAGAGCACCGGGACGGGGCATTTCGACCTGAAAAACTTTGGGCTGATTAGCGAGCCGGACGGCAGCGCACTCTACGCCACCAACTCACTGGATGGCGGCATCGCTAAGATCGATCCGAAGAACGGAAAGGTGCTGAAACGCCTGATGTTTGACGATAAAAACGAGAAAGGGTTACCGGTTGGCACGCGTGAAATCTTTCTGCATGACGGGCTGCTCTATGTCGGCGGCACAGGCGATCCGGGTGTAATCTGGGTGGTCGATGCCAAAACGCTGACCCTGAAAACCCGGATTAAAAATGCCGGCAAGTGGGTCACAGGCATTATCTTCTCGCCGGTCAGCGACCGGATTTACGCGGCGAACGGCAGCGGTGAAATCCTGGTAATCAATCCGCGTAATCACAAGATCGAACAGCGTCTGACAGCCGGTGACGGGCAGAATTATCTTTTCCTGAACATGGCCGAAGATCCGGCGACAGGACGCCTGTTTGTCACGGATAATTCCAAGGCGAAAATCACCCTGGTGTTTGATGAGCGCAGCGGCAAGGTGATTAAGCGTCTTGATGTGGGTGATTCGATGGGGATTAAGTTTAACGGCAAGCGCAATGAGATTTATATCAGCCAGCGCGAGTCGAAGAAGGTGCTGCAACTGGATGGCACGACCTATGAAGTGAAAAACAGCTGGTCATTTGATCGTCACCCTGACAGCCTGCTGGTCTCACCCGACGGGCAGACGCTCTATGTCACCACCAGGCCTGACTTTAATCAGCATTACAGCAGCAAAGAGCGGGACGGCGTAGCACGTATTCAGCTGAATTAAGTTAATAAATGGCGGCCGCAGGCCGTCTTAATGATTTTATCTGATTTTCAATTTCAATTTTTGCTTTTAATTATTAGTAAAAATGTTTCTTGTCTTTTTGCATAAACCTATTTCACGGGTTGGGGAACGGTTTTTGATATTCATTCTGGGGTTAATGTTGTCAAAAGATTAACTATATAACCAGGTGGCTGGATTTTTTATTATTATCATTCCAATGTTATTCCGGTTTTTTTGATTATTCCATAATATCTGGAAAGTGATTTTATTATATTTATATTTTTCCAGAAAATGGATTTTTTTACTATTTTTTTTAGCCTTCTGCTGCTGTATTGTTCCAGTAAATGAATTTTACATTTACTGAAATAAAAGGGCTTATAAATTAACATTAAATAGCCGGAGTGAAAATAATGAGAAAGCTAAAGGAATACGAGATTAGTGTCGTAAGCGGTGGCGCTCCAGCGACGGCCGATGAGGTTAACGCTTTTTTTGAAGGTATTGTCTGGGGTGCACTGGATGGATTAGCAACCGGTGTTACTGTCGGTGGAAGCGCAAGCCGTGATGCAGTATTCGGCATTATTGCACAGGGAGTCGGAGCGATATTAGGTGGCATTATTGGCCCAATAGCGGGCGCGATTATGGGCGCAATGGTTGGCAGAGACGCAGTCGCAGCGTATGCGGCTGACTTCAGAAAGCAATACGCCAGCTAACTGCAAGCGTTGCGTCATACCCTCTTCATTAAAAATATTTTTTTTAATGAAGTTTATTAACAGTGTTATTTTTAAATAAAAGGAACTTTATCATGCGTGAATTATCTTTGATCGAAATGGAAACCGTAAGCGGCGGTGCATTAGTGACTACTCTGGCTGACGCTGCGGAAGGTGCGGTCTGGGGTATCATTGAAGGTCTGGCTACAGGCGTAACAGTCGGCGGCAGTGCCAGCCGTAGCGCCGTGTTCGGTCCTATCGCTCAGGGCGTTGGTGCTATTCTGGGCGGCATTATCGGTCCGGTTGTAGGTGCCGTGATGGGTGCGCTGTGGGGTAAGGACACTGTGGCCGCCTACGCAGCTGACTTCCGTCAGAATTACGGCACCAACGGCAGCACAGCTATCGTTTAATATTTTCTGAACAAAACATGATCTGAGTTGTACGATAGCGCTATTATCTATCCATAATGTTAGCGATGGATTTTTACTAACGTTTTTGAAAATAAAATCAGGGACGATATTCGAATACTCAGAGAGTTTAATCAAATCCGTAACGTTTCGACGTTGCGGATTTTTTTGTGCAGTTATCTCAGTAACCTGTTGGCGAATGAGAATTTAAGCCGCACCTTAATGGCTACGGCTTACTGTTCTCACAGTCATGACATGCTATGACTGTTCTACACCCTGGACCAGCACCACACGGTATTCTGCACCTTTCAGGCGATGCTGTTTCGCTTCCTGATATTCCGGGCTGTCATACCAGCCGTGCGCTGCTTCAGCCGTCGGAAACTCCAGCACGACTACGCCGTCCGCTTCCGGTCCTTCCAGCGTCTCAAGCTGTCCATAAAACGCCAGCGGCGTAATGGGATGGTCGCCGCGCGCTTTGCCCGCTTTCTCGCCGTAAATAGCGAATTCCTCAGGGTTAGTAATTTTGTCGCGAATAAAGATGACATATGCGCTCATTGTGGGCTCCTTTACGCCTGGCGTTTATCTTCAGTGTTAATGTCAAAATCGGCTGCATCATGACGCTCATGCAGTTGATCGGCCGGGTCACCCATAACGCGGTTAACCTTGCGGCCGCGGATGACGGCAGGACGCTGTGCGATCTCTTTCGCCCAGCGCACCACGTTTTTATAGGACTGCACATCCAGGAATTCGGCAGCGCCATACTGATCGTTGAGCACCATGTTGCCGTACCATGGCCAGGTGGCGATGTCGGCGATAGTGTAGTCATCACCGGCCAGATAGCGGTTATCGGCCAGTCGACGATCCAGCACGTCAAACTGGCGCTTCGCTTCCAGGGTGAAGCGGTTGATGGCGTACTCAATTTTTTCTGGCGCGTAGTGATAGAAATGGCCGAAACCACCCCCAAGGTAAGGCGCTGAGCCCTGCAGCCAGAACAGCCAGTTCAGCGTTTCAGTGCGGCCAGCGATATCTTTCGGCAGGAAGTAACCATATTTCTCTGCCAGATAGAGCAGGATATTACCTGATTCAAATACCCGAATCGGCGGTGTTGCTGAGTGGTCGCTCAGCGCCGGGATTTTTGAGTTCGGGTTCACGTCGACAAAACCACTTGAGAACTGGTCGCCGTCGCCGATACGGATCAGCCAGGCATCATACTCGGCATCGTTGACGTTAAGCGCCAGCAGCTCTTCCAGCAAAATGGTGACTTTCTGGCCGTTAGGCGTGCCGAGCGAATAGAGCTGCAGAGGGTGTTTGCCGACCGGCAACGCTTTTTCATGGGTGGGACCAGCGAACGGACGATTAGTTTTAGCGCCGTTACCTTTGGCTTCAGGGTCCCAGGTCCAGACTTTTGCGGGCTGATATGCATTTTCCGACATAATGAAAGTTCGCCTTGTGATGTGATATTGGTCTGGAGTGTAGCAGGTGCTGCGAAGGCGGTTTAACTCTGCTGGCTGCGCGAGGGCGTGTTGTGACGGGCCGATGTCAGGCGGGGAGCGGCCCAGGGGAAAAGTGATCAAAAGTGTGTCAGACGGGGCGATGTTTGTCCTGCGCGGACATCACCGTGCAGCCAGCAACGACTGCACGGCAGGCAGGTTTACAGCAGTTCGCGCTCAATCAGTTCGCGGGTTTCAATCGCCTGCACCTTCATCTTTTCCGGGTAACCAAACAGTGACGCCGCGATAATCGGTTCACCACCGACTTTATGGCTGCGGGTAGCAAAACCGGTGTCGCGCAGGGTTTTAAACAGGGTATCGAAGTCGACTTCACCTTCGCCAACGCCAACGTGCTGGTGAATAGTGGCATCCACGCCTGGCGGGTTAACGATATAGCGACAGTGTTTCGTATGGTTCATGGTGTCGGCGATCAGCATGTGGGACAGATCGGCACCCGCATACTCCAGCATCGGTTTCACATCGCCTTTGCCTTTGTCATAGAAGAAGGTGTGCGGCGCGCTGTAGATATACTTCACGTTATCGCTGCGGAACGACTTCACGATATCCACGGTTTCATTGTTCTCTTCACAGAAATCCCACGGGTGGGCCTGAATTTCGATGCGGATACCTTCACGTTCGATAATCGGCAGCAACTCTTCCATTGAGCGATAGAACATCTCTTCACAGATTTCCGGCTCGTTAGGCGTGCCGGAGAGTTCGGTGTTAATGACCTGCACACCCATCTCAACCGCAATCTCAATCATCCGCTTCCAGTTCTTCACCGCCGCCTGACGGCGTAGCTCATCCGGGCCGGACCAACGATAGACCACGATAAAAGAAGAGATTTCCAGCCCGGTGGCGCTCAATGCATTCTTATACTCGGTGATAATTTCACGGCTGGCTTTGGGATGTTTATAAAACGGGTTGATCTGCGGATGCGGCGACTGTTCGATATATTTGTAGCCCCAGTCGGCCACCTGATGAACCATACGGGTGATACCTAAATCTTTAATCACATCCACATCAAAAGCGATTTTCATCTTTCTGCTCCAGGCACGTTAAGGTTGCTGTTCTTCATTGAAGGTCACGCCAATCTGCTGCCTGACGTTATCCATCGTGGCCAGGGTGATGATCGCCTGGTCAAGCGAATGGACAGGCGAATCGATCAGGCTCTGGCCGATACACCAGGCGAAGTGGTTAATCTCATGACAGAGTTGTTCATAGCGGTTAGTGGGTTCCTGCCATTGCAGGCGGTGACGCCGGTCGCTGGAGGTCAGGGTAAAGTCACCGGGCGCATAGAACTGGCCTGCCAGCTCCAGGGTGGCGTCACGACCGGCGATCACGGCGCCGCCCGGCGTATTGCTGAACAGGGTAGTATTCAGCACCGACTGCATGCCGTGCTGATGGGTAAACAGCATCGACGTCTGACCGTTGACGCGGCCATCCGGGACGGGCTGACCACGGGCGACGATCGTGTCAGGTGCACTGCCGCCAACAAATACGCTAAGCGCCACCAGATAACTGCCGAGATCGAGCATCGGACCGCCCGCCAGATCGGCATTGAAGATGCGGTGATCCGGGGTGAAAAACTCACCGTGATCGGCAATCAGGGTGTGGACGTCACCGAGTACGCCATCCGCCAGCAGCTGACGAATGACGTCATACTTCGGTGCAAAGTTGCACCACATCGCCTCCATACAGAGCCGGTTCGCGGCCGCAGCGGCCTGTTTAAGCTGAATCGCCTGCTGCGCATTCAGCGCCAGCGGTTTTTCGATCAGCAGATGCTTTCCGGCGGCAATCGCGCGCAGGCCATCGGGAAAATGGTGGTTGTGGGGTGTCGCGATATAAACCGCATCCACATCATCCCGTGCCAGCATCGCATTGAGGTCGCCTGTGGCATGGCCGATTGACCATTTGTCAGCAAAGGCCTGTGCTTTTGCCGGGTCGCGCGCAGCCACCGCCGTGATCTGCTGGTGGGTATGCTGGTGCAGCGCATGGGCAAAATGGTCGGCGATCCAACCTGGCCCGATAATGCCCCAGCGCAGTTGCGGAACCTGGCGGGCATCGGTTGTGCGTGGAGCCGGAAGCGTTGATGGGAACATTACTTTTCCTTTTTTACGTGCAGGCTGGGGGGCTCAGGTCTCCACTATAAAAAGCTCACCGTCACCGCTCTAACCTTTTAATGATGTGATCCCATCAACCGGATCGGTCGGATCGGTTCGGGATTTTTACCCTTTTTAGCAAATGAACGTTTTAAAGAGAATGCGAAAAGAAATGAATGTTTCATTTTGAGAGAAAGATCAAAGTTAGCTCTGATTTTCTATCAAATAAATGAGAGGAAATGGCCCTGTCGCGATAAGGTAGTGCTGTTTTAAACAACAGAACATAAAGACGTAGCCGTTAGTTAATGGGAACAGGAAAAGCAGGAGAAGGGTGATGTCAAAAGTGACGATGACGGCCATTGCGCAGGCGGCGGGCGTGGGTGTGGCGACGGTAGACAGGGTGCTGAACCGCCGAGCGCCGGTACGCAGTGTGACCGAGCAGAAGGTGCTGGCTGCGGCCCGTGAACTGGGCTATCGCCTGACCCAGGCGCACAGCCAGACCACCGCGCCACTGGCTGCAGCCGCACTCCGCGTGAGCTTTATCCTGCTGCCTGCCCGCTATTCGTTTTATCAGCAGCTGGGCGAGGCGCTGAAGCAGCAGCTCAGGGCGCAGCAGCCACAGGGTAGCGAACCTGAATTCTGCTGGCATGATATTCACGAGGTTGAAGCCGTCGCGCATTCCTTGCGTCAGCTGGCACAGCGCAGTGATGTGATTGCGCTGGTGGCGCTGGATCACCCGCTGATCCGTCACGCAATCCAGGATGTTTCACGGCTGGGCGTGCGGGTTTACGCGCTGTTCTCCGATTTCTCGCCCTGTGACCATGCCGGATTTATTGGCATCGATAATCAGAAAGCAGGACGCACTGCGGCCTGGATGGCACATCATCTGCTGCGTGAGCCGGGATGTGTCGGTGTGCTGCTGGGCGACCACCGTTTCACCTGCCAGGAGAGCAGCGAAATCAGTTTCCGCTCCTACCTGCGCGAGTCGGGCATCAGTCAGCGGGTACTGGAACCGTTAAAAACGCATGAGTCGGGTGAAGGAGGCTATCAGGCGACCCGGCAACTGCTGGAAGCCCACGACGATCTGGTCATGATTTATGCGCCCTGCGGCGGCATAGAGGGCGTGATACAGGCGCTGCGTGAGAGCGGTCGCACGCAGATTGATTTGCTGTGCCACGGCCCGCTGCCTGGCGATGAACTGGCGCTGATTGACGGCACCATCACGCTGATGGTGCGGCACCGTATTGATGCGATGGCGGAGGCGGTGATCGCTACCTGTCTCAGCAGCCGGAGGGATCAGCCTGACCATTTTGCACAGGTGACCGTACCATTTGAGATCGTAACGCTTGAAAACCTGTAGAAATAACAGGTTAGCTATTATTTGATAGTAATCTATCATTTAACGGGATTTTTAAACGCGATCTCTATCAAAAAATGAAACTTTCATTGTTGTCTGAGATGAAATTTTTATTTGATACTGCCAGCAGTTTTCACTGCACAGGCAGATATCATGACCTTTCATATTGCGAATGCCCCCTGTAGCTGGGGCGTGGATGATCCCGCTAATCCCTTTCTGCCGCCGTGGCAGAAAGTCCTGAC
The DNA here is from genome assembly GCF_059730805.1 of Pantoea sp. X-Soil-ISGK-355. NCBI lineage: Bacteria > Pseudomonadati > Pseudomonadota > Gammaproteobacteria > Enterobacterales > Erwiniaceae > Pantoea > Pantoea sp. X-Soil-ISGK-355. Next base: position 416,896 of record NZ_AP035971.1, read on the forward strand.
CGAAGCCGCGCAGGCCGGCTATCCCAGTATTGAACTCGGTCCCTGGGGCTATCTGCCAACCGATGCCGCCGAATTGACCCGGCAGCTTAATGCACATCAGCTTTCTCTGGTGGCAGGCACGATTTTCGATGATTTAGTCAGTGAGGCACATTTTCCTGCGCTGGTAACGCTGACCCACGATCTGTGCCGCACGCTGTCCAGCGTACCAGTCGCGACTAAAACGCCCGGTGCCTGCGCGCCTTATCTGGTGATCATTGATTTCGGCAATCCGGAGCGGGCGAAATATGCCGGTCAGTCTGAAAAAGCACCACGGCTTTCCGCTGACGACTGGCAGCGCATGATGCAGCACATCACCATTCTTAGTGAGATCGCCTGGCAGGAGTATGGCGTGCGGCCAGTGATCCATCCGCATGCGGGTGGCTGCATTGAGTTTGCCGATGAGCTGGCACAGCTGGTCTCTGACATTCCGCATGAGGTTGCAGGTTTGTGCCTGGATACCGGCCATCTCTATTACGCCGGGATGGATCCGGTCGCGTCGCTGGAGCAGTACTGGTCGCGCATTGATTACCTCCACTTTAAAGACGTTAACCCACGGGTCTGGCGTGATGCACTCTCACGCGGACTCGACTTTTTCACTGCTTGCGCGCAGGGGGTGATGTGTCCGCTGGGGCAGGGCGCAATCGACTATCCGGCCGTGCGCAGCTTGCTGACTGAACGTCATTATCAGGGCTGGATCACCATCGAGCAGGAGCGCGATCCGCGTCATGCCGACACCAGCCTGCAGGATGTGAAAGCCAGCCTGGACTATCTCCGATCAACAGGATTCTGAGGACAACAGCATGATTAACGGTAAAAAAGCAGTTAACCGCTCGCTGCGCTGGGGCATGATCGGTGGCGGCGGCACCAGTCAGATTGGCTATATTCATCGTTCGGCGGCGCAGCGTGACGGCAATTTTGCATTGCTGGCGGGGGCATTTGATATCGACGTGGCGCGCGGCCGCGAGTTTGGTCAGGCACTGGGTGTGGCACCTGAACGCTGCTATTCCGACTACGCCAGCCTGTTCGCCGAAGAAGCTGGGCGTGAAGATGGCATTGAGGCGGTGTCGATCGCCACGCCTAACAATACCCATTTCGCCATCTGCCGTGCGGCGCTGAATGCCGGGCTGCATGTGGTGTGCGAGAAGCCGCTCTGTTTTACGGTCGAAGAGGCCGATGAGCTGGAGCAGCTTAGCCGGGAGAAGCAGAAGATTGTCGGCGTCACTTACGGCTATGCCGGGCATCAGCTGATTCATCAGGCCAGAGAGATGATCGCTGAAGGCATACTGGGTGAGATCCGCATTGTAAATATGCAGTTTGCTCACGGCTTCCATAATGAGGCGGTGGAGTTGCAGAGTGAAAGCACCCGCTGGCGGGTCGATCCGCGCTTTGTCGGCCCGAGCTACGTGTTAGGCGATCTGGCAACACATCCGCTGTTTATCGCCGAAACGATGTTGCCGAAGCTGAAGGTGACGCGTCTGCTCTGTTCGCGCCAGAGTTTTGTCGCCTCGCGTGCGCCGCTGGAGGATAACGCCTTTGTGATGATGGAGTATGATAACGGCGCGGTGGGTACGCTCTGGGCCTCGGCGGTGAATGCGGGTTCCATGCACGGACAGAAGATTCGCGTGGTCGGATCGAAAGCCAGTCTGGAGTGGTGGGATGAGCAGCCAAACCAGCTGCGTTACGAAGTGCAGGGCGAGCCGGTTCGCATTCTGGAGCGCGGCATGGGTTATCTCAGCCCGCGCGCGCTGGAAGAGGATCGCATTGGCGGAGGCCATACCGAAGGGTTATTTGAAGCCTGGTCGAATCTCTATCGCCGCTTCGCGCTGGCGATGGATGCCACCGATCGCCGTGACACCGCCTTCCTGGAGGATTTCTGGTATCCCGATGTGCATGCCGGATTAGCGGGCGTGCGCTGGGTGGCGCAGTGCGTGAAATCAGCGGATGCCGGGGCGGTGTGGGTGGAAGGGTAAGGGCGTGATAAACAAAACCTCAACCCGCCAGAGACGGGTTGAGGAAAGCGGCGTCATCTGTGAGTACACCGCACTGCCGCTGACATTTTAATTATCACCCGTTGAAAAGGGCCGTAACAGGCAGGACAAAAAACATCCTGACCAGATAATTGCATCCACACGACATTATCAACTTTTTATCCCGGATGCATCAGCCTGTAAAGCGGGACGCCAGGCAGACCTGCTCCTGATTACGTCAGGCAATACTGTGCGGGACTAAGCTATGCGTAGCGTTGAAGCGATAAAGCTAAGCGAGCTATGCTGAACAGACTGCAACACATTCTCAATGCTGCTGATCGTTCCGCCGGCAATCATATTTCGTGAGTCTTTTCCGTCTACCGTAATGATGTTGTCACGGTAAACTGTGACGTTATTGCCTTCGTCGCGAATAACAGAACTGATTTCATCTGCATATTTCCCGCCCAGTTGCAGAGCGGCTCCCTGACGACTTTGATAAGGAAGCGGTGCCTGCCATTGACCCGAAGAAATAAGGTACGTTGACTCAAATGAATTGACGCCGCTTGCTGCTGAGCTCAGGCAACTGATTCCGCTAATACGTGGGTTAATTTCCAGAAGATAAAGGCTGTTTTCCGTAACACTAAAATCGACGCAGCAGACACCATTGAACCCCAGGTGATTTAATAGGAGAATCAGTTTTGTCTGGACCTCACCGGTTAACTGTTTGCTGAAAAGACCAGGATGACAAACGCGTATCGTATCAAAATCAGAGCGAACTCCCAGTGAACTCTGGCCGGTATAACAGGGAGGCTGGAAAAAGTAATTCCCCGGCGTACCAGCAATTTCTATGCAACCAAGCGCACCATCAATAAAGGACTCAATTAAAATATTCTTGCGCTGATTCTGACTCAGCGTCTTGATCAGCTGGTCTTTGTTACTGATTATCTCAATACCATGCCCCATACAATCCCACAGAGGTTTCAGAATGACGGGAAAAGCAATATGGCTGACCAGTTCCTGCTCAAGTTTGTCTCTGCAGCCCGGTTTTAAAAGCTCGCCATGTGTAAATTCTCGGTCCAGAAGTTCCCAGCGCGGCGTAGGAAGGGCGAATTGCTCAAAAAGCATTTTGGTTGCTCTTTTATCGGCGAGCTTATATACAGCATTAATTGGGCCAGGGACCGCGCTGACGCCTTCTGACAAAGTGATGTCTTCAATGGTCCTTTCATTGGGAATAGACCAGGAAATAACATGGCTGACGTAAGCCGGTTGACGCTCACTTTGGGCATCGTCAATTGCGGCATCAGGCCCCATCGGAGACGAAAAGTGAGGCTGATCTTTGAGCAGCAGTCTTGAATCACTGTGCCTGCTTTTGATCGTTTCCCATGCCATTTCGAGAAAAGGTGATGCCTGGCTTATATCCAGCGAGCGGATGCAGAGTACGGGAAAATCACTCATACGATAGAGACCCTGGTGCTTTGTGAAAATTCATCCATAGCCAAAAGTATTGACTGCTCAGAATCAGCGGTAAAAATGGCCCATCCCAGACGTTCAATATTTGTTGAGCCCGGTTTTACCGGTGAATTTTCACTAACGGTAGAGCGGGTTTCAATGACGGATGCATTTTCCAGCCTGGAAGGAATTTCAAGCTGCTTTAAAACGCCTTCGGCGTCAGGCCGGACAAACTGAATGGCACAATAGCGTTTAGGCACGGCAGGTTTAAAGTCACTATCCAGCATACCGACGGCCTGGCGGGCATAGATTTCAAGCGGGTCCTGATCGGTGGAAAGGGCGACAAGGCGAGGAATATAGTCACCTGCTGGCCGTGAACAGCTCTCAATAACGCGTGGCTTTCCTTCTTTGTCTAATTTGATTTCGGTATGGCTTATGCCATTCGTGATGCCCAGGGCAATAACCGCCTGAGTGGCAACGTTCAGAATCTCATCGCGTAAGGCGTCAGGAACAGGCGCCGGGAAAATGTGTCCGGTTTCTGCACGAGCTTTGCCGGGCGTGGTGAACTTCATTGTCACACCCCAGGGCGCATATCGACCTGAGACGGAAAGGCCTTCAACACTAAACTCCTGTCCGGGAATATATTCCTGAACCAGAATTTCTTTGCTGAAAGGAATACCGTGTGGATATTCATGTGTCCATTGTGATGCGTCTTTACATGCCTGAGGAAACTCGTTGCACTCCATCAGCACTGAAACGCCAAAGGAGGCTGCATTTTCAGCCGGTTTGACCACCAGAGGAAACGCCAGCTCTTCCAGAGGAAGCTGATGCACATCATCCTTGTCGGTTAATACCGCCAGCAGTGCCGGTAACGGACACTCTGCCTTCGACAGCGTGCGGTACATGTCATATTTGTTTCTTCTGGCTCTGGAAAGCGAGGCATCCGGACCGCAAAGATCGAGCCTTTGTGCGACTTCTGCTGCGATATCTGTCAGGAACTCCCAGGCGACAACTACCCCGGAAACGCCTTTCTTCTTCGCTTCGCTGACCAGCGTCTCAATGGCCAGCTGGCGCACTGAAAAGTCCAGAAAAATGAGGTCATCAATCATGCCTGAGACTTCTTGCAGCATGGAGTCATAGACTTCTTCTGTTGTGGCGACGACTGAATGATAACCCAGTGCGCGTATTGCCTTAAGAAGCAGCTCTCCTCCCATACCGATCGGCTCAATAACCAGTATGCTTTTATTTCCATTAATAGTTGTATTCATTAACTCCTCCTTTTAAATTTTTGAATCCCAGACTAAAAGTGACTGCGGTCAGTAAGAGCAGTACTATCCAGGTGGAATGCGTATTCATATCCAGCAGCCAGCCAAAAATTGCCGGAGACAACGTCATTCCTGCCGACCAGGTCATCTGGAAGGCAGCCATGTAATTTCCATTATTTACTTCCGGGGCTAGTTTTATACTTAGCATGTTAACCGACGGCGTAGATAACATTTCTGCAAGGCTGTAAATAAGCATCGCAACAATTAACAGCCCACCAGTAACTATCTGGTTATTTAAAGTTATGCTGGCACACCAGAAAATAATGAATGAAAGAATATTCAGGTAATAAGCGTGTTTTATGTTCTGGACGGGATCGTTCTCTTTTGTCCATGATGCAATATGGGTGCTGATTAGCGCCACAATGGCCGTGTTTAAAATGACCAGTCCGCCTGAGAAAAAAGCAGGAAGGCCAAGTTGTTTGGTTGCATAAATAACAATTACGAGCGGAATAACCATTGCAGCAATGACTAAGCCAAAGTTGACAATCAGAAGCTGGCGATAGCTGGGATCGCTCAACACTTTTCTAATATTATGACTTTCTGCTTTTTTGTGGCTATTCTTTACCGTCTGCACGGCTACAGGATGCCACATCAAAAGTGCCAGGCAGGATAGAAAGTAAAGTGATGCCGACGCAATAATAATAAAATGCAGACTGCTGTCAGAATCAACAGAAAAAGCCAGTGAAGTAAAGATGGTGCCCAGTCCCAGACCAATATTCCTGATAGACGCAATAAGTCCGAACCAGGTTTGAGTCCCTTTCCCACCTGAAGCCAGTGAAACCAGCCCTCGGTTGCTCGTCCAGAAAATATGAGATCCTGCCTGGGTAAAAAACTGCGTCAGCATTATGGTAAAAGGGTCTCTGGCGAAAAGACACATGACAAAACCCGCGCCGCTGATAAAATCGCCCCATATCGACAGTTTTTTAGGACCGAGTCTGTCCAGTAACCTTCCTATCAGGACAGGTACTAAAGAGGAAAGGGCACGGCCTGTGGCAATAGCTACGCCTATTATTGAGAGCGTAAGCGTTGTCGTTCTGTCAAAGTAGATCATCATAAACGCCATGATCAATCCACCACCCGTTGCATTTAATATTGTCGATGCAACAAATAGTCTGGAACGTTTTATGTTTGGCACTGATATTTTTAATGTGGTTTTCACGCAGAGACCTTTAAAACTAAGTGATTAGACTGCTATTTACCGGGTTCTTCATCGAGGTAAATGCCTGATAAAATTCATCTGAAATCGTGCTGACTGCTGCCAATGTTTCCTGGGATTTCCATTTCCTGCTAAGATATTCAAGTGCGGCAATGTGGAAATCACTATTGCCCAGCTCTTTGAGGTAATTATTGATAATGTCCCGATCGACATTTAGCTGCAGCGCATTATAAATTTTCAACAAGGTCGCGGCCTTTCTGAAAAAAAGGATCGGCTATATTCTTCTCGATCTCAGACGAATTTTTAAAGTTGCCGTTTCGTGAAGCCTCTTCAGCCTGAAAAACCATTGCCAACACTTCATCAATATTTTCTGCACACGTGGTTATTTTGGTCGGGTTAACCTGGCATTCGTACATGCTTACCGGGTTCTTCATGCTGCTGATTTTCTCTGCAGTCGAGTAATGACGGTTATAGATATGGAATGTGCCTACATACCAGGATAACTTTCCGACTTTCCACCCAAGCGTATTAGCAATAATCTCGTGTAAAACGCTCCACTCAAAAAAATTAATGCCGCTGAATCCCCAGATGGCATCATTCGCGCGGACGGTAACATGTAAATCAAGATAACCGCCTCGCTGGATGAAGTGCAGCCAGTTATTACAGGGAACATCTTTTGTTTCCTGATAATCCGTTTCAGGATCAAAGATATTCATTACTGCACGTTTTGTCAGCGGATCTTCTCTAAGGCGATTCACTACTCCCTGCAACTGGTCTACTTTCCCTTTCCATTTGCGTAACCGGGGTCCGTAGGCTGCTCGCCAGGTCAGTGAGTCATCGGAATAGTCTTCTGCGCGAGGAAGATAATGTTTAAGGAAGTGCAGATCATCCCGTCCAGCGAGTACCCACATCGTTTCTGCAACCTGCGCAAAGACGTTATTATTTCTGTGGGGTAATACCAGGAATCGCTCTGTGGGATGGCTGATTTTGGTTAATGTAGAGAGAACTTCCCGTTGCTCCTGATCGCGTGAGCCAACATCGTTACCATTCATCATGATGTTATTTACGGTATTAACCAGCGCATGCGTAATATTACGATTCATGGGCGACCTCATAACCTAACTTCGCCATTTCACTTTCGATAATCTGAAAGGCATCTTCAACCTGCTGATAATCATAATGGCGACATCCATCACTGCCAGATATCATGGCTGAAACGTTTTTTTCATTTTTTCTGTAGAGCGTGATAACAGGAATACGCCAGCTGATTGCTGTCGCAATTTCATAACCTACTCCCAGACTTGGAGTTGTGACTTCAGCGACAACTACCTGGGAATGGCGCAGCCAGTGCAAATCACGGTCATGAATAAATTTGTCACCCAGGAAAGACTGACCACCATCAGATAAACTGTAATCACCCACGTGTTCGGTAATAACTTTACCGTAGCCCTTGAGCTTATTAATCAGTTTCGCGTAAACAGGAACATCATCCCGTCCGGCTCTGATTGAACCAGCAAAATAGATAACCAATCCATTGTCAATAACAGTTTCAGGCGAAAGGGTATGTACTAATTCACTCACGATGCTTCTCCATATAAGGGTTTCCTTTGACCAAAAAATAACAGTCAAGCTTTCAGTTTTTTGAAGCTTATAAAAAGAATTTCATCCGGTTTATTAACGGAATTAATAAAGCCGGGGAGGTACTCTTACTATTTTGAAAATTTGACAAGCAACAGTGCCTTTCAGGTAATTTAACAATTCATTTTCATCAAGACTAAAATGCAGTGACATCATTGTAAATATAAGTAAAGGTACTTACACTAAGGAAAAAAATTCCACAATTGGAGGGGGGGGGATGGAGAGTCTGCGAGGTCTCAGGGCGTTTGTTTATACGGCTGAACTGGGCAGCTATGTTGCAGCGGCAAGGGTGTCAGGCATCTCTTCTTCAGCGATTGCAAAGAGCGTGGCGAAACTTGAAGACGAACTCGGGGTAAGGCTTTTTCATCGGACAACGCGCAGCATCGGTCTGACTGAAGAAGGGAATGTCTTCTATGAACGGTGTAAGTTCATCCTGAATGAGATTCGCGATGCCAGAGCTCTGATTGCCGAAACGCGCATCACGCCCTGCGGCAGATTACATATCAGCGTGCCGCAAATTTTCGGGCATTCCCTTTTGATGCCCATACTTCCACGTTTTATTGAAAAGTACCCTGATATACAGCTTGATATCGATTTTGAAGATCGCGTGGTGGATCTGATTGCGGAAGGAATAGATGTCGCGGTGAGAAGTGGTGAGCTGGCAGATAACCGCCTTGTGAGCAGAAAGCTGGGAGAGCAGTATTTTGTCGTCTGTGCCAGCAGAGAGTATCTAAAAACGCATGGCGTCCCTTTGAACCCTGCTGATCTGGTCCACCATCGCTGCATACATTTCAAATATCCCTCAAGTGGTCGAATCGCCAGTTGGGCTTTCTCTGCCGATTTTGAAAACCTGGACCTTCCCAGGGATCTTATATTCAACAATACTCACGCTGGGTTGCGGGCAGCCATTGATGGATCAGGCGTAGCTCATCTGCCGGTCTATGTTGCTGAAGAAGCATTTGAAAAAGAATTACTCGTCCCTTTGCTGACTGAATACATGCTGCCATTAGGATCGATGTCGCTAATCTGGCCTTCTAACCGCCATTTATCCTCGAAGGTCAGAGCATTTGTGGATTTTGTCAGCAGCGAACTGGTTCAGGGGAACTATTTTACGAACATCGGCAGTCAGACGCTGAGTGGGCCTGACGAAGCGTGAATTGAAGGAGATGGGCGAGCCACTGGATGTGGCGAGTCTATTGAACCTTCGATAACGGGTTCGCTCCAGAACGCAAAAACCCGCCAGAGGCGGGTTCTTTAAATTTTGGTGCCCGAACCCGGAATCGAACCAGGGACACGGGGATTTTCAATCCCCTGCTCTACCGACTGAGCTATTCGGGCAACGGGGCGCATTAAACCGTAAAGGCCGCGGGTCGTCAACGGCTTTCACTAAAAAACCCCTGGAAACGTGACTGATTGCCTGATTTTCAGTCAAAACGGGCAAAACATCAGGCCAGCGCGCCATTTTTGCGGCACAGCGCGATGCTGTAGACATCCTCGGCCAGACGCTGGGCTGTGGCGACATCCTGCACATTGCGTTTCACCAGCAGCCTGCTCAGGCAGCCTTCAAGAATCAGCTCCATCTGATCGGCCACCATGCTGGGGTTGTCCAGCGCCTGCTCAACCAGAATGTCGTGGGTGAACTGCCATGAGCCGCGTTTCTGCTGTTCGGCCAGTTGATGGATGGGCTGATCGGGCTGCGGGTAGAAGCTGCAGGCGGCGATAAACAGGCAGCCCGGAAAGCGTCCTTTACTGACCTGCTCACTCAGGACTTCGTAGCGTGCCATCAGTTTCTGATCCGGTGACAGCGACGCATCCAGCAGGATCTGGCGTCGCCAGGTTTCGATCTGCTGGCCATGATAGCGCAGCGCATCATAGAGCAGAGCGTCACGATCGGGCCAGAACAGCTGAAGCTGCTCAAGGGTTAATTCAGTCTGTCCCGCCAGGGTTTCCAATGAGAGGGTGGCGGCGAGGCCGTTCTGTTCAAGCACATTCAATGCATGCTCGAGTATCTGTTCACGCTGCAAGTGACTCTCCTCTGGTATGCAGGCCCGGTCATTCACCGGGCAATGACCTGACTCCAGTGTTGTTTACGGGGTAAGTTTCTGCAAATGCGCTCTGAAGTCGGCGGCATTGAGAAATCCGGTGAGGCGCGAGTCGGGGATTTCACGGCCCTGCGCATCGAAGAACAAAATCGTCGGTAAACCAAGCACCTGAAGATGCTGCAACAGCGCGTTGTCGCTGGCGTTGTTGGCGGTGACGTTGGCCTGGAGCAGCTGTACCTGACTCAGGCTATCGCGCACGGCGCTGTCACTAAAGGTATATTTTTCAAACTCTTTGCAGGCGACGCACCAGTCAGCGTAGAGATCGACCATGGTGATGCGGCCGCGGGCCTGCTGCAGCGCGCTATCGAGCTGCTGCGGTGTCTGGATGGTATGAAACGGCAGCGGTGCCACAGCCTGCTGCGCCGCCGGGCCACCAAAGGCCCAGTCCTGCAACGGGCGTGCACTGATCAGCGCAGCGGCCAGCATGATAATCTGCACGACGCGCCACTTACCGCTGCTGGCGCGCAGGCTGACGCTGAACGCCCAGCCGAAGAACGCCACGCCGAGCAGGCTCCAGAGCCGCACTCCCCACGCGTCGCCCAGCACCCGTTCCAGCAGGAACACCGGCAGCGCCAGGATGACAAAACCAAAGCCCTCTTTAACGGTTTGCATCCACGGGCCGCTTTTCGGCAGCAACCGGTTACCAAACAGGGTCACGGCGATCAGCGGTAATCCCATTCCCACCGCATAGAGCCACAGCGTTCCGGCACCGGCCCACGGATTTCCGCTCTGCGCGATGTAAAGCAGAATGGCGCTGAGCGGGGCCGTGGTGCAGGGCGAGCAGATCAAACCCGCCAGTGCCCCCATCAGGAAGACGCCGGGCAGCGAGCCACCCTGCTGACGATTGCTCCACAGGGTCAGACGGGTTTGCAGGCTGGCGGGCAGTTGCAGCGTAAACAGGCCGAACATCGACAGCGCCAGCACGATAAACAGCAGTGAGAGCGAGAAAAGAACGTAAGGATGCTGTAATGCGGCCTGAAAACGCAGACCCGCTGCCGCAACCACCAGTCCCAATAGCGTATAAGTCAGCGCCATCCCCTGCACATAGACCATCGCCAGCGCGAACAGCCGGCCCAGCGAATAGTGGCGCTGTCCGCCAAGGATGATGCCGGAGATCAGTGGATACATCGGCAGTACGCAGGGGGTAAACGCCACGCCGATGCCGATTAATAACGCCCAGAGCGGAGAAAAGGGTAGCGGACTGGCGGGCGCGGGCTGAGCACTGACCGGTGCTGGCGCGCTGCTGGCTGCAATCTCACTTACCGGCACGCTGCGCGTCTCCGGCGGATAACAGAATCCAGCGGCGGCACAGCCCTGATAAGTGACGCTGAGCGTGGCATCAGGGCCTGCCTGTTGCAGCGTCACCGGCAGCGTCAGGTCCTGCGGATAGATCTCACTTTTGCCAAAGAACTCATCCTCATGCGGCTGACCGGCGGGCAGCGTCAGCGGCGTCATCGTCGCGTTCTGCGGCGTGATGTGGATCTGCTGGCGATAGAGGTAGTAACCCGATTTCACTTTCCAGTGCAGGTTGAGCTGCGCGCCCTGCTGATCGAAGTCAAACGTAAACGCCTGATCGACCGGCACAAAACGGCTGGTCGCCGGGTTTGAAAAAAGCGATGCGTGCGTCTGCAGGCAGATAAACAGCGTCAGCAGAAGCGTAATTAAGCGAGAGATGCGTGCAGCCATGACAAGTATTCACTGTCTCCATGTTGAACCGGCAGCGCCAGCAATTCGGGTACGTCGTAAGGGTGGGCCTCTTTAAGCAGATCACACAGTGCCTGCTGATGATCGCTGTCGCACTTCAGCAGCATCTGAATTTCGCTGCTCTGCGCCATTTTGCCCTGCCAGAGATACCATGAGGTGGCGCCCGCCAGCATGGTGACGCAGGCCGCCAGTCGGGCTTCCAGCGCTAAGCCAGCAAGGTGCTCTGCCGTGGCCTGATCGGGCGCAGTGCAGAGGATCACGACAGCGTTCATCCTGTGACTCCTGTTGAAAAGAGCGCCGATGATAGCACGCTCCATCCGTAACACGAGGAGTGCGCTATAGCAGCAATCCGCCAAAGACGAAGCCAGAGAGTACCGACAACGCAATGGCGATTACCCCGGGAATGATAAAGGCGTGGTTAAAGACAAACTTGCCAATCCGGGTTGAGCCGGTGTCATCCATCTCCACGGCGGCCAGCAGGGTCGGGTAGGTCGGCAGCACAAACAGCGCGGACACCGCCGCGAAGGAAGCGATGGCCGTCAGCGGCGTCACGCCCAGCAGCAGCGCGGCGGGCATCAATGCTTTGGTGGTGGCGGCTTGTGAGTAGAGCAGCATCGAGGCGAAGAACAGCACCAGCGCCAGCATCCACGGATAGGTTTTCAGTGTGTCGCCCGCCAGCATCTGAATATCTGCCAGATGCGCTTTGACAAAGGTATCGCCCAGCCAGGCGACGCCCATCACGCAGATACAGGCGCTCATGCCGGATTTAAAGGTACTGGCGCCGAGGATCTCGCTGGTGTCGAGCTTGCAGGTCAGGCTAATCAGTGTGGCGATGGTCAGCATAAACACTACAATCGCTTCGTTGCGTGGCAGCGGCGGATTGACGATCAGCCCGACACTGGCGCTGGTCGCGGTGGCATAGAGCACCACGGCCACAATACCAATCAGAAATAGCAGCACCGATTTTTTCGCGCCCGGTTTTGCCTGGAAGACGCTGGTACCGCGCAGCGTGACTTCGCCTTTGGCGAGACGCGCCTGATAGACCTCATCATCTTTCAGCTCTTTGCCCAGGAAGTTCGTCACCAGTGCCGCCAGGAAGAGACCCACCATGGTTGAGGGGATGGCAATCGCCAGCAGCGTGATATAGCTGACGCCATGCGGTTCAAGCAGCGTGGCGAAGAAGACCACCGCAGCGGAAATCGGTGACGCGGTAATCGCAATCTGCGAAGCCACCACCGCAATCGACAGCGGTCGGGAAGGGCGAACGCCTTGCTCTTTCGCGACTTCGGCAATCACCGGCAGCGTTGAGAACGCGGTGTGCCCGGTTCCGGCCAGCAGCGTCATCAGGTAGGTCACCAGCGGGGCCAGCAGCGTGACGTGGCGCGGATGACGGCGCAGCAGGCGTTCCGCCAGGCTCACCAGATAATCCATGCCGCCCGCTACCTGCATGGCGGCTATTGCGGCGATCACCGCCATAATGATTTCAATCACATCGAACGGGATAGCACCGGGCACCATGCCAAATCCCAGCGTCAGCACCAGCACGCCCATGCCGCCGGCGAACCCGATACCAATGCCGCCAAGACGGGCACCCAACCAGATCGCCATTAAGACGATAAGCAGCTCAACCACAAACATGAATCACTCCTGAAAAGTAAACCGGTAAAACCTGGGTGTGCTGTGTAACAAAAAAAAAGGCACACCGTGTTGATCGCGGTGTGCCTTTGGTTAACCAGCGTCGATTAAGCCTTACTGTTCATTTTCATCGGTATAACGTTTCGCTTTATAAACCGGGTACATCAGGTTCTGCACCGAGAAGATATCGTCCAGCTCACTTTCCGTCAGCAGGCCGCGCTCCAGCACCACCTCACGCACGCTTTTACCGGTCTCTGCGCAAATTTTGCCAACGATGTCGCCGTTGTGGTGGCCGATGTACGGGTTAAGGTAAGTGACGATACCAATCGAGTTGAAGACGTAGGCTTCGCACACCGCGCGGTTGGCGGTGATGCCGTTAACGCACTTCTCCAGCAGGTTGTAGCAGGCATTCGTCAGGATGCTGATTGACTCAAACAGCGCCTGGCCAATTACCGGCTCCATCACGTTGAGCTGCAACTGTCCCGCTTCAGAGGCCATCGTCACGGTAATGTCGTTGCCAATCACTTTGAAGCAGACCTGGTTAACGACCTCTGGCACGACCGGATTGACCTTGGCCGGCATGATAGAGGAACCCGCCTGCAGCTCTGGCAGGTTAATTTCGTTCAGGCCAGCGCGGGGACCGGAGGAGAGCAGGCGCAGGTCGTTACAGATTTTAGAAAGCTTCACCGCCAGACGTTTCAGCGATGAATGGACCATCACATAAGCACCGCAGTCAGAGGTCGCTTCAATCAAATCTTCCGCCGGCACCACCGGCAGGTTGCTGACCTCCGCCAGACGCTGAACCGCAAGATGCTGGTAGCCTTCCGGTGTATTGAGGCGGGTGCCGATGGCGGTCGCGCCCAGGTTCACTTCCAGCAGCAGTTCAGCGGTGCGCAGAATGCTTTTAGTCTCTTCATTCAGCAGCACGCTGAAGGCGTGAAACTCCTGGCCGAGGGTCATCGGCACGGCATCCTGCAACTGGGTGCGGCCCATTTTCAGGATGGTCTGGAATTCATCGGCTTTGCGCTGGAAGCCTTCGGCCAGCTGGCTGATGCCATCAAGCAGCTTCAGCAGCGAGCTGTAAACTGCGATACGAAAACCGGTCGGGTAGGCGTCGTTAGTGGACTGGCACTTGTTCACATGATCGTTAGGGTTAAGATACTGATATTCCCCTTTCTGATGGCCCATCAGCTCCAGGCCGATGTTTGCCAGCACCTCATTGGTGTTCATGTTGACCGAGGTCCCGGCACCGCCCTGATAAACATCCACGGGGAACTGGTCCATACAGCGGCCGTTGTTCAGCACTTCGTCGCAGGCCTTAATGATGGTATCGGCAATATTACGCGGAATGGTCTGCAGCTCTTTATTGGCCATCGCCGCCGCTTTTTTTACCATAACCATACCGCGGACAAATTCAGGTATGTCGCTGATTTTGCTGTTGCTGATATAAAAATTTTCAATCGCACGCAGAGTATGAACGCCATAATAGGCATCCGCCGGAACTTCGCGCATACCTAACAGGTCTTCTTCGATACGAATGTTGTTCGCCATGATAACCTTCTTGTTGTTGCCGCTAACCATCACAAAGGATGTGTTTATTTTGTTGTGGTGTGCCCGTGCCGACATATTATCCGTCTTCACAGTGGCATGTGCGATCATATTCTGATGCATAAGAAAAGCACGCATGCAGATCACTTAATGCTGCCGTCTGGTTAACGATATGTGAAGTTGGTTACAAAATTAACCCTGCAGGATAAATTTGACAGGATCGGTTGAAAATGGCGGCGCAGGTGCCCATCTCTTTTCTTATCATCCTCAGGATGAACGCTTTCTGCTGACCGGCACGCTGCCGTTCAGCCCCTACTTACAGGAGAGTACGGTGCGCTGGATACCGTTATTAGTCTTTTTTATTCTGGCCTGGATCGAGATTTCACTCTTCATTCAGGTTGCACACGTCATGGGCGTGCTGCTGACCATGCTGCTGGTGGTCTTTACCTCGTGCATCGGCGTCTCGCTGGTTAAAAATCAGGGCATGAAGAACTTCATGCTGATGCAGGAGAAGCTGGCGCGTAACGAAAGCCCGGCCAATGAGATGATCAAAAGCGTATCACTGATCATCGCGGGCTTCCTGCTGCTGTTGCCTGGTTTCTTTACTGACTTGCTGGGCCTGCTGTTGCTGCTGCCACCGGTGCAGAAGCATCTGACGCTGAAACTGATGCCTCATCTGCGCGTCTGGCGCGGGCCGGGAGCCGGGCCTGACAGCGGCTACACTATGGATGGCGAGTTCGAGCGTAAAGACAGCAATCGCCTTGAGCATCATGACGATCACAAGGATCGTTAACTGCAGCCCCAGCTTCTGAAAGCGCAACCTTCGGGTTGCGTTTTTTATTTGCCTCATCCTCTGTTCAAAAAGCCATCACTTATTACTCGCGGGTAAAAAATTTATTGTCCGTCCCCTTGAAAGTGGATGGCAGCGGCCCTATCTCTCTGGTCACGAGGCCGGAAGCCATGCAGCCCGGTGTTCAACCCCAAAACTGAATGATTGGACTTCTCAAAGGAGAGCTATCAAATGAAAATTCGTCCATTGCACGATCGCGTCATCGTCAAACGTAAAGAAGTTGAAGCTAAATCAGCTGGCGGCATCGTGCTGACCGGTTCTGCAGCCGGTAAATCCACCCGTGGTGAAGTTCTGGCTGTCGGCAATGGCCGCATCCTTGAGAGTGGCGACGTTAAGCCGCTGGACGTGAAGGTTGGTGACGTCGTGATCTTCAATGAAGGTTACGGTGCTAAAACCGAAAAGATCGACAACGAAGAAGTGCTGATCATCTCTGAAAGCGACATTCTGGCGATTGTTGAAGCGTAATTTTTTCGCGTAACTCACTGAACGAAACGAATTTAAGGGACAATTGAAATGGCAGCTAAAGACGTAAAATTCGGTAATGACGCTCGCGTAAAAATGCTGCGTGGCGTGAACGTACTGGCAGATGCAGTAAAAGTTACCCTGGGCCCTAAAGGCCGTAACGTGGTTCTGGATAAATCTTTTGGTGCACCGACCATCACTAAAGATGGTGTTTCTGTCGCACGTGAAATCGAGCTGGAAGACAAGTTCGAGAACATGGGCGCGCAGATGGTGAAAGAAGTGGCCTCTAAAGCGAACGACGCTGCGGGCGACGGTACCACCACGGCAACCGTACTGGCACAGTCAATCATCACTGAAGGCCTGAAAGCGGTCGCAGCGGGTATGAACCCGATGGACCTGAAGCGCGGTATCGACCAGGCAGTTATCGCTGCGGTTGAGAAACTGAAAGCGCTGTCTGTACCTTGCTCAGACTCTAAAGCAATTGCGCAGGTTGGTACTATCTCTGCTAACTCCGATGAAACCGTAGGCCAGCTGATTGCTCAGGCGATGGAAAAAGTCGGTAAAGAAGGCGTGATCACCGTTGAAGAAGGCACCGGCCTGCAGGACGAGCTGGATGTGGTTGAAGGTATGCAGTTTGATCGTGGCTACCTGTCTCCTTACTTCATCAACAAGCCAGAAACTGGTGCGATTGAACTGGAATCGCCGTTCATCCTGCTGGCTGACAAGAAAATTTCTAACATCCGTGAAATGCTGCCAGTGCTGGAAGCCGTTGCGAAAGCGGGCAAACCACTGCTGATCATCGCGGAAGATGTTGAAGGCGAAGCGCTGGCAACACTGGTGGTTAACACCATGCGCGGCATCGTGAAAGTGGCCGCGGTTAAAGCACCAGGCTTCGGCGACCGTCGTAAAGCTATGCTGCAGGATATCGCTATCCTGACCGGTGGTACCGTGATCTCTGAAGAGATCGGTATGGAGCTGGAAAAAGCGGCGCTGGAAGATCTGGGTCAGGCTAAACGCGTTGTGATCAACAAAGACACCACCACCATCATCGACGGTGTGGGTGAAGAGGCGACAATCCAGGGCCGTGTCACCCAGATTCGTCAGCAGATTGAAGAAGCAACCTCTGACTACGACAAAGAAAAACTGCAGGAGCGCGTAGCGAAACTGGCAGGCGGCGTAGCCGTTCTGAAAGTTGGCGCAGCCACTGAAGTTGAAATGAAAGAGAAGAAAGCCCGCGTTGAAGATGCGCTGCACGCAACCCGTGCTGCTGTCGAAGAAGGCGTGGTTGCTGGTGGTGGTGTGGCGCTGGTTCGCGTTGCCGCACAGCTGGCCGATCTGCGTGGTCAGAACGAAGATCAGAACGTCGGTATCAAAGTTGCGCTGCGCGCAATGGAATCTCCACTGCGTCAGATCGTCTCTAACGCCGGTGAAGAGCCATCCGTTGTTGCTAACAACGTGAAAGCGGGCGACGGTAACTACGGTTACAATGCGCAGACTGAAGAGTACGGCAACATGATCGACTTCGGTATCCTGGACCCAACCAAAGTGACCCGTTCTGCTCTGCAGTACGCGGCCTCTGTTGCGGGTCTGATGATCACCACCGAATGTATGGTCACTGACCTGCCAAAAGGCGACGCACCTGATTTAGGCGGCGGCGCTGGCGGTATGGGTGGCATGGGCGGTATGGGCGGCATGATGTAATTGCCGTTGACTGCTTAAGTCATCACAGAAACCCCCGATCGGAAACGGTCGGGGGTTTTTCTTTTGGGCAGGAAAATAGTATAAGTAGTGGCGCAATCGTTCGTCTTTCCTCTTGATATCTCCCGCTGTCTGCTCGCTGACTGTTACCGCCCTGCCAGATTGACTTACGGCCGTAAGCTCATCGGAAAGCGCAAAGCTGTCAGCCTGAACACAGTATGAAATATTGAGGTGATATAACGGGATTAAGGCAATGAATGTTCAGAAAAAAGCGATCTTTTTCTGCTACGCTGCCACCCGACTCTGATGATAATAAATGGGGATTACAATGCGGATTAACCTCTTGCTCGGACTGACGGCTGGCGCGTTATTGCTGGCGGGCTGCAGCAGCTCTACGCAACTCTCTTCAGCAGGACAGCGCGTGACGTTTACCGATCAGCAGCCTGGCAATAACTGCCAGCTTCTGGGCAATATCACCGGCTCACAGAGCAACTGGCTGAGCGGGGCTGGCGGCGAAACCAGCGCGCTGCGTGGTGCAGCCAATGACCTGCGCAATCGCGCAGCGGAGATGGGCGGCAACGTCATTTACGGTGCAACCAGCCCGACGCAGAATCTGTTGTCCGCGTTCGCGCCACTCGACAGCAAAA
Source organism: Pantoea sp. X-Soil-ISGK-355 (assembly GCF_059730805.1). Taxonomy (NCBI): domain Bacteria; kingdom Pseudomonadati; phylum Pseudomonadota; class Gammaproteobacteria; order Enterobacterales; family Erwiniaceae; genus Pantoea; species Pantoea sp. X-Soil-ISGK-355. Next base: position 435,116 of record NZ_AP035971.1, read on the forward strand.
TGACCGGCCAGGTATATAAGTGCCCATAATGTGACTCGGGCGCCTGCTTTGTTGAATCGGCCAGCTTTTCGCTGGCCGTTTTTATTCCTGACGTAACTGTAAATCCAGCGGTGTTTTACTTGGCTCCCCACCAATTTCTCGCGCCAGCTTTGGCACCAGATAACCCGAGACCTGTGACAGCAGCGCACGCACCAACTGACGGGCTTCCTCATCAGACACAAAGAAGTGCGCGGCACCCTGTACCTTATCCAGTACGTGCAGATAATAAGGCAGGATACCCGTATCAAACAGCGCATTGCTCAGCGTGGCCAGCGTCCGGGCATTATCATTGACGCCACGCAACAGTACACTCTGATTCAACAGGGTGACACCGGCACGCTTCAGGCTGCTCATCGCCTCACGCAGCTCATCATCAATCTCCTGCGCATGGTTGATGTGCGTCACCATCAGCACCTGCAGGCGGGTTTCGCTGAGCATCTGACAGAGCTGATCGGTGATGCGCGCCGGTATCACTACCGGTAAACGACTGTGGATGCGCAGACGCTTCACGTGCGGGATCGGTTCCAGCGCCGCGAGCAGCCAGGCAAGCTCATGATCTTTCGCCATCAACGGATCGCCGCCGGAAAAAATGATCTCATCCAGCTCAGGATGATCGGCGATATAGTCCAGCGCAGCCTGCCAGCTACGCTTGTTGCCGGGATTGTCCTGATAGGGAAAATGACGACGGAAGCAGTAGCGACAGTTGACGGCGCAGCCGCCTTTTACCAGTAATAATGCCCGGTTTCGGTATTTATGCAGCAATCCAGGTACAACGTTGCTTTGTTCATCGAGCGGATCGGTGCTATAACCTGGCGCATCGATGAATTCCTGGCGGCGGGTCAGCACCTGAAGCAGCAGCGGGTCGTGCGCATCGCCTTTTTTCATCCGGCGGATGAACGCATGCGGAACACGCAGGGCGAAAAGACGCCGCGCATCCGCGCCCTCAGCCAGCTCAGTGTGCTGATCAAGGGCTAAAATCCGCAGTAATTCATCAGGTTCAGTGACAACATCCGCAAGTTGCTGCAACCAATCTTCTCTGGAAGGTGTTTTTAGGGTTACAATGTGTGCCATTTTTTTGGCTTAGTACCAGTGTCAATTTTCGTAGAGGGCCTTCATGGCGACTTATTCTAGCAACGATTTCCGTCCCGGTCTTAAAATCATGTTCGAAGGCGAGCCGTATGCCATCGAATCCAGTGAGTTCGTTAAACCGGGTAAAGGTCAGGCATTCGCACGCGTTAAAATGCGTCGCCTGCTGACGGGTTCTCGCGTTGAGAAAACTTTTAAATCTACCGACTCCGCCGAAGGCGCAGATGTAGTAGATACCAACCTGAACTACCTGTACAACGACGGTGAGTTCTACCACTTCATGCACCCGGAAAGCTTTGAGCAGTTCCAGGTTGAAGAGAAGACGGTAAGCGATGCAGCAAAATGGCTGCAGGATAACGCTGAATGTATCGTTACGCTGTGGAACGGTCGTCCAATTGCCGTTCAGCCGCCGAACTTTATCGAAGCCGAAGTTATCGAAACCGATCCAGGCCTGAAAGGTGATACGGCGGGTACTGGCGGCAAGCCAGCCAAGCTGTCTACCGGCGCCGTGGTGAAAGTGCCATTGTTCGTTCAGGAAGGCGAAGTGGTCAAAGTTGACACCCGCTCTGGCGAATACGTGTCACGCGTAAAATAAGATTCGCAGGCGCATCTTCTGATGCGCCTTTTTCTTGTCTGAGAGAAAAAAATGATCAAGCTGGCAAAATTAATCGCATTCGCGTTGCTGGTCTCTTCTGCGCTTAGCGCCTGCAACACATTCCACGGTTTTGGCGAAGATGTCTCCCACTTAGGCGGTGCCATTTCGCGTGCGGCAAAATGACCTTAACTGATTGTCCTTTTTAGAGTCCCGCTAGCAGCAACTGCCTGAAATCCGGCTATGCTTAAAGCGCTGTACTTTACATCCATCAAAAAGGACATTGTTATGTTAAAGAAAAGTATTGCCGCAATCTTCTCTGTACTGGTGCTCTCTTCTCTGCTGACGGCGTGTAATACCACGCGTGGCGTCGGTGAAGATGTTGAAGCGGGTGGCCAGGCGATTCAGAACAGCACGAAGTAACCTGTTATTCCAACCGGTACGAAAGACTTTTCGTACCGGCTTGTCATATTCTGCACTATTTCTGTTTTACCCAGATTAACTCTTCGACCGGGAAACCATCCCGACGCGCCTGTTCAACCAGTTTCTCTTTCACGCCCGGCTCCAGTTGGGGTGTCCGTGACAGTATCCAGAGATAGTGGCGATTCGGGCCGCACACCAGCGCATAGCGATAGTCGGGATCCAGTGCGATAACGTTATAGCCGCCGTAGAAGGGGCCAAAGAAAGAGACTTTCAGTGACGCACGCTGGGGTTCACCAGTGAAGTAGGCTTTACCGACGCTCTCCTGCCAGCGCTGCTTTTTGACGTTATAGCCACGATTGATCACTTTCAGACCGCCATCTTCACGCGGGCTGTAGTTTGCCGTCACCTGCTCAAGGCCACGCTCAAAGGGGTGGTTAAGGCGGGCAATCTCATACCACTGACCGAGGTAGCGCTGGCTGTCAAAGTTATCAACGACCGTGACGTTCTTTGGCGGCGTGGTGCTACAGGCAACAGAGAGAAAAGCACTCAGGCTGGCAACAACTGTTTTCCATGGAGACATAGTGGGATTCCTTTGTGATTTAACCGCTTAAGTATAGAAGCCGAAACGCTGTTTTTGGCAGCACGGGCACGAGATTGTTTGCCGCAGGCATTGCAGGTAGACTTCCCCCCCTAATTTGTATCAGGAGTCATCACCATGAGCGAAACGGCAAGCTGGCAACCAAGCGCACCCATCGCCAATTTGTTAAAACGCGCCGCTATTTTAGCCGAAGTGCGTCGTTTCTTTGCCGATCGCGGCGTGCTGGAAGTCGATACGCCGGCGATGAGCCAGGCAACGATTACCGATATCCATCTGGTGCCGTTCCAGACGCGTTTTGTCGGGCCTGGTGCAGCGCAGGGTCGCGATCTCTGGCTGATGACCAGCCCGGAATATCATATGAAACGCCTGCTGGCGGCGGGCAGTGGCCCGATCTACCAGATGGCGCGCAGCTTCCGCAATGAAGAGGCGGGGCGTCACCACAACCCCGAATTTACCATGCTGGAGTGGTACCGGCCGCATTACGATATGTACCGTCTGATGAACGAAGTCGATGATCTGATGCAGCAGGTGCTGGAGTGTGACAGCGCCGAGTCGCTCTCTTATCAGCAGGCATTTATCCGCCATCTGGAGCTGGATCCGCTGTCAGCGGATAAAGCGCAGTTGCGAGAAGCTGCTGAAAAGCTGGGTGAAGGCGAGCTGGCGCGCGCAGAAGAGGATCGCGATACCTTGCTGATGCTGCTGTTTATGCTGGGTGTGGAACCAAAGATTGGTCAGGATAAACCCTGCTTCGTTTATCACTTCCCGGCCAGCCAGGCGGCACTGGCGGAGATCAGTACGGAAGATCACCGTGTGGCTGAACGTTTCGAGGTCTATTACAAGGGCATTGAGCTGGCGAACGGTTTCCGTGAACTGACCGACAGCCGTGAGCAGCGTCAGCGCTTTGAGCAGGATAACCGCCGCCGTGCGGCGCGCGGCCTGCCTGTGCATCCTATTGATACTTATCTGCTGGATGCGCTGGCGCATGGTATGCCAGCCTGTTCCGGGGTCGCGCTGGGTATTGATCGCCTGATCATGCTGGCGTTGAAAGCGGAGTCATTGAGTGAAGTGATCGCGTTTCCGGTGGATCGTTGCTAAAAGTCCGGATGAAAAGGGCAGGGATGGCCCATCTGACCGCAAAGGAATCCTGCATCCCTGCAGGGCGGCCTCGCCATCCTGACTCGGACGCTTTGCTCTTCAGATGGGCCACCCCTGCCCGTCAGGCTAAGGCATTGCTGATAGTCTAAAACCCCGCCAATCAGCTGCTGCTGTCAGGAAACTCCTGAATGGTGACCGGCAGCGTCAGCTTCTGATCGTTTCGCAGCACCTGCACATCAATTACTGAACCCGGACGAATTTCTGCCACCTGATCCATGGTCTCCTGCGCGGAGATGGCCGGCTTGCCATTAACGCTGAGCAGCACATCGTTGGCCTGAATCCCGGCTTTATCCGCTGGCCCATCTGGCGTGACCACGCTGACAATAATGCCCTGAACCCGATCCAGATTGCTGCCCTGTCCATGCAGCGGCGGTAACTCACGCCCGGTAATGCCGATATAGCCGCGGATCACCCGGCCATCACGAATCAGCTTGTCCATGATTTTTGAGGCTAAGACGGTTGGAATGGCGAAGCCAATCCCTTCCGGGGTTTCACCATCATTGCTCTTATCAAACGTCAGGGTGTTAATGCCCATCAGCTCGCCGAGTGAGTTAATCAGCGCACCGCCGGAGTTACCCTGATTGATTGAGGCATCGGTCTGCAGGAAGTTCTGCCGGCCTGACGAACTCAGGCCTACGCGGCCTGTGGCGCTGATAATGCCCTGCGTTACCGTCTGACCGAGGTTATAGGGGTTACCGATTGCCATTACCACATCGCCGATATGCGGCTGCCGGTTGGGATTAATCGGGATAACAGGCAGGCCAGAAGCCGTAATCTTCAGTACGGCCAGATCGGTCATGCCATCGGAACCCACCAGCGTCGCTTCAAAGAAGCGGCCATCCTGCAATGCCACGATAATCTGATCGGCATTGTTGATCACATGCTTGTTGGTAAGGATGTAGCCTTTTGTATTCATGATCACCCCTGAGCCCAGGGTGGTGATGCCACGATTGTTGTTGCCGTGGGCGCTGCGGTTGTAAACGTTCACAACGGCAGGCACGGCGCGGCGCACCCCCTGATTGAAGCTAAAGGGCGTTTCGTCGGTAATATTGTCGTGGTTATAGAGGGCGTCGCTGCCCATACGCAGTGCAGGCAATGCTGCGAGCAAAATACCCGCCACAATCAGGCCCAGCACCACGGCACGCAAAAGTTTAAGAAACATGGTGTTAAATCACGCCAGGGGAGATCGCAGGGGAGAATAACATGAGAGCGGCGGACACACACGCGCTTGTGTCCGCCGTAATGCGAGGTTTATCTCAACAACAGATAGATACTTTCATCGCCGCGCACCACATTCAGTGCCAGTACCGGCGGTTTTCCTTCCAGAATTTTACGCATTTCTGCAATCGTCTGAACACGATTGCGGTTAACGCCGATAATCACATCATCTTTCTGCAGGCCAACCTGTTCGGCTGGCGTACCTTTTTCGATGGTATCGACCTTCACGCCTTTATCACCGGTTTTGGTCTGTCCATCACTCAGGGTTGCGCCCTGAAGTGCAGGTGACATCAGCTGAGCGCTGGCAGTACTCTGGGCGCTCTGTTCCAGCGTGACGGTAACGGTTAGCGGCTTACCTTCGCGCAGCAGGCCAAGTTTAACCTGCTCGCCTGGCGGCGTGGTGCCCACTTTGACGCGTAACTCAGCGAAGCTGGTAATCGGCTTATCGTTGATCGACGTAATGATATCGCCTGACTTCACGCCCGCTTTCTGCGCGGCAGATTGCGGTAAGACTTCAGAGACAAAGGCGCCGCGCTGTGCATCGACATTGAATGCTTTAGCCATATCGGCTGTCATTTCAGTGCCTTTGATGCCGAGCTGACCGCGCTTCACTTCACCAAATTTAATCAGCTGCTGCGCGAGGTTCATCGCCATATCACTCGGGATAGCAAAGCCGATACCGATGTTACCGCCGCTGGAGGCCAGAATCGCAGTGTTGATACCGATCAGCTCACCGTTAAGGTTGACCAGCGCACCGCCTGAGTTGCCACGGTTGATCGCAGCATCGGTCTGAATAAAGTTTTCCAGCCCTTCCAGGTTCAGGCCGCTGCGGCCCAGCGCAGAAATAATCCCGGAGGTGGCGGTCTGCCCCAGACCAAACGGGTTACCGATCGCCACGGCGAAATCACCCACTTTCAGCTGGTCAGAGTCCGCGACTTTCACCTGCGTGAGGTTTTTAGCGCCCTGAATCTGAATCAGCGCGATATCGGTCTGCTCATCATGGCCGATTAGTTTGGCTTCATATTCGCTGCCGTCGCCAAGCTGTACGTTGATCTTATCCGCACCGTTGACCACGTGATTGTTGGTCAGCACGTAACCTTTCGCGGCATCAATGATGACGCCAGAACCTAAGCCTTCAAACGGCTGTGGCTGACTATTTCCGCCAGGCATCTGGCCGAAAAAACGCTTCAGGGGTTCAGGAATATCCTGAGCCTGTGCACCCGAATCAGTGCCTTCAACGTGAACACTGACCACGGCAGGTAACACTTTTTCCAGCATCGGTGCCAGACTTGGCAGCGGCTGGCCCGCAATTTGTGCTGGTAGCGTTGCCATCGCGTCTGGTGCGGCGGCAAGGCTCATCCCAATACTCAGGGCTAATGCGCTAAACAGGCGTGCTTGTTTTTTCATTGCTACAACGCTCTCGCTGCAAAAGGTGGGAAGAATTAATGAGTGTGACAGTCGTTTGCGGTCAGGGTTCGCAAAAACAGCGGGCGCAGACAGGCTGCGCCCCAAAAAGATTAGTCGCGGGCAGGGCGCTCGCCACGCAGTAAACCGGATGCGCCTTCAGAGTAGTCGCGCGGCATCTGCACCGGCACCTGATCGTTGTCCGCTTCAGCTTCAGTCAGCTGATAGGCAAACGGATTTTTCTGGCCAGGCAGATTTGGCAGCAGGTCATTCGAGCCTTTTGCCATATGCTGATAGAGCTGTCGATAGTCACGCGCCATGTTGTCCAGCAGCTCCGCACTCTGTGCGAAGTGGTTGGTCAGCTCTTCGCGATAATCAGCCAGCTCCGCTTTCGATTTTTCCAGCTCGTACTGCATGCTGCGTTGCTCACGCAGCTTTTTGTTGCCAAAACGCATGGCGACTGCGCCGACAATAATACCTACCACTAAACCAATTAGCCCGTATTCCCAGGTCATAATGACTCCCGTGTTTTTTCCATTGTTCCGTAGGGCGTTGCACCATTTCAATAATAGTCACTATACCCGTTAATCTTATGGATGTGGAACTCCGGAGCAGCATGGCTTAGTGTAGAACGGCCTTTTTTTCAGCAACCGTGGTATCAATCAGACACCATTCAGGGACTTTGAAACAATAATGCAAACCTCAACTCCGCTTGCACGCTATGAGCAGGCGCTGTCGCAGGGCGAATTCAGGCCCGATGACGTACAACGTGAAGCGATTACCCGTTTAGACGCGCTGCAGCAGGCGCTGGTTGCCCGGCAACAATCCGCCGCGCCTTCCTCATCCGGCCTGTTGGGGCGCCTCTCTAAATTGATTGGCAAAGAGAAAAACGAAACGGTACAACCGGTACGTGGGCTCTATATGTGGGGCGGTGTCGGTCGCGGTAAGACCTGGGTTATGGATCTCTTTTTTCAGTCTATTCCTGGCGATCGCAAACTGCGCCTGCACTTCCACCGCTTTATGCTGCGGGTGCACGAAGAACTGACACAGCTTCAGGGCCAGAGCGATCCGTTGCTGATCGTGGCGGACAAATTCAAAGCCGAAACCGACATCCTCTGTTTTGATGAGTTTTTTGTCTCCGATATCACCGATGCAATGCTGCTGGGCACGCTGATGGAAGCGCTGTTTGAACGCGGTATTGCGCTGGTCGCCACCTCGAACATTCCGCCGGACGATCTTTATCGCAATGGTTTGCAGCGTGCGCGCTTCCTGCCTGCTATTGAGCAGATAAAACGGCACTGTGATGTGATGAATGTGGATGCGGGTATCGACTACCGGTTACGCACGCTGACCTCCGCACATCTGTGGAACTTCCCGCTCAACGCAGAGACGCATGCCGAGATGGGCCGGATGTTCAAAGCACTGTCAGGCAGTCAGCCTGAAGCGGCACCGGTTCTGGAAATTAATCATCGCCAGATGCCGACGCTGGGCGTTAGCGAAGGCGTACTGGCGATTAATTTCACGACCCTGTGTGGAGAGGGCCGCAGCCAGCATGACTACATTGCGCTGTCGCGCCGTTTTCACAGCGTGCTGCTGTATGACGTGCCAGTGATGATTTATAAAACCGAAGATCAGGCGCGCCGTTTCCTGGCGCTGGTCGATGAGTTCTATGAACGTCATGTGAAGCTGGTGGTCGCGGCAGAAACGTCCCTGACCGAGATTTATCAGGGCACGCGACTGAAATTTGAATACCAGCGCTGTTTATCGCGACTTCAGGAGATGCAGAGCGAAGAGTATCTGCGTTTGCCACACCTGCCGTGAGAATAAACAGGATAAATACCGAAATAGGGTTCGATTTTTGTAACCGACTTCTCTATAATCTTGCGACCCCACGTTACAGCAAAGGATTTTTTTCCCAAATCCTCTGTGTTCCAGTAACTCTATCCGAAGGGGTGGCTTGCTGGTCAAAATGGTCGTGTGAGCCTCATTCGTTTACTTAAGCGTTTGGGATTTCACCAACGTGTAACTTAATTTGGGTAAGCTTTTCGATGAAAACTTTTACAGCTAAACCAGAAACCGTCCAACGTGACTGGTTTGTAGTTGACGCAACGGGCAAAACTTTGGGTCGCCTGGCGACTGAACTGGCGCGCCGTCTGCGTGGTAAGCATAAAGCGGAATATACTCCGCACGTTGATACGGGTGATTACATCATCGTTCTGAACGCAGAAAAAGTTGCTGTAACCGGCAACAAGCGTACTGACAAGATCTACTATCACCACACTGGTCACATCGGTGGTATCAAACAGGCGACCTTTGAAGAGATGATTGCTCGCCGTCCTGAGCGTGTGATTGAGATCGCGGTTAAAGGCATGCTGCCGAAGGGCCCGCTGGGTCGTGCTATGTACCGTAAACTGAAAGTTTACGCAGGCAACGAGCACACCCATGCGGCACAGCAACCGCAAGTTCTTGACATTTAATCGGGATTAAAGGCAATGGCTGAAACTCAAAACTACGGCACTGGTCGCCGCAAAAGCTCTACCGCTCGCGTATTCATTAAGCCGGGTAGCGGTAACATCGTAATTAACCAACGTTCTCTGGAACAGTACTTCGGTCGCGAAACTGCCCGCATGGTAGTTCGTCAGCCGCTTGAGCTGCTGGACCTGGTTGGTAAATTCGATCTCTATGTCACTGTTAAAGGTGGCGGTATTTCTGGTCAGGCTGGTGCGATCCGTCACGGTATCACCCGCGCTCTGATGGAATACGACGAATCACTGCGTGGCGAACTGCGTAAAGCAGGCTTCGTTACTCGTGATGCGCGTCAGGTTGAACGTAAGAAAGTCGGCCTGCGTAAAGCACGTCGTCGTCCTCAGTTCTCCAAGCGTTAATTGTTTGCAGCTCCGGCTGTGGCAATTGGCTCAAAAAACCCGCTTCGGCGGGTTTTTTATTTTCTGCCTTCCCACGACTTCCCGCGAAAACCGTAACGTCGCGCTCAATTTACCTGCAAAGATTCATTACTCGCCCACAAGCAGCCTAAAATCTGGTAAACTCTGTGTCACTTTGCGCCCGCAGGCCGGTGCGTTATGCGCCTTCCCACTGTCGGGGCGTCAGTATCTGTGACGCGGCTAACCAGGTTGCGTGCGAGTTCGATAAGCTGGTGAATCGCCGTGTGGTTGGCTATTCGCAGTATCTTTTTGTGAACAAACTTGGAGGTTTTCATGGCTGTCGCTGCCAACAAACGTTCGGTAATGACGCTGTTTTCTGGTCCTACTGACATTTTCAGCCATCAGGTACGTATTGTCCTGGCGGAGAAGGGTGTCAGCGTAGAGATCGAGCAGGTCGAAATGGATAACCTGCCGCAGGATCTGATTGACCTCAATCCGTATCGCACGGTACCAACGCTGGTAGATCGTGAGCTGACGCTGTATGAATCACGCATCATCATGGAATATCTGGATGAGCGCTTCCCGCATCCGCCACTGATGCCGGTTTATCCGGTTGCCCGTGGTGACAGCCGACTGATGATGCATCGCATCGAGCAGGACTGGTACAGCCTGATGCGGAAAGTCGAGAACAGCACGGGTCAGGAAGCCGAAGCCGCACGCAAGCAACTGCGTGAAGAGCTGCTGGCCATCGCGCCACTGTTTGGCCGTACGCCTTACTTCATGAGCGAAGAGTTCAGTCTGGTCGATTGCTACCTGGCGCCGCTGTTATGGCGTCTGCCGTCAATGGGCATCGATCTGATCGGCTCGGGTTCAAAAGAGCTGAAAGGTTACATGAACCGTGTATTTGAGCGTGACTCTTTCCTTGCTTCATTGACTGAAGCTGAACGTGAAATGCGCCTGCAAACCCGGGCTTAACGTATGGAAATGTCGCAACTTACTGCACGTCGTCCCTATCTGCTGCGCGCCTTCTATGACTGGTTGCTCGACAACCAGCTGACGCCGCATCTGGTGGTCGACATTAATCTGCCGGGTGTGCAGGTGCCGCTGGAGTATGCGCGTGATGGTCAGATTGTCCTGAACATTGCGCCACGTGCTGTCGGTAACCTCGACCTGGCCAATGATCAGGTGTCGTTCAACGCCCGCTTTGGTGGCGTTCCTCGCCAGGTTAACGTGCCGATGGCGGCGATTCTGGCGATCTATGCACGTGAAAACGGTGCCGGAACGATGTTTGAACCGGAACCAGCCTATGAGCTGGGAATGCAGGAAGCGTCAGAGGGTCAGGAAGAGACTATGATGTCCGTGATTGATGGCGACCGTCCTGACGATGCCAGCGATGACGAGACGCCGCCTGATGACGATCCACCACCACGTGGCGGACGGCCTTCACTGCGCGTCGTGAAATAGCCGTGACATAATCGTGAATACCCGTCCATGCGACGGGTATTTTTTTGCCTGTCAGCCATAAAAAAATCCGGCTGCCTGCGCAAGCCGGATTTTTATCAGCAGACCTTCGCGATCAGTAAACGTCGCGCAGGTAGCGTTTCTCTTTCTTCAGCTGATCGACATAGTCCGCAGCACGCTCGGTAGAGAGACCACCAAACTGACGAACCACTTCATACAGCGCATTATCCACATCCTTCGCCATACGTGAGGCATCACCACAGACGTAGAAGTACGCTCCTTCCTGCAGCCATGCATAAAGCTCTGCGCCCTGTTCCAGCATCCGGCTCTGTACGTAGATCTTCTTCTCCTGATCACGCGAGAACGCCAGATCCAGACGGGTCAGCAAGCCGTTATCCCGCCAGGCCAGCAGCTCATCCTGATAGATAAAATCATGTTCCTGATGCTGATCGCCGAAGAACAGCCAGTTTTTGCCCTGCGCGCCGGTTGCCTGGCGCTCCTGCAGGAAGGCACGGAATGGGGCGATACCAGTACCCGGTCCCACCATGATCAACGGTGCGCTGTTATTGGCAGGGACGCGGAATGCTTTATTGGGTGAGATAAAGATGGCGGGCTTCTCACCACGACGCACGCGCTCGGCCAGATAGGTCGAGCAGACGCCACCGCGATTACGGCCGCCACTGTGATAACGCACCGAGGCAACGGTCAGATGTACCTGGTTAGGGTGTGCTTTAGAACTGGATGAAATAGAGTAAGCACGATGCTGCAGCGGGCGCAGCAGGGCAACAAACTCAGGCACCGCCAGCGTGCGTGTCAGCTCAAGCTGCAGCAGGTCGAGGGTATCTTTGCCCCACAGCCAGACGCCCAGTGCATCTTTATCATCATGCTGTAAGACATGACGCAGTTCCTGATTGGTCGTGTTCTGCCCAACCCATTCGATTAACTTGCGTGACGGCTCAGAGATTTCAAACTGATAGGTCAGCAGGTCGCCGAGGCTGCGGTCAAAGCCAGGTACTGGTGTCTGGTAATCAGCATTAAGCTGCGTCAGCAGCAGGCTGACCAGTGACGGCTCGTTGACCGGAATCACGCCCAGCGCATCGCCCGCTTCATACTTCAGGCCGCTGTCCGACAGGTCGAATTCGAAATGACGAATATCTTTGGCTGACTGCTCGCCTGACAAACGCTTGTTGGTGATCAGCGCGGCGGCATACGGATTCGATTTGTTACTGCCTGGGATGACTGGCGCTTCAGGCGCGCTCTCCAGCACAGTGCCGCTGCTGCCTGCGCTGGCGGCAAACTGTGGCATTGAGCTGTTCAGCCACTCGCTGGAAGGTTCTTCGTAGTCGATATCACAATCGATACGATCAACCACGCGTTTCGCACCCAACTGCTCAAGGCGCATATCAATGAACTTGCCTGCCTGACAGAAGCCATCGTAGCCGGTATCGCCAATCGCCAGTACGGCGAAATGCATCTGCTCCAGACGCGGTGCGGTACTGGCAGAGATCGCATCCCAGAACAGCTGTGCGTTGTCCGGCATCTCACCTTCACCATAGGTCGAGGTGACGATCAGCACATGACGCATGGTGGCAAACACGTCGAGATCGACATCGCCCAGCGCCTGCACCACCGGCACCAGGCCTTTCGCACGGGCAGATTTTGCAGCAGTCTGCGCCAGCGCTTCGGCATTGCCGGTCTGGGAGCCGTAAAGAATATGCAATTGCGTGGTCGCGGCTGCGCCTGTACCCGCGGCAGGTTGCTGCTTGTCTTCTAATACCAGCAAACGGGAGTGAAGCCCCGCGAGAAAGCCAGCCAGCCAGTACTTCTGATCGCCATTAAAAGGTGCATCTTCTGGAATATAAGGAATTTTCATGGGTACTTTTACTCAATCCCGTTCTCGCCCGATATCAGTGGCGTTCTCCGGTCTGAAAGCGGTTCCGCCTCCCCGCGCCGCAGCGTGTGCAGCATGGGAAAGCGGTTCAGCCTCTGTCCGGTACAACGATTAATCCGGGCAATGATCAATTAATAATATTCAGTTCAGCCTGATCAGTTTCACTGTCAGGAGAGTTTACCCACCGCAGCGGCGATTTCCGGCAATGCCGCACGTGCAAACAGCTCTTCAAAGTCAGGCAGGTGGCCCAGCACTTCCCGGTTACAGGCATCCTGATACATGATCCAGCCGTAGGTCGCCAGACTGTCCATGGAGCGGATGTTACGTTGCGTCAGCGCCGCTTTGTAATCTGACATGCGTTTGGTACCGATCAGACTCGCCAGTTCGTCATCGCTGTAACTCTCGATGGCCGAACGGGCATGACGCTGCAGCTTGCTCACCAGCGAAAAGTCTTCAGTCATCAGCAGATTACGCACCGCTTTTTCCACCGCCGCATCTTCAACAGGTGTACCTTTCGGCAACTTTGCCAGTGCCAGCTGCTGGGCAAAACTCAGCACGGTGTAGTTGTTCAGCAGGACAAACATCTCCTGCGTATCGGTTGCGCCATAAGCCGGGACGGCACCGTTGGCGATGGTTTTACCCTGACGCCACGCGGCTTTGAATTTCGCTACCTGATGGCCTGCCAGTGCTGTCGACAGCTCTTCGAGCAGATCTTTACGGCTCTTGGCTTTGAGGATCTCGCCGCCATCCTGATAGAGCAGCAGCGAGCGCGGCATCACGTAAACAAAATGGTGACACTCGGTTTCCCAGTTCTCCAGCAGCCAGGCGGCACGCGGCGATTTGGTCGCTTCCAGATGCCAGTTCAGCATGGTCAGCACTGCCTGCTTGTGCACCTGCGCCATCTCATCCTGATCGGCAATCGAGCCGAACCGCACTGAATCACCGGCAGCGTGACTGGCCAGCGATCCATACGGATCGTACTGGTAAGCAAAGCCGCCGCTCATGCCGTTGCCAAATCCTTTACCAAAGGTGCCCAGGTTAAGAATGGCACCGTTAGTCATGTATTCGCAGCAGAAGTCACCGACGCCTTCAACCACGGCCGTTGCGCCTGAGTTACGCACCGCGAAGCGATCACCAGCCTGACCCTGCACGAATAGACGTCCGCCAGTTGCGCCGAACAGCGCAAAGTTACCAATCAGCACGTTGCCGTCGCCATCCTGCGCGCCGCCGCCCGGTGACATGACAATCAGCTCACCGCCACACTGTCCCTTGCCGACGCCATCATTACAGGTGCCGTAGTGGGCCAGCTGCATGCCATCGTTGCAGAACGCGCCAAATGACTGACCAGCAGAACCGGTGGTGGAAATTTTTACGCTCTCAGGGGCCAGATAACGGCGGCCGCGATCGTCGGTCATCACCGCAGGCATCGCCTGCAACTGCGCCGCACTCAGTTCATGGTTCAGCATGCGTTCAATGTCGATCGCTAACTGGCCGCCCACACTTTTGTTGCGGTTGTTCAGCACGATGCCGTTGCCCAGTGCGACGTCGGTATTGCCCTGATCGACCAGTGCTGATTTCAGCTGCTCAACCCAGCCGTCATCCAGCTCAAAATCTTTTTCCAGATAAACCGGCTTGTCGATTTTCAGCTCAGGTACCACGGTCAGCATGGCGCGTAAGTCGAGTTTGCCGACTTCCAGTGGATGATCCATCAGGTGCAGCAGGTCAGAGCGACCTCGAGCCTCACGCAGGGAACGCAGGCCCATGCGAGCCAGAATCTCACGCACTTCATGTGCCACATTGAGGAAGTACTGTGCCAGCTGACGCGGATCGCCATCAAAGGCTTCGGCATTAGTGGTTAAACCAGCAGGGCACTTAACGTTGCAGTTTTTCGCCATCACGCATTTCAGCATCATCAGCGCCGTCGTACCGAACTCAAAACTGTCACCGCCCAGCAGAGCAGATTTCACCACGTCGCTGCCGGTCTGCTGCGCGCCAGAGCAGCGCAGCTGCACTTTATCGCGCAGGCCGTTGGCGCATAGCGCCTGATGGACTTCAGCGATGCCGATTTCCGCCACGCGTCCGGTATATTTCAGGCTGGTCACCGAGGCAGCACCGGTACCGCCGGTGTTTCCCGCGACGTTAATCACGTCTGCACCGGCTTTGGCTACGCCAACCGCGATGGTGCCGATCCCTTCAGAGGAGACCAGTTTGACGATAACGCGTACCCGCGCCGCTTTGCAGTCGTGGATCAGCTGCGCCAGATCTTCGATGGAGTAGGTATCGTGATGCGGCGGCGGCGAGACCAGTTCAACGCCAGGCGTACCGCCACGGGCCGCAGCAATCTCGACGGTCACTTTGGCCGCCGGTAACTGACCACCTTCGCCAGGTTTCGCACCCTGACCAATTTTAATCTCCAGCTCTTCCAGCATCGGATCCGCCAGATAGGCAGCCCAGACGCCGAAACGCCCCGAAGCCAGCTGTTTGATACGGGAGGCACGGATGGTACCGTGACGGGAATAATGCTCGCCGCCTTCACCGCAGTTACTCATGCCGCCGACCATGTTGGTGCCGTGTGCGACCGCTTCATGAGCCGGAGCGACCAGTGCACCATGGCTCATTGCCCCGGAAGCAAAGGTACGGGTAATTTCGCAGGCTGGCTGCACTTCACTTAGCGGCAGTGAGGGCAGGGTAGTAAAAATACGTGACAGATAATCTGCCGCTTTACCGTACGCCGTCACTTTCAGACCGCCAGTGACCACGTCGCTGCTCTCGATATCGTCGCCGAAGCGGGATTTCAGGGCGCGGGACAGGTTCTGCAAACGTTCACTCTCTGGCTTCAGCCCCTCAATCGCATCGGTCAGACGCAGCATAAAGTGATTCAGGCTGCCATCTACCGCTTCACACTCCATGCCGCGAATAGCAAAGCCGTTGTTGGTCAGTGAGTAGCGCCCAAGCTTACGGCGGAACTCCGCTTCGCTGTCGATGTGGGTCAGGTCAGCCGGGAAGGTCAGGATGTCGCGCAGGGCCGCCGGGCGACGTTTACGCTCTTCATACATCAGACTTGAGAACTGGCGATAATCGGCCGTAATCGCAAAGTTGTTGATCACGTCATCCGGAATGCGCTCGAAGCTGCTGTCCTTAAACGTCTCTGGCTTGATGCCAAAGGCGTTATCCAGTTTTGCCAGCGTCATCAGTCGGATGAAGTTGTCCTCTTCGCGCGCTTTGTCGGCAAAGCGAATCGGCTCTTCAGTCATGTCGATGAAGGTGCGCACGGCGATGGTACCGTAGGAGTGACCGGCGCCTTCGGCACGCTCTTTGAACAGGCCCAGCAACGGCACTTCAGACTCGCCCTGAATCTTCAGCGCGCTCTGATGCCAGTCAACGGCCATTGCCGCGATGGCTGCAAAGCCTGCGCCACCCACCGGGGTTTTGATATTCGGGAAATACTTTTTCAGCACCGGATCATCAGTGTTGAGGAAGTTAGGCTCAAAGAATTCACCGCTGCTGTAACTCTCAACGGTACAGAGACCGACTTTGCCCATGGTTTTCATCAGGGCTTTTTCAGCGGCTTTGGCATAGCGCTTAAAGGCTTTGTTACCTTCTTCACCTTCACCAAATTTCTCCTCTGCACGCATCTGTACACCCAGTGGATAGATAGCGGAAGCTCCGAAGCCGAGGGTGGCAGCTATGTGATGCGAGGAGATGCTCTGGCCGCTTTCCACTACCAGAGAAACATCCAGACGCAGACCTTCCTGCACCAGGCGCTGGTTGATGGCAGAAACCACCAGCAGCATCGGGATTGCGGCGTGCGTTGACGAGATGTGACGATCGGTAAGCACGGCGATGCCACCCTGTGCACGGGCAAAATCCACTACCTGTTGCGCCAGGTCATCAATCGCTTTTTCCAGCGCATTGGCGTTCGCGGTGGTGCTCAGCAGATCTTTGCCGATTACCGGCTCATAGAGCATTTCAAAGCGCGCATAAGGGGCGATGGTCTGCTCGCGCAAACGCAGCATATCAAGATGGCTGAGGATGGGGGTCGGTACCACAATCTGACGCCCCTTGCTGCGGCCCAGATGGGGTTTCGCACCCAGCGCGACACGCAGCGTCATGCCATCCACTTCGCGGATTGAGTCCAGCGGTGGGTTGGTAACCTGAGCAAAGCGCTGAGAGAAGTAGTGCGCCATGCCGCCTTCATGATCGGATAAACCGTTAATGGCGTTACCGTAACCCATCGCGGAGATTTTCTCTGCGCCGGTATTCAGCATCGGGTCCATCATGAACTTGAAGCTTTCCTGATTGTAGTAGTAAGCCACAAAGCGCTGATAGGTTTTCAGATCGCCGCGATAACGAAGTGGTGAACCCTGCTGTTCAGCCGGGATCTCAGGCAGATCGTCAAGACCGACGCGGGCTTCACGCAGCAGCGCCGAATAATCTTTCTCTGCAGCCAGTTTTTCCAGCGCCTGCAGCGTGGTGTAGCTGCGTTTTTCACGATGATCGAAATAGAGCATGCCGCCTGCTTCGATACGGCCACGACGCAACACGCTTTCCGGTGGGAAGGCGATCTGGCCGGCTTCTGACATCGCCCCAATATACTCCGCCGTTTCAACTGAACGCAGTGGACGCAGGCCAAGACGGTCAAGGCGGGCACCAATTACTTCGCCGTTGCCGAAGATCAATGCCGCCGGCCCGTCGTTTTTCTCTTCATAAAGAGAGAAATACTCCAGCATGTCACGCACTTCTGCTGGCAGTGAACTGTCGTTTTCCCAGGCGGGCGGCATCATTGAAACCACGGCGGTGATGAGATCGAGATTATCTTCCATCAGACGGCTGTGGATACTCTGATCCAGACGTGAGCTGTCGGACTGACCTTTCGGCCGCACGATTTTCTTGCCACGGGCCAGTGCCAGTGCGGACTCAGCGATGCGGTTTTTACGGTCCGTGTTCAGCTCACCGTTATGTGCCATCAGGCGAAACGGCTGGGCCATCGTGGTATGCGGATCGGTGTTGGTGGAGAAGCGGGTATGGAAAAACAGCCCGCGCACCTGATGATCAGGATCGGTCAGATCTTTGAAGTAGGGGATCACTTCATTGGAGTTCAGACGAGCTTTAAACACCTGGGTACGCGACGACAGCGACAGCGGATAGAGGCCACCAAATTCACTTTCGGTAAACGCGCGGGCTTCAATCGTTAACAGGGCGCGGTAGATGCGTTGTTCGAAGTCGTTCTGGTCAACCACGTCCTGTGGCGCAGTGAAAATCCACTGCAGAATCGGTAACTGAAACTGTACGGCGGCCGGACGGGTCACGCTGCTGTCGAGCGGCATGTCACGCTTCATGATCACCGGCAGGCCAAAGCTACTGAGTGTCTCATCTACCAGACGTTCAGCATTCGCGCGCAGCGCAGCATCTTTCGGCACAAAGAAGTTGCCGACGCCAAAGCGGCCTGCTTCCAGCGGCTGGCCGGTAATCTTGCGGAAGAAGTGCAGGGAAAGGTCAACGTTGACCCCCGCGCCGTCGCCAACGCCTTCCGCTGACATACCGCCGCGGTGAGGTACCGTGCACAGGGCGCTATGCGCCATCTGCAGAATTTCGTGGGTCTGCTCGCCGTCCTTGCGCGTAATGAAACCTACACCACAGCTGTCACTGCCTGCTGTCGGATCATACAAGCCATAGGATTGAGGTTTTTTAGTGGACATTGAGGGTCTCCTTAACTGCTTTGACATTACCTGCACTGTTTCAGGGTCTGAGCGCAACGAGCGCTATCATTTTCATCGCCATGCTCTGTCGAGCGCGCGTCATAGCCCTGAGCATTTCTCTCCAGACATCGATAAAACGTCCTTAATTGAGCTGCTCTCTGATTTCCGGTCTCTTAAAGGAGATGACTTAAACCGCGCGGGAGTCTTCTTGTTGCATAGATATGCCGAGACAATGGCCCGTCTGGAAAGCTTTCAGCGGATTTCCAACTTATCGGGAAAGCGTAATCAGGTCAAATAGGGCGGTCAGACAAGGTAAATAGGTGTTTTATGTGATTAAGTTTATGAATTAATGGGTTTTTAAGGTTTAAAATGTATCACTCTGTAGCCTGGCGATCGGCCCATAAATGTGAACTGACTCACTGTAGTGCAGGCGTCAGATCTCTGCACCATGCTGGTGACGGGGTGTTAGACAGCATTAAATGCTGTTCAGAACCGTTGATGCATAGCATGTATCTGTTTTTCTTATGTCCGTCTATTTGAATGAAACAGCGGTTGGTTATAAGAAAAATTAATCAACACGGGCGTGCTTAAAACAGCATTTAAGTTGAATGGGTATGCATGTAAACAAGGTGTGCCTGCGCAACAGGACATTGCCAGGATATTGAAAACAGGCCATACGGCGAAATCACGGATTCGATGGCGGCATTACAGATTATTCATTTGGCACAATCAGTCAAGGGTTTTAAGCCCTTTGTCCTTAACGTCGCCGATCGGCTATGCGAATGCACCATAAAAGCGCATTTGATCCCGTATCTCCACGCGACGTGCCGGGACGCCAGCAGGCTAACTACGCTATTATGAGGCTGTTTCTCTTCCAGGGAGTTGTTATGAAACAAATTCGTCTGTTGGCGCAGTACTACGTTGATTTAATGGTCAAGCTTGGGCTGGTGAGGTTCTCACTGTTGCTGGCATCTGCGCTGGTGGTGCTGGCGATGATTGTCCAGATGGCGGTTACGATGGTACTGCGGGGTCATGTCGAGAGCATTGACGTGGTGCGTTCGGTCTTCTTCGGGTTGCTGATTACGCCCTGGGCGGTCTATTTTCTGTCGGTGGTGGTCGATCAGCTGGAGGAGTCGCGTCAACGGCTGGCACGGCTGGTGGATAAGCTGGAAGAGATGCGAACCCGCGACCTGGAACTGAACCAGCAGATGAAAGAGACCATCACGCAGCTGAATCAGGAGATCAGCGATCGTAAGAAGGCGGAGCTGGCTCGCGAACAGGTGATGGACAAGTTGCGTGAAGAGGTGACGCGTCGCGAGCAGGCACAGATTGAGCTGGAGCAGCAATCCTCCTTCCTGCGCTCCTTCCTGGATGCTTCGCCTGACCTGGTTTTCTATCGCAACATTGATAAGCAGTTCTCCGGCTGTAATCGCGCGATGGAACTGCTGACCGGTAAAAGCGAAAAACAGCTGATTGGCCTGACGCCACGCGATATCTACGACGATGAAGCGGCAACGAAGGTGCTGGAAACGGACGAGAAAGTGTTCCGTCATAACGTCTCGCTGACCTATGAACAGTGGCTGCAATATCCCGACGGGCGCAAAGCCTGTTTCGAGATCCGTAAAGTGCCTTATTACGACCGCGTCGGTAAGCGCAGCGGACTGATGGGTTTTGGTCGCGATATAACGGAGCGTAAGCGCTATCAGGACGCGCTAGAGAACGCCAGCCGGGAGAAGACCACCTTTATCTCTACGATCAGCCACGAGCTTCGTACGCCGCTTAATGGCATTGTCGGCCTGAGTCGCATTCTGCTGGATACCGACCTTAACCAGGAACAGCTGAAATATCTGAAGACCATCCACGTCTCTGCCATCACGCTGGGCAACATCTTTAATGATGTGATTGAGGTGGACAAAATCGAGCGCCGCAAAGTGCAGCTGGATAATCAGCCCCTCGACTTTACCGGTTTCCTCGCCGATCTGGAAAATCTTTCCGGCCTGCTGGCCCAGCCAAAAGGACTGAAGTTTGTGCTTGCGCCGCAACTGCCGCTGCCGCATATGATTTCGACGGACGGAACGCGTCTGCGTCAGATTCTGTGGAACCTGATTGGTAACGCCGTGAAGTTCACTCAGCAGGGCGAAATCGTGGTGCGGGTAGTCTATGAGCAGGACGAAACGCTGCGCTTTGAGGTGCAGGACTCCGGTATGGGTATTCGTCAGGAGGAGCAGGATAAGATCTTTGCGATGTACTATCAGGTCAAAGATCAGCATGGCGGTAAACCGGCGACCGGCACCGGTATCGGGCTGGCGGTTTCACGTCGTCTGGCGCAGGCGATGGGCGGTGACATCCGCGTACACAGCGCACCAGGACAGGGATCATGCTTCACGGTTGAGATCAAAGCGCCACGCATTGCTGAAGAGGTGGAAGATGAAGGCCTGGACGACAGCCTGCCACTCCCGGCGCTGCACGTGCTGCTGGTGGAAGATATTGAGCTGAATGTGATTGTGGCGCGCTCGGTGCTTGAGAAGCTGGGTTGCAGCGTCGAAGTCGCCATGACCGGTAGCGAAGCGCTGGCGATGTTCGACCCACTGGAGTTTGATCTGGTGCTGCTGGATATTCAACTGCCCGATATGACCGGACTGGATGTCTCGCGTGCGATTCGCCAGCAGTATCAGGGAACGCATCTGCCACCGCTGGTTGCGCTGACCGCCAACGTGCTTAAAGACAAAAAAGAGTATTTCGATGCGGGAATGGATGATGTCCTGAGCAAACCGCTGGCAGTGCCGGCCCTGACCGCAATGATCAAAAAATACTGGGATTATCAGGCAGATTCGGAAGAGGAAACCGCAGATGCCAGCGACGACAAAACCCGGATGCTGCTGGATGTGGCGATGCTCGAACAGTATATCGAGCTGGTTGGTCCGGGCCTGATTACCCAAAGCCTGACGATGTTTGAAAAGATGATGCCGGACTATCTTGCTGTGCTGGAATCGAATCTGATGGCGCGCGATCAGAAAGGCATTGCTGAAGAGGGGCACAAGATTAAAGGGGCGGCGGGTTCGGTCGGGCTGCAGCGTTTGCAGATGCTGGCGAAACAGATTCAGAGTCCTGAATTACCGGCGTGGTGGGACAACGTTGTTGAATGGATTGACGAGCTGAAGCATGAGTGGCGACACGATGTGCAGGTATTGCGCGACTGGGTGGCAGAGCAGGGTCAGTCATATCCCGGAAAAAAATGACCCCAGCCGAGGCCGGGGTGCGCGAATACTGCGCCAACACCAGGGAAAGCATTGCGGCCGCTATGATTTGAATAATTAATGCAGCCGCAGGGTATTGGTTAACACTGACATCACCTTAGCAAATTCATCTTCTCATGCGACAAGATTCATTAAAATTTGTGATATTGAGCAGCGTTTAAATACAGAAAACATTAATTTGGCAACACAGTCAAGCAAGGAATCATTTTCTCTGCTGCGTTGCTTATATTTTAATCAAATTTGCGGTTTTTTGTGTGGTTTTGACGCGGCTCAGCTCCAAAGCAAAGGCTGAGCCGCAGTAAATTAAGCTGGCATTAACATCTGCCTCCTGAGGCAGGCTAACGCGCTGATATTGCAAGTGACCGCCCTGAAATGACACGAATTATCCAAAACGATTTGGAATGATAAAAAAGAATCTAAAACTTTGCCCTTTCATTGCGCTGACATCATTGTGCTTGCTGAAAGTCACCAGGGCCATAGCAACGTTGAGTGATGCTGTTAAGCGCTGTTTATTTATACGTTATAAGCATGATTCTGTTTAAGCTTTGGGCGGCTCATCATTCATAAAATAATAACAGTTAAGCATAATGAATGATTTGAACCGGTGCTTATTATCCATTATTAAGTGTTTATCTGGAAAGATGCTAAGCAGTAGCCATAAATGGAACCGATTCCTTTTTTCTGGAAGTCCTTGAACTATTTCGAACTGTTGCAGCATTTTGATGCAAAATGATTGAATAAAGTCTGGAAACCGTTGTGAGGTTTTCAGCGATATTTGTGGAAAAGCTGCTTTTCTGGCAGTGATTACATGAGTGATTGATTAACGTCTGAAACAAGTGTGGGAAGATTGCATGAACAAGCATAAAGGAAGCGTCGGACAGCGTATCAGACGTATTATTGGTCGTATCCTGCTGGTGTGGCTGGGCGTATGGCTGGCGGGAATATTACTCTTTTCGTTCTTACCGGTACCGTTTTCAGCGGTGATGGCTGAACGCCAAATTAGTGCCTGGTTACACGGTGACTTTAGTTATGTCGCCCATTCTGACTGGGTCGGACATGATGAGATTTCGCCGTGGATGGGGCTGGCCGTTATCGCCTCCGAAGATCAAAAGTTTCCGGACCACTGGGGGTTCGATGTCGCGGCGATTGAATCTGTACTGGATAACAGCGATAGCCGGATGCGCGGGGCGTCCACATTGTCACAACAGACAGCCAAGAATCTGTTTCTGTGGGATGGCCGCAGCTGGGTGCGTAAAGGTCTGGAAGCGGGGCTGACAGTAGGGATTGAGACAGTCTGGACGAAGCGACGTATTCTGACCGTCTATCTTAATATTGCAGAGTTCGGGCCGGGTATCTTTGGCGTTGAGGCAGCTTCACAGCGTTATTTCCACAAGCCAGCCAGCCGGCTTACTGCAGCCGATGCTGCTTTACTGGCGGCGGTTCTGCCTAATCCTATCCGTTATCGTGCTGCTGCACCTTCAGGCTACGTCAGAGAGCGACAGCAGTGGATAATGCGTCAGATGCGCCAGCTTGGCGGTGAGGGCTTCCTGCAGCGTAATAAGCTCGACTAAGCCTTAGTCTTCATCAAAACCCGCTTCAAACAGCTCAATGACTGCTGCCAGCGCCGGGATCTCCTCCGGGCCGCTGGCTTCAATCTCTATGTGTCCGCCTTTAGCCGAGTCGAGCATCAGCAGCGCAATCACGCTGCTGGCTTCGGCTTCTGTGCCCGCTTCGTTGCGCAGCAATACTTCGGCATCGAAGCTCTGCACCAGCTCAAACAACTTCATCGCCGGACGGGCGTGCATGCCTAGCTTATTTTTGATTTCTACAGTTTGTCTGACGGTCATGATTTGCGCTTTTCCAGCGTGCGATGGCGTGACTGTACATTCTTACCGCGCGAACGGAAGTAATCCGCCAGCTGTTCTGCAATATACACTGAGCGGTGTTTGCCACCAGTACAGCCAATTGCCACGGTAAGATAGCTACGGTTATTGGTCTCCAGCATCGGCAGCCAGAGTTCAAGATAGCTGCGTGTCTGGTAGATAAAGTTGTGCACTTCAGTGTGGCGGTCAAGGAATGCCGCGACCGGACGATCGAGGCCGGTCATCGGGCGCAGCTTAGGATCCCAGTGGGGATTGGGCAGAAAGCGCACGTCAAAGACATAGTCAGCGTCAATCGGAATGCCATGCTTGAAGCCAAACGACTCAAACACCATAGTCAGCTCACGTTCACGCTTGCCCAGCAGGCGGGTACGCAGCATCTCTGCCAGCTCATGCACTGACATCTCTGAGGTGTCGATGATCAGGTCGGCACGTGAACGCAGCGGCTCCAGCAGGTCGCTCTCTTCATCAATCGCGCTCTCTAGTGACAGGTTTTTGCTGGAGAGGGGATGCAGACGGCGCGTATCGCTGTAACGACGAATCAGGGTATTGCGATCGGCGTCGAGAAACAGCAACTGAGGTGAAAATGTGTCAGGCAGATTATTCAGCGCGGTTTCAAAAATTTCCGGGGATTCAGGCATGTTACGGACGTCGATGCTGACCGCCGCCGAAATATTGCGTTCCGCCAGCGAGTTGGCTAACTCAGGCAGCAACACGACCGGCAGGTTATCAACGCAGTAGAACCCCATATCTTCCAGCGCACGGAGCGCCACTGACTTCCCCGAGCCTGAACGACCGCTAACGATCATCAGCACCATGACCTTCTCTCCCGTTTTAAAACCGGCACCGGGCCGGTAAAGACGCGTTACTGCTCTGTCTGGACTTCCGTAATAATGGCATAGAGTTCTTCATCACTCTGCGCAGCACGCAGACGACGACAAACCGTTTTATCTGCCAGACGTTTTGCCACCAGTGAAAGGGTGTGCAGGTGTGTTTTGCACTGGTCAGCCGGAACCAGCAATGCAAACAACAGATCGACCGGCTGGTTGTCGACGGCATCAAACGCAATCGGCTGCTCGAGGCTGATAAATACCCCTACCGCACGCAGTGTATCCTCTTCCAGCTTGCCGTGAGGAATGGCTATTCCGTTACCAATACCGGTACTGCCCATACGTTCGCGGGTCAGAATCGCTTCGAAAAGCGTCTGGTGCGGCAGGTTGAGCTGCTTAGCGGCCAGTTCGCTGATGATTTCCAGCGCACGTTTTTTGCTCTGGCAGTGTACGCCGCTGCGGGTGCAGTCTGGCGAAAGCACTGTGCTCAATTCCAGTGTAAGATCGTTGTTCATTATCGTTTCACTTGCGTGTTCACCAGGCCATTCACCGCCAGCGCCCTGATATGTGCGACAAACGGCGCTTGCTCAGATGACAAAACGGGGCGGATTATCCGCCCCATACTGTCGGCTCTGCGCGCCATGCGCGCGTAGCTAGCGTGAAGGTTAGTGTTTTTTCAGTTTATCTTTGTGTTTGGTCAGCTGACGGGCGAGTTTATCAATCAGCCCATCAATTGCCGCATACATATCTTCCGCTTCGGACGTGGCGTGCAGCTCGCCACCGTTCACGTGGAGTGTTGCGTCAGCCACCTGTGTGACTTTCTCAACCTTCAGGACAATATAGACCTGATTGATATGTTCAAAATAGTGTTCCAGTTTGGCAAATTTACTGTTGACGAATTCACGCAAAGGTGGCGTGATTTCAACATGTTGCCCGGTCAGGTTCAGCTGCATAGGTCTTCCTTCTCATTTCTTTCAAACCAGTTGTTTACGCTGGTTCGATGGCGGGATGGATAAAGACTCACGATATTTGGCGACGGTACGCCGTGCCACCATGATCCCCTGATCAGATAACATGGAGGTCAGTTTACTGTCGCTCAAGGGTTTGGCTGGGTTTTCCGCCGAAATTAATTTCTTCACCAGAGCCCGGATCGCGGTAGAGGAGGCTTCGCCGCCACCTTCCGTATTAACGTGGCTGGAGAAAAAGTACTTCAGTTCAAAAATGCCACGCGGGCTGTGCAGATACTTCTGCGTGGTAACACGGGAAATGGTCGATTCATGCATCTCAACGGCCTGGGCGATATCGGCCAGCACCATCGGACGCATAAATTCTTCACCCTGCTCGAAGAACGCCTGCTGCTGCTCAACGATACAGCGCGTGACTTTCAGCAGCGTGTCATTACGGCTTTCCAGACTCTTAATCAGCCAGCGCGCTTCCTGCAGATTACTGCGAATGAACTGACTGTCGCTGTCATTGCGCGTTGCGCCACCCATTGCCGCGTAGTGCTGATTAATCTTCAGACGTGGCAGGCTGTCGGCATTGAGTTCAACCGTCCAGCGGTTGCCAACCTTACGTACCAGCACGTCGGGGATAACATATTCCGGCTCGCCAGTGTTGATCGACTGACCCGGACGCGGGTCCAGTGACTGAATCAGCAGCATCGCCTCTTTCAGCACCTCTTCTTTGAGGCGCGTGACGCGCATCAGGCTGCGGAAGTCGTGATTGGCCAGCAGATCGAGATGTTCGCTGACAATCAGGCGCGCTTCAGCCAGCATCGGTGTCTCTGGTGCATACTGCGAAAGCTGAACCAGCAGACAGTCACGCAAATCGCGTGCGCCCACACCAATCGGGTCAAAACGCTGGATACGTTTCAGCACCGCCTCAACCTCATCCGCTTCAAGCTCATCGTTGCCAATGCTGTCGAGGATCTCCTCAAGCGAGACGGTGAGATATCCGGTGTCATCAATAGCATCGACGATAGACGTCGCGATTGCGCGGTCGGTATCACTGAAAGGCGTCAATTCGACCTGCCACATCAGGTAATCCTGCAGTGACTGCGTGGTTTCACCCTGATAGACAGGTAACTCATCATCCTGATAATCGGTACCCGTGCCGGAAGGGGTGCCAGCGGTGTAGATTTCATCCCAGGTGGCATCCAGCGGCAGCTCATCAGGCATCTCTTTCTGCTCAAGCGCTTCACGTGTATCCAGCGCTTCGGCTTCCGACGATTCCCGGGAGTCAATCTCATCATGCAGATCGGTCTGCTCAAGCAGTGGATTACTTTCCAGTGCAAGCTGTAACTCCTGCTGGAGTTCAAGCGTGGAGAGTTGCAGCAGACGAATCGCCTGCTGCAATTGTGGAGTCATTGCCAGCTGTTGGCTGAACCTGAGTTGTAAACCTTGCTTCATAGACAGGATGGTAGTTCCCAGGTAAACATCGGTATTAACGACACCTTATCAGAGTCTGAACTCTTCACCCAAATAAACCCGCTTAACCTGCTCATCCGCAAGAATTTCATTGGGTGTACCATGCGCAATCAGGTGGCCCTGGCTGACGATATAGGCCCGCTCACAGACCGCTAACGTTTCGCGTACGTTGTGGTCGGTAATCAAAACGCCGAGGCCGCTGTCACGCAGATGCTCAATGATCTTCTTGATGTCGATAACGGAGATAGGGTCGACCCCGGCAAAAGGTTCATCCAGCAGAATAAACTTTGGATTGGCAGCCAGCGCGCGGGCAATCTCAACACGACGTCGTTCACCACCCGACAGTGCCTGACCCATGCTGTCGCGCAGGTGCTCGATGTGAAACTCTTCCATCAGCTCACGGGCGCGATCCTGACGTTGCTCTTCGGTCAGGTCATCACGAATCTGCAGTACCGCCATCAGGTTATCGTAGACGCTGAGGCGACGGAAAATCGATGCCTCCTGCGGCAGATAGCCGATGCCACGGCGCGCACGTGCATGCAGCGGCAGGATACTGATATCTTCATCATCAATAACAATGCGGCCCGCGTCACGCGGGACAATACCTACCACCATGTAAAAGGTGGTGGTCTTACCGGCCCCGTTCGGGCCGAGCAGGCCGACAATCTCGCCGGACTTTACCTGCAGACTGACATCTTCTACCACGCGACGGCCTTTATATGCCTTCGCCAGGTTTTCTGCGATTAATGTGGCCATAGCTATCAGTTACTCTTCTTTCCGCTGTTGGACGAACCTTTATCCTGAAGTTGCGACGGCACCAGGACGGTCGTGACGCGCTTGTTCTGGCCCTGGCTGTAAGCCTGCATTTTCTGCTCTTTTACCAGGTAGGTAATACGATCACCTTTGATGTTGCTGTCCTGCTGTTCAATGAACGCATTGCCGGTCAGTTCAACGAAATCGTTAGCCAGTTCGTAGTGCAGTTTTGAGGCATGGCCCTGAACCGGCTTACCGCTGTCTTGCATCTGATAGAAAGTGGCAGGATTACCGTAGGCGTCAACGATGGTTTTCTTGCTGTCGCCGCCCGGACGGGTCACCACGACTTTGTCCGCCGTGATTTTGATAGAGCCCTGCGTCACGATGACATTGCCGGTAAAGGTCGCGACATTGCCCTGCAAATCCAGCGCCTGATTCTGCGAGTCAATATTGACGGGCTTGTCCGAGTCACCGGTCAGGGCCAGCGCCGGAACGCTGGTTGCCAGTAACATACTGGCCAGTAAAATCTTCAGGCTATTTTTGTTCATTTTGAATTTCATAAGAGGTTTTGACCTTCTCGATTAACTCGGCGTTTTTTGTCCGTAAATTGCCGCGCATTTTCATGCCGGTGGAGTTAAAGCTGCGGCCATACAATGTCACCTGGTCATCAGAGGTAACGTCCTGAGTGACAAGGTTAATCTGTGCATTATCGGTTTTGATCCGCTCAAGCTGGGAATCCTGCGTCAGCGTATTCAGCTCAACATGGCCATACAGATAAAGCATACGATCTTTGGTGAGCTTTGCTTTATCTGCGCGTAACGTCCAGGTGGGAACTTTGTTCTCATCAAAGGTGGTCATTACCGGATTGTCGAACCAGCTCAGCTCGTCATCCGAGAAATAGGTCACTTTGTCAGAGACCAGTTTATATGACAGCGCGCCCTGCGGGTTATACACCACAGTGTGAGAATCGTCACTGGTATAGGTCGGCGACTGACCATTCGTCCCGACTGGCGTGCTATCGCCATCCTGGTTGGTAAGATTCCAGCCGATCAAAACCAGTGCAATCAAGGTCAGAATCAGCGTTATCCAACGCCTGCTTTTACTCATACTGATTGCCCTTTGGCATCCTCAAATTTGTTCTGCGCCATTAAGATCAGGTCACATACTTCGCGTACTGCGCCGCGTCCACCCGCAATCCGCGTGACATACTGCGCGCGCGGCAACAGAATCGGATGTGCATCCGCTACTGCCACGCTTAATCCCACTTTCGCCATAACCGGCCAGTCGATCAGGTCGTCACCGATATAGGCGACCTGCTCATCAGAGAGAGACAGTTTATCCAGAAGTTCACGATAGGCCAAAAGCTTATCGGATTGTCCCTGATAAAGATGACGGATGCCGAGCGTTTTGCAGCGATCTTCCATCAGACGGGCATTGCGGCCGGTAATAATAGCCACTTCCACATCGGCGGTCAGTAAACAGCGTACACCGTAACCATCCCGCACGTTGAAGGCTTTCAGCTCTTCGCCATTGTTCCCCATGTAGATCACCCCGTCGGACATGACGCCATCGACGTCGCAGATCAGCAGACGAATGTTGCTGGCGCGCGCCATGACGTCAGCACTGACCGGTCCATAGCAGGTGTCAATCGTGGGAATTGCCTGTTGCATTTTCTTTTCCTGTTCAGACTACGCCAGCGCGCAGCATGTCATGCATATGTACCACACCGAGCAGATGATCGTCATCGGCCACCAGAATCGAGGTAATGTTTTTGGTCTGCATCAGGTTCAGGGCTTCAACCGCCAGCATATTTGGCCGGACGCGGATGCCACCTGGCGTCATCACTTCCCCGATAGTGGCGCGCTGAAAATCGATGCCCATATCAAAGATGCGGCGCAGGTCACCATCGGTAAAGATACCTTCAATTTTCATCAGACCGTCGACAATGACCGTCAGTCCCAGATTTTTGCGGGTAATTTCCAGCAGCGCATCACGTAGTGAGGCGTCACGGGTGACGTGCGGCAGCTCATCGCCGCTGTGCATGATATCGGATACATGCAGCAGTAGTTTGCGGCCCAGCGCTCCGCCAGGATGGGAGAGGGCGAAATCTTCCGCCGTGAATCCACGCGCCTCAAGTAACGAAACCGCCAGCGCGTCGCCCATCACCAGTGTGGCTGTGGTGCTGGTGGTTGGCGCAAGGCCTAACGGGCAGGCTTCCTGGGGAACATGGACACACAGATGCACATCGGCAACCCGGCCCATCGCGCTGTCAGGCCGTCCGGTTATGCAGATCAGCGCAATATGCTGGCGTTTTAACACCGGAATCAGCGCGAGGATTTCGTTCGACTCACCGCTGTTGGAGATGGCGATCACGACATCATTTTTGCTCACCATGCCCAGGTCGCCATGGCTGGCTTCGGCCGGATGAACAAAAAACGCTGGCGTGCCGGTACTGGCAAAGGTCGCCGCCATTTTTTTGCCGATATGACCAGACTTGCCCATGCCCATCACCACCACTTTCCCCTGGCAGGCGTAGATCAGGGCGCAGGCGCGGGCGAAATCGTCATTAATATATTGATCGAGCTGTTCCAGTCCTTCACGCTCAATGCGCAGGACGTTTTTTCCCGCCTGCTGAAAATCAAAAGCTGTTGGTTGCTGATATGACATAGTGAGTCTGTCCTTGTTAGCCGTCCATGAATGCCGGCTGCATCCACAGCAGCGTCACCCAGACGAAGAAACCACAGAGTAAAATCAGGCCGGCGATGCGGCCAACGCGTCGGCGACGCAGCAGGCAGAGCAGGGCAAACAGCACGCTGACCCCCAGCATCACCCAGTAATCACGGGCAAAGGCGTGATAGTCGATACTGCCGGGGTGAATCAGCGCCGGCAGGCCCAGCACGATAGCAATATTATAAATGTTGGCGCCGATCAGGTTGCCGATCGCGATATCATCTTCACCTTTCAGTGCACCGGCAATCACCGTCGCCAGCTCGGGCAGGCTGGTGCCCACGGCGATAAGCGTCAGGCCCATCACCAGTTCGCTGACGCCAAAGTAGTCGGCAAAGGCGGTGGCATTGTCGATCACCATCCGGGTCGACATCGGCAGGATAATCAGCGCGACGGCCAGCCAGAGAAAGGCCACCGTATTTCCGCTCTCTTCGCGGGGCAGCTCGGCCAGCTGCTCGCGCGTCAGGGTGTCGTTGTTGTCCCGTTCTGCTTTACGCGCAATGCGAATCACCACCATCAGATAAATAGCGGCGATGGCGATCAAGCCAATTCCATCCAGTCGACTAAGCTGATTGTCAAACAGCATGAATCCGCTGAGCAGGGTAACCAGCAACATCAACGGCAGTTCACGACGTATCAGATTAGAATGAACGCTGAGTGGATGCATTAGCGCAGCGGCACCGAGAATGAGTAAAATGTTGGTAATATTCGAGCCAAGCGCGGTACCAACAGCCAGATCCATCTGGCCATGCTGGGCCGCAGAAAAGGAGAGGATCATTTCTGGCAGCGAGGTGCCTATGCTGACAACGGTCATGCCAATGATCAGTGGCGGGATGCCAAATGATCGACACAATATAGAGGCGCTAAACACCAGACGATCGGCACCATATGCCAGTAAAAGCAAACCGATAATCAGCAGTGCAGAAGCTACGAACATGAAAAATCCTTGCGTAAAAACCCAGGTCGGCAATGCCTTTCCCGACCGGTTTAAGGTTCTGTTTGGCGAGACAGCCGCTGATTTTGACCGTCTGAACGGCAAAAGTAAATTTAATGACCATTTTCGCCAAATCTTAGCGGTAAGTTTCTGTAAAGCTATCGTGAATCAGGACCGAACAGGCTACCATCGTACCCCATGTTTACGCCCGATCCTTACAAGAGGTAATAATGATCCAGCAGCAAACGAATCTGGTTGAGGTTCGTGGCGTGAGTTTTTCGCGCGGAGATCGCACCATCTTCGACGACATTTCGCTGACCGTGCCAAAAGGCAAAGTGACGGCGATAATGGGACCGTCGGGAATAGGAAAAACCACTCTGCTACGCTTGATTGGGGGGCAACTTCAGCCAACTAGCGGGGAAATCTTTTTCCGTGGCGAAAACATTCCGTCATTGTCTCGCGCTAAATTGTACGAAGCGCGCAAAAAGATGAGCATGCTGTTCCAGTCTGGCGCGCTATTTACTGACTTAACGGTCTATGAAAATGTCGCCTGGCCGCTGCGCGAACATACCCGTCTTCCCGCACCTATTCTGCACAGCACGGTATTAATGAAGCTGGAAGCCGTGGGTCTGCGTGGTGCAGCTCAACTTAAACCGGCTGAGCTGTCGGGCGGAATGGCGCGTCGTGTGGCGCTGGCGCGCGCGATTGCCCTTGAACCGGAGCTGATCATGTTCGACGAACCCTTTGTCGGTCAGGATCCCATTACTATGGGCGTGCTGGTAAAATTGATCGACGAACTTAACCATGCTCTGGGCCTGACCTGTATTGTGGTCTCGCACGACGTACCGGAAGTACTGAGTATCGCGGACTATGCCTATATCGTGGCCGGACAAAAAATTATCGCACACGGCACCACGCCGGAACTGCGAGAGAATAATGACCCGCGCGTCCGCCAGTTTATTGATGGCGATGCGGATGGTCCGGTTCCCTTCCGTTTTCCTGCCGGCGACTATCTCGCTGATTTAACCGGCTCAGGGAGTAACTAAACAGATGGTCTTGAAGGCGCTGGCGTCATTCGGTCGTCAGGGAATTGAAACGTGCGCCAGTTTTGGACGCGCAGGATTAATGCTGTTTCACGCGCTGGTAGGAAAACCCGCGTTTCGCAGACATTCGCCGCTACTGATTAAACAGCTCTATAGTGTTGGCGTGTTGTCGTTACTGATTATTGTGGTGTCTGGCCTGTTTATCGGCATGGTACTCGGACTTCAGGGTTATCTGGTACTCACCACATACGGTGCTGAAACCAGTCTGGGTATGCTGGTGGCGCTGTCGTTGCTGCGTGAGCTGGGGCCGGTCGTGACCGCGCTGCTGTTTGCCGGACGGGCAGGCTCGGCGCTCACGGCTGAAATCGGTCTGATGAAAGCCACTGAACAGCTCTCCAGCATGGAGATGATGGCGGTGGATCCGTTGCGTCGCGTTGTTTCGCCGCGCTTCTGGGCCGGTTTTATTAGCATGCCGCTACTCGCACTGATCTTTACTGCCGTTGGCATCGCTGGCGGTGCACTGGTTGGCGTGAGCTGGAAGGGAATCGATCCTGGTTTCTTCTGGTCAGCCATGCAGAACGCGGTCGATTTCCGCACCGACGTTGTTAACTGCATCATCAAAAGCACCGTCTTTGCCGTGACGGTTACCTGGATTGCTCTTTTTAATGGCTATGACGCGATTCCCACTTCTGAAGGGATCAGTCGCGCGACAACGCGTACCGTAGTACATGCTTCACTGGCGGTGCTCGGGTTGGATTTTGTGCTGACAGCACTGATGTTTGGGAATTGATGCAATGCAAAGCAAAAAAAGCGAAATCTGGGTTGGCATTTTTATGATTATGGCGTTGATCGCCGCATTGTTTCTCTGTCTGCGCGTCGCCGATTTAAAGTCGATGGGCACAGAGCCAACGTGGAAACTCTACGCCACGTTTGACAATATCGGCGGCCTGAAAGCCAGTTCGCCGGTCAAAATTGGCGGTGTAGTGATTGGCCGGGTAACGGACATTGAGCTTGAATCGAAAACGCTGCTGCCACGTGTCACGATGGAGATCAGCGATCAGTATGCGAATAAAATTTCAGACACCAGCTCGCTGGCGATACGCACGCAGGGACTGCTGGGTGAGCAGTTTCTGGCGCTCAACTTAGGCTTTGACGATCCTGAACTCGGTTCGGCGATGCTGAAAGATGGCGATACGCTACGCGATACCAAGTCAGCCATGGTGCTTGAAGACCTGATTGGCCAGTTCCTTTACAAGAGCGGCGATAACAAACAAAACAGTGACAACAAGGATGCGCAGGAAGGCGACAGTGCTGCGCCTGCGGCACCGGCTCAACCTTAAAGAAGAGGGTATACCATGTTTAAACGTTTACTGATGATTGCCATGCTGGTGGTTGCCGTACCGCTAACGGCGACAGCGGCCGATCAAAGCAATCCCTACAAGCTGATGAACGAAGCGGCGGAAAAGACCTTTACCCGTCTTAAAAATGAGCAGCCTAAAATCAAGCAGGATCCAAACTACCTGCGTCAGATTGTGCGTCAGGAGCTGCTGCCCTATGTACAGATCAAATATGCGGGCGCGTTAGTGTTGGGCCGCTACTATCGTGATTCGACCCCGGCGCAGCGTGAAGCCTACTTCAGCGCCTTTGGTGACTATCTGGCACAGGCTTATGGTCAGGCTCTGGCACTCTACAACGGTCAGAGCTACCAGATTCAGCCTGAGCAGCCATTGGGCGATGCTCAGATTGTCGCCATTCGGGTCTCCATTATCGACCCAAATGGTCGCCCACCGGTTCGCCTCGACTTCCAGTGGCGTAAAAACAGCCAGAGCGGTAACTGGCAGGCTTATGACATGATCGCTGAAGGCGTCAGC
The DNA here is from genome assembly GCF_059730805.1 of Pantoea sp. X-Soil-ISGK-355. NCBI lineage: Bacteria > Pseudomonadati > Pseudomonadota > Gammaproteobacteria > Enterobacterales > Erwiniaceae > Pantoea > Pantoea sp. X-Soil-ISGK-355. The sequence continues at coordinate 469,285 of NZ_AP035971.1, forward strand.
ATGATCACCACCAAACAAAATGAGTGGAGCGATCTGTTGCGTACTAAAGGTATCGATGGTCTGACAGCGCAACTGAAATCCTCTGCGGCACAGCCCATCACGCTGGATAAACAAAAATAATGCACGAATCGTTACGCTGGGAGCGGGAAGCCAGCACGCTATTGCTGAAAGGCGAACTGGATCGCGACACGTTAATGAGCCTGTGGCAGCAACGTGAGACGCTGATTAAAGATGTCGATACCATCGATGTCGCGGCGCTGGAGCGTGTGGACTCTTCCGGACTTGCCCTGCTGGTGCACCTGCGGGAAATCGCACGGGCACAGGGTATTACCCCTCGCTTTACGGGCATCAGCGACAAACTGCATTCGCTGATTACGCTTTACAATCTGCAACAGATTATTGTTTCTGCGGATAAAAGCGCCTGATTTCCGGTTGTTATGCTAAGCCCCTGTTTTCAACAGGGGCTTTTGCGTATTTAAGAGTCAGCCGCTTTCCTCTACTATGTCAGCCTTATTATTATTAAGTGAAGTTAAGCCCAATGGAAAACAGTGAAATTCAGGCCGTGCTGATGGCAGCATTGCCTTTAGACGAAGTGCACGTGATGAGCAATGATGGCAGCCATTTTCAGGTGATCGCCGTAGGCGAACTGTTTGGCGAACTGAGCCGCGTCAAAAAGCAGCAGGCTGTCTACGCGCCGCTGATGGAATTTATTGCGGATAACCGCATTCATGCTGTCTCTATCAAAACCTATACTCCCGCTGAATGGGCGCGTGACCGTAAACTCAACGGTTTCTGATCCCCAGCGTGGTGAACTCGTCGCTGGCGAGTCCAATCTTTAGCTAGTTAATTGAGAGCCGTGTTAATGGACAAATTTCGTGTGCAAGGCCCCACCCGCTTAAGTGGTGAAGTAACCATTTCCGGGGCGAAGAACGCCGCGCTTCCTATTCTGTTTGCTGCCCTGCTGGCTGAAGAGCCAGTTGAGATCCAGAATGTGCCAAAGCTGCGCGACATTGATACCACCATGAAGCTGCTGAGCCAGCTGGGTGCGAAGGTGGAACGCAACGGTTCTGTGCATGTCGATGCCAGCGCGGTAGATGTATTCTGTGCGCCTTACGATCTGGTCAAAACCATGCGTGCCTCAATCTGGGCACTGGGTCCACTGGTGGCACGTTTTGGTCAGGGTCAGGTTTCCCTGCCGGGTGGCTGCGCGATTGGCGCGCGCCCGGTTGACCTGCACATTACCGGTCTGGAACAGCTGGGTGCCGAGATCAAGCTGGAAGAGGGCTATGTTAAAGCGTCAGTCAATGGCCGCCTGAAGGGCGCGCTGATTGTCATGGACAAAATCAGCGTTGGCGCAACCGTGACCATCATGAGTGCTGCAACGCTGGCGACTGGTACTACCGTAATCGAGAATGCGGCGCGTGAACCGGAAATTGTCGATACAGCCAACTTCCTTAATACCCTGGGCGCTAAAATCAGTGGTGCAGGCAGCGACAAAATTACTATCGAAGGCGTAGAGCGTCTGGGTGGCGGTGTCTATACCGTCCTGCCCGATCGTATCGAAACCGGTACTTTCCTGGTGGCTGCCGCTATTTCAGGCGGTAAAGTAATGTGTCATAAAACTCAGCCCGATACGCTGGATGCAGTGCTGGCGAAGTTGCGTGATGCGGGTGCCGATATCGAAACCGGTGAAGACTGGATCAGTCTGGATATGCATGGCAAGCGACCAAAAGCGGTCAATGTGCGCACCGCACCGCATCCGGGTTTCCCGACCGATATGCAGGCGCAGTTCACTCTGTTAAATATGGTTGCGGAAGGCACGGGCGTGATTACCGAAACCATTTTTGAAAACCGTTTCATGCATATTCCGGAACTGATTCGTATGGGCGGACATGCTGAGATTGAGAGCAACACAGCGATCTGTCACGGGGTTGAAACCCTGTCAGGTGCGCAGGTGATGGCGACCGATTTGCGTGCGTCTGCCAGCCTGGTTCTGGCAGGTTGCATTGCGGAAGGAACGACGTTCGTTGATCGCATTTATCATATTGATCGTGGCTATGAGCACATCGAAGATAAGCTGAAAGCGATGGGCGCGAACATCGAGCGCGTCAGCGAAGAGTAGTTCTGCAGATGCGCTGAAATAGCCAGCCCCCGCGGGGGCTGGTTTTTTTTCGCCTGAGGATCGCCTGAGATCTCAGGCATTATCCGTCTGATCGGCAGGCGTCCGGATACGTTTTCTGCGATCCAGCAGACAGTTTGTATCGGGATCGTAATAACGGCTGGGCCAGATCTCACTGGGATGAACCTTAATCGCGTCGGCAATCAGCCATTCGCCTTTGGGCCAGGGACGCGTCAGTGCATTAGCCAGCGTTGATGAACTCAGGCCTGCTGCGCGTGACAGCGCCGCCAGTGTCATACCACGCTTATGCAGCGCCGCGATAATGTCAGCCGGGTGCCAGTCTTCCTTTCTTTCTTGCATAACCTGTTCTCCTTTTCCTTGTCATTGCATCGTCCAGCGAGATGCTGGTTTTCCTTTTACCATTATCTGGAAATAGTCAGAATTTTATAGCAAATGTTTCCTGATAATTTCCAGTAATATTTGGATCCAGCTTCTGGTCTGTGTCGTTGCACGCAACAGAAGTGCAATAGCTAATAGGGAACAAAAAGAAGTGAGAGCAGGGTCGTAAAAACGGAGCCCGGCAGGCTCCGTGAGGGGTCAGAAGTCGCGCTGAACTGACATGTGTGCCAGCGACTCCAGCGCGCTGCGCCAGGGGGATTCGGGCAGAATCCGCAAGGCTTCAATCGCTTTATCCGCTTCCTGTTCCGCGCGGCTGCGCGTCCATTCCAGCGAACCACACTGATTCATCGCCTCCAGCACCGGCTCAAGCAGATGGCGGCCATTTCCCTGCTCAATAGCTTCACGGATCATCTTCGCCTGTTCAGGCGAGCCGTGCTGCATGGCATGCAGCAGCGGCAGCGTCGGTTTGCCTTCGCTCAGGTCATCGCCGGTATTTTTACCCAGCGTCTCGCCGTCAGCACTGTAATCCAGCAAATCGTCAATTAACTGGAAAGCAGTACCCAGATAGCGCCCATAATCCTGTAGCGCCTTTTCCTCTTCAGGCGTGGCTTCAGCCAGTATCGCCGAAGCCTGTGAGGCTGCTTCAAACAGGCGCGCGGTCTTACTGTAAATCACGCGCATGTAGCTCTCTTCGGTAATGTCGGGATCGTTAACGTTCATCAGCTGCAGGACTTCGCCCTCAGCAATGACGTTTACTGCTTCTGACATCAGCGCCAGGATACGCAGCGACCCCATGCTGGTCATCATCTGGAAGGCACGAGTGTAAATAAAATCACCGACCAGCACGCTTGCCGCATTGCCAAACGCCGCGTTCGCGGTCGCTTTGCCACGACGCATATCGGATTCATCCACGACATCGTCATGCAGCAGCGTGGCGGTGTGGATAAATTCGATCAGCGCCGCATTGGTCACGTGCAGGTCGCCCTTGTAGCCCATGGCACGTGCGGATAGCACGGCAATCATGGGACGGATACGCTTGCCCCCACCACTGATGATGTAGTAGCCCAACTGGTTGATGAGCGAGACATCCGAATTCAGCTGGTCGAGGATGGTCTGGTTAACGGCAGCCATATCCTGTGCGGTTAATTCATTAATCTGTTCTAAGTTCATTCGTCTTTTCAGCTATGACTCGTTATCTCTGCCATGGTAAGTGGTTTACCCAGCCAGCGTTCAGGTAATCTGTTACTGATTGTACTTGAATTTTGTGCCTGAGAAACGGTTGCATTCAGCCTGTGTTTTTTTTCTGCAAGAGTGTGCAAAGTGCTCTTGTCTTCTTCTGGAGTTTTGCGTAGAATTCGCGCCCTATTGTGAATATTTAGCGCGCCGCCTGATGAACTAAAAGGCAAGCGCAGAAGCGGAGTTTTATATGTACGCGGTTTTCCAAAGTGGTGGTAAACAACACCGAGTAAGCGAAGGTCAGACCGTTCGCCTGGAAAAGCTGGACATCGCAACCGGTGAAACGATTGAGTTTGACCAGGTTCTGATGATTGCTAATGGCGAAGACGTGAAAATCGGCGCGCCACTGGTTTCAGGCGGAATGATCAAGGCAGAAGTTGTTGCTCACGGTCGTGGCGAAAAAATTAAGATTGTTAAGTTTCGTCGTCGTAAGCACTACCGTAAGCAAGCAGGCCATCGCCAGTGGTTCACTGATGTGAAAATCACTGGTATCACGGCGTAAGAGGAGATCTGACAAATGGCACATAAAAAGGCTGGTGGTTCGACTCGAAATGGTCGTGACTCCAATGCAAAACGTCTGGGTGTAAAACGTTTCGGTGGTGAATCTGTTCTGGCAGGTAGCATCATCGTTCGTCAGCGTGGCACCAAATTCCACGCCGGTACCAATGTAGGTTGTGGTCGTGACCACACCCTGTTTGCTACCGCAGACGGCAAAGTACAGTTCGAAGTTAAAGGTCCGAACAACCGTAAATACATCAGCATCGTTGCTGAGTAAGGTTGTCGTGACGCAGACGTCTGACGTCTGAACGCACGAATTGAAGGCCCCGCAGCTCCTGCGGGGCTTTTTACATTCTGCGGTCTGTCGCGGTAAAAGCGACGCATCACAAAAGTTTGCTGTACACTTTGTGTACGCACTGGCGAAAGCCAATCCTGATTTATCCGCCGCTGGTCAGCGCAGAAGACCCTGGCGGACCCGTCTGCAGAGTGCTGCAGACGATTGTGTGACGGAGATTTAAAAAATGAAGTTTGTTGATGAAGCGACAATTCTGGTCGTCGCCGGTGATGGCGGTAATGGTTGCGTAAGCTTCCGCCGCGAAAAATATATCCCGAGAGGCGGCCCTGACGGGGGTGATGGTGGTGACGGCGGTGACGTTTATCTGATCGCTGATGAAAACCTCAATACCCTTATCGATTATCGTTTCGAAAAATCTTTCCGCGCCGAGCGTGGGCAGAACGGCCAGAGCCGCGACTGTACCGGTAAACGTGGTAAAGATATCGAAGTTAAAGTGCCGGTCGGCACCCGGGTTATCGACCAGGGTACCGGTGAGACACTCGGCGACATGACGCGCCACGGCCAGAAACTGATGGTCGGTAAAGGCGGCTGGCATGGCCTGGGCAACACCCGTTTCAAATCGTCAGTGAACCGCAGTCCGCGCCAGAAAACCATGGGTACCCCAGGTGAAAAGCGTGACCTGCAGCTGGAGCTGATGCTGCTGGCGGACGTCGGGATGCTGGGCTTACCGAATGCCGGTAAATCGACCTTTATTCGTGCCGTCTCGGCAGCCAAACCTAAAGTAGCGGACTATCCGTTTACCACCCTGGTGCCAAGCCTGGGCGTAGTGCGTATGGACAGCGAGCAGAGCTTCGTCGTGGCCGATATTCCGGGTCTGATTGAAGGTGCAGCAGAGGGCGCAGGCCTCGGCATTCGCTTCCTGAAGCACCTTGAACGCTGCCGCGTGTTGCTTCACCTGATCGACATCGACCCTATTGATGAAAGCGATCCGGTTGAAAATGCCCGTATCATCCTCGGCGAGCTGGAAAAATATAGCGAGAAGCTGTTCAACAAACCACGCTGGCTGGTCTTCAACAAAATTGATCTAATCAGTGAAGAAGAAGCGCAGTCACGGGCTAAAGCGGTTGCTGAAGCGCTGGGCTGGGAAGATAAATATTACCTGATCTCTGCCGCAAGCCAGACCGGCGTCAAAGAACTCTGCTGGGACGTGATGAGCTTCATCAACGCTAACCCGAAAGAAGCGGAGCTTGAAGAGAAGCAGCCGGAGAAAGTGGAATTCATGTGGGATGATTACCACAAAGAAACCATTGAAAACACGGTCGAAGTGGAAGATGAAGAGTGGGATGACGACTGGGATGATGAAGACGACGAAGGCGTTGAAATTATCTATCAGCGTTAACCGATCGCCTGCTACTGCGTGATATGCGATGCCCCCCTTTCAGTGCTGAAAGGGGGGCATCGTTCTTTCTGCCGCTAGTTCATGACCGCTACGCTCAGTCGCGCACTGCAGCACAGCTGATCCCGACCGTTCCGAATCTCAATCTGCCAGCTCTGACTGCGTTTACCCAGATGCAGTGGACGGCAAATTCCGCGCACCAGACCCGCAGAAACCGCACGATGATGGCTGGCATTCACTTCTACGCCAACCACGCTGCTGCCTTCCTCTACCGCCATATACCCGGCAATTGAACCCATCGACTCCGCCAGCACCACAGAGGCACCGCCATGCAGCAGCCCGAACGGCTGTTGCGTCCGGGCATCGACCGGCATCGTCGCTTCCAGATAATCGTCACCTATTGCGGTAAAAACGATACCCAGATGGGCCACCAGAGAGTTCTCACCCAGCGCGTTCAGCGCAGGAAGATCAATGGATCGTTTCCAGATCGCTGTCATCATCATGCTCCCAGGGTTGCGCCGCCATCGACCACAATATCCTGCAACGTCACATGGCTGGCAAGATCCGACGCGAGAAACAGAACGGTGGCCGCAATCTCCTGCGGCTGCGCAATCTTGCCCAGCGGAATACCCAGCTTGAACTGATCCGGGAAGCCCGCAATCATCTCCTGCTCACCGGTCGGTGTGTGCCACAGACTGCGCTGCATATCGGTGTCGGTGGAGCCAGGCGAAACGATATTACAGCGCACGCCGTAAGGCGCCATCTCCAGACCCACGGTCAGACAGAGGCTGCGCAGCGCGGATTTTGACGCACCATAAGCGGACATGCCGATACGTGGGGCATGCGCTGAATTCGATGCGACAGTAACGATGGCACCGGTGCGCTGTTCACGAAAGCGTGGCAGCGTCTGCTGGAACAGATTAAATGCACCGCCCGCATTGACGTTAAGACAGGCCTGCCAGTCGGCAAACGAGAGCTCATCGGTGGCACCAGTACGCAGAATACCGGCTGCGTTGACCAGCACATCAATGCGCGGCTGGACGGCTAATACGCGCTGGCAGATCGTTTTGACCTGAGCCGGATCGGCCACATCCATCGTGTGGCAGGGAAACGGATAATCATCACTCTGGAACCGCAGATCAAACGCCTCTACCTGCGCGCCCGCCTGATGAAAGGCTAACGCAGTATGATAGCCGATGCCCTGGCCGGCACCGGTTACCCAGACGATTTTACCGCTGAAGTCGAATGTGTGGCTCATTTCGCCGGCTCCCGCGACAGCAGCGCCCACCAGCCATCAATGCTCGGGTTTTTGGCCAGGCTGACAAAATCAATGTCACGATGTACCTGACGCCAGCGTGCCGCCAGCGCCATCACGCGTACCGAATCCAGCCCGTAGTCGATCAGGTTTTCATCATCGTCCGGCACCTCATCATCTTCCAGCAGCGGCAGGATCAACGCGCGCAAATCATCTTTGCTGAGTGGCACAGGCATCAGATCGGCGGTCATCACCACTTTTCCGCTACGGCCCGCGGTGTAGGTCAGCGCCATCATATGTTCCTCACGGCTGAAGTCAGCCAGCGCATCGGCCACCATAAACGGCTGAATATTGCGCATAAACGCATCGGTGGCGGTGGTCAGGCAGCCAATATGGGCATAGACGCCGGTGATAATCAGCTGATCGCGCCCCATCTCCTGCAGGATCGCCTCCAGCGGCGAGCGGTGAAATGCACTGTAGCGCCATTTGGTCAGGACATGATCGTCCTCATCCGGTGCCAGCGGATCCACGATCTTCTGCTGATCGGGATGCTTATTCAGTCCGGGTCCCCACATATCGTTAAGCAGCGCACGATCTTTATCGCTCTGCGCGTTTGGCTGAGCGGTGTAAAACACCGGAATACCCTGCGCTTTGCAGTAGCGTCGCAGGCGGACAATATTGTCAACGACCTGCTCAACCAGCGGGCTATTTTCGCCCCAGAAGTTGAGAAAATAGCGCTGCATATCGTGGATCAGCAGGGCGGCACGTCCCGGCTCCAGCATCCATTTCACTTTGTTGTTGGGCAACTCGGTGGCGGCTGGCAGCGGATAAGAGGTCAGTTGTGGAATAGCCATTGAAAATCTCCGGACAGATCAGGCTTGCGCTTGTTGATCGGCAAGTTGTTGGCGCAGACGTTTCTTGTCCACCTTGCCGACCGCGGTCAGCGGCAGAGCATCTACGCAGGTAATACGGTCGGGCAGCTTAAATTCTGCGACGCCCAGTTCACGCAGGTGACGACGCAGCGCCACCGGTTTCACCGGCTGACGGGTGACAATAAAAGCACAGCTCTTTTCACCCATCAGTTCGTCGCTCATAGAGACCAGCGCTGCGTGGATCACATCCGCATGGCGCTGCAGCAGGTTTTCAATCTCTTCAGCTGCGATCTTTTCGCCGCCCCGGTTGATCTGATCTTTCTCCCGACCCTGCACAATGATGTTGCCAGCGGGGGTGATCTCAACCAGATCGCCAGAGCAGTAGAAGCCCTGGTCATCAAAGCTGGCGGCGTTATGTTCCGGGCTGTTGTAGTAGCCACGGAACGTATAAGGACCGCGCGTCATCAGGCGACCAATGGCACCCACCGGTAGCGGATGTCCCTGTTCGTCTGCAACCCATACCTCGTCATCCGGAGAAACAGGGCGTCCCTGCGTAGTGAGAATGGTCTGTTCATCGTCATCCAGCCGGGTGTAATTCACCAGACCTTCCGCCATACCAAACACCTGCTGAAGGGTACAGCCAATCTCGTTCTGGATGCGCGCGGCCAGCGTTTCGCCCAGCTTTGCGCCACCGACCTGAATACGTTGCAGTGAGGCCAGCGCGGCATTGCTGCCCCATTCCTGAATCGCCTGCAGCCAGAGACTGGCCGCGGGTGGAACCAGGCCGGTATCAGTTACCTGATGTTTTTCAATCAGCGGGAAACAGAGGGTCGCGCTGGGATCGGCCGCTAAGATCACCTGGCCGCCCGCGTAAAAGACGCCCAGCGCGCCCGGAGAACTCATCGGGAAATTATGTGCAGCGGGCAGAGCAATCAGGTAACGGGTATCTGCGTTGACCCCGCAGATCACGTCACTTTCCCGGATGCTGTAGTAGTAATCATTGTGGGTACGCGGGATCAGCTTCGGAGTGCCGGTACTGCCGCCCGACAGCTGGAAAAAAGCGACGTCATCGCCTGCGGTCGGGGTTGCCTTGAAGTCACCTGCGGGTTCTGCCAGCAGGGCGTCGAGACGGTTTTCCGCATGAGCATCATTACGCAGGATCACCTGCTGCAGTGAAGGCTGCTCACGGCGAAGCTGCGTGATAAAGGCATCATCGGCGAACAGGGGATGGCTGCGATCGGCAATCAACAGGCGCGGCGCGATCTGACTGGCATAGGCGGCCAGTTCGGTACGCTGATGGCTGAACAGGGCGTTAACCGGGGCAACGCCGATTTTGAACAGCGCAAACAGCGTCAGGTAAAATTCCGCCACGTTGCCAAGCTGCACCAGCGCCGTATCACCGGGTTTCAGGCCACGACGCTGCAGGGCCGCTGCCAGATTGTCACTCAGTGAGGCCAGCTGTCGATAGGTAAATTGCCGGTCGCCATCAATCACCGCCACGCATTCGCTGTCGCGGTGACGCTCCAGGATGTCGGTCATCGGCAGATCCAGCCAGTACCCTTTTTCACGGTAACGAGCAGCCAGATCGTCCGGCCAGCGGCTGTAAGAAATCGTCATACAGGTTCCTTTAGTGCAATCCAAAAGCGCGAAGCATGGTGTCGAATTTGACGCCGGTCTCGCGCCACTCGGATTCAGGTTGTGAGTCCGCCACGATCCCCGCGCCAGCAAACAGCCGGACCCGCGGACCATTCACCGTGCCGCAGCGAATGGTGACGACCCATTCGCCGTTGCCCTGATCGTCACACCAGCCGACGATGCCGCCAAACAGCTGACGCTCAAACGGTTCAAGTTGCTGAATCAGCGCCTGAGCACGCTGATGCGGAAATCCGCTGAGCGCTGGTGTCGGATGCAGCAGGCAGGCCAGTGACAGTGCATTTTCGCGGTCGTCCAGTACTTCGCCCCAAATCTGCGTAGCGAGGTGCCACAGCGTTGCGGTGGTCAGCAGGGAAGGGGTTTCCGGGACCGACAGCAGGCGACTGCGAGGCTGCAGCGTCATGCGCATCGCATCCGTCACCAGTTTATGTTCATGCCGGTCTTTGGCTGACTGCATCAGGCTGTCACCTGAGGCCTGGTCACGCTGTGGATCGTTGTTGCGCGGCGCTGAACCGGCCAGCGGACAGGAGCTGAACTGTCGGCCCTGCTTACGAATCATCAGTTCAGGGCTGGCACCCACCAGCGCGCCGCCATCAGGCAGCGGCAGATGAAAGTGATAGCTGTCAGGGTTCTGTGCCAGGATGCGCTGCATCAGGGCGGCCGTATCGACCGGCTGTTCCGCCACGATCTCCATCAGCCGCGACAGCACCACTTTATCCGGATCGCCGCGCTGCGTGGCCGCCACGGCCTGCGCAACCATGTCAGTGAAGGTGTCGTGATCCGGCAGCGCGGTACGGCGACGAACTTTTGGCAGATCGCTTTCAGCCGATGAGGCGTGGGCTTTCAGATGGTCACGCTGAAAGGTCTGATACGACTCAGGGATAAACAATGCAGCGGGCTGATCCACATCGAACGGGATCGCACCCACCAGAATGGGATGGGCTATGCCCTGTTTTCTGGCCGAGGCAAAATGATGCTGTAGTTGTTGCTGAAACTCTCCGGTCAGCTGCTCACCCTGGTTTACCGGAGCAGTGAGTGTCGTAAAACAGCCCTGAGTCGTCAGGCTTCGCCAGGGAGAAGTAAACAGGAAGCCACGGCAGAGTGCCGGAAAATCCTGCAGCAGGGGATGTTCAAATGCCAGCGATTCCACCATAATTTCACCTATAAATGATAAGATAACTAATAATGATTATCATTTGTATTATGTTGCAGTAACCTACGTCGAATAGCCGAAGGTGTCAATAAATACGCGGTGATTCAGCTGGTTTTGTTGGTTAAATCAGCACAAGTTGTCGCCCGGATTACCGGAGAGAAATAGGATGAAAACAAATGACTAAACAGGGAGTAACGTCGGCATTAGCGCTGTTTTTGCTGAGTATCACTCTGTTCAGCGTGACCGCTGTTGCACAGACCGGCTGGCCGCGCACCTTCGCGGGGGCAAAAGGTCAGGTCACCCTGGCTCAGGCACCGACTCGCATTGTCTCGACCAGTGTCACCCTGACCGGATCGCTGCTGGCGATTGATGCGCCGGTAGTTGCCAGTGGCGCAACCGCACCCGGCAGCCGGCTGGCTGATGAGCAGGGATTCTTCCGGCAGTGGGGGCGTGTGGCGAAACAGCGTGGCGTAAAGCGGCTCTATATTGGTGAACCCAATGCGGAAGCGATCGCTGCGGAAGCGCCAGACCTGATTGTGGTCAGCGCCACCGGTAATGATTCAGCGATCAAACTGGCCGATCAGCTCTCGGCGATTGCACCGGTACTGGTCGTTAACTATGACGATAAAAGCTGGCAGCAGCTGGTGACGCTGCTGGGTGAGGCGACCGGGCATGAGGCGGATGCCGCTGCCCGGATAAGCGAGTTCGACGCGCGTGAAAAGGCGCTGAAGGCAAAGCTGACCCTGCCTCCGCAGCCGGTTTCTGCAATGGTGTGGAACGGAGATGGCCGGGCTGTGAATCTCTGGACGGAGGCATCGGCACAGGGGAAGTTACTGCAGGCGCTGGGCTTCACGCTGGCAACGCCACCGGCGACGCTTCAGTCCGCTCACAGCATGGGACAGCGTAAAGATATTCTTCAGCTGTCAGGCGAAAATCTGGCGGAAGGCCTGAATGGGCAGACTTATCTGCTGTTTGCCGCCGAAGATAACACGGCTGCGCAGGTAATGAGCAATGCTTTTCTGGCGCAGACCCCAGCGGTGCGCGCTAAAGCGGTCTATGCGCTGGGGCTGGATAGCTTTCGTCTCGACTACTACAGCGCCAGTCATTTACTGACGCGGCTGGAAGCGCTGTTCGTGAAATCATGATGTGGCTTCGGCGGGGGCAGGCCGTTGATAGCGTCGCAGGCGGCCCATCAGCAGCCACATGATGAGACCCAGCACGGTGGCTGCCAGGCCAGAGAGGGCGGCTGCCTGCTGCGGCAACAGCAGTGAACCCATCGCGCCAATGATTGCTGCACCTATCGCATCGCCGGTGACATTCTGCGCTGTCCAGAGGCTGTTGATCCTGCCAAGCAGTGCATCGGGCGTCAGCGTCTGAATCATCGCGTACTGCACCAGGCTGCTGATGGCACTGAAATAACCAAAGGCCACGAGGCAGATCAGACTCATGCTGAACCACGGCATCAGGCTGAACAGAGCCAGTGCGACGAATGCCGCGATGGCACTGACCAGAATCAGGCGGCCCGGCTGTGGCGACTGCGCCAGCCGTCCGCTGGTCAGCGCGCCTGTCGCAGCACCCAACGGCACGGCGGCGTACATCAGCCCCAGCTCCGTCAGACCGACCTGCCAGTGGGGTGCCAGCGCCGGATAGAGCACGCGCACCGCGCTGGCTAACGTTACCAGCGCGCCAGTCAGCGCGGCCATACCTACAATCGGCGTATCGAACAGAAATCGGACGCCGCTGCTTAGCGCCATTAAGGGATGTTCACGCGGCTGCGGCGGTGGCGCAAGCGGTGGCAACCGCAACAGGGTTAATACCGTCAGCAGCGTGCCGAACGCGGCCAGCCCGTAGTTCCACGCCACACCGCCCTGAGCAATCACCATACCCGCAATGGCGGGTGACAGAATCGCGCCAAAGCGTACCGTCAGCATAGTGATGGCACCCGCCTTCATCAGATTCTCACGCCCGACCAGCGCCGGGGTGGCCGCTAGCAGCGCCGTGACGCCTATCGCGCCGAAAAAGCCATCCCAGAGTCCCAGCACGAAGACGGCGATGACCGACGGTGAAGGGAGCAGGGCATTAATGCACAACGCGGCAAAACCCAGGCCACAGGTGGATCGGGCAAACAGGATCAGGCGACGGCGCTCATAGCGATCGGCCAGCACGCCGCCGGTCAGCAGGCCGATAAACATACCGGCTCCGGCCAGCGTCACCGCCAGCCCTACCTGTAGCGGCGATTGCGTCAGCTGCTGAATCTGAACCGGGACCGCCACCGCCAGCATGCCGAGAGCGATAATCGAGATAAAGCGGGCGATAAACAGGGCGCGAAAGGCGGGATGGGTTCTCAGCAGAGTGAGATCGATAAAGTGGGAGGGTTTGTTCATAGCGTCGCTTTTTTTGACCCATTTTCCTCATTATTGAATCTGAGAGTCATGATAACATACAAAAAACAGTTAATAACGATAACAAGTATCATTATCATAAACACTCTCAATTGCGAGCTATGTTGAATCCGTGAAGGTTTAAACGTTATGCGCCAACTCCGTGCAATAGCCGGTTCAGGACTAGTGCTATTGTTGCTTATCGCGCTCAGCCTGATGCTGGGTGCCAGACCTGTCCCCTTTCATGATGTTACACATGCCCTGTTTTCCGACTGTAGCCGCGTCGATTGCGTGATCGTGCGCGATGCCCGGTTGCCGCGAACCCTGGCGGGACTGCTGGCCGGGATTAGTTTAGGTCTGGCGGGCGCACTGATGCAGAGCCTGACGCGCAATCCACTGGCCGACCCAGGCATTCTTGGTGTGAATGCCGGAGCGGGTTTTGCGGTGGTGCTCGGCATCGCGCTCTCTGGCGCAGATTCACCCGCAGAATGGCTGGGTTTTGCTTTTACGGGTGCACTGCTGGCGTCACTGCTGGTGGCCCTGACGGGGGCGATCGGCGGCGGCCGCGTGAATCCACTGCGTCTGACGCTGGCAGGCGTGGCGCTGGGTGCGGTGCTGGAGGGCTTAACGTCTGGCCTGTCGCTGCTTAATCCCGATATTTACGATCATCTGCGTTTCTGGCACAGCGGCTCGCTGGATATCCGTAATTTCGCCATTCTGCGCACTGTCTTTCCGGCAGTCGTAGCCGGAAGCATGCTGGCGCTGCTGCTGGCACGTTCGCTTAACAGCCTGAGTATGGGCGGGGATATGGCAACCGCGCTGGGCACCCGTGTGATGCGTACTCAACTGGTGGGATTGCTGGCGATTGCACTGCTGAGCGGTGCGGCGACGGCGGCAGTCGGACCCATCGCCTTTGTCGGGTTAATGACACCGCATCTGGCCCGCTGGCTGCTGGGCAACGATCATCGCTGGATGCTGCCGGGAACCCTGGTGATCACGCCCTGTCTGCTGCTGGCCGCCGATATTCTTGGACGGCTGCTGATACCGGGTGAACTACGCGTGTCAATTGTCACGGCCATTCTCGGTGCGCCGATGCTGATTGTGCTGGTGCGCCGTAAGCTGGGAAAAGGGCAGATATGACACGGATGATGATCAATGCGTTACTGCTGTTGATGGCCTGCGGGGTGCTGGCTTTTCTGGGCATCACGCGCGGCACCTTACCGATCTCAGCCAGCCAGTTATGGGCACTTTTCAACGGCGAGGCGGCGCGCAATGTTCAGCTGATTGTGCTGGAGTGGCGTCTGCCGCGCGTCATGATGGCGCTGCTGATTGGTGCGGCGCTGGGCGTCAGCGGGGCGATTTTTCAGTCGCTGTTGCGCAACCCGCTGGGCAGTCCCGATATTCTGGGTTTTAACACCGGCGCTTACAGCGGTGTGCTGGTGGCGCTGGTGCTGTTCCAGCAAAACATGGAAGGGATGACGCTGGCGGCGCTGGCAGGCGGGCTGCTCACTGCAGGTGTGGTCTGGCTGTTCAGCTGGCGCAACGGCGTGGAGACTTTCCGGCTGATTATTGTCGGCATCAGCGTGCGGGCACTGCTGATGGCGCTGAACAGCTGGCTAATTATCAGTGCTTCACTGGAGGCGGCACTGAGCGCCGGGCTCTGGAGCGCCGGTTCACTTAACGGTATTACCTGGGCGAAAACCACGCCGGTGATCATCGTGCTGCTGCTGGCGCTGCTGGCAACAGGCATGCTGGCCCGCCGCATGCGACTGCTGGAGATGGGTGACGACACGGCCTGCGCGCTGGGCGTTCCGGTTGAGCGCAGCCGCGTCATGCTGATGCTGACAGGCGTTATCCTCACCGCCGCCTCGACGGCGCTGGTCGGTCCGATCGCCTTTATTGCGTTGCTGGCACCGCAGATTGCGCGGCGGCTCAGTGGTGGCACCAAAGGCGCGCTGCCGCTGGCGGCCTTGTGTGGCGCGCTGCTGTTAATCGCCGCGGATTACGCCGCGCAGCACTTTTTCCTGCCTTATCAGCTGCCGGTTGGCGTAATCACGGTCAGCCTGGGCGGGCTCTATCTGATTGCGCTACTGGTGCGGGAGGCACGACGCCAATGAAAGTGACAACACGTTTGCGGGGCGACGCGCTGACGCTGGGCTATGACAAAAAAATCGTGGCGGAGAATCTCTCTGTGGCGATCCCTGACGGTGAGCTGACCGTGATCATTGGTCCCAACGCCTGCGGAAAATCGACGCTGCTGCGTACCTTAAGTCGCCTGGCCTCGCCGCTGCAGGGTGAGGTGCTGCTGGATGGCAATACCATTGCTCACTACGCGACCAAAGAGGTGGCACGCCGGCTAGGGCTGCTGCCGCAAAGCTCGAATGCGCCTGCGGGTATCAGCGTCAGCGAACTGGTGGCGCGCGGGCGTTATCCGCACCAGTCGTTGTTTGGGCGCTGGCGACAGGAAGATGAGGCTGCGGTGCAGCAGGCCATGCAGGCCACCGGCGTGGCCGATTTAGCGCAGCAGCAGGTTGATACGCTCTCTGGCGGTCAGCGGCAGCGGGTGTGGATTGCGATGGTGCTGGCTCAGCAGACACCGCTATTGCTGCTGGATGAACCGACCACCTGGCTGGATATTGCCCATCAGATTGAACTGCTGGAATTAATGCAGGATCTCAATCAGCAGCATGGCCGAACGCTGGTGGTGGTGCTGCACGATCTTAATCAGGCGTGCCGCTACGCCAGCCACCTGATAGCGATGCGCGACGGGAAAATCGTTGCCGAAGGAAAACCGGCGGAGATTGTAACGCCGGAACTGATAGACGCGATCTACGGCCTGCGCTGCATCATCATTAACGATCCGGTGGCCGGTACGCCGATGATTGTACCGCTGGGCAGAGGCTGACCCGCGCCTTCTCCGGTGAAAAAAGCGCAGGTCAGGATGACTCAGGAAATCAGCGTTGCCAGACACTGCTGCAGTCGTGGGCCGATCTGCTCGAACATGCGCGGTGAGATGATCTCGACGTGCGCACAGTCCAGCGGCCAGATAGTCAGTCCGCCAACCCAGGGCGCCCAGGCGCGGCGTGCATCCTGACCGGGCAACTGGGTCTGTTGCGCCAGGAACAGCGTGGCGTGCCCACTAAAGCGGGCACTGCGCGCCGTGGCCAGCAGGCGCACCGAACTGGCATAGTTGGCTTCAATGGTGGTAAACAGTGCCTCCATTCCTTCACCGGCCTGCTCGCGCTGTGCTGCGATAAACTGCTCGCGCTCACGATTAACCTCTTCCAGCACCGCCGGATCCAGCACGTTTTCGCCGCGCCGTTCATCCCAGTTCTGCGTCTCCGGCGGCCAGGTATCCAGCAGTCCGAGGAAGGCAACGGTTTCACCTTCGGCCTCCAGCCGCGCGGCGATACCCTGCGCTAGCGTGCCGCCCAGCGAATAGCCCAGGAAATAGTAGGGCCCCTCTGGCTGCTGCTGGCGCACCGTCGCCAGATGCGCCTCACACACCGCGTCAAGGTGCTGCGCCTGATTCAGCGGGCTGGTGATATCAGGTGACTGAATGCCGAGCAGCGACCAGCGGGCATCCAGATAGCGCTGCAACACGCTGAATTGCCAGGCAAAACCTGAGGCGGGATGGAAGCAGAACAGCGTCGGGCCGGTAGTACGCCGCAGCGGCAAGACCGCCTCAAATCCGGCGCGGGCTGTCTCCGCGGGTTCACTACTAAGCAGGACGGCCAGCTTTTCTACCGTAGCTGCCACCATAATCTGGCCCACTGACACCGGCTGATTCAGCGTCCGCCGCAGCTGCGCCGCCAGCCGCATCGCCAGCAGCGAATGACCACCCAGCGCAAAAAAATCATCCTGTGCGCTGACGGACTCACGTTCCAGCAGCGTGGCGAACGCCTGCGCCAGCGTCGTTTCCAGACCCGGGTACGGTGCACGACCGGCAGCCGCTGTTCGGGTCTGTGGCAGCGGCAGCGCTTTACGATCCAGCTTGCCGTTGCTGCTGAGCGGTAATGCCGCCAGCTGAACAATCGCCACCGGCACCATATGCGCCGGTAACTGTGTCGCCAGAGTCTGGCGCATGACGTCGGCATCAATTGAGCCCTCTGCCACCACATAGCCGACCAGCTGGCGGGCATCACCCTGCTGGTCGCTGCTGCTGCCCAGTACCACTGCATGCGTCACGGCCTGCACAATGCCAGGCAGCGCAGCCATGGCGTGGTCGATCTCGTTCAGCTCGATACGCTGTCCGCGAATTTTAAGCTGATCGTCGCTGCGACCCAGATACTCCACCGCACCATCCGGCAGCCAGCGCGCCACATCACCGGTGCGGTACATCCGGGAGCCGTGACCCCACGGATCGGCGACAAACCGGCTGGCAGTGAGGTCGGGACGATCAAGATAGCCATGCGCCAGCTGCACGCCGGTCAGCCAGAGATCGCCAGCCACGCCCGGTGGCACCGGCTGCAGACGCGCATCCAGAATCCGTAAGCCGGTGTTCCAGACCGGGAAGCCAATCGGCACGCTGGCACCGTCGACGGCCGCCAGCGCCGGTCCGAAAGCCGGGTAGAAGCTGACATCCACTGCCGCTTCGGTCGGGCCATAAAGATTATGCAAGGGCACCCGGGTCAGCGTCTGCCACTGGCGCGACAGCTCAGCGGGCAGCGCTTCGCCGCTGCAGAAAACCCGGCGCAGGCTGGCGCAACGCGCTATCGCGTCACCTTCCTCCAGCGAGGCGACAAAAGCAGCCAGCATCGACGGAACAAAATGGGTGGTGGTCACGCGGTAGCGGGCAAATAGCTGCTGCAGCGCGTCCGGGTCGCGGTGGGCATCAGGCGGTGCCATCACCAGCTGTGCGCCAGCGATCAATGGCCAGAAGAACTCCCACACCGAGACATCAAAGCTGCTCGGCGTTTTCTGCAGCACCACATCATCACCGCCGAGCGGATAACGATCCTGCATCCACAGCAGCCGGTTGACGATCGCCTCATGACTGACCAGCACGCCTTTTGGCCGACCGGTCGAACCAGAGGTATAGATGAGGTAAGCGCCATCATGCGGACGCGGAGCCTGTGTCAGCACGCTATCCACCGGGGTTAACAGCACGTCGTAAAACAGCGGCGCGGCCGGTGAGAGAGCCGCCAGCCTGTCTGCCAGTTCGCGGCAGGTGATCAGCATTTTCGGCGCGGCATCTTCCAGCATCATCTTCAGCCGATCGTCCGGGTAGCCGGTATCAAGCGGCAGCCAGGTTGCGCCTGTGCTGACAATCGCCTGCAGCGCCAGTGATAAAAAGACCGAGCGCGGCAGCGCCACGGCGACGATGTCACCCCGCGTCACACCCTGCGCAATCAGCTGTTGTCCCAGCGCGGCGACCTGCTGTTGCATCTGCTGATAATTAAGCTGATGCGCCTCATCCGCCAGCGCCATAGCGTGCGGCGTACGCTGCGCCTGCAGCAGCAGCAGGCTGCTTAGCGTCTCTGCAGGCAGCATCACAGCCGTCTGATTGACCGCTGCCAGCTGTTGATGTTCTTCCGGCATCAGCATATCCAGCTCGCCACAGGCGCACGCTGGCCGGACGGCAAGCTGCTCAAGCAGCAGACCAAAGCGACTGGCATGTTGCTTCAGCGCGGTTTCACTATAGCGCTCTGCATTAGCCAGTAGTTCCAGCGTGAGGTCGCCCTGTTCGCTGAGGTAGATAGCAATCTCCAGATCGCGAACCGGGCCTGACGCCAGCTGATGAGTGATGCCTTCAATGCCGGCGAAATCGAGCTGATAGTCGAATATCTTCAGGTTAATCACCGGCCCATAGAGCGGAGCACTGTCACCAAACCGGCCCAGATCGCGCTGCACCTGCTCAGCGTCGTAACGCTGATGACGGCGCATTTTTCTGACTTCGCCCGCCAGACGCCCGGCCAGTGCCGTCAGCGGCTGTGCCGGGTCGTAATGGATTGCCATAGGCAAAACGTTGATCACCGGACCGGTGGCGCAGAGCGCGGCCGAGCCGATGCGGCGCATAAAGATGAAACCGGCGGCGAACGCATGCTGACCGGTGAGGCGCGCCAGCCATAACGCCACCAGCGCAAAGGCGGTGTCCGCAGCACTGAGGTTGTGCTGCCCGGTGTGCGTCAGCAAAGCCTGAAAAGTGTTGCGATCCACGGCAAACGTATGGCGTAGCAGGTCGGTACTGGCGCTCTGACCGGCCAGCGGCAGAGCGGACAACGAGGCGGGCGCAGGTAACTGCGCGCCTTTCTCCAGCCAGAACTGGCGATCGCGCTGCCAGGCCAAAGAGTTGTGATAGCGCTGATACTCGTCGACGACCTCGCTGAACGGGACAAAGGGGCTCGGCTCCGGCGTGTCGCCGTGCTGCCAGGCGCTGTAGAGATGGGCGATGCGGCGGGTCAGGGCGGTGAAACTAAAACCATCGACCACCAGATGATGGTAGCGCTGATACCAGTACCAGTGATCCTCGCCCAGCCGAAGCAGGCTGTGATGATAGAGCGGCGCACCGCTCAGTATCCGCAGGTCACCGGACATATCCTGCTGCATCAGCGCACGTGCTGATGCCTCAGGATCGGCGGCATCGCGCAGATCGATCACCTCAGGCTCGCGGAAATCCTGGGGGGCAGGCCACTGTAGCGGTTCACCCTCCAGCTCGCCAAAGGCCATATTCAGTGTGTCCGCTTCCTGCATGCCAGCAATTATGGCCCGTGACAGCAGCGCGCTGTTCAGCACACCGTGCAGTTCGACAAAATGCGCCACGGCGTAAGCATTGGAATAGGGCGATAGCTGGTCAGCGATCCAGATTCCGGGCTGAGCGGCCACCAGCGGCAACGTTTTTTGCTCTGTCAGCGGGTTCAGAGTGGTCTCAGACATTGCGGCTCCCACTGTCCTGCGTCATAACCGGACGGATATCGTGCCAGTTTTCATTCAGCCAGCTCAGGCAACGGGCCTGTGGTTCGGGCCCATAAACAGGCTGCCATCCTGGCGGAACCGCACAAAAGGCGGGCCATAAGCTGTACTGCTGCTGAGCATTTTTCAGTACCTGACAATCCTGCTGGGGATCGTCGAAAGGATTGAGTTGTTGCATGTTGGTCTCCTGTCCGAAGTCGTCGGGCGTATAAACGCCGATCTCCTGGGTATCCTTTTTCTTTTAATGGCGCACAGACGGCGGGATATCAGCGGGTTATGACGATTGCCACATAGCGTTGAGGCCTGCCAGCAGTCCGCCGCGCCAGCACAGCGCATCGTGACCGCCTTCAATCGGGTGATAGCTGACCTGATGTCCTGCCACAGTCAGATCGCGCTGAAACTGTTCGTTTGCTGCCAGAATCAGGCGTTCGCGCCGCCCCGCCTCCAGATAAAAGCGCCGGGAGGGCGCCTGCAGCAAACCCTGCTGTAACTGCTGCGGCAGCCAGCCATTCGGGTCACCGCGCGCGGGCCACCAGAACGAACCGGAAAGACTGACGGCACCCGCAAAAGTTTCCGGCCAGTTCAGGGTGGCGTAAGCGGCAGAAAGGCCGCCAAAACTCTGTCCGGCCACCAGCGTGCTGTCGGCCCGAAACGGTGCCCACTGCTGAATTTGTGGTAACAGCTCGTGCTGAATCGCCAGCCAGAAGTCAGGGTTACAGGTCAGTTCACGCGTGCGGTGTTCGCGGTCGATGATGTCGATCATGACATAGACCGCAGGAGGCAGCTCGCCTGCCTCAGTGAGTTGCTGAAGCGGACCGGCAACCGGCATGCTGTGCGCCCAGAACTGACCATCCAGCAGCAGTGCCAGCGGACGATCGCCTGCACTGGCGTCTCCGGTGACAGCGATCCAGATCTGACGCTGGTTTCCCAGCCGTTCGCTGCGCCACAAATAGTGTTGCAGCGGAATATCGGCGGCACGGCCCTCATCAACCGCACGCCACACCTGTTGATCCGGCGCGCGTGGCAGGTGCAGCGGCGAGACCCTCATTCCGCGTCCACCTGCCCAGCTACGCAAAGGATTCAGCGGGTCGCTTTGTGCCTGCCGGAATTTCTGACTCCACCACTGGCGCAGCGCCTGCATATCAGCCTGTCCGGCAAACGTCTCTGTCTGGTTGTCAGGGATCAGGCAGTAGCTGCCGCGCCAGTCAGCGGGCAGGGTGGTTTGCCACCACCAGACATCGGTATCAGGAACAGGTGTTAAGGAGGAAGGTGAGGCTGTGTGATGATGATCGGTCACACCGGTAATGTTGATCCAGACGCGCCGGGTATCAGAGTGCAGCGGGTCACCCTGCGGATCACGCCAGAAAAAAGTGACCTGACAGGTCCCCTTTTCAGCGGGTTCAATCAGGGGAATGCCCTGTTGCTGCAGCTGCTGCCACCAGCGTTCGCTGCCGGTCTCTTCGTTTAACCACGCTATTCGCGCCATGATTCAATCACACTTGCTTAGAGTCATGCATGTTACAGATAATAGTATTGATAATTATTTGCATTTGCAATAGGGTGTTTCCGCTCGACAGGGAGCGCGCGCATTCTCTCTGCCGCATCGGATTTCAGACGGACGCAACGCGGTTCTGAAGCCGGTGTGACGGGAAGGTTAATGCGTTGCAGGCAAGGTTATGACCTTTTTACCGGTACGCCGGCAGTGGCATGCTCGCTGGCACTCCAGGAACAGAAAAATGAAAAAGATATCCCGGCTTTCGTTAGCCATTATGATTGAACTGGGTCTCACGGCCTCTCTCATTTCTGCCGGTGCCGTGGCTGCTGAAGCCACCCGCGAACCCGCTATCGACAGCAGCACCTCCGATACCCTCCACGACGACACCATGACGGTCACCGCCGCTGAGCAGACGCTGCAGGCCCCTGGCGTGTCAACGATTACCGCCGACGAAATCAAAAAACATCCGCCTGCGCGCGACGTCGCCGAAATCATCCGCACCATGCCCGGTGTCAATCTGACCGGTAACTCCACCAGCGGCCAGCGCGGTAATAACCGTCAGATCGATATCCGTGGTATGGGGCCGGAAAATACCCTGATCCTGATCGATGGCCTGCCGGTGACCAGCCGCAATGCGGTGCGGCTTGGCTGGCGTGGCGAGCGCGACACACGCGGCGACACGAACTGGGTACCGCCAGAGATCATTGACCGCATTGACGTCATCCGGGGTCCGGCAGCGGCCCGCTACGGCAATGGTGCGGCGGGTGGTGTGGTTAATATCATCACCAGGAAAGAGATGGATAATCAGTGGCACGGCTCGTGGAGCGCCTATTACAACGTGCCGCAACACAAGGAGGAGGGCGCGACGCGGCGTACTAACTTCAGTCTTGAAGGACCGCTGGGCGATGATGTCAGTTTCCGGCTCTATGGCGGTCTGGCAAAAACGCAGGCTGATGCTTACGATATCAATGAAGGGCACGCCGCAGACCGCACCGGCAGTTACGCGGGATCCTACCCGGCGGGCCGCGAAGGTTCAGTCAATAAAGATATTCATGGCCTGCTGCGCTGGGCGTTTGCACCAATGCAGGCGCTGGAAGTGGGGGCCGGTTACAGCCGTCAGGGCAACCTCTATGCTGGCGACACCCAGAACACCAATACCAACGCGCTTGTGAAAAGCAAATATGGTGACGAAACCAACCGGCTCTATCGGCAGAACTTTTCAGTTAAGTGGACCGGCGCCTGGGATAATGGCATCAGCACCAACACCTATGCGCAGTATGAAAACACCCGCAACTCGCGTCTGAATGAAGGGCTGGCGGGCGGCACTGAAGGGATCTTTTCCAACAGCAATTTCAACACTATCCAGCTGGATGATGTGTTGCTGCACAGCGAGATCAGCGTGCCCTTTGAGTGGCTGGTGAATCAGACTGCAACTTTTGGCACGGAATGGAATCAGCAGCGGATGAAGGATCCTTCCTCGACGACGCAGGCCGCCAGCTACGGTTCGATTCCGGGTATCGCCACCACCGGACGCTCTCCCTATTCGCAGGCGGAGATCTTCTCACTGTTTGCGGAAGACAATATTGAGCTGACTGACAGCACCATGCTGACGCCCGGCCTGCGCTTCGATCACCATTCGATTGTCGGCGATAACTGGAGCCCGTCGCTCAACCTCTCACAGGGATTAGGCGATGAGTTCACTCTGAAAATGGGCATTGCGCGCGCTTATAAAGCGCCGAGCCTCTACCAGACTAACCCGAACTATCTGCTTTACAGCAATGGCCAGGGCTGCGCGGCCAGTGCCGGTGCCTGTTATCTGATGGGTAATGATGACCTGAAAGCGGAAAACAGCATCAATAAAGAGATTGGACTGGAATGGAAGCGCGACGGCTATCAGGCGGGTCTGACCTGGTTCCGCAACGACTACCGGAACAAGATTGAGGCAGGCACGGCTCCCACCGGCACGGCGTCTAACGGCAAAACCGACATCTATAAATGGGAAAATGTGCCCAAAGCGGTGGTTGAGGGGCTCGAAGGTACGGTTAACGTCCCGTTCTCCGACAGCCTGACGTGGAACAACAACTTCACGTATATGCTGCAGAGCAAAAATAAAGAGACCGGCGATCGCCTGTCAATTATACCGGCATATACGCTCAATTCGACGCTGAGCTGGCAGGCGATGCAGGATCTCTCTCTCCAGACAACCCTGACCTGGTACGGTAAACAGGTGCCGAAGAAGTATGACTATAAAGGTAACGCCGTCACCGGCAGCGCGACCGATCAGGTCAGTCCCTATTCGGTGGTGGGGATGAGCGGCACCTATGACGTTAATAAATATGCCAGTGTCACCGTGGGTATCGACAACCTTTTCGACAAGCGTCATTTCCGTCAGGGCAATGCGCAGACTACCGGCAATGCCACCACCGGCGCTTACCTCTACGGCGCAGGAGCCAATACCTTTAACGAATCGGGCCGCACATTTTATATGAGTGTGAACACCCGCTTCTGATCGGTTCAGCCATAAAAAACGCAGCAGGTTGATCGCCTGCTGCGTTTTTATTTCTGCTTAATCAGTTGTTCTGATTGATATCGCGGTAGAGTCGGCTTTCAAAACGCACCAGTGGAATACGGCGGGTACGTTGATCTTCCGGCGGCACTGCATAACCGGAAAGGAACTGAACAAATGCCACTCTTGCACCGCTGGAAGTGGTAATAAAGCCCGCCAGATTATAGACGCCCTGCAGTGAACCGGTTTTCGCCGAGACCTTGCCATCCAGTCCCGCCTCATGCAGCCCGCCACGATACTGTAGCGTGCCGTCGTAACCCGCCAGGGGCAACATCGAAATATAATCCAGCGTGTTGTCATTCTTCGCAATGAACTGCAACACCTGCATCATGGTTTGCGGCGAAATCAGATCGTGGCGCGACAGACCGGAACCATCAACCTGAATGCTGTTACCCATATCGACATTGGCTTTGGCTTTCAGGATACGGCGGACAGCATCCTGCCCGGCACGGAAGGTACCGGGCACGTTGAAGTAGTGATGACCAATGGTGCGGAAGACCGTGTCGGCTATCATGTTGTCTGACTTCTTCAGCATGGTGTGCAGCAGCGTGTGCAGCGGCGCAGACTGGGTCGATGCCAGTACGGTACCTGGCTCCGTGACCTGCGTCTGGCGCACCAGATGGCCACTGTAGTCAATCTCTGACGAGCGCAGCTCTGCCTTAAGGATTTCACCTGCCCAGGCCGCGCCATCCTGCACCGCAAAGGCCAGCGGCAGCGGTTCGGCACGCTGGCGCATACAGCCTGTCAGGGTGTAACGGTTCAGCTCACCTGGAACCACATCCAGTTCGCAATATTGCCCTTCACCGCTGTTACGGCCGATGGTGCGGACCTGGCTGTACATATGCGCCGGATAATAGGAGGCGATGCGCACAAACGCATTTTCACCTGGCGTATTGGCACTGTAGAGCGACACCGAGAAGCAGTTTTTATCCACAATCGCGGCACCCGGCGGGGCGCTGAAGCACTGGGTCATATCGTTCCACGGCCAGCCCGGTGCCATGTCGTGACTGGCAAAAACCGAGGTGTCGATAACCAGGTTGCCTTTGATATGGTTAATGCCCTGCTTCTTTATTGCCGCGACCATGTTGCGCAGATCCTGACGGCTTAAAGTTGGATCACCGCCGAAACGTGCGACTAAGTCGCCGTTCAGGGTGCCATCTATAATGGCACCCCGGGTCTCAAACGTGGTCTGAAAACGGAAGTCGCCACCCAGTTCCAGTAATGCCGCCAGCGCCGTCACCACTTTCATGGTACTGGCGGGCAGGGCCATCTGTTTGCCGTGGTAATCAATGATCGGTGTTGATGCACCCACTTTCTGAACCATCAGCGCCAGATTGGCGCCATCTGGCAGGTACTGCATGTATTCATCAACTGGCGCTGCGTGTGCCTGCAGCATAAATGCGCAGCTTAATCCGGTAACAAGTCGTGAAAATCGCATAATCTCGCGGTAACTGGCAGGTGAGGGCGTCAATACTACGTCGCTGGACGGTGCAAAGTAAACGATGACCCGCAGGGAACTCTGGGGTAAAATACGTATCAAATTGCAAAACTCTTTTCTGGCCTGGAAGCATCTCCGGGTCAGGATTCTTTTATTTGCAAAAACGGGCTAATGCGCCGCAGAGCGCTTTTTTCTGCGGTCACCGGTCAGGATGACATCGTTAAACAGGAAAGAGGGCGAGGAGCTTAAATGAATCAGATTCCGATGACGTTAAGAGGCGCTGAAAGATTGCGCGAAGAGCTGAA
Organism: Pantoea sp. X-Soil-ISGK-355; assembly: GCF_059730805.1. Classification (NCBI taxonomy): domain Bacteria; kingdom Pseudomonadati; phylum Pseudomonadota; class Gammaproteobacteria; order Enterobacterales; family Erwiniaceae; genus Pantoea; species Pantoea sp. X-Soil-ISGK-355. The sequence goes on from NZ_AP035971.1 coordinate 495,258, forward strand.
CGAGCTGAAAACCGTGAAGCGCCCGCGCATTATCGCCTCTATCGCTGACGCACGCGAACATGGCGATTTAAAAGAGAACGCGGAATATCACGCTGCGCGTGAAGAGCAGGGCTTTTGTGAAGGCCGTATTCAGGAGATTGAAGCCAAACTCTCCAATGCGCAGGTTATCGATGTTACGCAGATGCCTAAAACCGGCCGCGTGATCTTCGGCGCAACGGTGACCGTGCTGAACGTCGAGACCGACGAAGAAGCCACGTATCGCATCGTGGGCGATGACGAAGCAGACTTTAAGCAAAATCTGATTTCAGTCAATTCGCCAATGGCGCGTGGTCTGGTGGGTAAAGAGGCCGATGATGTGGCTATCGTAAAAACCCCGGGCGGCGACGTTGAATATGAGATTCTGAAGGTGGAATACCTTTAAGATGTTGCTACGCTTTGAAAAGCGCTGAAGCACAATGTAAAGAAAGGAAAAAGGCCGCATTGCGGCCTTTTATCTGAGGTAAGAGCATGTCACTTTCTTTGCCCACTTAGCGTGGCAGAGAAATTTTGCTCTCTTTAGAGGGGCGATACAGCACCAGCGTTTTGCCGATCACCTGTACGTTGCTGGCACCGGTCTCACGCACGATAGCCTCGACGATCAGCTGTTTCGTTTCACGATCTTCAGAGGCGATTTTTACCTTAATCAGTTCGTGATGCGACAGAGCCTGCTCGATTTCGGCCAGCACGCCTTCAGTCAGGCCATTGCCACCCAGCATAACAACTGGCTTGAGCGGATGGGCGAGGCCCTTGAGGTGCTGTTTTTGTTTGGTACTTAGATTCATCGTAGTTTTTTACTTACTCAGGGATTGAAAACGGTTCATTCTACCGCCATCTCGGGTATATCACCAAATCGACGCAACCCATTGCGTGCAGGTTTATCGCTACGATGACGATTTAACTGGAATTATTATGACGGGTAAAAAGCGTTCGGCCAGCTCCAGCCGCTGGCTTCAGGAACACTTTAGCGATAAATATGTGCTTCAGGCGCAGAAAAAAGGGTTGCGTTCGCGCGCCTGGTTTAAACTTGATGAAATACAACAGGGTGACAAGCTTTTCAAACCCGGCATGACCGTGGTAGATCTGGGTGCTGCACCTGGTGGCTGGTCGCAATATGTGGTTCAGCAAATCGGGAATAAAGGGCGCATCATTGCCTGTGATATCCTGCCAATGGATCCGATAGTCGGTGTCGATTTCCTTCAGGGCGATTTTCGTGAAGAATCGGTGATCAATGCGCTGCTTGAGCGCGTTGGCGATCAGAAAGTCCAGGTTGTCATGTCCGATATGGCGCCGAATATGAGTGGTACACCTGCCGTAGATATTCCCCGGTCGATGTATTTAGTAGAACTGGCGCTGGAGATGTGTCGGGATATCCTGGCACCTGGCGGCAGTTTTGTAGTGAAAGTGTTTCAGGGAGATGGCTTCGATGAATACCTGCGGGAAATTCGCTCCCTGTTTACGAAAGTGAAAATTCGTAAGCCGGACGCTTCACGTTCACGTTCACGTGAAGTGTACATTGTGGCGACTGGGCGCAAACTATAACCAAATTGCTGGAGACGTCCGCAGCTTTGCTGCGATTCCATGTATGCAGGATCTATAGTACCCTACGCTATCTGTTAACACCGATGTAATATGAGGTTAATCCCTTGAGTGACATGGCGAAAAACCTGATTCTCTGGTTAGTCATCGCGGTCGTGCTGATGTCAGTATTCCAGAGCTTTGGGCCCAGCGAGTCAAATGGCCGTCGGGTTGATTATTCAACCTTCCTGTCGGAAGTGAACCAGGATCAGGTCCGCGAGGCACGTATTAACGGGCGTGAAATTAACGTCATTAAAAAAGACAGCAATAAATACACGACCTACATTCCTGTCAACGATCCCAAGTTGCTTGATAACCTCTTGACCAAAAACGTCAAAGTGGTTGGCGAACCGCCGGAAGAGCCAAGCCTGCTGGCTTCCATCTTCATTTCGTGGTTCCCGATGCTGCTGCTGATCGGTGTGTGGATCTTCTTTATGCGTCAGATGCAGGGCGGCGGCGGTAAGGGCGCGATGTCCTTCGGCAAAAGCAAAGCCCGCATGTTGACGGAGGACCAGATTAAAACCACTTTCGCCGATGTAGCAGGTTGTGACGAAGCGAAAGATGAGGTGGCTGAGCTGGTGGAATATCTGCGCGAGCCGAGCCGTTTCCAGAAGCTGGGCGGTAAAATTCCAAAAGGCGTTCTGATGGTGGGCCCGCCGGGTACCGGTAAAACCCTGCTGGCAAAAGCGATTGCCGGTGAAGCCAAGGTGCCTTTCTTCACTATCTCCGGTTCTGACTTTGTGGAAATGTTTGTCGGTGTCGGTGCATCCCGTGTGCGCGACATGTTCGAACAGGCCAAGAAAGCCGCTCCGTGCATCATCTTTATCGATGAGATCGATGCTGTGGGTCGTCAGCGTGGTGCCGGTTTAGGCGGTGGTCATGATGAACGTGAGCAGACGCTGAACCAGATGCTGGTTGAGATGGATGGTTTCGAAGGTAACGAAGGTATTATCGTTATCGCCGCGACTAACCGTCCTGACGTACTGGACCCTGCGCTGCTGCGTCCAGGCCGCTTTGACCGTCAGGTTGTGGTCGGTCTGCCAGACGTACGTGGTCGTGAGCAGATCCTGAAAGTGCATATGCGTCGTGTGCCACTGGCAACCGACATTGATGCCGCAATCATTGCACGTGGTACGCCAGGCTTCTCAGGTGCCGATCTGGCCAACCTGGTGAACGAAGCCGCGCTGTTCGCCGCTCGTTCAAACAAGCGCGTGGTGTCGATGGTTGAGTTCGAGAAAGCGAAAGACAAAATTATGATGGGTGCGGAACGTCGCTCCATGGTGATGACGGAAGCGCAGAAAGAGTCAACGGCTTACCACGAAGCGGGCCACGCCATTATTGGCCGCCTGGTGCCAGAGCATGATCCGGTGCATAAAGTTACGATTATCCCGCGCGGCCGTGCGCTGGGTGTGACCTTCTTCCTGCCTGAAGGCGACGCGATTAGCGCCAGCCGTCAGAAACTGGAAAGCCAGATCTCAACGCTGTACGGTGGTCGTCTGGCAGAAGAGATCATCTACGGTGTGGAACATGTTTCTACCGGTGCGTCCAACGACATTAAAGTCGCGACTAATCTGGCACGTAATATGGTGACGCAGTGGGGCTTCTCTGAAAAACTGGGTCCGTTGCTGTATGCAGAAGAAGAGGGTGAAGTATTCCTTGGACGTTCTGTCGCGAAAGCGAAACATATGTCTGATGAAACAGCCCGCATCATTGACCAGGAAGTTAAACACCTGATCGACAGCAACTACCAGCGTGCCCGCCGCATTCTGGGTGAGAACATGGACATCCTTCACGCCATGAAAGACGCGCTGATGAAGTATGAAACCATTGATGCACCGCAGATCGACGACCTGATGGCACGCCGCGAAGTGCGTCCGCCAGCGGGCTGGGAAGATCCAGGCAGCAACTCAGACAGCAACGGTACGCCAAAAGCGCCACGTCCGGTTGATGAACCGCGTACGCCGAACCCAGGCAATACCATGTCAGAGCAGTACAACAAATAAGACGCATCATTGTCAGACAAAACCCCGGCTGGTCCGGGGTTTTTTACATCCAGATATTGATCAGCAAGGAGTTTTCACCATGAAGTTGTTTGCCCGTGATTCCCATCTCGATTTATCTTTTCCTCATGTGATGGGCATTCTGAATGTCACGCCGGACTCTTTTTCAGATGGTGGTAAACATAACGCGCTGGTCGATGCGCTGACGCATACCAATGAGATGGTCAACGCAGGCGCAACCATTATCGATGTCGGCGGTGAATCAACCCGTCCTGGCGCAGATGAAGTGAGTGTGGAGGAGGAGCTGGAGCGGGTCATTCCGGTAATCGATGCCATTGCCCAGCGTTTCGAAGTGTGGATTTCAGTAGACACCTCTAAAGCCGACGTAATCAGGGAAGCCGCACGAGTGGGTGCTCACATCATTAACGATGTCCGCTCACTCTCTGAGCCGGGTGCGCTGGAAGCCGCAGCGGCTACCGGACTTCCTGTCTGTTTAATGCATATGCAGGGCGAACCGCGCACCATGCAGCAGGCACCGGTTTACGAAAACATCTTAAGCGAAGTGGACACTTACTTCGCTCAGCAGATTGCGCGCTGCGAAGCGGCGGGAATTAAAAAAGAGCAGCTGATACTCGACCCGGGCTTCGGTTTCGGTAAAAATCTCAGCCACAATTATGAACTGCTGGCTCATCTCAGCGATTTTCACCACTTTGGTCTGCCGCTGCTGGTGGGGATGTCGCGTAAATCGATGATTGGCCAGTTGTTAAATGTTGGCCCGTCACAGCGTTTAACCGGCAGCCTGAGCTGCGCGGTGATTGCTGCCATGCAGGGCGCGCAGATTATTCGCGCGCATGATGTAAAAGAGACGGCCGAAGCGATGCGCGTGGTCGAAGCGACCCGAAGAGCAAAAGGAGCATCATGAGTAATCGTAAATATTTCGGTACAGATGGCATTCGCGGCAAAGTCGGTGAAACACCTATCACGCCTGATTTCGTCCTGAAGCTGGGCTGGGCCGCGGGTAAAGTACTGGCGCGTCACGGTTCGAAAAAGATCATTATCGGCAAAGATACCCGTATCTCGGGCTATATGCTGGAGTCTGCGCTGGAAGCAGGCCTCGCCGCCGCGGGCCTGACCGCTGCGTTTACCGGTCCGATGCCGACCCCCGCCATCGCCTATCTGACCCGTACCTTCCGCGCAGAGGCGGGCATCGTTATTTCAGCGTCGCACAATCCGTTTGACGATAACGGCATTAAATTCTTCTCGTCCGAAGGCACCAAACTGCCTGATGACGTGGAAGAAGCGATTGAGCTGGAGATGGAAAAGCCGATTACCTGTGTTGAATCAGCCCAGTTAGGCCGCGCCAGCCGCATTGTTGATGCAGCGGGGCGTTACATTGAGTTCTGTAAGGGGACTTTCCCCAGTGAACTCAATCTGAATGGCCTGAAAATTGTGGTCGACTGTGCCAATGGTGCGACTTACCACATTGCGCCGAATGTCCTGCGCGAGCTGGGCGCAACCGTCATCGCAATCGGTGTCCAGCCAGACGGCATGAACATCAACAAAGAGTGCGGTGCCACCGATCTTAAACTGCTGCAGCAGCGCGTACTGGCGGAGAAGGCCGATATTGGTCTGGCCTACGACGGCGATGGCGACCGCATCATGATGATTGACCATCTGGGCGACAAAGTAGATGGCGACCAGATCCTCTACATCATTGCACGTGAAGCGCTGCGTCAGGGACAGTTACGCGGCGGTGTAGTGGGTACGCTGATGAGCAACATGGGCCTGGAATTAGCGCTGAAACAGCTCGGCATTCCGTTCACCCGTGCCAAAGTCGGTGACCGTTATGTGCTGGAGAAGATGCAGGAGAAGGGCTGGCGTCTCGGCGCGGAGAATTCCGGTCATGTGATCCTGCTGGATAAAACCACCACTGGCGACGGTATCGTTGCAAGTTTGCAAGTACTCACTGCGATGGTACGCAACCACATGAGCCTGCACGATCTCTGCAGTGGCATGAAGATGTTGCCACAGGTTCTGGTCAACGTGCGCTTCGCGGGCGAGCATGACCCGCTGCAAAGCGACGCCGTGAAAACTGTCACCGCCGACGTTGAAAAAGCGCTGGCGGGTCGCGGACGCGTTCTGTTGCGTAAGTCAGGCACTGAGCCACTGATTCGAGTGATGGTCGAAGGCGAAAATGAGGCGCAGGTCACCGAACTGGCTAATCGCATTGCCGAACAGGTCAAGGCGGTTTAAACGTCTTAAAGGCGGTTCTCAGAATGCTGAACCGCCTGTAAAATCACCGGGATGGCGCTTTTTTCTTCAATCAGTTTGCGTAAGAGAAATTGCACTTGCAGAGATATGCGCCTTTAGTTAGTATTCACACCCGCTTCTGATGGGTGATGACGAGACACCCCATCAATACTGGTTGAAGCTTTAACTGTACGATTATCGTGCAAGGAACAGGTTGAATATGTACGAAGCTCTTTTAGTTGTTTTCCTTATTGTAGCTATCGCCCTCGTGGGTATGATCATGCTGCAGCAAGGCAAAGGCGCTGATATGGGAGCCTCATTCGGTGCAGGCGCATCCGGTACGGTGTTTGGTTCTTCGGGTTCAGGTAATTTCATGACCCGTACTACTGGCATCCTAGCGGCACTGTTCTTCATCATCAGCCTGGTTCTGGGAAATCTGAACAGCAATAAAGCCTCGAAAGGAAGTGAGTGGGAAAATCTTTCTGCGCCGGCGCAGTCTTCTCAACAGACTGAAAAGCCAGCTCAACCGGTTACACCGGGCAGCGATATTCCTAAGTAAGATCGTCAGCACAACGAATCGTTGTGGTCAGTGCAGTGCCGTGGTGGTGGAATTGGTAGACACGCTACCTTGAGGTGGTAGTGCCCGATTGGGCTTACGGGTTCAAGTCCCGTCCTCGGTACCAAATCGTAGTATCACTTGCATTTTATGCAGGTCTGGCGTATTATTCGCCACGTTTTCGGACGCGGGGTGGAGCAGCCTGGTAGCTCGTCGGGCTCATAACCCGAAGGTCGTCGGTTCAAATCCGGCCCCCGCAACCACTTTCCCTTTGAGTTCTTTTTCAAATATACTGTATGCATCGACGGACGCATTCACGGCTATTTTTTGAAAGAAAATTCTTTGGATGGAGTCCGGGCCGCGTTGCGGCATACAGGGTCCAGTGACTAAAAGCCCCGAATATTCGGGGTTTTTTGTTATTAGCGAATCGTAATACTGGGCTATAGGCCCTTTTTTTATGTCTTGGGGGTGGGCTTGTCCACATTAGAGCAAAAATTGACAGAGTTGGTATCGGCTCCCGTAGAAGCGCTGGGTTACGAACTGGTTGGAATTGAATTCGTTCGTAGTCGCACATCTATCCTGCGCATCTATATTGATAGTGAAGATGGCATCAATGTCGATGATTGCGCCGATGTCAGCCACCAGGTAAGTGCGGTAATGGATGTTGAAGATCCGATTACTGTACCTTACAACCTTGAAGTCTCTTCACCGGGACTCGATCGTCCTCTGTTCACCGCAGAACACTACACCCGTTTTATGGGTGAAGAAGTGAGTCTGGTGTTGCGTATGGCCGTTCAGAACCGCCGTAAATGGCAGGGAACCATCAAGTCAGTTGATGGCGAGATGATCACGGTGCACGTTGAGGGTAGCGATGAAGTGTTCGCGCTGAGTAATATTCAGAAAGCGAACCTGGTCCCCCACTTTTAAAAGTCCGGATTGAGGCTAACCAGGATGAACAAAGAGATCTTAGCTGTTGTAGAAGCCGTTTCTAACGAAAAAGCCCTGCCGCGTGAGAAAATCTTCGAAGCGCTGGAGAGCGCGCTGGCGACTGCGACCAAGAAAAAGTACGAGCAGGAAATTGAAGTACGCGTCAGCATTGATCGCCGCAGTGGCGATTTCGATACTTTCCGCCGCTGGGAAATCGTAGAAGAGGTGACACAGCCGACGCGCGAGATCACGCTGGATGCGGCCCGCTTCGAAGATGAAGCATTCAATCTGGGCGAATATGTCGAAGATCAGATTGAATCGGTCACCTTTGACCGTATCACTACCCAGACCGCTAAGCAGGTTATCGTGCAAAAAGTGCGCGAAGCTGAGCGCGCGATGGTGGTTGATCAGTTCCGTGAGCAGGAAGGCGAAATCATCACCGGTGTGGTGAAGAAAGTTAACCGCGACAACATTTCCCTCGACTTAGGCAGCAATGCCGAAGCGGTCATTCTGCGCGAAGATATGCTACCGCGTGAAAACTTCCGTCCAGGCGACCGTATTCGTGGCGTACTCTACTCTGTACGTCCGGAAGCGCGTGGCGCGCAGCTGTTTGTGACGCGTTCCAAACCGGAAATGCTGATTGAACTGTTCCGCATTGAGGTGCCAGAAATTGGCGAAGAACTGATTGAAATTAAAGCCGCTGCCCGTGATCCGGGTTCCCGCGCTAAAATTGCAGTCAAAACCAACGACAAACGTATCGATCCGGTGGGTGCCTGTGTGGGCATGCGCGGCGCGCGTGTTCAGGCGGTTTCCAGTGAACTGGGCGGCGAGCGTATCGATATCGTGCTGTGGGACGATAACCCGGCGCAGTTTGTTATTAACGCCATGGCTCCGGCCGATGTGGCATCAATCGTGGTTGATGAAGATAATCACACCATGGATATCGCCGTAGAAGCTGGCAATCTGGCTCAGGCGATCGGCCGTAACGGCCAAAACGTGCGTCTCGCTTCGCAGCTGAGTGGCTGGGAGCTGAACGTGATGACCGTCGATGATCTGCAGGCTAAGCATCAGGCTGAAGCGCATGCAGCGATCGATATGTTCACTAAACATCTCGACATCGACGAAGAGTTCGCCACCGTACTGGTGGAAGAGGGCTTCTCCTCGCTGGAAGAGCTGGCATACGTGCCAATCAACGAGCTGCTGGAAGTCGACGGCCTCGACGAAGAGACCATTGAAGCCCTGCGTGAACGAGCAAAAAATGCGTTAACCACCCTGGCACTGGCGAAAGAAGAAAGTCTTGGAAATCAGGAGCCCGCTGCGGATCTTCTGAATCTTGAAGGCCTCGATCGTGCGCTGGCGTTCCGCCTGGCGTCAAAAGGCGTTTGCACGCTGGAAGATCTCGCTGAGCAAGGTGTTGACGATCTGACGGATATTGAAGGCATGTCTGATGAACAGGCCGGCGCGCTGATTATGGCCGCACGTAATATCTGCTGGTTCGGCGATGACGCGTAATAACAGGAAGGAACAGCATGACAGATGTAACCGTAAAATCGCTGGCCGCAGAAATTCAGACTCCGGTCGATCGCCTGGTACAGCAATTTGCTGATGCGGGAATCCCTAAGTCTGAAAATGACGCGGTGACCCAGCAAGAGAAAGAAACCTTACTATCTCATCTGAACCGTGAACACGGTCAGGTCGGTTCAGCTAAGCTGACGCTGCAGCGTAAAACGCGCAGCACCTTGAATATTCCAGGCACCGGGGGTAAAAGTAAGTCGGTGCAAATCGAAGTCCGCAAAAAGCGTACCTATGTGAAGGGTGATGCAGAGGCTGAGCAAGCTCAGGCAGAAGCTGAAGCCGAGGCGCAGCGTGAAGCGGAAGAGCAGGCGCAACGCGAGGCTGAAGAAAAAGCCCGTCGCGAAGCTGAACAGAAAGCGCAACGTGAAGCCGAAGATAAAGCCAGGCGCGAAGCCGCTGATAAGGCCAAACGTGCAGCAGCGGAAAATGACAAAGTGACAAATCAACCTACCGACGAAGTGACCAGGGCTGCGCAATCAGACAAAGCCCGTCGCGAAGCTGAAGCTGCTGAACTGAAGCGTAAAGCTGAAGAAGAAGCCCGCCGTAAGCTTGAAGAGGCTGCCCGCCTCGTAGCCGAAGAAGCCCGCCGTCTGGCTGAAGAGAAATCAGCTGAATGGGAAAAACCGGAAGAAGAGGATAAAGGCGACTATCACGTCACCACTTCGACCCATGCCCGTCAGGCAGAAGACGAAAACGACCGTCAGGTTGAAGCAGGCCGTGCGCGTGCGCGTACTACTGCTAAAGCTGCGCGTCCGGCGAAAAAAGGCAACAAACATTCCGAAGCCAAAACTGACCGTGAAGAAGCGCGTGCGCAGGTTCGTGGCGGTAAAGGCGGTAAGCATCGCAAACCTAGCGCACTGCAGCAGGGCTTCAACAAGCCAGCGCAGGCCGTTAACCGCGATGTTGTGATTGGCGAAACCATCACCGTAGCCGAACTGGCGAACAAAATGGCGGTGAAAGGTTCTCTGGTCATCAAAGCGATGATGAAGATGGGCGCCATGGCGACTATCAACCAGGTCATCGATCAGGAAACTGCACAGCTCGTAGCCGAAGAAATGGGCCACAAAGTGACCCTGCGTCGTGAGAATGAGCTGGAAGAAGCGGTAATGGACGATCGTGATACCGATGCGGCACAGGAGTCTCGTGCGCCGGTTGTGACCATCATGGGCCACGTCGACCACGGTAAAACCTCTCTGCTGGACTATATCCGTTCCACTAAAATCGCCTCTGGCGAAGCGGGCGGTATTACACAGCACATTGGTGCTTACCACGTTGAAACCGACAACGGTATGGTCACCTTCCTGGATACCCCGGGCCACGCCGCGTTTACCGCGATGCGTGCACGTGGTGCACAGGCGACAGATATCGTTATCCTGGTGGTTGCCGCAGACGATGGCGTGATGCCACAGACTGTCGAAGCTATTCAGCACGCCAAAGCCGCTAAAGTGCCGGTTGTGGTTGCCGTGAACAAGTGCGATAAGCCAGAAGCGGATCCGGATCGTGTTAAAAACGAACTGACTCAGTACGGAATCATTCCGGAAGAGTGGGGCGGCGAAAACATGTTCGTAAATGTCTCTGCGAAAGCGGGTACCGGCATTGACGACCTGTTAAACGCAATCCTGCTGCAGGCAGAAGTTCTGGAACTGACGGCTATCCGTGAAGGTATGGCGAGCGGCGTGGTGATTGAATCGTTCCTCGACAAAGGTCGTGGTCCGGTTGCTACCGTGCTGGTTCGTGAAGGTACGCTTAATAAAGGCGACATCGTTCTTTGTGGTTTCGAATATGGCCGTGTTCGTGCAATGCGTGACGAACTGGGTCGCGAAGTCATGGAAGCGGGTCCTTCTATCCCGGTTGAGATTCTGGGCCTGTCCGGCGTGCCGGCTGCAGGTGATGAAGCGACTGTGGTACGTGACGAGAAGAAAGCACGTGAAGTTGCGCTCTACCGTCAGGGCAAATTCCGCGAAGTTAAACTGGCTCGCCAGCAGAAATCTAAGCTCGAAAACATGTTTGCTAACATGACCGAAGGCGAAGTGTCTGAACTGAATATCGTTCTGAAAGCCGACGTTCAGGGTTCTGTGGAAGCCATCTCTGATTCCCTGCAGAAACTCTCCACCGACGAAGTGAAGGTGAAGATTGTGGGTTCAGGCGTGGGCGGGATTACCGAAACCGATGCAACCCTGGCGGCTGCTTCTAACGCCATCCTCCTTGGCTTCAACGTTCGTGCCGATGCCTCTGCGCGTCGCGTCATTGACGCAGAAAGCCTGGATCTGCGCTACTACTCTGTCATCTATAACCTGATTGACGAAGTTAAAGCAGCGATGAGCGGCATGCTGGCACCAGAGTACAAACAGCAGATTATTGGTCTGGCTGCAGTGCGCGACGTGTTCAAATCACCGAAGTTTGGCGCGATTGCCGGTTGTATGGTGACGGAAGGTAACATCAAACGTCACAATCCAATCCGTGTCCTGCGTGACAACGTGGTGATTTACGAAGGCGAGCTGGAATCTCTGCGTCGCTTCAAAGATGACGTCAACGAAGTGCGTAACGGCATGGAGTGCGGTATCGGCGTGAAGAACTACAACGACGTTCGCGTTGGCGATATGATCGAAGTGTTTGAAATCATCGAAATTAAACGCACCATCGAGTAATAGACTGCTGATGTGTTGCAATTTGGGAGGCCTCTGGCCTCCCGAATTATTTGGGAGAAATAATGATGGCGAAAGAATTTGGTCGCCCGCAGCGCGTGTCACAAGAGCTGCAAAAAGAGATTGCGATGATCCTGCAGCGTGAGATTAAAGATCCGCGCCTTGGCATGATGGTCACCGTATCCGGCGTTGAAGTGTCACGCGATCTTGCTTACGCAAAAGTGTTCGTTACGTTCCTCAACGACAAAGATGAAGATGCGATCAAGCATGGCCTGAAAGCGCTGAAAGAAGCGTCAGGCTACATTCGCATTCTGCTCGGCAAAGCGATGCGTCTGCGTATCGTGCCTGAGCTGACGTTCTTCTACGATAACTCGTTAGTCGAAGGGATGCGCATGTCTAACCTCGTCACCAGCGTTGTTAAGAACGATGCAGAGCGCCGTGGTCCGGATGCCACCGGCGATGACGAGGAGGCGTAATGAGTCGTCCGCGTCGTCGCGGTCGCGACGTCCATGGCGTGTTGTTGCTGGATAAGCCACAAGGCGTTTCGTCGAATGATGTCCTGCAAAAAGTGAAGCGTATCTTTAACGCTAATCGCGCAGGCCATACCGGCGCGCTTGATCCACTGGCCACCGGCATGTTGCCAATCTGCCTGGGTGAAGCGACCAAGTTTTCGCAGTATCTGCTCGATTCCGACAAACGCTACCGTGTGATTGCCCGACTGGGCGAGCGCACTGACACGTCAGATGCGGATGGCAATATCGTGCAGACGCGTCCGGTCAGCTTCAGTCAGGCCGATCTGGATAGCGCCCTTGAGAGCTTCCGCGGCGATACGCTGCAGGTGCCATCGATGTTTTCGGCGCTGAAGCATCAGGGTCGTCCGCTGTATGAATATGCGCGTCAGGGCATTGTGATTGAGCGTGAACCGCGGCCCATCACGGTCTATGAGCTGCAATTTATTCGCTGGCAGGATAATGAGCTGGAGCTGGAAATTCACTGCTCCAAAGGCACCTATATCCGTACCATCATCGATGACCTGGGTGAAAAGCTGGGATGCGGTGCGCATGTCATCATGCTGCGACGTGTACAGGTTGCCCGTTATCCGTATGAACGGATGGTGACGCTGGAACAGCTCAACACGCTGCTGGCGGAAGCCACAGAAGCGGGCACCCCACTGGAAACGCAGCTCGATCCGCTGTTGTTGCCGATGGACAGCCCGGCCTCTGATTTCCCTGAAGTGAATATCCCGCCCGCCGTGGCAGATTTTTTCCGTCAGGGACAGCCGGTACAGGCCAGCAACGCGCCTGCGCAGGGGCTGGTCAGAGTATCGGAAGGCGAAGCGCGTAAGTTTATCGGTATGGCAGAAATTGCCGATGATGGCCGTCTTGCGCCACGTCGTTTAGTGGTTGAGTATCAGGATTAAGCCAGGCGTTCACTTTTCGCTGATGGGCATTTGCGTTGCTATCAGGCGCAGAGTAGAATAGCGCGGCTTTAAAGCGGGATGCTGAATTAGAGATCGGCACCCATACATTCATTTATTACTGGAGTTTATTATGTCTCTAAGCGTAGAAGCTAAAGCAGAGATCGTTGCTAAATATGGCCGTGGTGCTAACGACAGCGGTTCAACTGAAGTTCAGGTTGCCCTGTTGACCGCGCAGATTACCCATCTGCAGGGTCACTTCTCTGAGCACAAAAAAGACCACCACAGCCGCCGCGGTCTGCTGCGCATGGTATCACAGCGTCGTAAGCTGCTGGACTACCTGAAGCGTAAAGACGTTGCACGCTACAGCAGCCTGATCGAAAGTCTCGGTCTGCGTCGCTAAGTCTGAAGAATCTGATCGTCGGGGCATTATGCGGACTTTTGCACTGTGTGCAGCTTACGATCTGATTTGTGCGAGTTTCGTGAAGAGGGGGCCTTTATGGCCCCTTTTTTCGAGCAATCGGCAGCAATCCGGGCCAAACTGATGTATTGTTGCTTAGTGTGATCTTTAGTTTGCAGAATTTCGCGCGGCTAATGAGAGGCTTTACCGCAGGGGCGGTCGAGGGTTGTCATTAGTCGCGAGGATGCAGCTGAAGATTGGTAATCAATGGCAGGCTACAGATAGCCCTGCCCCGAAGTTAAGGACTTTGATTTTGCTGAATCCGATCGTACGCAAATTCCAATATGGTCAACATACCGTCACGCTGGAAACCGGCATGATGGCTCGCCAGGCGACAGCCGCTGTGATGGTGAGCATGGACGATACTGCAGTGTTCGTCACTGTTGTAGGTCAGAAAAAATCTAAACCAGGTCAGGACTTCTTCCCACTGACCGTGAACTATCAGGAGCGTACTTACGCTGCTGGTCGTATCCCAGGCAGCTTCTTCCGTCGTGAAGGCCGTCCAAGCGAAGGCGAAACCCTGATTTCGCGTCTGATTGACCGCCCGATTCGTCCGCTTTTCCCGGAAGGCTTTGTTAACGAAGTCCAGGTTATTGCCACCGTGGTGTCTGTCAACCCACAGGTTCATCCAGACATCGTTGCGATGATCGGTGCTTCTGCTGCACTGGCGCTTTCTGGTCTGCCGTTCAATGGCCCGATTGGCTCTGCACGTGTAGGTTACATCAACGATCAATATGTTCTGAACCCAACCGCAGATGAGCTGAAACAGTCTCGTCTGGATCTGGTTGTTGCCGGTACGCAGAATGCCGTTCTGATGGTTGAATCTGAAGCTGAGATCCTGTCAGAAGAGCAGATGCTGGGCGCCGTGGTCTTTGGCCATGACCAGCAGCAGATCGTTATCGAAAACATCAATGCCCTGGTTGCTGAAGCAGGCAAACCGCGCTGGGACTGGCAGCCAGAAGCGGCCAATACCCCGCTGATTTCTCGTGTTGCTGCCCTGGCAGAAGCGCGCATCAGTGATGCTTACCGCATCACTGACAAGCAGGAGCGTTACGCGCAGGTTGGCGTCATCAAAGACGAAACCATTGCTGCGCTGCTGGCTGAAGATGAAACGCTGGATGGTTCAGAAATCGGCGACATCGTGCATAGCCTCGAAAAAACCGTTGTTCGTACCCGCATCCTGAATGGCGAGCCACGTATCGATGGCCGTGAAAAAGATATGATCCGCGGTCTGGACGTGCGTACTGGCGTATTGCCACGTACTCACGGTTCATCACTGTTCACCCGTGGTGAAACGCAGGCACTGGTTACGGCAACGCTGGGTACTACCCGTGATGCGCAGAACCTGGATGAGCTGATGGGCGAACGTACCGACAGCTTCCTGTTCCATTACAACTTCCCTCCATACTCTGTCGGTGAAACCGGCATGGTCGGTTCGCCGAAGCGTCGTGAGATTGGTCACGGTCGTCTGGCGAAGCGCGGTGTGTTAGCGGTAATGCCTAAAGCGGAAGATTTCCCTTACACCGTTCGCGTCGTGTCTGAAATCACCGAATCAAACGGCTCCTCTTCAATGGCCTCTGTCTGTGGTGCCTCACTGGCGCTGATGGATGCAGGTGTGCCAATCAAAGCCGCCGTTGCCGGTATCGCGATGGGTCTGGTGAAAGAAGATGAGAAGTTTGTGGTTCTGTCTGATATCCTGGGCGACGAAGATCATCTGGGCGACATGGACTTCAAGGTAGCCGGTAGCCGTGAAGGTATCACCGCGCTGCAGATGGACATCAAAATCGAAGGCATCACGCGTGAAATCATGCAGGAAGCCCTGAACCAGGCCAAGGGTGCGCGTCTGCACATTCTGGGCGTAATGGAACAGGCTATCAGCACACCGCGTACTGAGATTTCTGAATTTGCACCGCGCATCTACACCATCAAAATCAGCTCTGACAAGATCAAAGATGTGATCGGTAAAGGCGGCTCAGTGATTCGTGCACTGACCGAAGAGACCGGCACCACGATTGAAATCGAAGATGACGGCACCGTGAAAATCGCTGCGACCGATGGTCTGAAAGCGAAAGAAGCCATTCGTCGTATTGAAGAGATCACTGCAGAAATCGAAGTGGGCCGCATTTACAGTGGTAAAGTGACCCGTATCGTTGATTTCGGTGCCTTCGTTGCCATCGGCGGCGGTAAAGAAGGTCTGGTTCACATTTCACAAATCGCTGATAAGCGCGTTGAGAAAGTGACTGACTACCTGCAGATGGGTCAGGAAGTGCCGGTTAAGGTGATGGAAGTTGATCGCCAGGGTCGCGTACGTCTGAGCATCAAAGAAGCGACAGAATCTAAGCCGCAGACTGAAGAAGCTGCAGCGGTGACCACGCCTGACGCTGAATAAGTCGTTGCTGATTTGCCCCTCTTTGCCTGACAGAGAGGGGCGTTTGTATCATCGCGAGGGCGGGAATCCTTGTGCACAGCAGGCGGATGACAGGATGGTTATCCCAATGTTTGTATTCGGGAGTGGGAAATGAAGCCTTTTCTGCGCTGGTGTTTTGTTGCGACAGCTTTGACGCTGGCAGGATGCAGCAACTCCAATTGGCGTAAGAACGACGTTCTTGCAGTGCCTTTACAGCCCACACTGCAGCAGGAAGTGATACTGGCGCGCATGGAACAAATTCTTGCCAGTCGCGCTCTCACCGATGATGAACGCGCACAGCTGTTATATGAGCGCGGAGTGTTGTATGATAGTTTAGGTCTGCGGGCATTAGCGCGGAACGATTTTTCGCAAGCGCTGTCTATAAGACCAGATATGCCCGAAGTGTTTAACTACTTAGGCATATATTTAACGCAGGCGGGCAACTTTGATGCCGCCTATGAAGCGTTTGATTCTGTACTTGAGCTTGATCCAACTTACAACTATGCGCATTTAAACCGTGGTATCGCCCTCTATTACGGCGGTCGATACAAGTTAGCGCAAGATGATCTGCTGGCGTTTTATCAAGACGATCCTAACGATCCTTTCCGCAGTCTGTGGCTCTATCTCGTTGAACGTGAGATGGATGTCGACAAGGCAAAAGTCGCGCTTAAACAGCGTCACGACAAAGCGGTCAGAGACCAATGGGGATGGAATATTGTCGAGTTCTACCTTGGAGATATCAACGAGAAAACGTTGATGGAAAGTCTCAAGGCGGACGCAACGGATAACACCTCGCTCGCTGAACATCTCAGTGAAACCAACTTCTATTTAGGTAAGTACTACCTAAGTCTGGGGGAGAAGGACGACGCGAAAGCGTTGTTCAAACTGGCGGTGGCCAACAACGTTAACAACTTTGTTGAACACCGATACGCATTGTTGGAACTGGCGCAACTCGGCCAGGCACAAGACGATTTATCAGAATCTGACCAGCAATAGCTGACGAACTTAATTTGCCTGTAAAACCTGTTAAGTCATCATCTTAAAGGATGAAGGCTTTTCTGTTCGTCAAAACTTCTAATTTGAGCCGGTTCACACTTTTTGATGAAAATGACTGAAAGTTTTCACGACGAGTTATGTAGACTGGCCGCCGCAATCTAAGAGGCACGTGTACTACATGACTGATATTCAAACCACTTTTGCTGACCTTGGCCTGAACGCCGACATCCTTGAATCACTGAATGGCATGGGCTACGTAAAGCCATCCCCAATCCAGGCTGAGTGTATTCCTCACCTGCTGGCGGGCCGTGACGTGTTAGGCATGGCGCAGACCGGGAGTGGTAAAACTGCGGCATTTTCTCTGCCGCTGTTAAACAACATCGACCCGACTGTTAAAGCACCGCAAATCCTGGTGCTGGCACCGACCCGCGAACTGGCGGTACAGGTTGCTGAAGCAATCACCGAATTCTCTAAGCACATGCGTGGCCTGAACGTGGTTGCCCTTTACGGCGGCCAGCGTTATGACGTGCAGCTGCGCGCTCTGCGTCAGGGACCACAGGTTGTTGTGGGTACCCCTGGTCGTCTGCTTGACCACCTGAAACGCGGCACGTTAGAACTCTCTAACCTGCGCGGCCTGGTGCTGGATGAAGCTGATGAAATGCTGCGTATGGGCTTCATCGAAGACGTTGAAACCATCATGGCTCAGATTCCAGCCGGTCATCAGACTGCACTGTTCTCTGCAACCATGCCGGAAGCGATTCGTCGCATCACCAAACGCTTCATGAAAGATCCACAGGAAGTGCGTATCCAGTCAAGTATGACAACGCGTCCTGATATCAGCCAGAGCTACTGGACCGCTTACGGTCGTAAAACAGATGCACTGGTTCGCTTCCTGGAAGCAGAAGACTTTGATGCTGCCATCATCTTCGTGCGTACTAAAAACGCAACGCTGGAAGTGGCAGAAGCACTGGAGCGTAGTGGCTACAACAGCGCCGCGCTGAACGGTGATATGAACCAGGCTCTGCGTGAGCAGACGCTGGAGCGCCTGAAAGATGGTCGTCTCGACATCCTGATTGCAACCGACGTTGCGGCCCGTGGCCTGGACGTTGAGCGTATCAGCCTGGTTGTGAACTACGACATCCCGATGGATGCAGAATCTTACGTTCACCGTATCGGTCGTACCGGTCGTGCTGGTCGTGCTGGCCGTGCGCTGCTGTTCGTTGAGAACCGCGAGCGTCGTCTGCTGCGCAACATCGAACGTACGATGAAGCTGACTATCCCTGAAGTTGAACTGCCTAACGCAGAACTGCTGGGTGAGCGTCGTCTGGCCAAGTTTGCCGCTAAAGTTCAGCAGCAGCTGGAAAGCAGCGATCTGGATCAGTACCGTGCTCTGCTGACTAAAATGCAGCCGGAAGATGAACTGGATCTGGAAACGCTGGCCGCCGCACTGCTTAAGATGGCACAGGGCGAACGTCCTCTGATTCTGCCACCAGAAGCACCACGTCCTGCACGTCGTGAATACCGCGATCGTGACGAGCGTGATGGCCGTCGTGACAGCCGTGAAGCGCGTAGCGATCGTGGCCCACGTGAAAGCCGTGACAGCCGTGATGGCGATCGTCCACGTCGCGAACGTCGTGACGTTGGCGAAATGCAGCTGTACCGCATCGAAGTAGGCCGTGATGATGGTGTTGAAGTTCGTCACATCGTTGGCGCTATCGCTAACGAAGGCGACATCAGCAGCCGTTACATCGGTAACATCAAGCTGTTCGGTAACCACTCGACTATCGAGCTGCCGAAAGGCATGCCAGGCGATGTGCTGCAGCACTTCACCCGTACGCGTATTCTGAACAAACCAATGAATATGCAGCTGCTGGGTGATGCTCAGCCAAACGAAGGCCGTGGCGATCGTCGTCCAGCCGGTGCTGGCGGTGAGCGTCGCAGCGGTCCGGGCGCAGCTAACCGTGAAGGTGGCCGTCGCTTCTCTTCTGAACGCCGTGAAGGTGGTCGTGAAGGCGGTGGACGTACTTTCAACCGTGAAGGTAGCCGTGGTCCACGTCGTGAAGAAGGCGCAGCTGCAGCTCCACGTCGTCGTGATGCATAACGACTTAACGTCGTAATAAAAAGGGAAGCCGCTGGCTTCCCTTTTTTTATGCCTGTCAGGCACCCCCGCTGATCATGACGCGCTCGCCGCTGACATAAGCGGACTCCTCAGAGGCCAGAAATAGCGCGACCTGCGCCACATCCTCCGGCAGACCAAAACGCCCCAGCGGGGTAGCCGCCAGCAGCTGTGCCTTGAGCTGCGGACTCATCCTCTTCGCAGCCAGTAATCCCTCGGTCAGGATCATCCCAGGAGCCAGCGCGTTAACCCGGATATTCCTGGCGCCCAGTTCGCGCGCCAGCCCCTGAGTCAGGGTATCCACCGCGCCTTTGGTGGCCGCCCAGAGTACGGAACCCGGCGTGCTGTTTTTACTGTTCAGGGCACTAAGATTGATAATGCTGCCGCCATGCGCGGGGAAATGACGAATCGCCTGCTGACAGACCATCAGCGTGCCGAGCAGGTTAATGTTGATCTGCTGCTGCATCTCCTCCTGCGTCAGCGCCGCAAACTCGCCGTGATGAAAGCTGCCCGCATTGTTCACCACAATGTCCGGTGCGCCGAAACACTCTGCAGTTGTGGCGAACAGCCGTTCCACATCCCGCAGATGAGAAATATCAGCCTGTACCGCCACGGCTTCACTGCCCAACGTGACGATATCGCTGACTACGTCAGCCGCTCCCACCTCGTCCTGACGATAGTTGACCACGACGCGCGCGCCCGCTGCGGCAAATGCGATGGCAATGGCCGCGCCAATGCCTTTGGACGCGCCGGTCACCAGTGCAATTTTATTCTGCAATGCTTTCATTATGTCATTCTCCGCCGTAATGATTGCGTCGAAAGACTATGCGCGCGGCTGACGAAAAGCGGGTAGCGCAATCCTGCAAGCTTTTTGCACGATCCTGCAAAAGTGCTGCACCAGCAAAGGCATTCCGCCAGACGTCAGGTAATATCGGCACAGAGCGGAAGGGGAGAACGCAGTGACAGAGAGTAACAAGTGGCAGGCGCTGGCACAGTTAATTGCCCGTCATGCGCCGGAGGATGGCCGGCATTCCAGCGCCATCGACTGCCTGTTTTTTGGCCGGGTTTCAGCACCTACTGAGCCGATGCACTTTGCTCAATGGGCCAGTTTTGCGCTGGTGGCGCAGGGCAGCAAAGCGCTGCATATGGGTGATGAGGTGCTGCACTATGGACCAGGGGATCTGCTGCTGGTAACGCTGGATATGCCAGTGCGCGCCTGCGTCACTGTCGCCACGCCGGAAAAGCCCAATCTCGGGATAGGTATCGCCATCAATGAATCCCGGCTTATGCGCTACCTTGAACAGTTTCCGCCAGCGCTGCCGCTGGTGACCGCAGGCAATGAACGGGGTGTCACCGTGCATAAGGTTTCACCTTTGCTGGTGGATGCAGTCATCCGGCTGGTGCGTCTGCTTGACCACCCGGAAGATATTGAGGCGCTGGCTCCGCTGATTGAGCAGGAGATTTTCTACCGGCTGCTGACCGGGCCGGAGGGCTCGCGCATCCTGAATATGGCGCTGGCTGAGCGGCCGGGTAACCGGGTGGCGCAGGCTGCCCGCTGGCTGCGGGAGAATTTTCACCAGCCGCTAAAGATCGATCAGCTTGCCAGCAGTGTCGGCATGAGTATCTCTTCGCTGCATCATCACTTCAAAGCCGTAACGGCTATGACGCCGATGCAATACCAGAAACAACTGCGGCTCAATGAGGCGCGGCGTTTGATGTTGGTGGAAAAGCTGGATGCCGGTACGGCAGGCTATCGGGTGGGCTATCAGAGCGCATCACAGTTCAGTCGTGAATATCGCCGCCTGTATGGGCAATCTCCTGCCAGGGATAGTCGTCAGTTGGCGGTGAGCCCGGATACCCTGCGCCCACCGCAAAACTGATTACAGGCTGTTTGCCGCTTCCATCGCAATGGCAAAGGAGCGCAGACGAGCTTCGCTGTCAAAAATCTGGCCATTAACCATAATTTCATCTGCCTGCGTTTCACGCATCAGCGAAGCCAGGCCATGACGCACCTTGTCGGTATCGCCCACCAGCGACATGCTGAGTGCCTGCTGAACGCCATACTGCTCTGACGGCGACCAGAGATTATCCATATTCTCAACCGGGGCCGGTAACGGGCCCGGTTTGCCGCGGCGCAGGTTAATAAACTGCTGCTGCTGCGAGGTAAACAGGAAGCGCGCATCACGCTCATTATCAGCGGCCACCACGTTAATGCAGACGGTGGCATAGGGCTTGTCGAGACGCGCCGAGGGCTGGAAGTTCTCACGATACACGTGCAGTGCCTGGAAGAGCTGGTCAGGCGCGAAGTGGGAGGCAAAGGCAAACGGCAGGCCCATTTTTGCTGACAGCTGCGCGCTGTAGAGGCTGGATCCGAGTAGCCAGACCGGGATCTTCAGCCCCAGCCCCGGCACTGGCTGAACCGGCAGTTGCGCATCCGGGCCAGCATCGAACCAGTTAATCAGTTCAGCCACATCTTCGGGAAAGGTGTCCGCATGCATGCTGGACTGGTGACGGCGCAGCGCCATCATGGTGCGCTGGTCAGAACCGGGCGCGCGACCTAAACCGAGATCGATACGGCCCGGATAGAGAGAGGCCAGGGTGCCAAACTGCTCGGCGATGACCAGCGGCGCATGATTAGGCAACATAATGCCACCGGAGCCCAGCTTCAGTGTCTCGGTGTTCGCCGCCAGATAGCCGATCAGCACCGACGTCGCAGCGCTGGCAATCCCTGTCATGTTGTGATGTTCAGCCAGCCAGTAGCGTTCGAAGCCCAGTTTTTCAGCCTGACGCGCCAGCGCCAGGGAATTATGGAACGCATTCCGTGCGGTCGCACCCTGTGGAATCGGCGCAAGATCCAGCACGGACAGGCGAAGAGGTTTTTTATCAGACATGACTACTCCCGTTGTATGGCGCAGGCGTAAAAACCTGCACCATTTAGTATTACGCATCATTCCTTATATTAAAACTGCTAACCTCAGCAGGAATATAGCCGGTATGTGCTTTTACTCAGGATGCCAGCGTCATACCCGCCAGTTTGCGCCAGTAACCGTTACAATCGCAGCCTTTCGCGACCATAAGCGGAGCCTGACCGTTTTCATTGGCGCGGAAACGGTCGATCTCTGCCAGCGTCGACGTATCCTGCGGCGAGAGTCTCACGCAATCGACCTGGCCACGCATCCCCGCCAGATCGTTACCCAGGTTATAGCAGTAGCCGCTCATGGTCTGAATGCCATTGAGGACGAACACCTGTTGTCCCTCCTGAGAGTTGACGCGGCGACCTGTCGGATAGTTGATACAGCAGGTTTCGCAGTCATCTTTCGCGCGATTTTCCGAGCGGGCGGTGAAACAGCGCGCTGACAGCGCCAGCGGCAGATGACCGTAACCCATCACCTCCACCTCAAACTGTTTGCGGATACCCCGCGTCTCGCACTGCGCCAGCAGCTGTAGCAGCCAGTCACGCGACATCTCCACCGGCATACACCAGCGCGTCATGCCCTCTTTAACCAGCAGCTGCAGCGTGTCGGCATTATAGACATTCAGCGTGGGACCGGCGACAAAGGGCAAATGGCGCTCAGCGGCCATATTGACCGTGCCGATATCATTGGCTTCAATCAGGAACTCGCCGTTTTCTACGTAGCGCTGCAGCTCTTTCAGCTCAGAGGGTGATTGCAGCAGCGCCAGCGTGCTGAGTACAACCTGTTTGCCGCTGGATGCCACGTCACGCGCCAGCGCCATCCAGCGGGCATAGGGCGTAGCGCGGCGTTTACTGCACACCGCTTCGCCGAGATAAATAATATCCGCACTACTGCGGACAGCCTGCTGATAAAAATCGTCCAGCGTATCGGTCGGCCAGTACCAGAGCACCGGTCCAAGAGCATATTGCATCATGACTCCTTATTGCCATTCACGGTGATAAGCACCCAGCGTGGTTTGTGTGCCTTCAGAGAGATCGCCCAGCGTCTGCATCCACTGTGGCGCCACGTCAAACTGCTCCGGCTGCGCCTTGCAGCGATCGATTGCCTGACGCCAGACGCGCGCCACATCAGCGACGTAGGCGGGACTGCGCTGCCGGCCTTCGATTTTCACCGAGGCGATGCCTGCCCGCAGCAGCTCTGGCAGCAGTTCCAGTGTGTTGAGACTGGTCGGTTCCTCCAGGACGTGATAACGCTGATTGTTAACCTCATAGCGTCCTTTGCAGAGCGTCGGGTAACCGGCGCTCTCATCGGGGGCGTAGCGATCAATTAGCACTTCATTCAGGCGTGATTCCATGCCCTGCGGCGTCTGCTGCCAGCGTACAAATTTCGCCGGGGAGCAGGCACCTGCGCTGTTAGGTGATTCGCCGGTCATCCAGGAGGAGAGGTAGCAGCGGCCTTCTGCCATAATGCACAGACTGCCAAAGGCGAACACCTCCAGCGGCACCGGCGTGCTGCGTGCCAGTTGTTTAACCTGATGAATCGACAAGACGCGCGGGAGTACCACCCGCTGCAGATTGAAGTGGCGATGATAAAAGCGAATCGCCTCAAGATTGGTTGCCGATGCCTGTACAGAGAGATGACGTTCAACCTGTGGATAGTGCTTCGCGGCGTACTCCAGCGTAGCGATATCAGCCAGAATCAGGGCATCTGCCCCGTTTTGCGCCGCCACATCAATCGCCCGCTGCCAGCGTCCCATGCCATCGGGATGGGCAAAGGTATTGATTGCCACATGCAGTTTGCGCTGATGCTGATGGAGATAGCGCGCCGCTTCAGCCAGCTTTTTATCAGTGAAGTTCAGGCCCGCAAAGTGACGAGCATTGGTGTCATCTTTCAGTCCCACATAGACCGCATCCGCGCCATTTTCTACGGCGGTGCGCACTGCGGGTAAGTTTCCTGCCGGGCAGAGCAGTTCCATAGGTGTTCCTCTCAACATGCGATGGGCGTCGAGTCTAGGCATCTGGTCTGGTCTGTGTGTTGATTTAAGGCAGTGAAATTTCAGTTCATCTTTCCCGGCAGCGTTTTTTCCCGCTATTGCCGCGTTTTTTATTGATCCCGGATGAGGCGCGCAGAAAAGGATATGGCAATATACGTAAAATTTTCTGAAGGGAGTGACGAAAGTGTTAGAGCGGATACATGCCCATTGTGTGAAGACCGGTCCAAAAATCTTAGGGTTACCTGTAGCGCTCACCCCATTCCCGGTCAAAAAGTTGCTGCTGCAACAACTCTTAAACTGGCAATTTCGCCATGCTTTGGCTGAAGGTGAGTTAGACTTTCTGAATGGTCGCCTGCTGGGTATCGAGATTGCCGATCTTAATCTGCAATGGATAACCACGCTGCAGGATGGCCGACTGGCGGTATTGCAACAGTCCGAAGCGGATGTCTGGTTTCGGAGCAATGCCAATGATCTGTTGCTGGTGGCAGCACGTAAAGCAGACCCCGATATGCTGTTCTTTCAACGCCGTCTGGTGATTGAAGGTGACACAGAACTGGGACTTGAGGTGAAGAACGTAATGGATGCTATTGAACCCGAGGCTATGCCCACTGCGTTACGCACGGCTATTGAGCAGATGGCGGCATTTGTCGACGCCGGCATGAAACAGGACGCGAAGGCCGCACAGCCGCGCGCAGGTGCCGCATGTTGATCCGTAGCGAAATTGGTGTTGATGCCGCAGGCATCGACGTACTGCTCAGACGCTGCTTCAGTCACTCCGCCGAGGCGGAACTGACTCAGGCGCTGCGTGAAGATGGCCTGCTGACCTTAGGCGTGGTCGCCACAGATGACGAGGGACAGGTGCTGGGTTATGCCGCATTCAGTCCGGTCAGCGTTCAGGGCGACGATCGCGGCTGGGTGGCGCTGGCACCGCTGGCCGTTGATGAGACGCTGCGCGGTCAGGGCATTGCCAGCAAGCTGATTTATGAGGGGCTGGATACACTTAATGAATTTGGCTACAGCGCGGTTGTCGTGCTGGGCGATCCGGCGCTGTTCAGCCGGTTTGGTTTTGAACCGGCTGCACGTCATGGCCTGCGCAGTCGCTGGCCGGGAACAGAGGCAACGTTCCAGGTCTACCGTCTGGCGGACAATGCCTTTGACGGCGCGGAAGGGCAGATCGACTACGCCGAACCCTTTAATCGCCAGCCGTAATACGTAGCCAGCTCTCCAGGCTGATCGGCTGACCCGCCACCAGCAGTAACTTCTGCTGATGGGTCAGTTGCTTAACCTGATACTCCAGTCTGGAGGCGCTGGCGCGATCGCCCGCCTCACAGTGAAACACCAGGTCCAGCGGGCCTTTGCCGCGCAGCGCGCGGGCGCCGCGTCCGCTCTGGTGCTGAGCAACCCGGCGCACCACATCCGTGGTGATGCCGGTGTACAGGCTCCCTTTCGCCGTCCGGACGATGTAGAGTTGCCACTGCTGACCCATCGTAAACTATTCCCAAAAAAAGGTGCCGGGCAGTGTAGCGCGCTTCACGCTCCGGTGCACCACCAGGAGTTTATCTTGTCCGATCACGCCCATCTGGTTCGCTACCTCAGAAAGCAGCATGTACTTTCTCTCTGCTGTACCGCCGACGATCAACTCTGGTGCGCTAACTGCTACTACGTCTTTGATGAGACACGCATGGCCTTCTGGATTATGACCGAACCCGCTACCCGCCACGGTGAATTAATGGTACAGAATCCGCAGGTTGCAGGTACCGTCAATGGCCAGCCCAGAACTGTGTTGCTCATTAAAGGGGTACAGTATCGTGGCCGGGTCAGACGGCTGGAGGAAGCAACAGAGCAGGTCGCCAGAGCGGCTTACCAGAAACGTTTTCCGGTCTCACGCAAAGTGTCGGCCCCGCTGTGGGAGATTGAGCTGGATGAGGTGAAGATGACGGATAATGCGCTGGGATTCGGCAAGAAAATTGCCTGGCAGCGGGAAAAATAGACACGCCCCTTTCGGCTGAAAAGGGCGCGGCGGAATTACAGCGCTTCGAGGATCCGCAGGGATTCACGGTTAAAGGCCGGTAAATCGTCCGGCGTACGGCTGGTGACCAGCTTATCGCCGTCCACCACCACTTCCTTGTCATGGAAGTCAGCACCGGCATTGATCAGGTCAATGGCAACGGCTTTAACGGTGGTCATCTTGCGACCGCGCACGCTGTTCGCGCTAATCAGCAGCTGTGGACCGTGGCAGATGGCAAAGATCGGTTTGCCGCTGGCGACAAACTCTTTGGTAAAGGCAACAAAACGATCGTCGCCGCGCAGAGCGTCAGGCGAGTGACCGCCTGGCAGCAGCAGGGCATCAAATTCCGCCGGGCTGACATCATCAATGCTGCGATCGATGGTCACTTCCGCTTCGCCTTTCTTGCCTTTAACGACATTACCGGCCTGTTTCTCAATGGTCACGACCTCAAAACCCGCGCCTTTGTAGGCTTCCGCAGGTGAGGTAAATTCTGAGTCTTCAAATTCGTCGGTAATCAAAACCGCAACTTTCTTGCTCATCTTTTTTTCCTCCTTAAAGTTGTGGAGAGCGTGGCGCGCTTTCCGGATCACGCTGTAAGCCTGGTCGCTGAGCGTGAGAACGCAAGCCTGCCCGTTAAGATCAGCTATCTTTTAAGCTGTCAGCAGTGAAATAAGGACGAATCTGAGATGAATCGCGTATTACTGACCGGTGCCACTGGCTTAGTCGGGTCGCATCTGCTGCGCTTACTGATTGAGGATCCCCGCATTGACGAAATCATCGCGCCCACCCGCCGGCCACTGCCTGCGATGCATAAAGTGGTGAATCCGGTAGAAGCCGATCTGACGGATGTGCTCGGGCCGCTGGAAAGTTCGCTGGATACGGTGTTCTGCTGCCTGGGAACGACGCGCAGGCAGGCGGGCAGCAAACAGGCATTCATCCACGTCGATTACACCCTGGTCGTGGACAGCGGATTATGCGGATTACGCCTGGGCGCGAAGCAGATGCTGGTCGTCAGCGCGCACGGTGCCAGCCGTTACTCACCGTTTTTGTACAATCGCGTCAAAGGCGAAATGGAGAATGCGTTGCGCCATCAGGGCTGGCCGCGCCTGACGCTGGTGCGACCTTCACTGCTGCTGGGGGATCGCGCGCAGAAACGTCAGGGCGAAAGCCTGGCGGGACCGCTGTTTTCGCTGCTGCCGGGCAACTGGCGGGCGGTTCACGCACGCGACGTGGCGCGTTGTCTGCATCAGCAGGCGTTCGCGCCGGGTGGTGAAAGCGTCAACATCATTGAGTCGGGCGACATCCCACGTCATTCAGCGTAACTGCCAGACGATCTGATTACGGCTGCCGCGCCATTGCAGCGTGGCATCTTTCTCCTCTTCGACAAAGCGGCCATCGATCAGCACGTCGAGATAGTCCAGCACGGCGCGCTGTGCCGCATTCAGCTCCTGCATCCGGTAGCCGGTCCAGAGCCAGATGTCTTTACCGGGGCATATCTGTCGCACCCGTTTCACCAGACGGCGAATGTGCGGCACGTTATGCGGATGAAGTGGATCGCCACCGCTCAGCGACAAGCCCTGGCGCGGAATGCGTGTGTCCTGCAGATCCGCCAGTAGTTGCTCCTCCATCGCCAGCGTAAAGGGCACGCCGGAATCAATACGCCAGGTGCTCTGGTTGTAGCAGCCGCGACACTGATGTTCGCAACCAGCAACAAACAGCGTGCAGCGGGTGCCGGGTCCATTCACGATATCCACATCGTAGTAACGATGAATATGCATCATCCCAGCGGTCCTTCGGCCAGATGCTTAACGCGACGCTGCACTTCCTGCTGCTTACCGGCGTTGAAAGGTCGTGCATCCGGGCTGCCAAGATAGCCACAGACCCGCCGTGTAACAGAGACGCGCGCCGGATCGTGATTGCCACAGTTCGGACAGGTAAAGCCACGGCTGGTACAGGTGAACTCGCCGTTGAAGCCGCACTCGTAGCACTCATCAATCGGCGTATTGGTACCGTAATAGGGCACGCGGTCGTAGCTGTAATCCCAGACATCTTCCAGCGCTTTGAGATTGTGCTGCACATTCGGGTATTCGCCGTAACAGATGAATCCGCCATTCGCCAGCGGCGGATAGGGCGCTTCAAAGTCGATTTTGTCGTAAGGATTCACCTTCTTCTCAACGTCGAGATGGAAGCTGTTGGTGTAGTAGCCCTTGTCTGTGACGCCCGGCACCAGACCAAACTGCGCGGCATCAAGACGGCAGAAACGGTCACACAGATTCTCACTTGGCGTGCTGTAAAGGCTGAAGCCGTAGCCTGTTTCCGCTTTCCAGCAATCGGTGGCGGCGCGCATGTACGCAATGATCTCTACGCCTTTGGCGCGCAGCGCCGCATCATCGTAAGGATGCTGATGACCGCCGCTGAGCGCATTCAGGGTTTCATGCAGGCCGATATAGCCCAGCGACAGCGACGCACGACCATTACGGAAAATAGGTCCTACCTCATCATCGGCATTCAGCCGGACGCCGCAGGCCCCTTCCATATAGAGGATGGGCGCAACGCGCGCTTTGGTCTTCTCCAGCCGTGCCACACGCGTCATCAGCGCCCGCTTAGCCAGCAGCAGGCGGGCATCGAGCAGCGTCCAGAAACGCGCTTCATCACCGCCCGCTTCCAGTGCGATGCGTGGCAGGTTCAGGCTGATCACCCCGATATTGTTGCGACCCTCATGAATCTGCTCGCCGTTCTCTTCATAAACGCCAAGGAAACTACGGCAGCCCATTGGGGTTTTGAACGAGCCGGTGACTTTCACCACCTGGTCGTAATTGAGAATGTCGGGATACATCCGCTTGCTGGCACACTCCAGCGCCAGCTGCTTGATGTCGTAATTAACATCGCCCGCCCGGCGGTTGACGCCTTCACGAATGCTGAAGACCAGTTTAGGGAACACCGCGGTTTTGCGATTCTTGCCCAGCCCCGCCAGCCGGTTACGCAGAATCGACTGCTGGATCAGCCGTGCCGCCCAGTCAGTCCCCAGACCAAAACCAAAGGTGACAAACGGCGTCTGGCCGTTGGCGGTGTGCAGGGTATTCACCTCATACTCCAGCGACTGAAAGGCGTCATAGCACTCTTTATCTGTGCGCTGGCGCGCATACTGCTCTGCCTGCGGGATTTGCCACTGTTCGGCGATCGCCAGATGCCGGGTATAGCTCTGCTCAACAAACGGGGCCAGTACTTCATCAATGCGGTTAATGGTGGTGCCGCCGTAAATGTGGCTGGCGACCTGGGCGATAATCTGCGCCGTCACAGCAGTGGCGGTGGCGATCGATTTAGGTGGCTCGATCTCAGCATTGCCCATCTTAAAACCGTTGGTCAGCATGCCCTTCAGATCGATCAGCATGCAGTTGAACATCGGGAAGAAGGGTGAATAGTCGAGATCGTGATAGTGGATCTCGCCGCGCTCATGCGCCAGAACGATGTCGCGCGGCAGGATCTGCTGCTGTGCGTAGTGCTTTGCCACGATCCCGGCCAGCAGATCGCGCTGCGTCGGGATCACTTTGCTGTCTTTATTGGCATTTTCGTTCAGCAGCGCCGCGTTGGTCTGATCGACCAGACCGCGAATGGCGTGATGTAACTGGCTCTGACGATCGCGGGCGACATCGCGATCGTGGCGATACTCAATGTAGGCGCGCGCCAGTTGTGGATAAGGACCCGCCATCAGCGTCTCTTCTACCGCACACTGAATCTCGCGGATAGCCACTTCCGGACGATCGGCCAGCCGCAGGGCAACGCGCTCAGCGACCTGCGCGCACCAGGCCGCATCGTCGACATCTGCTGCCCGTGCCGCGGCCACAACAGCCTGCTCAATACGCTGCGCATCAAAGCCTGTCCGGCATCCATCGCGCTTGATTACCACCGTCGCCATTCCTCTCTCCGTTAACTACATATGGGGGTTGGGTGGATTCTATTCTCTACATGTAGTGATTGCTGTGAATTATTGCGCAAGGATTTGACCTGAAGCAAGGAAGACTCAACCCGGCAGAAAATTCCGACGAATGTAAAAAATCGGGTGATGGTTCAGGTTTCCTGCGGGATTCACTGGCGAATCGGCGTGCAGCAACTTTAATCAACGTTCTGCCCTGTCAAACCGTTGACGTTACAAGGATGCCCGCCAATGTGGTTACCCCGTACTCTGCTCCTGCTCGCTGTTTTTAGCCCGATCGTCATAGCCAATCCGCTGCCGCTAATGCCCTGGCCGCAACAGGTGGAGCAGCCCGCCAGTGGCGGTGCGCTTACCCTGACGCCGCAGTTGACGCTGCAAATCTCAGGCGATCATCTGGCGGGGGCCGAAGCACGCTGGCTGGCGCGCATCAGCGATCAGACCGGCTGGCCGCTATTGCCCGCCACGCAGCCGGTAGCTGCACCGACTATCCGCATCATGATTGCAAAGGCAGTCGATCCACTGCCGCTGCCCGACAGTGATGAGCGCTATCAGTTGCAGGTCAATGGCGATGGCGTGCGATTAACCGCACCCAACCGTTTTGGTGCGATGCGCGGCATGGAAACCCTGCTGCAGCTGATACAAAACGGTGAGCAGGGCACGACGATTCCTTACGTCACCATTCACGATCATCCGCGCTTTCCGTGGCGCGGTGTGCTGATCGACACGGCACGCCACTTTATGCCGGTAGAAACGCTTAAGCGTCAGATCGACGGCATCGCCGCCGCACGAATGAACGTCTTTCACTGGCATCTCACCGACGATCAGGGCTGGCGCTTCGCCTCCAGCCACTATCCCCAGCTGCAGCAGAAAGCCAGCGATGGCAACTATTACAGCCAGCAGCAGATGCGGGAAATCGTGAAATATGCCACCGACCGTGGGGTGCGTGTGGTGCCCGAGCTGGATATGCCAGGACATGCCTCCGCGCTGGCGGTGGCGATGCCGGAACTGATCAGCGCAGCGGGTCCCTTTCAGATGGAGCGCGGCTGGGGCGTCTTTAAACCGCTGCTTGATCCCGCTAATGAACAGGTTTATCAGGTGATCGATACGCTGGTGGGAGAGATGGCGGCGATCTTTCCCGATCCCTGGCTGCACATCGGCGGCGATGAAGTCGATCCCACGCAGTGGAAAAACTCACCCGTGATTCAGCAGTTTATGCGCGAGCACGATCTGAAAGACGCGCATGCGCTGCAGGCGTACTTCAATCAGCGGGTGGAGAAGATCCTCGAAGCCCATCAGCGTCAGATGGTGGGCTGGGATGAGATCGCTCATCCCGATCTGCCACGCAGCATTCTGATCCAGTCCTGGCAGGGCCAGGATGCGCTGAGTGCGCTGGCAAAAGAAAATTATCGCGGCATCCTCTCCACCGGTTTCTACCTCGATCAGCCCCAGCCTGCCAGCTATCACTATCGCAACGAGGTCACGCCACGCGGGCTGAACGGTCAGGACCGTCTGCGGCCCGACGACCAGGCGCAGAGCTGGTCATTCACGATGCCACGGCTGAAAGGCAGCCCGGTGAAGGGCAGCTTTACGCTGATTCAGGGCGCGCAGGGCTGGCGCGGTTTTATCGACTTCGACGGCAAAGCCCGGCGGATGATCAGCGACATCAACTGGCTCTCGACGCAACAGGTGCAGTTCACGGTGGATAGCTGGATGGGGCCGTTCCAGCCGGTGGTCACGCTGCAACAGCAGTCTCTCAAAGGCTATGTGCGGGTAGGCAACGTACGTTATCCCGCCAGCGGTCAGCGTCTGATGCAGCCGCCTGCGGGCATCGCACCCGTGCTGCCCACGCCAGAACAGGTACAGCAAAATCTGCTGGGTGGCGAGGCGGCGCTGTGGGCTGAAAACATCAACAGCCAGATCATTGATACTAAACTGTGGCCGCGCGCCTTTGTGGTGGCCGAGCGGTTATGGTCGGCAGAAAACGTCACGAACATGGATTCGATGTATTCACGGCTGGCGGCGATGGATCGCTGGAGCACGGTGTCCGTGGGAACGCTGCAACATGCGCAGACGGAGCAGCAGATGATGCGGCTGGCCAGCGGACACGATATCGCCCCGCTGCGAGTGCTGGCCGAAGTACTGGAACCGGCGCAGTATTACACGCGTCAGCACCTGAAGTTTCAGGCGGGGCATTACAACTATCAGGAGCCATTAAACCGGCTGGCCGATGTGCTGCCCGCAGAGAGTGAGGCAGTGCGCCAGCTGGAGCAACAGGTCGCCGTATTAATCGCCAATCGTAATAATCCGGCTGCCGCCTCCGCAGTGCGCGCGCCGCTGCAGCGCTGGCAGGCCAACACGACTGCGGTGATGCCGATCGTCAACGGCAGCGCGACGCTGAAGCCGCTGGCACACAGCGTGCAGCAGGTTGAGGTGCTGAGCGCCATGGGCCTCGCGCTGGTGAATGCTTACGTCCGTAATCAGGCGTTTGGTGCCAGTGAAGTGGCGGAGATGCAGGCGACACTGGATGCCGCCGCAGAGGTGCAGGATGAAACGGTGATAGCGCTGGTCAGGCCGCTGGAGACGCTGCTGCACGCCTTTCAGTAAGTACTGTGGCCGGCTGAACCGGCCTCCGTTGCGTCAGGCCGGGCCGCTGACCGAATGACGGCGCACCAGCGTCGGGCTGAACATGTGAGTCACTTCCGGCAGCGGCAGATCGTTGGCCAGCGCCAGGGCCAGCTGAGCGGCCTGCTGCGCCATCGTGACAATCGGATAGCGGACCGTCGTAAGGCGTGGTCGCACATAGCGCGACACCAGCACATCATCGAAGCCGATCAGCGACATCTCTTCCGGCACGCGGACGCCGTTATCGCTCAGCACCGCCAGCGCGCCCGCCGCCATCGAGTCGTTGTAGCAGGCGACGGCGGTGAAATTTCTGCCGCGTCCCAGCAGTTCTGTCATCGCCTGCTCACCGCCCACTTCGTCCGGTTCGCCCCAGGTCACCAGCCGATCGCTGCACGGCAGACCGTGCTCTTTCAGCGCATCATAGTAACCCTGCAGGCGATCTTCGGCATCGGAGATGGTGTGGGTCGAGCAGATAAAGGCGATATTCTGATGGCCGAGCTGGATCAGATGACGGGTTGCCAGCCAGGCGCCGTAGCGATCGTCGAGTGCAATACAGCGCTTTTCAAAGCCTTTGATCAGGCGGTTCAGCAGCACCATACCCGGCACCTGCTTCATCAGCACTTCCAGTTCTGCGTCGGGAATTTTCTTGGCGTGCACCACCAGCGCCGCGCAGCGGTGACGCATCAGCTGTTCAATCGCCTGCCGCTCTTTTTGCTCATTATGGTAACCGTTACCAATCAGCAAAAAGTTACCGGTGTCGCCTGCCACCTCATCCACGGCTTTCACCATTGCGCCAAAAAAGGGATCGGAGACGTCACCGACAATCAGGCCGAGCGTTTCGGTCGATTGCTGCGCCAGCGCGCGTGCGTTGGCATTCGGGTGATACTGAAGCTGCTCCATCGCCTGGCCTACGGCCTGTCGGGAGCTGTCGCTGGCTTTGGGAGAATTATTGATTACACGGGAGACTGTGGCGACAGAAACGCCCGCCAGTCGCGCAACATCCTTTATGGTAGCCATGCGTTGACCTGCTTTGGGGAAAACGTTTACACATCGCATCAGTGTTACGGAAAAGGGCGGACACATCAACCCGACAGAATGCCAGCGTCGTCGCAAAAAGGGGCAAAAACGACCGCTGCTGCACATCTTCTGCTGAGACGTTGCCCCATGTTATGCTCAGTTCCCCACCTGGCTACCGTGAAAAAAACAACGATGAAAACCAAAGTGCCACATCTGGCGCACTGGGGCGCGTTTACCGCCGTCACTGAAAACGATCGTCTGATTGGCTGCGAACCTTTCTTCGCTGATGCCGATCCGTCACCGATGATCCACACCATTCCTGAGCTGGTCTACTCAGACAAACGCATTCGCCAGCCGATGGTGCGTCGCTCGTGGCTGAAGTCACGCGAAAAGAGCGACCGCACGCTGCGGGGCCGGGAAGATTTTGTCGCCGTCGACTGGGAAACCGCGCTGGACCTGGTGGCGGAAGAGAATCGCCGCGTCCGCGAACGCTATGGTGCGTCGGGCATTTTCAACGGCTCCTACGGCTGGTCATCGGCCGGTCGCGTCAATCACGCCCGCACGCTGGTGCGTCGTTTCTACTTTCAGGGCGGCGGCGGCGTCGATCAGCAGGGTAACTACAGCTGGGGCGCGGCGCAGTTCTTCCTGCCCTATGTGATCGGCACCTATATGCCGCTGACCGGGCGCGTCACCGAGTGGCCGCAGGTAGTGGAACATGCCGAAATTTTTGTCGCCTTTGGCGGGCTGGCGCTGAAAAACGCCCAGGTCGCCTCAGGTGGCGCAGGGCAGCACAGCCTGAAACCGGCGCTGATGCAGCTGGCGGCCAAAGGCACGCCGGTCATCAACATCAGCCCGATGCGCGATGACTGCCCGGAATTTGTGAACGCCGAGTGGATCCCGATTCGCCCCAATACCGACGTGGCACTGATGCTGGCGCTGGGGCATGAGATCACCCAGCACGGCGCGGTTGACGAGGCGTTTCTCGCCAGCCACTGCACCGGCTGGCCGCAGCTGCGCGCCTATCTGCTGGGCGAAACCGACGGCGTAGCGAAAACCGCTGGCTGGGCCAGCCGTATCACCGGCATCCCGGCTGATCGCATCGTGCAGCTGGCGCAGCAACTGACCGGCAAGCGCAGCTTTATTACCTGCTCCTATTCCGTGCAACGCGCCCATCGCGGCGAGCAGCCTTACTGGATGATGATTGCGCTCTCCTCAATGCTCGGTCAGCCTGGCCTGCCGGGCGCGGGGTTCTCTTTCGGTCATGGTTCAATGAACAGCGTCGGCAATCCCCGTCAGGAGGGGCCTGCCCCGATGATGAGCACCGGCCCCAATCCGTCAGGGTTGTCGATTCCGGTGGCGCGCATCAGCGATATGCTGCTCAATCCCGGCCAGCCATATAGCTTCCAGGGCGAAACGCTGCACTATCCCGATATCCACATGGTGCACTGGGCGGGCGGCAATCCTTTCCACCATCATCAGCAGCTGAACCGGCTGGTAGAGGGCTGGCAACGGCCCGATACGGTGGTGGTGCAGGATATCGTCTGGACGCCAGCGGCGCAGATGGCGGACATCGTGCTGCCTGCGACGACCACGCTGGAGCGTAATGACATCGGCGGCTCCTCACGTGACCGCTTTGTGCTGGCCATGCATCAGGCGATTAAGCCGCAGCATCAGGCGCGCAACGACTTCGATATTTTTGCCGACTTAGCAGAGCGACTCGGCTATCGCGACACCTTTACCGAAGGGCGCAATGAGATGCAGTGGATTGCGCATCTTTATCAGCAGTGTGCGACCGCGCATCAGCGCAAAGGCATCGATTTCCCAGAGTTTGATGAATTCTGGCAGCGCGGCTTTGTGGAAATTCCGGAAGGTGGCAAGCCTTATCAGTTTATGGAGGATTTCCGTGCCGATCCGCAGGCCAATCCAATCAAAACCGCCAGCGGCAAAATCGAGCTGTTCAGTCAGACCATTGCGGACTACCAGCTGGACGACTTCGCCGGTCATCCGGAGTGGCGTGAACCACAGGAGTGGCTTGGTTCCCCAGTCAGCCGCGACTATCCGCTGCACATGATCTCCATTCAGCCTTCCGACCGGTTACACAGCCAGCTGGATGCCACCGACACGGTGCAGGACAATAAAACGGCCGGACATGAAACGCTTTACATGCATCCAGTGGATGCAGCTGCGCGCGGACTGGTGGAGGGCGATGAGATTGAGGTGAGCAACGCACGTGGTGTGATGCTGGCGGGTGTGCAGATCACCGAGGGCGTGACGCAGGGCGTGGTGATTATCGCTACCGGTGCGTGGTTTGACCCTGGCTTTGGCAGGGCGTGGCAGCCTTTTGATCGCGCCGGTAACCCCAACGTGCTGACGCTCGATATTGGTACGTCGTCGCTGACGCAGGGGCCAAACGCCATGAGTTGCCTGGTGGAAATCAAAAAACATCAGGATTGCACAATAGCGTAAGGTTCTCATGGCTGGTTACATTTTGCGGGTAACTGTTGCGTTTAGGCGATGGCAGCCGATCAATTCCCTTTGCTACATTCAGGGTCCCAGAGGTATTGATGGGTGAACATCAATAGATTTTCTTGATTACACCAACCTGCGCAGATGCGCAGGTTTTTTTTTGCCAAAAATCCGTTGCCAATAACGAACTGATACACAGTTTTCCTGTTATACGGCCAGCGCTTTCTTTATAACTGCTGGCACCAGCCCCTTTCTCTTTATTTTGCGCAGCGGAATGCCATGCCCCGGATTAAAAAACTACTGGGAAAAGACCAGATAAAAGCGCCATTCAACCCTTTTCGTTTTCGACTGATCTGTCTGGGTGTCACAACCTGTCTGGTGGTGCTGCTGGCGCGCGTCGCGGACCTGCAGTTCCTGAATCAGCCGATGCTGGAGCACGAAGCGGATCAGCGATCGCTGCGAACCGTCACGCTGCCCACCAGTCGCGGCACCCTGCTGGATCGTAACGGCGAAGCGCTGGCGCTCAGCGTGCCATCGCGCGATGTGATTGCCGATCCACTGCGCGTGCTGGAGAGCAACCCTGATTTTACCAGTGCCAAATGGGCCTATCTTGCGGCCGCGCTCAACACCCGTCCCGAAGAGCTGGCGGCGCAGATCACCGCCAACCCGAAACGTCGTTTCCTCTATCTGGGACGTAAAGTCGAACTGGGCATCGCCAAAGACATTAAAGAGCTGAAGCTGAAAGGCATCAGTGAAGTTTATGACGACAGCCGTTTCTATCCGATGAGCGAAGCCTCTGCGCCGCTGATCGGTATCGTTGGCGCGGATAATGTCGGCCTGAACGGGCTGGAAAAAGGCTTCGATAAAGTCTTGCAGGGCGAGCCGGGCAAAGAGGTCTATCGTCAGGATGCGGCGGGCAATATCATCGCGATGATCAACTACCAGCCGCCGACGCAGCCGCCCACGGTGCAGCTCAGCATCGACAAATATGACCAGTACACGCTCTACAGCAAACTGCGCGACGGCGTACTGATCAACAAAGCGGACTCGGGTGCGGCCGTGCTGGTGAAAATCGACACCGGCGAGATTCTGGCGATGGCCTCCTATCCGTCGTTCAACCCCAACAACTATGAAGGGGCCACCCCGGCGCAGATGCGTAACTCGGCCATCAATGACAGCTACGAACCGGGATCGACCGTTAAGCCGTTAGTCGTAATGGAAGCGCTGGAGCGCCATCTGGTGCGTCCGGACTCGGTGATCGACACCACGCCTTACAGCGTTAACGGCCACCTGATCCGCGACGTCGGCCACTGGCCGCGCCTGACCATGACCGGCATTCTGCAAAAATCGAGCGACATCGGCGTCTCTCATCTGGCGCTGGCGATGCCCGCGGAGGCGCTGGTGAATACCTATCATGCGTTTGGCCTGGGCAAACCGACCGGATTAGGGTTGACCGGCGAAAGCGTCGGCTACTTCCCGCTGCACCGCGCCCGCTGGGCGGATATCGAGCGGGCTACCTTCTCCTTTGGCTATGGTCTGCGCGTCACGCCGCTGCAGATTGCCCGCGAATACGCCACGCTCGGCTCTTATGGCGTTTACCGTCCGCTGTCGATCACCCGCGTCACGCCGCCGGTCATGGGACGCCAGGTCGCCAATCCGGAAACGGTGAAAGAGGTGGTGCATATGCTGGAGAGCGACGTCCTGCCGGGCGGAACCGGACTGAAAGCTGCGGTACCGGGCTACCGTCTGGCAACCAAAACCGGTACGGCGGAAAAGATGGGTACCAGCGGCAAGTATGATGGCGGCTACGTCAACTACACCGCCGGTATTGCGCCCGCCAGTCATCCTGAAGTGGCGCTGGTGGTGATGATCAACCATCCGACGGCGGGCGATCACTTCGGTGGTTCGGTTGCTGCGCCGGTGTTCGGCAATATCATGGGGCCGGTACTGAAACACATGAACGTTGCACCGGATGCCATCTACACTAAACCCACGGCCAGCCCTTCGGATAAATCTTAGTTAAATCAGAGTGTAAGCGAGGCGTGAGGAATATTCACACCTCGTTGCACTTCCCCGAATTCGGTTGCGTTTTCCCGCTGTCTCCGCGCGGTCAATCAGTGCGAGGATAGCAGTCCCAGAGGTATTAATGGGTGTGAAAACAACACTGCTTCGGCAGTGAGACCCTGTTATTACACCGACCCACGCAGATGCGTGGGTTTTTTTTGTCTGCTTGCCTGAGCCTGCCGTTACCGCTGTAAAAACTCCCGCTAAATCAACATCGTTCTTAACGAAACCCTGACAGTTTGCCAATAGAAAGGCGCGTCGCCTTTCACTGATAATGGCCGCCGTGAAGCCTGGCGGTTTTTTGCTCGCTGCCGCTCACTGCCGCATTCCGCACGTTCCGGGATTTCTTTTTCTGCTTATCTGAAGAGTTCGACGATGACTCACCTTTCTCGCCCCGCGCGTTCCTTTGGGCTTAAATGGCTGCTTCTGTTGCTGGTGGCGGCGATTGTCGCGGGCGTTATCTGGCGTCTGCTCTCTTCGGGGCACGGGCCGGGTGACGGAATGCCGCCGGGCAGACCGGGTTTGCCTGGCATGATGGGCGGCAGTGCAACGCTGGTTCACAGCGGGGTTGCCAGCACGGCGGATGTGCCAGTATGGCTTAATGCGCTCGGCACGGTGATCCCCAACGCCAGCGTGACGGTGACCAGCCGCGTTGACGGCCAGCTGGAGCAGGTTTTCTTCACCGAAGGACAGAAGGTCAGTGCCGGTCAACTGCTGGCGCAAATCGATCCGCGCAGCTATCAGGCGACGCTGAACCAGTATCAGGCTGAACTCAGCGAGAACCAGGCGCTGCTGAAAAGTGCCGAGCTGACGCTGGCGCGCTACCGCAAACTGGCGGCGCAGGATGCGCTGGCGCGCCAGGATCTGGACACGCAGATTGCCACCGTCGGGCAGTATCGCGGCGCGGTCGCCGCCGATCAGGCGCAGATCGCCAGTGCAAAGCTGAGCATTGAATATGCCCGGATCACCGCCCCGATCAGTGGGCGCGTCGGTCTGCGTCAGGTCGATCCCGGCAACATGGTGCAGAGCTCCAGCAGCACCGGTCTGGTGACCATCACGCAGATGCAGCCCGCCGCCGTGACCTTTAGCGTGCCACAAAGCGACATCCCCGCGCTGGTCAGCGTGCTGCATCAGGGGCAGAGCCTGCCCGCCACGCTGTTTGATCAGGACAACCAGCATCCGCTCGCCAGCGGCGAAGTGAAGTTCATCAGCAACCAGATCGACACCGCCACCGGCACCGTGGCGCTGAAAGCGGTGTTTGCCAACCAGGATGAGTCGCTGTTTGCTAACCAGTTTGTGAATCTGCGGCTGCAGACCCGGGTGCTGAAAGGCGCGACGGTGATCCCGGCGCAGGCGCTGCAGCTGAGCAGCGACGGCAGCTTTGTCTTTGTGATCAACAAAGATCATACCGTCACGCGTAAAGCGGTCACCACCGGCCCGGCTTTCGGCGACGATCAGCAGGCGATCCTCAGCGGCGTTGCACCGGGCGATCGGCTGGTAACGGAAGGGATCGAACGTCTGACCAGCGGCAGCAAAGTCACGCTGGCGGATGAGACGCCCGCTGCCGGTGCTGTGTCGAAATGAACCCGTCTCGCCTGTTTATTCTGCGTCCTGTCGCCACCATCCTGCTGATGGCCGGCGTGCTGATCTCCGGGATTTTTGCCTGGAAATTCCTGTCGACCTCGGCGCTGCCGCAGGTCGACTATCCGACCATTCAGGTCACCACGCTCTATCCGGGTGCCAGCCCGGATGTGATGGCGTCGTCGGTCACCTCACCGCTGGAGCGCCAGTTAGGGCAGATGGCGGGGCTGAGCCAGATGAGCTCCACCAGCGCCAGCGGCTCGTCGATCATAACCCTGAAGTTCAGCCTCGATCTGTCGCTGGATGTCGCCGAGCAGGAGGTGCAGGCGGCGATCAATGCGGCAAATAACCTGCTGCCCGACGATCTGCCTAATCCGCCGACGTACAAAAAGGTCAATCCGGCGGACAGCGCGGTGGTGACGCTGGCGGCCAGCTCCGGCACGCTGCCGCTGACCGAGGTGCAGGATCTGGTTAACACCCAGGTGGCGCTGAAGCTGTCGCAGATCTCCGGCGTCGGCATGGTGACGCTGGCGGGCGGGCATCAGCCGGCGATTCGGGTGCAGATGAATCCTCTGGCGCTGGCGGCGCATCACCTGACGCTGGAGGCGGTAAATACGCTGATTGGCAACAGCAACGTCAATGGCGCCAAAGGCGGCTTTGACGGTAAATATCATTCGGTGACCATCGACGCCAACGACCAGCTGCGCACCGCAACCGAGTACGGCAACCTGATCCTCAGCTATGAGAATGGCGCGGCGCTGCGCCTGAAAGATATCGCCCACATCGAACAGGGCCCGGAGAACAGCTTCCAGTCCGCATGGGCCAATAACCAGCCCGCGATTGTCATCAGCGTGCAGCGTCAGCCCGGCGCAAACGTGATTCAGGTGGTGGACAACATCAAGGCGCAGCTTCCTGCACTGCAGGCGGCGCTGCCGGACGGGGTGAAGATGACGATTCTCTCCGACCGCACCCAGACCATTCGCGCCTCAATCAGCGACGTGCAATTTGAGCTGATGCTGTCGATTGCGCTGGTGGTGATGGTAACCTTTCTGTTCCTGCGCAACGTGGCCGCCACGCTGATCCCGAGTGTGGCGGTGCCGCTGTCGCTGGTTGGCACCTTTGGCGTGATGTATTTGGCGGGCTTCAGCCTGAATAACCTGTCGCTGATGGCGCTGACCATCGCCACCGGTTTTGTTATCGATGACGCTATCGTGGTGGTGGAGAACATTTCCCGGCGGCTGGAGCAGGGCGAGACACCGATGGAGGCGGCGCTGAAAGGCTCCCGGCAGATTGGCTTCACCATTATCTCGCTGACCTTTTCGCTGATTGCGGTGCTGATTCCGCTGCTGTTTATGGGCGATGTGGTCGGGCGACTCTTCCGGGAGTTCGCGATTACGCTGGCGGTGGCGATCCTGGTGTCGATGGGGGTGTCGCTGACGCTGACCCCGATGCTGTGCGCGTATCTGCTGCGGCACATTCCGCCAGAGCAGCAGTCAACCTTTGCCCGCAAGGGCGGCGAGATGTTCGACCGGCTGGTGCGCGGCTATGACCGGCTGCTGACCGTGGTGCTGAACCATCAGAAACTGACGCTGCTGGTGGCGCTGGCAACCTTCGGACTGACGGCGCTGCTCTACATGATGGTGCCGAAAGGCTTCTTCCCGACCCAGGATACCGGGCTGATTCAGGGCATTACCGTCGCCTCCCAGGATGTCTCGTTTAAAACAATGGCGACGCGGCAGCAGGCGCTCTCCGCGCTGATCCTGAAAAATCCGGCGGTGGAGAGCGTCTCATCGACCATCGGCATCGACGGCACTAACAGCAGCCTCAACAGCGGACGGCTGCAGATCAACCTCAAGCCGTCTGGCACCCGCGATCTCAGCGCCAGCGAGGTGATCAGCCAGCTGAACCAGGCGACCAGCGATGTGCCGGGTATCCGGCTCTATCTGCAACTGGCGCAGGATCTCACCGTCAACGACCAGGTGTCGCCGAGTCAGTATCAGTTCACCCTTGACGACGCCGACAGTGAAAATCTGGTCCGCACGTCGCCGAAACTGGTGGCGGCATTGCAGCAGCGGCCCGAGTTTAATGGCGTGGTGAGTAACCTGCAGGATCAGGGGCGCGTCTCTTACGTGGAGCTGAACCGGGACAAAGCGGCGCGCTTCGGCATTACCGCATCGGACGTGGACACCGCGCTCTATAACGCCTTTGGTCAGCGGCTGGTCTCGACGATTTTTACCCAGTCGAATCAGTATCGGGTGGTGCTGGAAGTGGCGCCGGCCTTCCGGCAGGGTCCGGCGTCGTTTGATGATGTCTGGCTGCAATCGTCCGGTAGCAGCAGTTCGGCGTCATCATCCACCAGCACGACTTCATCAGCGTCAACGTCTTCGTCAACATCTTCGTCTTCATCGACGTCCACTTCAGCCTCTGACACCCGCTCTGCCAGCAGCGGCATGGTCAAACTTACCTCTATCGCCACTATCCACCAGCGCACCGGTTCGCTGATGCACATGCGGCTGAATCAGTTCCCGGCGGTGATGATCTCCTTCAACCTGAATCCAGGCTACTCGCTGGAGGATGGACAGCGGGCAATTGCCGACGTGCGGCAGCAGCTGCAGCTGCCGGAGAGCACCACGCTGCGCTATCAGGGCGAAACGTCGGCATTCCAGAGCGCCACCGGCAACACGCTGTGGCTGATTCTGGCGGCGCTGATCACCATGTATGTGGTGCTCGGCATTCTCTACGAAAGCTTTATCCATCCGGTCACGATTCTCTCTACGCTGCCGTCGGCGGCGGTGGGTGCGCTACTGACGCTGTTGCTGGCGGGCACGGAGTTCAGCCTGATTGCGCTGATTGGCGTCATCCTGCTGATCGGCATCGTGAAAAAGAACGCCATTATGATGATCGACTTCGCGCTGGAGGCGGAACATCAGCAGCACCTCAGCGCACGTGAGGCGATTCATCAGGCCTGCCTGCTGCGCTTCCGCCCGATTCTGATGACGACGATGGCGGCACTGCTCGGCGCACTGCCGCTGATGCTCGCCTCCGGCTCGGGTGCCGAGCTGCGACAGCCGCTGGGGCTGGTAATTGTCGGCGGGCTGATTGTCAGTCAGGTGCTGACGCTCTTCTCCACGCCGGTCATCTACCTCTGGTTTGACGGGCTGGCGCAGCGCGGCAGTGCCTGGGTGAAACGCCGTCAGCAGCAGGCGCGGAGCGGGCAATGAATCTGACCCGGCTGTTTATCTTTCGTCCGGTGGCGACGCTGCTGCTGACGCTGGCGATCCTGCTGCCCGGCGCGCTGGGTTACCGGCTGCTGCCGGTGGCACCGCTGCCGCAGGTCGATTTTCCGACCATCATGGTCAGCGCCAGCCTGGCGGGGGCCAGCCCGGAGACCATGGCGGCTACCGTCGCGACCCCGCTGGAGCGTTCGCTCGGGCAGATTGCCGGTATCAGCGAGATGACTTCCAGCAGTTCGCAGGGCTCCAGCAGTATTATTCTGCAGTTTGAGCTGGACCGCGATATCAACGGCGCGGCGCGCGACGTGCAGGCGGCGATTAACGCGGCGCGCAGCCTGCTGCCCAGCGCAATGGCCTCGCTGCCGACTTATCGCAAAGCCAACCCGTCAGATGCGCCGATTGTGATGCTGGCGCTGACCTCTGCTACCCGCACGCCCGGCGAGCTTTACGATCTGGCGGAGAGCAAAATCGAACAGGCGATGGGGCAGGTACAGGGCGTCGGTGAAGTGTCGCTGATGGGCAGCGCCTTACCCGCGGTGCGGATTGATCTGCAGCCGCTGAAGCTGACCCACTACGGCATCTCGCTGGAGACGGTGCGTGCCGCCGTCGCCGACAGCACCACCAATCTGCCCAAAGGGATCTTACAGGGCAGTGACCAGTCGTGGCTGGTGGACAGCAACGGCCAGCTTGAGAAGGCCGCCAGCTACCGCGATCTGATCATCACTTATCAGCAGGGCAAGGCGGTGCGGCTGCGCGACGTCGCCACGGTCTATGACTCGGTGGAAGATCGCTATCAGGCGGGATTCCTGAATGCTACGCCTGCGGTAATGATCGGCATTAAACGTCAGGCGGGCGCCAATATGCTCGAAACCATCGACGCAATAAAAGCGCAGTTGCCGCTGCTGGAAAAGAGTCTGCCCGCTGACAGCCAGCTGAAGGTGGTGGTTGACCGCTCACCGGGCGTGCGCGCCTCGCTGTATGACACCGAAGAGACGCTGCTGATCGCGGTGCTGCTGGTCATTGCGGTGGTGTTTGTTTTCCTGCGCAATCTGCAGGCGGTGATCATTCCGGCCCTGGCGCTGCCGGTGTCGCTGATCGGGACCTGTGCGGTGATGTACCTGCTGGGTTACAGTCTGGATAACCTGTCGCTGATGGCGCTGATTATCTCTACCGGCTTCGTGGTGGATGATGCGATTGTGGTGCTGGAGAACATCACCCGTCACATTGAGCGCGGACTCAGCCCGCTGCGGGCAGCGCTGCGCGGGGCGCAGGAGGTGAGCTTCACCGTGCTGTCGATGACCGTATCGCTGATCGCG
Organism: Pantoea sp. X-Soil-ISGK-355; assembly: GCF_059730805.1. Lineage (NCBI taxonomy): Bacteria > Pseudomonadati > Pseudomonadota > Gammaproteobacteria > Enterobacterales > Erwiniaceae > Pantoea > Pantoea sp. X-Soil-ISGK-355. The sequence goes on from NZ_AP035971.1 coordinate 539,370, forward strand.
GTGTTCATCCCGATCCTGCTGATGGGCAGCATTGTCGGGCGGCTGTTCCGCGAATTTGCTGTCACGCTCACCGTGTCGCTGCTGATCTCGCTGTTTGTCTCACTCAGCCTGACGCCAATGCTCTGCGCGCGCCTGCTGAAACCAAAGCCGCCCGTCAGTCAGCGGCCGCATCCGCTTTATCAGTTGATTGAAAACCAGCTGAACCGCCTGCTGGCCGCCTACGGGCGCGGGCTGGCCTGGGTGATGCGCCATCAGAAACTGACGCTGCTCAGCCTGCTGCTGACCGTGCTGCTGAATGTTTTTCTGTTCACCGTGGTGCAGAAGGGCTTTTTCCCGAATCAGGACACCGGGCTGCTGATGGGCGCGCTGCGTGCCGATCAGAACATTTCGTTTCAGGCGATGAAGCCGAAAATGCTGATGTTCACGAAGATCATTCAGGAAGACCCGGCGGTCGATAGCGTAATGTCGTCGATGGGCAGCGGGATGTTTGGCTCCCGCAACAGCGCCAACTTCTTTGTGCGACTTAAAGATTTTGACCAGCGCGATGCCACGGCTACCGAAGTCGCCAACCGGCTGACGCGTAAAACCAGCCACATCGCCGGGGCGCAGATGTTCCTGATGGCGGCGCAGGATCTGCACATTGGCGGACGCAGCGCTAACGCCACGTATCAGTACAGCCTGCAGGCAGACGATCTTGATCTGCTGCGGATCTGGACGCCGAAAGTGCAGGCGGCGCTGGCGGCGATCCCCGGGCTCAACAGCGTAGACTCCGACTCGCAGACCGGCGGGCAGGAGGTGGCGCTGACCATCGACCGCGACCGCGCGACCCGGCTGGGCGTCAATGTGAAGATGCTCGATACGCTGCTGAACAATGCGTTCAGTCAGCGGCAGATCGCCACGCTCTATCACACCCTGAATCAGTATCATGTGGTGATGTCGCTGCAGGACAGTGACACCGCGAATCCGGAGACGCTGCAGCAGCTCTATGTGATTAACGACAGCGGTGACCGCGTGCCGCTTTCCGCCTTTGCCCGCTTCAGCGGCGGCAATGCACCGCTGTCGGTGGCGCATCAGGGCCAGTCGGCGACCAGTACCGTAGCATTCAACCTCAATGAGGGCGTTTCGCTGGAGCAGGCGCAGTTGCTGATTAAACAGGCGATGGCGAAGCTGGGCCTGCCGTCGACCCTTCATGCCGGTTTTGCCGGTACTGCCGCCGCCTTTTCCCAGTTGACCGCCACCATGCCGTGGCTGATTCTGGCGGCGCTGGCGGCGGTCTATCTCGTGCTCGGCGTGCTCTACGAGAGCTACATCCATCCGCTGACCATTCTCTCAACGCTGCCGTCTGCGGGCGTCGGCGCGCTGTTACTGCTGCTGCTGACCAACACGCAGCTCACGGTGATCGCGCTGATTGGCATCATCCTGCTGATTGGTATCGTGAAAAAGAACGCCATCATGATGATCGATTTCGCCATCGACGCGGAACGGCAGCAGGGCATGTCGCCACAGCAGGCGATCACCCAGGCGTGCCTGATGCGCTTCCGGCCCATCATGATGACCACGCTGGCCGCCTTTTTCGGCGCGTTGCCGCTGGCGCTGGGCAGCGGCGGTGATGCCGATCTGCGCAGCCCGCTGGGCATCGCTATTGCGGGCGGACTGGCGCTCAGCCAGCTGCTGACACTGTTTACCACACCGGTTGTTTATCTTTGGCTCGATCGTCTGGGCCGTGCCACTCAACGTCAATGGCGTCGTCTGCGCCCTACGGAATCCTGATCCATGAAACCGCTTATCCCCTTTGTTGTGATGCTGCTGCTGGGCGGCTGTAGCGTCGGTCCCGACTATCAGCGTCCCGCGATGGTGATGCCGGTCCACTATAAAGAGGCCAGAGGCTGGCAGCAGGCGACGCCGCTTGATGCGCAAAGCAAAGGCGAATGGTGGGCGGTTTATCACGATGCCACCCTGAGCGGGCTGCTGAACCAGGTGAGCATCTCGAACCTGAACGTGGCGAATTATGCCGCGCAGTACCGGCAGGCACAGGCGCTGGCGAGTGAGTCACGCGCGGCGCTGTTTCCCTCGCTGGGCTATGACGGCAGCGCGACACGCAGCGGCAGCCACGCGACTGACAGCAGCGTTCGCACCACCAGCAGCAGCCATCAGGCGGAGCTGAGTGCCAGCTGGGAGCCTGATCTGTGGGGAAAACTGCGACGCACGCTGGAGGAGAACCGCGCCAGCGCCTCGGCCAGCGCGGCGGAACTGGCCAATATCACCCTGAGCGCCCAGTCTGAACTGGCGCAGGACTATTTCCAGCTGCGCATCATGGATCAGAAAATCGCGCGCTATCAGCAGAGCGTTGACGCTTATCAGCGCTACCTGAACGTCATTAACAGCCAGTATCAGGCGGGGACCGCGTCGCGTGCCACGCTGGCTCAGGCGCAGCTGCAGCTGGAGAGTGCCAGCGCCTCGGCGCAGGATTACCAGTGGCAGCGCGCGCAGATGGAACATGCCATTGCGCTGCTGGTCGGCAAAGCCCCCGCCGACTTCAGTCTCGCCGCCGCGCCGCTGACCGCCACGCTGCCCGCCATTCCGGCGGCCCTGCCGGGCGAGCTATTGCAGCGCCGTCCCGACATTGCGTACGCCGAACGTAACATGGCTGCGGCCAATGCTGCGGTGGGCGTGGCGGTGGCCGGTTACTATCCCGACCTGACCCTCAGCGCCAGCGGGGGCGTCAGCGCTTCCGTGCTGCATTCGCTGTTCTCGCTGCCGAATCGCGTCTGGTCGCTGGGGCCGGAGCTGAGCGGCACGCTGCTTGACGCGGGCGCGACCTCTGCCAAAGTCGATCAGGCGCGGGCAGGCTGGGATGCCAGCGTCGCAACCTATCGTCAGACGGTGCTGTCCGCGATGCAGGAAGTGGAAGATAAGCTGGTGGAGCTGAACACGCTGCAGGGCGAAATCGCCGCACAGCAGCGCGCCACCGATGCAGCACAGACCTCGGCGCGGGTGACGCGTCTGCAGTATGAGGCGGGCATGATTAACTACCTGGATGTCGCGACCACGGAGAACAGCAGCCTGAGTGCGCAGCAGAGTTTGCTGACGCTGCAGAGCACGCAGTGGGTCAGCAGCGTGGCACTGATTGCCGCGCTCGGCGGTAGCTGGCAGGCCCCCTGAAGCCGCGTCAGATTGCCGATAATTCGGTTGTCGAACCGCGTCAAATCCTGCATCGTGAGGGGCTAATTTTCACGATGCTAAGGAACCGGCATGGCTTTCAAAATTTTACGTTTGATATTTCGCCTGTTATGGCGGGTCGAACTGCGTGGCGACGTCGCCGAACTGCATAAGCAGAAGGTATTAATCACGCCGAACCATATGTCGTTTCTCGACGGCATGTTGCTGGCGCTCTTTTTACCGATTAAACCGGTATTCGCCGTCTACTCGACCATCAGCGAAAGCTGGTTTATGCGTCTGATTAAACCCTTTATCGACTTTGTGCCGCTGGATCCGACCCGGCCTATGGCGCTGAAGCAGCTGGTAAGGCTGATTGATACGGGCCGTCCGGTGGTCATCTTCCCGGAAGGACGCATTACCGTCACCGGCTCGCTGATGAAAATCTACAGCGGGGCCGGCTTTGTCGCCGCGCGCTCAGGCGCGAATGTGGTGCCAATGCGCATTGAAGGCGCAGAATACACGCCGTTTGGTCGTCTGGCTGGCGTGTTTAAACGTCGCCTGTTCCCGCGCATCACCCTGACCGTGCTGCCCGCGACCCGCATTCCGATGCCGGAGGCGAAACGGGCGCGCGACCGTCGCGTGCTGGCCGGTGAGCATCTGCATCACGTGATGATGGAAGCGCGCATGGCGGTGCGTCCGCGTGAAACCCTGTTTGAGGCGTTTCTGGCGGCGCGTACCCGTTATGGCGCGTTTAAGCGCTGCATCGAAGATGTCAATTTCAAGCCTGACAGCTACACCGGACTGCTGAAAAAGTCGCTGGGCGTGGGCCGTATTCTTGAACGCTACAGCCAGCCGCGAGAAGTGGTGGGGCTGCTGCTGCCGAATACCACCGTGACAGCGGCAGCGATTTTCGGGGCCACCCTGCGCGGGCGCGTTCCGGCCATGCTCAACTACAGTGCGGGCGTTAATGGCATGCGGGCGGCACTGACCGCCGCACAGATCAAAACCGTCTTCACGTCGCGGCAGTTCCTGGAAAAAGGCAACCTGTGGCATCTGCCGCAGGGGCTGGACGATGTGCAGTGGATCTACCTGGAAGATCTGAAAGATACCGTCACCGGCAAAGACAAGCTATGGATCCTCGCGCATCTGCTGATGCCGCATCGCGCCCAGTTGCCTCAGCAGCCGGAAGACGCCGCCATGGTGCTGTTTACCTCCGGCTCTGAAGGCAACCCTAAGGGCGTGGTGCATTCGCATAAAAGCCTGCTGGCGAACGTCGAGCAGATCCGCACCATCGCCGACTTCACGCCGCGCGACCGCTTTATGTCTGCGCTGCCACTGTTTCATGCGTTTGGTCTCACCGTCGGGCTGTTCACGCCGCTGATGACCGGCGCCCAGGTGTTCCTCTATCCCAGCCCGCTGCACTATCGCATCGTGCCAGAGCTGGTCTATGACCGTAACTGCACCGTGCTGTTTGGCACCTCAACCTTCCTGGGTAACTACGCGCGCTTTGCCGCACCCTATGATTTTGCCCGCCTGCGCTATGTGGTAGCGGGTGCGGAAAAGCTGCAGGAGAACACGCGTCAGCTCTACATTGAGAAGTATGGCATTCGTATCCTTGAAGGCTACGGCGTCACCGAGTGCGCGCCGGTCGTGGCGATTAACGTGCCGATGGCGGCGAAGACGCACACCGTGGGACGCATTCTGCCGGGCATGGATTCACGACTGATGTCGGTGCCAGGCATTGAGCACGGCGGACGTCTGCAACTGCGCGGGCCGAACGTGATGAAAGGCTATCTGCGGGTCGAAAATCCTGGCGTGCTGGAAGCACCGGTCGCTGACGATGGCGAAGGCAACATGGAAGCGGGCTGGTACGACACCGGTGATATCGTCAGCTTCGATGAAGGCGGTTTTTGCCAGATTCAGGGTCGTGCCAAACGCTTTGCGAAGATTGCCGGTGAGATGGTATCACTGGAAATCGTCGAGCAGATCGCTCTGAAAGCGTCACCGGACAAACAGCACGCCGCCTCGCTGCGCCCGGATGGTCAGCGTGGTGAGGCACTGGTGCTATTTACCACCGATGCGGAGCTGGCGCGCGACAGGCTGCAGAAAGCCGCCCGCGAGCTGGGTGCGCCAGAGCTGGCACTGCCGCGTGATATCCGTGTCATGAAGCAGTTGCCGCAGCTGGGCAGCGGTAAACCCGACTACGTTACCCTGAAAAAAATGGCGGAAGAGGAGCAGGCATGAGCCTTGATCGTAATGCGCCGCTGATGTCGCGTGGCATGATCGCCGTGATTATCGCCCAGTTCTTTTCGGCCTTCGGCGATAACGCGCTGCTGTTTGCCACGCTGGCTGTGCTGAAAAGTCAGTTCTATCCCGAGTGGAGCCAACCGGTATTACAAATGCTGTTTGTCGCAGCCTACATTCTGCTGGCGCCGTTTGTCGGTCAGGTGGCGGACAGCATGGCGAAAGGGCGGGTGATGATGCTCGCCAACAGCCTTAAGCTGCTGGGCGCGCTGGTGATCTGCTTCGGCTTCAATCCCTTTGTCGGCTACACCCTGGTGGGCGCGGGCGCAGCGGCCTACTCGCCGGCCAAATATGGCATCCTCGGTGAGATCACCCACGGCGAGAAGCTGGTGAAAGCCAACGGGCTGATGGAGGCCTCGACCATCGCCGCCATTCTGCTTGGCTCGGTGGCGGGCGGGATGCTGGCTGACTGGCATATTCTGGCGGCGCTGGGGATCTGTGCACTGACTTACGGCATCGCCGTAGTCGCGAACCTGTTTATCCCGAAACTGCAGGCGGCACGTCCGGGGCAGAGCTGGCAGTTCGGCGTGATGACGCGCAGTTTCTTCAGTGCCGCTGCGCTGCTGTGGCGTGACGCAGAGACGCGCTTCTCGCTGCTCGGCACCAGTCTGTTCTGGGGCGCTGGCGTGACGCTGCGTTTCCTGCTGGTGCTCTGGGTGCCGGTGGCGCTGGGCATCAATGACAACACCACGCCAACCACCCTGAATGCCATGGTGGCGATCGGCATTGTGATTGGCGCGGCAGCGGCGGCGAAGCTGGTCACGCTGGAGACCGTGCGTCGCTGCATGCCGGCCGGTGTGCTGATTGGCGTGATGGTGGTGGTCTTCGCGCTGCAGCACTCCCTGATGAATGCTTATTTAGTGCTGATGCTGATTGGTGCGCTGGGCGGTTTCTTTGTGGTCCCCCTGAATGCGCTGCTGCAGGCGCGCGGCAAAGAGAGCGTCGGGTCAGGCAATGCGATTGCGGTTCAGAACCTGGGTGAGAACAGCGCCATGCTGATCATGCTGGGGCTCTATACGCTGGCGATAAAAGCGGGTGCACCTGCGGTGGCGACGGGCGTCGGTTTTGGCGTGCTGTTTGCGCTGGCGATTACGGTGCTGTGGCTGTGGCGACCGGCTAAGCGGTAACGAATTCGCCGCCTCTCTCCGGCTTACGCGGGCAGAGGCGGCGTGAGGCTTAGCGACGGACGGCAATCGCTTCGATTTCGATCTTCACATCTTTTGGCAGACGCGCCACCTCGACACAGGAACGCGCCGGGAAGTGAGCCTCATGCTCGGTGAAAAACGCTTCATACGTCGCGTTGACCGTGGCGAAATCATTCAGGTCCTTCACGAACACCGTGGTCTTCACGATGTCACCCACCTTCAGACCCGCGGCTTCAACAATCGCCTTCACATTTTCCAGTGACTGACGTGCCTGTGCGGCAATGTCATCTGCCACCTGGCCGGTCGCCGGATCCACCGGGATCTGGCCAGAGGTAATGATCATGCTGCCCAGATCGACACCCTGAACATAGGGACCGATAGCGGCAGGGGCTTTTTCAGTACTGATTTCACGAGACATCATGGCTCCTTTGATTATGTCGTCAGGCGGCGATGCCGCCGGTATTGCCCATTATAAGGTCGGGCAGGGCGATTACCAGTGACCCAGCACCACATGGCGGGCGAACTCTTTCTCGCAATATTTGCACTTCAGATACACATCGTCGGCGCGCTGCTTCACGGCAAAGCTGGAGAAGACCGGCTCGCTGCGGCTGATGCAGTTGCTGTTCGGGCAGGTCAGCACCCGTTCAACGTGATCCGGCAGCGTCGGGGCGATCTTCGCCACCACTTCGTAGTCGTCGATGCGGTTAACCGTGGCGTGCGGCGCATAGACCGCCAGCTGATTCACCTGATCGTCGGTGAGAAAGGTGTTCTCAATCTTGATCAGATCTTTGCGGCCCATCTCGCCCGACGGCAGATTCAGACCGATGGTAATGCGCTGATCGGTTTCGGTCAGCCGGAACAGGGAGAGCAGTTTAAAGCCGATCTGCGCCGGAATATGGTCGATGACCGTGCCGCGCTTGATCGCTTCGACCTGCAATTTGTTGTCCTGCGTCATGGGGGGTCTCCTTACAGGGCGAGTTCGCTGTTTAAAACCAGTGCCAGCAGAGCCTGGCGCGCATAGATGCCATTACCCGCCTGCTGGAAATACCAGGCATACGGGGTTTTATCGACATCGGTGGTGATTTCATCGATGCGTGGCAGCGGGTGCAGCACCTTCATATTGTCGCGCGCTGTGCTGAGGTCGGCAGCGCGCAGAATGAACTGTGCTTTGACGTTGGCATATTCGGACGGGTCGAGCCGCTCTTTCTGCACCCGCGTCATGTAAAGGATATCAAGCTGCGGCATCACCTCTTCAAAGCTGTCATGCCGTGACCAGGCGATGTTCTTCTCATCCAGCATATCGGTGATATAGGCTGGCATCGCCAGCGCATCGGGCGCGATGAAGAAGAAGCGGTTGCCGTCAAACTTTGCCAGTGCCTGCGTCAGGGAGTGGACGGTACGGCCATATTTCAGGTCGCCGACCATCGCCACATTCAGCTGATTAAGACGGCTCTGCGTCTCCTGAATGGTGAAGAGATCGAGCAGCGTCTGGGTCGGATGCTGGTTCGCGCCGTCACCGGCGTTGAGAATCGGGATGCCGCCGGAGAATTCGGTCGCCAGTCGCGCCGCGCCCTCCTGCGGATGACGCATCACGATCGCATCAACGTAGGTACTGATTACTGAAATAGTGTCGGCCAGCGTTTCGCCTTTCTTGCCCAGCGACGTATTACTGCCGTCGGCAAAGCCCACCGCTGACGCGCCGAGGCGATGAATGGCGGTTTCAAACGACAGGCGGGTACGGGTCGACGCCTCAAAGAAGCAGCTGGCGATCACCTTGTGCTTCAGCAGTTCCGGCTGCGGATGGGCTTTAAGCTTTGCGGCGGTGTCCAGTGCCAGTTCCAGCTCTTCACGACTGAGGTCGTTGATTGAAATAATGTGCTTGCGATATAGCGGGTTAGCCATAGCTCTCTCCTCTGCGCGGCCGGATTGCGGACAAAAAAAAGCCCCTGCTTAAGGGGCTTTTTTAAGATCGGGTCGATGACCGAAAGAAACAGCAGCGCCGCCTGCGGTCAGGCGTGATTGAGCGTCAAATTGTCCGCTGTGCTGTCGCATATTTCCTCCGGCAAATTGGGCCGCATTATACCCGTTCGCGGTGGGTCAGCAAGAGGAAAACGTTTGCGCCTCTGGAGTGGATCGGTCAGCGCTGGCCCAGCGTGGCCACCATTACCGCTTTAATCGTGTGCATCCGGTTCTCAGCCTGGTCGAACACAATGCTGTGTGGTGATTCGAACACCTCGTTGCTCACTTCCATGCCGTTGGGCAGATCGTACTGTTCCGCCATCTGCTGGCCCAGCGTGGTCTGATCGTCGTGGAAGGCGGGCAGACAGTGCAGGAATTTAACCTGCGGGTTGCCGGTCAGATCGAGCATCGCCCGGTTAACCTGATAGTCACGCAGCAGCGCAATACGCTCGGCCCACACCGCTTTGGCTTCGCCCATCGACACCCAGACATCGGTGTAGATAAAGTCAGCGCCTTTCACACCGTCGGCAATATTGTCGGTGAGGATAATTTTCCCACCGGTCTGCTGTGCGGCTTTCCGGCACTGCGCCACCAGTTCGTCCTCTGGCCAGCAGCTCTTCGGTGCCACCAGACGCAGATCCAGACCGACCTGTGCGGCGGCTTCCAGCATGGTGTTACCCATGTTGTTGCGCGCATCGCCCACATAAACCAGTGTCATTTCGCTGAGTTTTTTGCCTGGCAGATGTTCCTGCATGGTCAGCAGGTCAGCCAGCAGCTGGGTTGGGTGAAACTCGGTGGTCAGACCGTTCCACACCGGCACACCGGCGTGTTCTGCCAGCGTCTCCACCAGCTCCTGACCGTAACCGCGATACTGAATGCCATCGTACATGCGGCCCAGCACCCGCGCGGTGTCGCGCATTGACTCTTTATGGCCGATCTGACTGCCACTCGGGCCAAGATAAGTCACGTTTGCACCCTGATCGTAAGCGGCAACTTCGAAAGAGCATCGGGTACGGGTCGAGTCTTTTTCGAAGATGAGCGCGATGTTTTTGCCTTTCAGATACTGCACTTCGCTGGCGCTTTTTTTCGCCTGTTTCAACTCAGCGGACAGGGAAAGCAGGTGATCAATTTCGGCGGGAGTAAAATCCAGAAGCCTGAGGAAATGGCGCTGATACAGCTGACTCATACAACACTCCGGTAATCATTAAAATGAATTAAAATTCAATTTAACCGTATGAATATTCATTTTCAAGTCTGGAGCTAATAAACTTTTCGTTTTGTGTAGTGGCGCGACAGGCAGTGTGGGAAAATAATTGATTATTGCCGAACTCAGAGAGGACATTGTCATGGCATATGAAGCATTACTGGAAGAGCAGCAGGAAGAGACGCGGCAGATTATCGAAGAGCTGCTGGAGGATGGCAGCGATCCTGATGCGCTCTATACCATCGAGCATCATCTCTCATGCAATAATTTTGATTCGCTGGAAAAAGCGGCCGTTGATGCGTTCAAGCTGGGTTATGAAGTGACCGAGCCGGAAGAGCTGGAGCTGGAAGATGGCACCACCGTGATGTGCGTCGACATCATCAGCGAATCTGCGCTGAAGCCTGAACTGATCGATGTGCAGGTTGAGCAGCTGGTGAACCTGATTGGTAAGTACAACGTCGACTACGACGGCTGGGGCACCTATTTTGAAGACCCTGATGCTGAAGATGAAGACGAAGATGACGACGCCATCGAAGATGAAGATGATGATGGTATTCGCCACTAAGTAGCCGGGGCGGAGAGTTCTCCGCCTGTCACTTCTGCCACCCCTTTTCTGACATCATGAATTACGCACCCTTACTCGAACCGATCTATCAGTTTCTGCACTGCCGCACGCCACAGGCCTGGATTGATGAGGCGCGCAAGCCGGAAAACCTGACCCTGCTGTTAACCGACCATCTGGTGTGTGAGCTGAAAGCCGCCCAGACTGCGGTGTGGCTGATCCGCAAATATGTGGCCGACAAACCCAGCGGCGACGCTATTCTGGCGTGGCTGAAACCCTATGAAGATTTTATCTTCCGGGAAGATGGCGACAGCGACTTTATCAACGCCCATAAGAACCTGACGAAACGCATCATTGTGCGCAATGCGCTGCCGTGGGCGGATGAGCTGGTGGAGAAGATGGTGCTACTGATTAAAGAGGAGCTGCATCACTTCTATCAGGTCTGGGAAATTATGCAGTCGCGCGGGCTGGTCTATCAGAAGATCACCTCCAGCCGCTATGCTAAATCGCTGTTGCGCGAAGTGACCACCCATGAGCCGGAGACGCTGGTGGATAAGCTGATTTGTGGTGCTTACATTGAGGCGCGATCCTGCGAGCGTTTCGCCAGTCTGGCGCCGTATCTTGATGATGAACTGGCGAAGTTCTATATTTCGCTGCTGCGCTCAGAGGCGCGGCATTATCAGGACTATTTAACGCTGGCGGCGCAGATTGCCGGTAAGGATATTGCGCCGCGGGTGCAGGCGATTGGCCGGGTCGAAGCAAAGCTGATTAGCGAGCCGGACACGGAGTTGCGTTTTCACAGCGGCGTACCTGCGTGGTAAACCCCTGAGGACGCCCTGGCCAGGGTGTCTCTTTTTCCGGATGCCTGACCGCGTTTATTTCTCTTCCGTGCAGCGTGGTCTCATATAATGTGCTGTGTAACGCTTTAATTTAAGTAACACTGACGTACAAAGATATTTTGTGCCACCTATCACATAACGGTTTTTTTACGCTGACTTTCTGAAGTTAAATAAATATAGTCCCGGAGTCAGTGCGGGATTGTTATTTTTTTAAGCAAAACCCGACTCGCTACCCTTTTTAACAGAGGGCAGCGAGTCGGGTTTTTTTATGGGTTAACGGAACCGGGTCACCCTTATTGTCATGGCGTGACGGATTTTTACTATCGCCAGGGGAAGGATTTAAAAATGAAAGAAAAATACTATTTTCATTTATTTTTTTCACTATTGCTGCTTTTTTTGGGGGGGAGTGTTAAGGCGTCTGACATTCACGCCCCCTCCGCGCAGAATAAATTATGGGGTGACGCGGCGCTCGATTTCAAACTGCGCAACCATTGGAAGTATCTCAAGGAGGACGAAGCACAGCCCACCGCGGTTCACAATGCCTGGGGCCAGGCCGCGACAGTCGATTTTCGTTCCGGTTATCAGTGGGACCTGCTTGGATTTGATACGACTTATACCCGCGCCGTACGCCTGGGGTCAAGCGACTACTTCTCCACGCGCGGTCTGCTCTATGACAGCGGTGGTAACATGGAGAAGCGGGATGCCCACGGCTTTAGCAAGTTCAGTCAGCGCTATCTTAAGCTAAAGCTCGGCAATCGCAGGCTACGGTTCGATGGAAAGGCAGGCTGGCAGGAACTGAAAAATATCGGCGTGCTGACGACCACGGATCGCCTGTCGCGCAACAGCTATGCTGGCTATAGCGGAGCACTGACGTGGCAGAATGCCCGGCTGGATCTTGCTTTCGTTAACAAAACCATACGGCATGATTCAGGAAAAACGCTGGCGTTGCAAACCCAGGCCAGACAAAAAATTGACGCCATTTACACCGCTGCGCTGCGCTACAAAGATGAACGTCACGCGGTTGCCTACGCATTCGGCGAGGCTGAGCGCTATCAGCGCCGCCATGTGATTGAGGCGGGCTACACCCTCTCGCCATACTGGTCACTAGGCGCGCAAATCTATGGCAGCCAGGCGCTGGAGAAATATAGAAGGATGCCCGCCAGCAAGAGAACCTTTGATAAACAGGCGTGGCACTATGTCGGGGAAACGACCTGGAAGCATGGCGCCTGGACGCAGAGACTGGCTGCTGGCTGGACATCGGCTCCAAAGGAGAGGGCGGTGGGATATTATGCCCGGCCCCTGACTAAAAATACCCGGGGACGTTTCACGTCACTAACTTCGGCGGGCAAAGACTATATGCGCGATAGAGAGCTGGCACTGGTTTCTCTGAGTCAGTATGAAATTACAAAGGGGATCAGTACCGGAATACAGCTTAATTATGGCCAGTTCCATTATCGTAATAATCTTGTGCGAACCGGCGAGGTTTCATTAATTAATCAATTCAGTAATCAACATCCCACCTTCAAAAATCTGACGCTATTCACGCTGACCGGTTATGGCTGGTCATATAAAAACAGTAAAGAGACCCCGCATCTGAATAATCAGGGGAAAACTCAGCGTTCCCGCAGTTTGTCCGCTGAAGTGGTTGTTCAATATAAATTCAATCTTTTTTGATCCGGAGAATAAAAATGAAGATAAAATTTAAAACGCTCATGTTAATAGCTGTCATCTCCGTCAGCAGTGCCGGCTCCGCCTGGGCCGCAGATGTGATGCTCTATGTTACCCGGCATGGAAAGACCATGTTTAATACGGTACATCGCGCGCAGGGATGGGCCGATACGCCGCTGACGGCTTCCGGTGCAGCTGTTGCAGAGCAACTGGGAAGGGGATTGCAGCCGTTACCCTTCGTCGCGGCCTGGTCCAGCGATTCGGGACGGGCGAGAGAAACCGCGCAGCTGGTAATGAAGAACTGGAAACACCCGCCTGTGCTGAAAGAGCTGAAAGGGCTGCGCGAGGTGGGATTTGGCCTTTATGAAGGCGATCTGAATAAAAATCTGATTAACGCTGCCGCGCATCAGGCGGGCTATGCTTCTGATACCGCACTTCTGGAAGCGTTTAGCGCCGGTAAAATTCGTATGGATGGGATGATCGACGCGATTCATGAGGCGGAAGCCGCAGGCACGCCATCGCTGGCAGGTATTAAATCCTCCGGCCAGGCCGAAACCTATCAGCAGGTAGCTAAGCGCATGATGAAGAGTATCACCACAATCGCGAAGCAGGCGCAGCAGCAGGGCGGAGGCAATGTGCTGGTGGTCAGCCACGGTATGGCTATCACCACTCTGCTGCAGGCGCTGGGCGATACTTCATTACGGGAGCAGCTTAAGAATGCCAGCGTGACGCTGCTGCGCTACACCGATAACGGGCAGTTCAAAATCGAGTCCATCAACGATATGCGTTACGTGGAGCGCGGTTTATAAGGTCTTCAGCATCCGTACTTCGCAGTCGACATGGCCGGTGCAGCCCATTGCACTGTCGATGTGCTCAAAGCCCAGCGACTCATACAGTTTAATCGCCCGCGTCAGGCTGGCGGTGGTTTCCAGATAGCAGCGCCGGAAGCCGTGGTTGCGCGCATGCTCCATCGCCCGCAATGCCAGTTCGCGCGCCAGACCCCGACCGCGCACCTCTGGCAGAAAGTACATCTTTTGCAGTTCGCAGATATCGGGCGCGCTGCAGGCGAGCGGCGCAACACCGCCACCGCCGACCACCTTGCCCTGATACTCAACAATCCAGTAGGCGCTCTGTTCGGCACTGTAGAGCTCAAACAGCTGGTCGAGCTGCGGATCGGAAACGGTGTAGCCCTTGTCAGCCGTCAGGCCGAACTCGGCGGAAACATCACGGATCACCTGGGCGATATGCGGATTATCGGCGGCCGTAATTGGCCGCACCTGGAGGTCAAAATGCGGGATGGTACTGGTCGTCATCATCTCTTCCGGATTTGTACGAGGTCAATAAAAAAGCCGGGCAAGCCCGGCTTTATGAATAAGCTGTCAGCTACGACGCTTACAATGCCGCAATGACCGCCTGCTGTTCAATCAGTTTTGCTTTTGATTGTTGCAGGTCTGCCACGCGTTCACGCTCTTTCGCCACCACCGCTTCCGGGGCACGCGAAACAAAGCCTTCGTTCGCCAGCTTGGTCTCGATCTTTTCGATTTCCACATCCAGCTTAACCAGCTCTTTCGCCAGACGCTCCAGCTCGGCGGTTTTATCCACCAGATCCGCCATCGGGATCAGCAGCTCTGCGCCTTCAACCAGTTTGGTCACCGACACCGGACCTTTCTCGCCCGCAGGCAGAATGGTCAGGCTTTCCAGACGCGCCAGGCGCGACAGGAAGTTGCGGTTAGCTTCAACGCGACGCAGCGCCGCAGGCGAGCAGTCACGCAGCAGCACATCCAGCGGCTTGCTCAGCGCGATGTTCATCTCGGCACGGATATTACGCACCGCGACGATCGCCTGCTTCATCCACTCAATATCCGCTTTCGCTTCGGCATCTTCTTTCGCCGCATCGTACTGCGGGAAAGGCTGCAGCATGATGGTGTCGTCGCTGATATTTTTCAGCCCCTTCACGCGCTGCCAGATGGTTTCAGTGATAAATGGGATAATCGGGTGTGCCAGACGCAGCAGCGCTTCCAGCACGTGAACCAGCGTATGACGGGTGCCACGCAGTTCAGCTTCACTGCCGCTGTTCATGACCGGCTTGGTCAGCTCCAGATACCAGTCGCAGAACTGGTTCCAGGTGAAGTCATACAGCAGGTTAGCCGCGATGTCGAAACGATAGCTATCCAGGGCTTCACGGTACGCTTTCACCGTGTTGTTGAACTCGGTCAGGATCCAGCGATCCGCCAGCGACAGCGTCATTTCGCCGCCATTCTGTCCGCAATCCTGCTCTTCGGTGTTCATCAGCACAAAGCGGCTGGCGTTCCACAGCTTGTTACAGAAGTTGCGATAGCCTTCCAGGCGCTTCATATCCCAGTTGATGTCGCGACCGGTAGAGGCCAGCGCCGCCAGGGTAAAGCGCAGTGCATCGGTGCCTGATGGCTCGATGCCGTCAGGGAACTGCTTCTCGGTACGTTTGCGAATCTTCTCAGCCAGCTGTGGCTGCATCATATTGCCGGTGCGTTTTTCCAGCAGCGCTTCCAGCGAAATGCCGTCGACCATATCCAGCGGATCAATCACGTTACCCTTGGATTTCGACATCTTCTGACCTTCTTCATCACGGATCAGACCGGTCATATAGACGGTTTTGAACGGCACCTGCGGTTTGCCGTTTTCATCTTTGATGAAGTGCATGGTCAGCATGATCATGCGGGCAATCCAGAAGAAGATGATGTCGAAGCCGCTGACCAGCACGCTGGTCGGATGGAAAGTACGCAGCGCTTCGGTGTTTTCCGGCCAGCCCAGAGTGGAGAAGGTCCACAGACCTGAGGAGAACCAGGTATCCAGCACGTCATCATCCTGACGCAGCGCCACATCGGCGGCCAGGTTATTCTCGGCGCGCACTTCGTCTTCGGTGCGGCCGACGTAGACGTTACCGTTGTCGTCATACCACGCCGGGATGCGGTGACCCCACCAGAGCTGACGGGAGATACACCAGTCCTGAATATCGCGCATCCAGGAGAAGTACATGTTTTCGTACTGCTTCGGTACAAACTGGATGTCGCCATTCTCAACGGCTTCAACCGCGACTTTCGCCAGCGGTGCGGTACGCACATACCACTGGTCAGTCAGCATCGGTTCGATAACCACGCCACCCCGGTCGCCGTAAGGCACGGTCAGATCGTGAGGTTTGATCTCTTCAAGCAGGCCGAGTTCATCGACAGCGGCAACAATCGCTTTACGCGCCGCGAAGCGTTCCATGTTCTGGAAAGCCGCCGGGATCTCATCGGAACAGGCATCGCTGGCTTCGCCGTTGGTGTCATACACCTGAGCACGGTCGCGGATATCACCGTCGAAGGTCAGGATGTTGATCATCGGAAGCTTATGACGACGGCCAACTTCATAGTCGTTGAAGTCATGCGCCGGGGTGATCTTGACGCAGCCGGTGCCTTTTTCCATGTCGGCATGTTCGTCGCCAACGATAGGGATCAGGCGGCCAACCAGCGGCAGCATCACAAATTTGCCGATCAGATCTTTGTAACGTGGATCTTCCGGGTTAACGGCGACGCCGGTATCACCCAGCAGGGTTTCCGGACGGGTGGTGGCGACCACCAGATAATCTTTGCCGTCGGCGGTTTTTGCGCCGTCAGCCAGTGGATAGCGGATATGCCACATGGAGCCTTTGCTCTCGCGGTTTTCCACTTCCAGATCGGAGATCGCAGTGCGCAGCTTAGGATCCCAGTTCACCAGGCGTTTGCCACGGTAGATCAGGTTCTCTTTGTAGAGGCGAACAAACACCTCTTTCACGGCGTTGGAAAGGCCATCGTCCATGGTGAAGCGCTCGCGCTCCCAGTCGACGGAGTTGCCCAGACGGCGCATCTGGCGGGTAATGGTGCCGCCGGACTCTGCTTTCCACTGCCAGATTTTCTCGATAAACGCATCGCGGCCATAGTCCTGGCGCGTTTTACCCTCTTCAGCCGCAATTTTGCGCTCAACCACCATCTGCGTGGCGATGCCCGCGTGGTCAGTACCGGCCTGCCACAGGGTATTTTTCCCCTGCATGCGCTGGTAACGGATCATGGTGTCCATGATGGTTTGCTGGAAGGCGTGACCCATGTGCAAGCTACCGGTGACGTTCGGCGGCGGGATCATGATGCAAAAGCTTTCCTGGCTGGTATCGCCATTCGGTTTGAAGTAGCCCTGCTTTTCCCAATGCTCGTAAAGCGGCTGCTCGATATCTTGCGGGTTATATGTCTTTTCCATTTCTGCTATGTCGTTTGCGGCTGTGGTGGCGCTGCCGTATTCAATTGGAATCCAACGCTGCGATACGCTTTGTAGCGGTCGCGCGCCAGTTGTTTGAGAGCGTCCTCGTAAGGAACGAAGTCTATCACTTCATGGAAAGCAGTAGCAAAATCTGCGAAGTGGGGCAGCAGGCTAATCAGCAGGTCGCGCGGTGAACTGCCGCGACGCTGTGGCCAGGCCAGCTCGACCGGCGCACCGTAGCGCGGGCCTTCACCCGCCAGGTTGTGCGGCACGAAGGCGTTTGCCGGTCGTTGCCACAGCGCTTCGTCAAGACGAATGGCCTGCTGTTCATCTTCGCAGGCGATCAACACCCGCTTTCCGGCCCGCCAGCGTGTTTCCGCCAGATTGCACACCAGCGCTTCAACGGCGCTCAGGCCATCGCTCGGGGCATCGGTTTCCAGCACGTAGAAGGTTGCGTTTTTCATCGGTTAGCTCATCAGAAGATCAAGGGCGGAATCAGATCCGCCCCTGCTGTCAGAAAAGAGGGCGCTTAGTCGTCGCCGTTCAATCCTGCCCGATTCAACAGAAACTGCGACAGCATCGGCACCGGACGTCCAGTAGCGCCTTTAGCCTTGCCGGAGCGCCAGGCCGTGCCGGCGATATCCAGGTGCGCCCAGTTATATTTGCGGGCAAAGCGTGCCAGGAAGCAGGCAGCGGTAATCGCGCCGCCAGGACGGCCACCGATGTTGCCCATATCGGCAAAGTTGGACTCCAGCTGCTCCTGGAACTCATCCGCCATCGGCAGACGCCAGGCGCGGTCGCCTGACTGCTCCGAGGCGCTGATCAGCTCATGCGCCAGCGGGTTGTGATTCGACAGCAAACCGCTGATGTGATGTCCCAGCGCAATCACGCAGGCTCCGGTCAGCGTTGCCACGTCAATGACGACTTCCGGGTCGAAACGTTCCACGTAGGTCAGCGCATCGCACAGCACCAGACGGCCTTCGGCGTCGGTGTTCAGTACTTCAACCGTCTGGCCAGACATGGTGGTCAGCACGTCGCCCGGACGCATCGAGCGGCCATCCGGCATGTTTTCACAGCCCGCCAGCACACCCACCACGTTCAGCGGCAGATTCAGCTCGGCCACCATCCGCATCACGCCATAGACGGCGGCCGCGCCGCACATGTCATATTTCATTTCGTCCATGCTGTCGGCAGGCTTGATAGAGATGCCGCCTGAGTCAAAGGTCAGCCCTTTACCCACCAGCACAATCGGGCGCGCTTCAGCATCCGGATTGCCTTTGTATTCAATCACCGACATCAGCGATTCGTTCTGCGAACCGGCCCCGACAGCGAGATAGGCGTTCATGCCCAGCTCTTTCATCTGCTGTTCGCCGATCACGCGTGTGGTGACATTTTTGCTGAAGGCGTCGGCCAGCTGGCGCGCCTGCGACGCCAGATAGGCAGCGTTACAGATGTTTGGCGGCATATTGCCGAGATCTTTAGCGGCTTTCATGCCTGCAGCAACCGCTAATCCATGCTGAATAGCGCGTTCGCCGCTGGTCAGTTCACGGCGGGTCGGCACGTTAAACACCAGTTTGCGCAGCGGACGACGCGGCTCTGCTTTGTTGCTTTTCAGCTGATCAAAGTTGTAGAGCGCCTCTTTTGAGGTCTCCACGGCCTGACGCACTTTCCAGTAGGTATTGCGGCCTTTGACATGCAGTTCGGTCAGGAAGCAGACCGCTTCCATGGAGCCGGTGTCGTTCAGCGTGTTGATGGTTTTCTGAATGACCTGCTTGTACTGGCGTTCATCCAGCTCACGCTCTTTACCGCAGCCAATCAGCAGAATACGCTCGGACAGGATATTTGGCACATGATGCAGCAGCAGTGTCTGGCCCACTTTTCCTTCCAGCTCGCCACGGCGCAGCAGGGCGCTGATGTAGCCGTCGCTGATTTTATCCAGCTGCTCGGCAATCGGTGACAGACGACGCGGTTCGAAAACGCCAACGACAATGCAGGCACTGCGCTGTTTTTCCGGGCTTCCGCTTTTTACACTGAACTCCATGCACTCTCCTGAATCTTAAAGACAACGGCCGCTGCTGCCGCTAGAATGTAGCGCGCTCATGACCCATTTATTCATCGTCGCAGCATGACATTCTGCCGCTGGAGGTCATAATGAATCAGGGTGACAAGATGTTGTTTTTTCACCACCCGGACGCGTTTTTCATACAAATTTAGCTACGGCGACGGCCATTGATGAAGAAAAATGGCTGATAAGCGTTGAAACTAGCGATTTTCCTGCAAAAAGACAAGTTTTCACAGGCGTACTAAGCGTGATCATCATTAGATATCTGGTTCGGGAAACGCTCAAAAGCCAGCTGGCTATCCTGTTTATCCTGCTACTCATCTTCTTTTGCCAGAAGTTAGTCAGGATCCTGGGAGCCGCGGTGGATGGCGAAGTGCCGACAAACCTCGTTCTGACCTTGTTAGGACTCGGTGTGCCTCAAATGGCACAACTTATACTGCCCTTAAGTCTGTTTCTGGCGATCCTGATGACGCTGGGGCGTCTCTACACGGAAAGTGAAATTACCGTGATGCACGCCTGCGGCCTGAGTAAGGCCGTCCTGGTGAAAGCGGCGATGGTACTGATGCTGTTTACCTCGATAGTGGCTGCGGTGAACGTCATCTGGCTGGGGCCGTGGTCATCCCGTTATCAGGACGAGGTGACGCAGAACGCCAAAGCAAACCCAGGTGCGGCAGCGATGGCTGCCGGGCAGTTCCAGACCTCCAGCGACGGCAGCGCCGTGCTGTTTGTCGAGGATGTGAAGGGCAACAACTTTGGTAACGTGTTCCTGGCGCAGTTACGGCCAAAAGGCAACGCGCGTCCTTCGGTGGTGCTGGCTGACAGCGGTCACATGGAGCAGCACAAAGATGGCTCGCAGGTGGTAACGCTGGACAAAGGCACCCGCTTTGAGGGCACCGCACTGCTGCGTGATTTCCGTATCACCGACTTCACCAACTATCAGGCCACCGTGGGATATAAAGCGGCAACGCTCGATCCTAACGATGCAGAGCAGGCCAGCATGACCGACCTGTTCGCGAATAAGACACCGGATTTTCAGGCCGAGCTGCACTGGCGTCTGACGCTGGTGTTCGCGGTGCTGGTGATGGCGCTGATGGTAGTGCCGCTCAGCGTGGTGAACCCGCGTCAGGGTCGCGTGCTGTCGATGCTGCCCGCCATGCTGCTCTATCTGATCTTCTTCCTGTTGCAGAGCTCGCTGAAGTCGAGCGGGGCGAAAGGGCGGCTTGATCCGGCGCTCTGGATGTGGGTGGTGAATATCAGCTATCTGTTGCTGGCGGTGCTCCTTAACCTGTGGGATACGGTGCCGATGCGTCGGATTCGCGCCCGCTTTACCCGCGGAGGGTCGGTCTGATGTTTCGCGTACTTGACCGCTATATCGGTAAAACTATCTTCAATACCATCATGCTGACGCTGTTCATGCTGGTGTCGCTTTCCGGCATCATCAAGTTCGTCGATCAGCTGCGCAAGACCGGTCAGGGCAGCTACAACGCGCTGAGCGCCGGTTACTACACCCTGCTGAGCGTGCCGAAAGATATTGAGATTTTCTTCCCGATGGCGGCCCTGCTGGGTGCGCTGCTGGGACTGGGCGCGCTGGCGCAGCGCAGTGAGCTGGTGGTGATGCAGGCGGCGGGCTTTACCCGCATGCAGGTGGCGCTGTCCGTGATGAAAACGGCAATTCCGCTGGTGCTGCTGACCATGGCGATTGGTGAGTTTGTTGCGCCATCGGGCGAGCAGATGGCGCGTAATTACCGGGCGCAGCAGCTTTATGGCGGCGCACTGGTCTCGACGCAGAATGGTCTGTGGGCGAAAGATGGCAATAACTTCATCTATATTGAGCGCATCAAAGGCGACAATGAAATTGATGGTGTGAGCATCTATAACTTTAACGATCAGCGTCGTCTGCAGAGCGTGCGTTACGCGGCGACGGCGATCTGGGATGCGGCTAAGAAGCGCTGGATGCTGTCTCAGGTCGATGAGTCAAACCTGACCGATCCGAAGCAGATTACCGGTTCACAGAGTCTGAGTGGCGAATGGAAAACCAATCTGACGCCGGACAAGCTGGGCGTGGTAGCGCTGGATCCGGACGCGTTGTCGATTCGCGGTCTGCATAGCTACAGTAAATATCTGAAGCAGAGCGGCCAGGAAGCGGGACGTTATCAGCTGAATATGTGGAGCAAGATTTTCCAGCCGCTGTCGGTGGCGGTGATGATGCTGATGGCGCTGTCGTTTATCTTCGGTCCGCTGCGTAGCGTGTCGATGGGTGTGCGTGTGGTGACCGGTATCAGCTTTGGCTTCCTGTTCTACGTGCTGGACCAGATTTTCGGTCCACTGAGTCTGGTTTATGGCTTACCGCCGATTCTGGGGGCGATTCTGCCGAGCTTTGCGTTCTTCGCGATCAGTCTGTTTATGCTGATTAAGCGGCGCTAAGCGCAATGAATGCAGTAAAAGAAAAGGCCGCGCAAGCGGCCTTTTTTATTGGCTAACAGTGCAGGCTCAGGGATTATACGCTTTCCACAAAGACGCTATCCATGACCCGCAATGCTTTACGACAGGCGTATACGCCCATCGCTTTATGTCTGCCAGCCGGAGGAGTGACTGCAGTGGCCTGAAACGGCGTTACGCCACGCTATTTATCCAGCCTGACAGTGCGGGCAGGGCAGCGGGCAGCTGCGACAGCAGATAGAGAATCAGCCCGATGGTGCCGCCTACCAGCGTGCCGTTGATGCGGATAAACTGCAGGTCCTTGCCGATATTGAGTTCAATCTGCTGCGACATGTCGCGCGCATCCCAGCTTTTCACAGTATCGCTGATGTGACGCGTCAGGAAGCCAGCAAACTCTGGTGCAACACTGCGTGCAGCCTGTTCCAGATGCTGGTTCATGGAGTCACGCAGCGCCGGGTCGGCGGCCAGGGTTTCGCCAAGCCACAGGGCCGCACCGCGCACTTTCTCCTGCACCCGCGAATCCTCACTGCTGAGATCCGCTTTGAGCCAGTTGCGCATATCATTCCACAGCTCGCCGATGTAGCGGTTAAACGAGGCATCCTCTTTCAGCCAGCCCTTAATCTCTTCGGCGCGCTCCGCCATTTCCGGGTCGGTCTGCAGTTTAACGATCAGTTTATCAACCGCCCGGTTGAAGCCGAGGCGCAGCTCATGGCCCTGATCCAGCGCCACATCATCCAGCAGGGAATCGACCGCGTTTGCCACCAGCTCGGCGCTGTGTTCGCCCAGCCATTCGGTCGGCAACATTTTGGCTTTGATCGGATGTTCGCGTTTGAGCCAGCGTACCAGCTGCATGGCGATAAACTCGCGGGTACTGGGCTTATGCAATAACTTCAGCAACTGGTCGATGGCCGCGTCCAGCAATGCCTGATGGCGGTTATTTTTGGTCAGGCTTTCCAGCACCATGGCGCTGGTCTGGCTGAGATCGACCTTGTCGATGGCACGATGCACCGCGCGGCGCATAAAGGTCTGAATCCGCGCGTCATCGGTGAGATCCAGGAAGCCGCGCATCACCTGCAGCAGATGGCGGCCAACGCGGTCGGCATTGCCCGGTGCATTCAGCCACTGTGCCAGCAGGTTTGAAGGATCGTGACGGCGAATCAGGTTCAGCAGGGAGTCGGTATCAAGAAACTTTTCCTGCACAAAGCGCCCGAGGTTTTCACCAATACGATCTTTGTTGCGCGGAATGATGGCGGTATGGCGCGAGATAAAAGGCACCGGCACGCGCCGGAACAGCGCCACCACGGCAAACCAGTCCGCCAGTGCGCCGACCATCGCGGCCTCCGCAATCGCTTTGACGCCGCTGACCCAGAAGCCAGGCGGCAGGAAAAGGGTGACAACAAAGGTGGCGACGGCGAGCAGCAGCAGCAGCAGCGCCAGGCGTTTCATCCGGTTCAGTTCGTAGTGTTTATCCATAACCTGATCTTAGCAGAGAGCGGGGTTCATCGGCGACGGCCACCCAGCAGGCTGCCCAGCACCCCACGGATGATCTGATTGGTGATCTGGCGGGTAGCGCTTTTCGCCATGGTCTGCACCACGCCGTCGTGTTTGCCGCCGCGCGGGCCGGTGTGACCAAACAGGATCTCTTTCAGACCACCGAGAATCCCATTGTCGACAGCCACAGCGTCGCCTTTGGCCGGGGGGGCACTCGCCTCATCGCTGGCGGCCTGGAAGCCTTTTTGCAGCTTTTCAAACGCCGATTCGCGATCGATTTCGGTGTCATATTTGCCATAGAGCGGCGAATGGTTGATCAGGCCGTTACGCTCATCGCCGGTGACCGGACCCATGCGCGAGCCTGGCGCAATGACCATGGCGCGCTCCACCACCGACGGACTGCCTTTGGCATCCAGAAAGGAGATCAGCGCTTCGCCAGTGCCCAGCGCCTGAATCGCTTCCACGCTGTCAAACGCCGGGTTGGCGCGCAGCGTATCGGCGGCCGTTTTCACCGCTTTCTGATCTTTGGGCGTGAAAGCGCGCAGGGCGTGCTGAACGCGGTTGCCGAGCTGGCCCAGCACCCGATCGGGAATATCCGCCGGGTTCTGGGTGACGAACCAGACGCCGACCCCTTTGGAGCGGATCAGCCGCATGACCTGTTCTATTTTCTCCAGCAGCACCGGCGGTGCATCGGTAAACAGCAGGTGCGCCTCATCAAAGAAGAACACCAGCTTTGGCTGATCGAGATCGCCCGCTTCCGGCAGATGTTCATAAAGCTCCGACAGCAGCCACAGCAGGCTGGTGGCGTAGAGTTTCGGCATCTGGTAGAGCTTCTCAGCAGAGAGGATGTTGATGACGCCTTTGCCGTTGCTGTCGACGCGCATCCAGTCAGCGATATCCAGCATCGGCTCACCAAAGAAGTGTTCCGCCCCCTGTTGCTCCAGCGTCAGCAATCCGCGCTGAATCGCGCCGACCGAGGCGCTGTTGATATTGCCGTAGTGGGTCTGGAAGTTTTTGGCGTTGTCACCAATGTACTGGGTCATGGCGCGCAGATCTTTGAAGTCCAGCAGCAGCAGGCCCTGGTCATCGGCGATGCGGAAAATAATCTGCAGCACGCCGCTCTGGACTTCATTCAGATTCAGCAGCCGCGCCAGCAGTAATGGACCGAGATCGGAAACGGTGGCGCGTACCGGATGGCCTTTCTCGCCAAAAATATCCCACAGCACCACCGGATTGCTCTGCGGCTGCCAGTCGGTGACGCCGATTTTCGCCAGCCTCTCCTGCAGCTTTTCGCTGGACTGGCCCGCCATCGCCACGCCGGTTAAATCGCCTTTGACGTCAGCCATAAAGACCGGTACGCCGCTGGCGGAGAACGATTCGGCCAGCTTCTGCAACGTAACGGTTTTCCCGGTGCCGGTCGCACCGGTAATGAGGCCGTGGCGGTTGGCCATTTGCGGCAACAGATGAAGTTCGACGTCTGGCGTACGGGCAATCAGTAGCGGGGAAGTCATGGTTTTCCACTCTCAGTCAAAGGATTATGCCTGAAGGATAGCAAGCGGAGCATAGACAGGAGGAGAACAATTCGTCAAAAACGCGGCCGCTGCCCGCAGAGCAGCGGCCTGAAACGCGGGATTACTTCTGCACCTCTTCGAAATTGAGCAGGCTGACGCCGATGCCCTGCTGCAGGTGACTGAGGTTGCTGCGCACCGCCACCTGGGTCGCGCCCTGTAAGAGTACGATAAACGGCGAATCCTGCTGGATGCGGGTTTGCAGCCCGGTATAGAGGCTACGGCGTTTAGCCGCATCGCTCTCTCCGGCGGCGGCGCGGGTCTGTGTACTCAGCGCCGGAATGGTCCAGCCGACACGCCATGCCAGGGTTTTGCCGCCACCTGGCACGTTAGAAGCAAAGGTGCTGGCATTGGTGTTAGGGTCGATGTAGTCCGCGCCCCAGTAAGTGAAGATGGCCTGGAAGTCGCGGCTGCGCATTTTGCTCCACAGCTCCGATTCCGCCACCGGCTGGATATCAAGCTGCACATCCGCTTTGGCAAAGCTCGCCTGCAGCGCCTGCGCCACGTCTATATAAGGCGGCTGGTTCACCACCGTCAGCGCGATGTGGGTGCCCGGTTTGATGCCGCCTTTCTGCAGGATTTCCTGCGCCTTTTTCAGATCGTAATGGAACGGCGTGGTGTTCAGTGCACCATCGAAGCCATCCGGCAGGAAGCTCTGATGGATGCGATACTGACCTTTCAGCAGCTGGTTCGCCAGGCTGTCATAGTCAACCAGCCAGCGTGCCGCCTGCCACAGGGCCGGATTGCCCAGCGCCGGTTGCTGCGCGCTCTGAGTATTAAAGCCAACGTAATAAACCAGGCTGGACGGGAAGGCGTCAACCCGCACATTAGCCTGTGTTTTCAGCGCGGCAATCTGGTCCGGACCAAGCTGATAGGCGACATCCACGTCACCCTGCTGGAGCAGCAGTCGGCGGCTGCCGGCATCGGCTACGCCCTTGAGCAATACCCGCTTCAGATGCGGCTTCTGCGTGCTGTAAGAGTTAGCTTCCAGCACCAGCGCCTGCAGCGGGACAAACTGTTTGATGGCATAGGCGGCGCTGCCAGCCGAGTGCGTTTTCAGCCAGGCATTGCCGTAATCGTTATTGCTGACGTGTTCCCGGGCCAGTTTACTGTCAACGATGGAGGCGACCGGCGCGGTCAGCAGGCGCAGCGCCAGATCGCTGCCGATCTCAGCGGGCCAGCGCAGTTCAAGCTGGTGGTCGTTGATCACCGTGAACTGTTGATCGATATTTTCCGGCGTCCAGCCAAACTCACCCAGGATAAAAGAGGGGGCTTTGTTGAGTTTTACCGCGCGGGTTAATGAGAAGACCACATCCTGCGCGGTCAGCGGATGACCGCTGGCGAAACGGGCCTGCGGGTTGAGGTCAAATACCAGGCTGTGCGGCATTTTTCCGGCCTGCCAGCGAGTGGCGGCGAGTGGCGAGAGCTGCTGTGGGTTCTGATGATTCGGTTCCAGTAGCGTCTGGTAGATATTGCGCAGGCTGCTGTTACTGACGGTTTCAAAACTTTCCGCCGGATCGAAACTGATGATGCCATCGAGTGGCACGGCGACTACCAGCGTGTCCGCTGGCGTCGCGGCGTATGCCGGGTGAACCAGTGTCAGTGCAGTCAATAAAGAGAGTGAGAGTAGCGTTTTGCGCATTGAGGGTTATCCTGAGTCGTTGATCGCTCTACTCTATCGGGCGCCGGATAATCTCAAAATGCCGGTTTGTTATGAGCTTTGCACAATTACATGCTTAGTTATTCAGGCAAGAGGACAAATTAAGGTCATGTCCGTCAGTAATTATTTCAGCGTCATTTAACAACAGGCGGAATAAAGCAGGATTTACTCAGGCGATCACACTTTGCGCACTGTCTGATTGTATGACCATCAAAGTCACTATAGTGTTAACGATGAGAATGATTCTCTTGTATGGAAGTATGATATTTTTTTATCGGTTATTCTGCGTGATGATGACAGGGCGAAAATAATATCCGTCGCTCCTGCGTTAAAACGGCTAAATACCCGATGTTTATGCGGTTTTAGACGCAATTTCCTCGCTGTAAATCTTTTACCTATCCGCAACCCTTCCGCAACACCATGATAAACTTTCACTACGACACATTTTAAATTCAATTTTTACATTCAGACATATCTATATCCCTAATATTGCCAGGTTATTAACCGATATGTTCCGTTAGTCACCGAACCATAATTCTACCTGCCTTCTCTGTTCTGCCGTTGTCTGTGCTGTGTGCGTTCATCTCTGCGGGGAGTTTCCTGCCTGCACCCGGCCTTTCAGCGTCATAACACAGTAAGCGGGTATTTAGCAGATGAGAGTCGTGCGGATATGCTTTTAGAAAAACCCACCACCAGGCGTAAATTTTTGCTCGGTTCACTGCTGGCGTTGCCATTAAGTGAACTGGTCCTGAAAGGCATGACTGCGGCACAGGCTGCAGAGATGGCCGCACCGGAGTTAGCCGATTACAAACCGATCTTTTTTAGTGCCGATGAGTGGCAGTTTATTCTGGCCGCCACCGACCGCCTGATTCCGGCGGGCGGCAAAGGCAAAGCACCGGGCGCGCTGGAAACTAACGTGCCGATCTTTATCGATCAGCAGCTGCACAGCGAAGCGTTTGGCAGCGAAATCTATATGCAGGGGCCGTTCAACACGAAAGCACCCGCTACGATGGGTTATCAGATCCCGTTCCGTCCCCAGCAGATGTATCAGACCGGTATCCGGCTGATCAATCAGTGGTCGCAGAACACGCACCAGAAAGCGTTTCATGCGCTGACGCTGGAAGAGAAAGATGCGGTGCTGACCCAGGTCAACAAAAACGAGATCGACTTTGCCGCGCTGGGCGAAGCCGATCTTAAGCCTTCCCATTTCTTCAGCCAGCTGCTTTCCGATACCAAGCATGGCTACCTGGCCGACCCGATGTACGGCGGTAATAAAGGCATGAAAGCCTGGATCGCTATCGGCTTCCCCGGCGCGCGTGCCAGCTTCACCGAATGGGTGAAACAGCACAACGTTCCTTATCCGCTCGGCCCGGTCAGCATTAAAGGTGAACGCGCATAAGCGCTTCCACATCAGGTAAACAGGATTATCATGGCACAGGTTACTAAAAAAGAAGTCGACGTCGTGGTCTGCGGCCTCGGCTGGGCAGGCTCGCTGATGAGCATCGAGCTGGCACTGGCAGGTCTGGACGTGCGCGCCCTGGAGCGCGGCGGCGATCGCGATTACGACGAGTTCGCCTACCCGAAACCGGCGGATGAATACGCCTATGCGGTGCGCAACAAAGTGTTTGCGACACCCGCCGAAGTGGCGGTCACCGTGCGCTACAACAGCAGCCAGACGGCATTACCAACCCGTAAATGGGGCGCGTTTGCACCGGGCACCGGTGTGGGCGGTTCCGGTCTGCACTGGACGGCGGTACTGATCCGTCCGACGCCGACCGATATCAAACTTAAAACCTACGTTGACGAGGCTTACAAGCCCGGCATTCTGCAGGATGATATGCGGGTGATGGACTTCCCGTTCAGTTGGGAAGAGATCGAGCCCTATTACTATAAATTCGAACTGATTTGCGGCCAGTCGGGCAACACCGGCAACCTGCGCGGCAAAATTCTGGAAGGCGGCGATCCGTTTGAAGGCCCGCGCTCTGAACCTTACCCACTGCCCGCGCTGGATGACACGCTGAACAACGTGATGTTCAAAGAGGTGGCGACGAAACTCGGTTACCACCCGTTCCCGAATCCGTCAGCCTGTGTGTCGCGTGCGTGGAAAAACCCGTACGGCAACCAGATCGCCCCGTGTAACTACTGTGGCTACTGCAGCAAGTATCCGTGCCTGAACTACTCCAAAGCGTCGCCGCAGACGGCGGTGATGGATTCGCTGAAGCGTATGCCGAACTTCTCCTATGAAGTGAATGCGGAAGTGATCAAGGTCGTGCTGAACGATGATAAGAAAACCGCCAAAGGCGTGATCTACATCGATGCGCAGGGCAACGAGTGCTTCCAGCCCGCAAAAATCGTGGTGCTGAGCAGCTTCCAGCTCTACAACGTGCGTCTGATGCTGCTTTCCGGCATCGGCAAACCTTACAACCCGATTACCGAAGAGGGCGTGGTAGGCCGTAACTACGCGTTCCTGTCGAACGGCGGCGCAACGCTGTTCTTCAAAGATAAAAACTTCAATCCGTATGCGACGGCGGGCGCGACCGGCCAGATGTTTAACGATATCTCGCCAGGCAACTTCGACGGCCCTTCACTTGGCTTCCTGGGCGGTGCGAAGATCCACAGCTCACAGGCGACCGGCACGCCAATCAGCACCGCGCTGCCAAAAGGCACCCCGACCTGGGGCATGGGCTACAAGGAAGGTCTGGAAGAGTGGTACGGTCATTCGATGAAGATCAGCATCACCACCACCTGCCAGTCTTACCGCGACATCTATCTGGATCTCGATCCGAACTACAACGATCACCGTGGCCTGCCACTGCTGCGCATGACGTTTAACTGGAAAGAGAATGAGCTGAAGCTGCAGCAGCATCTGAAAGGCATCGTCGGCAACATCGCCAAAGAGCTGAACCCGGACAGTATGAGCATGAGCTTCCTGCCGATGGGCGCGGATTTCGATATCACCAAATATGTCTCTACGCACAACGTGGGCGGCGCGGTGATGGGCGATAACCCGAAAACCTCGGCGCTGAACAAGTATCTGCAGAGCTGGGATGTGCATAACGTCTTTGTGCCCGGCGGCAACGCCTTCCCGC
Organism: Pantoea sp. X-Soil-ISGK-355; assembly: GCF_059730805.1. Taxonomy (NCBI): domain Bacteria; kingdom Pseudomonadati; phylum Pseudomonadota; class Gammaproteobacteria; order Enterobacterales; family Erwiniaceae; genus Pantoea; species Pantoea sp. X-Soil-ISGK-355. The sequence goes on from NZ_AP035971.1 coordinate 568,767, forward strand.
AGAACTTCCAGGCGAACCCGACCGATACCATCGGTGCGATTACCCTGATGGCGGCGCAGGCGATCAAAGATCACTACCTGAAAAATCCCGGCCCACTGGTACAGGCATAAGCGCATGAATAAGCTGAAACTGAAGTCTTTTATTTTTGCCAACGCGGTGCTGCTGGCCAGCGGATTTGCGCTGCCGGTTCACGCCGAAGATGAAGCGCAACTGATTAAGCAGGGCGAGTATCTCTCCCGCCTGGGCGACTGTATGGCGTGCCACTCGCTGCCCGGCAAACCGGCCTATTCGGGTGGACTGGCGATTGAGTCGAACCTCGGCACCATCTTCTCCACCAACATTACGCCGGATAAGCAGCATGGCATCGGTAACTACAGCGAGCAGCAGTTCTCTGACGCGGTGCGCAAGGGCGTATTACCGGATGGCTCGCATCTCTATCCGGCCATGCCGTATCCTGACTACGCCAAAATCAGCGATGCCGATATGCACGCGCTCTACGTTTACTTTATGAAAGGCGTGCAGCCGAGTGCGGAACAGCCACCGGAAACCGATCTGAGCTTCCCGTTCAGCCAGCGCTGGGGCATGCGGTTCTGGAACTGGGCGTTCACGTCCGATAAGCCGTTCCAGCCGATTGGTGGTGCGTCAGCCGAGGTTAACCGCGGTGCCTATATCGTGGAGAGTCTGGGTCACTGCGGCAGCTGCCATACGCCGCGCGGTCTGGGCATGAACGAGAAAGCGCTGGATAGCGGTGATGATAAATTCCTGGCAGGCGGCAGCCTGAACAACTGGGATGTGCCGTCACTGCGTGGCCTGCCGCACTGGAGCGAGCAGGAAGTGGTGGATTACCTGCAGACCGGCCGTAACGATAAAGCGGCAGTAGGCGGCGAGATGACCTCGGTGGTCGAGCACAGCAGCTCACACATGACCGATGCCGATCTCAAAGCCATTGCGGCCTACCTGAAGTTCCTGGGCGGCAATCCGCCATTGCAGGCGTTCAGCGTGCAGGCGCAGCAGGCAACGGAAGCGAAACTCACCGCCGCGAAGAACCTCAGCGAAGGCGAGCGTCTCTATCTGGATAACTGCGGGGCCTGTCACTTCGTGACCGGCAAAGGCGCACCCGGGATCTTCCCGGAGCTGGATGGCGCAACCATCGTGAATGCTAAGGATCCAACCGGCTTGATCCACACCATTCTGGCCGGTGCGCAGCAGCCTTCGACCGCCAAAGCGCCGTCTAAACTGGCGATGCCAGGCTTTGCCCAGCGGCTGAATGATGATGAAGTCGCGCAGCTGGCGACCTTTGTTCGTCAGGGCTGGAGCAACACCGCGCCTGCGGTGAGCAAAGATCAGGTTGCTGAAGTGCGTAAAACGCTGAAGTAATCGCGCTTTCCCCTCTGCCTGTCCGGGGAGGGGAAAACCCGCATTAATGGAAGGTGCGTACCACTTCCAGCACGCCGTTAATGATGAACTGCACGCCCATACAGACCAGTAAAAATCCCATCAGGCGCGATATCGCCTCAATACCGCTTTTACCCACCAGCTTCATGATGGCACCCGAACTGCGCAGCGAGATCCACAGAATCAGGCTCACCAGCAGGAAGGTCAGCACCGGTGCCACGCTGATTACCCAGGCGGGAAAATCGACGCCACTTCTCACCGTTGAGGCAGAAGAGATGATCATCGCAATGGTTCCCGGCCCGGCCGTACTTGGCATCGCCAGCGGCACAAAGGCGATATTCACCGGCTCTTTAGCCCCATCCAGCTCATCCAGTTTCTGCTTAGCTTCAACTGAATGCCCGGCAGGTTTAGCCGGGAACAGCATCCGGAAGCCGATAAAGGCGACAATCAGACCGCCCGCCATGCGCAGACCCGGTATAGAGATACCGAAGGTATTCAGCACCGCACTGCCCGCGTACCATGCCACCATCATGATGGCGAAGACATAGATGGAAGCCTGGCGCGCCTGGCGGTTGCGCTCCTCGAAATTCATGTCACCCGCCAGCCCTAAAAACAGCGCCACGGTGGTGAGCGGATTGGCGAGCGGCAGGATCACCACCAGCCCCAGGCTGACCGCTTTAATCAGTTCCAGCATAGCCGATCTCCCTGATTAGTGTTTCGGGCGCTCCAGCGCCTCTAACAGCTCCGGGAAGAAGTCCTGCAGGATTTCCGGCGTCATCAGTTCGGGGTACTGCATCAGATGCTCGCGGATACGTTCGTTGACGTCCGGTAGCAGACGCTGGGCCGCGGCGCTGGCGGTGATGTTGTGCTTCTTCATGGCGCGCAGCAGATCGCCTGGCAGCGCGTCTTCGTCATCGCCGTCATCGACCATCTCCAGCGCATCCAGCTCGTCGAACATCTCCATCAGCGCTTCGGTCTGCGGCGTGCGCGACTCATATTCACGCGGATGTTCATCTTCCAGGAAGCGCAGCATGGCGCGCATCGGCGTGCCGTCTGGCGTGGATGGCGGTTCAGCGGCGAACCAGCTCAGCAGCTGATGCATGGTGACCTGATGGACGCGGAATCCGCTGTCGACCAGCTCATCGGCCAGCAGCTCGGCGGTTTCGTTTTCAATCAGGCAGATGTGGGTGCGATTAGGTTCGTACTGCTCCAGCCACTGGTAGATCTCTTCAATCACGCCATCGTCATACTCGAATTTTTTGCTGAGATAGCTGCCGTCCTGTTCATGAACGCAGGCCTGAATCTGATCGGGGTCGAAGTAAAGTGCGATGTTGATGCCTTTCATGCGTGCTGTCCTGTAGAAACCAAAACAACACTATAGCGCTCAACCCCAGGTTAAGGGAATGTCAGGCATCACAGCAAAGCGGGGTTTAACGCTCCCCTCAGAGCAGAGAGGGGAGAGAAGAGGAGCGGGATCAGGAGATAAAGTTTTTGCCCTGCTTCAGGACCACGTCACAGGCTTTGGTTTTCAGCTTCTCACCCATTGGTGAGTTGCTCAGGCTTTGCAGATTGAGCTGCTGGCCGTTCCCGGTGTTCAGCAGTCCTGCCACGCCCTGGGTGTAGTCGGTTTTCTGTTCCTGCGCGGTAGTGGTATTCAGACCGAGCTTGCTCAGCACCTGATCTTTCACCGACTGCACATTGTTTTTCACCACGTTGTGTTCGACGCAATACTGCATCACACCGGCCGCATTGGTCATGCTATTGGCGCTGACCGCTTTGTCGCCGCCGCCCAGCATGCTGGTAATAGAAGAGAGCGACATGCCGCCATTCTGCTGCGTGGTGCTGGTGGTGGCGCCGTTATTCTGCTGGCTGAGCTGCGATGCTGCACTGCTCAGCTGATCCTGCCAGCTTGCCGCTGATGCACTGCCTGCCACCAGAAGTGCCGCCATGCCCAACATCCATGCACTGCGTTGTGCCTGTTTCATCTTAACCTCAGTATCTGCTTATTCAGTTTTGCTAAGAGAGTCTGACGACCAGAAAGTTCCTGAACTTTCTTCATAAATAACGCTTTGGGAATCTTCTGTAATAGAGGCAATAAAATATCCGGATGAGCACGGGTGTTATTATTTCGTGAGATGACTTTCCCTGGTGCGTTAATTAGCGCTTCTGCTGAAACATTCTTTAATATTCTCACGGTGTTTATCAGGAATTGTCCTGGTTTAAATTAAAGTTACCGCTTTGCTTATAGCGTATTTTCTAAGCTCTTGCGTCTGGTCTGGTAATATTTACCTGAGGAATTGTTTTTACATAGTATCATGTATTTTAAGTTATTTTTATTTTTAGCGTAGCGGTGATTTAAGCCGGCTTGCTGTTTTTTGATGCAGATTTCTGTGCCGTAATTAAATTAAGTTGGTGGGGATTTTTATTATCCCGGCTTGCGAAATCAGCGAGAGTGTTCATGCTTAATCACTGTGTCAGGCAGTTGTGGTCGATATTTAATTTAACGGGAGTGATATTATGGCTGGACAGCCAGAGCACAATAATAATGCAGAGGTCACGCTTAAACTCGCTGAAGAGCAAATAGCCCTGACGAAGCAAAAGATTGTGGATGGACATGTCCGCGTTACCCGTTCCACAACTGAACATGACGAGGTCATCAGTACACTGCTTACCCAGGAGAAGGTTGAGGTTGAGCATGTAGCGAAAGCGCAGCCCGTTGAAACGATGCCCGAAATCAGGGAAGAGAACGGTGTACTGATTGTCCCGGTAGTAGAGGAAGAAATCCAAATCGTCAGAAAGCTGGTGCTTAAAGAGGAAATCCACATCCGAAAAGTGCAGGAGAATGTTCCTTTTCAGGAGGTGGTGACCCGACGTGAGCAGCAGGTGAACGTTGAGAGAGATGACGATCAAATCAGCTAACAGAGAGGAACCTATCATGGCACAGGAAAAAATCGTAACACTGTTCGATTCTGCAATTCAGGCAGAGGCCGCGAAAAGAAATCTCGTGAAAGCAGGCTTTTCTGATCGGGACATCAGTCTTATCAGTGGAGAACGTTTGCAGCAGGAAGGGCAGTCTGTCCGCCATCCGAGCCTGTGGCAGCGTCTGTTTGGGCACGACGTCGATAAAGATGAGGCGGATGTCTACACCCGGGCAATGGACAAGGGCGGCGTCGTGCTGACCATCCGTACTGAGGAGGAGAAGCTGGCCCGCGCCATGACGATTCTCCATTCTCATGACTCGGTAGATGTGCCGTCACGTATGCAAAGCTCAGTCGGGAACGGCACCACCGCACCGGGCATTAACCCGACCGCAGGCAAGCAGTTTGCCGGTGAGACCAACGACCGCCCGGCTGAGCCGCTACGCACCTCGCTGACCGGTGATGAGAGCGAAGCTGACATTCTGCGTCTGGCCGAAGAGCAGGTGGAAGTGGGTAAACGTCTGGTGAGCGAAGGCTCCACCCGCGTACGACGCTATACCGTGACCGATACCGTCTCTGAAGATATCTCGCTGCATGAGCAGCATGCTGACATCTTCCGCCGCTCGGTGAATGAACCCGCGCTGGCCGGTGAAGTGGACTGGTCCGAGAAAACCGTCGAAGTCGCTGAGACGCATGAGCAGCCGGTAATCAACAAAACGACCCACGTGAAAGAAGAAGTGGTGGTGCGTACCGACGGCAGCGATCGTACCGAGACCATTAACGACACGGTGCGTCGTCAGGAAGTGGAGATCGACCATGCACGCGGTGGTCTGGAGAGCGAGCTTCCGGGTACGACAGCAGGGGTAAAACCTGCTGCAGCGGGTGCAGCGACACAGTCACCCGGCGCGCACAACCATGACCACAAAGAGAGCCTGACTGAGAAAGTGAAGGATAAAGCTGGCGAAGTGAAGGATAAGGTCGAAAACAAGCTGCATCATGACCATACGCATTGAGGCGCCTTGCCTGACAACAACAGGCGCTGATGGGCAGATTTGATGCCCGATGCTGAGCATGTGATATGCAAGGAAGAGCCAACCGTGAGGTTGGCTCTTTTGCGTTGTGGGGGGAACAGGATGGTGTTTAGGGAGGAGTCGACAAGCAACAGATTGGCAATGTAATGCTGCTCAAAAATAGAGATAACTATTATTGAGGCAATGCCAGAAATGGCGACAAAGCTCTGGCGCGACCTGGAAATTAATGGCCAGCGTTATCTGGTGCAGTGCAGTATTACAACTACGAAGGCCAACAGGTGCTTTATCTTTTAACCTCTTCCCAGCTCAGCCCAAACCGTGCCAGATACTTACGCAGGCGATCAGCATCGTTGGGCTGTTTTTTCCCCTGGCGGGAGACGGCAAACAGGCGTCGCCCCGCTTCGGAAAGCGAATCTGCCGTGCGGCAGACGCTTAACACCGTCTGTAGCTGGCACTCATCAAACAGATCGTACTGCGCTAAAGGGGGATCTGGCTGGGCAGCCAGCACAACCGGAGAGCACCAGTTGGTGCGCAGCCGGGCAATCTCTTCTTCTACCAGTTCCAGAGAAATCCTTCCCTGTTCCGCCAGGGTCGCCATACGTGTGACGGAAGCGCTTAGTTCGCGGAAATTGCCTCGCCAGCTGGCTTCTGCCGAGCAGGCGAAACGCAGAAAGTGACTTCTCGCTTCTTTATCAAATCGCACCTGCGTTTGCTGTTCACGTGTGTAACGCGCCAGCTCAAAATCCAGATTGGGTTCAATATCTTCGCGGCGTTCGGCCAGTCCCGGCAGTTGAAACGTCCACATGTTGATGCGGGCAAACAGATCTTCGCGAAAGCGGCCTTCGGCAATCCACTGTTGCATGTCCCGGTGCGTGCCGGCGACCAGCTGGAAATCGCTGCTGACTTCTTTATCAGAGCCGTAAGGGAAAAAGCGTTTCTCTTCAATGGCGCGCAGCAACATCGCTTGCTCATCCAGCCCCAGTTCGGCGATCTCGTCCAGAAACAGCATGCCGCCATCGGCTTCTCTCAGCAGGCCGCCGCGTGCCTGCTGCGCACCCGTAAAAGCGCCTTTGACATGGCCGAACAGCGTGGACATCGCATTGTCCCCGCGCAGGGTCGCGCAGTTAACCGCCACGAATTTCCCCGTCAGCCGGTGGCGGGCAAGTCGTAACTGATAGATCCGCTCCGCAAGGAAAGATTTGCCCGCGCCAGTTGGGCCGGTCAGCAGCATCGGGGCGGTGGAGCGCAGTGCAACACGTTCAATCTGTTCAATGAGACTGTTAAAGGTTGAGTTTCGCGTCTCGATGCCAGATTTTAAAAACGAGGCAGATTGCTGCTGTTCGCGCTGAAAACGGCTGGTCAGTGTGGCGTATCGGTTAAGATCGAGATCGATTATGGAGTAGTGGCCGAGTGCAGTAGGCGTCTCAGATCCCTTACTGGCTGGTGAGGTCTGCAAAAGACGTGCGGGCAGATAGCGGGCTTCAGTCAGTAAAAACCAGCAGATTTGTGCCACGTGTGTACCGGTAGTGATATGCACCAGGTACTCTTCGGCGTCGGTATTAAAAGGATAGCGGCTGACAAAATCGAGGAAGCTGCCGTAAACCTCTTCAAAATCCCAGGGATCGGCCAGCTTAACGCTGTGCAGCACAACTTCAGTGGCGGGGGATGCCTGAATGATATCTTCAGCCACTCGCTGTGCCATGTTGATATCGCGTGGCTGATAGAGCAGTTCCAGCCGATCGATCCTGAGATCTTCCTGCTGGCAAAGCGCGACGGTTGGCCGCCATTTACTCCAGCGATTTTCCCGCTTGCCACGCCTGTCCAGCACAGTACCCAGCACACCTATCACCACGTTAGCTTTCATTTTTATCCCATAAGATAAATAATTTATCCGATAAGATAAGTTCCATTATGAGTTGTGGCAATGCTGTGCGGTGCCCTGATTGTAAATAACGTTAATAATCAAGGTGATAAATTTTATTGTGCAGGGTGAGCTTTTTGGCACGGCATTCGCAATACCTAAGCCACAGCAACTAGGAGAACAAAATGAAAAATAGCTATCAGACCCTCCAGCAGGAAAAGGGCGTGCCGATAAAAATGTGGACTAACGGCGTGCCGGTTGAGCCAGAAGCGCGCGATCAACTGCTGAACACGGCAAAAATGCCGTTTATCTTTCGCCATCTGGCGGTGATGCCAGACGTGCATCTGGGCAAAGGATCCACCATCGGCAGCGTGATCCCGACTAAAGGCGCCATTATCCCGGCGGCGGTCGGCGTGGATATTGGCTGCGGCATGATTGCGGTGCGCACCTCGCTGATGGCCAGCGATCTGCCGGACAATCTGTCGGGCATACGTAGCGCCATCGAACAGGCAGTCCCGCATGGCCGCACGAATACCCGCTCCCGTCGTGATAAGGGGGCCTGGCAGACGCCACCACAGGAAGTGGATCGTCACTGGGCTGAACTGGCACCAGGATTTAAGACGCTGACGCAAAAGTACCCGACGTTGTTTAAAACCAACAACTATCAGCATCTGGGAACGCTGGGGACGGGCAATCACTTTATTGAAGTCTGCCTGGATGAGTGCCAGCAGGTGTGGGTGATGCTGCACAGTGGGTCGCGCGGTGTAGGGAACGCCATCGGCAACCTGTTTATCGCGCTGGCGCAGAAAGATATGCAGCAGCATATCGCCAATCTGCCGGATCGTAACCTCGCTTATTTTAGGGAGGGCAGCAGGCATTTTAACGACTATGTGGAAGCGGTGAGCTGGGCGCAGGATTTCGCCCGCCATAATCGCGAAGCCATGATGGAGCGTGTGCTGGCGGCGATGTCCCGTGTCATCAGTAAGCCTTTTAGTACGCACCTGGAAGCAGTGAACTGCCATCACAACTATGTGGAGCGGGAAATGCACTTTGGCGAGTCGGTGTTGGTGACGCGCAAAGGCGCGGTATCAGCGCAAAAAGGGCAGATGGGTATTATTCCCGGCTCAATGGGTGCGAAAAGTTTTATCGTGCGCGGCCTGGGTAACGAAGAGAGCTTCTGCTCCTGTAGTCACGGCGCGGGGCGAACCATGAGCCGCACGGCGGCGAAAGCCCGGTTTACCGTGGAAGATCAGCGACGTGCTACGGCGCATGTGGAGTGCCGAAAAGATAAAGAGGTTATCGACGAAATCCCGATGGCTTATAAAGATATTGATGCCGTAATGGCCGCCCAGTCTTCGCTGGTGGAAGTGGTGCATACGCTGTCACAGGTTGTTTGCGTAAAAGGATAAAAAAATGAGAACAGGATTGCATGGAGTGGATAGCGCAATGCGCGAGCACGTACGTGGCGTGCTGCGCCAGATAGAAGAAGAGCATTCAGTCAAAGTGCTGTATGCCTGCGAGTCGGGCAGTCGCGGCTGGGGCTTTGCCTCGCCAGACAGCGATTACGATGTACGTTTTCTCTATGTGCATAAACCGGAGTGGTATCTGCGTATTGAGCCGCCGCGCGACGTCATCGAGCTACCGATCGACGATACGCTGGATGTCTGCGGCTGGGAGTGGCGAAAAGCGCTGGGTCTGTTAAAGCGAGCTAACCCTACACTGATCGAATGGCTGGATTCGCCCGTGGTCTATCAGCAGGAAGCGGCTATCGTTGCTGATTTACGGGAAAGAATACCGGACTGGTTTTCACCATTACGGGCGCGCTGGCACTATCTCTCCATGGCGAAAAAGAACTTTCGGGGATATCTGCAGGGCGACAGCGTGCGGCTAAAAAAGTACTTCTACGTGTTGCGCCCGCTGCTGGCGGTGCAGTGGATAGAGGCCGGAAAAGGCGTGCCGCCGATGCGTTTTGAAGAGCTGCTGGCAGGGACGGTAACGGATCCCGCGCTGCTGGCCGAAATCGAACAACTGCTGGCGCGCAAGCAGCGTGCAGGCGAAGCGGAATATGGTGAGCGTATGGATCGCATCCATGCTTTCATCCACCAGTGCCTGGATGAAGGGCGCGTCAGTGAAACGCTGCCGGATAGCGAGCGGCGCGACTGCCGCGATCTTGATGCGTTGCTGATGAGAACCGTGCTGAGCATGGCGTAACTGACAAATAAGGGAATATAAAATGAAAGAGTGGATCGCCAACATCTTCCGTCAGCCTGACGAACAGCGTTTTCCGGTCGTGTGGCCACCAGAGCAGCGCGCCATCTATGACTGGCTGGCGCAGTGGTCGGAAGAAACGGGCGTGTTGCCTTACGCGGCTCAGACGTTGCCGGATGAGTTTTCACCGCAAGAAGATGAGGAAACGCTACGCTGGGCACCCGGTGCGCTGGACGGGGCCTTCGGTCATCATGTCGCGCGCGGCGACAACGAGGAACAAGCGACTCAGGTGATGCAGGCGATAAGCCGCGTGCTGCGGCGGAGCAGCAGTAAAAACATGCAAGCGCTGTATCAACTGGCAAAGCAGGATACACCGCTGAATTTTATCGACGATCTGCTGAAGATGATGAGTACTTCTCAGGCCATAGATGCCCGCCGCCTGCGGGCGCTGACGGTGTTCCTCGCGACACAGGCACCTGACCGTCAGGTGGTGAAATTAGCGATGGCGCTAATGGCGTTTTTCCCGTATCAGCAAAGCGTGAATATTCTTCAGACGTTAGGCAGCCATGATGAATTCACCCTTTATGCCGTGGTGGCGATGCGGACTATCCTGCCGCCAGAGGAGTTCGCGCTGGCGTGGCTGGCGCTGGCAAAACGCACCACAGGCTGGGGACGTATCCAGCTGATCGAGAGGCTGCCAGAAGCGCTGGATCAAACCGTTCGTCAGTGGCTGTTAAGGGAGGGCTATAAGAATGAAGTGATGGTGGAATATACCGCCTGGCACTGTGCCGAATATGGCCAGCTGCACTATGCGCTGGAAGGCGAGGTCAATGCGCAATTACTTCAGGGAGCCGGTGAAATCCTGCTCGGGATGATTAGCGGCGAGCCCGGCCCCGGTATCGAACAATATAGCTTTGCCGTGCAGGCCTGTGATCGTTACCTGGCGCATATCCTGCCAGGCTCAGCAGGCGACCTGCTGCATTATAAGGTTGCAGGCGAAATCGGCAGGCTGATGGGTGAAGAAACGTTTGCCAGCGAGGCGGAGAGGGAGCATCTGAGGGGGCTATGCGAGCAGATCCGTGCTTTACCCGAGTGGCCCGCGCTGATTGAGGCCGGGTTGCATGATGATGACAGCATGATTTTTCATACGGCACTTCAGCTTTGCAGAGAGCAGGGCGGCGATCCGTGGCCAGCAATTTATCAGCGGCACCGTGAAAAACCGGAAAGCGTCCTCTGGTATCAGTTGATGCAAACCGATAATCCGGATCATATCGCGCAGGTTATCGCGCTGGCAGAAAGCGAACTGGATCTGACTGCCATCAGTTGCGGACCGCAAAAATCCCAGGGGAGAGGGCCGCTATATCAGCAGCATTCGGCGCTCAGTTTTGTCCTGCAGGATTTAAGCCGTTTTCCCGGACAGGGCTGGATACTGATCCGGACAGGCTTAAAAAGCCCGATGACGTTTAGCCGTAATAAAGCACTGAATGCGCTGGAAGCCTGGCCGCAAGCCTCACTGCCAGCAGAAGCTGTTGCAATACTGGCAGAGGCTAAGAGCAGGGAGCCGGAAAAGGAGCTTCAGGATAGGCTGGCACAGTTACTGGAGCAACTGGTGGATAAGCATAAACGTCTGATTTGCCGCTTATGAAAATTGTCTGAAGTGGGGCCAGCGCTTGCCGATGCAGGCGGCTGGCTCGCCTCTGCAATTGCTGGAAAAGGCGCTGCTCAGAGCGGTAAAAACGGATAACGGCGTCATATCTTCCTGGATATAATCAGGAACTATCCGCGCAGTCCGGGATGTTTAAATGCATCAGATTTTTTCGTTTATTATTTCACTGCTGTCGTCAGCATTTTTCATTTTGCTCATCTGGTCTTTCTTCAGACCTTTGCCCCTTAAAAAAGGGCCCCCTCCTTCTCCAGGAGAGATGAAAAAGATATCGGCTAATACGCCGATATTAAAAAATTTGGGTATGAACACGGAAGATTATTACTATGACAGCGACTTTCTGTATCAGCAGCGTGAAGGCGAAACACTCTGCAAAGTGCCGCTGGAAAATATTATCAGGATAAAAGTCACCGGAACCAAAGTCAGTAATCGTAGAGTATGGCTGGTGCGTTACGTCACCGGGTCTTATCGCACCGAAAGGGAGTTCAGAGTCCTGAACAACTACAGCCTTTTTAATCGGGATTTTGCCGGTTTTCTTGCCGCCGTGAAAGAGGCCAATCCAGCGGCTGAGGTGCAGGAAATGACCCTGGGGCGACTGTAAATTGGCAGGATAGCGCGGAGCGCTTTAGCATGAGCAATGATATGGAACCCTCAATGGCGGACGTTATCGCTTTTGTCCGCGATTTTTCAGGATGCAGACGTGAAATAATCTATGAAAATACCTGGCTGGAAAAGGATCTGGGGATTACCGGCGATGATGGTGTTGAATTGCTGGAGGAGGCCGAAAAAGTTTTCGGCGTGAGCATTTCTGCAGAAGAAGGTGGTTTCAGGAAGGCGTTCTCTCTGAAAGAAAACGAATATCTTTTCCATAGTGAAGGCATCGATTTTTTTGGCATTGTTTATCTTTGCAGACGACTGCGCGGTATTCCTGCGCCTGTCATCCGCGATCTCTCTGTCGGCCAGCTGCATAGTGTGCTGGTTGAAGCGCTTAACAAAAAAGAAAGAGTTACCCGATAAGCGCATCGCCCAGGACGGGACGTAGCCTTTTTTCAAAGCCTGGCGGCGATTAACAATGGCTTTGGGTTCCCTCACACCGATGGTGAAAGAGTGATACCTGTGCTGATATCAGAAATAAAACCTGAGGGATTAAAGTGAACTGTAAACCGATGCTTTTCGTGCTGGCGGCGCTCTCCCTGTCGGCTCAGGCCGCCCAGAGCGGAAAAACGCTTGAGCACAAAGACTGGGAAGTTGTCTGTGATAACACTCTGACCTGCCGCATGGCGGGTTATGCCAAAGAAGAGGATCCGTCCGGCTCCATCCTGCTCACCCGTGCCGCGGGACCTGGAACGGAGACCGTGGGAGAAGTGACGCTGGGCGACACCGAAGATGACAGCGAACCAGCGGAAAAGCTGACGCTGTGGATCAACGGGAAATCAGCCGGCGATCTGGTAGCGGCTGATGATAACTGGCGAATGTCAGCTAGTCAGACCGCTGCGGTAATCAGCGCCGTTAAAGGCAGCGGTAAAGTTGAATTTAAAGGCGGCACAAAGCCATTCCAGCTGTCTGGCGAGGGCGCGTATGCCGTGCTGCTGAAAGCGGACGACGTGCAGGGCCGTATCGGCACGGCAGGCGCGCTCACCAAAAAGGGCAATAAACCGGAAAGCAGCGTGGCTAAGGCTGTGCCCGCACCGGTTATTCAGGCGGCTAAAACCCTCGGCGGCGAACCCCGTTTGCTGACTGCAGCAGAAAGCGACGCACTCAAAACCCGACTGCTTGCAACGGTCAATCATAACGACGATGACACCTGCGACAGCCTCTATTCACCGGCCGAAAACAGCGATCCGGAAACCGACGGACTCACGCTTACGCCACTGGATGACACACACGCCTTGCTTTCAGCGCTCTGCTGGCGTGCCGCTTATAACGAAGGATATGGCTACTGGGTCATTGATAATCAGCTGAAAGGCAAGCCTGAACTGGTGACCATTTCCGGGTCCGATTACGACAAGGGCGAGATTACCAGCGTGCAGAAAGGCCGGGGTATCGGTGACTGCATGAGCCAGGAAAGCTGGGTATGGGACGGCCTGGCCTTCCGCAAAAGCTATGAGGGCGGGACCGGCATGTGCCGGTATATCCATGCAGGCGGCACGTGGGATCTTCCGACGCTGGTGACTGATGTGAAGGCTGTATCGGGTTAAGCAGGTGAACCTGAGAACCCAAAAGACGGTTTTTTCAGCAGTTGCACATTCGCCTGCGGATAAGGGTTGCGGAAACAGGGGGTAACGGTATAATCCTCAACGTTTTCCGCATACCCTTCAGTGCCGAAGTGGCGAAATCGGTAGACGCAGTTGATTCAAAATCAACCGCCGCGAGGCGTGCCGGTTCGATTCCGGCCTTCGGCACCACGTATGCAAATTAAAGTCGCTTAAGGGCGGCTTTTTTTGTGTCTGATGCTCTGGAACTGAGCGTTTTGCATCCGATTCAACCTTTCAATATTTACAGTGAACCTTCTGTTTACAATCCCCTTCAACAAATAATTCTGCCCATACAATTTGCTTATATCTGGGTTAGTAAAATTATCAGCTAGATGTGATGAATAACAATAGCCTCACTAAGTTCTGCTGATTTGTGTTATGAGAGGGAAAGTAATGAAATAGAGTAATGTAACTATTACGCAATATGGTCTTTTGAATAAATCAATGACTGTGAAGACTTTCAGAAAATCTTCCTTAAAACCCACATTTTTACTTATGCTGAGTTAAAAACATATTTCCCAGATAATCTTTACAGCAACACACTGCATAACCATTTGACTAACAAGGACTTATGGCCGCTGTGAACAATACAAAATAAACCATAGTAGCTTACTGACCTCGTACAGCCTTCTGCCAGAAATAGTAGGTAAACAGCAGACAGAATCTATATATTATGAGAATCAGGTTCTTCTGGCTTTGACCAGAGGCAAAATCTGAACATCTATGTCCTGTAATCAACCAGATTGCTTTAGAGTCTGCTCTCGCAAGGCATGGATGGAGTATTATCAAACTAATAAATTTTCTCAATGTTCAGTAGAGTTAATATTTTCGTTTATATAGAATAGTTACAAATCCACATCAGAGACCGTGCGGTTATGAGCGCAATCACATTACAAAAGGCTTTGGGTGTACTTGCGAAGTCATCTTCGTTTTCCGTCACCACCGTGACACACCGCCAGAAAGATGAGTTCGATCAGTTGAAGGAACAACTCTTTGTTAAACAAGAGATTGAAGCCGAATTGCAACGCTATCTTGATGTTGCTAAACCTGGCGAAATCATTTTTTTGTGCGGTAGTAGCGGGGACGGAAAGTCAGAAATTTTAACCCGCTGTCAGTCAGATCCGCGTTATCAGCGGCGATTTAGTTTCCATCTGGATGCCACTCATAGCTTTGCCCCTCGACAATCAGCCATTGATGCTTTGAATGAGTTATTTGTTAATCATCATCAGCAGTCATCTCCATTGCTTATTGGCATCAACACCGGAATGCTTGCTAACTTTGCCCGAGAAGGCGCTGAATGCCATAAGGTGATTCGGTCTGCAATTGACTCATTTTTATTAGGGCAGCAGGATGCAAGCCGTCCATACCGTAACGGGAATTGTTCTTTTTTTGATTTTGAACACTATCCTAAATTCCAGTTTAACGAAAATAAAAACTATTCATTATTTATTAAAACCTTATTAGATAACTTAACTCGTGACGATGACAATAATTTATTTCAGTTTATCTTTCGGCGCGATGAGTCCATTAATCCAGAACTAAAAGAGGTCGCAAACTATAAATTGCTTTGCATGCCTGGCGTGCAGAATGTATTAATTACGCAGCTCTTTAAAGCGCGGTTGATTAAAGACCAGTTTGTAACGACCCGAACGCTGCTGGACTTTCTGCATCATCTGTTAATGGGCCCTGGCTACTTATTTGATAATCTCTTCATCGGTGCAGAAAATGATCTGATTAAAAAAGTTTCCGATTTTGATCCCGCCAGACTGCACACCTATGAACTTGATCAGTTTGTTTTGCGCTATGAACTGGGACTGGTTGACGCTGATCTCGATGATTTTTTAGCCGCACTTGAGCCGTTACACATTAAGTTTGATCGCCAGAGCGTTAAGGCCGGTGACGCAACCTCCTTGATCCGGCTTTTCTGGCTGTTGCAGCACGAGTCGTTGGGTAATGATTATCATCGGAGATTTTCCGCGTTCTTTAACGAATCATTGTTTGAACGTTACTCAGAAATCTGGCATTTGCATAGAAATTACACAGCAGATCCGGAGCAAAAAAGATCACTTAATCGCTTCTATACTTTTGAGCTTATCGCGGGTATCCAGCGCTATGCTAACCGCAAAGCACCTGAATTAAGTATGCAAAAAGAAGAGTTCTTTTTGGGTGAGTTTGGTGGGGTAAAAATAACCGCACCGGTAGAAGTGAAGCCCGATTGGGATGCTATCCGTAATAAACATACGGCTCATCCAACTGGCTTCGATGTCTATTTAAAGGTGGGGCGAAATCCACTGCCGCATATCCATATCGGGCTTAATTTGTTCGAATTATTAGACAAGTTGAATAATGGCTATCGTCCGAATAAATACGATAAAAATGCCATCGTGTTACTGGATGAAATTGTAGAGTTGATCGCGGAGCAGGCTAAATCCAGCAGCGAAATAAAATTTTATGATGGCAGACAACGGGTTTATCGTGCAAAGGCGGATGACGATATGATCACTATTAGTGGTATGGAGGGTTAGCAGAATGTACCCTATCGCAAACGAGTTAAAAGTAGGTAACAATCTACTGGATAGTTACCTGCCTGTGCGCAATAAGAACAACGATATTAGCTGGCAGTTCGTCACCGGGTTGGCCCTTAGCTACGCTCTGAAACGCAAAATCGAAGCCTACGATCCTGACCAATTCCGTGAAGATTGTAAAACACATATGCAGGAGATGCTTGATGAGCCTGCATTCTGGTCGGTGCTAGAACGCATGTATTTTTCTAGCCAGGATATTTTCCGTGTATCGCCTCTTTTTTTACTGTTTCACGCTCAGTTTGTGGGTGAAAAAATAAGTGCGGGTTCAACGGCAGATAAACGACTTGGCACGCTGTTTGCCAATTTGATGGGAGATTTCAGTCTTCCTTATCCCATACAGGACAGACTGAACTTCATCGAGCAGCAAATGCTGAATAAGCTCAATGGAAAAATAAAGCTGTTGGGTAAAGGACCGTTTGCCGAAGAGCAACCGTATCTTCCGTATATGGTCACGTGTTTTCAGTCCGATTTGGAGTTTTTGGCGGAGCACCCACAATACCTTTTACAAGAATTGACTAACACCCTACGTTTGTACGCCTTTAGCTGGTGCGCTCAACTAGCGCTCAATCTGGACAACTGGCAGGACGGCGAACCACAAAGCAAATCACTGTTTTTTATTCTTGATAGCGAAAAAGCCAGCTCCGAACGGGAAAAGGTGAAACGTTATGGCTATAAGCTGTTCGCCAGCCAGAGCGAAAAACTGTTCCCGATACTTTCCGCGCTGGAAGTGTTGCAGGTAAAAGGGGAGAAAAAACGCCCTCTCTGGCAGGTATATCAGGATTGTTTGAATTATCCGGATCCTCCAAATCAAGTGTTAGATGAGATTAATGCTTACATACAGAAATTTATTAGTAAGGAAGAACGAGATCTTCCTGCGCGTGACCGCGCAACAAACTTGGAAAGTGCTTTCAGGCAGCTATTATCCGTTGCCGTAGAGCAATTCCAGGATAAAAAAAATACCCGCGCGGATATAAATAGAAACTATATCAAGGAGCTGGAAAACCAGATTTGCACTGACTTCATTCAGGTGCGCGGTCGGGCAGGGAAAGTGCTGGTGCTGAATCAGGATCGTCTTCTGTTACTGACCAATCTCACTGTGGGCAAAAATGACAAACTTCGCCTGCATGAACTGCTGCGTGGTTTTGAACAGCGTGGCTTTTATCTGGACAACCAGTCGGCGCAAACGCTAGTGGCGTTTTATGAACGCATGGGAAATGTAGAGCGAATGAGTGATAGTGGAGACGCCGTGTATGTCCGTAAAACAGTATGAAACCTATCTGGCAGAAACCTTTATTGAATGGGTAGGTGGCATCATTCAGCCCGGCGAGCGCTACCAGTTCAAATCTCCCGATCCCGATAATGCCCTGAAACTCTGGGAAGCATTCGTCTCTCTGGCGGACGGCAATCAGTTGGAAATTGCACCAGGGCAATATATTGATTGCCTCCCCTGCAATGGTGTTCAGCTTATTCCTGTACTGCATGGAGCCGAGGCTCCAGCATTCACAGAAAACTACATTTCTCATTTGCGCGATGAAGTTGCAGGGCGCAGCGGCGTTTTTGCCCAAACAGCGCTGTTGATTATTCACAACAGTATGCTCGATACCCTGATTAACAGCACGAAAGACGTGGCGGCACCGGATGCTATCTGGTACCCACAAACTTTCAGTCAGCAACTGGAAAAGCTCATTACCACTGGCAGTAACCGTTCGGAATTGTCCCGCTGTTTGCTGGAAGATCAACTGTCGACGGTACTGGATGAAGGCGCGACCGTATTTGGTTTCTCTTCGCTGTATCGCTTGCTGGATGATGGCAATCTGGATTTCTCCGAGCTTCATCTGTTTAAAGATGATGAACTACTGAACTATAGCCAGAAGCAGCTACGCACTCGACTGAATGAAAACCGGAAATTATATCGCCAGATAGAAGATAGTGTTGAACGCTACAGTGGACAGCTAGAGAATGTGCTGCCTGAATTTAGTACAAAATTCATTCAAGAGCATTTTTACGATAAAGATGACTGGCGTGAGCTCGATTTTTCCGACTACAGGAAAGAGAAAGAACAGAATAGTGAACAAAAACTGGTGTTGGAGAACGTCTCTGTCGAAAACGGCGAGGTTTGGCAACGGGCGAAAAGCGCCAGTAAGGCAGGCAAACGTGACATCAGTCTGCTGGTGCAGGTGCAGCCAGGGCAATCAAAAGCTGAGCTGGAGTTCAGTTTTCAGGGTAATGATCTTCAGGATAACCAGATAAAAATTGCCCATAATCGCCAGTTAAAGAAAGCACCTTTCTGGCGCACCAGCCGGGCGGGAGGCAAGACTTCACGCATTATGGCATCGGTGCCTTTCGACGGGCATCCTTGCTTCTTTAGTCTCGAACTGACCAACCGCAATAATTCAGCTGAAGAGTATAAATTTCGCCTGTTGTTGGTCGAGCAGGGACAATTCTGGCTGAACGATATTCAGCACTGTTACCGCATTGAGCCAGGTAAAGAACAAATAACCCTGCAACTGGAAGATAACACGCTGCGTATTACCGAGTTTGGCAACCTGACCTGTACGTTGAATGACGAGAGCGAAGACATAGACTGCCAGCATTATGCTCAGGTGAATTTTGAGACGCTGGCAAATCAAAGTGACCTGGTTCAGTTTGCGATCGTTTCTGGCGATTCCCGTCTGTCGTTTAACATTGAGGGACCGGGAGCAGAAGAAGGGCTAACGCTGCCACTGCTTTTTGACCAAAGTCGTTTCAACAAATTGTTTAAGGAAGAGGGTAATGCAACCTGGAACCGACTAAAAGGGCGCATCATACTCGATAATACTGAACACAAGGTCGTCGGTGTACGCCAGCAGTTGTTGATACTGGAAGCCTCATTAATTGAGCAACGTCTGCTGGGTACGGGAAGTGACGATAGCGAGTTTGCGCTGGATGAACTTCTTGCCAGCTACCCCGATCTCCATAACGCTTTTGAGCAATTATTTGCCTACTATCATCATCGTAACACTCTGCCGAGTCTGGTGTCGTGGTCAGCGGAATATCGAACACTGGTCAGCTACATCGTTACTACGTTCGAACAGTCACTCCAGCAAATAGGCCTGAGCAGAGCGCTGACAGCACAAGAGAAACGTCTTCTGCATCTTGGAATCTGCCGCAATGAGAGCCATGAGCGCCTCTCTCCGCTGCATCCTCTGGTACTGGCTTACCATTTACAACTGGCAGAAACTATCGTTGCGGAGTCGGAACAGCACGATTCGGCATCATTTGCCACACTACCGCCGATCACTCTTGATCGCTTGATGGTTTCCGGGTTAGTGCCGTTTGTTTATCACAGTGAGCATGAATACGCGCAACTACAGCCGGTGGATGAAAACCGCTTCTGGATTGATGTGGTTCCCCAGCGGCAGGTCAGCCATGACTACGTTAAACGTTTGGTAAAAGACAAACTTAATGAATTCACGGACGCTTACGCCCGGTTGTTCCAGAGCGCTGAAAACAGTGCGTTGATTATCAATGCTATTAATCAAGGGAACGCCAAAGAACTGTTTCTGGGATTAGTAGAATATTTTAAGCAAGAAAAAGAGAAGGCTATTTCGGTTCATGTGAACTGCTACGATGAACGTTTGCTACCCAATATGTTCGATCACTTTGCAGAAAGTGGTAGCTATGAGCAACTTAAAAACGATCTCGATCTGAACAGCGGCGTATGGCGGGCGGAAGCCGATATGCTGATTGACCTGCTGCGTAGCCGGTTAACGTTCAGCAAGTTTGTTCTACCGTCAGAAAGCGACAAGCTGGCCTATGCACATCTGGCATTTTTCACCAATACAGCACCTGTGGATTGCCGCCAGATCCGCATTGAAGATGCGTCCAGTGGGGTATTGTGTCATGGGTTGATTGCTGGGGAAGGTGCTGAAACTCAGGGGGATGCTTACTTTACCGCGTTTGGACTGCGTGATGTGGATACTGAGTCCTACTGCGCCCTGCGTCTTGCCCGACTAATCGGCTGCCTGTGGCAACCTGCACGTCAAAGCAACACCCAGTATCATGGACAAGGGATCGGCCTGGCTGTGAGCGGCAATTTTAAGCAGCTGCTGAATTACTCCTACAATAGCGCGCTCTGGACCACCATTATTGATCCAAAAGTCACTCTCGATTTTTTCACCAGTCAGAAAGATGTGGTGCTTATCCACTATTCTGACCAGTACACCAGTTGCGCAGGCTACGATGCCGTCACCGTCACGAAGCAGGTTGATTTGTTCCTGCGGTTGCTTCAGACCGGAAGCCAGTCAGGGCAACCTGCTATTGATAGTCAGCATTTGCTGGCTGAATTTAATGCCTTTAACGGCGAATGGCTGCTGAAAATGCTGCGCTCCAATGAAAGAGAGCGTAAAGAGAAGCACGGCATTATAGGTGCATACAAATTTGTACAATCTATGTTGCACCAGTCAGACATTTGCTGGATTCCGTTATCGGTGGCCGAAATGATCCGTGTGTCCGGCAATGTCGGGCTGAAAATGAAAGAGAGCGATTTATCGAGAAATTTACAGGGTTATCGTAACGGCGCGATCTCCGATGATGTGCTCTTTGTGGGTTTCAAAGAAAACCGCCTCTATCTGTTACCGCTGGAAGTTAAAACCGGGGCGCGGCCTGACTACAGCTATGCAGGCCAACAGGCTCGTGAGTTGAAACGCTACCTACAGCAGGACCTTCTGGAACCACAAACGCTGGCATCACAATTGTACCGGGCGCTCTTTATTCGTCAGATACTTATGCAGGTGGAGAAACTGCGTCTGTACGGTGTGCTGGATGGCAACAAACTGGCTACCTTGCTGGAACGACGCGAATGGTGGTTAACGGGCGACTATCAGTTAGGTGAGTTAGCCGACTATGCGGACGGCTTCGTCGTGGCTCATGTAGACAGTGGAACTTGTTTCGATCTTTCTTATAAAGAGACAGCTGAGAATATTTTACAGATCGAAATCCCTTATTCACTGCTTCCTTCGTTGATTGCTTCGCAGGGGGATGAACCACCGTTGGCGGAACGTTACCGGGTGCCGGAAAAATATCGGCTTAAGCCAGAGTGTGATGCCAGTTCGTCACAACCCGAAGTCGTAGTAGAAGTAGCAACGCCGACTGCTGCACAGTCAATTTCAGAACCAGAGTTGTTACAGCCTGCTGTTCCGGTGGTGACACCTGATATTAGCGATACTCCATTACAGATCCTGTTTGGTCATGATGCAGTGCGTCAGAGCCCGTTACATTGGGAGCCAACCAACACCGCCAAGTTCATGAATACCAATACCGGCATTATTGGAACGATGGGCACCGGTAAAACCCAGTTTACTAAATCACTGGTCACACAGTTGATGCGTAATCAGTCCTGTAACGTTGATGGTAAACCTATCGGTTTGCTGATCTTCGACTACAAATCAGACTATGTAGACGAGGCTTTTCTTGATGCCACGGGTGCTAAAAAGTACAAGTTATTTAAGCTACCTTACAATCCCTTATCTCTGTTTGGCGACACGCCAATGTTACCAATCCACACCGCTGGTGGACTATCGGAAACAATGGCGAAAGCTTATGGGCTGGGCCATAAGCAGCAGCTCAAACTAGAAAATCTAATTTTAGAATGCTACGAAGCGGCAGGTATTTCGCCGGAAGATCCGACAACATGGTCAAGGACTGCACCGACGATTGAAGATGTATGGCAGCGCTTCCTCGATCAGGAGAAGGTTGAAGAAGATTCACTTTACGCAGCACTTTCTAAACTGGCGCGTTACAAGATATTCGAGACCATTCCGGAGAAGATGACCAGTTTGTACGAATTGATTAACGGCGTCACCGTGATTGAACTGGCTGGCTACCCGCCAGAAGTGCAAAACCTGGTGGTCGCGCTAACGCTGGATCTTTTTTACGCACAGATGCAAAAGCGTGGTAAACCAGTGGTGCGAGGGGATTATCGTCAGCTCACCAAAATGATTCTGGTGGATGAAGCCGATAACTTTATGCGTCAGGATTTTTCCAGTCTGCGTAAGATCCTAAAAGAAGGCCGTGAGTATGGTGTTGGTGCCATCCTGTCAACGCAGGAAATTACTCACTTTAAGACCGGGGAAAATAATTATGCTTCCTATATTTTGACTTGGATTATCCATCGTGTTTCTGAGATTAGGAATGCGGATATCAAGGCGGTATTTAACGTTGATGATAAAAGTGAGCAGGAGTCTTTGATGGGACAGATTCGGCAGCTTGAGAAGCATTTTAGTCTTTATGTGGATGGGGATAAGCGGGTAAATAAGATGCGTGATCGGGCGTTTTGGGAGTTAATCTAGTGACAGTTATTGAAGTGTTAGAAGACGTACTAATAAACATAGTTGATTACTTCAATTAACTAAGCTTGCGATCTCTCTATGGTGGCCTTAACCTTAGGACGGTAGCATTGATAATCAAGGGGAATTATTGTGTCAGGAATCAGAAGAAGCACTACAACTGGCTATACATACGCATTTGAAAAAGCAGGATCTTTTGGAATATTCAGTTCAAATGGCTCTGTTCCAGTTGAATATATGATGACATCATTCTCTGTGGATGATCTTGCGCAGTTATCTTATTCGAAAGATATTAACACCGATTTAAATTTTGATTATCTTATTCAGCGAGATATTGATGAGGAAAGAGCTAGGGTAGAAATAAGTCAATATATCAGTTCTAGCGAAGATCGAGTTCAGAAAGATATTGTATTTTTACCCCCTTTACTTGTCTCTATCGTAAATGTTGATTCAAACAATAAGCTTATAGACTATTATCCTAATTGCAGTTTGAATAGTACAGATGATAATGGAGTGATATTTGAGCGAGTTTGGCCTGGTATATTTAAAATTCGTAATTTTGAAATACAAAATGGTAAAGTCATATCTGTAAAGTATTATGGTTCAGAAATAAAAGATGAAGTGATTACGGTCGACATTAATCAGGCGATTATAAATATTAACAGTACAAGAGAAGGTGTCGCCGGAGCTAGACTTGTAGTTATTGATGGACAGCATCGACTTTTTGCTCTTAATTACTTAAGAAAAGAACATCCGGATAAAATAAAAAATATAGTGGTTCCGGTTTGTATTGTTTACTCTCCGTATTCTACGTTAATTAACTCAACTGTAGTACAAGTACCAACAATACCAGAGGTTTTAAGGAATTTATTTGTTGATATTAACTCAACTGTAGAAAGAGTCAGTGGACATTTCCTTACCTTACTTTCGGACAGATCGTTAGGCTCGATAATATGCAGGGAGTTCTGTAAAAAAATATTAAGTGAAAGACAGGAGTATGGATTAGGGTTGATTGAATGGAATACTAAAAAGCATAAAGAATCTCTCGAAATTTCTAGAGATTACACAATAACAAGCATTGGTGTTATCAATAATATCCTAGAAGATTGCTTTGGGACAAGAAATGGCATAAAAATACTAACGTCAATTTTAGGAATCCAAGAGTCAGCTAATGAATTTGATTTCTCAGAATTCGAGAACGACGAAGATGATGAGGATAATATCGTTTCAAATATCCCGGAAACTTTTCCATGGAGTGGTTTCCTTTCTAAGCATAAACCTATTTTAACAAAATTAGTAAATGAAACTTTAACAAAAACATTAGTAACTTTATTTTTTGAGACGAAATTTTTTGCAGACTACTACGACAACTTAAGAGGTTTTTTCGAAGAGCAAGAGGCGCAAATTAAATCGAATAGAAGTTGTGACTCAGGGGTGTTTTATTTTGCCAAAAAACATATTTTACTTAATGACCCAGAAACAAAAAAATCATTACCATTAATAAATGAATTAATCTCAGAGTTAAAGAGTCGAAAAGAAAAAATTGTTCCAAGTCTGGCTTCTAAATCAATATGCCATAAAGCTATGGTTGAAGCTTGGTTTTTATTATGCTCTAAAATAATTGTGCACAAGAAAGATCTTAAAATTGTTGATAGAATAATACAGTACTGCGTTGAAAGTGCATTCTCACCAAATGTTCAGTTATTTAACGAGCAGAGGCTTTTTATACAAGATACAATTTATATTAATCAGAGAATTAAAGTAACAAAAGTAGCCAGAAGGCAAATTGTCAGATTATTTTTCTCACAATTACTTCTAAAGTCTAATGTTGAAAGATTAGTAAACGACTTAAAAATAGATAATGAACTTCAAGATGTTCTCATTAAGTTTGCAAAAAGTGAAGTGGGTGCATATCTTAATCAAATGAGTAAAGATAAAACTAACACATTTATTAAAACATTTCGTAGTAATTATAACCTTGATGACATTGATAGAGATAAATTACTTGCGGCTGAAGCAAATCGTACAAAAGAAATAAAACAAAAAAATGCAAGCGAGGTATATACTGAGTTTGATGACTTAGTAAAATTCTATACTAAAGAGGGAATAGTGAATGCTTACCAAGATTTAACAAATTGCTTAAAATCAAACGACTTTGATTTTTCATTTGATAATGAGCCTTTTGATGATGAAATTTAAAACGACAAAAGAAATATATTTTTCGATTTTATATGATGATTCGTTAGACACGAAATTATCAGCTGCTGCGGCAGCTGATTGCTTCAAACATAAATTATTTTTCTTAATCAGTAATTCATCGGAAATAATTGAAAATGTTGTTACATTTTTGAAAAATAATTTTGATCTAAAGTGTGATATTGTTTTGCTTGATAGAAATTGGTTGCTTGATACAGTACCGTTCTTTATCTATGATATATTTGAAAGCCAAATTAAGATAACACAGATAATTCTTGAGGATAACTTAAGCCAGAAAAAAATGCTTCCGAGCAAGGAAGTGATTAATTCAGCCATAAGTAAACTAATTTCTGGCGAATCAGTAGATGCCAGCATCATTAGCAACCCAATAATTCGTAATAAAGTATCAAATGAAGTTAAAGTGTTAATTGCTGCAAGAAATTGCATTATAAATTATTATATTGGCGCAAGTGTGTTTTATCCATCGGTGAATATTTCTAACAGAACAAAAACTGACTTTGAAGGATTAAAACTAGAAGAGTATATTACTTCATTGCAGGATATTAGAAAACTAACTAATAATCATTCTCTTATAATAAATCAATACCTAAATAAAAAACTTGCCACTTTAGGGCGATACCTTCCCGTCGTTCCACAAATACCCAATGATGTTATAGACAAAACACGTCCGAGCAATTCTTTGCATGACGGATTCCCAACGATATATAAACTGTTGTCATGCTTTCAATATAAATCTGCATTATTATCTATTGAGTATAAAAATCCCAATTCAGCTTTTTTACATTCAATAAGAACTATAGAAACATATATAGAAGGTTTTTTAATTTATGCCAATATTGCAACAATTAGTGATTGCTATAAGAAAAATGCACTATTCGAAAAAGATGCATTTTTGATTAATAATCAAAAGGTTAGTGGGTTTGGGAAGAAGTATGCCTTGGCAGGAGATATTAATAATATAAAGAATCATAAATTTTATAAAAATATCAGGGAAATGATAGATCTGAGAAATAAATTATATTTAACCCATGGAAACATGAAAGCTTGCTCAATACTAACAAAAACATCCCTTAATTATATTAAAGCTATAATAAATCATATTGACTTACTTTATAATCAAAAAAGTCTTCCATGGAGTAAAATTTATCGAGACATAGATAAAAGTTTACAATTTGATTTTTATGGAGTAACTAAGTCATCATTATCGAATTCATTTATCCATAAAATTTCTATCCATTTAAATCGAGATGAATAAAAAATAAAAATTTTACCCTGGAAAGTGATAATGTTATGGCAGTAATTTATAAGTTGAGTCATCTAATGCCTCAAATAATATTTCTTTGCCAAGAAATAGGTCTCTTTCTTTACAATAATAATATATGGTTTTCCTAGCTGTTGCTTTCCAGTTAGCGGTTAGGGCGCGCAGAGGATTTTCTTCAATCCAAGAATATAACTCCTCCAGTTTCACAATTGGTCCAATAGCTCTAAAAGCTTGTAATATAAATTCTTTCCATGATGGAGATAATGACTGTTCAATGTCAGCTAAAGTAGATTCTGATATGCTGATTTTTCTTATTTTACTTGCAACTGAAATAAATTGAGTGGATGAAATAAGTCTAAAATCAACACCAGCTTTCATTGATACTTCAGTAACGAGTTCAGGTCTGGCTCCTAATATAATATTATTCTCCTTCCAGCACCAATCTTCCTTTCGCTCATCGGTAACCAGAATAATTGGCCTACTTGTAATTTTAGCTTGATTTAGTATTTCATGCCAAATTATAAAATCTGCATATTTTGATTTTATAATTAAGTCACCATATAACTTAACTTCATGTTCCTTATTTTTGGCATCTTTGAATCCAGGTGGTATTTTATTCTCAAATCTAAATTCTCCCTCCTTATAAAGAATTTCAAGTGTGTCTTTTGAAGGGATATCACCAATTCGGCCATCAAATAAATTCATTAATTGAATCTGGACTGGATCATGTCGAAAATAATTTGGATGCTTTTCCTTAACACTCTCGATAAAAGTTCGAAACTCCTCATCGAATCGCTCAACTAAATGGGCGACATCACCATACGGTATAGAGTGATGTTGCTTATCCGAAAAGAGACCTAGTACATCATCTTTAAATTTTCTACTTTTTCCTAGTAACTCATCAAATACCCTTGCTTGCTGTTGTAAGACAGTTACTCGATTGCTTTGATACTCTAGGGCGACAAAATAAGGTAGCCATATATTCTCTTTAAAATATTCAATAGCCCTTATAAAATCATCTGCAGCATTTTTAGGATATCTATATATATTAAGTAATGCACTAGTATCAAAACATATTGTAGCTTTCTTGAGCTCTATTGATTTAAGCTCTGGCAAAAAAGCTAAGTATCCTTTAAACATATTTTTCATTACCAATAACCCTCTATGTTTTCTCGGAAATCTTTTATTTGTTTATAACTTCTAAAAGAGGCTTTATGACCTGCCCCCAAGATTAGATACAACCTTCAGTTAGTAATGTCGGTTGGTTTTTCTTCATATTTCCCGTTTCGCCAGTCCGCTGCAAATTCAGCTGGCGTCTGGTAATCCAGCGATGAATGTGGACGGCACTCGTTATAATCCTGCCGCCAGTCGTTAATGATTTTCCTGGCGTGAACGATATCGCTGAACCAGTGCTCGTTCAGGCATTCATCTCTGAATCGGCCGTTAAAGCTCTCAATAAATCCGTTCTGTGTCGGCTTGCCCGGCTGGATAAGCCGTAGTTCCACACCATGCTCAAAAGCCCATTGATCGAGCGCGCGGCAGGTAAATTCCGGGCCCTGATCGGTTCTTATCGTAGCCGGATAACCGCGAAACAACGCGATACTGTCCAGAATACGCGTGACCTGAACGCCTGAAATACCGAAAGCAGCGGTGATCGTCAGACACTCCTTCGTGAAATCATCCACACAGGTCAGGCACTTGAGCCTGCGACCGTTGGCCAGTGCGTCCATAACGAAATCCATCGACCATGTCAGGTTCGGCGCATCCGGACGTAGAAGCGGAAACCGTTCGGTCGCCAGCCCTTTACGGCGTCGTCTGCGTTTTACGCTCAGTCCATTAAGGTGGTAAATACGGTATACCCGCTTGTGATTGACGTGAAGGCCCTCCCGACGCAGTAGCTGCCAGATGCGCCGGTAACCAAAACGTCTGCGTTCAAGCGCCAGTTCAGTGATACGCCCTGATAAATGTGCATCAGCAGATGGACGCTGAGCGTCATAACGGCAGGTCGACAGGGACAAACCTGTAAGCCTGCAGGCACGACGTTGCGACAGACCGGTCGCATCACACATAAACTCAACGGCTTCCCGCTTCTGGCCTGTCGTCAGTACTTTCGCCCCAGAGCCACCTGAAGCGCCTCCTTATCCAGCATGGCTTCGGCAAGTAGCTTCTTGAGGCGGGCGTTCTCCTCTTCAAGAGATTTAAGCCGCTTCACCTCAGGGACTTCCATGCCACCAAACTTCTTGCGCCAGGTGTAGAAAGTGGCATCGGAAATGGCGTGCTTACGGCAGAGCTCACGGGCAGAAACCCCGGCTTCCGCTTCGCGAAGAATACTGATGATCTGTTCGTCGGAAAAACGCTTCTTCATGGGGATGTCCTCATGTGGCTTATGAAGACATTACTAACATCGGGGTGTGTTAATCAACGGGGAGCAGGTCAAACATTATCAATGTTAACACAAAAGCTACGATAACATCACTAAACCTAGTCGTCTTACCCTGTTGTCGCGGTTGTGGATGCCTGTTTCAGGAGGTGCACGGCGCTCCTGTCCGCCGTGCTGTGTCTGGCTTAATGTTCCAGCGCGGTAACTGCACTATCTAATTTGTAGCTACGAACCATTCGCATATTTTGGAAAATATAGAGTGGATATATATTTATTGTTTCCCACTATTTTACACCCCAAATACAAAGTCTTTTAGAGAGCGATAATTTCTTAACGCCGAAATCCCATCCTCAACATGCGCCGCCCACGCCTTAATCATCGCCTTCTGATCTAATTGTGGATAAAGCATCTTTAACACCAGTTCTGTAGCTTGCAGTGTTTCCCCAAGCCATGTAATTTTATCCAGCACTAAAGAGCCATCCAGCTTCTTACTATCCCGCTCAGGCAAATAGCGAAACTCACTCTCCACCGAGCGGAAAAATGCCAGCCGAGCCGCGACATTGGGCGTAATTCCAGTATATCCCTTTAACTTCTTAAGCTGGTCTTCAGTCTGACGACTGAGCTGCATTCTGTTTGGGAGCATCAGACTGCCTCCTTGGTTAATTCCCAGAAATAACCGGGTTTCAGCGCCGATGATTTTGTGTGCGCATTAAACACAATTTCATAAGCATGAGAGATATCATCACGCAATTGATCGACAAAATAACGCTCATCCACTTCCGTATCTGTAGACAGCAACACTACCTGATGGCTGGCAAACGGGAAGTAATGATTAATCAGTTTATCTCTATGTTGAGAGTCTAAACGGCCCAATGGAGTATCAATGATTACCGGCAAATCACGACCAGAAGTTTTTGCCAGGGCCTCAAGAATCGCAATCGCATAGATCTGTTTCTCTCCGGCAGAGAGTAATTTGCGATTGATCACTGAGCCGTTTTCATCCACTAATTCCACATCAAACGTTTCAGGGTTGATGTGTGCACTGAGCTGTAAATCTTCTTTACGAGCTAATTTACGGTAAGCACCTTCAAAATTCGCTGATAGCGTTTTCACCCTTGCTTGAGTTAAAAGTTCGCTGTAGCGGTCAAGCAGGTTGATTGTTTCTTGGGCATTATTAAATGCACTATCGGAGTTATATTGATTACGTGCCAGATCGTGTGTTTTTTGTACCTGACGAGCACAGTCCAGTTGCAGCTGTTTAGTTTGTTTTGCTTCTTCCAGCAGCGAGCGATACTCCTGCCGTTTACTCTCGCGTTTACGGTCAAGTTCCCGAAGTTTTTCAAATATATCGATAAGTTGATCATCTTCCGGTGCACGAGCAATGTTTGCCGCGGCTTGCTCAAGCTGCTCTTCAACTTCAGCCAATTGGTTACGATAAAGATCAAAACGCTGCCACGCTTTCTTGCTGTCCTTTTCGATCGATTGTTGGATCATCCCAGCTTCACGTTCGGAGATGTCAAATAACAGCTCACCTTTCGGTTTTCCAGCCAGATAATCTTTCAGATTATCTTCAATTGATTCGGCAGCAATTTTGCCAGTAGTTCCTGAGCGGAATGAAATATCATTTTTCAGCTGCGTAAGAAATTGAGTTAATTCCTTTTCAAAACTGTTCGCCTGCTTAATTTTTATCTCTGCACTAATTTGCTCAAGCAAAAGTCCTAGAGTCTTAGGTGCCAGAGCGTAAGGTAGTGAGCTATCGCATTCATGGCGCAATGCTTTTTCAAGGCGATCTTTATCTTTTAACAGAGTGTCAACTTTCTGTTTTTCCTGTGCTTTTGTCTGAGCAAAAGCACCACCTTGTGCATTCAGAAGTGCTTCATATCGGTTGATTTCTTTTGATAGCAAGTCAATTCGTATTTTGGCAAAATCAGCTTTTTCTAAAATACTCTCTGTCTGGAAAGCAAACTGCTTAACCTGTTCTTCAAGTTCAGCAAGCTTTTGTTGTTGGGAGTGTGCTAATTGGCTGGATTGCTGACGCTTAACAAAGATCATTAAATCATTTCGAAGTTTCGCGATGAGATCTAAACCTAACAAGCGACGTACGGCTGTACGCAGAACATTACCAGAGTCATCTTCAGCCAGCTCTGCAATTTTTTCACCATCAAAGAAGAACAAATCGGCAATTCCATGCGGAATTAATTCATTCAAGAACCCCTGGCATTGATCATAATCCAGCTCTTCAAGGAGTTGGTTATCTTGCTGGAGGGATAGTTGATCTTTTTTCCCTTTTTTCCATGTTCGCGTGACAGTAAACTCAGCTTCATGCCCGCCTTTATTATAGGTGAAAACAAGTTCAATCGACGCTTCACTTGGCCGTTTATCCGTCGTTAATCCGTTGTGAATTAATGCGCTGAGTTCTTCAACATACTCTTGTTGTTGAGTTGCTGGGCCAAACGCTAACCGACCATACAATGCCAGTCGGATTGCAGACAGAATTGATGTTTTTCCTGCTCCGTTAAGCCCACCGAAAAGAACTATCGGACGCGGGTTATCATTGTTTTGGCGCTTTCTCGGGGCCAAATCAATGACATGAGTACCATTAAATACACGGAAATTACGCAATACCAGCTGTTTAATTAACACGTTCTTTTTCCTCACTGGTAAGCAGAGTCGGCTCGCTCACTTCGGCAATTCTGCGCTGCAAGATCTGTAGTTCGGCTTCCAATTTTGCTACTTCATCCTGATGAATATCTCGGTCGTTCCGTTTCTGTAAGGCTTGTTGTTGCTGTTTAATCTCTTCGAGACTGCCCCAGTCTTGTTTCAAGATGGTGCCAAGTTTTTCGAAGATACCTTGACGGCGGCTGAGTCCTTCCATAGAAACCTCAAGCTCAATCAGTTTCATAACCATCTCAGGAACCACCTCAAACCCTTGGGCGATCTGCTCAAGCAGTTCCGCATCGCTAGCATTGAAACGTGACTGGTCGTCAATAATCCAGTCCAGGTCTTTCCCGTAAACGTCGCGATAAATACCTGGCAAAGTGTCATACCAGTCCGGCTCATTAGGATCTTTCAGCCATTCCTGGCGAATAGCGTGTAGCTCCGGCTGCGTAATTAACGTGATGGTATGGCCCTGATCGTTCAAATCGCGCTCAATTTCCAGCAAATCTTTAAGCCACTTTTGACGATATTTGAGCCAGTAAGGGCCGGGAACATGCTTACGTTCCGCACTGATTTCTTCGCCGTCCTTGGCATATTGATAACTCACTTTACCGGTACGGCGCTTATAATTGCGGAACGTATCTTTATTTACTGGGTCGGTGGTAAATGCCAGCAGATCGCGATATTTCAGCAAAGGGGACATCCACTCTTCACCATTCTGGATCAGGCTTTCCATTGCTTTATCTTTTGTAACCACGGTACATGTCCAGCATCCAAAGCGTGAACTACCGCAAGATGGCGTACTGTCATCGATAACAAGTGGACATT
Source organism: Pantoea sp. X-Soil-ISGK-355 (assembly GCF_059730805.1). NCBI lineage: Bacteria > Pseudomonadati > Pseudomonadota > Gammaproteobacteria > Enterobacterales > Erwiniaceae > Pantoea > Pantoea sp. X-Soil-ISGK-355. The sequence continues at coordinate 600,353 of NZ_AP035971.1, forward strand.
CGCCTTGCGCTGAAGAGTCCATGTACAGTGTCCACAATGGACGGTTGTTACCACCCCATGGGTTTTCCCACTCATCAATATCATCTGGAGAATAGCGGAATGCACCTCTGAGTAATTTCCAGACGTCTTCAGTGTCCCAGGTATCGATAGGGGTATAGATAAATGCATTTGCAAGAGTGGTATGCCTCGCCAGGCGGGTACCATCAATTTTATGTTTGGCTATGACCTGCGCGCGTGATGCGCTTTCGCTGCTACGTGATCCAAGTACAACGATGACTTCATCAAACTGGCTGACTTTATCTTTGATAAAATCGCTTACCGGGTTGATTTTCATGCGCTCAGTACACCAGCGGAAACTACGGGTAGGGGCCGGATAACCTTTACCTAGCAGATTGACCCAGAAGGTTTCGTGGGTCTTTGGCATGACAGCATGCTGAGTGATTGGAAGCCCAGCGCGTTTAGCACCGGCTTCAATACGTTGCATGGTCTTCTTGATCAAATCCACTACGACTGGTGTTTCTACCAATGTGTCGGACGAAACAAGAAACACGTCTTTCTGCCGCATAGCGGGCGGTAGTCCAAGTAGTGCGAGGTATACCAAAGTAATGACAGCGCTGGAATCTTTACCCCCGCTGTAGCCAATCACCCATGGACGCTTATCAGCACAATAGATACGTTGTACTTCAGATACGTATTCTGCCAGGGGCCGCCCGGCAAAATTTTCCTGGTTGATAAAATCTTCGTAATCGGCCAGATCGTGGGCCTGAATCAGTTTACTCATGAGATAACCATTTGAGCTTCGAGCTCTTGTTCTTCATTTGAAAGGGGGAGCGATAAGGCGATTTTAAGAGCATTGCAGGTAAGCTGGATAGATGCCGTCGTCTTACTGAGTTTACCATGTTGCATTGCACGTTTTGTAAGCTCTGGGCTGCTTTTACGCCAGTCAAACTCTCTAAGCTCACAAATTATTTTTTGCCATGAGTCAGGGTGCTCTGAGAGCAGGCAGTGACCCAGTAAACCCAGAGCCTGAAGACCTATGCCGTGTGCATGAACATACTCCTGGCGAAGTTGAGCAGGAGATACCTCTTTTTTTGCAGCTAATTGCCAGTCTGGCATGACCTGAAATATCGCTTGCCAGTAGAGGGCCGCAAGGTCAGAACACTGCTCAACATCATTGGCTTTAGGTTCTTTTCCCAGCAGAGAACGCGTAGCTTGCTTGATGCTGCTTAAGGTGAAGAGTTTGTTTGAAAACTTACTGATGCTGGATTTTTCCATTTCAGTTAGTCCGATAAAAGGCTCGATATTCATAGCCAGATACCGTGATAAGTTCGAACTGATATCTCTGTGGTCGTAAAGTGTAGCAAGAGAAGGGCTTGGCCTGATGGCATATTTGTTCAAATCAGCAAACATTTGCTGACTGCGTTTAAGCCCTTCATCTACAAAGAATAATACGGGAATATTATCTTGTCCCAACTCAGGCCTTGCATCCAGTGCGTCTTCTATCGCTTTCCTGCGATGCTGCCCATCATTGATTAAAATTTGTGCCTCCATGGGCACCCGCAAAGTCCCTAAGTTATTGGAACCCGAATACTCATCGAACTGCACATCTACTGCAATTGAAGCAGTTAGAGCTGAAAAAACATAATCACTTGGATTTTCAAGTAAGTAGCGGACCATTTCAGGTATGCGGGCTTTATTGAGTGTTCTTTGTGCACGCAACTCAGGCGGTACTTCATTTTCGTCAAAACTGAAAATTTTGGGGATTATGCGCATTGGGCAGGTAGCGATATAGAACGGTCTGCCTGCCTGGATTCCTCTGACAGCGGGGAAAGAGTAGCAATAATCAGTGTCAAAGTTCGCCATACAGAGGTTACCTGGAAGTAATATTCATTTTACGTAAAAATAAACGTTTTATAGGCTTGTGTCATCTTTTTTTACGTAGAGTCTTCACTTTTTTTGGCGTTTTTTCCGGAATTTGGTATGAGATGTAACTCTCTTTAATTCAATAGGTTATATGAAAGCCTAAATTGTAAGCTTAATTTTTTAGGTGCGTTTTACTCGCTCATTTAACCACCTAACTCAAACCATGTTTTCTCATGTCCTGACTAGCCTTGTAAGCTCAAACTAAGCTCTCCTCACACCCGAAAAAACACTCTCCATTAGTGACTTTTCCCAGCCTTTCAGCCATTTGAGCACCAGCGTGTCAACGGTGCAGAAATGGGAAAATGGTGTAAAACGTCCAGGTGGATTATCGCTGAAGCTGCTTTGCGTGTTACAGAAGCATGGGTTGAAGGTGTTGGTTTGAGTTGATAGAACTGGCTTATTTCCGCGTTGGTTATTTCAGGAAAATAAGCCCAATATCGATCTGACAGGCTGCCAACAGCGCCGCCGCGTTGCTGGAAAAATTAAATCCAAATGTGCAGCCAGTATAGTTAAAAAAGTCACGTGAAAAATATCAATCCTTATATTTCTGCGCACCTTGCTGGTGCTCTTCTTATTGTTTTCTGCTAAAAATTCCTTAAGCTTTATATTCAAATGATTTTATAAATAGCTTATTAAAGGCTGTTTTAAGCTGGACTTTTCTTGTCATTCTTGATGATATATACAGGTATTTAGCGCGGTACGGATGTGCTGCAACACACCCGCGCCGCTAATCACAATCACTATTTATAGGGAATAGTAATCATGACTGACGCCCATTCTATTGCACAACTGTCTGAACCAGAAGTCTCTCCTGCAAATAACCGGAAATTAACGGTTAGCTATGCAAGCCGATATCCGGATTACAGCCGGGTACCCGCCATCACCATGAAAGGACAATGGCTGGAAGCTGCCGGTTTTGCCACGGGCACAGCAGTAGATGTAAAGGTAATGCAAGGCTGTATTGTGCTCACCGCCCGGCAGGAGAGCGAATTGATGCAGTCTCTGCGCCAGGTATGCAAGCTGTCGGCGCGGAAACAAAAGCAGGTGCAGGAGTTTATTCAGGTTATTGTCGGTAAACAGAAAGTCGTCTGAATGAAAAGCCGCTCCCGATATCGCTTCGGGAGCGGTTAACTATCAGGAAGCCACTACCTCCATCAGTACATTAGTCCTTCGTATCATTTAATAGCTTTACTTCGCTTTTACCTCTTAGATAGAAGAAACTGATTTTTAAATTTCCTGTTATAAAATAAAGGCTGTTTGACCGGTATTGTTGAAAATAATATGTAAATTTTAAATCAGGAAATTGCAAAAGCAACTTATATCGTCTGGTCTTCCTGATGAATTCATCAACAAAGGCGATACACTCAAATGCTGCAACCTGTGGCGCGCACATCCACGACATACTACGGCTTTGATTTTTAAATCACGTTTTAGGATCAATCTTTGTTAAAGTGACTGATGGTTATAGCTACAATAATGGGCGTGACTGTTGACACCTCAAAGAGGCTTTGAGCAAGCATGCTATAAGGTCCGTATAACACTTAAATTCGAGTATTAGAACTGTAAGATCTTTATCATCCTTGCTGCTTATCCGATGGTATAGTTATGAAAAACCTTAACATAGCCGGACTGGATAGCCTAATCGCCATTTACTTTGGACAGGACTATGATTTGTTCGGTAGTGGTGAAAGTGTAGATGCTCAAATCAACGCATGGATTGCAGATTCCACAGCTGCTTCCCGACATAGTTTGATTGGTGATATTGAGCAGTTTATGAGGGAGAGTGACAACCTGGAGGAGGACTTTAAAAGCCGCTATGGCGCGGAGTTTTCTACAGACTTATGGGAAACTACGCCTGCAGAATTTCTCAAACTTTTGAAGAAAAAGGTTAGTGCATCTCTTTCTCAAGGCTGAATGCTGATTTGCCATTTGGCTAAAAGCTCCCCCAATATGAACCCTTGCTGATGAGGTTGTACCTGCATTGAGTCGCCTGACCGGACGCAATCCACTGAACGGGAAATGGTTGTGGCGATGCCGATCTCTGCCGCTGGTCATCGCGCTGCTGCTGACAGGATGCGCCCGCTCTGACGCGCTGTGGACGGTCACGCATGACCTCTGCATGAATAACTATCACTACCGTCGCGATCCGGCACCCTGCCAGCAAATCTATCTGCCGCAGGACAGCACACAGGGCTACAGCATCATCCAGAATCCTCGCCACAGGCTGCACTTTATTCTGGTGCCGACGGTAGCGATGTCCGGCATTGAGAGCATTACGCTGTCGCGCCCCGGACGTCCCGATTATTTCGGCTACGCCTGGTTAATGCGCTATCGTCTGATGGCGGCCTATGGCGCTAAAGTGCCTGAGGATCGGCTTGGCATGGCGCTGAATTCCGCTTATGGCCGCAGCCAGAATCAACTGCATATTCATCTGACCTGCCTGCGGGAAGATGTTTATCGCCAGCTTCAGGCCGAGCGCCCCTATATTCATAATGACTGGCGACCCTTGCCCGACCGTTTGCTGAATCACACCTACTATGCCCGTCGCGTTATGCAGCCGACGGCGATGAGGATCTATCCTGTCTCCTCCGTGGCGCGCCATTTCCATCTGTCCTCGCCGCAGCTGGCGGAGTCTGGTGTGGCGCTCATCCCGACGACGTTCTCGGGAGAAAAAGGGTTTATCCTGCTAACCACCCGGCGCGGCTGGGATAAGGGCAACCGGGCGTCCGTTGAGTCGCTACTGGATAAACGCTGCGCAATTCTTTCAACACCGCCAGCTGATGTTTCAGCTGGGGAGTAACTAACAGCGCCACCAGCTGACGTTTCAGCTGGGGAGTAACTAAACCTCACCCCAGCCATCCACTCACAACAACCCTTTATCGATACAGCCCCGCTTTTCCCACAGAACTAAACAGCGCCATCTTCGCCGCGACGACTTCACTCGCCGCCTGCATCGGTTTAACAAACAGAGCATTAGGCTCGTGTCCGCCCTGTTTCAGCTCCTGCTCCAGTGCCACGAAGAACGCCTTCTTCATATCGCTGGAGATATTGATTTTCCCGACGCCATAACGGATCGACTCCGCGACCTCGCTGTCTTTATTACCCGAACCGCCATGCAGCACCAGCGGTATATCAACCACCTTACGGATCTGCTGCAGGCGCTCGATATCCAGCTTCGGCTGCTTCCCTTTGGGGTAGAGACCATGCGAGGTGCCGATAGCGACGGCCAGCGTGTCGGTGCCGGTCTCGCGCACAAAGGTCTCTGCCTGCTGCGGATCGGTATAGAGAATCTCATTACTGCCGCCTTCGCCGCTGCCTTCCGCCACACCGATGGTGCCGAGCTCTGCTTCTACAGAGACATTAATCGTGTGCGCTATCTCGACAATCTTCTTCGTCAGCGCAATGTTCTGCTCAAAAGGGTGAGACGAGGCGTCAATCATCACCGAGGTAAAACCGGCGTAGATCGCTTTCATCACCTCTTCAAGCGTGCGGCCATGGTCCAGATGGATCACCACCGGCACACGTGCCTGAATCGCCAGCGTCCGCAGATAGCCGATGAATTCCGGGCCGGTAAACGCCATCTCTTCGGGATGGATCTCCAGAATCAGCGGTGAATCCAGTCGCTCGGCAGTCTCAACCGCCACGCGTCCAAACTCTGCGCTGGCGATGTTGAACGCGCCCACACCAAACTGATGACGCTGGGCAACGCTGAGCAGATCTTTCATGTTGTAAAGCATAGGTTTTATCCTTGTTTTGCAGGAACGGAGATATCTTTTTTCAGGAACAACAGGATCAGCGCGGTCAGCAGACTGCCTGCGGCAATCGCAAACAGATAACCCATGACGTTGCTGATCACGTTAGGAATGAAGATGACGAAAATGCCGCCGTGCGGGGCGCGGGAAGCGCAGCCCAGCATCATCGACAGGGCGCCCGCTAATCCGGAACCCGCCACAATGGCCGGAATGACGCGCAGCGGATCGGCGACCGCGTAAGGAATCGCGCCTTCGGTAATAAATGACAGGCCGAGGATGTAGGTGACCTTGCCGGTCTCGCGCTCCTGCTCGGTAAACTTGCGGCGGAAGAGGGTGGTCGCCAGCGCGATGCCCAGCGGCGGCACCATGCCCGCCGCCATACAGGCCGCAATCGGTCCGTAAATCCCGCTCGACATCAGGCCAATCGCAAACATGCAGACGGTCTTATTGAGCGGGCCCCCCATATCAAAGGCCACCATCATGCCGAACAGCAGGCCGAGGATGGCCGCATTGGTGTTACCCAGCGAAGTGAGGAAGGCGGTCAGCCAGCCGAGCAGCATTTTGATTGGTTCACCAATCAGCAGCACCATCAGTGCGCCTGTCAGCAGCACGCTCAGCAGCGGCACGATTAAAATAGGTTTTAACCCGGCGACGGCTTTGGGCAGGTGAATATGGTTGGTGATCAGCAGCGTGATGTACCCGGCCAGGAAGCCGGCAATCAGCGCGCCAAGGAAGCCGGAGCCGGTGTGAATTGCCATCATCCCACCTACAGCGCCCGCCACAATGCCCGCTTTGCCGCTGATGGACTGGCTGATCCCCAGCGCAAGAATCGGCAGCATCAGGGCAAAGGCCGAACCGCCCCCGATGTCCGAAAGCATCTTCGCTATCGGGCTGAAATTAGCGTCCCCTGGTGTGGCCGCAGTAATCCCGAATGAAAAGCTCAGGGCGATCAGAATGCCGCCAGCCACCACAAACGGGATCATCAGGTTCACACCGGTGATCAGGTGCACATAAATCTCTGAGATCCAGGAACGGGAACCTGACGCCTCGCGAGCGCTGTTAGCCGGTTCAGACGTATTGTTCTGTGGGGCGGAATCGATCAGCCTGGGCGCCAGCTCGCCGTTCACAATGGCGCTGAGTAATCCTTCAGCGTCTTTCGCGGCACGGGTGACGGGGACCTCGATCACGTTTTTGTGCTGGAAGCGCGCCATCTCAACTTTCTTATCCGCGGCGATTAACACCACATCGGCCTGATGAATATCGTCGTCGCTGAAAATATATTCGCTTTCAATCGCGCCCTGGGTTTCAACTAATACATTCAGGCCCAGTTTTTTTGCCGCTTTTTTTAAATTACTTTCGGCAAGGTAGGTGTGGGCGACACCTGTAGGACAGGCGGTAATGGCAATAATGTTCATAAACGTTCTCCAGTGAAAATTTTATATTTATGTTTTTCGGTCTGAAGGGATGGCTACAACCTGGAATACCTCCTTTGGTTTTTTTATTTCATACATATCTCCGGTTTATTCAGGCTCCCGAGCGGGATAACAGTAAATGAAACATCTCTTCGCGGTGTTGCACATTCAGTAATTGCTCGACCACATCTTCATCACCTAGCGCAATAGATATTCTGGCGAGCATTTTGATATGGCCGACATCTTTGTCGGACTCTTTCACCGCGAAGAGAATAACCAGCCGGACTTTGGTGCCATCGATGGTCTCCCACGGAATATCCCGGCGTAAACGCCCGACGGCAATCCGGGTTTTAGCGACGGCAGCGGATTTACCGTGCGGAATAGCAATGTGATTTTCAAATCCGGTTGAGCCTAATTCTTCACGCAGATAAACATCGTTCAGAAACGTGGCTTTATCGGTGACCGCGCCGGTCTGGCAGAGCAGGTCGGTCAGCTGAGAAATAATCTGCTCTTTCGTCTGGCAATCGACATCGAGAATAATACACTCTTCTTTCAGGACTTCATTAATAGCCACGGCTGTAGTCATGTTGCTTCTCCATTATTAATTAATCGAATTCGATACCAGACACTCCGTTACTCTTGCGATATCTTTCGCCGAAAACAGGGCCGAGACATAGACCACCGGTTTTTCCAGCGGCTCCAGCCGGATGGTGGAGATCACCACGTCACACTCATGTCGTTTCAGGGAGTCCGCGATGTTTTTCCCTGGCACGATGTCGATAATCTTCCAGTCAGGAAAGGCGCGGATAATCCGCCCGTAAAGCAGCTGCGAGGTACCCAGACCGCTGGAGCAGACCAGCAATACCCGTTTTACCTTGATGCTGTTTTCGATGGCGGCCTGAATATGCACCGTCAGGTACGCCACCTCATCGTCACTGATCTCATCCAGGCTGTACTCCTGCGTCAGCTGGCTGATGACCGCTTTGACAGCGGCGAACACCGTTCCCAGCTCGGTCCGGATGTCATGCAGCAGCGGATTTTTAATCCGGATGTGATATCTCAGACGGTTCAGCATCGGCTTGATGTGCGAGGACAGCGAAGCCTGCAGGTTCTGGTCCGTGGTGATTTCGATATTGATGCGCTGGGCTACGCGGGCAATCAGCGCTTCGGCAAAGCGGGTTTCACGTTCGGATATCAGCGACTCATCGTGCTGGGGTGTCTCGCCGCCCGCCTTACCGGAAGAGACCAGATACTGATAGATGGAGTGCGACTCTTCGGCCACCAGTACCGTGTTGTACGCGGTCTCGATGCGTTCTATCACCGCCAGCGAAACCTGCCAGGCGTGATGGTCGCTAACCCGACTCATAGTCACCGCGCGGGCGTCTGTCCTGTGCATCGGCGAGTGACTCCGGTGGATCAGCACCAGAATATGGGTAAACAAATTAATGTAGTAAGGATCGCTAATCGTATATTGCAGTTGCTGTTCAATAAAACTAATTAATTGCAGGGTAAAGTGGACAGCCTGCTGACCAAATTTCTCTGAAAGCTCCTGCAACGTGCTTTCATCCAGACGACTTTCCATCATGTCCTGACGGTTATAAATGGATTTTAATACCAGCGCTTTCATCGCCATGCGAATATTCTGGTCACTGCCTTTTATGCTGGTACCGACGCGGCTTTTTAATAAGGTTAAATCAAACTGAAGTAACCAGGCTTCTAATGTTTTTAAATCATTCACTATTGAAGCGCGACTGATAAAATATTTATCTGCCAGTTCGCTGATGGAGGAACTTTTTGGTGACAGCATTAATAAATCCGACGCTATTTTCAGCATCCGGAAGTTACTGCTGAAATCATCCACCTCGGATGAGAAAATCCGGCGTGCGGCTATTTCTGACTGCGCATCAGCGAATTTAATTGTGATCCCTCTCCCACTTTTACCGCTGAGGTTGATTCCCTGCTCAGAGAGTTTTTCATTAATATCGGCGATGTCACGGCGTAAGGTTCGGGTGGTGATGGCTGTTTTTTCTGAAATAGTGTGCAGGCTCACATAACTGTTATGAGAAATAAGCTGTCGCATAATCGTCAGTTGCCGCTCAGTCAGCGCCTTCGTCATCATCAGGTTCCGCTTAATCAGTTATTCACCTTGTCAGTTATCATCTAAGCAAAGGCACTATGCCATGTAAATATTAAAACATGGCCACAACCCGACGGTCAGGCTGACCACCTGAAAGTGAATTTTCGAAATATTTTGAGAGGAGGTTAAAGAATATCAGAACAGGGAAGGGGAAGATGAGTGGGTGCCTGATGGGCGGGGCAGTGCATGAAATCCGGTGTTAGCTGCCCCACCAGCAGGGGCAGCAAATCTTATGTTTACCTCTCCCGCAGCGCTTCCTTCGCCCGGTTCAGCGGTTTCATCAGATACTCCATGATGGTTTTACTGCCGGTATGGATCTCACCCATTGCGATCATCCCCGGATAAACCGGAAACTTTTTCCCTTTTTTATTGACCAGATAATCCTTATCGGTGCGGATGTAGACGCGGTAATAGTACTGGTCGCGATGAACTTCATCCTGAATGGTGTCGGGAGAAATAGAGGCCACTTTGCCCTCCAGACCGCCATAGATGTTGTAGTCGTAGGCCGTGAGTTTCACCACGGCACGCTGGCCGGGCGTGATAAAGGCAACATCGCGCGGGGCAATCTGCGCCTCAATCATCAGCTGCTCATCCAGCGGCACAATTTCCATCAGATTGCCGCGCTGCGGAATCACGCCGCCAACGGTGTTCACCTCGATATCTTTAACGATCCCTCTGACCGGCGTGACAACGACTGTGCGCTTAAGTGAGTCCGCTCGCCCGATGATAATGGAGCGCTGAGACGCCGCTTCGGCATTGGCTTTCGCCAGCTCTTCACGGGCCTGCACGATATAGTTATTTTCCGCGTCGTTGAGCTTACTTTGCAGGTCGTTAGCCTGACGTTTCAGGCGCAGCACTTCCACATTGCTTGCCGCGCCTTTTGCCACCAGGGAAGAGGTCAGCTGCAGTTCGCGGTTAATCAGACTCAGCGCTTCAGTCAGGCCGCTGATGGTTTTGCTGTAGTTCTCACGACGCGAGTGATAAAGCGCCGTCTCAGCGGCCACCAGGGACGGATCCGCTAAAACTTCCGGCGGAAAGGTCAGCGGCGTGCCTGCCGTCTCAGCCTGTAAGCGGGCCGCCGTCGCGAGCGCTGCGCGTAAACGCGACGTGCTTTCCTGCACACCGGAGTCAATCTGGGTGGGATCCAGCAGGGCCAGCACCTGGCCCGCCTCAACCACATCGCCTTCGTGAACCTTCAGCTCTTTGAGGATCCCGCCTTCCAGCGACTGGATGATCTGCTCGTGTGAGCTGGGTACCACTTTGCCGACACCAACGGTGACTTCATCCAGTTCAAAGTTAGAAGCCCAGACAAAGAACAGCAGCAGCATGACCAGCACCGACATGATGATCAGGCCGCCGGAAGAGACGCGCTGACGGGAACGCTGATGCTTCTTTTTACGGAATAAGGAGAAACTCATGCCTGTGCTCCCTGCGGTTTAACATTGACGTTGCCCTGATGCGGCGCGGCACTGGCTTCGGGCCGGGTGACCAGCATCTCTGCTTTTGAGCCATCCCGCGCAATCCTGCCTTTATCCATCAGCATGATGCGGTCAACCAGCTGCAATACCGCCGGGCGATGCGTGGCGATAATCAGCGTACGGTTGCCCATCCACGTCATCAGCCGCTCAATCAGATGTTTTTCAGCGGCATCATCCAGCCAGGCGGTCGGTTCATCCAGCAGCAGCACGCTGGGCTGGCGGAGCAGGGTGCGTGCCAGCAACAGCTGCTGACGCTGTCCGCCAGACAAGCCTTTGCCGCCTTCCTGTAACAGATAATCCATGCCTTCCGGCAGGCGCTGAATAAAGTCGAGTGCGCCGCTGATCTCCAGGGCCTGAAGCATCTCCTCTTCTGTCGCCAGCGGCATGCCCAGGCGTAAGTTCTCGCGAATTGTGCCGTAGAACAGGGATGCGTTCTGGGTCAGCAGCCCGACGTCACGCCTTACATCCAGCGGGTCAATGGAGGAAAGCCGCACGCCATCCAGCAGCAGGGCACCTTCACCCGGCTGCAACAGACCTGCCATCAGCTGCAACAGCGTTGATTTACCGGACCCGTTACGCCCCAGCAGCGCCACTTTCTCACCGGCTTTAATGGTCAGCTTTTTCACCGTCAGCACCGGATCAGCGGAGTTCGGGTCGTAGCGATAGATGACATCAGAGAGCGCATATTCGCCGTTAATGCGCGGGCGATGAATACGGATGCTGCGCTCTGGCTGATCGACCTCGCTGTTGAGCAGGTTCTCCAGTCCTTCGCGCGCCACTTTGGCCTGCTGCCAGCGGCCAAATATCATCGCCAGCTGGCCCAGCGGTGCCATCATGCGTGACGCCAGCATCGAGCAGCCAATTAACACGCCGGTAGAGAGGTCACCGCTCATGGCAAAAAAAGCACCCACCAGCACCACGCTGACATAGGCAACGGTCTGGACTTCACTGGTCCAGCTCATCAGCAGGCCGCTGACAAAACGCTGCTTCTGTGAAGATTTACTGATCACCTCATTCAGGTGATTCCACTGGTTCTGAAAGTAGGGCTCTGCGCGCAGCAGCTTGATGTCATCCATGCCCTGTACGGTCTCAACCAGCATAGCGCTGCGCACTGCGGACTCGCGCATGGTCGCTTTGGAGAGCTTCGCCAGCGAACCCTGCGCCAGCAGGCCCGGAATAACAATCAGCGGAATCGCCGCCAGCGGAACCAGTACCAGCCATCCACCCAGTAACCAGAGGATAAACAGGAAGATGATTAAAAAAGGCAGATCGGCAATTGCTGAAATGGTGGTCGAGGTAATCAGTTCACGGATCTGTTCCAGCTCGCGGATCTGGGCAATAAACGATCCGGTCGATTTGGGCCGCTGATCGTTACGGATCCGCAGCGCGTGACCAAAGACGCGATCGGAGATGCGCAGATCCGCGCTTTTACCGGCTGCATCAGAGATATGCGTGCGGATGATACGCATCACAAACACGCAGGTCAGGGCGATCATGACGCCGCCAAACAGCACCCAGAGAGAGGGCACCGACTGGGAAGGGATCACCCGGTCATACACCTGCATGGTGAAGAGCATCGCGGAGAGGCCCAGCACGTTGGAGATCAGCGACGCAAACATCACGTTTACATAGGCTGGCCACTCACGAAGAATGGTCTGCCACAGCCAGTCAGCACGATGTGGCTTAATATAGTCATCCACCCGCGCATCCGGCACGGAAGACTCCGGCTTCGCCAGCAGTACGCGCCGTGCATGCTGCGACAGATCTTCAATACTCAGCGTGGTCTGCAGCTGTTTTTCACCGCTCAGCATCACGCTGACCTGGCCATCCTCGCCCACCGTGGTGATGACGCCGACGCCGCGAGGACCGAAATCGACGATCAACGGCATGCGCCACGGATCGAGCTGATCCGGGTCAAACGCGTCAAAAATGACCAGCAGGCCGAGCTGGCGCGCCATATTTTCAATCAGGGCATCCTGTGAAAGGTGCTGCATGTGCCATTCCGCTTCCCCTTTCACCCGCTCAGGTGAACCATCAAGGCGGTAATGTTTCGCCACCAGCAGCAGCGCGTCGAGCCAGGGGGTATAAGCCTTTTTCGCGTGAGGCTGTGCTGATGCATTTTCGCTGTCAGATATCGTGTTCATTATCATCTTCTCTTAATTGCTGACAGAATTACGGCGCAATGCGCAGTCCCTGAATGACCTTATTATTTAATTCAAATGCTTCACGTGCCATACCGGTTACTACCAGATAATTAACCGAGGAGGCCCACAGATCGCAGCGGGCATTAATTAAATCCTGCTGAGCACGGCTTATTTCCTGCTCGGCGTTAAGTAAGTCGAGTACGTTTCGGTTACCCAGCGATAAATATTGCTCACGATAAAGGGAGCGCGTCTCCATAATCGTTTTCATCCGGCGCGTCAGCAGGCTGATATTTTTTTGTAATCCCTTTACGCTCTGGAAATAATTTCGTTGCTGATCGCTGATCTCCAGTTTTTTACTGGCTATGGTGGTTCTGGCTGCTTCCAGTGCGCGGGCACTGGCACTTTCCTGCGCCACTAATGCGCCGCCCTGATAAAGCGTACTGTTAACAGACAGATAAACGTTCTGGTACTGGCTATGGCGCTGATAATCCGCAATGTCGCCGATATATTTATTGGTGCTGGCTTCAAGCGATAAAGTGGGATAGCGCTGCGCTTTGTAATTACGTAACTCGGCCAGTGCCACGGCGGCATCGGCCTGGGCGACTAAAATAGTCGGGTTACGGTTTAAATCGATCCGGGCATTCTGACGCTCAATCAGCGGCAGCAGCGAGATCGGTGCGGATATTTTCTTTTCGGCAACCGGCTGGCCCAGCAAGGATTGCAGATGGTATTTCTGCTGCTGGAGTTTGATTTCCAGATCCAGTTGCTCTGCCTGGGCGGCTTCAACCCGCGCCTGCGCCTGAACCGGATCCACCCGTGTGCTGGCTCCGGCATCAGCACGCATTTGCGTCAGCGCCAGGATATCCCGCAGGGCTTTCACCTCTTTCCTGGAGTTATCAAGCAGCTGCGTCGAGCGATAAACGTCATTCAGTGCCAGTGCGGTTTGTTCAATAATGGTGTCGATCTGCATCAGAACAGTGGCCTGCTGGCGCAGATATTTCGCGCTGGCCTGATCGACCGCGCTGCCGGTTTTACCAAAGTCGTAAAGCATCTGAGAGAGGCCGACGGTGGCGATATGGCCGCTGCCTTCATCCTGCTGTCGACCGGTTGTGATGCCCGCTTTTATAGAGGGCAGATAGCCCGCTTTTGCGGCATCAATGGTGAACCCTGATGACTCCAGCGTCGCAATGCTGCTGCTGATGGAGGGATGATGATTCACCGCCAGCTGGATAGCCGCCTGCCAGTCAGCCGGAAAGCTTTCAGCCCCGTTCGACGCCGCAGGCTGCATTTCAATTTCTGCCGGATTAATTTGTAATTTGTCTGCCAGCGCCGATCCGCCCGCAGGCAAGGTGCCGGGATTTGGTGTTTTAGAAAATACGCCCCAGAAACCTGCCGGTGCTTCATTAATGGCGGGTTCGCTGCCTGAGAAAAGTTTTTGATCGGCAGCAAAAGAATATTGGGTAATAAGAATACAGTGCAAAATGATAATAATTTTTTTCATGATGTTTAGATAATTAAATATATCTCCGTCATAAAAGGTGGATTAAATCGCGGGGAAGTAGCAGGCTGGTGTAAATAACCCAGCCTGCTTTTAATGCGGATATTAATTATCCGATGGTGATGTCGTCTTCAATATATAACTGTACCACGGAGCCATCGGCTGCAGAACTGGTGTAATGGTTATAGTTAACCCCATTTGCCACTATTCCGTCTGCCTGCTCCCAGTTACCATTCAGCGTCACCGTGTCGCCATTTTCCCCTCTGACATATAACGTATTATCGTTATCAGTGACCTTCAGCAGACTTTCTGCGCTTATTACCAGATTGTCTTTTCCGGCATCCGTCATCAGGTCGATGGTTTCAATATTGCTGACCCTGGCGGAGATATCGCTAAGGTTCAGCGTTCCCGTGCCATGCCAGGCCAGCGTATCGTTACCATCGGCACCGTTGATAGAGATGAAATCGGTGTCATAGACTTCGAAAACATCTGCACCGCGGGTGCCGGTGAAGGTAATTGCGCCGCCTTCGCTGCCATCAACATCAACGCCCAGGTTAAAGCTCAGAGAGGCATTGCTGCCGTCTGACAGGGCATAGGTGAAGGTGTCAGTGTTTCCGCTGTGCGCATACGCATCATCCACCACGTAGCTGTAGTGACCCGCTTCATCGATAACCAGCGTGCCGTAGGCACCCTTGAAGCTCACCGCATCGTCAGTGATCGCGGTGGTTTCACCGTTCTGGCTCACCGATACCACGGTCAGATCGGCGGAGACATCCTCGATGGAGCCGGCAAGATGCTCTGCCACTTCGTTGAATTGCAGACCCTGCTGAACATAGAGTTTGATTGCCGTGCCATCCAGCGCCGTGCTGGTGTAGAGGGTGTAGGTGATGTTATTCAGCGTTTCCACGCCGTTAACAGCCCACACGCCCTGCAGTGAAAGGGAGTCATTGCTGCCACCCCTGACATACAGCACATTGTTGGCATCCGTGATTTTCTCAATATCATCGGCACTAATCAGCAGCGCCGTTGCCTGGGCGTTATCCTGCAGATCGATGATTTCGATATTGTTCACTTTGTCCGCAATCTCACTGACATTCAGCTCGCCTGTGCCATTCCAGACCAGCGTATCCTGACCCGACTTCCCGTCCACCGAGGTGAACTGGGTGTCGTGAACGGTGAAGCTGTCATCACCAACGGTACCGGCAAAGATCAGCGCGCCACCTTCAGAGCCATCCACGGAGACACCCAGCGTGATCACCAGATTTTTGGTGCTTCCATCCGCCAGAACATAGGTGAATGAATCTTCACTGCCGGTCAGTTTGATCACCGAGTCACTATTCAGTGTGTAGCTATAGCTGCCATCGTTTTTGATCGTCAGCGAGCCATAAGTCCCCGCGATAGTGGTTCCCGCAGCAGCAACCAGCGTATAGCTTGCGGCACCGGTCACAATACCCGCCGTTATTGACGTCACTACCAGCGAACTGTCACTGGTGCTGTCGCTGGTAAAGACCGAACCATTGACGCTGGAACTGGTGCTGACTTTATAGTCGGTGGTGCTGACAATGTTCACTGCCACTTTCACGGTGAGCGCGTCATAGCTGGTAGACCACAGGAAGCCAGGATGTCCGGACTGCGTGCTGTCGACCACGATGCGGTAGGTTCCCGCATTCTGACCCTCCAGCGAGACATTCAGCGGACTGCCACTGGTGATCGCCTGCGTGCCGCTGGTCACGTTGTCCCAGCGCAGCGTCTGCTCGTTGTAAACCTGCAACGACCAGTTCACCGAAACAGTATTGCTGGCATTGATCGACGTCCCGGTCACGCTGACATTAATCTCCTGCAGATCGCTGATGCTGTTAACCGTGAAGCTCTCACTGGTAAAGCTGCTGGTTGCGGTGTTCATCGTGGTGCTCTGCGCCACGCTGTCACTGAGCAGAGCAACGTCGCCGGTCACGTCGGCCGCATTGTTTTCAGAGGCGGTTTCGGTGCTGCTCAGTTTCATGTCGCGATCAACGTAGAGATTCACCGTCTGACCATCAGCGGTCGTGCCGACGTAATGGACGTAATCCACGTTGTTGACCACTTCGCTGCCTGCCAGCGTCCAGCTGCCAGAAAGGGTCAGTGTGTCGGTGATGGCACCTTTAACAAACAGCGTGTTATCGGCATCGGTGATGTCCGCCACGTTTTGTGCGGTGACCACCAGATTATTCACTGCGCTGTCATTAACCAGCTCGATCTCTTCGATGTTGCTGATTTTCGACTGCAGCTCGCTGAGCGTCAGGGTGCCGGTACCGCTCCACACCAGCGTATCCAGACCTTCACCCCCATCAATGTGGGTAAAGCTGGTGTCGCTCACGTTGAAGATATCGTCGCTCGCCGTACCTGTGACATCCTGCGCAGCGGTAACGGTATATTCCGTTCCATTCTGGCTATCCGTATAGGGAGTTGAGGAGAGAGTAACCCCCTGCTGCACGTAGATATCGACCAGGGTACCGGCAGCGGTGGTGCTGGTATAGTGCGTGTAAGTGATGCTGTCGACAATCACCGTGCCACTGTTGATCCAGGTGCCTTCCAGCGTCACGCTGTCGCCAGCGATGCCCTTAACATAGAGCGCATTACTTTCGCTGGTCACATCTTCTACGCTCTGCGCATCCAGCACCAGGTTGTCACTGCTGGTGGTTGAGGTCAGCATGATCGATTCGATGTTGCTGACTTTCGCCGCGACGTCGCTCAAGACCAGCTTGCCATTGCCATGCCATGCCAGCGTGTCATCGCCAGCCGCGCCATCTACTGAGGCAAAGCTCGTGTCATACACATCAAATACATCGTTGACTTCGGTGCCGTGGAATACCAGTGCACCGCCGTTGCTGCCGTCAACCTCAACGCCCAGATGGATCGTGACGGTGGCGTTAACCACTTCACCATTTGCGCCTTTCAGCGCGTAGGTAAATACGTCTTCAGAGCCCGCTGGCAGTGTGGTGGTGGCAGGGGTGTAGGTATAAGCACCGTTGTTATAGATCACCAGAGTGCCATACTGACCCGCGATAGATACGCCACTTTCGGTCACCCAGGTATAGCTGTCATCGACCGTCACATCGCTGGTGCTGTCACCGGCTTTGGCATACATCCGTGTATAGATGGAGCTGAGCTTATCAACCGCACCGTCTGTGCCTTCATCGGTCAGAACGTTGCCGGTTGCGACCTCATTCGCGGTGATAACGTATTCGGTGGGACTGACTGTCTGAACTGACATATCCAGTTTCACCACGTTTGTTGCACCTGTGGTTGAAATCGCTACGCGGTAGGTTCCCTCACCCAGGCCGTCCAGCAGCGACGACATCTCCAGGTTCTGGATAACTTCATCGTTATGCTGTCCGGCTGCCACGACGGCAGTCTGCGTTTTCACCGTGGTCCACGTGCCATCACTGTTCTGCATTTGCACGGCGTAAGTGATGTTTAATGGTGTGGAGAAGTTGTTGCCAAATGCTCCCCATTCGGTTTTTAACGACAGCGAACCGGTAACCAGGTCATCATTCCCTGCCAGGGTAAAGGTGGAACTGTAGTTCTCGGTCCCGCCTGCGACCAGCTTAACGTCGGTATTCGTCGCGCTGGATGACTCATAAGTCACTGTAACGCTGGCATTCGCCTCGTTGCTGGAAGCGATATCCGTAACAGCGGTTGCAGAAGGATCGGTAGCATCCCAGCTCAGATCCAGCGCCTCATTTGTTGTACCAATCTGCACGTAAATCTGAGCCGATGAGCTCTGACCCGTAGCGGAGTCGGTAATGGTGTAGGTAAAGGTATCCACCTTACCGATGCTTTCCATAGCGGAAACAGGCGTGTAGACATAGCTGCCATCAGCGTTGATGATTAGCGTGCCATACTGACCGACCAGCGTGGCGGTTTGGGTGGTGGCATCCAGCGTGACAGATGTCACGGTGCCATCACTGTTGGTCACGCTCGCCGCGCTCACAGAGGTGTAGGCACTGTGCGGAATACCATCTGCCCCATAGACGTTGTCGACATCTGTTATCACATTGCCGGTTGCTGTGGTGTAGTCGGTCGGTGTGCCCTGTTCAGCCAGCGTATAGACGGTTTTAGAGGCTTCCAGATTAAAGCTTACGCCAACGTTAATACCGCTGGTGGTGTAAACCAGCTGATACTGGCCGGCAGTCAGACCGGTCAGCGTGATGGTGGAAGTTGATGCGCCCAGTCCGAACAGGCCAAACAGGTTTCCGCTGTTCTCTTCAGACACGGTGACCCAGGTGCTGGTTGACGAGTCATACTTCTGCAACACCAGTGTCGAGTTACTGGCGACGTTAACGAAGGCAGAAGAGGTCGCTGTTACATCAAGATCGATAATGGTGCCGTCTGCGACCACAATCGGATCGCTGACGATCTTATTGTTAAACGCGATCAATCCGCCGTCCTGCAGGATGGTTCCCAGATCCTCACTGACATCAACCGGATAGGTAAAGCCTACCGCAGCACCTGAGCTGACATTGTCAGATGCCGTCAGGGTGATGGCCTGCACATTCAGATCCAGCGTGCCGGATGGATCGCTGCTGTTGCCTGCCGTGTCCGTGACAGTAAAGGTCACTTCATGGGTGCCATCATACAATCCGTCAGTGGCAGTAATGGTCCAGGTACCATCCTGGGCGACGGTGGTTTCGCCGACGATCTGACCTTTGTCATACATCGTGACGGTGGCACCCGGCTCAAGATCGCTGCCGCTGAAGGTGAGTTTGCTATCGCTCTGGGTTTCGGCTGTATTAATAGCCGCACCCACTTCATCCGTGATCACTACCGTAGTAATGTCCACGCCTTCAGGCGCAACAGAATCCACGAGATAACTTACGGATGCAGTCTCACCGCTGCTGTTACCTGCAGCATCGACAGTCTCAAACGTAAAGCTGTGATCACCCTCAGTCAGGGCTTCAGATGGCGTGAAACGACCAGCTGCCGTCATCTGCAACCTGTGCTTCACCCAGTACTGTGCCATTATCGCGAACAATAATAGTGGTGCCCGCTTCCTGCCCCGATGTACTAAAGGTCGGCGTGGTATCACTAATCGCACTGCCAGCGGCGAACGTATTGCCAGCATCGTCAGAGACGACCACAGTGGCCACATCAAGCAGATCTGGTGCAACGGTATCGACCACGACGTTAATGGTATCGCTGCGGGTGTTTCCTTCCGCATCCGTTACGGTGACGATCAATGCATGATCACCGTCAGCCAGTGCTGCGTCAGGCGTAAAGCTCCAGCTTCCATCCTCAGCAACCACGACACTGCCCAGCACGGTTTCGCCATCGGCGATGGTGACTGTTACATCCGGCGTCTGATCCTGACCGCTAAAGGTCGGTGTGCTGTCGTTAATGGCTTCACCATTCACAATCACATTGCCGGCATCATCTGTCACCACAACACCCGTGTTGATGCCTTTGGTTGCCGAGATTGACAGGTCCAGCGCTTCAGATGCACCGCTGCTGTTGCCGACTTCATCGGTGACTTCGAAAGTGAACTGATGTTCACCATCATCAAGCGAGGTTGAAGGCGTAAAGGACCAGCTGCCATCTTCGCTGACCGTGGTTTCACCCAATACGGTTTCACCATCGCGAATAATCACGGTCGCTCCCGGCTCCAGCGCTGTGCCACTGAAGGTTGGCGTATTATCTGCTGTGATACCGGCTGCGGTGATAGTGGCACCGTCGTTATCGACCATTGTGACCGTAGAGATATCAACCCCTTCAGGCGGTGTGGTATCGACAGTGACGTTGAAGACTCCGCTGGCACTGACGCCTTGTGGATCAGTAACGGTGACCTCGATGGCATGCGCACCGTCAGCCAATCCAGCGGTTGGTGTGAAGGTCCAGCTGCCGTCCGCACCTACAGTCACAGTGATCAGCGTGGTATCGCCGTCAGCGATGACAATAGTGGTTCCAGGTTCGAAGTTTTTACCGTTGAACGTTGGCGTACTGTCACTGATAGTGTCGCCATCCAGAATAGCGGTACCGTTATCATCAACGATTTCCATGGACGGCGCGGTTTGCACCACGACATTGATGGTGTCATTGACATGGTTACCGCTGGCGTCTGTACCGTCGACAACCAGGGCGTGCTCGCCATCGGCCAGTGCGGTATCCGGCGTGAAGGTCCAGCTGCCGTCGTCGTCCACGGTGGCGGTGCCTATTTCGGTGTCGCCATCCGAGACAGTTACGGTGGAACCGGGCTTCATACCACCGCCGTTAAGGGTCGGTGTGCTGTCACTGGTAGTCGCGCCGTCGGCTATCGGATTGCCGGCGTCGTCGGTCAGGCCCGGCACGGTGGCGCTGGTGTCGACGGTCACGTTCACGGTATCGCTCATGACGTTACCGTTCGCATCGGTGCCGTCAATAACCAGCGCGTGATCGCCGTCGGCGAGTGCTGCATCCGGCGTGAAGGTCCAGTTGCCGTCCGCGTCCACGGTGGCGGTGCCGATTTCAGCATCGCCATCAGAGACGTTCACGGTAGAGCCCGGCTGCATGCCGCCGCCGCTGAGGGTCGGGGTGCTGTCGCTGGTGGTCGCACCGTCGGCGACCGGGTTACCGGCGTCGTCGGTCAGGCCCGGCACGGTGGCGCTGGTGTCAACGGTGATGTTCACGGTGTCGCTGACCGTGTTGCCGTTCGCGTCGGTGCCGTCGATCACAAGGGCGTGCTCGCCGTCGGCCAGCGGGGCGTCAGGGGTAAAGGTCCAGCTGCCGTCGGCGTCCACGGTGGCGGTGCCGAGCTCGGTGTCGCCGTCGGAGATCACCACGGTGGAGCCGGGCTGCATGCCGCCGCCGCTGAGGGTGGGGGTGCTGTCGCTGGTAGTCGCACCGTCGGCGACCGGGTTACCGGCGTCGTCGGTCAGGCCAGGCGCGGTGGCGCTGGTGTCGACCGTCACGTTCACGGTGTCGCTGACCGCGTTACCGCTGGCATTGGTACCGTCAATGACCAGCGCATGCTCGCCGTCTGCCAGCGGTGCATCCGGCGTAAAGGTCCAGTTGCCGTCCGCGTCCACGGTGGCGGTGCCGATTTCAGCATCGCCGTCGGAGACGGTTACGGTAGAACCCGGCTCCATGCCGCCGCCGCTGAGGGTCGGGGTGCTGTCGCTGGTGGTGGTGCCGTCGGCGACCGGGTTACCGGCGTCGTCGGTCATGACCGGCGCGGTGGCGCTGGTGTCGATGATGACGTCTACAGCATTGCTGACGTTGTTGCCGCTGGCATCAATACCACCTGTGATAAGCGTGTGTTCGCCATCATCCAGCGCAGTATCTGGCGTAAACGTCCAGTTGCCATCCGCGTCTACGGTAGCTTCACCGATCGGAGTGTTGCCATCTGTGATGACCACGGTGGAGCCGGGCTGCATGCCGCCGCCGCTGAGGGTCGGGGTGCTGTCGCTGGTGGTGCTGCCGTCGGCGACCGGGTTACCGGCGTCGTCGGTCAGGCCCGGTACGGTTTCGCTGGTGTCGATGATGACGTCGACGGTGCTGCTGCTGGCATTGCCGTTTGCGTCGGTGCCGTCAACGACCAGGGCGTGCTCGCCGTCATCCAGCGGCGCGTCCGGCGTGAAGGTCCAGCTGCCGTCCGCGTCCACGGTGGCGGTGCCGAGCTCGGTGTCGCCGTCGGAGATCACCACGGTGGAGCCGGGCTGCATGCCGCCGCCGTTAATGGTCGGGGTGCTGTCGCTGGTGCTTGCGCCGTCCGCCACTGCGTTACCGGCGTCGTCGGTCAGGCCCGGTACGGTGGCGCTGGTGTCGACCGTCACGTTCACGGTGCTGCTGCTGGCGTTGCCGTTCGCGTCGGTGCCGTCAATCACGAGCGCGTGCTCGCCGTCGTCCAGCGGGGCATCCGGGGTAAAGGTCCAGCTGCCGTCCGCGTCCACGGTGGCGGTGCCGAGTTCGGTGTCGCCGTCGGAGATCACCACGGTGGAGCCGGGCTGCATGCCGCCGCCGTTAATGGTCGGGGTGCTGTCGCTGGTGCTTGCGCCGTCCGCCACCGGGTTACCGGCGTCGTCGGTCAGGCCCGGTACGGTTTCGCTGGTGTCGACGTTCACGTTCACGGTGTCGCTGACCGCATTACCGTTTGCGTCGGTGCCGTCAATCACAAGGGCGTGCTCGCCGTCGTCCAGCGGCGCGTCAGGGGTAAAGGTCCAGCTGCCGTCGGCGTCGACGGTGGCGGTGCCGAGCTCGGTGTCGCCGTCGGAGATCACCACGGTGGAGCCGGGCTCCATGCCGCCGCCGTTAATGGTCGGGGTGCTGTCGCTGGTGGTGCTGCCGTCCGCCACCGGGTTACCGGCGTCGTCGGTCAGGCCCGGTACGGTTTCGCTGGTGTCGACCGTCACGTTCACAGTGTCGTTCACCGCGTTGCCATTCGCGTCGGTGCCGTCGATGACCAGGGCATGCTCGCCGTCGGCCAGCGGGGCGTCCGGGGTAAAGGTCCAACTGCCGTCGGCGTCCACGGTGGCGGTGCCGAGCTCGGTGTCGCCGTCGGAGATCACCACGGTGGAGCCGGGCTCCATGCCGCCGCCGTTAATGGTCGGGGTGCTGTCGCTGGTGGTGCTGCCGTCCGCCACCGGGTTACCGGCGTCGTCGGTCAGGCCCGGTACGGTTTCGCTGGTGTCGACCGTCACGTTCACGGTGTCGTTCACCGCGTTGCCATTCGCGTCGGTGCCGTCGATGACCAGGGCATGCTCGCCGTCGGCCAGCGGGGCGTCAGGGGTAAAGGTCCAGCTGCCGTCCGCGTCGACGGTGGCGGTGCCGAGCTCGGTGTCGCCGTCGGAGATCACCACGGTGGAGCCGGGCTCCATGCCGCCGCCGTTAATGGTCGGGGTGCTGTCGCTGGTGCTTGCGCCGTCCGCCACCGGGTTACCGGCGTCGTCGGTCAGGCCCGGTACGGTTTCGCTGGTGTCGACGTTCACGTTCACGGTGTCGTTCACCGCGTTGCCGTTCGCGTCGGTGCCGTCGATGACGAGTGCGTGCTCGCCGTCGTCCAGCGGGGCGTCAGGGGTAAAGGTCCAGCTGCCGTCCGCGTCCACGGTGGCGGTGCCGAGCTCGGTGTCGCCGTCGGAGATCACCACGGTGGAGCCGGGCTGCATGCCGCCGCCGCTGATGGTCGGGGTGCTGTCGCTGGTGCTTGCGCCGTCGGCGACCGGGTTACCGGCATCGTCGGTCATGCCGGGCACGGTTTCGCTGGTGTCGATGATGACGTCGACGGTGCTGCTGCTGGCGTTACCGTTCGCGTCGGTGCCGTCAATCACGAGCGCGTGCTCGCCGTCGTCCAGCGGGGCGTCAGGGGTAAAGGTCCAGCTGCCGTCGGCGTCCACGGTGGCGGTGCCGAGCTCGGTGTCGCCGTCGGAGATCACCACGGTGGAGCCGGGCTCCATGCCGCCGCCGCTGAGGGTGGGGGTGCTGTCGCTGGTGGTGCTGCCGTCCGCCACTGCGTTACCGGCGTCGTCGGTCAGGCCCGGTACGGTGGCGCTGGTGTCGACCGTCACGTTCACGATGTCGCTGACCGCGTTGCCGTTTGCGTCGGTGCCGTCAATCACGAGTGCGTGCTCGCCGTCGTCCAGCGGGGCGTCAGGGGTAAAGGTCCAGCTGCCGTCCGCGTCCACGGTGGCGGTGCCGAGCTCGGTGTCGCCGTCGGAGATCACCACGGTGGAGCCGGGCTGCATGCCGCCGCCGTTAATGGTCGGGGTGCTGTCGCTGGTGGTGCTGCCGTCCGCCACCGGGTTACCGGCGTCGTCGGTCAGGCCCGGTACGGTTTCGCTGGTGTCGACGTTCACGTTCACGGTGTCGTTCACCGCGTTGCCGTTCGCGTCGGTGCCGTCGATGACGAGTGCGTGCTCGCCGTCGTCCAGCGGGGCGTCAGGGGTAAAGGTCCAGCTGCCGTCCGCGTCCACGGTGGCGGTGCCGAGCTCGGTGTCGCCGTCGGAGATCACCACGGTGGAGCCGGGCTGCATGCCGCCGCCGTTAATGGTCGGGGTGCTGTCGCTGGTGGTGCTGCCGTCGGCCACTGCGTTACCGGCGTCGTCGGTCATGCCGGGTACGGTTTCGCTGGTGTCGACGTTCACGTTCACGGTGTCGCTGACCGCATTGCCGTTTGTGTCGGTGCCGTCAACGACCAGCGCGTGCTCGCCGTCATCCAGCGGATTTTCCGGCGTGAAGGTCCAGCTGCCGTCGGCGTCCACGGTGGCGGTGCCGAGCTCGGTGTCGCCGTCGGAGATCACCACGGTGGAGCCGGGCTCCATGCCGCCGCCGCTGAGGGTCGGGGTGCTGTCGCTGGTGCTTGCGCCGTCCGCCACCGGGTTACCGGCGTCGTCGGTCAGGCCCGGTACGGTTTCGCTGGTGTCGACGTTCACGTTCACGGTGTCGCTGCTGGCGTTGCCGTTCGCGTCGGTGCCGTCGATGACGAGTGCATGCTCGCCGTCGTCCAGCGGATTTTCCGGCGTGAAGGTCCAACTGCCGTCCGCGTCCACGGTGGCGGTGCCGAGCTCGGTGTCGCCGTCGGAGATCACCACGGTGGAGCCGGGCTGCATGCCGCCGCCGCTGATGGTCGGGGTGCTGTCGCTGGTGCTTGCGCCGTCGGCGACCGGGTTACCGGCGTCGTCGGTCATGCCGGGCACGGTTTCGCTGGTGTCGATGATGACGTCGACGGTGCTGCTGCTGGCGTTACCGTTCGCGTCGGTGCCGTCAATCACGAGCGCGTGCTCGCCGTCGTCCAGCGGGGCGTCAGGGGTAAAGGTCCAGTTGCCGTCTGCGTCGACGGTGGCGGTGCCGAGCTCGGTGTCGCCGTCAGAGATCACCACGGTGGAGCCGGGCTGCATGCCGCCGCCGTTAATGGTCGGGGTGCTGTCGCTGGTGGTGCTGCCGTCGGCCACTGCGTTACCGGCGTCGTCGGTCAGGCCGGGCACGGTTTCGCTGGTGTCGACGTTCACGTTCACGGTGTCGTTCACCGCGTTGCCGTTCGCGTCGGTGCCGTCGATGACGAGTGCATGCTCGCCGTCGTCCAGCGGATTTTCCGGCGTGAAGGTCCAGCTGCCGTCCGCGTCCACGGTGGCGGTGCCGAGTTCGGTGTCGCCGTCGGAGATCACCACGGTGGAGCCGGGCTGCATGCCGCCGCCGTTAATGGTCGGGGTGCTGTCGCTGGTGGTGCTGCCGTCCGCCACCGGGTTACCGGCGTCGTCGGTCAGGCCCGGTACGGTAGCGCTGGTGTCGCCTTCTGCCGGGTTACCTGCGTTGTCCCCCGCGCCCGGGGTAGAATCACTGCCATTGTCTTCTGCCGGGATACCTGCATCATCACTCACGCCCGACGTTGTGTCGTCGGTGTCGATGATAACGTCGACAGTGCTGCTGCTGGCGTTGCCGCTGGCGTCGGTGCCGTCAACCACGAGCGCGTGCTCGCCGTCGTCCAGCGGGGCGTCAGGGGTAAAGGTCCAGTTGCCGTCTGCGTCGACGGTGGCGGTGCCGAGCTCGGTGTCGCCGTCAGAGATCACCACGGTGGAGCCGGGCTGCATGCCGCCGCCGCTGATGGTCGGCGTGCTGTCGCTGGTGCTTGCGCCGTCCGCCACCGGGTTACCGGCGTCGTCGATGAGAGATGGCGTTGTGGCAGGAACAACGCTGGCAGCACTATTGTCTTCACTGGTTGCTGCAGAGTTATCTTCATTCGCTGCTACAGAGTTGTTATTTCTTGAACCCCCACTGCCACCAGAGTTTGACGCTGCAGCCACACCAATCAATGCAGCAAGACCACCTAAAACACCTCCCGCTACATAGACATTGTCCGCGATAAGGGGATCCGTCGAGGTCGAAACAAGTTCATAAACGCTATTAACCGAATCATAGTCATACGCGTAAATCACACCGTCTGAACCAGAGGCTGTCATGACCGGTATTTCTTCTGCGCTGACGTTCTGCAGGATGATGTCATACTGCTCACCCGTGACATCATCCACCAGCTTGAATTTCATCTGGCCATTCGCTTTTGACGCAATGATCTTCTGGGGAGGCTGCCCATCAACACTGTGAACTTCATAGGACGCAGCCTGTGGCATTGACTCCAATGCCAGCGACTTTCCAGGTTGTAAAGCATGTTTAGCAATAACATTGCCCTGAGTATCTTTAATAATTAATTGTGTTTTCATTTTTCACCAATAGTGTTGAAATGAATCTGGCGGTTAAAAAGTAGCCAGATGCTGCTGTGTTATTTTGATAAAAAAATTTAAAACAGTGAGTTAACCTCCAGATGGCAGTGAGTTATGGCCCGATAACGCGGTGTCATAAAAATGACTAAAAATATATTTTTTATCTTAACGCTTAATAATTAGTGTGATTTGACACTCTGTTTAATAATGCTGACCGGTTTTTTCTTAGCTCTGCTATAGGGTTGGTTATTCATTGCCATGGCAAGGTTTTATCCTGTTTGATGGCTAAGCACTTATCTGAGTAGATAGATAAGTGTTTATCACTTTCATCACTCATATCTTATAGAGAGAAGGATGGTTTAGTTAGTTCTTTAACTTTAATCTGTATTCTTACAAATAAAATCATGAAAGGGAATTTACACACTCTTATCCACACGCTGTAGAGGAGTAATCTAAGTTGGTTTAATCAGACAGTATAAAATAAGTTATTATGGATTTTTTTCGATTTTAAACTCCGAAAAAAAACTGATCAGACCTTGCATGCAGGAATTTTTTGTCAATATTGTGTAAATGTATTTAATAATCCGCTACCAGCGCAGAAATGATTTTTGTTTGTTTCTGTTTTTATTAATAATTAATAATATCAGTAGCTTATATGTATTTATTCGGCCTGATTGAGCATTTTCATTATAAATTTAAACGTAGAAAATACGATTGGAGTTAATGCTGTTTTAACAAGAAATAATCGTGCATTATCACATGGCAATAAATAACATCGTTTCATATTTAGCAATAAATGCACTTTTCAAAATCAGCTCATTGATAAGAACGATAGATCGCAATTTTATAACTGTTGTTAAAATAAAGATGTATATCTATCAGGGTTTATAGGGAGTGATAAACCCGGGCAGGCTATACCTGATTTGAAGTTAATGATGGGTTTTTAAACGCAACATTTTTGCTTTTTAACGATGTAGAGTGAAAAATTATTAACTTTCATTCCTGATCGGGAAGGGTGCTTAATACAGAAGGGTAAAATCGTGCTTACCTCAGCGATAAGCATGTTGCTGTTCAGACCGTAGACTGTTTAATCGGGGAAGGTAACGGATAGATAATCTGGCGAGACCTGCCGGGCGGTGGTAACACCCGGCAAGTGATTGAGCTAATCAGTCAATTAATGAAGACAGCACTGCTTATACTTTTTGCCGCTGCCGCACGGGCAGGGATCGTTACGGCCGGGCAGTTTCTCAGCTGAAACAGGTTTCTGTGGCACGGGAATCGCTTCCGGCTGGGAGATCCAGTGGTCATGCAGCGCCAGCGCAGCAGGGCGGATTGCCTCAATGCTGGCTTCCATCTCCTCCGGCGTCATAGCGTCAATCTTTTCGAGGTTCTCTTCCACGCCGTGCAGGGCGATAGCATCCAGCGCAGGCTGCAGATCCGCTGGCAGAGCAGACCAGTCGGTCAGCGCGACACCGCGCATATAGCCGAAGCACCATTCTTCAACCACGGTAAACTCCAGACCCTCCATCTCGCGGATGCCAAACAGCGGTTCGAACTGCTCCGGGAATTCAGATAAGCGATCAGCCACATCATTCATATGCTGGAAGCACAGCGACATAAAACGCGTCATTTCACGCTCGTTGCTCCATTTTGGAATCTGCTTCTCGCCACCCCACAGCGCCACCAACCACTGGCTGGGTTCGACGGTCACAGGGCCGGAGAGAACGGCAGTCAGCAGACCATCCAGTTCGGAGACATCAATAATCGACGCTTCGCTGCCATATTTTTCCAGCATATCTTCCAGCCATTGCAGCTCTTTTTCGGACAGTGGGCCTTCTTTCATGCGGTTGCCTCCCGGGCATATCAAATTTCAGCGCGGCGTTAAGCCTCAAAACCGCAGCAGTGTACACCCTTGTGGGCTGCAACACAGCTAACCCTGTTCGGGCATTCCCTGGCAGTTAAACCGTGTTCAGCCTCTCTGTCACCTGTTATGCAACTACAGTCACGTACGTTCTGGCGCTGCAGCCGCTCAGCTACGCGTTAAATAAATGACTGACAGAAGGAAAACAGCGTTTCCTGCAGCATGGTTTTGGCTGGCTTTTTCACACGGATCGTCGCTATCGGCCAGTGGATGGACAGATTAACAATGCGACCTAATCTGCCTGCTGGCGGATGGTGTCACCTTCTCGCAGATCTCCGCGCTGTCGGGCTATATCGGCGCCTACGCCAGTTTTATCGGCTACGACAAACGTCACGGTAATGCGGTTGTGGTGCTGCAGAGCGGCTTTAACCGGAGCAACAATTCAGGCATTGCGTTGTTGGTCGATCTGGCAACTCAGGATAAAGTGGTCTGATCCGTTATCTGGCCTGTGTGCAGTAAGGCAAACAGCGCTGTTTTCCCTGCACATAGCATCAGCACAACGGAACGGAAGTGCGATAAACTTTAGCCTGACTGTCAAAATTCAACGTGGAAATCATTATGCGCAGGACTCAACGTGTACTTTTATCAATGGGATTACTGGTTGGCTCGCTGAGCCTGATCCCCGCTGTACAGGCTGCTGGCGAAGCAACGGATACCGTTCCGCCACCGCCGCAGATCCAGCCCGCTAATCCTGATGCTCAGACCGCGACGCCTGATACCGGCAGCGTTCAGCCAGATGCCGGTGCGGCGCAAAACCAGGCACCGACCAGCTCACAGTCTAATGATGGTATTACGCCCACCACGCCAAACACGCCGTCAACGGTGAATGGTGCGCGCCCTGATTATGAACTCAGCACCATCATCATCGACTACAAACAGTACAAAATCGGTGACATCGTGCCAGAGAAGTACACCGATAAAACTTTCACCATTACCGAGTGGCAAAAGCGTAATCTGCCTGCCCCGCAGGAAAATACTCACTGGGCGTATATCAACGCCAACTACATTCTGATTACCAATGACACTGGCAAAATCGTCATGGGTAAATCGGGTGATATCTTCTTCCGTGGCTAATTCCGTGGATAAATAAAATCAGCCGGTCGTGATGACCGGCTTTTTTTTAGCTGAAACGTTCTGCACTAAAGCTGGCCAGCATCGGATGCTTCTCACCGCTTACGATCTCCTCCGCCAGTAATTCCCCGACAATCAGCGCCAGCGTTGCGCCCGAATGCGTGAACGCCACATAACAGCCCGGCACCTTTTGCAGTTGTCCCAGCACCGGATCGCCATCGCCCGGAATCGGCTTCAGGCCAGTCTTCCAGCTCTGAACGCTGAGCGGCTCGTCACCCCGTAACAGCTTGCTCGCTTCGTCCGCCAGCTTTGCCACGACCTGCTCATCAATATAGTAATCACCTCCGGCCAGCGGCTGGATATCCTCTTCATACCAGTCATGATCCAGCGCGTAACGGTTGCCGGGATTAGGCCGGATGGCGGCGCGGGGCGTGTTCAGCACCGCTTTCAACTCATGGCTGCCTGGTTCCGTGATGACCAGCATGGAGACCGGCGATCCGTTGGGGATCGTCACGCCGAGAGGTGCTACCACATCCGGTGTCCAGGGGCCACAGGCGACCACCACCGCATCTGCCCGCAGCTCACCCTGTTCAGTGCGGATGCCACAGGCGCGGCCCTGATCGGTGAGCACGCTGGCTTTACCGGCATGTTCTATCACTTCACCCCCGCGCGCCCGAAACTGATTCACCAGATACTCTGTGAGGTGTGGCAGGCTGACCCAGCCTTCACCAGGATTAAATATTGCCTGCGACGGCAGCGCGTCGGGATTGATGGCCGCATCCGCCTGCGCCACGTTATCCGCAGTCATGAGTTGTGAGTCGTAGCCGTGGGTTTTCTCATAAGCATGCCGCGCCTGGGTTCCGGCTGCATCGTCTTTAAACCAGCAGAGCCCGCCATCAAAACGTAGCCAGTCAAGGTCAGGATGTTGAGCAAACAGGGTGCGATAGCGATCGATACCCGCCATGCGCAGCGCATGGTAGGGCAGGGAGCGCTCACCCGCTGAGTTGAGCCACGACAGTGAACGTCCCGATGCGCCGGAGCAGAGTGCAGCTTCGGTCACCAGCGTCACCGCCGCTCCGCGTTTTGTCAACTCCAGCGCCGTCGACACACCGATGACGCCACCGCCCAGTACCACCACTTTTATTTCATTTTTTAACGCCATTATCAGGTTCCTTGCTCAGTTACAGCACTTCAGAGAGAAAACGTTGCAGTCGCGGCGACTGCGGTGCATCAAAAATGGCACCCGGCGGTCCGGCTTCAACAATCTCGCCTTCGTCCATAAACACCACCTGATCTGCCACCTTGCGTGCAAAGCCCATTTCATGGGTCACTACAACCATTGTCATGCCGCGACGGCAGAGATCCGCCATCAGCGTCAGGACACCTTTCACCAGTTCGGGATCGAGCGCGGAGGTCGCCTCGTCAAACAGCATCACCTCGGGATCCATCGCCAGCGCGCGGGCAATCGCGACGCGCTGCTGCTGACCGCCGGAGAGATCGCGTGGCCGGTGATCGGCGCGTTGCCCCAGGCCCACCTCTTCCAGTCGCTGACGCGCAATCGCCATCGCCTGCGCTTTAGGCAAGCCTTTAACCCGCCACGGGGCCAGCGCCACGTTCTCCAGCGCGCTGTGGTCGGGGAAGAGATTGAAATGCTGAAACACCATGCCAATCCGCAGCCGCAGCGCATCGGGTTTGTCGTGCAGCACCGATCGGTCAGCCAGCAGCACATCCCCGGACTGCGGTTCATGCAGCCGGTTGATGCCGCGCAGCAGCGTCGATTTACCCGAGCCGGATGGTCCGATAATGCAGGTAGTACTGCCAGGCGCGACCCGCAGCGAGACGTTACGCAGCACCTCAATCGGGCCATAGGCCAGCGTCAGATCGCGCAGCTCCAGGCTGGCGCCGTGCCAGCTCGCGCCGTTCAGGTTATTCATGGGTGCCTCCGATTCGGGGTTGCGTGACCAGTGAAACCCCGGGCGCTCTGACTTCATCCACTTCTTTTAAGCCGCTTTTCGGTGCCGTCAGGCGACGGCGGCCGGTGCGATAGCGCACATCGACATAGTTGACCATGTGTGTCAGCGGCACCGTGATGATCAGATAGAACAGCCCGGCCAGCATCAGGGGCGAGAGGTTGCCAGTGAGCACTGCCGCATCCTGACCCACGCGAAACAGCTCCCGCTGCTGGGTCATCAGGCCCAGCAGGTAGACCAGCGATGAATCTTTGATAATGGCGATGAACTGGTTAACGATGGCGGGCAGCACACGGCGGATCCCCTGCGGGATGACCACCAGCCGCATTGCCCGGCCATAACTCATCCCCAGCGCCCGGCAGGCCTCCATCTGGCCGCATTCCACGCTCTGAATACCGGCGCGGAAAATCTCGCCCATATAGGCGCTGGCGATCAGGCTGAGGGCGAAGATCCCCAGCGGATAGGGTGTAGGACCGAACAGCTGATAGCTGAATCGCGCCAGGCCCTGACCAATCAGCAGAATGGTCAGAATCGAAGGCAGACCGCGGAACAGATCGGTATAGAGCCGGGCAGGTAGTCGCAGCCAGCGTGAGGGCGAGATGCCCATCAGCGCCAGCAGAAGACCAGACAGCGTGCCGAGCAGCGTAGCTGCCAGCGAGATAATCACCGTGTTGACCAGCCCGGTGGTCAGCATCTGCGGCAGTACTTCCATCATTGATGGAAAATCAAAGAAGGTGCGGGAAAGAATCGTGAGCAGGTCCATCGCCGTCTCCATGCAGGGTGGGGGATCCCCCGGTTAACTCAGGACGCGGACGTCCGCATCTTTACTGCCCGCCAGGCA
This sequence comes from Pantoea sp. X-Soil-ISGK-355, assembly GCF_059730805.1. Lineage (NCBI taxonomy): Bacteria > Pseudomonadati > Pseudomonadota > Gammaproteobacteria > Enterobacterales > Erwiniaceae > Pantoea > Pantoea sp. X-Soil-ISGK-355. Next base: position 632,661 of record NZ_AP035971.1, read on the forward strand.
GATACTGTTTTGGCATCGGCGATCCGGGGAACCACTTCTCGTAAAGTCGTTTCCAGGTGCCATCCTGCATCGCGGCTTTGATGGCGCCGTCCAGCGCAGCCTTAAAGGCGGGTTTGCCTTTGGCGATGGCAATGCCGGCCGGTGCATCAAACGAGGGGATGTCGGCGGCAGAGACCAGCTTAAAGCGGTCGGCATAGCTTTTTGCTGCCTCGTAGTCGAGGAAGATCGCGTCGAGCGTACCGTTGTTGAGCGCGGAAACTGCGCTGTTGTTATCCGGGAAGCGCACGAGATCGGTCTGGGTGAAGTGTTCGACGGCATAGCTCTCCTGCAGCGTACCCTGGACCACCCCGAGCCGGCGTTTTGCCAGGGTGGCGACATTCTTGACGCCGCTGTCAGAGCGGGTCAGCACGGTGAGAAATCCCGCCAGATAACCCGTCGAAAAGTCGACCGTCTTTTCCCGCGCCGGAGTGATACCGATAGCCGCCACCGCCGCGTCATACTGACCGTTAGCCACGGCCGGCATAATCGCCGAGAAGTCCTGACCAATAAAATCGACCTTATCGATCCCGATTCGGTGGGCGACATTCCGGAAGAACTCGACGTCAAAGCCGGTAAACTCACCGCTGGCATCCGTGAAGGTGTAAGGTTTTGAGTCGCCGACGCTGGCGATGCGTAGCTGACCCGGTTCGATCAGCCCATAAGGATTGTTATCGCTGGCAGCCAGCGTACAGAACGAAAGTGAACAGAGTGCGAGCGTGGTGCCGAGCAGCTTGCCCAGGGTGGTTTGCGATTTCATAGCTCATCCGTTTTTGCAGGTTTAAACATCAGAGACAGTTGAGCCAGCAATTATAATTGAGACCGGTCTCAACGCAGGTGACACCTCAAGACGTGGGCATTGTGAGACCGGTCTCAAGGGGTTATAATGAGTTTAAGCACAGCCTTTTTTCGGCGTCAATATTCCTGTCATCAACCTGTGATTCAAAATAATTATGACGAGTCAGAAACGACAATCGAAAGCGCCTACCGTGGCGGATGTGGCACGTGCAGCAAACGTCTCTAAAGCTCAGGCGGCCCGTGCGCTGGGCGGTTATGGGGCCGTCAGTGATGAGGTGCAGGAGCGGGTCAGCAGCGCGGCCTCAGCGCTGGGCTACCGTCCGAATGCTTTGGCCCGCAGCATGAATACCGGGCGTTCTCATACCATCGGTGTGATTGTCGGTGATATCGAAAACCCTCACTTTGGCCTTGCGCTGCGCGGCATGGCCGATGTAGCGCGCACGGCCGGTTACCATCTGCTGCTTAGCAACAGTGATGAGAAACTGCAGGCTGAGCAGGATGCAGTGCGGGTGATGCTGGAAAAGCGGGTCGACGGCATTATCGTTGCGCCATGCTGTTCGGAGCACCAGCACAACAGCCATCTGACGCAGGTACTGGAAGAGGGCAGAGCGCTGAAATTATTTGATCGCGCAGTGACTGACCTTAATGTGGAAGCGATCTGCTGCGAATTTACGGATGTCGCCGCAGAAGCGACCGCCCGATTGCTGGAGGCAGGTCATCGTCATATCGCCTATGTTACCAGCATGGCGCTGGCAACCGATTTCAGAGCACCAGAGGATTTTGGCCTGACGCCGGTTGCTCAGCGCGTTAGCGGCATGATGCAGGCCTTTGCTGCCGCGGGCGTGGAGTTTGATCCAACGCTGGTGAAAGTGAACGCGCTGGATGAAGCGGAGATTGCCCGTATTGTGGCTGAGCTGTGGCAGCGTCCGCAGCCGCCCACGGCGCTGGTGGCCTCTGACAGCGTGGTCGCGATGTGGCTGCTGCGGGAAGTCACGCAGCGCGGACTGCGCATCCCTGCCGATCTCTCATTTGTGATGTATGACAATTTTCCGTGGAGTGAGATTGTCACGCCGCCGCTGACGGTGGTGGCGCAACCGGTCTATGAGATGGGCCGTGAGGCGGCACGACGCCTGATTGAGGAGATACGCGGCGAGGCAGCCGGGCCAATGCCGCGCTTTGACGCCCGCCTGATGATTCGCCAGTCGATTGCTGCGCCGGCCAGCCTGATCAGCGCGGAATGATCAGGTTATCCGGGCCAGCCGAGCAGGCGGCTTAGCTGGCGCGTAGCTGCGGTAATTTGCGTGTCGCTGCAGTTGCCATAGCCAATAACCAGCCCCTGCTGTACCCGTTCCTGCAGATAGAAGGTCGAGAGAGGTGTGGGTGCGTATCCCGCCTGGAGCAGTTTGCGGGTGATAGCGACGTCATCCCGATGAGGATCGAGTGGCAGCACCAGATGCATACCGCTGTTACCGCCCAGCAGCGGAATCGACTGACCCGCAGCGCGCTGCAGTTCGGTTCGCAGCCATGCCTGTCGCTGACGATAGAGACGACGCATTTTACCGAGATGGCGGCGATAATCACCACTGAGAATAAAATGCGTCAGTGCCTGCTGCTCGAGACGGTTTCCGCCGCGCAGTAGCTGATGAAGCGCTGGTCGCAGTCGACTGACCAGCGGGGCGGGCAGTACCATAAAACCGATGCGCAGCGCAGGGAACAACGTCTTGCTGAAAGAACCAAGATAGATAACCGGGGCATTATCGGTCATGCCCTGCATCGCCATGACAGGCTCGCCGTGGTAATGGAAGTCGCCATCATAATCATCTTCAATAATCCAGGCCTGGTGCTGCTGCGCAGCAGCAATCAGCGCCAGACGCCGGGCCGCGCTCATTACCGCGCCGGTGGGATACTGATGGGTAGGCGTTGTATAAATCAGACGGGGCGGAGTCCGTTCCCAGTGTATCGGCTCGGGGGCAAGACCCTGCTGATCGATGGGGATCGGGACAACGTTAAGCTCCCCGGCCTGCAGAGCGGCTTTGGCACCGCGATAGCCGGGCTCTTCAATCCAGCCATGGTCGCCAGGATTGCTTAACAGGGCGACGCACAACGTTAGCGCCTGCTGCACACCTTCGGTAATCACAATCTGTCCGGCATCACAACGTACACCACGCGTGAGACGCAACTGCTGCGCCAGTACATCACGCAGTTCGGGATCGCCAAACGGATCGCCATAGCCGAGTAGCTGCGGTGGCGTGTGACTCAATATCTGATTCAGCGTCCGGCGCCATGCAGCCAGCGGGAAATGGGTCAGAGCGGGGATACCGGGACGCAGGGGCAATGCGCCGCTGTCCATTTCCCTGCTGTGGTGAAAGAGATCAATTCGTTTTGCCAGCGGCCAGCTGGCTAACGTATCGTCATCCGTCTGTACGGCAGGTAAAGCCAGCGGGCTGATGCGGCTGCCTTGCCGATCGCTCATCAGATAGCCCTCTGCCTGTAGCTGTGTCCAGACGTTAAGCACCGTATTCCGTGAAACCTTTAGCTCAGGTGCCAGCTGACGCGTGGACGGTAACATCGTTCCGGCAGCAAGCTGACCCTGCAAAATGCCCTGTTTTATCCGCCGATAAAGTTGCTGCTGCAGTGTGGTCCCTGCTGCTGGTATCAATGGAGCCAGCAGCAAATCTGGGATCTCTGGCTTCATGACCTGCTCCGTGGATCCATCATTTTTCAGGATTGTGGTACTTTTTAACCCACCATGATAGTGGCAATCTGCAGATATCATCTGTAGCCGGGAGGCGATATGTCACAACACCTGAATCAATTCGGTCAGCCGGTCGGTCAGCCTTTACCAGACTGGCAACCCCGTCCTTTGCCCCAGCATCAGGTTTTCACCGGCGAGTCGTGTCGGCTGGAGCCGTTCAGTGCAGCACGGCATGGTGATGCACTGTCTGAGGCCTGGGAGATGGCTGAGGATGGACGCGACTGGACTTACCTGCCAGCCGGTCCCTTTACCGAACGCCAGGCATGGCAGGCGTATGCCGCACAGCTTGAAGTGAGCCGCGATCCGCTGCATTTTGCTGTGATCGATCTCGCCACCGACCAGGCGGTGGGGAGCCTGTCGTTAATGCGCATCCAGCCTGAATATGGCGTGATGGAAGTCGGGCATGTCATGTTTTCGGCCCGGCTGAAGCAGACCCGCATGGCAACGGAGGCGCATTTCCTGCTAATGCGTTACGCATTTGAGACGCTGGGTTATCGTCGCTATGAATGGAAATGCGACAGCTGTAATGCCCCGTCGCGTAAGGCGGCGGCACGGCTGGGCTTCCGGTATGAAGGCGAGTTCCGTCAGGCAATCGTCTACAAAGGGCGTTCGCGTGACACCAGCTGGTTTTCGATTATCGACAGCGAATGGCCGCAGGTGAAAAAGGGCCTGAAGCGCTGGCTGGCGGAGGATAACTTTACCGCCGAGGGTCAGCAGCGCGAAAAGCTGGAGGCGCTTCGCGACAGACCCTGACCGGGCGATAACGGGATCACATTACACAATCTTTCAGAACCGCCGCCAGCAGGGTGGTGGTCATCAGGATAGACAACCGTTTGATCCAGCGCATATCGGTGGTCAGGGTCACAACGTCATTTCTCAGGCTGTCGACAGCCGAAGTTAATCGGAAATTCATTTCACTGAGAGCGACATCCAGCTTATCCACTTTGCCTTCTGACTGATTAAAACGGATGGCCAGTTTGTCTGTTTTTCTTTCAACATGGCCAAGCCGCTCATCTATCTGATGTACTTTTGTTGTGAGCTGACCAAGCCACTCATCTATCTGATCGACTTTGGCCGTAAGTTTGCCGAGTCGATCGTCCATCTGGTCGATTTTGGTCGTGAGGTTACCGATCCGATCGTCTGTCTGGTCGGCTTTTGTCTGAAGCTGGCCGATCCGGACGTCAATATGATTGGTTTTGGTCTGAATCTGACCGAGTTGCTTCCCGACCTGTGCGCCAGGCGGCCTCTGCTGCATATCGTTAAACACCTCCACCATCGCCTCCGCTTGCTGATCGTCGATCCCTGCCTGTTGCAGCGCTTTAAAGGCTTTATGGGTACTCATCATTGTGTTTGTCATCACGACACCTCCCTGTGTACTCCAGCGATAACCGCATCATGACAGGCACAAAGCGTATCCCCACTCAACCGGTTATATTTTGCGCGACATGCCGAAAAATATCAATTAGTTCAAAAGGTAACGTGCAGCGAAGTACGGGCTGGTTCGCAACAGAGAGCCGATGACAGTATGAGGTGCCTCTGCGGATTACCGCAGAGGCGGAAGGGGAAAAAACGGCGTTATGGCTGTGGTACGATTTTAATTTCAACCATACCGATGCCCAGTTTGCGCGGATCCTGGCCGGTGATATTGCCGATGTTACTCAGCTGCGGTTCCGGTGGCGCAATCACCAGCTGATGGCTGGCGTTTGGGTTATCGAAATGCAGAGTATGCGTCGATACCTCTTCGCCCAGCGACAGCAGTTGCTGCTGATCGCCAACCCGAACCGGGATCGCGCGGTGTGCGTTGGGGCCATATGCGCGTGCGGTAATGACCAGATCAAACTTAGCCGGAAGCGCATCGACATAATCGATATGCACTTCTGGCGCGAGATTGGCGTTTGACCAGCGCCCCCAGCTCTCTGGCCGTGAGATGCCGCTGAAGCTTTTAACCGTTTCTGGCGCGCCAGGCACGTCGAGCCGGAAGCTGTCAGCGCTATAGCGAATGTTGTTATCTTCAATCCGGATCTGCGCCAGGTTCTGCTGGTAACGTGCCTCGCTGACAACGCCGTCCGGAAACTGCACTTTGCCTTTCCATTGCGGTTTGTCGACATGCGTCACGGTTGGCGTGCCGCCAAGCTGCCCCATCGCCACACAGAGATCGCCGGAGAGGGCCAGCGAAGGCTGCCAGAGTCGTGCCATTTTAAAACAGCGATCCACCCAGAGAAATTTATCGGCTGAGGCGAAATCGGCCAGCTGATAGCGCAGCGGGGCCGAATATTCCCCTTCCGGCATCGGCTCCACATGCTTATCGCTGATGCGGAACAGAATCGGCAGTTTAAAGGTGGTGCCTGAGAAGCTGAACGTATTCTTCGCCTGATCCACCGTGAAGTTGTCTATCTTCTTCGGGAAATTCCAGAGCTGAATAATGTCAGGTTTCCAGCTCGCCACCTTACTCTTCATATCGTCGAACTGGGTGGAAAGTGAAAGAGAAGAAAGGCTGCTGCGGCCCAGGCCAATCGCGTTATCGCCGCCGAGAATATCCAGCAGCGTTGCGCCATTATCCAGTGTGCTGCGCTTCGCTTCCATCAGTTCCGCCTGCGGTTTATCACCCCGGATCACCATGAATAGATTACGACGAGGTTGTTTGACCAGCCACGGATGCGCCGTATTATTCATGGCCAGATGATCGGAGCTCACCACAATCACGGTATTTTTAAACCACGGCGACGCTTTGATGCGCGCAATCAGTCGCGCCACATGTTCCTGCGAGCAGGCGACCGCACTGAAGGACTGATTCGGTTTGCCTGCAATGCTGTAGCTTCTGCGATCGCAACTGCGTGAGATAAACCCGTCCGGGTGATGCGTATCGACGGTCAGCGTAAACAGCGCAAAAGGTTTACCGGCCTGGGAGAGTTCCTGATATTTTTCAAAGACTTCGTCCAGCACCGTATCGTCGTAATAACCCCAGTTATTGCGGTAAGCAGGATCGGCAACGCGACTTTTCAGCTCCTGCGAACCATAAAGATTTTCAGGGTCGAAACCGTGCGATTTCAGGAAGACATCTTTACCGGCAAAACGGAGATCGGCACCCTGAATAAACCAGTTCTGGTAGCCGGAGTTTTTCAGGATGTCGCCCAGACAGACGTTTTGCGGATAGAAGCTGGAGAGCGACGCCGACGCATTGCCGTCAAACGGCGCAAACAGCGGAATGCCGCACTGTGAGGCGACCATACCTGCAATGGTGTAGTCGGTGCCGGGTAACTGTTCAGTTTCGCTGAAGTCGATACTCTGCTCTTTCTGCCGGCTCAGCTCAGGCGCCAGGCCGGGAAAGGCGATGGGGTCGAAATAGGTGCGCTCTAAGCTTTCACCATAGATGTAAACCACGTTGAGGCGCGGCTGTTCAATGCGATTACGCGGCACTTTATAAAAGTTGTCGAAGTCAGAATCGGCCATCTGGGTATGCGACACGATGAGCGTCGCAACCTGACGAAAGGCCGGGGTAGTCTGCACTGAGCCGAGTGCGCAGGCGGCCGCCAGCAGCGACCAGCCCATGTGATGCGGACGCTTACGCCGACGCAGAATCCACGACAGCAGGCAGAACAGCAGGAACAGCACAATAATCAGCCCAATCGCGGGCACCACATACTTACTGACACCCGCGCCGGTCAGGCTATTGGTCAGGGTATAGAGCACCGCATCGTTGATGCCGTCTCCGGTAAAATAGTTGCTGGCATACAGGGTGGCGTTCAGCACAACGAAAAGCACCAGCAGGATAAGAACAAGAATAAACCAGAATTTGTTACGCCCGGCTTTACAGGAATAGATTGCAATAGCGGCCAGAAACAGCACGACGGAGACCAATTCGGACAACGGTAAATCCTCTCTCTACAGGGTTGCACGAGGCTTCACGCAACCGGCCACCTTCGGGGGATGGTTTTTCGACAATCTATATTGGCTGTCATCCGGCTGCAACATATCCGGCCCGATTTGTGCGGTGTAGAGCAGATTGGTTAAGAAGAGAGGTTTTCAGGCGTGACGGTGGCTGGCGCACCGTCAGCAGAGCAGAAGTCAGGACGTTTTTCAGAGTTTGCCGGTGAGGTATTGCGCTTCGCCGTCGGCAAAACTCCAGTCACCTTTGTCGTTGGTGATAAAGCTGATCATTAAATCGTTGCCCTGCACGCCACAGTGCTCACGCAGCTCACGCGCCAGCTCCGCCATAAAATGCTGCTTCTGTTCACGGCTGCGTGGGCTGGTATAAACCCGCACCATCACCAGATTATCGCTGCGGCTGAATCCCAGGCCGGTATCCTGAAACACCATCTGATAGCGCTTGTTTTCCTGAACAATCTGATAACGATCGCGTTCAGGCACGTTAAAAGCTGTCAGCACGGCACGGTGCGCTGCATCCAGCAGTGTACGCAGCTCTGATTCTGAACGACCCTGAATAACATCGAATTGCAGTAGTGGCATAGTGAACTCCTCATCGTGATTAATGCACCTATGGTGACTTCTTTATCCGGCGGGAAAAAGCGCGTAGCCTGAAATGATTATTCAATATAATGAACAATCGCAATGAAAGAGATGAAAACGGATACGCTATGGGATCATCTTCACTGGCTGACCGTACTGGCTGAGCAGGGCAGCTTTACCCGCGCGGCAGAGCGGCTGGACGTCAGCAAAGCGGCGATGAGTCAGAAAATCAAAGAGCTGGAGCAGATAGCCGGTGTACTGCTGGTACAGCGCACCACACGCAGCGTGCGGCTGACATCGGCGGGTGAGAAGCTGGTGGAGGAGTTGCGCGAGCCTTTTGCCCGCATCGAACAGAGTTTTTTCAGCGTGCGCGATACCGCCGGGCCAGTGCGTGGTCTGGTGCGTATTACCGCGCCGGTGGCGTTTGCCCGACAGCAACTGGTGCCGATTATTGGTGAGTTTCTGCGTGACTATCCGCAGGTGCGTCTGCAGCTGGATGTGACGGATCGCATTGTGTCGCTGAGCAGTGAGGGATTTGATCTGGCAATCCGGCACAGTGACACGCTGCCGGAAACCCATGTGGCGCTGCCGCTGTGTGATACGCAGACAGTACTGGTGGCCTCACCCGCCTATCTTAACGAACAGGGTATACCGAACACGCCGCAGGATCTGGTGCAGCATAACTGTCTTTACTATCCGCGTGGTGTTGAATCACCGCGCTGGCGGTTTGCTACCGCAGCGGATGGCGAAGAGGTGCAGGTCCGGATTCAGGGCAGTTTTGCCACCAACAACAGTGAGTCGATACGCGATGCCGCTCTGCAGGGACTGGGAATCGCGATGCTGCCCGACTTCAGCGCCCGTGAAGCGCTGGCCGCGGGCTCATTGCAGCAGGTGTTATCTGAGTGGCAGCCGGTTGAAGCCTTTGCCGCCCGCCTGTGGATCGTCCGACCCTGGGCGGCGCAGGTGCCCCGCGCAGTCACCACCTTTACGCACTGGCTACGCGCGCGTTTTGACCGTTGATGGCAATGCCAGCGCAGGTGATGGGGTGTCCATCATCTCGCCAATCAGGCTGCTGCGGTTATACAAACCCAGCCGCAGATTGAAGTCGAGATGCAGTCGCTCGTTGCCGGTTAATTTGATAATCGGTGGTGGCGTCTCTGGCCGCTGCTGAAACATCACCGACTGCGCAAAGGCGGTGCTGCTGTCGGCATGCAGGCGCTGATAGTACCAGGCGCTGGCTTCCCCTTTACGCAGATAAAGATTGGCTCGCCGGTATTCGCGCATCGCGATCTGCTGCGCCAGTGACAGGAGCTGACGTGACGGATTATCTACATTTTGCACAATCAGCGGAAAATCATCCCGCTTTTTAAGCTCATGGAAATAGTTGCGGATACCGACGTTTTTAACCGGTGCCAGCTGTTTCAGCCATTCGCGAATGAAGGCATTTTGCGGCGGCGCGGCAATGAACCAGCTCTCGGTGACCGGCGCAAGCAGGTTCAGCGTTGATTGCTCGCGATAGTAGCCGATGAGATCCATTGGCCGCGTCTTGTGAACGCGGTGTACCCAGGCGAGATTCTCAAACAGCAGGGTGCTGCAGTCGATACCGATACCGCCATAGCGGTGAATCAGCTCAAGCCGGATGATTTCACTTTTATGTGCCAGCGTCAGATCGGAAGAGATAAAGCTGAGTTCGGGCAGCCACTGCGACAGGGTGCGCTGCGTAACCAGATAAACCTGGTGATCAGGATTGTCCCGCCGGATTTTACTGATATTCAGCGCCATTGACGTCGGCAGCTGATCGTTATGCCAGACCATCCAGACAATCTTTGGAATCTCAGGCAGATCTTTCTGCTGAGCGATCAATACGACATTATCTTCCTGTCCTGGATCATATTCCGGTGCCTGACAGAGGCTCTGTTGTTTCTTATTCCATAACATCTGGCTACTGAACGATATTCTTTTCCAGTTACGCCAGATTTTATGCGCTGAACGTTGGCGATGTGAAGTCATGGTACACCTGTTATTTTTATTTTCCCGCGATAGTTCAGGCTCTGGCCGTTACGCCTGAGGCGTGAACGGACGGCATTGAATAATGGCTCATCCCGATGAATGCGGGAATTAATGAATAGTTTTCCCTGGTGGCGACGCAGTGCGGGAGCGCGCGATAGTTTCCTCACGGCTTTTTAATTGCACTGCACCTTTTTAATAAAACATTATTTACACATTAGCTATGTCTTTTTTTGACTTTAGGATAATACGGAAATCATCCGGTCACCCTATTGGAATAATAATATCGGCATGGTTAATCAGTTATTTAAATGTGTCTGAACACATAACTAAAGAATATCTGAATATTATGCTGAGCCTTTGGGTTTTCTCAGGGCCCGGACATCAGGATCAGTGAATATTGCGCTTAACGTGTAGCGTAAGCCCGGCTCAACAATTCCCGGAATCGTACAGCCTGAAGAGGATTGTCTACGCTTAAGAAGAACTTACTGAGAAAGGAGCGCGCATGCAGAGTGAATCCTATGGTTTACTGGCGGTTGATAAGCAGGGTAATCGCGTCCTGTTTCTTAATCCGGAAACCTTCGCGGTCGAGCGCGAGCTGAACGCTTTTCCACCGCGGCCGCATGAACTCCTGATGCTGGCCCCCTGGGGCAAAGCGTATGTGCCCATCTATGGTGACGGCGTTCATGGCAATAACCCGCATCCGGGTCACAAAGTGGCGATCATTGATTTGCAGCGTCGCGAGATCAGCGGCTTTATCGATCTGTCGCCGTTGCGTGCCCCACACAGTGGGCAACTGGGCCGTGATGGCAAAGTCTATCTCTGCTGTGAGCAGAGCGCCGCTGTAGCCGTGATCGATCCGCAGACCGACAAAGTGGAAAAGATCATCCCGATTCCTTCTCACAACGCGCATCGCCTGACGCTGTCACCCAGCGGCCGCAAACTGTTCACCGATAACGAAGAGGATGCGACCATCACCGTCGTGGATCTCTGTGAAGCAGAGGGACGGGTCATCGATACGATTCTGCTGCCGGGTCCGATTGCGGGCATCGCCGCCTCACCAAAACACCCTTATCTGGTCGCCAGCGCCGCGGATGCGCCGTTACTTTATGTGATCGACCGACAGAGCCACCGTATTCGCCAGCGCATTACGCTGCCAGGTCATCAGCAGCCCTGCCAGGTGGTTCGCTTCAGCGCCGATGGCGAACAGCTGGTGGCGATTGGCGATCAGGAACCACTGGTAACGCTGTTTGACGACCTGCTGAATCCGCTGGGCGATATCAGCGTGGGCAACATGCCGATGGATGGCTGCTTCACGCCAGACAGGCAACAGCTGCTGATTGCTAATCAGGATGATGGCACGCTGAGCGTGATCGATCTGGCGCAGGGTAAAGTGATTGCCACGCCGCGTGTCGGAACAGGCTGTGAGGTGCTGGGCTATTTTCCGATTGGTCAGATAAACGGACGGTGATAGATCGCGGAACTCCAGTGGCGGCTGCTGGCATGTTTTTCTGCCTGCCAGCCGCGTTTACGTAATTCGCGCGCAATCATCTTGTTCATGATGCCGTGGCCCAGCAGCAACACTGTGCCACGCTGTGAGTGTCCTATCAGCTTCTCTGCCGCCGCCGAGGCGCGGCTGCGCGCATGTTGCAGCGACTCCGCTTCACCCGCATAACCGCAGAACCACAACAGCCGCAGTAAGGCCAGCCAGCAGATCGTTGGCAGCTGAAAGGCCCCCGTCCGCAGCAGCGGTACGGCGACTTCGCTGTAGAGCGCATCAATCTCATGAGGCTGCAGGCCAAGCTGGCTCAGAGAGGATTGTGCGCGGGGCAGAGGACTGCAGACAATAATCGCGGCCTGACGGGCGATCTCAATACTGCGCGGTGGCGGCCCGTCACTGACTCCGGACTGATCGTAAGCTTCGCACCAGTCTGCAAGTGTCTGCACGCTCTGACGACCCGCGGCCTGGTGGTCAGGTTTACCGTGTCGCATCAGAATAATAGTCATAACACCTCTGTCAGGCTTTTTTTCAGGGTAACGCATTGTCTGCGCTTGCAGAGATTTTTCAGAATAAAGACGAAGTGTCATCTGCAGGTAATCAGGGTGTGCGACAACAGAACCCGATGAAAGGATTTTAGCCTCGCTTATAACGCTCAATGATTAGAGAAAATGCTAACTTACCGTGCAGAGTGATTTTTTATTGTGCGATATGGTGGAGTTAACTGGCTGAATTTGCGCTGAAAATGTGCGATGACGCAATGTGATAGTGAAGTTTTACTAACAAATTTCGTCGGGATGCCTTGATTTATCTACGCGCGTAGATACACTAGGTCCCCAGTGATTGCTCACGGTGCGATGCATAGTAGGCTCCATTGATTGTTAAGTTACATTCGCTCAGTTTAAGCGACCGGTGAAAAATACATCGGCGAAACGGGGCGAAGAACAAGATTCCAACACCAGGGAATCCTTTAACCTTTCATCATGGTTAGTCAACTGAACGTCGCCACCGGGGGAATTCCGCTTTCATCAGGGAATCGACCCATGGACGGGCGTTTATCAATCTGCATACTCATTCAGGGATAGGGTTATGACGGCACACAATTCCGTTAAGCAGCAGGCATCACTGTCTTCCACCTCAGCCGCCGACGAGCGGTTTAACACTTCTTCAGGCCGAAAAGATTTCTGGCGCGCCACTTTCTCATGCTGGCTCGGAACGGCAATGGAGTACGCGGATTTCGCACTCTACGGCCTGGCTGCCGGTATCATCTTTGGCGACGTCTTCTTTCCGGAATCGACTCCCGCGATGGCACTGCTCTCCAGCTTTGCGACCTGGTCCGTCGGGTTTATTGCCCGGCCTATCGGCGCGCTTTTTTTCGGCTGGCTCGGCGACCGCAAAGGCCGTAAGGTGGTGATGATCTCCACCATCATTCTGATGGGCGCTTCCACCACCTTTATCGGCTTAATACCGAGCTATGCCGCGATTGGCGTCTGGGCTCCGGCCTGTCTGGTGCTGCTTCGCTTTACCCAGGGTTTCGGCGCGGGCGCAGAGTTATCGGGCGGCACGGTGATGTTGGGTGAGTATGCGCCGACAGAGCGTCGCGGACTGGTTTCTTCCGTGATCGCACTGGGCTCCAACAGCGGCACGCTACTGGCCTCACTGGTCTGGCTGCTGGTGGTGCAGATGGATCAGCAGAGCCTGCTGGAGTGGGGCTGGCGTATTCCCTTTCTCAGCAGTGCCTTGATTGCCCTGGTTGCGCTGTGGATTCGACGTCATCTGCGTGAAACGCCGGTGTTTGAGCGCAGAAAAGCGGAGATCGAAGCGGAACGTGCAGGCGTACTGGCGGCGCCGGTAGTGGATCAGCGACCGTTCTTCCAGCGTACACGTGCCTTCTGGACCATGGTTGGCCTGCGTATCGGGGAAAATGGCCCGTCCTATCTGGCGCAGGGCTTTATCGTCGGTTACGTCGCGAAGGTACTGATGGTGGATAAGTCCGTGCCGACAACGGCCGTGTTCCTTGCCTCACTGCTGGGCTTCCTGATTATTCCTTTTGCAGGCTGGCTCTCCGACCGTTTTGGTCGCCGGGTGGTGTATCGCGTCTTCTGTCTGTTACTGATGATCTACGCCTGGCCTGCCTTTACCCTGCTGGACACGCGTGAACCGATGCTGGTTATCCCGGTTATCGTGGTCGGTATGGCACTGGCGTCACTGGGTATCTTTGGTGTGCAGGCTGCATGGGGCGTGGAAATGTTCGGTGTTCATCATCGCTACACTAAAATGGCGGTGGCCAAAGAGCTTGGCTCGATTTTATCCGGCGGCACGGCACCGCTTATTGCCGCTGCTATGCTCTCTTATACCGGTCACTGGTGGCCGATTGCGGTCTACTTCTCTGCAATGGCCGCCATTGGATTCTTTACCACCTTTGTCGCTCCTGAGACGCGAGGGCGGAATCTCAATCTGCCTGAAGATGCCATCTAGATTTGCCTGAGGGTGCCATCTGCCATGGGAGAGCGATAAACAGCAGGCCGTGTAAAGCGGCCTGTTTTTTTTATGGAGGAACGTGATGTGCCTAAGTCGTTAACGGGAAAAGTGACCCGCAGTGAAGTTGCGAAAGCGGCAGGCACCTCAGTGGCAGTCGTCAGTTATGTCATTAACAACGGGCCTCGTCCGGTCGCTGAGGCGACCCGCCAGCGGGTACTGGAGGCGATTAAAGCGACCGGTTACCGGCCAAATGCGGCAGCACGCGCCCTGGCATCCGGTAATACCAAAACGTTTGGACTGGTGGTGCCCAACATCGGCAATCCCTTCGTGGCGTCAATGGCGCACGTGTTGTTGCAGGAGTCGATGAACCACGGTCACGTCATGCTGCTGGGTGATGCAGGTGACGATCGCAAACGCGAACTGGAGTTGATTCAGGGGCTGCTCAACCGGCAGGTCGATGGACTGTTTTACAATAGCGTCGATCGTCATCCTTACATCGACCTGATTAAAGCAAGCGGAACGCCACTGGTGATGCTGGAGCGGGTTGAGCCTCAGCCGGGTGTGAACATGCTGCGGGTCAATGAACGTCAGGCCGCGTGGCAGGTGACGGCACATCTGTTGAGTCACGGTTATCAGCAGGTGGGGATCATCAGCGGCCCGGTCGATATGCTCAACGCGCAGGATCGTATTCAGGGCTGGCGCGATGCCATGCACGATCGTGGCCTGCCGGTTGATGAGTCGCTGATGTTTCCTGCCAGCTACACCCCACAGGGCGGTTACGAGGCGGCACAAACCATGATCGCCCGCGGCTGTGTGCCTCGTGCGTTGTTTACCAGTAATGAAGGTCAGGCGATTGGCGCGCTTCGCGCCTTTTCCGAACATCACATTCGCGTGCCGCAGGATGTGGCACTGGTCTGCTTTAACGGGACCAATCACTCGTCGTTTCATGTCCCGACATTAACCACCGTGCGTCAGCCACTGCGTGAGATGGCACGCTCTGCGATTCAGATGCTGAAAGAGGGGCAGAGCGAAGCGCAATTAAAGGAGTTTCCACACTATCTTGAAATCGGTGAATCCTGCGGCTGTCAGCCGCAAAGTCAGAGTTAATTTATAAAAATATGAAAAGAATCATTATTGATTGCGATCCCGGCAATGGTATCGCGGGTGCCAACACCGATGATGGGCTGGCAATTGCGCTGGCCTTAGCTTCACCAGCCCTGTCGCTGGAATTGATCACCACCGTAGCGGGTAACACGCCATCTGACGTGGGCGTTCGCGTTGCCAAAGATCTGATCGTCCGGCTGGGATTATCTATTCCGGTCGTACAGGGCGCGACGCAGGCGTTACAGGAAGATCCTGCGCCATGGCGCGAGATGCTGGATCATCGGGTCAATCAGCTTGCGCAGGGAAAACTCTGGCAGGATGTGCGTCAGCCAGCCGATGTTGCGGCGGATGCGCTTGATGCGGCTGACGCTATCGGCAAACTGATTTGCGACAATCCGGGCGAGATTACGCTGGTGGCAATTGGCCCGCTGACGAATGTGGCGCTGGCGATGCAGCGTTATCCCGCCATGGCAGAATCGGTGGCGGAAATTGTGATCATGGGCGGCGTCTTCTCGCTGGATGACTACATCAAAGACACCAATTTTGGTCTGGATCCCGAGGCGGCGCATCAGGTGTTGCACAGCGGTGCTACAGTGACACTGGTGCCGATGGATGTCACCACGCAGACGCTGCTGACCCAGCAGGATCTGACCCGCCTCACCGCCGTCGATCATCCGCTGACCGAATTTGTGCGCGACACGCTGCGACCGTGGATCGACTATTCAATGGAAACCCGTCAGCTGGCGGGATGCTGGATCCACGATGCGCTGGTGGTCGCCTGGTTGCTGAATCAGCGAGTCGCCTCAGGCATCGATTACCGGGTTGATATCGAACTGCGTCCCGGTGCGACGCGTGGCAAAAGCTGGCGTTATCGTCAGCCGCTTCGGCTCACTGTCGGTGTGCCTGATCACTGCGGCGCATCGGTGCATGTGCTGCATAGCGTCGATAACACGCTGCTGTTGTCGATCATTGAACAGGCATTTATGCGCCTGACATCCTGAAGTCATGGGCGATTAACTGCGCCCGCTTACTGCGCGTGATCGGCTGCCATGATAAGGCAGTGATTATCAGCGGCTGACAAAATTTGTCAGGTTGTCAGTAGCATTCGGGCGCAGGCAGAAGATGCAGGGTTTATCAACCAATACAAAGCGTTAGATCGCTTCACACACGTCGATCCAGCGGGCGTTAGTCAGTTCAGCCATCTGCTGTGGCGAGATACGGACGGCGCTGTGGATAGCGCCAGCGGCGGGCAGGACTTCATCAAAGCTGCGCAGTGAAACATCACAGTAGACGGTCAGCGGATTCTCCAGACCGAACGGACAAACGCCGCCCACTGGGTGGCCGGTCCAGTTAATCACCTCGTCGACGCTCAGCATCCGCGCTTTCGCGCCCAGCGCTGCTTTCAGCTTGCGATTATCCAGCCGGGCATCACCGCGTGTCACAATCAGCACCACGTCGTTTTTGACTTTCAGTGACAGGGTCTTGGCAATCTCTCCTGGTGTCACGCCATGGGCGCGTGCAGCCATCCCGACCGTTGCAGTGCTTTCTGCCAGTTCAATAATTTCAATTTCAGGGGCGTGTTCGGCAAAGAACTGGCGCACGGACTCCAGACTCATCTTTCTCTCCAGGCTTATCGAAGGCGTAAAAATTGCCACAAGCCTCAGTGCCTGTAAACGAGATAAACGGAGAATTCGCTGTAATTAAGTCTGTTTAGCTGCCGCTCAGTGTGCAGTTGCCGCATTGTTGGACATCAGGGATGCGATAACGCTGGCAACAGCTGCGACGGACCAGTTCGCCGTTACGCGGGATCATGGTGCGGTAAAGGGGGTTTGCGCTGCCATCCAGCAGCCGCTGGTTGAAGAACAGCGCCTGCTCCAGTTGCAGGATCAGCGCCTCATCGATCTGGCTTTTCAGCTCACCCAGGAACCACTGGAATGAGTAGCCCATGTTGTTCCAGATGAGTCGGGCGTTAATATCACCATGCTGCGTAATGCTATCGACCACCGGGATCAGATGCTGCTGAATCAGCCGATCAATGCGCTGCAGGGAATTAAGATAGCGCGCTTCTTCATCTTCCTGCACATCGATCCAGAACGTGGCCGGATGGCCATTCTCATGAAATCCGACGCGAATATGCTCAGGCGAGCAGTCCAGCGCACGTGACTCCTGCAACAACGCCATAATGAGCGGTGGCAGCAGCAGGCCAAAATACCACTGTGCCCAGAGTGACAGCACCGGTTTCGCTTCACGAACGGCATCAGGATGATCGCGATAGAGATAATCACTATAGCGCTGGATGAGCGGACCAAAGGCCTCTGACGCCGACCAGGCGGCAAGTGTCAGCGTATCGCGCGGAGCAGACTGGTTGAACTTCGTCGATTCAAGCAGATAGCTGCGCTGTTGCTGCAGCCGCTCATGCAGACTTTCCGCCAGCGGGCGGTCATTCTGCCGGAAGATCATCGACTGAGCGCTAAAACGCTGTTCCTGAGCTGAAGCAGTTGCCATGACGACTCGCAGAAAGTGTAGATAAGAAAGCAAATGATAATCGTTATTGATTAACTCTACAAGTCGCGTAAAAAAACGTCGCTGCTGGCGGGAAAAAGGCGGGGATTGAGAGCGGTCATCAGGCCGGACAGGGCAGCACTTCGCTCGCCACCGTTCCGTTCAGTAACGACCGCATTATGCTTACTCAGGCATGTTCGCTGGACCTCTGAGGCTGCTGTCGGGGCAAATCTTCCCAGGCCAGGATGGTATTGCGACCCTGATTTTTAGCCACATATAACGCGCTGTCCGCATTGGCGACCGCCAGATCGAACTCATTATCATAAATGGGCGCGATACCCGCACTGATAGTAACGTGGGTTGAAACGGTCTCATTGAAAAGGTGAGGGATTTCTAAATCCAGCACATACTGGCGGATTCGCTCTGCCAGCTTCATGGCGATGGAACTGTTCACATTGGTCATCAGCACCAGAAACTCTTCGCCGCCGTAGCGGGTGACGACATCACGCGAACGCACTGCATCACGAATCGCGACAGAGACCCGCGCCAGCGCCTGGTCGCCCATCGCATGTCCATAGTTATCGTTGTAGGCCTTGAAGTGATCGATATCCAGCAGCAGCACGTAGTGGCTGCCGGCATGGTTTTCCAGAATATTATCGAGCCGGTTCTTCAGGCCGCGGCGGTTATAGAGTCCGGTCAGCGGATCGAGCATGCTGAGATCGCTGAATGTCTCTTTCTCTTCATAGAGCTGATGCATGAGGCGCAGGGTAAAGCTGTCGGCACGGCGGCGCATCAGATGCTGCAGGGAGAAACCGATCAGGGGCAGGATGATGGTCAGCAGGATCAGCGGCAGATGCTGTCCATTGTCGAGCAATAGTACGGTGAATACCGGCGGCGCGACGTGCAGACAAAAAGCACCCAGATAATCGCTCAGGGCGATGGCACTGATAAATAACACACTGATCAAACTGATAATAAGAAAGCCACCATCAAAATAGAACACCTGATGAAAGCGATAATTAATGTGCAACGCCCAGAGCATGCCGAGCAGGAGTGCTACAGGATTTAACAGGGGAAGTTTTAGTCTGGGCCATATTAAATAGGTAATTAACATGATGCCGCTAAACGCAGCGACACAAATTACCGGCAGGGTCGCGTCATTTGTCTCATTGCTCATTACGGGCAGCAGATAAAATAGCGAAACGGCGATATTTAAAAAGAGAAAAAGCATCACTGAAAGCCGGTATTTACTCTGTTTCAGTTCTTCATATGATTGTAATTTCATTATAAATACTCGTGACGGCCCTGAAATACCAAAGCGCAAGCCGGCAAAAAAAAGATTCTGCCAGAGAGTGAGCAAATTATTGCTGTTGCTGTTATTAAAAGTGTTATCGGCCGCAATCTAGCATTTTCCAACTGGTCTGTCATCTTCGTTGCCGGACGTGGCAAAAACAGGCTGCAAGGGCGTCAGAACTGCTATATGATAATGGGAATGCTTATCATTTGAGGTTTGCGTCATGGGGATAGCGATTATTGCGGCCTGCGGCCTGTGGGGAGTCAGCTGGGCATTGGGTAAAAAGCTGGATAGCGCGTGGGGCGTATTGCTGCCCTGCATCGCACTGCCGCTGTTCGCCTTGTGGGAACCGAGCTTCAGTCAGTGGCGGATGGTGATGACGGTTGCACTGCTACTGACGGTCGTAATGCTGTTTAGCCCGCGTCTGCGTCACTATCTGCTGCTGCCCTCCTGTCTGGCGTTAGCAGGCGGACTGGCGGCTATCTCTGTGAATTTTCATCTGATTTAATCGGGGCGGAGCGGCTGAAAATTGTCGTACAGCGTGAAGCGACCGGATGAGCGAAACCAGGCTGAAAAAATGAGGTGAGCAGGGGATAAAACGATACTGCAAGGAAAACTGAAGGGCATTGCGGGAAAAACTGAGGAGGACAACGTTGGTGCGAAGAGAGGGACTTGAACCCTCACGTCCGTTAAGACACTAACACCTGAAGCTAGCGCGTCTACCAATTCCGCCACCTTCGCATCGAGTTGTCTGTTCATATCACCGCAATGGTGCGAAGAGAGGGACTTGAACCCTCACGTCCGTTAAGACACTAACACCTGAAGCTAGCGCGTCTACCAATTCCGCCACCTTCGCGCAGTGCTCGCGATATGAAACATGTGATTTTGGTGCGAAGAGAGGGACTTGAACCCTCACGTCCGTTAGGACACTAACACCTGAAGCTAGCGCGTCTACCAATTCCGCCACCTTCGCATACCCGTAACATCCTGAGAATGTTACAACCACGGAGGCGCATTCTAGAGATTTTACTCTTTGCGTCAACAACTATTTCGTCGGGCTGAAACGATCGCTGTAAAAAGCAACGTTTTCAGCCCGGCAACGCAGTTAACGCCGGGAAAAGCGCTTAGCGCGTTTTGGCTCCGCGACCGTAAACAGCACGATAAACTTTAAAACGACCGGTCTGCGCGATAACTTCGTGACTGCCGAAGGCTTCATCCAGCGCCTGCGGGTAGGGCAGGAAGGTGTTTGCGACGATACGCAGTTCACCGCCGGTGTTCAGGTGTTTCACTGCGCCACGGATCAGCGCCTGGGCGGCGTCGAGGCTGGTCTGGGTACCTTCATGGAACGGCGGGTTCGAGATAATCATGTCGAAACGCCCCGTGACGTCAGAGAAGACGTTGCTGGCGAAGACTTCGCCCTCAATGCCATTGGCGGCCAGCGTCAATTTACTCGCTTCAATGGCAGCCGCGTGCACGTCGCACAGCCACAAACGTACTTTAGGCGAACGGGCCGGCAGAGAGGCGGCAATCACGCCTGCGCCACAGCCCATATCCAGCACTTTACCTTTGGTATGTGGAGTAAAGGTCGAGAGCAGCAGGGCACTGCCGCTGTCCAGGCCGTCACGGCTGAAGACGCCAGGCAGGGTATGAATCGTCAGACCATCCAGCTGATACTGATGACCAAAGCTGCTGGCATCAAACTCAGGCTGTTTGTCCAGACGACCATGGTAGAGACCACAGCGACGCGCGCTGTCGATTTTCTCCAGTTTCACCCACGACTCCGCCATACCTTCAGCACTGCGCACGCCGCTGCGGTTTTCACCGACCACGAACACGTCACAGCCGACCGGCAGCAGAGAGAGCAGGTTCTGCAGCTGGAACTGCACTTCCGGCTTATTCTTGGTCCAGAAGTAGACCAGCGTATCGCAGCCCTGCACATCTTCTGCCTGCGCAACCATGCCGTAACGCGCCTGCTCGCCCATACGACGGCTGAGGTTTTGCCAGTGATGATATTGCTGGGTGTGAACGCGCGACGAGGCGGTTTCCAGCTGAGCGGGCAGGTCATCCTGCAGATCGCCAGCAAATAAAACATGGCGGGCGGTAAATTCATCACTGTGGCGCAGAATGACTTCGCTGGCCGGGGTTAAAGCAGACATGTAGGGCTCCTGTAAGATCTGAGCGGGGATTATAGTGGTTTGTTGGCGCATGTTCGATGGGTTTGCTAGCATAGCGACGCATTCAGGCAGCAGAACAGGTATCACCATGACGTCCAGGCGCGACTGGCTTTTACAGCAAATGGGAATTACACAGTACCAGCTGCGCCGCCCGCGCGTGCTTCAGGGCGAAATTGCCGTCACGCTGGCACCGGATACGCAGTTAATTATTGTCGCTGACGCACCGCCCGGTCTGCATGAACCGCTGATGCGCGACGTGCTGCATGCTCTCAATCTGCAACCCGAACAGGTCATGACCGTGACGCCGGATCAGCTGCAAATGCTGCCGGAGACGCTGAACTGCGCGGGCTGGCTGCTCGGCGTAGAGAGCGAACAGACTTTCAATGGCGTAGCATTAACCAGCGCCTCTTTCAATGAACTAATCAGCAGCGGCGTCGCCAAACGCGCGCTCTGGCAACAGATGTGTAACCATGACAGCCATCTCTTTACTCACCCCTGACGATCTGGCGCAGGCCTACGCCATTGAGTGTCGTAGTCACGCGTTTCCCTGGAGTGAAAAGACGTTTGCCAGCAATCAGGGCGAGCGCTTTATCAATTTACGTCTCGATGTTGACGGCAAAATGGCCGCCTTTGCGATTACGCAGGTGGTACTGGACGAAGCCTCGCTGTTTAACATCGCGGTCGATCCCGCTTTTCAGCGCCGGGGATTGGGCCGCCAGTTGCTGCAGCATCTGATCGATGAACTGATTAAACGCGACGTGCTGACGCTGTGGCTGGAAGTGCGGGCCTCGAACCAGCCCGCCATTGCGCTCTATGAGCAGCTTGGATTCAATCAGGTCAGTCGTCGCCCCAACTATTATCCCACCGCCAGCGGCCGTGAAGATGCCATTCTCATGGCCCTGACGCCGTAGTGGTGTTAAGGAGCTTTAATGATCGATAACTGGGACTGCATCCTGTTTGATGCGGACGATACCCTTTTTCATTTCGACGCCTATGCTGGTTTACAGCGCCTGTTTGCGGGTTATGACGTGCAGTTCACCGACCAGGATTACAGCGATTATCAGGCTGTCAACAAACCGCTGTGGGTCGATTATCAGAACGGCACCATCTCAGCGTTACAGCTGCAGACTCAGCGTTTTAACCACTGGAGCGAAAAGCTCAGCGTGGCGCCAGAGATCCTCAACAGCGGCTTCCTCAGCGCGATGGGCGAGATCTGCACGCCGCTGCCGGGTGCGGTCAGCCTGATGAATCAACTGCATGGCAAGGTAAAAATGGGGATCATTACCAACGGCTTTACCGCGCTGCAGCAGACGCGTCTTGAGCGCACCGGTTTCCGCGATTACTTCCCGGTGCTGGTGATCTCTGAGCAGGTCGGCGTGCCTAAACCGGCGGCAGAGATCTTTGATTATGCGCTGGAACGTATGGGCAATCCGGATCGGCAGCGGGTGCTGATGGTGGGTGATACACCAGAATCAGATATTCTGGGCGGCATGAATGCTGGCGTGAAAACATGCTGGCTCGATCATGGCACCCGGCCGCTGCCGGGACATATCAAACCAACCTGGCAGGTCAAATCGCTGGGTGAGCTGGAAGCGCTGCTGATCGGCTGATGGAAGCTGCCTCGCAAATCCGCAACTTTCCTGTAAAAAAGGCCCGCACAGCGGGCCTTTCTCGTTTTATCTTTACCGCAGCGCAGGCGCGTTACTCTTTCTTCTCGTCGTCCTCATCCCGATCCTCTTTCACCGGAGTGCTGGCGGTAAGCAGAAACGGCGACTGCTGCCAGCGGGTGCGGCGATGGCGCAGCAGGGTACGGGAGAGAATAATGCCGATCGCCAGCGCCAGCAGCATCATCAGACGCAGAATATTGGTGGTGTTATCGACCTGATGTGAGTCGGTGACCAGCACGTGGGTATCCAGCGTTACGCGCAAAAAGCCCAGCGGGCCATCGTTTCCGGCCAGCGGCTGCACAATCTGGTGGTTGAAATAGCTGCCCGCGCGCTTGCCGTCGAGCGCCAGCCGGTCGCGGACATTGATGTTTTCACCGCTGTGCGCCACCAGACTGCCGTCTCCGTCATATACGGATGCATCCAGAATACGGCTGTTCGCCGTCATCTGATTAAGGATGGCTTCGATCTGATTCCGGTTATTTTCACTGTTGTCCATCAAGGGCTTAAGGCTGAACGCCACCTGGCTGGTCAGCGTATGCGCCAACTCCTCGACCTGCTCAGAACGCGCCGTCTGATGGCCGAGACTAAACCAGGAGGCGCCTTGCATCAGCACGACCAGCAGCGCCATCGAGATAAGAACGATCACGGTACGATGTAAGCGAAATTTCAGTGCGGTTTTAGCCATTAATCATCCGGGTCATATCACAACAGAAAGCCTGGAGATTATGTTGCCAGAAGCGACGCAGACAAGGTAGCCTCTTGCGTGGTTTTGTTGTCCCTACAGGAGCTCTGATGCCAAATCGTTTAACCTGGTGCGATCTTCCCGCCGATGTCTCCCTCTGGCCGGGTTTGCCCCTTTCTCTTAGCGGTGATGAAGTGATGCCGCTGGATTATCGTGCTGGCCGTACCGGCTGGCTGCTGTATGGCCGCGGTCTGGATAAGCAGCGGCTGACCGATTACCAGCACCAGCTGGGTGCGGCGATGGTGATCGTCAGCGCCTGGAACGTCGATGAGTATCAGGTGATTCGCCTGGCGGGATCGCTGACGCCGTTTGCCAGCAAGCTGGCGCACGACGCCGGGCTGGACGTGGCACCGCTGGGAAAAATCCCGCATCTCAAAACGCCAGGCCTGCTGGTGATGGATATGGACTCCACCGCGATTCAGATCGAGTGCATCGATGAGATTGCAAAACTGGCGGGCTGCGGCGAGCAGGTGGCGGAAGTCACGGAACGCGCGATGCGCGGCGAACTCGACTTCACCGCCAGCCTGCGTCAGCGCGTGGCCACGCTGCAGGGGGCGGACGCCAATATTCTGAAACAGGTGCGTGATGCCCTGCCGCTGATGCCAGGCTTAACCACCCTGACGCAGAAGCTGCAGGCGCTGGGCTGGCAGATTGCCATCGCGTCTGGCGGCTTTACCTACTACGCCGAATACCTGCGCGACAAGCTGCATCTGTCGGCGGTGGTCGCTAATGAACTTGAAATTCGCGACGGCAAACTGACCGGCAACGTGCTAGGACCGATTGTCGACGCACAATACAAAGCCGATACCCTGAAGAAGCTGGCGCAGCGTTTTGACATCTCGCCGGAACAGACGGTGGCGATCGGCGATGGGGCCAATGACCTGCTGATGATCAAAGCCTCAGCGCTGGGCATTGCGTTCCATGCTAAACCTAAGGTGAATGAGCAGACTGCGGTCACCATTCGCCATGCCGATTTAATGGGGGTGTTCTGCATCCTTACCGGCAGCCTGATCCACGAAGAGCGTTAACAGAGGTATTGATTTGGCCAAAGCGGCAAAACGCGCATTTGTCTGTAACGAATGTGGCGCAGATTACCCACGCTGGCAGGGGCAATGCAGCGCCTGTCACGCCTGGAACACCATCACCGAGGTGCGCATCGCCGCCTCGCCCGCCGCTGCGCGTAACGAGCGCCTGAGTGGTTATGCCGGCAGCGCTGGCACCAGCCGGGTGCAGAAGCTCTCTGAAATCAGTCTGGAGGCGTTACCGCGCTTCTCGACCAGCTTCAAAGAGTTTGACCGGGTACTGGGCGGCGGCGTCGTGCCGGGCAGCGCTATTCTGATTGGCGGCAGTCCGGGCGCGGGCAAATCCACGCTGCTGCTGCAGGTGATGTGCCGGTTGTCCGAAGGGATGAAAACCCTTTACGTCACCGGTGAAGAGTCACTGCAACAGGTGGCGATGCGCGCCCATCGTCTGGGATTACCCACCGAAAATGTCAATATGCTGTCGGAAACCAGCATTGAGCAGATCTGCCTGATCGCCGAGCAGGAGCAGCCGCAACTGATGGTGATCGACTCGATCCAGGTCATGCACATGGCGGAGATCCAGTCATCGCCGGGCAGCGTTGCTCAGGTGCGTGAAACCGCCGCTTACCTGACGCGCTTCGCCAAAACGCGCGGCGTGGCGATCATCATGGTCGGCCACGTCACCAAAGATGGTTCGCTGGCCGGGCCGAAAGTGCTGGAGCACTGCATCGACTGTTCAGTGCTGCTGGATGGCGATGCTGATTCCCGCTTCCGCACGCTGCGCAGCCATAAAAACCGCTTCGGCGCGGTGAATGAGCTGGGTGTGTTTGCCATGACCGAGCAGGGCATGCGTGAAGTCAGCAACCCGTCAGCTATTTTCCTGTCGCGCGGCGAAGAGATCACCTCGGGCAGTTCGGTGATGGTGCTGTGGGAGGGGACGCGTCCGCTGCTGGTGGAGATTCAGGCGCTGGTCGATCACTCGATGATGGGCAATCCACGCCGCGTGGCGGTGGGGCTGGAGCAGAACCGCCTGGCGATTCTGCTGGCGGTTTTACACCGCCACGGCGGATTGCAGATGGCGGATCAGGATGTGTTCGTCAACGTCGTGGGCGGCGTCAAAGTCACCGAAACCAGTGCAGACCTGGCGCTGATGCTGTCGATGGTGTCGAGCCTGCGCGATCGTCCGTTGCCGCAGGATCTGGTGATCTTCGGCGAAGTAGGACTGGCGGGCGAGATCCGTCCGGTGCCCAGCGGGCAGGAGCGCATCGCTGAAGCGGCGAAGCATGGCTTCAAACGCGCCATTGTGCCGGCAGGGAATGCACCGAAAAAACCGATTGCCGGGATGCAGGTTTTCAGCGCGAAGAAGCTGGCCGATGCGCTGGCGATTCTGGACGATCTGTAACGCGCCTGCGGCCGCCAGCGAAAAGCCGCTGGCTGGCCGCTCCCACCTTAACCGCATTGATGCAGGAGGCACGACATGTCGTCGTTTGATTATCTGAAAACGGCCATTCGCCAGCAGGGCCATACGCTGCAACAGGTCGCTGATGCCAGCGGCATGACCAAAGGCTATCTGAGCCAGTTACTCAATGCCAAAATCAAAAGCCCCAGCGCGCAAAAGCTGGAGGCGCTGCACCGCTTTCTGGGACTGGAGTTTCCGCGCCGCGATAAAACGGTGGGCGTGGTGTTTGGTAAGTTCTATCCGCTGCATACCGGCCATATCTATCTGATTCAGCGCGCCTGTAGTCAGGTGGATGAGCTGCATATCATTATGGGTTATGACGAGCCGCGCGACCGCGAGCTGTTTGAGAACAGCGCGATGTCACAGCAGCCGACAGTCAGCGATCGCCTGCGCTGGCTGCTGCAGACCTTTAAGTATCAGAAAAATATTCGTATTCACGCCTTTGATGAAGAGGGGATCGAACCCTATCCGCACGGCTGGGATGTGTGGAGTAAAGGCGTCAGCGCGTTTCTCAGCGAGCACGGCATTGCGCCGGACTGCATCTACACCAGCGAAGCGCCCGATGCGGAGATGTACCAGCAGCACCTGGGCATTCAGACCGTGCTGGTCGATCCCAACCGATCCTTTATGAGCATCAGCGGCGCGCAGATTCGTCAGGATCCGTTCCGCTTCTGGGACTACATCCCGACTGAAGTGAAACCGTTCTTTGTGCGTACCGTGGCGATCCTCGGCGGAGAGTCGAGCGGTAAATCGACGCTGGTGAATAAACTCGCCAACATCTTCAACACTACCAGTGCCTGGGAATATGGCCGCGACTATGTCTTTTCCCATCTGGGCGGTGACGAAATGGCGCTGCAATATTCCGATTACGACAAGATCGCGCTGGGACAGGCGCAGTACATCGATTTCGCCGTCAAATACGCGAATAAAGTGGCGTTTATCGACACCGACTTTGTGACCACGCAGGCGTTTTGTCTCAAATATGAAGGGCGTGAACATCCCTTTGTGCAGGCGCTGATCGATGAGTATCGTTTTGATCTGGTGATCCTGCTGGAGAACAACGTGCCCTGGGTCGCGGATGGCTTGCGCAGCCTGGGCAGTTCAGTGGATCGGCGGGAGTTTCAGTCGATGCTGGTCACGATGCTGCGGGAAAATAACATCGAATTCCTGCACGTGAAGGAAGATGATTATGACGCCCGTTTCCTGCGCTGTATTGAGCTGGTGAAAGCGATGCTGGGCGAGAAAAACGCCCAGCCGTAACGCATGCATTGGCCCGGTCTGCCGCACGGCAGCCGGGTCAGGGCATTAATAGACCATCACCACTTTGCCGCGCATGTGGCCTTCCAGCACGCGCTGGTGGGCGGCGGTTAAAGTCTCAACGCTTAAGCCATGCAGTGTTTCGCTCAGCGTGGTCTGCAGCTTACCTTCATCCAGCAACGCCGATACCGCATCCAGAATCTCGCCCTGACGCGCCATATCCGGTGTATTGAACATGCTGCGGGTATACATCAGCTCGAAGTGCAGTGCCGCACTCTTCAGCTTCAGCTGGTCCATCGACAGGGGATGTTCGTTTTCCACGATGGTGCAGATATGACCCTGCGGAGCGATCAGCTTCGCCATGGTTTCCCAGTGACCGTCGGTGTCATTCAGGCAGAAGATATAATCGACCTGCTTAATGCCCTGTTTCTCCAGCTCACCGATCATATCTTTGTAGTTGATCACCAGATCGGCTCCGCGATCGCGGCACCACTGGGCGGAATCTTCACGCGAGGCTGTCGCAATGATCTTCACCTTGCTGCGCAGTTTCGCCAGCGGGATCGCCAGCGATCCGACACCGCCCGCGCCGCCGACGATCAGCAGCGTCTGATCTTCCGTTGCGGTCTCCAGGTTCAGTCGCTCAAACAGGCCTTCCCAGGCGGTCAGGGCCGTTAGCGGGATCGCCGCCGACTGCGCCCAGTCCAGGCTCTCTGGCTTGTGACCGGTGATGCGTGAGTCAACCAGCTGTTCAGTGCTGTTACTGCCAGGGCGGGTCAGATCGCCCGCATAGAAGACTTCATCGCCAGGCTTAAAGTTGCTGACTGAGCTGCCCACTTCCAGCACAACGCCACTGGCATCCCAGCCGAGAATGCGTGGCTGCTGTAAGCCGTTCTTCTTCGCCCCTTTGTGCACCTTGGTATCGACCGGGTTGACCGACGCGGCTTTGACTTCGACCCGCAGGTCATACTCACCTGGCGTAGGGGTTTCAGGAAAAATTTCGGTAAAGTTTTCCGGATTTTCGGGATTAACTGCGATAGCGCGAATAGACATAAAGATTCTCCTTGGTCAGTGTCTTAAGTGTAGAACCTGATTTTAGCGGTGATAAGATGGACAATCTCTCATAGAGTGTTCGTCTGAGGTGAACAATGGCATTTCGTCAGTGGCAGGATATGGCGCTGTTTGCGCTGGTGGCGGAATGCGGCAGCTTTACCGGCGCGGCAGAACGCGCGGGTCTGCCCAAATCAAGCGTCAGTCAGCGCATCAGCCAGCTGGAGCAGCGGCTGGGGATCCGGCTGCTGAACCGCACCACCCGCCAGCTCAACCTGACCTTTGCCGGTGAGCGCTATCTGCTGCATTGCCAGGAGATGATGCAGGCCAGTGAGCGCGCCGATCAGGCGATTGCCAGCCTGCGGGAAAACCCCAGCGGGCGCCTGCGCATTACCAGCCCGGCAGGCATTGGTGCCACGCTGCTGGCGCGCTGTAATGCAGAGTTTTTACGTCTTTATCCTGATGTGACGCTGGATGTCTCGATCTCCGATGAGATGCGCGATCTGGTACAGGAGGGCTTTGATGTGGCGCTGCGCACCGGTCAGCCGCAGGAGTCCTCGCTGATTGGCCGCCGGATAGGCAACTGCCCGCGACTGCTGGTGGCTTCTCAGCACTATCTTAATCAACATCCACCGCTGCTTCACCCACAGCAGCTCTCGGCCCACCGCTGTATCGCGCATCGCGCCTGGAATGAATGGGTGTTGCAGCGCGATGACGAGTTCTATCGCTGGCTGCTGCCGCCAGGCCATCTCACCGACAATTTACTCTATGCGCGCGAATCGGCGCTGGGCGATGCGGGTATTACGCTGCTGCCGCGCTTTCTGACCGACGGGGCGATGGCGGATCCCCGACTGGTGCCGGTACTGCCGGAATGGGAAATCGAGGGGAATGAGCTGTGGCTGGTCTATCCGGGCCGTAAACTGAATTCACCTGCGCTGGCGCGCTTTATTGAGTTCGCGCTGCAGTCACCGGTGTTCAGGGAGTTTTATCGCTGAACTTAAAATAAAAGTTATAACCGTAACCTGTAACTTTGACACCCGTAGCAGAAAATTACATTGCATTAATTACGATGGCATTTCCCTTTCTTTTCAAAGGAAGAGAAATGTTATGAAAGCTCAAAATTTAAAAAGTGCATGTATTAAAACTTTATCAAAAAGTGAACTTTATGATCAAAGAGAGTTTAATGGTGTAGCAGCTCTTAAAAATATTTTAGGTAATGAAAATAAAGATATTGAAGCAGATTTTGTACTCAGGGGCAGTGATGTCAGCTGTAGTGCATCACTGACTTGGTATGATGCCAGAAAGTCACATGAAAGCCGGTCTGAATTTCGGCTTTATTATGAAGGCAATCCGGTAATGGAGCTCGCAGTGCCTGGTGATAATATTGTCATAGGTTATGATAAAAAAAGTAAATTAACCTGCATTTTATTTAAAACACATGATGATGAGCATCAAGGGCATGTTGAAGAATGGATGCCGCTTTAAAAAAATAAAAAAGGGAAGCATCCGCTTCCCTTTTTAGTATTAATCAGACTGCGATTACTTCGTCATACGTTTGTACTTGATGCGCTTCGGCTCCAGCGCGTCGGCGCCGAGGGTACGCTTCTTGTACTCTTCATATTCGGTAAAGTTACCTTCGAAGAATTCGATGTTGCCCTCATCCTGATAATCCAGAATGTGCGTGGCGATACGGTCCAGGAACCAGCGGTCATGCGAGATCACCATCGCACAGCCCGGGAACTCCAGCAGGGCGTTTTCCAGCGCGCGCAGGGTTTCAATGTCCAGGTCGTTGGTTGGCTCATCGAGCAGCAGCATGTTGCCGCCAACCTGCAGCAGCTTCGCGAGGTGCAGACGACCACGCTCACCACCCGACAGTTCGCCCACGCGTTTGCCCTGATCGACGCCTTTAAAGTTAAAGCGGCCGACATAGGCGCGGCTTGGCATCTCGGTGTTACCGATACGCATGATGTCCTGACCACCGGAAACTTCTTCCCACACGGTTTTGGAATTGTCCATGCTGTCTCGGAACTGATCGACGGAGGCCAGCTTAACGGTCTCACCCAGCACGATGCTGCCGGAATCAGGCTGTTCCTGACCGGACATCATACGGAACAGGGTGGATTTACCCGCGCCGTTCGGACCGATAATCCCGACAATCGCGCCTTTTGGCACAGAGAACGAGAGATCGTCAATCAGCACACGGTCGCCATAGGACTTACGCAGATTGCTGACTTCCAGCACTTTGTCACCCAGACGGGCACCTGGCGGAATGAACAGTTCGTTGGTTTCGTTACGCTTCTGGTAGTCGGTGTTATTCAGCTCTTCAAAGCGTGCCAGACGGGCTTTGCCTTTAGACTGCTGGCCTTTTGGTCCTTTACGAACCCACTCCAGCTCTTTCTCAATCGACTTACGACGAGCCGCTTCAGAAGAGGCTTCCTGCGCCAGACGCGCATCTTTCTGCTCCAGCCAGGAGGAGTAGTTGCCTTCCCACGGAATACCTTCACCGCGGTCAAGTTCCAGAATCCAGCCTGCCACGTTATCCAGGAAGTAACGGTCATGCGTGATCGCCACGACGGTGCCTTCGAAGTCATGCAGGAAACGCTCCAGCCAGGCGACAGATTCGGCGTCCAGGTGGTTCGTTGGTTCGTCCAGCAGCAGCATGTCTGGTTTTTCCAGCAGCAGGCGGCACAGGGCGACGCGGCGACGTTCACCACCGGAAAGGGTGGCGATTTTCGCGTCCCAGTCTGGCAGGCGCAGCGCATCGGCAGCACGTTCCAGCTGGGTATTCAGGTTGTGACCATCGTGTGCCTGGATGATCTCTTCCAGACGGCCCTGCTCGGCGGCCAGCTTGTCGAAGTCTGCACCCTCTTCGGCATAGAGCGCATAGACTTCGTCGAGACGTTTCAGTGCGCCAACCACTTCTGACAGTGCTTCTTCAACCGACTCACGCACGGTGTGTTCAAGGTTAAGCTGCGGCTCCTGCGGCAGGTAGCCAATCTTGATGCCTGGCTGCGGACGCGCTTCCCCTTCGATATCTTTATCGATGCCGGCCATGATGCGCAGCAGGGTAGATTTACCCGCACCGTTCAGGCCGAGTACGCCGATTTTTGCGCCAGGGAAGAAGCTGAGCGAGATGTTTTTCAGGATATGACGCTTCGGCGGAACTACTTTGCCGACGCGATGCATGCTATAGACGAATTGAGCCACGTTGGTTTGAGCCTCTGGGTCTGTTGGTCGTTGGAATGATGTCGAAGTTTAGCCTTTTTCACCGTTTAATCCCAGCCAGGGGGCGGCGAATATTCGCCGGGCAGAAGGGATGCCGGACGGCGTGCGGGATAACTGACTGATTTCCGCGCTCAATTGCTGACGATAGTACCGGGGCAGCCCTCAGGGCAGGCGCAGTGGTATCGCCTGCTGTGCCAGCCAGTTCTGCAATGCCTGGTCGGGCGCGCTGTCACTCACCAACAGATCAAAGCGCTGTAGCCCGGCGATGCGGGCGGGCAGCACTTTGCCATATTTACTGCTGTCCGCCACCAGCACCGACTTTTGGGCACGCAGCATGGCGTGATGTTTCATCATCAGCTCATTGGTGTTGTAGCAGGTCGCCCCCTGATCTTTGTCGATGCCCGCCGCAGAGATAAAGGCCAGCGTCGGACAGAGATCGTCCAGGAGGGTATGCACGCCAATCGGCGTAAACAGCGCATTGTCGGCATGAAATTCACCGCCGCTCAGAATCACACTACAGGCCGGTTTCTCTTTCAGGGTCAGAAAGGTGTTCATGGCGCAGCAGATGGCAGTAAATGACAGCGTGTCAGGAATGGCATCAACGATATAGGGCAGGGTAGTGCCGCAGTCAAAGAAGACCGTATCGTTTTCGCTGATCAGGCTGGCTGCCGTCTGCGCCAGCCGCTGCTTTCTGGCGGCATTCTGCCCATGCTGATCGCTGACAAAATAGTGACCGGCATGACTTTTCGGGTCGCTGACGATATAGCCGCCCAGCAGGACCACGCTGGAGCCTGGCTCGGTTAAATCACGGCGAACCGTCATCTCTGAGACGCCTAACAAGTGGGCCGCATCTTTCAGATGCAGTTTGTCGGTGCGTTTAAGCGCCTGGGTCAGCTTGTGAATGCGTTCGTCGCGCCGGGTTTCCATGGTCATCTCTCTGTTACCTATCCTGTAGTGCGGAGCAGGAACGCCGGAATCGACGCTATATCGCGACAAACCTCACAGATTTGAATGAGTTGCGTCTCATCCGCCAGGCTGGCAGTCAATCTTACCCGCAATCTGTAAGAGCCGCAAACCTCCGCCGTGCGGTGATCCCGGCCCATCATCACTGGCGGTAACATCTCTCAGCCGTCATGGCCCCTGATGTTATCTTGTTATAATAGTAACACTTTAAATCCCCCTTTATGCCGTTTACCGCCGGTATCTGCCACTTCAGGATGTGGTTTTTGTCACATATTTAACCTTTAAGAAAGGTTATTGTTAATTTAATAACATTTTAAGTGTGAAAAACATCCGGGAGTTCTGTCATGACAATTGCGGTTATCGGCTCAAACATGGTCGATCTGATTACCTATACCAACAGCCTGCCGAAAGCGGGCGAAACCCTTGAAGCGCCCGACTTTGCCATTGGCTGCGGCGGTAAAGGCGCTAACCAGGCGGTCGCGGCCGCGAAAATGGGT
The DNA here is from genome assembly GCF_059730805.1 of Pantoea sp. X-Soil-ISGK-355. NCBI lineage: Bacteria > Pseudomonadati > Pseudomonadota > Gammaproteobacteria > Enterobacterales > Erwiniaceae > Pantoea > Pantoea sp. X-Soil-ISGK-355. Next base: position 665,656 of record NZ_AP035971.1, read on the forward strand.
GGCAACGTAATGATGGTCAGCAAGGTCGGCGACGATCTCTTTGCTCCCAACACCGTTGCTAATCTGCAGCAGCAGGGCGTGGACACGCGCTTTGTCACTACTGCAACAGGCGTCTCCAGCGGCGTGGCACCGATTTTTGTCGATGACCAGTCGCAGAACCGCATTCTGATCATCAAAGGGGCCAACCAGCAGCTGAAACCGGCCGATATCGACGACGCGGCAGAGGCGCTGAAAGCCTGTGAGCTGATCATCCTGCAACTGGAGATCCCGCTGGAAACGGTCTATTACGCCATCGATTTTGCCCGCCAGCATCAGATCAGCGTGATCCTGAATCCGGCGCCGGCCGTCGCCACGCTGGATATTCACTACGCCTGCAAATGCGACTTCTTTATGCCGAACGAAACCGAGCTGGAGATCCTCACCGGCCTGCCGGTCAACACTGATGAAGAGGTGATCCTGGCCGGGCAGTCGCTGCTGAAGCATGGCCTTAAAAATCTGATTATCACGTTGGGCAGCCGGGGCTCGGTCTGGATGAGCGGCGACGAGATCCATCGCGTGGCCGCCACGCCGGTTCAGGCGGTGGATACCAGCGGTGCGGGCGATGCCTTTATCGGCTGTTTCGCGTATCTGCTGGTGAAAACCGGCGATGTGGTCGCCGCCATGACCCAGGCCTCTGCTTATGCCGCCTGCAGCGTCACCGGGCGCGGCACGCAGCGCGCTTATCCCGACGCCGAGTGTTTCCAGCGTTTTCTCAACCGTAACTGAGGTTCTGCTATGCAACAGAAAATTGTTCAGCAATCTGATGGCTATCTGAATAAAACGCCGCTGTTCCAGTTCATTCTGCTGTCGTGCCTCTTTCCGCTCTGGGGTTGTGCAGCGAGTCTTAACGATATCCTGATCACCCAGTTTAAAAGCGTGTTCGCCCTGAGCGATTTTGCCAGTGCGCTGGTGCAGAGCGCCTTTTATGGCGGCTATTTTCTGATTGCGATCCCCGCCTCGCTGGTGATCCGTAAAACCAGTTACAAGATGGCAATCATGATCGGCCTGGCACTCTATATCGCTGGCTGTATCGCCTTTTATCCCGCTTCGCACATGGCGACCTACACCATGTTCCTGGCGGCGATCTTTGCTATCGCCATCGGCCTGAGCTTCCTGGAAACTGCGGCCAATACCTACAGCTCGATGATTGGTCATCGTGACCATGCGACGCTGCGCCTCAACGTCAGCCAGACCTTCTATCCGATTGGTGCGCTGATGGGGATCGTGCTGGGTAAATATCTGGTGTTCCAGGAGGGCGACAGCCTGGAGAGTCAGATGGCGACGATGACGGCAGAGCAGGCGCATGCCTTCCGTCTGACGATGCTGGAGCACACGCTGGAGCCTTACAAATATCTGGTGATGGTGCTGGTAGTCGTAATGCTGCTGTTTATGTTCACCCGCTATCCGCGCTGCAAACCTGAGAGTAATGAGAGATCGCGCCCCTCGCTGGGCGAGACCTTCCGCTATCTGGCCGCTAATCGTCACTTTAAACGCGGCATTGTGACCCAGTTCCTCTATGTTGGCATGCAGGTCGCGGTCTGGTCGTTTACCATTCGTCTGGCGCTGACGCTGGGGGCGACCAACGAACGTCACGCCTCTAACTTTATGATCTACAGCTTCGTCTGCTTTTTTATCGGTAAGTTCGTGGCGAACTTCCTGATGACCCGCTTCCGTGCCGAGAAAGTGCTGATCGCCTATTCGGTGCTGGGCGTGCTGACGCTGGCCTATGTGATGCTGGTGCCGAACTTTACCGCCGTCTACGCCGCTGTGTTTGTCAGCGTGCTGTTTGGTCCCTGCTGGGCGACGATCTACGCGGGAACGCTGGCGACGGTCGATAACAAATACACCGAAGTCGCAGGCGCGTTTATCGTGATGGCGATTGTCGGTGCGGCCTTTGTCCCGGCGCTTCAGGGCCTGGTTTCGGACTCACTGGGTTCGATGCAGCGGGCATTTGGCGTCTCGCTGCTCTGTTTCGCCTGGGTCGGATTCTACTTCTATGGCGAACTGCGCCATAAAAAACAGCTGGTTGCGACCGGTCGTCTGGCGGAGGAGTCACCATGAAAACCCGTTTACCTTTAGCCCGTGAACAGTTTCACACCACACCCTGGGTGCTGTTAGAGAGCGATGACTTCCGGGTTGAGCTGTTTCGCTATCCGGCGGGCATTGAGGCGGTGCGCATTCATAACCGGCGCGGCAGCGTGACCGTGCTGCCATTTCTCGGACAGATGGTCTGGGACGTGCAGTTCGACGAGCACAATCTGACCATGGGCCACAGTTTTAAACAGCCGCTGCCCGCCAAGTCGATCATCGACACTTACGGCTGTTTTGCCTTTCATTCGGGACTGCTGGCCAACGGCTGTCCCGCACCAGAGGACGATCATCCGCTGCACGGTGAGATGGCCTGCGCCCGCATGGACAGCGCCTGGCTGGTGCTGGAGGATCAGACGCTGTCGCTGGAAGGGGAGTGTGAATATGTTAAAGGCTTCGGCCATCACTACCTTGCGGCACCTGCCGTCCGCCTTCAGGCCGATCGGCCCCGTCTGACGATAGCGATGACGGTGACTAATCTGGCGGGCGCGGCGATGCCGCTGCAGTATATGTGTCACCTCAACAGCGCGTGGATCGACCAGGGACGCTTCCGGCAGTCGATTCCCGATCGGGCATTCCAGCTGCGTCGCTCGATCCCCGCACACCTTAAACCCACACCTGCCTGGCGCGAGTACACGGATCACTTATCGCGCGATCCACAGGCGTTACAACAGCTCGATCAGCCGCAACTCTGCGATCCGGAGATCGTCTTCTTCGCGGACGATCTGCCGCAGTATGGCGATGACGTGCAGTTTGAGCTGCATTCGCCGCAGGGCTATGCGCTGATGACGCGCTTCTCTACCGCGCAGTTTCCGCACGCGACCCGCTGGCTGCTGCATAACCACGATCAGCAGGTGGCGGCCTACATTCTGCCCGCCACCTGTCGTCCAGAGGGCTTTCTGGCCGCGCAGCAGGCCGGTACGCTGATCGCCCTGGCCAGCGGCGAAGAGCGGCACTTCTCCGTCGAGACCGGCCTGCTCTGAGCCGGATTTAAATCGCCACCAGGCCGCGCACACCCTCAGCTTCCATGGTGTCGCCGCGGCCACGCTGCACGATCTCCCCGCGCGACATCACCAGATAACTGTCCGCCAGCTCCGCTGCGAAGTCATAAAACTGCTCCACCAGCAGGATCGCCATATCGCCCCGCTGCGCCAGCTGGCGGATTACCGCGCCGATCTCTTTGATCACCGAAGGCTGGATCCCTTCGGTCGGCTCGTCGAGGATCAGCAGCTGTGGCCGGCAGGCCAGCGCCCGGCCGATCGCCAGTTGCTGCTGCTGACCGCCTGAGAGATCGCCGCCCCGGCGTGACTTCATCGCCAGCAGCACCGGAAAAAGTTGGTAGATCTCCTCCGGTACTTCACGTGCCTGGGCAGCCGGAAAGCGTGACAGGCCCATCAGCAGGTTCTCTTCCACCGTCAGACGCGGAAAGATTTCCCGACCCTGCGGCACATAGGCGATGCCCGCCTGCACCCGCTGGTGCGGCTTGCGGCCATTCATGCGCTGCTGCTGCCAGTAAATCTCGCCTGACTTCGCCGGAATCAGCCCCATCAGGCATTTCAGCAGCGTGGTTTTCCCCACGCCGTTGCGCCCCAGCAGACAGGTAATTTCGCCAATCTTAACCTCAAATGACAGGCCGCGCAGAATATGACTGCCGCCATAATATTGATTCAGTTCAGTAACCTGTAACATTTCAGCGCCCCAGATAAACGTCGATAACCTGCTCGTTGGACTGCACGTCGCGCAGCGAACCCTCGGCCAGCACCTGTCCCTGATGCAGCACGGTGACATGGTCGGCGATAGTCTCGACAAAGCCCATGTCATGCTCCACCACCATCAGCGAATGCTTGCCCGCCAGGCTGCGGAACAGCTCGGCGGTGTAGGCCGTTTCGGCATCGGTCATACCCGCGGCCGGTTCATCCAGCAGCAGCAGATGCGGCTCCTGCACCAGCAGCATGCCGATCTCCAGAAACTGCTTCTGGCCGTGTGACAGCAGGCCCGCGCGACGCTGGCGTTCGCCGCCCAGCCGCAGCAGTTTCAGCACCTCATCAATGCGGTCACGCTGTTCGCCGCTGAGGCGGGCGCGCAGGCTGGCCCAGACCGATTTGTCGTCTTTGAGCGCGATCTCCAGATTCTCGAACACGGTTAACGCCTCAAACACCGTGGGTTTCTGGAACTTACGGCCGATACCGGCGCGGGCGATCTCCACCGGTGAAAGGCGGGTCAGATCGCTGTCCTGGTCGTAGATCACCCGGCCAGCGTCAGGACGTGTTTTGCCGGTAATCACATCCATCAGCGTGGTTTTGCCCGCACCGTTAGGGCCGATCACGCAGCGCAGTTCACCGACGCCGATCTGCAGCGACAGATCGGTCAGCGCCCGGAAGCCGTCAAACGACACGCTGATTTTCTCCAGTTGCAGCACCGGATCGCGCTGCGCCCGATGGCGATCCGCCAGTTGAGTCTGGGTAAACAGGACATCACTCATTTTTTCCTCCGACGCAGCAGGCCAATCACGCCGTGCGGCAGAAACAGCGTGACCAGGATAAACATCAGTCCCAGGAAGAAGAGCCAGTATTCAGGGAAGGCGACGGTGAAGAAGCTGCGCGCGCCGTTCACAATCGCCGCGCCCAGCAGTGGGCCTATCAGCGTGCCGCGTCCGCCCAGCGCCACCCAGATTGCCGCTTCTATCGAGTTGGCCGGTGACATCTCACCCGGATTGATAATGCCGACCTGCGGCACATAGAGCGCCCCGGCCAGGCCGCACAGCACGGCGGAGAGCGTCCAGACAAACAGCTTGAAGCCGCGCGGGTCGTAACCACAGAACATCAGACGGTTTTCGGCATCGCGTACTGCGGTCAGCACCCGGCCAAACTTGCTGCGCGCCAGGGCAAAGCCGATCACCAGACTCAGCAGCAGCAGCAGCACGGTGGCGATAAACAGCCCGATGCGGGTGCCAGTCGCCGTCACCGAAAAGCCGAGCAGGGTGGTAAAGCCGGTAAAGCCGTTGTTGCCGCCAAAACCGGTTTCGTTGCGGAAGAACAGCAGCATTCCGGCGTAGGTCAGCGCCTGGGTCATGATGGAGAAGTAGACGCCTTTGATCTTCGAGCGAAAGGCGAAGAAGCCAAACACCAGCGCCAGCAGGCCTGGCACCAGCATGCTCAGACAGAGCGCCCAGACGAAATAGTCGGTGCCGGTCCAGAACCAGGGAAGTTCACGCCAGGAGAGAAAGGACATGAAGGCGGGCAAACCCTCACCGGCAGCCTGGCGCATCAGGTACATGCCCATGGCATATCCCCCCAGGGCAAAGAACAGGCCGTGACCCAGCGACAACAGTCCGGCGTAGCCCCACACCAGATCCAGCGCCACCGCGATCACCGCATAGCAGAGGATTTTGCCGACCAGCGTCAGGGTATAGGTGGAGATCGCCAGCGGATGCGTGGCGGGCAGCAGCGCCAGAAATGGCATCACCAGTAATGCCAGAGTGATCGCCACGCCGATGCCGATCGTCAGGCGCGGCGCGGTGCGCGCCACGCGAAGCGTGATGGGTTGCGTCATCAGTCAGTCACCCTTCCTTTAACCGCAAACAGCCCCTGCGGGCGTTTCTGAATAAACAGCACGATAATCACCAGAATCAGGATCTTGCCCAGCACCGCGCCAATCTGCGGCTCCAGCACTTTGTTCAAAATCCCCAGGCTGAACGCGGCAACCACGGTGCCCGCTAACTGGCCGACGCCACCCAGCACCACCACCAGGAACGAGTCGATGATGTAGCCCTGACCCAGCTCCGGCCCGACGTTTCCGAGCTGTGACAGCGCCACGCCGCCCAGCCCGGCAATGCCCGAACCGAGGCCAAATGCCAGCATATCGACGCGGCCGGTCGGCACGCCGCAGCACTCCGCCATGGCGCGGTTCTGGGTCACGGCGCGCACGTTCATGCCAAGGCGGGTCCGGTTCAGCAGCAGCCAGGTCAGCGCCAGTACAAACACCACAAACAGGATTACCGCGATGCGGTTCCACGGCAGCACCAGATTAGGCAGCAGCTGTAAGCCGCCGGAGAGCCACGACGGGTTCGCCACCTCCAGGTTCTGCGCCCCGAACAGCACCCGCACCAGCTGGATCAGCATCAGGCTGATCCCCCAGGTAGCAAGCAGCGTCTCCAGCGGACGGCCATAGAGATGGCGAATGATGGTGCGCTCCAGTGCCATACCGATAGCGGCAGTGACCATAAAGGCGACCGGCAGCGCCAGCAGCGGATACCAGGCTAAATAGTCCGGTGCAAACTGCTGGAACAGGCTCTGAACCCACCAGGTGGCGTACGCGCCGAGCATCAGCATTTCACCGTGCGCCATGTTGATCACCCCCAGCAGGCCATAGGTGATCGCCAGGCCCAGCGCGGCCAGCAGCAGGATGGAGCCCAGTGACAGGCCGCTAAACGCCTGCCCCAGCAGATCGCCCCACATCAGCCGTTTCTGAATCTGTTGCAGGCTTTCCGCCGCGGCTGCCCGCACCGTGGCGTCCGGCTCATTCGCGGGCTGAGTCAGGCGTTGCAGACTGGCCTGCGTGTTAGGATCGCTGGATTCGCCCAGCAGTTTTACCGCCCGCAGGCGCACCATCGGCTCGTCATCCGCCAGTTGCAGGTTCGCCAGCGCCAGCGCTAATGCGGCATGCACCCGGCTGTCCTGTTCGGCGGCCAGGCGCTGTTCCAGCAGCGGCAACTGGTCAGCGGCACCCCCATTCTGCAACTGCTGCGCTGCGCGCAGGCGCAGTGCCGCATCGCTGCTCACCAGCTGGTGGGCGGCCAGCGCATTGTTAACCAGCACGCGCAGGCGATTGTTCATAAACAGCTTTTTCAGGTTTCCTGTGGGCTGCGCCACCGCATCCAGCGGCTGCAGCGTGGATCCCTGCTGGCTGAACGGCTGTTTATTCTGGTCGATGACCACCGTTTCGGCATGCAGCGCTTCCAGCAGCGGCAGGCGATGACTGTCCGGTGCGGTGGCCCACTGTTGCAGCAGCGTGGCCTGCTGGCTGCGGCTGGCGGCGGCAAAATCAGCCGCCGGTCCGGCACTCGCAAACAGCGGGAGCAGCAGCAGCAGGCTGAAAAAGCAGCGACATAGATTCATAAAAGGAGCCTCGTTTGGGAAGGTCAGCACGGCAGCCTGTTGAGTGCTGCCGTGCTGCCGCGTCACAGCGGGTGACGCTTTCTCATCAGCAACGCGCGCTTACTGCGCGGTCTTCACCGGGTGATCGGGCTTCTTGTCGTTACCGGCAATGTACGGGCTCCACGGCTGTGCGCGCACCGGCTTATCGGTCTGCCACACCACGCTGAACTGACCGTTCTCTTCTACTTCGCCAATCATGACCGGCTTATGCAGATGATGGTTGGTCTGATCCATGGTCAGGGTAAAGCCATCCGGCGCGTTGAAGGTCTGACCGGCCATCGCCGCGCGTACTTTGTCCACATCCGTCGTGCCCGCTTTTTCCACCGCCTGCGCCCACATATGGATGCCAACATAAGTTGCTTCCATCGGGTCGTTGGTGACGACGGTAGCCGCATTCGGCAGGTTGTGTGCTTTGGCGTAGGCGCGGTAATCGGCGACGAACTTCGCGTTGGTCGGATTATCGATCGACTCGAAATAGTTCCAGGCCGCTAACTGACCCACCAGCGGTTTGGTGTCGATGCCGCGCAGCTCCTCTTCGCCCACCGAAAAGGCGACCACTGGAATGTCAGTAGCTTTGATGCCCTGGTTCGCCAGCTCTTTGTAGAACGGTACGTTGGAGTCGCCGTTGATGGTCGAGACCACCGCCGTTTTACCGCCTGCCGCGAACTTTTTGATGTTGGACACGATGGTCTGGTAGTCGCTGTAACCAAACGGCGTGTAGACCTCTTCGATATCTTTGTCGGCCACGCCTTTGCTGTGCAGGAAGGCGCGCAGGATTTTGTTGGTGGTGCGCGGATAGACGTAGTCGGTACCCAGCAGGAAGAAGCGTTTCGCGCTGCCGCCATCTTCGCTCATCAGGTACTCCACCGCCGGAATCGCCTGCTGGTTAGGCGCCGCGCCGGTGTAGAAGACGTTGGGTGACATCTCTTCCCCTTCATACTGCACCGGATAGAACAGCAGGCCGTTCAGCTCTTCAAACACCGGCAGTACCGATTTGCGTGACACTGAAGTCCAGCAGCCAAACACCACTGCCGCTTTATCCTGAGTCAGCAGCTGCCGCGCTTTCTCGGCAAATAACGGCCAGTTAGAGGCGGGATCGACCACCACCGGTTCCAGCTTTTTCCCCAGCACGCCGCCTTTTGCGTTGATCTCATCAATGGTCATCAGCGCCACATCTTTCAGTGGCGTTTCAGAAATCGCCATGGTGCCAGAGAGCGAATGCATGATACCCACTTTGATGGTGTCAGCCGCCTGCGCACTCCAGGCGAACCCCATGCTGATAACGGTAGCGGAGAGGGCGAAAGCCTTGATCAACGAACGTCTTTTCATCATTTAAACCCCTGGGTGGTTGTTATGTTATTCGGTAAGCTGGAGCCGGGCCTGCTGGAGACGGTGCAGGGTGATCTTCCTGACCTCCGCCTTACTGACGGCGATGTGATCGGTCAGGATGCGTTGTGCCTCGATGGTCTGCTGCTGAAAGATCGCCTGTAAAATCTGCGCATGTTCCTGATAAGTGGCATAGACGCGGTCATCACGGGTGAAGTCGAGCCGACGGATAATGCGGATCTTCTCCGTGAGTTCGGCGTGAATGCGTGCCATCTCCGGGTTACCCGCTGCCGCGACCAGCGTCATGTGAAACGCCTCGTCATGCTGCGACACCACCAGGCCCTCGGTGAGCGCCTCTGCCTCACACCAGAACTGATTCAGTTCGCTTAACAGCGCGCCAGACTGCGGCGCAGGCAGGGCGCAGAGGCGTTTTACCGCCTCGCACTCCAGCACCGTGCGCAGGTCATACAGCGATTCGAACCAGGCGAAATCGAAATTTTTAACCTGCCAGCCGCTGCGAAACCACACTTCGACAAAGCCTTCGCGCTCCAGCCGGAACAGCGCCTGGCGCACCGGCGTGCGGCTGACCGCCATCCGTCCGGCGATTTCGCTTTCGCTGAAACGATCGCCCGGCATCAGGCGAAAGGCGAAAATATCGGCCTTCAGCGCCTGATAGACCCGTTCGGCCAGCGCTTCCGGGCGCGCTTTAGGGGATTGAGGTTGGGTTGTCATCGGCGCTCCTTATTCCAGCCACAGCAGGGTGTCGCCAGGACTGACCGGACGGCCCGCCTGACAGGCAATCCGCGTTACCCGACCGGCCTGCGGGGCGACAATCGCCAGCTCCATCTTCATCGCCTCGACGATAATCAGCGTCTGCCCGGCGCTGACTGCGTCGCCCGGCTGCACCAGCACTTTCCAGATGTTGCCATTGAGGTCCGCCTGCACCGGCAGCCCGTTCTCCTCCTCTTCGATGACGCTGGCAGGCGTGTCATCCGCCTGCGTTGCGTTCTGCTCTTCCTGCGCCCAGAGCTGCACTTCCTGTTCAAAGGCGGTGGCCTGGCGCTGGCGGAACGCGGCAATCTCAGCGGCGTGGTCGGCGAGGAACTGCTGGTGGGCGGCAAAATCAAACTGCGTCTCTTCAATACGCAGGCTGGCACGACCTTCCCGGAAATCTTCGCGCAGCTGGTTCAGTTCGGTTTCACTTACCGGATAGAAGCGTACCTGATCGAAGAAGCGCAGCAGCCACGGCGCATCGGGCGCGAACTGCGGGTTTTTCAGGAAGGTGTTCCAGATAGGCAGCGTGCGGCCCACCAGCTGATAGCCGCCGGGCGAATCCATGCCGTAGATACACATATACATGCCGCCAATCCCGACGGTGCCTTCGGCGGTGAAGGTGCGTGCCGGACTGTATTTAGAACTCAGCAGGCGATGGCGCGGATCGATCGGCACGGCACAGGGTGCGCCAAGATAGACGTCGCCCAGCCCCAGCACCAGATAGCTGGCGTCGAACAGGGTGTCGCGTACCTCATCGCGGCTGCTTAAACCGTTAATGCGCTGGATAAAATCGACGTTGTTGGGCAGCCAGGGCGCGCTGGCACGCACCGTCTCCTGATAGCGGCTGACCGCACCCAGCGTGGCGCTGTCTTCAAATGCCATCGGCATCCACACCACGCGGGAGGGCACTTTCAGCGTGCTGACGTCGCCCAGCGTCGCTTCCAGCGCCAGCAGCAGTGACATCAGCCGGGACTGGCTAATGATGCGGCTGTCGTAACGCACCTGCAGCGAACGCACACCAGGCGACAGCTCCCCGACACCCGTCTCCGCCTGCGCCGTTAGCGCATTCATCAGCAGATGGACGCGCAGGCGCAGCGCCAGGTCCAGCACGTTGTCACCATACTCAATCAGCACATATTTATCGCCCGCCTGGCGATAGACCACTTTTGGCGTGCTGTTGGTAGCCTCAATGGCGGCCAGAATCGTGGCGGAGCCGTGAGCGGTTTCGGCCAGCGACGGCACGGCAAAGGTTGGTGGATGTTCCGGTCGCAGGGTGTCGACCAGGTGCATCTGTGCTTTTTCCCGCGCCAGCGCATCGTCTGCCGTAATGGGATGGAAGCGGATGGTGTCGCCAGGTTTGACCTGACCCACTTTCCACAGCTCGGCTTTGGCGATAGTTACCGGACAGACAAAGCCGCCCAGGCTCGGGCCATCGTGCGTCAGGATCACCGGGAAGTCGCCGGTGAAATTGACCGCGCCGATGGCATATTCACAGTCGTGAACGTTGGAGGGGTGCAGGCCCGCTTCGCCGCCGTTGGCGCGGGTCCAGGTCGGTTTCGGGCCAACCAGCCGCACGCCGAGGCGGTTGGAGTTGTAGTGCACCTGCCAGTCGCTGGCAAAGAACTCGTCTATGGCAGCCTGGGTGAAGAAGTCTGGTGCGCCGTGCGGGCCGTAGAGCACGCCGATGCGCCATTCACTGCCGTAGTGCGGAATCAGTGCGGTATCGAGTGGCTGCGGATCGCTGACTGGCGCAGGCGTGGTGCAGGCTGCCCGTTCAGGCTGTGAGATCGCCAGCATATCAGCCACGCGCAGGGTACGTCCGGCGTGACCGCCAAACTGTCCCAGTGAAAAGGTGCTGCGGCTGCCCAGATATTCCGGCACGTCGAAGCCGTTACGCACCGCCAGATAGCTGCGGCAGCCGGTCCGCGCGCGTCCCAGCGCCAGAGTCTGTCCCGCTTTCACGGCCAGCGGCTGCCAGGTGCTGACCGGTTCTCCATCAAGCCGGGCGTTGCAGTCCGCGCCGGTCAGCGCCAGAATGGCATCGCAGTGGAAACGCAGCGTCGGTCCCTGCAGAGTAAATTCCAGGCCTGCGGCTGATTCATGGTTACCGACGATGCGGTTCGCCAACCGGAACGCGAGGTCATCCATCGGGCCGGAAGGCGGCACACCAATATCCCAGTAGCCGAGGCGACCAGGGTAGTCCTGAACCGAACTGAAGGTGCCGGGCTGCAGCACTTCCACTACGGAGGAGGCAGGGACGACGCTGTCGAGGTAGCGCGTCCAGACGTTGCCACTGCGAAAAGCGTCGCTGGTGGTGATCTGGCGCAGATAGTCGAGGTTGGTGGCGATGCCATGCAGCTGCGTGGCATCCAGCGCCTGGTGTAGTTTTTCCAGCGCCGCATCGCGGGTGCTGGCATGCACAATCAGCTTGGCGATCATTGGATCGTAGAAGCTGGAGACCTCGCTACCGGTTTCGATGCCGCTGTCGACCCGCACGCCGTCAGGGAAGGTAACGCCGGTGAGCAGGCCGGGGCTGGGCTGAAAGTTCTTCAGCGGATCTTCCGCGTAGAGCCGCACCTCAATGGCCGCGCCCTTTGGAGGCCGCTGCAGACGTGCCCAGTCCACCGCATCGCCCGCCGCCACCTGCAACATGCATTCGACCAGATCGAGTCCGGTGACGCATTCTGTGACCGGATGTTCCACCTGCAGACGGGTGTTCACTTCCAGAAAGTAAAAGGTCTGCTGGTCGACGTCGTAGATATACTCCACGGTACCTGCGCTGCGGTAGTTAACCCGCTCGCCGAGCCGAACCGCCGAGGCGAGCAGGGCGTCACGCGTCGCCTGCGATAAACCGGGTGCCGGCGTCTCTTCCACCACCTTCTGATTGCGGCGCTGCAGTGAGCAGTCGCGTTCGCCCAGTGCCACCACGATGCCGGTGCCATCACCAAAAATCTGCACTTCAACGTGGCGGGCGCGATCGATACAGCGCTCCAGAAAAACGCCGGCATCACTGAAGAACTGTTCGCCCAGACGGCGCACGCTCTCCCAGGCGCTGGCGAGCGCATCGGCATCGGCGCAGCGCGTCAGGCCAATGCCGCCGCCGCCCGCCGTGCTTTTCAGCATCACCGGATAGCCTATTTCATCGGCGGCCTGTAACGCCGCCTCCAGCGAGGCGAGCAGCGGTGTACCTGGTGTCATCGGGACACCCGCGCTGGCTGCCAGCTCACGGGCGCGGTGCTTCAGGCCGAACTCACCAATCTGCTGCGCGGTAGGGCCGACAAAGGCGATGCCCGCCGCGTCGCAGGCGTCAGCAAACGGCTGGCTTTCAGAAAGAAAACCGTAGCCTGGCCAGATCGCCTGCGCGCCGCTCTGCTGCGCCGCCGCCAGGATTTTGTCGATACGAAGATAGCTGTCGCTGGCTTTGTCGCCGCCCAGCGCGATAGCGATATCGGCCTGCTTAACGTGCTGCGCGTTGCGGTCAGCGTCGGAGTAGACTGCGACGCTTGTCACCCCGAGGCGCTTCAGAGTGCGGATGGCGCGGCAGGCAATTTCGCCGCGGTTGGCAATCAGTACGGTGGTGAACATGCTCAGTGACTCCCCTGTGATGCCAGCCAGTTGCGCCAGCCGCCTGTTTCAGTAATCTCCAGCGCGGTCTTCAGCGCCGAGCCTTCGCAGATAAAGCCTTTCACCACCCGGCCATCAGCCAGCGTCAGGCTGCCGATACCCAGCGGGGCGGGGATCTCCGCCACAAACTCGCCAAAACGCGCGACCGGGATATCCCACAGTTCAACGGTGATCGCAGCGCCCTGTTCGTCACGCATCAGGCCGGGCTTTTTGATCGCGCCCTCCAGCAGGGCGAAGAGGCGATAGTGTGGCGCGGTCTGCGTCTCTTCGACCCAGACGGCCTTGCGTTCAGTGAGCTGGAAATTAAGTGGCATGCCGGTCAGATGCGCGCCCACGACCGCCAGCCGGACGTGGTCGGGTGAAGCGGGCAGCGAAGTGCGCCGGGTCGGAAAGGGCTGGCCGGTCGCGCCCAGCGGCAGCGCGAGCTGCTGCTGCCAGCGAAGACCAAATTCCGCCAGCGCCCGATCGTGCCAGGCTGGCGCAATCAGTGTGATGCCAGCCGGGAGATCGTCGTTGCGGAACGGGCCGGGCAGCGCCAGCGCTGAGAGGTCGGCAAGATTGGTGAAGTTGGTATAGGTGCCGAAATGTGAGTTGTAGAGAATCGGCTCCTGCTTCATCTCCTCCAGGGTGTGGATGGTGGGCGAGGTCGGCACGACCAGCGCATCAAACTGTGCCAGCGTCTGGTGTATCTGGCGCGTCAGCTCCGCCCGCAGATACTCCGCCTTATAAGCATCGACCGCGCTGTATTTCAGGCCGCTGGCGACGATCTCATGCACCACCGGGTCCATCTCCGCCGGATGATCGAGCATCCCGCCCACCGCCGCCGTGCGTTCGGCGACCCAGGCGCCGTAATAGAGTTGTTCAGCCAGCTTGCTGAACGGGGTGAAGTCGATAGGGTGCAGCGTTGCGCCGCCCGTCTGTAATGCCTCCAGCGCCTGATCCCAGGCTGCTTCGGCCGCAGCATCATCAAAAAATTCCGGGTTCAAAGGTACAGCAAAATGGGGATGAACCGGCAGGCTAGCCGGGGCGGTGCGCGGATTCACACGCGAATAGGCGTCACCGGCATCATAACCTCCCATGACGCTGGCGACGCTAAACGCATCTTCTGCCGTCAGCGCAAACACCGAAAGGGTGTCGTTGAGGCGACAGGCGGGCACCACGCCGCGCGCAGAGAACCAGCCTTTGGTCGGCTTGAGGCCGACTATATTGTTAAAGCCTGCCGGCACACGGCCCGAACCGGCGGTATCGGTGCCCAGCGAAAAAGCGACCAGCCCGCGCGCCAGCACGGATGCCGAGCCGGAGCTGGAGCCGCCACTGACATAATCAGCATTAAAGGTGTTACTGACCGCACCATAAGGCGAGCGGATTCCCACCAGACCGGTCGCGAACTGATCGAGGTTGGTTTTGCCGATGACGACGGCGCCAGCGGCTTTCAGCCGGGCGACGGCGACCGCGTCTTCGCTGGCGGTATAGGTAAAGGCAGGGCAGGCAGCGCTGGTGGGCCAGCCCGCCACATCAATATTGTCTTTGACCGCAAAGGGCACACCAAACAGCGGCAGCGAGCCGGGATCGCGCTGATAGTCCGCCAGCAGTGGCGCAATCTGTGCCGCTAACTGATCCGGGGTCGCGAGATAGATCCAGGCATTATCACGGGTATCCATCGCTGCCAGGTGTGCGCTCAGCAGTGAGGTTATCTGTTGCGGAGCCTGCTGATAGCGCTGCTGCCAGGCGGCAAGTGTCAGGCCGAGGGTTGAAGTCATAGGAAGAATTCCAGCTGGTATACAAGATGGGATTCAACAGAGCAAAGGATGTGCCACTTTTTTAAGACGATGATTCAACAGTTTAATGCATTCAGTGATAAGATTTTCTGATGATAATTTGCACAATGATGGCGCGCACGCTGAGCGATGACGGTGCGTTTAATGTCCGTATGCGTAAATTTTGCGAAGAACATGGCAAGAGTCCGGTGGCCCGGTTAGCATGAAAGACTGTCTGGCAACTCGCCGGCGCCCAGCAACAGAGGAGATTTACGTGGTGAAGTGGCGTAACTGGATGATAGGGATCTGCCTGGTCGGTTCGGCCAGCAGCGCATGGGCCGATTCGCTGGATCAACAACGGCAACGTTATCAACAAATTAAACAGGCCTGGGACAGTAACCAGATGGCGACCGTGGATCAGCTGTTGCCGACGCTCCAGGATTATCCGCTCTACCCTTATCTGCAATATCGCCTGCTGGCACAGGATCTCGATCAGGAAACCGCCCTGGCCGTGCAGAACTTTATTCGCCAGTATCCGACGCTGCCACCCGCACGCTCGCTCAGTACCCGCTTTATCAATGTGCTGGCCTGGCGTCAGGACTGGCAGGGCGTGCTGAACTTCAGTCCGACCGAACCCAAGCCGGTGCAGGCACGATGTAACTGGTATTACGCCAAATGGGCCACCGGTCAGCAGCAGGCCGCGTTTGATGGCGCAAAGCAGATCTGGCTGCGTGGCACAGCCCTGCCCGCCGACTGCGATAAGCTCTTCTCGGTATGGCAGGCTTCCGGTCAGGTTTCGCCTATTACCATCCTGGAACGTATCCGGCTGGCGATGAAAGCGGGCAACGACAGCCTGGTGAGTTATCTGGCGAAAACGTTACCTGCTGACTATCAGACCATGTCTGACGCGATACAGTCCCTGCAGCAGGATCCGTTAACGGTCAGCACGTTTGCCAGCGCCGTTGGGCCAACCGACTTCACCCGTCAGGCCACGATTTACGCCTTTACGCGCGTGGCGCGGCAGGACATGGAAAATGCCCGCAGCCTGATTCCGATACTGGTCCGGGCGCAGAAGATGGGGCCGGAAGATGAGCAGGCGCTGAAAGAGATTGTGGTCTGGCGCATGATGGGCAGCGATCTCACTTCTGAGCAGGCGCGCTGGCGCGATGCGGTGGTGATGAACAGTGAGTCAACCGCGCTGGTGGAACGCCGGGTGCGCCTGGCGCTTTCTCAGCATGACAGACGCGGTCTGAACACCTGGATCGCCCGTCTGCCGCTGGAGGCCAAAGAGAAAGATGAGTGGCAGTACTGGCAGGCTGACCTGCTATTTGAGAAAGATCGTAAAGAGGAAGCGGAAGAGATTCTGCGCAAGCTGATGCAGGCGCGTGGCTTCTATCCGATGGTGGCCGCACAGCGGCTTGGCGTTGACTACCCGTTGCAGGTGGATGAAGCGCCGAAGCCTGACAGTGCCACTGTGCAGGGACCGGAGCTGGCCCGCGTGCGCGAACTGATGTACTGGGGGCTGGATAATCTGGCACGCAGCGAGTGGAGCAATCTGATTGCCAGCCGCACCCACACGCAGCAGCAGATGCTGGCGCGTTACGCCAATGAGCAGGACTGGTGGGATCTCAGCGTGCAGGCGACTATCACCGCAAAAATGTGGGACAGCCTGAAAGAGCGCTTCCCGCTGGCGTGGCAGAGCGTCTATGAGCGTAACACCGAGATCAAACAGATCCCGCCGAGCTATGCGATGGCGATTTCGCGTCAGGAAAGCGCCTGGAACCCAAAAGCGCATTCGCCGGTCGGGGCGAGTGGTCTTATGCAGATTATGCCTGCCACCGCGGCGCACACCGTGAAGATGTATAACATTCCTGGCTACAGCAATACCAGCCAGCTGCTGGATCCGGAAACCAATATCCAGATCGGCACGCAGTATCTGGAATATGTCTATCAGCAGTTTAACCAGAACCGGATCTTCGCCTCTGCCGCCTATAATGCCGGGCCGGGCCGGGTGCGAAGCTGGCAGAAAACCAGTGCAGGCAATCTCGACGCCGTCGCGTTTATTGAGACCATTCCGTTCTCTGAAACGCGCGGCTACGTGAAGAATGTGCTGGCGTATGACGCCTACTATCGTCACTTCATGGGCAAGCCTGACAAGATCCTGTCAGATGCTGAGTGGAATCGCCGTTACTAGCTGTGCTAAGCTTCCGTACTCTTTAGCGAGTACGGAAGCCTCTTCATGACCCATTCTGATTCCCCTTCTACCGATGCGCATTCGCCAGAAGATAGCTGGCAACGCTTTGTCGTGCTGATGCAGCAGGCCTTTGCCGATGGTCATGCATTGCCCCTGATGCAACTGATGATGACGCCTGATGAGCGGGAAGCATTCGGCACCCGACTGCGGATTATCGAAGAGTTGATGAACGGCGAAATGAGCCAGCGCGAGCTGAAAAATGAGCTCGGCGTCGGCATCGCAACCATTACCCGTGGCTCTAACAGCCTGAAAGAGGCGCCCCCAGAGCTGAAACGCTGGCTGGAAGCGCATCTGGGACGCACCTGATCACTGCTGGTAAAGCGGATGGACGAACGGGCAGAGTGCCAGAATCAGTGCCTGATGATAGACACTGGAGCGACTGAGCAGGCCGTTCGTGAACGCCCCGATAGCACCCCCCTGGTGTTTGATATTGTCGATGCCGGTTAACCGCGCCATCTCGTCGCCCAGCTCACGGCCTTCACGCAGGCCTGCCAGCACGACTGGCGGCAGGGTAAAACTGGCCGAGCGCGATTCGCCGCGCTGCTTCTGGTTTTCCACGACCATCCAGGCAAATGCGGTGTCATCTTCAATGCCTGCCTCAATCGCTACCCAGAACGCCGCTTCAGGCCGGACCTGTCGGGCATTCATGACGCGCTGACGTGCGCCTGTTCGCGTTTCCAGATGGGTTAACGGTTGTGCTGCTACGCCGCTATCGACCTCGACCCCTTCAATATGGCAGGATCCCTCGCCGAAAACGTCGCTGAAAGCCTGAGCAATCGCGTGAATCTTCGCTGGGTTGGTTGTGGCTGCGACAACATGGTACATAATTGATTGAACCCTCAGGTGATTAAGAGCCTGGCCCATCAGGCGATTTTATGGGCTGGTCTGAACCTGGGCAGTGCCACGATCCTCGCGTACTCCGTGTACGCCGGATTATTCCGCACGCTCCGTGTCCAGACTGTCTGCAACAATGACGCCTGATGGGACAGGCTCTGAGACGATTTTTGTCGCAGTATAACGGAAACTAACATGCTACAGGTCTATCTTGTTCGTCACGGTGAAACGGTATGGAATGCGGAACGCCGCATTCAGGGGCAATCCGACAGTCCGCTGACGGAAAAAGGTGAGCAACAGGCTTATCAGGTGGGTGAGTGCGTCAAACATCTGGGCATCACGCACGTGATTGCCAGCGATCTGGGACGTACGCGCCGCACCGCGGAGATTATTGCGGACGCCTGCGGATGCGCAGTGACGCTGGATCCGCGGCTGCGTGAGTTGAATATGGGCGTACTGGAGAAGCGTCCGCTGGATGGTTTAACGGCGGAGGAAGAGCAGTGGCGCGCCACGCTGGTCAACGGCACCGAAGGCGGTCGCATTCCAGAAGGCGAGTCGATGACGGAGATGGCGACGCGCATGCACGCCGCGCTGAATGCCTGTCGCGAACTGCCTGTCGGAAGCCGTCCGCTGCTGGTCAGTCACGGTATGGCACTGGGATCGCTGGTCAGTACGATTCTCGGTCTGCCCGCGTATGCGGAACGTCGCCTGCGTCTGCGTAACTGCTCAATCTCACGTGTCGATTATCAGCAGAGTGCCTGGCTGGCAGAAGGGTGGATTGTGGAGACGGCGGGGGATATTTCCCATCTTGACGCGCCTGCGCTCGACGAGCTGCAACGCTGATGTCGTGAAAGCTGCCGTCCACAGACGGCAGCCCTGATCTTAGCTGGCGACAGTCTGACGGCGAATCGGAATCAGATATTCGCACCGAATCTCGGTCGGTGGCTCGCTAAGCTTTTTACCGCCATGAGTATAAAAGCGTTCGATGTCCTGTCCCTGACGACGGGTCAGTCCCAGCGTTGGCATGCAGGTGCCATAAAGCAGCAGGATAAATTCCTGCAGATTGACGCGCGGGCCGTTGTAGGTGAACTGCACGTAATCGCCCGCTTCCAGAATAACACTCTGGCCGGAGTGCAGGTTGACCGCGCTGTCAGCAGGCACCGCCGTGGTGTAGAGAATCTCCTGCTCATCATCTTTGTCCTGGCTGGCACGCACCTGATGCAGGCCATACAGCACCGGCGGAACCGTGTCCGTTTCCAGCAGGAACTGCTTCCAGAAGTGAATCCGCATCTCGTCGCGATAGCTGGAGATCTGCTCCAGAATACAGGTGTAGTTCTGGGTTTGCCCCACCAGTACCGTTTCCGGCAGGGTAACGAAAGCCGGTTCCGGCTGCGTCTCATCGTCCAGGCGAATCGGGGGACGAATACCGAATGAGTTCCAGTCGGAAGAGCGACGATACCAGGCCGGAGTCTGAGCAAACTGCTTTTTGAATGCGCGAGTAAAAGTTTGCTGTGAATCAAAACGATACTGCAGGGCGATGTCCAGAATCGGGCGACTGGTCAGCCGCAGCGCGACAGCAGCTTTCGACAGACGACGCGCACGGATATAGGCACCTATTGCGTGACCGGTTACGTCCTTGAACATCCTTTGTAAATGCCATTTAGAGTAACCGGCTTTCTGGGCAACATTGTCCAGTGAAAGGGGTTGATCCAGATGGCTCTCCAGCCAGACAAGCAAATCGCGAATGATACCGGCTTGGTCCATAAAACATCCTCATACTCTGGTGGTGCAGCTAAACGCATTCGAAGAATATTAGCACTCATTGCTCAAAAGACGTGGGCCGTTTTCCGGGGAAGGTTGTGCTAAATCAGTACGGGCTTAAACCCGTTTTAGTTTGGTCATTAATTCGTTTGACAGTACATTACATTCTCATCTATTCCATTTGCAATGGTAACTCCATGACAATAACGCGTCTTATGATCGCTGTGCTGACCACGCTGACCTTTTCCAGCCCGCTGCTTGCCGAACAGATTGGCTCTGTTGATACGGTATTCAAGATATTCGGGCCTGACCACAAAATCATTGTTGAAGCATTCGATGACCCGGACGTTAAAAATGTAACCTGTTATATCAGCCGGGCGAAGACCGGCGGTATTAAAGGCGGACTGGGGCTGGCAGAAGATACCTCTGATGCCGCGATTTCCTGTCAGCAGGTCGGTCCGGTCGAACTGAGTGATAAAATTGCGCAGGGCAAAGCGGAGGGAGAAGTGGTCTTCCGCCAGCGTACCTCTCTAATCTTCAAGAAGCTGCAGGTTGTACGCTTCTTCGACAAAAAGCGCAATGCTCTGGTCTATCTGACCTACTCCGATAAAGTGGTCGACGGTTCACCGAAAAATGCGCTCAGCGCCGTGCCGATTATGCCGTGGCACTGATTAACCTGCTGTATTGAGCGCAAAAAAAACGCCCGCAGGGGCGTTTATTGTTTATCGCATCTGACAGCTGCTTAATCCTGCAGATCACCACAGAAGCGATAACCTTCACCATGGATGGTGGCGATGATCTCAGGCGTGTCCGGCGTAGATTCGAAATGCTTGCGGATACGACGGATGGTGACATCAACGGTGCGATCGTGCGGCTTAAGGTCGCGGCCGGTCATTTTTTTCAGCAAATCGGCACGGGTCTGAATTTTGCCTGGATTTTCGCAGAAGTGCAGCATGGCGCGGAACTCACTGCGTGGCAATTTGTAGTGCTCGCCGTTCGGGTTGATCAGTGAGCGGCTGTTGATATCCAGCTCCCAACCGTTGAATTTGTAACTCTCTACCTGACGGCGCTCTTCGCCTGGCATCGCCAGGTTCATGGTGCGCGACAGCAGGTTGCGGGCACGAATAGTCAGCTCACGCGGGTTAAACGGTTTGGTGATGTAGTCGTCAGCGCCAATTTCCAGACCAAGAATTTTATCGACTTCGTTGTCACGGCCGGTCAGGAACATCAGAGCGACATTGGCCTGCTCACGCAGTTCACGGGCCAGTAGCAGGCCGTTTTTACCGGGCAGGTTGATGTCCATAATGACCAGGTTAACGTCATTGTCAGTCAGCACCTGATGCATTTCAGCGCCATCAGTCGCCTCGTACACCACATAACCTTCCGCCTCAAAAATGCTCTTGAGGGTATTACGCGTGACCAGTTCGTCTTCAACGATAAGAATGTGCGGGGTCTGCATGTTTAGCTACCTAAAATTTGCCAACAAATTGAAAACAGGGCGTACAGCGGTATGGCGTTCTCCATCATCGAGAGCGGCGGGCCGCGCTGAACCGTTGTACGAAATCATATTTTGATAAGCCATCTATCAACGTCAACAACAGTATTAGCTCAGCCAGTCAGGATGAAAATTGCATGCCCCGGGCGTTAATGATAATGGCGCATATCCTAACTGTATTAACAGCAACCTAACAGCACCAACTACAACCGATAAGCATAAAAACAACGCTTCGTTGACTTATATCAAATGCAATTGTAGCACGTTAACACTTTTGTGAAAAACTTCTCGCAGAATGCCTGTTTAGCTCACAAAAAGCATCATTTACGTTACATTTATCACGCCTGTGACCCAAAATGAAACCAGCGGGTAATCACATTCTATCTCTTTGAAGTTAAATAAATTAATAATGATTTCTTTAATAAGGCGGGTTTCGGGGATAAAAATATTCAGGGCATCACTTTTCACTGGTTTTAACATTGTTAACACCCGATTTTCTTGTCGCCTTCTGACAACTGGATCATTAACAGTCATGTTAATATGGCGTTATGTAAATGGACCAATGGAATAAATATGCTTTTTCCCCTGATTCTCGTCTCGCCCGCGCGGCCAGAAAATATCGGCGCTGCGGCGCGTGCCATGAAAACTATGGGGTTCAGCCAGCTGCGCATCGTTGCCAGCGACGCCTGGCAGGATCCGGCAGCGCGCCGGGTAGCCCATGGCGCAGGTGAGATCCTCGATAATGTTCAGGCCTTTACTACGCTTGCCGAGGCTTTAGCGGATATCGATTTTTCGGTCGCGACGACGGCGCGCAGCCGGGCAAAGTTCCGTTACTATGCCACACCCGAGCAGGTTGAAACGCAACTGCTGGAAAAGCGTCAGTGGGTCAACAGCATGGCGCTGGTGTTTGGCCGCGAAGATAGCGGGCTGACCAACGAGGAGCTGGAGCAGGTCGATCTGCTGACCGGCATCCCGATGGCAAATGATTATCCTTCACTGAATCTCGGTCAGGCAGTGATGGTTTACTGCTATCAGCTGTCGAAGCTGAATCAGGTTGAAGCGCCGGTCGCGTCCGCTGCCGACGGGCAGCAGCTGCAGGCGCTGCGTCAGCGTTTCCATCAGCTGCTGGCGCAACTCGATGTCAGTGATGATGAGAAGCTGTCAGACTGGATCGATCAGCGAGTGGGTTTGCTGGAACAGCGTGACAGCGCGATGCTGCATCGTCTGCTGCACGATATTGAAAAAAAACTCACAGATAAATCCTCGGCAAAAAGCTGATTTTACAGCAACAGATCGCAGGGAATTTCTGCATCGCAAACGATCGAACAGCGTTTTGCGATTTGACCGGAGGCTGTGCGCAGTGGTGGAAAACTGTCCGCCGGACAAATCGGGTTGACTTAATGTGCGCTTTGCTTTACTTCTGGAAGCAAGACGGACAGACAAAAACAGACAGAAAATAAATCTAAATGCGTAAAATCAGCCTGAACACCACAATTATTACCACCACCATTACCTCAGGTAACGGTGCGGGCTGACGCATACAGGAAAAACAGAAAACAAGCCCGCACCTAAACAGTGCGGGCTTTTTTTTCGGCTTAAATTCAGGAGAGTTAATATTATGCGAGTGCTGAAATTCGGCGGGACCTCGGTAGCGAATGCGGAGCGTTTCCTTCGCGTCGCTGACATTCTGGAAAGCAATGCGCAACAAGGACAGGTTGCAACCGTGCTCTCTGCACCTGCGAAGATCACTAACCATCTGGTGGCGATGATTGAAAAAACCATCAGTGGTCAGGACGCTTTACCGAATATCAGCGACGCCGAACGCATCTTCAGCGAGCTGCTGCAGGGGCTCGCTGACGCGCAGCCGGGCTTTGAGTTCGATCGACTGAAAACCCGCGTTGATCTGGAGTTTGCTCAGCTAAAACAGGTACTGCACGGCATCAGCCTGCTGGGCCAGTGCCCGGACAGCGTCAACGCAGCGATTATCTGTCGTGGTGAAAAACTCTCGATTGCGATCATGGAAGCGCTGCTGCAGGCGCGCGGTCATGAGGTGAGCGTGATTGATCCGGTCGAGAAATTGCTGGCGGTCGGCCACTACCTCGAATCGACTGTCGACATCCCTGAATCAACCCGCCGTATTGAAGCGAGTCAAATCCCGCCGCAGAACATGATCCTGATGGCTGGCTTTACCGCCGGTAACGAGCGCGGCGAGCTGGTGGTGCTGGGCCGTAATGGCTCTGATTATTCAGCTGCCGTGCTGGCCGCCTGTCTGCGTGCCGACTGCTGCGAAATCTGGACCGATGTGGATGGCGTCTATACCTGCGATCCGCGTCAGGTGCCGGATGCACGCCTGCTGAAGTCAATGTCGTATCAGGAGGCGATGGAGCTCTCCTATTTCGGCGCCAAAGTGCTGCATCCCCGCACTATCGCGCCTATCGCCCAGTTCCAGATCCCTTGCCTGATCAAAAACACCGCTAATCCGCAGGCGCCCGGCACCCTGATTGGTGCTGAAGGCGAACAGGATGAGAGCCCGGTAAAAGGCATCACCAATCTGAATAATATGGCGATGGTCAACGTCTCCGGCCCCGGCATGAAAGGGATGGTTGGAATGGCGGCCAGAGTCTTTGCGGCGATGTCGCGCACCGGTATCTCTGTGGTGCTGATCACTCAATCCTCTTCCGAATACAGCATCAGTTTCTGCGTGCCGCAGAGCGAGCTGGCGCGGGCGCGTCATGTGCTGGAAGAAGAGTTCTACCTGGAGCTGAAAGATGGCCTGCTGGATCCGCTGGACATCATTGAAAACCTGGCGGTGATCTCGGTGGTGGGCGATGGCATGCGCACGCTGCGTGGCATCTCAGCGAAATTCTTCTCGGCGCTGGCACGCGCCAATATCAATATCGTGGCGATTGCGCAGGGCTCCTCTGAGCGCTCCATCTCGGTGGTGGTAAATAATGACGAAGTGATCACCGGCGTGCGCGTGGTGCATCAGATGCTGTTCGCCACCGATCAGGTGATCGAAGTGTTTGTGGTCGGTGTCGGCGGTGTCGGCGGTGCGCTGCTGGATCAGTTACATCGCCAGCAGGCGTGGCTGAAGCAGAAGCACATCGATCTGCGGGTCTGCGGCATTGCGAACTCGCATGCGCTGTTAACAAATGTCCACGGCATCGATTTAAGCAACTGGCAGGCGGCACTCGCCGAAGCGAAAGAGCCGTTCAATCTCGGACGCCTGACCCGTCTGGTGAAAGAGTATCACCTGCTTAATCCGGTCATTGTGGATTGTACCTCCAGCCAGGCCGTTGCCGATCAGTATGCGGATTTCCTCAGCGAAGGCTTCCATGTGGTAACGCCGAACAAAAAGGCGAATACCTCCTCCTGGAATTACTATCAGCAGATGCGCGCCGCCGCCGCCAACTCACGACGTAAATTCCTTTATGATACCAACGTCGGTGCCGGACTGCCGGTGATTGAGAACCTGCAGAACCTGATGAACGCGGGTGATGAACTGCTGCGCTTCTCCGGTATTCTTTCCGGATCGCTGTCGTTCATCTTCGGCAAGCTGGACGAAGGGATCTCGCTGTCGCAAGCCACTAACATGGCGCGTGAAATGGGCTTTACCGAACCCGATCCGCGAGACGATCTCGCCGGCACCGATGTGGCGCGTAAGCTGCTTATTCTGGCGCGTGAAGCGGGTCATCAGCTTGAGCTGAGTGATATTGAGATCGAGCCGCTGCTGCCCGCCAGCCTTGTCGAAATTCAGGATGTGGAGCAGTTTATGCAGCGTCTGCCTGAGCTGGATAACGCCTTTGCTGACCGCGTTGCACAGGCGCAGAGTGAGGGCAAAGTGCTGCGCTACGTGGGCGTGATTGAAGAGGGCGGCGTCTGCAAAGTGAAGATCGACGCCGTTGACGGCAACGATCCGCTCTATAAAGTGAAAAACGGTGAGAACGCGCTGGCGTTTTACAGCCGCTACTATCAGCCGATTCCGCTGGTGCTGCGCGGATACGGTGCAGGAAATGATGTTACAGCGGCCGGTGTCTTTGCCGACCTGCTGCGTACGCTGTCATGGAAGTTGGGAGTTTAATCATGGTAAAAATTTACGCACCGGCCTCGATTGGTAACGTCAGCGTCGGCTTCGATGTGCTGGGCGCGGCGGTTTCGCCGGTAGATGGCTCCCTGCTGGGTGACTGCGTCTCCGTGGAAGCGGCAGAGCAGTTTTCACTGACCAACGCCGGACGTTTTGTCAGTAAGCTGCCCGCCGATCCCAAAGAGAACATCGTTTATCAGTGCTGGCAGCGTTTCTGCGAGGCGATTGGCAAAGAGATCCCGGTGGCGATGACGCTGGAGAAGAATATGCCCATTGGCTCCGGGCTGGGTTCCAGCGCCTGCTCGGTGGTGGCCGGTTTAATGGCGATGAACGAGTTTTGCGGCAAGCCTCTCAGCGACAGCACGCTACTGACGCTGATGGGTGAGCTGGAAGGGCGAATCTCCGGCAGCGTACATTATGATAATGTCGCTCCCTGCTTCCTCGGCGGCATTCAACTGATGCTTCAGGAGAATGACATCATCAGCCAGGCGGTGCCAGGCTTTGACGACTGGCTGTGGGTAATGGCCTACCCGGGCATTAAAGTGTCGACCGCAGAAGCACGCGCCATTTTACCGGCGCAGTACCGTAAAGAAGACTGCATTAAGCATGGCCGCCTGCTGGCCGGCTTCATTCACGCCTGCCATACGCGTCAGCCGCAGCTGGCAGCTAAACTTATGCAGGATGTGATTGCCGAACCTTATCGGACCCGGCTGCTGCCAGGTTTCGCCGAGGCGCGGCAGGCCGCGAAAGAGATTGGCGCACTGGCGTGCGGCATCTCCGGCTCTGGTCCGACACTTTTCGCCGTTTGCAATCAGATGGAAACGGCACAGCGGATGGCTGACTGGCTGAGCCAGCACTATCTGCAGAATGATGAAGGCTTCGTCCATATCTGCCGTCTCGACACGGCTGGCGCACGACAATTGGGATAACGCATGAAACTCTACAATCTTAAGGATCACAACGAGCAGGTCAGCTTCGCCCAGGCGGTGAAACAGGGTCTGGGTTCGCAGCAGGGTCTGTTCTTTCCGCTGGAACTGCCGGAGTTTGAACTGACCGACATCGACGCGATGCTGGAGATGGATTTTGTCAGCCGCAGCAGCAAAATTCTCTCGGCTTTCATTGGTGACGAGATTCCGGCCCATCAGCTGCATGAGCGTGTTAAAGCCGCTTTTGCTTTTCCGGCCCCGGTGAAACAGGTCAGCGAAGATATCGCCTGTCTGGAGCTGTTCCACGGTCCGACGCTGGCGTTTAAAGATTTCGGCGGCCGTTTCATGGCGCAGATGCTGTCGTATGTTTCAGGCTCAGATGAGCAGATCACCATTCTGACCGCCACCTCCGGTGATACCGGCGCGGCCGTGGCGCACGCGTTCTACGGCATGAAGAACGTGCGCGTGGTGATCCTCTATCCGCAGGGCAAAATCAGTCCGTTGCAGGAGAAACTCTTCTGTACCCTGGGCGGTAACATCGAAACCATCGCTATCGACGGCGATTTTGATGCCTGCCAGTCGCTGGTCAAACAGGCGTTTGATGATGAAGAGCTGAAAAAGACGATTGGTCTGAACTCGGCAAACTCTATCAACATCAGCCGCCTGCTCGCGCAGATCTGCTACTACTTTGAAGCAGTCGCGCAGCTGCCGCAGGAAAAACGTAATCAGCTGGTGGTATCCGTGCCGAGCGGCAACTTTGGTGATTTGACCGCCGGTCTGCTGGCGAAATCGCTGGGCCTGCCGATCAAACGCTTTATCGCCGCCACCAACGCCAATGACACGGTGCCGCGCTTCCTTGGCAACGGCGAATGGCAGCCTAACCTGACGGTCTCTACGCTGTCGAATGCGATGGATGTCAGCCAGCCGAACAACTGGCCGCGTGTGGAAGAGCTGTTCCGCCGTAAAACCTGGCGCTTAACCGATCTCGCCTGTGGTGCGGTCTCTGATGAGACCACGCGCGCCGCCATGCGTGAACTGGCTCAGATTGGCTATGTTTCCGAGCCGCATGCTGCCATCGCCTGGCGTCTGCTGCGCGATCAGCTGCAGGAAGGGGAATATGGTGTGTTCCTCGGTACCGCGCACCCTGCGAAATTCCGCGAAAGCGTGGAAGCGATCCTTGAACAGACTCTGACACTGCCACCAGAGTTAGCGGAGCGCGCTGACCTGCCGCTCCTGTCGCACGAGATGACGGCGGACTTCGCCTCACTGCGGGCCTTCCTGCTGAAGTAGTTCTGTAAATGGCTTCCCGGCGGCGGGAAGCCTATTCGCGGAGAGACATTACGCGCGGGGTATTACTGCTCCGCGCGCTTAAAGACCAGCTCGCTCTCCCTGCTGCTGGCTGCATCAAAACGATAGCCATCCAGATCAAACGCTTTAAGCTGCTCCGGCTTTGTCAGGCGCTGCTGAATCACATAGCGGCTCATTAATCCACGCGCCTTTTTGGCATAGAAGCTAATCACTTTATAACTGCCGTTCTTCTCATCGAGGAACACCGGCTTAATCATTTGTGCTTTCAGCTTCTTCGGCTTAACTGCTCTGAAATATTCGTCCGAGGCGAGGTTAATCAGTACCTCATCACCCTGTTCCGCCAGCGCGGCATTCAGCCGTTCAGTGATAACATCGCCCCAGAATGTGTAGAGATCTTTGCCCGCCGGATTGGCCAGGCGAATGCCCATCTCCAGTCGATAAGGCTGCATGAGATCGAGCGGACGCAGCACGCCATAGAGGCCTGACAGCATACGCAGATGCTGCTGAGCAAAATTGAAATCCTCATCACTGAAGGTTTCGGCCTGCAGGCCCGTGTAGACATCACCTTTGAACGCCAGGATGGCCTGACGGGCATTCTGCGGGGAAAAATCGGGGTGCCAGCTGTTAAATCGTTCGGCATTGAGGTGTGCCAGTTTGTCGCTGATGCCCATTAACGAGGCGATGCTGGCGGGTGACAGCTCGCGCGCAATCTCAATCAGCTGTTGTGACTTTTCTAACAGCGCAGGCTGGGTGAAACGCGTGGTCGCCAGCGGGCTTTCATAATCGAGCGTCTTGGCAGGAGAGATCACCATCAACATTGTTGCTTCCTCGGTTAATGCCTGGTTTAACAGGGCATTGGCTGCTTATCAGGCTTTGCAGTGTACCAAAAAAGCCGCAAAGAATGACGAATCACACCTATTTGTTCGCGCTATCGTAAACGGCATTCCCTGACCTTGCGCGACCGTTGGCGCGTGATATTATCCCAACAGCCTTTTTTCACACTGACAGTTAACTAAGAGAAAAGAACATGACGGACAAACTTACCTCCCTGCGTCAGCTCACCACCGTCGTCGCCGACACCGGTGATATTGCAGCCATGAAGCTGTATCAGCCGCAGGACGCTACCACCAACCCTTCTCTGATTCTTAACGCCGCACAAATTCCTGAATACCGTAAACTGATCGATGAAGCGATCGGCTGGGCGCGTGAGCAGAGCAGCAACAAAGAAGAGCAACTGCAGCTGGTTTCTGACAAGCTGGCCGTAAACATTGGTCTGGAAATCCTGAAGCTGATCCCAGGCCGTATCTCGACTGAAGTCGATGCGCGTCTCTCTTACGACACGGAAGGCAGCATCGCTAAAGCCCGCAGCCTGATCAAACTCTACAATGATGCCGGTATCAGCAATGACCGCATCCTGATCAAACTGGCCTCTACCTGGCAGGGCATCCGTGCTGCAGAGCAGCTGGAAAAAGAGGGTATCAACTGTAACCTGACCCTGCTGTTCTCCTTTGCTCAGGCGCGTGCCTGTGCTGAAGCGGGCGTGTTCCTGATCTCTCCGTTTGTTGGCCGCATCCTCGACTGGTACAAAGCCAACACTGACAAGAAAGAGTATGCCGCGCACGAAGATCCAGGCGTGGTTTCAGTCTCTGAAATCTACAACTACTACAAGCAGCATGGCTATGAAACCGTGGTGATGGGCGCGAGCTTCCGTAACGTTGGCGAAATCATCGAGCTGGCCGGCTGTGACCGTCTGACCATTTCGCCTGCGCTGCTGAAAGAGCTGGCAGAGAGCGAAGGCACCCTGGAGCGTAAACTGAGCTACAGCGGCGAAGTGAAAGCGCGTCCGGCCCGCATGACCGAGTCTGAGTTCCTGTGGCAGCACAACCAGGATCCCATGGCGGTAGCTAAGCTGGCAGAAGGTATCCGCAACTTTGCCGTTGATCAGGGCAAACTTGAGAAAATGCTGGCAGAACTGCTGTAATCTGCTGACCGTGGCGGCACAGGCTGCCACGGTTTTCTCTTTTCCGACCCTTTCACTTTATATTATCCTTTCTGCTATTCCCCTTTTACTCCACCGCACCGCGGTAAATCACAGCGAAGCTCATCATGAATACATTACGCATTGGCCTGATCTCGGTCTCCGATCGCGCCGCGAACGGCATCTATCAGGATCAGGGGATTCCCGCACTGGAGAGCTGGCTTGGCAGCGCAATCAGCAGTCCGTTTGAGATTGAGTCCCGACTGGTACCGGACGAGCAGCCGATGATTGAGCACGCCATTTGCGAACTGGTCGATGAACGTTTTTGCCATCTGGTGTTAACCACTGGCGGCACCGGTCCGGCCCGACGCGATGTCACGCCCGACGCCACCTTAGCCGTTGCCGATCGGGAAATGCCTGGCTTTGGTGAGCAGATGCGTCAGATAAGCCTGCAGTTCGTGCCGACCGCGATTCTGTCGCGTCAGGTCGGGGTGATCCGCAAACAGTCGCTTATCCTCAATCTGCCGGGTCAGCCGAAGTCGATCAAAGAGACGCTGGAAGGGCTGAAGGATGAGCAGGGCAACGTAAAAGTGCACGGCATCTTTGCTTCTGTACCTTATTGTTTACAGCTTCTGGAAGGGCCTTACGTCGAGACGCATTCTGAGGTAGTAGCAGCATTTCGCCCTAAAAGCGCGATACGTGAGATAAATAACTAAATATTGCGCATTTCAGGCATAAGCTATAGCCCTGCTGGTGTGGCAAAAGATTGACGATATAGTAAGAGTATCTTTACAACCTTGTCTCTTTTGCCTCTGGACTATTATGAATCCGACTTACACGCAGCGTCTGACCGGTAAGGATTACAAAACTCTGGCGCTGGCCGCGCTGGGCGGCGCGCTGGAATTTTACGACTTCATCATCTTTGTCTTCTTCGCCACCGTAATTGGCGAACTCTTTTTCCCTTCAGATATTCCGGAATGGCTGCGTCAGCTGCAGACGTTTGCCATTTTTGCCGCAGGCTATCTGGCACGCCCGCTGGGCGGCATCGTGATGGCGCATTTTGGCGACAAGCTCGGACGCAAAAAGATGTTCAGCCTGAGTATTCTGCTGATGGCGCTGCCAACCCTGATGATGGGCGCTCTGCCTACCTGGCAGACGATTGGCATTGCTGCGCCACTGCTGATGCTGTTGATGCGGATGCTGCAGGGCGCAGCGATTGGCGGCGAAGTGCCGGGTGCGTGGGTGTTTGTCGCTGAGCACGTGCCTTACAAACGTATCGGCATCGCCTGTGGCACGCTGACGGCCGGGCTGACCATCGGCATTTTACTGGGGTCGCTGGTGGCGACGCTGATTAATACCTCGATGTCGCAGCAGGCGATTCATGACGGCGGCTGGCGTATTCCGTTCTTCCTCGGTGGCGTGTTTGGTCTTATCGCAATGTACCTGCGGCGCTGGCTGCATGAGACGCCGGTCTTTGTTGAGATGCAGCAGCGTAAAGCGCTGGCTGAAACCCTGCCGCTGAAGACCGTGCTGGCGGAGCATAAAAAGTCGGTTGTGATTTCCATGCTGCTGACCTGGCTGCTCTCCGCCTGCATCGTGGTCGTGATCCTGATGTCGCCGGTCTGGCTGCAGAAGCAGCTGGGCATCGCGCCCGCGCTGACCCTGCAGGCCAACAGTATCGCCACCGTGATGCTCTGCATCGGCTGCATTATTGCCGGACTCGCTGTCGATCGCGTTGGTGCCAGTCGTACCTTATGTGTCGGCAGCCTGCTGCTGGCAATCTGTAGCTGGCAGTTCTATCACCTGACCGCTCTCTATCCGCAGCAGCTGTTCCTGCTCTATGGCGTGGCGGGCCTGAGCGTCGGTATTGTCGGCGTCGTGCCCTTTGTGATGGTGCGCGCCTTCCCGGCAGAGGTGCGTTTTACCGGCCTCTCGTTTTCCTACAACCTCTCCTACGCGATCTTCGGCGGGCTGACACCCATCTTTGTGTCGCTGCTGATGAACGTCTCAGTGATGGCACCCTGCTGGTATGTGATGGCGCTGGCGCTGGTGGGATTGTTGACGGGGATCTGGCTGCGGCGTGATGTCAGCCACGAGCCTGGCCTGCAGCAGGGAATAAACTCTTTGTAATGCGGGGACGCGGAGACAGGCTCCGCGTCTTTTTCAGGCGTAAAGGCAGGCTTAAAGCGATTTCGCGCCAATCGGCAGAAGAGTGCGGCCAAAGGTGTCGTTCAGCACTTCACCCATTGCCAGATAGCAGGCGCTGGCACCACAAAGTATGCCGACCCAGCCCGCAGACACCTCCAGCGAAGGCAGGTGCATAAGGTGAGCCACGGCCAGCAGCAGAAACAGCAGCGTGAGCGAGCCAAAGACAAACTGCAGCATCCGCGCACCTGTCAGCGTGCCGATAAACATAAACAGCGTGAAGATGCCCCACAGTGCCAGCCAGGCACCCAGGAAGCGTTCATCAGGTGCTTTCGCCAGACCCATCTGCGGTAACAGCAGAATCGCCACAAAGCTTAACCAGAACATGCCGTAAGAGGTAAAGGCTGTCAGCCCAAAAGTGTTGTTCTTTTTAAATTCCAGCAGACCGGCCAGCACCTGCGCGATTCCGCCATAAAAAATCCCCATCGCTAAAATTGCCACGTCCATGTCAAACAGACCCGTGTTGTGCAGGTTCAGCAAAATGGTTGTCATGCCAAATCCCATTAAGCCCAGCGGGGCAGGATTAGCCAGCGTTGAATTTGCCATAGTTCCTCGGCAGTCAGTTGATCGTTAATGAAATAAAAGGACTTCAGCCTGCTCACAGAAAGGAGTAAGGCGACGCATCATATTCAGTGGGTTAACCGTGTTCTTTGATCCCGGCAGGGCCAGAGGTAGAAAAATTTTTTTGGTTTAGCCCTTGATGCGCATCGAAGCGGCCCCATTTACTTGTCATCGAGCGTTGTGAACGTTGGATAAAAAGCATGTGCTGGCAGGTTGAATGCAAACAACCCGCCCACATAACAGGTTCACAACCCAAATTGGCAACGAATTTAAGTGGGAGATGTTTAGATGGGTAAGATTATTGGTATTGACCTGGGTACAACCAACTCTTGTGTTGCGATCATGGATGGCACTAAAGCACGCGTGCTGGAAAATGCCGAGGGCGATCGCACCACGCCTTCAATTATTGCGTATACACAGGATGGCGAAATTCTGGTCGGTCAACCGGCTAAACGTCAGGCAGTGACTAACCCGCAGAATACCCTGTTCGCAATCAAGCGTCTGATTGGTCGTCGTTTCCAGGACGAAGAAGTGCAGCGTGATATTAAAATCATGCCGTACAAAATCACCGGCGCTGACAACGGCGACGCCTGGCTGGAAGTGAAAGGCCAAAGAATGGCACCACCGCAGATCTCTGCTGAAGTGCTGAAGAAAATGAAAAAGACCGCCGAAGATTACCTCGGTGAGCCAGTGACCGAAGCGGTCATTACCGTACCGGCTTACTTCAACGATGCGCAGCGTCAGGCGACCAAAGATGCCGGCCGTATCGCGGGTCTGGAAGTCAAACGTATCATTAACGAACCGACAGCTGCTGCACTGGCATACGGTCTGGACAAAGGCCAGGGCAACCGCACCATCGCGGTTTATGACCTGGGTGGCGGTACCTTCGATATCTCAATCATCGAGATCGACGAAGTTGACGGCGAAAAAACCTTTGAAGTTCTGGCGACCAACGGTGACACCCACCTGGGTGGTGAAGACTTTGACAGCCGCCTGATTAACTATCTGGTTGCTGAATTCAAGAAAGACCAGGGCATCGATCTGCACAACGATCCACTGGCAATGCAGCGTCTGAAAGAAGCGGCAGAGAAAGCGAAAATCGAACTTTCTTCTGCACAGCAGACCGATGTTAACCTGCCATACATCACGGCAGATGCGACCGGTCCTAAGCACCTGAACATCAAAGTGACCCGCTCTAAACTGGAGTCACTGGTTGAAGATCTGGTTGCACGCTCAATCGCGCCACTGAAAGTTGCGCTGCAGGATGCGGGCCTGTCTGTATCAGACATCAACGACGTTATCCTGGTGGGTGGTCAGACCCGTATGCCACTGGTTCAGGCGAAAGTGACCGAATTCTTCGGTAAAGAGCCGCGTAAAGACGTGAACCCGGACGAAGCCGTTGCCGTTGGTGCTGCGGTTCAGGGGGGTGTACTGGGTGGCGACGTGAAAGACGTGCTGCTGCTGGACGTTACCCCGCTGTCACTGGGTATCGAAACCATGGGTGGCGTGATGACTTCGCTGATCAGCAAGAACACCACCATCCCAACCAAGCACAGCCAGGTCTTCTCGACGGCTGAAGATAACCAGTCAGCCGTGACCATTCATGTGCTGCAGGGTGAGCGTAAGCGCGCCAATGACAACAAGTCACTGGGCCAGTTCAACCTCGACGGTATTCAGAATGCGCCACGCGGTATGCCGCAGATCGAAGTGACCTTCGACATCGATGCGGATGGTATCCTGCACGTGTCGGCGAAGGATAAGAACAGCGGTAAAGAGCAGAAGATCACCATCAAAGCCTCTTCAGGTCTGAGCGATGAAGAGATCCAGAAAATGGTGCGTGATGCAGAAGCGAACGCTGAATCTGACCGTAAGTTCGAAGAGCTGGTTCAGACGCGTAACCAGGGTGACCAGATTGCCCACAGCACACGTAAGCAGTTGGATGAAGCAGGCGACAAACTGTCAGCTGATGACAAAGCGCCAATTGAAGCCGCACTGGCCGCGCTGGAAACTGCGCTGAAAGGCGAAGACAAAGCGGAAATCGACGCCAAAATGCAGGCGCTGATGGAAGTGTCCGGCAAACTGATGGAAGCAGCACAGCAGTCTCAGGCGGGTGCAGCGGATGCCGGTGACGCGTCAGCGAAGAAAGATGATGACGTTGTCGATGCTGAATTCGAAGAAGTGAAAGACAACAAGAAATAATTGCCCCTGACCGGGCGCGACGGTTGGCCTGACAGCCGTTGAAACCAGCACGGGCGTAGGAGATCTCTCCACGCCCGTGCGATCATGTTAAGGGCTAAAAAAACATGGCGAAGAGTGATTACTACGAGATTTTAGGCGTCGCCAAATCCGCGGACGAGCGTGAAATCAAAAAGGCTTACAAACGCCTGGCAATGAAATTTCACCCGGACCGCAATCCCGGTGACAAAGAGGCCGAAGCTAAATTCAAAGAGGTCAAGGAAGCGTACGAAATCCTGACCGATGCGCAGAAGCGTGCGGCCTACGATCAGTATGGTCATGCAGCCTTTGAACAGGGCGGTATGGGTGGCGGTGGATTCGGCGGCGGCGGCTTTGGTGGCGGCGGTGCAGACTTCAGCGATATCTTTGGCGACGTATTCGGTGACATCTTTGGTGGTGGACGCCGTCAGCGCGCCTCACGTGGCGCCGATTTACGCTACAACATGGAGCTGTCGCTGGAAGAAGCGGTACGCGGCGTGACCAAAGAGATCCGCATTCCAACCCTGGAAGAGTGTGATGTCTGCCACGGCAGCGGCGCGAAAGCGGGAACGCAGCCACAAACCTGTTCAACCTGTCATGGTGCAGGCCAGGTGCAGATGCGCCAGGGCTTCTTCACTGTCCAGCAGGCCTGTCCGACCTGTCATGGTCGCGGCTCGGTGATTAAAGATCCGTGCAACGCCTGTCATGGCCATGGCCGCGTTGAGAAGTCGAAGACGCTGTCAGTGAAAATCCCTGCTGGGGTTGACACCGGCGATCGTATTCGTCTGAGTGGCGAAGGCGAAGCGGGCGAGCAGGGCGCACCAGCCGGCGATCTCTACGTTCAGGTATCGGTGAAGAAACACCCGATCTTCGAGCGTGAAGAGAACAATCTCTACTGCGAAGTGCCAATCAACTTTGCGATGGCGGCGCTGGGCGGCGAGATTGAAGTGCCGACACTGGATGGTCGCGTGAAGCTGAAAGTGCCGTCAGAAACGCAGACCGGCAAGCTGTTCCGCATGCGCGGACGTGGCGTCAAATCGGTACGTGGCGGCGCGGTCGGCGACCTGTTATGTCGCGTCGTGGTGGAAACACCGGTCAGCCTGAATGAGAAACAGAAAGCGCTGTTGCGTGAACTGGAAGAGAGTTTTGGCGGCCCGAGCGGCGAGCATAACAGCCCGCGCTCAAAGAGCTTCTTCGACGGCGTGAAAAAATTCTTTGATGACTTAACCCGTTAAGTTCATCCACGCTGAAAGCCAGCGCCTGCCGCTGGCTTTTTTTTACCTGCGATCAACGCTTCGTTATTTCCGAACAATCCCCGCTAAATAAACTGTTTTTTTCGAGCTGTTATTATCGTTACTCTTAGGGACTTTGATTGATCTCTGGATTAAGGACAACGCGTGTGAATATCAGATTAAAAAAAATAGTTGAAAGCGACGCTACCGGCGGTGTGGTGCTGATTATTGCGGCTGCGCTGGCGATGGTACTGGCCAATAGCGGAGCGACGCAGCAGGGCTATCGCGATTTGCTGGCCATTCCGGTGGAGTTTCGCTTTGGCAGTCTCGATATCAGCAAAGACCTGCTGCTGTGGATTAACGATGCGCTGATGGCGCTGTTCTTCCTGATGGTAGGACTTGAGGTCAAACGCGAACTGGTGATGGGCGCGCTGGCTAAACGTGAACAGGCGCTGTTCCCGCTGATTGCGGCGCTGGGTGGCATGATCGCCCCGGCGATCATTTTTCTGCTGTTTAACGGTGCCGATGCCGCCACCCGCAGCGGCTGGGCGATCCCGACCGCCACCGATATCGCCTTTGCGCTGGGCATCCTGGCGCTGCTGGGAAGCCGCGTGCCGCCTGCTCTGAAAATCTTCCTGATGGCGCTGGCGATCATCGACGATCTCGGGGCTATCGTGATTATCGCGCTGTTTTACACGCATCACCTTTCGATGGCCTCGCTGGGCGTTGCCGCCGCTGCCATTGCCGTGCTGGCGCTGATGAACCTGCTCAACGTGCGCAACACCGGTCTCTATCTGCTGGTGGGGCTGGTGCTATGGGTGGCGGTGCTGAAGTCGGGTGTTCATGCGACGCTGGCGGGTGTCGTGGTCGGCTTCCTGATTCCGCTGGCGAAGAAAGAGGGACACTCTCCGGCGATTCATCTTGAGCATGCGCTGCATCCCTGGGTGCGCTGGGTGATCCTGCCCCTGTTTGCCTTTGCTAATGCAGGTGTGTCGCTGACGGGTGTCTCGTTCGGTAGCCTCTTCTCGCTGCTGCCGCTGGGCATCATGGCCGGTCTGCTGATCGGTAAGCCACTGGGCATTACGCTGTTCTGCTGGCTGGCAGATAAAACCGGCATAGCCAGACTGCCGGAAAATACTCACATCAAAGATATTGCGGCGGTGGGGGTGCTGTGCGGTATTGGCTTCACCATGTCGATATTTATCGCCTCGCTGGCCTACGGCGACATCAGTGCTGAACTGATGACGCTGGCGAAGCTGGGGATTCTGTCAGGTTCGATTCTGTCGGCGGTGCTGGGCTATATGATCCTTGGCTGGCGTCTTAAGCAGCGTGCGGCGTAGGGCATCCTATGGCGCACATTAATTACAATCATCTCTACTACTTCTGGCACGCCTGCCGTGCGGGATCGATTACGGCGGCAGCAGAGGCACTCTCCCTGACGCCACAGACCATTACCGGGCAGATTAAGGCACTGGAGGAGCGCCTGCAGGGCAAGCTGTTCCGGCGTCAGGGACGGGGTCTCGTACCGACGGAACTGGGACAGTTGGTGTTCCGCTACGCTGACCGCATGTTTATGCTGGGTCAGGAGATGCTGGATATCGTTAACTACCGCAAAGAGTCTCATCTGCTGCTGGATGTTGGCGTGGCAGATGCGCTCTCTAAGCAACTGGTCAGTAAGGTACTGGAGACCGCAGTGGTTGCAGAGGAGAAGATTCACCTGCGCTGTTTTGAATCGACCCACGAAATGCTGCTGGAGCAGCTCAGTCAGCATAAGCTGGATATGATTATCTCTGACTGCTCCATCGATCCCACCCAGCAGGAAGGGCTGTTTTCGGTGAAGCTGGGGGAGTGCCCGATCAGTTTCTGGTCCGCGCAGCCGATCACCGATCTCTCTTTTCCGGCTTGTCTTGAGACGCGCCCCCTGCTGGTTCCGGGTCGCCGCTCGATGCTGGGGCGCAAAATCCTCAACTGGATCACAACCCAGGGGCTGCAGGTGGAGATTCTCGGTGAGTTTGATGATGCAGCTCTGATGAACGCATTTGGTGCGCGTCAGAAGGCGGTTTTTGTAGCAGCAGCGCTGGACAGGGATCAGCAGGAGGGGAGTTATGAAGTCGGCCGGCTCGATGCGGTGTCAGAGGAGTACCATATACTCTTCGCCGAGCGGATGATTCAGC
Source organism: Pantoea sp. X-Soil-ISGK-355 (assembly GCF_059730805.1). Lineage (NCBI taxonomy): Bacteria > Pseudomonadati > Pseudomonadota > Gammaproteobacteria > Enterobacterales > Erwiniaceae > Pantoea > Pantoea sp. X-Soil-ISGK-355. The sequence continues at coordinate 703,446 of NZ_AP035971.1, forward strand.
ATCCGGCGGTGCAGCGTCTCTGTCACGCTGACTTCAGCGGACTCTTTCCCCGTCAGAGTACAGACGAAAAAAAACCGGCGTAAGCCGGCTTTTTTAACAAAGCGATAAACAACGGGCGATTAAGCCAGTTTGTTGATCTGTGCAGTCAGGTTTGATTTATAACGTGCAGCTTTGTTTTTGTGGATCAGACCTTTAGCGGCCTGACGATCCACGAGTGGTTGCATTTCATTGAATGCGTTCTGCGCAGCAGCTTTGTCGCCTGAAGCGATCGCCGCGTATACTTTCTTAACGAAGGTACGCATCATTGAGCGGCGGCTAGCGTTATGCTTGCGGCGTTTCTCAGATGTTACGGCGCGTTTCTTAGCTGATTTGATATTAGCCAAGGTCCAACTCCCAAATGTGTTCTATAGAGACAAATCAAAGGCCGAGGACTATGCCCTTCTAACCTGATTTTGTCAATGGATTTGTGCAAATAAGCGTCGCTCTATGAGCAGCACTCGGTTACGTATTTGATGGCGCAAGATTCTACCAGCTTCCCCTCGCTGAATACAGTATTTCGCGACAAAATTCTTAACATGCGCATCTGCAACAGGAAATGCAGCACCTAAAGCATGAAAGGCGTGCTGACGGGTTAACCTGAGTCGCTTTCAAGGGTATAATCCGCCGATTTCCACCGGTTTGGGCCAGCCATGAAGTTTATCCGCGGTATTCATAATCTTAACGAGCAGCATCGCGGCTGCGTTCTGACCATTGGTAATTTCGATGGTGTGCACCGCGGGCATCAGGCGCTGATGTCCCGGCTGTGTGAAGAGGGGCGTAAGCGTAATCTGCCGGTCGTGGTCATGGTGTTTGAGCCACAGCCGCTGGAGCTGTTTGCCGGTGATAAAGCCCCGGCACGCCTGACGCGCCTGCGTGAAAAACTGCGCTATATGGCTGAAGCCGGCGTCGATAAAGTGCTGTGTGTGCGGTTCGACCGTCGCTTCGCAGCCCTGTCCGCCCAGCGTTTTATCAGTGACCTGCTGGTGGACAAGCTGGACGTAAAGTACCTCGCAGTAGGCGATGATTTCCGCTTCGGCGCTGGTCGCCAGGGGGATTTCCTGTTATTACAGAAAGCCGGTGCGGAGTATGGTTTTGAGGTCGTGAGCACCGAAACCTTCTGTGACGGCGGGAAGCGAATCAGCAGCACCGCCGTGCGTCAGGCGCTGGCCGCAGATGATTTAGCGCTGGCGCAGTCGCTGTTAGGTCATCCATTCACCATTTCCGGCCGCGTCGTGCACGGTGATGCACTGGGACGCACGCTGGGTTTCCCCACTGCGAACCTTCCTTTACGCCGCAGCGTCTCACCGGTGAAAGGGGTCTATGCGGTGGAGGTACAGGGTCTGACGCCTGAGCCACTGCCGGGTGTTGCCAATATCGGCACTCGCCCGACCGTAAAAGGTTTACGCCAGCAGCTTGAAGTTCACCTGCTCGACATCAATATGGATCTCTATGGTCGTCACATTGATGTGGTGCTGAAACAGAAAATACGAAACGAGCAGCGCTTTGCCTCACTGGAGGCGTTGAAAGAACAAATTGCGAACGATGTGGTAACGGCCCGGCAGTTCTTTGGGCTGCTTTAACCTGAGCGAAAAACGGAATCGAGAATCTGATGAGTGACTATAAATCTACCCTGAATTTGCCGGAAACGGGATTCCCGATGCGTGGCGATCTGGCCAAACGCGAACCGGGAATGTTGCAACGCTGGTATGCCGACAACCTGTACGGCATCATCCGCGAAGCCAAAAAAGGGAAAAAAACCTTTATCCTGCATGATGGCCCTCCGTATGCGAACGGCAGCATTCATATTGGTCACTCTGTTAACAAGATTCTGAAAGACATTATCGTTAAGTCGAAAGGCATGGCGGGTTATGACTCGCCATATGTGCCGGGCTGGGACTGTCACGGTCTGCCAATCGAACACAAAGTTGAGCAGATGATCGGCAAGCCAGGCGAGAAAGTCACCGCCGCTGAATTCCGTGCCGCGTGCCGCAAGTATGCTGCTGAACAGGTTGAAGGCCAGAAGGCCGACTTTATCCGCCTGGGCGTGCTGGGCGACTGGGATCGTCCTTACCTGACCATGGATTTCGGCACCGAAGCCAACATCATCCGTGCGCTGGGTAAAATCATCGGCAACGGCCACCTTCATAAAGGCGCGAAGCCAGTGCACTGGTGCCTGGATTGCCGTTCAGCCTTAGCAGAAGCGGAAGTGGAGTATTACGACAAAACGTCACCGTCAATTGATGTGATGTTCAACGCCATCGATGCCGACGCGGTGCGTCAGGCATTTGGCGTAGCACAGGTCAATGGCCCAATCTCACTGGTGATCTGGACAACGACGCCGTGGACATTACCAGCTAACCGCGCCATCTCTCTGCATCCTGAATTTGAGTACCAGTTGATCCAGATCGAGGGCCGTGCCCTGATCCTGGCGAAAGAGCTGGTTGAGAGCGTCATGAAGCGCGCCGGTGTCAGCGAATGGCAGGTACTGGGCGAATGTCAGGGCGCTGCGCTGGAGCTGCAGAAATTCCAGCATCCGTTCCTGGCGCTGGCGTCGCTGGTGGTGCTGGGCGATCACGTGACGCTGGACGCGGGTACTGGTGCAGTTCACACCGCTCCAGGCCACGGTCCGGATGACTATGTCATCGGTCAGAAATATGGCATCGAAACGGCGAATCCGGTCGGACCGGATGGCACTTATCTGCCAGGCACATATCCGACGCTGGATGGGATTAACGTTTTTAAAGCCAACGACATGATCGTTGAGCTGCTGAAAGAGAAGGGCGCGCTGCTGCACGTTGAGAAACTGCTGCACAGCTACCCGCACTGCTGGCGCCATAAAACGCCGATCATCTTCCGCGCCACGCCGCAATGGTTCATCAGCATGGATCAGAAAGGACTGCGTGCGCAGTCGCTGAAAGAGATCAAAGGCGTACAGTGGATCCCGGACTGGGGCCAGGCGCGTATCGAATCGATGGTAGCGAACCGTCCTGACTGGTGTATCTCCCGTCAGCGTACGTGGGGCGTCCCAATGGCGCTGTTCGTTCATAAAGAGAGCGAAGAGCTGCACCCGGACACGCTGGCGCTGATGGAGAAAGTGGCGCAGCGCGTTGAGCAGGATGGGATTCAGGCCTGGTGGGATCTCGACCCGCGCGAACTGATGGGCGACGATGCCGATCATTACGTTAAAGTGCCGGATACGCTGGATGTCTGGTTTGACTCCGGTTCTACCAGCTACTCCGTGGTGGATGCGCGTCCTGAATTTGGCGGACATGCGCCTGATCTCTATCTGGAAGGCTCCGATCAGCATCGCGGCTGGTTTATGTCCTCGCTGATGATCTCCACGGCGATGAAGGGCAAAGCGCCTTATCGTCAGGTACTGACGCACGGTTTCACCGTGGATGGTCAGGGCCGCAAGATGTCGAAGTCGATCGGCAACACCGTTGCACCGCAGGATGTGATGAACAAACTGGGCGCCGATATTCTGCGTCTGTGGGTGGCCTCAACCGACTACTCGGGTGAAATGGCGGTCTCCGATGAGATCCTCAAGCGCTCTGCCGATGCCTATCGTCGTATCCGTAACACCGCGCGTTTCCTGCTGGCTAACCTCAGCGGCTTCAACCCGGCCACCGATCTGGTGAAACCGGAAGAGATGGTGGTGGTGGATCGCTGGGCAGTGGGTCGCGCACAGGCGGCACAGGCCGATATCATTGCCTCTTACGAGAACTACGATTTCCACGAAGTGATCCAGCGTCTGATGCAGTTCTGCTCAATTGAGATGGGCAGCTTCTATCTCGACATCATCAAGGATCGTCAGTACACCGCGAAAGGCGATGGCCTGGCGCGTCGCAGCTGTCAGACCGCGCTGTGGCATATCGTCGAAGCGCTGGTACGCTGGATGGCACCGATCATGTCCTTTACAGCGGATGAGATCTGGGGCTACCTGCCAGGCGAACGTGCACAGTATGTCTTCACCGAAGAGTGGTATCAGGGTCTGTTTGGCCTGGCAGAAGATGAAGCGCTGAATGACGCCTACTGGGCTGAGCTGCTGAAAGTGCGTGGCGAAGTGAACAAGGTGATCGAGCAGGCGCGTGCGGATAAACGTATCGGTGGCGCACTGGAAGCGACGGTGACGCTCTATGCCGATCCGGAACTGGCTGCTAAGCTGCAGGCGCTGGGCAATGAGCTGCGTTTTGTGCTGCTGACCTCTGGCGCACAGGTAGCGGATTACGCACTGGCGAATGACGAAGCGCAGCAGAGTGAGCTGCTGAAAGGTCTGAAAATCGCGCTGCACAAGGCGGAAGGCGAGAAATGTCAGCGCTGCTGGCATTACACTACCGACGTCGGACAGAATCCTGAGCATGCTGAGGTCTGTGGTCGTTGTTACACTAACGTAGCCGGTGACGGCGAACAGCGTGAATTTGCCTGATGCGTAAACCTATTTTATCAACCGGATTGCGCTGGCTGTGGCTGGTGCTGGTGGTGATTGTTGTCGACTTCGCCAGTAAGCAGTGGGTGATGAACAACATGATGCTGCATGAAACCCAGCCGCTGATGCCTTATCTGAATCTGTTCTACGCGCACAACTATGGCGCGGCGTTCAGTTTCCTGGCGGACAAAGGCGGCTGGCAGCGCTGGTTCTTTGCCGGTATTGCGCTGGCTATCGTGATCTCGCTGGTGGTGATGATGTACCGCAATCACGCCAGCCAGAAGATGGCTAACATCGCCTATGCTCTGATCATCGGCGGCGCGATAGGCAATTTGTTCGATCGCTCATACCATGGCTTTGTGGTCGATTTTATCGATTTCTATGTCGGTAACTGGCACTTCGCTACATTTAATATCGCTGACTGCGGCATCTGTATCGGTGCGGCATTGGTGGTGCTGGAGGGCTTTTTCAGCCCGAACGGCAAACAGGCTAAACAGAAAGGGTAAGTGATGACTGAGTGCGTACAGCGCGAAAGCGCGGTGTTGGTGCATTTTACGCTGAAGCTGGAAGATGGCTCGACGGCGGAATCGACCCGTGCAAACGGCAAGCCCGCGCTGTTCCGTCTCGGTGATGGCAGCCTCTCTGCAGCACTTGAGCAGGCACTGCTGGGGCTGAAAGCGGGTGAAACTAAACAGTTTACCCTGGAACCGGACGACGCCTTTGGCGGCGTCAGCCCTGACCTGATCCAGTATTTCTCGCGTCGGGACTTTATCGATGCGGGTGAGCCGGAAGTGGGAGCCATCATGCTGTTCAGCGGCATGGGCGGCAGTGAAATGCCTGGCGTGATCCGTGAAATCTCCGGTGACTCTATCACTGTGGATTTCAACCATCCGCTGGCAGGTCGTCGTATTCAGTTTGATGTAGAGGTGCTGGAAATCGATCCCGCACTGGAGGCCAACGATGCAAATCCTGTTAGCTAATCCGCGCGGCTTCTGCGCTGGCGTTGATCGTGCCATCAGTATTGTTGAGCGCGCGCTGGAGATGTATGGCGCGCCCATCTACGTCCGTCACGAAGTGGTGCATAACCGTTATGTGGTAAACAGCCTGCGTGAGCGCGGTGCCATCTTCATTGAAGAGATCAGTGAAGTGCCGGATAACGCGATTCTGATCTTCTCCGCGCACGGTGTTTCTCAGGCAGTGCGTGCCGAAGCTAAAGCGCGCAATCTGACTATGCTTTTCGACGCCACCTGTCCGCTGGTGACCAAGGTGCATATGGAAGTGGCACGCGCCAGCCGTAAAGGCGTTGAGGCAATACTGATTGGTCATGCGGGGCATCCGGAAGTCGAAGGCACCATGGGGCAGTACAACAACCCTAATGGCGGCATGTATCTGGTGGAGTCACCGGAAGATGTCTTCAGACTGACCGTCAAAGACGAAAACAATCTGAGCTTCATGACGCAGACCACGCTGTCGGTGGATGACACCTCTGACATCATTGATGCTTTGCGCCAGCGCTTCCCGGCGATTATCGGGCCGCGTAAAGATGATATCTGCTACGCCACCACCAACCGTCAGGAAGCCGTTCGTACGCTGGCGAAAGATGCGGAAGTGGTGCTGGTGGTAGGGTCGAAGAACTCCTCGAACTCCAACCGCCTGGCCGAACTGGCACAGCGTGCCGGTAAGCTGGCGAAGCTGATCGACTCTGCGGATGATATTCAGGAAGAGTGGGTAAAAGGCGTAGCCTGTATTGGTGTAACCGCGGGTGCCTCAGCCCCCGATATTCTGGTGCAGCAGGTGATCCAGCGACTGCGTGAGCTGGGTGGCGAAGCGGCGATTGAGCTGATTGGTCGTGAAGAGAATATCGTCTTCGAAGTGCCAAAAGAGCTACGTGTCGACGTACGCAACGTGCAGTAGCGTTCTGATTTACCTGCTAAAAAGGCCGACTCTGTTCGGCCTTTTTTGTTTTTTTGGTCAGACAGAAAAGACTGTTTTTTGCGGGCGTAATTGCTTTTACTGATAATCACAGGCGGCTGGCATAAAATTCTTATTATCACGGATTAATAGTGGCGTGACTGTTAACTCGTCGTTAACCTGATGACGCTTTGTATGCATAGATTTGCTTTAGGAATGAATAAATATGAACACTATCCGGATTGCTATTGTGGGCGCGCCGGGCCGAATGGGCCGTAATCTGATTCAGGCGACACAGCAGGCAGAGGGCGTAGAACTGGGTGCAGCACTGGTACGCCCGGGTTCATCGCTGACGGGCAGCGACGCTGGTGAATTAGCAGGCATCGGGAAGAATGGCATCCTCATCGCAGACGATTTACGCGCGGTGATTAACGACTTTGATGTGTTGATCGACTTCACCCGGCCGGAAGGCACGCTGGAGTATATGGCGATCTGCCGTGAGCAGGGTAAAGCGATGGTCATTGGCACCACCGGTTTTGATGAGGCAGGCAAAGCGGCCATTCGTGCGGCGGCGGAAGATATCGCCATCGTGTTCGCCGCTAACTTCAGTGTGGGGGTTAACCTGGTGCTGAAGCTGCTGGAGAAGGCCGCTAAAGTGATGGGCGAGTATGCGGACATTGAGATCGTTGAAGCGCACCACCGTCATAAAGTGGATGCGCCGTCTGGCACCGCGCTGGCGATGGGGGAGGCAATAGCCGACGCGATGCAGTGGAAACTGGATGAGCATGCAGTCTATACACGTGAAGGCCATACGGGTGAACGCCAGCCACAGACCATCGGTTTTGCGACGGTGCGCGCAGGTGACATCGTCGGTGAGCATACGGCGATGTTTGCAGATATTGGCGAGCGAGTAGAGATTACCCACAAGGCTTCGAGCCGTATGACCTTTGCAAATGGCGCAGTTAAGTCGGCTTTATGGTTGAAAGATAAGAAATCAGGGCTTTACGATATGCGCGATGTGCTGGATTTGTCGATGTTGTAAGTGTTGTGAACCATCGTGATGTGGTTATTTCAATCGTTAATAACTTGATTGAAAAGGGGCAATGATTTTATTGCCCTTAATTTTATCTAAAAACCAGGGTTAGGGTGTAATATTCTGCTCTGACGCTTATTTTTATCCATTTATGTCCTTTTATTACCCGGCTGGATGCTATTTTTGACCATTTGGTCAAAAATAAAGAGGCGGTTGCGCTAATTTAGTTTTTAGGCTGCCTGGCAAACGATTATTTAGCCGAGTTTTCCCCTCTTTTTGCCGCTCATGCCCGTTTTTTTCCTCATAAGGCAGATAAGTATGAAAAAATTCCACTGCAGGGTAGACAATGACCAGGGCGATCATTAGAATGCGCGCAATTTGCCAAAAATCGACAATTCAGGCGGTTTTTGCATTGATTCAGGCGGCTATTTTGAATTAATATGCAGATATATTGACTGTTTATTCCCTGGAGGATGTTTTGATCAAGTCAGCAATCCTGGTTCTGGAAGACGGAACCCAATTCCACGGTCGGGCCATAGGGGCAACAGGATCGGCAGTGGGAGAAGTCGTTTTCAACACTTCAATGACCGGTTATCAAGAAATCCTCACTGATCCTTCCTATTCCCGCCAAATCGTCACTCTCACTTATCCCCATATCGGTAATGTCGGTGCTAATGCCGCCGACGAAGAATCCAGCCAGATTCATGCGCAGGGCCTGGTTATTCGTGACCTGCCGCTGATTGCCAGCAACTTCCGTAGCGAAGAGGGCTTATCTGCTTACCTGCAGCGCAACAACATCGTGGCGATTGCCGATATTGATACCCGCAAGCTGACGCGCCTGCTGCGTGAGAAAGGGGCGCAGAACGGCTGCATCATTGCGGGCGATAATCCGGATGCTGCGCTGGCGCTGCAAAAAGCCCAGGCGTTTCCGGGACTGAAAGGAATGGATCTGGCGAAAGAGGTCTGCACTACGGAGACTTACAGCTGGCAGCAGGGCAGCTGGACGCTGGACGCGGGTCTGCCAGAGCAGGCTACTGCGGAGTCGCTGCCTTATCATGTAGTGGCTTACGATTACGGCGCTAAGCGCAACATCCTGCGCATGCTAGTCGATCGCGGCTGTCGTCTGACCGTGGTTCCGGCACAGACACCTGCCGAAGAGGTTCTGAAGCTGAGTCCTGACGGCATTTTCCTCTCCAACGGTCCCGGTGACCCGGAGCCGTGCGACTACGCGATCAGCGCGATTCAGTCCTTCCTGAAGACAGAGATTCCGGTGTTCGGTATCTGCCTGGGGCATCAGCTGCTGGCGCTGGCCAGCGGGGCTAAGACCGTGAAGATGAAGCTCGGCCACCACGGCGGCAACCATCCGGTGAAAGATCTCGAAAAAAACCGCGTGATGATTACCGCGCAGAACCACGGTTTTGCGGTCGATGAGAACAATCTGCCTGCGAACCTGCGTGTCACCCACATTTCGTTGTTCGATAAAACGGTGCAGGGCATTCATCGCACTGATAAGCCTGCATTCAGCTTCCAGGGACACCCGGAAGCCAGCCCGGGTCCGGGTGATGCCGCACCGCTGTTTGACCACTTTATTGAATTGATTGACGCATTCCGTCTGCAAGCGAAGTAATCAGGAGCTAATACATGCCAAAACGTACAGACCTAAAATCCATCCTGATTCTTGGTGCCGGTCCGATTGTGATCGGCCAGGCCTGCGAATTTGACTATTCCGGTGCGCAGGCGTGTAAAGCGCTGCGTGAAGAGGGTTACCGCGTCATTCTGGTAAACTCGAACCCGGCGACGATCATGACCGACCCGGAAATGGCCGATGCGACCTACATTGAGCCGATTCACTGGGAAGTGGTGCGCAAAATCATCGAAAAAGAGCGCCCGGATGCGGTATTGCCAACGATGGGCGGACAGACAGCGCTGAACTGTGCGCTGGAGCTGGAGCGTCATGGCGTGCTGGAAGAGTTTGGCGTCACGATGATTGGCGCGACGGCTGATGCGATCGACAAAGCGGAAGATCGTCGTCGCTTCGACGTGGCGATGAAAAGCATCGGTCTGGATACCGCGCGCTCCGGCATTGCGCACACCATGGAAGAAGCGCTGGCCGTGGCAGAAGATGTTGGCTTCCCGTGCATTATCCGTCCCTCATTTACTATGGGCGGAACCGGTGGCGGCATCGCCTACAACCGCGAAGAGTTTGAAGAGATTTGCGAACGTGGTCTCGACCTCTCACCAACCAATGAGCTGCTGATTGATGAGTCGCTGATTGGCTGGAAAGAGTATGAGATGGAAGTAGTGCGCGATAAAAACGACAACTGCATCATCGTCTGCTCAATTGAAAACTTCGATGCGATGGGGATCCACACCGGTGACTCCATCACGGTGGCGCCTGCCCAGACGCTGACCGACAAAGAGTATCAGATCATGCGTAACGCCTCGCTGGCGGTACTGCGTGAAATCGGTGTTGAGACCGGTGGCTCCAACGTGCAGTTCTCAGTTAACCCGAAAGATGGTCGCCTGATTGTCATCGAGATGAACCCACGCGTGTCGCGCTCTTCGGCGCTGGCGTCAAAAGCGACTGGCTTCCCGATTGCTAAAGTGGCGGCCAAACTGGCAGTCGGCTACACCCTCGACGAGCTGATGAACGATATCACTGGCGGTTTAACACCAGCCTCGTTTGAACCGTCAATCGACTACGTCGTCACCAAGATCCCGCGTTTCAACTTTGAGAAATTTGCCGGTGCCAACGATCGCCTGACCACGCAGATGAAATCGGTGGGTGAAGTGATGGCGATTGGCCGTACTTTCCAGGAGTCCATGCAGAAAGCGCTGCGCGGCCTGGAAGTCGGCGCTAACGGTTTTGACCCGAAAGTGCACCTTGATGACCCGGAAGCGTTAACCCGCATCCGCCGCGAGCTGAAAGATGCCGGTTCAGACCGCATCTGGTACATCGCTGATGCATTCCGTGCCGGTATGTCAGTAGATGGCGTGTTCAATCTGACCAACATTGACCGCTGGTTCCTGGTGCAGATTGAAGAGCTGGTACGGCTGGAAGATCAGGTGGCAAGCGAAGGGGTGAATAGCCTGGATGCCACGTTCCTGCGTACTCTGAAGCGTAAAGGCTTTGCCGATGCGCGGCTGGCGACGCTGGCAGGTGTGGCTGAGAGCGAAATCCGCAAGCTGCGTCAGCAGTTTAACCTGCATCCGGTTTATAAGCGGGTGGATACCTGTGCCGCCGAGTTCGCGACGAATACGGCCTATATGTACTCCACCTATGAGGAGGAGTGCGAAGCCAACCCGAGTCCGGATCGTGAAAAAATCATGATTCTGGGTGGTGGGCCAAACCGTATCGGTCAGGGTATCGAATTCGACTACTGCTGCGTTCATGCCGCTCTGGCGCTGCGTGAAGATGGTTACCAGACCATTATGGTGAACTGTAACCCGGAAACGGTCTCGACCGATTACGACACCTCTGACCGCCTCTACTTTGAGCCGGTCACGCTGGAAGATGTGCTGGAGATTGTGCGCATCGAGCAGCCAAAAGGCGTCATCGTACAGTATGGCGGTCAGACCCCGCTGAAACTGGCGCGTGCACTGGAAGCCGCAGGCGTACCGGTTATCGGCACCAGCCCGGATTCTATTGACCGTGCGGAAGACCGTGAACGTTTCCAGCAGGCGGTTGATCGCCTGAAACTGAAGCAACCAGCTAACGCCACGGTAGCGACGCTGGAGCAGGCAGTCGAGAAAGCGGCTGGCCTGGGTTATCCGCTGGTGGTGCGTCCTTCCTATGTACTGGGTGGCCGTGCCATGGAGATCGTCTACGACGAGATCGACCTCAGACGTTACTTCCAGACGGCAGTCTCGGTTTCCAATGATGCGCCGGTACTGCTGGATCGCTTCCTGGATGATGCTGTCGAAGTGGATGTGGATGCGATTTGCGACGGTGAGCGGGTGCTGATTGGCGGCATTATGGAACACATTGAGCAGGCTGGTGTTCACTCCGGTGACTCCGCCTGTTCACTGCCGGCCTACACGCTGAATCAGGAGATTCAGAATGTGATGCGCCAGCAGGTTGAGAAACTGGCGTTTGAGCTGAACGTTCGTGGCCTGATGAACGTTCAGTTCGCGGTGAAAGACAACGAAGTCTATCTGATCGAAGTGAACCCACGTGCAGCGCGTACCGTTCCGTTCGTCTCTAAAGCGACCGGTGTACCGCTGGCGAAAGTGGCTGCGCGCGTGATGGCAGGTAAAACACTGGCAGAGCAGGGCGTGACGGAAGAGGTGATCCCGCCTTACTACTCGGTCAAAGAAGTGGTGCTGCCGTTCAACAAGTTCCAGGGCGTTGACCCGATTCTGGGTCCAGAAATGCGCTCCACTGGTGAAGTCATGGGTGTGGGCCGCACATTCGCTGAGGCGTTCTCCAAAGCGATGCTGGGTGCCCAGAGCAATATGAAGAAGTCAGGCCGTGCGCTGCTGTCTGTGCGTGAAGGCGACAAGAAACGTATCGTCGACCTGGCCGCGAAGCTGCAGAAGTTTGGTTTCGAACTGGATGCGACTCACGGCACCGCGGTGGTGCTGGGCGAAGCGGGCATCAACCCGCGCCTGGTCAACAAGGTGCATGAAGGACGTCCGCACATTCAGGACCGCCTGAAGAATGGCGAGTATAGCTACATCGTCAATACAACGGCGGGTCGTCAGGCGATTGAAGATTCGAAGCTGATTCGCCGCAGCGCACTGCAGTATAAAGTGCATTACGACACCACGCTGAACGGCGGCTTCGCCACCGCGATGGCGCTGAATGCAGACCCGACGGAACAGGTTATCTCCGTTCAGGAAATGCATGCCCAGATAAAGGCGATGTAAGGTAATGTAATGTGAAAAACGGCTCCTTCGGGAGCCGTTTTTTTTGCCACTTCTCTGGCGATAATCCGAAATTGAGGTCCAGGAAGAGTCTGGAGTTTGCGTTAAAGTAACTGATTTGGCTTAATTTTTTAGCTATAGGTGCGAATAACGCCGGTTCGCACAAATTTATAAGATAAACACTTCCTGTGCGGATTTTTCGCCAGTACTATGCCTGCCGCTCATCACTGGAGCGTATCAGGACATAAATAAAAAATGAAAATGCGTACTTTTTCTCTGAGTGCAGTGGCTGCACTGATGGCTATTCTTCCTTTCGCCAGCCAGGCGGAAATTACCCTGTTGAAACAGGATCCGCAGGCGGGCGATCCACTTAGCCGTCTTACCCTGAATGTTGGCGGCAGCATCCGTGCTCAGGTCAATCATCAGACCGGCGTGGATGACAAATCCTACAAGCGCGACGGTTTCGATGGTGGCACCCGTTTCCGTTTTGGCGCTGACTATTACCTGTTTGATGACGTGAGCTGGATCAGCTACTACGAGCTGGGTGTTAACGTACCGGCGGTGTTCAGCTGGGATCGTCACTATGCCGATGGTGCCAATAACACCACGCGTCGCCAGCTCTACACCGGTCTGAAAAGCAAAACCTGGGGTCAGCTTACCTTTGGTCAGCAGAACAGCGTCTATTATGACACCGTGGGCGCCAAAACGGATATCTGGGATTACGACATGATCGGCCAGGCACCGGGCAACGGAATCAACGGCGACTACGATGGATCTTACCGTTCACGTAAGCAGCTGAAGTACAAAAACAGCTTCGGCGACGCGGATATCTACGCTTCTTATCTGTTCGAAGATAACGAGTATCTGCCAGGCAACGGCCTGCGCTATAAGCGCAAAGGCGGCGGCTCACTGGGCGTGGATTACCACATCACTGAGGATCTGAGCTGGGGCACGGCGTGGAACTACACTCGCGCGGCGATGCGTAATCCGAACAACGGCGACAGCCGCGATTACGACCAGAACATCTACGGCACCGCTCTGAGCTGGACACCAGGCAACTGGACGCTGTCAGCCGGTGGCGGCTGGTATCAGAACTTCATGACCACCAAACGCAAAGATGTGCATGACTACTTTGCTGGCGATGCGTGGGGCATTGAATATTTCGCCGGTTACAAGATCCCGGTGGCGCAGTACGGTCTGAAAGCCATCCAGCCTTATGTCATGGGTGACCGCATCGAGTATGCGACTGGCCGTGATTACCAGCGCATCGACAACGGTCTGGGTGTGACGCTGTTCCTCGACTACGGTTTCCGTGTTGATTACGAACATGTCTTTACCTCCAGCACCGATAACCTGGGTGATATGAATCTGGTGCGTCTGCGCTACGACTTCTGATAACCCTGACGGCTCCTGCGGGAGCCGTTTTCTTTTGCGCACGCTTTTTGTGCCAGCCTGAGGCCAGTCGCTGGCGCGCTGCGGCAAACTGACGCGATTACGCGGTGAAAAACGCTGCACAGGCCGCGAAAAACGGCATCATGAAAAGCTTTACGCAAATAGACCTTTCCCCCTATCGACGAAAGTTTCACCTTTACGTATCATGGCGCCAATTTTTTTCAGTGAGTGGTTAACATGATTAGTCTTATCGCGGCATTAGCAGCAGATCGCATTATTGGAATGGAGAACGCCATGCCGTGGGACCTGCCTGCAGATCTGGCGTGGTTCAAGTGCAATACGCTGAAGAAACCGGTGATTATGGGGCGATTGACCTTTGAATCCATTGGCCGTCCGTTACCTGGACGACTGAACATTGTTGTCAGCAGTAAGCCAGGCACCACAGAAGGCGTGACCTGGGTTACGTCGCTGGATGAGGCGTTACAGGCAGCCGGAGACGCTGAGGAGATCATGGTGATTGGCGGTGGCCGCGTCTATGAGCAGATGCTGAAGCGTGCCGATCGTCTTTATCTGACGCACATTGATGCGGAAGTAGAAGGTGATACGCAGTTCCCGGATTACGAGCCGGACGAATGGCAGTCCACTTTCAGCGAATTCCACGACGCTGATGAGCAGAACTCTCACAGCTACTGTTTTGAGATCCTCGACCGTCGCCGTTAATCCTCTTTCCGCCTGGCTGTAACCTGGCTGTCATCTCTGTTCATTAGCATTGCTTCTTTTCTGGGATCGTCATAAAGGAAGCAATCAATAATGAAAACCGAACTCTCCGCATTAAGCACTGACCGCCTTCGTGATCCACATCGTCGTAAATTTCTTGCCGGTTCCGGCGCGATAGGGCTGACCGGCTTTCTCAGCGGCAGCCTCACGCTTTCAGGAAACGTACTGGCGCAGACAAAGCCTGCCGGCAGCCCACTGCTGGGCTTTCAGGCGATTGCCGCATCTACGGCCGATGAGGTTGTGGTCGCACCGGGCTATCGTGCTGACGTGCTGATCTCCTGGGGTGATCCGCTGGTGAATGGCGCGGTCGCGTTTGACCCGCACGGCAACAATAGCGCAGAAGATCAGGAAAAGCAGTTCGGTGACAACAACGATGGGATGAGCTTCTTCGCGATTAATGACCAGCGTGGCGTGATGGCGATTAACAATGAATACGTGAACGAGCCGACGCTATTTGCCCACGGCGGCAGTAAAGCGACCAGCCTGGAAGATGTCAAAAAGTCGCAGGCGGCGCACGGTATCTCCATCGTTGAAGTCAAACGGGGTGAGGACAATCGCTGGCAGGTGGTACGTCCTTCTGACTATAACCGCCGCATTACCGCCAATACCCCGATGCGCTTCTCCGGTCCGGCCGCAGGGGATAAAGCGCTGCAGACTGCGGCCGATCCGCAGGGAATGAATGTCCTGGGCACCTTTGGTAACTGCGCCAACGGCAAAACGCCGTGGGGCACCTATCTCACCTGTGAAGAGAACTACGATACCTACTTTGGTACCCATCAGGCCGACTTTACCCCGACCCCACAGCAGAAGCGCTATACCCTGAATGCCGCCGAGCCGGAGCGCAACTGGTCTGACTTTGATCCCCGCTTCGATATCGCTAAGAATCCCAACGAATTCAACCGTCACGGCTGGATCGTCGAAATCGATCCTTTCGATCCTCACTCCGTGCCGGTAAAGCGGACCGCGCTGGGCCGCTTTAAGCACGAGAATGCCGCCGTGACGGTCGCGAAAACCGGCCAGCTGGTGGTTTATATGGGCGACGACGAGCGCGGCGAATATATCTATAAATATGTCTCCGACGACAAGGTCATCCCGGATGATGCTAAAGCCAATCACGGACTGCTGGATAAGGGCACGCTCTATGTGGCGCAGTTCAACGGTGATGCGCAGGGCACACCGCTGAAAGGCACCGGGCGCTGGCTGGCGCTGAAGTGGGGCGAAAATGGACTCACCGCTGAAAAGGGATTCAATAGCCAGGCAGATGTTTTGATCAATGCGCGTGCGGCGGCCGATGTCGTTAACGCCACGCGGATGGATCGGCCCGAGTGGATTGCCGTTAACCCACACGATGGTCGTGCCTACTGCACGCTGACCAACAACAACAAGCGCGGGAATGAAGGCATGCCGGTCAATGCAGCGAATCCGCGGCCAAAAAATATTTACGGTCAGATTATCCGCTGGGATGAGAAGGGCGATGCCACTGCACAGACCTTTGAGTGGGATATCTATGCCTTGTGCGGCAACCCGATAGCACATCCTGAAGGGGTTTATCGCGGCACACCTAACATCACGGCGGAGAACACCTTCAACAGCCCGGATGGCCTGGGATTTGATGCGCAGGGGCGCTTGTGGATCCTGACCGACGGCAAGTACAGTAACAAAGAGGATTATCAGGGGCAGGGGAATAATCAGATGCTGGTGGGAGATCCTGACAGTGGAGAGATCCGCCGGTTTATGGTCGGCCCCAAATCGTGCGAGCTTACCGGTATTACCTTCACGCCCGACTACAAAACGCTGTTCGTGAATGTGCAGCATCCCGGTGAAGAGGGTGACTCACACTTTCCCAATAACAGCCCGCGTCCACGTTCGTCGGTGATCATGATCACCCGCGAAGATGGCGGCATTATCGGTGCATAAAACAGGATGCTGGCCTGACTGACCAGCATCGCCGTTATAACGCAGGCGGTGCGAGACTGTCGCTGGAGGCCAGCGCTTGTTCGCGATTGGAAGGCTGCACGACATAACGCTGATCTTCCCAGTGCAGCAGGGTTAGCGTTCCGCCCCAGCAGCAGCCGGTATCCAGACCGATAATGCCGTCTGGTGCCCCTTTGCCTTCCAGTGATGCCCAGTGACCAAACACGATGGTGTAGTCACGTGCAACCGGCCCCTCGATGTTAAACCAGGGTTTCAGCGGCGGAAGGGCGGATTCAGGGGCATCTTTGCAGATCATGTCCAGCTGACCGTTGGGGAAGCAGTAACGCATGCGCGTCAGGGCGTTGGTGCTAAAGCGCAGACGCGCCAGGCCGGTCAAATCCTCACTCCAGTTGTTCGGCATATCGCCATACATGGCATCCAGGAACAGCGGATAACTGTCGCTGGCGAGAACCGCTTCCACTTCACGCGCACACTTTTTCGCGGTTTCGATATCCCACTGCGGTGTGATACCGGCGTGGCCCATCACCAGTTTTTTCTCTTCATCAACCTGTAATAGCGGCTGACGACGTAGCCAGTTGATCAGCTCATCTGCATCGTCCGCTTCGAGCAGGGGGGTCAGGCGATCTTTAGGCTTGTTACGGCTGATCCCGGCGTAAACCGCCAGCAGATGCAAATCGTGATTGCCCAGCACCAGACGTACCGCGTCACCCAGCGATTTCACGTAGCGCAGGACGTCAAGGGAGCCTGGACCGCGTGCCACCAGGTCGCCGGTCAGCCACAGCGTATCCTGCTCAGGATTGAAATCGACCTGTTGCAGCAACGCACGTAATTCATCGTAGCAACCGTGAACATCGCCAATCAGGTATGTGCTCATAACGTTTTATCCATCAGGAAGGTGCCCGATTTAACGGGCAAAAAGCGTGTAAATCAATGAATGTGGGTCTGAATGGCGAGGCGGAACACCGGGATCTCGACGTGGAAGGTATCACCCTGTTCGTCGACCATCACGTAATGTCCCTGCATGGTGCCCATCGGCGTTTCGATCACCGCACCGCTGGTGTACTGAAATTCATTACCAGGCGCAATACATGGCTGTTCACCGACCACGCCTTCACCCTGAACCTCCGTTTCGCGGCCGTTACCATTGGTAATCAGCCAGTAACGTCCCAGCAGTTGCACAGCGGAACGGCCCAGATTGCGTATCGTAATGGTATAGGCGAAGACGTAGCGATCGTCATCCGGTGAGGATTGTGAGGCGACGTACTGGCTTTGCACATGGACGGAGACGCGGGCCGTTTCACTCATGACTTACTCCTGCGATTTTCCCTGATGATTGGCCAGCCAGTTCGCCAGCTGACAATATTGCGCGACGGAGACGTTCTCGGCACGCAGGGTTGGATCTATGGATAACTCTTCCAGCGCACCGGCAGCCACCATGTGGCTCAGGCTGTTGCGCAGCGTTTTACGTCGCTGGCCGAACGCTTCAGTGGTAATGCGGCTCAGAATACGCACATCGCTGACCGGATATGGTGGCTCGGCATACGGCACCAGACGCACCACGGCAGAGTCTACTTTCGGTGGCGGTGTAAAAGAGTGCGGAGGCACTTCCAGCACCGGAATGACCTGGCAGTAATATTGCGCCATCACCGTCAGACGACCGTAGGTCTTACTACCCGGACCGGCGACCAGACGATTGACCACTTCTTTCTGCAGCATGAAGTGCATATCTTTGATCGAACCAGTATAGCTGAAAAGGTGGAACATCAGCGGGGTCGAAATATTGTACGGCAGGTTACCAAATACCCGCAGCGGCTGGCCTCTCTCCTGCGCCAGCGCGGCGAAGTCGAAGGTCATGGCATCCTGCTGGAAGATAGTCAGTTTAGGGCCAAGGAACGGATGCGTTTCCAGACGCGCAGCGAGGTCGCGGTCCAGCTCTATCACCGTTAATTTATCGAGGCGTTCGCCGACCGGTTCGGTCAGGGCACCCAGGCCCGGACCGATCTCTACCAGCGCTTCATCGCGCTGTGGATGGATGGCGGAGACAATGCTGTCGATAATGTACTGATCGTTCAGGAAGTTCTGCCCGAAACGTTTACGGGCATAGTGCCCCTGATGGACGCGATTATTCATTACTGCTCTTGATCATAGTGATGGCGAGGTTAAGCGCCGTGATGAAGCTGCCCGGTTCAGCCTGACCCAGACCGGCGAGTTCAAGCGCAGTGCCATGGTCAACTGAAGTCCGGATAAAGGGCAGGCCCAGGGTGATATTCACCGCCCGGCCAAACCCCTGGAATTTGAGTACCGGCAGGCCCTGGTCGTGATACATCGCCAGCACCGCATCGGCATATTGCAGATATTTAGGCTGAAAAAGGGTATCCGCAGGCAGCGGGCCGGTCAGGTTAATGCCCTGCTGACGCAGTTCATTGAGTGCCGGCGTGATGGTCTCGATCTCTTCCCGACCCATGTGGCCGCTTTCGCCCGCATGAGGATTAAGACCACAGACGTAAATATGCGGCTCGGCAATGGCAAACTTCTGCTGCAGATCACGATGCAGAATCGTAATCACTTCATGCAGACAGTCGCGGGTTACCGCAGCGGGGACATCTTTCAGCGGCAGATGGGTAGTTGCCAGTGCGACGCGCAGCTCTTCTGTCGCCAGCATCATCACGACACGATGGCCGCCCGCGCGATCGGCGAAGAATTCGGTATGGCCGGTAAAGGCGATGCCGGCATCATTGATGACGCCTTTGTGCACCGGGCCGGTAATCAGGGCAGTGAACTCACCATCGAGACAACCGTCACAGGCGCGCGCCAGGGTGGCCAGCACATAGTCGCTGTTGGCGACGCAAAGCTCGCCGGGCGTGACCGGCGCTGCCGTTTCGATGGGCAGGATAGTCAGCGTACCCGCCTGCTGCGGCAATGCTGCCATGCCAGGCTGATAGGGACGCAGGGTCAGCGGCAAACCGAGTTGTGCCGCACGCTGCTGCAACAGGGCAGGTGAGGCGCAGACTACCAGTTCAACCGGCCACGACTGCTGGGCCAGCTGAACAGTAAGATCGGGACCAATCCCGGCAGGTTCGCCGGGGGTGATCACTACACGGGCATTACTGCGCATTGCCATCCAGAATCTTCACGTAGGCACTGGCGCGTTGTTCCTGCATCCAGGTCTGTGCTTCTTCTGCGAACTTACGGTTAAACAGCATACGGTAAGCACGCTCTTTCTGGGCTGCATCGGTTTTATCCACCTGACGGGTATCCAGCAACTGAATCAGATGCCAGCCGAAAGAGGAGTGAACTGGCTGACTCGTCTGACCTTTTTTCAGGCGCAGCAGTGCGTCACGAAACGCCGGATCAAAGACTTCCGGAGAGGTCCAGCCGAGATCGCCGCCCTGGTTCGCCGAACCCGGGTCATCAGAGTACTGTTTGGCCGCCGCGGCGAAAGTGGTTTTGCCACTGCGGATGTCAGCCGCGATCTGTTCCAGCTGCGCGCGTGCCTGTTCATCTGTGAGAATCGGCGATGGCTTCAGCAGAATGTGACGCGAATGCACTTCGGTGACAGAGACATTTTTGCTCTCGCCACGCAGGTCATTCACTTTCAGGATATGGAAGCCGACACCTGAGCGAACGGGTCCGACGATATCGCCTTTTTTCGCGGTCGCCAGCGCCTGCGCAAACAGGGTTGGTAACTCTTCGATTTTGCCCCAGCCCATGTTGCCGCCTTTCAGCGCTTGAGAGTCAGCAGAGTAGGTTACGGCCATCTTGCCGAAGTCCGCGCCATTTTTCAGTTCGCCAACCAGCTGTTTCGCCAGTGTTTCCTGCTCATCAACCTGCTGCTGCGTCGGGTTTTCCGGCAGCGGCAGCAGAATATGGCTGACGTTCAGTTCTGTCCCCTGACTGTTCTGAGAACCGATCTGGTTAGCCAGCGTATCGACTTCCTGCGGCAGAATGGTGACGCGACGACGCACTTCGTTATTGCGCACTTCAGCAATGGTCATCTCTTTACGGATCTGAGAACGATAAACGCTGTAATTCATGCCGTCATAAGCCAGACGACTGCGCAACTGATCAAGGCTCATCCTGTTCTGCGCAGCGATGTTCTGAATCGCCTGGTCCAGTTGCTCGTCGCTGATCTGGATCCCCGCTTTTTCACCCATCTGCAGAATGATGTTGTCCATGATCTGACGTTCCAGAATCTGATGGCGCAACGTTTTATCATCCGGCAACTGCTGACCTGCCTGCTGGGCCTGAGATTTAACCGTGCCCATCATGCCGTCCACGTCACTCTCAAGAACCACGCCGTTATTGACCACGGCTGCAACTTTATCAACGACTTGTGGTGCTGCGAACGCGGTGTTAGCACTGATTGCCACACCAAGAATCAGCATTCTCCAGTTCTTCATACTTTATCCATTGTTGGTTCCGCACTGCGGGATTGCCTGTCAAACATCACAACATCAGAAAGCGGGCTGGTAAGGGATAATGCCCTGACGCAGCATATCGTTGGTGCCTAAGCCATAGTTAGAACTCAGACCACGCAGCTCAATGTTGAATGAGATTTGGTTGTCATATTTACTGTCGTTGTTTTCCCAGCCGTTAATTTTGCGTTCGTAACCGACCCGGATCGCGTAACAGCATGAACTGTATTGCAGTCCAACCAGCTGCGACGCCGGACGCGTGTTGCGGGTATCGTAGTAGTAAGCGCCTACCACGGACCATGCATCCGCAATCGGCCAGCTGGCCGTAGTGCCCACCTGTGAAATCCCGTTTTTAAAGATAGGATTTGTCACCAGCGCACTGTTGTTCAGCGCCGTTGCCACATATTCCGGGCTGCTGTAACGGTAGCTCAGTTGCACCATACGGTCGGCATCACGACGGTATTCCAGTACGGTATTGCCCTGGGAGACGTTGTCGAGTTTGGTGTCATATTGCAGCCCACCTCTGACGCCCCAGCGATCGCTGATTTTCCAGTATGTATCACCAGCCCAAATCAGGCTGCCGGTATCATCTTCTTTACTGGTTTGATTCACACCAGTACGAGAAGGGGTAAACGAGTAGATTTGACCCACAGAAACGTTAAAACGTTCAACCAGATCGGTATCATAAATACGCGAGGTGACACCGGTAGCCACTTCATTGGCTGACGCGATGCGATCCAGCCCGCTATAAGTACGGTCGCGGAACAGACCGGTGTAGTCGGTTTGCAGCAATGTTGAGTCGTAGGGATAGATATTGCTTTGATTGCGGTACGGGATATAGAGGTACTGTACGCGCGGTTCCAGCGTCTGGGTATAGCCCGCAGCCGAGTTCATATCGCGGTCAAACACCAGCCGTCCATCCACTTTAAACTGCGGCAGGGTACGGTTGACCGACTCATCCAGCTCGCCGCTCTGATCACCCCTGAGGCCATTGGCCGCATTATTATAGTAATCAACGTCAGTCTGCTGATAGTGGGTCGCCAGGAACTTCGCTTCGGTATCCAGACTGGCCCAGCCGTTTGACAGCGGCAGGTTCAGCGTCGGCTCAATGTGCAAACGGGTCGCTTCAGGGTAGTGATCGCTGACGTTGGTAAATTTCACCGCCTGAGCATAGATCCGGCCATCAAACGGGCCAATATCGTTCTGATAGAGATTAACGTCCAGCTGCGGCATCGCGCGGTAAACGTTATCGCTGCTGCTATTGCCGAATACCTGGAAATCTTTAGTGGAGAGCGTCGCGTCCCAGTTAGTGTCGGCATAGCCTATGCTGAATTTCTGCGTGGCGTAGTTATCAGTCGAGCTGTAGTACTTCGAGTCGAGATCGTTGAAGTAATATTTGTCGCTGACCTTAGTGTAGTCCGCGTTGAAACGCCAGTGCTGGTCATAAACACCCGCATGACGCCAGTAGAACAGCCAGCGATCGGAGCTGTCATCGTCGGCGATGCCGCGCAGCGCTTTGTCGTTGTCATACTGTTTATCGGAGCCGAGGTAGTCAAATTCCATCAGACCGGCACCCAGCGTGGTCAGATAACGGAATTCATTTTCAAACTTCATGCCGCGCTTACTGATGTAGTGCGGCGTGATGGTCGCATCGGCCTGCGGCGCGATGTTCCAGTAATAGGGCAGAATGAACTCTAAGCCATTATTGCTGCCATATTTTGCGTTCGGGATCAGGAAACCGGACCGGCGACGATCGCCAATCGGTAACTGCAGATAGGGGCTGTAGAACACCGGAACGGAACCGAGCTTAAAGCGGGCGTTCCAGATCTCCGCCACTTCCTCTTCGCGATCCTGGATCACTTCTGAACCCACTACGCTCCAGCTGTTGGAGCCAGGCAGACAGGACGTAAATGTACCGTTTTCCAGGATGGTATAGCGGTTATCGCCGCGCAGCTTCATCTGGTCTGCAGTCCCGCGTCCCTGACGATCCACCATCTGGTATTGGCCATTCCAGACGTTGGTATCTTTGCTGTTGAGGTTTGACCAGGCTTTCGGACCTTTCAGGATGACCTGATTGTCATCGTAGTGCACATTACCCAGGGCATCGACGGTACGCACTGGCGCGGTCTGGCCTTCCTGCTGACGCTGATGAAGCTGAACTTCATCCGCCTGCATACGGCTGTTGCCCTGCTCAATGTTTACATTGCCGGTGAAGACCGCATCATCGGGATAGTTCCCTTTCGCGGCATCAGAGTGAATGGTGACAGGCAGCTGGTTCGTATTACCGTTCACCAGCGGGCGGTTATAACTCGGCACGCCTAACATACACTGCGACATCAAATCGTCGGCAAAGGCTTGCTGGCTAATGGCTGCGCCGATCAGTGTGGCCAGCAGGGTAGGTATATGTTTTTTCATACGCGGTATCGAGAATTCCATGAAAACTGGCATCATGCCGACAATCGGGTCAGAGACTAACTTACTGCCCGGCGTTGTGCCAGTGTTAATCCTGGTCTGTCAGCGTTGCCGTTAGGCGCTGAGATAAATGACAGGTATGATAATGCAATTTTCAGCCGCAAGCATGGCGAATTGAGGAGTTTATGCGCTACTGGGGAAAAGTTATGGGTCTGGCGGTGGGATTACTTTCCGGCGCAGGCTTTTGGGGTATTGTGATTGGCTTGATCATTGGCCATATGATTGACAAAGTACGCGGTGCGCAAGGCAAGGCTTACTTCTCAAATAATCAGACCCGACAGACGCTGTTTTTCAGCACCACCTTTCAGGTGATGGGCCATCTGACCAAGTCAAAAGGGCGCGTCACGGAAGCGGATATTCAGATTGCTTCGCTGCTAATGGAACGGATGCAGCTGCATGGTGACTCCCGCAGTGCAGCCCAGCGCGCGTTCCGCGAAGGCAAGCAGGCGGATTACCCGTTACGCAGTAAATTGCGTGAACTGCGCAGCGCCTGTTTTGGCCGGTTCGATCTGATCCGGATGTTCCTGGAGATCCAGATTCAGGCCGCCTTTGCCGACGGCTCACTGCATCCCAACGAGCGTCAGGTGCTCTATGTGATTGCTGAAGAGCTGGGCATTTCGCGTGTCCAGTTCGATCAGTTTCTGCGCATGATGGAGGGTGGCCAGCAGTTTGGCGGTGGTCAGCGCAGTTCGGGCGGTTTCCAGCAGGCGCAACGCGGCCCAACGCTGGAAGATGCCTGTAGCGTGCTGGGCGTGAAGAGCAGCGATGACGCCACCACGATTAAACGCGCGTACCGTAAACTCATGAGCGAGCATCATCCTGACAAGCTGGTGGCGAAAGGGCTGCCGCCAGAGATGATGGAGATGGCGAAGCAGAAAGCGCAGGAAATTCAGGCAGCGTACGATCTGATTCGCAAAGAGAAAGGCTTTAAGTAATCACTATGTCTCCTGGCCTCTTCTGCAACAGAGGAGGCCACGGTGACAGGCAGTAGATTTCAAAAATCGGCGGGCTGGCGAAACGTCATGGCATTACCAAATGCCGGATGGGTAATGGTCAGTGACTCTGCATGCAGCAGCAAACGGGCTGCCATCGCTTTAGCCTCCGGATGCGCATAGAAGTTATCCCCCAGAATCGGATGGCCCAGCGCCAGCATATGCACCCGCAGCTGGTGTGAACGGCCGGTAATCGGCTTCAGCAACAGGCGCGCACAGTTATCCGCACGATATTCCAGCACCTGATACTCCGTCTGCGCGGCTTTGCCGGTCTCGAAGCAAACCATCTGCTTTGGACGATTTGGCCAGTCACAAATCAGCGGCAGATCAACCAGTCCTTCTTCCTTCTCCGGATGCCCCCAGATGCAGGCCACGTAGGTTTTGGAAGGCTCGCGCTCACGGAACTGGCGCTTCAGCTCGCGTTCAGCCGCTTTGGTCAGCGCCACCACCATTACGCCGCTGGTCGCCATATCGAGCCGGTGAACGGATTCTGCTTGCGGGAAATCACGCTGTATCCGCGTCATCACGCTATCTTTGTGCTCATCCAGACGACCGGGTACCGAGAGCAGACCGCTGGGTTTGTTCACGACCATGATGTGTGCATCCTGATAAAGGATGTGCAGCCAGGGTTCACGCGGTGGGTTGTAAGGTTCCATGGGGCTTTCCAAAAATAAGGGGCCAGTGGCCCCTGAGCTTACTGGTGCGTCACCACAATCAGGCGCAGCGCGTCGAGACGCCAGTTAGCCTGATCGAGACTTTCCAGCACCTGTTCGCGATTGCTTTCCAGTGCCTCGACTTCATCGTCGCGGATGTTCGGGTTGACGGCTTTCAGCGCGTTAAGACGCGAAAGCTCGGCACCCAGCTTCTCGTTCGCTTCAGCACGTGCCGCATCGATCACCGCGCGCGCTTCGCTGACCACACTCTCTTCGGCCTGCGTCAGAATCGCATGCACATCCTGCTGCACCGCATTCACCAGTTTACTGGCGGTATGACGGTTAACGGCATTCAGCTGACGGTTAAAGCTTTCGAACTCCACTTTTCCCGCCAGGTTGGTGCCTTTGGTATCCATCAGCAGACGGATTGGCGTCGGTGGCAGGAAACGGGTCAGTTGCAGATGCTTCGGTGCCTGCGCTTCAACGACATAGATCAGCTCAACCAGCAGGGTCCCCACCGGCAGCGCCTTGTTCTTAAGCAGTGACAGTGCGCTGCTGCCGGTATCACCTGACAGGATCAGATCCAGTCCGTTACGAATCAGCGGGTGTTCCCAGGTAATAAACTGGGTATCCTCGCGCGACAGCGCCTGATCGCGGTTAAAGGTGATGGTGCAGCCATCTTCCGGCAAACCAGGGAAATCAGGCACCAGCATGTGGTCGGAAGGGGTCAGCACAATCAGATTATCGCTGCGATCTTCCTGATTGATGCCGACGATATCAAAGAGGTTGAGCGCGAAGTTCACCAGGCCGGTGTCGTTATCCTGCTCGCTGATGGCATTGGCCAGCAACTGCGCCGATTCACCCCCGTTAGAGTTCAGCTCCAGCAGGCGATCACGACCCTGTTCCAGCTGCGATTTCAGCGTGTCGTGCTGTTTACGGCAGTCAGTGATAAACGCATCGAAGCCTTCATTGTTTTCCGGCGCGGCCAGATAGCCGATCAGCTGTGAATGAACGCTGTCATAGATGGTGCGGCCGGTCGGGCAGGTGTGTTCAAACGCGTCCAGCCCTTCGTGGTACCAGCGCAGCAGCACCGCCTGTGCGGTCTGCTCCAGCCACGGTACCAGAACCTGAATGTCGTGCGCCTGACCGATACGATCCAGACGACCGATACGCTGTTCCAGCAGGTCCGGGTTAAACGGCAGGTCGAACATCACCAGACGGCTGGCAAACTGGAAGTTGCGGCCCTCTGAACCGATCTCAGAGCAAAGCAGCACCTGAGCGCCGTTCTCTTCTGAGGCAAACCAGGCCGCGGCGCGGTCGCGCTCAATGATCGACAGCCCCTCGTGGAACACCGCGGCGCGGATACCTTCGCGCTCGCGCAGTACCTGCTCCAGCTGCAGCGCGGTGGCCGCTTTGGCACAGATCACCAGCACCTTCTCTTTACGGTTAGTGGTGAGATAGCCCATCAGCCATTCCACGCGCGGATCGAAGTTCCACCAGGTGCCGCTGTCACCTTCAAATTCCTGATAAATCTGTTCCGGGTAGAGCAGGTCACGCGCCCGCTCTTCTGCGCTTTTGCGCGCGCCCATGATGCCGGAAACTTTAATCGCCGTCTGATACTGCGCTGGCAGCGGCAGGCGGATCTGATGCAGTTCGCGTTTCGGGAAGCCTTTAACCCCATTACGGGTGTTTCGGAACAGTACGCGACTGGTGCCGTGGCGGTCCATCAGCATGGAGATCAGCTCCTGACGCGCTTCCAGCTTGCCGTCACGATCGCTGTTGGCGACCTGTAGCAGCGGCTCAATGTCCTGCTCGCCGACCAGATCGTTGATTCGGTTCATCTCCTCCTGGGAGATTGCCTTGTCTGCCAGCAGTGCTGTGACAGCATCGGCAATCGGGCGGAAATGCTGCTGCTCTTCAACAAAGGCGGCAAAGTCATGGAAACGGTCCGGGTCGAGCAGGCGCAGACGGGCGAAGTGGCTCTCCATACCCAGCTGTTCTGGTGTTGCAGTCAGCAGCAGAACGCCAGCAGTTTTCTCCGCCAGCTTTTCGATAACCTGATATTCGCGGCTTGGCTCGCCTTCTGACCAGGCCAGATGGTGCGCTTCATCCACCACCAGCAGATCCCATTCGGCATCGGCCAGCATCTCAAGGCGCTGTTTGTTACGGCGCACAAAGTCCAGCGAGCAGATAATCAGCTGCTCCGTTTCAAACGGGTTGTCACTGTCGTGCTGCGCTTCGGTATAGCGATCGTCATCAAACAGCGCAAAGCGCAGGTTGAAGCGGCGCAGCATTTCGACCAGCCACTGGTGCTGTAAGGTTTCAGGCACCACGATCAGGACACGCTCAGCACGACCCGCCAGCAGCTGCTGCTGGATGATCATTCCGGCTTCAATGGTTTTACCCAGGCCAACTTCATCGGCCAGCAGCACGCGCGGCGCATGGCGGCGACCCACATCATGGGCGATATGCAACTGGTGAGGGATCAGGTTGGTGCGCATACCGCGTAAGCCGCTGATAGGCAGACGATATTGCTCGCTCTGGTATTTACGGGCGCGGAAGCGGAGGGCGAAACGATCCATCCGGTCAAGCTGGCCGGCAAACAGACGATCCTGCGGCTTACTGAACACCAGCTTGCTGTCGAGCATGACTTCGCGCAGCATCACGTCGCTTTCTTCGGTGTCCAGCCGGGTACCGATATAGGTCATCAGGTCATTTTCGTTGCGTACTTCATCGACGCGCATCTGCCAGCCTTCGTGACTGGTGATGGTATCACCCGGATTAAAGATGACGCGGGTAACCGGCGAATCGTTGCGGGCGTAGAGGCGGTTTTCCCCCGTGGCCGGAAACAGCAGGGTGATCATGCGGGTATCGATCGCCACCACGGTGCCCAGTCCCAGTTCACTTTCCGTATCACTAATCCAGCGCTGACCTAATGTAAAAACCATATTTTTTTGCTCAAATTTTAACGTTTTTAGAGGTGTTCCCAAAGCTCAGGCAATAGCGCTACCGCCAGACAAACGAGATCTGGAGCGGGAGTAAGAGCGGTGAGTTTCAGGAAGGGCGCTATGGTACTGGATGGCAGGGCGTTCGTCACCTGTCAAAAAAGCCCCAGTTGCCCTGTAATCAGTGTAGCAAAATCCCCTTCAACAAAGGGCAGAATCCCCTCTGCGATCGGCTGAAGTTGCTTCGTCACGTAGTGGTCATAGTCCAGTGGCGTGCGGCGCGCTTCCAGTGGTTCCGGACCTGCCGTCGCCATAACGTAACGAATACGGCCTCCCTTCTGGTACTGCAATGGCCGGTTTAATTTACGATTCTGCTCATCGGCCAGCCGGGCGGCACGCACATGCGGGGGCACGTTTCGTTCATATTCATTCAGCGGCCGCCGCAGACGCTTTTTGTAGATCAGCTGATCGTCGAGTTCACCGGCCAGCAACTGCGCTACGGTCGTGCGGATGTAGTCCTGCCACGGCTCACGGTGAAAAATGCGATGGTAGAGCTGCTGCTGAAACTGTTTGGCCAGCGGCGTCCAGTCGGTTCGTACCGATTCCAGCCCCTTGAAGACCATGCGCTCACCGGCAGCGTCACGAATCAGTCCGGCGTAGCGTTTCTTGCTGCCCTGTTCCGCGCCGCGAATGGTTGGCATCAGGAAGCGGCAGAAGTGGCTTTCATACTCCAGTTCCAGTGCGCTGGTCAGCCCCTGGGTTTGCTGCAGGTGGGCTCGCCACCAGGCATTCACTTTCTGCACCAGCTGCTGACCAATCGCGGCGGCCTGCTCTTCGCTGTGGGCGGACTTCAGCCAGACAAACGTGGAGTCGGTGTCGCCATAGATAACGTCGTAGCCTTCCGCCTCAATCAGTGCGCGGGTCTGCTGCATGATGGCGTGACCGCGCAGGGTAATTGAGGAGGCGAGACGCGGATCAAAGAAGCGGCAGGCGCTGGTGCCCAGCACGCCGTAAAAGGCATTCATGATGATCTTCAGTGCCTGAGACAGCGGCTGGTTGTTCTGCTTTTTCGCCGCTTCACGACCCAGCCAGATCTGCTCAACAATCGCGGGCAGACAGTGGGTATGCCGTGAGAAACGCGCTTCGCGGAAACCTTCGACTGAATCGGCATCATCAGGATGGGCCAGTCCCTCTACCAGACCCACCGGGTCGATCAGGAAGGTGCGGATAATCGACGGATAGAGGCTTTTGTAATCCAGCACCAGCACCGAGTCATACAGGCCGGGGCGCGAATCCATCACATAGCCGCCCGGACTCGCTTCCGGGGCGACATCACCCATGTTCGGGGCGACAAATCCGGCGCGATGCATCCGCGGAATATAAAGATGACCAAAGGCCGCCACCGAACCGCCGTGGCGATCGACCGCAAGGCCATTCACCGCCGCGCGTTCCAGCAGAAACGGCATAATCGCGGTTTTGTGAAAAATGCGCGTCACCAGCTCGCAGTCTTTCAGGTTATAGCGTGCCAGCGCCGGTTTATCGTTGGCAAAGCGCCAGTTGATCTCCTCCATTCGCTGCCAGGGATTATCAATCGCTTTCCCTTCACCCAGCAGCTGTTGCGACACCGACTCCAGGCTGAACGACGGGAAATCCCAGAACGCCGATTTCAGTGCGTCGATGCCATCGATAATTAACCGACCGCTGGCCTGAGCGAAAAAAACGCCGGGCTTGAAGCCATGTTCACGCCACTCCAGCGCGGCCTGCTGGCGGCCAAGACGCAACGGAATACCGTAGCGATCGGCATGCTTTTGCAGCACCCGCAGGTCAAACTGCACCACGTTCCAGCCAATCAACACGTCCGGGTCATGCTCTGCAAACCACTGGTTCAGTGCTTCAAGCAGTTGCGGGCGGCTGTCGAGATAGATCAGCTCAAAATCCAGCATGCTGGCATCACCGTTTGGCGGGCCGAGCATAAAGACCTGGCGCTGACCGCACCCCTCCAGCCCGATGCAGTAAAGCTCGCCGTGCTGCGTGGTTTCAATGTCCAGCGAGACCCATTTCAGCGGCGGGCGATAGTCGGGATGAGGTTTGAGCCGCGCATTAATCATGCTGTCGCCGTGCTGCTCGCCGTCAAACCAGACCGGGGCGGTAATAAAACGCTCCATCAGGTAGCGCTCCGGCGGACGGATATCCGCCTCATAGACCGGAATGCCCTGTTCACGCAGCCGTTTTTCGATGCGCTGTAGCTGACGATTCTGCGGGCAATAGAGACCAAAAACCGGACGGCGGCGGAAATCTTTCAGCGCTAGCGACTGAATCCGAAACTGACGTTCATCTTTAAGTAATTCGCTGACCTGCGCCTGAAATTCTTCAGGAATAAACGCGACAGACTCCTGCACCGGCAGCACCACGCGCTGCGCGCCGGCATCGGTGGCAAGCCAGAGGATAATTTCGCTGCCATGCGGGCTGTCGCGCCAGTGGCGGGTGAGCAGAAAACCTGCGCGGGGCATATTCAGATGGTCTCCGGACTCAGCAATTCAGGGGTGAGAAAACCGCTTAAGTATACCATGGATATTTATACAGTTCCCGTTACTGAGTTTTGTCAACATTGTCCTACAATTCTTGCCTTGACGCTGTGTGGCTGGCCCTGGACAATCCAGCCTTCTGCTTTTACTAAGGATGATTATGGAAGCCTGGATTCAACAACTGATTACGCAGTCTCTGGAGTGGGCGCTGTTTGCCGTTGCGCTGGTGACATTTCTGGAGTCGCTGGCGCTGGTCGGGCTGTTGCTGCCAGGTACGGTAATGATGGCCAGTCTGGGCGCGCTGGTCGGCAGTGGCGAACTTGGCCTTTACCCTGCCTGGGCTGCGGGCTTTGCCGGCTGTCTGATTGGTGATTGGGTCTCTTACGGCATCGGCTGGAAATTCCAGGGGCCGCTGCATCGCTGGAAGTATCTGCAAAAATATAAAGGCCTGCTGGATAAAACCGAGCACGCCCTGCATCAGCACAGCATGTTTACGATTCTGGTCGGTCGATTTGTAGGCCCTACGCGTCCGCTGATCCCGCTGGCGGCCGGTATGCTGGAGCTGCCGGTGCGTAAATTTCTGCCGCCAAACATTATTGGCTGCATTCTCTGGCCGCCGCTCTATCTGCTGCCCGGTATTCTGGCGGGGGTAGCGATCGATGTGCCCAAAGCCGCGCAGGGGAGCAGCTTTAAATGGCTGTTACTCGGCGCAGCACTGCTGATCTGGCTGGGTGGCTGGTTATGCTGGCGCTGGTGGCGCAGCGGCAAGAGCCGCGACTGGGCCACGGCCTGGCTGCCGCCTGAGCGTTTGCGCTGGGCAGGACCGCTGGGTCTGGTGGTCGCCGTCTCGGCGTTCGTCGGCATTCAGTTCCATCCGATGATGCCGGTTTTCCGGCATCTGCTGTGGCAGGTTTTCTTCGCCTGATGCTTAACGATGCGGGATACCGAGTACCTCGGCCTCCCGCGTCTCGCCCGACAGCAGCTGTCGGGTTTCGCCATCCCAGTACACCCGTCCATCCACAATCACCACGCTGCGCGGCGCAATCTGCTGGGCATCTTCCAGACTGTGCGACACCATCAGCAGCGTGATGCTGCGCGCTTCACACACCGAACGTACCAGTTGCAGCATCTCTCCGCGCAGCGCCGGGTCCAGCGCAGAAAAAGGCTCATCCAGCAGTAATACCGGACGATCACGCAACAGGCAGCGTGCCAGCGCCACGCGCTGTCGCTGTCCGCCCGACAGTTCGCCCGGCAGACGGGTAAGCAGATCGCCTAATCCCACCTGATCGGCCAGCGCAGCCAATTGCTGACGCTGCTCAGTGCTGAGTTTTAATCCCGGATGCAGCCCCAGCGCCATATTCTGCTGCACGCTGAGGTGCGGAAACAGGTTGTTCTCCTGAAACAGCATCGACACGGGCCGTCTGGCCGGCACGCTGTGGGTGTGCTCCTGGCCGTCAATCATCAGGGTGCCCTGTTTCACCGGCAGGAAACCGGCAATCAGGCTCAGCAGCGTGCTTTTACCGGCCCCGCTGGGGCCGAGGATCGCGATGCGCTCGCCGCGAGTGGCGTTGAGACTAAAGCGCATCGGCAGATGCTGATAAAGGTACGTGAGGTTATTCAGTGTCAGCATGGCGGTCTGGTAATTTTTCCATCAGGGTGAACAGCAACAAACAGAGCAGCAGCAGCAGCAGGGCAGTGACCGCGCCATCTGCGCCGCGATAGGCGCCGATCTGCTGATAAAGGTAGAACGGCAGCGTGCGGAAGTCGGCGCTGCCAAACAGCGCCACCACGCCAAAATCACCAATCGACAGCACGCAGGCAAAGGCCAGTGCCTGAGCCAGCGGACGCTTCAGCGCCCGCAGCTCAATCAGCCGCAGCCGGTTCCAGCCGTGGATATCCAGAGAATCGCAGAGTCTGCCATAGCGCTCTGCGACATCCCGCATCGGGTTTTCCAGCACTTTCAGCGCATAGGGAATGGCGATCAGCGCATTGGTAAAGATCACCAGCCCGTCGGCCGACTCGGGCAGGCCGATGGTGGCGTTGAACAACAGGAAAAAGCCGGTGGCGAGCACGATGCCTGGCATCGCCAGAATCAGCATGCCGCTGGTGTCGATAAGGGTTGCCGCCGCCGGGCGCTGACGCAGGCGCAGCTCGCGGCTGCTCCACAGCAGCATCATGGTCAGCACCACACAGAGCAGACCGGCGCCGGTGGCGATGCGCAATGAAGTCAACGTGGCCTGCCACAGTGCAGGCTGTGCCAGCGCGCCTCGCACTCCGCCGTGCAGACCATCGACGATGACCGCCGCCAGTGGAGGCAGCAGCAGGATCAGCGCCAGCAGGATCAGCAGCGCATCAACCAGCTGCGCCCCGCGCGAATCCTGCGGATCGCGCCAGCCGTTCAACTGACTGGTTCCGGCGGGAATCGCCTTGCTGAAGCGCTGGCTGAGCAGCACCAGCGTTACGCAGCAGCCAAGCTGGATCAGCGCCAGCAGTGCAGCGCGTCCGGGATCGTAGTCATAACTCAGCGCCTGGAATATCGCCAGCTCAATGGTCGTCGCCTGCGGGCCGCCGCCCAGCGAGAGCACGGTAGCAAAGCTGGCGAAACAGAGCATGAAGATCAGCGCGCCGGTCGGCAGCAGCTGACGCCGCAGCCATGGCCACTCCAGCAGACGAAAATGGTGCCAGCCGCGCAGGTCGAGCTGTGCCGCCAGCTGACGCTGTTCCGCCGGAATGCTCTCGAGCGCCTGCAGCATCAGGCGGGTCGCCAGCGGCAGGTTAAAGAAGACGTGCGCCAGCAAAATGCCCGATAAACCGTAGGGAGAGAAGTGGTAATCGATCCCTGCCAGCTGGCACAGCTGCGCCAGCCAGCCATTGCTACCGTAGACGGTTAGCAGCCCAAATACCGCCACCAGTACTGGCAGCACCAGCGTCATGGCGCACAAGCGCAGCAGCAGCTGGCGGCCTGGGAAACGACGTCGATAGAGCGCCCGCGCCAGCGGCACCGCAGGCAGCAGCGACAGCAGGGCGGAGAGCAGCGCCTGAGCAAACGAGAATGCGATAACGTGATGCAGATAGTCATCCTGCAGCACGCCGTGTAAGTCCGTGTCCGGCGCGGCGCGCCAGAGTGCACCGAAGGCCAGAAACGCCACAAGTGTCAGTAATGCTGTGGCGAGGGAACCGGGAATCAGCCAGCGCGGCATCAGCGGCTGACGGCGCGTTGCCACTGGCTAATCCAGCCCGAGCGCTGGCTGGCAACCTCTTCCGGCGAGAACTGCAGGGCGGTGGAAGGCACGTCGAGCGCCGCGAAACCGGCAGGCAGCGGCGTGTCGATCACCGGGTACATCCAGTTGCCGGTGGGTATGGTGCGCTGGAAGTCAGGCGAGACCATAAACTTCATGAACTGCTGCGCCAGCGCTGGCTGTTTGCTGCTGGCTAACTGCGCGGCAACTTCAACCTGCAGATAGTGGCCCTC
Organism: Pantoea sp. X-Soil-ISGK-355; assembly: GCF_059730805.1. NCBI lineage: Bacteria > Pseudomonadati > Pseudomonadota > Gammaproteobacteria > Enterobacterales > Erwiniaceae > Pantoea > Pantoea sp. X-Soil-ISGK-355. The sequence goes on from NZ_AP035971.1 coordinate 737,299, forward strand.
TGCAAACGGCGCGGCGGCATAGTTCTCTTTCTTCTCTTCGATGATGTGGTAAGCCGGAGAGGTGGTGTAGCTCAGCACCAGATCACCTTCGCCCTTGAGGAACAGGCCATAGGCTTCACTCCAGCCTTTGGTGACCGTCACTGTCTTCTGTGCCAGCTTTTGCCATGCCTGCGGTGCCTGATCGCCATAGACTTTCTGCATCCACAGCAATAGACCTAATCCGGGCGTGCTGGTGCGGGGATCTTCGTAGATCACGCGCCACTTCTCCGGGCTGTCGACCAGCTCTTTCAGGCTTTTTGGCGGATTCTTCAGCCGGGTTTTGTCATAGACAAACGCGAAGTAGCCATAATCAAACGGCACGAAGGTGGTGTTGTGCCAGCCATCGGGCAGTTTCAATGTCGAGGTGTCGACCTGACTTTCGGCAAACAGGCCGGTTTTCTGCGCCGACTGCACCAGATTGTTATCCAGCCCCAGCACCACATCCGCTTTACTGTTTTTGCCTTCCATGCGCACGCGGTTCAGCAGCGAGACGCCATCTTCCAGCGTGACGAATTTCAGCTCGCAATTGCACTGGGCTTCAAAGGCTTTTTTAACCGCCGGGCCAGGGCCCCAGTCGGCGGAGAAGGCGTCGTAGGTGTAGACCGTGAGAACCGGCTTGGCCGCCAGAACGGGGGCGGAGAGTAACAGCAGCACCGGCAGAACTTTGTTTAACACTTTGCGCTCCTTCAGGAGAATAGGGGATGAGTCGCAAAGGATCTGAGCACAGAGGCCTCTCAAATCCCTACGTCGGTATTAACCGAATCAGGTTCGACGGGTCTCTCTCAGCTGCTTGCTTGTGGCAGGCCGCACCCCGTTGAGAACGTCACATTCTAGTCATTTCAGCGCCAGGGCGAAAGCGTCACAGCGCCGGTGGCGCGAACCAGGCCGATTTAAAATCAAACCAGCCCAGGGTATTCATCCGCACACCGCGCATGCTGCGCTGGCCTTCCAGCAGCAGCCAGTGGTGAAACAGCGGATGCAGACCGGCTTCTTCGACCAGCTGTTTGCTCCATTCGGCCAGCGGCAGCGTTTTTTCGCGCCAGCGGGCCGCATCGCCGTGCCAGTCGATCGGCAGACAGTGATGCAGTAGCGGAATCTCATAAAGCTGCGCGAACAGCGAATAATTCAGCGGCAGGGTGAAGTTCACGCTGCCCAGCCAGATATCACTTTCCGCGTCGCCCTGATACCAGCTTTCGTAGCTAATCTCACGGGTCTCCAGCGTGACGCCATGCGCTGCCAGCAGCGGACGCAGCGCATTAGCGATGCCTTCATGCTCCACGTGCTGGCTGTACCAGGTCAGCGTCAGGTGCGTTAAGCCAGGCGGTTTTTCCACTGGCGTCAGGTCACGCCGGTGATGCCAGCGCGGCAGCAGGCCATACGCCGGAAACCAGTAACGCTGATAACCGACACCGGCATGATTGAGCAGGGCGATGGGGTTAAAGAGGTAACTGACCCAGCGGCGGACCGCCTCGTTGCTACCCTGCTCTGAACGCTGATCGAACAGCAGATAGTAGCAGCCCTCTTCAAGGCGGCTCTCCTCCTGAATCTCATCAATGCTGTCACCCTGCAGACGGACACCGGCATAGACCAGTTCATCGCTGATGTCGGGCAGTACCCAGATAGAGACATCATCAATCAGGGCGCGAAAACCGAAGTAGTCATCAAACGCTTCGATTTTCAGCTGGCTCTCCTGATTGCGTATCACCCGGTAAGGACCTGTGCCAACCGGCTGGCGGGCAAAATCACGCAGCGTCGGCCATTCGCGCGGCAGGATCATCGCACTGACGCTGCCCAGCAGCCAAGGCAAACCCTCGTCGGGCTGGCTTAAACGAATGTCCAGCGTCCAGGGGGCAGGTAAGTCAATCTGCTCTATATGGGAAAAGAGGGGATGGGTGCGCTGACGCTCCAGCGTGGCGAGCACATCCTCCATCTCCAGTTCTCTGCCGTGATGGAAGCGAATCGCCGGACGCACAAAGAAGCGCCAGTGAAGCGGAGAGGTCTGCTGCCAGTGGTGTGCAATATCAGGTTCAATTTCCCCGTTTTCCTCATTTATGCGCGTCAGGCCGTTGAAAATCTGTCGGGCAATATGCGTTTCCGAGCGCCGCAGCGCCGAACCGGGCAGCAGGTTAAGCAGCGGACGATAGTAGAGCACCCGCAGGATATGCTTGCCCTGCCGGAAACTGCGCCCCAGGTGTGCCCCAATCATCTGCCGCACCTGATTCTTATCGCCCACTAACTGGACCAGTTGATCGATGCGATCCTGTTCCAGCAAATCCTCGGCACGCTGCTGTTGTAAAGCCAGTCCGGTATAGCAGAAGGAGAGCTGTGAACGCTTGCCGCGTCCGGCTTCCGCCTGCCAGATCAGCCAGCCCGCGGCCTGCATCCGGTTGAGCAGATTGCGCATATGGCGGCGCGAGCAGTGCAGCAGGTCAGCCAGTTCGCTGAGGGTAATCTCCTGCGTTTGCCCCTGGCAGCTCTGCCACAGGCGAATGAACTGCTGCTTCAGACGTGATGAGGACATAAAAGGGGAACTCCCGGTGAAAAGCGCTCTGTTTTTTCTGCCCCATTTTAAGAGCAAACTTTGCGCTATGGGAAGAGCGGGAGGCATTCAGCACTGAATGGCGTTCGACCCTCACTTCGCTGTTCAGTGGAGTGCTTTTCTGAGTAGGGTGCATTTACACCGCCAGCAGATGATCTCTGCTGGCTTTTTTCATGTTGCGCGGTATCGTCTACCCTTCTTTTTCCCCTCTGTTTGTTCTGAAAGGGATTTCGCTATGAAATCGCTGTTAACGCGGCAGCGCCGCATCAATCCGGTTTACCTCGCTTTTATGGTCGCCTCGTTCATGCTGGGCATCGCAGGCGCACTACAGGCACCAACACTTAGCCTGTTTCTGACGCGCGAGGTACAGGCGCGGCCCTTCTGGGTCGGGCTGTTTTTCACCATCAATGCGGTGGCCGGTATCGTGGTGAGTATGCTGGTGGCTAAGCGCTCAGACAGTGTTGGCGATCGTCGGCATATTATTCTTTTTTGTTGCCTGATGGCGCTGGTGAATGCGCTGCTGTTTGCCTTTACCCGCCATTATCTGACCCTGCTGACGCTGGGTGTGCTGCTGTCGGCGCTGGCCAGCGTCTCTATGCCTCAGCTGTTTGCGCTGGCGCGGGAGTATGCCGATCAGTCGGCGCGTGAAGCGGTGATGTTCAGTTCGGTGATGCGTGCCCAGCTGTCGCTGGCATGGGTAATCGGGCCACCGTTGTCGTTCGCGCTGGCGCTGAACTACGGTTTTGTGACGCTGTTTATGGTGGCTGCCGCGCTGTTTCTGATCTGTATCCTGCTGGTCTGGTTTACGCTGCCGTCTGTGCCACGCACGCAGCCGCTGATGCAAAGCGGCGGGCTGCCGATAAGCGGCTGGCGCGATCGGGATGTGCGGTTGCTGTTCATCGCTTCCGTCGTGATGTGGACCTGCAACACGATGTATATCATCGATATGCCGCTCTATATCAGCACAACGCTGGGACTGCCGGAGAAGCTGGCCGGTCTGCTGATGGGGACGGCGGCCGGGCTGGAGATTCCGGTGATGCTGCTGGCGGGACATTACGCGCGTCGCATCGGTAAGCGCAGGTTAATGCTGATTGCGGTGGCGGCTGGCGTCCTGTTTTATCTGGGGCTGGTGCTGTTCAACTCCCGCACCTCGCTGATGGTGTTGCAGCTGTTCAACGCGGTGTTTGTCGGAATTATTGCGGGTATCGGGATGCTGTGGTTCCAGGATCTGATGCCCGGGCGGCCCGGTGCGGCGACAACAATGTTTACTAACTCGATCTCGACCGGCATGATTCTGGCAGGGGTGATTCAGGGAACGCTGAGTGAGCGGCTGGGGCATGAGGCGGTTTACTGGCTGGCATTCGGGCTGGCGATTGTGGCGCTGGTGATGTCGGCGCGGGTGCGCGACGTATAAAAGAGAAAGGCGACAGGATGTCACTCCTGGATTTCTGACAAACTCCGATTCGAGGGAGTCTGACCGCAACAACACGCTTTACACGAAGGCAACACGGGCAGAGGAGAAAAGCGTCCCGCGCCATGGACGGCGCGGGACGAGCGGCCAGGGAAGGTTTAATCGACTTTCCGATCTGACCGTGTTGCCTTCGCAGGCTCGATCTCATAGCGGGCCAGAACCGAGATTGCCTGCAACCTCAGGCGACGGGATGTCGCCCTGTTTTAACTCAATCAGCGCAGGAAAGCGGGCTGATTCTGCTCGTACTGAGAAATCGAGGCTTCGTGCTGCAGTGTCAGGCCGATGCTGTCGAGGCCGTTAATCATGCAGTGGCGGCGGAAGCTGTCGAGCTCAAACGGATAGACTTTATCACCTGCGGTGACCGTCTGCGCTTCCAGATCAACCGTGAAGCTGATGCCCGGCTGGGCCGCAACCAGTCTGAACAGCTCATCCACTTCCTCTTCGCTTAATTTCACCGGCAGCAGCTGGTTGTTAAAGCTGTTGCCGTAAAAGATATCGGCGAAGCTCGGCGCAATCACCACGTGAAAACCGAAATCGGTCAGCGCCCAGGGGGCATGCTCACGTGATGAGCCGCAGCCAAAGTTCTCGCGTGCCAGCAGGATGCTGGTGCCTTTGAACGCCGGCTTGTTCAGCACAAAGCCGGGCGTTGGCACGGTGCCCGCGTCATCTTCAAAGCGCCAGTCGTGGAACAGGTGCTGACCGAAACCGGTACGGGTCACCTTCTGTAAAAACTGCTTGGGAATGATGGCATCCGTATCGACGTTCGCGGCGTCCAGCGGCGCAACAATGCCGGTGTGCTGAGTAAATTTATTCGCCATGACTTAAGCTCCTGTCGTCAGTTCACGGATGTCGGCAAAGTGGCCGGTCACGGCAGCCGCCGCGGCCATCGCGGGGCTGACCAGATGGGTACGTCCACCACGGCCCTGGCGACCTTCAAAGTTACGGTTGCTGGTAGATGCGCAACGCTCGCCCGGATTCAAACGGTCATTGTTCATCGCCAGGCACATTGAGCAGCCAGGCAGACGCCATTCAAAGCCCGCTTCCAGGAAGATTTTATCCAGACCTTCCGCTTCAGCCTGCGCTTTTACCGGGCCGGAACCTGGCACCACCATGGCGACCACGCCAGGCGCGACTTTGCGGCCTTTGGCGATGGCGGCGGCGGCACGCAGATCTTCAATACGCGAGTTGGTGCAGGAGCCGATAAAGACTTTATCAATCGCGACATCGGTCAGTCTGATGCCCGGCTGCAGGTTCATGTAGGCCAGCGCTTTTTCCGCGGAGGCACGCTCAACCGGATCGGCGAATGAGGCCGGGTTCGGGATCAGCTGATCAACGGCAATCACCTGACCCGGGTTAGTGCCCCAGGTGACCTGCGGTGCGATCTCTTCAGCATGCAGCGTCACTACCGCATCATACTTCGCGCCTTCATCAGATTTCAGGGTGCGCCAGTATTCAACGGCCTGCTCCCATTTCTCACCCTGGGGTGAGAACTGACGACCTTTCAGGTAGTTGAAGGTAGTGTCATCCGGTGCCACCAGGCCCGCTTTCGCGCCCATCTCAATCGCCATATTGCACAGGGTCATACGACCTTCCATGCTCAGCGCCTGAATAGCCGGGCCGCAGAATTCAACCACATAGCCGGTGCCGCCTGCGCTGCCGGTTTTGCCGATGATCGCCAACACGATATCTTTTGCTGTAATGCCGGTTGACGCCTGGCCCAGCACTTCAATCTTCATGGTTTTCGCGCGACCCTGTTTCAGGGTCTGAGTGGCAAACACATGCTCCACTTCAGAGGTGCCGATACCAAAGGCCAGCGAGCCGAACGCGCCGTGCGTCGCGGTGTGCGAGTCGCCGCAGACAATCGTCATGCCCGGCAGCGTCATGCCCTGCTCAGGGCCGATAACGTGGACGATGCCCTGGAATGGGTGATTCAGGTCATACAGCTGTACGCCAAATTCTTCGCAGTTCTTCATCAGCTCCTGCATCTGAATACGCGCCATCTCGCCCGACGCATTGATATCTTTGGTCTGTGTCGAAACGTTGTGATCCATGGTGGCGAAGGTTTTACCTGGCTGACGGACTTTGCGTCCGTGCGCACGCAGACCATCAAAGGCCTGTGGCGAGGTCACTTCATGAATCAGGTGACGATCGATGTAGAGTAACGGCGTTTCGTTCGGCGCTTCGTGGACGACATGTGCATCAAATAACTTCTGGTATAAGGTTTTCATTTTTTTATTTTTCCTCGGCGATAAAGCGGGCAATGATGCTGCCCATCTCATCTGTGCTGACTGCAGGGCCATCACCGGCTAAATCTTTGGTGCGGTAACCCTGTTCCAGCGCACGGCTGATGGCGCGTTCGATGCTGTCGGCAGCGGCATCGGCATTCAGGCTGTAACGCAGCAGCAGCGACAGCGACAGGATCTGAGCGACCGGGTTGGCAATATTCTGACCGGCGATGTCAGGGGCTGAACCACCCGCGGGTTCAAACAGGCCAAAGCCCGCTTCATTCAGGCTGGCGGACGGCAGCATACCCATTGAGCCGGTGATCATGGCGCACTCATCAGACAGAATGTCACCGAACAGGTTAGAGCAGAGCAGCACGTCAAACTGCGACGGGTCTTTGATCAGCTGCATAGTCGCGTTGTCGATATAGATGTGGCTCAGCTGCACGTCCGGGTACTCTTTTGCTACTTCGTTGACGATTTCACGCCACATGACTGAGGTCTGCAGCACGTTAGCTTTGTCAACCGAGGTGACTTTGTTACGACGTTTGCGCGCCGATTCAAACGCGATACGGGCGATGCGTTCAATTTCGAAACGGTGGTAGACCTCGGTATCAAAAGCACGCTCTTCCGGGCCGCTGCCTTCGCGTCCTTTAGGCTGACCAAAATAGATACCGCCGGTCAGTTCACGCACGCACAGAATGTCAAAGCCTTTCGCGGCAATGTCGGCGCGCAGTGGGCAGAAGGCTTCCAGTCCGCTGTAGAGCGCTGCCGGACGCAGGTTACTGAACAGCTTAAAATGCTTGCGCAGCGGCAGCAGCGCACCGCGTTCCGGCTGTGATGCCGGGGGTAAATGCTCCCACTTCGGACCGCCAACGGAGCCAAACAGGATCGCGTCGGCCTGCTCGCAGCCTGCAACAGTTGCGGGCGGCAGGGGTTCGCCGTGCTGATCGATAGCAATGCCGCCGACCGCATATTCCTGGGTGGTAATCTGCATATCAAAGCGCTGACGAATGGCATCCAGCACTTTCATTGCCTGGGCCATCACTTCCGGGCCGATACCGTCGCCGGGTAAAACTGCGATATGAGAAGAGGTGGACATGGTTATACGGTTTCCTTCTGATCTTTAAATTTGCGCTGCAATTCTTGTTCAACCTGACGGGCACGCCAGATATTGTTCAGAGCGTTGACCATCGCTTTCGCAGAGGACTCGACGATATCGGTCGCCAGACCAATACCGTGGAATTTACGGCCGTTGTAGCTCACAACGATATCCACCTGTCCCAGCGCGTTTTCGCCGTGGCCTTTCGCGGTCAGCTTGTAGTTAACCAGCTCAGCGTCAAACTGCGTGATGCGGTTAATCGCCTGATAGACCGCGTCAACCGGACCGTTACCGGTAGCGGCATCCGATTTAGCGACATCACCGCAGCCCAGATTTACAGAGGCGGTAGCAGTCATGCTGGAACCGGTCTGGACGTTAAATTCGTGCAGCTGGAAATGCTCCGGCTCTTCATTCTGTTTGTTGATGAAGGCCAGCGCTTCCAGGTCGTAATCAAAGACCTGACCTTTTTTGTCGGCCAGCTTCAGGAAGGCGTCATACAGCGTATCCAGATTGTAATCCTGCTCGGCATAGCCCATCTCTTCCATACGATGTTTAACCGCCGCACGGCCTGAACGTGAGGTCAGGTTCAGCTGGATTTTGTGTAAGCCAATTGACTCTGGCGTCAGGATTTCATAGTTCTCGCGATTCTTCAGTACGCCATCCTGATGAATACCGGAGGAGTGGGCGAAGGCGTTGGAGCCGACCACCGCTTTGTTAGCCGGAATCGGCATGTTGCAGATCTGGCTGACCATCTGGCTGGTGCGATAGATTTCCTGATGATTGATAGTGGTGTGAACATTCATGATCTGCTGACGGGTTTTAATCGCCATGATCACCTCTTCCAGCGCACAGTTACCGGCACGTTCACCCAGGCCATTCATCGTGCCTTCAACCTGACGCGCGCCTGCCTGAACGGCAGCCAGTGCGTTACCGGTGGCCATCCCCAGGTCGTCGTGGGTGTGGACAGAGATAATCGCTTTGTCGATATTGGGAACGCGATTCATCAGCTCACTGATGATATGTGCGTACTCGCCTGGCAGGGTGTAGCCAACGGTATCCGGGATGTTGATGGTGGTCGCACCGGCGTTAATCGTCGCTTCAACCATCCGGCACAGGTCATCAATTGGCGTACGGCCGCCATCTTCACAGGAGAACTCAACGTCACTGGTGTAGTTACGTGCACGCTTCACCATATGCACCGCACGCTCAATCACTTCCGGCAGCGTACTGCGCAGTTTTGTAGCGATGTGCATGGGTGACGTCGCGATAAAGGTATGGATACGGAAGGCTTCGGCAACGCGCAGTGATTCGTACGCCGCGTCGATGTCTTTCTCCACACAACGCGCCAGCCCGCAGACCCGGCTATTTTTGATGGTGCGGGCAATGGTCTGTACTGATTCAAAGTCGCCTGGTGAAGAGACCGGGAAACCCACTTCCATCACATCCACGCCCATACGCTCCAGCGCTAAGGCAATCTGCAATTTTTCTTTCACACTCAGGCTGGCCTGTAATGCCTGCTCACCATCGCGCAGAGTGGTATCGAAAATAATGACTTGCTGGCTCATCGTATTCATCCTTTTGCTTTTTCGGGCCTGGCAACGAGCATAAAAAAACCCGCGACAGGCGCGGGTTTTTAACTTTCAGCAGGTTTGAATCAGTGTTTGATTCCGCCCACAAGTCTACCGCGCAAGCTGAGTGCGTTTAGTAGTAGACCGAGAAGGCGAACAGAACGAAACATGGATTCAAACCTTATAAAATGTTGTGCTGTACATATTGGTACTGGAATCGCTCAGGGATGTCAACCTTCAATGCAGGGGTATTATCCGGGACGATGAAGAAAGATATTCTGTTATTTAACGGTCCGGCAGCGTAATGAACAGCGCGTCAGTTGCGGCGGAAGCGAACATTGTCAGAATGCACTCTTTTACGGGCTGGTTGATGATTTATTTAATTGAAAGTAAAAGATTTTATTGGTCTTGTGTCCAGCGGCGTCACAGGATTTATCACCTGCCGGTTAGCATAATCGAATGCGCTTGCGTGATTTACTGGTTAATTACGCCAGAAAAGAAAAGTGTCAGGCGATTGTGGGCTATTGCAGGCGGTAATAAGTTTTCGTTATTTCTTATATCACGCTGAAAATAATTTCTTACTTAGCATTTTCGTCTGCGGTTCTGCGACGTAATTAGTTTAATCCGCGCAGCCAATTCTTATCAGGCAGAGCCTTTACGTCCCGGCCTTTTAATTTACGCGGGTTTGTGGTTTGCCTGCCCGGTTAACTGCGGTTATGGTAATTGACCTACTCTCATAACAATGAACTCAACAGATTTCTCTGTAACAGGACAGCGGCACATGTTTTCGCTGTCGTGCATAAACATAAGATTTTGATTGGCAAAGCAGGCACCAGGGCAACGTGTTACGCACCAACGGGCGTAGTAACCGGGCCGGGTCCTCAAGCCTGGAGGCAGAAGATGGAGATGTTGTCAGGAGCCGAAATGGTCGTCCGTTCGTTAATCGATCAGGGCGTTAAGCAGGTATTCGGTTATCCGGGTGGCGCAGTCCTGGATATCTATGATGCGCTGCAAACCGTCGGGGGTATCGATCATATTCTGGTGCGCCATGAGCAGGGCGCAGTGCATATGGCTGACGGCCTGGCACGCGCCACTGGCGAAGTCGGCGTGGTGCTGGTCACCTCAGGACCGGGTGCAACCAATGCGATTACCGGTATCGCTACCGCCTATATGGACTCGATTCCGCTGGTGATTCTGTCGGGTCAGGTTCCTTCGTCGCTGATTGGCTATGACGCCTTTCAGGAGTGCGACATGGTCGGCATCTCTCGTCCGGTGGTGAAGCACAGCTTCCTGGTGAAAAGCACCGAAGAGATCCCAACCGTGCTGAAAAAGGCGTTCTGGCTGGCCTCCAGCGGACGTCCGGGACCAGTGGTGATCGACCTGCCAAAAGATATTCTGAATCCGGCCAATAAACTGCCTTATCACTGGCCAGAGTCAGTGAGCATGCGCTCTTATAACCCGACTATTCAGGGTCACAAAGGGCAGATTAAGCGTGCGCTGACGACGCTGCTGGCTGCGAAAAAGCCGGTGATCTACGCGGGTGGCGGTGCCATTACCGCAGGCTGCGAAGCGGAACTGTTACAGCTGGCTGAGAGCCTGAATATTCCGGTAACGACCTCGCTGATGGGCCTGGGCGCTTTCCCGGGTACCCATCGTCAGTGCGTTGGTATGCTGGGTATGCACGGTACCTATGAAGCCAACATGACGATGCACAATACCGACCTGATTTTTGGTATTGGTGTTCGCTTCGATGACCGCACCACCAACAATCTGGCGAAATATTGTCCCAACGCCACGGTGATGCATATCGATATCGACCCGACCTCTATCTCCAAGACGGTATCGGCGGATGTCCCGATTGTGGGTGATGCAAAACAGGTGCTGCAGCAGATGCTGGAGTTGCTGGCGCAAAGCGACACTCTATCGCGCGCTGAGAGCCTGCACGAGTGGTGGCAGGCAATTGAGGGCTGGCGCAGTCGTCACTGTCTGGCGTTTGATCGCACCAGCGACAAAATCAAGCCGCAGGCCGTGATTGAAACTATCAGCCGTCTGACCAAAGGCGATGCGTACGTCACGTCGGATGTGGGACAGCATCAGATGTTTGCGGCGCTCTATTATCCTTTCGACAAACCGCGCCGCTGGATCAACTCTGGCGGTCTCGGCACCATGGGCTTCGGTCTGCCCGCAGCACTTGGCGTGAAGATGGCGCTGCCAGAAGAGACCGTCATCTGTGTAACGGGCGATGGCAGTATCCAGATGAACATTCAGGAGCTCTCTACCGCGCTGCAGTACGATCTGCAGGTGCTGGTGCTGAACCTGAATAACCGGGTGCTGGGCATGGTGAAGCAGTGGCAGGATATGATCTATTCCGGTCGTCACTCCCAGTCTTATATGGAATCGCTGCCTGACTTCGTGCGTCTGGCGGAAGCTTATGGACATGTCGGCATCGCGATTGAGCACCCGGCTGAGCTGGAAGAGAAGCTGACGCTGGCGCTGGAAACGCTGGCGAAAGGACGTCTGGTGTTTGTGGATGTCACCGTTGACGGTAGCGAGCATGTTTACCCGATGCAGATTCGCGGTGGCAGCATGGATGAGATGTGGTTAAGCAAAACGGAGAGGACATAATTATGCGTCGCATTTTATCAGTTCTGCTGGAGAACGAATCCGGCGCATTATCCCGTGTCGTCGGTCTGTTTTCGCAGCGCGGCTATAACATTGAAAGCCTGACCGTGGCACCGACCGACGATCCGACACTGTCGCGGATGACCATTCAGACAGTGGGCGATCAGAAGGTGCTGGAGCAGATTGAAAAGCAGCTGCACAAGCTGGTGGATGTGTTGCGTGTCACCGAGCTGGGGCAGGGCGCCTATGTTGAGCGCGAAATCATGCTGGTGAAGATTCAGGCCAGCGGTTATGGCCGTGAAGAGGTGAAGCGTAACGCCGAGATCTTCCGCGGTCAGATTATCGACGTGACGCCGACGCTGTACACGGTTCAGCTGGCAGGCACCAGTGACAAACTGGACGCCTTCCTGAATAGCGTTCGCGAGGTTGCCGAAATTGTTGAAGTGGCACGCTCCGGTATCGTGGGCGTTTCACGTGGCGATCGCATCATGCGTTAATCACGCTGCGTCACCATCGATCCTCACCTAACCCGGCGAAATGCCGGGTTTTTTTATTTTTTATGCGCCAGGCGGGTTACATTCAGAAAAGCGGTTGCTCCGCGCACTTTTCTGCTGTTAGATGATAGTCATAAGTTATCCATAGCTTAACTGCGGCTATTTTTGCCGTTAAAGCGGATTTGATGGTGGGGTTATCGTGAAACTGGATGAAATTGCGCGTCTGGCAGGCGTATCGCGCACCACGGCCAGTTATGTGATCAATGGCAAAGCGCGGCAGTATCGTGTCAGCGACAAAACCGTTGAGAAAGTCATGGCGGTGGTACGTGAGCATAATTATCACCCTAATGCGGTGGCTGCCGGGCTGCGCGCCGGGCGAACGCGCTCTATTGGGTTAGTCATTCCCGATCTGGAAAATACCAGCTATACCCGTATTGCGAACTATCTGGAGCGACAGGCGCGTCAGCGCGGCTATCAGCTGCTGATTGCCTGTTCTGAAGATCAGCCTGATAACGAAATGCGCTGCATTGAACATCTGTTACAGCGGCAGGTCGATGCGATAATCGTCTCTACCTCGTTACCGCCAGAGCATCCCTTTTATCAGCGGTGGATCAACGATCCCCTGCCGATTATCGCGTTAGACCGCGCGCTGGATCGTGAACATTTCACCAGCGTAGTGGGTGCCGATCAGGATGATGCACAGACGCTGGCCGCTGAATTGCGTCAGCTTGAGGTTAAAAATGTGCTGTTCCTTGGCGCGTTACCTGAGCTCTCAGTGAGTTTTCTGCGGGAGATGGGGTTCCGCGATGCCTGGAAAGACGATCCCCGCCCGATTGACTATATCTACTGCAACAGCTTCGAACGTACAGCCGCTGCGGCGCTGTTTGAAAAATACCTGGAAGATCACCCGATGCCGGAGGCGCTGTTTACCACCTCATTTGGTCTGCTGCAGGGTGTCATGGATGTGACGCTGAAACGTGACGGAAGACTGCCGACCGAGCTGGCCATTGCCACGTTTGGCGACCACGAATTACTGGACTTTCTTGAGTGTCCGGTCCTGGCGGTAGGGCAGCGTCATCGTGACGTAGCAGAGCGCGTACTGGAATTAGTTTTAGCCTCTTTAGATGAACCCAGAAAACCGAAACCGGGTTTAACCCGCATTCGTCGTAATTTATACCGTCGCGGACAATTAAGCAGAAAAGTTAAATGAGTAACGGGCAGTATTACGCTGCCCGCCCATTTTATTTCCGTAATGTACTGATTAAATAAACAGGTCGACGTAAAAAAGCGTAAATTCTGCTCATCAAATCTAACAAAGTCGAAAGGCTTATTTTTATTATCTGCTTACAACTTCAACAAACTTCCTGCCCCGTCTGGCCTGAAGCTGCTGTGCTTCCTTTCGGAAATCCCCTAAAATGCCGCCGCTGTCTCAGAAACTACGATAAATATTCAGCGCTTCACATTGTTTCATTTTTAGTCATTTTTACCCGGATCCTTATTTTTATTCAGGTATTCATTGGCTTAATTTTTATATTCCTTTTTTATTCGTTTATATCGTCGCCAGAAATTAATTTTGCGCTCTGTAAAGAGTGATATTCAACTACCGCTCCGGCTTGACAAGGATTTCATGGGATCCTTAAACTCGTTTCGTGGTAAAAAGTGGGATAAAGTGGCGTAAATGGGTGACCAGGAGGAGAGACTGGCATGTTCCGCGGAGCAACGTTAGTCAATCTCGACAGCAAAGGGCGGCTCGCCGTACCCACGCGATATCGCGATTTGCTGATTGGGGAGTCTCAGGGGCAGATGGTCTGTACCATCGACCTCCACCAGCCATGCCTGTTGCTTTATACCCTGCCCGAATGGGAAATCATTGAAAAAAAGCTGGCACGCCTTTCCAGTATGAATCCACTTGAGCGTCGCGTGCAGCGTTTGCTGCTGGGACATGCCAGTGAATGTCAGATGGACAATGCAGGCCGCCTGCTGCTGGCAAATACGCTTCGGCAGCATGCAAAATTAACCAAAGAAGTGATGCTGGTTGGACAGTTCAACAAGTTTGAGCTGTGGGATGAACAGACCTGGTATCAACAAGTCAGGGACGATATTGACGCAGAACAGTCGGCTCAGGAGCCTTTATCTGAGCGGTTGCAGGACTTGTCGCTATAGCTATGCAGGAAAATTTTAAACATACCACCGTACTGTTGGATGAGGCGGTTAACGGCCTCAATATCAGGGAAGACGGTATTTACATCGACGGTACTTTTGGCCGTGGTGGTCACTCACGCCTGATTCTTTCGCAACTGGGAGAGAAGGGAAGGCTGATCGCTATCGATCGCGATCCGCAAGCTATCGCCGCTGCTGCGGAGATCACCGACCCGCGTTTTTCAATTATTCATGGCCCTTTTTCCGCACTGGCAGAGTATGCCGCTGAACGGGATTTAGTCGGAAAAATTGACGGCATTTTACTCGATCTGGGGGTTTCATCACCGCAGCTGGATGATGCCGAACGCGGCTTCTCCTTTATGCGTGACGGACCGCTGGATATGCGCATGGATCCTTCGCGCGGTCACTCCGCCGCAGAATGGTTGCTGCACGCGGAAGAAGCGGATATCGCTTTCGTCCTGAAGACCTACGGTGAAGAACGATTCTCTAAACGTATTGCCCGGGCCATTGTCGAGCGCAATCGTGAACAGCCGATGACTCGCACCCGTGAGCTGGCTGAAGTCATCTCTGTCGCCATGCCCGTGAAAGATAAGTTTAAGCATCCGGCTACACGCAGCTTCCAGGCAATTCGTATCTGGATTAACAGCGAACTGGAAGAGATCGATATTGCGCTGAAAGGGGCGGTTGAGGTGCTGGCACCACAAGGTCGCCTCTCTGTCATCAGCTTCCATTCACTGGAAGATCGGCTGGTGAAGCGCTTCATGCGCGATCAGAGTCGCGGGCCACAGGTGCCTGCCGGGATACCGATGACTGAACAGCAGCTGCGAGCCCTGGGCGGGCGTGAACTGAAGCTGCTTGGCAAGATGTCGCCAGGTGACGCTGAAGTCTCTGAAAATCCACGTGCGCGCAGTTCGGTATTACGTATCGCGGAGAAAACCGACGCATGATCGGCAATGAGCGCCACAGTCTGCCCGCCGTCATCGGCGGGGATTTGCTGCGAAAAGGCAAGATTCCGGTGCTGTTGCTGATCGCTGTGGTGGTGTCTGCCGTGCTGGTGGTCACCACCACCCATAAAACACGCCTGCTTACCGCGCAGCGCGAACAGCTGGTGCTGGAGCGTGATGCGCTGGATATTGAGTGGCGCAACCTGATTCTGGAAGAGAATGCGCTGGGCGACCATAGCCGGGTTGAACGCATCGCCACCGAGAAGCTGCAGCTGCAGCACGTTGATCCTTCACAAGAAAATATCGTGGTGCAGAAATAAGGATTTCAGATAGCGAATGAGCGGCACAGGCAGAACGCTGAAGTTAAAGAAACCGGAAGATAAAGCCAGCTTTGTAAGCTGGCGTTTTGCGTTGCTGTGCGGCTGTATTTTACTGGCGCTGGGCGGTTTGCTGTCGCGTGTGGCCTGGCTGCAGGTGATCAATCCGGGCAAGCTGGTGAAAGAGGGCGATCTGCGCTCGCTGCGTGTTCAGGCTGTGCCGACTTCACGCGGGATGATCAGCGATCGCGCTGGCCGCCCATTGGCAGTCAGTGTACCGGTTAATGCCATCTGGGCTGATCCAAAAGAGCTGCATGCCGGTGGTGGCGTAACGCTGGACAGCCGCTGGAAAGCGCTGTCTGATGCGCTCTCTATTCCGCTTGATCAACTGGCGGCCCGCGTCAATGCCAATCCTAAAGGCCGCTTTGTCTATCTGGCGCGCCAGGTCAATCCCGCCATCGGTGAATACGTCAAAAAACTCAAACTTCCCGGTATTCATCTGCGCGAAGAGTCGCGTCGTTACTACCCTGCCGGGCAGGTGACCTCCCATCTGATTGGCTTTACCAATATCGACGGCCAGGGCATTGAAGGCATTGAAAAGAGCTTTGATAAATGGCTGACCGGTGCGCCGGGCGAGCGGACGGTACGCAAAGACCGTTATGGTCGCGTTATTGAAGATATCTCGTCAGTGGACAGCCGCGCCGCCCATAACCTGACTCTGAGTATTGATGAGCGCTTACAGGCGCTGGTCTACCGGGAACTGAATAATGCGGTGGCCTTTAACAAAGCGGAATCGGGCACCGCGGTGCTGGTGGATGTGAATACCGGTGAAGTGCTGGCGATGGCCAACAGTCCGGCTTACAACCCAAATAATCTCACCAACACGCCTAAAGATCTGATGCGTAACCGCGCAATTACCGACATCTTCGAGCCGGGTTCTACCGTGAAGCCGATGGTGGTGATGACCGCGCTGCAGCGCGGCGTGGTCAGAGAGAATAGCGTCCTGAATACCGTGCCGTACCGGGTCAATGGTCATGAGATCAAAGATGTGGCGCGCTACAACGAATTGACCCTGACAGGGGTTTTACAGAAGTCGAGTAACGTCGGTGTTTCACGTCTGGCGTTAGCGATGCCTTCCTCAGCGCTGGTAGAAACTTACGCGCGCTTTGGACTGGGCAAACCGACCAATTTGGGGCTGGTCGGGGAAAGCAGTGGCTTATACCCTAAAAAACAACGGTGGTCTGACATAGAGAGGGCCACCTTCTCTTTCGGCTACGGGCTAATGGTAACGCCGTTACAGTTAGCGCGAGTCTACGCAACGATTGGCAGCTATGGCATTAATCGCCCGCTGTCGATTACCAAAGTGGATCCGCCCGTCGCGGGACAACGCGTTTTCGATGAGTCACTGGTGAAAACCGTGATGCACATGATGGAAAGCGTGGCGCTGCCCGGTGGCGGTGGCGTTAAAGCGGCAATCAAGGGTTATCGCATTGCGATAAAAACCGGTACGGCGAAAAAAGTCGGGCCGGATGGACGCTACGTCAATAAATATATTGCTTATACCGCAGGCGTGGCGCCTGCCAGTCATCCCCGATTCGCGCTGGTGGTGGTGATCAACGATCCCCAGGCCGGCAAGTATTACGGCGGTGCGGTTTCTGCACCGGTGTTTGGTGCCATCATGGGCGGCGTACTGCGCACCATGAACATCGAGCCGGACGCATTACCGACGACCAATGACAGGAATGAGTTGGTGACTAACAGAAGTGAGGAATCAAGTGACAGATCGTAACCTGCGCGACTTACTCGGCCCCTGGGTGCCAGGTGCGCCGGCGCGCCCACTGCGCGACATGACCCTGGATAGCCGCATGGCGGCGTCTGGCGATCTGTTTGTCGCGGTTGCAGGCCATCAGGTCGATGGACGCCGTTTCATTCCGCAGGCGATTGCGCAGGGCGTCGCCGCCGTAGTGGCTGAAGCTGAGGATGAAGCGACCGACGGCGAAATCCGTGAGATGCACGGCGTACCGGTTATCTATCTGGCGCAGTTGAATCAGCGCCTTTCAGCCTTAGCAGGCCGCTTTTACCAGCAGCCGGGCGAGAAGCAGACGCTGATTGGCGTCACCGGCACCAACGGTAAAACCACGACTACCCAACTGCTGGCGCAGTGGGCGACGCTGCTGGGTGAGGCCAGTGCGGTGATGGGCACCGTCGGCAACGGGCTGGTGGGGCACTTAGTCGCCGCAGAAAATACGACCGGTTCAGCAGTGGACGTTCAGCATACGCTGCACGAACTCGCTGAAAAAGGAGCGACCCTGACCGCGATGGAAGTCTCGTCACACGGTCTGGTGCAGCATCGCGTTGCAGCACTGCCGTTTGCCGCTGCGGTCTTCACCAACCTCAGTCGCGATCACCTCGATTACCACGGTGACATGCCGGGCTATGAGTCGGCCAAATGGCTGCTGTTTTCTGAGCATCAGGTTGGACAGGCGATTCTTAACGCTGATGATGAAGTTGGTCGTCGCTGGCTGGCGCGCTTACCTGATGCGGTTGCCGTCACCATGGAGGATAACCTTCAGCCGGGCTGCCATGGCCGCTGGCTGAAAGCCGATGCGGTGGAGTATCACGACAACGGTGCGCATATCCGTTTCAGCTCAAGCTGGGGCAACGGTGAAATCGACAGCCCGCTGATGGGCGCGTTCAACGTCAGTAATCTGCTGCTGGCACTGGCGACCCTGCTGTCACTGGATTATCCACTGGCGACGCTGGTCAGTGTTGCACCACGGTTACAGCCGGTTAACGGGCGTATGGAAGTCTTCAGCGCTGCAGGAAAACCGACGGTCGTAGTGGATTATGCCCACACGCCGGATGCGCTGGAAAAAGCGCTGGAAGCGGCACGTCTGCACTGCAAAGGAAAACTCTGGTGCCTGTTTGGCTGCGGCGGGGACCGTGACAAAGGCAAACGCCCGTTAATGGGTGCGATTGCTGAGCAATATGCGGATGTGGTGGTGATCACCGACGACAATCCGCGTAGCGAAGATCCGCAGGCGATAGTAAAAGACATTCTGACTGGTTTGCTCGAACCGGGCCGCGCCCGCGTGGTATCGGGTCGTGCGCAAGCGGTCACTAACGCCATTATGCAGGCACAGCCTGACGATATCGTGCTGGTGGCGGGTAAAGGCCATGAAGATTATCAGATCATCGGCAACCGTCGTCTCGACTACTCCGATCGTGCCACAGTAGCGGCACTGCTTGGAGGCGCAGCATGATTCCGGTTTCATTAAAGATCCTGGCGGAAATTACCGGCGGCACGCTGCACGGCAGCGATTTAACCCTGAATGATGTGACCACCGATACCCGCAAAGTGACGGCGGGCAGCCTGTTTGTCGCGCTGGTGGGCGAACGCTTTGATGCCCATGACTTCGCCGTAGATGCCATTGCTAGTGGCGCACAGGCGCTGCTGGTAAGTAAGCATTTACCTGTCGCCGTGCCTCAGGTGGTGGTTGAGGATACCCGGGTTGCCTTTGGCCGACTGGGTGCCTGGGTTCGTCAGCAGTCGACCGCCCGCGTAGTCGCGCTGACCGGCTCTTCCGGCAAAACCTCGGTTAAAGAGATGACCGCAGCTATTCTGCGTCAGTGTGGCGAGACGCTCTACACCTCGGGCAATCTCAACAACGATTATGGCGTACCGATGACGCTGCTCCGCCTGACCGCAGAACATCAGTACGCGGTTATCGAGCTGGGTGCTAATCATCAGGGCGAAATCGCCTACACCACTGACCTGGTTAAACCGGAAAGTGCACTGGTGAATAATCTGGCCGCGGCACACCTGGAGGGCTTTGGCTCACTGGCCGGTGTCGCTAAAGCGAAAGGTGAGATCTTTCAGGGTCTGCCGGCTCACGGCATTGCAATTCTCAACGAGGAGAGCAACGACTGGCCAAACTGGCAGACCACGCTGCAGGACAAAACCGTGTGGCGCTTCTCGCCGCAGGCGGCTGAGTGTGATTTCTCCGCCCGGGATATCCGCATTGCGCAGGATGGCACCCATTTTGTGATGAACACACCGCGTGGCACAGCTGAGATCGTATTACCGTTGCCGGGTCGTCATAACATCGCTAACGCTCTGGCGGCGGCGGCACTGGCTCTGTCGGTAGATGCGCCGCTTAGCGCCGTTCAGCAGGGACTGAAAAACCTGCAGTCGGTGCCAGGTCGCCTGTTCCCGGTACGTCTCTCTGCGCATCAACTGCTGCTGGATGACAGCTACAACGCTAACGTCGGATCGATGACCGCCGCCGTCCAGGTCCTGTCAGAGATGCCTGGTTACCAGGTGCTGGTCGCGGGTGATATGGCGGAACTGGGTGAAGAGACTGAAAAATGCCACCGCGAAATTGGCGAAGCGGCACGCGAAGCAGGCCTTGACCGCGTACTGACCTGTGGAAAATTCAGCCAATTCATCAGTGAAAGCAGTGGCGTTGGTGAACATTTCAGCGATAAGACGGCGCTGACTGAACGTTTACGAGAATTGTTGTCCCAACACTCAGAAATTACCGTCCTGATAAAAGGTTCACGTAGTGCCGCCATGGAGCAGGTAGTACAGAGCTTAAAGGAGAAAGGAACATGTTAGTTTGGCTGGCCGAGCATCTGGTCGCTTTTTATTCGGGCTTTAACGTCTTTTCCTATCTGACGTTTCGCGCCATTGTCAGCCTGCTGACCGCACTATTTATCTCACTCTGGATGGGGCCGCGCCTGATCGCCTGGCTGCAGAAATTACAGATTGGCCAGGTCGTCCGTAACGATGGCCCGGAATCGCACTTCAGTAAGCGCGGGACGCCTACCATGGGCGGCATCATGATTCTGACCTCCATCACCATTTCGGTGCTGATGTGGGCCTATCCGTCGAACCCCTATGTCTGGTGCGTGCTGTTCGTGCTGGTCGGCTTTGGCATCATCGGCTTTGTCGATGACTACCGTAAAGTGGTGCGCAAAGACACCAAAGGCCTGATCGCCCGCTGGAAATATTTCTGGATGTCGGTGATTTCGCTGGGTGTGGCGTTCGGACTCTATGCGGCGGGCAAAGATACCCCCGCGACTCAACTGGTCGTGCCGTTTTTCAAAGACATCATGCCGCAGCTTGGCCTTTTTTATGTGCTGCTTGCCTACTTTGTGATCGTCGGAACGGGTAACGCGGTCAATCTGACCGATGGCCTGGATGGGCTGGCGATTATGCCAACCGTCTTTGTCGCTGCGGGCTTCGCGCTGGTTGCCTGGGCAACCGGTAATGTGAAGTTTGCTGAATACCTTCATATTCCCTATCTGCGTCACGCCGGTGAGCTGGTGATTGTCTGTACCGCTATCGTCGGGGCAGGGCTGGGCTTCCTGTGGTTCAACACCTATCCGGCTCAGGTCTTTATGGGCGACGTCGGCTCGCTGGCTTTAGGCGGCGCGCTGGGCACTATCGCGGTGTTACTGCGTCAGGAATTTTTACTGGTGATCATGGGCGGCGTATTTGTGGTTGAAACGCTGTCGGTGATCCTGCAGGTGGGATCGTTCAAGTTGCGCGGCCAGCGTATTTTCCGCATGGCGCCGATCCATCACCACTATGAACTTAAGGGCTGGCCGGAACCGCGCGTTATCGTGCGCTTCTGGATTATTTCGCTAATGCTGGTGCTGATTGGCCTGGCCACGCTGAAGGTGCGTTAATCATGGCTGACTATCGGGGTAGAAAAGTCGTCATCATCGGACTGGGCCTTACCGGGCTCTCCTGTGTTGATTTCTTTTTAGCGCAGGGCGTCACGCCTCGCGTGATGGATACCCGTGTCTCGCCGCCGGGACTGGATAAATTACCCGGGCAGGTTGAACGCCATCTGGGCGGCATTAATAGTGACTGGTTACTGGCGGCCGATCTGATTGTTGCCAGCCCAGGCGTCGCGCTGGCGCATCCGATTCTCAGCGAAGCGGTTGAAGCCGGAATTGAAATCGTCGGTGACATTGAGCTGTTCTGCCGCGAGGCGCAGGCACCCATCGTGGCAATTACCGGTTCCAACGGCAAAAGCACCGTGACCACGCTGGTGGGTGAGATGGCGAAAGCCGCAGGCTGGCAGGCCGGCGTCGGCGGCAATATTGGTCTGCCCGCGCTGAGTCTGCTGCAATCACCGGCCCAACTCTATGTACTGGAACTTTCCAGCTTCCAGCTTGAGACTACGCACAGCCTGAAAGCGGCTGCGGCAACCGTGCTTAACGTTACCGAAGATCATATGGATCGCTATCCGCTGGGTATGCAGCAGTATCGTGCTGCCAAGCTGCGGGTCTATGAGAATGCGCAGATCTGCATCGTTAACGCCGATGATGCGCTGACGATGCCAGTACGTGGTGCGGATAAGCGCTGCGTCAGTTTTGGTGTCGATTTCGGCGACTACCACCTCAACAAGCAGCAGGGCAGTATCTGGCTGCGGGTAAAAGGCGAGAAAGTCCTGAACACCGCTGAAATGAAGATGGTGGGACAGCACAACTACACCAACGCGCTGGCGGCGCTGGCGCTGGCTGATGCGGTGGGTCTGCCACGCGCCTCCAGCCTCGCGGCTTTAACGCACTTTAACGGTCTGGCGCATCGCTTCCAGCTGGTCCATGAACACCAGGGTGTGCGCTGGATTAATGACTCCAAAGCGACCAACGTCGGCAGCACCGAAGCGGCGCTGAATGGTCTGCAGGTAGAGGGAACGCTATGGCTGCTGATGGGCGGTGATGGTAAGTCAGCCGACTTTACGCCGCTGATCCCCTGGCTGCAGGGCGACAATGTGCGTATCTACTGTTTTGGCCGCGACGGCGATGCGCTGGCAGCGCTGCGTCCTGAGATCGCCGTACGCACGGAGACGATGCGTCAGGCGATGGAGCAGATCGCGCCGCAGGTCAAAGCAGGCGATATGGTTCTGCTGTCGCCGGCCTGCGCCAGCCTTGACCAGTTCCGTAACTTTGAGCAGCGCGGTGAGCAGTTCGCGCAACTGGCGAAGGAGCTGAGCTGATGCGTATTCCTGGCGCCGGACTGGCGGGTTACTTCTCAGGACGCCTGAAAGACTGGGTGATGGGCGCTCGCGAAAGTGATGACTCATCGCTGGTGCTTTATGACCGCACACTGTTATGGCTGACGCTGGGCCTGGCGGTAATTGGTTTTGTGATGGTGACGTCGGCGTCAATGCCGGTAGGTCAGCGTCTGAATGACGATCTTTTCTACTTCGCCAAACGTGATGCGTTTTACATCGTGCTGGCTTTAGGTATGGCGCTGGTCACGCTGCGGGTGCCGATGGATTTCTGGCAGCGCTACAGCAACGTGATGCTGATGGTCACGGTGGCGATGCTGCTGATTGTTCTGGTCGTCGGCAGCTCGGTTAACGGTGCCTCGCGCTGGATCGCGCTCGGGCCGCTGCGTATCCAGCCTGCGGAGCTGTCGAAGCTCTCCCTGTTCTGCTATCTCGCCAGCTACCTGGTGCGCAAAGTGGAAGAGGTGCGAAACAACTTCTGGGGCTTCTGTAAGCCGATGGGCGTGATGGTCGTGCTGGCTGTGTTACTGCTGGCGCAGCCGGACCTGGGTACGGTGGTGGTGCTGTTTGTCACTACGCTGGCGATGCTGTTCCTGGCCGGTGCCAAACTGTGGCAGTTCATGGCGATTATCGGCTCCGGTATTTTTGCGGTAATTCTGCTGATTATTGCCGAACCTTACCGTATGCGTCGTGTGACCTCGTTCTGGAACCCGTGGGAAGATCCGTTTGGTAGCGGCTACCAGCTGACGCAGTCTCTGATGGCATTTGGTCGCGGGGAATTCTGGGGGCAGGGGCTCGGTAACTCGGTGCAAAAGCTGGAATATCTGCCGGAAGCGCATACCGACTTTATTTTCGCCATCATCGGGGAAGAACTCGGCTATGTCGGTGTGGTAATGGCACTTTTAATGGTATTCTTCGTCGCTTTTCGTGCGATGTCGATTGGCCGTCGTGCTCTGGAACTGGATCAGCGTTTTTCCGGGTTTTTAGCCTGTTCAATCGGTGTCTGGTTCAGCTTCCAGGCGCTGGTTAACGTCGGGGCTGCAGCCGGTATGTTACCGACCAAAGGCCTGACCTTACCGCTGATCAGTTACGGTGGTTCGAGTCTGATCATTATGTCGACCGCCATCGTCTTTTTATTACGCATAGATTATGAAACGCGCCTGGCGAAAGCGCAGGCGTTTACCCGAGGTGGTCGATGAGCGGTAAGCGATTGATGGTGATGGCAGGCGGAACCGGTGGACATGTCTTTCCCGGTCTGGCTGTCGCCCATCATCTGATGGAACAGGGCTGGCAGGTTCGCTGGTTAGGCACCGCCGACCGTATGGAAGCCGATCTGGTGCCAAAACATGGCATTGACATCGACTTCATCCGCATCAGCGGGTTACGCGGGAAAGGCATGAAAGCGCTGCTGCTGGCACCGCTGCGCATCTTCAATGCATGGCGTCAGGCGCGTCGCATCATGAAAGCCTGGCAGCCGGATGTGGTGCTGGGCATGGGCGGCTACGTTTCTGGTCCTGGCGGCTTAGCGGCGTGGAGCTGTGGTATTCCTGTGGTGCTGCATGAGCAGAATGGGATCGCCGGGCTGACCAACAAATGGCTGGCGAAAATCGCCACCAAAGTTTTGCAGGCGTTTCCGGGCGCGTTTCCCGCCGCCGATGTGGTGGGAAATCCGGTTCGTACTGATGTTCTGGCTCTGCCTTTGCCCGCGCAACGTCTGGCGGATCGTCATGGCCCGATTCGGGTACTGGTGATTGGCGGCAGTCAGGGTGCGCGGATTCTGAACCAGACGCTACCGCAGGTTGCGGCGCTGGTGGGTGATGAGATCACCCTGTGGCATCAGACGGGTAAAGGGGCACAGCCCGAAACAGAGAAAGCGTATCAGCAGGTCGGACAGACGCAGCATAAGGTCACTGAGTTTATTGATGACATGGCTGCCGCCTACGCCTGGGCTGATGTGGTGGTATGTCGCTCCGGCGCATTAACCGTGAGCGAAGTCGCTGCCGCCGGATTACCGGCGATTTTCGTGCCGTTTCAGCACAAAGATCGCCAGCAGTACTGGAACGCGCTGCCGCTGGAGAAAGCGGGCGCCGCCAGAATTTTTGAGCAGCCGCAGTTTACTGCGGAGGCTGTAGCGGATCTGCTACGCCACTGGGATCGCGTAACACTGCTGACGATGGCTGAGCAGGCCCGTCAGGTGGCGATTCCCGATGCGACTGAACGAGTCGCTCAGGAAGTGGCTCGCGCCGCAAAGTAATCATTCCGGTCAGCGTGTCTGACCTGTACCCCGAGTGGGTACAAACTGAAATAGCAGGTAACTGAGAGCGATGAATACACAACAATTGGCAAAACTGCGTTCTATCGTGCCTGAGATGCGTCGCGTCCGGCACATCCACTTTGTCGGCATCGGTGGTGCTGGCATGGGCGGTATTGCCGAAGTGTTAGCAAATGAAGGCTACCATATCAGCGGTTCAGATCTGGCCCCTAACCCGGTGACACAGAACCTGATTGCGCTGGGGGCCACCATTTATTTTAACCATCGCCCCGAAAATGTGACCGATGCCAGCGTCGTAGTCGTCTCCAGCGCCGTATCGCAGGATAACCCGGAACTGGTGGCAGCACGTGAGCAGCGTATCCCGGTGATCCGTCGCGCGGAGATGCTGGCTGAACTGATGCGTTTCCGTCACGGCATCGCCGTTGCGGGTACGCATGGCAAAACGACCACCACGGCGATGGTGTCGAGTATTTATGCGGAAGCGGGTCTTGATCCAACCTTCGTTAACGGCGGTCTGGTTAAAGCAGCGGGTACTCATGCGCGTCTGGGTCACAGCCGCTATCTGATTGCCGAAGCAGATGAGAGCGATGCGTCGTTCCTCCATCTGCAGCCGATGGTGGCGATTGTGACCAACATCGAAGCTGACCATATGGACACCTATCAGGGCGATTTTGAGAACCTGAAGCAGACGTTTATTAACTTCCTGCATAACCTGCCGTTTTACGGTCGTGCGGTGATGTGTGTGGACGATGCGGTCATCCGTGATCTGATACCGCGTGTGGGACGTCATATCACCACGTACGGTTTCAGTGACGATGCTGATCTGCGCATTGAAAATTATGAGCAGAGTGGCGCGCAGGGGCATTTCACCCTGATCCGTCAGGACAAGGCGCCACTGCAGATTACGCTGAACGCGCCGGGTCGCCATAACGCCCTGAACGCGGCGGCAGCGGTCGCCGTCGCCACTGAAGAGGGCATTGAAGACAATGCCATACTGGCTGCGCTGGAGAGTTTCCAGGGTACGGGGCGTCGCTTTGATCTGCTGGGTGAATTCCCGACAGAGCCGGTCAATGGACAGCCGGGCAGCGCGATGCTGGTAGATGATTACGGTCATCATCCCACCGAAGTGGACGCGACGATTAAAGCCGCGCGCGCAGGCTGGCCGGATAAAAAACTGGTGATGGTGTTTCAGCCGCACCGTTACAGCCGCACCCGCGATCTGTTTGATGATTTCGCCAACGTGCTGTCGCATGTCGATGTGTTGCTGATGCTGGATGTGTACTCCGCCGGTGAAACCGCGATTCCGGGTGCCGACAGCCGTTCGCTGTGCCGTGCCATTCGTAACCGGGGCAAGGTTGATCCGATTCTGGTGCCGGAACATGACGCGCTGCCGGAGATGCTGGCACCGCTGCTGTCAGGCAATGACCTGATTCTGGTACAGGGCGCCGGTAACGTCGGCAAGGTTGCCCGCAAGCTGGCGGAGACTAAGCTTCAGCCGGAACGCAAAGCGGAGGATCGTCATGGCGGATAAAGTTGCCGTATTAATGGGCGGCACCTCAGCAGAGCGTGAGGTTTCGCTGAACTCGGGTCAGGCCGTCGTCGCCGGACTGCGTGAAATGGGCATCGATGCGCATGGCATTGATACCCGCGATGTGTCGGTGCTGACGCTGAAAGAGCAGGGCTTTACCAAAGCCTTTATCGCGCTGCATGGCCGGGGCGGAGAAGATGGCACGATGCAGGCGGTACTGGAGTTTCTGCAACTGCCTTACACCGGCAGCGGCGTAATGGCATCGGCTGTGACCATGGATAAGCTGCGCACCAAACTGCTGTGGCAGGGTCGCGGATTACCGTCAGGAAAATTTGTCTGGCTGACGCGGCAGCAGTTCGATGCCGGGCTGGATGCCGAGAGCAACGCGGCGATTACAGCGCTGGGTCTGCCACTGTTTGTTAAGCCAGCCTGTGAAGGCTCCAGCGTGGGTATCAGCCGGGTTAACGAGCTGAGCGCGCTGTCTGCCGCACTGGAAATGGCGTTTAAGTACGACAATGACGTACTGGTCGAGGCGTTTCTCAGCGGCGCGGAGTATACCGTCGCGATTGTGGGCGATCATATTCTGCCCTCAATTGAAATAAAGAGCGCCAGTGAGTTCTATGACTATGAAGCTAAATACATTTCTGACGATACTCAGTACGTCTGTCCGGCCGGGTTAAGCGCTGAACGTGAAGCTGAATTACAGCAGCTGGTGCTGGCGGCCTGGCGTGCACTGGGCTGTCGTGGCTGGGGACGGGTTGATGTGATGACGGATGGGGCAGGGAATTTCCAGCTACTGGAAGCCAATACCTCGCCGGGCATGACCAGTCACAGTCTGGTTCCTATGGCAGCGAAACAGGCGGGCATGAGTTTCCCGCAGCTGGTTGCCCATATTCTGGAGCTGGCCGACTGATATGTCACAGGCGGCGATGAGAGTTCGAAACCGTGAACCGCAGGAGCGTATTCGCACCGGGCGCAGTAACGGAGCCCGACTGTTCGGCATTGTTTTTCTGCTGATCGTTATCGGGATTATGGTTGCTGGCGGGCTGGTAGTGTTGAAGTGGATGAACGATGCGTCCCGGCTGCCGCTTTCAAAGCTGGTGGTAACAGGACAGACGCACTACACGACTCACGACGATATCCGTCAGGCGATTCTATCGCTGGGTCCGCCTGGCACGTTTATGTCTCAGGATGTGGATATCCTGCAGCAGCAGATTGAGCGACTGCCGTGGATTAAGCAGGTCAGCGTACGTAAGCAGTGGCCAGACGAACTGAAAATCCATCTGGTGGAGTATACGCCAGTGGCGCGCTGGAACGATTTGCATATGGTGGATGCTGAAGGTGTCTCCTTCAGCGTACCCGCCAGTCATGCCGGCAAAGAGACAATGCCGATGTTGTATGGGCCTGAAGGGAGTGAGAAAGAGGTCCTGGCGGGCTATCACAGCATGGATGATGTGCTGAAAGCCCGGAAGTTTACTCTGAAGGTGGCGTCGATGACGGCCCGTCGTTCATGGCAGCTGGTTACCAGTGATGATGTACGCATCGAACTGGGGCGCAGCGACACTATGAAACGACTGAATCGCTTTATTGAGCTCTACCCGGTGCTGCAACAGCAAGGTCAGAACGAGAGCAAACGTATCAGCTACGTGGATTTGCGATACGACTCTGGCGCTTCTGTTGGCTGGACACCGGTCGTGATGGAGCCACAGGACAGTAATCAGCAACAGAACCAGGCACAGGCTAAACAACAATGATCAAGGCAACGGACAGAAAACTGGTAGTTGGACTCGAAATCGGCACTGCAAAGGTTGCCGCCCTGGTTGGGGAAGTTCTGCCCGATGGTATGGTCAACATTATTGGGGTGGGCAGTTGCCCTTCCCGCGGTATGGATAAAGGTGGCGTAAACGACCTTGAGTCGGTGGTGAAATGCGTTCAGCGCGCCATCGATCAGGCTGAGCTGATGGCAGATTGCCAGATCTCCTCCGTCTACCTTGCTTTATCGGGCAAACATATCAGTTGTCAGAACGAAATCGGGATGGTTCCGATTTCGGAAGAGGAAGTGACTCAGGATGATGTAGAGAACGTTGTACATACTGCCAAATCGGTAAGAGTACGTGACGAGCACCGCATCCTGCACGTGATTCCTCAGGAATACGCAATTGATTATCAGGAAGGGATTAAGAATCCGGTCGGACTGTCCGGCGTGCGCATGCAGGCAAAAGTGCACCTGATCACCTGCCACAACGATATGGCGAAGAACATCGTTAAAGCCGTTGAGCGTTGCGGACTGAAAGTGGATCAGCTGATTTTTGCCGGCCTCGCCTCCAGTTTTGCGGTTCTGACTGAAGACGAACGTGAGCTGGGCGTCTGTGTTGTCGATATTGGTGGCGGTACAATGGACATAGCCGTATATACCGGCGGCGCTTTACGGCACACTAAGGTGATTCCGTATGCAGGCAACGTTGTCACCAGCGATATCGCGTATGCGTTTGGTACACCACCAACGGATGCTGAGGCGATTAAAGTGCGCCATGGTTGCGCGCTGGGCTCGATTGTCGGCAAAGATGAGAACGTTGAAGTGCCGAGCGTAGGCGGACGTCCACCGCGCAGCCTGCAACGTCAGACGCTGGCGGAAGTGATTGAGCCGCGTTATACCGAACTTTTGAATCTGGTCAATGACGAGATTCTGCAGTTACAGGAACAACTGCGTCAGCAGGGCGTGAAACATCATCTGGCCGCAGGCATTGTCCTGACCGGTGGTGCAGCGCAAATCGAAGGACTGGCGGCCTGTGCGCAACGCGTATTCCATACGCAGGTGCGTATCGGACAGCCGCTGAATATTACCGGCCTGACTGACTATGCGCAGGAATCGTACTACTCCACCGCCGTGGGACTGTTGCATTACGGCAAAGAGTCGCACATGAACGGTGATGCAGAGACCGAAAAACGGGTTTCAGTAGGTAACTGGTTCAAGCGTATTAACAGTTGGTTAAAAAAAGAGTTTTAATTTTTGTGAAAGGGGATCATGCTGTTTTCTTTAGTGATCTCCAGGCGACAGGCACATAACGGAGAGAAATCATGTTTGAACCTATGGAATTAACCAACGACGCGGTGATTAAAGTCATCGGCGTCGGTGGCGGCGGCGGTAACGCCGTAGAGCACATGGTACGCGAACGTATCGAAGGTGTGGAATTCTTTGCTGTGAATACCGACGCGCAAGCGCTGCGTAAAACAGCTGTCGGCCAGACCATCCAGATCGGTAATAACATTACCAAAGGTCTGGGTGCGGGTGCGAACCCGGAAGTGGGCCGTAACTCTGCAGAAGAAGATCGCGAAGCACTGCGGGCTGCGCTGGAAGGGGCAGACATGGTCTTCATCGCAGCAGGCATGGGCGGCGGTACCGGTACCGGTGCAGCGCCTGTGGTCGCTGAAGTGGCCAAGGATCTCGGTATCCTGACGGTGGCAGTTGTCACCAAGCCATTCAACTTCGAAGGCAAGAAACGCATGGCGTTTGCCGAGCAGGGGATCGCTGAACTCTCCAAGCATGTCGATTCACTGATCACCATTCCAAACGACAAGCTGCTGAAAGTGCTGGGTCGTGGCATTTCCCTGCTGGATGCGTTTGGCGCGGCCAATGACGTGCTGAAAGGCGCAGTACAGGGTATCGCCGAACTGATCACCCGTCCGGGCCTGATGAACGTCGACTTTGCTGACGTGCGTACAGTGATGTCCGAAATGGGCTATGCAATGATGGGTTCAGGCGTGGCGTGCGGTGAAGATCGTGCGGAAGAAGCGGCTGAAATGGCGATCTCCAGCCCGCTGCTGGAAGATATCGACCTGTCAGGTGCCCGTGGCGTGCTGGTCAACATTACTGCGGGCTTCGACCTGCGTCTGGATGAGTTCGAAACCGTGGGTAACACTATCCGCGCCTTCGCTTCTGACAACGCGACCGTGGTAATCGGTACGTCGCTGGATCCGGAAATG
Source organism: Pantoea sp. X-Soil-ISGK-355 (assembly GCF_059730805.1). Taxonomy (NCBI): domain Bacteria; kingdom Pseudomonadati; phylum Pseudomonadota; class Gammaproteobacteria; order Enterobacterales; family Erwiniaceae; genus Pantoea; species Pantoea sp. X-Soil-ISGK-355. Next base: position 767,589 of record NZ_AP035971.1, read on the forward strand.
AACGATGAACTGCGCGTTACCGTGGTGGCAACCGGTATCGGTATGGACAAGCGTCCGGAAATCACCCTGGTGACGAACAAGCCAGCCAGTCAGCCTGTGATGGATCATCGCTATCAGCAGCACGGTATGTCACCGCTGCCGCAGGAGCAGAAGCCTGCTGCCAAAGTCGTTAACGACCAGGCTGCGCAGTCGAATAAAGAGCCAGACTATCTTGATATTCCGGCCTTTTTACGTAAACAGGCCGACTAGGATTAACCCTATAATTGGGATTCTCCGCTCTTTGTGCTAAAGTGTCTGTCCGCTGGTAAAGTATACTGGCGGTCGGAAAGGTGATACTGCGAGATAATGCGATGATCAAACAAAGGACATTAAAACGTATTGTTCAGGCGACTGGTGTCGGTTTACATACCGGCAAAAAAGTCACACTGACATTACGCCCTGCGTCGGCTAATACCGGGGTCATCTATCGTCGCACCGACTTGAATCCACCGGTAGATTTTCCGGCTGATGCAAAATACGTGCGCGACACCATGCTGAGTACCTGCCTGGTGAACGATGAAGGCGTGCGTATTTCAACGGTTGAACACCTTAATGCCGCCCTGGCGGGTCTGGGTATTGACAACATTATTGTTGAAGTCGATGCACCAGAAATCCCGATCATGGATGGCAGCGCAGCACCGTTTATCTATCTGCTGATGGATGCGGGCATCGAGCAGCTCAACAGCGCGAAGAAATTTGTGCGTGTTAAGCAGACCGTGCGTGTGGAAGAGGGTGACAAATGGGCTGAGATCAAACCGTATAACGGTTTCTCACTCGATTTCACCATCGACTTCAAACACCCGGCTATCGATTCCAGCTCACAGCGCTATGCGATGAACTTCTCTGCTGACGCCTTTGTTCGTCAAATCAGCCGGGCGCGTACATTTGGCTTTATGCGTGAAATCGAATATCTGCAGTCTAAAGGCCTGTGCCTGGGCGGTAGCTTAGATTGTGCGATAGGTCTGGATGATTTCCGCGTACTGAATGAAGAAGGTCTGCGTTTTGAAGACGAGTTTGTCCGTCACAAAATGCTGGACGCGATTGGCGACTTGTTTATGTGTGGTCACAACATCATTGGCGCATTCACTGCGTTCAAATCGGGCCACGCGCTGAACAACAAGCTGCTGCAAGCAGTTCTGGCTAAGCAGGAAGCCTGGGAATGGGCAACCTTCGAAGACGAAGCCGAACTGCCGCTGGCATTCAAAGCACCGAACCTGGTTCTGGCTTAATTACCCCAGAACGAGAAACGGCTGGTTATGCTGACACCCTCTCCGGTCAGCGGCACCAGCCGTTTTTTTATTGCCTTCCATAACACACCTGATAACGGCGACCTCGCCCGCAAAGCGTTGTCTGTTCTGCTGAATTGCTGAACAATTACACGCGTTTTCTCTCGCCGCCTCTTTAATCCCAGGTGTGGATGCCCCACATTAATGTTACTATCTGTGGCGCTTTTACAGGCCGAAATCCGTTGCGGCTCGCGGCGGGTACCAGAAAACAAGAGCGCAACAGAGCATGCGCGATGGAAAGGTTGTGATCGGGATTCTTCTGCGCTGGCGACAATTAGGTAGACGCTACTTCTGGCCCCATCTCCTGTTAGGGATGGTAGCGGCCAGCTTTGGCCTGCCAGCCTGTGCGCAAAGCTCCGAACTCAACGCCTCGTCTGAATCGCCGGCCAGCAGTCTCTTTCTGGGCAATGCTACCCGCTTTGATCATTTAATCCGGCTTCAGGAAGTATCCCGGCGACCGAGCTTCAGCGTGGATTACTGGCATCAGCACGCCATCCGCACCGTTATCCGTCACCTCTCTTTCACGCTGGCACCTCAGGTGCAGGCGGAGCAACAGCAATTACCGCTGGCGGCACAAAAGCTGGCGCTGATCGACTCACTGCATAATTTACTGACATCACATTCTGCGCTGCACACTGCACCGCAGCAGATATCTGCCCCCCCTCTTTTCATGGCCGCTACCCGCTCATGGGTAGAATGGCATGCCAGTGTGCATGGCATTCGCGCCGGACCCGCCCGATTGTTCTGCTAATATTTTTGGTTTTATTCACTCTGTTTAGATTTCGCAGTCCGGAATGCGCCGGCTGAATTGAGAATATATTTACTATGTTAAGCAAAATATTGACCAAGGTTTTTGGTAGCAGTAACGATCGTACGCTGCGCCGTATGCGCAAAGTGGTGGACGTCATCAATAAGATGGAGCCCGATTTTGAGAAGCTCACTGACGATGAACTGAAAGCGAAAACCGACGAGTTCCGCGAGCGCCTGAAAAAAGGTGAATCGCTGGAAAGCCTGATCCCTGAAGCGTTCGCGACCGTGCGTGAAGCGAGTAAACGTGTGTTCGGTATGCGTCACTTCGACGTGCAGCTGATCGGCGGCATGGTGCTGAACGACCGCTGCATCGCTGAGATGCGTACCGGTGAAGGTAAAACCCTGACCGCAACGCTGCCAGCCTATCTGAATGCACTCTCTGGCAAAGGCGTTCACGTCGTGACCGTCAACGACTATCTGGCACAGCGTGATGCGGAAAACAACCGTCCACTGTTTGAGTTCCTGGGGTTAAGCATCGGTATCAACATGTCGGGCCTGCCAGCGGTGGCGAAGCGTGAAGCTTACGCTGCTGATATTACCTACGGCACCAACAACGAATATGGCTTTGATTACCTGCGCGACAACATGGCTTTCAGCCCGGAAGAGCGCGTGCAGCGTAAACTGCACTATGCGCTGGTGGATGAGGTCGACTCCATCCTGATCGATGAAGCGCGTACGCCGCTGATTATCTCCGGTCCGGCAGAAGACAGTTCTGAGCTTTATACCAAAGTGAACAAAATCATCCCTCATCTGGTACGCCAGGATAAAGAAGATACCGAAACCCATCAGGGTGAAGGCGACTTCTGGGTTGATGAGAAAGCGCGTCAGGCTCATATGTCTGAGCGTGGTCTGGTGAAAGTGGAGGAGCTGCTGGTCAGCCAGGGCATCATGGAAGCAGGCGAGTCTCTCTACTCACCGACCAACATCATGCTGATGCACCACGTCACTGCGGCGCTGCGTGCGCACGCACTCTTTACCCGCGATGTTGATTACATCGTGAAAGATGGCGAAGTGGTGATTGTTGATGAGCACACCGGCCGTACCATGCAGGGCCGTCGCTGGTCCGATGGTCTGCATCAGGCGATTGAAGCGAAAGAAGGCGTTGAGATTCAGAACGAGAACCAGACGCTGGCCTCTATCACCTTCCAGAACTACTTCCGTATTTACGAGAAGCTGGCCGGTATGACCGGTACTGCCGATACTGAAGCGTTTGAATTCAGCTCTATTTACAAGCTCGACACCATTGTGGTGCCGACTAACCGTCCGATGGTGCGTAAAGATCTGGCCGATCTGGTCTACATGACCGAGAAAGAGAAGATCGATGCCATTATCGAAGATATCCGTGAGCGTACTGCCAACGGTCAGCCAGTGCTGGTGGGAACCATCTCGATTGAAAAATCAGAAGTGGTTTCTAACGAACTGACCCGTGCCGGTATCAAACATAACGTCCTGAACGCCAAATTCCACGCCCGCGAAGCGGATATCGTGGCGCAGGCCGGTCAGCCGGGTGCGGTCACTATTGCCACCAACATGGCCGGACGTGGTACGGATATTATGCTGGGCGGTAGCTGGCATGCCGAGGTGGCTGAACTGGAAGAGCCAACTGAAGCGCAAATCGAAGAGATCAAAGCGGCATGGCAGATTCGTCATGATGCGGTGCTGGCGTCAGGTGGTTTGCACATCGTCGGTACTGAGCGTCACGAATCACGTCGTATCGATAATCAGCTGCGCGGTCGTGCCGGCCGTCAGGGTGATGCCGGTTCTTCGCGTTTCTACCTGTCGATGGAAGATGCGCTGATGCGTATTTTCGCCTCAGACCGCGTCTCCAACATGATGCGTAAACTGGGCATGAAGCCAGGCGAAGCGATTGAGCATCCATGGGTCACCAAAGCGATTGCCAATGCACAGCGCAAAGTTGAAAGCCGTAACTTCGATATTCGTAAGCAACTGCTGGAATATGATGATGTGGCGAATGACCAGCGTCGCGCAATCTACAGTCAGCGTAATGAGCTGCTGGATGTGTCTGATGTTAGCGAAACCATTAACAGCATTCGTCACGATGTTTACAAAGTGACGATTGATACCTACATTCCGCCACAGTCGCTGGAAGAAATGTGGGACGTGCCAGGCCTGGAAGAGCGTCTGCGTGCTGACTTCGATCTGAACCTGCCGATTGCAGAGTGGCTGGATAAAGAGCCTGACCTGCACGAAGAAGTGCTGCGTGAGCGCATCATGACCCACGCCACGGAAAGCTACGCTGAGAAAGAGCAGATCGTTGGCGCAGAGATGATGCGCAACTTCGAAAAAGGCGTGATGCTGCAGACGCTGGATTCATTGTGGAAAGAGCATCTGGCTGCGATGGACTACCTGCGTCAGGGTATTCATCTGCGCGGCTATGCGCAGAAAGATCCTAAGCAGGAGTACAAGCGTGAATCCTTCGCCATGTTTGCTGCGATGCTTGAATCACTGAAATATGAAGTGATCAGTACGCTGAGCAAAGTGCAGGTGCGTATGCCAGAAGAAGTTGAAGCGATGGAGCAACAGCGTCGTGAGGAAGCTGAACGTCTGGCGCAGCAACAGCAGCTAAGCCATGTAGAAGAAGATCTGCTGGCAGCCGAGCCTGTGGCGGAGCAGAGTGGTGAACGCAAAGTCGGCCGCAACGACCCCTGCCCATGTGGTTCCGGCAAAAAGTACAAACAGTGCCATGGCCGTATTGCCTGAGACTGAATGCTGATGAAAAAGGAGCCAATGGCTCCTTTTTTTATGCGCTCTGCTAACGTAATCTCTGCGCCAGCGCTGAGCTAAAGCGGTTAACTTCCGCTCCGGCATGCTCTAGAATCAGCCTTCATTCACCTATGACGACCGGATAGTTTCCATGAAGCACCTGCAGGTTGCAGTTGGCATCATTCGCAATGCCAATAAACAGATTTTCCTTGCCCAGCGCGCGGCAAGCTCTTACATGGCGAACAAGTGGGAGTTTCCTGGCGGTAAGATTGAAGCGGGCGAAAGCGCCGAACAGGGACTGATCAGGGAGCTACACGAAGAGACCGGGATTGACGTCACTGAGGCGCGCCCGATTGGTCATGCAGACCACAGCTATAACGATCTGCGCGTAACGCTGCATTTCTTTCTGGTTGAAGGGTGGAACGGCGAGCCGTGGGGCAAAGAGGGTCAGCCACAGCGTTGGGTTGATCAGCATGCGCTGGTGGCGGAGGAGTTTCCACCCGCGAATCACCAGCTGATTGCGCGACTGGTCGCGGGCGAACTCTGACTGAATGGGGCAGTGCGCCCCATCTTATCAACGATGTTCTTCACTCCAGTTGTCACTGTCGTTCATGTCGTTGCTGCTGGGAATGCGTTTTTCTTCTGCGGCCCATTCCCCTAAATCGATGAGCTGGCAGCGCTTACTGCAAAAAGGGCGCCACGGGCTGAGCTCATCCCAGATCACATCTTTGCCGCACTGCGGACAGGAAACGGTCATCACTTCTTGCTGCATTTTTACCTCTAACAACAGGCCAGTTGAAAATTAAGGCGGGCCGGAACTTCACCACGCTCACTATCAAGCGGCATAAAACGAATGGCGTAGCGGCTTTTATGTCCGGACACCTGTGGATAGAGCGCATCCTCCAGCGACAACTGCAGTCGCAGCAGATCGGCGCCTTCGGCATTATCCTGATAAAAACCATTAAGGCTGGTCTGCACATGAAACGCGCCAGACTGGCGGATCAGATCCAGTATCATCGCCAGCGCATGATGCAGTGGCTCCAGCGTCAACATCCAGGCTTCGACCTGCGCATCGCGTGCTTCCTGCGGCAGATGGAGCCAGATGTGCAGGCCCGGTAAATCAAAGCTGCAGCATCCACCGGGGATGCTCAGACGCTGCCGCACCAGGGCAATCAGACGATCCTCGCGGAGTTGCTGGCCCATACGTGGGGCATTCATCAACTGCGTTGACTGAATTTTGATCTTATCGCGCAGGGCATCCACCAGCGTCATATCGACGCCGGGCACGTCAGCCCACGCCCGTAATTTTTGCTGCTGGCGCTCAAGCTCTTTCAACAGTTCTGTCCGCATATCGCCGCGCTCAAAAATATCGAGCAGCTCGCTAATCAGGCGAAAAAAGGTCAGCGCATTAACGGTTTTATCCAGTGGTGTCGTTTCATCTAACTGATTAATCAAAAACTCAACCCGTAACCAGGTTCGCATTTTTTCATTCAGTGGGTGTTCAAACAGAACGGGTGTGCTCATGGTATTAATCCTGTTTCGTTGCCGCCAGCCTGAGATAGCGCTGATGGAGTTCGGCAACCTGTGGCAAGGCGTCGTCGGGCTCGCCACTGTTATCAATAATGTCGTCGGCACAGGCGAGGCGCTGCTGGCGCGTGGCCTGTGCGGCAAGAATACGTTTCGCCTGTTCGACGGAAAGATGGTCACGTTGCTGGGTGCGCGCTAACTGCGTTGCCTCATCAACATCGACTACCAGCACCCGATCAGCCTGGTGCTGTAACTGATTTTCCACCAGTAATGGCACCACCCAGAGCACATAAGGTGAGGTGGCCTGGGCGATCAGTTCTCGTGTCCGGGCGTTAATCAGCGGATGGAGCAGCGCGTTTAACCAGCTTTTCTCTTCCGGCTGCTGAAAAATAATGTCGCGAAGCTGTTTACGATCAAGCATTCCCTGATCCGTCACGATTGACGCGCCATAGCGTGCCTGAAGAGCCTGCAAAGCGGGCGTGCCAGGTTCAACAACTTCTCGGGCGATCAGGTCAGCGTCAATAATTTCCACACCAGACGCGGCGAATGCCTGGGCAATCGTACTCTTTCCACTGCCGATTCCCCCTGTAAGCGCGACGATATAGGGCATGTTTCTCACCTGACTTCATATTCCGACATAGGTTCAGGGTAATGATCTGGCTAAAAAAGGCAAAAATGCGCGGCAGATCACACCGATAAAGCACAACTAAATTTAACGGATTGTAGCGTAAATAAAGTGTAATTCGCAGTCTTGTCGCGCAGCGAGAGGCGCGTATCATAACGTCACTGGAGCTGTGCTTACTTCGTGAACGACGATTCATTGCCACTTACCAGGACACTGTTTATGCGTATTGAAGAAGATTTGAAACTGGGCTTTAAAGATGTCTTGATCCGCCCCAAACGTTCAACGCTGCAAAGTCGCTCACAGGTTGAGCTTGAGCGCAGCTTTACCTTCAGACATTCAGGTCTCAGCTGGAGCGGCGTACCGATCATCGCCGCCAACATGGATACCGTCGGCACATTTTCAATGGCTGAGGCGCTGGCCAGCTTCAATATCCTCACTGCCGTCCATAAGCATTACAGCGCAGACGACTGGCGGGCGTTTATTCAGCGCGTCCCCGCGACGGTATTGAAACATGTGATGGTTTCAACCGGCACGTCAGAAGCCGACCTCACTAAACTGGTCGCGATTATGGCGCTGTCTGACGATCTGCAGTTTATCTGCATTGACGTGGCCAACGGCTACTCACAGCATTTTGTCGATTTCCTGCAGCGTGCACGTGAAACCTTCCCGACTAAAACTATCTGTGCCGGAAACGTGGTCACAGGCGAAATGGTAGAGGAGCTCATCCTCTCCGGCGCGGATATCGTCAAAGTCGGTATTGGCCCGGGTTCGGTCTGTACAACCCGGGTGAAAACCGGCGTGGGCTATCCGCAGCTTTCTGCAGTCATTGAGTGTGCCGATGCGGCGCATGGCTTAAGCGGACAGATTGTCAGTGATGGCGGTTGTTCCGTGCCGGGTGATATTGCCAAAGCCTTTGGCGGCGGCGCTGACTTTGTGATGCTGGGTGGCATGCTGGCAGCACATGATGAGTGTGAAGGGCAGGTCGTCGAAGAGAATGGCGAAAGCTTTATGCTCTTTTACGGCATGAGTTCCGAATCAGCGATGAAGCGTCACGTTGGTGGTGTCGCCCAGTACCGTGCCGCCGAAGGTAAAACGGTGAAACTGCCATTGCGGGGGCCGGTCGCTGACACCGCGCGCGATATTCTGGGTGGACTGCGTTCTGCCTGTACTTACGTCGGAGCGGAGCGCCTGAAAGAGCTGACCAAGCGCACGACCTTTATCCGCGTTAACGAGCAGGAGAACCGGGTCTTCAACCGATAGGCATCCGGGGCGCAGCCCGCGCCCCTTAATGCATTACATCCCCCAGCCCGAACACCGGCAGATACATTGCAATCACCAGCGTGCCGACAATGCCGCCAATCACCACCATCATTATCGGTTCCAGCGACGCCGCCAGTGTGTCAGCGCGCTCTCGTGTTTCTGCCTCATGCCATTCCGCCAGCCGGGCCAGCATCAAATCCAGTGCGCCCGCCTCTTCCCCAACCCGAACCAGCTGACCACATAAGGGCGTGAACAGCGGATGCTGCATCAGCGCCTGATGCAGAGGACTCCCCTGGGCAATATGCTGCTGCAGTCCGGCCATCGCTTCCCGCCAGAGTAATGAGGAGAGCGTGACTTCAACAGCAGCCAGTCCCTGTAACAGCGTTAACCCGGCTCGCTGTGTCAGATTCAGAATGGTGTAGATCTGCGTCAGCTGCGTGCCACGCCATAACCCGGAAAGCAGCGGGATGCGCAGGAAAATCGCCTGCTCACGGCGTTGCCAGCCCACAGAGCGTCGTCGTAACTGATGCCAGGCCACCAGCATCAGCGATACGCCGATGGCTAACACCGCTCCCCACTCCTGAAGTGCGGCAGATAACTGCATGACCGTGGCTGTAAAAGCGGGCAGAGGCGCGTCAAAAGAGTCATACACCGCAACGAACTCTGGCAGCACGAACAGCAACATGCCGCAGGTGACAGCGATTGCCACCAGCAGAATGAAGAGCGGATAGCGTAACGCCTTTGCCACCTGATGCCATAACTGCTGCTGGCGGATCTGCTGCTGAGCCAACTCACTGCAGCAAACATCCAGCTGCCCCGTCAGTTCGCCCACTTCCATCAGCGCCGGGTAGAGCGGCGGAAAAATCTGCGGCCATTCACGCAAAGCCTGTGAAAAAGGGGCACCGCTGAGTACCCGATGATGAAGGGCGAGCATCAGAGCCCGCCAGCCTGCATGAGGATGCCCCTCAGCCAGTAAAGCCAGACTTTCTGCCAGTGGCAGGCCCGCTTTGAGCAGGGTAGCCAGCTGACGAATCAGATCGGTTTTGTGCTGCCACGTCCAGTCCCTCTGACGCCAGATTTTTTCCCGCTTCCAGCTCACCGGCAGAAGATCGCGCTGCTCCAGGATGAGTAGCAGGTTGTCAGTGTCGACAGCCAGTAGCTGACCACTGAGTAACTGGCCCTGGCTGTCGACCGCCTGCCAGCTGAATAAAGCTGCGTTAGCCATCGTCCAGCCCAATCACCCGTTGCATCTCTTCCAGCGAGGTATCGCCCCGGCTTACCGCTTCCAGGCCGGAAACCAGTAAAGTGCGCAATCCTTGTTGTTTCGCCAGATTGAGGAGATTCTCCAGCGGCATCTCGGCTGCAATCGCATTCTGCAGCCTGGCATTGATCGGCAGAAGTTCAAACAGCGCCAGCCGACCAAAATAACCGGAAAAGCAGTGGTCGCAGCCGGACGCCCGCCAGGTTTGCAGGGTGCCGGGCCAGAGTTCCGCAGGATAGTGCGCCACCGCCTCAGCGGGTTGACGGCAATGGGGGCACAGGCGCCGCACCAGACGCTGCGCAACAATCAGTTTCAGCGCCGACCCCAGCAGATAACCGGGAATCCCCATCTGTCGCAGCCGGGTCAGCGTCTCGGCGGTGGAGTTAGTGTGCAGCGTTGACAGTACCAGATGCCCGGTCTGCGCCGCTTTCACCGCAATCTCCGCTGTTTCGGCATCGCGGATCTCGCCCACCATGATCACATCCGGATCCTGTCTCAGCAGCGCCCGCAGCACACGGTTAAAATCAAGACCGTTTTTAGTGTGGATCTGTGTCTGGTTAATGCCGGGCAGCGGAATCTCAATCGGATCTTCAACGCTGCACAGATTTTTTTCTGGTTTATTCAGGGCACTGAGTCCGCTATAAAGCGTAAACGTCTTGCCGCTGCCGGTGGGGCCGGTGACCAGGATCAGTCCCTGCGGCTGGGCCAGTGCGTCACAGAACCGACGCAACTGGGCAGCCGGTAAGCCGAGCTTATCCAGAGACAGCGCCGCGCTTTCACTCTGCAGCAGCCGGACCACCGCTTTCTCGCCACCATAGATGGGTAAGGTCGCCAGGCGAAAAGAGGCGGGTTTACCTGCAATCTCCATGCTGAACTGACCATCCTGCGGTAACCGGCGTTCGGCGATATCCAGCCCGCCAAGGATCTTCAGTCGTGCCAGCAACGCCGCAGGCTGAGTGAAAGGCAGTGAAGAGAGCGGATGCAGTACGCCATCAATACGCAGTCGCACACGCAGACCCTCGCGGCAGGGTTCGATATGCACATCGGAGGCCCGTCGCTCCAGTGCCTGACGCAGGATGAGCTGTGTCGCTTCTATTGCTGACTCGGTGGGTGTCTCTTCGCGCGCCACCAGCCCTTTATCAGCGTGCTGGAGCTGGTCAAGCCGGGCCTGCGGCCAGCATTCGATCTCAATCTGACACTGGCTGGCAAAATTGAGCGCTTCAGCCAGTCCGGGCGGCACGCTCTCCGCAACGGCAACGCGCAGCAGACTGGCATCATGGTGCAGAACCAGAGCGCGATAGCGCTGGCATAATGCCATAATCGTCTCATCAGGCTTGCTCATCGCTGGCTCCTTTATCCGCAAAGCGGAATTGTTCCCGGCAATTGTCCCGCAGGCTGGTGTTATTGCTGGTGCAGCTGCGTTGCCAGCTGATGCCGCCCTCTATGCTGTCCCAGATTGGCAACATTTCAACACTCAGGCCATTCAGACTCTCCTGGCCAGTCAGCGTAATCACCCCGTTGGTTACGCTCAGTGCCGAGACATAGCGCGATCCTCTGGCGGCAGGAATACCCGCTTCTCCGGCCTGGCACTGCGTCGGGCCGCCGCGCTCCATGGCGCAAAGCTCTACGGCGGTCTTAAAGGGCACCATGGTTTGCAGCATGTCGGTAAGGGCAGCACGCTGCAGATAATTTTGATAAGCGGGCAGGCCGATGGCACTTAAGATTGCCACAATACCCACCACAATCATCAGTTCAACCAGCGTAAATCCACGTTGATAATTCATCACATCGTCTCCGTATTAAGAAGGCGACAGGGTAAAAATCGGGGACGGTGAAAGACAGTCAGAGATCGGCGAACTGGAAAGCATGATGTGAAGAGATTTCAGACTTACAGCGCAGTCGAAACTGCGCCGGAAGCGGGATCGCAAAATCGCTGTGTTGAGTGACGGCGAGGCAGGCTATTTTTGTTTAAAGCGCATCGAGAGATCCAGCGCCCGCACATGCTTGGTCAGCGCACCGACCGAGACGTAGTCCACGCCGGTCAGGGCGATCTGTGGCAGGGTGGTTTCGGTGACGTTGCCGGAGACCTCCAGCAGCGTCCGCCCCTGGTTGAGTTCGACGGCTTCACGCATCGCTTCCAGGCTGAAGTTATCCAGCATCACGATATCGGCTTCCGCTTCCAGCGCCTGACATAACTCCTCCAGCGATTCCACCTCAACTTCAACCGGCACATCGGGCTGCAGCCATTGCGCTCTTTCCACTGCCTGCTGAATCGAGCCGCTGGCAATAATATGGTTCTCTTTGATGAGATAAGCGTCAGAGAGACCCAGGCGATGATTGCTGCCTCCGCCGCACAGTACCGCATATTTCAGCGCAGTCCGCAGTCCGGGCAGGGTTTTACGCGTGTCCAGCAGTTGCGTCTGGCTTCCCGCCAGCAGCGCGACATAGCGGCTGACTTCGGTGGCAACGCCTGAGAGCGTCTGCACAAAATTAAGCGCCGTTCGCTCGGCGGTCAGCAGCAGCCGGGCAGGCCCCTCGATTTCAAACAGCAACTGGTCAGCCTCGATCTGATCACCATCTTCAACATGCCAGATCAGGGTCGCGTGCGAGCCGAGCTGAATGAAGACCTCTTCAACCCAGCGTTTACCACAGAAAACACCGGCTTCACGGGTGATGACCTGCGCATGGGCCTGGGTTTCAGCAGGTAACAGCTGCGCAGTAATGTCGCGTTCAGCGTCGATTTCACCACCGAGATCCTCTTTTAACGCCAGCGCAACCGCATCCGGAATGTCACTTTCACTACGTTTAATCAGTGCGTGACGGCGATTGTCGGGATCATAACCACGGGATGACATAGGCATTTTACTCCAGAAACAGAAAGGACAGAGGCGGTCACAATAGCCTGAACCGGCATCAGGTTCCAGCAACGGATGCTATTTTGTTTAGTATCCTTAACAATGGGCTATTTAATGTCACCGGACCTACACACTAAGAGGCAAGAATCCTTTATTATTCATGCTATTCTCAGCCTGGTGATATAAGGAAAAGCGGTATGAAAATCAAACAGGGCTGGCTGACCGGTGTGCGTCACGTGCCGTCAACACACTGCAATGAACGCCCTGACAATGAGGTGCCTTCACTGCTGGTGATCCACAATATCAGCCTGCCACCCGGTGAATTTGGCGGACCCTGGATCGACAGACTGTTTACCGGCACATTACCGCCTGATGCCCATCCCTATTTTGCGGATATCGCCGCGCTGAAAGTGGCAGCACACTGCCTGATTCGTCGTGACGGGGAGATCGTGCAGTATGTCCCTTTTGACAAACGCGCCTGGCATGCAGGCATTTCGCAGTTCGAAGGACGTGAGAACTGCAACGACTTCTCCATCGGTATTGAGCTGGAAGGAACTGACAGCGAGCCGTATAGCGAGGCGCAATATCGGGCCTTGCAGCAGGTCACGCAGTTACTGCTGCAACACTATCCGGTAACGCCTGCACGTATCACGGGGCACAGCGATATCGCGCCGGTACGCAAAACCGATCCCGGGCCTGCTTTTGACTGGGACTACTACAAACAGCTGTTAACGCAGCAAAAATCCTGATTTTTGCGGAGTCAGTATGACGTTGTTTACCTTGTTGTTGGTTTTAGGCTGGGAGCGCCTGTTTAAACTGGGCGAGCACTGGCAGCTCGAACACCGGCTGGAGCCGATTTTTCGCCATCGTCGCCATTACTCCATGATGCGTACTTTGCTGATGACCCTACTGGCAATGGCGCTGACCGCACTGGTGGTCTGGAGTCTGAAAGGATTGCTGTTTGGCGTGCTGCAGTTGCTGTTCTGGATTGTTGCCGGACTGCTCTGTATCGGTGCCGGCTCAGTGCGTCAGCACTACCATAACTATCTGAAGGCGGCCAGCCATGACGACGACGCGGCACATCAAGCGATGGCGGCTGAGCTGACGCTGATCCATGGTGTGCCGGTGGAGTGCAGCGAGCGTGAGTTTCTGCGCGAGCTGCAGAATGCGCTGATCTGGATAAACTTCCGTTTCTATCTCGCCCCGATGTTCTGGCTGGTGGTGGGTGGCCCGTGGGGGCCGGTGCTGCTGGTGGGTTACGCGTTTCTGCGCGCCTGGCAAGGCTGGCTGGCAAAATTCGGCACACCAATGGCGCGAGCGCAATCAGGCGTGGATGCGATTCTGCATTTGCTCGACTGGATCCCGGTGCGGCTGGCGGGTGTCGCTTACGCGCTGCTGGGCCATGGCGAAAAAGCGCTGCCCGCCTGGTTTGCCTCGCTGACCGATCGTCACCGTTCTCAGTATCACGTGCTGACGACGCTGGCGCAGTTCTCACTGTCGCGCGATCCGCACACCGATAAAGTTGAAACGCCACGGGTGGCCGTGGCGTTAGCGAAACGGACTTCGCTGGTGCTGGTTGTTGCCGTCGCGTTGCTGACGATTTACGGCACGCTGGTGTAATCAGCAGGTGGCACGCCGAAATCAGGCGTGCCATCTTCCCGCCAGCTGAAATATTTCAGTCGGGTATGGCGGTTCGGATCCCATAACGGATCGCCTTCAATTTCAGTGTAGTTACGCGCGTGGTACACCAGTACGTCGCGTCCTGCCTCATCCTGGGTAAAACTGTTGTGGCCCGGCCCGTACTGGTGGTTGTCCCAGCTGGTCACAAATACCGGACGCGCTGATTTCTGCCAGGCTGCGACATCAAGCGGGTTGGCATTCGCGGCAATCGACAGTATCCCCAGACAGTAATTTTCATCGGTGGCGCTGGCGGAATAGGTCACAAACAGCCGATCGCCGTGACGGATAACCGCCGGTCCTTCATTAACGCTGAACCCTGCACACTCCCACTCATATTCCGGCCGGCTCAGCATTACGGGCGTACCTTTTAGCGTCCAGGGATTCAGCAGCTCATCCAGGTAGAGGTTAGAGTTGCCGGGAATCAGGGGATCTTTCTGCGCCCAGAGATACCAGTTTTTGCCCTGATGCACGAAGTGGGTTGCATCCAGTGAGAAGCTGTCCAGGTGGGTGAAGACCCTGCGGCAGGGCTGCCATTCGCCCTGCAACGGATCTGCCGCCTCACACACCAGCGCATACATCCGGTGCTGAAACAGTCCCTCTTTGATTTCGCGTGTGGGTGCTGCTGCGAAATAGATGACCCACTGTCCGTTAATGTAGTGCAGCTCAGGTGCCCAGATTAACTCGCTAAAGGGGCCGCTCTCGGGCTTGCGCCAGACGACCACCGGCTCGGCGCTGCGCAGGCCGGCCAGCGTCGTGGCGCGACGGATCTCCAGCCGGTCATACTCAGGCACCGATGCCACAAAGTAATAGTACTGTTCATGACGCAAAATAAAGGGGTCGGCACGCTGCTCGATAAAAGGATTCGGCAAGATTGCGGTCATTTAACATCTCCGGTTGGCGTGACAACACCGTCGCGCAGGCGAACAGTGTGTAACTCATGGAAGTTTTCGCGGCGCAGCGCGAGATCCTGCTGGATGGTAATCATCATTTTGCGGTCGACCTTCATCAGTCGTACCACACCTGCGGTAATCAGATAGCCGACGCCAGGAATAATGGTGAAGAGCAGCATGATGCCGTTAATCGCCTCAGGTGACTGCTGCTTAGCGCCCGCATTGTAGCCATAGATCGACAGCAGAAAGCCGACCATCGCACCGGCCACTGCCAGCCCTACCTTAAGGAAAAAGAGGTTGCCGGAAAAGCTGATACCGGTAATGCGTTTGCCGGTTTTCCATTCGCCGTAGTCATCCACATCGGCCATCAGTGACCAGTGCAGCGGAGAGGGGATTTGATGCAGAATGTTCAGCACAAAATAGGCGACCACCACCATCACGGTAGCGTGGGGATCGATCCAGTAGAAGGCGCTGGAAAAAAGGGCCAGTGCGATATTGGTCCAGAAGAAGACTTTGAGTTTGCACCAGCGATCGGTGAGCAGTTTTGCCAGCGTGCTGCCGACCATCATGCCAATGACTCCCAGGCTGATAAACAGCGTGGCAAAGTGCGTTGACTGGCCCATGACCCAGGTCACGTAATACATGGTGGCCGCCATGCGGATGAAGCCAGGGCAGACGTTACAGAAGGTGAGCAGCAGAATGCGCACCCACTGGTCATTTTTCCAGACATCACGCAGATCTTTCTTCAGATCATCATTACTCGGCACGGCCGGGCGGATACGTTCACGTACCGTGGCAAAGCAGAACAGAAACATTGCCAGGCCAATGGTTGCCAGTACCGCCATCGCCATCTGGTAGCCGCGCGCTTTGTCTTCGCCACCGAACCACTCTGCCATCGGCAGCAGGGACAGAGAGAGTATCAGCGTGGCGATGCCGACCATGACAAAGCGATAAGACTGACAGGAGACACGCTCACCGGGGTCGTTGGTAATCACGCCGCCCAGAGAACAGTAAGGAATGTTAATCGCTGTGTAAGTTAGCGACATCAGGAAATAGGTGACGAAGGCCCAGATCACCTTGTTGTGGTAAGTCCAGTCTGGCGTGGTGAACATCAGTACGCTGAAGACCACATAGGGCACGGAAACCCACAGCAGCCAGGGACGAAAACGGCCCCAGCGACTCTGGGTGCGATCGGCGATGGCACCCATAATCGGATCGGTGACTGCATCGAGCACCCTGACCGAGAGCAACAGAGTTCCCACCAGCGCCGGAGCCAGCCCGAAAACATCGGTATAGAAGTAGTTCAGGAACAACATGATGGCACCGCCAATCATGTTGCATCCGGCATCGCCCATGCCATAACCCAGCTTTTCTTTAAATGAGAGTGCTGCGGGCTTCATTTTGCTTCTCCTGCAAACCGTGAAGCCAGTGATTATTAGGGTCGAAGCCGTCTGTGACGCAGCAGCAATTGGTTACAAAGATGGACAAAACAGGCGGGCGCAAAAAAATGTGAACTGGTACGCACCAGCGAGCCAGTTCACATTAGTTTATAGAGGGTATTTTTAACGAAAGGGTGTTTACGCAGCGCTTTTGTTCTGGCCTTCAACCAGTCCGCCAACGAAGCTGCCGAGCCAGCCACCAATATTGCCAAAGAGAGTGCTGGCAACAGAACCTACTAAACCGGAAATAAATGGCACCGGGATCAGGGAGCCGAGTATGTTACCGATTAATGAACCGGCCTGCTTACCCACGGTGGTAGTAATATCCTGAATCATGCCACAGCCACTTACGGCCAAAATTTCTGATGGTGCGAGTTCCCGCATAATAATTTTTTCCTTAATCAGGTTAGAAGCAGGAAAAAATTACCATCTCAAGCCAGTAATAAAAATAGTAATAGAGCTAAAGTGGCCGGTGCGCCTGACAGCGCGCACCGGATGAGCAAAAAGATCAGGCTTTCTGCGTCTGGTTCTTAATAAAGTAACCAATACCCAGAATGACCAGCCAGACCGGGATAAGCCAGACAGAGATCGCCATGCCCGGCGTGGTCACCATCAGCACCAGAATCGCCGCCAGGAAGACCAGGCAAATCCAGTTACCCGCCGGATAGAGCAGCGCTTTGAAGCGGGTGGTGACGCCCTGCTGATCTTTCTTACGACGGAACTTGAGGTGCGCCAGGCTGATCATTGCCCAGTTGATGACCAGCGCGGAGACGACCAGCGACATCAGCAGGCCAAACGCTTCGCCCGGCATCAGGTAGTTGATCAGCACGCACAGTGCAGTGGCAACAGCCGAGACCAGAATCGTTAACACCGGCACACCGCGACGATCGACTTTCAGCAGCGCTTTCGGCGCATTGCCCTGCTGTGCCAGACCAAACAGCATACGGCTGTTGCAGTAAACGCAGCTGTTATAGACCGACAGGGCCGCCGTCAGGATCACCACGTTCAGCGCATTCGCCACCATGGCATCGCCCAGCTCGTGGAAGATAAAGACAAACGGGCTGACTTCTGACGTGACACGACTCCACGGCATCAGAGACAGCAGCACTGCCAACGAACCAATGTAGAAAATCAGGATACGCCACAGCACCTGGTTAGTTGCTTTTGGAATGCTCACTTCCGGGTTATCAGCCTCTGCTGCGGTGATACCTACCAGCTCCAGTCCGCCGAACGAGAACATGATAATTGCCATGACCGCGACGAGACCGCCGATGCCATGCGGGAAAAAGCCGCCCTGTTCCCACAGGTTGCGCACGGTCGCCTGCGGACCCGCGTGACCGCCGAACAGCAGCCAGCCACCGAACAGAATCATGCCGATGACCGCAACCACTTTAATGATGGCGAACCAGAACTCCATCTCACCGAACACTTTCACGTTGGTCAGGTTGATGGCGTTGATCATCACGAAGAAGATGGCGGCTGAGGCCCAGGTAGGAAAGTCTGGCCACCAGAACTGGATATATTTACCAACGGCAGTAAGTTCTGCCATGGCAACCAGTACGTAAAGGACCCAGTAGTTCCAGCCTGAGGCGAACCCGGCAAAGTTGCCCCAGTATTTATACGCGAAGTGGCTGAAGCTGCCGGCGACCGGCTCTTCCACCACCATTTCACCCAGCTGACGCATGATTAAAAAGGCAATAAAACCGGCAATCGCATAGCCCAGAATAACGGCCGGTCCGGCGGATTCAATGACCGATGCGCTGCCCAGAAACAGCCCGGTTCCCACTGCACCACCCAGCGCGATGAGCTGAATATGGCGGTTCTTAAGACCACGTTTCAGCGCTTCGCCTTGCTGTTGTTCCATACAAACCTCGTGATGTTTTTATTCTTCGTTCGCAGCGCAGTCCGCTGTAATGAAGTAGTTACAATAACGTATTGATTATTTTACGGTATCCGGCGTGCTGAATGCTGCCATCTGCTACCCTGGCGACAAGAATAGTGATAAGCGAATCGCTTTGCACCTGCTTTCGCCTTTCGTGCTGAGAGTTGACTGAAAAAACGCCGTCCTGGTCACGTCTGCCCACAGCAACTTCTGCCATGAAATGCCGTTAATGACGAATAGGTTTCACTTATGCCTGCCGCTGCGCTAACGCGCTAAGCGGGTGTAAGGTTTGGTAAAAGTGAAATTATTTAACATTTGTGGCAACGCGAATTTTTCATTTTTTTAACCGCAAGTTAGCGCCAGCACAGGCTTTGGGGGCAGGTGAATGTCGCAGACACCATATAGACACAAGGTGAATACTTTGTTACTTTACCGGCACCTCTTTGCAATTGGTATTACCAATTTACTCCGGACGATTGGCTTAATAAGAAGGGACGATGGCTTACAGTAAGATTCGCCAACCTAAGCTCTCCGACGCTATCGAGCAACAGCTCGAATCGCTGATTATGGAAGGGACCCTGCGTCCGGGAGAGAAGCTGCTGCCTGAGCGCGAACTCGCTAAACAATTCGATGTCTCACGTCCGTCCCTCCGCGAAGCGATCCAGCGCTTAGAAGCCAAAGGATTATTGCTGCGCCGACAGGGTGGCGGAACATTTGTACAGGAGCATCTCTGGCAAAGCATGAGCGATCCCCTCGTTGAGCTTCTCGCCGACCATCCGGAATCACAGTTTGATCTGCTGGAAACGCGCCATGCCTTAGAGGGCATCGCGGCCTATTACGCGGCACTGCGCGGCACAGAGGAAGACCTGCTGCGCATTCGCGACTGCCATGTGAATATCCAGCAGGCGCAGGACAGCGGCGACTTAGACGCCGAAGCGGACGCAGTGATGCAGTATCAGATCGCTGTCACAGAAGCGGCCCATAATGTTGTGCTTTTACATTTGCTACGCTCAATGGGCCCTATGCTGGAACAAAACGTCCGTCAGAATTTCGAATTGCTCTACTCGCGCCGGGAAATGCTGGCAAAAGTGAGCGGTCACCGCGCCAGAATCTTTGAGGCGATTGTGGCCCGTGAGCCAGAAAAAGCGCGCGAGGCTTCACACCGTCACCTGGCGTTCATAGAGGAAATCTTGCTGGACAGAAGTCGGGAGCAGAGCCGTCGGGAACGCTCCCTGCGTCGTTTACAGCAACGTAAGGAATAACGTGCGACAAAGATCGTACTGACATCAGACGAGCCTGCCGGCATCTGCTTTAACAGGCTCCCGATTATTCAACGTATTAGACACAGATAAGGAACACACCCATGTCAGAACGTTTACACAATGACGTGGATCCGATTGAAACTCGTGACTGGCTACAGGCGATCGAATCGGTCATCCGTGAAGAAGGTGTTGAACGTGCACAGTATCTGATTGATCAGGTACTGGGTGCAGCCCGCAAAGGCGGCGTAAAAGTGGCTGCAGGTTCGTCTGCAATCAGCAACTATATCAACTCTATTGCCGTTGAAGATGAACCCGATTATCCGGGCAACACCTCTCTTGAACGTCGTATCCGTTCCGCAATCCGCTGGAACGCCATCATGTCGGTGCTGCGCGCGTCGAAGAAAGATCTGGAACTCGGTGGCCACATGTCCTCCTTCCAGTCTTCTGCGACGATTTATGAAGTGTGCTTCAACCACTTCTTCCGCGCGCGAAGTGAGAAGGATGGCGGCGATCTGGTCTATTTCCAGGGCCACATCTCTCCGGGTATCTATGCCCGTGCGTTCCTTGAAGGTCGCCTGACCGAAGATCAGATGAATAACTTCCGTCAGGAAGTTGATGGCAAAGGCCTCTCTTCTTATCCGCACCCGAAATTAATGCCGGAGTTCTGGCAGTTCCCGACCGTATCAATGGGTCTGGGTCCATTGTCAGCGATCTATCAGGCGAAGTTCCTGAAGTATCTGGAACACCGTGGCCTGAAAGACACCTCTGCCCAGACCGTTTACGCCTTCCTGGGTGACGGTGAGATGGATGAGCCGGAATCAAAAGGTGCGATCACCATCGCCACCCGTGAAAAACTGGATAACCTGGTCTTCATTATCAACTGCAACCTGCAGCGTCTGGATGGCCCGGTAACCGGTAATGGCAAGATCATCAACGAGCTGGAAGGCATCTTTGCCGGTGCTGGCTGGGAAGTGATCAAGGTCATCTGGGGCGGTCGCTGGGACGAGCTGCTGCGCAAAGATACCAGCGGTAAGCTGATTCAGCTGATGAACGAAACCGTTGACGGTGACTACCAGACCTTCAAATCCCGTGATGGTGCCTACGTGCGTGAGCACTTCTTTGGCAAGTATCCGGAAACCGCGGCGCTGGTTAAAGATATGTCCGATGATGAAATCTGGGCATTGAACCGTGGCGGCCACGATCCGAAGAAAATCTATGCGGCACTGAAAAAAGCGCAGGATACCAAAGGCAAGCCAGTACT
The DNA here is from genome assembly GCF_059730805.1 of Pantoea sp. X-Soil-ISGK-355. Classification (NCBI taxonomy): domain Bacteria; kingdom Pseudomonadati; phylum Pseudomonadota; class Gammaproteobacteria; order Enterobacterales; family Erwiniaceae; genus Pantoea; species Pantoea sp. X-Soil-ISGK-355. The sequence goes on from NZ_AP035971.1 coordinate 788,390, forward strand.
GATCCTGGCGCATACCATCAAAGGTTATGGTATGGGCGACACCGCGGAAGGCAAAAACATTGCCCACCAGGTGAAGAAGATGAACATGGATGGCGTACGCTATATCCGTGATCGCTTTAACGTGCCGGTTGCTGACGATAAAATCGAAGAACTGCCGTACGTCACCTTTGAGAAAGGCTCAGAAGAGCATACTTATCTGCACAGTCAGCGTGAGAAGTTAGGCGGTTACCTGCCAACGCGTCAGCCGAAGTTCACTGAAAAGCTGGAAATGCCAGCACTCGAAGAGTTCAGTGCGCTGCTGGATGAGCAGAACAAAGAGATCTCGACCACTATCGCCTTTGTGCGTGCCCTGAACGTGATGCTGAAGAACAAGTCGATCAAAGATCGTCTGGTTCCGATCCTCGCCGATGAAGCGCGTACCTTTGGTATGGAAGGTCTGTTCCGTCAGATCGGTATCTACAGCCCGAACGGTCAGCAGTATACCCCGCAGGACCGCGAGCAGGTTGCCTACTACAAAGAAGACGAGAAAGGCCAGATTCTGCAGGAAGGGATCAACGAGCTGGGCGCAGGTTCATCCTGGCTGGCTGCGGCGACCTCATACAGCACCAACAACCTGCCGATGATCCCGTTCTACATCTATTACTCGATGTTCGGCTTCCAGCGTATTGGCGATCTGATGTGGCTGGCGGGCGACCAGCAGGCGCGCGGCTTCCTGGTCGGCGGTACCTCAGGCCGTACGACGCTGAACGGCGAAGGTCTGCAGCATGAAGATGGTCACAGCCATATTCAGTCTCTGACTATCCCGAACTGTATCTCTTACGATCCATCTTACGCTTATGAAGTCGCAGTCATCATGCATGACGGTCTGGTGCGTATGTATGGCGAAGCGCAGGAGAACGTTTACTACTACATCACCACGCTGAATGAAAACTACCATATGCCAGCAATGCCGCAGGGCGTTGAAGAAGGTATCCGTAAGGGTATCTATAAGCTGGAAACGGTAGAAGGCAGCAAAGGTAAAGTGCAGCTGCTGGGCTCAGGTTCTATCCTGCGTCACGTGCGTGAAGCTGCGCAGATCCTGGCGAAAGATTACGGTATCGGCTCTGATGTCTACAGCGTGACCTCGTTCACCGAGCTGGCGCGTGATGGCCAGGATTGTGAGCGCTGGAACATGCTGCATCCGACTGAAGAAGCGCGCGTACCTTACATCGCTCAGGTGATGAACGACGCACCCGCTGTTGCTTCAACCGACTACATGAAACTGTTCGCTGAGCAGGTTCGTAGCTATGTCCCGGCCAGCGATTATCGCGTACTGGGTACCGATGGCTTTGGTCGCTCTGACAGCCGTGAGAATCTGCGTCATCACTTCGAAGTGGATGCATCTTATGTGGTGGTTGCCGCGCTGGGTGAGCTGGCTAAACGCGGCGAGATCGAGAAGAAAGTGGTGGCCGATGCGATCACCAAATTCAATATCGATGCCGATAAAGTTAACCCGCGTCTGGCTTAAGAGGTAATAGAGTAATGGCTATCGAAATTAAGGTACCGGATATCGGGTCTGACGAAGTTGAAGTCACCGAGATTCTGGTGAAAGTTGGCGACAAGGTGGAAGCCGAGCAGTCGCTGATCACCGTGGAAGGCGACAAAGCCTCAATGGAAGTGCCGTCGCCACAGGCTGGCGTAGTGAAAGAGATTAAGATCTCTACCGGTGACAAAGTTGAGACCGGCTCACTGATCATGGTGTTTGATGCTGAAGGCGCTGCGGAAGCAGCACCAGCACCGGCCGCAGAGAAAAAAGCGGACGCGGCGCCTGCGCCAGCCGCTGCTGCGGCGACGGCCAGCAAAGAAGTGGCTGTGCCGGATATCGGCGGTGACGAAGTCGAAGTCACTGAGATTCTGGTTAAGGTTGGCGACAAAGTCGAAGCCGAGCAGTCACTGATTGTGGTGGAAGGTGATAAAGCCTCAATGGAAGTTCCGGCTCCGTTCGCGGGTGTGGTCAAAGAGATCACCATTGCGACCGGCGACAAAGTCAGCACCGGTTCAGCCATCATGGTCTTTGAAGCAGAAGGCGCAGCACCGGCCTCTGATGCGAAGCCAGAAGTGAAAGAAGAAGCAGCATCGGCACCCGCTGCTGCTGCAGGCGCAAAAGAGGTCAACGTTCCGGATATCGGCGGTGATGAAGTCGAAGTTACCGAGATCCTGGTCAAAGTTGGCGACAAAGTTGAGGCTGAGCAGTCACTGATCGTGGTTGAAGGCGACAAAGCCTCAATGGAAGTCCCTGCGCCGTTTGCAGGTACTGTCAAAGAGCTGAAAGTCGCCACGGGCGATAAAGTCAGCACCGGCTCACTGATCATGGTGTTCGAAGTCGAAGGTGCTGCTCCGGCCGCCCCTGCGGCCGCGAAACAGGACGCCGCTCCGGCGCCTGCTGCGAAATCTGAGGCTAAGCCAGCCGCCGCGGCGCCAGCAGCCAAAGCCAACAGCAAAGGTGAGTTCGCAGAGAACGACGCTTACGTTCACGCGACCCCGGTGATCCGTCGCCTGGCGCGCGAGTTCGGTGTTAACCTGGCGAAAGTCAAAGGCACCGGCCGTAAAGGTCGCATTCTGAAAGAAGACGTGCAGACTTACGTGAAAGAGGCCGTGAAACGCGCTGAAGCAGCGCCTGCTGCGGCAAGCGGCGGTGGTCTGCCGGGCATGCTGCCATGGCCGAAAGTTGATTTCAGTAAGTTTGGCGAAATCGAAGAAGTCGAACTGGGTCGTATCCAGAAAATTTCTGGCGCGAACCTGAGCCGTAACTGGGTGATGATCCCGCACGTTACGCATTTCGACAAAACCGATATCACCGATCTGGAAGCGTTCCGTAAGCAGCAGAATGCTGAAGCAGAGAAGCGTAAGCTGGATGTGAAATACACGCCTGTCGTGTTCATCATGAAAGCGGTCGCGGCGGCGCTTGAGCAGATGCCACGCTTCAACAGCTCGCTGTCTGAAGATGCGCAGAAACTGACGCTGAAGAAATATATCAACATCGGTGTGGCGGTTGATACGCCAAACGGCCTGGTTGTTCCGGTCTTCAAAGACGTGAACAAGAAAGGCATCACCGAGCTGTCGCGTGAACTGATGGCAATTTCGAAGAAAGCGCGTGACGGTAAGCTGACAGCGGGCGACATGCAGGGCGGATGTTTCACCATCTCCAGCCTGGGCGGCCTGGGTACCACACACTTCGCGCCGATCGTTAACGCGCCGGAAGTGGCTATCCTGGGTGTCTCTAAATCGGCGATGGAGCCGGTGTGGAATGGTAAAGAGTTTACGCCGCGTCTGATGATGCCGATTTCTCTCTCCTTCGACCACCGCGTGATCGACGGTGCTGATGGTGCGCGATTCATCACCATTATCGGCAATATGTTGTCTGACATTCGTCGTTTAGTTATGTAAATGTGAAGAAGGCCGGCGGATGCCGGCCTTCCTTTAACGATTCGTCGCGCCGCTGTTGGCAGTTTGTTAACAATTCTGTAAACTCTTGCGGTGAAAGTCCCGGTGGAATAAGGGCATTATAAGAACGTCTGACCCGCCGGATATCAATTAAGAGGTCATGATGAGTACAGAGATTAAAACCCAGGTCGTGGTACTTGGGGCAGGTCCTGCAGGTTACTCTGCAGCCTTCCGTTGTGCGGATTTAGGTCTGGAAACCGTACTGGTAGAGCGTTACAGCACCCTCGGTGGTGTTTGTCTGAACGTCGGTTGTATCCCATCTAAAGCGCTGCTGCACGTTGCTAAAGTGATTGAAGAGGCAAAAGCCCTTGAAGAGCACGGCATTGTGTTTGGCCAGCCATCTACTGATATCAACAAGATTCGCAGCTGGAAAGAGAAGGTTATCAACCAGTTGACTGGCGGCCTGTCAGGTATGGCAAAAGGTCGTAAAGTCACCGTGGTGAATGGCCTGGGCAAATTCACCGGTGCTAACACCCTGGTGGTTGAAGGAGAAGGCGGCGCGACCACCATCAACTTCGATAATGCTATCATCGCTGCGGGTTCACGCCCAATCGAACTGCCATTCATTCCACATGAAGATCCACGCGTCTGGGACTCTACCGATGCGCTGGAACTGAAAGAAGTGCCGAAGCGTCTGCTGGTCATGGGCGGCGGTATCATCGGTCTGGAAATGGCGACGGTCTATCACGCGCTGGGTTCAGAGATCGATGTGGTTGAGATGTTCGACCAGGTTATCCCGGCTGCGGATAAAGACGTGGTGAAAGTCTTTACCAAGAAAATCAGCAAGAAATTTAACCTGATGCTGGAAACTAAAGTGACCGCCGTTGAAGCAAAAGACGATGGCATTTACGTTTCAATGGAAGGCAAAAAAGCACCAGGCGAAGCGCAGCGTTATGACGCGGTGCTGGTTGCTATCGGTCGTGTGCCGAACGGTAAAGGTCTGGATGCCGGTAAAGCGGGCGTGGAAGTGGACGATCGCGGCTTCATCCGCGTCGATAAACAGATGCGCACCAACGTGCCACACATCTATGCTATCGGCGACATCGTCGGTCAGCCAATGCTGGCGCACAAAGGCGTGCATGAAGGCCACGTAGCGGCTGAAGTGATCTCTGGTCTGAAGCACTACTTCGATCCGAAAGTGATCCCTTCAATTGCCTATACTGAGCCAGAAGTTGCCTGGGTCGGTCTGACCGAGAAAGAAGCGAAAGAGAAGGGCATCAGCTACGAGACCTCCACCTTCCCGTGGGCTGCCTCAGGCCGTGCTATCGCTTCTGATTGTGCAGACGGCATGACCAAGCTGATTTTTGACAAAGAGACGCACCGTATTATCGGTGGCGCGATTGTCGGTACTAACGGCGGCGAGCTGTTAGGCGAAATCGGTCTGGCGATTGAGATGGGTTGTGATGCGGAAGATATTGCGCTGACCATCCATGCTCACCCTACCCTGCATGAGTCAGTCGGTCTGGCTGCAGAAATCTTCGAAGGTAGCATCACCGATCTGCCTAACGCGAAAGCGAAGAAGAAGTAAGTTTCTGCTGCTGCAAAGAGAAAGCTCCCGTTATGGGGGCTTTTTTTTCGCTGTCATTTTGATCATAAGTGTCAGTAGATTCTGCCATTCATTCCTCTGACAGACACGTTAGGCCGAGGGAAAATCGCCCGGAATCGCACTTCAATATTACTGATATTCAGCCTTTGTGCTGCCGGACTAGCAATGACAGTAAGCCGTTAACCCCTAACCGTGAAGCGGTGTGTCAAAAAGCCCGGCAGGGGATGTGGGGCATCAGAACGGCTATATAGATTTAAGAGAAGGCATGTTACCTGCCAGAAATGTGCGGATGGCATTATCGATGACTTCACGCGTCAGCTCTGACTCTGCGACGATAATTTGCAGACCAATACCACTACGATAGCCGTGCTGGATGCGATAACCAGGGGTGATTACGGGTGGGGTGTCGCGGAGAATATCTGCCACGCGCTTGTTAATGTAATCATGATATGTCATCCCGCCGAACTGGGGATAAGCAACGCGGGTGCGTTTGACCTGCTTATAGCTGACAATCTTTCCTTTCGCGTCATAGCTGGACACTGTCTCTAAACGGAATTCATCCTCCAGTTGGGTCTGGTCAAGCATTGCAGTGGCCTCATTGAGTACCCGGTTTTCGATGATATCCATGCGAGCGACATCAGCAGTAACGATCTCAGCGTTCCAATAGATGGTGGGATCTTGATCATCCAGGAAAAGTACATCACTCCAGGTCCAGACCCAGCCCGCCGCAATAGCCTCTGCGTTTTCAGAATCACAATCATCGTAATGTAGCCCACCGCAGCGCTCACGCTCGCGATGGATAAGATTTTTGATGTGCTGAACACGCGTGCGACGGTGGCGGCGGGAAAGTGAGGTGAAAGGCTTGAATTTGCGGGTCATGGATTACTCTGCGCAATTTATGCTGGGAGGAATCCAGCCCCGCAGTTTAGCGAAAGGAAATGATGAGAGCTAGCGAAATAGCGGGGTTATAAGGAGCGAGCGGCCAGAAAGAGCTGCTGTACGCGTGCCCTTCGATTTACGTTCAGCGACGCACTTCCCACGCCGCCACCCGTTCAACAAACATCTGCGCCAGTTCAGCAATAGCGCTGTTGCCGGGCAGCCTCTCTTCATTGATGTACATCACCAGCGTACTACTGCGCCGGCGACCCTGGAGCAGCGGCAGGGGACGGAGTTCACCGCTCTCTAAGAGCCCCGCGATATTCTGTTCCGGCAGCCAGCCATAGCCTAGCTGGTGCTGGACCGCTTCAATTGCTGCCGACAGGGTAGTGAATGACCAGTTTTCTGCCTGATCGCCACTCACCTCTGACTGCTGCTGTTGCTGGCGATCCAGAATGGTAATACAGGGCCAGCGCGCCAGTGTGGCAGCATTAAGCGGGGCAGGTTCACTGTGCAGCGGGTGATGGCGATGTGCCACGGCAACGAAATCGACGCTCATCAGGCTTTCGCCAGCCAATGGTTCAGCGCCATATTGCGCCACCAGCCAGAGATCGGCCTGTTGTTCCGCCAGCCTGTCTGGCGTTTCGCTGCGGACAATTTCGCTGAACCAGATGCGCACATGTGGATAGCGTTGCTGAAATATACTGAGCACGTCGAACAGCAGAGGTTTAGGAAAAGTAGCATCTACCATTAAATCAATGCGCGAACGTTCACCCCGTCTCAGGGCACTGGCCTTAGCTTCGAGCGCGCTAAATCCTTCCAGCAGTGGACGTACCTGCGCAAGTAACTGATGTCCTTCAGCACTCAGAACGGCACGGCGTCCCACCTGCTCCAGCAGTTCCATGTCCAGCCGTTGTTGAAGCAGACCCAGCTGATAGCTTAATGAGGACTGGCTACGATTATTTTTCTCCGCTGCCAGCGCAAAACTCCCTTCCTTTACGACGGCGTCGAGCAGATACCATTGTTCCAGCGTTGTTTTGTACATGACAACCCATCTAAAAATTGAATTATTTAGTGCTAAAAATAGCGTTATTCATCGCTTTTGTAACGCGCAATAATCACCTCAAGGAAAACAAATGAGGAATTCATTATGAGCACTTTTGATAAACATGACCTGTCTGGCATCGTTGGCAAACATCTGGTTTACACCTATGACAATGGCTGGAATTACGAGCTTTACATTAAAAATGCCAGCACCATCGACTATCGCATTCACAGTGGCATGGTCGGCAATCGCTGGGTTAAAAACCAGCATGTTTATGTGGTTCGCCTGGCACAGGATGTCTATAAAGTTTCCTGGACTGAACCCACCGGCACTGATGTCAGCCTGGCCGTCAATCTGGCGGATAAAATTTTCCACGGCACCATCTTTTTCCCACGCTGGGTCATGAATAATCCGGAAAAAACCGTCTGCTTCCAGAATGATCATCTGGAAGAGATGGCGAAATTCCGCGAAGCGGGCCCGGCTTATCCAACCGAAGTGATTGATGAGTTCGCGACGCTGACCGTAATCCGCGATGTCGGTGAAAACAACGAAAGCGTCATTGACTGTCCGCCTGATCAGCTGCCCGCCAATTTTCCGGAAAACCTGAAAAATTAAGAGTGAACAGAAGAGGTCATCATGACCTCTTCTGCTTAGTTGTTTCTGACGTGCAGCTTCTGATGTGTAACGTATGAGGACGAAAAATGGATTTATCGACGAAGGTTTTTATCAGCAGCGATCAGCACGACGGTTTCGGTGTCAGTTCCACCATCATCATGGGCGAGAAAGAGGCGATGTTAGTCGACGCCCAGTTCACGCTGGCGAATGCGCATCGTTTAGTCGCTGAGATTATCGAAACCGGTCTCGACCTGAAACGCATCTTTATTACCCATCTGCATCCCGATCATTTTCTGGGTCTTGAAGTGATTAAGTCGGTTTTTCCGGCTGCTGAAATTCTCTCTTACAGGCAGGTCGCCGAAGACGTTAATGACGCCTTTGATTTCAAAATTGATTACTGGGGTAAGCAGGTTTTAAAAGAGAACGGTGCCCGCACTAAGTTTGCGATCACCGAACTGGAAGAGGATACGATCTGGCTGGAAGGGCAGGAGATTAAAATCCTGAGCGATCTCAGTGGCGATTGCATCCGGGTGACACCGCTCTGGATCCCCTCGACGAAAACATTGATCGCCTCCGATGTGGTCTTCGCGGATGCACATGTCTGGATTGCCGATATGCGCACGCCGGAGCGCATGGCGAAATGGATGGGCAGTCTGGATAAACTCGAAGCGCTGGCGCCGAAAGTCCTGATCCCTGGCCATTCGCGAACGACGCCATCGCTTAGCCCCTCAGCAATAGGCTTTACCCGCACCTATATCAACGATTTCATTAAGACGCTGCACAAGGTCAAAAACAGCGAAGAGCTGGTGCAGGAGATGGGGCGAATCTATCCCAACCTGCCGGTGAAAATCTGTCTCGACTACAGTGCGCGGATTCTGAAAGATCACTACGTCTGGCCGGTATCACTGCGGGAAATGAAAACCACGTTGTAATCCTCTGACGCGAGAAGAGCACCAGGCTGATTTGCAGCCTGGTGTTGATCTGCTCCCGAACCCTCCTCTACTGTACACCAGACGCCTGCTGTTTCTATTCCTGCCAGTTATCTATTTCACTGAATCATTTCGTTAAAACCGCGGCAAAGCTGACGTCCTCGCGCTGTCATTTGAGCGGAATGCGGTACGCTGCTGAGAGAGCCAATCAGCTGACTTAGCTGGCTGATGCGGGATAATAAGCGGGTAAAATGGGCGCAGTGGATTATGTTGTATTTTTGTAAACAGATTAACAAACAGACGAAATCCTGCTATTCTGCCCTCCGCGAAACCGGGCACCTCAACCTGGACGAGAAAGGGAAGTGTGTTCTCCATAAGTGAGCAAGGTGGTCGGAAAGCCCTACATAATGAGAGCGAGGATAACGTCGTGCTAGAAGAATACCGTAAGCACGTTGCCGAGCGTGCTGCCCAGGGAATTGTACCTAAGCCTTTAGAGGCTTCCCAGATGGCCGCGCTGGTTGAACTGCTGAAAAATCCACCTGCGGGTGAAGAAGAATTTCTGACCGATTTATTGGTCAACCGCGTCCCACCTGGCGTCGATGAAGCGGCGTATGTCAAAGCCGGTTTCCTGGCGGCTGTCGCCAAAGGCGAAGCAACCTCTCCTCTGATATCTCCTGAAAAAGCGGTTGAACTGCTTGGCACCATGCAGGGCGGTTACAATATTCATCCGCTGATTGAGGCGCTGGACGATAGCAAACTGGCTCCGATTGCCGCGAAAGCCCTTTCACACACGCTGCTGATGTTCGACAACTTCTATGATGTCGAAGAGAAAGCGAAAGCGGGTAATGAATACGCGAAGCAGGTGATGCAATCCTGGGCAGATGCGGAATGGTATCTGTCACGGCCTGAACTGGCAGAGAAGATCACGGTTACAGTGTTTAAGGTCACTGGCGAAACCAACACCGACGATCTCTCTCCGGCCCAGGATGCCTGGTCACGTCCAGACATTCCTCTGCACGCCCTGGCGATGCTGAAAAATGCCCGTGAAGGCATTGAGCCTGATGAAGCGGGCAATATCGGCCCGATCAAACAGCTCGAAGCTCTGAAGACCAAAGGCTTCCCGCTGGCCTATGTCGGTGATGTTGTCGGAACCGGTTCTTCACGTAAATCCGCCACCAACTCGGTGCTGTGGTTTATGGGCGACGACATCCCGAACGTGCCAAATAAAAAAGGCGGCGGCGTGGTGCTGGGCAGCAAAATTGCACCCATCTTCTTCAACACCATGGAAGATGCGGGCGCACTGCCCATTGAAGTGGACGTAAACAACCTGAACATGGGCGATGTGATCGACATCTATCCATTCAAAGGCGAAGTCCGCAACCACGAAACCAATGAGCTGCTGGCCAGCTTCGAGCTCAAAACCGAAGTAGTGATTGACGAAGTGCGCGCCGGTGGCCGTATTCCGCTGATCATCGGTCGCGGTCTGACCACCAAAGCGCGCGAGTCGCTGGGTCTGCCGCACAGCACCGTATTCCGTCAGGCGAAAGATGTCGCGGAGAGTACCCGTGGGTTCTCGCTGGCGCAGAAAATGGTTGGCCGCGCCTGTGGCGTAACCGGCGTTCGTCCGGGTGCCTATTGCGAACCTAAAATGACCTCGGTTGGCTCGCAGGATACCACCGGCCCGATGACCCGTGACGAGCTGAAAGATCTGGCTTGCCTGGGCTTCTCGACCGATCTGGTGATGCAGTCCTTCTGTCACACCGCCGCCTATCCGAAGCCTGTGGATGTGAGCACGCACCATACACTGCCAGACTTCATCATGAACCGTGGCGGTGTGTCACTGCGTCCGGGTGACGGCATTATCCACAGCTGGCTGAACCGTATGCTGCTGCCGGATACCGTGGGTACCGGTGGTGACTCCCATACCCGTTTCCCTATCGGCATCTCTTTCCCGGCGGGTTCAGGCCTGGTGGCGTTTGCGGCAGCGACGGGCGTTATGCCGCTCGACATGCCGGAATCAGTGCTGGTGCGCTTCAAAGGTAAGATGGAGCCAGGCATTACCCTGCGCGATCTGGTTCACGCCATTCCGCTGTATGCCATCAAACAGGGTCTGCTGACCGTTGAGAAGAAAGGTAAGAAGAACATCTTCTCTGGCCGCATCCTTGAGATTGAAGGTCTGCCGGATCTGAAAGTCGAGCAGGCGTTTGAGCTGTCCGATGCGTCAGCCGAGCGTTCCGCTGCGGGCTGTACTATCAAGCTGGATAAAGCGCCGATTATCGAATACCTGAACTCCAACATCGTGCTGCTGAAGTGGATGATCGCAGAAGGCTACGGCGATCGTCGTACGCTTGAGCGTCGCGTTGAAAGCATGGAGAAATGGCTGGCCGATCCTCAGTTGCTGGAGCCGGACGCGGATGCTGAATATGCTGCCGTGATCGAAATCGATCTGGCTGAAATCAAAGAGCCGATCCTCTGTGCGCCAAACGATCCGGACGATGCCCGTCTGCTCTCTGACGTTCAGGGCGAGAAGATCGACGAAGTGTTCATCGGTTCGTGCATGACCAACATTGGTCACTTCCGTGCTGCCGGTAAACTGTTGGATAGCCACAAAGGCCAGCTGCCAACCCGTCTGTGGGTGGCTCCGCCAACCAAGATGGATGCGGCACAGCTGACCGAAGAGGGCTACTACAGCGTATTCGGCAAAAGCGGTGCGCGTATCGAGATCCCGGGCTGTTCACTCTGCATGGGTAACCAGGCACGTGTGGCTGATGGTTCGACGGTGGTGTCCACTTCGACCCGTAACTTCCCGAACCGTCTGGGTACCGGTGCTAATGTCTACCTGGCGTCAGCGGAGCTGGCTGCGGTCGCGTCTCTGCTTGGTAAACTGCCAACGCCGGATGAGTATCAGCAATTTATGGCGCAGGTCGATAAAACGGCCAGCGACACGTATCGCTATCTCAACTTCGACCAGCTGACGCAGTACACCGACAAAGCTGATGGCGTGATTTTCCAGACCGCGGTCTGATTCTTCACCTGTCAGTTATGACTAAGGGGCGATGATTCGCCCCTTTTTTACGTCTGTACATGGGGTAGAGAGACGATCAAAAGCTGGCTTTCGGCAGGCAGCCTGTAATAATGCGCGACGTGTCACACTGTGCCGCGAGAGCAGCACGAACACTTACCAGGTGACGCGATGACGTTAAGAGGAACGGGCGATGGAATATGAATTTTTACGCGATGTGACCGGACAGATTAAGGTTCGTATGTCGATGGATCATGAAGCGGTCGGCCACTGGTTCAACGAAGAGGTGAAAAACGATCCAGGATTGCTGGATGAAGTGGAAGCCGCAATCGAAGACGTCAAAGGCAGCGTGCGTCAGTGGCAGCGCATCGGCAGCGAGTACACCATCCTGCTGGATGAGGAAGAGGTGATGATTCGCGCTAATCTGCTGGCACTGGAAGATGACGGCATGGAAGAGGGGATGAATTACTACGACGAAGAGAGCCTCTCCTTCTGCGGTATTGAAGATTTTCAGCTGGTGATTGCCGCTTATCGCCAGTTTGTGAACCAGTATGGTAAACCCGTACGGTAATTTTTACGCTAATACAGGCCGGGCCACCTGAGCTGCCCGGCCTGCTAATTAATTCAGCGACGCACCACCGCACATCACCAGCTGCTGACCGGTGATCGCCGCTGCCGCCGGCGAAAGCAGGAAGCCGACCAGCCCGGCCACTTCCTGCGGCTGAATATAACGCCCGATTGGCGGCAAGCGCGGTGGTGAACTGGCCCGGCCCGGCTGTTGCAGCATCGGCGTTTCGGTGGCGCCTGGCGCTACAATATTTGCCGTAATGCCGAGCGGTGCCAGCTCTGCCGCCCAGCTGCGCACCATGCCGATCATCGCCGATTTGGTGGCCACATACTGACTGCGGCCCGACGCACCGCCTGACGTGCGGCTGCCCAGCAGCACGATTCTGCCACCCGCGCTCATCCGGGGCGCAAAATGATTGGCCAGCTGTTCTGCAGCGGCAACATGCAGTTGCCACAGGCGTGTGCTGGCGTTCAGATCCAGCTCCCCGAGCGGCGCGGCCTGCATCATTCCCGCTGCATGGATCACCGCCTGCGGCACCGGCAGTTTGTCCAGTAAAGCCTGCAATGCTGCGCTGTCGCTGATGTCGACCTGATGGCTCTGCCAGCCCGCGTCTGCCCGATTTATCGCCGAGCGGCTCAGGCCGGTAACCTGCCAGCCCTCATCAAGCAGGCAGTCCACAATCGCCTGACCGATGCCGGAGCTGGCTCCGGTCACCAGCGCCATCTTTTCAATCACGCATCACCCCCCCGCACCCAGGACTCGTCGACCCTCACATACTTGATCGCCTGGCGATACCAGGTGTAGGCGATATGCAGTTCGCCGTTTACGCCCTGTTTGATGCTGGGGTAAGAGAACTCACGGTTTAACTTTTGCTGAGAGTTATTGGTCATGCAGTAGCCATCGCCTTCGTCCAGATTGCGCTGTAGCGGCCAGCTTTTGCCGCCATCCGTTGAGATAGCGAGCGTCATGGGCGCACGTGGCGCGCCCCAGAAGGCGGTCCGCCCGCTGTGCACCACCGGCTCGGCGGCAACCGCAACGTCACTGTCCTCTTCATCATCTTCAATTTCGTCATACAGCGACAACCGGCGCTCGCTGGCACCTTCGGCGCTCATGGCATTGAACACCAGCGCCAGATGACCGTTGCGCAGCGTTGTGACCTGAATGGACGAGTTATTGTTGGGCAGCGACAGCGGCTCAGGCGCACTCCAGCTTTCACCCTGATCAAACGAGCGGCTCTGGTAGATATGGTCGGCCCAGCGACTGCGGTAGAGAGCCAGCAGCGAACCATCATCCAGCAGGGTGACGTTCATATGAACGCAGCCGGTGCTGTCAGGCACGCTGACGTCGCGCCAGCTCTGGCCTTTATCTTCCGAGATTTTTACCGCGCTGACGTCATAACTGCCGACCCACTTTTCGCCGGGCTGCGTCAGGCAGTAGAACACCGGCAGCAACCAGTTGCCGTTGGGCAACACCACAATCGGCTGGCGGATAAAGGTGCCGGGCTTATCCAGCAGCGTTTTGATCTCGCCCCAGTGCTTGCCGAAATCGTGAGACTGGCGATAGCGCACAATCGCGGTGTCCTGATTGCCCGATTTCTGTGCCGTCCACAGCAGCCACAGTATCTGGTCCGGATCGAGAAACAGCACCGGGTTCTGTTCTGAACGACCCGGATCGTCAGACAGCTTCTGCGCGTCACTCCAGCGATCGCTGCCTTTTGTCAGCCGGGAACACCAGACCGAGATATCGGCAATCCCTTCCTGCGTGCCACCAAACCAGACGCAAAGCAGATCGCCATCGGGCAGCGGCAGCAGGTTAGCCGCGTGGTTTTGCGGGCAGGAGGAGGGCAGCATCGCAATCTGCTGGGCGCTATCCTGCGGGTGCGGCGCAACCAGGCCGGTGCGTTCTGCGGTGACGGTTTCCTGAGTCATATTAGGCTCCACTATTTTGTGCATTGTGTTGCGGTTGAGGCTGAGACTGGCGTGACGGGATACAGCGGTCAATTACCATAATGATGGCCGGTGTAATCAGCGCCACATACATATTGTCGATACCGAAGGGGTTACCCATCAGGAACCAGACGGATGTGACCACGCAGGCACCAATCAGACCGGCGTTGGCACCGCGCGTGCTCTTAAACCATGGCAGATAGAACGCCATAATCGCTACCACGGTGATCGACAGGCGAATTGCGCGGGTAAAGAAGGAGAGCTTCAGCACTTCAGGGAAGAACAGGACAAACAGCAGCGGGAAGAAGCCGATGCCAATCGAAATCCAGCGCGTCATTTTGAATTCGCGCTCTGGCGTCGGGTTACGCCAGGGCACGTAAAAGTCTTTTACGACCAGCGAGGCGATGGCCAGCGCAACGGTGCCGACGCTGACGAAAATCGAGGCCACCAGCGAGGTGGTGACAATGCCTGCCAGCCACGGTGACATATCCTGCAGAAACACGGGCAGCGCATAGAGGCTCTTGATATCGGGGTGCGCAAACTTCGCCGCCACACCAATCAGCGCCATCGCCAGACCGATTGGCAGGCAGAAAATGAAGGCAACCCAGGTAGCGCGTTTCGCTGACTTCACATCTTTGGTGGATGAGATCGCCTGGATCACAAACTGCGTACAGAAGATCGAACCCACGGTCCCGATCAGCCAGGCCACAATGGTGCTGGCCCCGACGTGGCCATCCCACGTCCAGTAGAACGCCGGCATTTTCTCGATCATCGGAGCGACGCCGCCGGTCATCTTCAGTGCCACATAGAGGATGATCAGAATCCCCATATACTTGATGGCGCTGTGCAGCAGCGTAACCCACGCAACGCCTTTCATGCCGCCAAATGCAAAGTAGAAAGTACTTACCACTGCGGTAATAAAGGCCGCCTGCGTCAGGTCGATCTTCAGCACGGTTGAGATCGCCGCCGCACCGCTGATGTAGTTCCCGACGTTCACCAGCAGCAGCGCATAGATCATGATCAGCGAGATAATGTTCCTGGTCGAACGGCCATATTTCTCGGCGATAGCACCAGAGATCGTGATCTTCCCGGTGTTATAAATGCGTTTGACCAGAATCAGGCCAAACAGCGGAAAACCTATCGCGGCACCGATGACCGACCAGGAAGCGGCGAAGCCATCCTCAAAGGCTGCCTGCGCCGTGCCGATGGTCGATTTTGCCCCGATATACTCTGACATCAGCATGATGCCGACGATAAAGGCCGGCATGGCGCGGGAGCCTTCCATAAAGTCGCCGCTGGTTTTACTGCGTAAGCGCCATGTCAGCCAGGTGGTGAACAGGATATAGGCGACCACCATGCCGACGATCAGTAAGGTGCTCTCAGTTGAGAATGCTTTCATCGTAACCTCAATTGTTCTGGCAGATGGCGACCATCAGGTTCGTTCTCATCTGACCGATAGGGTGCAAAGGCGATGGACGTTATTGCAGGTAGTGGTTCACAATTTGACGGATCTGCTGCTGTTCGTCGGCGCTGAACTGCACCGCATAGCGGCTTTCACCCACTTCAAAGCCCTGCAGGCTGACCGCTTTTTTCACGGCGGCCGGTGAGAAACCGATGCTGTACAGCGCGGTGCGCAGGCCGGTAACGTTCTCCTGTGCCTGATGCGAACCGGCAATGTCACCGGCACTGAAGCGCGCCCAGATGGCGTTAATTGCTTCCGGTGCCACGTTTGCCAGCCCGGAAATGGAGGCGGAGCAGCCATCAACGAATCCCTGATGAATCAGCGAGTCAGGGCCGTTTAGCACATCAAAGCCCTCACAGTCGGCGGTAGCCTGCAGAAAGCCGCTCAGACTTTCATAGCTGCCTGCGGAGTCTTTAATGCCGATGATGTTCGGGTGCGCGGCCAGCGTACGAACGGTCTCTGGCTGCAGGGTATTGCCGGTTCGCGCCGGAATGTTGTAGAGGAACAGCGGCACCGTCAGCGCGTCAGCCACGCGCTGATAGTGGTCGATCAGCTCCTGCTGCTTCAGCGGCACAAACCATGGCGTGATCGCCGAGACGGCATCCACGCCAAGGCGGGCGATCTGTTTGCCGAGCCGGATCGTTTCACGGGTCGAAATCTCGCCGATATGCGCCACGACGGCCGCACGGCCATTGACTTCATCGACGCAGGTGGTGGTAACGGCAATCTTCTCCTGCTCGTTCAGCACAAAGAACTCGCCGTTGGTGCCGCCACAGAAGATGCCGTTTCCGGCGTTGATCTGGCGTCTGACCTGCTCAAGCTGCCTTACCGGGTCAAAGGCACCTTCACGGTCAAAGGTGGTGACGATGGCGGTCAGTACGCCGTTGATTTTCTTATTCATGACAATCCTCATTACGCCTGGCAGGAAGGGAACAGCGTCAGGTAGACGGCGCGCACATCATCGGCGGTGACCGCCATCGGCACGTTTTTCATGAGGCGCTGCACGTCGAGTGCCGCTTCCACTAAATAAGGCAGGTGATCCGGGCCGATGCCCAGCGCTTCCAGGCTGGCAGGCAACTGCAGCCGCGCAACCAGCGCGGTGAAGTAGTCGACCAGCGCGTGTGATTTCTCTTCATCGCTTAAACGGACGTCAGCGTCGGGCAGCAGGTCATAGGCCTGAGCGAATTTGCTCACTGCGGCCGGACGGACAAAGCGCATGCAGGGGGCCAGCAGAATGGCGTTGGCAACGCCGTGTGGCAGGTGATATTTGCCGCCAAGCGGATAGGACATCGCATGCACCAGATGCGTCCCGGCATGGGCAATCGATGCGCCGCCATAATAAGAGGCCCAGAGCATCTCCAGCCGTGCCTGCAGATTCTCCGGCTCGCGCAGCGTGGTTTCGAGATTCGCGAACAGCTTCTTCATCCCAATCAGCGCATAGTTGTCGCTGACCGGATTGGCAACGTTGGCGGTGAAGCACTCAATCAGGTGACACAGGGCATCAATGCCGGTAGACGAGGCGATGTGCGGCGGCATGCTGGTGGTGAGTTCCGGCACCAGCGCCACCACATCGGGCAGCATCACCGGTGAAATAATGCCGACTTTGGTCTCTTTCTCCGGGATCGCCAGAATCGCATTCGGGGTCGCTTCAGAGCCGGTGCCAGCAGTGGTCGGGATGAGCATTGAACGGGTGCGACGCTGCGGTTTTTCGCCTGCCAGCAGGGCGTCCAGCGACGGTGCGCCGTTGATGCACAGCACCGAGAGCAGCTTCGCCACATCCAGTACGCTGCCACCGCCGATGCCAATCACCATGTCGGCCTGGCGCTGCGAGAGCGTTTCTATAATCGCGGCCACATCATGCTGGCTCGGTTCAGGTGGAACGCTGTTGACCACGCTGATACGCGGGATCTGATCCCGGAGTTGCCCCATCAGCGCCTGTACCGCCGGAATCGCCTCAATGTTCCGGTCAGTGACCACGACTGCCGTCGCTATCCCATCCAGCAGATAGCGCATGTCGTTTAACGCCTGATAACCGCTGATCACCGTGCTGTTAATGTTCATTTCATACCCTTATTTCTGTCATGTCTGAGCAGATGATTAATTTTGCTCAGCGCAATGCGATGTCAGTCACTCTCTGTGGCTAATTTTATAAGGCATATCGATTTCGATTAATTTGAACTTGCTCACATATAATCAATCATGATTGAATATAATCAAATGCAGCGGCAATAGCCTGACAGGAGTGAGGATGGGCTCATCAGTATGGAAAACCCCGGTGCTGGTTATCGCCGATGACTTTACCGGTGCCAACGATGCAGGTAGTGGACTGGCACAGGCCGGTGCCCGTGTAAATGTGCTGTTCGGCTCCGCAGCAACGTTACCCGACGAGGCGGCGGATGTACTGGTAATCAGCACCGACAGCCGGGCTGTCAGTGCCACTCAGGCTGCAGAGCGCGTTACGCAGGTGGTGCAGCATTACGCGGCACAGCTTCAGCAGGGCTGGCTGTTTAAAAAGATAGACTCCACGCTGCGCGGCAATATCGGGGCTGAAACGGTGGCGGCACTGCGCGCCAGCGGCAAAAGGCTGGCGCTGGTGGCACCGGCCGTACCGCGTCTGGGCCGCACCACACGTGAGGGCAGCGTGTGGGTCAATCAGCGGTTACTGACAGACACCGAATTTGCCAGCGATCCTAAAACCCCGATCCGCAGCGCCCGCGTCATTCATCAGATGCAGATCGACGGCATGGAGATCGATCTCGCGACGCTGCATAGCGATCGGCTTGATGCTGTGTTAGCCGAAGCAGATGGCGTCGTGGTAGTGGATGCCGAAACGGAGGCCGACCTGGCGCGACTGATAACCGCTGCGTCGCGGCTGAGTGAGACGCCCCTGCTGGTCGGGGCCGCCGGATTAAGCGATGCGCTGGGCGCTGCGCTCTCCGTTCGCCCGTCGCAACCTGTGCTGGCGATGGTGGGATCGATGAGTCGTCAGGCAGAGCAGCAGATCGCCGCGCTGCGTACTCAGCGCGCCGTTGAGGTCGTCGATGTCGATATCCGTCAGCTGTTTCAGCAGTCCGCCTGGCCTGAGCGGGATCGCTGGATCGAACAGGCGGCCACCGCACTGCGTGCCGGTCGCCATACGGTGATCCGCACCTGCCAGCATGCATCCCAGCGGCACGAGATCGAGGATCTTTGCCAGCAGCACCGCGTGACGCGCCAGCAGCTGGGTGAGGCGATCTGTCAGCTGCTAGGCGAAATCACCCTGAGTCTGTGTCGGGCACGGCTGCCGCATGCGCTCTATCTGTCAGGCGGCGACGTGGCGATTGCCGTCGCGCAGGCGCTGGGGGCCAGCGGCTTTAAAATTCAGGGTCTGGTGGCGGGCTGTGTGCCGCACGGGGTCCTGCTTAACAGTGAATTTACTCTGCCGGTGATGACCAAAGCGGGTGGCTTTGGTGATGAAAATACCCTGGTAGCAGCCATTAGTTTTATTGAGGAGAAGTCGAGTGAGTAAAATTATTGCGATCACCATGGGCGATCCGGCGGGCATCAGCCCGGAAATCATCATCAAAGCGCTCTCTGAAGGTGAGCTGAATGGCATCCCTGCCGTGGTGATTGGCTGTGCCAGTACGCTGCGCCGCATTATGGCGATGAACATCACCCCACAGGCCGAGCTGCGGGTGCTGGATCGGGTAGCCGAGGCGCGCTTTGCGCCCGGCATTATCAATGTGATCGATGAGCCGCTGGCCGATCCCGACGCGCTGAAACCTGGCGTGGTACAGAAAGAGGCGGGTGATCTGGCGTGGCGCTGCGTGAAGCGTGCCACCGAACTGGCACTGGCCGGTGACGTGCATGCGATTGCTACCGCGCCGCTGAATAAAGAGGCGATGCACGCGGCGGGCCACCTCTACCCGGGTCACACCGAACTGCTGGCGCATCTTACCGACACCAAAGATTACGCTATGGTGCTCTATACCGATAAGCTCAAGGTGATTCATGTCACGACCCATATTGCGCTGCGTAAGTTCCTCGATACGCTCAACCAGACACGCATCAAAACGGTGATTGGTATGGCGGACACCTTCCTGCGTCGTGTCGGTTACAGCGCACCACGCATCGCCGTCGCGGGTGTCAATCCGCACGCCGGTGAGAACGGGCTGTTTGGCGATGAGGAGATCACCACCGTTGCTCCCGCGATTGAAGCGATGAAAGCGGAGGGGATTGATGTCTCCGGGCCTTGCCCGCCGGACACGGTATTCCTGCAGTGCCAGGATGGACGCTATGACATGGTGGTGGCGATGTACCACGATCAGGGACACATCCCGCTTAAACTGCTGGGCTTCTATGATGGCGTGAACATTACCGCAGGCCTGCCGTTTATCCGCACCTCTGCTGACCACGGCACGGCATTTGATATCGCCTGGACAGGTAAAGCGAAGTCTGACAGCATGGCGATCTCGATTAAACTCGCGATGCAGCTCGCATAGGGAAATATGAAGGGACAGAGCCGTCTTGACCAGATTATGGATTACCTGAAAAGCCATAATCTGGTGACTGTTGAGCAACTGGTCAGTGCGATTTCCGCCTCACCCGCCACGATTCGACGTGATTTAATTAAGCTGGATAAAGAGGGCGTGATCAGCCGCAGTCATGGCGGCGTCACCCTGAATCGTTTTATTCCTGCCCAGCCGACCACGCTGGAGAAAATGCAGCGGAATTTGGCCGAGAAGCAGGCGATCGCGGAGTGCGCCGCCAGCTTTGTCCGGGCGGGGGATGCGGTGGTACTGGATGCCGGTACGACTATGCTGGAGCTGGCGCGACAGCTCACGCATCTGCCGCTGCGGGTGATTACCGCCGACCTGCACATTGCGCTGTTTCTGTCTGAGTTTAAGCAGATCGAAGTAACGATCATTGGCGGGCGGATTGATGACTCCAGTCAGTCCTGCGTGGGCGAACATGGACGGCGGTTGCTGCGCAGCATCAATCCGGATATCGCCTTTGTCAGCTGTAACTCATGGAGCCTTGAGCGCGGCATTACCACGCCGACTGAAGAGAAAGCGGGGCTGAAACACGATCTGCTGGCCAATGCGGCGCGCCGGGTCCTGCTGGCGGACAGCAGTAAATATGGCTCCTGGTCGCTGTTCTGCGCCTCACCGGTTGATGACCTGACCGATGTGGTGACCGACAGCCGGTTAGATCAGGAGGTGTGCCGCACGCTGCGCGAGCGTGGCATTACGCTGGCGCTGACTTCCACCTGAACTGAACGCGCCATGCTTCTCTGACCTTATCCTGAAGCAGGGCGCGAGCAGCACCGCGCGTTTATCTTCTGCAATTGCCGCTAACGCGCGTAGGCGTCATGCTCTTCGCGCGTCATTGCCGGCGCGTCTACCGTAACCCGTTCAAAACTCAGATTCCTTACGCCCGCTATTTTGCCAAACTCCTGCGCCTGCAGTGTGATGTCGCTGAAACTCAGCCGTTCAATCGGATTTTCCGGCGTGCCTTCAATAAAAAAGGCGCGGGAAAACGCCGCAGGCTCAGTCAGGCTGCTGCTGATATGACTGATACTGATATTCTCAACCCGCGTCAGGCCAGCATCACCTGTGACGCCCGATGCCAGCTTACGCCAGTGTGGCGGCTGTTCGGTGTCGGCGGGCTGCTCACTGTAGCTATACTGCGGGAACCAGTTCAGCTGCAGCATAAACGGATAACAGACATCCTCCATCTTCAGATGGCGAACCACGATGTTTTTGATCCAGCCGCCGCGATTACGGGCTGACTTGATGCGAAAGCCGACACCCGTGCCGGAGAAACGGTTGTGTTCGATGATGACATTTTCGATACCGCCAGAGGTTTCGCTGCCCAGGGTAATGCCCGAGCCTTTCAGCAGAGTGCAGTCGCGAATAATGATATCGCGTGCGGTTCTGCCGAGCTGCTGTGCTTCCGCGCCGCGACCCGATTTCACGCAGATATTGTCGTCATTGCAGGAGACCGTACAGCCTTCAACGCGAACCAACTGGCTGGAATCAATATCAATGCCGTCGGTGCTGGGTCCGGTAGCGTTCATCACACGTAGCCGCTGCAAATTAACCTGTTTCGAATAACAGACGTGCAGGTTCCAGAAGCCGGAATCCTGTGAGGTAAAGTCCTCCAGCGTCACGTATTCACTCTGATAAACCACCACGTTACGTGGACGTTTGCAGTCGTAATCCACCACCCAGCGCAGGCCGCGACGGGTATAGTCCGCCAGCATCCCGCTGTTTTCGTCTTCGCCCCAGAATTTATGCCACCAGACGGCACCGTGTCCGTCGAGCGTGCCATTGCCGCAGACAGTGACGTCGCGGCAATGATTGATGTTAAGCATCGCCGCGGGCCAGACCATATCAATCCCCGCCACGCGCGTAGCGATATCTGGGTAATCCTCCAGCCGCTCGCTGCCGAGCAGCACGGCATCTTTCGCCAGCTCCAGCGTCATCTCACTTTTCAGAAACAGCGCGCCCGTCAGAAAGCGGCCTGCCGGGATCAGCACCGTGTCGCCTGCTGATGCGCTATCAATCGCGCGCTGTATCGCCTGAGTGGAAAGTGAGGTGGCGTCCGGGACGGCAGCGAAATCAATAATGTTAATTCTTGCCATTTTTTTGCCTGTAGTCGATGAAGAAATAAGCGTTCAGCGCTGAAAGTAGCACGCTCTGACAGGCAAATTATTGCTGACGATCAGGGAATGCCGGCGGTTACCGTGATGAGAAGTCGGAGGGATAAGCGGGAAGAGACGCGCAGGTTATGGGGTGTCACGCTGCGCGTCTGATAATCAGAGGGTCTTCAGGCCCACTGAGGGGATATTTCTGCCGTAGTAGATCTCACGCATCTCTTTCCACAGCAGGTCAGTAATACGCTTATGCTCCTGCGGGCTGAGATCTTCCGGGCGGGTGTTAAACAGATAGTGTTTCAGGTCAAACTCTTTCAGCAACATCTTGGTGTGGAAGATGTTCTCCTGATAGACATTCACATCCACCATGTCATACATCGCTTTCATATCGTCGGACATGAAGTTCTGAATCGAATTGATCTCGTGATCGATAAAGTGCTTCATCCCTTTCACGTCACGGGTAAAACCGCGCACCCGGTAATCGACGGTAACAATGTCTGACTCCAGCTGGTGGATCAGGTAGTTCAGCGCCTTGAGCGGTGAGATCACGCCGCAGGTTGAGACTTCAATGTCCGCGCGGAAGGTGCAGAGCCCGCCTTCAGGATGGCTTTCCGGATAGGTGTGCACGCAGATATGGCTTTTATCCAGATGCGCCACCACCGAATTGGGCAGCGGGCCAGGATGCTCGGAGTTATCGATATCTTTGGGATCGATCGGCTCTTCGCTGACCAGAATCGTGACGCTGGCTCCCTGCGGTTCATAATCCTGGCGTGCAATATTAAGCACGTTAGCCCCGATAATGGAGCAGGTTTCGGTCAGGATTTCCGTCAGACGGTTGGCGTTATATTGTTCATCAATGTAGGCGATATAACCATCGCGTTCAGCTTCAGTATTCGCATAGCAGATATCGTAAATACAAAAACTCAGGCTTTTCGTCAGGTTGTTGAAGCCATGTAGTTTTAGCTTTTGCAATTTTGTTCACCCCCTTAAAAATGCACTGTCAGCACGCGGCCGATAGCGCATTTAACAGATATTGCGGCAGGGCAAAGCTGCCGGTATGGATCGCTGGTGTGTAGTAACGACACGCCAGGCCAGCGGCCTCGAAACGCACCTGCAGGGTGGCGGTATCGAGCTGGCGCAGCGCCGGATTATCGCTCGCCCAGGCAAAGGTCATGATGCCGCCGTAATAGGTCGGAATCGCCGCCTGATAGAAACTGACATCCGAAAAGTAATGGCCCAGCTTGCGATGGCTGTTTACGGCCTCATCCTGCTGCAGGAAGCAGACGCCATTCTGCGCCACGAAGATGCCATTTTCATTAAGGGCCGCTTTACAGCCGGCATAAAATTCGGAGGTAAACAGGCTCTCGCCCGGACCAATCGGATCGGTGCAGTCGGAGATGATGACATCGAACTTTTCCTGCGTCTGATTAACGAAGTTAACCCCGTCATCGATCACCAGCGTAAAGCGCGGATCGTCATAGGCACCTGCGCTGTGGTTCGGCAGATACTGGCGACAAAAGGTCACCACGCCTGCATCGATTTCCACCATGGTAATCTTTTCGATTTCCGGATGACGTGACACTTCGCGCAGCATTGCGCCGTCACCGCCGCCGATGATCAGGACGCTCTTCGCCGCGCCGTGCGCCAGCAGCGGAACGTGGGTCATCATTTCATGGTAGATAAATTCGTCGCGTTCGGTGGTCTGCACCACGCCGTCCAGCGCCATTACGCGGCCCATCGCGGCATTTTCGAAAATGATTAAATCCTGATGCGCAGTTTTTTCACGGTACAGCTCTTTATCTACCGTGAAATACTGGCCAAAACCGGCATGAAGGGTTTCATACCACGTTTCATTGTGGGCCATGGTGCTCTCCTCTGATGACATCGCCATGAAGATGGGCGGCACATGATAGCTAACACTGACCGTGGTTGCACGGTCAATGTCCGGCAGCAGAGGGCAGAGTAATTACCTGACGTAGGCCAGCAGGCTCAGTGAATCACGGGCCAGTGACTTGCACTTTTTGTCATTGGTGATGGCGATGCCGCTGAGATCGCGATAGCTGTCTTCACCCAGCGCTTTCATGTTGTAGTTGCTGTAGTTGCTTAAATCCCAGCGGTTCTGCTGAGCAAAAAAGACCAGCGCTTTGCGAATCTGTGCGTCCGGTAAATCCTGATAGCCACAATCATTTTTCAGATAGACGAAAACCGCCGTGAGATCGGCCAGATCTTCCGCTTCGGATTCGCTCAGGGCAAAACTGGTGGAGGAGAAGCCAAGGAGTCCCGTCAGCAGCAGGATCTTGATGCTTTGCTTCATAGTCGTTCTCTTCAATGGATATTGCTCATGACGTTAGCACAGTTATTCTCAGGTTTTCGATTAATTTGGCGCTGTGAGCCGCTGCACCGCCTTTTTTCATCAGATTCTCACGGCTAACACTTGACCTTCCCATAAGGTCAGGGTTTAGGCTGTGCGCTCTGATGTCACAAGGATGATCACCATGCAACGTCGTCACTTCCTGAAACTTACCGCCGCACTGAGTGCAGCCGGAGCCTTGCCGCTCTGGAGCCGTTCGCTGATGGCAGCCTCCCGTCCACTGCTGCCGATTCCATCACTGCTGGAAGCGGATGCCAGGGGCAGCTACAGCCTTACCGCGATGCAGGGCACCTCGCAGTGGAATGGCAAAGCCGTGCCGACCTGGGGCTATAACGGCAGCCTGCTGGGACCGGTGCTGAAGTTGCAGAGTGGCAAACCGGTGACGGTGAACATCCATAATCGACTCAGCGAAGCGACTACCCTGCACTGGCACGGGCTGGAAATCCCCGGCGCGGTAGATGGCGGTCCGCAGGCCGTGATTGCGCCTGGTGCTTCGCGTCAGGTCTCTTTTACCCCTGACCAGCCCGCCGCAACCTGCTGGTATCATCCGCATCTGCATGGCAAAACCGGGCATCAGGTCGCACACGGACTCGCGGGACTGATTTTGCTGGAAGATAAGGAGAGCGGCACACTGCGCCTGCCTGTGCAGTGGGGCGTGGATGATGTGCCACTGATTTTCCAGGATAAGCAGCTGAGTAAAGATGGCGGCCGGATCGATTATCAGCTCGACGTAATGCGCGCAGCCGTGGGCTGGTTTGGCGACATGATGCTGACCAACGGCGTGCAGTATCCGCAGCATGCGGTGCCGCGCGGCTGGCTGCGTCTGCGTCTGCTAAACGGCTGTAATGCCCGTTCGCTGCACGTTGCCGCCAGTGATAAACGTCCTCTTTATGTGATCGCCAGCGACGGTGGCCTGCTGGCTGAGCCGGTGAAGCTCGACGCACTGCCGATGCTGCCGGGCGAGCGTTTTGAGGTGATGATCGATACTTCTGACGGTAAAGCGTTTGATCTGGTGACGCTGCCGACCGAACAGATGGGCATGACGCTGCCGCCGTTTGACCAGCCGCTGCCGCTGGTGCAGATCCTGCCGCTGCGGGTGATGGCCAGCGCCACGCTGCCGGATAAGCTGGCGACGCTGCCTGCGCTTCCCGCCACCGACGGACTGACGACACGCTGGCTGCAGCTGATGATGGACCCGCAGCTGGACCAGCAGGGGATGCAGGCGCTGATGCAGCGCTACGGCGAGAAAGCGATGGGCAAGGGCGGTCATCATTCGATGCCGGAGAAAACGGCTGCCGGGCCGATGCCGCCGATGGAAAACATGGAAGGGATGGATCACAGCATGCACGGCATGGCGAAGCCCGCCAGTTACGATTTCCGCAATGGCAATAAGATCAACGGCCAGGCTTTTGATATGACAAAGCCGTCATTTGCGGTGAAGCTGGGTGATTATGAGAAGTGGACGATTTCAGGAGAAGGCGACGCCATGCTGCATCCCTTCCATATTCACGGCACCCAGTTCCGCATTCTCTCCGAGAACGGCAAACCGCCCGCCCCGCATCGGCAGGGCTGGAAAGATATGGTGAATGTCGACGGCTGGCGCAGTGAAGTGCTGGTGCGCTTCAACTATGTCGCTGCCGCCGAACACGCTTACATGGCCCACTGTCATCTGCTGGAGCATGAAGATACTGGCATGATGCTGGGCTTTACCGTGAGCTGATTACGCCTGATCCAGCGCCAGTCTGATGTCTTCAATCAGGTCACCGGCGTTCTCGATGCCAATCGACAGCCGCACTGTGGCGTCAGTAATACCAATACGCTGACGCACCGCCTGCGGCACGCCGGAGTGGGTGGTGCTGCCAGGATGGCTGGCCAGCGACTCGGTTCCGCCCAGGCTCACCGCCTGTTTGAACAGCGACAGCGCATTGAGAAAACGGAACGCAGCGGGCTGATCGCCGACGATATCGAACGAGAAGGTCGAACCCGCGCCGCTGCACTGCTCGCGATAGGTTTTCCCTTCGGCGCTCTCCGCATCCAGATAGGGCAGCCAGTGCAGCTTCGCCACTTTCGGGTGATCGCGCAGAAAGGCCGCGACCGCTTCTGCATTGTGAAAGGCTTTCTCCATCCGCAGCGACAGCGTTTCCAGCGAGCGGCTGAGCATCCAGCTTGAGTGCGGGTCCAGCTGCGTACCAATGGCGCTGCGCAGGGCGCGCACTTTCGCCATCAGCGCTTTACTGCCCATCGCGGCACCCGCAATCAAGTCAGAGTGACCGCCAACATATTTGGTCAGTGAGTAGAGTGACAGATCCGCGCCCAGCGTCAGCGGCTGCTGGAACAGCGGGCCGAGCAGGGTGTTATCACAGGCGATAATCGGTCGTGAACCCTGTTGCTGGTCAATTTCATCGGCAATGCGCGCCATCAGGCGGATATTGACCAGGCTGTTAGTCGGATTTGCGGGTGTTTCAATCAGGATGACCGCGACCCGACCCTGGGCCATCGCCTGCTGAGCGGCTTCGCGCACCCTGACTTCATCATTCCCGTCGCTGAAACCAACTGCTTTAATATCCAGATTGTGCAGTGTTTTGCTGAGCAGCGTTTCGGTGCCGCCATACAGGGGCTGGGAGTGCAGGATCACCTCGCCCGGGCGGGCAAACGTCAGCAGGGCCGTGGAGATAGCGGCCATCCCGGAAGAGAAGAGTGAACAGCTCTCTGCCTGCTCATAGACCGCCAGCCGGTCTTCAACAATTTCGCTGTTCGGATGGTTAAAGCGCGAATAGACCAGCCCGCCCGATTTGCCTTCCGGCGGCTCACGACGACCAGAGACGTAATCAAAGAAATCCCGTCCCTCTTCGGCGCTGTCAAAGACAAAGGTCGATGTCAGAAACACCGGCGGCTTTACCGCACCTTCAGAGAGGCGGGGATCATAGCCATAGTTCAGCATCTGGGTTTCGGGGTGCAGCGGCCTGTCGCCGATATGCGTCTTTTTGCTTGATGATGAAGTCATTGTGATCTCCGGCCAGTGGCGCGAGTAGGGTAACGATCTGTTGGATAAAGGCTACCACGCAGCGAATCATGCTGGTAAATGCCAGAATGTTCTAAGGTAATGCGCCTTTCAGTGACTTAAAGGCCACAGGTAATAATTTTCGCGACGTAATCGTTTGCATACAGGGTCGCACAGTCGTCGCTGCGGCGTCTGTGATAGACTTCGGGGCTTTTCTGACGTAACCGGGCTGAACGCAATGAAACACACTGTTGAAGTGATGATCCCTGAACAGGCAATCGCCACGCGCATCGCTGAACTGGGGAAAGAGATTAACGAGCACTACCGCGACAGCGGCAGCGATATGGTGCTGGTGGGGCTGCTGCGCGGCTCATTCATGTTCATGGCTGATCTCTGTCGCGCCATTGATGTGCCGCATGAAGTCGACTTTATGACGGCGTCCAGTTACGGCAGCGGCATGTCCAGCACGCGTGATGTGAAAATCCTGAAAGATCTGGATGAAGACATTCGTGGCAAGGATGTGCTGATCGTCGAAGATATCATCGACTCCGGTAACACCCTGAGCAAAGTGCGTGAGATTCTGCAGCTGCGTCAGCCAAAATCACTGGCGATCTGTACTCTGCTGGATAAGCCTGAGCGCCGTGAAGTTGAAGTCAATGTCGAGTATGTCGGCTTTGCGATTCCGGATGAGTTTGTGGTGGGCTTTGGTATCGACTACGCTCAGCACTATCGCCATCTGCCTTACATCGGCAAAGTGGTGCCGCTGGAATCCTGATACTGCTCTGACCGCACATTCTTCCAAGGCCTGCACCGGTTGCCTGGTGTAGGCTATGTCGCGCTTTACGCCGCGATCGGCTCAGGCCTCGCCGTTCATCTGCAGATTAGCAATGCCGTGACGATAGCGCTGTTCAAGGATCTCCCGGCTGTTTGCCGTGACATCCAGGTTACGCAGGCAGCCATCCTGAATGCCGTAAACCCAGCCGTGCAGGGAGACATCCTTGCCACGTTTCCAGGCAGATTGCAGAACGGTCGAGTGCCCCAGGTTATAGACCTGTTCAATAACGTTGATTTCGCACAGTTTGTCCAGGCGCTTATCCGGCGGGAGTTCCCCCAGCAACACGCTATGCTTGTACCAGAGGTCGCGGATGTGCAGCAGCCAGTTGTCGATTAATCCCAGCTCCGGGTTATCCATCGCCGCCTGCACGCCGCCGCAGCCGTAGTGGCCGCATACGATAACGTGTTCCACTTCCAGCACTTCGATAGCGTACTGCACCACGGACAGACAGTTCAGATCGGTGTGGATTACCAGATTGGCGACGTTGCGGTGAACAAAGAGTTCGCCTGGCTCCAGTCCGGTCAGACGTTCGGCAGGGACACGGCTGTCAGAACAGCCAATCCACAGGAAGCGCGGTTTTTGTGCCTGGGCGAGCCGCTCAAAAAAACTGGGATCTTCTTCAACCAGCAGTTTTGACCATTCGCGGTTGTTTCTGATCAGGGTATTGATGTCTGTCATGGCGTTGAGCGACCGGTTACTGCGCAAAGTGCGCGCGCGTACTATATGCCAGGGCCTGATAAATTTAAACGGCATTGCAATGCCATCAAAACAGGGTATGGATGCAGAATGACTTATGCACTGGAACTTTCCCGGCTGACTAAGACCTATCCCGGCGGCGTGCAGGCGCTGAAGGGCATTGATCTTAACGTTGAAGCGGGTGACTTTTATGCGTTGCTGGGGCCAAACGGTGCCGGTAAATCGACCACCATCGGGATTATCAGTTCGCTGGTAAACAAATCCGAAGGCAGCGTGCGGGTGTTTGGCTACGATCTGGAAAAAGATGTGGTGAATGCCAAGCGCCAGCTCGGGCTGGTGCCGCAGGAGTTTAACTTCAACCCGTTTGAGACGGTGATGCAGATCGTCGTGAATCAGGCGGGTTACTACGGCGTTGAGCGTCGTGAAGCCAATGAGCGTGCGGAAAAGTATCTGAAGCAGCTCGACCTGTGGAGCAAACGCACTGAGCGTGCGCGCATGCTCTCCGGCGGGATGAAGCGCCGCCTGATGATCGCCCGTGCACTGATGCACGAGCCAAAACTGTTGATTCTGGATGAGCCAACGGCTGGCGTGGATATCGAACTGCGTCGCTCAATGTGGGTGTTCCTGAAAGATCTCAATGCCAAAGGCACTACCATCATTCTCACTACCCACTATCTGGAAGAAGCCGAGATGCTGTGCCGCAACATCGGCATCATCCAGAGCGGTGAGCTGGTGGAAAACACCTCGATGAAAGAACTGCTGTCCAAGCTCAAATCAGAAACCTTTATCCTGGATCTGGCGCCGCGCAGTCCGCTGCCCAGGCTGGAGGGGTTCCAGTACCGGCTGACCGATACTTCAACGCTGGAAGTGGAAGTGCTGCGTGAGCAGGGCCTTAACAGCGTGTTCAGCCAGTTAAGTGCGCAGGGTGTGCAGGTGCTGAGTATGCGCAATAAAGCCAACCGTCTTGAAGAGCTGTTCGTTGGCCTGACGACGCAGGGAAAAACAGGAGCAAAAGCATGACACATTTGTACTGGGTGGCGCTGAAAAGCATCTGGGCCAAAGAAGTTAACCGTTTCGCCCGTATCTGGATCCAGACGCTGGTGCCGCCGGTCATCACCATGACGCTCTATTTCATCATCTTTGGCAACCTGATCGGGTCGCGCATTGGTGAAATGCACGGCTTCAGCTATATGCAGTTTATTGTGCCGGGATTGATCATGATGGCGGTGATCACCAATGCCTACGCCAATGTGGCATCGTCCTTCTTCAGTGCCAAGTTCCAGCGCAACATTGAAGAACTGCTCGTTGCACCCGTGCCGACCCACATTATCATTGCCGGCTATGTGGGCGGCGGTGTGGCGCGTGGCGTCTGCGTCGGCATTCTGGTGACGGCTATTTCGCTGTTCTTTGTGCCGTTCCACGTGCACTCCTGGTCGATGGTGGCGATTACGCTGCTGCTGACCGCGATTCTGTTTTCACTGGCCGGTTTGCTCAACGCCGTCTTTGCGCGCACCTTTGACGACATCAGCCTGATCCCGACCTTTGTGCTGACGCCACTGACCTATCTGGGCGGCGTATTCTATTCGCTGAGTCTGCTGCCGCCAATCTGGCAGGCTATCTCTAAACTGAATCCAATCGTTTATATGATTAGCGGATTCCGTTATGGCTTCCTGGGCATTAATGATGTGCCACTGGTGTTTACGCTCTCGGTACTGGTGGCCTTTATTCTGGTATTCTACTGGCTGGTCTATGCGCTGATTCAGCGCGGACGCGGACTGCGCACCTGACAATACATTGAATAGTACGGGCCACGCTGCGATAAGGGCGTGGCTTTTTTTTGGTGAGTGAAAAACAACCCGAACGACGGTTCTCCCTGGCCTCGAAATCATCCTGAAACCTGCCTGCGATGAAAAAGTCATCGAAGCCGATGACAACCAAAGCGGTTTAATTGCAGAAGCAGAAATAAAAAGGGCCGCCCATTTTAATGGCGGCCCTTTTTTGTCAGCTGATCGATTACTCAGGCGATTTGTACCGGCACTGCTTTCGCCAGACGCTTCATCTGGTTGTCACCTTCAAAATAGGCGACCTTAGGCTGCCATTGACGCGCGACGGCATCCTCAACCTGCACATACGAGCAGATAATTAAAATATCGCCTTCGCAGGCGCAGCGGGCAGCAGCACCGTTGACCGAAATAATTTTCGAGCCACGCTCAGCCGCGATAGCGTAGGTAGAGAAGCGCTGACCGTTAGTGACGTTATAAATATCGATCGCTTCATATTGCAGAATGCCGGAAGCATCCAGGAAATCCTGATCGATAGCGCAGGAGCCTTCGTAATTGAGGTCCGCCTGCGTCACTTTTACGCGGTGCAATTTGCCTTGCAGAACTGTGCGAATCATAGCCAGAAACCTTATCAGAGAAATAAAATAACCTGCAGCGGGCGTACTTACAGCGTCAGGTCAACAGTTTGATTATCAATCAGTCGGGCTTTACCCAGCCAGGCGGCCATCAGCACCACCGCACGCTGGCTGTCCACCGTCAGCGGCTGCAACGTGTCCGCATCACAGATTGCCAGGCCATCAGGACGCAATCCCTGTGCCAGCAGTGTCTCGCTGGCTGCCTCAATGATCTCTTCAATGTGACGCTCGCCGTTCTCAAGTTGCTGAGCCATCTGATGCATCACCTGGCTCAGCACCGGTGCCAGCTTACGCTCATTGTCTGTCAGGTAGCCGTTGCGCGAACTCAGCGCCAGGCCATCTTTGGCCCGCACTGTTGGCACACCAACAATCTCAATGTCGAAGCCCATATCAGCTACCATCTTACGAATGATAGCCAGCTGCTGAAAATCCTTTTCACCGAAACAGGCAATATCGGGCTGCACCAGATTAAACAGTTTGCTGACGATGGTCGCCACGCCGCGAAAATGGCCTGGACGCGTCGCGCCTTCCAGCAGGGAAGAGAGCACCGGCACCTCAACAAAGGTCTGATTCTGCGCGCCCTGCGGATAGACTTCAGCCGGTGACGGGGCAAAAACCACGTCAACCTGGTGACGGTTCAGCTTTTCACAATCTTCCTGCAGGGTGCGCGGGTAGCGGGCTAAATCATCGGCGCGATCGAACTGCATCGGATTGACGAATATCGAGACAATGACGATGTCCCCGCGCGACCGGGCTTCATCCACCAGCGTCAGATGGCCTTCATGCAGGTTGCCCATGGTCGGCACCAGCGCAATGCGTTTACCCTGCTGACGCCAGCGACGGACTTCCTTGCGCAGCATCAGCAGCGTTTCAATAATCAACACGGTGACTCTCCTGAATTACTGGAAACTGTGCTCTGCCGCCGGATAGGTTCCGGCCTCGACGTCGGCGATATAGTGGCGAATCGCCGCGCGAACATCGCCGGTCTCCGCCAGGAAATTTTTGGCAAATTTGGGAATGTGGCCGCCGGTCACGCCCAGCGCGTCATGCATCACCAGAATCTGACCATCGGTGACGTTACCGGCACCGATGCCGATCACCGGGATAGTGAGCGCCTCGGTGATCCGCTGGGCCAGCGACACCGGGACGCACTCCAGCACCATCAGCTGTGCGCCTGCCGCTTCCAGCGCCAGCGCATCGGCCAGCAGCTGATCGGCACCGGCTTCATCACGGCCCTGCACTTTATAGCCGCCAAAGATATTGACCGATTGCGGGGTCAGGCCAAGATGACCGCACACCGGCACGGCGCGTTCGGTCAGCATCTGTACGGTCTCAGCCAGCCAGCTGCCGCCTTCCAGTTTCACCATATTGGCACCGGCACGCATCAGCTGTGCGGCACTCTCAAAGGTCTGCTGTGGCGTGGCATAACTCATAAAGGGCAGATCGGCGAGCAGCAGGGCCTGTGGCGCACCACGGCGCACGGCAGCGGTGTGATAGGCGATATCGCTGACCGTGACCGGCAGGGTGGAGTCGTGCCCCTGTACCGTCATCCCTAAGGAATCACCAACCAGCAGCACCTGAATGCCTTCATCGGCAAACAGACGGGCAAAACTGAAATCGTAGGCGGTCAGCGTCGCGAATTTTTTACCGCTGGCTTTCGCCTGACGCAGATGTGAAATCGTGGTGGGTTTCATGGCGCTCTCAACTCAGGAATTCTGATGGGCGCAGTTTACTGGATAGCGTGAAAGAGCGGAATCAGAGATGTGCGTTTGTCTGATCAGCCATGCCACAGCGTGATGCTGCGACTGTCCAGGGTGGCCAGAACGGAGCTGAGTGCGCGGCCATCGGGCAGGCGGGCATCGGGCGCAATCGCCAGCAGGGGTACCAGCATAAAGGCGCGATTCAGCAGGTCGTAGTGCGGCACAATCAGCCGCTCAGTGTTGATTGCTGCGTCGCCAAACAGCATCAGATCGATATCCAGCGTGCGCGGCCCCCAGCGTTCCGCCTTACGCACCCGCCCATGATCCCGCTCAATCTGCTGGGTATGGTCAAGCAGGGTTTCTGCGCTGAGATGGGTTTCCAGCGCCACGGCGGCATTGAGAAAATCGGGCTGATCGGGCGGGCCATAAGGCGGTGTACGGTAGAACGGCGAGGTCGCGATACGTTGCGTCTGCGGCAATGCATCCAGTGCCGTCAGCGCTGCATCAACCTGATGCAGCGGGTCGGCCAGATTACTGCCTAATGCGAGGTAAACTCGTGTCATGACACGTTTTGATTGTCACGACGTGGTGCGGAAGAGCGGCGGCGCGGACGGCGTGATTTATTGCGCGGCACCGGATCGTCACCCAGATTATTCAGCATGTTTTTCTGATGCGGCGGTGCAGCCACCTGGAATTCCCCCCACCACTGGCTCAGACGCAGCAGTTCCGGGTTATTTTCCACTTCTGCACGCAACGCCAGCAGATCGTAAGCAGCGCGGAATTTCGGATGCTCCATCAGCTTCCAGGCGCGTTTACCGTGACGGCGTGACATGCGTAACTGCAGCAGCCAGATATCGCGGATCAGCGAGGTAATACGTTTTGGAATTGCCAGCGCACGGCAGGCTTCGTCCAGCGTATCGTTCATCGCCATCGCAAAGGCTTCGAAGTAGGTCAGGCCACTCTCCTGCGCAATGCGTTCGGCCGCTTCAAGCTGCGGATACCAGAACATCGCAGCAAACAGGAACGCCGGATTCACGCGCATATCATTATGAATGCGGTTGTCGGTGTTTTTCAGCACCTGTGCCAGCATCCGCTCCATGTGGCTGTCACTGTTTTCCGTGAAGTTGCGTGCCAGCGTCGGGAAGAGCGGCTGGAACAGCTGATATTCACACAGCTTGAGATAAGTACTGTAGCCATAACCTGCCTGCAATAGCTTCAGCGACTCTTCAAACAGACGCGCGGGCGGAATATCACGCAGCAGCGAGGCCAGACGTGGAATCGGCTCGGCGGTTTCCGGCGCAATGCTCATATTGAGCTTGGCGGCAAAGCGTGCGACGCGCAGCATGCGAACCGGATCTTCGCGGTAGCGGGTTTCCGGATCGCCAATCAGGCGAATGATGCCCTGTTCGAGATCGCTGATGCCACCAACGTAGTCACGTACGCTGAAATCAGCCACGCTGTAGTAGAGGCTGTTGATGGTGAGATCGCGGCGCTGGGCATCATCTTCAATAGAGCCGAAGATATTATCGCGCAGCAGCATACCGCTCTGGGCGCGCTGCGAACTGTTACGATCTTCTGCGATCTCTTCAACCTGATGATGGCCACGGAAGGTAGCGACTTCGATCACTTCCGGGCCAAACATCACGTGAGCCAGACGGAAACGCCGACCCACCAGGCGACAGTTGCGGAACAGCTTACGCATCTGCTCAGGCGTGGCGTTGGTGGTCACATCGAAATCTTTAGGTTTTTGCCCCAGTAGCAAATCGCGCACGCCACCGCCTACCAGATAGGCTTCATAACCGGCTTTATTCAGGCGATAGAGCACTTTGAGGGCATTTTCGCTGATGTCTTTACGTGAGATGTTGTGGCTTTCACGAGGGATAATGGCCATCAGACGTTCTGGTTCAACCTCTGCAGGGGCTTCCTCTTCATCACGCTTCAGGACTTTTCGGCAAAAATTAGCTACTCGGGTAAAAATGGGACACCTCGACAGTGGCAATTAGGGTGTAGGTAAAATCAGCGGCTAATCATAGCCTGTTGAGAACCGTTTGAGAATGCTGTTGTCTATGCATCCGGTTTCAGGGCGTTCTGTTGCGGCATCAAAGCGATATTCCACTGTGCTACCGCATCAGACAGCAGTTTGTCCTGCGTTAAGTCCTGCCAGCCACCTGAAACAGGCTGCCCGAGGAAGCGTAATGCCGCTACCAGCAGGGGTCTGGCATCGCCATCAGGCAGGGAAGGAGCATGATTCTGCTTCGATAACTTATTGCCATCGTGATTAAGCGCCAGCGGCAGGTGCAGCCAGGCCGGCACCGGCCAGCCAAACTGCTGATAAAGTGCAATCTGCCGTACCGTCGGCTCAATCAAATCTGCGCCGCGCACCACTTCGGTAATGCCCTGAAAATGATCGTCGACGACCACCGCCAGGTTGTAGGCAAACAAACCATCGCGACGGTGAATAATAAAGTCTTCCTGTGCCAGACGTCTGTCCGCTTCTACGCACCCGCGTAATCGGTCTTCAAACGCAAAGACCGGCGCATGCTGGCGTAAACGCAGCGCGGCATTCTCTGGTCCGCGTTGCCGTTCACGGCAGTAACCATCATAGAAACCGCCAATCTCCTGAATGCGACGTCGGGGACAGGTGCAGAAATAGCTCTGACGATGCTGCTGCAGCCAGGCGAGCGCGTCACGGTAGGCCTCATGACGTTGCGACTGCCACAGCACTTCGCCATCCCACGTCAAACCATAGTGTTCCAGCTGATGCAGGATGCGGCTGGCGGCACCCGGCACTTCCCGCGGCGGATCGATATCTTCAATTCTCACCCGCCAGATGCCGTTTTGCGCGCGCGCGCTCAGGTAACTGCCCAGGGCAGCAATCAGCGAGCCAAAATGAAGTTCACCAGAGGGAGAAGGGGCGAAGCGACCAATGCAGGAGGATGACATAGGATTCAGAAGTGACCACGCAGTGGACAAAAAAGTCATTGTTCCACCGCGCGGTAACAGGATGGACGCGGCATCAGCCGGCCATTTGTTTCTCACGAATTTCTGCTAACGTCTTACAGTCGATGCAGAGATCGGCAGTAGGACGTGCTTCGAGACGGCGGATACCAATCTCAACGCCACAGGAATCGCAATAGCCGAAGTCGTCATCTTCAACTTTCTTCAGCGTCTTCTCGATCTTTTTAATCAGTTTACGTTCGCGATCGCGGTTACGCAGCTCCAGGCTGAACTCCTCTTCCTGCGCGGCACGGTCAACCGGGTCCGGGAAGTTAGCAGCTTCATCCTGCATATGCGATACGGTACGATCGACTTCGTCCCGCAATTGATTACGCCAGGCTTCCAGAATCTTGCGAAAATGGGTCAGCTGCGCGTCGTTCATATACTCTTCGCCAGGCTTAACCTGATAAGGCTCAACGCCAGCGATAGCGAGAATACTCAGGGACGATGTTTTACGGTTTTGACCTTCTTGCATGTTGCTTCTCCTGGATAACACGCACTATACCCTCTGACTGACGTCCCGCAGGGGCGTTGCTGCCGGCCTGCATCTGACGTCTGCGGGGTACATCGATCCCCCATTGGGGAAAAAAACAGGCCGCTATAAATAACAGAAGCAGTCAGGGTTGGCAATTCTTCATGAACACACCTTGACAAGCCTGTGAGGAACAGCGTAATCAGCCCTTAGCTCAGAACATTCTTACCACATAAAATTGCAAAAGATATTACAAGGTTACGTTGATCGGCGATTTAAGAAACATTCCCTCCGCCGATAAGTCTGCCTGATACGCTAAAACCTCTACACCTTCCCGTTGCGCCTGAGCCAGTTGTTCTGCATACGCCGCATCAATGTGGCGTGCCGGGGAAACGTCCTCAATCCCCGAGTGCAAAACGGCAAACAACAAAACGGCCCGATGACCCTCTGCCGCCACTGTCGCCAGCTCGCGCAGGTGTTTCTGTCCTCGAATCGTCACCGCATCCGGAAAATAGCCTTTACCTTCATGTAAAAGGGTTACGGATTTCACCTCAATATAGCAGTTGCGCCGTGCCTCTGCTTTGAGCAGGAAATCAATTCTGCTTTTTTCACTGCCATATTTTACTTCAGCCTGTCGATGCGAATAACCAGCCAGCAATGGCAACCGATCCTGGTCCAGCGCTTCAGCCACCAGCTGATTCGCGCGCAGGGTATTCACGCAGATCCAGTGGCCCTGTTGCGTTTCGGTCAGCTCCCAGCTGTGGGGATATTTGCGCGTCAGGCTGTCGGACGTGGAATACCAGACCCGATCGCCCGGCGTGGCGCAGCCGGTCATGGCACCGGTGTTGGCGCAATGAATCGTCAGCACCTCGCCCTCAGGCGTCTCGACATCGGCCAGGAAACGTTTGTAACGGGCGATCAGGCGGGCGGATTTAAGGGGCGGAGAGAAGTGCATGCGGATCCTGAGACGTTAACGGCCAGCTGGCCAGAGCGCGATAGCGGGTACGACCTCTGGCATAGTCAGAGGCGAACAGTGAAAAGGTGGAGACGCGAAAACGCCAGTGAAAACCGCGTGGCGGTAATGCAACCGGCTGGGTGGCCTGGCGTAACAGCGTGATGTGCGGATGAAACGGCTGTGGGCTTTGATAACAGCCATGCCGGGCGGCCTGGGCCCGCAGCAGGCTGGCGAGCTGTAACAGATCGCGTGGCGCGCGCTGGCAGCCGAGCCAGACCACGCCGGGGCGCGGCCAGTGCCCGGCATCATCCAGGTCGAGATCGAAACCGGGCTGGACGATACGGGAGGCCAGCGTCTGCAGGCGTTGTGAGGTTTCCGGTGCGACCTCACCCAGAAACGCCAGCGTCAGGTGCAGGTTTGCTGCGACCACTGGCTGGCCGACCTCTGCAGGAAAGGTGTCCGCCCGCCAGCGCACCAGCTGTTGCTGCATTTCGTCAGGCAGGCTGATGGCAAAAAATAAGCGTTGTGTCGCCATGGCGCTCTCCGGCAAATATCACGTGCTACAATGCGCGCCATCTTAGCACAGGCAGAAGCGGAGTTTGCTGTGAGCGATTTACCGGTCAGCGCGGTGCTGCCTGACATCCTGGCGGCGCTGCGTGACGCCTCTCAAATCCTGCTGGCCGCCCCTACCGGCGCGGGCAAATCGACCTGGCTGCCGCTGCAGTTGTTGCAGCAGGCGGCGTTGCCGGGACGCATCATTATGCTGGAGCCACGCCGGCTGGCGGCACGTAATGTGGCGCAGCGGCTGGCAGAACAGCTCGGCGAACAGCCGGGAGCCACAGTGGGATTCCGGATGCGTGGCGAAAGCTGCGTCGGGCCAGAAACCCGGCTGGAAGTGGTCACCGAAGGGATGCTCACGCGCATGCTTCAGCACGATCCGATGCTGGAGGGCGTATCGCTGGTGATCCTCGATGAATTTCACGAGCGCAGCCTGCAGGCCGACCTGGCGCTGGCGCTGCTGCTCGATGTGCAGCAGGGGCTGCGCGACGATCTTAAAATCATGCTGATGTCGGCCACGCTGGATAATGCCCGGCTGGCGGCGCTGCTGCCGGATGCGCCACTGATTATTTCAGAAGGGCGCAGCTATCCGGTTGAACGGCGTTACGCGTCGCTGAATCAGAACGTACGCTTTGAAGAGGCGGTCGCGCGTGAAGTCGCCCAGCTGCTGCGCGACGAAGACGGCTCCCTGCTGCTGTTTCTGCCGGGCGTGGCGGAAATTGAACGCGTGAAACGCGAGCTGGAATCACGCATTAGTGACGATGTGGATCTGACACCGCTCTATGGCGCACTGCCGCTGGCGGCGCAGCGACGGGCGATCCTGCCCGCCGCCGCCGGACGTCGCAAAGTGGTGCTCGCCACCAATATCGCCGAGACCAGCCTGACCATTGAAGGGATTCGTCTGGTAGTCGACAGTGCGCTGGAACGCAGCGCCCTGTTTGACGCCCGCAGCGGCGTAACGCGTCTGCAGACGCAGCGCATCAGCCAGGCATCAATGATCCAGCGCGCAGGTCGCGCCGGGCGACTGATGCCGGGGATCTGTCTGCATCTTCTGCCGCAGGAGCAGGCGTCTCGTGCGGCGGCGCAGAGCGAACCGGAAATGGTTAACAGTGACCTTTCGTCGCTGTGGCTGGACCTGTTGCAGTGGGGCTGTACCGGGCCGCAACAGCTGCAGTGGCTGGATCAGCCGCCCGCCAGAAATCTGATGGCAGCGCAACAACAGCTGACCCGTCTGGGTGCACTGGACAGCAACGGCCTGCTTAACACGCTGGGACGGCGTATGGCAAAGCTGGGTTGCGATCCGCGGCTTGCTGCTATGCTCTGTGCCGCAGGCGATGAGCCGGATGCGGTCGCCAGCGCCGCACTGCTGGTGGCGATTCTGGAAGATCCTCCGCGCAGCGGCAGTGCCGATCTGCGTGATGCGCTGCATCGGCCACAGGCCCAATGGCAGCGGCGGGCGCAGCAGTGGCAGCAGCGGCTTAAAATTCGGGGCGGACGGGTCGATGAAGATCGCTTCGCTGGCCTGCTGGCGGTAGGGTTTGGCGATCGGCTGGCGCGGCGTCGCGACCAGAGCGGTCGCTATCAGCTGGCTAACGGGCTGGGGGCCAGACTCGATGAGCAGGATGGCCTGACGCGCAACGAATGGCTGATTACACCCGCCCTGTTGCAGGGCAGTGCGACGCCGGATGCCCGGATGTTGCTGGCACTGCCGGTCGATATTGAAATGCTATGCCAGCATCAGCCAGCGCTGATTGAGCGTCGGACCGAAGTGGAGTGGGATGAAGAGAAGGGCACGCTGCGTGCGTTCAGACGTGAGCAGATTGGCGCCCTGATCCTGAAGACCCAGCCGATGGCGCGCCCGGAGCCGGACGTGCTTCACGCGGCTATGCTGCGCTGGATCGCCGAAAAAGGTCTGTCGGTATTGGGCTGGACGCCGGATGCCGGGCAGTTGCGCCTGCGCATTCAGTGTGCTGCGCAGTGGCTGCCGGAAGAGAGCTGGCCCGCCATGGATGACGAAAGCCTGCTTGAGAGCCTGCCGCAGTGGCTGTTGCCGCAGATGTCAGCAGTGCGCGATCTGCGCAGCCTGCAGGCGGTGAACCTGACCACGGCGCTCTTACATTTACTCACATGGTCACAACGTCAGCGGCTGGATACTGTGCTGCCAACTCATTACACTGTGCCGACCGGAAGCCGGCTGCCAATCCGCTACGATGCGGATAAGCCGCCCGCGCTGGCAGTCAGGATTCAGGAGATGTTTGGCGAAGCGCAGAATCCCACCGTGGCGGAAGGACGCATCCCGCTGGTGCTCGAGCTGTTATCGCCCGCCCAGCGTCCGTTGCAGATCACCCGAGATCTGGCGGCGTTCTGGCGCGGTGCCTGGCCGGAGGTCAGGAAAGAGATGAAGGGACGCTATCCGAAACACCTCTGGCCAGAGGATCCGGCCACCGCCTTGCCAACAAGGCGAACCAAAAAAATGTCCCCGCAGGGTTGAGTCCGCTGGATCGAATTCAGAGGGTTCTGCCATGCGGCACGCGAGAAAGCAGTTAGAGTAGCGGCGCTGCCGTAAGCACTGCCTGGAGAAGAAAAGTAATGTCTGGGAACGATCGCGAACCAATAGGGCGCAAAGGTAAACCGTTGCCGCCGCGCAGCAGTGCGGGCCGGGGACGACGCAGGGATATCGAACAGGATATCGATCAGGACGATTTTAATGATGACGAGGAGGAAGCGCCGGTGCCACGTAAAGGTAAAGGTGGAAAACCGCCGCGCGGCAAACGCCGTTGGCTGGGATGGTTAATTAAACTGTTCCTGGTGTTTGTGGTGGTAATGGTCGCATGGGGCATCTACCTCGACTCGGAAATTCGCAGCCGGATTGACGGTAAGGTGTGGCAACTGCCTGCCACCGTCTATGGCCGCATGGTCAGCCTGGAACCGGGCATGGCCTACAACAAAAGTGAAATGGTGGCGCTGCTGGAAGGGACTCAGTATCGCGAAGTCTCCCGTATCACCCGCCCTGGCGAGTTTTCGGTGAAGGGCAACACCATTGATCTGCTGCGTCGCCCGTTTGATTTCCCCGACAGTAAAGAGGGGCAAATCCACGCGCGCATGAGCTTTACCAAAGATGAGCTGAGCGAGATTAAAAACCTCGAAACCGGCCGTGATTTTGGCTTTTTCCGCCTCGATCCGCGTCTGATCACCATGCTGCAGTCACCCAATGGTGAACAGCGACTCTTCGTGCCGCGCACCGGTTTCCCTGATTTGCTGGTCGATACGCTGATCGCCACTGAAGATCGCCATTTCTATGAGCATGATGGCATCAGTCCGTACTCCATTGGTCGCGCCTTCCTGGCGAACATCACGGCCGGGAAAGCGGTGCAGGGTGGCAGTACGCTGACGCAGCAGCTGGTTAAGAACCTGTTCCTGACCAATGAGCGTTCGCTGTGGCGTAAAGCGCGTGAAGCCTATATGGCGGTGATCATGGATGCGCGCTACAGCAAAGATCGCATCCTGGAGCTCTACCTGAATGAGGTCTATCTCGGTCAGGCGGGCAGCGATCAGATTCGCGGCTTCCCGCTGGCGAGCCTCTACTACTTTGGCCGTCCGGTTGATGAGCTGAGTCTGGATCAGCAGGCGATGCTGGTTGGCATGGTGAAAGGGGCGTCGCTCTATAACCCGTGGCGTAACCCGAAACTGGCGCTGGAACGCCGCAACCTGGTGCTGCGCCTGTTGCAGCAGCAGAAAGTGATCGACCAGGAGCTGTACGACATGCTGTCGGCGCGTCCATTGGGCGTGCAGCCAAAGGGCGGTGTGATCACGCCACAGCCTGCCTTTATGCAGATGGTGCGTAACGAGCTTCAGGCGAAACTGGGCGACAAGATTAAAGATCTCTCCGGCGTGAAGATCTTTACCACGCTGGATCCGGTCTCGCAGGATGCGGCCGAAAAAGCGGTGGTTGACGGCATTCCGACGCTGAAAAAACAGCGTGGTCTGAAGGATCTGGAAACCGCAATGGTGGTGGTTGACCGCTTCAGCGGCGAAGTCCGTGCTATGGTCGGCGGTGCCGATCCGCAGTATGCCGGTTATAACCGTGCGTTGCAGGCGCGTCGCTCTATTGGTTCCCTGGCGAAACCGGCGACCTACCTCACCGCGCTGAGCCAGCCAAACAGCTATCGCCTGAACAGCTGGATCGCCGATGAGCCGATTGCGCTGAAGCAGCCAAATGGCACCATCTGGAAACCGATGAACGACGACCGTCGCTTCAGCGGCAAAGTGATGCTGGTGGACGCGCTGACCAACTCCATGAACGTGCCGACGGTTAACCTCGGTATGACGCTGGGGCTGGATGCGGTAGTCGATACCTGGAACAAGCTGGGCGTGCCGAAAGAGCAGCTGCATCCGGTTCCGGCGATGCTGCTGGGTGCTTTAAACCTGACGCCGGTTGAAGTGGCACAGGCGTTCCAGTCGATCGCCAGCGGCGGCAATCGCGCGTCGCTGTCAGCGGTGCGTTCGGTGATTGCAGAAGATGGCAGCGTGCTCTATCAGAGCTATCCGCAGGCGCAGCGTGTGGAACCGGCGCAGGCCGCTTATCTGACGCTCTACACCATGCAACAGGTCGCTGACCACGGTACTGCCCGTGCACTGGGCGCGCGTTTCCCGAATGCGCATCTGGCGGGCAAAACCGGTACTACCAACGATCTGGTGGACAGCTGGTTTGCCGGTATTGATGGCAAAGAAGTGGCGATCACCTGGGTAGGACGTGATAACAACCAGCCGACCAAACTCTACGGTGCCAGCGGTGCGATGCAGCTCTATCGTCGCTACCTCGACAATCAGGCACCCATGCCGCTGCAGCTGACGCCGCCGGAAGATGTATCACTGATGAATGTGGATTCGGCCGGTAACTTTGTCTGTGGCACGGGCAGCAGCACCTGGCGTTCTCTGCCGGTGTGGGCGCTGGATCCGAATGCGCTGTGTCAGCAACAGCAGCAGCAGGTTCAGCAGCAGCAACAGCTGTTTGACCAGCAACAGCAGCAACAGCAGCAACAGCCGCAACAGCAACCGGCCCAGCAACCGCAGGAGCA
This sequence comes from Pantoea sp. X-Soil-ISGK-355, assembly GCF_059730805.1. Taxonomy (NCBI): domain Bacteria; kingdom Pseudomonadati; phylum Pseudomonadota; class Gammaproteobacteria; order Enterobacterales; family Erwiniaceae; genus Pantoea; species Pantoea sp. X-Soil-ISGK-355. Next base: position 831,598 of record NZ_AP035971.1, read on the forward strand.
GGAGCAGAAAGACAGCGACGGCGTAGCAGGTTGGATAAAAGATATGTTTGGCAAATAAATCAGTCAGACAGGTTAAAAAGGGCGCTTCGGCGCCCTTTTTTGGTTTTTGATCAATACGGGTAAACGGCTCTGCAAACGGCGTCACTGCTGGGATTTCTGCTTGCAGTCGTCGCTGAAGTTCGCATATTATCTAATCCGTTATAATAATCATTATCGTTTCGATTCGCTCGCCTGAGCCTATTTTAAGAGACACCTTTTTATGAATGCGCGAACGACTTTTGCAGACAACACCAAAAAAACATTTTCCCGGCCGCTTCTGGGCGTCATGATTTCACTGAGCCTGAGCTCCTCGCTTTATGCTGCGCAGACGGAGACCATGGTGGTCTCGGCGGATGGCGGCAGCGGCGTCGAGGCGGAAAGCGCCTGGGGGCCGGCACCGACCGTGGCGGCGAAACGCAGCGCCACGGGCACCAAAACTGACACACCGATTGAAAAAAATCCGCAGTCTGTTTCCGTGGTTACCCGCGAAGAGATGGAGATGCGCAACGTGACCAGCGTGAAAGGGGCGTTTAACTATACGCCTGGCGTGCTGACCGGTAACCGTGGCAGCTCAGATGTGATTGATGCGTTATCCATTCGCGGCTTCAGCGAAACCAATACCAATCAGTATCTGGATGGCCTGAAGCTGCAGGGAGATAATTACTCTGAGTTTGCCATCGACCCCTATTTCCTGGAGCGCGCCGAACTGCTGCGCGGTCCGGTGTCGGTGCTCTATGGCAAAAGCAATCCGGGCGGTGTGGTCTCGCTGGTGAGCAAGCGTCCAACCCAGGAAACGCTGCGCGAAGTACAGTTCCAGATGGGCAACGACAACCTTTTTTCGACCGGCTTTGATTTTGGCGGCGCGCTGGATGATAACGGCGTCTACAGCTATCGCCTGACCGGTCAGGCGCGCAGTCAGGATGCGCAGCAGTCGATGAACAAAGAGAAGCGCTACACTATCGCTCCGTCATTCAGCTGGCGTCCCGACGATCGCACCCGCATTGATCTGCTGACCTATTTCCAGAACGAGCCAGAAACTGGTTATTACGGCTGGCTGCCGCGTCAGGGCACTGTGGTGCCGATCACCCGTGCCGATGGCAGCCAGTACAAACTGCCGACCGACTTCGACGAAGGCGAGCAGAGCAATAAGATTTCACGCACTACCAAAATGGTGGGCTATAACGCCGAGCACAGCCTTAACGACACCTGGACGCTGCGCCAGAACCTGCGTTACGCCGACCTGCGCACCGATTACCGCAGTATCTATGGCAATGGTTTCCTGCCGGAGACTCAGCAAATCACGCGCGGTTCGGCAGTTTCAGAAGAGACGCTCAACCAGTTGGCGGTCGATACCCAGGCGCAGGCGAAATTCGCCACCGGCCAGGTTGATCATACGCTGCTGTTGGGCGTGGACTTCCAGCGTACCCGCAATGATATCGACGCACAGTTTGGCACTGCTTCCAGCCTGAATGCAGTTAATCCGCAATATGGCGATAACGGCGTAACGCCATTTGCCGATCCTTATCAGCATCTGAATAAGCAGCGTCAGACCGGCCTCTATGCACAGGATCAGATGGAATGGAACCGCTGGGTGCTGACACTGGGTGGCCGCTACGACTACGCCATGACCTCGGTTTACGATCGGGTGGCGAATAGCGTTGATCGCCAGAACGATCAGGCCTTTACCTGGCGTGGGGGTCTGAACTATGTGTTTGATAACGGAATCGCGCCTTACTTCAGCTACAGTGAAGCCTTTATTCCGAATGCGGGTTCAACCTATGAGGGTCAGGCATTTGATCCGTCACGCGCTAAGCAGTATGAAGCGGGCGTGAAATATGTACCGAAAGATCGTCCGGTGGTGCTCACCGCAGCGCTTTACCAGCTGACCAAAACCAAAAATCTGACTGCCGATCCCGATCCAGACAGAGCTTTTTTCAGCGTTCAGAGCGGTGAAATCCGGTCACGGGGCGTAGAGCTGGAAGCTAAAGCGGCGCTCAATGCCAACGTTAACCTGACGGCCTCCTACACCTACACCGATGCGGAATATACTGAAGACACGTCGCTTAAAGGCAAAACGCCGGTGCAGGTGCCGAAACATATGGCCTCACTGTGGAGCGACTACACCTTCCACGAGACAGCTTTGTCAGGGGTGACGATCGGCGCTGGGGTCCGTTACGTGGGTGAAAGCCAGGGGCTGTATGCTGAAACCCCAACTAATACCTCTGCTGGACTCTCGAACCAGAACTTTAAGGTAGCCGGTTACACCACGGTGGATGCGGCGCTGAAGTATGATCTGGGTCGTTTCGGTCTGCCAGGCTCGACAGTGGGTGTTAACGTGAACAATCTGTTCAACCGCGAGTATGTCGCCAGCTGCTACCGTGAATACGCCTGCTACTGGGGTGCAGAACGCCAGATTGTCGGCACCGCGACCTTCAGATTCTGATTTAACCGGGCGCTTTGGCGCCCGTTCACAGGGATAACCATGCCGCATCCGCACGCAGAAGAGGCAACCTTCAGGCTGGAGAATGCCAGTTTCGAAGTGCCCGGCCGCACTCTCCTCCAGCCCCTGTCGCTGACTTTTCCACCGGGTAAAATGACCGCGCTGATTGGCCACAATGGCTCGGGCAAATCGACGCTGTTGAAAATGCTGGGTCGCCATCATGCGGCCAGCAGTGGAGAGGTTTTGCTGAATCAGCAGCCGGTCGGGCGCTGGCACAGTAAAGCCTTTGCCCGCGAGGTGGCCTATCTGCCTCAGCAGTTACCGGCCGCCGAAGGGATGACGGTGCGTGAACTGGTGGCGATTGGCCGCTATCCCTGGCACGGGGCGCTGGGGCGCTTTGGTCAGGAGGATCGCGATAGGGTAGAGGATGCGATTGCGCAGGTCGGGCTAAAGCCCTTTGCCGGCCGGCTGGTGGACAGTCTGTCAGGCGGTGAGCGTCAGCGCGCCTGGCTGGCAATGATGGTGGCGCAGAACAGTCGCTGTCTGCTGCTGGATGAACCGACCTCGGCGCTGGATATTGCCCATCAGGTGGAGGTGCTGGCGCTGATCAAAGATCTGAGCCAGCAGCGCGGCCTGACCGTGATTGCGGTGCTGCACGATATCAATATGGCGGCACGCTACTGCGATCATCTGGTTGCGCTGCGTCAGGGCGCGATGATTGCCGAAGGTGACGCCGGAGCGATTATGCAGCCAGAGGTGCTCGGTGCAATTTATGGCATTCCGATGGGCATTTTACCGCACCCGCAGGGCGGCGCGCCGGTTAGTTTTGTCTGTTAAGGAAAGGATGATGCCCGATCTTTATCGCCGCCGACTGTTGCTGGCACTGGCGGCCTCGCCGCTGTTCTGTGCGCTTCCTCTGCGTGCTGCCACGCCGGATCCGGGTCGGATTATTGCACTGGAGTGGTTACCCACCGAACTGCTGATTGCATTGGGCGTTACGCCCTGGGGCGTGGCCGATCTGCACAACTACAACATCTGGGTAGGTGAGCCGAAGCTGCCTGCAGACGTCATCGACGTCGGTCTGCGCACCGAACCCAATCTTGAGCTGATGGCGCAAATGCAGCCTTCGCTGATCCTCTGCTCCAATGGCTACGGCCCGCCCAAAGAGAAACTGACGCGCATCGCACCCATCATGGGCTTCGACCTTCACAGCGGCGACGGAAAACCCTTCACCGCCGCGCGCGCATCACTGCGTCAGCTGGCGGCGCGCCTGGGATTAAGCGAGCGGGCGGAGCAGCATCTGCGTGAGGTCGATGATCAGCTGGCAGCGGCGCGTGAGCGGCTGGCACCCTATGCCGGACGCACGCTTCTGCTGATGTCGCTGCTCGACAGTCGTCACGCCATTACCTTCGGTAAAAATAGCCTGTTCCTGGAAGTGATGACCCTGCTGGGCCTGAAAAATGGCTGGCAGGGCGAAACCAATTTCTGGGGCAGCGCAGTGATCGGCATCGAACAGCTGGCGCAGGCCGGAGAGGTGGATGTCATCTGTTTCGATCACGACAATGACGTGGAGATGCAGCAGCTGATGCGCAGTCCGTTGTGGCAGGCCATGCCGTTTGTCCGCACCGGACGCTTTCAGCGCGTCCCGGCGGTCTGGTATTACGGTGCAACGCTCTCGGCGCTGCACTTTGTTCGCGTGCTGGAACGCGCGCTGGAGACGCACTGATGCGCCATGCTCTGTTTCCCGCAGGCCTCCTCAGCCTGCTGTTTCTGCTCTCACTCAGCCTGACGCTGGTTAATCTGCACCAGGCACTGCCACAGGCTGAATGGTGGCAGGCATTCTGGTCACCAGCCGTCGATAGTCTGCCGCAGATGGTGTTTCACTACAGCCTGCTGCCGCGCACGGCGCTGGCGCTGCTGGTGGGTGCCGGACTGGGTCTTGCCGGTCTGCTGTTTCAGCAGATCCTGCGCAACCCACTGGCGGAGCCGACCACGCTGGGTGTCTCTTCCGGCGCGCAGCTGGGGATTACCGTGGCAACGCTGTGGCATCTGCCCGGCGGGGCCATGACCCAGCAGTTTGCCGCGCTTAGCGGTGCGCTGCTGGTGGGCGCGCTGGTGTTTGGTGTGGCCTGGGGCAAACGTCTGTCGCCGGTGACGCTGATTCTGGCCGGGCTGGTGCTGAGCCTGTACAGCGGCGCGGTGAATCAAATCTTCGCTATCTTCAATCACGATCAGCTGCAGAACATGTTTCTGTGGAGCACCGGCGCGCTGAATCAGATGAGCTGGGAAAACGTACAGCAACTCTGGCCGCGTCTGCTGCTGGCGTTTGTGCTGACACTGGCGCTGCTGCGTCCGCTGACGCTGATGGGGCTGGATGATGGTGTCGCGAAAAACCTGGGTCTGGCGCTCTCTGTGGCGCGTATTGGTGGCCTTGGACTGGCGATTCTGCTCAGCGCACAGCTGGTGAATATCGCCGGTATCATCGGCTTTATCGGGCTGTTTGCGCCGCTGCTGGCAAAGCTGCTGGGTGGACGACGACTCCTCAGCAGGATGCTGCTGGCACCGTTTACCGGCGCGCTGCTGCTGTGGCTGGCGGACAGTTGCGTCTTATGGCTCAGCACGCACTGGCGCGATATTCCGACCGGCACAGCCACGGCCCTGCTTGGCGTACCGATTCTGCTGTGGCTGCTGCCGCGACTGCGCACCGGTTCGGTGCCGCCCGCGCTGAATCAGGGTGACCATGTGCCCGCCGAACGACAGAACCTGCTGCGCTGGGCGCTGATCGGTCTCGCTGTTCTGGCGCTGCTGGGGTGGGGAGCTCTCGCGTTTGGACGTGATGCGCAGGGTTGGATCTGGTCAGCGGGCGAGATGCTGCAATCACTGCTGCCGTGGCGCGCGCCGCGCGTGCTGGCGGCGCTGGTAACCGGTCTGATGCTGGGCGTGGCGGGGAGTCTGATTCAGCGGCTGACCGGCAATCCCATGGCCAGCCCGGAAGTGCTGGGCATCAGTTCCGGAGCTGCCTGCGGCATAGTGGTCATGATGTTCTTTGTGCCAGGCGATGCGATGGCCTGGCTGCTGCCCGCCGGTGCTGTGGGTGCCGCACTGACGCTGCTGGTGATTATAACGGTAGCCAGCCGTGGCGGCTTCTCGCCGGAGCGGATGCTGCTGGCGGGTATGGCGCTTAACAGCGCCTTTGTCACCCTGCTGATGCTGCTGCTGGCCAGCGGCGATCCGCGTATGGGCGGGCTGCTGAGCTGGATCTCCGGCTCGACCTATAACATCAGCGGCAGTCAGGCGATTCTGAGTGCCCTCTGTGCGCTGGTGCTGGTCTCACTGGCCCCGCTGGCCAGTCGCTGGCTGACGCTGCTGCCGCTGGGAAGTGCGACTGCACGCTCGGCGGGCATGGCGTTGACGCCAGCGCGGCTGAGTCTGCTGCTGCTGGCCGCCGCGCTGACCGCCAGCGCGACGCTGACTATCGGTCCGCTGAGTTTTGTCGGACTGATGGCACCGCATATGGCGCGGATGCTGGGGTTCCGGCGGGCCTTGCCGCAACTGCTGCTGTCGGGATTGCTGGGCGGGGGATTGATGATACTGGCTGACTGGTGCGGGCGAATGCTGGCATTCCCGGATCAAATCCCAGCCGGGCTGATGGCGACGTTTTTAGGTGCGCCTTACTTTATCTGGCTGCTGCGGCGTTCAGGTTAAAAAAAGACCAGCGCAAACCGGTCTGAGATTACTAACAAAGTCTGGCCCGATTGGCTGTGAGACTGAGCCTGCGAAGGGAACACGGTCAGATCGGAAAGACGCAAAAGCCGTCATCCCTGACACGCTCGGCCCGCGCGATTACGCACCTCATCCCTGAGGTGCGCCCGTAAACGGGCCAACACGTTGCGTTGTTCAAAAACGCCTGCCGTTTTTGTCCCAGGCGCGGAACGTTTTCCTCCTCTGCCCGTGTTCCCTGCGCGTTGAGTTTTATGTTGCTGTGAGATCCTGGACCGGGTGCTGCTGCCGGTCTTTGCCTCTAACGCTGCCGCAATTACAGCTTCGCGAAACAACGACGCGCGGCGTCGACAGTGCGCTGAATATCCTCTTCGCTGTGCGCCAGCGACATAAAGCCTGCCTCATAAGCTGATGGCGCAAAGTAAACACCTTCCTCCAGCATCAGATGGAAGAAGGTTTTAAAGCGCTCTACATCGCAGCGGGTCACATCGGCATAACAGGTCACGCTATCAGCCTCGGTGAAGAACAGGCCGAACATCCCGCCCACATGATTAATCACCAGCGGGATATTTTGCTGTTGGGCTGCTTCGCGCAGACCCTCAGCCAGCTGGCGGGTCAGGGCATCCAGTTTGTCGTGCGTGCCAGGCTGCGCGATCTGTGTCAGGCAGGCAAAACCGGCGGCCATGGCAATGGGGTTACCGGAAAGCGTACCCGCCTGATAAACCGGACCGGTCGGGGCCAGCGCAGCCATCACGTCGCGACGGCCACCAAATGCGCCAACCGGCATCCCGCCACCGATAATCTTTCCGAGACAGGTCAGGTCAGGACGCACATTGTAGTGAGCCTGCGCGCCGCCCAGCGCCACGCGGAAACCGGTCATCACTTCATCAATAATCAGCAGTGCGCCGAACTCATCGCAGAGCGCACGCAGGCCTGGCAGGAACGCCGGCTGCGGCGGAATGCAGTTCATGTTGCCGGCGACCGGCTCAACGATGATGGCCGCGATGGCGTCAGGATATTGCTCAAAGGCGCTGCGCACCGAGTCGAGGTCGTTAAAGGTGCAGGTCAGGGTGTGTTTAGCGAAATCAGCCGGTACGCCCGGCGAGTTTGGCTGACCCAGCGTTAAGGCACCGGAACCCGCTTTCACCAGCAGATGATCGGCGTGACCGTGATAGCAGCCTTCAAACTTGATAATTTTATCGCGGCCCGTAAAGCCACGCGCCAGACGAATCGCGCTCATGGTTGCTTCGGTGCCGGAGTTGACCATCCGCACCATCTCCATAGACGTCACCAGCTCACACACCAGTTGCGCCATGGTCACTTCCATTTCGGTCGGTGCGCCAAAGCTCAGGCCGCGCTGGGCCGCTTCGATCACGGCATTACGGATCGCCGCGTTGTTATGACCCAGCACCATCGGACCCCATGAGCCAACATAGTCGATATAGACTTTTCCATCGGCGTCATAGAGATACGCGCCATCAGCATGTTCAATAAACAGCGGAACGCCGCCCACACCGGTAAATGCGCGTACTGGCGAGTTTACCCCGCCCGGGATCAGGCGTTGTGCCTCGGCAAACAGTTGTTCGGACTTACTCATTTTCGGCTCCAGCGGTTCATAAAAATATTGCACCATTCTACGGAAGAGGGGCAGCAGACGAAAGGCGGATTCACCCGCGGCGCCCTTAACAGAGGTGAAAGCGGCACAGAGTGCGAAGGGCAGAGCTTGATTGCGCTGAGGTGCTGGCTGATAATAGCGTTATTAAGGTCGTTTTCTGACCTGGGCGTTTACCGGAGTAAAACATGAGTGATGAAGTAGTAGCACTGCCGTTGCAGTTTACCGACGCCGCAGCCACCAAGGTGAAGAACCTGATTGCCGACGAAGAGAACCCGGCGCTGAAACTTCGCGTCTATATCACCGGTGGCGGTTGCAGTGGTTTCCAGTACGGCTTCACCTTTGATGATCAACTGAATGATGGCGACATGACGATCGAAAAGCAGGGCGTCTCGCTGGTGGTTGACCCGATGAGCCTGCAATATCTGGTGGGCGGTTCGGTGGATTACACCGAAGGTCTGGAAGGCTCACGCTTTATCGTGACCAATCCAAATGCCAAAACCACCTGTGGCTGTGGCTCTTCCTTTAGTATCTGATGATGAAGGCCGTCATCGCGACGGCCTCGTTTACCACTCGATTGTGACCAGCCGGTTACTCTGTTTCACACTTCCCTGCGACTGAATCTGACTATGGGTTACGCGTGGCTGCGCGCTTGCCTGTCTGCCGCAGTTGATCTGCGGCGCGGGCTGACCGTTAGCCGTGTTGATTTCACAGCGTGAATAGATGACAAGTCTGGCGCCAATAGAGCCATTTATCGATCCTGCAAGGGCAGAACCGGCGATCGACAGCCCTATGGCCAGCAGCAGTGCTCTGGTCATATAAGGTTCCTGGTGTTTTAAAAAAGCGCCGGGGCGCTAAAAGGACGGCGAGCATACGTGGCGCGTTCGTCTCTGGTATTGATCAACGGCAAAAATCGCAGTGACTTTAATTAATTCGCCGATTTATTCATCGGGATGCAGAGCCGCGCAGAGTTGCTGCGCGGCCAGCAGCAGTCGCGGGCCTGGCCGGCTAAGCCAGTCCTCGTTGATGGCAATCACCGGTACATCCAGCTGCGGTCGCCAGAACACACGGATGTTTTCCGCCTGCTGCGCACTGCCACCCGTCACAACGGCCTGAGGATGGCGCATCAGTACCTGCTCACGGCTGACCTGTGGCCAGCTGACACGACTGTCGGCAAAAATATTCCTGCCACCACATAATGTAATTATCTCATTCTGCAGCGTGGCTCTGGCGGCGGTAAAGAGTGGCTGCTGTCCAAACTGCAAAAAGAGCGGAACCGCAGTCAGGTGAGTATAGCGCTGACGCAATGCGGCTTCCTGCTGCCGTAACGCCTGGGCAGCTCTGCTTGCCTGTTCCGGGCTGGGGCTCCAGCGGCCCAGATCGGCCAGCGCTGTGAACATGTCATCCAGCGTCTGCGGATCAATCCATTTAACCGGTACGCCGAGCTGCTGCAACTGGTCAATCTGTCGCTGCGGATTACCGCCTCGCCAGGCTAAGACCAGATCCGGTTTGAGCTGCAGAATGCGTTCGGCCTTGATGCCCTGCCAGTTGGCAACCTGTTCAATCTGTTTCGCCTGCGGCGGATAGTCAGACCATGCACTGACCGCAATCGGCGTAATCCCGGCAGCAAAGGCGAGTTCGGTAAGGTGGGGAGCGAGGGTGATAACACGGGGCGGGGAGGCAAGCAGGCTGCCGCTCAACAGCAGCAGCCAGCAGAAAAGCAGCGTTTTAGCCACGCGCCAGATGCGCCAGCAGGTTCTCCACCAACAGCGAAGATTGCTTTGCCGCTACGCTTAAGAACTCATCAAAGCTGAGGTGAGATTCCTTATCGGCCACGTCGGAAATCGCACGGACCACCACAAACGGTACCTGGAACTGATGACAGACGTGACCGATAGCGGTTGCTTCCATCTCAACGGCAATCGCCTGCGGGAACAGGTTGCGAATGCGTGCCAGCGGTTCGGCACCATTGATAAAGGCATCACCGCTCACCACCAGACCGCGTACGGCATTCAGGTCCAGTTGCTTAATGCAGGCTTCCGCCGCAGCAATCAGCTTGCTGTCTGCCACAAATGCGGCCGGACAACCCGCCATCTGACCCGGCTCGTAACCAAATGCGGTGACATCCGCATCGTGATAACGCACTTCGTCTGACACCACGATATCGCCGACGCTGAGCGACGGCGATAAACCGCCCGCCGAACCGGTGTTGATCACCACATCGGGTTTGCAGAGCTGCAGCAGCAGCGTGGTGCCCAGCGCCGCAGAGGTTTTACCAATGCCCGATTTCAGCAGTGCCACCTCAACGCCCTGCAGGGTGCCGGTATAGATTTCACAACCCGCCAGCGACAGCGTTTGACGGTTTTCAATTTTGTCGCGCAGCAGTGTGACTTCCTGCTCCATCGCGCCAATAATGCCTGCTTTCATAGTGAGTTCCGCTAATGTAAAGAATCAAAATTTAGGGCATAGTCTACCATGGCATTCAGGGGATTAATTCACGAAAAAGTCAGGGGTAATTCATGTCGGCGATCAATTTCAGGAAGAAGATCAGCTTCTCGCGCCCTTATACCAGTCGAAAAGATCCGGAAGGCGAATATTATATTACCCGCCATTTTGAGAGCGACCGTGGACGGATTATCAACTCCGCCGCCATCCGGCGACTGCAACAGAAAACGCAGGTTTTTCCGCTGGAGCGCAATGCCGCTGTCCGTTCCCGACTGACACACTCGCTGGAGGTGCAGCAGACCGGACGCTACATCACCAAAGAGATCCTGCAAACCCTGAAGATGCAGGGCGGGCTGGCGCAGTATGGTCTGGATGAGCTTGAAGGCGCATTTGAAAGCCTGATCGAAATGGCGTGTCTGCTGCATGACGTGGGCAATCCGCCGTTTGGTCATTTTGGCGAGGCGGCGATTAACGACTGGTTTGAAGAGAACCTCGCTGCCGAGCTGGTCGATCCGCTGGTGGCGGGCGTTGAAGGGGATGCGCAGCGTAAAGCCTTTGATGAGCTGAACGCCATGATACGCCAGGATCTCTGCCATTTTGAGGGCAACGCGCAGGCTATCCGTATGGTGCATACGCTGCTGCAACTCAATCTCAGTTATTCTCAGGTCGCCTGCATCCTGAAATATACCGCGCCTGCCTGGTGGCAGGGGGAAAAGCCCGCCGAATTTAGCGTACTCATGAAGAAACCCGGTTTTTATCTCTCTGAGCAGGATTATATTGCCGACCTGCGTGCTGCCACCAATATGGAAGAACACCACCGATTTCCGCTCACCTATATAATGGAAGCCGCAGATGATATCTCCTATTGTATTGCCGATTTGGACGACGCTGTAGAAAAAGATATTTTTAATGTTGAGAGTTTGTTTGAATTTCTCAGTAAAGCCTGGGGGCCGGTGAAAAATAATGACGCCTTTAGCCGGACTATTGGCGAAGCCTGGCGGGAAGCCTGCAGTAAAAAACGCCGCAGCCGCAGCGATCAATTTTTTATGTCATTACGCGTAAATGTTCAGAGCGTGCTGGTCAGTTACGCGGTGAAACGTTTTGTTGATAATCTGCCTGCAATATTCGAGGGAAGTTTTAACCATGCACTGCTGGAAGATGAGGGTGAAGAAGGGCGTTTACTGCAACTGTTTAAGACCGTTGCGCGCCAGCAGGTGTTTAATCACTCCGAAGTTGAGCAGCTGGAACTGCAGGGTTACCGCGTGATTAAAGGGCTGCTGGAGATCTATCAGCCGCTGATGCGCCTTAATTATGAAGCCTTTACCACGCTGATGAATGAAGACTTCCTGCGCCAGCACCCGATTGAAACGCGGCTTTTCCATAAGCTCTCCGGGAAACACCGTAAAGCCTATTTGCACAAGATGCGTAATCTGGTTGTGGAGCATAAATATCAGCGGCTGTTGTGGGAGCGTTATTATCGCTTCCGGCTTATTCAGGATTATATTAGCGGTATGACCGATCTCTATGCCTGGGATGAGTACCGGCGGCTGATGGCAGTAGAATAAGCCGCCGATTGTAAAGAGCGCGAATAAATTTTTACCTTTGGCTTAAACTTTTAAAGGAACTTCGCGCTAAAACATTTATCTCACCTTTCGACCACAGCAATGGTCTGAACAGTAATCTTATTGAGAAACGAAAAATGAAAAAAAAGACTTTAGTGTTAAGTGCGCTGGCATTGAGCCTGAGCATGGCGCTCGCCCCTGTTACTGTTTCTGCTGCGCAAACGGCCTCTTCCGAAAGCCAGCAACTGCCAAGCCTGGCTCCCATGCTGGAAAAAGTGATGCCGTCTGTGGTCAGTATCAGCGTTGAGGGCACTACCACAGTAAAAACGCCACGCATGCCACAGCAGTTTCAGCAATTTTTTGGCGACAATTCGCCGTTCTGTCAGGACGGTTCACCGTTCCAGGGTTCACCCCTGTGCCAGAACGGTGACGGTGCAGGCGGTAACGGTAGCGGACTTGCCCCTGATACCCAGCAGGAAAAATTCCGTGCGCTGGGATCGGGCGTGATCATCAATGCCGAAAAAGGCTATGTGGTGACCAATAACCACGTCGTAAATAATGCCACCAAAATTCAGGTGCAGCTCAGCGACGGCCGTCGCTATGATGCAAAAGTCATCGGTAAAGATCCCAGCTCTGACATTGCACTGGTTCAGCTACAGGAAGCCAAAAATCTGACCGCCGTGAAAATTGCTGACTCCGACAATCTGCGCGTCGGTGACTACACCGTGGCAATCGGTAACCCGTATGGACTGGGTGAAACCGTGACCTCCGGTATCGTTTCGGCACTGGGACGCAGCGGCCTGAATGTAGAAAATTACGAAAACTTTATCCAGACGGATGCGGCGATTAACCGGGGCAACTCCGGTGGTGCGCTGGTTAACCTCAACGGTGAACTGATTGGGATTAACACCGCTATTCTGGCACCGGATGGCGGCAATATCGGTATCGGCTTTGCAATTCCGAGCAACATGGTGAAAAACCTGACGGCGCAGATGGTTGAGTTTGGACAGGTGAAACGCGGCGAGCTGGGTGTGCAGGGCACGGAACTGAACTCCGAACTGGCAAAAGCGATGAAAGTCGACGCACAGCGTGGTGCGTTTGTCAGCCAGGTACTGCCAGACTCTGCAGCTGCGAAAGCGGGCATCAAAGCGGGTGACGTGATTGTCTCCATGAATGGCAAACCGCTGAGCAGCTTTGCTTCACTGCGTGCAGAAGTCGGTTCACTGCCGGTTGGCACCACCCTGAAACTGGGCCTGCTGCGTGACGGCAAACCGGTCGATGTTTCTGTTCAGTTGCAGCAGAGCAGCCAGGCGAAAGTGCAGTCCGCCACCATCTACAACGGCATTGAAGGGGCTGACCTCAGCAATGTTGAAACCGGCGATAAAGGCGTTCGCGTTGATAATGTGAAAGCCGGCAGTGCCGCAGCGCGTATCGGCCTGAAGAAGGGTGATGTGATTCAGGGCGTTAACCAGCAGCCGGTAACCAACCTCGGCGAGCTGCGCAAAGTTCTCGATACCAAACCAGCTGTTCTGGCACTGAATGTGAAGCGCGGCGACAGCAGTATCTACCTGCTGATGCAGTAACGGAACGACCACTGATGAAGAGGCGGACCAGGGTCCGCCTTTTTTATGCCCGGCATTTGCCCTGGCAGAGTGTGATGCTCACCGCAAATTCGGCAAATGACCGCCTGGCTCTGTGCAAATGCACAATGTTCTGCCTGCTTTCCATGCGTATTCTGTTTCTCCCCCTCTTTTTCAGGAGTAATGGATGGCTACCTATCACCTTGATGCCCGGCTGGCACAGGATATCGTGGCGCGCACCATGAAAATTATTGACAGCAATGTCAATGTGATGGATGCGCGGGGCCGCATTATCGGCAGCGGTGACCGGGAACGCATTGGGGAGTTGCACGAAGGTGCGCTACTGGTGCTTTCGCAGGGCCGCGTAGTCGACATCGATGAAGCCGTGGCTAAACACCTTCATGGCGTACGGCCCGGCATTAACCTGCCGCTGCGCATTGATGGTGACATCGTCGGGGTGATTGGCCTGACCGGCGAGCCGCTGGCATTGCGGCATTATGGCGAGCTGGTCTGCATGACCGCAGAGATGATGCTGGAGCAGGCACGGCTTCTGCATATGCTGGCACAGGACAGCCGTCTGCGTGAAGAGCTGGTGCTGAATCTCATCCGCAGCGATACCCTGTCGCCACAGCTGACCGAATGGGCTCAGCGGCTTGGCATCGATCTCAATCAACCGCGTGTGGTGGCCGTTCTGGAGGTGGATAGCGGTCAGCTTGGCGTCGACAGCGCGATGTCAGAGCTACAGCAGTTGCAAACGCTGCTGACCACACCGGAGCGCGATAATCTGATCGCTATTGTGTCACTGACCGAAATGGTGGTGCTGAAACCGGCCCTGAATGGGCATGGACGTTACGATCAGGATGATCATCGCCGCCGCGTCGAGCAGCTGCTGCAGCGGATGAAAGAGAGTGGTCATCTTCGGATGCGTATCGCGCTGGGTAACTTCTTTACCGGGCCGGGCAGCATTGCACGTTCTTATCGGACGGCGCGCACCACCATGATGGTGGGCAAGCAGCGTATGCCTGAAGTACGCAGCTATTTTTATCAGGATCTGGTGCTGCCGGTGCTGCTCGACAGCCTGCGCGGCGGCTGGCAGGCCAATGAGCTGGCCCGGCCGCTGGCGAAGCTCAAGAGCATGGATAACAACGGTTTGCTGCGCCGCACGTTAATCGCCTGGTTCACCCATAACGTCCAGCCGAGCGCTACCGCACGTGCGCTGTTCATTCATCGTAATACGCTGGAGTACCGCCTGAACCGGATTTCTGAGCTGACCGGACTGAATCTGGGTCATTTTGACGACAGGCTACTGCTCTATGTGGCTTTGCAACTGGATGAGCAGGGGTAGGGAGAAGATTTGCGGCATAAAAAAGGCCAGCAAAGCTGGCCTCTCTTGTCAGACAGGACATTAACGGCTGTTACGGGTTAATTTTTCGAGGTCCGATTCAATTTCTGAGATCTTGTGGGCGACCACGCTTTCCAGATGACGCAGGTCATCCAGAATTTTGCGTTTCAGATCCACTTCAACCTGATCGCGCTGGCAAATCTGGTCCAGTTCATCGATGACATAACGCAGATTCGGGCTGATTTCCTGAACTTCTTTGTAGCCCTGAGTCGCGTGATCGGCAACGACAGTTTTGCGCTGGCGCGGATATTTGAATTTAACGCTCTTCGCGAAAAACTCGCCTTTATCTTTACGGAAGTAGATCTTCAGAATGTCGTTATTGGCTTCCTGACGCAGGCTGTAGCGGTCAATGTCGTCCGGGTTACTGATACCTAAGCTTTTCAGATTGTCATACATAGCGTTGTTTCCATCAAAAGTGAGAAGCGCGCAGACTTGTTCATGACGTCCGTCAACTGTAGACATAAATAAGCGGGATGAACATTGCGCGACAGGATTTAACTGGCGCGGATTATGACCTGGATAAAAACTAAACGCACCAGTTAATTCGCGGCGCGAAGCATGTTATTGGGTAATGAGTGTAAAGAAAAGATGACGGGCTGGTTTCCAGCCCGTCAGTTCAATCAGTCGATGGTGCGCAGCAGTTCGTTGATACCGGTTTTTCCCAGCGTTTTCGCATCCACTTTCTTCACGATCACAGCACAGTAGAGGCTGTAGCTGCCATCTTTGGACGGCAGGTTACCTGAAACTACGACGGAACCAGCAGGCACACGACCATAATGTACTTTGCCTGTTTCGCGGTCATAAATTTTAGTACTCTGACCGATGTAAACGCCCATTGAGATCACTGAGCCTTCTTCAACAATCACGCCTTCAACGATTTCAGAGCGTGCGCCAATGAAGCAGTTGTCTTCGATAATGGTCGGGTTGGCCTGCAGCGGTTCCAGCACGCCACCGATACCCACGCCGCCAGAAAGGTGAACGTTTTTACCAATTTGCGCACAGGAGCCAACAGTCGCCCAGGTGTCTACCATGGTGCCTTCATCCACGAAGGCGCCAATGTTGACGTAAGAAGGCATCAGCACCGTGTTGCGGGCGATATAGGCACCCTGACGCACAGCCGCAGGCGGCACGACGCGGAAGCCTGCGGCTTTGAAACGCGTTTCATCCCAGCCGGCAAACTTCATCGGCACTTTGTCGTAAAAGCGGGTTTCTGCACCTTCCATTACCTGATTGTCATTGATGCGGAAAGAGAGCAGCACTGCTTTCTTCAGCCACTGATGCGTTACCCACTCGCCGTCGATCTTCTCAGCAACGCGCAGCTCACCGCTGTCCAGCAGAGAGATCACCTGGTTGATGGCATCACGGGTTTCGCTGTCAACGCTGGCAGGTGTGATGTCAGCGCGACGTTCGAAGGCGGATTCAATAACGCTCTGTAACTGTTGCATATTTTTTTCCTGATCTGTCATGTGCGATGCCGGGCAATAACCCGACACAAGTAAAGAGATTAATGTTTACAAATCGAGTCTGGTCACACTTTATCGTTTGGATTAAGGGCCTCTGTCAACCGTTGTTGCAACGCTTTACGCATTTCTTCATCCAGCGCCTGACGTTCACTGTTGGCCAGAATAAACAAATCTTCGACCCGCTCGCCGATGGTGCTGATGCGTGCGCCGTGCAGCGACACACCGAGATCGGCAAAGACTTCACCGACTCGCGCCAGCAGACCAGGCTGATCCAGCGCCACCAGCTCCAGGTAGCTGCGACGATCGGTATGCGTCGGCAGGAAATTGACCTCTGTATCCACGCTGAAATGCCGGAGTTTGGCTGACGGACGGCGGGTACGCGGCGGCACCCAGTCAGACTGGGTGATCGCCTGCTCCAGCGCCTGAATGATCATCGGATGGCGATCCGGCGACAGTGGGCTGCCATCCGGTTCCAGCACAATAAAGGTGTCCATGGCCATGCCGTCGCGGCTGGTAAAGATCTGCGCGTCGTGGACGCTGAGGTTGCGGCGGTCGAGTTCTCCAGCTACGGCGGCAAACAGGTGCGGACGATCGGGGCTCCAGATGAAAATTTCGGTTCCGCCGCGCGTGGCCTGCGGGCTGACCAGCACCATCGGTTTCTTCAGATCGTGAACCAGTAAGTGGCGGGCATGCCATGCAATCTGATTAGGCGTGTGGCGCAGGAAATAATCTGCGCGGCAGCGATTCCAGATCTGGTGCAGGCGCTCTTCATCGATATTGTCCATCCGTAGCAGCGCCAGTGCCTGCAGACGATGGTGACGCACCCGCTCACGCAGGTCCGGACTGTTTTCCATGCCGCGTCGCAACTGCTTCTCGGTGGCGAAAAACAGCTCGCGCAGCAGGCTCTGCTTCCAGCTGTTCCACAGGCTTTCGTTGGTGGCGCAGATATCGGCGACGGTCAGGCAAACCAGATAGCGCAGCCGGTTCTCATTCTGCATCATCTCAGCGAACTGCTGGATCACCGTCGGGTCCTGAATATCGCGCCGTTGCGCCGTCACCGACATCAGCAGATGATGGCGAACCAGCCAGGCCACCAACTGCGTTTCACGCGAGTTCAGGCCATGCATTTCAGCGAAATCGAGCGCATCCTGTGCGCCGAGAATAGAGTGATCGCCGCCGCGCCCTTTGGCAATGTCGTGCAGCAGTGCTGCCATCAGCAACAGCTCCTGCTGCGGCAGACGCGGCCATAACTCTACGCACAGCGGATGCTGCGGACGCGTGGTTTCATTGGCAAAGCTTTCCAGCTTCTGCAGCACGCGGATAGTGTGCTCATCCACGGTGTAGGCGTGGAACAGATCGAACTGCATCTGCCCGACGATATGGCCCCACAGCGGCGTGTAAGCCCATAACACGCTGTGACGGTGCATCGGCACCAGCGCCCGGCTGACCGCGCCGGGATGGCGCAGAATCGACATAAAGGTGCGTCGCGCTTCCGGAATCTGACACAGCGGTTGTTTAAGATGACGACGCGCATGGCGCAGATGACGCAGGGTAGTGGAGTAGATCCCTTTAATGCTGTCGTTACGCACCATGACATAGAACATGCGCAGAATTGCCTGCGGTTCGCGGGTGAACAGCGTTTCGTCACGCAGGTCGATCAAATCGCCACGCAGCTGGAAATCGTCATCGACAGGCCTCGGTTTTTCGCTGGTAGAGAGCGCCAGAATCGCCTCATCAAACAGCTGCAGCAGCATCTGATTCAGTTCGCCGATGCGCCGCGTGACGCGATAGAAATCTTTCATCATCCGCTCGACCGGCTCATTGCCTTCACCCTGGTAATTCAGGCGCTGTGCCACGCTGAGCTGGCGATCAAACAGCAGGCGGTTATCATAGCGTGGCAGGGAGAGGTGCAGGGCAAAGCGGATGCGCCAGAGAAATTCCTGGCATTCGTTGAGTTCGCTGCGCTCCGCGTCGGTGAGGAAACCAAAGCCAACCATCTCATCCAGCGTTGTGGCACCAAAATGGCGTCGGGCGACCCACTGCAGCGTATGGATATCGCGCAGACCACCCGGACTACTCTTGATGTCCGGCTCTAGGTTATAGCTGGTACCGTGGTAACGCGTGTGGCGTTCCTGCTGTTCTTCAATTTTGGCGGCAAAGAAGGTGGATGAGGGCCAGAAGCCGTCACTGAAGATGTTTTTCTGCAGCTCCAGAAACAGCGCCACGTCTCCGGTCAGCATCCGCGACTCAATCAGGTTAGTGGCAACGGTAAGGTCTGACAGTCCTTCCAGCAGACACTCTTCCAGCGTGCGGACGCTATGGCCTACTTCCAGCCTGAGGTCCCACATCAGCGTCAGCAGATCGCTGGTGCGCTGTGCGGCCTGTTCGTCCAGCGGCTGTCGACTAAGGATTAGCACATCAATATCAGAGAGCGGATGCAGTTCGGCACGGCCATAGCCGCCCACGGCGACCAGCGCGATAGAGGGCATCGCATCAAAGCCAAAGAAGCGCCACAGGCGACGTAGTAGCCGGTCAATAAACAGGGTACGCGCATCAATCAGCGGCTCAACGGCTTCACCGGTATCAAATGCGGCAGCCAGATGCTGCTGAAACTGCTCCAGCCGCGGCTTCAGAATGTCGCGGGTCAGCTGGTCGTCACCCCATTCGGCCGGCGAATCGACCAGACCGTTTTTTACCTCTTCTGACAGACTCACACTCATGCAGCTCTTCTCTTTTTTAGCCAAAAAAAAGCCGGCTCATCGCCGGCTTGATCTGTGTGAGGAAAATTACCCTTCAGCAACGAGCACGGCAGGGATCGTGTCATCTTTACGCAGGGTTAAAATCTCACAGCCGTTTTCCGTCACCACAATAGTATGCTCATACTGTGCGGACAAGCTGCGATCTTTGGTTTTTACCGTCCAGCCATCTTTCATTGTGCGGATGCGGTAATCACCGGCATTGACCATCGGTTCTACCGTAAAGGTCATGCCCGCCTGCAGTACCACGCCGCTATCATCGGCATCGTAATGCAGCACCTGCGGCTCTTCGTGGAAGCCTTTGCCGATGCCATGACCGCAATATTCACGCACGACAGAGAAGTCGTTCGCTTCCACATACTTCTGGATAGCCCGGCCCAGCTCGCGCAGACGAATGCCAGGCTTAATCAGGCGCAGGGAAAGATAGAGGCTCTCCTGCGTGACGCGGCACAGGCGTTCACCCTGAATGGTCGGCTTGCCGACGATAAACATCTTTGAGGTGTCGCCGTGGTACTCATCTTTAATCACGGTGACATCAATATTGACGATATCGCCATCTTTTAACGGGCGATCATCGCTGGGAATGCCGTGGCACACCACTTCGTTAACGGAGATGCAGACCGACTTTGGAAAGCCGTGATAGCCGAGGCAGGCAGAGATTGCCTGTTGCTTTTGGGTAATATGCTCGTGGCAGATGCGGTCCAGCTCACCGGTGGTCACACCCGGTTTCACGTAAGGTTCGATCATCTCCAGCACTTCAGCGGCCATTCGGCCCGCGACGCGCATTTTTTCGATTTCTTCAGGGGTTTTAATTGAAATTGCCATTAAATTAATCCGCAGTTGTCGAAGTTTTCGACAATAATAAGTTCTGTGCTGCCATGTTAGCAGCCAGCAAATGGGCTGCCAAATAGAGAACGCGCTGGCCTCTGTCAGCGATCATTTATTGGCGTCACTGGGCTGGTTGTGGTATAAAGCGCGCCGACGATTCTCTGTATGGCCGTTTCGGTCAGCAGGAAACGCATAACTCTCATTATGTGTACTAAAACACACATGTATCGACACATACGCCGGGGTGCCTTGAAAGAGGTCGGTCGTATGGGATACATGGAGGCCCAACCCCAATCAAACTTTAGAGGTTTTATCATGGCAACTGTTTCCATGCGCGACATGCTCCAGGCTGGTGTTCACTTCGGTCACCAGACCCGTTACTGGAACCCAAAAATGAAGCCATTCATCTTTGGTGCTCGTAACAAGGTTCACATCATCAACCTGGAAAAAACGGTTCCTATGTTCAACGAAGCTCTGGCTGAACTGAACAAGATCGCTTCCCGTAAAGGTAAGATCCTGATCGTAGGTACTAAGCGCGCTGCTGCTGAAGCGGTAAAAGAGTCTGCACTGAGCTGCGACCAGTTCTTCGTAAACCACCGCTGGTTAGGTGGCATGCTGACTAACTGGAAAACCGTGCGTCAGTCAATCAAACGTCTGAAAGATCTGGAGACTCAGTCTCAGGATGGTACTTTCGACAAACTGACCAAAAAAGAAGCGCTGATGCGTGCGCGTGAGCTGGCCAAGCTGGAAAACAGCCTGGGCGGTATCAAAGACATGGGCGGTCTGCCAGACGCGCTGTTTGTTGTTGATGCTGACCACGAACATATCGCAATCAAAGAAGCAAACAACCTGGGTATCCCGGTATTTGCTATCGTTGATACCAACTCAGATCCAGATGGCGTTGATTTCGTTATCCCAGGTAACGACGATGCGATCCGTGCTGTAAACCTGTACCTGACTGCCGTTGCGACCACCGTTCGCGAAGGCCGCTCTCAGGACCTGGCTGAGCAAGCTGAAGAAGCGTCTTTAGAAAACGCTTAATTAAGGTTTGCTCTGCATAAGAGCCCTTAGCATTCAGATGTGATCTGTAAGGGGCCTATAGTGGCCCCTTTATTTATCTCAGTCTGTTACGCCCCCAACCGGACGGCGGGACAGAGTAAATTTTCCGCAAATAAGTGTCTGCAGGTACCTATGTACACAGGCACGAACCGAGGATTCTGGAATGGCTGACATTACCGCTGCATTGGTAAAAGAACTGCGCGAGCGTACTGGCGCTGGCATGATGGATTGCAAAAAAGCGCTGACTGAAGCGAACGGCGACATTGAGCTGGCGATTGAGAACATGCGTAAGTCTGGCGCAATCAAAGCAGCGAAAAAAGCAGGCAACGTTGCTGCTGATGGCGTAATCAAAACCAAAATCGTTGGCGACTACGGCGTGATTCTGGAAGTGAACTGCCAGACTGACTTCGTAGCAAAAGATGGCGGTTTCCAGACGTTCGCAGACAAAGTTCTGGATGCGGCTGCCGCTGATCGCGTCACTGACGTTGAAGTCCTGAAAGCGCAGTTCGAAGAAGAGCGCGTTGCACTGGTTGCGAAAATCGGTGAGAACATCAACATCCGTCGCGTTGCAATCCTGGAAGGCGCAGAGCTGGGCAGCTACCTGCACGGCGCGCGTATCGGCGTTCTGGTTTCAGCGAAAGGCGCTAACGAAGATCTGATCAAACAGATCGCGATGCACGTTGCAGCGAGCAAGCCTGAATTCGTTAAGCCAGAAGACGTTTCTGCTGACGTGGTTGATAAAGAGTACCAGGTTCAGCTGGACATCGCGATGCAGTCTGGCAAGCCAAAAGAGATCGCAGAGAAGATGGTTGAAGGCCGTATGAAGAAATTCACCGGTGAAGTCTCTCTGACGGGGCAGGCTTTCGTTATCGACCCAAGCAAAACCGTTGGCCAGGCTCTGAAAGAGCAGGGCGCTGACGTCATCAACTTCATCCGCTTCGAAGTGGGCGAAGGCATCGAGAAAGTTGAGTCTGACTTCGCTGCAGAAGTTGCAGCAATGTCCAAACAGTCTTAATGCTCTGAAAGAACCGCCAGATGGCGGTTCTTTTTTGTCTGTGAATCGCAACAGACACGTTTTCAGTTTCATCCCAATAGCATTTTCTTTGCGGTAAGCGGATGATCGATCAGAATTTACTTCTCCTTTACACCCAATCTTCCAGGAAGAACTGACCATGGCGACCAACGCAAAACCTGTTTATCAACGTATCCTGCTTAAACTCAGCGGCGAAGCTCTGCAAGGCGCTGAAGGTTTTGGTATCGACGCGAGTGTGCTTGACCGCATGGCACAAGAGGTAAAAGAGCTGGTTGAGCTGGGCATCCAGGTTGGCGTGGTAATTGGCGGAGGGAACCTGTTCCGCGGCGCGAGCCTGCAGCAGGCAGGGATGAACCGTGTCGTAGGTGACCACATGGGTATGCTGGCGACCGTGATGAACGGCCTGGCGATGCGTGATGCACTGCACCGCGCCTATGTGAATGCACGCCTGATGTCAGCGATTCCACTGAATGGCGTCTGTGACAACTACAGCTGGGCAGAAGCGATCAGCCTGCTGCGTAACAACCGCGTCGTCATCTTCTCCGCCGGTACCGGCAACCCATTCTTTACCACCGACTCTGCGGCGTGTCTGCGCGGCATTGAGATTGAAGCGGACGTGGTACTGAAGGCGACCAAAGTTGACGGCGTCTACTCTGCCGATCCGGTGAAAAGCCCGGATGCGACACTGTATGATCAACTGACCTATGCCGAAGTCCTGGATAAAGAGCTGAAAGTGATGGATCTGGCGGCCTTTACCCTGGCGCGTGACCACAAATTACCTATCCGTGTTTTCAACATGAATAAACCTGGCGCACTGCGTCGCGTAGTGATGGGTGAAAAAGAAGGTACCCTGATTACGCATTAATACCCGAGGCGAGATAAAATAAGGTATATTCTGTCAGCGCGATGAGAATGCATCGCGCACCAGTCAGGATTATCGATGATTATCGATCCCGCTTCCGGTTATGCCGGAACTGGCCAGGTCAAACCGAATCCAAGGGTTTCAACGTGATTAACGACATCAAAAAAGATGCTGACACGCGCATGGAAAAATGCGTTGAAGCATTCAAAACGACCATCAGCAAAGTGCGCACCGGTCGTGCGTCACCTACGCTGCTCGACGGCATCGTCGTCGAATATTACGGCACGCCGACGCCACTGCGTCAGCTGGCTTCTGTCACTGTGGAAGATTCACGCACGCTGAAAATCAACGTGTTTGATCGTTCACTGAGTCCGGCAGTCGAAAAAGCGATCATGAAGTCTGATCTCGGTCTGAACCCAAGTTCAGCCGGTACTGACATCCGTGTTCCGCTGCCAGCGCTGACAGAAGAGCGTCGTAAAGATCTGATTAAAATCGTGCGCGGCGAAGCCGAGCAGGGCCGTGTGTCGGTACGTAACGTCCGTCGCGATGCCAACGATAAAATCAAAGCGCTGCTGAAAGATAAAGAAATCAGTGAAGACGACGAACGTCGTGCGCAGGACGAAGTGCAAAAAATGACCGATGCGTACATCAAGAAAGTTGATGCTGCACTGTCAGAAAAAGAGACGGAGTTGATGGATTTCTGATTCCATCACTGCCGGACAAAACGCCGTACAGAGAGGTATTCATATGAATGCGACATCTGGCGGCGTTTTACATTGTGCCTGCGGGCACGCTGACTTCACACGGATAGCCTCATGAAGCGATTAACTCTGCTGGGATCCACCGGCTCGATCGGCACCAGTACGCTGGCGGTGGTTCGCGCCAACCCAGAGCTTTATCAGATTACGGCGCTGGTTGCCGGCCATAACGTGGCGCTGATGGCCGAACAGTGTGCGGCCTTTACGCCACGCTACGCCTGCATGGCAGACGAGGCTTCTGCCGCTGCGCTACGTGAGCGACTGAGAGCAATCAGGGTCAATACTGAAGTGCTCTCCGGCGTTCAGGCAGCCTGTGAGCTGGCTGCGCTGGATGAGGTGGATCAGGTGATGGCGGCCATTGTCGGTGCATCAGGTTTACTGCCAACGCTGGCCGCCATTCGCGCCGGTAAAACGGTGCTGCTGGCCAACAAAGAATCGCTTGTCACCTGCGGCCGTTTGTTTATGGAGGCGGTGCGTCATCATAACGCGCAGTTACTACCGGTCGACAGCGAGCATAACGCCATTTTTCAGAGTTTACCGGCTACCATCCAGCATCAGTTAGGTTACGCTGACCTGCGGGATAATGGCATTGAGTCAATTATCCTTACGGGATCGGGTGGTCCTTTTCGTGACACAGATTTAGCAGATCTCAGCGCCATGTCGCCAGATCAGGCCTGTGCACATCCGAACTGGTCGATGGGGAGAAAAATCTCCGTCGATTCGGCCACCATGATGAATAAAGGTCTTGAGTACATTGAAGCCCGTTGGTTGTTTAATGCCAGCGCAGCGCAGATGGAAGTAATCCTTCACCCACAGTCGGTGATTCACTCCATGGTGCGATACTGCGATGGCAGCGTGCTGGCTCAGTTAGGTTCTCCCGATATGCGTACGCCCATTGCCCATAGCATGGCGTGGCCTTCGCGCATCAAAGCAGGCGTGACGCCGCTGGATTTTACCCGCATGTCGGCGCTGAGCTTTGCAGAACCTGATTTTAGTCGCTATCCCTGCCTGAAGCTGGCCATTGATGCCTGTGAGGCAGGGCAGGCGGCGACCACCACGCTGAATGCAGCCAACGAGGTTGCCGTCGCGGCTTTCCTGAATCACCAGATCCGCTTCACCGACATCGCGGCGCTTAATAGCGCGGTGATGGCGGCACAAGTGTGTCCGGAGCCGGATTCGGTGGACGCTGTCCTTGAAATTGATCGCTCCTCGCGCGCGCTGGCGGCAGAAATGTTGCCGCGCTTCACGTCGTGAAGCCGATCGTTATGAGGCCATTTGTTCGCTTCAGGTGAAAATGGTATAGTCGCTGGCTCGCGTTTCACGGTCTGTCACCGAATTCGGTGTGGCCCGGCACCAAAAGCGTGTCGGGATTTGAACCGGGCGCAATGTATTCAGAAACCACAGCATTTCTGATGAAAGGAATTGGTTAAGCGTTATGTCGTCTAACAATCACAACAACACTGATGACCAGCAGGGAAACGGTCCGCGCCATGTCGCTATCATCATGGATGGCAACGGTCGCTGGGCCAAAAATCAGGGAAAATTGCGCATTTCAGGCCACAAAGCGGGCGTTAAATCGGTGCGCCGTGCCGTCAGCTTTGCGGTCAGCAACAATCTTGAAGCCCTGACGCTTTACGCCTTCAGCAGTGAAAACTGGAGCCGTCCGGCACAGGAAGTCACCGCGTTAATGGAACTGTTTGTCTGGGCGCTCGACAGCGAAGTTAAAAGCCTGCACAAACACAATGTTCGCTTACGCGTCATTGGCGATACCAGCCGTTTCAGCCCGCGTATTCAGGAACGTATTCGCCGTTCTGAGACGCTGACCGCAAATAATAGTGGCCTGACGCTCAACATTGCTGCCAACTATGGCGGCCGTTGGGATATTATCGAAGGCGTGAAAAAACTGGCTGAGCAGGTGCAGGAAGGATTACTGCGTCCTGACCAGATTACCGAAGAGAGCCTGACGTCGCAGCTCTGTATGCAGGAGCTGGCGCCAGTGGATTTAGTGATAAGGACCGGGGGAGAGCATCGGATTAGCAACTTCCTGCTGTGGCAAATTGCCTATGCTGAATTCTATTTTACCGATGTGCTCTGGCCGGATTTCGATGAACACGTTTTTGAAGGTGCACTGAATGCATTCTCTCTGCGGGAGCGTCGTTTTGGCGGCGCTGCACCAGGCGGCGCCTGAGCAATCTGGGGGTAACCTTTGCTGAAGTCTCGTCTGATTACCGCGTTGATATTAATTCCGCTGGTAATCGCTGCACTGTTCTGGTTACCACCTGTGGGCTTTGCTCTCACTACCATCGTTATCTGTATGCTGGCCGCCTGGGAATGGGGTCAGTTTGCAGGCATGGCATCACGGCAACAGCGCGTCTGGCTGGCTGTACTTTGTGGTCTGCTGCTGGCGCTGATGCAGTTTACGCTGCCACCTTATCAACATACGGTGCATCTGCCACAGATCGCGACATCGCTTTGGGCGTCGCTGGTGTGGTGGGGCGCTGCACTGCTGCTGGTGCTCTCCTATCCCGCTTCTGCGGCCTTCTGGCGCCATTCGCGTCCCCTTCGCTTACTGTTTGGCGTATTAACGCTGGTCCCGTTTTTCTGGGGCATGGTGGCGCTGCGCCAGTATCACTATGACACCGACCACTTCGCCGGTGCCTGGTGGCTGCTGTTTGTGTTGCTGCTGGTGTGGGGAGCGGATTCAGGTGCCTATATGTTTGGCAAGATGTTCGGCAAGCACAAGCTGGCGCCAAAGGTCTCACCAGGCAAAACCTGGGAAGGCTTCCTGGGCGGTCTGGTCACCTCGGCGCTGATTGCAGTGCTGTTTGCGACGCTGGCGCCACTGACGGTTTCCACCGGTACGCTGGTGATTTGCGCGATTATCGCGACGCTGGCCTCCGTGCTGGGCGACCTCACTGAGAGCATGTTTAAACGTGAAGCGGGCATCAAAGACAGTGGTAATCTGATTCCTGGTCACGGCGGCATTCTTGATCGTATTGATAGTCTGACTGCGGCGGTGCCGGTGTTTGCCTGTTTATTGCTGCTGGTGTTCCGCACCCTTTAAGGACAGGCAAAGATGTTGAGCATAATCTGGAGTTTCTTCGCCTTTATCGTTGCGCTGGGCGTGTTGATTACCGTTCATGAGTTTGGCCATTTCTGGGTCGCTCGTCGCTGTGGCGTCAAAGTTGAGCGCTTTTCCATTGGGTTTGGTAAGTCGCTCTGGCAGCGCCGTGACCGCCACGGCACGGAATTTGTCATCGCGCTGATTCCCCTTGGTGGCTACGTTAAAATGCTCGACGAACGTGTCGAAAGCGTACCAGCCGAGCTGCGTCATCAGGCTTTTAATAATAAAGCTGTCTGGCAACGCGCCTCCATCATCGCGGCAGGTCCTGTCGCTAACTTCCTCTTTGCCATCTTTGCTTACTGGGTTGTGTTTATTCACGGCGTGCCGGGTGTGCGCCCGGTGATCGGTGAAATTTTAAACGGTTCGGTGGCTGCGGAAGCGCAAATTGCGCCCGGCATGGAACTTAAGGCCGTTGACGGTATCGAAACGCCTGACTGGGATGCTGTGCGTATGGCGCTGGTGGGTAAAATCGGCGACAGCAGCACCACGTTAACGGTGGCACGATTTGGCGAGGATGCGACTCAGCAGAAGCAGCTGGATTTGCGTAACTGGCAGTTTGAGCCTGATAAGCAGGATCCGGTCGTCGCATTAGGCATTCAGCCTCGCGGTCCGCAAATTGAGACCACACTGGCAGAAGTACAGGCGAATTCGCCAGCCAGTGAAGCCGGTTTGCAAGCAGGCGACAGGATCGTTAAAGTCGATGGTCAGCCATTATCGCAGTGGCAGACATTTGTGACCCAGGTCCGGGACAATCCCGGCAAAAGCATGACGCTTGAGGTGGATCGCGGCGGTGAGTCAATTGCGCTGACGATGACGCCAGAAGCGAAAGCTGGCACGACAGCGGGCTTTGCGGGTGTGATTCCGCGCATTGTTCCGCTGCCCGAAGAGTACAAGACGGTAAGGCAGTATGGCGCGTTTGCGGCTATCGGTGAGGCCAGTGTAAAAACCTGGCAGCTGATGAAGCTCACCGTTTCCATGCTGGGCAAGTTAATAACCGGTGATGTGAAGCTGAACAATCTGAGCGGGCCAATCTCGATTGCGCAGGGTGCAGGGTTGTCAGCAGAATATGGGTTGATTTATTACCTGATGTTCCTGGCGTTGATTAGCGTCAACCTGGGCATTATCAACCTGTTCCCTTTGCCGGTTTTAGATGGTGGGCACCTGCTGTTCCTGGCGATCGAAAAGATCAAAGGTGGACCGGTGTCCGAGCGAGTTCAGGACTTTAGTTATCGCATCGGCTCAATTTTGCTGGTGCTGTTAATGGGGCTTGCACTTTTCAATGATTTCTCACGTTTGTAACCGCTGGAACGCGAACATTCGAGGGATGTGTTAGGAAAACGCATAACAACGATGGCGATGAAAAAGTTGCTCATAGCGTCGCTGCTGTTTAGCAGCGCCACCGTTTACGGTGCAGACGATTTCGTGGTGAAGGATATTCATTTCGAAGGGCTGCAGCGAGTCGCCGTCGGCGCGGCTCTGCTGAGCATGCCAGTACGGGTTGGCGATACGGTGAATGACGATGATGTCAGAAATACCATTCGCTCGCTGTTCGCTACTGGCAACTTTGAGGATGTTCAGGTCCTGCGAGACGGTACAACGCTGATTGTCCAGGTCAAAGAACGTCCTACCATTGCCAGCATTACCTTCACCGGTAACAAAGCGGTGAAAGAGGATCAGCTCAAACAAAATCTGGAAGCTTCAGGCGTCCGTGTCGGCGAAGCGCTGGACCGTACTACTATCTCTTCTATCGAGAAGGGACTTGAAGACTTCTATTACAGCGTCGGTAAATATACCGCTAACGTGAAAGCCGTGGTCACGCCACTGCCGCGTAACCGCGTTGATCTGAAGCTGGTCTTTACGGAAGGTGTCTCTGCCAAAATTCAGCAGATCAACATCGTCGGTAATAAAGCCTTCAGCTCAGATGAACTGATCTCCCGCTTCCAGCTGCGCGATGAAGTGCCATGGTGGAACGTGGTGGGCGATCGTAAATACCAGAAGCAGAAACTGGCGGGCGACCTCGAAACCCTGCGCAGCTTCTATCTGGATCGCGGTTATGCACGCTTCAACATCGATTCGACCCAGGTCAGCCTGACGCCAGATAAAAAAGGCATCTACATCACGGTGAATATCACCGAGGGCGATCAGTACAAAATCGCTGGTGTAATCGTCAATGGCAGCATGGCGGGCCATTCAGCAGAAATTGAACATCTGACCAAAATTCCGGCAGGCGAGCTTTATAACGGTGCCAAAGTCACGAAAATGGAAGATGACATCAAGAAACTGCTGGGCCGCTATGGCTATGCCTATCCGCGCGTAGCCACACAGCCTGAAATCAATGACACCGATAAAACCGTCAAACTGCATATCAACGTGGATGCGGGCAATCGTTACTACGTGCGTAACGTCCGTTTCGAAGGCAATGACACGTCAAAAGATTCGGTGTTACGTCGCGAAATGCGTCAGATGGAAGGTGCATGGCTGGGCAGCGATCTGGTTGAACAGGGTAAAGAGCGTCTGAACCGTACCGGTTACTTTGAAACCGTTGATGTGGATACGCAGCGTGTACCAGGTGCGCCGGACCAGGTTGATGTGGTCTACAAGGTTAAAGAGCGCAACACCGGCACCTTCAACTTCGGCGTCGGTTATGGCACTGAAAGTGGTGTGAGCTTCCAGGTCGGGGTAACGCAGGATAACTGGCTGGGCACCGGTAATACCGTGGGCATCAGCGGGACCAAAAATGATTATCAGACCTATGCTGAATTCTCGCTTACTGACCCTTACTTCACCGTTGATGGTGTGAGTCTGGGTGGTCGTCTGTTCTACAACGACTTCAAAGCGGACAATGCGGACCTTTCTGACTATACCAACAAAAGTTATGGTCTGGATGGCACGCTTGGCTTCCCGGTTAACGAAAACAACACCTTGCGTGTCGGTCTTGGCTATGTCCACAACGACCTGTCAAACATGCAGCCGCAGGTTGCGATGTGGCGTTATCTGGATTCAGTCGACAAGCCGCAACAGCTTAATGATAAAGGCGAATTCTCAGCCGATGACTTCACCTTTAACTACGGCTGGACTTACAACACGCTGGACCGCGGCTTCTTCCCGACATCCGGTAACCGTACCAACCTGAATGGTAAGGTAACGATTCCAGGCTCAGATAACAGCTTCTATAAGGCCACGCTGGACACTCAGCAGTATGTGCCGATTAACCAGGATCGTACCTGGGTGCTGCTGGGCCGTGGTCGTGTCGGTTATGGCGATGGACTCGACGGCAAAGAGATGCCGTTCTATGAGAACTTCTACGCCGGTGGTTCGAGCACCGTGCGTGGCTTCCAGTCCAACACCATTGGACCGAAAGCGGCTTACTACAATAACAACTCGTCGAACTGCCGAATTGCCGATCCGAATGGCGTCTGTAAGTCTGACGATGCGGTGGGCGGTAACGCCATGGCGATTGCCAGTCTTGAGCTGATTACGCCAACGCCGTTCCTGAGCGAAAAGTATGCTAACTCGGTGCGTACCTCGGTGTTTGTCGATGCCGGTACCGCGTGGGATACCCATTGGGAAAATACGGATCAAACGCGCGCAGCGGACATTCCCGACTACAGCGATCCTAACAATATCCGCGTATCAAGCGGTGTGGCGCTGCAGTGGATGTCACCGCTCGGTCCGCTGGTGTTCTCGTACGCCCAGCCGATTAAGAAAGTCGATGGAGACAAGTCAGAGCAGTTCCAGTTTAACATTGGTAAAACCTGGTAATGTTCTGAGCATGGATGCATAGCTGAAGTCTTGCTGCCGGGCAGCACCTGTTGCTGTTCCGGAGCAAACACTGTGTCGCTGACACAAACGTTGATGGTAAGGAGTTTATAGTGAAAAAGTTGTTGTGTGCCGCAGGTCTGGGTCTTGCTTTAGCGGTCTCCGCTGGTGTTCAGGCTGCCGACAAAATTGCAGTGGTAAACGTGTCCAGCATTTTCCAACAGTTACCGCAACGTGCGACTGTTGCTAAACAGCTGGAAAACGAGTTCAAAGGCCGTGCAACTGAGTTGCAGAGCCAGGAGCGCGATCTGCAGACCAAAATGCAGCGTCTGCAGCGTGACGGTTCTACCATGAAGGCCAGCGAACGCAGCCGTATGGAAAAAGATGTCATGTCTCAGCGTGAAGCCTTCTCTTCAAAAGCGCAGGCTTTTGAGCAGGATAATCGCCGTCGTCAGATGGAAGAGCGTAACAAGCTGCTGAGCCGTATTCAGGATGCCGTTAAGAAAGTCGCTGACAGCGATGGTTATGACGTCGTGATCGACGCTAACGCGGTGGCTTATGCATCAAACGCAAAAGACATCACTGCTGACGTGCTGAAACAGGTTAAATAATTCATGTCATCTATTCGACTGGCTGATTTAGCCCAGCAGTTGGATGCAGAATTGCACGGAGATGGCGATATCGTCATCTCCGGCATTGCTTCTATGCAATCCGCCACAACTGGCCAAATCACTTTTCTTGCAAACAGCCGTTACCGCGAGCAACTCGCCCTGATAAAGGCCTCAGCCGTGGTGCTGACGGAAGCGGATCTGGAGTGGTGCAAAACCGCAGCCCTGGTAGTCAAAAACCCCTACCTGACCTATGCGCGTATGGCACAGATACTCGATACCACCCCACAGCCAGCGCAGAATATCGCCCCAAGCGCGGTAATCGATCCCTCAGCCCGACTTGGCAATAACGTTGCCATTGGTGCCAATGCGGTGATCGAAGCGGACGTTGAGCTGGGTGATAACGTGGTCATTGGTGCGGGATGCTTTGTTGGCAAAAAAACCCGTATCGGCAGCGGAACCCGCCTCTGGGCCAACGTCTCGGTTTATCACGAGATCGAAATCGGCCAGGATTGTCTGATTCAGTCAGGTACCGTCATCGGTTCTGATGGTTTTGGCTACGCCAATGATCGCGGTAACTGGGTGAAAATCCCGCAGTTAGGCGCGGTAATTATCGGTGATCGCGTCGAAATAGGTGCCTGCACTACCATCGATCGCGGTGCGCTTGATAACACTCTGATCGGCAATGGTGTTATCATAGACAACCAGTGCCAGATCGCTCACAACGTAGTTATTGGCGACAATACTGCGGTTGCAGGCGGTGTGATCATGGCGGGTAGTCTGAAGATTGGACGTTACTGTATGATTGGCGGTGCCAGCGTCATTAACGGCCATATGGAAATCTGTGACAAAGTAACGGTGACCGGTATGGGTATGGTCATGCGTCCTATCACAGAGCCTGGTGTCTATTCGTCAGGCATTCCGCTGCAACCCAACAAAACCTGGCGCAAAACTGCAGCGCTGGTGATGAACATCGATGATATGAGCAAACGCTTAAAAGCCATCGAGCGCAAGGTCGGCAAAGACGACTAACCGCCATCCCAAAACTGACCGGCTTTCATAATAAAAATGTTAAGCAGGGAAGCCCGGCGCCACAGAACCTATTTGCGGCCTGCGGAAGATCATTTTGATCTGTGCAGGCCGTGTTATTGACGTCATCAGATTTTTAGGACAGGAAGAGTATTTTGACTACTGAAACTCATACTCTGAAAATTGAAGAGATTTTAGAGCTGCTGCCGCACCGCTATCCGTTTCTATTGGTAGACCGCGTGCTGGAATTTGAAGAGCACAAATACCTGCGTGCAGTGAAGAACGTTTCTGTTAATGAACCGTTTTTCCAGGGGCACTTCCCTGGTAAACCGATTTTTCCTGGCGTTCTGATACTGGAAGCGATGGCGCAGGCCACCGGTATTCTGGCGTTTAAAAGCGTAGGTAAACTGGAACCAGGTGAACTCTATTACTTTGCCGGTATCGACAGTGCCCGTTTCAAGCGCCCTGTGGTACCAGGCGATCAGATGATCATGGAAGTCACTTTCGAGAAAACCCGCCGTGGTCTGACCCGCTTTAAAGGCGTGGCGACTGTCGATGGTAAAATCGTTTGTGAAGCGACCATGATGTGTGCCCGTAGCCGGGAGGCATAATTCGTGATTGATCCAACCGCCACTATCCATCCCAGTTCAGTCATCGAAGAGGGCGCTGTTATTGGCGCCCGCGTTCACATTGGCCCTTTTTGCTTTATTGGCGCGAATGTGGAGATCGGTGAAGGGACGGTACTGAAGTCACACGTTGTGGTTAATGGCCACACGCGCATCGGTAAAGATAATCAGATCTATCAGTTCGCCTCGATTGGTGAAGTGAATCAGGATCTGAAATATGCCGGTGAGCCAACGCGGGTTGAGATCGGCGATCGCAACCGCATCCGTGAAAGCGTGACGATTCATCGCGGCACCACGCAGGGGGGCCATGTCACCACCGTGGGCAGCGATAATCTGCTGATGGTAAATGTCCATATTGCGCATGACTGCGTGATTGGCAACCGCTGTATCTTCGCTAACAACGCCACCCTGGGTGGTCACGTGACGGTCGATGATTTCGCCATTATTGGCGGCATGACAGCGGTACATCAGTGGTGCATCATCGGTGCTCACGTGATGGTAGGTGGCTGTTCCGGCGTGGCGCAGGATGTGCCGCCTTACGTTATTGCGCAGGGCAACCACGCGACGCCGTTCGGAATCAATATTGAAGGTCTTAAGCGCCGTGGCTTCAGCAAAGAGTCGTTGCACGCCATTCGCAACGCCTACAAGCTGCTCTACCGCAGCGGCAGAACGCTGGAAGAAGTGAAGCCGGAGATTGAAGCCATCGCGCAGCAGCACAGCGAAGTGCAGCCTTTCTACGACTTCTTCACCCGTTCAACCCGTGGATTAATTCGTTAATCCATGTCAGCGCGTCCTTTAACGATTGCCCTGGTCGCCGGAGAAACCTCCGGCGATATTCTTGGTGCGGGTCTCATTCGTGCCCTGAAAGCCCGTCATCCTGATGCACGCTTTGTCGGCGTGGCGGGCCCACTGATGCAGGCTGAAGGGTGCGAAGCCTGGTATGAGATGGAAGAGCTGGCGGTGATGGGCATTGTCGAGGTGCTGGGTCGCCTGCGACGTCTGCTGACAATCCGCCGCGATCTCACCCGGCGCTTTACCGGACTCAGACCCGATGTCTTTGTCGGCATTGATGCGCCCGATTTCAATATCACGCTGGAAGGCAATCTCAAACGCACGGGCATTCGCACGATCCACTATGTCAGCCCTTCGGTGTGGGCATGGCGGCAAAAGCGCGTGTTTAAGATTGGTCGTAATACCGATCTGGTACTGGCCTTCCTGCCGTTTGAAAAAGCTTTCTACGATCGCTATAACGTTCCCTGTCGCTTTATCGGCCACACCATGGCGGATGCCATGCCGCTGCAACCCGACAAACTGGCTGCGCGCCGTCATCTCGGTATTGCCGATGATGCACTGTGTCTGGCCCTGCTGCCCGGCAGCCGTGGTGCGGAAGTGGAAATGCTCAGCGCTGATTTCCTGAAAACAGCTCAACTGTTGCGTCGTCACTATCCGGCGCTGGAAATCGTGGTGCCGCTGGTTAATGCCCGTCGTCGCGAACAGTTTGAGAAAATCAAAGCCGACGTCGCTCCCGAACTGCCGATGCATCTGCTGGATGGTCAGGGACGTGAAGCGATGATTGCGAGTGATGCCGCACTCCTGGCGTCAGGTACTGCCGCACTGGAGTGCATGCTGGCAAAATGCCCTATGGTCGTCGGTTATCGAATGAAGCCGGCCACGTTCTGGCTGGCGAAACGGCTGGTAAAAACGCCTTACGTCTCGCTGCCAAATTTGCTGGCCGGGCGTGAGCTGGTCAAAGAGTTACTGCAGGATGAGTGTCAGCCAGAAGCCCTGGCCGCGGCCTTAGATCCGCTGCTGCATGCCGGGCCTGAGCGCGAAACCCTGCTGCAGACGTTTCATGAATTACATCAACAGATCCGCTGGAACGCCGATGAGCAGGCAGCGGATGCGGTACTGGAGCTGGTGAATGCCTGATTTTATCTATCCTGTCGCCAGGCTGATTGCCGGTGTGGACGAAGTGGGGCGCGGTCCGCTGGTCGGCGCGGTCGTCACTGCTGCAGTCATCCTCGACCCGGCTAATCCGATTTCCGGCCTGGCTGATTCCAAAAAACTGTCGGAAAAGCGCCGCCTGTCGTTGTATGACGAAATTAAAGAGAAGGCGCTGGCCTGGAGTCTGGGACGTGCAGAGCCGGAAGAGATCGACCAGCTCAACATCCTGCATGCCACCATGCTGGCGATGCAGCGCGCGGTCGCTGGCCTGAGTATCCAGCCCGACTATGTACTGATTGATGGTAATCGTTGCCCGGCGCTGCCCATGCCTTCACAGGCTGTCGTCAAAGGGGATAGCCTGGTGGCCGAAATCAGTGCAGCCTCCATCATCGCCAAAGTATCGCGCGATCGCGAGATGGCCGAGCTGGATCTGCTTTTCCCGCAGTATGGCTTTGCGCAGCACAAAGGTTATCCGACGGCGCTGCATATGGAAAAACTGACGCAGTATGGCGCCACGCCGCACCACCGTCGCAGTTTTGCGCCTGTACGCAACGCGCTGCTCGACGCTGAAGTACTGGCTGCCCGCCAGACCCTTACGCTTTAATAGCCTGACGCTGTTTTAACCGGAAACTGATATGGCTGAACCCCGTTTTATACATCTGCGTGTCCACAGTGACTATTCGATGGTTGATGGCCTGGCGAAAACCGGGCCATTGATCAAGAAGGCAGCTGCCCTTGGCATGCCTGCTATCGCAATTACCGACTTCACTAACCTTTGTGGGCTGGTGAAATTTTACGGTGGCGCACACAGCGCAGGGATAAAGCCGGTCATTGGTGCCGATTTCAACGTTGCCAGCGAGTTGATGGGGGATGAGCTGACCCAACTTACCGTGCTGGCTTCAAGTAATACCGGCTATCAGAATCTGACGCTGCTGATCTCCCGCGCCTATCAGCGTGGTTATGGCGTGGATGGACCGATCATCGATCGCGACTGGCTGATCGAGTTGCAGGAAGGATTAATTCTGCTGTCGGGCGGACGGCGTGGCGATGTGGGCCGCAGCCTGCTGCGTGGCAATAACGCCCTGGTGTCGCAGTGTCTGTCGTTTTACCAGCAGCATTTCCCCGATCGCTACTATCTGGAGCTGATCCGCACCGGTCGTCAGGACGAAGAGAGCTATCTGCATGCCGCCGTTGAGCTGGCCATTGCCGAGGGCATCCCGGTCGTCGCCACCAATGAAGTCTGCTTTATCAACGCAGAAGATTTCGACGCGCACGAAATTCGCGTTGCGATTCACGACGGCTATACGCTGGATGATCCCAAGCGTCCGCGCAACTACAGTCCTCAGCAATATATGCGCAGCGAAGAAGAGATGTGCGAGCTGTTCTCGGACATCCCGGAAGCGCTGGAAAACAGCGTAGAGATTGCTAAGCGTTGTAACGTCACGGTCCGGCTCGGCGAGTACTTCCTGCCGCAGTTCCCGACCGGCGACATGACCACTGAAGATTATCTGGTGGTGAAATCCCGTGAGGGACTGGAAGAGCGTCTGGTGTTCCTGTTCCCGGACGAGGCTGAGCGCGCGGAAAAACGCCCGGAATATGATGAGCGTCTGGAAATTGAACTCAACGTTATCAACCAGATGGGATTCCCGGGCTACTTCCTGATCGTAATGGAGTTCATCCAGTGGTCCAAGGATAACGGCGTGCCGGTCGGACCGGGGCGTGGTTCGGGTGCGGGTTCGCTGGTGGCCTATGCGTTGAAAATCACCGATATCGATCCGCTGGAATTTGACCTGCTGTTCGAACGCTTCCTGAACCCTGAACGTGTCTCAATGCCCGACTTCGACGTCGACTTCTGCATGGAGAAGCGCGATCAGGTGATCGAACATGTCGCCGATATGTACGGACGTGAAGCGGTTTCACAGATCATTACCTTCGGCACCATGGCAGCGAAAGCGGTTATCCGCGATGTGGGCCGCGTGCTGGGTCATCCTTACGGCTTCGTTGACCGTATTTCAAAACTGATCCCGCCCGATCCCGGCATGACGCTGGAAAAAGCGTTTATTGCTGAACCACAACTTCCTGCGATGTATGACGCAGATGAAGAGGTGAAAGCGCTCATCGACATGGCGCGCAAGCTGGAAGGGGTGACGCGTAACGCCGGTAAGCATGCGGGTGGCGTGGTCATTGCGCCAACGAAGATCACCGATTTTGCGCCGCTCTATTGCGATGAGCACGGCCAGTTCCCGGTCACCCAGTTCGATAAAAATGATGTGGAATATGCCGGACTGGTGAAGTTCGACTTCCTGGGGCTGCGTACGCTGACCATCATCGACTGGGCGCTGAAGATGATCAACCCGCGCCGGGAAAAAGAGGGACTCGAGCCGATCGATATCGCCGCGATCCCACTGGATGATAAGAAAAGCTTCGATATGCTGCAGCGCTCGGAAACCACCGCAGTGTTCCAGCTTGAATCGCGCGGCATGAAAGATCTGATTAAGCGTCTTAAGCCCGACTGCTTCGAAGATATGATCGCACTGGTGGCGCTGTTCCGTCCTGGTCCTCTGCAGTCCGGCATGGTAGACAACTTCATTGACCGTAAGCATGGCCGGGAAGCGATCTCCTATCCCGACATCCAGTGGCAGCATGAAAGCCTGAAGCCAGTACTGGAGCCAACGTACGGCATCATCCTCTATCAGGAACAGGTGATGCAGATCGCCCAGGTCCTGTCCGGTTACACCCTGGGCGGTGCAGATATGCTGCGTCGCGCCATGGGTAAAAAGAAACCTGAGGAGATGGCTAAACAGCGTTCAGTCTTCCGCGACGGTGCCGAAAGCATGGGCATCGACGGCGAACTGTCGATGAAGATCTTCGATCTGGTGGAAAAATTTGCAGGGTATGGCTTTAACAAGTCACACTCTGCGGCCTACGCACTGGTCTCCTATCAGACGCTGTGGCTGAAAGCGCACTATCCGGCTGAGTTTATGGCGGCGGTTATGACCGCCGATATGGATAACACCGAGAAAGTAGTCGGCCTGGTCGATGAGTGCTGGCGGATGGGGTTGAAAGTCCTGCCGCCCGATATTAACTCCGGTCTCTATCCGTTCCATGTTAACGAAGCGGGCGAGATCGTGTACGGCATAGGCGCGATCAAAGGCGTGGGCGAAGGTCCGATCGAAGCGATCATCGACGCCCGTAACGAAGGCGGCTATTTCCGCGAGCTGTTTGATCTCTGCGCCCGTACCGATACCAAAAAGATCAACCGTCGGGTGATGGAGAAACTGATTATGTCCGGGGCCTTTGATCGCCTCGGACCGCATCGCGCGGCGCTGATGAGTGCACTCAGCGACGCGCTGAAAGCGGCCGATCAACACGCGAAAGCGGAAGCGATTGGTCAGGCAGATATGTTTGGCGTACTGGCAGAAGAGCCGGAGCAGGTTGAGAAATCGTACGCCAGCGTCACACCCTGGCCTGAGCAGGTGCAGCTGGATGGTGAACGGGAAACGCTGGGCTTGTACCTGACCGGCCACCCGATTAATCAGTATCTGAAAGAAATTGAGCGTTACGTTGGCGGGGTGCGGCTGAAAGATATGCATCCTACCGATCGGGGTAAAATTACCGTGGCGGCCGGTCTGGTGATCGCCGCGCGGGTAATGGTGACCAAACGCGGCAACCGAATTGGTATCTGTACTCTGGACGATCGCTCCGGTCGTCTTGAGGTGATGTTATTTACCGATGCGTTAGATAAATACCAGCAGTTGCTGGAGAAAGACCGAATCCTGATCGTCAGCGGACAGGTCAGCTTTGATGACTTCAGTGGTGGGCTTAAAATGACCGCGCGTGAAGTCATGGACATCGACGAAGCTCGCGAAAAATACGCGCGCGGACTTGCTATCTCGCTGACGGACAGGCAAATTGATGACCAGCTATTAAACCGACTCCGTCAGTCCCTGGAACCCCATCGATCAGGGACTATTCCGGTGCATCTCTACTATCAGAGAGCCGACGCGCGAGCGAAGCTGCGCTTTGGTGCAGCGTGGCGAATTTCGCCCAGCGATCGTTTACTTAACGATCTGCGCTCGTTGATTGGATCGGAGCAGGTGGAACTGGAGTTTGACTAGAACAGGAACATTATGAGTCTTAATTACCTGGATTTTGAACAGCCAATTGCAGAACTGGAAGCGAAGATTGATTCGCTGACCTCGATTGGTCGTCAGGATGATAAACACGTTAATCTGGATGAAGAAGTTCAGCGTCTGCGTGAGAAAAGCGTTGAGCTGACCCGTAAAATCTTCGCCGATTTGGGCGCATGGCAAATTGCCCAACTGGCACGCCATCCTTTACGTCCTTACACCTTTGACTACGTTCGCAACGCCTTCGACGATTTCGATGAGCTGGCGGGCGACCGTGCTTATGCGGACGACAAAGCGATTGTCGGCGGGATTGCGCGTCTTGATGGACGTCCGGTGATGATCATCGGGCACCAGAAAGGCCGTGAAACCAAAGAGAAGATTCGCCGTAACTTCGGCATGCCCGCACCGGAAGGCTACCGCAAAGCGCTGCGCCTGATGGAGATGGCTGAACGTTTCAAAATGCCAATCATCACCTTCATCGACACACCGGGTGCTTATCCGGGCGTGGGCGCGGAAGAGCGTGGGCAGTCTGAAGCGATTGCCCGCAACCTGCGTGAAATGTCTGGTCTGAAAGTACCCGTGATCTGTACGGTCATCGGTGAAGGCGGTTCAGGTGGCGCGCTGGCAATTGGCGTGGGCGATAAAGTGAATATGCTGCAGTACAGCACTTATTCAGTGATCTCGCCGGAAGGCTGTGCTTCCATTCTGTGGAAAAGCGCTGACAAAGCACCGCTTGCCGCCGAAGCGATGGGCATTACTGCACACCGTCTGAAAGAGCTGAAGCTGATTGACTCCGTCATCCCTGAACCGCTGGGTGGCGCGCATCGTCGTCCGGTGGATATGGCGCAGTCACTCAAGCAGCAGCTGCTGGCTGACCTGGCCGACCTCGATGGATTAACCACCGAGGAGCTGCTGGATCGTCGTTATCAGCGTCTGATGAGCTATGGCTACGCCTGATTTTAGCCCATCAATAAAAGCGGACTTCGGTCCGCTTTTTTTATGCCGCCAGTTCAGCCCCCGCACGCGGTCTGACGCCTTTCAGCCTCATCTGATCGTCCCCTTGCTACACCTTCCCTGAGTTAGCGGTTATGCTTGTCCGGTTCCACAACAATCAGGGAGAGGGGCATTGAATATTCTGGCGATCATGGGCGCGCACGGCGTGTTTTATAAAGATGAACCGTTACGCGAACTCGACGCGGCGTTAAATCTGCAAGGCTTCCAGCTGCTTTACCCGAAAAACAGTGATGATCTGCTGAAGCTGATTGAACACAATCCGCGTATCAGCGGCGTCATCTTCGACTGGGAT
The DNA here is from genome assembly GCF_059730805.1 of Pantoea sp. X-Soil-ISGK-355. Lineage (NCBI taxonomy): Bacteria > Pseudomonadati > Pseudomonadota > Gammaproteobacteria > Enterobacterales > Erwiniaceae > Pantoea > Pantoea sp. X-Soil-ISGK-355. Next base: position 871,683 of record NZ_AP035971.1, read on the forward strand.
GCACACAACAGTCCTGAACTGTGTGGTGAGATTAATCAGCTCAACGAATACCTGCCGCTGTACGCCTTTATTAATACCCACTCACAGATGGACATCAGCATCAATGAGATGCGCATGCCGCTGCACTTTTTTGAATATGCGCTGAATGCCGCCGACGATATCGCGCTGCATATCCGGCAGTATACCGATGACTATCTCGACCACATTACGCCGCCGCTGACCAAAGCATTGTTCACCTATGTGAAAGAGGGCAAGTACACCTTCTGCACACCGGGCCATATGGCGGGCACCGCATTTCAGAAGAGCCCGGTAGGCTGCCTGTTCTACGATTTCTTCGGGGCCAATACGCTGAAGTCGGACATCTCCATTTCAGTGACCGAGCTGGGTTCGCTGCTGGATCACACCGGCCCGCACCTTGAAGCGGAAGAGTACATCGCACGCACGTTTGGCGCCGAGCAGAGTTATATGGTGACCAATGGCACCTCAACGTCGAACAAAATTGTCGGCATGTATGCGGCCCCGGCGGGCAGCACCGTATTGATCGATCGCAACTGCCACAAGTCTCTGACTCATCTGCTGATGATGAGCGATCTGGTCCCGATCTGGCTGAAGCCGACCCGCAATGCGCTGGGGATTCTCGGCGGTATCCCGAAGCACGAGTTCACCCGTGAGAGCATTACGCAGAAGGTCGCGACCACCGATCGCGCTACCTGGCCGGTGCATGCGGTGATCACCAACTCCACTTACGATGGGCTGCTCTACAATACCCAGTTCATTAAAGAGACGCTGGATGTGCCGTCAATTCATTTCGATTCAGCCTGGGTGCCTTACACCAATTTCCATCCGATTTATGCCGGTAAAAGCGGCATGAGTGGCGATCGTATTCCGGGCAAGGTGATATACGAGACGCAATCGACCCACAAACTGCTGGCGGCGTTCTCGCAGGCCTCCATGATTCACATTAAAGGCGACTACGACGAACAGACGTTTAACGAAGCCTACATGATGCACACCACCACCTCGCCCAATTACGCTATTGTCTCCTCAATTGAAACTGCCGCCGCCATGCTGCGCGGTAACCCCGGTAAGCGGTTAATCAATCGCTCGGTGGAACGCGCGCTGCACTTCCGTCGGGAAATCCAGCGCCTGCGCGAAGAGTCTGACAGCTGGTTCTTCGATATCTGGCAGCCGGAACAGATTGATGAAGCGCAATGCTGGGCGATCCAGCCCGGCGACGAAGAGTGGCACGGATTTACGCAGGCCGATCGTGACCACATGTACCTCGATCCGATCAAGGTCACCATTCTGACGCCAGGTATGAGCGAGCTGGGTGAGATGGCGGAAGAGGGGATCCCGGCCGCGCTGGTAGCGAAGTTTCTCGATGAGCGCGGCATTGTAGTGGAGAAGACCGGCCCCTATAACCTGCTGTTCCTGTTCAGTATCGGCATCGACAAAACCAAAGCGATGAGCGTGCTGCGCGGTCTGACCGAGTTTAAACGCGCCTACGATCTCAATCTGCGGGTGAAAAATATGCTGCCGGATCTCTACGCTGAAGATCCCGACTTTTATCGAAATATGCGTATCCAGACGCTGGCGCAGGGGATCCATCAGCTGATCCGCCATCACGATCTGCCGCGTCTGATGCTGCAGGCATTTGATGTGCTGCCCGAAATGAAAATGACGCCGCATCAGGCGTTTCAGCAGCAGGTGAAGGGCAATATCGAAACGGTGGATCTCAGTGAACTGGTCGGGCGGGTGTCGGCCAACATGATTCTGCCTTATCCGCCAGGCGTTCCACTGGTGATGCCGGGCGAGATGATTACGGAGAAGAGCCGTGCTGTGCTCGACTTCCTGCTAATGCTGTGCAGCATTGGCCGGCATTATCCCGGCTTCGAAACCGATATTCACGGTGCCAGCCTGACGGAAGAGGGCGAGTACCGCGTTCGCGTGCTAAAAAACGATCCCGCGTAAACCCTTAAACCACTCACAGCGGCAGGCGGTCTGCGGGCAGCCTGCCTGAATCAGGACATTCACTATGTTGCAGTTAACCGCTATTCACCACATCGCCATCATCGCGTCCGACTATCAGCGCAGCAAAGCGTTCTATTGTGACGTGCTGGGCTTTCGCCTGATGGGCGAAGTTTACCGCGAGGCGCGCGACTCCTGGAAAGGCGACCTGGCCTTACAGGATCGCTATACCATTGAGCTGTTCTCTTTCCCTGAGCCGCCGGCGCGGGTCAGTCATCCCGAAGCATGTGGCCTGCGCCACCTGGCCTTTACCGTGCCGGATGTGGTCGCTGCTGTCGCCACGCTGGCCGATAAAGGTGTTATCTGCGAGCCGATTCGCATTGATGAACTGACCGGTAAACAGTGTACGTTCTTTACGGATCCGGATGGTTTGCCGCTGGAGCTTTATCAGGCGTAAAATAGCGCGTTCAGCGGGCGACATTCAGTGGCCCGATTTTTCGGATGCCGCTATGTCTTTGCCCGCTTTTGACGCTCTGTTGCAACCTGATGCCGCGCTGGTAGTCGCATTCAGCGGCGGACTCGATTCAACGGTGCTGCTGCATCAGCTTCACGGCTGGCAGCAGCAGCATCCTCAGTCGCGCCTGCGGGCGTTGCATGTGCATCACGGTCTTAGCCCGAATGCCGATGCATGGGCCGCCCATTGCCAGACGATATGCGAACAGTTGCAGCTGACATGTGACGTGCTGCGCGTGACGGTGGATGACAGGGAAACCGGGATTGAAGCAGCCGCCCGCACCGCCCGTTATCAGGCGCTGAGCGCCGCGCTCAAGCCGGGCGAGATATTACTTACCGCGCAGCACCTCGACGATCAGTGTGAAACCTTTCTGCTGGCGCTGAAGCGCGGCAGTGGTCCCGCCGGGCTGGCTGCGATGCCATCATCGCGCATGCTGGGTTCCCATCAGCTGGTGCGTCCGCTGCTGAATCAGTCGCGAAAGTCGCTGGAAGCTTACGCCGACGTACATCAGCTGGTGTGGATAGATGATGAAAGCAATCAGGATCTTCGCTACGATCGTAACTTCTTACGCCAGCGGCTGCTGCCTGAGCTTTATCAGCGCTGGCCCCATTTTGCCGAGGCAACGGCCCGAAGTGCGGCATTGTGCAGTGAACAGGAGCAGTTGCTGGATGAACTGCTCGCCGGGCAACTGGCCGAGCTGATCCAGCCTGACGGCAGCCTCTACTTTCCACCTTTAATGAACATGAGCGCGCTGCGTGCTAACGCGTTATTGCGCCGCTGGATCGCCGGACAGGGTGGGGCGATGCCATCCCGTGATGCGCTGAAGCGTATTTGCGATGAAGTGATGGTAAGCCGGGAAGATGCACAGCCCCGGCTACGCTTCGGTCAGGCTGAATTGCGTCGGTACCGTCAGCAACTCTACTGGCTGCCGTTATTCCCGTCACTGCGAGACACTGAGCTGGCATGGCCCGATATTCGCCAGCCGCTGGATTTACCACAGAATCTCGGCACGCTGCGAGCCAGCCAGTCACAAAGCCTGTTACGCTATCCTCAGCCGGATGAGCAGATCAGCGTGCGGTTCCATGCGCAGGGTCACGTTCATGTGGTGGGTCGCAATGGCGGAAGAGAAATGAAAAAGCTTTGGCAGGAGTTACAGATACCGCCGTGGCAGCGAGAACGGCTGCCGTTAATTTTTTACAACCAGGCGCTGGTCTGTCTACCGAATCTCTTTGTCACCCATGCTGGCGCGGCCAGTGATCAGCAGGGCTGGCAGATAGTCTGGGACATGACACCTGCGCAGGAGAGCAATAACAATGAAGCAATGGCTTATCGCCTGTTTAGTGGCCGCCGTGTTACCGGCATGGGCGGCGGGTGATGCGCACCGCGGCGCAGAAAAAGCGGCCAGTTGCATGGCGTGTCATGGCGCAGCGGGCAAAGCGGCGGTGCCGCTCTACCCAAACCTGGCCGGACAACACGCCCCTTATCTGGAGCATGCGCTGCAGGCCTACAAAAAGGGTGAGCGCAGCGGGGGTCAGGCTGAGGTCATGAAGGCGTTTGTGGCGGGATTAAGCGATAGCGATATGGCGGATCTGGCGGCGTACTACAGTTCGTTACAGCCCTGATGTTTAAACGGGCGGGAAGGTCCCGCCCGGAATGCGTGGATTACTCTGCGCTGACCACGACCGTACCCAGTTCGGGATGGGTAAAGCTGGCGATATGATCGAGACGTAATTCGCGATGCTCACCGGAAAGATCGATAGCCAGATATTCCACATTCTTGCGTGAAAAGATCTCTTTAGCCTTTGCCTTGAGCTGCTCGCCATCTTTCATTTCCAGCGACAGCATCCAGTGGTTCTGGCAGGCGAGCTCCAGATTATCGTAATCATCGCAATTGATAGGTTGGTACGCTTCATTTATCAACATAGTCGCTCACCAATAAGTTAGCAGCGGCGTAAGCCGCCTGTTCCCTGACAGAAGAGTTTAGCTCAGTATTTGCGGCAATATCATTAAGTGCCTTTAATGCGCAGCCAATCGCATCCGGTATGTAACCTAAATCCCCGCTGCCGATTTCGGCATATTTCCGGCGAACTAACTCACAATAATTTTGCACGTGGCCCTCCTCAGCAGAGCGTAAATACTCTGGTTAACTGGCGACTATATCATAGCCATTTGGAGGAAATCAGCCTGTGTAAAGCAGGATCAGTGCGCGAATCACTGCTAAAGTGACAGATTCCGCTGTCTCAGGCGGACTGAATCAGAGCACAAAAGGTTAAATTGATGAACAGGTTATCGGAGGTCAACGTGATTAAGGTATGGGGAGAGCGCTAATGATTATGCTATCCCGTTCGGTTGAGATTCCGGAGAGTGAGATCGAGCTGACGGCGATTCGTGCCCAGGGTGCAGGCGGACAACATGTCAACAAAGCCAGCACCGCCATTCATCTGCGTTTCGATATTGCGGCCTCTTCACTGCCTGCGTTTTATAAAGAGCGACTGCTCACCGCCAGCCATCATCTGATTACCGGTGATGGCGTCGTGGTGATTAAGGCGCAGGAGTATCGTAGTCAGGAGATGAATCGTGAAGCGGCGCTGCAACGTCTGGTCAATCTGATCCAGGAGCTGAGCACCGTCGAAAAAGCCCGGCGCGCCACGCGTCCGACACGCGCCTCGAAAGAACGTCGTCTGGAAGGAAAAGCGCGACGCAGTTCGACTAAATCGATGCGCGGCAAGGTGCAATAAAAAACGCCCCGCAGGCGGGGCGTTTGAGTACTTATAACTTCAGGGGCGAGCCTTGAAGAGATTCCGAGCTTTCTCAGGGAACCGGGTCAGACCGGAAAGTCGCTAAAGCCATCCATGGCCGCTTTCCTCTTCTGACCCGGTTCCTTTCACGTTGAACTCATCAGTTGCGGCCAGATTCAGCCCGCTTTGACTAACGCTAAGAACTTACTTATTCAGAGCCTTCAGCAGGAAATCAACGATTTCATCCTGCTTAATCATCTGCTTCTCACCGGCACGACGTGATTTATATTCAATCTCCTGATTGTCGAGATTGCGGTCGCCGATGACGATGGTGTGCGGCACACCGATCAGTTCCATATCTGCGAACATCACGCCCGGACGCTCTTTACGGTCATCCAGAATAACCTCAACGCCCCTGGCTCGCAGGGTGGCATACAGCTCTTCCGCCAGCTCTTTAACGCGGAACGATTTCTGCATATTCATCGGCAGAATTGCCACTTCGAACGGTGCCAGTGCGGCTGGCCAGATGATGCCGCGATCGTCATGGTTCTGCTCAATGGCTGCGGCAACCACGCGAGTGATGCCGATGCCATAGCAGCCCATGCTCATCACCTGATTACGGCCATCTTCACCCTGAACGGAGGCTTTCAGCGCGTCAGAATACTTGGTGCCGAGCTGGAAGATGTGACCCACTTCGATGCCGCGTTTGATCTGCAGCGTACCTTTGCCATCCGGGCTTAAATCGCCTTCGACCACGTTACGGATATCTGCAACGCTGGCCAGCGGCAGATCGCGCTCCCAGTTAATGCCGAAGTAGTGTTTACCATCGACGTTGGCACCGGCGCTGAAGTCGCTCATCTTCGCCACGGTACGGTCAGCAATGATCGGCATCTGCAGACCAACCGGGCCGATTGAACCCGGTCCGGCACCCACTGCGGCGCGAATCTCTTCTTCGGTCGCGAACACCAGCGGTGACGCAACGATCTCTGACTTCTCCGCTTTGATCTCATTAAGCTGATGATCGCCGCGTACCAGCAGGGCAACCAGCGCGTGGCCGCTCTCTTCGGCACCTTTAACAATCAGCGTTTTCACTGTTTTTTCAACAGGCACACTGAATTGCTCAACCAGCTCGACGATGGTTTTTGCGTCTGGCGTCTCAACCAGCTGCATCTCCTGCGATGGCGCGGCACGTTCACCCGCGGGGGCAACGGCTTCGGCCAGCTCAATGTTGGCGGCGTAATCAGAATCGGTAGAGAAGATCACATCATCTTCACCGCTCTGCGCCAGTACCTGGAACTCATGTGATGCGCTGCCGCCGATAGAGCCAGTGTCGGCCTGCACGGCACGGAAATCCAGGCCCATACGGCTGAAAATCTGGCTATAAGCGCGGTACATCGCGTCATAGGTTTCCTGCAGCGATTCCTGCGACGTATGGAATGAGTAAGCATCTTTCATGATGAACTCGCGTGAACGCATCACGCCAAAGCGCGGACGGACTTCATCACGGAATTTGGTCTGAATCTGATAGAGGTTGAGTGGCAGTTGCTTATAAGAGCTCAGCTCATTGCGGATCAGGTCAGTGACCACCTCTTCATGCGTCGGACCCAGCACGAACGGACGTTCGTGGCGATCGGCAATACGTAACAGTTCCGGGCCATACTCCTCCCAGCGACCGCTCTCCTGCCACAGGTCGGCGGGCTGCACAACCGGCATTAAAATCTCAACCGCGCCCGCGTTGTTCATCTCTTCACGCACGATGTTTTCGACTTTCTTCAGCACGCGAACCCCGGTCGGTAACCAGGTGTACAAGCCAGAAGCCAGTTTGCGGATCATACCGGCGCGCAGCATCAGCTGGTGGCTGATCACTTCAGCGTCGGAAGGCGTCTCTTTCTGAGTAGAGAGCAGATATTGAGTAGTACGCATTGATTACGGTTCCAGTTGATCGGAAAGTCACAGACAGAATTTTGCTGGCGGCTAGTGTACCAGTGAGATCACCGGCTCAAAAGCGGGTTTTAACGCGGGTCGATCGCGATTACTTCAGTACCGGCATCATCAATGCGCCAGCGTACATTAAAATCCATCAGCCAGGCCGCATATTCCCGCGCCTGCGTTTCGCTCTGTCGGTAAGCGGGACGAGGATCCTGTGCCAGCACTTCGCTGATAAAACGTGCCAGATTGGGGTAGCGCGACTGCTGCTGAAGCTGCTGCTGGGCCAAAGCGGAGAAGCGAACCGGCATATCAGCGGCAGGTGCCGCCTGAGCAAAACCTGCCTGTGCATGAGGCAGCGCTTCGGCAAAGGGCAGATAAGGTTTGATATCGACCACCGGCGTGCCATCGACCAGATCCAGACTGCCAAGCTGCAGGATCACCTGCTGTTTTTCAATCCTGATACCTTTTAGCTCAACCAGCGACATGCCAATGGGATTGGGACGGAACGTTGAACGTGTCGCAAATACACCCATGCGCGCATTGCCGCCCAGTCGGGGAGGGCGAACCGTAGGACGCCAGCCGCCGGCCATCGTCTGATGGAAGACAAACAGCAACCAGAGATGGCTGAACGCTTCCAGCCCACGCACCGCTTCCGGCTGATTGTAAGGTGGCTGCAGGTGCAGTTCGCCGCCGCCATCCTGCACCAGCCCTGGCTGGCGCGGCACGGCAAACTTCTCCTTCCACGGTGAGCGGATTACCCCAATTTGCGCAAAGGCGAATTCACTCATTGATTGCTGACTTTCAGCGCTGAACCCTGGCAGACGGCCTGACGATAGCAGCCCGGCGTGCCGGTGACGATTTCACACTGATGCAGCAGCACCGCATTGGCTTTCATCTGTGATGCTTTAATCTGCAGACGTTTTCGTGCTGTGGCGATGTTGGCCGGGGAGTTCTGATTACTGATCTGGCAATCTTCAGCGGAGACTTCACCCAGATCGCGGAACGGTTTACTGACCAGATCGGCGGCATCGGTATAGAGCTTAACCGGCGCCGGTCGTACCACAGGTTTGCGGGTCGGTTGGCTGGATTGCTGCGGCCGGGACGGTGCGCTGCTTATCGGGTGATACTCATGAACACACCCTGTCAGCATCAATGCTAACAAGCAGAGCGGTAAAAAACGCATGGCAACATCCTCAGGTTTCAAAAAGTGGCGTTATTGAAACAAGGACAAGAATAAATAACAAGTCGGGCAGGGCACCCAATAACAGAAAGGGCGGCATAGCGCCGCCCTTAAAGAGATGAACAGCTGAATTACCAGCCTTTAACCGCGCCGCCATTAAAGACTTTGTTAGCTTCTGCGTAAACTTCGTCAGACTGGTAAGCCTTGACGAATTTCTTCACGTTTTCCGCATCTTTATTATCTTCGCGCGCGACAATCAGGTTCACGTAAGGTGAGTCTTTATCTTCGACGAAAATGCCATCTTTGGCTGGTGTCAGGCCAATCTGGCTGGCGTAAGTGGTGTTGATAACCGCGAGCGCGATCTGCTGATCGTCCAGTGAGCGTGGCAGCTGCGGCGCTTCCAGCTCAACAATTTTCAGATGCTTAGGATTCTCAGTGATATCCAGCGAGGTTGGCAGCAAGCCCACGCCATCTTTCAGTTTAATCAGCCCCACTTTCTGCAGCAGCAGCAGTGTACGGCCCAGGTTCGTCGGGTCATTCGGAATGGCAACCTGCGCGCCATCCTGCAGCTCATCCAGTGACTTGATCTTCTTCGAATAGCCTGCAATCGGGTAGACGAAGGAGTTACCTACGGAAACCAGCTTGTAACCACGATCTTTGATCTGCTGATCCAGATACGGTTTGTGCTGGAAAGCATTGACGTCGATATCGCCTTTGCTCAGCGCTTCATTCGGCAGCACGTAGTCGTTAAATGTGACCAGCTCAACATCCAGACCATACTTATCTTTAGCCACTTTCTGTGCGGCTTCAGCAACCTGCTGCTCAGCACCAACAATGACGCCCACTTTGATGTGGTTAGCGTCTTTCTCTTTTTGATCGCATCCTGCCAGCGCAATCGCGCCAATCAGTGCACCCACAGCGGCAATTTTTTTGAATCTGAAAGACATATCCTTTCCTTCTTAATAATGTGAGATTGCTGGCTTACTTATGGGACACTGCACGCACGATGCGGTCGCCACAGAATTGAATGAGATACACCAAAACCACTAACAACACCAATACCGTATTCATCACCGTGGCGTTGTATCCGATATAACCATACTGATAACCGATCTGACCCAGACCACCGGCACCCACTGCGCCACCCATGGCGGAGTAACCGACCAGCGTAATCAGGGTAATGGTTGCCGCATTCACCAGGCCTGGCATCGCTTCCGGCAACAGGACCTTACGGATGATCTGCATTGGCGTTGCACCCATGGCACGCGAGGCTTCGATCAGGCCGGTAGGCAGTTCCAGCAAGGCGTTTTCAACCATACGCGCAATAAACGGTGCAGCGCCGACGGTCAGCGGAACGATAGCTGCCTGCAGTCCAATGGAGGTGCCGACGATAACGCGGGTAAAAGGAATCATCCAGACCAGTAAGATAATGAAAGGTATGGAGCGGAAGATATTCACCAGCGCGGAGAGCACGCGGTACAGCCCCTGATTCTGCAGAATCTGGCCCGGACGGGTGACATAAAGTAAAACGCCGACCGGCAGGCCCAGTACAAAACCGAAAAAGCCAGAGACGAAGGTCATCATCAGCGTTTCCCATACGCCTCGTCCCAGCAACCACATCATCGCTTCAGACATAACCTAACACCTCTACTTTCACATGATTCTCTTTCAGCCAGGCTATCGCCTCGCGCGTATCGCTCTCTGCGCCATGCATTTCGGCCAGCATAATGCCGAACTTCACACCACCGGCGTAATCCATCTGGGCACTGATAATGTTGTTATTCACGTTGTAACGGCGGGCCGCTTCGGAAAGCAGTGGCGCATCAACCGATTTACCGGTGAATTCCAGCCGCAGCAGCGGCACGGTGCCTTCAGTGGCAGTGGCTGAAAGACGCTGCTGGTAATCATCCGGGATATCCAGATGCAGGGTAGACTGAATAAACTGCTGCGCCAGAGGCGTCTTAGGGTGTGAGAACACCTCACTGACGCTGTCTTTCTCGATTAACTCACCGTGACTGATGACCGCAACCTGATCGCAGATGCGTTTCACCACATCCATCTCATGAGTGATCAGGAGAATCGTCAGCCCAAGGCGGCGGTTGATATCTTTCAGCAACTCCAGAATAGAGCGGGTTGTAGCGGGATCCAGTGCGCTGGTGGCTTCATCACACAGCAGAACCTTGGGATTACTGGCCAGCGCACGGGCAATCGCGACACGCTGCTTCTGACCGCCTGAGAGATTTGCAGGCCAGGCATCATGCTTATCAGACAATCCCACCAGTTCCAGCAGCTCAGTGACACGAGCGTTGATCTGGGCGCGGGAGAGATTACCGAGTTCCAGTGGCAGAGAAACGTTGCCCGCAACGGTGCGTGAGTTCATCAGGTTAAAGTGCTGGAATATCATGCCAATCTGGCGGCGCGCCTGGGTTAACTGACGTTCATTAAGTGCAGTCAGATCGGCTCCGTCAACCAGTACGCGACCCGAAGTAGGCCGCTCCAGCAGATTCACGCAACGAATCAATGTACTTTTACCGGCACCGGAAGCGCCGATAACGCCATAAATCTGTCCGGCAGGCACGTGCAGACTGACATCCGTTAATGCCGGAATAGTCCGCGAGCCCTGCTGAAACACTTTAGTAATATTTTCTAGTTTAATCATTATGTTATTAATTATCGTGTTGCGTTGTCCGTGGTGTGGGAAGCCTCGTCACTTTTAGTCGCTATAAAAGCTGGATGGATGTTAAGGCATCCAGACGTCTAAATCAATGGAAGTGATTCAATCTGACATTCTCCCTTTTATAGCAATCATGCGATACTGATCGGCAATTTTTACAGCAGGAGTTTCTACGTGGCGAATAAAGTCCCCGCTATTTTTCTTGATCGTGATGGCACCCTTAATGTCGATAGTGGCTATGTCCATGAGATTGATGACTTCCAGTTTATTGACGGCACAATTGAAGCGCTGCAAAAACTGAAGGCAATGGGATATGCACTGGTGGTCGTGACCAATCAATCTGGCATAGCGCGCGGTATGTTTACCGAAGATACCTTTATGCGTCTGACAGAGTGGATGGACTGGTCGCTGGCCGATCGCGACGTCGATCTTGATGGCATTTATTTCTGTCCTCACCATCCTGAAGCAAAAGTAGAAGAATTCCGTCAGGAATGTGATTGCCGTAAGCCACAGCCAGGCATGCTGCTGACTGCACAGGAAGAGCTGCATATTGATATGGCTGCTTCTTATATGGTGGGTGACAAGCTGGAAGATATGCTGGCAGGAAAGGCTGCGGGCGTTGGCACCAAAGTGCTGGTGCGTAGTGGTAAACCCGTCACGGCCGAAGGCGAAGCTGCAGCAGACTGGGTGATTAATAGCCTGGCAGAGCTGCCAGCACGCATTAAACAGGGCTAAAACGGCGCTTTTGTGCAAATTTCAGACGAACAGCAAAAAAGTCTCAATTTGCACTTGCGCTATCTGAGCCGTTCCCTATAATGCGCCTCCACTGACACGGCAAACCGGCAACGGGATGACGGGTTAAGAGGCACAGGAGACTGCGCCGCCGGAGAAAAACTTCTGAGAAAGAGGTTGACTCTGCAGGAGGAAAGCGTAATATACGCCACCTCGCGACAGGACGCTAACGCACTGTTCGCACTGCTCTTTAACAATTTATCAGACAATCTGTGTGGGCACTCGCAGGATTGATATCAGCGTCTTTGGACGCACAAAAATATCAAAGCCTCACGAGTGAACACATAATGAAATTCATTATGACGTTTTACAGATGAGCACCGCTTAACTTGTTTAAGCAAATCAAACTTAAATTGAAGAGTTTGATCATGGCTCAGATTGAACGCTGGCGGCAGGCCTAACACATGCAAGTCGGACGGTAGCACAGAGAGCTTGCTCTCGGGTGACGAGTGGCGGACGGGTGAGTAATGTCTGGGGATCTGCCCGATAGAGGGGGATAACCACTGGAAACGGTGGCTAATACCGCATAACGTCGCAAGACCAAAGAGGGGGACCTTCGGGCCTCTCACTATCGGATGAACCCAGATGGGATTAGCTAGTAGGCGGGGTAATGGCCCACCTAGGCGACGATCCCTAGCTGGTCTGAGAGGATGACCAGCCACACTGGAACTGAGACACGGTCCAGACTCCTACGGGAGGCAGCAGTGGGGAATATTGCACAATGGGCGCAAGCCTGATGCAGCCATGCCGCGTGTATGAAGAAGGCCTTCGGGTTGTAAAGTACTTTCAGCGGGGAGGAAGGCGGTGCGGTTAATAACCGCGCCGATTGACGTTACCCGCAGAAGAAGCACCGGCTAACTCCGTGCCAGCAGCCGCGGTAATACGGAGGGTGCAAGCGTTAATCGGAATTACTGGGCGTAAAGCGCACGCAGGCGGTCTGTTAAGTCAGATGTGAAATCCCCGGGCTTAACCTGGGAACTGCATTTGAAACTGGCAGGCTTGAGTCTTGTAGAGGGGGGTAGAATTCCAGGTGTAGCGGTGAAATGCGTAGAGATCTGGAGGAATACCGGTGGCGAAGGCGGCCCCCTGGACAAAGACTGACGCTCAGGTGCGAAAGCGTGGGGAGCAAACAGGATTAGATACCCTGGTAGTCCACGCCGTAAACGATGTCGACTTGGAGGTTGTTCCCTTGAGGAGTGGCTTCCGGAGCTAACGCGTTAAGTCGACCGCCTGGGGAGTACGGCCGCAAGGTTAAAACTCAAATGAATTGACGGGGGCCCGCACAAGCGGTGGAGCATGTGGTTTAATTCGATGCAACGCGAAGAACCTTACCTACTCTTGACATCCACGGAATTCGGCAGAGATGCCTTAGTGCCTTCGGGAACCGTGAGACAGGTGCTGCATGGCTGTCGTCAGCTCGTGTTGTGAAATGTTGGGTTAAGTCCCGCAACGAGCGCAACCCTTATCCTTTGTTGCCAGCGATTCGGTCGGGAACTCAAAGGAGACTGCCGGTGATAAACCGGAGGAAGGTGGGGATGACGTCAAGTCATCATGGCCCTTACGAGTAGGGCTACACACGTGCTACAATGGCGCATACAAAGAGAAGCGACCTCGCGAGAGCAAGCGGACCTCACAAAGTGCGTCGTAGTCCGGATCGGAGTCTGCAACTCGACTCCGTGAAGTCGGAATCGCTAGTAATCGTGGATCAGAATGCCACGGTGAATACGTTCCCGGGCCTTGTACACACCGCCCGTCACACCATGGGAGTGGGTTGCAAAAGAAGTAGGTAGCTTAACCTTCGGGAGGGCGCTTACCACTTTGTGATTCATGACTGGGGTGAAGTCGTAACAAGGTAACCGTAGGGGAACCTGCGGTTGGATCACCTCCTTACCTGAAGATACCTTCCGGCGCAGTGTCCACACAGATTGTCTGATAAAAAGTAACGAGCAGAAAAAACCTCTACAGGCTTGTAGCTCAGGTGGTTAGAGCGCACCCCTGATAAGGGTGAGGTCGGTGGTTCAAGTCCACTCAGGCCTACCAGATTTGTCCTCATGCTGCGTTGTGTCGACGGCTCGCATAGTTCACTATGCTTCGCATCGACACGCCTTGCCTGAGAAAAAATCGCATTCTTTACATGAAGAATGTTACTCCTGGTAGTAGTGGTCTCTGCAGTAACTGTATGGGGCTATAGCTCAGCTGGGAGAGCGCCTGCCTTGCACGCAGGAGGTCAGCGGTTCGATCCCGCTTAGCTCCACCATACCGTTTATCTGTTTTTTCTGAATACTTCAGAGCGTACCGGCAACGGTGTGCTGCGAAGTATTATGCTCTTTAACAATCCGGAACAAGCTGAAAATTGAAACGACGTGTCGCTTTCATTCTCCGTAACAAGAATGAAAAACGCGGCACGTTCGAGTCTCTCAAATCCCTGCAGTCTGCAGCGTTGCAAAACGCCTGTGGGTTGTGAGGTTAAGCGACTAAGCGTACACGGTGGATGCCCAGGCAGTCAGAGGCGATGAAGGACGTGCTAATCTGCGTAAAGCGACGGTAAGGTGATATGAACCGCTACAGCCGTCGATGTCCGAATGGGGAAACCCGGTGCACTCTGTGCATCATTGCAGCATGAATACATAGTGCTGCAAGGCGAACCGGGGGAACTGAAACATCTAAGTACCCCGAGGAAAAGAAATCAACCGAGATTCCCCCAGTAGCGGCGAGCGAACGGGGAGCAGCCCAGAGCCTGAATCAGCATGTGTGTTAGTGGAAGCGTCTGGAAAGTCGCAGGGTACAGGGTGATACTCCCGTACACAAAAGCACACGTGCTGTGAGCTCGATGAGTAAGGCGGGACACGTGGTATCCTGTCTGAATATGGGGGGACCATCCTCCAAGGCTAAATACTCCTGACTGACCGATAGTGAACCAGTACCGTGAGGGAAAGGCGAAAAGAACCCCGGCGAGGGGAGTGAAACAGAACCTGAAACCGTGTACGTACAAGCAGTGGGAGCCCTCTTTACGGGGGTGACTGCGTACCTTTTGTATAATGGGTCAGCGACTTATATTCTGTAGCAAGGTTAACCGTATAGGGGAGCCGCAGGGAAACCGAGTCTTAACTGGGCGTTAAGTTGCAGGGTATAGACCCGAAACCCGGTGATCTAGCCATGGGCAGGTTGAAGGTTGGGTAACACTAACTGGAGGACCGAACCGACTAATGTTGAAAAATTAGCGGATGACCTGTGGCTGGGGGTGAAAGGCCAATCAAACCGGGAGATAGCTGGTTCTCCCCGAAAGCTATTTAGGTAGCGCCTCGTGAACTCATCTCCGGGGGTAGAGCACTGTTTCGGCTAGGGGGCCATCCCGGCTTACCAACCCGATGCAAACTGCGAATACCGGAGAATGTTATCACGGGAGACACACGGCGGGTGCTAACGTCCGTCGTGAAGAGGGAAACAACCCAGACCGCCAGCTAAGGTCCCAAAGTCATGGTTAAGTGGGAAACGATGTGGGAAGGCACAGACAGCCAGGATGTTGGCTTAGAAGCAGCCATCATTTAAAGAAAGCGTAATAGCTCACTGGTCGAGTCGGCCTGCGCGGAAGATGTAACGGGGCTAAACCATGCACCGAAGCTGCGGCAGCGACACTATGTGTTGTTGGGTAGGGGAGCGTTCTGTAAGCCGTCGAAGGTGTGCTGTGAGGCATGCTGGAGGTATCAGAAGTGCGAATGCTGACATAAGTAACGATAAAGCGGGTGAAAAGCCCGCTCGCCGGAAGACCAAGGGTTCCTGTTCAACGTTAATCGGAGCAGGGTGAGTCGACCCCTAAGGCGAGGCCGAAAGGCGTAGTCGATGGGAAACAGGTTAATATTCCTGTACTCGGTGTTACTGCGAAGGGGGGACGGAGAAGGCTATATCAGCCGGGCGACGGTTGTCCCGGTTTAAGCGTGTAGGCGGAGGGTCCAGGTAAATCCGGTCCCTTATCAACGCTGAGGCGTGACGACGAGGCACTACGGTGCTGAAGTGATAAATGCCCAGCTTCCAGGAAAAGCCTCTAAGCATCAGGTAACACAGAATCGTACCCCAAACCGACACAGGTGGTCAGGTAGAGAATACCAAGGCGCTTGAGAGAACTCGGGTGAAGGAACTAGGCAAAATGGTGCCGTAACTTCGGGAGAAGGCACGCTGGCGCGTAGGTGGAGGGACTTGCTCCCCGAGCCGAAGCCAGTCGAAGATACCAGCTGGCTGCAACTGTTTATTAAAAACACAGCACTGTGCAAACACGAAAGTGGACGTATACGGTGTGACGCCTGCCCGGTGCCGGAAGGTTAATTGATGGGGTTATCCGCAAGGAGAAGCTCTTGATCGAAGCCCCGGTAAACGGCGGCCGTAACTATAACGGTCCTAAGGTAGCGAAATTCCTTGTCGGGTAAGTTCCGACCTGCACGAATGGCGTAATGATGGCCAGGCTGTCTCCACCCGAGACTCAGTGAAATTGAACTCGCTGTGAAGATGCAGTGTACCCGCGGCAAGACGGAAAGACCCCGTGAACCTTTACTACAGCTTGACACTGAACATTGAGCCTTGATGTGTAGGATAGGTGGGAGGCTTTGAAGCGCGGACGCCAGTCTGCGTGGAGCCAACCTTGAAATACCACCCTTTAATGTTTGATGTTCTAACGTAGGCCCGTTATCCGGGCTGCGGACAGTGTCTGGTGGGTAGTTTGACTGGGGCGGTCTCCTCCTAAAGAGTAACGGAGGAGCACGAAGGTCAGCTAATCACGGTCGGACATCGTGAGGTTAGTGCAATGGCATAAGCTGGCTTGACTGCGAGAGTGACGGCTCGAGCAGGTGCGAAAGCAGGTCATAGTGATCCGGTGGTTCTGAATGGAAGGGCCATCGCTCAACGGATAAAAGGTACTCCGGGGATAACAGGCTGATACCGCCCAAGAGTTCATATCGACGGCGGTGTTTGGCACCTCGATGTCGGCTCATCACATCCTGGGGCTGAAGTAGGTCCCAAGGGTACGGCTGTTCGCCGTTTAAAGTGGTACGCGAGCTGGGTTTAGAACGTCGTGAGACAGTTCGGTCCCTATCTGCCGTGGGCGCTGGAGAATTGAGGGGGGTTGCTCCTAGTACGAGAGGACCGGAGTGAACGCACCACTGGTGTTCGGGTTGTCATGCCAATGGCACTGCCCGGTAGCTAAGTGCGGAAAAGATAAGTGCTGAAAGCATCTAAGCACGAAACTTGCCCCGAGATGAGTTCTCCCTGACTCCTTGAGAGTCCTGAAGGGACGTTGAAGACTACGACGTTGATAGGCCGGGTGTGTAAGCGCAGCGATGCGTTGAGCTAACCGGTACTAATGACCCGTGAGGCTTAACCTTACAACGCCAGAGGCGTTTTTGAGAGACACGATTTTCAGCCTGTACCGGATAAAATTAGCGGAAACGAAAGATTTTGCGGCGTGGCAAGGCGCAGAGCGAAGACATCAGCGGGAGCATACTGAGGTATGTGACCGGTGTGGCTGAGCGATGGCAACGCGGTCATGGCGTAAAAGATTCGTTTCGTGCACCAAGATTTGCCTGGCGGCTTTAGCGCGGTGGTCCCACCTGACCCCATGCCGAACTCAGAAGTGAAACGCCGTAGCGCCGATGGTAGTGTGGGGCCTCCCCATGCGAGAGTAGGGAACTGCCAGGCATCAAATTTGTTCCTTTTCCTCTGACAGGGAAAATAACGGGAACAGGCGGTTATCAGCCGGTTGCTGATAAGCGTGAAAGAATCGGTGGAGCGGTAGTTCAGTTGGTTAGAATACCTGCCTGTCACGCAGGGGGTCGCGGGTTCGAGCCCCGTCCGTTCCGCCACTTAATTGGAAAGCCCTGACTTAACGGTCAGGGCTTTTTCCATTGCAGCAAATTCATCGCGGAAAAAGTATCCGCGCTGATTATCTTCGATCTCCAGGATCATACTGTAGCAACAGACCCCGATAAGGCCTGCTCTTATAGATGTCACGTGCGCCACGGCTGCGCAGCTGTCCACTCACTGAGAAAATCGATAAAAGCCCGCACACGCTGGCTTACTCCGATATCGCTGTAGTAGACCGCATTGAAGGGCATCTCGACCGGCAGACGCTGATCGGCCAGCACTTCCACCAGTGATCCCTCCGCGACCTCACGATCAATCATATAGTCTGACAGGCAGGCAATCCCATTGCCGGTAAGACAGAGCTGCTTAATTGTCTCTCCGCTATTCGAAGAGATAGCCCAGTCGATGTCATAAAGTTCGCCGCTTTCACGTGCAATGGGCCAGCGATTGAGCCTCGGGGACTCTTCGAAGCCAAGACAATGATGGTTATCCAGATCGGTCACCTTTTGTGGGACACCGTGCTCATGGAGATAGGCAGGGGAGGCGACAACTTTGCGAAAACTATTGAACAGTAATCTGGCGCGTAGTGTTGAGTCCGTGAGATTGCCAGCACGAATCGCAATATCCACTTTCCGTTCAATCAGATTGATAAAACTCTCAGATGAGATTAACGAAAGCGTCACCCCGGGATAGCGCTGGCGAAAGGGCTTAACCATCGGCATCAGCAAATGCAGAATAACCGGTGTCGCGGCATCAACGCGCAGTAACCCTTTGGGCTCCTGTAAGCTTTCTATCAAATCGCTTTCTGCGGTCGTCATCTCCTGCAAAAAATGCTGAACATGGCGGAAATAGCGTTCACCTTCCTGCGTAAGTGCCAGCTGTCGCGTGGTACGGGTTAGCAGAGCAATGCCCAGCTTGTTTTCCAGTTTTTTTATGGTTCTGCTGACGGCAGAATTAGCCATCTGCAACTGCTCAGCAGCGCGGCTGAAACTTCCACTCTCGACTACACTGACAAACACTTTGAGTTCGTCAGAAGATGCCTTCATTCTTCCTCCCTGTCATGTCGCAGATATTTAGCTATTTTATGGACGATTATACTGGCATAACTCCAGTACAGGCGTCCTCAATGATGACACCGTTGATGTGGCCAGGTTCTGCCTCGTTTAGCTTAGCGAGCTTAAAGTAACGCCTTATTCTGGAAAAGCGTGATGAATTCTGACATTCACCTGCATCCATTGAAACATCGGTCTAGAATCCCTATAACAGACAGGTGTTAACTGTATTTTTGAATTATCAGCCAGGCGGGAAAGTGCGTAAAAAAACTTATGCAATGCGATATGTAGCAGGACAACCAGTGGAGCAGATTTTTCCACCTGGCGCGATGCTCCATCTCGGCCAGGCACTGCCACCCGGCGCACCGTTGCCCGCGCATCCAAACCTTAAAGTTCTGGTATGGAATATCTTCAAGCAGCAGCGTGCAGACTGGATGTCAGTGCTGGAAGGATTTGGTAAGGATGCCCATCTGGTGTTACTGCAGGAAGCGCAGACCACACCTGAACTGGTGCAGTTTGCCACCAGTAATTATCTGGCTGCCGATCAGGTGCCTGCCTTTGTGCTGCCTCAGCATCCCTCTGGCGTAATGACCCTCGCTTCTGCCCATCCGGTCTATTGTTGCCCCTTACGCGAACGTGAGCCTCTGCTGAGGCTGTCAAAATCGGCGCTGGTTACGGCTTATCCTCTGCCTGCGGGAGAAATGCTGATGGTGGTTAACATCCATGCGGTTAACTTCAGCCTGGGTGTCGACGTCTACAGTAAACAGCTGGGGCCTATCGGCGAGCAGATCATGCATCATCAGGGACCGGTCATCATGGCCGGGGATTTCAATGCCTGGAGCCGTCAGCGCATCAATGCGCTCTATCGGTTTGCACAGCGGATGAAGCTGGAAGAGGTGATGTTTACGGCCGATCATCGCCGCAAAGCGTTTGGTCGCCCGCTGGATTTCGTCTTCTATCGCGATCTCAGAGTGAGTGAGGCATCCGTACTGGTGACGCGCGCTTCCGATCATAACCCGTTACTGGTGGAGTTTAGCTCAGGAAGCTAATCCGGTGCATTGAATGTGCCTGCAGAAGAAGAAGCGGGCAGGGTAATGAGTAAATCGTGGCAGATGGATGAAAGAAAAAGGCTGACAATTGTCAGCCTTTTCAACGTATCAGGTATCAGGTGTAGCGTTATTATTCACAAACAGCGTTAAGTTATCGCCGGGCTGAATATCTTTCGCACTGTCCAGCACACTGTTCCAGCGCATCACGTCTTTGATATTGACGCCGTGATGACGGGCAATACTGTCAAGAGAATCACCCTTACGAACACGATAGGTGATGCTATTGCCGTTATCAGCCAGTCGGGTGCCGTTCGAACCGATGGTCAGCGTCTGACCCGGTCGGATATCAGCACCGCGCAGGTTGTTTTCCTGCTTCAGTGTCGAGACGCTAACGCCAAGTTTAGCGGCGATACCCGAAAGCGTATCACCCCGTCGCACTTTGTACCCGCCACTCGCGCTGGCTTTCGCAAGCTGCACAGGCTGTACCGCTGCGATGTCACCGGAGGCCAGTGAGTTACGCAATTTCGCGACGTTCGACTTTGGCACCATAATGTAGTGCGGGCCGTTTGGCGCTGTTGCACCGCCTTTGTAGCCGGTATTGAAGCTCTTCAGTTTCGTGAGCGACATACCCGCCATTTCGGCAGCCTGCGTCAGCTGTATCTGCTGACCCACTTCCACTCGTGCCAGAGCACGACTTTCATTCGGTGTCGGCAGTTTGATACCGTAACGCTTGTTATTTTTGAGCAGTTCACTCAAGGCTAACATTTTAGGCACATACACGGTGGTTTCGCGTGGCAGCGATAAATGCCAGAAGTCAGTCGGCTTACCGCGCGCCTTATTCTGCTTAATCGCTTTGAGCACCCGTCCTTCACCACTGTTGTAAGCAGCAATGGTCAGTAACCAGTCACCGTCAAACATGGTATTAAGACGCTGCATCATATCCAGCGCAACTTTCGTGGATGCGACTACATCACGTCGCCCATCGTAATACTGGTTTTGTTTCAAACCATAATTTCGACCCGTAGCTGCAACAATCTGCCAGATACCAGCGGCATTGGCGGATGAGGTTGCGCGAGGGTCAAAAGCGCTCTCCACTATGGGTAGCAGTACCAGTTCCATCGGCATTTTACGTTTCTGTATCTGCTCGACTATCCAGTACATGTACGGCTCTGCCCGTAATGTTACATCGTGGAGATAGCTCTTATTTTTTAAAAATTTACTTTTTTGTTCGCGGATTGCCGGGTTTTCCGGAATCCCCATCTTCAACTCGTCACTAATGAAACTCCAGAGATCTGCGTCTGCTGCGAGGCCAGTTCCATCTTCCTGCCATCGCGGCGACAAAAACTCGTCTCCGTACTTTCCATTTTCACCTTGACCAGCTGAAGACAGACTCTGTGCATGCTGTTCGGGGATATTGGCATCGTTCCTGGACGCCTGACATCCTACCAGCAAGACTGAGGCGAGTAAGATCGCTTTAGCCTTCATGTGTGTGTCAATAGTTCGCTTAAAAGACGAGCAACTATACGTGACGACTTTTCACAACACAACCCGAAAAATCAAAAAGCGTCTTTCTTTTCGCGTAGAACGGCAAATGTCCGCCATACTGGTTCATCAGTAATGTTAACGTTTAATGCCCTTTGTAAATCAATATCTTGCGTACGAAGAAATAAATTTATTGACCGTTCGTGCGCCAGTTTTGTTGGCAAAGTAATGCCATTTTCGGCGCGTAAGTCCTTAATTTTCTGATATTCGGCCGTTATTTGCGGGTCATGGGGCAGAATAGCCGCAGCAAACTTCAGATTGGATAAAGTATATTCATGCGCACAGCAGACTAAAGTCTCACCTGGTAGCTGGTTAAGCTTTTGAAAGGAATCATACATCTGCTCTGGAGTGCCTTCAAAAAGGCGTCCGCACCCGCCTGAAAAGAGAGTGTCGCCACAGAAAAGATAAGGCGAGCTGTAATATGAGATATGTCCTAAAGTGTGACCAGGAGTATGGATCACTCTGAAGGTCAGGCCCAGTACGGTGACTTTATCGCCTTCGCTGACTATCGTCCTGGCCCCTTTCGCTTCGGTTTCCCGAGGGCCGTAGACCTCAAGGTCAGGGAAGTGCTCACATAATGTTTTCACGCCGCCCGTATGGTCGTTATGGTGGTGAGTCAACAGAATGGCGACTGGCTGCCAGCCGTTTGACGCCATTTTTTCTAACACTGGCTGAGCTTCGCCGGGATCAACGATCAGGCATTTACCCTCATCATCATTCAGCGTCCAGATGTAGTTGTCCTGCAACGCAGGAATACTGGTAAGATTCATCATCACCTCTCGCAGGTCGTAGGAAAAGGAAGAGCGTAAAGCATGAAGCCCGCTAAATCACGCCAGGTTCTGAACGCACCGCTGTCCTGGCGTAACATGCCGTGGGGAGATTACTTCCGCGACGCGCTAACGCAGCAGCTTCAGCCTTATCTCGGAAAGCTTTATGGCTTTCATATGCTTAAGCTTGGCAACCTCAGCGCAGAAATCAACACCGAAAACTGTGCTATTTCACATCAGGTCAATGTGGGCAGCGAAGGCGAGCTATTACAGGTGCGGGCTGACCCGATGCAATTGCCGTTTGAGTCGAAATCGATTGATGCCTGTCTGCTTGCCCATACGCTTGCCTGGAGTCAGGATCCTCACCGGGTGTTACGCGAAGTAGACAGGGTATTAATCGACGATGGCTGGATGATCATCAGCGGCTTCAATCCTTTCAGCCTGCTCGGCGTCAGTAAAATGGTACCGGGATTAACTCGTAAAGCCCCCTGGAGCGGGCGGATGTTCAGCCAGATGCGATTGCTCGACTGGCTGGGACTACTGAATTATGAGGTGGTCTACCGCACCCGATTTCAGGTGCTGCCATGGCATCAGCAGGGCGGGAAACTGATCAGCGCCCACTTACCGGCGCTGGGGTGTCTGAATATTGTGGTGGCGCGCAAGCGAACCTTCCCGCTGCTGCCGACCCGGGCAAAGAAGAGCCTGAGTACCAGCAAGATTCGTCAGACGGTCAATGCCACACGTCAGTTCCGGAAAGCAGAGGATCAGGACTCGGCTTTATAGCCGATATCCTCAAAAGCAGGATTTTCCGCCGCGCTGCGGGCCAGCACATCGCAGCGCTCGTTTTCCGGGTGTCCGGCATGGCCTTTAACCCACTCCCACTGAATCTTATGGGTACTGAGGGCTAAGTCGAGACGCTGCCAGAGATCGACATTCTTCACCGGCTTTTTATCGGCGGTTTTCCAGCCACGCTTTTTCCAGTTATGGATCCAGCTGGTGATCCCCTGACGCACATACTGACTGTCGGTGCTGAGCACCACATCGCACGGCTGGGTCAGCGCCTCGAGCGAGACAATCGCCGCCATCAGCTCCATCCGGTTGTTAGTGGTAAGGCGATAGCCCGCGCTGAAGGTTTTCTCATGCTGACCGTAACGTAAAATCGCCCCGTAACCGCCGGGACCGGGATTTCCAAGACAGGATCCATCGGTGAATATCTCTACCTGTTTGCGCATCTCTGGTAGACTTCCTCTTAAAAAACGCCAAGTCTGACATAAAACGGGTCTTATGAGCACTGCAAATAACCGCCAGATCGTTCTCGATACTGAAACCACCGGCATGAACATGATCGGGGTACATTATGAGGGGCACCGCATCATTGAGATTGGTGCGGTAGAGGTGATTAACCGTCGCCTGACCGGTAACAATTTCCATATGTATCTCAAGCCCGATCGGCTGGTCGATCCCGAAGCTTTTGGCGTCCACGGCATTGCCGATGAGTTTCTGGCCGACAAGCCCGCCTTCAGCGAAATCGCCGATGAGTTTCTCGACTACATTCGCGGTGCCGAATTAGTCATCCATAACGCGCCGTTTGATATCGGCTTTATGGATTACGAATTTTCAAAGCTGAATCGCGGCATTGAGAAAACCGAAACCTTCTGCAAAATTACCGACAGCCTGGCACTGGCGCGTCGAATGTTTCCCGGCAAGCGTAACAGCCTTGATGCGCTCTGCTCACGTTACGAAATAGACAACACCAAACGAACCCTGCACGGCGCACTGCTCGATGCCGAGATTCTGGCAGAAGTGTTCCTGACCATGACCGGCGGGCAGACCTCTCTCTCCTTTTTATCGGAGAGTGAAAGCGCCCGACAGGCTCAGGGAGAGAGCATCCAGCGCATCGTGCGTCCCGCTTCTGCACTGCGTGTGGTCACGGCCAGCGAAGAAGAGGTGGTTGCTCATGAATCCCGTCTGGATCTGGTGATGAAAAAAGGCGGCAGCTGTTTGTGGCGCGGCTGAATTGCGTGATTTTGTTGAGAAAATCAGCGGCAAGCTGAAAAAAACAGCAAACGATTTGTTCGGTCGGAAAAAGCATTGACGCCGTAACAGGCTGCCATTACTATGCGCCTCGTTCCCGACGGGGAACAAAGCGCGGAGCGGTAGTTCAGTTGGTTAGAATACCTGCCTGTCACGCAGGGGGTCGCGGGTTCGAGCCCCGTCCGTTCCGCCAATCTCTTTAAAAAAGCCGATTCAGAAATGAATCGGCTTTTTGCTGTCTGCTATTCAGCCGCGGCTTGCTTCTTCTGCGCCATTCCCTCGCTATGCCAGCGGGTCACATCCTCCGCCTCGCGATCTTCACGGGCGATAAAGCGATAGCAGCCTGCCGCCAGACCGGCACCAATAAACCAGCTGAAGTTCGCTACCTGATGCAGGGAAGGGATAAAGCTAATCACCAGGCAAATTGCCACCGACGGCAGCAGCGCGCCAATCGCTTTAGGGTTAAAGCCACCGCGATACCAGTAACGGCCTGCAGGTGTGTCGTTAAACAGATCGTCGACCGAAATACGTCCACGTTTAATCAGATAGAAATCGGTCAGCAGAATCCCGAACAGCGGCCCGATAAACGATCCCAGCACATCCAGCGTGTAGTGAATCAGCTCAGGCGACTGGAACAGGTTCCATGGTGTTAACAGCACCGAGCCAACGGCAGCGATCATGCCACCAGTACGGAAGCTGATTTTCTGCGGTGAACAGTTGGAGAAGTCAAAAGCGGGTGAAACGAAATTCGCCACGATATTGATGCCGATAGTGGCAGTAATCATGGTCAGCAGACCGATCGCAACGGCCAGATCGTTGCCAACCATGCTCACGGTTTCGATGGGATCGGTAATCATTTTGCCAAACAGCGACTGCGTGCCTGACACAATCACCACCGTCACCACAGAGAACAGCAGGAAGTTAAACGGCAGGCCCCAGCGGTTGCCGCGGCGAATCTCTGACATGTTCTTGCCGTAGCGTGAAAAGTCACCGAAGTTCAGCAGCGGCCCGGAGAAGTAGGAGACCACCAACGCCGTGGCCGTAATCATCTGCCACGTTTGCTCGCCCGCGGTCAGCGATTTGCTTGCCAGGGTAAAGGAGATCCCGTCAAAGCCGGTCTTGTATACAATCCAGCCCGCCAGCGCGACCATCACCACATAAACCGCTGGTCCAGCGACATCGATAAACCGTTTAATGGCGTTCATGCCGTGCCAGAACACCATCGCCTGCAGTAACCACATCACCCCGAAACAGCACCAGCCCAGCAGCGACAGGCCCAGCCAGTGCGGCACGGTCATCGACGTCAGAGAAGGCACGAACTTCAGCAGCACCAGCATCAGGGCGTTCGCCGCCAGATAAGTCTGGATGCCATACCAGGCGAAGGCGATTAGCCCGCGAATGACTGCTGGAATATTGGCACCAAATACGCCAAACGCCTGACGGCAAATCACCGCATAAGGCACGCCCGCCATCTGGCTCGGTTTCGCCACCAGATTCGCACAGATCTGCACGATGCAGATCCCGGCGAGCAGGCAAAGCAACACCTGCCAGCTGGCTAGTCCCAGCGTGAAGAAACTGGCGGCCACCACATAGCCGCCCATACTGTGCACATCGGACATCCAGAAAGAGAAAATGTTGTACCACGACCAGTTCTGATCGCGTGTCGGTGCCAGGTCGTCGTTACAGAGCCGTGGGCTGTAATGGGCACTGGCTTCAGAGGCCGTGCTGGCCACCGTTGATTGATTTGGCATGAAACCTGCTCCTGTACCTGAAAGTGGAATGAATAATCTGGTAGGACGGTATTGCAGGATTCAGGCCAGATCTCTTTTCTTGTATACAATATTTAATTTTCACGTATACGATATGTAGCACACAGCGAGTGACCGGAGCAGGTAATGACGAGTAAAACAGGCCAGCGAGACGCCACCAGGCTGCAGGATAAGGATGAAGGGATCTATCAGGCGTTAATGAACGCCATTGTTGAACATCAGCTACCGCCGGGCAGCAAATTGCCGGAAGAGGCCCTTTCCGGGGTCTTTGGTGTAAGCCGCACCGGCATCCGTAAAGTGCTGCAACGCCTCGCGGCGGTGCAGATGGTGACGCTGACGCCCAAACGTGGTGCGCAGGTGGCGACACCCGGAGTTGAAGAGGCGCGGGACATCTTCTCAACCCGCAGTTTAATGGAGTGCGCTAATCTGCCCGCGGTACTGGCGCATCTGCAGCCTCCCCATCTGGTGGCGCTGGAGCAGCTCATCGAGCAGGAGAACCAGGCGCTTGCCGATCAGGATGGTCCGGCAGCGATCCGGCTCTCTGCGGCATTTCATATCCAGCTGCAGGCGATCTCCGGCAATCAGGTGCTTACCGGCATGGTGACCAGCCTGACGCAGCGCTCCTCGCTGGTGATCGCCGCCTATGGCGCGCCCTGGCAGCGCGGCTGCCGCTGTGACGATCACGACAATCTGCTGAAGTTACTGCGCGCGCGCGCGCAGGAACCGCTGACGCAGGCGCTACAACATCACTTTGAGCATATCGTCTCCAGCCTGCACTTTGAGCGCAGCGGGGAAACCCTGCCCGATTTCTCCCGACTGTTTGCCGCAAACTCTGGAGCTGCCTCATGAGTCTGATTCAGGTGATTAACCCCAACACCAGCCTGGCGATGACCGAAACCATCGGCCAGGCCGCCCGTGCCGTCGCCGCGCCGGGTACCGAAATTCTGGCGGTTTCGCCTTCGCAGGGTGTGCCCTCCATTGAAGGCCACTTCGATGAGGCGATCGCCGCCATCGGTGTGCTGGAGCAGATCAGGCTCGGCAGGGAACAGGGCGTCAGCGGTCACGTCATCGCCTGCTTTGGCGATCCGGGTTTACTGGCAGCACGTGAGCTGGCCAGCGGACCGGTGATTGGCATTGCGGAAGCGGCGATGCACACCGCCACGCTGCTGGCGACGCGTTTCTCTATTGTCACCACGCTGCCGCGCACCCTGGTGATTGCGCGTCATCTGCTGCAGCAGTATGGCTTTACCCATCACTGTGCCGCGCTGCATGCCATCGATCTGCCAGTACTGGCACTGGAGGATGGCAGCGGCCTGGCGCAGGAAAAAGTGCGGCAGCGCTGCATTCAGGCGAAGCGGGAAGATGGCAGCGGGGCGATTGTGCTGGGCTGTGGCGGAATGGCGACGCTGGCTGCTTCGCTGACCCAGGAACTGGGCCTGCCAGTGATCGATGGTGTCAGTGCAGCAGTAAAAATGGTCGAATCGCTGGTGGCGCTTGGCTTTGGCACCAGCAAACATGGCGATCTGGCCTGGCCTTTGCAGAAACCTCTCTCAGGTGCGTTTCAGCATCTAAACTAACGGAACTTTTCCGAATCCCGAAAGGAAGCCAGTGATGACTGACGCTGCAGAGAAGAAAGAGTACAGCTTTAACAAAAACTATCCGCGCGATTTAATCGGTTATGGCGCTAATCCGCCACACGCCGCCTGGCCCAACAACAGCCGTGTGGCGGTGCAGTTTGTTCTGAACTACGAAGAAGGCGCTGAAAACAGCGTGCTGCATGGCGATGCCGGCTCGGAGCAGTTTCTCTCCGATATCATCGGTGCAGCGAGCTATACCGATCGGCACATGTCGATGGAGTCGCTGTATGAGTACGGCTCCCGCGCCGGATTCTGGCGCATCCACAATGAATTTCAGAAACGCGGTCTGCCATTAACCGTGTTTGGCGTGGCGATGGCGCTGGCACGTCATCCGGAAGTCGTTGAGGCGATTAAACAGGCGGATTACGATGTGGTCAGCCACGGCTGGCGCTGGATCCACTATCAGGGTATGGATGCAAAAACTGAACGTCAGCATATGCAGCAGGCGGTCGATGTGCTGGTGGATCTGTTTGGTAAAGCGCCGACCGGCTGGTACACCGGCCGCGACAGCCCGAACACCCGTCGGCTGGTGGTGGAGCAGGGCGGTTTCAGCTACGACAGCGACTACTACGGCGACGATCTGCCGTTCTGGACCCAGGTCACCTGTCAGGATGGCACGGTGAAACCGCACCTGATTATCCCCTATACCCTGGAGTGCAACGACATGCGCTTTGCCTCGCCGCAGGGGTTTAACACCGCCGAACAGTTCTTTACCTATCTGCGTGATACGTTCGATGTGCTGTATGAAGAGGGTGAAACCGCGCCGAAGATGATGTCGATCGGCATGCATTGTCGCCTGCTGGGCCGTCCTGGCAAATTCCGCGCGCTGCAGAACTTCCTTGATCACATCCAGCAGCATGACGATGTCTGGATCTGTACCCGCCAGCAGATCGCCGACCACTGGATCACCACGCACCCGGCACCGTAAGCCGGTTCCGGCGCTTGCCCCTGTTGAGCGGGCGAAGCGCCGGACAGTGTCAGCTCATCAGACTGACCTGCGCCGCCACGATGCACCAGCCGTGGGGCATTCGCACCCAGGTCTGCTGCTGACGGCCAATTTTATCGCTACCGGTGCGGGTAAATTCAGTGCTGCAGACCGCATAATTCTCACCAAAAGTGGTAATCACGGTGTTGCGCAGTGTCCGGTTCAGCCCGGCTGACGGACGCGCGGCACGGAAGGCCCGAATCTCATCAATGCCATACAGGTTCTCACCCGCGCCAAGGCGCACGGTTCGCGGGTCGTGCCAGAACAGGGCATCCAGTTCGGCCACATCATTGCTGACCAGCGCCTGCTCGTAGCGATAAAACTGCGCCGTCACCTCGGTAAGCACCTGCGGTAAATTAATCTCTCTGTTCATCAGGCTCCTGCCATATTGATTTGCGGCATCGTGATGCCGCATTGTTCCAGTGTCCAGGCGGCACGTAACACCGCCTCTTCGTTAAACGGACGGGCGATAAGCTGTAATCCAATCGGCAGACCACTTCGGGTCGCCAGCGGCACGGTACAGACCGGTAATCCCAGGAAGGAGATCGGCTGCGTCAGCATCCCCATGCTCGCCTTAGCAGGCAGCGATTCGCCCTGAATCGTCAGGGTCTGCTGACCGATAGTGATCGCGCTGCAGGGCGTCGCCGGCGCGATCAGCACATCGAAGCGATCAAACAGCGGTAACACCTGCTGCTGGAAATGACGACGGAAGCGCTGCGCCTGCACGTACCAGGCACCTGGCATCATGGCACCCGCCAGCAGACGCTCACGGGAGTTTGGTTCAAACTGCTCCGGTATCTGACGCAGGGCAGGGAGATAGTGATTGCCACCTTCTGCGGCGGTCATGATAAACGCCGCCGAGCGGGCCACCTCTGCGTCCGGCATCAGCACCTCTTCCTGGGCTTCAAGCGCTGCCGCAACCACCGCGACGGCAGCGCGGGCATCCTCATCGCACCAGCGGGCAAAAAAGCCACCCAGCACGCCGCAGCGTAATCCTTCGCTGCCCAGTGACAGCCCCGGCAGCGTCGCGGCCACCGGACGATCGGCCTGAAACGTATCGGTGTGGTCTGCGCCCTGTAACAGATCATATACCAGCGCCAGGTCTTCAACCCGCCGCGCCAGCGGCCCGATGTGATCGAGGCTGGCAACAAACGGATGACTGCCGCTGCGAGATAACCGGCCAAAGGTCGGCTTAAGACCAAAAATACCGCACAGCGACGCGGGCACCCGAATCGAACCGTTGGTGTCGGTGCCGAGCGAAAAGTGGACCAGCCCGGCGGCTACCGCGGCGGCCGAACCGCCTGACGAACCGCCCGCCACGCGGCTGAGATCGCGCGGATTGTGGGTCGCACCATAATGGCTGTTTTCGGTGGTAAAACCATACGCGTAGGCATCCATGTTCAGCATGCCCGACAGCAGCGCGCCAGCATGCCGCAGTTTTCCGACGGCAAACGCATCGGCCTGTGCCGCAGGGCGATCGCGGAACAGGCTGGCACCGGCCAGCGTGCTGTGACCCGCCACATCAAACAGGTTTTTCACCGCATACGGGATGCCCGCCAGCGGGGGCAGCTTTTCGCCACGCTGCCGCTGCGCATCAATGGCGCTGGCCTCTTTTAACATGCGCGGCCCGGTGACCTCCGTCCAGGCATTCAGCGCCGGATTATGCTGCTCAACTGCCTGCAGCGTGCGCTTCGCCACTTCCAGTGCGCTGATCTCACCCTGCTGGATAGCCTGTTGCAGCGTCTGAATTGAAACGTCACCTAATCTCATGCCTGGTATACTCCTGCCACTTCCAGTCGATCATCCAGCGGAAACGCCATCAGCGGCGCAGCCATCACCGCGATACGCGACAGCTGGATCAGCAGTTCAGCGCGGCGGGCGTCATCCAGTTCCAGTTGCAGGATCTGCTCCATATGGCCGATGTAGCTGGCCCACTCGTGTTGATTCATGATTCGCTCCTGTTAAAAACCGGCGGCGCTGCCGTTACTGCGCGGATCGCTTGCGCCCTCGAACATGCCGTTGCTGTGGCGCACAATCGCGCCCGCATGGCCCACGGATTCGCTGAAATCCGGCAGCATTTCCACCTCATGGCCCCACAGACGCAGCATCAATACCGTTTCATCGTCAAAGCGGCCTTCCAGTTTCAGCGAGTCTGACGATTGCCCCCAGGTACGGCCCAGCAGCCAGCGCGGCGCACTGACCGCCTGTTGCAGCGGCAGGCCCTGAATCACATGGCGGGTGAAAATCGCCGCCTGGGTCTGCGGCTGTCCATCGCCGCCCATCGCGCCATACACCATTGTCCGGCCATCTTTCAGCCGTGCGGCGGCGGGATTCAGGGTATGAAACGGCTGCTTGCCGGGCGCAAGGGCCAGCAGATGCTCAGGGTCGAGGCTGAACGCCGCGCCCCGGTTCTGCCAGGTAACGCCCGTGCCGGGCAGCACCACACCACTGCCAAACTCGTGATAGATGCTCTGAATAAAAGAGACAGCCAGACCGCTGCTGTCCATTACGCCCATCCAGACCGTATCGCCCGGTCCGCGTCCGCTGCCCCAGGCGGCGGCCTCGCCATCGGCGATCTGGCTGGCGAGCGTGGCGAGGTGATCGCTTTCCAGCAGCGCCTGCAAATCTTCGGTGACGTGACGCGGATCGGTGATGTGTTTGTCGCGCAGGGCAAAGGCTTTTTTGGTGGCTTCAACGATGCGGTGCACCGTCTGTGCGTCGTCAGCCTCGGCCATCTCCAGTCGATCGGTGATGCCGAGGATCGCCAGCGACACGACGCCCTGGGTCGGCGGAGCGATATTCCAGATGTCGCCTTCGCTGTGGGCGAGATGCAGCGGAGTCGTGCGACGGGCGCGATGCTGCTGCAGATCGGCCAGCGTCACCGGCATGCCCAGCGTCGCCATCTCGTCGGCCATATGGTGAGCCAGCGGACCGCGATAAAAGCTGTCGAGTCCCTCTTCGGTGAGCTGGCTCAGGGTATTCGCCAGCGCGGGCTGGGTAAAACGGCTGCCCGGCTGCGGCACATCGCCGTCGGGCATAAAATGGGCACTAAAGCCGGGCTGATGCTGCAACTCACTGCGGAAGTTCGTGGTCGCGGCGGTCTGTGAGGCGCTCACCGGAATGCCGTCGGCGGCGTAGCGAATCGCATCCCGCAGCAGACGGGCCAGCGGCAGTGGCGGGGTGCCCATCTCCGCAGAGAGCGTCAGGGCCTCCTGCCAGCCGCTGACCGTACCGGCCACCGTCAGCGCCGCTTTCGGCCCACGATGGGGGATCTTCGGGTGATCGGCGTAAAAATCGCGGTGAGCCAGCGAACCGGCGGCACCGCTGGCGTCGATAGCGACAGGGCCGCCGCCGGGCGGCAGAATCAGCCAGAAGCCATCGCCGCCCAGTCCGTTCATGTGCGGATAGACCACAGCGATAGTCGCGGCAGCGGCTACCATCGCTTCAATGGCATTACCGCCATCACGCAGCACCGCGAGCGCACTTTCACTCGCCAGATGGTGTGGCGTTACCGCCATCCCCTGCGGGGCCATATTGCTTTGAATCATCTTTTTCTCGTTCTTTGGGTGACAGAACCCATAACAAAGCAAGAGCTGTTCCAGTTTTCATGCTCCGCTGACGATGCACCGGTTAACCTGGCGTAAATTGTGCTAGCTTCTGCTGAAACAAAAGTTACAGGACGCCTTATGAAACAGCTTGATGAACGACTCAGAAGTCACTATGCCCAGCTCTCTCCGCAGGAGCAGCGTATTGCCGACTTCGTGTTTGACCACTTCGATGATCTGATCAGCTACAACAGCGCCGAGCTGGCGCGGCTCAGTGGCGTGTCGAAAGCCACAGTCAGTCGACTGTTTAAGCGTCTGGGCTATGAGAAGTACAAGGATATGCGTGATGAGCTTCGCATCCTGCGCCAGAGCGGCATGCCGCTGACCGATAACCGGGATGCGGTGCAGGGCAATACGCTGCTGGCACGTCATTACAAGCAGGAGATGGCTAATCTGACGCAGTGGGTAAACAGCCTGGATGCCCGGCACTTTAACGAGGTGATTCAGCAGCTGGCGCAGGCTAAACGTCTCTTTATCATCGGCATGCGCAACGCCTATCCGGTAGCGCTGCATCTGCGACAGCAGCTGGTACAGGCGCGTTCGCAGGTGCATATTCTGCCGCAGCCGGGCCAGACGCTGGCTGAGGAGCTGGTGGATATCACGCCGGACGATATGGTCATTGTGATGGCGTTTCGTCGTCGTCCGCGCATCATTCGCCCACTGATGCAGCAGCTGCAGACGGCTGGCATCCCGCTGCTGGCGCTGTGTGAGCCACAGGCGCAGACGGTGATTGCGCTGGCACGCTGGCAGCTCTGTACGCCGCTCGACAGCGTTTCCGCCTTCGACAGTTACAGTGCCGCCATGAGCCTGGTTAACCTGATCGCCAATGCGCTGCTGCATGAAATGCTGGCACAGGGACGCCAGCGGATTCATCAGATCGCCGACCTTTACCAGCAGTTTGACGAGCTGGAGCACCGTTAACAGGCACCGTTTTGGTGCTTTGCCCCATTTCAGAACACCCCTTCCGCGGCGTGATTGCCCCGATTACGCCCTATTTCCGTAGAACTCTCTGTCGCTTAACCCTTTTTCTGTTGCCGCCCGGATTGGCACATTAGTTGCAGATTGCTTGTCAAAGAATCTTTTGTTTCACGTTAATCTCACCGGGGTGCATAATGAAAAAAGTTTTGATGGCGGTTGCGACAGCGGCATTACTGATGGCACAAACGGGCAGTGCGCTGGCCGATCAATTGCAGGATATCCAGAAGCGCGGCGTCATCCGCGTCGCCGTGCCGCAGGATTTCCCGCCGTTTGGCTCGGTCGGCACTGACCTGCAGCCGCAGGGATATGACATCGACACGGCGAAATATCTGGCAAAGCAGATGAAACTTAAGTTGCAGCTGGTGCCGGTCAGCAGTGCCAACCGCGTGCCTTATCTGCAAACCGACAAGGTCGATCTGGTTATCTCCAGCATGGGTAAAAACCCCGAGCGTGAAAAGGTGATCGACTTTACCCGCGCCTATGCGCCGTTCTTTCTGGGCGTCTTCGGTCCGAAAGGCGATGAAATTAAAGCGGCGTCGGCTCTGAGCGGCAAGTCGATTGGCGTCACGCGCGGTGCGGTAGAGGACATGGTGCTCAGCGAAGTGGCCCCGAAAGATGCGCAGGTGAAACGCTATGAAGACAACAACACCACCTTGTCTGCGTATCTCTCCGGTCAGGTGCAGTATGTTGCGACCGGCAACCTGGTCGTCGCCGCCATTGCGCGCCAGAATCCGGCCAAAGCGCCCGTCGCGCAGTTTATGCTGAAAGATTCACCCTGCTTTATCGGCCTGAAGAAAGATGAGCCTGCGCTGAAAGCGAAAGTGAATGAACTGATTGAGCAGGGCATTAAAGATGGCACGCTGAATAAACTCTCTGAAGAGTGGCTGAAAGCACCGCTGCCTGCGAACCTCGGCGCCTGAGGACGGATTCATGATCGGGCAACTTAACTTTCCCGCCCTGTGGCCCTACTGGCCGGAGCTGCTCTCCGGTCTGTGGGTCACCATCCAGCTGACGGTGCTGGCGACCACCGGTGGCGTGGCGCTGGGCATTGCGGGCGCCGCGCTGCGCAGCGGCAAACCGAGCTGGATGAGCCGTCTGTGGGGCATCTATGTCGAGCTGATCCGCAATACGCCGTTTGTGGTGCAACTGTTCTTTATTGTTTTTGGTCTGCCTGCGCTGGGGCTGAAACTCACTGCGGGTGAGGCGGCGCTGCTGGCGATGCTGATCAATCTTGGCGCCTACAGCACCGAGATCATCCGCGCCGGGATCCAGGTGACGCCCAAAGGGCAGTGGGAAGCGGGACGGGTACTGGGATTAACCCGCAGCCAGACCTTTCTGCGGGTCGTGCTGCCGCCTGCGCTGCAGCGCATTTATCCGGCGCTGGTGAGTCAGTGCATCATCGTCATGCTGGGCTCGTCGGTGGTGTCGCAGGTCTCCTATGAGGAGCTGACCTTCGCAGCCAACCTGATTCAGTCGCGCACCTTCTTAAGTTTTGAGGTCTATCTGGTGACCACGCTGATCTACCTGGCGTTGTCGATTGCGATGCGCCATCTGCTGCTGGCGATTGGCCGTAAATGGTTTGGAGTGCAGGCATCATGATGACGACCTTTACCGACTGGGACATCCTGCGCAATCTGCTGCTGGCGGCGCGCTGGACTCTGTTGCTGTCGCTGGTGGCCTTTGTCGGCGGCACGCTGGTGACGCTGCCGCTGCTGTTTCTGCGACTGCTGCAGCGTAAGTGGCTGACACGCGCGGTACGCGGTTACACCGCGCTGTTTCAGGGCACGCCGCTATTGATGCAGCTGTTCCTGGCGTTTTTTGGCGTCGGCCTGTTTGGTATTGATGTCGCGCCCTGGACCGCCGCCTCGCTGGCGCTGACCTTTTACACCAGCGCCTTTCTGGTCGACATCTGGTACGGCAGCATCCGCGCCCTGCCGAAAGGGCAGTGGGAAGCGTCGCGCTGCCTCGGCCTGACCTTCGGTCAGACGCTATGGCGGGTGGTGGCACCGCAGGCGATCCGCATCGGTATCGCCCCGACCGTAGGATTCGCGGTCCAGGTGATTAAGGGCACCGCGCTGGCGTCAATTATCGGCTTCATCGAGCTGACTAAAGCCGGCACCATTCTGAACAACGTGACCTATCAGCCGTTTAAAGTCTTTGGGCTGGTGGCGCTGGGCTACTTCCTGATGTGTTATCCGCTGTCTCGCTACAGCCAGTATCTGGAGAAAAAATTCAATGCCGCTCATCACCATTAATCAGGTGCAAAAATATTACGGCGACAACCATGTGTTGAAAGGCGTGGATCTGGATATCGACATGGGCGAAGTGATCTCGATCATCGGTCGCAGCGGATCGGGTAAAAGCACGCTGCTGCGCTGCATGAACGGTCTGGAAGGCTATCAGGAGGGCAGCATCAAGCTCGGCGGGATGACGATCACCGACCGCGATTCGCAGGCGCGTGAAATCAGCCGCTCGGTCGGGATGGTGTTTCAGAGCTTCAACCTGTTCCCGCACATGACGGCGCTGGAGAACGTCATGCTGGCGCCACGCCGTGTGCTGAAGAAAAGCGAGGCCGAGTGCCGGGCGCTGGCTGCGCAGATGCTGGAGAAGGTCGGGCTGGGCGAACGCCTTAACTACTATCCTGCCAGCCTCTCCGGCGGTCAGCAGCAGCGCGTGGCGATTGCCCGTGCGCTGGCGATGACGCCGAAAGTTTTACTCTGTGATGAGATCACCTCCGCGCTCGATCCCGAACTGGTGGGCGAAGTACTCAAAGTTCTTGAGCAGCTGGCGGCAGAGGGAATGACGCTGATCCTCGTCACTCATGAAATGAACTTCGCCCGCGACGTGGGCGATCGTGTGGTCTTTATGCATCAGGGGCGTGTCTGGGAGCAGGGCGACAGTAAAACGCTGTTCGCCCAGCCGCAGACGCCGGAACTTAAGCAGTTTATCTCTTCGGTTCGCCTCTGATTCTGAAAAAGGAAAGGAAGATGGATATCAATCACTACCCGCAACTCAATCCGCCACAGCGTCTGCTGATGGGACCTGGGCCGATCAACGCGGATCCCCGCGTGCTGCGCGCCATGTCGAGTCAGCTGCTGGGGCAGTACGATCCCGCGATGACCCACTACATGAATGAAGTGATGGCGCTCTATCGCGGCGTGTTTCGCACAGAGAACCGCTGGACGCTGCTGATTGACGGCACCTCCCGCGCCGGTATCGAAGCCATTCTGCTGTCATCGATCCGGCCTGGCGACAAAGTGCTGGTGCCGGTGTTTGGCCGCTTCGGTCATCTGCTGTGCGAAATTGCCCGCCGCTGTCGTGCGGAAGTCCACACCATTGAAGTGCCGTGGGGTGAAGTCTTTACCCCGGACCAGATCGAAGATGCGATTAAAAAAGTGCGACCGCGCCTGCTGCTGACCGTGCAGGGTGACACCTCGACCACCATGCTGCAGCCGCTGACGCAGTTAGGCGCAATCTGCAAACAGTATGGCGTGCTGTTCTACACCGATGCTACCGCGTCGCTGGCGGGTAACGCGCTGGAAACGGACGCCTGGGGACTGGATGCCGTCTCGGCGGGGATGCAGAAATGCCTGGGCGGCCCATCGGGTACCTCGCCGATCACCCTGAGCGCAGAGATGGAAGCCGTGATCCGCAAACGCAAATGCGTAGAGCAGGGGATCCGTACCGAAGCGCATCAGGATGGCGAAGAGGAGATGATCTACTCCAACTATTTTGATCTCGGCATGATCATGGATTACTGGGGCCCGGAGCGGCTCAACCATCATACCGAAGCCACCAGTGCGCTGTTTGGCGCGCGCGAGTGCGCCCGTCTGATCCTGCAGGAGGGTCTGGATAACGGCATCGCCCGTCACAAACTGCACGGTGAAGCGATGCTGAAAGGCATTCAGGGGATGGGGCTGGAGACCTTCGGCGACCTGAAAAACAAAATGAACAACGTGCTGGGCGTGATGATCCCGTCTGGCGTGAATGGCGATCAGGTGCGCAAACTGATGCTGGAAGATTTCGGCATTGAGATTGGCACCTCGTTTGGCCCGCTGCATGGCAAGGTGTGGCGCATCGGCACCATGGGCTACAACGCGCGCAAAGACTGCGTGATGCAGACGCTGTCTGCGCTGGAAACGGTGCTGACCTATGTCGGCTATCGCACGCCACAGGGTGCCGCCGCGCAGGCCGCCTGGGATCACTACGGGAGCCACGCATGATGATGAGCGCCAGCGAAGCCCAGGCCGCTGCACAGCGCGTTATGGCGCGCTGCGATGCGCTGGCGGCGATCAGCGAAACGGCTGAGGGGCTGACCCGCGTCTACCTCTCCCCAGAACATTTGCGCGCCAACGCCTGCGTCGGTGAGTGGATGCAGGCGGCGGGGATGCAGGTGTGGCAGGATGCGGTCGGCAATATCTGCGGGCGCTACGAGGCGGCAGAAGCGGGTGCGCCTGCGCTGCTGCTTGGCTCGCATCTCGACACGGTGCGCAACGCCGGTCGCTACGACGGGATGCTGGGCGTACTCAGTGCCATTGAAACCGTGCAGTGGCTTAACGAACATCAGTGCCGCCTGCCGCTGGCGATTGAGGTGATTGGTTTCGGCGACGAAGAGGGCACCCGTTTTGGCATTACGCTGCTCGGCAGTCGTGGCATTACTGGCAGCTGGCCGCAAAGCTGGGTGACCCATCCTGACGGCAACGGCATCACCGTAGCGCAGGCGATGGCCGATGTCGGGCTCGATAGCGACAGAATCGCCTCTGCGGCACGGCGGGTTGAGGATATCGTCGGGTATCTTGAGCTGCACATCGAGCAGGGCCCCTGCCTGGAGCAGGAGGATCTGGCGCTGGGCGTGGTTACGGCGATCAACGGTGCGCGCCGGCTCAACTGCCGTTTTACCGGAGAAGCGGGCCATGCGGGCACCGTGCCGATGACCCATCGCAAAGATGCGCTGGCCGCCGCTGCCGAGTGGATGGTGTTTATCGAGC
Organism: Pantoea sp. X-Soil-ISGK-355; assembly: GCF_059730805.1. NCBI lineage: Bacteria > Pseudomonadati > Pseudomonadota > Gammaproteobacteria > Enterobacterales > Erwiniaceae > Pantoea > Pantoea sp. X-Soil-ISGK-355. The sequence goes on from NZ_AP035971.1 coordinate 909,734, forward strand.
AGACGACGCGTGAGCAGGACCCGCAGCTGGTCGCCACCGTCGGCACGATTAACTGCGCGCCGGGGGCGGTCAATGTCATTCCGGGTGAGATATCACTGTCGCTGGACGTGCGTGGTCCGCTGGATAATCCGCTGGAGACGCTACTCTCCAGCCTGTTAACCCAGGCCGAGGCGATTGCGCTTCGCCGTGGACTTCGCTTCGAGTCGAACGAATATTATCGCATCGGTGCCACCGCCTGTGACTCTGCGCTGCAACAGGCGCTGAGCCATGCGGTTGAAACGGTGCAGGGTCGCAGCCTGTCGCTGCCGAGCGGCGCCGGGCACGACGCTATCGCCATCGCTGAACGCTGGCCGGTCGGCATGTTATTTGTGCGTAACCATCGCGGCATCAGCCATCATCCGGCGGAGTCGGTGGCGGTGGAAGATGTGGCACCTGCGCTGCAGGCTTATTTACAGGCGGTCTCGCTGATTGCCGGACGGAGCTGAACATGGAATTAGCCGCATTTAATCAGCTTTCCGCTGACGAAGCGCAGGCGGCCATCCGGCACTGTGTGGCGCTCCCGCACTGGCAACAGGCGCTGGTGGCGGCCCGGCCTTTTGCCACCACCGATGCATTACTGGCAACTGCCGATGCGCTGGCGCGTCAGTGGCAGCAGCCTGAACTGGAGGCCGCACTGTCGGCACATCCGCGCATCGGTGAACGCGCAAACGGTGCAGATAAAGAAGCCGCGTTGTCGCGCGGCGAGCAGTCTGCAATGCAGCAGGCCGATCACGCTCTGCAACAGGCGATGCAGCAGGGCAATCAGGCATATGAAGCGCGTTTTGGCCGGGTGTTCCTGATACGCGCCAGAGGGCGCAGCGGCGAGCAGATGCTGGCAGAGTTGCAGCGCCGGTTGCAGAATAGTGAGGTTACCGAGCAGCAGGAGGCGCTGGACCAGCTGCGTGAAATTACTCTGTTACGCCTGAAGGAGACGATGCAATGAGTACCGTGACGACCCATATTCTTGACACGGCGCTGGGCAAACCGGCCAGCGGTGTGGCGATTTCACTGGAGCAGAACAGCCCGGAAGGGTGGTTTCCGATTTCTCAGGGTGAAACGGACAGCGACGGACGTCTGAAAGATCTGACGCCTGAGCCGCTTACGCCGGGTCATTACCGTTTAACGGCGGAAATTGGCGACTATTTTGCCGTCGCCGGTCGGGATGCGCTCTACGTCAGCGCGCAGATCGATTTTGTCATTGCCGAGGCGGGCAGCCACTTTCACCTGCCGTTTCTGATTTCGCCCTGGTCGTGGTCAACTTATCGCGGCAGTTAAAGGCTGATGGCCGCGCCTGCGATTTACAGCGAAAAACGATCCGCATCCTGCCAGGCCGGAAAACGCTCGCGGTAAGCATTAAGTGCGTCCAGCGACAGCTCAGCATCCAGTCGGGCGCGCTGATGCGGCTCGGCTGCGCTAAGGATCTCGCCCTGCGGCGAAATAATCTGGCTGTCGCCACTATAGTGATGCTGATTGCCGTCACTGCCGACGCGGTTACAGCCTGCCACATACGCCTGATTTTCAATCGCCCGCGCTAACAGCAGCGCCTGCCAGTGCAGCGCGCGTGGCGCAGGCCAGTTGGCGACATAGAGCGCCAGATCGTAATCGTTGCGGTTGCGCGAGAAGACCGGGAAGCGCAGGTCGTAACAGATTTGCGGCAGGATGCGCCAGCCGCGCCACTCAAAGACCTGACGCTGCTCACCAGGCAGATAGTGATGATGCTCGTCCGCCATGCGGAACAGGTGACGCTTGTCATACTGATGCAGCGTGCCGTCCGGCTCGACCAGCAGGAAACGATTTACCGCGCCGTTTTCGGTCTGGATTGCCGCGCTGCCGCCGATCAGCGCATCGGTGCGACGGGCATGCTGATGCAGCCATTCAACCACCTGCGCCTCTGGCAGGGAGCTCTTTGCCGCCTCCATCGCAAAGCCGGTAGTAAACATCTCTGGCAGCAGAATCAGATCGCGTCCGGTGAATCCGGCCAGCTGCGCGTCAAAATGGCGCAGGTTGGCCTCGCCATCCATCCAGCTCAGCGTCTCCTGCAAAACGGTAATTTTTAAAGCTGACATAAGCGCTCCGCGGCGGCATCTAATGTCGCCGGCTGTTTGGCAAAACAGAGGCGGATCAGTTTATAGGGGAAAGCATCGGCGCAGAACACCGACAGGGGAATCGCGGCGACGCCCACTTCGCGGGTCAGCCACTGGCAGAAACTGACATCATCCAGATCGGAGATGGCGCTGTAATCGACCAGCAAAAAGTAGGTGCCTTCGCAGGGCAGCACCTTAAAGCGGCTGTTGCTCAGTGCCGTCGCCAGTCGATCGCGGCGATCGCGATAGAACGCCGGCAGCTCAAGATAGTGTTCCGGATGCTCACGCAGCATATCGGCGATCGCCAGCTGCGCCGGGGTATTCACCGAGAAGGTCAGGTACTGATGCACCTTGCGCAGTTCGGCGCTGATTGCCGCAGGGGCAATGCAGTAACCCACTTTCCAGCCGGTCATGTGGAACGTCTTGCCAAACGACGATACCGCAATGGCGCGCTGCCGCAGTTCAGGATGGGCCAGCACGCTGGCGTGGCCCGTCTCATCGAAGCAGATGTGCTCATACACTTCGTCGCTCAGCACATAGATTGGGTGCTGAGCAATTGCCTGCCACAGCGCGGCGAAATCCTGCTGCTGCCAGACGGTGGCCGAAGGATTGTGCGGCGTATTCAGGATCACCAGCCGGGTTTTGTCACTCAGTAGCGCAGCAAACGCCTGCCAGTCCACCCGAAAAGCGTGCGGTTGCAGCGTAATGCGTTTCATCACGCCGCCCGACAGCTCCACCGCAGGGGCATAGCTGTCGTAGCTGGGATCAAAGCAGATCACCTCATCGCCTGGCCGCACCAGCGCGGTAATCGTCGCATAAAGCGCTTCTGTTGCGCCCGCCGTCACCGTGATTTCCGCCTCAACATCCGGACGATAGTCATAAAGTCGCGCGGTTTTCTCTGCAATCGCCTCACGCAACGGCAGCGCACCGGTCATCGGCGCATACTGATTCGCGCCCTGGCTGACGTGATACGCCAGTCGCTGCTGCAGATAGTCCGGGCCGCTGAAATCGGGAAAGCCCTGTGAGAGATTGATGGCGTTGTGCTGCTGCGCCAGCGCACTCATCTGGCTGAAAATCGTGGTGCCGAGCAGAGGGAGTTTACTCTCGGGGATCAGGTTGTGCTGCGTCATGGTGTCAGGCCTTAAGCGCGAAGATTGATGCGGTGTCACCCGGTGTTTGTGCCACTATAAACAGGATGGTAGTATTTGGCAATCAAGACGCTTAGACGGCTAAATGCGTCATGCTCCACACCTCAGCTTCGTTAGCTTCGTTTGCTTACCCCGGTCACTGACAAGTGTCAGCTCACGGGGATGCGCGCACTTGCTGCCTCGCTGAGATGCGGATCATTTCGCATTTACATGCGCCATGTTACACACGGTCCATTTAGCATTTACATGCGTCATGAGCTGCGCGTCGGCGGCGTTGGCTACCCGTACTTATCCGGAATTATATTTCACCGCAAGGAACCTTTATGTCGCAGAGTCTTCCGTTAGATCAACTGGTCGCCGCCTGTCACTGGATTGGGGCGAAAGGCTGGGCACCGGCCACCGGCGGGAATATGTCCGTGCGCCGTGATGAACATGTCTGCCTGCTGAGTGAATCGGGCAAAGATAAAGGCACGCTGACGCGGGATGACTTTATCGAGGTCGATATCGCCACCAGCCAGTCGCTCTCTGGCCGTAAGCCGTCGGCAGAAACCGGGCTGCACACGATGATCTATCGCCTCTTTCCGGAGGCGGGCGCGGTGCTGCACACCCACACGGTCAATTCGACCGTACTGTCGCGGGTGGAGCAGGGTGCGGCGCTGCTGCTGCATGGCTATGAGATGCAAAAATCGTTAAGCGGCCAGCACACCCACCTGGATACCCTGGCGATTCCCGTTTTTGACAACAGCCAGGACATTACGGCGCTGGCGTCAGAAATTGAAGATTACGCTGCCCGCTTTCCGCTGCGTTATGGCTTCCTGCTGCGCGGCCACGGCTTAACCTGCTGGGGCCAGGATGTCAGCGAAGCCCGCCGTCATCTGGAAGGTCTGGAATTTTTATTCGAATGTGAACGTCAACGTCGCCTGCTGGAGAAAGCATGATTCGCGCCATTGTTACTGATATCGAAGGCACCACCAGCGATATCCGCTTTGTACATAACATCCTGTTTCCCTATGCCCGCCAGCACCTGCCGGACTTCGTGCGTAACAATGCGCACCAGCCCGAGGTGGCAGCGGCGCTGCAGTCGGTGCGTGAAGAGGCCGATCAGCCGCAGGCCGATCTGAACGGGGTGACGGACATTCTGCTGAGCTTTATGGACCAGGATCGCAAATCCACCGGCCTGAAAGCGCTGCAGGGGATGATCTGGCGTGACGGCTACGTGAACGGCAGTTTTACCGGTCATCTCTATCCCGATGTCCTGCCTGCGCTGCGCCACTGGAAGGCGCAGGGCATTGAACTTTATGTATATTCCTCCGGCTCGGTTGCGGCGCAGAAATTGTTATTTGGCTACAGCGACGAAGGTGATATTACTGGCCTGTTCAGCGGCTATTTTGATACGCGCGTGGGTGCCAAACGCGAAGTCGCGGCTTATCGCGCCATCGCCGCTGAAATTGGTCGGCCAGCGGCACAGCTGCTGTTTCTCTCCGATATTCATCAGGAGCTGGATGCCGCCGCAGAGGCGGGCTGGCAGACAATGCAATTACTGCGTGGCGAAGCGGACGACGAGAGCCGCCATCGTCAGGTGACTGATTTTACCCAGATTAACCCGGAGTCGATTTAGGATGAGCGCACTGACTATTTTTACCGACCGCGAAGCCAGCCAGCCGGTGTGGCACAGCACTGACGCGGAAGCGATTCGTGACCGCCTGAATGCTAAAGGTGTCCGTTTTGAGCGCTGGGAAGCCGATCGCGATTTGGGTGAGAACCCGGATGCCGAAACGGTGATCAACGCCTATCAGCATGCGATTGATCGGCTGGTGGCGGAGAAGGGCTATCAGAGCTGGGACGTGATCAGCATGCGTGCCGACAATCCGCAGAAAACCGTGCTGCGCGAGAAGTTTCTCAATGAGCATACGCACGGTGAAGATGAGGTGCGTTTCTTTGTCGAGGGGGCCGGGCTGTTCTGCCTGCATCTGGATGGTGAGATCCTGCAGATCCTGTGCGAGAAAAATGATCTGATCTCGGTGCCCGCGGGCACGCCGCACTGGTTTGATATGGGATCGTCACCGCACTTCACGGCTATCCGTATTTTCGATAATCAGGAAGGCTGGGTAGCGAACTTTACCGGCGATAAGATTGCGGATGCCTATCCGCGTCTGGCGTAATCAGCCCGTCGTTTTCGCAAGGCGTTTGCCGCTCACGGTAAACGCCTTGCAGACCGTTACTGCGGCTGGAAGATGCCGTTCTGTACCTGGTCAGGCGTGACCACGCCGGTATCCAGCACCCAGCCGCTGATCAGGGCGGCGGGCGTAACATCAAACGCCGGATTGTAAACCTTTGCCGCTTCCGGTGCCCACTGCACGCTGCCAAAACTGCCGGCTACGCCCGTCACTTCGCTGGCGGCGCGCTGCTCAATGGGAATCGCTGCGCCATCAGGACAGCTGCGATCCAGCGTAGTGTGTGGGGCCGCTACGTAAAACGGAATCTGATGATAATGCGCCAGCACCGCCAGGCTGTAGGTGCCGATTTTATTCGCCACATCGCCGTTGGCGGCAATGCGGTCAGCGCCGACCCACACCGCATCCACTTCTCCACGGGCCATCAGGCTGGCGGCCATGGAATCGGTGATCAGCGTGTAAGGAACCGCCAGTTCGCCCAGCTCCCAGGCGGTTAACCGGCCGCCCTGTAACAGCGGGCGGGTTTCATCCACCCAGACATTCTTAATCAGCCCCTGCTGATGGGCGCGGGCAATCACGCCCAGCGCCGTACCGACGCCAGCGGTGGCCAGCCCGCCGGTATTGCAGTGGGTCAGCAACTGGCTATGGGGTTTCACCAGCGTGCAGCCCGCGTCAGCGATGGCATCACACAGCAGCTTATCCTCCTGCACCAGCCGCCAGGCTTCTTCAGCCAGCGCGGGGGTAAAGTCTGGCTGTGCCAAGGCCACTTTCATCCGATCCAGGTTGTTCATCAGATTGACCGCAGTAGGGCGGGCGGCACGCAGGGTCTCCAGTGCCTGCGCCAGTTCAGCGCGCGTCAGTCCCTGTTCTGCCAGCAGCGCCAGCAGCAGCGAGGCGGAGAGGCCGATCAGCGGCGCACCGCGCACCCGCAGCGCGTGGATATGTTCAATCAGCTGAGGCACGCTGTGCGCGGGCAGCCAGTTCTTCTGCTGCGGCAGCGCCTGCTGATCCAGAATCCAGAGCTGATTGTCACGAATCTGTAAACTGGTGGTTTGAAGTGTCTGCATTGTGGGTGAAATCCATGTTGCGTTAATGATGCGTATTGTGCCAACATGCTGAACGGATGTATAGACGTCTGAACGGCTTATTATCCCTGAGTGACCCCCTTCGAATGATAAGGAACAGGCAATGTCGCAATACCGTACCTTTACTGCTGCTGATGCTGTGGAATATGCCCGACAATTTGGCGGCGTGGACAATCCTGCCGCGCTGAGCAGCGCAGAAGAGATTGGTGATGGCAACCTTAACCTGGTGTTTAAAATTTATGACGATCAGGGCAACAGTCGGGTGGTGGTCAAGCAGGCGCTGCCCTATGTGCGCTGCGTGGGGGAGTCCTGGCCACTGACGCTGGATCGGGCGCGGCTGGAAGCGCAGACCCTGGTCGAACACTACAAATATTGTCCGCAGCATACGGTGAAGATCACCCATTATGATGCGGAGCTGGCAGTGATGGTGATGGAAGATCTCTCCAGCCATCGCATCTGGCGCGGCGAGCTGGTGAAAGGCGCGTATTACCCGCAAGCGGCGCAGCAGTTAGGCGACTATCTGGCGCAGACCCTGTTCCATACTTCCGACTTCATCCTGCATCCGCATCAAAAAAAGGCGGAAGTGGCGCGTTTCATTAATCCGGAAATGTGTGAAATCACCGAAGATCTTTTCTTTAACGATCCTTACACCAACCATGAGCGCAACAGCTATCCCGCTGCGCTTGAACCCCTGGTCGCCAGCCTGCGTGATGACGATGCGTTGCGCATTGCGGTGGGCGGCCTTAAACATCGCTTCTTTGCCCATGCTGAAGCGCTGCTGCATGGCGATATTCACAGCGGCTCGATTTTCGTTGCGGACGGCAGCCTGAAAGCGATTGATGCAGAATTTGGCTATTTTGGCCCTATCGGTTTTGATGTCGGCACCGCCATCGGCAACCTGCTGATTAACTACTGCGGCCTGCCGGGTCTGCTGCCTCCGCGTGAGGCCGCCGATGCACGCGAGCAGCGTCTCAGCGATGTTCACACCCTCTGGACGACCTTTGCGTCAGGCTTCCTGGCGCTGGCGGCAGAGAAGACCCGCGATGAGGCGCTGGCTTATCCAGGCTATTCGCAAGCATTTCTGCGTAAAGTGTGGGCCGATACCATCGGTTACTGCGGCACCGAACTGATTCGCCGCACGGTGGGGATGTCTCACGTGGCGGATATGAAGCTGATTGCCGATCCGGCAATGCGTACCGACTGCATCCGCAATGCGATTAACCTGGGACGTACGCTGATTCTGGCAGCCGATCACGTCGAAGATGTGGATGCGCTGATTGCCCGCATCCGTCAGGCGGGATAAAAAAAGCCGACATGATGTCGGCTTTCAGGTAAATCAAAGGCTGGCTGTAAGAGTGTGACCGCGCCGGTAACAGGGTCAGATCGGAAAGTCGCTAAAGCCATCCCTGGCTCGCTCGTCCCGCGCAATTACGCACCTCATCCCTGAGGTGCGCCCGTAAACGGGCCAACGCTTTGCGTTGTTCAAAAACGCTCCCGGCGTTTTTGTCCGTGGCACGGGACGCTTTCCTCTTCTGACCCTGCTCCCTGCGCCTTAAGCTAATCGATTGTGGTCAGATTCACCTGGATTTGTCATTGTCAGCTCTTTTTGGCCGACGAGGCGTCGACCTCTGAAAACAGTGCTGACTCCCATCGCTTTAAGTTCAGTACCCGATGCTGATATCACGTCGGCCCTGAATCTTATGCCGCCTCACTTGCCCGTGACGCAGGCTGAGGGGCTTTCTCTGGCACCGGTACGGCCAGTGCCTCCGGCTCAAACTCATCGACGTTAATCGAACGCAGACGACTGGCTTCAGCACGCTTCAACACGTCAGCCTCTTTAGCATCAATCCAGCCCTGCTCCAGCGCACGCTTCGCCAGCGCGTCCAGCCGGGTAAAGGAGAGGTGCTGTTTCGTCTGTTTACACAGCCTGTCATGGATCACTTCTGCCGCCATCACATCCTGCAGCGCCTGTTCCAGCTGACCGGCAGGGTTGTGCTCACTCGGCGTCAGATACATGCCACGGCCCAGACGGCTGCGGGTAGCCGACGGCTGTTGCAGCATTTTCGCCAGCTGATGATCCAGGCGATCAGATGGCGCAGGGCAGTGATGACCGCCAGCAAAAATGGTCATCCGCAATGCACCCGCCACCAGACGGTTCGGGAAGTTACGCAGCAAATCGTCGATAGCCACTTCCGCCTGATGCAGCGCATCCTGCACGCCCCAGTGAACCAGCGGCAGATCGGCTTCGTTGCGGCCTTCATCGTCATAGCGTTTCAGCGTCGCAGAGGCAAGATAGAGCTGGCTCAGCACATCGCCCAGACGCGCCGAAATACGCTCGCGGCGTTTCAGGCTGCCGCCCAGTACCGCCATCGACACATCAGAGAGCAACGCCAGATTGGCACTGATGCGGTTCAGGTGCTGGTAATAACGGCGGGTGCCATCCCGGGTCGGACTGGCGCTGGTGCGCCCTGCGGTTAAGCCCAGCCACAGGCTGCGCATAGTGCTGCTGCCCACGTGCCCGATATGGCTGAACAGCGCCCCGTCAAACGCATTAACATCGTTGCTGGCTGCGGCCGCCATCTCCTGCAGCACATAAGGATGGCAGCGAATCGCGCCCTGTCCGAAGATAATCATGCTGCGGGTCAGAATGTTAGCGCCTTCCACCGTGATAGCGATCGGTGCGCCCTGATAGGCACGGGCCAGGAAGTTGCTGTTGCCGAGCATGATGCCTTTACCGCCCGCAATATCCATGGCGTCGATAATGGCGCGCTGACCGCGATGGGTGCAGTGATATTTCACAATCGCCGACAGCACTGCCGGTTTTTCACCCTGCATAATCCCGGCGGTAATCAGCGTGGCCGCCGCATCCATCACGTAAGCGTTACCGGCGATGCGCGCCAGCGGCTCTTCAATCCCTTCCATCTTACCGATTGAAACCCGGAACTGACGGCGGATATGGGCATAGGCACCTGTCGCCAGCGCCACACTTTTCAGGCTGCCGGTTGAGTTCGATGGCAGCGTAATACCGCGGCCTACTGACAGACATTCCACCAGCATCCGCCAGCCCTGGCCGGCCATTTCCGGCCCGCCGATAATATAGTCAATCGGTACAAAGATATTGTTGCCGCGCGTCGGCCCGTTCTGGAACGGTACGTTAAGCGGGAAGTGGCGATGGCCAATTTCCACGCCGGGGGTATTCGTTGGAATCAGCGCACAGGTAATGCCAGGATTCTCATTGTCGCTGAGCAGATGCTCCGGGTCGGAAAGCTTGAATGCCAGGCCCAGCACGGTGGCGATTGGCGCCAGCGTAATGTAGCGCTTGTTCCAGGTCAGGCGCATGCCCAGCACCTGCTGACCCTTCCATTCGCCCATGCAGACGACGCCGGTATCGGGGATCGCACCGGCATCTGAACCCGCTTCCGGACTGGTCAGCGCAAAGCAGGGGATCTCATCGCCGCGTGCCAGCCGCGGTAAATAGTGATTTTTCTGATCTTCGGTGCCGTAGTGCTGCAGCAGTTCGCCCGGACCCAGTGAGTTAGGCACGCCCACGGTAATCGCCAGAATCCCGGAAACGCCTGACAGTTTTTGCAACACGCAGGCCTGTGCATAGGCGGAGAAATCGAGTCCGCCATACTCTTTCTTAATGATCATCGCGAAGAAGCGGTGCTCTTTCAGATAAGCCCAGAGTTCCGGCGGCATATCGGCCAGCTCATGGGTAATCTGGAAATCGTTAGCCATGCGGCACGCTTCTTCAACCGGGCCATCGAGGAAAGCCTGCTCTTCGGCAGTCAGGCGCGGCTGTGGATAGTTGTGCAGCTTCTGCCAGTCCGGTTTGCCCTGGAACAGATCGCCTTCCCACCAGGTGGTGCCCGCATCAATCGCTTCTTTCTCGGTGCGTGACATCGGCGGCATCACCTTCTGGAAGCGCTGAAAGATCGGCTTTGAAAACAGGCTGCGGCGCAGTGACGGCAGGTTAAATGGCAGCAGGATGATCGCCAGCGGCAACAGCAGCCACGGCGTCCAGAGATGAGCAACAGCCATCGCCGCAGTCCACAGCAACAGGATGGCGCTGCTGAGCCGCAACGACAGGCGGTGATAGAACAGGGCGCCAATCAGCGCCACAGTGGCAAGTATCGAAACAACCATCATAATGAACCGCTCCAAGTAGTAAGAGGTCTGACCTGTTATGTAGAGAGGTTTAGAGTAGTTGAAGGGATTTATCAATTTGTTTACATCGCAATTACAACCTGCCTCACAAAAACCGTTTTTAGCCCATTTTTGCATCAACTGTGGCAATGATCATCGCCGCCACTATCTGGCCGGACATGGCATGACGCTTTGCGCTGACCGGCCATTCCGTTAAACTTGCTGCGATTAACCTCTCCTAAAAAAGGACATCCCTATGTACCAGGACATCATCCGCTCTGAGCTTAATGAAGCTGCTGATACGCTGACTAAATTCCTCAGCGATGACGCCAATATTCATGCGATTCAACGTGCTGCGGTGCTGCTGGCTGACAGTTTCAAGGCGGGCGGCAAGGTGCTTTCCTGCGGTAACGGCGGTTCACATTGTGATGCGATGCATTTCGCCGAAGAGCTGACCGGTCGCTATCGTGAAAATCGTCCTGGCTATCCGGCGATTGCTATCTCTGATGTCAGCCATCTCTCCTGCGTCAGTAATGACTTTGGTTATGACTATGTCTTTTCGCGCTATGTGGAAGCGGTAGGACGACCAGGCGATGTGTTGCTGGGCCTCTCAACCTCCGGCAACTCTGCCAATATTATTAAAGCGATTGAAGCTGCGCGTGCGCAGGGGATGAAAGTGATCACCCTGACCGGTAAAGATGGCGGTAAGATGGCAGGCAGTGCCGATATTGAAATCCGCGTGCCGCACTTTGGTTATGCCGATCGCATCCAGGAGATCCACATTAAAGTGATCCACATCCTGATGCTGCTGATCGAAAAAGAGATGGTGAAATAACTGCGCTGGCCTCCTGCCTGACGGGAGGCCGCAAAATCAGAGGTGGTGGCTATGTGCGAATTGCTCGGGATGAGCGCCAATGTTCCCACGGATATCTGTTTCAGCTTTACCGGACTGGTTCAGCGGGGCGGTGGAACCGGGCCTCACAAAGATGGCTGGGGCATTACCTTTTATGAAGATAAAGGTTGTCGTACGTTTAAAGATCCGCTGCCGAGCTTTAACTCGCCGATTGCGCGTCTGGTGCAGGAGTATCCGATCAAATCACATTCGGTGGTGGCGCACATCCGCCAGGCGAATCGTGGTCAGGTGTCGCTGGAAAACACCCACCCATTTACCCGCGAGCTGTGGGGCCGAAACTGGACCTACGCACACAACGGTCAGCTTAAAGGCTATCGTCAACTGGAGACCGGTACATTCCGGCCCGTGGGCGAAACGGACAGTGAGAAGGCGTTCTGCTGGATCCTGCATCAGCTGGCGACACGCTATCCACGCACGCCGGGCAACTGGCCTGCGGTGTTTCGTTTTATCGGAGAGCTGGCCGGTTCGTTACGGCAGAAGGGCGTGTTTAACATGCTGCTGTCAGATGGCCGCTATCTGATGGCCTTCTGCTCCACCAACCTGTTCTGGATAACCCGCCGGGCACCGTTTGGCCGGGCGCAGTTACTGGATCAGGATGTGGAGGTTGATTTTCAGCAGCACACCACGCCGCATGACGTGGTGACGGTGATTGCTACGCAGCCACTGACGGCCAATGAAACCTGGCAACGGATTGCGCCAGGTGAATGGGCGTTATTCTGCCTTGGAGAGCGCCAGGAATGAACGTGAAGCGGCTTCGGGACTGGCTAACACCGGTGCCGGGCTGCTGTTCATCACATATTTCCCGCTGGCGACATTGACCATCGGCGGCTGGTGATATTTCGCAAAGTACGCATAGCCCGGCTGCAACTGTTGCCAGAAACTGGCATCGCTGGAGTAGCGGTGACGCTGCATGTTGCTGTCGGTCATGCGGAACGGATAGATGCTGATGCTGACATCCTGCTGGCCGTTACGCAGCGCCGCGTTCACATAAGTAAAAATCTCATCCATATAGGCGTTGGTCATGGCATAGCAGCCAATCGACTTACAGTCGCCATGAATCATCAGGTAGTTGCCGCTATAGCCCTGATTACGATCGTACTGATTCGGAAAGCCAATATTAATCGCGCGATAAAACCGGCTGTCCGGCTTCAGCTGATTCAGCTTCACGTTGTAAAAACCTTCCGGGCTTTTGAAATCGCCTTCACGACGTTTCGGGCCGAGGCCGCCAGAAAAGTTACAGATGCGATAGGTATCCAGCAGGCGGAATTCATTACCGATTTTGCCGTAGAGTTCGAGCGTGCGTTCTTCCTTGAAAATCTGGATATAGACCGGGGTACCGAGTAACTGCTTCTTTAATTCTTTGCTGACCGGTGCCGCTGAGACGGGTTCGGGTGTCATTGCCATGCTGAGGGCTGGCAGTAAAATCATCGCAAACAGGAGTGCGATTTTGCCCATGCTGTGTATACCTTGAGGTGAAGAGAACATGACGCAAAATGTGCGTCTTTGTTTGCATTATCGGAACTGTCCGCTACCGCAGCGCAACATTAAACATTGTCTGTTTTTTTAGCAAGACGCCGACAGCCAGATTCGCGATTTACTGAAAGATATTCGGCCACAAATTTGTAAACTTTAATTGTGGGCGCGACAAATATTGCAGTTACCCCTGCCAACTGTATACTTATCCAGTGCCGGAGGGGGTATGCGTAAAATCATTCATGTCGATATGGACTGCTTCTATGCCGCGGTGGAGATGCGTGATAATCCCCAGCTGCGCGATATCCCGATCGCTATTGGTGGCAGCCGCGAACGCCGCGGCGTGATCAGCACCGCTAACTATCCGGCCCGCAAATTTGGCGTGCGCAGTGCCATGCCAACCGGCATGGCACTTAAGTTATGTCCGCATCTGCGTCTGCTGCCAGGCCGTTTCGACGCCTATAAAGAAGCCTCCGCACAAATTCGCGATATCTTTACCCGCTACACGCCGCTGATCGAACCGCTCTCCCTCGATGAAGCCTATCTGGATGTCACCGACAGTCCGCACTGTCACGGCTCCGCCACGCTAATGGCGCAGGCGATCCGCGCCACCATCTACCGTGAAACCGGGCTTACCGCGTCAGCGGGTATCGCGCCGATTAAGTTTCTGGCAAAGATCGCCTCGGATCTGAATAAGCCGGACGGACAGTATGTGATTACCCCGCCAGAGATGGCCGGTTTTCTGCTGACCCTGCCGCTGGCGAAAATTCCAGGCGTCGGCAAGGTCTCGGCCAAAAAGCTGGAGGAGATGGGGCTGGTCACCTGTGGCGACGTGCAGAAGGCAGATTTAGCGCTGCTGCTGAAGCGCTTTGGAAAGTTTGGCCGGGTGCTGTGGGAGCGCAGTAACGGCATTGACGATCGCGAAGTTATCGTCGAGCGCGAGCGTAAATCGCTGGGGGTGGAACGCACGCTGGCAGAAGATATCAGCGACTGGGACGCCTGCCTGGAGATTATCGACTTTCTCTATGCTGAACTGGATCGCCGGCTGACGCAGATACGACCTGACAAACAGGTGGCGCGGCAGGGCGTGAAACTGAAATTCAGCGATTTCCAGCAGACGACCCAGGAGCATATCTGGCCGGTACTGAATAAAGAGGACATGATTGCCATCGCCCGGAAAACCTGGGATGAGCGTCGTGCCGGGCGTGGCGTGCGGCTGGTGGGACTGCATGTCACCATGGTGGATCCCCAGCTGGAGCGTCAGCTGCTGCTGGGTCTGTAACGATCAGCCTCACCGCCCGATGAGGCTGACCTCCGATTACTTCTTATATTTCGCCGCCAGAGTCGCAAACCACGGGGCAACGAAATCCTCATTGCTGCCCCAGCCCGGAATAATCCTGTTCAGCGATGCAACGTTCACCGCGCCAGGCTGACTGTTGAGCTGCTGCTGAGAGATTGACGCGGCTTTAAACTGGTAAGTCGCTGGTGTCTCTTCACCGGCAATCTTCTTCGCGACCAGACGCATATTCACCGCGCCGATGGTTTTAGGATCGACCGCCACCGTCTGCACCCACGGGCTGTTTTTCTCGCGCATCAGCTGCAAATCCTGGTTCGAGACATCGATGCTGTAGAGCTTGATCTCAGTACGGCCATTCTCCTGCAGCGCTTTGTAAGCGCCCTGGCTGAAGGCATCCCACGCACCCCAGATCGCGTCGATTTTGCCTTTCGGGTATTTCGCCAGAATCGCACCAATCTTGTTGGCCGTATCGCCCTGAACATCCGTCGACACTGCGCCAATCGACTCCAGCTGATGAATGCCCGGATTCTCTTTCAGCAGTTTTTCATACACCACCTGACGGCGCTCCATCGGCGGGAAACCGGCGACCCACAGCTTGACGATATTCGCCTTGCCGTTGAAATCGTGAATAAGCTGGCCAAGCGACAGCTGTGCCAGTGAAGCATCATCCTGCGCCGTGACGGTGACGCCCGGAATCGGATTATCCACCGGGGTATCAAACACGGATAGTCTGATACCGGCATCGGCAATACGCTTCACCAGTCCGCTGGCGTAAGGCGCTTTACCGTGCGACAGCACGATGCCGTCATATTTCTGGCTGATCGCCTGATTTACGAAATCCTGGAAGCGCGCATCGTCGCCGTTGCTGAGAAAGGTGCTGACTTTAAAGCCCAGCTGGCGACCCTGCTGAATGGCACCGGCAACAAACTGGGTGGTGTTGTCATCGGAGCCGAGATTGCGGATCACCGCAATGCGAATCGGGCCATCATGGCTGGCGATTGCCGCAGGCACCGGGATGACGGTGTCTGCGAAGGCGGCGCTGGCGTTCAGCAGGCTCAGGGCCAGTAGCGAGAGTGTTATTTTTTGCATTGTTATCAACTCCGGTAAACGCGCCTCAGCGGCGCTGGATATAGGTGATCGCCAGTGCTAACGCCAGCACCAGCCCTTTAATAATGTCCATGGCGTAATAGGGCACAGAGAGCATGACCAGGCCGTTCTGCAGCACGCCGAGGATGACCGCGCCAACCAGCGTGCCCAGCGCGTTGGGCTTGCCGGAGCCGGCCAGCGAGAAGCCAATCCACGCCGCCGCGACCGCATCCATCAGATAGCCGCTTCCGGCGTTGACCTGCGATGAACCGATACGCGAGGCGAGCAGGATGCCGCCCAGACCGGCCAGCAGAGAGGCAATCACATAAGCCAGCACCCGGTAGCGGGTGGTGCGGATGCCGGAGAGGCGCGCCGCTTCCGGATTACCGCCCAGCGCATACATCCGGCGACCATGTTTAGTCAGCGACAGCGCCAGCTGTGCGGCGACGGTCACCACCAGCATAATGATGACGATGGTCGGCACCTGGCCGAGCAGGCCAAACGTCGCTGGAATGGTACCTTCCGCCATATCACCGCTCGGCAGCACCATATTCTCGGTGATCGACCCGCCAAAGCTGTAGGTCATTGCCACACCCTGAATCACAAACAGGGTTGCCAGCGTCGCCAGCATGTCGGGAATGCGCAGGATCACAATCAGGAAGGCGTTAAACAGCCCGACCAGGGTGCAGAGCGCCAGGGTGAGCAGGATGGCGGTGGTCGTGCCGAAGCCGTACCAGACAAACAGCGAAATCACTAAGGCATTGGCGAGCGAGGCGGTCGAGCCGACCGACAGATCAAAGCCGCCAACCGTCAGGGAGATGGACACGCCGATCGCAATCACCGTAACAATCGCAATCGAGCGCAGAATGTTGATGATGTTGTTGGGTTCAAGGAAGCTGTCGGAGGCCAGGCCAAAGGCAGCGATCAGGAGCACCACCGTAAGCAACATGCCCCATTTATAGAGAAAGTCGAACAACTGGTGACGCCACGGCGAGGGGGTCAGGTTCAGGCGGGTTTCTTTACTGCTCACGCAGGGGTTCCTCCGGTGGAATAGAGCAAAAGCGTCTCTTCGGTCACGTCGCGTGCAGCCAGCTCGGCCACAATGCGTCCATCCCAGAGCACGCAAATCCGGTCGCATAAGCCGACCAGTTCAGAAAATTCCCCCGACGCGTAGATAATGCCTTTCCCTTCGCGCGCCAGGTTATCGATCAGGGTGAACAGCTCGGTTTTGGCTTTGATATCCACGCCTTTGGTCGGCTCATCAAAAATCAGCACATCAGCGTTGTTGCGCAGCCATTTGCCAATGGCCACTTTCTGCTGGTTGCCGCCGGAGAGACGCCGCAGTGTCTGTGCCGGGCCAGTGGTGCGTACCTGCAACTGCTGGATAACCTGCTCAGCCCAGCGCCACGCCTGACGATGCCCGAACAGGCTCCAGCGCGAAAAGCTGTCGTCCGCGCTGACGCTGAGGTTCATCGCGACCGACTCATCAATAAAGATCCCCTCTTTGCGCCGTTCTTCCGGCACTAGCGCCATGCGGCGACTGACGGAGTCGTACGGCGAGCGGGGCTGCCACGGCTGACCATGCAGTTCCCCGCGACTGACGCGGCTTTTGCTGGCACCAAACAGGGCTTTGCAGAGTTCGGTTTTGCCCGCACCGGCCAGACCGGCGATGCCCAGAATTTCGCCTTTGTGCAGCCTTAGCGAGATATCCTGCAGCAGCTGTTCATCGTGAAGGCCTTCCACCGCCAGCAGCAGTGGTTGTGCCTGCTGTGCACGGCGGGCCGGGAAGATATCGGTGAGCTGATGGCCCAGCATCTTCTCCACGATCTGTTCGCCGCTCAGCGCCGCCATCGGGCCGGTTTCAATCAGGCGGCCATCACGCAGCACCGTCAGCTGGTCGCAGATGGCTTTTAGTTCATGGATGCGGTGAGAGATAAACACTACGCCGATCCCACTGGCCTGCAGACGACGCACCACGGCAAACAGCCGCTCGCTTTCGTGCTGATCCAGCGGGGCGGTGGGTTCATCCAGAATCAGGAAGCGGCAGTGGTGCGACAGCGCCCGCGCCAGCAGAATTTGCTGTTTTTCCGCCAGGGTGCAGCGCTCCACCAGTCGGTTGACGTCCAGTGCCACGTCGAGCTGCGTCAGCAAGGCCTGTGCCTGACGGCGGATCTCGCCCCAGCGATAGCGGTGGCCTGGTTCTGCCAGCCGATCCAGCAGAATGTTTTCCGCCACGCTGAGCTGCGGCACCAGGGCGACATCCACTTCCTGCTGAACCAGATGGATACCCAGCTGTTTTGCATCACGCGGCGTGCGGATGGAGACCGGCTCACCATCCAGCATGATCTCGCCGCTGTAGTGGCTATGCGCGCCGGACAGGATCGCCATCAGCGTTGACTTCCCCGCGCCGTTCGCGCCGGTCAGCGCATGGACTGAATGGCCGTCACTGCGGAAATCCACCGACGATAGCGCGGCAAACCCGCCAAAAGCGATGGAGATGTTACGCATCTCAAGGCGGTTTAACCCTGGCATGTCATTACTCTCCTGAAGAAACACTGGCCGCATTTTTTCCTGAACATTCAGGCGCGGCAACAGCCGAAAGCGCATAAGCTAGCACGAAATCTTATTAGCCATCCAGACATCCGGACATAATGGCGGCTGTGACCAGCGAACCGCGGGAACGTGGCGGAATTGCGGGGTAAAGCGCGGAAAAGGCAGCGGATTATGCTGGGCGTGAATGACAGGCATAAAAAAACCAGGCCGGAGCCTGGTTGACTTTTTCTGTGACAGAATTACTTTTCTGGCACCACATTCAGCAGGGTGGTCAGCAGTTTCCAGTAAAGACCAACGCTTTCGATGTGAACCTGCTCATCCGGCGAGTGTGGCCCGGTGATGGTCGGCCCAATCGAGACCATATCCATATCCGGATAAGGCTTTTTGAACAGACCACACTCCAGACCGGCGTGAATCACCTGAATGTTCGGGGTCTTATCAAACAGCGCGATATAGGTCTGACGGGTCAGCGCCATGATGGCGGAGTCCGCATCCGGCTGCCAGCCTGGGTAGCCGCCTTTCGCTTTGGTCTGCGCGCCAGCCAGCTGGCCCAGCGAGGTCAGCATCTGCACCACATAATCGCGGCCGGTGTCGATCAGCGAACGGATCAGGCAGTTGATCTCTGCGTGATCGTTTTCCATCGTCACCACACCGATATTCAGTGAGGTTTCGACCACGCCTTTCGCCACGTCTGAATTGCGGATCACGCCGTTTGGCGTGCTGTTCAGCAGGTTCAGGAAGCGATCGCGGCTGTCTGTGCTCAGGGCATCACCCTGATGCGCCAGCGGCTCGGTGACCAGAGCGATGTTTGGCTCTTTAATGCCGTGCTCGTTTTTGATGGCGCTAAGGAAGTGCGCCGCCGCGGATTTCAGCGCATCCGCTTTGTGGCTCTCGACCGCCACGGTGGCAAAGGCTTCACGCGGAATTGCGTTGCGCAGCGTACCGCCGCTGAACGCCAGCAGACGCAGATCCAGATCAGCCGCGTGTGCCGCCAGGAAGCGCGCCAGCAGTTTGTTGGCGTTGCCGAGGCCCATATGAATATCAGCGCCGGAGTGACCGCCACGCAGTCCTTTCAGCGTCAGCTTCAGGGTCTGGAACTCAGCAGGCACGGTTTCACGGGTCAGCGGCAGGGTAGAGACGAAGTCGATACCGCCTGCACAACCCATGTAGATCTCACCTTCTTCTTCGGAGTCGGTGTTGATCAGGATTTCAGCCTGCAGCCAGTTGGGTTGCAGACCGAAAGCGCCATCCATGCCGGTCTCTTCGGTCATGGTCAGCAGCACTTCCAGCGGGCCATGCGTCAGGCTGTTGTCAGCCAGCACCGCCAGCGCAGAAGCCATACCGATGCCGTTGTCCGCGCCCAGCGTGGTGCCGCGCGCTTTTACCCACTCGCCGTCAATCCAGGGCTGAATCGGATCTTTGGTGAAGTCATGAACGGTGTCGTTATTTTTCTGCGGCACCATGTCCAGATGCGCCTGCAGCGCAACCGGAGTACGGTTTTCCATACCTGTGGTGGCGGGCTTACGAATCAGGATGTTGCCGACCTGATCGCGCTCACACCAGAAGCCCTGCTCTTTAGCCCAGCCAGTGATGTAGTTCGCCAGCGCTTCTTCGTGAAAAGAGGGATGGGGAATCGAGCAGATCTTAGCGAAAATATCCCACAGTGGCTGTGGAGAGAGTTGAGACAATTCAGACACGACAGGTCTCCTGTGTCAGTGTACCGGCGAGGCCGGACATCGCGAGTTTCCAGTGAAAAATCGCCGTCAGAGAATCTGACGAGCCAGGCCTGAGAATATCACTGTTTTTTACCGGGTGCGCTCTCAGACGCGCTAAAAAGCCGCAACCAGCGCGCGGGTGCTGGTTTTTAGTGCGTCAACTCCTTATAATCTCGCGCAACCTTTTCCCCGTTGCACATTTTTACGCCACTTCGGTTGGCTGGGATTTCTATTCTATGAGCGAAAAATACGTCGTTACCTGGGACATGCTTCAGATTCATGCCCGTAAACTGGCCCAGCGCCTGCTGCCTGTTGAGCAGTGGACAGGCATTATCGCGGTGAGCCGCGGCGGTCTGGTACCGGCTTCGCTGCTGGCACGTGAACTGGGTATCCGCTACGTTGATACCGTCTGCATCTCCAGCTATGACCACGATCATCAGCGCGAAATGAAAGTGCTGAAGCGCGCAGAAGGCGACGGTGAAGGCTTTATCGTGATCGATGACCTGGTAGACACCGGCGGCACCGCTCAGGCGATCCGCGAGATGTACCCGAAAGCGCGTTTCTGCACCATTTTCGCGAAACCGGCTGGTCGCTCACTGGTTGATGATTATATCGTCGATATTCCGCAGGATACCTGGATTGAGCAGCCGTGGGATATGGGTGTGGTCTACATCCCGCCGATTGTAAAAAACTGATTGATACACATCAGACAACGCCCGGTTTTCCGGGCGTTGTGCTTTCTGAGCCTCGCACCCCGAATTGGCGTACAGTACACTTAGCCATCGCCGTTTTGTTGCAGGAGAAGTGAGTATGTCGAGCAAAAATCTCAGCGAGGAGCTATTCAAGCCGCGCTTTAAGCATCCTGAAACCTCTTCCCTGGTTCGCCGCCAGCATCACGCTACCCCGGATGTCCACTCAGCCCTGGACGGTAATAGCCAGCGTGGCTGGTATCGCATGCTGAATAAGCTGATGTGGACATGGCGCGGCCTGACGCCGCAGGAGATCAGTGAAGTGCTGGCGCGTATCGCCATCAGTAACGTTGAACATACTGATGAGATGCTGCTCGACACGGTGATTGGTTTCCGCGGCGGCAACTGGCATTTTGAATGGTGCAGACAGGCAGGCATCTGGCAGCAGAAGGCGCTGGAGGCGACCGAAGACAGTGAGGCGGGCGACTACTGGCTGCACGCGGCGCACCTTTATAGCGTTGCCGCTTATCCCTATATAAAAGGCGATGAGCTGGCTGACCAGGCACAGACGCTGGCCAACCGCGCCTATGAAGAGGCCACTCAGCGGTTGCCAGGCGAACTGAAATCCCTGACGTTTGCCATCACGGGCGGCAGCCCGGTCAGCGGCTTTCTGCACATACCGCCGGATGTTGAAGCGCCTTATCCCACCGTGCTGTTCTGCGGCGCGCTCGACTCGTTACAGAGCGATCATTACCGTCTGTTCCATGACTATCTCGCCCCGCGCGGCATTGCGATGCTGACCATTGATGTGCCGTCGGTGGGTAACTCGGTGAAATGGACGCTGAATCAGGACACCAGTTTTCTGCATCAGCAGGTGCTCCGCGATCTGAAAAATGTGCCCTGGGTTGACCACACCCGCGTGGCGGCGTTTGGCTATCGCTTTGGCGCGAACGTGGCGGTGCGGCTGGCCTATCTGGAATCGCAGCGGCTGCGCGGCGTCGCCTGTCTTGGCCCGATTGTGCATGCGCTGCTGACGCAGACGGCGTTGCAGGATGAGATCCCGGATATGTACATGGATATGCTGGCCAGCCGGTTAGGCATGGCGACCGCTTCCGACAGCGCGCTGCGCACCGAACTCAATCGCTATTCGCTTAAAACTCAGGGATTGCTGGGCCGCCGGACGCCGACGCCGATGCTGTCGGGCTACTGGCAGAACGATCTCTTCAGCCCGGAAGAGGAGAGCAAGCTGATCGCTAACTCGTCGTCTGACGGCAAAGCGTTGCTGATTCCGGTGAAGCCGATGATGGCCAGCTTCGATAAAGCGCTGAATGAGATTTGCGACTGGCTGGAGAAGCGTTTAAAAAGGTAACTGGCAAAATTTACAGTATTTGCTACAACTAGTAGCGGAATTCTTCCGGGCTGCCCTATAAAGGCTTATGACGTAATCAGGCCGCCCGGAAATCAGGGCTGTATAGCGGTCAAAACCTATGGAGAATCAGCATGACGTTACCAAGTGGTCATCCCCGCAGTCGCCTGCTTAAGCGTTTTACCGAGCTTGGGCCTTATATTCGCGATGGGAAATGTGACGAAACCCGGTTCTTCTTCGACTGTCTGGCTGCCTGCGTCAATGTGAAACCGGCACCGGAACTGCGTGAGTTCTGGGGCTGGTGGATGGAGCTGGAAGCGCAGGCTGACCACTTTACCTATGTCTACCATATCGGTCTGTTCGATAAAGAGGGTGACTGGTCGGTGGCAACCATCAAGGGCAAAGAGAACACGGCGCGCGTGGAAGAGACCTTACGGAATTTCCATACCCGCCTGAAGGCGATGCTGAAGGAGTTAGATCTGGACCTTATCCCGGCCAGTGATTTCGATGAGAAACCGGTGAAGCTGAGCGCCTGATAGGGTGTTTAGCGATAAAAGGGTGAGTTAAAACGCTCGCCCACAAACTGCTGACAACTCTCAACCAGGGTGAATCTGGCAGCAACGAATAAGCTCAACGCGCAGGTAATCGGGTCAGAAAAGGAAAGCGTCCCGCGGCAGGGACAAAAACGCCGGGAGCGTTTTTGAACAACGCAGAGCGTTGGCCCGGCAACGGGCGCACCTCAGGGATGAGGTGCGTAATCGCGCGGGCCGAGCAGCCATGGATTGGCGTAATCGCCTTTCCGTTCTGACCCGATTACCTGAGCGGGCTCGATCTCACAGCAAACCGGGCCAGATGGTTGAAATAACAAAAGGGCGAGTTGAAAAACTCGCCCTTTTCGATGCTCACAAATTCTGTCGCTCATGCTATGCGGCATGAGCCTGACATCAGAACTGGTAAGTCACACCCATCGCCACAATGTCGTCGTTGTTGATCGACAGCGCGTTGTCATCATCCAGCTGGTTGATTTTGTAATCCACGAAGGCGGACATGTTTTTGTTGAAGTAGTAGGTTGCACCCACATCGATATATTTCACCAGATCCGCATCGCCGATACCGTTTTCGATATCCTTGCCTTTAGTCTGCACATAACCAATAGAAGGACGCAGGCCGAAATCAAACTGATACTGCGCCACCAGTTCGATATTCTGCGCTTTGTTGGCTGCGCCCGCGACGGCAGCGCCGGTATTACGGTTGGTGCCGCTGATTGGCGTCATGTTGCGGGTATCGGTGTAAATCGCCGCCAGGTAAACGCTGTTGGCATCATACTTCACGCCTGCGCCCCAGGAATCTGCACGGTCACCGCCGCCATAGGCGCGCGCCTGCTGCTGGTTGGTGCGATCAGATGAGGTGATGGCACCCATCAGGCTCACGCCGCTATCACCCAGCGCGTAGCCCAGTGAAGCACCATAGCCGTCGCCGTTCTGGCGGTTAATATCGGTGCGGCTGTTGGCGCTGGTGGCGTCGTTCTTGCCCTGATACTGCAGTGCAAATTTCAGGCCATCGACCAGACCAAAGAAATTGTTATTGCGGTAAGTCGCGACGCCGGTGGCGCGCTGGGTCATAAAGTTATCAGAGCGTGCCGTGCCATCACCACCGAATTCCGGGAACACGTCTGTCCAGGCTTCAACGTCATACAGCACGCCATAGTTACGGCCATAATCCACCGAACCATACTGCGAGAATTTCAGGCCAGCAAAACCAAGGCGGGTTTTGTTGCCGTTATTGGCGTCGCTGCCTTCAGAGTTATTAACGTTGTACTGATATTCCCACTGACCGTAACCGGTCATCAGGTCATTAATCTGCGTCTGGCCTTTAAAGCCGATACGGGTATAAGACTTGTCACCGTCTGTGCTGGCATTATCGCTGATGTAGTGCTCAGCTTTAACTTTGCCATATAAATCCAGTTTATTGCCGTCTTTGTTATAGATTTCGGCAGCGTGCGCGGCAGAAGCCAGCGTCAGCGTGGAGACGATCATGGCCAGTGTGCTTTTCTTCATTTGCTATCAATCCCAATGTGAACGCCGTAAAAAAATGAAAGTTTTTGTAAAACACCGACTTTTTACCCGTCCGTGATGAACTTTTTATGACACTTTTCCGGATTTCTTGTTAATGCTGAACTTTTGGTCTACTGCCTTGTCCGCGTAAATTCGTGCTTTTCCCCCGCTGGCTGTTGGCTTCCGTATCGACTCCTGTTAAAACGTCCTTTCGTAAAAATTTTTCACTACGGCAGGAAATATGAGTGGCAGTCAGACCTTAGTGGTCAAGTTGGGTACCAGCGTTCTTACCGGCGGCTCTCGCCGGTTAAATCGGGCGCACATGGTGGAACTGGTTCGTCAGTGCGCGCAGCAGCACGCAGCCGGCCACCGCATTGTGATTGTTACGTCTGGCGCAATGGCCGCAGGACGCGAACATCTGGGCTACCCCGAACTGCCACCGACCATCGCCTCAAAGCAGCTGCTGGCTGCGGTGGGGCAGAGCCGTCTGATTCAGCTGTGGGAACAGTTATTCTCTATCTACGGCATCCATATTGGTCAGATGCTGCTGACCCGTGCTGACATGGAAGATCGCGAACGTTTCCTTAATGCCCGCGACACGCTGCGCGCGTTGCTGGATAACCACATTGTGCCGGTGATTAACGAGAACGATGCGGTTGCGACTGCCGAAATCAAAGTGGGCGACAACGACAATCTTTCGGCGCTGGCAGCGATGCTTGGCGGTGCCGACAAGCTGCTGCTGCTGACCGATCAGCAGGGACTGTTTACTGCCGATCCGCGTAACAATCCAGAAGCTGAGCTGATCAGCGATGTCCATGTGATTGATGATGCGTTACGCGCGCTCGCGGGTGACAGCGTGTCCGGCCTGGGCACCGGCGGCATGTCGACCAAGCTTCAGGCGGCGGATGTTGCCTGCCGGGCAGGAATAGACGTGATTATCGCCTCGGGCAGTCGCAGCGGTGTGATCAGTGATGTGATTGACGGCAAGCCGGTTGGAACGCGCTTTCATGCGCAGCAATCGCCGCTGGAGAACCGTAAACGCTGGATCTTCGGTGCGCCACCGGCAGGCGAACTCACCGTCGATGACGGTGCGCTGGCTGCCATCATTGAACGCGGCAGTTCGTTGCTGCCCAAGGGCATTCGCGCTATTCAGGGGGATTTCTCGCGCGGTGAAGTGATCCGCATCCGCAGCCTGCAGGGCCGGGATATTGCTCACGGTGTTTCTCGCTACAACAGCGACGCGATGCGCATGATTGCCGGTCATCACAGCCAGCAGATCAGCGAAATTCTGGGATACGAATATGGCCCGGTGGCCGTTCACCGCGACGACATGATCGTCAGTTAAGGAGCGGACAATGCTAGAAGAGATGGGAAAAGCGGCGCGTGCCGCAGCTTACACCGTGGCCGATTTGTCGACGGCTGAGAAGAATCAGGTTCTGATGACCATTGCCGATCGCCTTGAGGCGGAAAGCGCAGACATTCTGGCAGCCAATGAGCTGGATTTAGCTGATGCGCGTCAGAACGGCATGAGCGCCGCATTGTTAGATCGGCTGACACTCAACCCGCAACGCCTCAGCAGCATCGCCAGCGATGTGCGCCAGGTCTGTCAGTTGGCCGATCCGGTGGGACAGTTAATCGACGGCGGTCAGCTCGACAGCGGTCTGCGCATTGAACGCCGTCGCGTGCCGCTGGGGGTGGTGGCCGTAATCTACGAGGCGCGTCCCAATGTTACGGTGGACGTCGCCAGCCTGTGCCTGAAAACCGGTAACGCCGCCATACTGCGCGGTGGCAAAGAGACCTGGCGCACCAATGCGGCCACCGTCCGGGTCATTCAGAACGCGCTGCAGCAGCACGGTTTACCGGCAGCTATCGTACAGGCGATTGAAAATCCGGATCGCGAGCTGGTGAATCAGCTGCTGAAGCTGGATCGCTACGTCGATATGCTCATCCCGCGTGGCGGAGCCGGGCTGCACAAGCTGTGCCGGGAAAACTCCACTATTCCGGTGATTACCGGCGGCATCGGCGTCTGTCACATCTACATTGATGAGACGATGGAGATTGAACCGGCTCTTGATTTGATCGTTAACGCCAAAAAACAGCGTCCCAGCGCCTGTAATTCGCTGGAAACGCTGCTGGTGAATCAGGCGATGACCGAACGCTTCCTGCCCGCCTTCAGCGCGCGTATGGCGCAGGAAGGGATTGCGCTGCATGCGGACAGTAACGTGCTGGCGCAGCTGCAGCAGGGTCCGGCGGCGGTCAGACAGGTCAATCCACAGCAGTACAATGATGAGTGGCTGTCGCTGGATCTTAACGTCAAATTAGTGGCGGATATGGATGAGGCGATCGATCACATCCGCACGCACGGCACGCAGCACTCGGATGCTATCCTGACCCGCGACACCCGCAACGCCGCGCGCTTTGTCCGTCAGGTCGACTCTTCCGCGGTCTATGTTAACGCCAGCACCCGCTTTACCGATGGTGGGCAGTTTGGCCTGGGTGCGGAAGTGGCGGTCAGTACCCAGAAACTGCATGCACGCGGGCCAATGGGATTAGAGGCGCTGACCACCTATAAATGGATTGCCTGGGGCGACGACACACTCAGGTCATAACGACGATAATTTTTAACAAAACGGGAGTCTTTCAGAGACTCCCGTTTTTTTTAGCCCGCTTTTTCGATCCAGTGAAAGGTAGAGTTTTCTCCCTGTCTGATTAAATTTCACTCCGATCCTGTCACCGTCGCCCGTTAAGCTGGCTGAATTTTACGCAATTTATTACGGAACATTCCTGAAAGCCGGGGCTGTATGCGGCCTGAGGCAATATTTTTTGTTCAGATGCAGACCGAAGCGGATAATGATAATTAGAAATGCTTGATAAAGCGGTTAGGTAGTAAACGAGCGGTAATATAAAATGAACTGGTAGCAATAATGAAAATAACATCCAGTATCTCTTCTATGGCTGATTATTAACTAATGGTTAAAAAAGAAAGTACAAGACAAGCTTTCACCACCAGGCTGATAGCGGCCTGTGAGAGTGCCGGCATTGCCGGACATGGACGAAACAAACAGGTTGCCAGAGCCCTGCAGCAGCAAGGCTGCAAGATTTCAACGCCGGGAGTGTGGAAGTGGTTTAACGCGCAGTCAGTGCCTGATGGCGGCAATTTACTGGCGCTCAGCCAGCTGCTGGGAGTCAGGGTAGAGTGGCTGCAATACGGTATGGATCAACCCGCTGACCCGGTAACGCTGAGCACGTTCACCGGCCATAAGAATGTGTTTCGGGTTGATAGCCTCGATATCGGGCAGCGAAGTGCTGCGGGACTGCCCGCGCGTGATGAGTTTGTGGAGACCATCCAGGCGATCGAATATGGTCTGGATGAGGCGCGGGTGCTGTTCAATGGGCGTCCGGCGGAGAACATCCGGTTAATTGCCATCAATAGCGACTCTATGGCTGACACCTTTGCACCGCGCGATCAGCTGTTTGTGGATATCAGCGTGCGGATGTTCGACGGTGATGGCATCTACATTTTTACCCTCGATGAGCAACTCTATCTCAAGCGCCTGCAGCTGCAGCATAAGAAAATTGCTGTGATTTCAGACAATAAACGCTATGAAACCTGGTATCTCAATCATGATGACGTCACCAGCCTGAAGGTCCTGGCAAAAGTGATCATGAGTCAGGCGCGTCACTATCAAATTCTCGGCTAAGGCCGCTTTTGCTGCCTTTCTCAGACGGGCTGCAAAAAAATAATCGACATAAATTCATAAATTTAACCAGCGGTAAATAAAAAATTAACCAACAGTGTTTGATAAAGCATAAGAACCTGTTAATAATTTGGATATGGATGAACGAACCAGTTCTTTCACGGATGAGCCGCTCTTAAACAATTGAGGCGCTGCACAAGCGCGAATCATACCACCCAAAAGTCAGTGAACTTTGGGATGGGGTGGATGCGCAAAATGCAGCGTCGTCAGATGCCGTTTATTTCCCCCTCGCTTACTTTCCACCTGGCTGCTAACGCAGCCGGGCGGCGAGCGTGCGAGCGCGATACACGTCATTCGGGCCCGTTCGGATCACCGAAAGCTCGCGCCTGCCACCCCATCGCCAAAGACTCATTCACAGGAGGAGTTATGGCGATAATTCACTATGGCAAAAGCGTTTTTGTGGGCAACGCACGTACTCGTCGCCATCGGCGGCGCCAACCTCTCAGCAGCCTGACTCAGAGCATCGACCAGGCCCTTAACTTTCCAACTGAACCCCCTGTCCTGAGACGTGCAGAGCAAATCTGCCAGCGTCAGGTCGCCCCGCGTGTTGATCGCGCAATCACCGCACCCCGCGTCACCAGTCAGGAAACACCCAGTTTCGACAATTGCTGTCTTCCCCACGTTCATCTCTACGTCGTGAGCTGAAGCGCGAAGACAGCATGCTTTTCCGTTCCGGCTAACTCTTCGTTATCTCCAGCTCTCACTGGACGCAATGTGCTGAATTACTGTTCAGTTTTGCTGCAGGGTCAGTAAGGCCTCTTGCTGCGCCTGAACGGGTAATGATCAGCAGGCGTTATGTATTTCTTTTCACAATGGTGAATTGCTTTAACCCGTCATTAAGGAGTCGTTATGAGCCAGATAATTGCAGTGCTGAATTTTGAAGAGGGGTATGTCGACACGCCTTACCTCGACACGCTGGGCTTTCCCACGGTGGCAGGCGGTATCCGCATCGGACCTAAGGGGGCATCACTGAGTAATTACACTTTCCGCGTGCCGCGGCGCGTCGGGGACGTCTGGAAGCAGTGCATTCTTGAAAACAAAGTTCAGGAGATGCAGGGCAGGGATCTGCTGCGTAATGCGCTGGCG
This sequence comes from Pantoea sp. X-Soil-ISGK-355, assembly GCF_059730805.1. Classification (NCBI taxonomy): domain Bacteria; kingdom Pseudomonadati; phylum Pseudomonadota; class Gammaproteobacteria; order Enterobacterales; family Erwiniaceae; genus Pantoea; species Pantoea sp. X-Soil-ISGK-355. Next base: position 938,400 of record NZ_AP035971.1, read on the forward strand.
AAGTGTAATGACGCCCGAACGGATGTGTTGCTGAGCATGACGTATCAACTGGGCGTCGAAGGCGTTATGCAGTTTAAAAACATGCTTACCGCCATCGCGGCTGAACAGTTCAATGAAGCGGCTGACGCGATGATGAACAGCCTTTGGGCCCGCCAGACACCGGGCCGCGCCCGACGTCATGCGGAGATGATGCGCAGCGGAACCTATGCGGTTTACAGGGGGCTGCTATGAGATGGCTTATGTTTCTCGTTGCCGTGCTGGCGGCGATCGTCATCCTGCTGCTCTTACAGCGCTTCACTACCCTGCAGTTTGTCTCTCATGCCCGGCTCCTCTTCAAAACCTGGTCCGTCTGGCTCGCGTCACTGGGTTCGATGCTCAGCGCCTGGGCGCAGTCGTTTCCTTCTGCTGTCGTTGATGCCTGGAGCGTACTGCCGGAGGACGTGAAAACGATTCTGCCGCACGACTACCTGGGGCTGGTGGGCGCATTTATGGTGGCGATGGGGGTGATTGCACAGTTTGTTCGTCAGAAAAACCTGCTCAACGCGAAGGAGCAGGCTGAAGGAGCGAAACCATGACTCTGATTACCACCTTACTGGGCGGCAGCTGGCACTGGCTTGCTGCACTGGCAGGCGTTATTGCTGCACTGGGCGCCACTTATTTCGGCGGCAGGAAAATCGGCAAAGTGCAGCAAAAAGCGCGATCTGACGTCGATAACGCACAACAGGAGGCGTCCCGCGTCAGCGCGGTGGCGCAGCAACAACAACATAACCGCGAGGAGGCTAACCGTGTGGCGACCGATAACCACAGTCTTGATGACGCTGCTGCTCGCGACAAGCTGCAGCAGTCGAAATACCACAAACCCTGAGCCGGTGGCGATCACCGACTCTGCCTGCGTACTTTTTTCCCCTCTTTATACCTACGGCGATGACGCGCAAAAAATGGACGTCAGGACAGTGCGCGCCATCAATACCCACAACGATATGTGGGACACCCTTTGCGGCCATCCGGCTGCGGCTAAGTAGTGCGCTGACAATCAGCGCGATATCACATTGATCCTGAGGAGGATTCTATGATCGAAGTTAACTCTTTTGCTGAACTGCGTACCACGGTCCCGCCAAAATCAGGTGAAGTCGCGAGCCTGAAACGCTATTACGACAAAGACTCCAGCTTCCGTGGCGGTGCTGACTTTGTTGGTTTTCTCTCCACTACTACGCTGAAAGATGATGGCGGTACGGTGGCAGTGGGTAACGGTTTCTACTGGAAGCGCACCATCAATGACCCTACTGAAGTGAATGTTCTGCACTTTGGCGCGAGAGGGGATGGCGTGACCGATGACACTGAAGCCTTTAAGCGGATGCTGGCATGGACGCAGTCCTATAACGCCTATGCGAAAGCGATGCCGGTGCGTTTTCCGGGGGGCCGCTTCCTGATTTCACCCATTGATATCAGCGATACAGAGTTGCCGTTTTTTGGTCTGGCAGGTGATGATATCGAACTCGGATCGTCACCGCGCACCACCATTGTCTCTGATAAAAGCGCGAGTGCGGTGTTTAAGGTTAATGCACGCAAAATCGTCATCAAAGGCATCTGCTGGCACGGACAAGCTAATGCCGGGACTGTCGACACCACTCAAAAAGTCACCGTTACGCCTGAACAGTGCAGCAACGTGCAGCCGTTCTTCGAAAATACGATTGTCGGCGGCCAGATCGTCAATATCTTCTGCTTCAAGGCGCAAAGTACCGGTGGAACCGTCTTTAAGCTGCAGGATACGCTCGACAGTAAGTTCGATCAGATTTACAGCTCCTCGACCTATTCACGGGTGTTTGATATCGGCTGGTCAAACACACCGAAGGGGAACTGGGACCACTCAACCGCCATTGAGCTGTGTAATGCCAACTTCCAGTCGGGCTATGGCGACGCCACACTCTACATGCCGCGCGTCACGCAGGGTATCATGCGAAACGTCTGGATTGAGCACACGACCAACCCGGGAGACCTGTCGGATGGTGGGTGGACCATTGATACGCTCAACATTGAGGATTGTGCCGCACCATTCAATCTTAACAATGCCCGCGTGGTGATGCGTCAGATTAACCTGCAGGCGGGGGCGAAAATTACCAATGATCTGGCCGGAAGTAAGTGGTTATCGACCTTTGAATATGGCTATCGTCGGGATGAGAACTTCGGCACGTTCATGACGGGTTCGCTGCGTGCCGGCTATTACAGCGGCTATAAAGTGGTGAACAACACCGATACCGATAACTGGTATCGGCTGGGGCAGCTCTTTTTCCCGGCGCCTAACCAGCAATGGGTGATGGAGTTGATCGGGAAAGCGGATGCCACTACGCCGTCCGGCACCGCCGCTTCACCCGTAAATATGCCTGCTACCGGTAAAACGCTGATCAACCTGCAGCGGCTGGAAACGGTCTGGGCGGATGCTTACCACATGGGGCAGCCTTCCGTGCTGGACATCCGTTATAGCCGGGTAGGAACCACCTATGCAGCGGTATGGGTCAAGCTGAAAGCCAGCAGTGGCGAGACCATGTTCAACCTGAAGACGACCGGTCCGACCCGCTTCGATACCGGCTCCTGCTCGTTGTTCCAGTCCGATATGTCGGTGGTGACGGACATTACCAAAGTTGGCACTCTGAAACCCGCTGCACGCTTCGGCATGCACAATGGACTGGCGGGCATCGGTGCCAATGAAAAAGGGGTCGTTACGCTCGCTACTGCGGCGGGTACACCGACCAATAAAACCGCGCCAACCGGTTTTGTGCTGATCAATATCAACGGCGTTGACCGCAAGGTTCCTTACTACGATTGATGTTCGGCATGTTTTGGGCGAGGCTCCGGCCTCGCCCTTTTTTTGATTTGCCTCTCTGAAGCTTCAATGGCAAGTGTTCCCCACCTGACAAACAGTGGCAAAGCCGATAATGTCCTGTTTAACACAGGCAAAACTCAGGGGTAAGAGGGGCGCGCGATGAATAAAGGTTTACTGGTAGCAGTATTAGCTGGCATGCCAATGTTAGTAAATGCTGCAAATCAGACTTATCTTTCTGATTTCATAATGAATAAACAGACCAGCCAGGCGTATCACCAGCTTATCGCCGGACATGATTTCCCTGCCTGGGTTAAGCAGGGCGGAACCAGTACACCGGCCAGTACAGTTACCCTCCAGGGTGAAACCTGGCAGCTACTCTCCGGCTGTAAGCCACACAACTGTCCGGCACAATCTATTGCTCTCCTTTACTCTCCGGAGAAAGGGGAGATTCATGGTGTTTACTCTGACTACGATCAGAAAAGAGATCGTCAGACGCTGACCTGGCTTAATCTCACTCCAGCAGATGAGGCAAAGATGCGAAACGTGCTGTTTAGGCGGCTGGAGGGTGACGTAGCAGAGTGATCTTTTCTTTCAGGCCGCAGTGTGGGGCAGAGCAGGCTGTAACATAGCAACGTCGCTGTGCGGCTTTCGGGCAACGCTATTTGAGTTTAATTTTAATTACGGCTTGCGTCGCCTGGTGAAGTGTGGCCTAATGAATTGTCGGTTTGATTAACAGACACTATCAAAGTAAGTAACCAAAGCAGTTCTCATCTCTAAGTTTGTCGCGAGACATCCCTTCTTTTTGAGTCTTCTCTTACGTTCTGATTAAAATCTGTTCTCAGGCCATTATGCCGGAAGGCTCGATATATTAAGGATTTAAGCATGTCTAACAAAATTCGCGGTACCGTTAAATGGTTTAACGCAGAGAAAGGCTTCGGTTTCATCTCTCCTGCAGACGGCAGCAAAGATGTATTCGTACATTTCTCTGCAATCCAGGGCACCGATTTCCGTTCATTAGACGAAGGTCAGCAAGTTGAATTCACAGTAGAAAATGGCGCCAAAGGCCCAGCTGCTGCGAACGTTGTTGGTCTCTAAGGACTGAAAATTACTTTTAAATGTCCTCACTGTAATGGCTCACAGTTTCGTACATCACATTTTGATGTTACAAGAGCCAACCCGCATGGAGCGAAATGCATTTTCTGCAAATCTGTCGTTGTTCAGGTGAACGCGGCGAGGATTGCAATTCAGAGCCAGCTTCGCGCTCTCTGATAAAGGCTAGTGAGCTTTATAGCGTTGTTGCATTTACAGTAATAAAAGGCTGCCTCTGGCAGCCTTTTTTGTTTCTGCTGTTTCCATCCGCAATCCCTAATCCTTTCTTCTATAACCCCCGGAATACCTTAGCTTCCCTGCGCAACTTTTTGGTCAACCATCTGTAACCTGTTCGTTTACTGTCACCGATCTGAAAAGGCCCGCCGGAGCAGGCCATTAAAGGGAATCAGCGAAGCACGGGTTGCAGTGCGAGCTTGCCGGTATTAAACACGCTCATTGCCTGTGCCATACGCTCAGCCTGATCCTGCAGTGCCTGTGAAGCGGCTGACGCTTCCTGAACCAGCGCGGCGTTCTGCTGCGTTACCGCTTCCATCTGGGTAATCGCCTGATTGATCTCATTGATACCGCTGCTCTGCTCGCTGCTGGCAATGGTGATTTCGCTCATGATATTCGCCACGCTCTGCACGCTGTTCACCACCTCACCGATGGTCGAACCCGCATGGGTTACCAGTTTGCTGCCTTCATCGACTTTAGCGACCGAATCTTCAATCAGGACCTTAATCTCTTTGGCCGCGGAGGCTGAGCGCTGTGCCAGATTACGCACTTCACTCGCAACCACCGCAAAGCCGCGACCCTGTTCACCCGCACGCGCAGCTTCAACGGCGGCATTCAGTGACAGAATATTGGTCTGGAAGGCGATGGAGTCGATGACGCTGATGATATCGACAATTTTGCGTGAGGAGAGCGCGATCGCTTCCATCTTCTCGATCACTTTCTCCATGACCACGCCACCTTCACGCGCTACGCTGGACGTCGTCGATACCAGGTGATTAGCTTCACGCGCATTGTCGGCATTGTGTTTCACGGTCGACGTCATCTGCTCCATGGCAGAGGCGGTCTCTTCCAGCGAACTGGCCTGTTGCTCAGTGCGGGTTGAGAGGTCAAGGTTACCGCTGGAGATCTGATTAGAGGCGACCGCGATAGTGTCGGAGCCGGTGCGTACTTCAGTCACAATCGACAGCAGGTTATCGTTCATGCGCTGCAGCGCCTGCATCAGGACGCCGGTTTCATCACGCGAGGTTACCTGCATCTGGGTACTCAGATCGCCCGCGGCAACACGTTCAGCAACGTCAACCGCTGCAACCAGTGGACGGACAATAGAGCGGGTCAGGAAGTAGCCCAGCATAATCGCGGCCAGAATGGCCAGCGCGGAGAAAATCAGGGTGATGGTGATGGCTGACTGTCCATTTTCCACAATACCCTGGCCTTCACTGCGCAGCTGGGAATCCTGTGAGTTGGCAAAATTCACCGCATCCTGAAGAAACTTATTCTGTGTAGCGGTCATCGATTTCAGGACATAGATGCTGGCAGCATCAAAATCGCCTGCTTTAATCAGGGTGATCAACTCAGCTTTAACCTTCTCAAACGCCTGAGAAGAGGCCAGCAGACCGGCGATCTTTTTCTTACCTACGGGCGTGACCTGGATATCCTCAATCTTTTTCATCGCGATGTTAGTGCGTTGCGTCGCTTCATCAAGCTGACCATAACGCTTCACATTCATTTCCGGGCGTGTTGTGTCGATCACCATGCCGCGCAGGTATTTGATCTGATCGTTGACGCCATCGCGCACATCAAATGCCAGTCGTACTTTTACATAGCGATCGTCAACGATCGATGAGATCGCGGTATTAATACTGTTAATTCTGGTAATGGATGTTACGCCAATCACTATCAGTAAGGTCACAATAATACCGAAGGCTGCTGCGAGCCGCATTCCCACCTTCATATTCTTGATACTGAACATGTTTTCTTCCCCGTTTTATTATTAATCAATTTGTTAGCAACGCTCAGGTTCTCTGCTGTTGTGCGCAGTGCCTTGCTGATGTCTGTGGTCACAGCCGCAGGCAAAAAGGTGATCTCGCGCATACAGTTATCGGAATACGAACATGTACCTTTAATAATTTTTAAGTAATAACGGTGCGTGAATAAATAGTCACTGAAAAGCTTCAGAAAAGGTTAACAAATAAACAAAGGGGGAAGCGCAGGCAAAAAAAAGGGCCGTCAGCAGGAGTGCTGACGGCCCGATCCAGACAAGCATGACCGGATTCAGAAAACTAAGAAGTAGAGGCCTGTCCAGAATGCGACACTTAACGTGACGGCGGTAATCCAGGCCAGCTGGCGTAAACGGCCACGCAGTGCTTTCTGAGGAGCAGGGGTAGCAGGTGCCGGTGTAACAGGTAAAGTTTCAATGTGCATAGTCGGTTCCTGGTCAGGCCAGCTATTTTGCTGGCTAAAAAGTAAAAACATACCGGGCATTCTTTGCGGCCCGGATTTGTTTAGCGGGCAGTGTCGAGAACGTTGAAAATCACGTCTGACAGCTCATTCAGTTCAAACTTCGCCACATAACCGTCGGCACCCACTTTGCGCACATGATCTTCGTTGGCGCTGCCAGAGAGTGAGGAGTGAATGACGACCGGCAGAACCTTGAGAATCGGGTCCCGCTTGATGTTGCGGGTCAGCGTAAAGCCATCCATCTCTGGCATCTCCAGATCGGTCAGGACCAGCGCAATTTTGTCGTGAATCGACTCTCCCGCGGCCTGTGCTTCCTGGCTCATCAGCTTAATTTTTTCCCAGGCTTCCAGACCGGTGTTAAACATCAGCGCCGGAATGCCCATGCTCTTCAGGCCCTGTTCCAGCAGCTGACGCGCCACTTTGGAATCTTCTGCCACAATGGCGACCGCACCAGGGCGATAGTTGAAGGCACGCGGTCTGGCCGCTTCCGGTTCAACGCCGCGCACTGAAGGGATGATGTCATACAGAATCTGTTCAACGTCCAGCACCATCGCCAGCTCGTTGCTCTGCTTGTCGCTGTCCAGGCAGGCGATGCTGGTAATATTGCGGCCACCGATACCGGCTTCGGCGGTATGCACCTGGCTCCAGTCGAGGCGCACGATGTTCTCTACTGACTCCACGGCAAACGCCTGGGTGTTACGGGCATACTCGGTCACCAGCAGCAGGTTAAGACCGGTTTCAGGTACACAGCCGGCTACCGCTGGCAGGTCGATCACCGGAATGAACTGACCACGAATACTCGCCATACCCAGCAGCGGCGAACGCATGCCCGCGGCTTTAGTGATGGTCGGCATCGGTACAATTTCACGCAGCTTGAAGACGTTAATGCCAAACAGTTCAGACTTGCCTTTCAGCTGATCGGAACCTAAGCGAAACAGCAGCAGCTCAAACTTGTTCGATAACGCGAGGTTCGCTCTTTCATCGATCTCTTTTTGAAAATTATCCATGGTTGCCTCTGCATTAACGCAGCTGGTGAAATAGGGTGTGAACAGGTTATCGGCAGCAAACGGAAAAAGGTGAGAAGAGAAGGGTGAAATAAAACGGATGCCAATTATTGTGCCAGGCTTAACCCTGAAGGTTCAACATGGACACCTTTCCAATAAAGGAGTGTGAAATGAAAAAAGTGATTTTAGCGTCGTTGCTGGTGATGATGAGCGCGGGCGTTTCAGCTGAAGAGGGCGGATACAAAGCTGGTGATACGCCGCCGCCGCAACACAAGCAGGATGCCGGCTATAAAGGTTCGGAAGATACCGGTCAGACCCACATCGATCAGATCCGCGATTTCCGTCAGGGCGGGTATGTGACGCTGGAAGGTTACATTTTGAAGAAAGAGCAGGGCGAGCGGTATCAGTTCCGTGACAACACCGGCACGTTACCCATTATCGCCCCAAAGAAAACCTTTGATGGTAAAACCTACACCGCTGAAGACAAAGTGCGCGTCAGTGGTAAGGTACAGGGCAAAGGGGATAAAACCACGCTGCATGTGTCCCGCATCGAAGAGCCATAACAAAAAGGGCGAGGTCATAACCTTGCCCTTTTTTCTTAGTCTTTCAGCAGAATCGCCCGACAGGTTTTACCTTTGATTTTGCCCTGCTTAAGTTTCACCAGTGCCGCTTTGGCCTGATTTGCCTCAATCGCTACATAGGCATGGGTCGGGGTCAGAACAATTTTCCCGATCTGCTCAGCGCGATAACCTGCTTCACCGGTCAGTGCACCCAGAATATCTCCCGGACGTATCTTGGCTTTACGGCCACCATCAATGCATAGCGTCATCATGGCGGCAGGCAGTGGCTTGCTGCTGCCCTTTTTCAGCGTGCTGGCCGAGACCCACGGCAGCTTCTGCTGCAGAAAATCTTCCAGCGCGTGCGCGCGCGCCATTTCATCAGCCGCGACCAGGCTGACGGCAACGCCATGTTCGCCTGCCCGCGCCGTACGACCGATGCGGTGGAGATGGACTTCAGGATCCCATGCGAGCTGATAGTTGACTACCATCGCCAGCGATTTGATGTCGAGTCCGCGCGCAGCGACATCGGTAGCGACCAGCACGCGACCGCTGCCGTTCGCGAAGCGGATCAGCACACGTTCACGATCGCGCTGCTCAAGATCACCATGCAGTGGCAGAGCACTGATATCACGCGCGTTAAGCGCCGCGGCGACATCGTCACATTCACGTTTAGTGTTGCAGAAGACCACGCAGGATGAAGGCTGGCGATCGCCGAGCAGTGCGATGAGCAGACCCAGTTTTTCATTGTGACTGGCTTCAAAGAACTGCTGGTCGATTGACGGGAGTTCACTGACATCTTCAGTGACGACGCTCAGCGCATCACGCTGGAAGCGGGTGCTGATGGCTGTGATGCCGTCGGGCCAGGTGGCGGAGAAGAGCAGCGTCTGGCGCGAGGCAGGCGTCGCTTCAATGATGGTTTCCATATCATTGAGGAAACCCATCTCCAGCATCCGATCCGCCTCATCCAGTACCAGCGTGTTGAGCTGGTCGAGCTTGAGGTTCTCACGATTGATGTGGTCGAGGATACGACCCGGCGTGCCAACCACGATATGCGGTGGATGCACCAGTGAATCACGCTGTGCGCTCATCGGCTGTCCGCCACACAGGGTGAGGACTTTGATGTTGCGGGTGAAGCGCGCCAGCTGGCGCAGGACATTGCCTACCTGATCCGCCAGTTCACGGGTCGGACAGAGGATCAGTGCCTGCGTCTGAAAGCGGGTGCTGTCGATATGGTGCAGTAAACCAATACCAAAGGCAGCCGTTTTACCGCTGCCGGTTTTCGCCTGCGCGCGCACGTCGCGTCCCTGCAGAATGGCGGGCAGCGTAGCGGCCTGCACGGGCGTCATGCTGGTGTAGCCCATCTCGCGCAGGTTATCGAGCTGGCTATCGGGAAGCGAATTGAGGGTAGAAAAAGCGGTCACGGGCGCGGCCTCTGAGGCTGAAAGTGTAGGGCATTATTGCGGGGCAAGTCTGGCAGAAAGCACGCCTGACAGCAACGGGAACCTCGATGGTTAGCAGTATGCAACTATATCTGCCGGTACGCTTAGGAATAAGCTGAAGTTTACTGAAAAAAGGTGGTTTATTTTTATAGATTAATGCCGGCTTAACGAAGGTGTTCCGGATTGACGATCGGTTAATACCAATGATTATTTTATAAGTGACCGTTTTTAAAAAAATATTTCATTGTTAATCAGACAAATCCTTAACTATGACTCCAGTAATAGAATTAATCATTAAAAAATATCACCACTAGTGCCGATAAAAATCCTGATCTAATTGCTTTATATTTATCGCGCCATATTCCTGGTACAACGACCGGTAGAGGGTATTTGCATTGAGTAATAGCATCCAGGGACCACATGAAAATGTGCTTAAAATAGTAGGCCGCGCCGTACTGACACTGCATGTTCATGGAGAGAGTTTATCTGCGGATAAAATCGCATCCATGATCGGCTGTTATGCGGAAGATGAGCCCTGTGATCAGGAAGATCGTCGCTTATACGCGCTGGCAATGGAACTAATGTCGAATAATCAATGGGCCAAAAGCGCGTAACCCGCACTCCGCTCAGGTAAATGCAGAGCCTCCCTTGTGGAGGCTCTGTTGTTTTTGGGGGAGTGGGTTTGCGTTGTGGGGCGGGTACTGGCTCCCGGCGCTTTAGGTAAGGTGATCGTCTGTAACCGGGCCGGAGCCGGCTCGATCTCTCCGCATTTGCTGAGAAGGCTCAGCGCGGGCGATTACGCACCTCATCCCTGAGGTGCGCCCGTAGCCGGGCCAACGCGTTGCGTTGTTCAAAAACGCTCCCGGCGTTTTTAGTACGCATCTCATCCCTGAGATGCGCCCTTCCGGGCCAACGCGTTGCGTTGTTCAAAAACGCTCCCGGCGTTTTTAGTACGCATCTCATCCCTGAGATGCGCCCTTCCGGGCCAACGCGTTGCGTTGTTCAAAAACGCTCCCGGCGTTTTTGTCCGCAGCCCTGCTGTTTCAGGTCGATGCCAGCGCAAATACCGGTTTACCGCGCGAGAAGGTCGCGACTACCGGTGACATGCGTGCCACGGCTTCGGCAGAACAGCTCGCTGCTACCAGCATCATGCTCGCTTCATCGCCCGGCGCAGGCCACTGACGTTCGCCCTGAGCAGAGAGCGGCAGCCGATCGTCTGTGGCGATGGCCAGCGCCCGCGACAGCGAGAACTCATCTGAACCGCGATAGAGCTGTGCATAGAGATTCGCTTTTTCCAGCATGCTGCCGGTGCCAAACGGAGACCAGTGATCGATCACGCTGTCGGTGCCGGTCATCACTTTAATTCCCGCCGCCTGCAACTGTGGAACTGGCATAGCGAGCTTGCCAATCGGCAAGGTGGAAGCGACGCTGAACTGCTGCTCCGCCAGCCCTTCAATCATTTTATCCAGCGCACTGCCGGTGAGCGTCGCCAGCGCAAAACCGTGGCTCAGCGTCACTTTGCCTTTCAGCGCCGGAGTCTTCGCAACGGTGTCAACCATATACTGAATCGCCGCCACGCCAGCCGGTGAGGTTTCATGCAGATGAATATCCACGCCGCGCTGATAGTCGAGCGCAATCTGAAACATGGCATCCAGCGACTTCTCCATCGCGCCATCCACGTTAGTAGGATCCAGTCCGCCGACATACTCAACGCCGTGCTGCATCGCCTCACGCATCAAGCCATCAACCTGCGAGTGCAGCAGACCGTGCTGCGGGAAGGCAACGATCTCGCACGCAAAGGCGGGATGACGGGCTAATGCCGCCTGCAGATGTTCCAGACTTTTCAGGCCACTGACCGGGTCGATATTGCAATGGCTACGCGCGCGGGTGGTGCCTTTGGCATGCAGCAGGGCGATCAATCCTTCGGCGCGGGCCTGCGAGTGCGGCAGCAGCTGCGGAATCAGTACCTGCTCGCGCGCAATCATATCCATGATGGTTTTGCCCTGACGTGGACGTGGAGCCTGCCACGGACCGCCGTAGAAGGTTTTATCGAGATGGATATGCATGTCCTGCGTAGCGGGCAGCAGCAGCGCCTCCTGCGCATCCCACGACGGCAGCGTGCTGTCACCCTGGCCCGCAGAGGTCAGCTGGTCAATTTTGCCGTCGCGCACGCTGATGTCGTAAAGACCGGTCCGGGTCGCGACGACGGCGTCATCTTCGCGGATAAAGCCCTCTTCCAGTCGCACATTGCGCAGCAGATAGTGATCCTGCCGGGGCAGAGTGGCGGCCTGGTCGGGATTGATGGCGGACAACGATGGGGGAATGGCGGCACTGACCTGACCGAGACCGGCGGCCAGCAAGCCGCCTGCAGCGGTCCAGCGAACGCTTTGCCCCAGGAAATCACGGCGACTCGGCGAAGAGGAAATAGGCATCAGAGGCTCCTGCAAAGAGAACAAGGCTTTAATCTGACAAACGACGCTTCACTCTGCTGCGTTATTTTCCACTGATGGCTATTCGCTATCTCACTGCCAACGCAGCTTGCCAAACGCCGCCAGTGACGCTGCCAGTTCACGTTGCAGCGGATCATGCGGATGACGGCAGAACAACGCCAGTTCAAAGGTATCAATCACCGGCAGACCCTGTTCAGGACCTAATACCCGATGTGCCGGCAGGCGGCAGCTGGCAGGCAGTAACGTCAGACCCAGCCCCTGTGCACTGGCGGCGGCCAGCGCGACCAGGCTGGCGCTGCTGTAACCTATGCGCCAGCTTCGACCCAGCGCATCAAGCGTCTGACAGACCTCATCGCGATAGAGCCCCAACTGGGGAAACAGCACCAGCGGTACCGGCGTCTGCTCAAAGCAGGGCCATTCTGCGCTATCGAGCCACAGCAGGGGTTCAGGACGCGACGCCAGCGGACGCTCGCCAGCGGGCTGTTTAATCAGCATGATGTCGAGCTCTTCACGCTGCCAGGCGCGACGCAGCTCCACCTGCATGCCGCTCATCACGTCCAGCCGCAGCTGCGGATGGTCGCGACTGAAGTGCGCCAGCAGACCGGCCGTGGGCGCGGCGAAATCTTCCGGCACGCCAAGGCGCAGCACGCCATCGCGCCACTGGTCACTCAGCACATCGTGCGCTTCCCCGTTCAGGGCAATAATTCGCCGGGCGTAGCCTAAAAGTTTTTCGCCCTCCTCGGTGATCTGCACCTGATGCGAGGAGCGGACCAGCAGCTCTTTGCCGACCATCTCCTCCAGCCGCCGCACCTGCTGGCTGACGGTGGACTGCGACAGGTGCACCCGGTCGGCGGCGCGGGTAAAGCTGGCGGTTTCGCACACCGCGACAAAGCTGAGCAGCTGTTGCGGAGTAAACATCGGCTGACGATTCATTTTTCCACTACCTGGCAGAGTAATATTTCATTTCCAGATAGTAACGACTGCTGCCAGGCTGGCAACTTTTAATAGCGTAGATTTTATATGAAGAGAGAGAACAACCTGCTGCTGGCGGCGCTGGTGCTGGCCGGGCTCAATATGCGACCGCTGATGACCTCGGTCAGTCCGTTACTCGGCGAGCTGCGGCAGAGCATCGGTCTGTCGCCACTGGCGGCATCGCTCTTGCCTGCGGTGCCGATGATGATGATGGGTGCCATTGCGTTAGTCAGCGCCCCGCTGATGCAGCGCTTTACGGTGCGTAAACTGCTGCTGGGTGGCCTGTTGCTGCTGTTGCTGGCGCTGGTGAGTCGGCTGTTTGTGGCTGACGGAGGCGGGCTGGTGCTGAGTACTGTGCCGGGAGGAGCGGGCATTGGCATCGTGCAGATGGCGATGCCGGGATTGATCCGTCAGCGATTTGGCGGCCGCAGTGCCGGCGTGACCGGACTGTGGGCAGCGGCGCTGATGGGCGGCGGTGGGATTGGCGCGGCGATCTCGCCGTGGCTGAATGGGCAGCTTGGCTGGCAGGGCGCACTGAGCAGCTGGGCGCTGCCGGTGGTGCTGGCCATCCTGCTCTGGCTGTTTATCACCACCCCACGTGCAGCCCGGACGGAGTCCGCCGCTCTGCCTTCGCTGTGGCGAAAAACCCGCGCCTGGACGCTGGCGTTGAGCTTCGGTCTGGTGAACGGCGGATATGCCATCTGTGTCGCCTGGCTGCCCGATTTTTATCATCAACTCGGCTGGAGCGCGCAGGCGGGCGGTTCACTGCTTGGCATGATGATCGGCTGTCAGGTCACGGGTGCGCTGCTGTTGCCCTTGCTGGCGCGGGGCCGCGATCGCCGTCCGCTGCTGCTGCTGACACTATTGATGCAGTTCAGCGGCATGCTCGGTTTCCTGTTTGCGCCACAACTGGCACCGTGGCTTTGGGCAGGGATGGCGGGCTTCGGGCTGGGCGGGGCATTTCCGCTGACGCTGGTGCTGGCGCTGGATCATCTGGAGCAGCCGCAGGCTGGCGCGCGGCTGGTGGCTTTTATGCAGGGCGTCGGCTTTATTATCGCGGGCAGCATGCCGTTTATCGCCGGTCAGCTGCATGCGCTCACCGGAAATTTCACCAGCGTCTGGATTCTGCAGGCGACGATCACGCTGCTGCTGATTGCGCTTAATCTGCGTTTTCATCCGCACAGCTATCAGCGCGCCTTTCGGGATACCAATCCCTGATTTTGGTCCGACCAATCCCGGCAATATTTTTCTCTGGTTCACACTCCGGGAAAATTCGCGCATCTTTTGTTGCCACAGGTTAACAATGCGTTAACTATCTGTTGCCATAAGCCCCGACACAGCGGTTTGGTCTGACCAATCCGGGGCAGATGGCACCAGCGCTGCGGCTGCGTGCCACGTCACCTTTTCCTCTGGAGATACTGGCATGCAGATCTGGCAACAAAACTACGATCCGCTGGGTAATATCTGGCTTTCAAGCCTGATCGCACTGATCCCGATTCTCTTTTTCTTCTTTGCGCTGATTAAGCTGAAGATGAAAGGCTACCTGGCGGCCACCACCACCGTGGTGCTGGCGCTGCTGGTGGCGCTGTTTCTCTATCAGATGCCGGTTGCACAGGCGCTGGCCGCCGTGGTGTATGGCTTTCTCTATGGCTTGTGGCCGATTGCCTGGATTATTGTCGCCGCGGTGTTCGTCTACAAGATCTCAGTCAAAACCGGCCAGTTCGACATTATCCGTGCCTCTATCCTGTCGATTACGCCCGATCAGCGTCTGCAGATGCTGATTGTCGGCTTCTCGTTCGGGGCGTTTCTGGAGGGGGCTGCGGGCTTTGGTGCGCCGGTGGCGATTACCGCCGCGCTGCTGGTGGGACTCGGCTTTAATCCGCTCTACGCCGCCGGGCTCTGCCTGATTGTGAATACCGCGCCGGTGGCCTTTGGCGCGATGGGAATCCCGATTATTGTGGCGGGGCAGGTAACCGGGCTCGACAGTTTTGCCATCGGCCAGATGGCCGGACGCCAGCTGCCGCTGCTCACCCTGATTGTGCTGTTCTGGATTATGGCGATCATGGATGGCTGGCGCGGCGTGAAAGAGACCTGGCCGGCGGTGGTCGTGGCAGGTGGCTCGTTTGCCCTTGCCCAGTTCCTCAGCTCCAACTTCCTGGGTCCGGAGCTGCCCGATATTATCTCGTCGCTCGCCTCGCTGATTTCGCTGACGCTTTTCCTGAGGGTCTGGAAGCCGGTGCGCATCTTCCGCTTTGCCGATGCAGAGGCGAAACAGGGTGCTCCGTTGCTGCCACCGCAGAAGTATCGGCTGGGGCAGGTGATCCGCGCCTGGATGCCATTCCTGTTTCTCACCGCTACCGTCACGCTCTGGAGTATCCCACCGTTTAAAGCGCTTTTCGCCAAAGGCGGTGCGCTCTATGAGTGGGTGCTGGCTATGCCGGTGCCGATGCTGCATGAACTGGTGGCGCGGATGCCGCCGGTGGTCAGCAGTGCGACCCCTTATCCGGCGATCTATAAGCTGGATCTGGTCTCTGCGACCGGCACCGCGATTTTAATTGCGGCGATTATGGCGATGCTGTTCCTGCGTATGAAGCCAAAGGCGGCGCTGCAGACCTTTGGAGAAACGCTGAAAGAGCTGGCGCTGCCGATCTATTCCATCGGGATGGTACTGGCCTTTGCGTTTATCTCCAACTACTCCGGCCTCTCTGCCACGCTTGCCCTGGCGCTGGCGCATACCGGTCACGCATTTACCTTCTTCTCGCCGTTTCTGGGCTGGCTGGGCGTCTTCCTGACAGGATCAGATACCTCATCAAATGCGCTTTTCGCCGCGTTACAGGCCACCACCGCCCAACAGATCGGCGTTTCCGATATTCTGCTGGTGGCGGCCAACACCACCGGTGGCGTGACGGGTAAGATGATCTCGCCGCAGTCGATCGCTATCGCCTGTGCAGCGGTCGGGCTGGTGGGGAAAGAGTCCGACCTGTTCCGGTTTACGGTTAAACACAGCCTGATTTTCACCTGTATGGTGGGTGTGATTACCACGCTTCAGGCCTATGTCTTCCCCTGGATGATCCCATGAGCAACACTGCCGATCCGCTGGTGACACGCCTGCGGACCTATATCACCGAACATCAGCTTGAGCCGGGCATGCGTCTGCCCGCCGAGCGCCAGCTCTCTGCTGAACTCGGCGTCTCGCGATCTTCGCTGCGTGAAGCGATACAGCAGCTAATCAGCAGCGGCATGCTGATTAGCCGGCGCGGCGGCGGCACCTGGATTCGTCAGCAGCTGGCACCCTGGTCGGAACAGCGCATCGTCGAACCGATTCGGCAGCTGCTGCGCGACGATCCCGACTACCGCTACGACATTCTGGAAGCGCGCCATGCCATTGAGGCCAGCACCGCCTGGCATGCGGCATTGCGGGCTACTGACGCCGACAAAGAGAAGCTGCAGTACGCCTTTGACGCCACCCTGAAGCTGAAAGAGAGTGACGATCCCGACCTCGCTGCCCAGGCAGATGTGCGCTTCCATCTGGCGATTGCCGAGGCGTCGCACAATGTAGTGCTGCTGCAGACCATGCGCGGCTTTTTCGAGCTGCTGCAGTCGTCGGTGATGCAGAGTCGTCAGCGCATGTATACCCAGCCAGATATTTTCGCCCGCCTGACGGAGCAGCATCGGGCACTGCTGGATGCGATCCTCGTGGGCGACGCCGACGCGGCCCGTCAGGCGGCGATGCAGCATCTGGGCTTTGTCCACACCACCCTGAAAAGCCTCCATGAAGATGAAGCGCGCCAGGCGCGCATCACCCGCTTACCGGATAACGACACACGCAACCCAAAGGAATCTGACTGATGATTATCTCAGCTGCCAGTGACTATCGCGCCGCCGCGCAACGTATCCTGCCGCCATTCCTGTTTCACTATCTTGATGGCGGTGCTTACGCCGAGCACACCCTGCGTCGCAACGTGGAGGACCTTTCTGACGTGGCGCTGCGCCAGCGCATTCTGAAGAACATGTCGGAACTGAGCCTCGAAACGAAATTATTTAATGAAACCCTGTCGATGCCGGTTGCGCTGGCACCGGTCGGCCTGTGTGGCATGTATGCCCGTCGCGGCGAAGTGCAGGCGGCGCGCGCGGCCGCCCTGAAAGGCATTCCGTTTACCCTGTCGACGGTTTCGGTCTGCCCGATTGAAGAGGTAGCTCCGCAGATCAACCGTCCGATGTGGTTCCAGCTTTATGTGCTGCGTGACCGCGGCTTTATGCGCAATGCGCTGGAGCGGGCCAAAGCCGCCGGTTGCTCAACGCTGGTGTTTACCGTGGATATGCCGACGCCGGGTGCGCGCTATCGCGATGCGCACTCCGGGATGAGCGGCAATCACGCGGCGCTGCGTCGTTACTGGCAGGCGGTCACCCATCCACAGTGGGCGCTGGATGTGGGTCTGCAGGGCCGTCCGCACGATCTGGGAAACATCTCCGCCTATCTCGGCAAGCCGACCGGGCTGGAAGATTATATTGGCTGGCTGGCGAACAACTTTGATCCTTCCATCAGTTGGAAAGATCTGGAGTGGATCCGCGAGTTCTGGGACGGGCCGATGGTGATCAAGGGCATTCTCGATCCGGAAGATGCACGGGATGCGGTGCGTTTTGGCGCTGATGGCATCGTGGTCTCGAATCACGGTGGACGCCAGCTGGATGGCGTACTCTCCTCAGCCCGTGCGCTGCCAGCGATTGCCGATGCGGTCAAAGGTGACATCACTATTCTGGCGGACAGCGGCATTCGTAACGGACTGGATGTAGTACGGATGATTGCGCTGGGCGCAGACAGCGTGCTGCTGGGACGGGCGTTTATCTATGCGCTGGCGACTCACGGACAGCGTGGCGTGGAAAACCTGCTGAACCTGATTGAGAAAGAGATGCGCGTGGCCATGACGCTGACCGGCGCAAAATCGATAAGTGAAATTACCCGCGATTCGCTGGTGCAGGCGGAGGCGCTGCTGACACCAACAAGCACCGTGTCACGTCCTCGCGCCGTGAGTTAGCCTGCGAAAATGAATGTGTTGTCTATACTT
Source organism: Pantoea sp. X-Soil-ISGK-355 (assembly GCF_059730805.1). Classification (NCBI taxonomy): domain Bacteria; kingdom Pseudomonadati; phylum Pseudomonadota; class Gammaproteobacteria; order Enterobacterales; family Erwiniaceae; genus Pantoea; species Pantoea sp. X-Soil-ISGK-355. The sequence continues at coordinate 956,273 of NZ_AP035971.1, forward strand.
AGCTTCTTTACCCACAGGAGGAATGACATGACTATTCATAAGAAAGGTTCGGCGCACTGGGAAGGCAATATCAAAGGCAAAGGCACCGTTAGCACCGAGAGCGGCGTGCTGAGCCAGCAGCCTTATGGCTTTAATACCCGTTTTGAAGGCGGCAAAGGCACCAACCCGGAAGAGCTGATTGGTGCAGCGCATGCGGCCTGTTTCTCTATGGCACTGTCGCTGATGCTGGGCAATGCAGGTCATACGCCGGAAAGCATTGATACCACGGCTGACGTGTCACTGGATAAAAAAGGCGACGGCTTTGCCATCACTAAAGTGGCGCTGACCAGCACGATTTCTCTGCCTGGCATTGATGAGTCGGCCTTCGACGAAATCATCAACAAAGCCAAAGCGGGCTGCCCGGTTTCTCAGGTACTGAACGCGGAAATTACGCTGGATTACACCCTGAACAATTGATGCCGGCAACGGGTCGCCTTTTGGTGGCCCCGACGTTATGCTATGCCTCCCGGTCCTGTTGCTGACCGGAACAGATGCGCCTTCTGGCGCATCTTCGCTTTCTGACAGAGGGGAAACCGAGGTGACAAGATACCGGGCGGCCAAAAAGTACTGGAAGATGGTGTTGGTTCTGCTGTGCATTTGCGGCGCGCTGCTGCTGATCCGCTGGGCTGCGATGATCTGGGCCTGAGCCGATGAAGTGGATGAGTCGCCACTCGCTGGGCATCTTAGTGATGGTAATTATCGTACTGGAAGCGGTTCATTTTCTGCTCACAGCCTCATGGCTGCCGTGGCGATAATCGCCCTCAGACAAAAGCATCCTCGCGCCGTTTAGTCCGCACATCGCTGCGCGCAATACGATAAGCCTTACGCGGATCACCCACCAAAAACTCAAAGGTTGGCGTGTAGTAAAATGGCAACCAGCCGCCATAGCTGCTCTCCCACTCCCATCGGACGGGGCAGGGCCACAGAATGCCATCATACAAAATATAGTAAACCCAGCGTCCACCAGGACGACGGGGGCGTGATGTTTTCATGGGATTCACTACGGTAAAGGTTAACAACAGCTTATATTTTGTACGTTAAAGCGCCAGCTTGCAATGTTGCAGCCCTGCTTTATTGAATCTGGTCCTGAATCAGCGATGGACCTCACCACAAAGCAGTACCACATTCGGTCTGACTTTATGAATACGGTTTGCCATCGTTTCACAGTCCACCTTCGTCGGATAGATGCGCTCCGAGACCGGCAGCGCTTCGCAGGCATCGTAGCCACACGCGCTCACTAACAACACAAATCCTATCAACATAGATCCTCTCCTTTACACGGTCTGGTGGTCCGGACTGTGGTGCTTTTTATCCCTTTTTAACATCCAGTATAGACAAACGTGACGGGGCGGCATTGTCAGTGTGAGCTATGACGCTGCCAGGCAGCGGCCTGCGGCAGGATGAGGGCTGGGTAAGACGAGGACGCTGGCAGGGAGTCAGCCAGCAAAATACCAGGCGGGCAGCAGCGCAATCAGGTTATTCAGGGTGTGCAGGAAGATGGGCAGCGCCAGACTGTTACTCCGCAGCCGCGCATAGCAGAGCAGCAGCGAAAACAGCGTCAGAGCGATAAGGGTCTGCCAGTGCACATACTGTGTATGCATCACCGCAAACAGCAGTGAGGTCAGCAGCATGCAGGCGAAACGGCTGCGCGGCGCCCACAGCAGAAAACCCTGTAACAGGAAACCGCGGAACAGCACCTCTTCAAACACCGGCGCCAGCAGTACGGCGGTCAGCAGCAGGATCAACAGCGAATTGCGTCCCTGCTGGGCCTGCATCACCAGCCAGCCTTCCGGCTGCATGAACTGCATCTGTGCTGCCATCAACAAAAACAGCGCGCCGGTAAACAGCAGGGTTTGCAGCGTGTAAAGCTCACCCAGCGGCAAATCAGTACGACGCTGGCAGTAAAAGCGATAAAGCGGGTAGATAACAGCAAATTCAAACAGGCAGAGTACGGGCACCAGCAGGCCGTCATTACGCAGCACGCTGTAATTAGGGAACAGCGTGATCAGCATGGTAACCAGGTAATAGACCACAAAGCTGCCGACGTAGAACAGCGTCAGGGTCACTCTGTCGGAATTGGTGTTCATAGGCGACTCAGCCAGCGAAGGTAAGCGCATAGTAGCAATGCACCCGATCGCTGTCGAGTGAGCCTGTTACACATTATTTAAGCGCAAAATGTTAGCCGCAGACTAAACACCGGAGCGCCCGGGCCGATAACTGATGAAACTAATCTGGCCAGCAACGCATGTTGTATTGCAGGCCTGTGATCTTAATCCCTGGCTGTGTAGTGAGCACTCTTAATGACTTTTAACCCTCCGGCGCCGCCGTCGCCACCATTCAGACATGCCGCTGAAGATCGCACTGTCCGCTTTACGCGGCGCAGCCTGCGTACGCTTTCGCTGCTGCTGTCTGGTGTGCTGGTGCTCTCGATGCTGATGGTACTGATGATTGCACAGCGTCAGAACAGCGCATCGGTTGAGCATGACCGCATGCTGATGCAGCAGACGTGGCAAAATCGTCAGGAGGCGATGGTCACCGATATCCGGGATTATGCCTTCTGGGGAGAAGCCTGGCGCAATCTCCATGTCAGGGTGAACAAAGTCTGGGCGTTTGACGAAGAGAACTTCGGACCGGGTCTTTACGAAGAGTATCACTATGAAGGCGTGTTCGTGGTCGACAGCAAAGGTCACACCACCTACAGCGTGATTAATGGGCAGATGGCGGATACGCCACTGGAAGCCTGGCTGGGTCATGAGACACGGACGCTAATTGCGGCAGCGCGTCAGCTCAATAATAAAGCGATGACCCGCAATGCGCTGATCAACCATCTGCCCGCGATTGTGGTGGCCGCACCTATCAGCAGCGGTAAACTGCCGAACGTGCCGCCCATGGCCGGGCCTGCATCAATCATGGTGTTCGTGAATCTGTTTACACCCGCCAAATTACAGGCGCTGGGCGCGACGCTGGATATACGCGAACTGCGTCTGCCCGCCAGTGAAGAGGATGCCCTGCATGAACCGCGAATGGTACTACCGTTGCCAGGCGGCGAGCCGATTGTGCTGCGCTGGACGTCAAAAATGCCGGGCATGGGCCTGATCGGGTTGCTGCTGCCACTGCTGCTGCTGACGGCGATCATCATCGGCATCATTACTCATCGCGTCAGCCGCCATGCGCTCTCCAATGCGATTCTCTCTGACCGCCGCTTTGCCATGCTGGCAATCAGTCAGCAGGAGCTTGCCAACAGTGAAGCGCGGTTTCGCGATCTCGCTGAGGCGGCGTCAGACTGGATCTGGGAAACGGATGAAGAGGGTCGCCTGATCTATCTGTCCGCGCGCTTTCATACCCTTACCGGCCACGACATCACACACTGGCTGGGACGTCACATCGATCACTTGCTGACCCATCCCAGCCATTCACTGGTCGCCTGGCTGCTGCGGCAGGAGGCGGAAGAGCAACAGATGCCGCTGCGCTGTCAGTTTATGTCCGCACAGGGTCACCGCCGCATCGGTCAACTGGTGGCGAAAACCATCTGGCATGATGCGCGACGTATCGGATTTCGCGGCACGGTATCGGACATCACCCAGGGCATGGAAGCAGAGGCACGCATTCAGTTTCTGTCGCGTCACGACGTTTTAACCGGTCTGTCGAACCGCGTGCAGCTGCTGGAGTTTCTGACGCTGCACCTTGCGCTGCCTGATGGCGCTGCGCCGCTGACGCTGATTACCCTCGATCTCGATCAGTTCCGGCCAATTAATGAAACCTGGGGTCATGCGGCGGGCGATGAGGTACTGAGCCAGATAGCGCAGCGTCTGAAGCACTGTATCGGCCCGCAGGAGCTGGTGGCGCGGCTGAGCGGTGATGAATTTGTACTGGTGTTGCGGGAAACGAACCGTGAGCGGATCGATCAGCGTTGTGCTCAGCTGGTGCACGAGGTTCAGCAGCCAGTCAGCACCGGTCAGCATGTCCACTATCTCACCATCAGCATGGGCATTGCCTGTGCGCCACAGGATGCCAGCCATCCGGAAGCGCTGTTGCAGATGGCAGATATCGCACTGAATGAAGCACGCGATGCGGGACGTAATCAGTGGGTCTGGTACGCCAATGAAATGGCGAGCCAGCGCGAAGATAAGCGTGAAATGGCGCGGCGCATTGAGAAAGCACTGACTACTAATGAATTCCGTCTGCACTATCAGCCCCGTTATCAGCTGCTGACCGGTCAGCTGGCCGGCGCTGAAGCGCTGATTCGCTGGCAGATTGCCCCGGATCAGTGGATTACGCCAGACCACTTTATTCCGCTGGCGGAAGAGAGTGGTCTGATCGCCACTATCAGCGACTGGGTTCTGATGCGTGCCTGCCAGGATGCGCTGGGCTGGGGTGGCGATCGCTATGTGTCAGTCAATATTTCGCCGATGGAGTTTCGCACCAGCGATCTGGTGCAACGGGTGGCAGATGCGCTGGCGAAAAGTGGTCTGCCAGCGACAAGGCTGGAGCTGGAGATCACGGAGAATGTCACCTTTGAACATCCACAGCATGCGCTGGAGGTAATGCAGGGCTTACGGTCGCTGGGGGTAAGGTTAACCGTCGACGATTTTGGCACCGGCTATGCCGCGCTGGGCTATCTGAAGACATTCCCGTTTAACGGTCTGAAGATTGATCGCTCCTGGATGAAAGATTTCCCGGAGTCGCAGCAGGCGCAATCGGTGGTGGCGGGCATTATTGCGCTGGCACGCGCCTTCGCCCTGACGATCACGGCGGAGGGAATTGAGACAGAAGCGCAGCTGAACCAGCTAAAACAGCTCTCGTGCGAAGAGGGGCAAGGCTACTTCCTCGGTCGGCCGATGCCGCTGGCTGCATTCAGTACGCTTCTGGAAAGAACAACGCAGAATCAGGCTGAGCCGGTTTAACGGACTTTGACCGCCACGGCGGTCATCAGCATTGCGCAGACAACAAAAATAATCAGTTCCATCATGACCTCCACAGGGGTAAGAATAGTCTTAAGATAGTGTAGCGGCTCACTGTGGTTTTTTTAGGCAGTGAGTGCGATTAATCTTAAAAAGAGAGTCTGTGGGACACCCGGATCCGCGCTCACTGTAACAACTTTACCTTTTCCGGCTTCTGGTCAGCAGGCACGCTTTGCTACTCTTGGGGCAGGTTTTACACGTCCAACAGGAGAACAAACGTGAAATTTTATGGAAAAGGGCTGCTGGTAGTGGGTCTGTTTGCATTAACCGCCTGTCAGTCTGCCAGTAAACCTGACACCGCCAGTGTGCCGCAGGATCCTGAAGCCGACCGCTGCGGTGCCTCTCAGTTTCAGAACTATGTCGGCAAACCGTTAACCGTGCTTCAGGGTCAACACTTTGAACAGCAGGTGCGTCCAATCCCCTATAATTCTGCGGTCACCATGGATTTCAACCTTAACCGGCTTAACTTCCTGGCCGATAAAAATGGCAATATCAGCTCAGTTTATTGTGGCTGACGGCCGGTCTGTCATAGGCTTGTCATAACGGCAGGCGAGGATAGCAGCGCGTTTAAGAAACTTCCTCGTCACACAATAAATAGTGCTCGTCTTGTTTATTCCCGCCCCGGCGGGAATTTTTTTAGCGCCTTCGGGCCGGAACAGGAGCGGAGAAGATGAAATGCATAGGGGCACTGCTGCCCACGTTGTTACTCAGCAGCACACTGGCACAGGCGTCCAGTGAAGAGGCCTGGCAGAAGAGCCGCCAGATCATGACACAGGCGTGTATTAATGCCAGCCATCTGAGTAAAGTAAAGGTGCTGGGCGAGCCGATTGAGTATGACGACAACACAGGTTACAGCGCACTGTTGCTGGAGGGGCGCTATCCCCAGCAGCATATGAAAAACAGGCGTGGACGCGAGCTCTGCCTGTTTCAGCTCAGCAGCGGACGGGCCAGCGTCAGCGAAGCGGATAAACTGCGCTGGGTGAAGTAAACCGACGCTTTACACCTCCGGATGCGTGTCGATGAGCTGTGCCAGCAGGGTGCGATACCGCTGCAACTGCGCCTCATCGCCTTCGACTTCCAGTTTGTCGATCACCCGCGCAATCAGTGCCTTACTGGTCGCGGGTTCTCCCGCCTCCATAATTTCACGCAGAATAACCGCCAGCAGATCGGACTCTGGCGGTATTCGCCAGTTCGGGCTATTGAAATAGTCACTGATAGCGCGGCTGGCACTGCTTGTTTGCACTCTCATTTCCCTACCTCCGCTGAAACGCTACCCCGACCCTTACGCAGGTGTAAGGGCATCTATGCACGTCATAAGCTGAACTGCCTCAGCGTAGCCGGATGGTCTGGACCGTTTTTTAGCGGAGGACGTCGCGCCAGGCAGAATGATCGTCACATCGCCACGACTGGCGATTTTTTAAACATAGAAGCGGCGTGAATCGTTGTCAGTAACAGAATGACATATTTTTCCATATTGATGAGGCATGGTTGAGGAAGAGGGTGCCAGGGCAGGCCATCGGCCACGGGATTCACGCTGTAAACCGCTGGTCAGAGAAAATTTTCGCGGGTAATTGCGCTGAATCAAGAGGAATCCTGTCTTTTGCCGTTTGTGCCATGTTATGTCGGTCACGTTAAGAATCGTCGCGTTAAACTAAGCACTCCCTCTCTTTGAATCATCTGCCCATGCCACGCACTATTGAACCCTGGAAGATAAACCTGATCTCAGTCTGGTTTGGCTGTTTTTTTACTGGCCTGGCCATCAGCCAGATTATCCCGTTTCTGCCGCTCTACCTTGAGCAGCTTGGCGTCACCGGAGGCGAGTCCCTGAGTCTCTGGTCGGGGCTCACCTTCAGTATCACCTTCGTGGTTTCGGCGGCGGTCGCCCCGCTGTGGGGCAGTCTGGCCGATCGCAAAGGGCGTAAACTGATGCTGTTGCGCGCGGCGTTTGGTATGGGCGTGGTGATCCTGCTACAGGCTTTTGTCACCGAAGCCTGGCAGTTACTGCTGCTGCGCGCCCTGATGGGGCTGACCTCTGGCTATATCCCCAACGCGATGGCGCTGGTGGCGGCTCAGGTGCCGCGTGAACGTAGCGGCTGGGCGCTGAGCTGTGTCTCCACCGGGCAGATTGGCGGTGTGATTCTGGGGCCGATGCTGGGTGGGCTGCTGGCTGACTGGGTCGGTTTGCGCACGGTATTTATCGTCACCGCGGCGCTGCTGATGGTCAGCTTTATGGTGACGCTGTTCATGATTAAAGAGACCGGTTACACCCCGGTGAGTAAAAAAGAGAAACTCAGCGGACGCGAGGTTTTTCGTTCGCTGGACAACCCAAAGCTGATGCTCTGCCTGTTTTTCACCACCATGGTCATCCAGATGTGCAACGGATCGGTGAACCCTATCCTGACGCTCTTTGTGCGGGAACTGGCACCCACCGCTGAGAATATCGCTTTTCTTAGCGGGGTCATTGCCGCGCTGCCTGGCGTCTCTGCACTGCTGGCCGCGCCTCGTCTGGGGCGACTCGGCGATCGCATCGGCACGCAGCGTATTCTGCTCGCAACGATGGTTATCTCGCTGCTGCTGTTTATCGCCATGTCTTTTGTCACCAGTGCCACGCAGCTGGGCATCTTACGTTTTCTGCTGGGCTTCGCCGATGGCGCGATGATGCCTGCGGTACAGACGCTGCTGGTGCGTCATTCGCGCGACACTATCACCGGCCGGATCTTCGGTTATAACCAGTCGTTTATGTATCTTGGCAATGTTGCTGGCCCATTACTGGGCGCAGCGGTATCGGCGGTGGCAGGTTTCCGCTGGGTCTTTTGTGCCACCGCCGTTGTAGTGCTGATTAATGTCCTGTTCCTGAAACGCTTTTACCGGCGTCCGAAGACTGTGCTGCCCGCGTCGGCTGACAAATCGTCAGCTCAGCCTGCCAGCGCTGCTGAGTCAGCAAAAACTCAGGACTGACGCTGGGGCTCCAGGAGTCATCGCCGCCGACGCCCATATGGAAGGCATCCAGGTGCAGCCAGCAGCCCGCTTCCGGACGCAGAAGGTGGCGGTGGGAGGCTTCACGCAACTGCTCCAGACTGAAGCGGCTCAGCGAGAAAGCAAAATCGCCGCTGACCTGCCAGCTGCCGCTGTCGAGCTGGCGGGTGCCGCCACGCAGACCATTCTCGCTGGGGAAAACGTAGGGCGTTGAAAGCTGATCCAGCGGCAGTTGCCAGCGTGAGAACTGCGCGGCCAGCTGGCGATCGGGATAGTTTTCATGCGGTCCCAGGCCGAGCCAGCTTACCTGCTGCGGGATTTGCGCCAGCGCGCAGCGCAATCCGATGCGTGCAGGCGGTGGTAAACCGCGAGACTGCACAACGGAAAGCTGTAACTGCAACTCACCCTGCGCATTGATCAGATAACGCTTACGGCTGATAAAGGCGAGCTGGTCATTAGCGATCCAGCTATGCAGCGTCTCAATCTGTATCGCCTGCGGCAACGCATTCGCGGCTATCGACACCAGCTGGCTGCTCATCTGGTCATAACCTGCCGCTTTCCAGCGCTCAACCCACGCATTGGGATCCACCCGCTCTGCTTCGCTGGTGCCGATATCGTTGTCCAGCGGCGCGCGAATAAAGCAGTCCTGAAGCGGGGAGAGCAGCGTCGGTGCCTCATTCACAAACCACTGCGTCAGTTCACCGCTGTGGCGTGAAAAATGCCAGCGCTGTTGCTGGTGAGTGACGACAATCTCACTGGCGTCATCATAGAGGACAGGTACTTCAGCTGTTTCCGGCAGCGGGGGGAGCACCAGCAGCGAAGGCAGCGCCCACTGATGCCAGGCGACACACCAGTCCGCAGTACTCCAGCGGGTCGGGTGAATCTGATGAACCGCAACGTTAAGCCAGCATTCGCCCTGTAACGCGGGCGGTGACGGCAGCGTGATCCGCTGCTGACCCTGCGGGCCGATATCCAGTGAGACTTCACCTTCCGTCACCACCTGGCCCTCCTGCTCAATGCGCCAGCGCAGCACTTCATTGTCACTGTGACGGAATAAGTAGTCGCTGCTGACCGTCAAGCTCAGCGGGTCGCCGGGATCGGGCGTAAACTGCCAGAACTGCTGGGCGCGCTGCGCCTCATACAGCGCCGGATGCGGCGTGCGATCGGCAAACACCAGCCCGTTCATACAGAACTGGCGATCGTTGGGCTTATCGCCAAAATCGCCGCCGTAGGCCTGCCATGGCTGGCCCTGATCGTCATAACGGGTCAGGCTCTGATCAACCCAGTCCCAGACGAAGCCGCCCTGCAGACGCGGAAACTGACGGAATGCCTCCCAGTATTTCGCGAAACCGCCAAAGCTGTTGCCCATCGCATGCGCGTACTCACACAGGATCAGCGGACGGGTTTCGCCCGGCAGACCGATCCACTTTTTCAGCGACCACTTCGGCACCGCCGGGAACGGCTGATCTTCATCGACCCTGGCATACATAGGGCAGATGATATCGGTCGCGGCGGTGTCCGCACCGCCGCCTTCATACTGTACCGGACGGGTAGGATCGCTGCTTTTCACCCAGCGGTAGAGCGCATCATGCGTGGTGCCATGTCCAGACTCATTACCCAGCGACCAGATAATAATGCTGCAGTGATTACGATCGCGCTGCACCATACGCGTCACGCGTTCGCTATAGGCAGCGAACCAGCGGGGATCGTCGGAGAGCCGGTTCATTGGTTGCATGCCGTGAGTTTCGATATTCGCTTCATCCACCACATAAAGCCCATACTGGTCGCACAGCCGATACCAGAGCGGATGATTGGGATAGTGCGAACAGCGCACCGCATTGAAATTGTGCTGCTTCATGAGCTCAATGTCGCGGCGCATCGTCGCCTCATCCACCACCTGACCGCGCTCCGGATGGTGTTCGTGGCGGTTGGTGCCACGGATTAGCAGCGGTTTGCCGTTGAGACAGAGCAAGCCGTTATCGATAGTGACCTGACGGAAGCCGACATCATAGGCTTCCACCTCGACCAGCTGCTGATCCCCATCCAGCAGCGCCAGCGTGGCGCGATAGAGATGGGGCATTTCGGCGCTCCACAGTACAGGCCGTTCCACCGGCAGACTGAGCAGGGCGCGTTCAGGATAGTGGCCCCGCTCGTCAATAATGGCGCTACCCAGCGGCTGTTGACACTGCGCAACCGGCTGTTCACCCTGCCACAGCGTCAGGCGCAGCTGATAGTGCGTGGTGACCTCTGGCGGCAGGGCGACGCGGACCTGGGCGCGCAGCGCGGCACGGGTAAACTCCGGGCTGAGCCGGGTTTCCAGCTGCACGTCGGCCAGATGCACCTGCGGCTTATGCAGTAACGTGACATCGCGGAAAATGCCGCTCATCCGCCACATATCCTGGTCTTCCAGATAGCTGCCGTCGCTCCAGCGCAGCACCATCACCGCCAGCCGGTTTTTGCCTGGTCGCAGATAAGGCGTCAGGTCGAATTCGGCGGGCAGGCGGCTGTCCTGAGAGTAGCCAATCCAGCTTCCGTTGCACCACAGATGAAAGGCTGAATTGACACCGTCAAAGATGATGCGTGTCTGCCCGGAAGTGAGCCAGGCAGCGTCCGTGCTGAATGTGAGCGAGTAACATCCGGTCGGGTTCTCTTTGGGCACAAGCGGAGGATTAACCGGAATCGGATACTGCACGTTAGTGTAAATGGGCGCATCAAAACCGTGCATCTGCCAGTTTGCCGGGACCGGAATCGTGCTGGCATCCGGCAGATCCTGCAGTAACCAGCTGGCCGGGACCGCCTCAGGCTGTACAAAGTAACTGAAACCCCACTCCCCATTCAGGCTCTTTAGTGACGCGGAGGGCGTGTCATCTCGCGCTGCCGCTTCATCCCGCCAGCTGGCAAAAGGCGGGTGCGCATCCAGCCGATGCAGCGAGGTTATGACCGGGTTTTCCCAGTCGCGCCGGGAGAGGATGTCACTGAAAGCAGCCTGTGAGAGAGTCATGGTTATATCCTGTAAATGTGATGCGCTCACAATGCGGAATATTGTTCAGGCTGTAAAGCGTTCGCCATCCCGATTTGCACAAATAGTTTGCCCCGAAAGCGGGCCGCACTGTTGAGAATGTGGCGGCTTACTGACTGTAAAACGTTAAGTCTGGTCAGCAAAGATGAATAGCAGCCGGAAGCGGAGGAATCTCACTTGTCGCCATGCGGGTGCCTTCATACACTCAGCCCGATTTCATCACCCTGAGGTAAATATGGTACGAATCGTTAAGCTGGCTGCCGTTGTGGCATTAGTGACTGCATTAAGTGGATGTCTTTTCCCGCCTCCTGGTGGCGGCGGTGGGGGTGGCTGGGGCGGACATGGCGGCGGGCCGGGCCGCGGATTTGTCGATCCCCGTTAAGCCCTGCCTGATGAATGCTGGCAAATGACGATGTGCGCCTGCTGCGCAGTTACATCGAAAAGCTGTTGCGGCATCCCCGCCAGTAACGCCGTTAGTCCCAGACGGGAATGGGATCTTCACGTCACTTTGACCTGAAACATTTTCCGCTTTGCTTATTCGCTGCCAGAATAACAGGTGACAATCCATTGTGGAGATAACAAGATGAAAGTCAGTTTAATGGCGATGATGATGGCGGGCCTGCTGGTCAGTGGTATGGCGGGTGCGGCGGAAAAAACGCCGCAGCAGGAGAAAATGACGATGTGTAACCAGCACGCCAAATCTCAGGATCTCAAAGGGGAAGCACGTAAAACCTTTATGAGTGAATGCCTGAAAAAGGACAGCAAACTGTCGCACATGACGCCGCAGCAGATGAAAATGAAAAGCTGTAACGGCGAAGCTGGCGATAAAAAGCTGGCAGGCGACGCGCGTAAAACCTTTATGAGCCAGTGCCTGAAAAAAAGCTAATCATCCCTCACGGCCACGCAGGTGGCCGCTTCTCCCTGCCGATTCCTTGCCCGCCTGAAGACGATTAAATTATCTTTCACAACAGCAGGTTAACCTTCTGACAAACATTCGGCGTCAGGCTTCCTGGTTCCTTTGCCACACTTACTGTTTGTGAGGATTTGCGCAGGCCTCGTTTTACCGCGCAGCATCAGTCCAGAAACAGCGAAAGGAGCCATGCCGTGAACTATCAATTTACCACCGACCTGAACGATCTGCCTCAGCGACAGCCGGTTAAAAAAACGCTGGGTGAGGTAGAGGTCTTACTGATTCGCGACGGGGACAACGTACGCGCGTATCAGGCGAAATGTCCACACGCGGGCGCGCCGCTGGAGCAGGGCGCCATCTGCGGCGACCGGCTGGTCTGCCCGTGGCACAAAGCCGCGTTTGATCTTGCCGACGGCAAAATGTGTGAACCGCTGGCGCTAGCCGATCTCAAACAGTATCCGCTGCGCATCGAACAGGGGCGGGTGCTGGTGAATCCTAAAGCGATGTCACCCGCTGCCCCCATTGGCAGCGGGGCAGCCGCGCCGGTCTATGTGGTGCTGGGTGGTGGCGCGGCGGGCAGCGCAGCGCTGTGGCGTCTGCGTCATGACGGTTTCAAAGGCCGCCTGATTCTGGTTGAGCGGGAGGCGGACGCACCTTACGACCGCACCGCGCTGACCAAATTTGTGCCGTCGGGCAAAATGGACATCAGCGAGGTGCCACAGCTGCTGAAAGCGGATGTGATGGATCACGTTGAACGAGTGCAGGCAACCGTGAGCCGCCTCGATGCGCAGCAGCAACGGCTGATCTTCGACGATGGCAAAACGCTTGCCTTCGACAAACTGCTGATCGCCAGCGGCGCGAAGCCTGTCCGTCCCGATTTGCCGGGCAGCGATCTTGACGGGGTCTATCTGCTGCGCAGCAAAGCGCAGACCGATGAGCTGCTTCAGGCGGTGGATGCGACCCATAAAATCGTGATTATCGGTAACAGTTTTATCGGCACCGAGCTGGCGTCGGCACTGCGTAACCGTGACATCGACGTTACAGTGATTGCCCGTCAGGCGCTGCCCTTTGCAAAACGGTTTGGCGATCAGATTGGCCGCTATTTCTACCAGTTGCACGAGCAAAACGGCGTGAAATGGGTGCAGGGTGAGATCGCATCACTGCAGGGCGACCAGCAGGTGAGTGGCGTGCAGCTTAAGGGCGGACGGCAGCTGGACGCGAATGTTGTGCTGTTTGCTACCGGCGTTAAACCGGCTACCGACTTTATCCACGATCTGCCGCTGGCAGAGGATGGCAGTCTGCAGGCAGACGAGCATTTACGGGTCGCTGACAATATCTGGGTGGCGGGTGATATCGCCACGTATCCGTCGGCACAGGAGCCGCTGCGCATTGAGCACTATCGCGTCGCGCATCAGCAGGGACAGACTACCGCATGGAATATGCTGGATCAGAACGTCACCTTTGATCGTGTGCCGTTTTTCTGGACGACGCAGTATGGCACCCGTTATGAGTATGTTGGCCACGCAGCAGAATGGGATAATTTCGAGCTGATCGGCTCGCTGGAGGACAAAAAGTTTATGGCGTTTTATGGTCAGCAGGGGCAACTGGCCGCGATCTGCTCATGCGGTATGTACACGCTGACCGCTGAGCTGGTGGAGCGGATGCAGCAACCGATGACGCTTGCCGACGCGGTAGCGCTCTGTCAGGCGCACATCAGTTAAGCTGCGCGCAGGGCGGGCCGCGAGCTGGTCCGCCCTGCGCAATGCCTGACGCTTAGCTGCGGCTCAGTTTTTCGGACTTCGCCATGCACCGCTGCATTGCTTCAATCACTGCCGACCGCATCCCTTTCTCTTCCAGCACCTTCACGGCTTCAATGGTGGTGCCGCCAGGTGAGCAGACCATATCTTTAAGTTCAGCCGGATGTTTACCGCTGGTCAGCACCATCTCCGCCGCTCCTTTTACCGCCTGTGCAGCAAACTGATAGGCCTGGGCGCGCGGCATGCCGCCCAGTACGGCCGCATCCGCCATCGCTTCGATAAACATAAAGACGTAGGCCGGCGCAGAACCGCTGACGCCGACCACGGAGTGAATCAGATATTCATCCACCACGGCCGCTTTGCCGAAGCTCTCAAAAATCGCAACGACCTCGTCGATCTCCGCCTGCTCAACCAGCACGTTGGGCGTGACCGAGGTCATGCCTTCGCTGACCAGCGAAGGCGTATTCGGCATCGCCCGGATGATTTTACGATCGTAGCCCAGCACCGATGAAAGCGAATCCAGCGTCACGCCCGCCGCAATCGACACCACCAGCGCCTCTTTTTTCAGGCTGCCGGCCAGCTCTTTTAATACTTTCAGGATCACATTGGGTTTTACCGCGCCGAACAGGATGTCCACTTCACGTGCCAGCGCATCCGCGCTCTCAGCCGCGTTGATGCCATACTGTTCTGCCATCGCCTGGTTGGTCTCTGCTTTGCGATCGTAAACGAAGATATCAGACGGGGCGATTTTACCGCTATTGACCAGTCCGCCGATAATGGCTTTCGCCATGTTTCCCCCGCCGATAAACCCGATTTTTTTTGCCAGCATCGCCATCTCCTTAGGACATTATTCGGTTTTCTCAGTGGGCTAGCTTACTTCAGCCAGCCCGAATAACAAGTCAGCCGGGTGCGGGCTGGAAAGCGTGCCGCAAATAAAATTTGCCATTCAGGGAGAACCCGGCAAGATCTCAGGCTTCTCTGACTGTAAGGAATCATGATGTTTATCTGGGTCGATGCCGATGCCTGTCCGAATGTGATCAAAGAGGTGCTCTACCGTGCGGCGGATCGCACCGCCACCACGGTCACTTTTGTGGCAAACCAGTTTCTGCGTGTGCCGCCATCGCCTTACCTGCGCACCCTGCAGGTGCCAGCCGGATTTGATGTGGCGGACAATGAGATTGTCAGACGTTGTCAGCCCGGCGATCTGGTGATCACCGCCGATATTCCGCTGGCGGCTGAGGTGATTGAGAAAGGGGCGGCAGCGTTGAATCCGCGCGGCGAGCGCTACTCACCGGCCACGATACGTGAACGCCTGACGATGCGGGATTTTATGGATACTCTGCGGTCAAGCGGCGTGCAGACCGGCGGCCCCGCGACGATGAGTCCGCGTGACCGCCAGCAGTTTGCCAATGAGCTGGACAGCTGGCTCACTCAGCAGAAACGCTCTACTTAAACGAAGCTATCGTCGTCGTCGAAATCGCCGCCGCCAAAATCGTTCAGATCGCTGTTGTCAGCATAATTACTGTCCCAGCCCGAGTTCTGGTCCAGGAAGGCGTTATCATTACCGCCGTTAAAGGCATCGGCGTTGTCATCGCCACCGTTGAAGGTGTTGAGATTATCATTCACCTCCGGCAATGGCGGCTCATTGATGATGTTCACAATCTCTTCCGGCTGTGAATGGTGGAACATGCTGGTCAGCATGTCGGCCATCACGACCCCCCCAGCCACGCCCACCGCTGTTTGCAGTGCGCCGCCAAGGAAACCGGTGCCGCGTGGCGCGGGTGCCTGGGCAGGAGCATATTGCTGCTGTGCCGGTTGCTGCGGTGCACTGTTCCACGGCGACGATTGTTGCTGCTGCTGAACGGGCTGCTGCTGGCGCGAACCGCTGCCAAACAGTCCCGACAGAAAGCCGCCGCTGCTCTGTGCGGGTTGCTGCTGCTGTTGCTGTTGCAACTGTGCAACCTGGCTTTCCAGCGCTGACACTTTCTCATTAAGTTTTTTCAGTGCCGCTTCCTGAATCAGGATCGCCTGCGCCATGTAGTAAGGCGCGCCCGGCTGCGCCTGAAGATGCTGATTAATCAGTTGTTCGGCTGCGGCATCGCGTGCCACGGTCTGGCTTTCAGCCTGTTTCAGACGGCTGAACAGCCCTTCGATCAGTTGTTGTTCTTCGCGTTGCATGATGACTCTCCTGTGGCAATATTTATCAGTATATGTGGGCGCCAGTGAGAAAAGTAAAATCGCGGCGGTAAGCAAATATTGCCAGCGCATTCCGGACGCTACTTTACGCGTTGTTTTATCGTCCTGTTAGCGCCCTGATGCACAAAACGTGCATGCTTTTCCTGTTGAAAATACGAATGTTATCGCTGTTCAGGTAACGAAAATGCGTAAATCATGCCTGACAGGTGGAGGCCATAATAATTTCCAGTTATCATGCGTCGCATTATTAAGCTCACCATGCAGCCGCATCGCGCGGTCAGGCGGAGGAATGGCCCTGATGTCACTACCCATCTTTTTGATTGGCGCTCGCGGTTGCGGCAAAACCACGGTCGGCGAAGCGTTGTCGCAGGCGCTGGGCTACGCCTTTAGAGATACCGATCACTATCTGCAACTCAGCACGCAGCGCAGCGTGGCTGAGATTGTTGCGGCAGAAGGCTGGGAAGGTTTTCGCGCCCGTGAAACGGAATCGCTTAAAGCGGTAACAGCACCCGGGACCGTGATTGCTACCGGTGGTGGTATGATTCTGGCTGAAGAGAACTGCCGCTTCATGCAGGAGCAGGGCCGGGTGATCTGGCTCAGCGCGTCGCCCGAAGTGCTGGCAGAACGACTGGAAAGCGAACCTGAAGCGGCTCAGCGTCCAACGCTGACCGGACGTCCGATTGCCGATGAGATGAGTGATGTGCTGCGTGAACGTGCGCATCTCTACCAGGCGGCGGCCCATCATCAGGTCAACGCCATGCAATCGCCGGCGTGCGTGGTGGAAGAGATTCTGCTGTCACTTTCCCTGGCGCGCGCCAGCTAACCCTCCGATTTTTCCCGCTTTGATCCCGCTTCGGATGGCATTGTCTATACTTACTCTATGACAGGCAGCGGCCTGTCCTGTGGAATGTTATTCAGACAAGAGGGACACAGTATGCCGACCAGACCACCGTACCCACGTGAAGCGAAAGTTGTGCCCGTTGAAAAGGGCACTGAAGGTAATAAAGTCACTTCTTACGAATTGCGTGCTGATCATCCCAAACCGAATTCATTAATCAGCGAGCACGAGACGGAAGAAGAAGCGCATGATGCTAAAGCGCGCTACGAAGACGTCGAAAAAGAGTAACACGTCACGGCTGGCAGGGACGCCAGCCTGCTGCTCAGCTTTAATCTGCCCGTAAGTTGCCTGATCTTTTCCCTCTATGTTTGACTCCCCAAATCCCCATAGCCGAATCAAAACAGTGCTGCCCGGACCACCTGCTTAACGCGCTCTCCCATCGGAAGAGATCACAAACGACCATCATTTCGCGTGACAGATCAGCGGGTTCCCTTCTACACTTCCAGACACACAACATGTGCTCTGGAGAACTATTATGCTCAACGTAAGTGAGTATTTTGACGGAAAAGTTAAATCTATCGGTTTTGACAGTGCGAGCACCGGTCGTGCCAGCGTGGGCGTGATGTCTGAAGGTGAATACACATTTGGAACCGGCCAGCCGGAAGAGATGACCGTCGTCAGCGGCTCGCTTAAGGTGTTGCTGCCGGGTGAGACTGAGTGGAAATGGTTTGAAGCGGGTTCGGTGTTTAACGTGCCGGGTCACAGTGAATTTCATCTGCAGGTCGGCGAGCCAAGTTCCTATCTCTGCCGCTACCTGAAAGACAAAGATTAAAAAAAGGGCCGCTAAGCGGCCCTTTTTTTGGGCAAACCATGTCTGTCCGGGTGATTCTGATTAACGCTGGGCTTCGCCACCTAAGGCTTCCACCAGATTGCTGGTCAGTGCGGCCAGTTCGCTGGTCATCAGAATAAAGTCAGCATCAAAGCGCTGAGCAAAATCTTCGCGGTCGATATCGTCGTTCTGGTCGCGCAGCGTGTCGCTGAACTTCAGACGTTTCACCGAACCGTCATCCGCCAGCACGAACTGAATGCGCTCCTGCCAGTCGAGTGCCAGTTTGGTCACCAGCTTGCCCGCTTCGATGTGGTTGGCGATCTCATCGCATACCAGATCCTGTTTCTTGCAGCGAATGACGCCGCCATCTTCCAGCAGCGCTTTCAGCTCCGCTTCATCCATCAGCGCAAAACCGGCAGGCAGATCGCCCGAACGAACCCACTCGGTCAGGGTCAGCTCAATCGGGTTTTCCAGCGTCAGCGGCACCACCGGCAGTGAACCCAGGCTTTTGCGCAGCAGCGCCAGGGTATCTTCCGCTTTTTTTGCGCTGGCACAGTCCACCATAATCAGATTGTTGACCGTGTCGATCCACAGATAAGTCTGGCTGAAACGGCTGAAGGCGCGCGGCAGCAGGCTGTGCAGCACTTCATCTTTCAGCGAATCTTTTTCGGTCTTTTTGAGCTTGCGGCTCTGCTCAGATTCCAGCTTGTCGATTTTCGCTTCCAGCGCCTGTTTCACGACCGGCGACGGCAGGATTTTTTCCTCTTTGCGGGCGCAAATCACAATCTGGCCTTTGTTCTCATGGGTCAGCGCGTCGCTGCGGTTACCCATCGGCGGGACCCAGCCGGTCTTGCTCATATCCTGACTGCCACACGGTGAAAACGTGAAGGCGTCGAGCTGTTTTTCCATCTCATCTGCGGACAACGGAATGTCACGATTCAGACGATAAACCATCATATTTTTAAACCACAACATCGGGATTCCTTACCGTGGCGCGATCGGGCGCACAAGTCTGCGAGAGTCAGCGCGCATGATAGCGAAACATCGGAGTGGTTTCATTGCCTTTAAGGCAGCCGCCTTCTACTGTATCTCTCACCTGAACGAATAACGAGGAGGTAACCTTGCGCATAGGCATAGATCTGGGTGGCACCAAGACAGAAGTGATTGCATTGTCGGATAAGGGACAGGAGCTGTTCCGCCATCGGGTGAATACCCCGCGTGATGACTATCAGGCAACGGTGCAGGCGATTGTCGATCTGGTCACACTGGCGGAGCAGAAAACCGGCGAGACCGGCACGGTCGGGCTGGGTATTCCTGGCTCGCTTTCGCCCTTCAGTAAGCGGGTGAAAAATGCCAACTCTACCTGGCTCAACGGCCAGCCGCTGGACAAAGATCTGGCTCAGGCGCTGAACCGGGAAGTGCGTATTGCCAACGACGCCAACTGTCTGGCCGTGTCGGAAGCGGTCGATGGTGCGGGTGCCGGACAGTCGCTGGTGTTTGCCGTGATCATCGGCACCGGGTCGGGCGCGGGTGTAGCGATCAATGGGGAGTCGCGCATCGGTGGCAACGGCAATGCCGGCGAGTGGGGCCACAATCCGCTGCCGTGGATGGATGAAGATGAGCTGCGCTACCGTCAGGAAGTGCCCTGTTATTGCGGGCAGCAGGGCTGCATCGAGACCTTTGTTTCTGGCACCGGTTTTGGTATCGACTATCAGCGGCTGAGTGGCGTGCATCGCAAAGGTGCTGAGATCGTGTCGCTGCTGACGCAGCAGGATCCGATCGCCGAACGGGCGATGAGCCGTTATGAGCTGCGGCTGGCCAAATCGCTGGCGCAGGTGGTGAATCTGATCGATCCCGACGTGATCGTGCTGGGTGGCGGGATGAGCAATGTGGATCGTCTCTATCAGACCGTACCGGTGCTGATGAAGAAATGGGTGTTTGGCGGGGAGTGTGAAACGCCGGTGCTGAAGGCGCAGCATGGCGACTCCAGCGGCGTTCGCGGTGCGGCGTGGCTCTGGCCGCTTAACGGCTGAGTGTCCCGCACATCCGCTGACGTTCAGCGCCTGGGTTTCTGGCGCTGAACTTAAGCCCCGGCGCGGCATCCTGCCGCGCCGCGGTTATTCGCCCACCAGCATCGTGTCCTGCGGAGCCCGGTCGCGCTGCGCTTTGGTGGCGAGGAAGTAGAGATAGCCGACCAGCATAATGGCGAAAAACAGTGCGCCAATCACCGGATTAAACCACAGCATCGCCAGCAGGCAGATGACTGACAGCAGCAGAGCGATGCCCGGTACAATCGGATAGCCCGGCGCGCGGAAACTGCGCACCATCTCCGGCGCGCTGCGGCGTAGTTTAAACAGGCTCAGCATGCTCATGATGTACATCACAATCGCGCCAAACACCGCCATGGTGATCATCGCCGCCGTCAGCGTCATTCCCTGCAGATTAATCACGCCATCGCTGTAAATCGCCGCGATGCCCAGCACGCCGCCGAGAATAATGGCGCGATGTGGGGTCTGGAAACGCGACAGTTTTGCCAGCGAAGGCGGCAGATAGCCCGCGCGGGCCAGGGCAAAAAACTGCCGTGAATAGCCGAGGATGATGCCGTGGAAGCTGGCAATCAGGCCAAACAGCCCAATCCACACCAGCATATGCATCCAGGTAGAGTGTTCGCCAACGATCATTTTCATCGCCTGTGGCAGCGGATCGTTAATGTCGGCCAGTTTACGCCAGTCACCTGCGCCGCCCGCCATCAGCATTACGCCAATTGCCAGCACTACCAGCGTCAGGATCCCGCTGATCCAGGCACGGGGAATGGTCCGGGTAGGATCTTTCGCCTCTTCGGCCGCCATCGCGGCACCTTCAATGGCAAGGAAAAACCAGATAGCGAAGGGAATAGCGGCGAAAATGCCGGAGAAGGCGGGCAGTCCGAAGCTGTCACTGCCCGCCCAGCCGTGTGCGGCAAAGTTTGCCAGGCTGAAGCCAGGTGAGACCACGCCCATAAATACCAGCAGCTCAATGACCGCCAGTACAGTGACAACCAGTTCGAACATCGCCGCCAGTTTTACACCGAGAATATTCAGCGTCATAAACAGCAGGTACGCGCCGACCGCCGCGGTTTTCGGATTGAGTTCGGGATACTGCACATTCAGATAAGCCCCGATCGCCATGGCAATCGCCGGAGGCGCAAAGACAAATTCAATCAGCGTCGCCAGACCAGCAATCAGCCCGCCGGTTTCGCCAAAGGCGCGACGGCTATAGGCAAAGGGTCCGCCTGCATGAGGGATCGCGGTGGTCAGCTCGGTGAAGCTAAAAATAAAGCAGGTGTAGAGCGTGGCGATCAGCGCGGTAGTAACCAGAAATCCCAGCGTGCCCGCCACGGCCCAGCCGTAACTCCAGCCAAAATATTCGCCTGAGATCACCAGGCCAACCGCAATCCCCCACAGATGCAGGGTGCCCAGAGTGGGCTTGAGTCCGTTTGTCATTCTGCTATCCCCGTCGTTGTTGGTCTCACGCGGCCTTACACCGCCATAACTACTAAAGTAAGGGGATAATGCCGTTGCATTACTCACCACGACTTGACGCGGGCGCAGTGACTTCTGTCCTCCACGGTCAACTCACAGGCAACAACCGGGCCGGATGCACGCTGCGGTCAACTTTGTCTCTTCTGAGGTCAAGCAACTCACCTTCTGGCAACACATGCTGAGATAACGCAAGTGAAAAGGAGCCGGATGATGAGCGCAAAACAATATGACAACCTGACTGATTCCCAACTCACCCTGATGGCGCAGCAGGCGCTGGCCTGTTATCCCGCTGCGCTGCAGGGGCAGCTCAGCCTGCTGTGCCGCTCAGAGAACGCCACGTTCCTGGTTAAAGCGGCAGGCCGGCGTTATGCGCTGCGGCTGCATCGCGGCGATTACCATCAGAAAGCGGATATCCTTAGCGAACTGCTGTGGCTCGACGCGCTGCGCGAAACCGGCATTATGGTGCCGGAAGCGGTGCCGGACAACGCGGGCGAAACGGTGCTGACGCTGCGGCTGCCGGATGGCAGTGAGCGCTACGTGGTGCTGTTTCACTGGATCGAGGGGGAGATGCCGACCACCGACGTTGATCCCCGCGCCTTTCAGCAGCTGGGACAGATTACCGCGCGGCTGCATCAGCACAGTAAGCAGTGGCAGCCACCCGCGGGTTTCCAGCGCATCATCTGGGATCACCACACCATGACCAGCGCTGAGAGTCACTGGGGACGCTGGCAGGATGCGCCCACTCTGCCTCCCGCCGATCACGGCGTCGTCGAACAGACGATCGCGCAGGTCGGCGCGGCGATGGCGCAGTTTGGTAAGGGATCGGATCGCTATGGTCTGATCCACGCCGATCTGCGGCTGACCAATCTGCTGCTGCACAAGGGCGAAACGCGGGTGATCGACTTCGATGACTGCGGACTTGGCTGGTATCTGCACGATCTGGCGGCGGCGATCAGTTTTGTTGAGCATCATCCGCGCGCACCAGAGTGGATCGATCACTGGATACGCGGTTATGAGCAGGTGGCGCATATCAGCGATGCCGAGATGGCCATGCTGCCCGCGCTGCTGATCCAGCGTCGTATCCAGCTCACCGCCTGGATAGGATCGCATGCTGAAACCGAAATGGCGCGCAGTCTCGGCCCGGAGTGGGCCAGTCACTCGGTCCGCCTCTGCCGCGATTATCTGGCGGGTAAACCGCTGCCGGTCGGCGTCTGATGCACCAGCGGCGGGCGTAGCTGCGCCGCCGCAGTGCCGGATGCCGTGTCCGGGCGCAGTCTGGACCACCCGCAGGCGGTGCGGCGGGGCCTGGGAACCTGGTATGGAATTTGCTCTGATCTCAGGAACGGGTGATCCACCTGACTTCTGACTGAGGCGACCATGAATCCGACACTGATCAAGCCTGATGCATTTGCGGCCTGCTCTGCAGCGGCGGGGGCAGGCAATCACGGCGTGCTGGCTGCGGCGGCGACCGGTTTAAGCGAGTTTATTCATTCTCAGGGCGGCGATGTTGATCGCATTTTTGGCATCAGCGGCATCGATCCGGAGCGCCTGGCCAGCCCGACGCTGAGCCTGGGGCTGGTTAACTATTGTCGGGTACTGGAAGAGGCGGCGCGTCACTCCGGTTTTGATAACTTCGGTTTGCACTACGGCAGGCAGTTTAAACCGCAGTCATTAGGTCTGATCGGCTACATTGGCTTGTGCTCCGATACGCTGGAACAGGCGCTGCACAATGTGGTTAACGCATTTCCCTGGCATCAGCACGACACCTTAACCCGGCTGGTGGATAAGGGAGAGTGCTGGCGGCTCGACTATCAGGTACGGCACGGCGCGATCCTGTCGCGCCGTCAGGATGCCGAGCTGACGCTGGGAATGTTTATGAATCTGATCCGCCACGTCGCTGGCAGACACTGGGCACCACGTGAAGTCCATTTCGAACACCCCCGTCCCGGCCAGTGGCACGATCACTGCAAAGTATTTGATGCGCCGGTCTGGTTCGATCAGCCGTTTAATTCGCTGGTGATCCCGAAACGCGATCTGCTGCGCGCGATGCCGGAGAGCGATCCGATCCTGTTGATGGTGATGCAGGATGCGATCCGGCGGCTGAACCGTGGGACGTCTCAACAGAGCATGATTGAGCAGGCGCGTTCGCAGGTTAATTTATCGCTGATGCAGGGCGAGCCGGTACTGGAAGAGGTGGCGGATAAACTCGGGCTGTCGAGCTGGTCACTGCAGCGACGGCTGCGCGAAGAGGGCAGCAGCTTTACTGCGCTGGTGGATCAGGTGCGCTGCGAGATGGCGACGCACTATCTGCAGCAGAAGCAGCTGCCGATCTCGGAGATGGCGTTGCTGCTGGGCTACTCGGAAGTCAGCGCGTTCTCACGCGCATTTCGCCGCTGGTTTGGCATCAGTCCGCGCCAGTGGCGTCAGGAAGGTCTGGCCAGCTAACCACGCGGCGCAAAGCCAAACCACGCCGGTTGTCCAGGCTCCGGTGGCGGTGGCAGATCGCGCGTTTGTGCCACCAGCTGCCAGGCACGCAGGCAGAGCGCCTCATCCCCCTGAGTCTGCGTCACCGCATAATGTCTGCTATGTTGCTGCCACTCCATCCGTACCAGACATTGCTGACCCGTATAACGTACCGCATCAGTAAACTGCCGATTCAGTACCGGCTGCATTTGATTAGTCCAGTGACAGGATTTACTGTCCGGATCCTTCGCAGGCTCACACAGGTTTGCCACGCTATCACGTTGCTTTGACAAAGGTTGCTGACAGGCACTGAGCGAAAAAGCAATAATCACACCCGGCAACATTCTCACTATTGTATTAATTAAATTCATTAAATTAGCCACTTTTTTCTAAAGATCTTCCGGTCTGCTGCCGACAGTCTACAGACCGGCATGCTGAATGCTATGGCATTCCTCCGACTGTCGGCAGAACCAGAATTTACCGCCCCTGTGCGGATGATGTCTCTTTTCACTTCATGGATTAGAAATGCAGAAAAAATATGCCTTTGCGGCACTCTCCTTGTTAACCACCTCGCTGATCAGCGGCTGTGCCACCGAATCTTCCCGTGCAATTCAGGCGCCGCAGGTTCGCGCAGCCAGCCAGCCGGTTTATCAGGGCGTGCGCAGCCCGATTGCGGTAGGTCAGTTTGATAACCGTTCCTCGTACATGAACGGCATCTTCTCTGATGGCGTCGATCGGCTGGGTAATCAATCGAAAACCATTCTGATTACCCATCTGCAGCAGACCAATCGCTTCAGCGTGCTGGATCGCAGCAACCTGAAAGAGTTGCAGCAGGAGTCAGACTTCAAACGCAGCCAGCAGAATATCAAAGGCGCGAACTTCATCATCACCGGTGATATCACCGAGTTTGGCCGCAAAGAAGTAGGCGATCAGCAGCTGTGGGGCATTCTGGGCCGCGGCAAAACTCAGATCGCCTATGCCAAAGTGAATCTCAACGTGGTGGATGTCGCCACCTCTGAAGTGGTTTACAGCACCCAGGGTGCGGGCGAGTACCAGCTTTCGGCACGCGAAGTGATCGGCTTTGGCGGCACCAGCAGCTATGACTCGACGCTGAACGGTAAAGTGATGGATCTGGCGATTCGCGAAGCGGTTGATCATTTAGTGGATGGAATCAACAACGGCGCATGGCGCCCGGCTAAATAAGGAAGCAGTAAATGAAAATGATGACACTGAGCAGCCTGCTGATGGCAGCAGCGCTGTTGGCCGGCTGTGCGCCAAAAGCGCCGAAAACGATCTACTACTGGGGCGACTATCAGGAACAGATTTATAGCTACTATCAGCAAAGCGGCGATCCGCTGAAGCAGATCGATGCGCTGAATCTGGATGTGGAAAAAGCCCGTGCTGCGGGTCAGCCAGTGCCGCCAGGCCTGCATGCGCAGCTCGGCCTGCTCTACGCTAAAACCGGTGATACCAATAAAGCGTTTGGTCAGTTCGCCACCGAGAAGCAGCTGTTTCCCGAATCGGCACCTTACATGGATTTTCTGATGAGTAAAAAACAAGGAGGGGTACAGTGAAAAAATGGATTGCTCTGAGCGGCGCGCTGATCGTGCTGTTACTGACTGGCTGTGCGCAGCCGAAAAAACCGTATGACTACACGGCGTTTCATGCCAGCAAGCCTGCCTCGATTCTGGTGCTGCCTGCCGCTAACACCTCGCCGGATATCAACGCTGCGCACAGCCTGAACTCGCTGGTGACGCGTCCGCTGGCCGAGGCCGGTTACTACGTCTTCCCGGTAGCGGTGGTTGAAGAGACCTTTCAGCAGAACGGCCTGTCCAGCGCCAGCGACGCCCAGGCGGTCAGCGCGAAGCGTCTGAATGAGATTTTCCACGCCGACAGCGCGCTCTATATCTCGATCAGCGACTATGGCAGCAGCTATCGTGTCATTGACAGCGTGACCACGGTGACCGCCAAAGCACGGCTGGTGGATTTACGCAGCGGCAAAGAGATCTGGCAGGGTTCCGCCACCGCTACCGACAATGATCAGGGCAACAATAACAATAACGGCGTGATCGGTATTCTGGTCAGCGCGGCGATCAAGCAGATCTCCGACAACGTCAGTGACAAAGCCCATACCGTGGCCGGACTGACCAGCAATCGTCTGCTGGCACAGAACGAGCAGGGCGGATTACTCACCGGCCCTCGCTACAAGGTCGTCAGCGCCCGCTGATCAGACTCAGACGGGCGCTCTGGCGCCCGTTATCCCTGCGGCAGCTCCAGCTGGCTGTAACCCAGGCCATTCATTTTGCGCACTTTAATCTGCACCGGGATGCGCTCTTTCATCGCTTCCACGTGGCTGATCACCCCAATGGTTTTGCCGCTGGCGTTCAGCGCGTCCAGGGCATCCAGCGCGGTGTCGAGCGTCTGCGCATCCAGCGTGCCGAACCCCTCATCCAGAAACAGCGATTCGATGCGCGTTTTGTGGCTGACCAGATCTGATAACGCCAGTGCCAGCGCCAGACTGACCAGGAAGCTCTCGCCACCTGATAACGTGCGGGTATCGCGCGCCGCATCGGCCTGCCAGGTATCGACGACATCCAGCTCCAGCAGATCCTGCGCCCGGCGCTGCAGCAGATAACGGCCATGTAGCCGATCAAGCTGGCGATTAGCGAGCGCGACCAGATGATCCAGCGTTAACCCTTGCGCGAAGCGCCTGAACTTGTCGCCGCTGGCGGAGCCGATCAGATCGTTGAGCAGGCTCCACTGCGCCAGTATCACACCATCCTGTTCAATCTGCGTCATCAGGCTCTGCTGTCGGGCGCGGAGACTGGCGTCGCTGTACAGCTGCTGCTGAATCTGACCCTGCTGGCTGGCGTTGTCGCGCAGGGCCAGCCGCAACTGCTCCAGCTGCTGCGCCAGCGCTTCCGCAGATTCCGGCATCGCGTCGGGCTTCGCCTGCTGATGCGCGCTGAGCCGCTGATGCAGATCCGCCAGTCGCGCCTGCTGCTGCTGGCATTGCTGATCGAGCTGCTGCAGCTGCTGGCGCAGTTGCAGTGCAGTCTGCTCATCCAGCAGCGCCTCGCGCAGGCTGGCTTCATCGGCAAATCCGGCGCTCTCCAGTGCCTGCTGCAGTGCGCTTTCCGCCTCTGCCAGTTTGCCGCTGAGGGTCTGACGCTGATTTTCCAGCCCCGACAGCTCACCCTGCAGGCGACTGACCTCGGCGTGCGCCTGTTGCAGGGCGGTGAGCTGCTGTGCCAGCTGTTCATCAGCGTGCTGAACGCGGGTCTGCATCTGCTGACGGGCGAGGGTAACCTCGCGATCGCCGAACAGCGCCAGACGGGCACGGCGCATCTCGCTGAGCTGCGTCTGGCTCTGCTGCTGCTGCTGCTGACGGGTCGTGAGCTGCTGCTGTTCCTGTTCAGCCTGCTGCTGCAGGGCAGTGAGCTGAGTTTCCCCTTTTAACAGCTGCGGCTGCAGGTTAGCGAGCAACTGCTCACTTTCCTGCCAGCGCTGCCAGCGCCGCTGTTGCTCCGCCAGCCACGCATCGCGATGGGCGGCATCGGGCAGGGCAAGACTATGTGCAGTGAACTGCTGCTCCAGACGGCTCTGCAACTGCGCCCAGGCCTGCTGTTCCTGCTGCTGACGCTGTTGCAGCGCATCCAGCGCCTGTTGCAGGCTGGTCAGCGACTGCTGCGCCAGCTGTCCGGCCTGCTGGTGCTGCTGCCAGGCCTGCAATTGCTGAAGATGGTGATCTTTCGCAGCCTGACGCGCCTGTTCAGCGGCCTCCTGAGCCTGTCGCTGCTGCTCAAGCTGACTTTCACGGTCGCTTTGTTGCTGCTGCCACGTGGCTAAGGACTCGCGATCGGCAAGCGGGAAGGTAAGTGCCAGCTCACCGCTCAGCGCCTGCCATTGCTGCTCAAGCTGATCAAGCTGTTGCTGCATCCCGGCGATTTCCTCGCGCAGAGTCTGCTGCTGCACCGTTGATTGCTTCAGCTGTTCGTTTTTTGCCGTGCCCGCTTCGCGCAGTGCCTCGGTTTGTTGTTGCAGCGCAGCCCTGCGCTGCTGGTTAGCACTTACTTCCAGTGTACTGTAGGCCTCGACCGCAGGATGGGTGCAGGAGCCGCACAGCGGACAGGGCTGATCGGCGGTGAGCCGGGCGCGGTAATCGCTGAGGTCGACAATCTGCTGCTCCAGCGCGCAGATTTTTTCGACGTCATCCAGCTGCTGCTTTTCGCGTTTCCACGTCTCGCGCAGGGTCTGAAGTTCCGCTTCACTCTGCTGATGCGCTTTTACCAGCGCGCTCAGCTTTTGCTGGTGCTGGTCCAGCTGCTGGTGCAGCGGCTGCCACTGCGTTGAGAGCAGCAGCAGTTGCTGACGCGCCGGACGACTGTTCTGCAACTGGCTTAATGCCTGGCGCAGTGCAGCCGGTGGATGCTGTTCATGAAGCGAAGTGAGTACCTGCTCCGCCTGCAACAGCGCCTGGCGGGCCTGTTGCTCCGCCTGCTGGCGCGGCAGTGCCTGTTGTGCCTGCTGCTGCTGTTTCGCCTGTTGCGCATCAATCTGTTGCTGCTGCTGCTCGCGCTGTTGTGTCAGTTCCGCTAGCGTCGCCTCACGCTGTGCCAGCAAAGCAAAATTCTCCTGCCATACCGGCAGCGAAGCGCCCCAGTGCGCCAGATCGGCAAGCTGCTCGCGTAACTGATGCTGTTCTGTAATCGCCTGCTGCCAGCCCGCGACCTGCTGCATCTGCTGCGTCAGGCTGGCCTGGGTCTGATCGGCATGCTGCTGCAGACGACTGTTCTCCTGCTGCTGCTCCGCAAGGTGCTGCTGCAGCGTACTCATCCGCTGATCCAGCGGCAGCACCTGTTCCGTCAGCAGGTTTTCCTGCTGCTGCTGTTCCTGCTGCGCCTGCTGGCGGGCCGTCTGAGCGGCTGCGTAGTGCTGCTGATGCTGCTGCTGCTGGTTCTGCGCCAGCGCCGTCGCTGACGTGAGCTGCTGATAGCGGCTCTCAGCCTGCTGCTGTTCGCTGCGCAACGCGTCGCGCTGCTGCAGTTTTATCCGCAGCTTTTCAGCCGGTTCGCTGCGAGCCAGCCGCTGGCGATCCGTCTCTGCCGCCTGTGCGACGGCCTGAGCCTGCTGCAGCGCGGCTTCAGCCTGCGCACTGTCCTGCAGTAACTGCTGTGCCTGCTGCTGCCATTGCTGCTGTTGCTGCGCCAGTTGATAGTGTGCACTGAGCTGCTGTTCCGCGTCAGTCAGAGCGGTGAGCTGCTGTTGCAGGGCGTCACGGGCGTCGCTATCCAGCAGGGCCATCGCCCCCGCCTGGCTGCGCAGCAGATCCAGCTGAGTTTTCGCCTCTTTGTGGCGCTCGTAGATGGCAGCGGAAATCAGGCCGTAAATTTCGGTGCCGGTTAGCTCCTCCAGCAGTTCGGCGCGTTCACTGGCTTTAGCATTGAGGAAGGCGGCAAACTGGCCCTGTGACAGCATCATCGAGCGGGTAAAGCGTTCGAAATCAAGACCTGAGAGGGTTTCGATCAGCTTCAGCTTGTCACCGACTTTATCGGCAACAATGAGGTTGTCGTCACAGCGCGCCAGCTCAACGCGCGGTGCCTGCAGTTTGCCGTCGGCGGTGCCGCGTGCGCGGTTCTGGCTCCAGAAGGCGCGCCAGGCTTCACCTTTGATCTCAAACTCGACCTCAGCCAGACATTCTGCGCAGTCGCGGGTCATCAGGGCATTCTGGCTCTGGGAAATCGCCCCCAGGCGCGGCGTCTGGTGATAGAGCGCCAGGCAGATCGCGTCCAGCAGGGTGGTTTTACCGGCCCCGGTGGCCCCGGTTATGGCAAACAGGCCGTTGCTGGCAAAGGGTTCGGCGCGGAAGTCGATGAACCATTCACCGCGCAGGGCGTTGAGGTTTTTAAACCGTAGCGTAAGAATCTTCATCGGGTCTCTTCCATAGCCGCCAGCGTCTGGCGAAACAGCGTGGTCATCTCGTCAATTTGCGCCGGTTGCAGCGCCTCATCCAGCGCCAGGCGGCGCGCGAAGACCTCTTCCACCTTCAGCTCACTCAGCGTTTCGTTGTCGAGCCGCGCCAGGCTCTGCTGACGCTGTTCACGACTGCGGCGTAACAGCAATACCTCGACCGGCAGCGTAGCGGTCAGTGTTTCGACCTGGCGCTGCAGATCGCTGAGGTACTCCTGGGTGGTAACCTCGATGTCGAGCCAGGTCGGTTTTTCCTGCTCTGTCGTACTAAAGGCGTTTAGCTGCTCCGCAATCTGCGCCAGCGAACCTTTCAGCACCTGCATCGGCTGCGTCTGTGGCACCACCAGCGGCGTAACTGACTGCAGGCCACTGACCGCCAGTTCCAGCAGGAAGACGCTCTTTTCACTCCCCAGCTCATCAAAGCTCAGCGGAATCGGAGAGCCGCTATAGCGGATATGCTCGCTGCCGGCCACGCGCTGGGCGCGATGAATATGGCCGAGCGCAATATAGTCAACAGCCGGAAACGCGCTGGCCGGAAACGCGTCCAGCGTGCCGATGTAGATGTCGCGCACCGAATCGCTCTGGCTGACGCCGACAGTGGTGAGGTGACCGGTAGCAATGATTGGCAGCGCATAGCCCAGCGCCTGGGCAGCGGCGAAACGCTGCTGATAGTGGTGGGCAATCGCCTCCAGCAGCGAGGTCTGTTTGTCGCGGCCCGACTGACCCGCCCGGCTGCGCAGGATATCGCGCGGGCGCAGATAGGGAATGGCGCACAGCAGCGCACCCGGCTCGCCCTGGCGGGTGTTGAGCAGTAGCACATCATCCTGCTCCTGCGGTGTAGCGATCACCCGGGTATTGAGACAGGCCAGCAGCTCGCGTGACTCGTTCAGCGTTGCCACGGAATCGTGGTTACCCGCCAGCACAATCAGCTGACAGCCGGTGGGCTGCAGCGCCACCACAAAACGGTTAAACATCTCGCGGGCGTAGCTGGGCGGCGTGCCGGTATCAAACAGGTCGCCTGCAATAATCAGCGCATCCACCTGATGCTGTTCAATCTGGATCAACAGCCAGTCGAGAAACGCCTGATGTTCGGCTGCCCGACTTTTGTTGTAAAAGAACTGCCCCAGATGCCAGTCCGCAGTATGAATAATGCGCATGATGAGTCCCTGCCGTTGTGATTCGCCGGGCGATTATACTGGCTCTGCGGCCAAAGCAAAAAAATGTCGCTGCGCTGTCATAAATGATTACCAGTGAGGTTACAGGCAGGTTATGTTTTTCATAAAAGTGTCACAAATCTGACGCATAATGGCGCCGCGAATCTCAGTGACAGCCGTCATAATCAGCAGGAGTAATAATGGCTAAGCGCATTTTGGTTGTGGAGGATGAAGCCCCCATCCGTGAAATGTTGTGTTTTGTTCTGGAGCAGAACGACTATCAGCCAATCGAGGCGGAAGATTATGACAGCGCCGTTGGCAAGCTGATTGAACCCTGGCCCGATCTGATTTTGCTGGACTGGATGTTACCCGGTGGCAGCGGTATTCAGTTTATTAAGCATCTGAAGCGCGAGGCGATGACCCGCGATATCCCGGTGATGATGCTGACCGCGCGTGGCGAAGAGGAAGATCGGGTACGTGGCCTGGAAGTGGGCGCCGATGATTACATTACCAAGCCGTTTTCACCCAAAGAGCTGATGGCGCGGATCAAAGCGGTGATGCGCCGCATTTCGCCGATGGCGGTGGAAGAGGTGATTGAGATGCAGGGGCTGAGTCTGGATCCCTCCTCACATCGCGTGATGTCCGAAACCACGCCGCTGGAGATGGGCCCCACCGAATATAAGCTGCTGCACTTCTTTATGACTCACCCGGAACGCGTCTACAGCCGCGAACAGCTGCTGAACCACGTCTGGGGCACCAATGTGTATGTGGAGGATCGCACTGTCGATGTTCACATTCGCCGTTTACGTAAAGCGCTGGAAGTCTCCGGCCACGATCGCATGGTACAAACCGTCCGTGGAACAGGGTATCGTTTCTCTGCCCGCTACTGAACGGAGCCTTTACCGTGCTGGAACGCCTCTCCTGGAAGAGATTACTGACAGAACTGCTGCTGGCCAGTCTGCCTGCTGCGCTGCTGGGCCTGCTGTTTGGCAGCCTGCCCTGGTGGCTGCTGGTGAGCGTGCTGGTGGTGCTGTTGTGGCATTTCCACAATCTGATGCGGCTGTCGCACTGGCTGTGGCTCGACCGCACCATGACGCCACCGACCGGGCGTGCCAGCTGGGAACCGCTGTTTTATGGGCTTTACCAGATGCAACTGCGCAACCGGCGGCGGCGGCGTGAACTGGGCAATCTCATTAAACGCTTCCGCAGCGGGGCCGAATCGCTGCCGGATGCGGTGATCCTGACCACGGAAGAGGGCACTATTTTCTGGTGTAACGGCCTGGCGCAACAGCATCTGGGGCTGCGCTGGCCGGAAGATAATGGCCAGAATATCCTCAATCTGCTGCGTTACCCGGAGTTCTCCCGCTATCTTCGCCAGCGCGATTTTGACAAGCCGCTGACGCTGGTGCTGAACAACAAACTTCATATGGAATTCCGCGTCATGCCCTACAGCGAGGGGCAATGGCTGCTGGTAGCCCGTGATGTGACGCAGATGCATCAGCTGGAAGGGGCGCGCCGTAACTTCTTTGCCAACGTCAGCCATGAGTTACGGACGCCGCTCACCGTGCTGCAGGGCTATCTGGAGATGATGAACGACTCGGTGATGAGCGAGCCTTCGCGCAGCAAAGCGCTGCACACCATGTCGGAGCAGACGCGCCGCATGGACAGCCTGGTGAAACAGCTGCTGACGCTGTCGCGTATTGAAGCCGCCCCCGCGATCGATCTCAAAGAGAAGGTCGATGTGCCGGTGATGCTGAAACTGCTGCAGCATGAGGCGGCGACACTGAGTGGCGGTCGGCACGATATCCATTTTCATACCGATCCCCATCTGAAAGTGTTCGGCAACGACGAACAGCTGCGCAGCGCGATCTCCAACCTGGTTTACAACGCGGTCAATCACACCCCGGAGGGCACGCGGATCGATATCAGCTGGCTGCGTGGCAAGCAGGGCGCAACCTTCCGGGTATGCGACAACGGGCCGGGTATCGCCTCAGAACATATTCCGCGTCTGACCGAGCGCTTCTACCGGGTTGATAAAGCGCGTTCACGCGCCACCGGCGGCAGCGGGCTGGGGCTGGCGATTGTGAAACATGCGCTGAGCCACCACAACGCGCGGCTCGATATCACCAGCGTGCCGCATAAAGAGACCTGTTTTACTTTTACGCTGCCCGCGAGGTTGATTGTCAGCAGCGTGATGCAGGAGAATGCCGTTCATTAATCGCTGCCGGATCTCTCTGATGCGCCTCCTTCTTTTGTTAATCGTCTCTCTGCTGCCGGGCATGGCGCTGGCCCAGCCCGGCGCGCTCTCCGGCAATCTCAGCAGCGTCGGATCCGACACGCTTGGCTATCTGATGACCCTGTGGGGCGAAGATTTCAGCCGCCAGGCACCGGGCGTTAATGTGCAGGTTCAGGCCTCTGGTTCGTCTACCGCGCCGACCGCGCTGGCAGCGGGTGCCGCTCAGCTCGGGCCGATGAGCCGACCGATGCAGGCCGACGAACGCCAGGCCTTTGAGGCGCGCTACGGCTATCCGCCGCTGGCAGTGCCGGTGGCGATGGATGCGCTGGTGGTGGTGGTGAATCAGCGCAATCCGCTGCAGCAGATTGAACCGCGTCAGCTCGATGCTATTTTCTCCATTACCCGCCTGTGTGGCGCGCACGGTGTGCCGCTGCGCTGGGGCGATCTCGGTTTAACCGGCGACCAGTGGCGTAAACGGCCGATTCAGCGTTATGGCCGCAACTCCGCCTCCGGCACGTGGGGTTTCTTCAAGCAGCAGGTGCTGTGCAAAGGCGATTTCCGCAGCGACGTGGCAGAGTTTCCCGGCTCGGCCGCCGTGGTGCAGGCGGTGGCCGGTAATTCGCGCAGCATCGGTTACGCCAGTTTCGGCTTTCATCTCAGCGGTGTAAAAATGCTGGCGGTGATGAACGATCAGGGGCAGGCGATTGTTCCGGATGCCGATGCTATCCGCAGTGGCCGCTATCCCTGGGCGCGTCCGCTCTATCTCTACGTCAACAAAGCGCCCGGCAAACCGTTGCCACCGCTGGTCGCCGCCTTTTTGCAGCAGGTACTTTCTCCTCAAGGCCAGCGGCGGGTCAGCGAAGCAGGCTACCTGCCGCTCTCTGACAGCCAGATGGCACAGGCACGCGCAGCGCTGCAATAATTTCCAACCTGAATTTTTTTCATCATCGCTGAATTTTCTTCAGTTGCAGACAGAGGTTACTCATGTCACTCTGCATTCAGACATATAGCCATCCAGATGGCTATTCATATCAGAATGTAATTATTTCCTGCCGCAATCATTTGCAGGAGAGACAGGAGTGATCATGCAAAGAGAAACCGCCCCGTTCCGCGCCGACACCGTTGGCAGCTTCCTGCGTCCTGCTGCGATTAAGCAGGCGCGCGAACAGTTTTCAGCGGGCGAGATTGATGCCGCAGCCCTGCGTCAGGTTGAAGATGCGGCAATCCGCGATGTAGTCGCGAAACAGCGCGAAAATGGCCTGAAAGTGGTGACAGACGGCGAGTTCCGTCGTGGCTGGTGGCATTTCGACTTCTTCTATGGCCTTGACGGCGTCGAGAGCTATGAAGCGGAGCAGGGCATCCAGTTTAATGGCGTTCAGACTAAAGCGCATGGCGTGAAAGTGGTGAGCAAACTCGGTTTCCCGGCGGATCACCCGATGCTCGGCCATTTTCGCTTCCTGCAGAGTATTGCCGGTGATGCGGTGCCGAAGATGACCATTCCCAGCCCCAGCGTGCTGCACTTCCGCGGTGGACGCAAAGTGATTGATTCGGAAGTCTATCCCGATCTGGCGGACTACTTCGACGATCTGGCGCAGACTTACAAACAGGCGATCAAGGCCTTTTATGACGCGGGCTGTCGCTATCTGCAGCTGGATGACACCGTCTGGGCGTATCTCTGTTCCGAAGATCAGAAGCGTGATATCCGCGCACGTGGCGACGATCCGGACCAGCTGGCCCAGACGTATGCTCAGGTGTTGAATAAAGCGCTGGCGGATAAACCTGCCGATCTGACCGTGGGTCTGCATGTCTGTCGCGGTAATTTCCGCTCAACCTGGATTTCTGAAGGCGGCTATGGACCCGTGGCAGAAATCCTGTTCGGCAGCGTCAACGTGGATGCGTTCTTCCTGGAGTATGACAATGCCCGTTCTGGCGGCTTTGAGCCACTGCGTTACGTCAGGCCGGGCCATCAGCAGGTCGTTCTGGGCCTGATCACCACCAAAGTAGGTGAGCTGGAAGATCCGGCGCAGGTGAAAGCCCGACTGGAAGAGGCGACGCAGTATGTCAGCCTGGACCAGATCTGCCTCAGCCCGCAGTGCGGCTTTGCTTCTACCGAAGAGGGCAATAGCCTGAGCGAAGCGGAGCAATGGCAGAAGATTTGTTTAGTGGTCGATATCGCTAATCAGGTCTGGTAATGCTGTAACGTTGTGCAGACAGGCGCGTAAAACGCGCCTTTTGTGTATCTTCTGGCCCATTTATGCGGGGTTTTCTCACGCTCTGTCTGTTATTTAAGCACATCATCTTGTGTGCCTACGGCAAAAATTAACGCTATCCACTGCCTTTTGAAAAAATGGTGGCATAACCTTCTGGTTTTCCGATCCCGTATTGCCTTTTACCGCTATAAACGTTTTACTTAGCGCCGTTGTCGATCCATCCCTCTGTGAACAGAATAAAAGCAGCTTAAATCACCTGCGCTTTACCCTGCGATGAGCATAATGCGCTGACATTGTCAGCCAGGTCGCGGTTTGCACGCAGCGAGGGGACAACACTAACCCAACTTCCACCGCAACATCAGTGACAGGCCGTATGACACATCGTTTAACTTCGAAGGACATTCTCGCGCTGGGCTTTATGACATTTGCCCTGTTTGTTGGCGCGGGTAACATCATTTTTCCGCCAATGGTCGGCATTCAGTCTGGCGAACACGTCTGGACAGCCGCGATTGGTTTTCTGATTACCGCAGTCGGTCTGCCCGTGATGACCGTGATCGCGCTGGCCCGCGTCGGCGGCGGCGTGGATGCGCTCAGCAGCCCGATAGGCAAGGTCGCTGGTATCGTGCTGGCCACCGTGTGCTATCTGGCTGTCGGGCCGCTGTTTGCTACCCCGCGCACGGCAACGGTCTCGTTTGAGATGGGCATTGCACCGCTGACCGGCGATGGCGCGCTGCCGCTGTTCATCTATAGCCTGATCTACTTCGCGCTGGTGATTGGCGTGTCGCTCTATCCGGGCAAGTTGCTCGACACGGTAGGGCACTTCCTTGCGCCACTAAAAATTATCGCGCTGACCGTGCTGGGCGTTGCTGCGCTGGTCTGGCCTGCAGGCGGGACCATTCCGGCGACGGCTGATTATCAGCGGGCGGCGTTCTCCAGCGGTTTTGTTAATGGCTATCTGACCATGGATACGCTGGGCGCGCTGGTGTTTGGCATCGTGATTGTTAATGCCGCCCGTTCACGTGGTGTTGATAATGCCGCGCTGCTGACCCGCTATACCGTGCTGGCAGGATTGATTGCCGGTCTGGGCCTGACGCTGGTCTACCTCTGCCTGTTTAAACTGGGCGCGGGCAGCGGGGCGCTGGTGGATCAAAATGCCAATGGTGCAGCGATTCTGCACGCGTATGTTCAGCATACCTTTGGCAACATGGGCAGCTTCTTCCTGGCCGCGCTGATCTTCGTCGCTTGTATGGTGACCGCTGTCGGCCTGACCTGTGCCTGTGCGGAATTTTTTGCGCAATACCTGCCGTTGTCGTATAAAACGCTGGTGTTTATTCTGGGTCTGTTCTCGATGGTGGTGTCGAATCTCGGCCTGAGCCACCTGATTCAGATCTCCATCCCGGTACTGACGGCGATCTATCCGCCCTGTATCGTGCTGGTGGTGCTGAGTTTCACCCTCAACTGGTGGAATAAGAGCAGCCGGATTATCGCGCCAGCGATGCTGGTAAGCCTGCTGTTTGGCATTGTTGATGCGATTAAAACTACCGGGTTTAAAGATTTGCTGCCGGCATTCAGTCAGCATCTGCCGCTGGCCGATCAGGGTCTCGCCTGGTTGCCACCGTCGCTGGTAATGCTGCTGATTGCCGCTGTTGTGGATCGGGTGAAAGGACCGGAACAGGTGACGGTTCACTCGTAACAGAGCGCACTGATTCTTCTTTAACCACGGGCTTGCCCGTGGTTTTTTCATTTCACAGGTACAGGTTGTTATGCAAGAAACCAATAAGCTCAAACGCGGACTGAGCACGCGCCACATCCGTTTTATGGCGCTGGGATCGGCGATTGGCACCGGGCTGTTTTACGGTTCCGCCGACGCGATAAAAATGGCCGGACCGAGCGTGCTGCTCGCCTATATCATCGGCGGGGCAGTAGCCTACATCATCATGCGCGCGCTGGGTGAGATGTCCGTTAACAATCCTCAGGCCAGCTCTTTCTCCCGCTACGCGCAGGACTATCTTGGGCCGATGGCGGGCTACATCACCGGCTGGACCTACTGTTTTGAAATCCTGATTGTGGCGATTGCGGATGTCACCGCGTTCGGCATCTATATGGGCGTCTGGTTCCCCGAGGTGCCGCACTGGATTTGGGTGCTGAGCGTGGTACTGATTATCGGTGCCGTCAATCTGATGAGCGTTAAGGTGTTCGGCGAAGTGGAGTTCTGGTTCTCCTTTTTCAAAGTCGCCACCATCATCGTGATGATTCTGGCTGGTTTCGGCATGATTATCTGGGGGATTGGCAACGGCGGTCAGCCGACCGGTATCCATAACCTCTGGACCAACGGCGGCTTCTTCGCCCACGGCGTCGTCGGCATGCTGCTGTCGCTACAGATGGTGATGTTCGCCTATGGCGGCATCGAAATCATCGGTATCACTGCGGGTGAAGCGAAAGATCCGGAGAAGTCGATTCCGCGCGCGATTAACTCGGTGCCGTGGCGCATTCTGGTGTTCTATGTGGGCACGCTGTTTGTGATTATGTCGATCTATCCGTGGAATCAGGTAGGAACCTCGGGCAGCCCGTTTGTGCTGACCTTCCAGCATCTGGGGATCGCGGCAGCCGCCTCTATCCTCAATTTCGTCGTGCTGACCGCGTCGCTCTCGGCGATTAACAGCGATGTGTTTGGCGTGGGTCGCATGCTGCACGGGATGGCGCAGCAGGGTCATGCGCCGAAAGTCTTTATGAAGGTCTCGTCGCGGGGCATTCCGTGGGTGACGGTGGTGGTGATGATGTTCGCCATGCTGATTGCGGTTTATCTCAACTACCTGATGCCGGAAAAAGTTTTCCTGGTGATCGCTTCGCTGGCGACCTTTGCAACGGTGTGGGTCTGGATCATGATTCTGCTGTCGCAGATCGCCTTCCGTCGCAAAATTGGCAAAGAGGCGGCGAGTAAGCTGCAGTTTGCGCTGCCAGGTGGCAGCTGGACGGCTGGCGTTGGCGTTGCGTTCCTCTGCTTTATTATCGGTCTGATTGGTTATTTCCCCGATACCCGCATTTCACTCTATGTTGGCATGGTGTGGATTGTGGTGCTGCTGCTGGGCTATAAACTGGTGCGTAAACCACGCTAATCTCCAGTTCTGCTCTCCCTGTTTTTGGGGGAGCAGAACCCGCAATATTCCTCTTTTATTTTCTCACATCGCTGCTTATTTGCGTGATCTTCGCCACAACGCTGAATTCTTTTATTACGCGTTAACGCTCTGTCAGCGAAATAAGACGCTGCGCCGGTTTATTACGGCGAATGTATCCCGAAAAGATTATTCAAACGGGCAGTGAATATCGCTGAAGGTTACAGGCGGGAAAAATTGTTGATGGGGCTTCATGCGCAGGAATGTGCAGCTATACGGGCAGTGGTGCGCTAAAAAAGCAGAGAGGCGGAAATAAAAAACGGCGAAACCAGTCGCCGAAATACGCAAGAATTACAGGAAAATAGATAATAAAGGGATGATTGACAGGACTATCGTAAATCAAAATGTGTGGCGCTGATAGTCAGATGAATTAAATAAGAAAAGGTCTGAGTGGCGTTAATTAACAGCGGTTAACATTATTAAGGCCGCATTGCGGCTGCGGCCTTAATTTGATTAGCGACAGACTCAGGGCAATATAACCGAAACCGGCAGCACAGCGCTGTTATCCAGGTTTTTCCGGAGCTGAGTCAGTGTGGATTGATAAGGGCAGAGCAGGCCGACATCGGTAACTCTGCAGTCAGGCTGATGCCATTCCTGTTGTAATAACGGATATTTATCATCAATGAGTTGCAACTGGCGGATGCCATCCAGACTCTGCGCCTGAAAATAGATCCGTAAAAAACGCTCGCCGCTGCGGGTGTCGCGCCAGCGCTCCAGCACCAGACTGCTGCCCGGCGGAATGTTACCGCGCGAGTAACCGGGTAACTGCCAGTTAAAGTCCATCAGGGTGCGCACCATCGCAATATTGGTGTCATGCGCGACAAGAATCAGCCAGCGGCTCGGCGAGCTATTGGCAGCGATCGCCTCCAGCATCGTGTTGAGCAGTATCGAGCCACGGCGCTGTGCCAGGTAGAGTACATCGTTGCTGAGATCGTAGTTTGCGGTCAGCAGCGGCAGCAGGGAGGTGATTTGCGCGGCCGAGGTGATATGCCCCCAGGCGAGCTGATCAAACGGCAGATTTTCGCTGTAGCCCAGTCGCAGCGTCTCCACCATGCTCGCCATGACGCTCAGCCCGTAAACGTAACTATTTCCGTTGCGGGTTTGCCGGAACGTCCAGGGCGCATCAAACAGGGGACAAGCCGTTGCGGGGGGACAGACGGCGGTTTTCAGCTGCTGAATCGCCGGTTGCAGTTGCTGTTGCAGATGTGCCAGATTGCCCGCTTTCTGCTGTTTAGCAGTCAGTTCCTGCACGGGGTCGGTCCGGGTGACCGTCAGCTTTTCATTCTGAAACAGGGGATCAACATCGCCCGCGACGTGATGCACGGTTACGCCGCAGCCGGGAAAGGCGCCGTCCGTCAGCGCCGCAGCCGTGGCACGGGTGCGCTGCAGCGGGCTGGCGCGCACGTAGACCTGAGCCGCATCCGGACAGCCCGTGCCCAGCAGGCCGAGCTGGCGATAGTGCTCGCCTTCCCAGCGTCCTTTATTCACCACGGCACTGTAGCCGTGACCCGTCAGCTCGCCATCGGCAGTGGTCCACTGTGTCCAGGGTTGCTGGCTGGCGGCTTCAATCTCTTTTCGATTGCCTGGCGTGGGTGGACGTACGCCGTGACGGCTCAGTTCAACCACTTTCTCCAGCTGGTAATCCGCCGCCTGTGTCGCCGGGCTTAACAGCCAGAGAGAACCGAGGATCAGCGCACAGCGGCACAGGGTTGGCAGCGTCATTTACTCTTCCAGTGCGCCGTTGCCGGTCAGCGCTTTAATTTTTGGATACAGAGCCGCATTGGCCAGCAACACAGGGTTACCGTTTTTCAGGCCTTCATTACGCAGATAATCATTGGTGACACCGCCTGCTTCGCGCATAAGAACGATGCCCGGCAGACTATCCCACGGATGCATATGCGCTTCGTAGTAACCAATCAGCCGACCGGCTGCCGCCCAGGCGCTGGTCAGCGCACCCGAACCGATGCGAATAAACATACCACCCTGTTCAATTAAGCCGCTGATAAGGCGTGAGACGCTTTCGCCCGGCGTCCGGCTGGAGTTGCTGATGCCAAGTAAACCCTCATTGAGATGCGCTGCGTCATGAACCTGCAGGCGACTTTCATTCAGCCATGCCCCCTGGCCTGCCCGTGCGTGGAACAGCTCCTGATGATTAGGATCGCAGACGACGCCGATCACCGGCTGGCCCTCGCAGACCACCGCCAGCGAAACGCACCAGTTAGGCAAACCGTTGACGAAACAGGCGGTGCCATCGATCGGATCGACAACCCAGATAAACGGCGCACCCTCAACCTCGCCGCCGCTCTCTTCGCCATAGACGCTATCCTCAGGAAAACGTTCAGCGATTAAGGTCTTAATTAATGCCTCAACGTTACGATCAGCCTCGCTGACCACGTCCTGCAAATCCCTTTTGTGTTCCACGACCAGAGTCTGACGCTGCTGATACCATGATAAGGCCCGGCTGCCCGCTGCACGGGCGATGTCGCAGGCGTAACGGTAACGCGCGTCTATTTCAGAATGCGAAGCGGATGACATCTTTTCCTCTTATGATTTTTTGCCATAACGAACGGAAGGCGCGCCTGAACAGGCGGTCTGGCTGTGATGTTTACTTCAGTATTGTTAAGAAAGGCTTCATTAAGCCGCAGATAAGCAGCAATGGCAAGATAGTGCTGGGCCGGGTGGCCGGCTTTTTTCATCTGGCAAAAGCGCGTGTCCGTCAGCCCGGCAGCAGAGGATCGGGTTTTACAGGGTTCTGCTGGTCGCCAGCGCCATTAAACGCGGATAAAAAACAAAAAACAGCGCTTCCAGCTGATCATAATGTTGGATGAAATCGTGGTAGGAGTCGCGCAGTGCCGACAGGCGGGGACGGCGACTGGCCATGCCGTGCAGCACCCGCTCCAGCCGGGCAGGCTGGGCATAATGCTCGAACCAGCGCTCGCGCCACATCACCGCGTTGAGTGCCTGAAACTCTACGGGCGTGTCGGCCAGCTGCGGCAGGATTTCGCGCTCGGCGGTGGCAGAAAACTGCACCAGCGTCTGGTCGGGCGTAAATTGCTGCCAGTGACGGGCCAGAAAATGGTCCCAGATGACGTCCAGCGTAATCGGGGCCACACGATAGGTTTCCGCACGGAACAGCTGACGGGCGCTGCGTACTTCCGGCAGTGCATCGGTCATCACATCCAGACGACGATGCATCAGAATGCCGTCTGCGACAGGCGCGGACCAGTGCTGGTGCGGGTTGCCACGCACAAAATCGGCCATTAAATTGCCGAGAAGGGAGCTGTCGGCCAGCTTAGCCAGATGGAGATGAGCAAGAAAGTTCATGCCGCATTATAGGCAGAACTGCCTTTGCGCAGCCAGTTGTTCAGAATTGGTCGGTTTTCCGCTAAACTGTGCCGCCTGTTTTTGCCTGAGAAAGAACATGTCAATGCGTGTCGCCGATTTTGCTTTTGAACTGCCCGAATCCCTGATTGCTCACTATCCCCAGGCGCAGCGCAGCGGCTGTCGTCTGCTGTCGCTCGACGGTCCCAGCGGTGCGCTGTCGCACGGTGTTTTCACCGACGTGCTGGATAAGCTGAATCCAGGCGATCTGCTGGTGTTCAACAACACCCGCGTGATTCCGGCGCGCGTCTTTGGCCGTAAAGCCAGCGGCGGCAAAATCGAGATGCTGGTGGAGCGGATGCTCGACGACAAGCGCGTGCTGGCACATGTGCGCGCCTCAAAAGCGCCAAAACCGGGGGCAGAACTGCTGCTGGGCGAAGATGAGAGCGTGAAAGCGACCATGGTGGCACGTCACGATGCCCTGTTTGAGATCGCGTTTGATGATGAGCGCGCGGTGCTCGACATCCTCAACAGCGTCGGCCACATGCCTTTGCCGCCGTATATTGACCGTCCGGATGAAGAGGCGGATCGCGAACTTTACCAGACGGTTTACAGCGCCCGTCCGGGTGCTGTGGCGGCGCCGACCGCCGGTCTGCACTTCGATGAACCGCTGCTGCAGGCACTGAAAGAGAAGGGCATTGATATGGCCTTTGTGACGCTGCATGTCGGTGCTGGCACCTTCCAGCCGGTGCGTGTCGAGACCATCGAAGAGCATCACATGCATGCGGAGTATGCCGAAGTGCCGCAGGAGGTTGTCGACGCCGTGCTGGCCTGTAAAGCGCGCGGCAATAAGGTGGTTGCTGTCGGCACCACCTCCGTTCGTTCGCTGGAGAGCGCCGCCAAAGCGAGTCAGGATGCCCTGATTGCGCCGTTCTTCGACGATACCCAGATTTTCATCTATCCGGGCTATGAGTATCAGGTGATCGATGCACTGATCACCAACTTCCACCTGCCCGAATCGACTCTGATTATGCTGGTCTCGGCGTTTGCCGGTTATCAGCACACCATGGCCGCGTACCGCGCAGCCGTGGCTGAGCAATATCGTTTCTTCAGTTATGGCGACGCGATGTTTATCAGCAAAAATCCGCAGGCGCCGCTGGAAAAAGTGGGCGACTGATTTATTAACCGATAGCCGGAATCGCCTGTCGTGCGAATGAAGGTTATCTGCATCGGACTGTTTCTCCGATGGAGGCTTTGTGAAATTTGAACTTGATACCACAGACGGGCGCGCACGCCGTGGCCGTCTGATTTTTGATCGCGGTGTGGTGGAAACCCCTGCGTTTATGCCTGTTGGCACCTATGGCACTGTTAAAGGCATGACGCCGGAAGAAGTGCAGGAGACCGGCGCGCAGATCATTCTGGGCAATACCTTCCACCTCTGGCTGCGTCCCGGCCAGGAGATCATGAAACTGCATGGCGATCTGCATGACTTTATGCAGTGGAAAGGGCCGATCCTGACCGACTCCGGCGGCTTCCAGGTCTTCAGCCTGGGCGACATCCGTAAAATCACCGAAGCGGGCGTGCATTTCCGTAACCCGATCAACGGCGACCCAATCTTCCTCGATCCGGAAAAATCGATGGAGATTCAGTATGACCTCGGTTCCGACATCGTGATGATTTTCGATGAATGTACGCCCTATCCGGCGGACTGGGACTACGCCAAACGCTC
The DNA here is from genome assembly GCF_059730805.1 of Pantoea sp. X-Soil-ISGK-355. Taxonomy (NCBI): domain Bacteria; kingdom Pseudomonadati; phylum Pseudomonadota; class Gammaproteobacteria; order Enterobacterales; family Erwiniaceae; genus Pantoea; species Pantoea sp. X-Soil-ISGK-355. The sequence goes on from NZ_AP035971.1 coordinate 999,575, forward strand.
CATGGAGATGTCGCTGCGCTGGGCGCGACGCAGCCGTGACCGTTTCGACAGCCTGGGAAATAAAAATGCCTTATTTGGCATTATTCAGGGCTCGGTTTACGAAGATTTACGAGATGTCTCGGTGAAAGGTCTGGTAGAGATTGGCTTTGATGGGTACGCTGTGGGCGGCCTGGCGGTGGGTGAGCCTAAGCAGGACATGCACCGTATTCTTGAGCACGTCTGTCCGCAGCTTCCGCAGGATAAACCGCGTTATCTGATGGGTGTCGGCAAGCCAGAAGATCTGGTTGAAGGCGTCCGTCGCGGCGTCGATATGTTTGACTGCGTGATGCCAACCCGTAATGCGCGAAATGGTCACCTGTTTGTAACCGAAGGTGTAGTGAAGATTCGCAACGCCCGCTACAAAGATGACACTGCGCCGCTGGATGCGGAGTGTGATTGTTACACCTGTCGCAATTATAGCCGTGCCTACTTGTATCATCTCGACCGTTGTAACGAAATACTGGGCGCGCGTCTGAATACTATTCACAATTTGCGCTACTACCAGCGTCTGATGGCTGGTTTACGCCAGGCCATCGAAGAGGGTAAATTAGAGCGCTTTGTAACTGAGTTTTACCAACGGACGGGCAAAGAAGTTCCGCCATTAACGTCTGATAATTCATCAATGAGGGAAATTTAATGAGCTTATTCATTTCTGACGCCGTGGCCGCAGCAGGCGCTCCGTCTCAGGGAAGTCCGTATTCTCTGGTGATCATGCTGGTGGTGTTTGGTCTGATTTTCTATTTCATGATCCTGCGTCCGCAGCAGAAACGTGCGAAAGAGCACAAGAAGCTGATGGATTCCATCTCTAAGGGTGATGAAGTGCTGACCAGCGGTGGCCTGGTAGGCCGCGTAACGAAAGTCTCTGACACGGGCTACGTAGCTATTGCGCTGAATGACACCAATGAAGTCGTCATTAAACGTGATTTCGTCGCCGCCGTGCTGCCGAAGGGCACTATCAAGGCGCTGTAATTCTTTCTTCCCTAAGGGAACTGCCGTGTTAAATCGTTATCCTTTGTGGAAGTACGTAATGCTGGTCGTCGTGATTCTCGTCGGCCTGCTCTATGCGCTTCCCAACCTGTATGGTGAGGATCCGGCCGTTCAAATCACTGGTGCGCGCGGAAGCGCCGCCAGTGAGCAGACGTTGGATCAAATTCAGTCCGTATTGAAACAAGACAATATCCAGAGCAAATCTGTTGCGCTGGAAAATGGTGCGATTACCGCGCGCTTCAATAATACGGATGTGCAGTTACGCGCCCGTGAAGCGATCATGAAAGCGCTGGGTGAAAACTACGTTGTCGCGCTGAACCTTGCGCCCGCCACGCCGCGCTGGCTGACGATGCTGTCAGCAGAGCCGATGAAACTCGGTCTCGATTTGCGTGGTGGTGTGCACTTCCTGATGGAAGTGGACATGGACACCGCGCTCAGTAAGCTGCAGGAGCAGAATGCTGACACGCTGCGTAGCGACCTGCGCACTAAAAATATCCCCTACACCAACGTCAATAAAATCGCGAACTACGGCGTGGAAATTCGTTTCCGTGACGCTGCCAGTCGTGATGCGGCGATCTCCTGGCTGAGTTCCCGTCATCAGGATCTGGTGATCAACAGCAGCGGCAGTGATGCGCTGCGTGCCACCATGAGCGATGCCCGTCTCAGCGAAGCGCGTGAATATGCGGTTCAGCAGAACATTACGATTCTGCGTAACCGTGTAAACCAGCTGGGCGTAGCTGAACCACTGGTTCAGCGTCAGGGTTCCGATCGTATTGTGGTTGAGCTACCGGGTATTCAGGATACGGCGCGCGCCAAAGAGATTCTGGGTGCCACCGCGACGCTGGAATTCCGTCTGGTTAACACCAGCGTGGATCCTACCGCGGCGGCCAGTGGGCGTGTACCGGGTGACTCTGAAGTGAAAGATATGCGCGATGGCCAGCCGGTCGTGCTCTACAAGCGGGTAATTCTGACCGGTGACCATATCACCGACTCAACCTCCAGCATGGATGAGTACAACCAGCCACAGGTGAACATTTCACTGGATGGCGCAGGCGGTAACATCATGTCCAACTTCACTAAGGACAACATCGGCAAGCCGATGGCGACCCTGTTTGTGGAGTACAAGGACAGCGGTAAAAAAGATGCCAACGGTCGTTCAGTTCTGGTGAAACAGGAAGAGGTGATTAACGTCGCTAATATCCAGTCTCGCCTGGGGAACAGCTTCCGCATCACCGGTATCAATAACCCGAACGAAGCGCGTCAGCTGTCGCTGCTGCTGCGTGCCGGTGCGTTGATTGCGCCCATCCAGATTGTGGAAGAGCGTACTATCGGGCCGACCATGGGTCAGCAGAACATTACTCAGGGTCTGGAAGCCTGCCTGTGGGGTCTGCTCGCCTCGATCCTCTTTATGGTGGTGTTCTATAAAAAGTTTGGTCTGATTGCGACGAGTGCGCTGCTGGTTAACCTGGTGCTGATTGTCGGCATCATGTCCCTGCTGCCTGGCGCGACCCTGACCATGCCCGGTATTGCCGGTATCGTGTTAACGCTGGCGGTGGCAGTTGATGCCAACGTACTGATTAACGAACGTATTAAAGAAGAGCTGCGAAACGGGCGCTCGGTTCAGCAGGCAATTCATGAAGGCTACAAAGGCGCCTTCTCCAGTATCGTCGATGCGAACGTGACCACCCTGATCAAAGTTATCATTCTTTACGCGGTCGGCACCGGTTCGATCAAAGGCTTTGCGATTACCACCGCAATTGGTATCGCGACCTCAATGTTCACCGCGATTATCGGTACCCGTGCCATTGTTAACCTGGTTTACGGTGGCAAACGCATCAACAAGCTGTCTATCTGAGGAGTGCGTTGTGGCACAGGAATATAACATTGAGCAGTTAAACCACGGGCGTAAAGTCGTCGACTTTATGCGCTGGGATAAGCTGGCCTTCATCATTTCGGGACTGCTGATTGTGGCCGCGATTGCGATCGTGGGCGTGCGTGGTTTTAACTGGGGCCTTGATTTCACCGGGGGTACGGTGATTGAGATCGCGCTGGAGAAACCCGCCGATCTGGACACGCTGCGTAGCGAACTGGTGAAAGCGGGCTTTGACGAGCCGCTGGTGCAGAACTTTGGCAGCAGCCGTGACGTCATGGTGCGTATGGCACCGGTTACCGGCCCGGCAGGTACCGAGTTAGGCAATAAAGTGGTGTCGGTGATCAACCAGACTACGCAGCAAAACGCCACCGTTAAGCGCATTGAGTTCGTGGGGCCGAGTGTGGGCAGCGACCTGGCGCAGGCGGGTGCGATGGCCCTGCTATCGGCGCTGATTGCGATTCTGATCTATATCGGTTTCCGCTTTGAGTGGCGTCTGGCACTGGGCACCGTGCTGGCGCTGGCGCATGACGTGATTATCACCTGCGGCCTGCTGGCGCTGTTCCGCATTGAAATCGACCTGACGATTGTTGCCTCGCTGATGTCGGTAATTGGCTACTCGCTTAACGATAAAATCGTGGTCTCTGACCGTATTCGCGAAAACTTCCGCAAGATCCGTCGCGGCAGTTCTTACGATATTACGAACGTATCACTGACCCAGACGTTAAGCCGTACCCTGATTACCTCACTGACGACGCTGGCGATGATCCTCATCCTCTTCATATTTGGTGGTGCGCTGCTGAAAGGCTTCTCACTGACCATGCTGATTGGTGTGACGATTGGTACGATCTCATCCATTTATGTCTCTTCGGCGCTGGCGCTGAAACTGGGCATGAAGCGTGAACATATGCTGGTGCAGAAAGTCGAGAAAGAGGGCGCCGATCAGCCTTCTATCCTGCCTTAATCGCGCGTCAGTAATAAAAACGGGCAGCCTTTTGGCTGCCCGTTTTTTTTGCACCACGGTTAAGGGTTAGCAGGTGCCGCAGGGGAGGTCTGGGACGGGGTGGCAGCGGACACGTTATGCACGCGGACATAACCCAGTTGCTCCGGGGTCAGGCCACTGAGACGCAACGGGATCGTCGCCGAATGCTGCGGCAGCAGCGAGGCAGGCACCGCGACCGTCTGAGTCAGACTGTCACTGCTCAGCGGTTTACCGGTCGCCGGGTCGAGTTCACCCCAGATCACCGTCGCATGCAGGGCGGGCAAAGGCCGATCGTCCATTGAGCGTACGGTCAGGGTTGCCCGCGAGCCGCTGGCTTCTGCAGTGACAGGGGAGAGCGTCAGTCTCAGCGTGCCGAGCTGAGTCTGCAACGCCACTGGCGTGTTCGCCTGTGGCACCAGCCAGGCACCTTGCTGCAACTGGCTGTTAAGCTGCCCCTGAATCTCCAGCGCGCTGGCCTGTGTGGTCAGATGCTGCATCTGCTGATTGAGCTGACTCACTTCCTGGTGCAGCTCTCTGACCTGCGGGTTACCTGCACTGCTACTGCAGCCGCTCAGCGCCACCAGTGAGAACGCCACCGGAACCCAAACCATCCTGCTCATAAGTGATCCTTGTCCGTTATTTTGGAATACGTAAAACCTGGCCAGGATAGATCTTATCAGGATGGGTGAGCATTGGCTTATTCGCTTCGAAAATCTTGTTATATTCGTTAGCGTTGCCATAAACCTGTTTAGAAATAGCGCTCAGCGTGTCGCCTTTTTTTACGGTATAAAGCTCTGACTCGGCCGCGCTGTCTGTCACGGTGACCTTGTCTTCCACTTTCGTGATGCCTGCCACATTACCTGCCGCGATCAGAATCTTCTCTTTCAGTTCCTGAGAAAGGCCATCGCCGGTCACGGTGACGGTATCACCATTAACTTTTACGTCCACCTTGTCGCTGTCTGGCAAGCCGAGCTTGTTGATGTGATCCTGCAGCTTTTTATTCTGGTCCTCACCGCCATGTACGGCGTCCCAGAGTTTTTCACCGGCTTCTTTCACAAAGTTAAACAGACCCATACAACCTCCAATGTGTTAGTGGAAAATTTTAATTGCCGCTCTTAAAGCGTAGTCCCTTTTGCCGCAGACGAAATTTAGCATCGTTTATCCTGCGATGAGAAGCCCACGAAAGACACGGAAGAGATTTTGTTGATTCACAGTTCGCGCTACACTGTGTGGCCCATCACTCTCGCGTCAGGAAACGTCATGCATTGCCCATTCTGCTCCGCTGTCGACACCAAAGTGATTGATTCTCGTCTGGTTAGTGAAGGCTCCTCGGTGCGACGCCGTCGCCAGTGTCTGATGTGTCATGAACGCTTCACCACCTTTGAGGTGGCGGAACTGGTGATGCCCCGCGTGGTGAAAAGCAATGATGTGCGCGAGCCTTTCAATGAAGACAAAATGGCCAGCGGGATGATGAAAGCGCTTGAGAAGCGTCCGGTCAGCGCTGACGCGGTGGAAAGCGCCGTAAACCATATTAAAACGCAGCTGCGCGCCACTGGCGAACGTGAGATCCCCAGTAAGCTGATTGGCAATCTGGTGATGGATGAGCTTAAGAAGCTCGATAAAGTCGCCTATATTCGCTTCGCCTCGGTTTACCGCAGCTTTGAAGATATTCGCGATTTTGGCGAAGAGATCGCCCGGTTACAGGATTAAAGTATGGACGAACGCTACATGGCGCGTGCGCTGGAACTGGCGCGACGCGGCCGTTTTACGACCATGCCGAACCCGAATGTCGGCTGTGTGATTGTGCGCGATGGCGAAGTCGTGGGTGAGGGCTGGCATCAGCGTGCCGGTGAACCCCATGCTGAGGTCTACGCGCTGCGCATGGCTGGCGAGAAAGCGCGTGGCGCAACTGCCTATGTCACGCTGGAGCCGTGCAGCCATCATGGCCGCACGCCGCCCTGCTGTGATGCGCTGATCGCCGCAGGTGTAACCCGTGTCGTCGCCGCTATGCAGGACCCGAATCCGCAGGTCGCGGGGCGCGGACTGCACCGTCTGCATCAGGCGGGCATTGACGTCAGCCATGGTCTGATGATGCAGGAAGCAGAAGCACTGAATCGCGGCTTCCTCAAGCGCATGCGCACCGGCTTTCCCTGGATTCAGCTTAAGCTGGGCGCATCGCTGGATGGCCGCACGGCCATGGCCAGTGGCGAAAGTCAGTGGATCACCTCTGAGGCTGCACGCCGTGATGTGCAGCGTCTGCGGGCGCAAAGCGCCGCCATTCTCAGCAGCAGCGCCACGGTGCTGGCGGACGATCCCTCTCTGACAGTGCGCTGGTCTGAACTCAATACCGACAGCCAGGCTCTGGTTGATGAACAGCAACTGCGTCAGCCGGTACGTGTGATTATCGACAGCCAGAATCGCGTGACGCCGCAGCATCGGCTCATCTCCCAGCCGGGCGAAACCTGGCTGATGCGTCATCAGCCGGATCAGCAGCACTGGCCCGCCAGCGTGACGCAAATCGCCGTTCCGCTGCGCGAACAGCACCTGGATCGGGTGGCGATGATGATGCTGCTGGGACAGCGACAGATTAACAGCGTCTGGGTTGAAGCGGGTGCCACGCTGGCTGGTGCCCTGTTACAGGCCGGGCTGGTGGATGAACTGATCGTTTATCTGGCACCTAAGCTATTAGGCCATGAAGGACGCGGCTTGTGTCAGCTGCCGGGGCTCAGCCAGCTGGCTGACGCGCCTGCGTTCCGTTTCAGCGATGTCCGGCAGGTCGGTGACGATTTACGTCTGACCCTGACACCGCAATAGCATGCCCGGAAAAGCGAGAGCACGCCGCCTAAGAGTATGATAGAATCCGCCCCCCTGCGCGGGGCCAACCAAACCCCTGAAAGGATAAGTATGAAAGTTATCGAAGCTGCTGTTGCAACGCCTGAGGCCAATGTTGCCATCGTCATCGCGCGTTTTAACAACTTCATTAATGACAGCCTGCTGGATGGCGCAGTTGATGCCCTGAAACGTATCGGCCAGGTCAAAGATGACAATATCACCGTAGTCTGGGTGCCGGGTGCCTACGAACTGCCGCTGGCAGCCCGTGCCCTGGCAAACACCGGCAAATATGATGCGATTATCGCACTCGGCACCGTTATTCGTGGTGGCACTGCGCACTTCGAATATGTGGCGGGTGAAGCCAGCTCCGGTATCGCCAGCGTTGCCATGAACAGCGACATTCCTGTCGCGTTCGGCGTGCTGACCACTGAAAGCATCGAGCAGGCCATTGAGCGTGCCGGCACCAAAGCGGGTAATAAAGGTGCTGAAGCGGCGCTGACTGCGCTCGAAATGATTAACGTATTGAAAGCCATTAAAGCCTGATTTTTGTAAGGGGAATTTTGTGAAACCTGCTGCTCGTCGTCGCGCCCGTGAGTGCGCTGTTCAGGCGCTTTACTCCTGGCAGTTGTCGAATAACGACATTGCCGATGTGGAATACCAGTTTCTGGCGGAACAGGACGTCAAAGACGTCGACATTACCTACTTCCGCGAACTGCTGTCCGGTGTGGCGACCAACAGTGCGTATCTGGATGGATTGATGAAGCCTTATCTGTCGCGTCAGCTCGAAGAGCTGGGCCAGGTAGAAAAAGCTATCCTGCGCATCTCGCTGTATGAGCTGAGCAAACGTGATGATGTGCCCTATAAAGTGGCCATCAACGAAGGCATTGAGCTGGCGAAAGTCTTCGGTGCCGAAGACAGTCATAAATTTGTCAACGGCGTGCTGGATAAAGCCGGTCCACAAATTCGACCCCATCGCAAATAAACAAAAAGGCCGGCTTGCCGGCCTTTTTTCATGAAGAGTTAAGCGGAACGCAATTATGTCTTGTGGTGAATTTGAACTCATCGCACGCTACTTCAACCGCAGAACACGCAGCCGCCGTGATGTCGAACTCGGCATCGGTGACGATTGTGCGTTACTTAGCGTGCCGGAAAAACAGACGCTGGCGATCAGCACCGATACCCTGGTCGCGGGTATGCACTTCTTACGGGATATCCATCCTGCCGATCTGGGCTACAAAGCGCTGGCTGTGAATCTTAGCGACCTTGCTGCCATGGGTGCCGATCCCGCGTGGCTGACGCTGGCCTTAACGCTGCCGCAGGTCGATGAGAGCTGGCTCTCCGCCTTTAGCGAAAGCCTGTTTGAACTGCTGGAATATTACGACATGCAACTGGTGGGTGGCGACACGACCCGTGGCCCGCTGAGCCTGACGCTGGCGATTCACGGTCTGGTGCCGCAGGGCCGCGCCCTGAAACGCTCCGGTGCGAAGCCGGGCGACTGGATCTACGTGACCGGCACGCTGGGTGACAGCGCGGCGGGTCTGGCGCTGTTGCAGCATCACTGTCGCATCAGCGATCCGGCGGTGCATGAAGCGTTGATTAAACGGCATCTGCGCCCAATGCCACGCATTCTGCAGGGCCAGGCACTGCGTTCGCTGGCCTCTTCAGCCGTGGACCTTTCCGATGGCCTGATTTCCGATCTCGGCCACGTACTGAAAGCCAGCGGCTGTGGTGCAAGGCTTAACCTGGATGCGTTGCCGCTGTCGGCGGCGCTGCGTGACCATTTCGACCCTGAGCAGGTATTGCGCTGGGCGCTGAGTGGCGGAGAAGATTACGAACTCTGCTTCACCGTGCCGGAAGTGAATCGCGGTGCGCTTGATGTGGCGCTGGGGCATCTGGGCGTGCCTTATACCTGCATCGGACAGATAGCACCGGAATCAGAAGGCTTAACGCTGCTGGATAATGGCAAGCCCGCCACGTTCCATCATAAAGGGTTTGATCACTTTGATACTAAATAACGACGTGGCGAAGAGCCGCCTGCGGATGAGCAATCCCTGGCATCTGCTGGCCACCGGTTTCGGCAGCGGATTAAGCCCGGTCGTGCCTGGTACCATGGGATCGCTGGCGGCCATTCCATTCTGGTGGCTGATGACCTTTCTGCCGCAGGATCTCTATTCGCTGGTTGTGCTGGTGGGTATCTGCGTCGGTGTCTATCTCTGCCATCGCACCGCCAAAGATATGGGCGTACACGATCACGGCAGTATTGTCTGGGATGAGTTCATCGGCATGTGGATTACGCTGATGGCGATTCCGGTTAACAACTGGCAATGGGTACTGGGCGGCTTTGTCGTGTTCCGTATTCTTGATATGTGGAAACCCTGGCCGATTCGCTGGTTTGACCGCAATGTACATGGCGGCATGGGCATTATGGTGGATGACATTATTGCTGGCGTGATTTCTGCGGCGATGCTCTATGGCTTTGGGGTCTGGCTGGCGGGTTAAACGTCGATGCTAAACGCATGATAAGAGGTGACGCCCGGGCAGGGCGTCACATTCTGGTTTTATTCAAATCCCACCGCCTGATGCGGCTGATAGACCTCTTCCAGCAGGGTAATCTCTTCGTCACTCAGCGTGACATCCACTGCCTTCACCAGATCCTCAAACTGCTCTGCGCGCGATGCACCAATAATCGGTGCCGTAACGGCAGGCTTGCTCAGAAGCCAGGCCAGCGCCACCTGCGCCCGCGTCACGCCTTTGCTTTCCGCTACCTGTGCCAGCCGCTCTGCAATCACGGCATCATTCGCTTCGGTATTGTCATAGAGCTTCGCCATCACCTGGTCGGAGGCGGAACGCGCGGTGTTTTCCCCCCACGGGCGGGTCAGCTTACCGCGCGCCAGCGGACTCCAGGGCAGCACGGCGATTTGTTCTTTCAGGCAGAGCGGATGCATTTCACGCTCCTCTTCGCGCTGAATCAGGTTGTACTGATCCTGCATGCTGACAAAGCGATGCCAGCCCTGTTCCGACTGCATCTGCAACGCCTGAGCAAACTGGCTGGCGTGCATTGACGAGGCACCGATATAACGGGCTTTGCCAGACTGCACTACCTCATGCAGCGCTTCCAGCGTCTCTTCCAGCGGCGTGTCATAATCCCAGCGGTGAATCTGCAGCAGGTCCACATACTCCATGCCAAGACGCTGCAGGCTGTCATCAATCGATTGCAGAATATTTTTGCGCGAGAGTCCCTGTGAGAGATTGGTCAGCGGAAAATAGACTTTGGTGGCGACCACGATCTCTTCACGGTGGGCGAAATCTTTCAGCGCCCGGCCCAGGATCTCTTCACTGCTGCCATCGGAGTAGCTGTTGGCGGTATCAAAGAAGTTGATGCCCGCGTTCAGCGCCTGCTGGATCAGCGGACGGCTGCTCGCTTCAGGCAGCGTCCAGGCATGATTACCGCGCGTTGGCTCGCCATAGGTCATACAGCCAAGACAGAGACGCGACACCTGCAGATCGGTAGTACCCAGTTGAATCGTTTTCATGGTGGAGGCTCCTGCGAAAGTGCAAAGGTTACAGCATAGCAGGATGTTGCGCTCCCCAGGGGGGAGCGCAGAGAGGAGAAGTTACTGCGCCAGCCAGCGGGCGATCTGTTGCTGAATGCCTTCGGCGTCCAGCAGATAGTCATGACGCACTTCATCCTGCGTGCCCTGCGGGATGAACTCATCGGGCAGGCCAATGTTCAGTACCGGAACGGCCAGCCGTTTCGCCATCACAAACTCATTTACGCCGCTGCCCGCACCGCCTTTGATTGCGCCTTCTTCCAGCGTAATCAGCGAGTCGTGGGTTTTAGCGAGCTCGGCGATCAGCGCCTCATCCAGCGGCTTCACAAAGCGCATATCAACCAAAGTTGCATTCAGCACTTCCGCCGTGGCGGCTGCTTCTGGCAGCAGAGTACCGAAGTTCAGAATCGCCAGCTTTTCACCCTGACGTTTCACGACTGCTTTACCCAGCGGCAGACTCTGCAGCGGAGCCAGCGGCGTGCCGATACCGGTGCCGCGCGGATAGCGCACTGCACTTGGGCCAGCCTGATGGTGATAGCCGGTGTAAAGCATCTGCCGACACTCATTCTCATCGCTCGGCGTCATGATCACCATATCCGGCACGCAGCGGAGATAGGCGAGATCAAACGCGCCCTGGTGAGTCTGACCATCCGCGCCAACAATACCACCGCGATCGATAGCAAACAGGACCGGCAATTTCTGGATAGCGACGTCGTGGATCAGCTGATCGTAGGCGCGTTGCAGGAAGGTCGAGTAGATGGCCACAATGGGTTTATAGCCGCCAATCGCCATACCGGCCGCGAAAGTCACCGCATGCTGCTCGGCGATCGCCACGTCAAAATATTGCTTCGGGAATTCACGTGAGAAGGCCACCATGCCGGAGCCTTCACGCATCGCTGGCGTAATCGCCATCAGCTTCGGATCGTCGGCGGCCATTTCACACAGCCAGTTGCCGAAGATTTTAGAGTAGCTCGGCAGACCTTCTGCGCTTTTCGGCAGTTCGCCAATCGCCGGGTCAAATTTAGGAACGGCGTGCCAGGCAATCGGATCTTCCTCTGCCGGGGCGTAGCCTTTACCTTTCTTCGTCATGATATGCAGGAACTGCGGCCCTTTCAGGCTGCGCATGTTGCTCAGCGTATTGACCAGCGTCAGCACATCGTGACCATCAACCGGGCCGATGTAGTTAAAGCCCAGCTCTTCAAAGAGCGTGCCCGGCACGACCATGCCTTTGAGATGCTCTTCGGTGCGTTTGACCAGCTCTTTGATTGGCGGCAGATTTGTCAGCACCCGTTTACTGCCTTCGCGCAGTCGTGCGTATGTTTTACCCGACAGGATCTGCGCCAGGCGATTATTCAGCGCGCCGACGTTTTCGGAGATCGACATCTCGTTGTCATTGAGGATGACCAGCATGTCCGGCTTAATATCACCAGCATGGTTCATCGCTTCAAACGCCATGCCTGCGGTAATCGCACCATCGCCAATAATACAGGCGGTACGACGGCCCTGACCTTCACGTTCTGCCGCAGCGGCCATGCCCAGACCGGCACTGATTGAGGTCGACGAGTGACCGACGCTCAGGACGTCATATTCACTTTCACCGCGCCACGGAAACGGGTGTACGCCGTTTTTCTGACGGATAGTGCCGATGCGATCGCGGCGACCCGTCAGAATTTTATGCGGATAAGCCTGATGACCTACATCCCAGACCAGATGGTCAAACGGGGTGTTATAGACATAATGCAGCGCGACCGTCAGTTCAACCACGCCCAGACCCGATGCAAAATGGCCGCTGGAGCGGCTCACACTGTCTAACAGATACTGACGCAGTTCATCACACAGCGCAGGCAACTTCTCTTTCGGCAGGGCGCGTAGCGCCTGAACGGTGTCTGCCAGCGCCAGTGTCGGGTATTTAGCAATATCAAAACTCATCAGAGACTCATTATGGAAGTTATTTGTCGCGTTCAATTATGAAGCTCGCCAGCGCCTGCAGTGCTGTGGTGTTATAGGAGTGCGCAGCGAGCAATTCTAAAGCATCAAGAGCTTCCTGATACAAATCCCGCGCCTTGGCACGAGCATTTTCAAGGCCTAACAGTGAAGGATAGGTGCTTTTCCCCAGATCCTGATCGGCACCCTGGCGTTTTCCGATCACCGCTGTGTCACCGATCACATCCAGAATGTCGTCCTGCACCTGAAATGCGAGACCAATCGCCTCTGCATAGCGGTCGAGCAGCGGCAGCGCTTCGCGGCCCGCATCGCCTGCCGTTAATGCGCCTAAGCGCACCGCTGAGCGGATCAGCGCGCCAGTTTTATGGCGATGGATCTGTTCCAGCTGATCAAGATCGACGGATTTGCCTTCCGCCGCTAAATCCAGTGCCTGCCCGCCACACATCCCGGCTACGCCGCTGGCTTTTGCCAGTTCGGAGAGCATCAGCAGACGGTATTCGGCGCTGACACCGGGCATTGCTTCATCGGCCAGAATGGAGAAAGCCAGCGTCTGCAGGGCGTCACCCGCCAGAATCGCAGTGTCTTCGCCATATTTAATGTGACAGGTTGGCTGCCCGCGACGCAATGCATCATCGTCCATCGCAGGGAGATCGTCATGAATCAGAGAGTACGCATGAATGCATTCAACTGCGGCGGCAGGGGCATCCAGACTCGCCGGATTGGCGTGGAGCATTTCGCCGGTCGCGTAGACCAGAAAAGGACGCAGACGTTTACCGCCTAATAATGCCCCATAATGCATGGCATTCACCAGAGGAGAACTCTGAAAAGGAAGTGGCTCTATAAAACGCGTCAGCGCGGCGTTGACCTGCTGCTGATAGGCATCGAGTAAGCGGGCAAAATCCATTAGTCGTTTTCCGGCATGAAAGCAGTGAGGTCGGCATCTTTATCATCGTTCAGCAGAATGCGGACCCGCTGTTCAGCCTGCTGCAGCGTCTGCTGACCATTCCGCGCCAGCTGCACGCCGCGTTCAAATTCGTTCAGGGCTTCTTCCAGCGGCAGTTCACCACTTTCCAGACGGCTGACAATCTGCTCCAGCTGCTGCAATGACGTTTCAAAGCTGGCTGGCTGTTCGGCTTTTTTCGGCATATTTCGTGTCGACTCACGGTTGGGACATTATCTCGCAATCGGTCATGGTAGCTGAGACCCTATGATTAGCAAAATAATCAATGCGGCGGCTGATGAAGAAGCAGTCACCTGACAAAGGTGATATACTCCCGCGCCTCGGATGCGGTTGCGCCTTGCAGCCCGCAATTTTGTGATTTTACCAGCTAAGTGCCGCCTGTTTTAGCACTTATTTGCCCAACGAAGCTGTATCGCCATGAAGTTTATCATCAAGTTATTTCCTGAAATCACCATCAAGAGTCCGTCGGTGCGTTTGCGCTTTATCAAGATTCTTGCCAGCAATATCCGCAACGTCCTGAAAACCGTCAGCGACGACATCGCCGTTGTGCGCTTCTGGGATCACATTGAAGTGCGGTCAAAAAATGCGGCGCTGGCTGACATTATTCCCGATGAGCTTTCCCGCATTCCCGGTATCCATCACGTTTTAGCGGTTGAAGATCGTGAGTACACCGATATACATCACATCTTTGAGCAGACGTTAACGCAGTATCGCGACAGTCTTGAAGGCAAGAGCTTCTGCGTACGTGTGAAACGTCGCGGTAAGCATAGCTTCAGTTCACAGGATGTAGAGCGCTATGTGGGCGGCGGCCTGAATCAGCATATTGAAAGCGCCCGCGTGCAGCTTAAAAACCCTGACGTGACGGTGAACCTTGAAGTTGAAGAGAATCGCCTGACACTGGTGACTGCACGTTACGAAGGTCTGGGTGGTTTCCCAATCGGCACGCAGGAAGATGTGCTGTCGCTGATTTCCGGCGGTTTCGATTCCGGCGTATCCAGTTATATGCTGCTGCGTCGTGGCAGTCGCGTACATTACTGCTTCTTTAACCTTGGCGGTGCCGCGCATGAGATTGGCGTGCGTCAGGTTGCGCACTATCTGTGGAATCGTTTTGGTCGTTCACACCGCGTGCGCTTCGTGGCGATCAATTTTGAGCCGGTCGTCGGTGAGATCCTCGAAAAAGTGGATGACGGCCAGATGGGCGTGGTGCTGAAGCGCATGATGGTGCGCGCTGCTTCGACGATTGCTGAACGCTACGGCGTGCAGGCGCTGGTCACGGGTGAAGCGGTGGGGCAGGTGTCGAGCCAGACGCTGACCAACCTGCGACTGATTGATAATGCATCCGATACGCTGATTCTGCGTCCGCTGATTTCTCATGACAAAGAGCACATCATCAGAGTTGCCCGGGAGATCGGCACCGAAGATTTCGCCAGCACGATGCCGGAATATTGTGGTGTGATCTCAAAAAGCCCAACGGTGAAGGCGGTGAAGGCGAAGATTGAAGCGGAAGAGCAGAATTTCGACTTTGCGATTCTGGATCGGGTGGTGGAAGAAGCGACCAATGTCGATATCCGTACTATTGCTGAGCAGACAGAAGAGGAGGTGGTTGAAGTTGAGACCGTCGCGCTTCTGAGTGACAACGACGTCGTGCTGGATATCCGCTCTATTGATGAGCAGGAAGAGAAGCCACTGACGCTGAACGCTACAGAAGTGAAATCACTCCCATTCTATAAACTCAGCACGCAGTTTGGCGATCTCGATCAGAACCGGACCTGGCTGCTCTACTGCGATCGCGGTGTGATGAGCCGTCTGCAGGCGCTTTATCTGCATGAGCAGGGCTTTAAGAACGTTAAAGTTTACCGCCCGTAGTCACCATGTTGAGCCAGTCAGTGCCTGTTCAGGCCTGACTGGCTTTCTCGTTTTAAGCCTTTCTATCAAAGACTGAGTCTTTACGCCTGATAGTCATAAATGCCGGGAGCCAGCACCAGCTGTGCAGCTACCTCACGCGCCATCTCTTTTCCCACCAGCAGATCGATTAACTTCAGCGCAAAATCCATTGCCGTACCTGGCCCCTGGCTGGTCAGCAGATTGACGCGCGGATCCCAGACGACACGCCGCTCCATCCACTTTTCCTCCGGAATTGTCTCTTTCAGACCAGGAAAGCCAGTCATATTGCCGACCGGAAAGAGATCGTGAGGGATCAAAACCGTGCCTGCGGCTGCGCATATTGCCGCGACAATCTTCTCATTGAGGTGAAACTGACGCACCGTTTCGACTAACAGCGGACTGTCACGGAAGGTCTCAGCCCCTTTGAGGCCACCGGGCAGCACAATGGCGGCGAAATCATTGTCGGCGACTTCAACCAGCGTGACATCAGTCAGCAGACGAACACCGCGCGAGCAGACAATCTCACGGCTGCCATCGCTTTCGACGCTGGCGGTAACAACCTTCAGCCCGGCCCGAACCAGCAGGTCGATGGTGGTGACAGCTTCTGTTTCTTCACTGCCATGTGCCAGGCAAACCAGCACCGATGCGTTCGCGGTCATAATGGGACTCCTTGCGTTTTACAATGTCATACAGACGGGTATTCTCCGTGAGCACCAGGCCGTGCGTCCGGGCGCGGCGTAGCAGAAAGCCGCTGATATAGTCGATTTCGGTGAGCCGCTGGGCGCGAACGTCCTGCAGCATGGAAGAGGTGTTGGCCGCAGTGCTTTCGATCACGTCGAAGATGATGTCCTGCAAACTGTCACTGGCCACGTTCTGGCCTTCACGCTCCATGACCCAGCTGATCTCTTCGCACAGCTGCGCGATCTGCTCCGGATACGCGCGTAATGCCCCGTTCTGGCACTCATACTCCACGCTGAGCGGGTTGATGACACAGTTGACGGCCAGTTTGCGCCAGCAGGCCGCCCGGATATTGTCATGCCAGGCAACGTCGGGCAGGGCAGGGTGCAGTATATCGGCGAGATCACTGTAAGCGGCACTTTTGCGGTTACCGGGACCAATGTGGGTGATGCCACTGGCGATGTGCTTGATGACGGTGCCATCACGCATCGCCGCATGCGTGGTGACGCCACGCAGGAGTGGCTGAGTCAGCCCTTTCAGTTCCTCCAGCGTGCCCATACCGTTGTGCAGCAGCAGCACCGGGCAGTTTTCTGGCAGCACACTTTCCAGATTCTTCACGGCGGGTGAGACCTGTGGCGCTTTGAGTGTGACCAGCAGCAGCTGACTTTCCGCCAGAAACAGCGGATCGTTGGCGATAAATGTGCGATTCGAAATGTTGCCCTGTGGATCAATCACATTGGCTGAGCAGTAAGGCTGCGGCACGCGCAGCCATCCCTGTACTTCATGTCCCTGGCGGGCAAGCGCTGTCAGCCAGACCTGACCCAATGCACCGCAACCTAACACGGTAATTTTCATGCTGCCTCCCGCTGGCGGGCTAGCCATCTGTTATTTACTGTCACACTTACATTATAGCGTTGTGTGCAGCCTGATTTTATTTAGCACCTTAAGACGCGTATTATGCATGTCACTTTAGCGTCAGGAGAAGAAGAGATGCCATCTTTCGATATCGTTTCAGAAGTCGATCTGCAGGAAATTCGCAATGCGGTGGAGAATGCCAACCGTGAAGTGTCTACCCGCTTCGATTTCCGCAACGTGAGCGCCGAGTTTGAGCTCAACGAAAAGAATGAAACCATCAAAATCACCAGCGAGTCCGATTTTCAGGTTAAGCAACTGGTCGATATTTTGCGAGAGAAGTTGCTGAAGCGTGGGATTGAAGGCGGTGCTTTAGAGGTGCCGGAAGAGATTGAGCACAGCGGCAAGAGCTGGGCGGTCGATGCCAAACTGAAGAAAGGCATTGAAAGCGACGTGGCGAAGAAGCTGGTGAAGCTGATCAAAGACAGCAAGCTGAAGGTGCAGACCCAGATTCAGGGTGAAGCGTTGCGTGTGACCGGTAAAGCGCGTGACGATTTGCAGGGTGCGATGGCGATCGTGCGCGGCAGCAATCTGGGCCAGCCGTTCCAGTTTAAAAACTTCCGCGATTAAGTGGGGGAGGCTGTTTTTTTGGCCTGAATGCAGTGATAAAAAACCCGGCTCAGGCCGGGTTTTTTGTTAGCACCTTGCTTATATCGCTTTGTGAGATGGATGTCGTCTGGAACATCGCGTTCAGGCTCAGGAAGCCTGTGCCTTTCGCAAAGACGCAAAAGCGCCATCCATGGCTGGCTCAGCGCGGGCCATCCCTGGCCCGCGATGCTTTGCTACAGGCACAGGCTCCCATCGCTTTAAGCTGATTAGTGGTCTGTAAGAAGGATTGTGCTGGGTGATATTTACTCAGAAATTTAAATGCGGCTGAACCTGGCAGCAACGCAAAAGCTAAGGGGCGCAGGGGACACGGTCAGAGGAGGAAAGCGTCCCGCGCCAGGACGGCGCGGGCCGAGCATGCCACGGATGGCGGCTTTTGCGTCTTTCCGATCTGAACGTGTTCCCTGAGCCAGCTCGATCCTGAAGCGAAACGAGCTGACGTTATCACTAAACTTTTTAAAGCTAGCAACTCCCCAGCAGCGCTTCCAGCTCAGGCCGGCTGGTGACCTTACTATCAATTTTGATATACGCGCTTTTCTCTTCCGGCACGATAAACACGGAATTAACGCCTTTCTGAGCCTTCAGACGCTGCTCCAGATTCGGCACAGCCAGTGCAGCATCACTCAGCACAATGCGAAGGCTGCTGACATAAGGCGGCTCCTGCATCGTCATGCTGACAAACAGCCAGGCTGCGGCCACCATCGCGCCCACCAGGAATACGGTCTGTGCATCGAAATGACCAAACACCCAGCCACCCATGCTGCCGCCAACAGCCACACCCAGGAACTGGCTGGTAGAATAAATCCCCATCGCCGTACCTTTGTATCCTGCAGGCGACTCTTTACTGATCAGCGAAGGCAGAATCGCTTCCATCAGGTTGAAGGCGAAGAAGAAGAGCTGAACACCCACCACCAGCGTCCAGAAGTGGCCTTCTGCACCCCAGAGCACGATCTCCGCAATCACAATCATTCCGACACAGCCGACAAAGACACGCTTCATGCGGCGCTTCACTTCGGCATAAATGATGAAGGGGACTACGCCAGCAAAAGCGATCAGCATGGTGGAGAGATAGACTTTCCAGTGTTCGGGTGCCGGGAAACCGGCCTGTTCAAACTGCCCTGGCAACGCAACAAAGCTCGACATTAGCAGGACGTGCAGGCAGAAAATACCAATATTGAGTTTCACCAGACGCGGGTTAGCCATCACTTTGCGGAAGCTGCCTTTCACCATGCCCGATTCACGGTTCAGGACATGATTGGAGGCAGATGGCACTACCAGCAGGGTAATCACGATGCCCAGCGATGCCAGGATCGCAATCATCCAGAACAACGCATGCAGACCCAATGCATGAGTCACAACCGGACCGACCACCATCGCAATCGCGAAGGTCACACCAAAACTGATGCCGATAAACGCCATCGCTTTGGTGCGGTTCTGCTCGCGGGTTAAATCGGATAACAGTGCCATCACGGCAGCGGCAATCGCGCCCGAGCCCTGTAATGCCCGGCCCAGTATAATGCCCCAGATGGAGTCGGTGCAGGCTGCGATAATACTGCCCAGAACAAACAGCAACAGTCCGCCGACGATCAACGGCTTGCGGCCGATGCGATCAGAGAGCAGACCAAAAGGAATCTGAAATATTGCCTGGGCAAGGCCATAGATGCCAATCGCCAGACCAATTAAGGTTTCACTCGCGCCCTGTAATGCCATGCCATAAGTGGTCAGTACCGGCAGGACCATAAACATTCCAAGCATTCGCAGGGAAAAGACCGTACCGAGGCCCCATGTGGCGCGCAGCTCCACCGGAGTCATTTTATTATCGTTCATTCCAACCTCTGTTAATGTGCTGCTTTTATTCTAGGGGGCGGGGCAGGGCGGGTAAAACAATAGTTTTTAAGCAGTGGTAACAAAAAGAAAGGGCGCGAAAATCGCGCCCTTTTCATGCTGTATTGGTGCCGGTTACCAGACGTAGGTCAGCAGGTCCTTCGAAGCCGGAGCCATCGAATCTACTGACATCATCACGCTCAGTGCGGTGATGGTCACGATAGAGAAGACAAACAGCTTACGCGCCCAGACACGGTCATCTGCGGTTTTATAACCCGATAATGCCATGCCCAGCCACCAGACGCTGACCGCAGCGGCCACCACCAGATATTTGTAGCCTGCGTAACCGCCCAGCGTCAGCATCAGCGTGGCAATCATAAACGCCAGGATATAGAGCGTAATATGATTCTTCGCGACGGAAATGCCTTTCACCACCGGCAGAACCGGGATGTTCGCTGCCTGGTAATCTTTAAAGCGGAAGATAGCAATCGCGTACGAATGCGGCATCTGCCACAGGCTAAAGATCGCCAGCAGGATCAACGCGCCAGCATCAAACTGGTTAGAGACCGCGCAGTAGCCGATAACTGGCGGCGCAGCACCTGACAGACTGCCAATCAGCGTTCCGTAAACGGAATTACGCTTCATGTACAGGCTGTAGATGCCCACGTACACCACGAAGCCCATCACCGCCAGCCACATGGCCAGCGGATTAGCACCGAAGTAGAGCAACGCAAAGCCAGCAATACCCAGCACAGTGGCATAAACCAGGCTTACTTTCGCGGAGATAAGGCCTTTTACCAGCACCCGATTCCTGGTTCTCTCCATCTTGATGTCGATGTCGCGGTCAATCACGTTGTTGAAAACACAACCCGATGCAACCACCAGTGACACGCCCACCAGGGTGATGAGAAACAGGGCGTAATCCGTGTTGCCTTTGGAGGCCAACAGGAATCCGCCGATCACAGAAATTAAATTCCCGAAAATAATTCCTGGTTTTGTAACTTGCAGGTATTGCTTAAACATTACGCGTGACTCTTTAGTGAGGCATCATGTTGTAGTTGAGGTTCCACATGATCCACAGTGAGCCTACTACGACAATCAGGATGATGATGGCCGAGAAAACAATGGCTACCATGTTCCAGCCACCCTCAGATTTGCTGTCTAAGTGCAGGAAGTACACCAGGTGAACCAGCACCTGAATGACCGCACACACCAGAACAACACCGAGGATAGTACCGTGAGATGCACTGCCATCCATTACCATCCAGAACGGGATCGCCGTCAGAATGATAGAGAGGATGAAGCCGATCATGTAGGACTTCACGCTA
Organism: Pantoea sp. X-Soil-ISGK-355; assembly: GCF_059730805.1. Classification (NCBI taxonomy): domain Bacteria; kingdom Pseudomonadati; phylum Pseudomonadota; class Gammaproteobacteria; order Enterobacterales; family Erwiniaceae; genus Pantoea; species Pantoea sp. X-Soil-ISGK-355. The sequence goes on from NZ_AP035971.1 coordinate 1,019,973, forward strand.
CCGTGTGAAGCGCCATGTTCGTTAACAGAATGACTCATTACATGGCTCCCATCAGGTAAACAACGGTGAAGACGCAAATCCAGACCACGTCCAGGAAGTGCCAGAACAGGCTCAGACACATGATACGGGTACGGTTAGTCGCGTTCAGGCCACGTTTGGAAATCTGGAACATCAGGACCAGCATCCAGATCAGACCGGAGGTCACGTGCAGACCGTGGGTACCGACCAGCGTAAAGAAGCCAGACAGGAAGCCACTGCGATCCGGACCAAAGCCTTCAGCAATCAGGTGATGGAATTCATAGATTTCCATCCCGATGAAGCCCAGACCGAACAGGAAGGTCAGCGCCAGCCAGCCGATAACGGCACCTTTTTGCTCCTTGTTCATGGAGATAACAGCCATGCCGTAAGTGATCGAACTCAACAGCAGCAGGGCGGTTTCTACCAGAACAAACGGCAGCTCAAAGATATCTTTACCTGCCGGGCCACCGGCAGTGTTGTTGACCATGACGGCATAGGTCGCAAACAGGGTTGCGAAGATAATGCAGTCACTCATCAGGTAGATCCAGAAGCCAAAGACTTTATTGGCTCCTGCATCGTGATGCCCATGCTCCGCATGGGCGTCGTGGTGATGTTTAATCAGAGTTTCAGTTGACATTATTTCAGACCTGCTTTGCTGATTTCGTCAAAGTGCTGGTTCTCAATCTTCTGAACTTCGGCAACCGGAACGTAGTAATCCACGTCTTCGTCGAAGCTCTTCACGATCCAGGTAACGATCATGCCGAGGAATGAAAGACCCGCCATCCACCAGATATGCCAGATCAGCGCAAAGCCCATCACAGTAGCGAATGCACAGATGACGATTGCCGCACCACTGTTTTTCGGCATATGAATCTCTTCATACGATGCCGGCTGCTTATACGCTTCGCCTTTCTCTTTCATTTCCCAGAACGCATCACGCTCGTGGACATGTGGGATCACAGCAAAGTTATAGAACGGTGGTGGTGAAGAGGTTGCCCACTCCAGCGTACGACCGCCCCACGGGTCACCTGTCACATCACGGTTCTGGTCGCGGTCACGTACCGAGACGTAGAACATGGTCAGCTGACACAGGATACCCAGCGCAATCAGACCCGCACCAACCGCAGCAACCACCAGCAGAGGATGGAACTGTGGATCGATATCCTGGCTCAGACGACGGGTCATACCCATGAAGCCCAGTGCGTACAGCGGCATAAAGGCAACGAAGAAGCCAATGATCCAGAACCAGAATGCGCGCTTACCCCAGGTTTCGTTCAGGGTGAAGCCGAATGCTTTCGGGAACCAGTAGGTCACGCCCGCCATACAACCGAAGACTACACCACCGATGATTACGTTGTGGAAGTGTGCAATCAGGAACAGGCTGTTGTGCAGAATGAAGTCAGCGCCCGGAACGGCCAGCAGTACGCCGGTCATACCCCCTACAGAGAAGGTTACCAGGAAGCCAACGGTCCACAGCATGGCAGAGTGCATCTGAATGCGGCCCTGATACATGGTGAACAGCCAGTTAAAGATTTTAACCCCGGTCGGAATCGCGATGATCATCGTCATAATACCGAAGAAGGCGTTAACGTTGGCACCCGCACCCATGGTGAAGAAGTGGTGCAACCAGACGATGAACGACAGCACGGTAATGGCGATGGTCGCCCACACCAGTGAGGTATAACCAAACAGACGTTTTTTGGAGAAGGTCGCGGTAATTTCTGCGAACACACCAAACACCGGCAGTACCAGGATATACACTTCCGGATGGCCCCAGACCCAGATCAGGTTGACATACATCATCATGTTGCCGCCCATTTCATTGGTGAAGAAATGGAAGCCGAGATAACGATCAAGGGTCAACAGCGCCAGGGTCACGGTCAGAACCGGGAACGCAGCGATGATCAGGACGTTGGTGCACAGCGCAGTCCAGGTAAATACCGGCATTTTGAACAGGCTCATGCCCGGTGCGCGCATCTTCAGAATGGTCACAAAGAAGTTAATACCGGTTAAGGTCGTACCAATACCTGAAAGCTGAAGGCTCCAGATCCAGTAATCGACCCCGACGCCGGGACTATACTCCGCGCCGGAAAGCGGCGGATAAGCCAGCCAGCCGGTCTGTGCGAACTCGCCCACACCCAGAGACAGGTTAACCAGGATCACACCGACCGCGGTAAACCAGAAACTCAGGTTGTTCAGGAAGGGGAACGCAACGTCACGTGCACCAATCTGCAACGGAACGGCGATGTTCATCAGGCCAACCACGAAAGGCATCGCCACGAAGAAGATCATAATCACGCCGTGCGCGGTAAAGATCTGGTCGTAGTGGTGCGGTGGCAGGATGCCCGCTTCACCGGCCGAAGCCATCACCTGCTGGGTACGCATCATAATGGCATCAGCGAAACCACGAATCAGCATGACGAACGCCATGATGATATACATGATACCCAGACGTTTGTGGTCAACTGACGTCAGCCATTCAGACCACAGGTATTTCCACTTACCAAAATAGGTAAGCGCAGCGACCAGCGCAGCACCACCTATCAGGATAGCGGCAACCGTAACCATGATAATCGGCTCATGGTACGGCACTGCATCAAGTGTTAATTTTCCTAACATCGTATTATTCCTCGGCTCCCGCGGAAGCGGCGTGACTCATGTCCATACCTTCATGCTGTGGCATGTCCATTTTCCCGTGGCTCATCTTGAACTTGTCGATGACTTGCATGAACAGTTTCGGATCAGCTGAAGAGAAATATTCCACCGGATGATTTTCGCTTGGCACAGCCACTTTCTCGAAATCTTCCATGGTGGTCAGCGTGTTAGGGGCTGCTTTAACTTTAGCCACCCACTGCTGGAATTCCGCATCGTCTTTGGTTGCAATGGCTTTAAACTTCATGCCAGAGAAACCACGACCACTAAAGTTCGCAGAGATACCGTCGAACGTGCCTGGCTCATTCGCAATCAGATGCAGTTTGGTCTGCATACCCGCCATCGCATAAATCTGGCTGCCGAGTGTTGGAATGAAGAAAGAGTTCATGACGGAGTTAGAGGTGATTTTGAAGTTCACCGGAGTATTTGCCGGGAAGGCAATCTGGTTCACAGTCGCAATACCCTGTTCCGGGTAAATGAACAACCATTTCCAGTCCAGTGCAACCACATCGATCTCAACCGGTTTCACATCAGATTGCAGCGGTTTGCTGGGCTCCAGTGCGTGGGTTGATTTCCAGGTCAGTACGCTGAGGAAGAGAATGATCAGGATCGGAATGGTCCAGACCACGGCTTCCACTTTGTTAGAGTGTGACCAGTTAGGGCTGTACTTCGCATTCGTGTTGGACGCCCGATACTTCCAGGCAAACACCACGGCCATCAGGACTGCGGGAATCACGACGATCAACATCAGGCCAAAGGCAGTCAGTATCAGCGAACGTTGCTCCAGTGCAATCTGTCCTTTGGGATTTAACAATGCACTATCGCAGCCACTCATTAATAAAGTGCCTGCAATTAATGACAAAATCCCCAAACTTTTATTGTATTTACTGAGTCTCATTTAACGACCTCAATGACAAAGGGCTCTATTGTCGTTTAAGTGTGCGCGCATTTTACGGGAAGGTTTATGCAGTGTAAACCAGCTTAAGGATGTGTCAGATACGTGTTGACACCTTTTGCTAAGGGTGTCACAGATGTTGCGCCAGGTGACAAATAATTAACGCAGACAAGCAGTTGGCATCAATATAACAAAAACCAATGGAAGTAACCGTAAAAAAATCAGGGAAAGGAATAACCCTTACTTTTAACTCCCAAATATTTAACAAGTCTGCATCATTTGCGCGATGAAATTTAACTAAAGTAATTGCTAACCGGTTTTTAGTATTTCCGCTACGCCTCCTCAGGATCTATTCTTATTTTTTAAAAATAACACGCGATGATAAATGACGGCGACTTATCCGGATGTCAAAAAATAAGCCGCACCCCGTTAACCTATCGATTTCACTTAAGCATCTGACGCGGGCAACACCGGCGTTCTCTTCAGTGCCCGATAGTCCAGCAAGACCCCGGCAAACACCGCCAGCAGGGAGAGGCTCATGCCCAGCTCAAACAGGCGGGTCAGCAGCGGTGCCAGCGCAGTCAGCCCCAGTGCATTCAGTGCCAGCACGACCAGCCAGAGAGCCAGCACGCCGCAGCCAGCTGCAAACAGACGATTAGTCCAGCGATAGCCATGAGGATAGTAGCTACGTGTGAGGAAATTGCCACTCTGCTCGACCTGATTCAATGTTTGCCGGCAAAAAGCCAGCAGCACCAGGCCTGGCAGACCCGCCATCACCGTGAAAGCATAGAATGTCGGCCAGCCCCAGAGTTCCACCAGCCAGCCCGCCGCCGGGCCGACATAGACCCGGCCGACTGCGGAGAGCGCCGATAACAGGGCAAACTGGGTGGCTGAGAACGACTTATTGCACAGCGTCATTAATAATGCGACAAAGGCCGCGGTGCCCATGCCGCCGCAGAGGTTTTCGACAAAGACTGCACTGGCCATGCTCCACAACTGTTTGTCGGTCACTGCCAGCAGCCAGTAACCAAAGTTCGAGACAGCCTGCAGCAGACCGAAAATCATTAGCGCCCGGAACAGGCTCAGACGCTGCATCAGTACGCCGCCATAAAGCGCGCCGATAATGGTCGCCAGCAGACCCAGCGTCTTATTGACCAGGCCGACGTCACCGGCATTGAACCCGACGCCGCGGATCAGAAAGGTAGTCGTCAGTGAGGCGGCAAAGGCATCGCCCAGCTTGTAGAGAATAATCAGCGTAATGAGTAGCCAGGCGTTGTTGCGCTGAAAGAAATCCTTGAGCGGATCGACAACTGCCTGTCGCAGTGAATGCGGGGTGGAAGTCCGTGTGTCCGGCTCGCTCGCCATCAGTGTGGCAATAATGCCCGGCACCATCATCAGCGCCATCAACCAGTAGGTCGCCTGCCAGCCCAGATAACGGTCAGCCAGCCACAAGGCCAGCCCGCCTGAAATCAGCATCGCCAGCCGATAGCCCAGCACGGTAATGGCTGCGCCGCTGCCGCGCTCTTCAGGTGGCAGAATATCCGTTTTCCAGGCGTCAAAAACGATGTCCTGGGAGGCGGAGCAGAAAGCGATCAGCACTGCCAGCGCCGCCATCAGGGTCAGATCGCGTTCTGGCTGCAGAAATCCCATCGCGACAATCCCGCCTGCCAGCGCCAGCTGACTCAGCAGTAACCAGCCGCGACGCCGGCCCAGAAACGGCGGCGTATAGCGGTCCATCATCGGCGACCAGAGAAATTTAAAGACATAGGCCTGGCCGACCAGCGAAAAGAAGCCGATAGTTTTCAGATCAACATTTTCCACCGTCATCCACGCCTGCAACGTGCCCGAAGTCAGTGCCAGCGGCAGTCCGGAAGCAAAACCAAGTAGCAGTAGTACGGCGGCATTTTTCTGGCTGAAGAGGCGAAGATAGTGGTTCATGCGGATCCTGCAGATAACAAAAAGCCCTGCACGAGGCAGGGCAGAGGTGAGACGATATTAACGGGCGTTCTGCTTGATGAAGTCGTTAACGCTGGTGTCCTGTGCCATATCCGCAATCACATCGCTCATGGTGGCGTTCACCGCGTCAGTAATCTTCTGGTTATTGGCGTTGAATGCGCCTTCTACGCTGTAAGTCTGGCGGTAGTTTTTAACCTGCTTGTTGCCATTTTTCGCGGTCGCAATAATAGAGATGTCCGCTTTGGTAGTGATGCTGTAGCGCACATTGCCCTGCGTCACGTCAGCGTAGAGATTGTTAACCACAATCTGCAGATCGACCGCGCCATCAGGACCAATCATATAACCACGTGCGGTCATCTGCTTCTCCAGCACTTCCTGCAGCAGGAAACGGAGATCGCGCGAAGGCGTCAGGGTCACTAACTGACCATCACGGTTAACTTTTGCCAGCGCCTGATCTTTACGCTGGTCGGCACCGTTGATGCTCACGGTCACGCCCATCAGGCCGGGATCCTGCTGCGGCAGCTGAATTTTAGGCTGGATAGTGAGGGTATTATTGCTGGTTGCACAGCCGGCTAAAATGAACGCAGCCAACAGTGGGAATAACAGTTTTTTCAACATACTTTTTCTCGTTGGTGTCAGGGGGTTGGTTTGCAAAAACTGCGGCCATCATAGCATTGCCCGGCAGTGAAAAAAGCCCTGTTGCGGGTGAAATTGTCTCTGAAACCGTTTTAAGCCTCTTCTCTGACAGGCAGGTTTGCTGATGGTTTCGACTGCGTTATGATGCACACCAGAAGCGGGCTGACATAAAATGCAATATTTAGCGTCCGCCGGCGGGTAAGCGCACTAAAAGCGACTAAGATTGAATGAGATGGGGCACCGCGCTCGCCATTGAGGAGTAATAGCCATGATCCGCGAACAAATAGAAGAAAAGCTGCGTGTGGCGTTTCAGCCAGCTCATCTGGAAGTGCATGACGAAAGTTACCGGCACAACGTGCCTGCCGGATCGGAAAGTCACTTCAAAGTGGTGATTGTCAGCGACTGCTTTGCAGGCCAGCGCTTCCTGGCGCGTCATCGTCTGATTTATAGCGAACTGGCGGCTGAATTAGCGGGCAGTGTCCATGCCTTAGCCCTGCATACTTACACCCTGAAAGAGTGGGAAGGGTTGCAGGATACCGTTCTGGCTTCGCCTAACTGTCGTGGTGCCGGAAGTCTCGCCTGATCTCCCTCCTCTGAAACGGCCTGCTGGCCGTTTTTTCTGTAATTTAGCGAAAAACGCGATCCCTGGCTCAAAAAAGCAGCAAACCTGCTGAAAAGTGGTGAGTTAGCGTCCTCGACTCATTCCAGCGATGCCGCTATAATGCTGCGTCTATTTTTCCGGAATGTCTTCGGGACGCTTCTGGTAACAGGGATCAGGTTCTCTTCACGGAAGCCGTCCCGGTTGTTGGATACGGCGCATTTCACTATGTGTGGTGTCTGAAGTTGACCGAGCACGTGATTTTTTGAGGTAACAAGATGCAAGTTTCTGTAGAGACCACTCAGGGCCTGGGCCGTCGCATTACGATTACTGTTGCAGCTGACAGCATCGAAAGCGCAGTAAAAAAAGAACTGGTTGACGTTGCCAGGAAAGTTCGCATCGATGGTTTCCGTAAAGGCAAAGTGCCGATGAACATCGTGGCGCAGCGTTACGGCGCTTCTGTCCGTCAGGACGTGCTGGGCGAGCTGATGACGCGCAACTTTGTTGACGCCATCATCAAAGAAAAAATTAATCCGGCTGGCGCACCAAACTATGTGCCGGGCGAATACAAAGAAGGCCAGGATTTCACCTACGCGGTTGAATTCGAAGTCTATCCGGAAGTTGAGCTGAAAGGCCTGGAAAACATCGAAGTCGAAAAACCTGTCGTTGAAGTAACTGATGCTGATGTTGATGCCATGCTGGATACTCTGCGCAAGCAGCAGGCCAACTGGATCGAAAGCGACGCAGCTGCAGGCCCGGAAGATCGTGCAACTATCGATTTCAACGGTTCTGTTGACGGTGAAGAGTTCGAAGGCGGCAAAGCCACTGATTTCGTTCTGGCCATGGGCCAGGGCCGCATGATCCCAGGCTTTGAAGAAGGCGTTGTGGGTCACAAAGCGGGCGAAACGTTCACTATCGACGTGAAATTCCCGGACGACTACCACGCAGAAACCCTGAAAGGGAAAGATGCGAAGTTCGAGATCGTGCTGAAGAAAGTTGAAACGCGTGAGCTGCCAGAGCTGACTGAAGAGTTCATCAAACGTTTCGGCGTTGAAGATGGTTCAGTAGCCGGTCTGCGTACTGAAGTGCGTAAGAACATGGATCGCGAGCTGAAAGGCGCTATCCGTAACCGCATCAAAACTCAGGCGATCGACGGCCTGGTTGAAGCGAACGAAATCGACGTGCCAGCTGCGCTGGTTGACAGCGAAATCGATGTTCTGCGTCGTCAGGCTGCACAGCGTTTCGGTGGCAACGAACAGCAGGCGCTGGAACTGCCACGCGAACTGTTTGAAGAGCAGGCTAAACGCCGTGTTGTTGTCGGTCTGCTGCTGGGCGAAGTGATTCGTACCCACGAGCTGAAAGCTGACGAAGCGCGCGTGAACACCATGATCGAAGAGATGGCTTCTGCGTATGAAGATCCGAAAGAAGTCATCGAGTTCTACAGCAAGAATAACGAGCTGATGAACAATATGCGCAACGTCGCGCTGGAAGAGCAAGCGGTTGAAGCGGTCCTGGCGAAAGCTAAAGTGACCGAGAAAGAGACCAACTTCCAGGATCTGATGAATCAGACCGCTCAGGCCTGATCACGCAGTTAACCGTCTGTGCTAAGCCCGTGACTGAAAAGTCGCGGGCTTTTTTGTATTTTGCGTACAGAACGCGACGCTTCGCCGCTATTTGCTTAATTAATCGGCAAATTATTCACGCATCGCTTTTTCCGGGTTAGCGAACAGGGAAAAGATTGTTATGCTTGAAACATGCGTGCAGCATCCCCAGATAGTGGGAGTATGCAGAAATGAGAGTGAGGCTGGCTGATTAACCGTCCTGAAGGTGTCGGAAAAGGTGCGACGTGGAGTTTCCCGAGCGTCTTACGTAGAATCGGTACAGAATGTTGCCAATGAAATTTATCCAGGAGACGGTAATGTCATACAGTGGCGATCGTGAATATACTGCACCGCACAATGCGCTGGTGCCAATGGTGGTTGAACAAACTTCGCGTGGTGAGCGTTCTTACGACATCTACTCCCGTCTGCTGAAAGAGCGCGTCATTTTTCTGACCGGTCAGGTTGAAGACCACATGGCTAATCTGATCGTGGCGCAGATGCTGTTTCTGGAAGCTGAGAACCCGGAAAAAGATATCTATCTCTACATCAACTCGCCAGGCGGTGTGATCACGGCCGGTATGTCGATTTACGACACCATGAAATTTATCAAACCGGATGTCAGCACCATCTGTATGGGACAGGCCTGTTCAATGGGGGCGTTTCTGCTGACAGCGGGCACTAAAGGGAAGCGTTTCTGTCTGCCAAACTCGCGCGTGATGATCCACCAGCCGCTGGGCGGCTATCAGGGCCAGGCGTCAGACATTGAAATCCATGCGCGTGAAATCCTTAAAGTTAAACAGCGCATGAATGAGCTGATGGCTGAGCATACCGGTAAAACGCTGGAAGAAATTGAGCGTGATACCGAGCGTGATCGTTTCCTCTCTGCAAATGAAGCGGTAGAGTATGGATTAGTCGATTCAATTCTGACGCATCGCCAATAAGACCCCGACTTACCGTTGTCACTGGTCTATAGTTAACAGGACAACGGTACTATTTATGGGTTGAATGAATTTCGGCCGTCCCTGTACGGCCTGAGCCGTACGCGGGTATGGCCTGAGAACAAGAAGAGGTTAACTGATGACAGATAAGCGCAAAGACGGTTCAGGAAAGTTGCTGTACTGCTCTTTTTGCGGCAAAAGCCAGCATGAAGTGCGTAAGCTGATTGCCGGGCCGTCAGTGTATATCTGCGATGAGTGTGTTGACCTGTGCAACGACATCATTCGCGAAGAGATTAAAGAAGTTGCCCCGCATCGTGAACGCAGTGCGTTGCCAACCCCACATGAAATTCGCCATCACCTCGATGATTATGTTATCGGTCAGGAAAGAGCGAAGAAAGTGCTGGCGGTTGCGGTTTACAACCACTACAAGCGTTTGCGTAACGGCGATACCAGCAATGGCATCGAACTGGGCAAAAGTAACATTCTGCTGATTGGCCCGACCGGTAGTGGTAAAACGCTGCTGGCAGAAACGCTGGCGCGCCTGCTGGATGTGCCATTCACTATGGCTGACGCCACCACGCTGACTGAAGCCGGTTACGTGGGTGAAGACGTTGAAAACATCATCCAGAAACTGCTGCAGAAATGTGATTACGACGTACAGAAAGCACAGCGCGGCATCGTTTATATCGATGAAATCGATAAAATCTCTCGCAAGTCTGATAACCCGTCGATTACCCGTGACGTGTCAGGCGAAGGTGTACAGCAGGCTCTGCTTAAACTGATTGAAGGCACCGTGGCTGCCGTTCCGCCGCAGGGTGGACGTAAGCATCCGCAACAGGAATTCTTGCAGGTTGATACCTCGAAAATTCTGTTTATCTGCGGCGGCGCATTCGCCGGCCTGGACAAAGTGATCTCCCAGCGCGTGGAAACCGGATCTGGTATTGGTTTTGGTGCCACCGTGAAAGGGAAGTCACAGAAAGCCAGCGAAGGTGAACTGCTTTCACAGTGTGAACCTGAAGATTTGATCAAGTTTGGTCTGATCCCTGAGTTCATCGGTCGTCTGCCTGTGGTCGCGACCCTGAGCGAGCTGAGTGAAGAAGCGCTGATTCAGATTCTGCGTGAGCCGAAAAACGCTCTGACCAAACAGTACCAGGCGCTGTTTAACCTGGAAGGAGTTGAACTGGAGTTCCGTGACGAGGCATTAACCGCTATCGCGAAGAAAGCGATGTCACGTAAAACCGGTGCTCGTGGTCTGCGTTCTATTGTTGAAGGTGCGCTGCTGGAAACCATGTATGACCTGCCTTCCATGGATGACGTGGAAAAAGTAGTGATTGATGAATCAGTTATTGAAGGTCAGTCTGAGCCCATGTTGATCTACGGCAAGCATGAAGCGCAGGCATCTGGCGAATAATTAAACAGATCGTCCATGTTGTTCAATTAAAAAAGGGGAAAATGTTTCCCCTTTTGCTTTTCTCGCCTCTGTGACGTTGAATGTCGGACAATCATCCCCATATACTCAGATACCTGTGGGTTTAACTGCATACCTGCCTGATGCGGTTCCCATCACCTGGCGGACATTAAACAAAGAGAGAGCTCTATGAATCCTGAGCGTTCTGAACGCATTGAAATCCCCGTGTTGCCGCTGCGCGACGTGGTGGTTTATCCGCACATGGTAATTCCGTTGTTTGTTGGCCGGGAAAAATCAATTCGGTGCCTTGAAGCCGCAATGGATCATGATAAAAAAATCATGCTGGTCGCACAGAAAGAGGCTTCAACGGATGAACCTGGCATTAACGATCTCTTTTCAGTAGGGACCGTTGCATCAGTATTGCAAATGCTGAAACTGCCGGATGGCACTGTCAAAGTCCTGGTAGAAGGTTTACAGCGCGCCCATATTACGACGCTGGCCGACAACGGTGACCATTTTGTTGCACAAGCTGAATATCTGGTTTCGCCAGAGATTGAAGAGCGCGAGCAGGAAGTGCTGGTGCGTACGGCGATCAATCAGTTTGAAGGCTACATCAAACTCAATAAAAAGATCCCACCCGAGGTTTTAACCTCACTGAATAACATTGACGATGCGGCCCGCCTTGCTGACACCGTTGCAGCGCATATGCCACTGAAACTGGCAGACAAACAGTCTGTGCTGGAGATGTCCGACGTTAATGAGCGTCTGGAATATCTGATGGCGATGATGGAATCTGAAATCGATCTGCTGCAGGTTGAGAAGCGCATTCGCAACCGTGTTAAGAAGCAGATGGAGAAGAGCCAGCGCGAGTATTATCTGAATGAGCAGATGAAGGCGATTCAGAAAGAGCTCGGTGAGATGGACGACGCGCCTGACGAGTACGAAGCGTTAAAACGCAAAATCGACGCGGCAAAAATGCCGGAAGAAGCGCGTGAAAAAGCAGAAGCTGAGCTACAGAAGCTGAAAATGATGTCCCCGATGTCCGCTGAAGCGACCGTGGTTCGCGGCTACATCGACTGGATGGTGCAGGTTCCGTGGAACACGCGCAGCAAAGTGAAGAAAGATCTGCGTAAAGCGCAGGAGACGCTGGACACTGACCATTACGGCCTGGAGCGCGTGAAGGATCGTATTCTTGAGTATCTTGCGGTTCAGAGTCGTGTCAGCAAAATCAAAGGGCCGATTCTGTGCCTGGTCGGACCGCCAGGGGTAGGTAAAACGTCCCTCGGTCAGTCGATCGCCAAAGCGACCGGACGTAAATATGTGCGTATGGCGCTGGGTGGCGTGCGTGATGAAGCGGAAATCCGTGGTCACCGTCGTACTTACATCGGCTCTATGCCGGGTAAACTCATCCAGAAAATGGCGAAAGTCGGGGTTAAAAACCCGCTGTTCCTGCTGGATGAGATCGACAAAATGTCTTCGGACATGCGCGGCGATCCTGCTTCAGCGCTGCTGGAAGTGCTTGATCCTGAGCAGAACATTGCGTTCAACGACCACTATCTGGAAGTCGACTATGACCTCTCTGATGTCATGTTCGTGGCAACGTCGAACTCAATGAACATCCCGGCACCGCTGCTGGACCGTATGGAAGTGATTCGTCTGTCGGGTTATACCGAAGATGAGAAACTGAACATCGCTAAGCAGCATCTGCTGACCAAGCAGATTGAGCGCAACGCGCTGAAAGTCAGTGAAATTACGGTTGAAGACAGCGCGATTGTCGGCATTATCCGTTACTACACCCGTGAAGCTGGCGTGCGTAGTCTTGAGCGTGAGCTGTCGAAATTGTGCCGTAAAGCGGTGAAATCACTGCTGATGGACAAGACGAAAAAGCACATCACCATCAACGGTGAAAACCTCAAGGACTTCCTGGGCGTACAGCGCTTCGACTACGGCCGTGCTGACAGTGAAAACCGTGTGGGTCAGGTCACTGGCCTGGCGTGGACGGAAGTGGGCGGCGATCTGCTGACCATCGAAACTGCGTGTGTACCGGGTAAAGGCAAGCTGACTTACACCGGCTCCCTGGGTGAAGTGATGCAGGAGTCGATTCAGGCTGCGCTGACCGTGGTGCGTGCCCGTGCCGAGAAACTGGGCATTAATGGTGACTTCTACGAAAAACGTGATATTCACGTTCACGTGCCAGAAGGCGCCACACCGAAAGATGGCCCGAGTGCCGGTATCGCAATGTGTACCGCGCTGGTCTCTTGTCTGACCGGTAACCCGGTGCGTGCGGATGTCGCTATGACCGGTGAAATCACCCTGCGTGGTCAGGTTCTGCCGATTGGCGGTCTGAAAGAGAAACTGCTGGCAGCACACCGTGGTGGCATTAAAACCGTGCTGATCCCGGACGACAACAAGCGTGATCTGGAAGAGATTCCACAGAACGTGATTGCCGATCTGGAGATCCATCCGGTGAAACGCATTGAAGAGGTGCTGAATCTGGCACTGGAAAATGCGCCTTACGGCATGCAGGTCGCAACAGCAAAATAGTGATTAACGGCATAAACCGTTAAAAAGCGGAGCTGGCAAGGCAATTGGCGCTTGCCAGCTTTTTTTTGTGCCGCTAATTTAGGTGGCTGTCGATGCGACGTTCTCAGAGAAATTCCGTTGTTTCGGCTCCACAGGCTTGATATAACTTGCTGCGCGTTCGTACCCGGCCGGAAGCCCGGTACGATGTGAAATAATAAAAGAGGGGATGAAGAGAGTGAATAAGTCACAATTGATCGACAAAATTGCTGCCGATGCTGATATTTCTAAAGCTGCAGCAGGACGTGTTTTAGATGCATTTATGGGCTCAGTTTCAGATGCGCTGAAAGAGGGTGATGAAGTGGCTCTGGTGGGTTTCGGCACATTCTCTGTGCGTGACCGCGCTGCACGTACCGGCCGCAATCCGCAAACCGGTAAAGAAATCACCATCCCGGCTGGTAAAGTACCGGGTTTCCGTGCTGGTAAAGCATTGAAAGACGCTGTCAATTAATAACAACGAATAGATTCATTGACGCATTTTCTTCAGTGGATTAGAGGACGATTAACCCGTTCTCATGTAACATACGGGCACATCAATGAGATGTGCCTTTTTTGTTTTAACCGGTGAGAATCGGGTCGTAAGATGGACCTGGACCGTATTGAGACTGCCAGCCAAGCCAGCAGTTACGTGAGTCGCCAGCCAGTGGCGAGTTGCGACCGAGCTTTACATTCACACTACAGCGGAGCGTTGCCATACCATGATGGACAATTTACGCGCGGCGTCGAACCATGTCGTGCTCAAGATTATTCTGGGACTGATTATCGTCTCTTTTGTGCTGACAGGCGTTGGCAACTATCTGATTGGCGGCAATAACGACTATGCGGCCAAAGTTAACGGTCAGGAGATTAGCCGGGGACAGCTGGAGCAGGCTTTCAACAGTGAACGCAGTCGTCAGCAGCAGATGCTGGGTGACCAGTTCTCGCAGCTGGCCAGCAACGATGGCTTCATGCAGCAGATGCGTCAGCAGGCACTGTCTCAGTTAATCGACCAGGCACTGCTCGACAGCTACATCAAAGATCTCCACCTCAGCATCAGTGACGATCAGGTTAAGCAGGCTATCTTCAATCAGCAGGCTTTCCAGACCAACGGCAAATTCGATAATGCTAAATATCTGGCGCTGATCGGCAACATGGGTTTCAGTGCCGACCAGTATGCTGAAGCGCTGCGTAAGCAACTCTCCAATCAGCAGCTGATCAATGCTGTGGCCAACACAGACTTCACGCTGAAAGGCGAAGCCAGCAAACTGGTGGATCTGGTTTCACAGCAACGTGATATTCGTCAGGCGACGCTGGACGTCAATGCCCTGATGGCGAAACAAACCGTCACCGACGACGAAATCAGTCAGTATTATCAGCAGCATAAAACCAGCTTTATGGCACCGGAGCAGTTCCGTGTCAGCTACATCCTGATGGATGCTGCCAGCATGCAGCAGGATGCCAGCGAAGCGGATATTCAGGCCTGGTACGACCAGCATAAAGCGGACTATTCGCAGCCACAGCGTACGCGCTACAGCGTCATTCAGACCAAAACTGAAGCCGATGCCAATGCGGTACTGGCTCAGCTGAAGGGTGGCGCTAACTTCGCGGATGTGGCGAAAGCCAAATCCATCGACCCAATCTCTGCGCGTAAGGGCGGTGATATGGGCTGGCTGGAACCGTCAACGACCCCTGATGAGCTGAAAAATGCCGGTCTGACGGAGAAAGGCCAGATGTCAGGCGTGATTAAATCTTCAGTGGGCTTCCTGGTGGTTCGTCTCGACGATATTCAGCCAGAGCAGGTTAAGCCACTGGATGACGTTCGCAGCGCTGTTGCCGCGAAAGTGAAGCAGGAGAAGGGCGTTGATGCCTTCTACAAACTGCAGCAGAAAGTCAGTGAAGCGGCCAGCAATGACAATGAGTCACTGGCGGGTGCTGAGCAGGCTTCGGGTCTGAAAGCGAAAGAGACCGGCTGGTTCAGTCAGGACACGCTGCCAGACGCGCTTAACTTTGATGCTGTGAAGCAGGCAATCTTTAACGGCGGTCTGGTGGGTCAGAACGGTGCGCCGGGCAACAACTCCGACATTATTACCGTCGACGGCGATCGTGCCTTTGTGCTGCGTATCAGCGAGCACAAACCGGAAGCGGTAAAACCGCTGGAGCAGGTTAAGGCGCAGATTACGGATACGCTTAAGCATGACAAAGCGACACAGCAGGCGAAAACACAGGCCGATAAACTGCTGACCGATCTCAAAGCGGGCAAGCTGGAAGCACTGACTGCAGCAGGCCTGACGCTGAGCGCCAGCAAAACCGTTGACCGCAATGCGCAGGATCCGGTGGCACAGGCCGCCTTTAATCTGCCTCAGCCTGCTGACAATAAGCCTTCATGGGGTGTCAGCGAAGTTATGCAGGGTAATGTGGTGCTGGTGGCGGTAGATAAAGTTAAAACCGGCAGCATGCCACAGGCGCAGATTGACGAAATGGTTAAGGGCGTCACGCAGAACAATGCGCAGCTGACGTTTGAAGCCTTACTGCAAAACCTCCGTAAAGAGGCGAAAATCAAGTACGGCGCTGCCGCACAAATGCAGTAAGCCTCGCAAAAGCTACGCAACGACTGTAACAATCAAAGGCCGCATTCGCGGCCTTTTCCATTTCTGAAATCCCGCTTTTGAGCCTTGTGCGGTGTAGTGCCACTCTGTCACTGCTGTTTACACACAAGGAGAAACACAGCATGGCTAAACATAAACTTGTTGCCTTTTATCTCTCACTCGCACTGGGCGGTACACTCTGTCACGGCAGCGTCTCTGCGGCACCTGAACCTGCCAGTCCGGCTGTGTCGCAGAACGCACATCCTGCACCTAAGCCGGAGACAGCCGCGCAGCTGCAGCCAAAGCAGGAACAGGTCAGCATCAATGAAGCGACAGCGGAACAGCTCTCTGCTGCTATGAATGGTGTGGGGCTGAAGAAAGCGCAGGCGATTGTGAACTATCGCGAACAGTACGGACCCTTTAGCGCGATTCAGCAACTCAGTGAAGTACCGGGTATCGGTAACGCGCTGATAGAGCGAAATGCGTCCCGGCTGAAATTGTGAGGCAGTACACATCTGTGATGCTTAACCCACGCTAATCAGGTGACTCTGCTAAAGTGAACAGGTCCAACCAGTTAACTTACAGTAGCAGGAGAGCATGATCATGCAGACCACCATAAAAGTGCGTGGCTATCATCTGGATGTCTATCAGCACGTCAACAATGCGCGCTATCTTGAGTTTCTTGAGGAGGCGCGCTGGCAATGGCTGGAAGAGGTTGAAGCGTTCCACTGGTTGCTGGAACAGAAACTGGCTTTTGTGGTGGTCAATATCAACATTAACTACCGTCGCCCGGCCGTGCTGGGCGACGTACTGGCTATCGACAGTGAGATTACGCAGTTAAATGGCAAAAGCGGCATTATTGCCCAGCGGGTGTTGCTGGCAGGTCAGGAGACCGTGGTGGCGGATGCCGCACTCACGTTTGTCTGTATTGATTTGCGGACCCAAAAGGCGGTTGCGCTGGAAGGGGAGTTACGTGAGCGGCTGATGCGTCTGATGGCATGAGCTGATAAAAAGCGGCAAACCTGACTGCTTTGCCGCCATGTCATACCGTCTTAGTTAAGGCCGCTTTTAGCTTTCATGGCAGACATTACGCCCGCCCGATCGCTGAGATAACCCTGCAGGCCATTGGCCCGTAAATGACAGGCAGCACACTCACCACATCCGTCGCCTTTTACGCCGTTATAGCAGGTCAGCGTCTGCTCGCGTACCAGCGAAAGTTGCTGCCAGTAATCTGCCAGCGCCCAGGTTTCCGCTTTATTGAGCCACATCAGCGGCGTCTCAAAACGCACCTCGCGAGCCATGCCAAGCGACACCGCATGGTTCAGCGCTTTGACAAACTCATCGCGGCAGTCGGGATAGCCGGAAAAATCGGTTTCGCAGACGCCGGTGATGACCGCTTCCGCTTCGACCTGATACGCGTAAACTGAGGCCAGCGTCAGAAAGAGAATATTGCGTCCTGGTACAAACGTACTGGGTAATCCACTGGCCTCAGGATTATAAGCCGGCACCGGAATGTTATCCCGCGTCAGGCTGCTGACAGCGAGTTCGTTCAGCATGGTCACGTCCAGCACTTTATGTGCGCGCGCACCCAGTGTCATCGCCAGATCGCGGGCGACATCGATCTCTTCCCGGTGGCGTTGTCCATAGTCGAAAGTGACACAGTGAACTTCATCATAAAGCTGTACAGCCTGAATCAGGCAGGTAGTGGAGTCTTGTCCACCGCTGAAAACTACAACCGCGCGTTTCATGGTGTTTCCCTGATAATTAATTTTGCGCTTATGGTAATGCCTCAGTCCGCTGCTGAACAGCTGCAAGGCGGATCAATGGGCGGTGGAATCCATGCGCGGCTGAAATCAAACCAGCCCAGCGTGTTCAGTTCAATCCCTTCTACGGCAGGGGGCGCATAAATCTGGTAGCGATAATTGAACAGAGGCAGCAGGATGCCGTCCCTCATCAGTTGATGATAAAGCTGCTGTAGCGCACGGGTACGGCTGTCGCTATCTGCTATCTGCTGGATAGCCAGCAGTTGCGCCTGGAGTTCTTCGCCATGCGGTGCAGACCACAGCCGACGCCATAGCGGGTCAATCTGTAACCAGCTCGCCAGTGTGAAGATCGGCGCATCGCCAATCAGCCGATCGCCCATCACGATATCCGCCTCATCAGGCGGGTCGATATGATGCCAGCTTTTCACCGGGTGAAAAACGACGTTCAGAGTACAACCGTGCTGTTTTAACAGGGCGACCAGTGCCTGTGACATCTGATGCAGCTCAACCGGCAGCTGATAATGCAGTGTCAGGGTGGTGGGCAAGGGGACCGGAACATTATCAATCAGCGGCACTTCCCAGCCAGGTAACAGCTCTTTGCTGGGGGTAATTAATCCCTCATCCAGTGGTAATCGGCTGACGATGCCGCTTTGCTGAATCAGCTGGAAAAGCGTGCGCGCCTGATCAGGGGTAAATCCGGCTCGCGGCCGGCAGACCAGATAACAGAAGCCGAGACTGATGCTACTGCTGACCGGCTTCAATGTCCTGAGTTCTGCGGCATCCCCTATCGCAATCTGCACCGGATGACGACAGCTGCTGCCGAGAGCGGGATCAAACAGCTGAGGAGTAATCCAGTACTCCACCGCCTGCAGCAGAGGACGCTGCAGATGCCAGCGCGCATGGCTTTCAATCCTCACCAGCTCAGCGCTGAAATGCCTCAGTTTCCACGGCCCGCTGCCTGTCTTCATATCAGCGGGATGGGGCAGCAGACACAAAAGATGGGCAAGTCGGTGAGGCAACCAGAAATCAGGTCGTCGCAGGGTAAACCGCAGCGCCAGCGGGTGAGGCGCATCCACGCTGACCACATCGGCAAGCAATATCCTGACACGCGTATCCCGCAACAGCTGGCGGAACTGCGTCACCAGTTGTGCGGCCTGCACCGGCTCGTCGTTATGCCACATCAGCTGAGGCCGTAACCAGAATAACCAGCTACATGACGCCTCATCGTGCTGCCAGTGATGCGCCAGGTCGCCGACCGGCGCATCCTGCTCAAAACGGGTCAGACCGGAATAGATCTGACGAACCAGGTGCTGTTCAGCCCGTCCGGTAATCTGGCGCGGCTCGGT
The DNA here is from genome assembly GCF_059730805.1 of Pantoea sp. X-Soil-ISGK-355. NCBI lineage: Bacteria > Pseudomonadati > Pseudomonadota > Gammaproteobacteria > Enterobacterales > Erwiniaceae > Pantoea > Pantoea sp. X-Soil-ISGK-355. The sequence continues at coordinate 1,038,928 of NZ_AP035971.1, forward strand.
ACTCTCCATCGGACGATAGTAGGGGATACGCAGAACCGGCGTGTCGTTCTGCCATTGTCCGCCCATTAACGGCCGCAGCATATTGATCAGCCTTTCCGGCGGCAGATCCAGCAGCTGTAAGGCATCCGCCGCATCTCCGGCATCAAGCTGTTTTTGCAACAACTGCTGCCGTAACTGTTCAGGCGTGCGCAGAAACACTAACTGACCCTGTTTGCCACGGCCCGGCTCGCCGTGCCAGCTAAGCCAGCCAGCGTGCTGCCACTGTGACAGTAACGTGCGCAGATGACGCTCGCTGCAGATGCAGTGGCGCGCCATCTCTGCCACGCAGGTCTGCTGAGGGATGCCCTGGCTCTGCTGCCACAGGCGCTGAAACTGATTAAGGCGGTTAAGCTGACGCATCGTAAACCCGGAACAGTTTTTTAAAAGTATTCACTATTAGTTCCGCGATTAACAGGCAATAGTAAGCTCATCTTTTCAGCAGGAGGGTAACCATAATGCGTTTAGCCGCATTCGATATGGATGGCACATTATTGCTGCCGGATCATCAGCTGGGTCAGCAGACGCTGGATAGCCTGCAGGCGTTGCATCTGCGTGGCGTAAATCTGGCGCTGGCGACGGGCCGCCATCTGCTGGAGATGCAGATTCTGAGGGAGAAATTAATGCTGCCTGCGTGGCTGATTACCGGGAACGGCACTCGTGTACACGACAGGCAGGGCAATCTGATCTTTGCGCGTGATCTGCCCTCTGAGGTAGCCGAAGAGGTCATCCATCGCCACTGGGAAACATCCGCGTCGATCCACATTTTCAACGATCAGGGGTGGTTTACCGATCGCCCCCAGCCTGAGCTGCTGGTGGCCCATCAGATGAGCGGGTTTAGCTATCAGCTGTGCGATTTGAAAAGGCTTCCCGCGCATCAGGTAACAAAAATCTGCTTTATCGATCAGCATCAGCATCTGTGCCAGCTGAAAACGGAACTGGGTGCGGCGCTGGGTGAGCAGGCGAATATCTGCTTCTCTGCGGTGGACTGTCTGGAAGTGTTGCCCGCCAGTTGCAACAAAGGCAGCGCGCTGGCGCTGTTGTGCGACCATCTGTCACTGACGCTGGCGGAGTGCATGGCGTTCGGGGATGCAATGAATGACAGAGAAATGCTGTCGCAGGTTGGGCGGGGCTTCATCATGGGCAATGCGATGGCGCAACTGAAAGCTGCGCTACCGCATCTGCCGGTATTAGGGCATTGCGAGACACAGGCGGTGTCTCACTATTTAAATCACTGGCTGGCAACACCCGACCTCGCGTATTCCCCCGAATGCTGAGGATTGCCGTGAACCGGACTGGATGTCCGGTTTTTTATTCGAGTTCGCACTGCCACGGCGTGATATCGCCAATATGTTTTGCCACCCATTCCGGCTGATAGTAGCTATCGGGATAACGTTCGCCACTGTCGCACAGCAGTGTCACCAGGGATCCCTGCTGATTTGCTGCCCGTAAGCGTTTCGCCACCTGCATCATGCCCCAGAAATTGGTGCCCGTAGAGGCGCCCGGTTTGCGTCCCAGGATCTTTTCCAGCTTCAGCATGGCGGCCAACGTCGCACCATCCGGTACTTTGATCATTTCATCAATCACGTCAGGCATAAATGACGGCTCTACGCGCGGACGGCCAATTCCCTCGATCATGCTGCCGCGCGTGCTGGTCAGTGTTGCATCACGCTGTTGCCAGTAATCGAAAAACACGGAATGCTGGGGATCCACCACCAGCAGTTTCGTTTCCAGGCCCTGATAACGAATATAGCGGCCCAGCGTCGCCGAGGTGCCGCCAGTGCCCGCGCTCATAATCACCGTATGCGGAATCGGATAGGGTTCATGCTGCATCTGACGGAAAATGCTCTCAGCAATATTGTTATTACCGCGCCAGTCAGTAGCGCGTTCAGCGTAGGTAAACTGATCCATAAAATGGCCATTCAGCTCACGTGCCAGCCGTTCAGATTCTGCGTAAAGCTGGCAGGGATCCTCGACAAAATGGCACTGTCCACCATAAAAGGTGATCTGCTCAATTTTACGTTTCGCCGTGCTGGCGGGCATCACCGCAATAAAGGGCAGACCAAGCAGCCTTGCGAAGTACGCCTCTGAAACGGCCGTGCTGCCTGACGAGGCTTCGATAATCGGCGTATTCTCTTTAATCCAGCCGTTGGAGAGACCGTAGAGAAACAGGGATCGTGCCAGCCGATGTTTAAGACTGCCACTGGGATGGGTGCTCTCATCTTTCAGATAGAACCAGATGCCGGGAAAATCCGCCAGATCGAAACGGATCAAATGGGTTTCAGCCGATCGTTGAAAATCAGCGTTAATTTCGTTGATAGCGTGGCGAATCCAGCAGGTCTGCATTTCAGGCATCCGGTAAAGAAGTGATGCGGCTATTTTATGGCACGTGCAGGAAAAAGAGATTGCAAAAATACCGCTAAAATCGCGGTAATGGAGAAAATGATTCTCCGGGAGTCCCATATGCTAGATAAAACTGACCTTAAACTGCTCTCACTGCTGCAGCAGGATTGCACGCTGTCGCTGCAGGCGCTGGCGGATGCCGTCAACCTCACCACCACACCCTGCTGGAAGCGCCTGAAAAAGCTGGAAGATGATGGCATTATTCGCGCCCGGGTGGCACTGCTGGATGGGGATAAAATCGGACTGTCACTGACGGCGTTTATGTTTGTGAAAACCCAGCAGCATAGCCGCGACTGGTATCAGGCCTTTGTCTCGGTGGTAAGCAGCATGCCCGAGGTGATGGCCTTTTACCGGATGGCAGGCGAGTATGATTACCTGCTGCGCATTCAGGTGGCCGACATGAAGAGCTATGATGCTTTCTACAAGCGATTAGTGAACGGTGTGCCCGGCCTGATTGATGTGACATCCAGCTTCGCCATGGAAGAGATTAAATACACCACGGCTTTACCTGTCGCCCCCTGAGGGCCTGAGATTGAGAGCAGCGTTGTGCGATTATTCAGTCAATTAAGTTGGTATTTTCTGAGGGAGTGGCGGCGCTATCTGGGCGCGGTTATCCTGCTGATTGTTATTGCTATTCTGCAGTTGCTGCCGCCGCATGTGGTCGGTGTCATTGTTGATGGTGTCACACGTGACAACATGAGTACCAGTCGCATCATGATGTGGATTGGCATCATGCTGGCAACCGCAGTGGTGGTCTATCTGCTGCGCTACGTCTGGCGCGTACTGCTGTTTGGTGCCTCCTACCAGCTGGCGGTTGAGCTGCGCGAAGATTTTTATCGCCAGCTGAGTCGGCAGCAACCGGCATTTTATCTGCGTCACCGCACAGGTGACCTGATTGCGCGCGCCACTAACGATGTGGATCGGGTAGTGTTTGCAGCCGGGGAAGGGGTGCTGACGCTGGTCGACTCGCTGGTGATGGGCTGCGTGGTGCTGCTGGTGATGAGTACGCAAATCAGCTGGCAGCTGACGCTGCTGGCGCTGGTGCCGATGCCCATTATGGCGATCGTCATCCATCGCTACGGTAATCAGCTGCATCATCGCTTTAAACTGGCCCAGGCGGCCTTCTCCAGCCTTAACGACCAGACGCAGGAGAGCCTGACCAGCATCCGGATGATTAAATCCTTCGGTCTTGAACAGCATCAGTCGCAGCAATTCTCCGACATCGCCCGCGATACCGGTGAAAAGAACCTGCGCGTGGCGCGGGTCGATGCCCGTTTCGATCCCACTATCTACATCGCTATTGGTTTCTCAAACCTGCTGGCGATTGGCGGCGGAAGCTGGCTGGTGTGGCATGACCAGATGACGCTGGGGCAGCTTACCAGCTTTGTGATGTATCTCGGCCTGATGATCTGGCCGATGCTGGCGCTGGCGTGGATGTTCAATATCGTCGAACGCGGCAGCGCCGCCTGGAGCCGCATCGGTGCATTACTGGCGGAAGCGCCAGCGGTGGAAGATGGTGATAAGTCACTGCCACCTGACCCGGGCACGCTGCAGGTCGCGATTCGCGCCTTTCACTATCCGGCCAGCGCGGCTCCGGTGTTAAGTGATGTCAGCTTCCAACTGAAGCCCGGCGAAATGCTGGGACTGTGTGGGCCAACCGGCAGCGGAAAAAGTACCTTACTGAGCCTGATCCAGCGCCATTTTGATATTCAGCAGGGCGACATCCGTTATCACCAGATCCCGCTGCCGCAGTTACGGCTGGACAGCTGGCGCAGTCGTCTCGCCGTGGTCAGCCAGACACCATTCCTGTTTTCGGACAGCGTAGCGAACAATATTGCGCTGGGGAAACCGGGCGCAACCCAGCAGGAGATTGAACAGGCCGCCACCCTGGCCTGCGTGCATGACGATATCCTGCGGCTGCCGCAGGGTTATGAAACCGAAGTCGGGGAGCGAGGTGTGATGCTGTCCGGTGGACAGAAGCAGCGTCTTTCGATTGCCCGGGCACTGCTGCTGAACGCAGAAATCCTGATTCTGGACGACGCACTCTCTGCGGTGGATGGTCGTACCGAGCACGAAATCCTGCATAACCTGCGCATCTGGGGGCAGGGAAAAACACTGATTATCAGCGCGCATCGCCTGTCAGCGCTGACGGAAGCCAGTGAAATTCTGGTGTTACAACAGGGCAGCGTGGCACAGCGTGGCAATCATGACGCGCTGACCGCCAGCGCTGGCTGGTATCGTGACATGTATCGTTACCAGCAACTGGAAGCGGCGCTGGATGATGATGAAAATGAGAAAGGAGTGCCGCATGGCTAAGTCTGCCCGCTTGTGGCCAACCCTGAAGCGCCTGCTGAGTTACGGTAAGCCCTGGCGTAAATCCCTGTCGCTGGCGGTAGGCATGCTGTGGATCGCTGCCGCGGCGGAAGTAACCGGTCCGGTGCTGGTCAGCTACTTTATTGATAACCTGGTGGCGAAGCATCAGATGCCCTGGGGACTGGTGGCCGGTCTGGTCATCAGCTTTGTCCTGCTTCAGCTACTGGCCGCCGGGCTGCACTACTGGCAGGCGCTGCTGTTTAATCGCGCTGCGATTGGTGTGGTGCAGCGGTTACGCAGTGACGTGATGAATGCTGCGCTTTGTCAGCCGCTGAGCGCCTTTGATACTCAGCCGGTCGGGCAGATTATTTCGCGCGTGACGAATGACACCGAAGTGATCCGCGATCTTTATGTCACAGTGGTTTCAACCGTACTGCGTAGCGCTGCGCTGGTCGGCGCCATGATGGTGGCCATGTTCAGTCTTGACTGGCGCATGGCGCTGGTAGCAATGATGATCTTCCCGCTGGTACTGATAGTGATGTTCATCTATCAGCGTTACAGCACGCCGATTGCCCGACGGGTTCGCAGCTATCTGGCTGACATCAACAACGGCTTCAATGAAGTGATCAGCGGCATGAGTGTGATTCAGCAGTTTCGTCAGCAGGCACGATTTGGTGAGCGCATGGGCGAAGCGAGCCGCTCTCACTATCTGGCGCGAATGGAGACGCTGCGCCTCGATGGCTTTCTGCTGCGTCCGCTGTTGAGCCTGTTTTCAGCGATGGTCTTGTGCGGGCTGCTGATTCTGTTCAGTTTCTCTGTGCCTGGCGTGTTTGAAGTGGGGGTGCTCTATGCCTTTATTACTTACCTGGGCCGTCTGAATGAGCCACTGATTGAGCTGACCACCCAGCAGTCGATGCTGCAGCAGGCGGTGGTTTCCGGTGAGCGTATTTTCGAGCTGATGGATGCCGCCCAGCAGCAGTATGGGGCCGATCAGCAGCCACTGGCTTCAGGTCGTATTGCCCTGAACAATCTCAGTTTTGCCTACCGTGAAAATCGTGATGTGCTGAGTGATATCAATCTTGAAGTCGCACCGCGTGAGTTTGTGGCGCTGGTGGGCCATACCGGCAGTGGCAAAAGTACCCTGGCTAATCTGTTAATGGGTTATTACCCGGTGACGCGTGGCGAAATCCGTATTGATGATCGCCCGATTGGCGGCTTGAGCCACGCCGTGCTGCGACGCGGTATCGCGATGGTGCAGCAGGATCCGGTGGTGCTGGCCGATACGCTGCTGGCCAATGTGCGGCTGGGCCGCGACATCAGCGAAGAGGCTGTCTGGACAGTGCTGGAACAGGTGCAACTGGCACCGCTGGCGCATGCCCTGCCGGAGGGGATTCACACCCGACTGGGCGAGCAGGGCAATAACCTGTCGGTCGGGCAGAAACAGCTGCTGGCGCTGGCCCGGGTACTGGTTGATCTGCCGCAGATTCTGATCCTCGACGAGGCAACCGCTAACATCGACTCCGGCACCGAGCAGGCGATTCAGCAGACGCTTGCGACACTAAGGCAACACAGCACGCTGGTGGTGATCGCTCACCGCCTCTCAACGATTATCGATGCGGATAAGATTCTGGTGCTGCATCGTGGTCGTGTGGTTGAGCAGGGCACCCATCAGCAACTGCTGGCGCTGCAAGGACGCTACTGGCAGATGTATCAGCTGCAACAGGCAGGGGAAGATCTGGCGTCGGGCGTACCTGTAACATCTGAAAGCTGACTTGCACCTTTTTTGCGCAGCTTTATCGGAATAATCTGTATAAATGCACTCCTTTGACGCCTGGAGCACCAAAGGAGTGCAGTCTCAGTCTGCGATCCCTGTCACACACCCATTCTCATTCATATCTTCCCTGAAGCATCCCTTGCTCTGTCTCGCCTGACTCACTGATTAAGGGCACTTTTACACTCTGGCACAGGCTTTGCTTATATCCCTGCGTGTCCGTAAACGTTACCTATTTACTCGCTGGAGGGGATCCAATGAAGCTGGTTACCGTCGTAATTAAGCCATTCAAACTGGAGGATGTACGTGAAGCTTTATCCTCTATCGGCATTCAGGGACTGACCGTCTCCGAAGTGAAAGGTTTTGGTCGTCAGAAAGGCCATGCAGAGCTCTATCGTGGCGCAGAGTACAGCGTGAACTTCCTGCCAAAGGTCAAAATTGATATCGCCATTGCCGACGATCAGTTAGACGAAGTGGTGGATGTCATCAGTAAAGCGGCTTACACCGGCAAAATTGGCGACGGTAAAATTTTCGTGGCTGAACTGCAGCGCGTCATCCGTATTCGTACCGGCGAAACCGACGAAGCCGCTCTGTAATTAAGACTCAGTACTGTGATGGGATGGAATAAAAATGAATAAAATTTTCACTAAGCTGGGCCTCACCAGTCTGGCACTGTTACCCTCACTCGCAATGGCTGCGCCTGCCGTTGCGGACAAGGCTGATAACGCATTTATGATGATTTGCACCGCGCTGGTGCTCTTTATGTCAATTCCAGGTATTGCGCTGTTTTACGGCGGTCTGATTCGTGGCAAAAACGTTCTGTCGATGCTGACGCAGGTTGCTGTCACCTTCTCGCTGGTGTGCGTGCTGTGGGTGGTCTACGGCTACTCCCTGGCATTCAGTGAAGGTAACGCCTTTTTCGGCGGCTTTGGCTGGGCCATGCTGAAAAACATTCAGCTTACCGCCGTTATGGGCAGTTTCTATCAGTATATCCATGTAGCATTCCAGGCCTCGTTTGCCTGTATTACCGTGGGCCTGATTGTTGGTGCCATTGCAGAGCGTATCCGTTTCTCTGCCGTATTGATCTTCGTCGGTGTCTGGCTGACGCTTTCATATTTACCTATTGCACACATGGTCTGGGCGGGCGGTTTCCTGGCACAGGATGGCGCACTGGATTTCGCTGGCGGTACCGTGGTGCATATTAACGCCGCTATAGCGGGTCTGGTTGGTGCATATCTGGTGGGCAAACGTGCGGGATTTGGTAAAGAGGCATTCAAACCCCACAACCTGCCGATGGTCTTTACCGGCACCGCTATTCTGTACGTTGGCTGGTTTGGCTTTAATGCCGGTTCAGCTTCAGCAGCGAACGAAATCGCCGCGCTGGCTTTCCTTAACACCGTGGTTGCAACAGCAGGTGCGGTACTGGCATGGACCTTTGGTGAGTGGGCGGTACGGGGTAAGCCTTCACTGCTGGGTGCCTGCTCAGGCTTTATTGCCGGTCTGGTCGCGATTACCCCAGCCTGTGGCTATGTCGGTGTGGGCGGTGCGTTAATCATCGGCCTGGTCGGCGGACTGGCGGGACTGTGGGGCGTCACCACCCTCAAAAAATGGCTGCGCGTTGATGATCCGTGCGATGTGTTCGGCGTGCATGGCGTGTGCGGTATCGTGGGCTGTATCCTGACGGGCGTGTTTGCTTCCTCTTCACTGGGCGGCGTCGGTTATGCTCAGGGTGTAACCATGGGCCATCAGGTCTGGGTGCAGCTCTTCAGTGTGGGTCTGACGATTGTCTGGTCGGGCGTTGTTGCCTTCATTGGCTTCAAGCTGGCCGATCTGATTGTCGGACTGCGCGTACCGGAAGAGCATGAACGTGAAGGTCTGGATGTAAACAGCCACGGCGAGAATGCTTACAACCAGTAATGGACAGGCACTGAAATGAATAATCGGGGGCGAGCAATCGCCCCTTTTTTATTTCTCTTTATTCGCTGCGCTGGCGCATTACCCCTTCCTGAACTGTTGAGGCTACCAGCACACCCTGTTGATTGTAGAACTCGCCGCGGACAAAACCGCGTGCCCCGGAAGCTGAGGTACTGACCACGCTGTAGAGCAGCCATTCAGTGAAGTCGAACGGGCGGTGGAACCACATAGAGTGGTCGATCGTGGCGACCTGCATATCCGGCTCTAAAAAGCCTTTACCGTGCGGCTGCAGCGCAACCGGCAGGAAGTTGAGGTCGGACGCATAGCCGAGCAGGTACTGATGGATACGCAGGTCATCGGGCAGGGGGCCGGTGGCACGGATCCAGACCTGACGCTCCGGTTTATCCACATGTCCACGAAGCGGGTTATGGATCTGTACCGGGCGAATCTCCAGCGGACGTTCAGCAATGAATTTCTCGCGTAACTTTTCTGGCAGCAGATGCGCCATTTTCTGCGCCATCGCCTGTTCGGTTAACAGGTTCTCCGGCCCCGGCACCTGTGGCATCGGATTCTGATGTTCAAATCCGCTTTCAGGTGACTGAAAAGAGGCCGTCATATAAAAAATGGGCTGGCCATTCTGAATGGCGCTGACCCTGCGTGCGCTGAAACTTTTGCCATCACGCAGCGTTTCAACATCATAGATAATCGCTTTCTGGCTATCGCCGGGCCGCAAAAAATAGCTGTGAAATGAGTGAATAATGCGATCTTCCGCGACGGTTTGCTTTGCAGCATACAGCGCCTGACCCACCACCTGACCGCCAAACACCTGGCGCAGTCCCAGATCTTCGCTCTGGCCGCGATATAAACCCTCCTCCAGTTTTTCCAGATTCAATAAATTCAGCAGATTTTGCAGTGCCTGACTCATGGCGCATTCCTCAATATAGTGACCCGCTCAGTGTGAAAGATCGGACCAGTTGACGTCAATCAGACTTTCCGCTTTGCCTGTGCCAGGCAAAATTTCATTTTTGTGCCAATATTAAGCCCATACGGCGAGTGAAGCGCTGTAAGCAGGATTCGCTGCCGACAATCATTTTGATCAAATGGAGACGACATCAATGAAACTCAGGCATGTGTTCAGTGGGGTAGTTATTGCGGTTGCTGTTGCGGGATGTGCCGACAAGAGTAAACCAGTTCCAACGCCAACGCTGGGTTCTGCAGTGGCAGGACAAACGGCCGCGATTGCGCAGCCAAACGTAAGTGGTTCAGTCTTTATCCGCCAGCGCATTGCGCTGCCGCCGGATGCGGTATTAACCGTGACGCTTTCTGATGCCTCCGTATCTGATGCTCCATCAAAAGTGCTGTCGCAGCGCGTGGTGCGTACTGAAGGTAAACAGGCACCGTTCCAGTTTGTATTACCGTTTAACCCTGCCGACATTCAGCCCAATGCACGCATTCTGTTAAGCGCAGCCATCTCAATCGACGGCAAGCTGGCCTTTGTCACTGAAGGCGTGAAGCCGGTCATCAACCAGGGTGGCACCAAAGCTGAACTGCTGCTGGTACCGGTACCGTCAGTAGCGATGCCAACCCAGCCGGGCGCAGCGACAACTGTTCCGTCGACTTCACCCACTCAGGTGACGCCATCTGCTGCTGTTCCGGCACCCACACGTATTTAATTCTCTGCCGGGGCGACCTTGTCGCCCCTTCATCCTGCCTGAAATTGCCAGCGACAGGTCGAAAGATCGAGTTGTCCGTCATCACTGACCTCTATGCCTTCCGCTTCCAGCGCATCCCGCTGCCGCATCAGACGGTCGCCCTGTAGTGAAATTGTGCCATGGCGATTAACAACGCGATGCCAGGGTAGAGTAGTGCCTTCTGGTAACCGGCTCAGCACGCCGCCCACCTGACGTGCCGCGCGCGGGGAGCCCGCCAGTCGCGCAACGTCGCCATAAGTCGCGACGTGGCCATAGGGTATTGCGGCAACAATTTGCCAGATGCGTTGCTGGAAAGAGTCAGGCTGATCCATGTGCTTATTTATTCTGCTTTTTTCATCAGGAATTGGGTTTTAACTTTAGCATGAGGAGGATGAGGAAGCAGTGTCAGCACGGCGATTGTTCAAGAAAACAACGGTTGTCCCGACTACGCTTGCAATTGCCATCTCCTTCCCAGATAATGCCCCCGCTCTCGTAAAGAGGGCTTGTCAATGGGGGCCCTGTTGGTTCTCCCGCAATGCTAGCTTGTGAACTCGGTCAGATCCGGAAGGAAGCAGCCGCAGCAGGTGACGCGTGTGCCGGGATGTAGCTGGCAGGGCCCCCACCATTTTCCCTCTCTGAATATCTCTTCTCCCGAAACTGCAGACAGGCAAAACCCGCCTGGGCCGATCCTTTGCCGGCAGGCAGGAATATCCGGTACTAAAGAAGAGATTAAACGCAGCAACAATCCGTCAGATTAACGGACAAATTTCCATACTGAACCTGGGACTTTATCGTAGAGCTTGTTCATCGTCAGTTCCGCCAGGCGATGGTCGGCTGCGGAGTAAAATACCGCTAATTCATCCTCGGGTAATTCATACTTATTTTTTTCAATGACCCTTTCCAGGGTATCCAGAGAGCGGCAACGCCGCAGTCGCATCAAATAATCGGTTTTAGTCAGGGTTTTGTTCATAAATAAACCGTTCTCATGTCTGTACTATAATGAATGGCTTGGTTGGTGCAGAAAAGCGCACTCTTCAGTGAACAGATTAAATAAGCGTTTCGCTGAACGTTGCCACCGTTGAAGATCCGGACTGTTGATACCATAGTTGCTGAATAGCATAAAAGTATCATCAAGATATTCATCGATTTGCGAAATCAGCGCTTCATCTTCGACGTGCTTAATTTTGTAATTCATAGTGAAAGAGGCAATGTGTTCAATCAAATCGTTAAGCTGCAGATTGCTTTCAGAAGTGGGGTCATTCACCCAGCCGTGATGGCTGTCGGTTAATGTTGCCATGCTGTCGTCAAACAGGCTCTCACACAGATATTTAAGCTGGGCAATATCATGCCGTTTCGGTGAGTATTCGTCCATCTTTTTCCCCTCCATAGCTAGCTCAGTTGCCGCAGGGCAGCGATAGTGGATAACGCAGCCAGGAAGCGATTATTCGGGCAGTTATTAAACGGGATACCTTAAAGATAGTGTAAAACCATTAGTTCTGCTCACCTCCATTACTAAATATTACAATTCATCGCCAGGGGAGGGCTGCTGATTGTCGACCACATCAAACTCAAGTGCTCCGGGCTTAATGTGAAAGTTTACCTGCTCAGATTGCGTCACGGTTTCATTTAGATCCAGACAGGGATTAAATAAATTCCAGTCAAAATCGTAAAGTAATTTAAAACTATTCATATCCAGGTATTCAACCGAAACAATTTTTAAACTGCCTGGAACTAACTGCGCATTCTGTGAGTACCAGCGTAAATCACCTACCAGCAAATCTGTTATTTTGAGAATATTCCGCTGAACAATCTCTGCTATTTTTTCGCAGTCTGCTTCGCCCAGGGCAATATCACATTCAATACGTGACAGCATATCTGATCCACTAATAACCGTTAATAAACCTATCATTGGTTTTCTGCAACTGGTTTGCAAGCCAGCAGAGCACAAAACTGTCAGCATCTGCGCTTCAGCAGGCGGCAGTGCCTGCCAGCATCCTGCCGTAAGTCCTGTTGGTGTTTATCTTTTGATACACAATCACGCGTTTCCCTGACGGGAATATCCGGTATCTTATTTGTTATGTTATAACATATTGGTGAAGCGATGCGTCAGAGTGGATTACTTATGTCATTGGGTGGGAGGCTGAGTGTAGCCGTGCTATTCATCGCGCTGCTTGCCGTGGCCATAAAATGGGGGATCACATGATCCGGTTCAACACGCTTCGTGCTGGCTATCAGGGACAGAGCGTCACCCCGTTGGTTACCGGGCAGATTGCAGCTGGCTCGATGACAGCCTTAGTCGGTGCTAACGGCAGTGGCAAATCAACCCTGCTGAAAACTATTGCGGGTTTATTGCCACCGATAACCGGACGTTGTGAATTGCAGGTTTCGCGTCGGGATATCGGCTGGATGCCGCAGCGAACAGAACTTGAAACCCGTTTTCCCCTGACAGTATTTGAACTGGTCTCAATAGGCTGCTGGCCGCGCTGCGGCTGGTTCGGCGGTATTAACCGGGTACTACGCCGTGAAATCTGGCAGGCGCTGGAGGCCGTTCAGATGCATGATTATGCAGATGTGCAGCCCGCGACTTTATCAGGCGGACAACTTCAGCGCGTTTTGTTTGCACGACTGATGTTGCAGCGCAGCCAGCTCTGGCTGCTGGATGAGCCTTTTAACGGCATTGACAGCCAGACCGTGACATTACTGATGTCGATTCTTGAGCAGCAACAGCAGGCCGGCACAACCCTGCTGGTGGTGCTGCACGATCGTCCGCTGGTGGCGCGCTACTTCAGTAACGTCATGTCGATGGATGACAGTGAGGTCAGCTGCACCAGTCAGCCTGCTATCCCTTTGCGGAGTTGTGCGCCGTGACCCTGATGCAGCCTTTTATTGAGTTTGGTTTTATGCGGCGCGCGCTGGTGGCCTGTTTTGCACTGGCGGTCAGCGCTACGCCACTCGGCGTGTTCCTTTCGCTGCGCCGGATGAGCCTGATTGGTGATGCCTTATCGCATGCAGTGCTGCCCGGTGCCGCTATTGGTTATCTGATCTCCGGCCTGTCGCTGGTTGCGATGGGTATCGGCGGCCTGATCGCCGGTTTAGCCGTGGCGCTGCTTTCTGGCGCGGTCAGTCGCTATACGCCCCTGAAAGAGGATGCCAGTTTTGCCGGGTTCTATCTTGGATCCCTGGCGCTGGGCGTCACGCTGGTCTCATTACGCGGCTCAAGCGTGGATCTGCTGCACGTTCTGTTTGGCTCGCTGCTGGCGGTGGATAACGGCGCGCTGCTGCTGGTCGGCGGCATCGCCGCCTTTACGCTGATTCTGCTGGCGATCATCTATCGTCCGCTGGTCATCGACGCATTTGACGGTGACTTTCTGCGGGCGCAGGGGAAATGGAGCGCGCCGCTGGTGCATGGTCTGTTTTTAATGCTGGTGGTGCTGAATCTGGTCGCGGGCTTTCAGGTACTGGGCACGCTGATGTCGGTGGGACTGATGATGCTACCCGCCGCCAGCGCCCGTTTCTGGAGCCGTCATCTTGCCGCCATGCTGGTGATTGCCATTTTCATGGCAATGATTTCAGCGCTGGCGGGACTGATGCTCTCCTGGCACTTTTCATTGCCGGCCGGCCCCGCTGTGGTGCTGAGCGCCGCCATGCTGTTTTTTCTCTCCATTCTTGCAGGGCCATGCGGCGGGATTTTTCGTCGCCATTAATCTAAAGGGGTATCTATGAAGAAATTACCGGTTAGCCTGGCGCTCGCAGCGCTGTTTGCCACGCCTTTTGCGATGGCAAAAACGGTGGATGTGGTGGCCAGCTTTACCGTGCTGGCAGACATCGTTAAGCAGGTCGGCGGCGACCATGTCAACGTGAAAAGCCTGGTGGGGCCGAATGGCGATCCTCATACATTTGAACCCACGCCGCAGGACAGTCAGGCACTTGCAAAGGCCGATCTGGTCTTTGTCAGTGGACTGGGACTGGAAGGGTGGATGGATCGGCTGGTCAGCGCCTCCGGATATCGCGGCCAGTCCGTTGTGGCCTCGGCGGGTGTCACCACCCGCAGCATGGAGGAGGAGGGCAAAACCGTTACCGATCCTCACGCCTGGAACAGCATGCAGAACGGCGTGATCTATGCCACTAACGTAATGAATGCGCTGGTCAAAGCCGATCCTGAAGATGCCACCGCCATTCGTCAGCGTGGTCAGAATTACATTCAGCAGCTGGAGGCGCTGGATAGCTGGGCAAAAACGGCCTTTGATGCTGTGCCTGCCGACAAGCGAAAAGTGCTGACCAGTCATGATGCGTTTGGTTACTTTGGACAGCGCTATGGCGTGACGTTTCTTGCGCCGGTAGGGTTCTCTACTGAAGCGGAAGCAAGTGCCAGTGACGTGGGTAGTTTAATCACCCAACTAAAGCAGCAGCATATCAACCGCTATTTTATAGAGAACCAGACTGATCCGCGCCTGGTAAAACAGATTGCCAGCGCCACGGGAGCCGAGCCGGGTGGTGAGCTCTATCCGGAAGCGTTGTCCACAGCCTCTGGCCCGGCAGCCACTTATGAGGCGGCCTTTAGACATAACGTGAATGCGATGCTGAAGAGCATGCGCTAAGCATAAAAAAGGCCGGGCAAGCCCGGCCAGTCATCACGACACACATACTAGCGTTTTTTCTTTCTTCCCTGTACGGCTTTAAAGCGTGGATTCGTTTTACAGATCACGTAAATCCGCCCCTTGCGGCGCACTACCCTGCAATCCCGATGGCGATTTTTTGCTGAGCGCAGCGAACTCAATACCTGCATGAATCTTTTCCTTATTTACGGCCAAGAAAGCGCCCGAAACGCTGATTAAAGCGCGCGGTGCTGCCCTCTTTGGCGAAATCTTTCTGTTTGCCGGTATAGAAAACGTGTGAGGCTGACGACACATCCAGTGTGACGTAGGGCAGCGTTTCACCTTCAAACTCTACGGTGCGATCGGTTTTGATGGTCGAACCGATTTTGAAATAAACGTCAGCTGATGTGTCATGGAAGACCACGTGACGATAGTGAGGATGGATATTCGCTTTCAAAATGCTCTCCTATGTAATGTTATAATATAACATTATTATGCGCCGCACTGTTCAGGATTGCAACTGCCAGGACGTCAGCTCGCGTGAAGTGTCAGGAAGGGAGAAGGGCTGAATCGCAGGCATAAAAAAGGCCGCTTGCGCGGCCTCAGATGATTTACAGCTTAGTGAGTCTGGTCAGCCTCAACCGGATGACTTCTGGATGATTCGTCTTTTTTCTTGCCAAAGCGGCGGCGTACCACCACAAAGAACACAGGAACGAAGAAGATCGCCAGTATGGTCGCGGTGACCATGCCCCCGATAACGCCAGTACCTACGGCGTTTTGTGAACCGGAGCCAGCACCCGTACTGATCGCCAGCGGCAGTACCCCGAGAATAAACGCCAGCGACGTCATCAGGATAGGACGCAGACGCATACGACAGGCTTCCAGTGCTGCTTCAATCAGCCCTTTACCCTCTTTATCCATCAAATCCTTGGCAAATTCGACGATAAGGATGGCGTTCTTGGTCGAGAGGCCGATGGTTGTCAATAACCCCACCACGAAGTAGACGTCATTACTCAGGCCACGCAGCGTGGTAAAGATCAGCGCACCTATGACCCCAAGTGGAACAACCAGCATGACCGAGAAGGGAATCGACCAGCTCTCGTACAGTGCGGCAAGACACAGGAAGACCACAATTAGCGAGATGGCATAGAGCGCAGGAGCCTGGTTGCCTGACAGACGTTCCTGATAGGACATACCGGTCCAGTCATAGCCGATGCCCGCAGGCAGCTTCGCCGCCAGCTCTTCCATCAGGTCCATTGCTGCCCCGGAGCTTTTGCCTGGTGCGGCCTGTCCCAGAATTTCCATCGCAGGCAGACCGTTGTAACGTTCGAGACGCGGTGAACCATATTGCCACTTCGCTGACGAGAAGGCAGAGAAGGGCACCATAGTTCCACTGCTGTTACGCACGTACCATTTACCAATGTCGTCCGGCAGCATACGGGAATCCGCATTACCCATGACGTAAACTTTCTTCACACGACCGCGGTCGATAAAGTCGTTTACGTAAGAGCCGCCCCAGGAGGCTGCCAGCGTGGTATTGATATCACTCAGTGATACGCCCAGCGCCTGCGCTTTTTCCTGATCGATAGTCAGTTTGTACTGCGGTGTATCTTCCATCCCGTTAGGGCGAACACCCACCAGCGTATCAGGATGCTGCGCAATCATACCGAACAGCTGATTACGTGCTTCTGTCAGCTTATCGTGGCCAAGGTTGTTCTGATCAATCAGCTCAAAGTCAAAGCCGGTCGCATTACCCAGTTCGATAATTGCTGGCAGGTTGAAAGGAATGACCATCGCATCTTTGATCGCCCCCAGCGCCTGCATGGCACGGCCAGCAATCGCCGGAACTTTCATGTCGCTACCGGCACGCTCATCCCACGGCTTAAGACTGACAAAGGCGATACCGGTGTTCTGTCCACGACCAGCAAAGCCGAAGCCGTTAACGGTGAACACCGATTTAACCGTATCTTTCTCTTGCGTCAGGAAGTAATCCGACACCTGATCCAGCACTTTCTGGGTACGTTCCTGAGTAGCACCCGCTGGCAGCTGTGCCTGAGCGAGCAGCAGACCCTGATCCTCTTCCGGTAAGAATGAAGAGGGCAGTCGCATAAACAGAAACGCCATACCGACCACGATCAGCAGGTAGATCACCATATAGCGACCCGTACTGCGGATCATGTGGCCGACGCTGTCGACATAGTGGTGGGTGCTTTTGTCGAACATGCGGTTGAACCAGCCAAAGAAACCGGTGGTTTTACCGTGCTCGCCTTTTTTAACCGGCTTCAGCATGGTGGCACAGAGTGCCGGCGTCAGAATAAAGGCGACCAGCACCGACAACGCCATCGCTGAAACGATAGTGATTGAGAACTGACGATAAATAACGCCGGTCGAACCACCAAAGAACGCCATCGGAATAAATACGGCGGCAAGCACCAGCGCGATACCGACCAGCGCGCCCTGAATCTGCTCCATAGAACGCTTGGTCGCTTCTTTTGGCGGCAATCCTTCTTCCGCCATGACGCGCTCGACGTTCTCGACCACCACGATGGCGTCATCCACCAGCAAGCCGATGGCCAGCACCATCCCGAACATCGTCAGGGTATTTATCGAATAACCAAACGCGCTGATAACGGCAAACGTACCCAGCAATACCACGGGCACGGCGATGGTAGGAATCAACGTGGCACGGAAGTTTTGCAGGAACAGGTACATGACCAGGAACACCAGCACAATCGCTTCGATCAGCGTTTTCACTACTTCGAAAATCGAGATCTTAACGAATGGGGTGGTGTCATACGGATAGACTACTTTTAACCCGGCCGGGAACGTTGGCTGCAATTTGGCCAGTTCGGCTTTCACCGCATTGGCGGTATCCAGCGCATTCGCACCTGTGGCCAGCTTGATACCGATACCGGACGCAGGCTTGCCGTTATAACGGGCAATGATCTCGTAGTTTTCTGCGCCGAGTTCAATTCTGGCCACATCACGCAGACGAACCTGAGAACCATCCTCGTTCACTTTGAGCAGAATTTTACCGAACTCATCCGTTGAGGTCAGACGGGTTTGCGCAATGATTGAGGCGTTAAGCTGCTGGCCCGGAACCGGAGGCGTACCACCTAACTGACCGGCAGCGACCTGGGTGTTCTGAGTGTTCAGCGCGCTGATCACATCGACCGGTGTCAGGTTGTAGTTGTTCAGCTTGTGCGGATCCATCCAGATACGCATCGCGTACTGCGCACCAAATACCTGGGTATCACCCACGCCTTTAGTACGGCTGATGGGATCTTTGATTGACGACGAAATGAAATCAGAAATATCATTCTGCGTCATATTGTCATCGTCGCTGATGAAGCCCGCAACCATCAGGAAGCTGCTGGAGGATTTTTTAACCTGAATCCCCTGTTGCTGCACTTCCTGCGGCAGCAGCGGCGTCGCCAGCTGCAGTTTGTTCTGCACCTGAACCTGCGCGATGTCCGCATCTGTTCCTGACTCAAAAGAGATAGTCAGGGTCAGCGTACCGGATGAGTCGCTGCTCGAGGACATATACATCAGTCCATCGATACCGTTCATGTTTTGCTCAATGACCTGCGTCACCGAGTCCTGCAGCGTTTTTGCATCCGCACCAGGGTAGGTCGCCTGAATCTCAATTGCCGGCGGCGCAACATTGGGATATTGCTCGATCGGAAGTTTGAGAATCGATAGCGCACCGACCAGCATGATGATGATGGCGAGCACCCACGCAAAGATGGGGCGATCGATAAAGAACTTAGCCATGAATCAACGGCTCCTGTTATGACGATGACTTGTCAGACTGCGGTTTTGAATCGGGTGCCGCTTTCGCATCGTCTGAGACTTCTTGTGGAGTAACCTGTGCGCCTGGCTTGGCACGCTGCAGTCCGGTGCTGATCACACGTTCGCCTGCTTTAACGCCGTCGGTCACTAACCACTTGTCGCCAATCGCCTGAGAGGTGGTGACCTGACGTGATTCGACTTTGTTATCTGCACCTACGACCATCACGGTTGCCTGACCCGTTGGCGTGCGGGTAACTGCCTGTTGGGGCACCAGCATTGCATTCGGGTTGATCCCCTCATCCAGACGCGCACGAACAAACATGCCCGGTAACAGCGTGTGGTTCGGGTTCGGGACAATGGCGCGTAGGGTGATGGAACCGGTGGTTTCATCAACGGTCACGTCAGAGAACTCCAGCGTACCGGTCTGTGCATAGCTGCTGCCGTTCTGCATCAGCAGCGTCACGTTGGCTTTGCCATCGTTCTGCTTCAGCTGACCCGACTCCAGTTCTGAACGTAAGCGCATGAAATCTTCGCTCGACTGGGTCACGTCGACATACATTGGATCAAGCTGCTGCACGGTAGCGAGCGCGTTGGTTTGTGCGCTTTGTACCAATGCACCTTCGGTAACAGAGGATTTACCGATGCGGCCACTGATAGGCGAGGTCACTTTGGTGTAAGCCAGGTTAATACGGGCCGTTTCAACATTGGCTTTTGCCACCTGCACGGCAGCATCGTTTTGCGCGGCAGTAGCAACGGCGGTGTCATAATCCTGCTGACTGATATATTTGGTGCCGAGCAGCGGTTTATAGCGCTTGACGGTCAGCTGAGCGATGCGAGCATTCGCCTGAGCCTGTGTCAAATCGCCTTTAGCGCTGTCGTAAGCAGCCTGATAAGTCGCCGGATCGATCTGATAAAGAGACTGACCTGCTTTGACATCGCTGCCTTCAACAAAATTACGCTTCAGAATGATACCGGAAACCTGCGGACGGACTTCAGCCACACGATATGCTGAGGTGCGGCCAGGGAGTTCAGTCGAAATTTTCAGGGGTTCAGTTTTAAGTGTCACAACACCCACTGCTGGCGGTTGCTGGGCGGCTTGTTCGGATTTATTGTTGTCACATCCTGTTAACAAAAAGCTGCCTGATAGCATCAGGACGGCCGCCAGAGGCGATAATCCTCTGATTTTATTCATAAATAAACCTCTAGTGTCCGATATCAATTGGTCAATGGATCACAAACTGAAAAACCCATTGCTGTGTCAAGTCGCAGGTCATGCTATGGTACATACATTCACAAATGTATGTAAACTTACCCGTTTGTAAAAAAAGCCCCTTATGGCACGAAAAACCAAAGCGCAAGCACTTGAAACGCGACATCAAATTCTTGATGCCGCCATTGTTCTGTTTTCGCAGCAGGGCGTCTCAGCCACTTCTCTTGCAGAGATTGCCACCGCGGCCAGTGTCACGCGTGGGGCTATCTACTGGCACTTCAAAAATAAAGCCGATGTGTTACATGAAATATGGCTTCATTGTGATGCTGGTCTGGACGATGTGGAACTTGAGTATCAGACAAAATACCCTGGCGATCCACTCTCTGTGTTGCGCGCAATGCTGGTCTATATCTTTGATGCAACAGCAAAGGATCCACAGCGCCGCGCTTTGATGGAGATCATTTTCCATAAATGTGAATTTGTGGGCGAAATGTCGGCGCTGAAAAATATTCAACAAAGCCTGCTGCTGGAGTGCTATGACAAAATAGAAGATGTTCTGCGTCAGTGTATTGAAGCCGGACAACTTCCGGGTAGTCTCAGTACGCGACAGGCCGCACTTATCCTGCGTGGTTACGTTAATGGCATGATGGAAAGCTGGCTTTTTGCGCCTGAAAGTTTTGATTTAGCCGCTGACGCGCCAACGCTGGTCAATGCCTTTATTGATATGCTGCGTCTTAGCCCGACGCTGACTGCTCAGCGCTAAGCAGGTTGCCCATCGCGCTTGTTCTCGAAATCGCGCTGCACGATGGCCAGCGCTGAAAGCACCGTTTCCACCGGTAACTGATGCTCTTCCAGAAGCTGGATCAAATCCACTGCCAGTTTGACGTCGTCAGGGGCATTTTCCAGTGACATTTTTTCTCCTAAATACGTAAGCGGGCCGCGACCAGCAGCATCAGCACTGCGCCGAGGATCGCCATGCCCAGCGCGCCAGCATGCAACGTTGCCAGCGAGCCCAGTTCAAAATAGGTGGCGATATAGCCGCCAATCAGTGCGCCGATCATCGACAGCGTCAGGGTTGCCATCAGGCCGCCGGGTCGTCCCGGCATCAGCAGACGCTTCAGCAATCCCAGTAGCAGCCCGCATAGCAGCCAGCTCAGTAAGCCCATTTTTCGTCTCCGCGCCGAATTACACCCAGTATAGAAGCGCTTTTATCTCGTTGCGCTTTATTCGCCGTCTTCACTGCCGCGCAATGACGAGGCCCACTCAACCGAGCGAATCGCCTGTCGACAGCGTGCCAGTCGTCCCTCTAACGTTTCCAGATCCTGCTTAAGCTGATGCTGTACCGCCAGGGTTTCAGCGAGTGCCAGCCGCTGCTCACGCTGATCGATCATCGCCAGTAAACGCCGTTCAAATTCACGGTACTCCTGATATCTGGTCGCGCGTGGGTTCTTTATTGGCTGTTCGCGTCGGGTACGCAGCTGTTGGGTACTCGCCTCGCGTTGCAGGGCGGCAATCTGATCGACCAGGCGTTCAGCCAGCCAGGCACTGCGGGCCAGGTCATGGCTGACATCGCATAATCGGGCGAAGTTCTGTTCCACCTCCTGCAGATAATCCGCCAGTCGCGTGCCTTTGGTCTGGAATAGCTGCGTATCAAAACGTGGCAGACGGCAAACGCCATCGGGATGGCGGGCTATCTCCTGACGCAGGGCGATAAGGAGCTGGTGCAGGCGCTGTTGTACACCGATCGCACTCATCGTGTGGCCCTGAGTTGTGCTAACTTACGCTGATGAGGAAAGAGCTGGGCGAGATTCATGCAACGCATTCTGTTATTAACCCTCGGCTGGCTGGCGATTGTGCTGGGGACGCTGGGCATTGTATTACCATTATTACCCACCACGCCATTCATGCTGCTGGCGGCCTGGTGTTTTGCCCGTTCATCGCCGCGTTTCCATCACTGGCTGCTGTGGACATCGCCTTTTGGCCGCTATCTGCGTCACTGGCAACAGCATCGCGCCATGCCACCGGGTGCCAAAGTGCGCGCGATCTTCCTGATAGTCGCGACCTTTAGTCTCTCACTTTTTCTGGTGCATCAGCTCTGGGTTCGCATCGTGCTCCTGATCATGCTGGCGGCGCTGCTGCTGTTTATGTGGCGTATTCCGGTGGTGGCAGAAACAGCGGACGCACCGCCGCCGCCGCGATAAAGTTGCATTTAGCCGGTCATTTGCTTAGATTTGGGCGTCTTCGTGCGTGGCTTCCCTTTGTGAATTGACTTCCGCTGAGCCTTTTATCAGGTATTAGCGCTTTTGAAGCTGCGCGAAACAGAATTTTTTACCAGGCGTATCATTATGACCGACACTGCGCAGCAGCTTGAATTCATTAAAAACAGCATTAAAAGTATCCCCGATTATCCTAAGCCAGGCATCCTGTTCCGCGATGTCACCAGCCTGCTGGAAGATCCGAAAGCCTATGCTGCGTCGATTGCGCTGCTGGTTGAGCGTTACCGTAATAAAGGCATCACCAAAGTGGTAGGCACGGAAGCGCGCGGTTTTCTGTTTGGTGCACCCGTGGCATTAGGTCTGGGTGTCGGTTTTGTTCCGGTTCGTAAACCTGGCAAACTGCCGCGTGAGGTTTACAGCGAATCCTATGAGCTGGAATACGGCACCGATAAGCTGGAATTGCACAAAGATGCCATCCAGCCAGGCGATCTGGTGCTGGTGGTTGACGATCTGCTGGCGACCGGCGGGACTATTGAAGCGACGGTTAAACTGATTCGCCGTGCTGGCGGTGAAGTGAAAGACGCAGCCTTCATTATTAACCTGTTCGATCTGACTGGTGAATCGCGTCTCAATGCCCTGGGCGTTGAAAGCTATAGCCTGGTCAAATTCCCCGGCCACTAAGCCACGCTTTTGGCCTCGCCACCCGGCGAGGCCGTCACGCCTCCGGCGTCAAGATAACGAGTGCCAGCCAAAAGCGTAGCTGATAGACTACTGCAATCTTATACAGGGGTTGCAGAGCGTCTGCGCTCATCTTTCCATCCAACTTCGTCGAATCCACATGAGCTATCAGGTACTTGCGCGAAAATGGCGTCCCCAGGCTTTTGCTGATGTTGTCGGTCAGGAACATGTTCTGACGGCGCTGGCGAATGGATTGTCTCTGGGACGCATCCATCATGCTTATCTCTTCTCCGGCACCCGCGGCGTAGGGAAAACCACTATTGCGCGTCTGCTGGCCAAAGGCCTTAACTGCGAAACCGGTATCACCGCCACGCCCTGTGGTCAGTGCGATAATTGCCGTGAAATCGAGCAGGGCCGCTTTGTCGATCTGATTGAGATTGACGCCGCATCACGCACCAAAGTTGAAGACACCCGCGATCTGCTCGACAACGTGCAGTACGCGCCGGCGCGTGGCCGTTTCAAAGTCTATCTGATCGATGAAGTGCACATGCTGTCGCGTCACAGCTTTAATGCGCTGTTAAAGACGCTGGAAGAGCCACCTTCACACGTTAAATTTCTGCTGGCGACCACCGATCCGCAGAAACTGCCGGTGACCATTCTCTCGCGCTGCCTGCAGTTCCACCTCAAAGCGCTGGATGTTGATCAAATCCGTCAGCAGCTTGAGCATGTGCTGAAGCAGGAACAGATTGAGAGCGAAACCCGGGCACTGCAGCTGCTGGCGCGCGCCGCCGATGGCAGTATGCGCGATGCGCTGAGCCTCACCGACCAGGCGATTGCCATGGGGCAGGGCGCGGTGACCAGCAGCACGGTCAGCGTTATGCTCGGCACGCTGGATGATGAACAGCCGCTGGGGCTGCTTGAAGCGCTGGTTGACGGTAACGGTCAGCAGGTAATGAACCTGCTGAGCCAGGCCGCGTCACGCGGGGTGGAGTGGGAGGCGCTGCTGGTCGAGATGCTGCGCCTGCTGCACCAGATTGCGATGGTGCAACTGCTGCCGGCCTCGCTTAATGACGACGACGAAAGCAATGCGATCCGGCTGCGTGAACTGGCCCGCGTCGTACCACCCGCCGATTTGCAGCTCTATTATCAGACACTGCTGATGGGCCGCAAGGATCTGCCGATTGCACCCGATCGCCGCATGGGCGTTGAGATGACGCTGCTGCGCGCCCTGGCGTTTCATCCTAAAGCGGCGGTGGCAGAACCCATTGCGCGTCCCGTGTTAACGGAACAGATGGCATCTGTTGCTCCTGCGCCGACGTCACTGACACCATCCGGTCCTTCGCCTGTAGCACGACACACGACAGCACAGCCAGCCACACCGTCACCTGCTCAGACAAGGTCGCCCGTAGCTCAGCAGCCGATGCCTGCGTCGCAACAGCAGGTTGCCGCTCAGCCACAGATGGCCGCGCCCGATCCGGCTCTGCAGCCTGCGCCGCCACCGGATGCGGCACCTGACACTGCACTCTCCAGCTCCACCAGCCAGCTCCTGCAGGCGCGCACGCAGTTGCTGCGTCAGGGAGCGAACAAGCCAAAAAAGAGTGAGCCGGCGGCGCCAGGTGCGCGGCCGGCCAACTCCGCGCTGGAGCGGCTGGCCTCGGTCACCGAGCGCAGTCAGCAGCGTATCCGCGATCGTGAGCCTGCCGTCCCGGTAAAAGAGGAAGCATACCGCTGGAAAGCGGTTAATCAGCCGGTTGAAGTAGCGGAGCCGGTGGCGACGCCTAAGGCCTTGCGTTCCGCGCTGGAGCATGAGAAAACCCCTGAGCTGGCGGCGCGTCTGGCGGAAGAAGCCCAGCAGCGCGATTCCTGGGCCGCAGAGATTGCAACCCTGCCGTTGCCGAAGCTGGTGCAGCAGCTGGCATTAAATGCCTGGAAAGAGACAACCGAAAATGGCGTCTGCCTGCACCTGCGCAGCAGCCAGCGTCACCTTAATTCACCGTCGGCGCAGCAGGTCTTAAGCGATGCGCTTAGCCAGAGTGCAGGGCAGAAAGTTGAACTCTCTGTCGTTGAAGACGATAATTCATCGGTGTTGACGCCACTGGAGTGGCGTCAGGCCATTTACGAAGAGAAACTGGCGCAGGCGCGTCAGTCGATCACCTGTGATACCCACATCCAGACGCTGCAGCGATTTTTTGATGCCGATCTGGATGAGGAGAGTATCCGACCTGTTTAGACACGCTGCTGCTATCGTAACGATAGCGTTGTAGCCTTAGCTGAGAGAGAAAACTATGTTTGGTGGTAAAGGCGGATTGGGCAACCTGATGAAACAGGCCCAGCAGATGCAGGACAAAATGGCCAAGGTTCAGGAAGAGATCGCCGCGATTGAAGTGACCGGTGAATCGGGTGCTGGCCTGGTAAAAGTCACCATTAACGGCGCGCACAACTGCCGTCGCGTGGAAGTCGATCCCAGCCTGCTGGAAGATGACAAAGATATGCTGGAAGATTTGATTGCCGCCGCGTTCAACGATGCGGCACGTCGCATTGATGAAACCCAGAAAGAGAAGATGGCGTCTGTTTCCTCAGGCATGCAGCTGCCACCAGGCTTTAAGATGCCGTTCTGATGCAAACCAGTCCACTGCTTGAATCATTGATGGAGTCGCTGCGCTGTCTGCCTGGCGTTGGGCCGAAGTCGGCACAGCGCATGGCTTTTCAGCTGCTGCAGCGCGATCGCAGCGGTGGCATGCGGCTGGCACAGGCGCTGACCCGCGCGATGTCGGAGATCGGACACTGTGCCGACTGCCGGACATTTACCGAGCAGGAAATTTGCACCATCTGCGCCAATCCACGGCGTCAGCAGAATGGTCAAATCTGCGTGGTGGAAAGCCCGGCAGATATCCACGCCATTGAGCAAACCGGCCAGTTTGGCGGTCGCTATTTTGTGCTGATGGGGCATCTCTCGCCGCTCGACGGCATCGGTCCGGCGGATATCGGCCTGGACCGTCTGGAGCAGCGGCTGGAGAATGAAACGCTGCAGGAAGTAATTCTCGCCACCAACCCGACGGTAGAAGGCGAGGCAACCGCAAACTACATCGCGGAGCTCTGTGGTCAGTATGGCGTTGACGCCAGCCGTATCGCGCACGGTGTGCCGGTAGGCGGAGAGCTGGAGATGGTGGATGGCACCACGCTGTCCCACTCGCTGGCAGGCCGCCAGAAGTTTAAATTTTAATCACTTGCCGGTGTTGTGACAGACACCGGCTTGAAATTCCTTCTGTCATCCCCACATCAACCTCAACGTTTGTTCAACCTGTTTTGTTGAGGTAGCAATGACCATGAAAGGACAAGAGACCCGTGGCTTTCAGTCGGAAGTAAAACAACTTCTGCACCTGATGATCCATTCTCTCTATTCAAACAAAGAGATTTTCCTGCGTGAGCTGATCTCCAACGCCTCGGATGCGGCAGACAAACTGCGCTTCCGCGCCCTGTCAGATTCCAGCCTCTATGAAGGTGATGGCGAGCTGCGTGTCCGTCTCTCTGTTGATAAGGACAACCGTACCCTCACGCTCAGTGATAACGGCATCGGTATGCGTCGCGATGAGGTCATTGAGAACCTCGGGACTATTGCCAAATCAGGCACCAAATCTTTCCTGGAATCCCTGGGCTCCGATCAGGCGAAAGACAGCCAGCTGATCGGTCAGTTCGGTGTCGGTTTCTACTCTGCCTTTATCGTGGCGGATAAAGTCACGGTGCGTACCCGTGCCGCGGGCGCATCAGCCGATGAAGGCGTGTTCTGGGAATCCGCGGGCGAGGGCGAATATACCCTGGCTGAGATCGAGAAAGCCGATCGCGGTACTGAGATCACCCTGCATCTGCGCGAAGGCGAGGATGAGTTCCTGGACGCATGGCGCGTGCGCAGCATCATCAGCAAATATTCCGATCACATCGCGCTGCCGGTTGAGATTGAGAGCAAAGACGAAGAGGGCGAAGGAACGCACTGGGAGAAGATCAACAAAGCCCAGGCGCTGTGGACCCGCAACAAGTCTGAGATCAGCGACGATGAGTACAACGAGTTCTACAAGCATATCGCCCATGACTATAGCGACCCTGTCGCCTGGAGCCACAATCGGGTGGAAGGTAAGCAGGAATATACCAGCCTGCTCTACATCCCGGCGCGTGCGCCATTCGATATGTGGAACCGCGATCAGAAACATGGCCTGAAACTCTACGTGCAGCGCGTCTTTATCATGGATGACGCTGAGCAGTTTATGCCGAACTATCTGCGCTTTGTGCGTGGTCTGATTGACTCCAACGATCTGCCGCTGAACGTCTCCCGTGAGATCCTGCAGGACAGCCGCGTGACCCAGAGCCTGCGCGCTGCGCTGACGAAGCGGACCCTGCAGATGCTGGAAAAACTGGCGAAAGAGGACAACGAGAAATATCAGACCTTCTGGAATGAGTTCGGTCTGGTGCTGAAAGAAGGTCCGGCAGAAGATCACGCCAACCAGGAAACGATCGCTAAGCTGCTGCGCTTCGCCACCACCCAGAGCGAAGGTTCAGCACAGACCATTTCGCTGGAAGACTACGTCAGCCGCATGGTGGAAGGTCAGGAGAAGATATATTACATCACTGCTGACAGCTATGCCGCTGCGAAGAGCAGCCCGCATCTGGAGCTGTTCCGCAAGAAAGGCATTGAGGTGCTGCTGCTCTCCGATCGCATCGACGAATGGATGATGAGCTACCTCACTGAGTTCGACGGTAAAACCTTCCAGTCGGTCAGCAAAGCGGATGAGTCGCTGAGCAAGCTGGCTGATGAAGAGACCGAAGAGCAGAAAGAGGCGGAAAAAGCGCTGGAGCCGTTTGTTGAGCGTGTGAAAAATCTGCTGGGCGAACGCGTGAAAGAGGTGCGTCTGACGCATCGTCTGACCGACACGCCAGCGATTGTGACTACCGATGCCAATGAGATGACCACGCAGATGGCGAAGCTGTTTGCGGCGGCCGGGCAGGACGTGCCGGAAGTGAAGTACCTGTTTGAAATCAACCCGGATCACCCGCTGGTTAAACGTGTTGCCGATACGCAGGATGAAGCACGCTTCGGTGAGTGGATTGAGCTGCTGCTGGATCAGGCGTTGCTGGCCGAGCGCGGCACGCTGGACGATCCTAACCAGTTTATCCGTCGCATGAACCAGTTGCTGACGGCATAATGCTTACAGGCCGGTGGTTTTCACCGGCCTCAGACGGCTGATAAAGTCAAAGCAGGGGCTGGATTGCTGTCAGATCGAGCCAGCGCAGAAAACACGGTCAGATCGAAAAGACGCAAAAGCCGTCATCCATGACCCGCTCGGCCCGCGCGATTACGCACCTCATCCCTGAGGTGCGCCCGTTACCGGGCCAACGCTCTGCGTTGTTCAAAAACGCCTGGCGTGTTTGTCCATGGCGCGGGACGCTTTCCTCTTCTGACCGTGTTCCCTGCGAACCGGATTCATTCGATGCGGCCAGAGGCCAGGCGCACTCATAAAAATCAAGCCGGTGATCATCACCGGCTTTTTTTAGGGTTGTGCGGCATCCCGCAGCCAGTCACGAAACAGACTAATCTCCGTATCATGACGCCGGCTCTGCTTCGTCATCATCCAGGTTGCCCGCTCGACGGGGACAAAGCCAAGCGGCGCAAGCAACGTACCATCCTCCAGCTCTTTGCGTACCAGCAGATGCGGTGCCATCAACACGCCAAGGCCGCTTCGTGCAGCCTGAATAGCCAGCGTCAGCGACTCAAAATGCTTACCGCGATTAAAATGGCCACTGTACCCCGTTTTTGCCGCCCACTCTGACCATGCGTGTAGTCGGGTATCCGCGTGCAGCAAGGGCAGGGTAGCCAGATCCTCGCCGACCCGCAGCTGAGAAGCAAAATGCGGTGCGCAGAGCGGTCCGGTCTCATCTTCGCTGACCAGCGTTGCGTCTAAATCAGCTTCAGGTGGCTCACCATGACTGAGGATCAGCACATCCACATGTTCACTGCGCAGTTCCGAAACCTGCGTCAGCGGCTGGAAGTGAACCTCAATCTCCGGATAGCGTTGATAAAAGCTGGCGATACGGGGGATCAGCCATTGTGACAAAAAGCTGGGCGTACAGGAGATCCGAATCTGCTGAAGCAGACCGGTACGAATGTTCTCACAGCTGCTGCGTAACTCACTAAATGCCTGCTGACAGCTCAGCAACAGGCGGTCGCCATGTGAGGTCAGTTTCACCCGGCCATTACTGCGGACAAAAAGTGGTTTGCCCATCCAGCTCTCCAGCTGACGAATCTGGTGGCTAATGGCGCTGTGCGTAACATGCAGATGGTCGGCCGCCACACTAAAGCTGCTGTGTAAGGCTGCCTGGTGAAAATAGTGCAGCGCTCTTAGTGGCGGCAGTCCGTTCATCCTCATCTCCTGTGCAAAAAACTAACAGAGATTGTCAGTTTATATCATTTTAAAGTCCAGACGCATTGACCTACTCTGAATGGCAAATTCTGGCGGGTTGACTCAGCCTGATATCTGTGGTTTTTCACCGATATTCCGCCTCGCTTCTCCTGCGCTTACGCCGCATCATCACTAAAGCGAGACACACATGGCACACAGCCTTTTATCCTCTGAAACGTCAGCAGAGGCGCGCCATCGGTTACGCCTGGCGCTCTCCCGTTTTTACAGGCTGGAGCAGTTCGATCTCTTCTTTGCGCCTTCACTGCATCTGACGCAGGTGCTGCTTTCTCAGCTGTTTCTGCGGCAGGAGCAGGCACGCAATCAGAGCCGTTATGCGTCTCACTTTCCGGTCACCGAACTCAACATGCTGCCCGCGGTGCCGCTGATAGCGGGCAGCATTATGCTGGTGCCGCATGTCGAAGTGCCCAATGGCCGCGTCCGTTCATTGCGGGAATGCCGGAATCAGGGCGTGACAGAGGCGAGCGAGAGTTTCGCCAGCGTGCTGCATCAGAAGCTGATCGATGAAGCCAATCTGTTTGTTACCCGGCTGGATCGCCACGCCGGGATCTGCAGCGATCTGGTGCTGGTAGCATTGCGGACCCACGACTTCAGTACGTTGGTGCGCAGCGAACTGCGGCTGTTTGAACAGGGGCTGAGCCTGAACGGCACGCACGAGGCACTACGCTGCTTCGCCGATCCCGAGTGGCGACCCTACAACGCCGCCACCGTTGATGCGCTTTCCCTGTCAGCACCACTGCCGCTGAGTTCCTGCCATCAGCCCGGTTTGCCGTTTGCCAGTTTTAATGTTCCGGCCTCGCTGATCGCTGCGCTGTCAGATGCGGAAGATGTGGTGAAGTGGCCCCAGCAGGCACGGCTGCAGCTGAATGCTAACGTGCGCGGCAGTGGCAAAAAAAGCGTGAATATGACACATCATCTGAGCCGGCGACTGCAATTCCTGCTCAGCACAGGCGGTAAATCTGAAAAAGCGGCAGGCCAGCCAGCCGGGCCGGGTTCAGGGCCATAAAGAGAGTAAAGTCATCCTGAGCGATCCTCGCCCTTCCTTGTGATGAGCGGGTCATAATGGTATGTTCTTCCGCTTCTAAGATAGATCAATGCGATTCGCAAGGGGATTTACGCAATGCGTATTATTCTGCTCGGAGCTCCGGGCGCAGGTAAGGGGACTCAGGCCCAATTCATCATGGAGAAGTACGGCATTCCGCAAATCTCCACTGGCGACATGTTGCGTGCAGCAGTAAAAGCAGGCAGCGAGCTGGGTAACCAGGCGAAAGCCATCATGGATGCTGGCAAACTGGTAACCGATGAGCTGGTGATTGCGCTGGTTAAAGAGCGTATCACTCAGGAAGACTGCAAAAACGGTTTCCTGCTGGACGGTTTCCCGCGCACCATCCCTCAGGCAGATGCAATGAAAGAAGCCGGGATCACTGTTGATCACGTGCTGGAGTTCGCCGTACCGGACGAGCTGATTGTTGAACGTATCGTGGGCCGTCGCGTTCACGCGCCATCTGGCCGTGTTTATCACGTCACCTTTAATCCACCGAAAGTAGAAGGTAAAGATGATGTGACAGGCGAGGAGCTGACCACGCGTAAAGACGATCAGGAAGAGACCGTGCGTAAGCGCCTGGTGGAATACCATCAGATGACCGCCCCGCTGATTGCTTACTACAGCAAAGAAGCGGAAGCGGGCAACACCGCCTATCACAAAATCGACGGCACCCGTAAAGTGACCGAAGTGAGTGCCGAGCTGGCTAAGATCCTCGGCTAAGCTCAATGGGGCCGGTATCACTGGCCCCTTTTGCAGTAATTGCTTTTACCTCCCACTAATTCCGCTACAATTTCCCTGTTTTCACGCATCCCCGTTGTCATCAAGGAACTCAAATGAGGCAAGATAAGCCCGGCGTGTTATTGGTTAATTTAGGTACGCCAGACGCTCCAACCACACCTGCAGTTAAACGCTATCTGAAGCAGTTTTTAAGCGATCCGCGCGTGGTCGATGCACCGCGCTGGCTCTGGTGGCCGGTTCTCAATGCTGTCATTCTGCCGTTTCGCTCACCGCGCGTGTCGAAGCTCTACGCATCGGTCTGGATGGAAGGCGGTTCTCCGTTGCTGGTCTACAGCATGCGTCAGCGCGATGCCCTGGCGGCACGGGTTGATATGCCCGTCGAACTGGGTATGAGCTATGGCAATCCGAGCCTGAAAAGCGCAGTCGATAAGCTGATGGCGCAGGGCGTCACCCGCCTGATTGTGCTGCCACTCTATCCGCAATTCTCCTGCTCCACCGTAGCCGCGGTATGGGATGGCCTGACCGCCGTCTTCAAAGGGTATCGTTCGCTGCCCGATGTGCAGTTTATCCGTGACTACGCCGAACATCCGGCCTATATCGCCGCGCTGAAAGCGACGGTAGAGCGCTCGTTTGAGCGGCACGGTCAGCCCGAACTGCTGGTGTTGTCGTTCCACGGCATTCCGCAACGTTTTGCTAACGAAGGCGATGACTATCCGCAGCGCTGTGCGGATACCACCGCCGCACTGGTCAAAGCGCTGGGTCTGCGTGAGGATCAGTACATGATGACCTTCCAGTCGCGTTTTGGTCGTGAGCCCTGGCTGATGCCCTACACCGACAAAACCATGGAAGGCCTGCCTGCCAAAGGGATCAAACATGTTCAGGTCATGAGTCCGGGCTTCTCGTCTGACTGCCTGGAAACGCTGGAGGAGATCAGTGGTGAAAACTGCGAAATCTTTATGCATGCCGGCGGTGAAAAGTTTGAGTATATCCCTGCGCTGAACGCCGATGAGGCGCATATCGACATGATGGTGCAACTGGTCGACGCACGCCGTTAAAGCGAAGGCGGAGAGTGTGATATCATTCTCCGCCTGTTTTTCCAGACGGCATTCCCGATGAAATTTCCCGGCAAACGTAAATCCAAACACTACTTTCCCGTCAGCGCACGCGATCCCCTGTTACAGCCCGCTCAACACGATGTTGATGCAGGCAGCTGGGTAGTGGGTATCGACCAGACGCTGGTGGATATCGAAGCCAAAGTCGATGACGACTTTCTCGCCCGTTACGGTCTGAGTGCCGGGCACTCGCTGGTAATCGATAATGCTGTCGCGGAAGCGTTGTACAACGAGCTGATGCGCGATGCGCTAATCACTCATCAGTTTGCCGGAGGCACCATCGGTAACACGCTGCACAACTTCTCGGTGCTGGCCGATGACCGCTCCGTGCTGCTCGGCGTGATGTGCAACAATATCCAGATTGGCGGCTACGCCTATCGCTATCTCTGTAACACCTCAAGCCGGGTCGATCTTAACTATCTGCAGGGTGTTGATGGCGCTATTGGCCGCTGCTTTACGCTGATTGGCGAACATGGCGAGCGAACCTTCGCGATCAGCCCCGGCCAGATGAACCAGCTGCATCCGGAGAAGGTGCCAGAAGAGGTGATCGCCGGAGCTTCTGCGCTGGTGCTGACCTCCTATCTGGTGCGCTGTGCCGAAGGTGAACCGATGCCGCAGGCAACGTTACAGGCGATTGAATATGCCAAACGCCACAATGTGCCGGTGGTGCTGACGCTGGGTACCAAACATGTGATTGGCGATAATCCTCAGTTCTGGCGGGACTTCCTGCGCGAGCACGTCAGCATCGTGGCGATGAACGAGGAGGAAGCGCTGGCGCTGACCGGCGAAGCCGATCCGCTGCTTGCTTCCAATATGGCGCTGGACTGGGTGGATCTGGTGCTCTGCACCGCTGGCCCGATTGGGCTCTATATGGCGGGCTACACCGAAGACGAGTTCAAACGCAAAACCAACCATCCGCTGCTGCCTGGCGCGATTGCGGAATTCAACCAGTATGAGTTCAGCCGCGTGATGCGCCAGCAGGATTGCCAGCAGCCGCTGCGTATCTTCTCGCACATCGCGCCTTATATGGGCGGACCTGAAAAGATCATGAACACCAACGGCGCCGGAGATGGTGCGCTGGCGGCGTTGCTGCATGACATCACTGCCAACAACTATCACAGCCTGAATGTGCCGAACTCCAGTAAACATGCGCGTCCGTATCTGACCTATTCGTCACTGGCGCAGGTGTGTAAGTATGCCAATCGCGTCAGCTATCAGGTGCTGAATCAGCATTCGCCGCGTTTAACCCGCGGCCTGCCGGAGCGTGAAGACAGTCTGGAAGAGGCTTACTGGGATCGGTAAAGCGGGTTGCCACAGGACGGCAGACAGTTTGCAAACTTAAATGAGGGTGAATCTGGCAGCAATGGATTAACTCAACGCGCAGGGAACAGGGTCAGAAGAGGAGAGCGTCCCGCGCCATGGACAAAAACGCCAGGCGTTTTTGAACAACGCAGAGCGCTGGCCCGGTAACGGGCGCACCTCAGGGATGAGGTGCGTAATCGCGCGGGCCAGGCGTGTCATGGATGTCGGCTTTTGCGTCTTTCCGATCTGACCCTGTTCCCTGTGCCGTTTCGATATCACAGCTATACGGGCCAGACTGAATCAGCGCACGACATCGCAGGGCTTTAAATCTTCGCCCTGCTTCATCTCATCCTGCAGGATTTGCAGCATACTGCTGGCAATCTCACGCTCACCCATCACGACGCGGGTGGCACCACGCTCCATGATGTACTCCACCTCGTCGTCATAGTGGGCACGGGCGATAATCTCGATATTCTGATGCTTTTCACGCGCCGCCGTCACCACTTCACCCGCTTCATAGCCATTCGGGATGGTCAGTAACAGCCAGCGGGCGCAGTCGAGTCGTGCCAGTTCCATGGTATCCGCGCGGGCAGCATTACCGAGCACCGCCTTGATGCCCTGTTCGCGCAGCGCTTCGACCCGGGTACGGGAGTTTTCAACCACCACCAGCGGAACATTAGCCTCAAGAAGCTTCTGACCAATCAGGCTGCCAACCCGGCCATAGCCCACAATCACGGCGTGATTACAGAAATCCACCGGGATCTGCTTCTCTTCTTCAATGGCTTCTTCCAGCGTCTGCTCTTCCATCGTCTCTGTTTTTGCCAGAAAACGCTCCAGCAGGGTAAACAGAATCGGGTTAAGCATAATCGACAGGATGGCGGCGGCCAGCACCAGGTTGCGGCCCTCATCACTCAGCAGGCCCAGCGAGATACCCAGACCGGCCAGAATAAAGGCGAACTCACCAATCTGTGCCAGGCTGACCGAAATGGTCAGTGCCGTACGACGCGAATGGCCGAGCAGCGTTACCAGCAGCCACGCGGCGACCGACTTACCCACCACGATAATCACCAGCGCGCCCAGCACTGCCAGCGGCTGCGTCACCAGAATCGACGGGTCGAACAGCATGCCGACCGAAACAAAGAACAGCACGGCAAACGCATCACGCAACGGCAGAGTATCCCGTGCGGCACGATGGCTCAGTTCCGACTCATTCAGCACCATACCGGCGAAGAAAGCACCTAATGCAAACGAAACATCAAAGAATTCAACGGCCCCAAAAGCGATGCCCAATGCCAGCGCTAACACCGCCAGCGTAAACAATTCGCGTGAGCCGGTGGCGGCGCTGCGGGCGAGGATCCAGGGCACGGCACGGCGTCCCACCACCATCATCAGCACCATAAAGGCAGCCACCTTACCGATGGTCCACAGCAGATCCCAGGCCAGCAGTCCGGCGCTGGCGTTGCCCTGTTCCATCATGCCCGCAATGGCGGGCAGCAGTACCAGCGTCAGCACCATCACCAGATCTTCAACAATCAGCCAGCCAATGGCTATCTGTCCGCGCTGGCTATCAATCAGCTGTCGTTCCTCTAACGCACGCAGTAACACCACGGTACTGGCGGTAGAGAGGCAGAGACCAAACACCAGGCCGGTCAACCACGACCATCCCAGCGTCCATGACAATCCCATTCCCAGTAACGTCGCGACTGCGATTTGCGCGATGGCACCGGGAATGGCGATCGACTTTACCGACATGAGATCTTTCATTGAGAAGTGGAGGCCGACACCAAACATCAGCAGGATAACGCCGAGTTCTGCCAGTTCAGGGGCCAGATTGGTATCTGCGACAAAGCCGGGCGTAAAAGGACCCGCCAGCACGCCTGCCATCAGGTAACCGACGAGGGGCGAAATACGCAGGCGGTTTGCCAGCATCCCAAGGAGAAATGCCAGAACCAGTGCTCCGACAATGGTAGTGATCAACGGTGTGGTGTGATGCATGCCTGTCTCCTTGTATACAAATGTATCCGCTTGTAACAAATGAGTTTAAAACAAAATCACTTCTTTCGCTGAGCAATTTGCGGGAATACCTTAAAAAACCATGAAAAAAAGTCAAAACCACAATCGAAAGGGTGTTTTTGTCCATTATCCATAATATTGGCTGATTTGACGCTTTAAACAGGGCCGGATAAATAAAAATTCGCATCAGTAAATAACGTCGGTCTGGCACGAATAAGGGAGAAATGTGCATGCAGAGGGGGTAAAGCCTGCCAGCGGCACTTTTGCAGCAGTAAACAATCGGTTAACAACACGCTTTATGGCCTCTTTCTGCTCAGTCGGGAGAAACCGGACCCGGGCTGGAACGAGAGCCCGCTATTGTATAGGTGTCACTCCGGAGCCACTTTCTTACTCTGCAAACACGGAGCAGAAATAAAAAGCGTAAGCTCATGCATGCACGCAGATGTGCATTGGCCTTGAGTTCGCCGGGGGAATATGCGACACAGTGGGGCAAAGCGGCAGATAATCGGGCCAGAAAGTAAATTAAGGAGAATCACCGTGTTGTTATCAAAATGGACAGGAGCAGGTGTGGCGCTACTGGTGGCCCTGATGCCGCTGTTTTCACAGGCCGCTGAGGCCGATCACACCTATCGTTTCAGCCTGCTGCACACCAACGATGAGCATGGCCACTTCTGGTTTAATGCGCAGGGCGAATATGGTCTGGCGGCGCAGAAAACGTTGATGGATACCCTGCGCTACGATGTCCAGGCCAGAGGCGGCGGCGCACTGATTCTCTCTGCCGGTGATATCAATACCGGCGTGCCGGAGTCCGACGAGCTGGATGCTGAACCCGATTTTCGTGCGATGAACCTGATTGGCTATGACGCGATGGCGCTGGGCAATCATGAGTTCGACAAGCCGATTGCGGTTCTGCGCAAGCAGGAGAAGTGGGCGCGATTCCCGCTGCTGGCCGCCAACGTTTATCAGAAAGGCACCGATCAGCGCCTGTTTAAACCCTGGGCGGTATTTAACCGTCTCGGGCTGAAAATCGCAGTCGTCGGGTTAATTACCCCGGATACCGCAAAACTGGCCAATCCGGCTGGGCTGACAGATACCGAGTTCCGCGATCCTATTGCAGAAACGGTGAAGGCGGTTGCTGAACTGCGTGCCGCGGAGAAGCCGGACGTGATTGTTGCGCTGACCCACCTTGGCCACTATGACGACGGTAAGCACGGCAGCAACGGCATCGATGACGTCACTCTGGCCCGCAGCCTGCCTGCCGGCACAATCGATCTGATCGTGGGTGGGCATTCCCATGATGCGGTCTGCATGGAAAAAGAGAACGTCAGCGTCAAAAATTATCAGCCCGGCCAGCCCTGCAAACCCGATCAGCAGAACGGCATCTGGATTATGCAGGCCGATAAGTGGGGCAAATATGTCGGACGTGGCGACTTCACCTTCCGTAATGGAGAAGTGTCACTGGAGGCTTATCAGCTGGTGCCGGTCAACCTCAAACATCAGGTGAAGAATGCCGATGGCAGTGAAACCTGGCTCACCTGGCAGGAAGAGATCCCGAAAAATACCGCAATGATGAAGCTGCTGATGCCGTTTCAGAAGCGGGCAGAGGCGAAGCTGACCCTGAATGTCGGCAGCGTTGACGGCGACTTCAGCGGTGAAAAAGAGCAGGTTCGGTTTGAGCAGACAAAT
The DNA here is from genome assembly GCF_059730805.1 of Pantoea sp. X-Soil-ISGK-355. Lineage (NCBI taxonomy): Bacteria > Pseudomonadati > Pseudomonadota > Gammaproteobacteria > Enterobacterales > Erwiniaceae > Pantoea > Pantoea sp. X-Soil-ISGK-355. The sequence continues at coordinate 1,075,910 of NZ_AP035971.1, forward strand.
CTCGGCCAGCTGATTCTGCGCGCTCAGATGGCGCATACTAAAGCCGATTTTGCGGTGATGAGCGGCGGCGGTATTCGCACCTCGCTGAAATCGGGCAAGCTGAGCTGGCGTGACCTGCTACAGGTCCAGCCGTTCAGCAACCAGGTGGTCTCGGTCAGCCTGACTGGCGCAGAGGTCAAAAAATATCTGGATGTGGTCGCCAATATTCAGCCTGACTCAGGTGGCTATGCCCAGTTTGCCGGTATCAGCCTGACCGCCGATGGTAAGCATGTCAGTAACGTCCGTATTAACGGCAAACCGATTGAAGATACGCAGCATTATCGCATGGTGACAAACAGCTTTAATGCGGCGGGCGGCGACGGCTATCCGCGTCTGGATAATCATGCCGGGTACGTCAACAGCGGAGCAGTGGATGCGCAGGTGCTGCGCGACTTCATCAAGGCGCATTCACCGGTTAAAGCCAGTGACTATGAGCCGAAAGGGCAGATCGTGCATCTTACCGATGAGCAGATTCGGGCGCGGGATGAGGCAGCAGAGAAAGCGCGGAAGCGTAACTATCCCAAAATGATTCTGGCGTGGATCTGGCCGTGGGGGAACGAAACAGCCGCCACGCATTGAACTGACCGGGAGGCGCTTGCGCCTCCCGTTTTTCTTATGCCCGGCAGGGGTGACGTCTGATCCAGCGCTCGCGCAGTTTGTCCCATCCCCAGTTGTAAGCCATGGTGAAGGGCAGGAAGAAGAGGAAAAAGGCCACTTCAACCAGGAAAGCTTCCCACAGGGTGATATCCAGCATCAGGGCGGCGATCGGCAGACCAATCAGGATAAATCCGCCTTCAAAGCCCAGCGCATGTAACACACGCACGCCCGGACCGCGTTTCTGGCCTGGCGCATAAATCCGATCAAACCCGCTGTTGTAAATCATATTCCATAGCATCGCGGCCGTAGAGAGCATAATCGCCAGCGATCCCATCTGAAACAGCGGTTTATTCATTGCCCATGCCGCCAGCGGCGAAACGGTCAGAATCGCCAGTGTTTCAAAGCAGACAGCATGAAGAATACGTTCTTTAAGTGAGCGGGTACGCATTTTTTGTTCTCCTTCAATAATACGGCGCATTTTCACATGTCAGAATGCTAAGATAAAATGAACACCTATCGAAAAAAGCGATGGAAAAAATGCGATACTCCCCGGAATCCCTTGAGGCTTTTATGCAGACCGTGGCGAGTGGCTCCTTTTCGGCGGCTGCGCGTGCGCTGGGTAAAAGTCAGTCCACCATCAGCGCAGCGGTGGCTAATTTAGAAGACGATCTCGGCTTTGCGCTGTTTGATCGAACGGGCCGTCAGCCGATCCTCTCCGAGCAGGGACGTCGCGTTGTTCCTCAGGTTCAGCAGATTCTGTCGGCCAGCGAGCGGCTGGATGCGCTGGCGATACGTCTGTCGCAGGGCGTTGAACCCCGGCTCAGTTTTGCCATGTCCGATTTCTGGCAAACCGATCATCATGAACATCTGCTCAGGCAATTTGATGCGCGTTATCCGGAGATTGAACTGGAAGTCATGATTGCTGAAGATGGTGATGTCCTTGATCTGCTGCAGGCCGGGCGGGTACATCTGGGCGTCGTGCGGGCGCAGCCCAATCTGCCGGTAGATATCGCAGTGGCGCGGCTGCAGGTTGAAGCGCAGATGGCGGTCTTTTTACATCGCGATCACCCGCTGGCACAGCCTGATACCCTGAGCGAAAGCGAACTGGAAGGCGTGCGACATCTGCGGCTTAACACCTGGGTTGAGGCGCATGAACCCGCGCCCATGGGTCGCATCTGGTCAGCGCCCACCTATTTACTGCTGCTGGAGATGGCGGAGCAGGGATTTGGCTGGACGATTCTGCCACGCTGGCTGGTGAAACAGTTTGGGCATGGCGTGCTGAAAGAGTTGTCGATGTCGGGCTGGCCACAGCACATCGCCGTTGAAGTTGTCTGGTCACGACGAACGCCGCCCGGTCCGGCGGGGCGCTGGATGATCGATCAGCTGTGCGCCCAGCCGCGTGTTTAGTCGTGGCGGGCGATATCCGCAAACGGTGCGTCCAGCAGGCGTGAAAGATCCTGAGGTGCCAGTTCAATATCCAGGCCTCGTTTGCCGCCAGAGATAAACATGGCGTCAAACGCGCTGGCTGAGTCATCGATTACCGTGGGCAGCCGTTTTTTCTGTCCAAGCGGACTGATACCGCCCACCAGATAGCCGGTCACACGCTGTGCCAGCTGCGGATCGGCCATATCGGCTTTCTTCGCGCCCAGCGCTTTTGCCACCTTTTTCAGGTCGAGCTGCGTCGATACCGGCGTAATCGCTACCGCCAGCTGTTTCGCTTCACCATTCAGCGCCACCAGCAGCGTTTTATAGACCTGGCGCGCATCAAGATTAAGCCTGCGGACCGCTTCGTCACCAAAATGCGTTTCGTTACTGTCATGTTCATAAGGATGCAGCGTAAAGCTGACCTTTTGTTTTTCAAGTAATTTTACGGCGGGTGTCATACGTATTCCTTACTAAGAAAAATCTTATTACGCAGAATCATGGAAAAAGGTGGCGAAATTTTGTTCTTTGCGTAAAATTGGCCGCGCGCCAGCAATCTGATTGCTGAGCGATAACCAAAATCATAAACAAATTCCTCTTTGACGGGCCGATAAACTTATCGGCTCTCTTTTTTTCAGGGCTTCTTCAGCATCTCAGGCAGATTATCTTCGCCGTAAAGATGCAAAGCACCCACGGCCACCACATAGTTTCCCGCCGCTAACCCCTGCAGCCTGTCACACCACTGCGCATTACGCTGACCGATCAACGTATCATTCAGCGCCTGACTGAACGTCGCGGGCAGAGTGATTTCAGGCTGGCGTGGCGGTGTATCAAGCCACCAGCTCACCATCATCTGCAGCAGTCGTGCATTAGTGTGCCAGTGCAGCAGCGTATCCTGTAACAGCGCCATGCCATCATCCGGTAGCGCGGTTAGCAGGGCGATCTGCGCATCGGCACCTTCCAGTTCAATCACGGGTTTGTTCAGGCCTTTCGCTGCCTGCAACAGCTGATAATCAATGCCGTAGTCAGGCCGTAATCCCAGCCTCTGTGCCTGTTGCGCCTGTAACATCAGCGCCACCTGCCAGGCGGGCAGGTTATCCAGCAGGCTAAGCGTGAGACTCATCTCCTGACACAGTGCGGTAAGCGTTTGCATCGCGCTGCTCTCCAGTCGCTCTGAGAGCGCAGGACGATCGCCTCGGTGATCGAAGGGTGAGCCACCCTGCGTAATATCCGCTTCCACAATCAGCGCATCAGCCTGCTGCAACTGATGCAGCAGGCGAGCGGGCAACGGCTGCATATCGCGCGTTCCCATATGAATACTGCCCACCAGATGCAGTTGACGATTGCCAAGCCGGACATCTATCGCAGGCCAGCGGTAACTGGCGGGAAAAAGTTGGCTGATAAAGCCGCGCAGTGAGCGCCAGATGTTGCCTGTCATTCCCGGTCCTTTGCGATTCAAAACCCCATGCTAGCGACTTCAGAGCGTTAAAAACAGCGCTGAAACGGCGATTACTGGCGCGGTGGCCGGTAACGCAGCAGGCGGTTAGCATTGCTGACCACGGTAATGGAGGAGAGCGCCATCGCCGCACCTGCAACAATCGGGCTGAGCAGGGTGCCGGTCAGCGGATAGAGCACGCCCGCGGCTACCGGAATACCGATACTGTTATAGATAAATGCGCCAAACAGGTTCTGCCGGATATTGCGCAGCGTCGCGGAAGAGAGCGCTAACGCATCTGCCACGCTGTTGAGATCGGCGCGCATCAGCGTAATTCCCGCAGTTTCTACCGCCACATCGCTGCCACCACCCATCGCAATGCCCACATCGGCCTGCGCCAGTGCAGGCGCGTCATTGATGCCATCACCGACCATCGCGACGCGACGACCCTGCTGCTGTAGCTGTTCAATGGCCGCCGCTTTGCCTTCAGGCAATACGCCTGCAATCACTTCATCAATGCCGGTTTCGGCAGCGATGGCGCGTGCGGTATCTTCATGGTCGCCGGTCAGCATAATCAGGCGATAACCCTGCTGATGCAGTCGCTTAAGGGCTGCACTGCTTTCAGGACGTAGCTGATCGCGCAGCGCGATCAGCCCGGAGAGCTGACCCTGTTCAGCCAGCAACACCGGGGTGGCACCCTGTTGTGTCAGGCGCATAATCGCTGCTTCTGCCGCCCGGCAATCGACGCCGTTATCCTGCAACAGTGCAGCGTTACCCAGCAGCAGCGCTCTGCCATCCAGACTACCGCTGACCCCTCTGCCGCGTATTGTACGAAATTGCGCTAACGACGCTGGCTGAGTCAGTTTCGCTTCGGCGACAATCGCTTTTGCCAGCGGATGACCCGAGGCGAACTCCAGCGCAGCCGCGGTCGCTAATACCGATTCACGGCTGGCGTTCCCCCAGACCAGCACCTCACTGACCTGCGGCTTTCCGGCCGTCAGGGTGCCGGTTTTATCAAACACCAGGGTGTCGATCTGGCTGGCGCGCTGCAGCGCATCGGCGTCGCGGACCAGCACCCCCAGCTCGGCGGCACGGCCAACACCGGCAATAATCGACATCGGCGTCGCCAGTCCCAGTGCACAGGGGCAGGCGATAATCAGGACGGTTGTCGCAATCACCAGCATGTAGGCAATCTGCGGCTGCGGGCCGAACAGATACCACACCGCGCCGCTGAGCAGCGCAATCAATACCACCACCGGGACAAAAACGGCGGAGATGCGATCCGCCAGACGGCCCACATCGGGTTTGCTGCTCTGCGCCTGACGTACCAGCCGGATAATGCGCGACAGGGTGGTGTGATTCCCGGTTGCCCGGGCGATAAATTCTACTGAGCCGTCCTGCACCAGGGTTCCGGCAAAGATCGCCACACCCGGATTTTTGCTTTGCGGCACCGCTTCGCCGGTGAGCATCGCTTCATCAAACCAGGCTTCACCCGTGATGATTTCGCCATCGACCGGCACCCGATCGCCGGTGACCAGGCGCAGCGTCATGCCGGGCTGGACGTCACTGACCGGGATCAGTCGGTCGCCCTGTTGATCGACCAGCCGCGCCTGGGCCGGTGTCAGATCAAGCAGTCGCTCCAGTGCCTTAGACGATCGCTGACGCGCCCGCTGCTCCAGTGCATGGCCCAGATTGATCAGGCCCAGAATCATCACGCTGGCTTCGAAATAAAGATGGCGCGCCTGCGGCGGGAAAAAGTCGGGCCACAACACCACGCTAAAGGAATAAATCCAGGCCGCGCCGGTGCCGAGTGCTACCAGCGTATCCATGGTAGCGCTGCCATTACATAAACTGCGCCAGGCGCTGCGATAAAAGTGGCTGCCGGTCACGACCATGATCAGCAGGGTCACGAGGCCCAGCGTCAGCCAGATGCCGTGGTTATGGTCGGTGAGCATCATGTTGTCGCCAACCATGCCCCAGATCATCAGCGGTACGCCAAAGGCTAAGGCGACAGCCGCCTGCCAGCTGAAACGCCGCATCGCGCTGCGGGCGCTGTGCTGCTGCTTTTCACGTCGCTCCTGCTCGTCATCCACCACCTGCGCGCCATAACCCGCGGCATCAACGGCAGCCACCAGCTGCTCAGGGTCAGCATCACCCAGCACCAGCGCACTGCGCTCGCCGAGATTGACCCGCGCCTGGCTGACGCCTGCGACCTGCTGCAGCGCTTTTTCCACCCGGCTCACGCAGCTGGCGCAGGTCATGCCTTCAATCAGCAGCATATGAGTGGGTAATGTTTTTTCTGCCGGATGAGAAGCGGTCTCCGTTGTCAGCGCCTCCGGCGGCGGCTCCGATGCTGTCAACGGTTCAGACTTTGGGGACGCGTCCGCCGTTTTCAGCGTCGCGTGATAGCCCGCCTGCTCAACAGTGGCGATCAGTGCAGCCGCATCCGCGTGACCGGAAACCTGCGCTTCCTGTTGGGTAACCTCGGCCTGGTCAACATCGTCGCGCTGCTCAAGTGCCTCTTTGACGCGTTTGACACAGTGGCCGCAGGACAAGCCGTCCAGTGCCAGAGAAATAGTGTGTGACATAATCAACTCCTCTTGTGATCCCATTTGACCAACTGGTCAGTTTCGATTCATGCTTAAGCATAAACCTTCCATCAAGGGGAAGGTCAAGGGGACGAAAATGAACATCAGCGATGTGGCGAAAAAGACCGGGCTGACCAGCAAGGCGATTCGTTTCTACGAAGAGAAAGGGGTGGTGACGCCGCCGTTGCGCAGTGAAAATGGTTACCGCCATTACGACGGTCACCATCTGGATGAACTGAACCTGTTACGTCAGGCGCGACAGGTAGGCTTTACGCTGGATGAGTGCCGCGAGCTGGTGGCGCTATTTAACAATCCGTCGCGACACAGTGCCGATGTAAAAGCCCGCACTCTGCAGAAAGCCGATGAAATTGCAGCGCACATTGAAGAGCTGCATGCCATGCGCGCTCGTCTGCTGGCGCTGGCGGACGCCTGCCCGGGCGATGAGAGCGCAGAGTGCCCGATTATCAATAATCTGGCCGGGTGCTGCATTCAGCGTGGCTGAATTCGCAGCGTAATCCCCTCAATGCCGACCACGACGACCGGTGTGCCGGCAGGCAGATCCTGTTCTGCCTCAACCCGCCAGCTGCTATCCCCGATGCGTATGTGACCGGTGCGGTTATGCAGCGCGGTATCCAGCGTCAGCTGCAACCCGATCATCTGGCTACCGCGCTGGTTCAGGGCATTGGGCGTCTGATGCGTTTCACGGTGGCGCATCCAGCGATACCACAGAAAGACGCAAATCAGTGTCAGCACGGCAAATAGTGACCCCTGTGTCGTCCAGCTCACTGGCACCAGCCACTCAAAGATGCCGACAATAACTGCCGCCAGTCCGCTCCACAGCAGATAACCGCTGGTGCCCAGCATCTCAGCCGCCAGCAGTAATCCACCCAGCGTCAGCCAGAACCAGTGCGGATGCGCGATGATTTCCATCAGCATCAGCGTGTCGACTCGGTACGCGATTCCTTCAGCAGTTCACCGATGCCCGCGATCGACCCCAGCAGACTGCTCGCTTCCAGCGGCATCATCACGACTTTGCTGTTAGTGCCTTCACCGATTTTTTGCAGCGCATCGGTGTATTTCTGCGCCACGAAGTAGTTGATAGCCTGAATATCACCCGCCGCGATCGCTTCCGAGACCATTTTAGTGGCGCTAGCTTCCGCTTCAGCCTGACGTTCACGGGCTTCTGCCTGCAGAAACGCCGAGGTACGTTCACCTTCCGCTTTGAGGATCTGCGACTGCTTCTCCCCTTCAGCGCGCAGGATAGCCGCCTGTCGTACCCCTTCGGCCGTCAGAATATCGGCGCGCTTGGTTCGCTCTGCTTTCATCTGTGCATTCATCGCGCCGATAAGCTCCTGCGGTGGACGCACGTCGCGAATCTCGATACGGGTGATCTTAACGCCCCACGGGTTGGTCGCTTCATCCACGATATGCAGCAGACGGGTATTAATGCTGTCACGCTGTGACAGCATTTCGTCCAGCTCCATGCTGCCCAGCACGGTGCGCATATTGGTCATAGTGAGGTTCAGAATCGCCTGCTCAAGATTGCTGACTTCATAGGCGGCACGCGCCGGATCAACGACCTGAATAAAACAGACCGCATCGATGGTGACGTTGGCGTTATCTTTGGAGATGATCTCCTGCGAGGGAATATCCAGTACCTGTTCCATCATGTTGATCTTGCGACCGACGCGATCCATGAACGGCACGACCAGACTTAATCCTGGCTGTAGCGTGCGGGTATAACGGCCAAAGCGCTCAACCGTCCATTGAAAACCTTGTGGCACGATCTTGACGGTTGCCCAGACCGCTACCAGTGCCAGAATAATCAGGGCAGGAATGACAGTTATCATACAACCTCCGCATTGTCTGATTAACGGGCCGAGTCGCTTCGGCCCGTGGTGCTGCTGTTAGTACAACAGGGAATAGAGCTGGCGACGATAACGCGCAGCCAGTGCATCGCCGGTTCCCAGCGCCGCCAGAATCTCCTGCAGCATTTTACGCGCCTGGCCATCTGCGGCATTGAGATCGGATTTCAGAAAGCTGAACAGCAGTTCCAGTGCTTCTTCATTGCGACCCACCTGATGCAGTTGTAACGAGAGTTTAGCAGCCAGCCCGGCGTTAGTCGGGTCCGCTTCCAGCTCGGATTGCAACTGCTGAATCTCCGGCGTATCCGCAGCCTGTTTCAGCAGATCGATCTGCGCCATCAGGCTCTGATAACGGGTATCCTGATCCTGCAAAGGTACGACTTTTAGCACTGCTTCTGCTTCATCGCTGCGGTTCAGGGTAATCAGTACTTCTGCCAGCAGGAAACCGATCTCACTGGACTGGTTGCTCAGCTGCCACGCATCTTTTAACAGCGGCAGCGCCTCCAGCGGTTTATCTTCCTGCATCAGCACCATCGCCTGCTGCGCTTTCAGCTCTTCTTCACGCGGCAGGACTTTTTCCAGCAGGGCGCGGATCGCCTCTTCCGGCTGCGGTCCCTGGAAACCGTCAACCGGCTGACCATCCTGGAACAGGTAGACGGTCGGGATTGAACGCAGACCAAACTGCGACGCGACTCTTTGCTCTTTGTCGCAATCGAGTTTTGCGAGAATAAACTGACCCGCGTACTCCTGCGCCAGACGCTCCAGCACAGGTGTCAGCTCCTGACAGTGCTGACTGCGCTCAGACCAGAAGTAGAACAGCACCGGCAGCTGCATCGACTGCTCAAGGGTCTGCTGCAGGTTAGATTCGTTGATGTCGATGATAGAAGCGTGTGGTGACATGGATAAGTCTCTTTGCAAAAAGTGTTCTAAGAATATGGGGCCAACTGGCCCGGCTTCAAGCGCTATTGCGCATGGCTGATTAATGGCTGCGCAAAATGCGATCCAGCATCCAGCCTGGCAGTAACCGTTTCAGCAGGCTCATGACGTGTGCGATCAGCGTCACCGGATAGCGCAAACGTGGATGTTTACTCTCGAGTGCGTGACGAAGCTTAGGCAGAATGGCTTCCGCTGGCAGGGTAAAGCGTGTCGCGATGCCCGGGTTACGCACCGGGTTATGCTGTTCCCCCTGCGTCACATTGTCGGTAAAGCGAGTCTCAATCGGGCCAGGTTCAATCAGGCTGACCCGGATGCCGCTATTGCGCACTTCGAGCCGCAGCGCATCGCTCCAGGCTTCCAGTGCATATTTGCTGGCGGCATAGGCACCCCGGCCAGGCGTGGAGATCAGTCCCAGTACCGAGCTGGTATTCACAATGCGGCCATCGCCGCTGGCCTGCAGCGCCGGCAACAGTCGCAGCGTCAGCTGATGGACGCCAAAAAAGTTGCTGGAAAACTGCTGCTCCAGCTGCTGACGGGTGAGGGTTCGCAACGGGCCATACAGACCAAATCCGGCGTTGTTGAATAGCGCGGCCAGACGGTTATCGCAGAGCGCGAGCACCGTGTCCGCTGCCCGATCGACACTCTGCGGATCGTCGAGATCGAGCTGCAGGCCCGTATAACCCAGCGTGTTCATGCGGGCGACATCGTCGGCTTTTCGGCAGGCGGCGATCACCTTATAACCGCGCGCCAGCAGATCGTGCGCGGCGACCAGGCCAATCCCGCTGGAACAACCTGTAATCAGAATGGTTTTTTGCATTTCTTTACCCTTTTTGCGCATCCAGGCGCGCTACGGCTGCTTAACTAAGGGAGCCAGTTCTTTTGCCATTAATCCGGCGATAAATGGCTGTGCATCAGGATTGGGATGTATGCCATCCTGCTGCATCCACTCGGGTTTCAGATAGACCTGCTCCATGAAAAAGGGCACCAGAGGAATATCATGCTGCTGCGCGAGTCCAGGGTAGATGCCGCTGAACGCCTCGGTGTAGCGGCGGCCATAGTTGGCGGGCAGACGGATCTGCATCAGCAGCGGCTTTGCATCGGCAGCTTTGACATCGTCGATGACTTTACTCAGATTCTGCGCGATAGCGTCAGGCGGAAAACCGCGCAGACCATCGTTACCGCCCAGTTCGATTAACACCCATTGCGGCTGATGCTGTTTTAATAGTGCAGGCAGGCGCGCCAGTCCCTGTGCGGCAGTGTCGCCGCTGATGCTGGCGTTGACTACTTTTGGTTTCTGCTGCCACTGCTTATCAAGCAGGCTGGGCCAGGCAGCGGTGGCAGACATGCGATAGCCTGCGCTCAGGCTGTCGCCCAGCACCATCAGGGTATCTGCAGCAGCAAGACGCGACACCATCAGAAGAATCAATAACAGGAAGGGATAATGCCAGCGGAAAACATTGTTGAAGTTCATCATCTTACTAAGTCCGTCGGTCAGGGAGAGCATCAGTTAACCATCCTTACCGGAGTTGAGTTGGTTGTCAAACCAGCCGAGACCATTGCGCTGATTGGCGAGTCCGGCTCCGGCAAGTCAACCCTGCTGGGAATTCTGGCCGGGCTGGACGATGGCAGCAGCGGCGAAGTTCATCTGCTGGGGCAGCCGCTGCACCAGATGAACGAAGAACAGCGTGCGGCTCTGCGTGCCCGTCAGGTCGGCTTTGTGTTTCAGTCATTTATGCTGGTGCCGACACTGAATGCACAGGAGAACGTCCAGCTGCCATCACTCCTGCGCGGTGACAGCGACCGCCAGAGTCGCGAACAGGCACGGGAACTTTTGACGCTTCTCGGGCTGGGTGAACGTCTGCATCATCTGCCCGCTCAGCTGTCAGGCGGCGAACAGCAGCGTGTCGCGCTGGCTCGCGCCTTCAGTGGTCGTCCGGGTCTGCTGTTTGCCGATGAGCCGACCGGCAACCTTGACCGCAAAACCGGTGATCGCATCGCCGATTTGCTCTTTTCCCTTAATCGCGACTTCGCCACCACGCTGATTCTGGTGACGCATGACGAGCAACTGGCGGCGCGCTGCGATCGTCGCCTGCGGCTGCGCGACGGAAAATTGTGGGAGGAGCAATGATCTGGCGCTGGTTCTGGCGCGAGTGGCGTTCGCCCTCGCTGCTGATTGTCTGGCTGGCCCTGACGCTGGCGGTGGCCTGCGTGCTGGCGCTGGGGTCGATCAGCGATCGCATGGAAAAAGGGCTGAATCAGCAGAGCCGTGATTTTATGGCTGGTGACCGCACGCTGCGTAGCACCGATGCTGCGCCCGAAGCCTGGCTGGAAAAGGCGCGGGAAACCGGCCTGACGGTCAGTCGTCAGCTCACCTTCATGACCATGACCTTTGCCGACCAATCACCGCAGCTCGCCTCGGTAAAAGCAGTGGATGACCGCTACCCGATGTTTGGCACGCTGCAGACGCAGCCGCCGGGACTGAGGCCGCAGGCGGGTACTGCGCTGGCGGCACCGCGCCTGATGGCGTTGCTGAATCTGAAAGTGGGCGATACGCTGGAAGTCGGCGATACCCAGCTGCGCATCAGCGGGGAGATAATCCAGGAGCCGGATGGTGGCTTTAACCCGTTTGAGATGGCACCGCGTCTGCTGGTCAATCTGGCGGATGCTGGCAAAACCGGTGCGATTCAGCCAGGCAGCCGTATTACGTGGCGCTATAAATTCTCCGGTAATTCCGAACAGCTGGCCCGCTATGACCGCTGGATTGAACCGCAGCTGAAGACGGACCAGCGCTGGATCAGCGTGGAGAACTCGGAAGATGCGCTGGGCCGTTCGATGCAGCGCGCGCAGCAGTTCCTGCTGCTCTCGGCCTTACTGACGCTGATGCTGGCGATTGCGGCCGTGGCGGTTGCCATGAGTCACTATTGCCGCAGCCGTTACGATCTGGTGGCGGTGCTGAAAACCCTGGGCGCGACGCAGGGTGCGTTGCAGCGGTTGATCATCGGCCAGTGGCTGGCGGTGCTGCTGCTGGCGGCGATTGCCGGAGGCGTTGTGGGGCAGGGCGTGGAAGCGATCCTGATGGCCATGCTGAAACCCGTGTTGCCCGCCAGCTTACCGGCGGCCAGCGTCTGGCCGTGGATCTGGGCGGTGGGATCGCTGTTTGTCATTTCGCTGCTGGTGGGTTTGCGTCCCTATCGTCTGCTGCTGGCAACGCAGCCGCTGCGCGTGCTGCGGCGCGATGCAGTGGCAAATCTCTGGCCGCTGAAAATCTATATCCCGGTGATGATCGCGGTGGTCGTCACGCTGTTAGCGTTGCTGATCGGGGGCAGTAAAATGCTCTGGGCGCTGCTGGCAGGTGTGGTGGTGCTGGCGGGATTACTGGCGTTACTCGGCTTGGGAACCCTGTTGCTGCTGCGTCGGCTGGTGGTGCGCAATCTGGCGCTGCGACTGGCGATCAACCGGCTGCTGCGCCAGCCCGGCATGACGCTGAGCCAGCTCGCGGCCTTTTCGCTGTCGTTTATGCTGCTGGCGCTGTTGCTGGTGATGCGCGGCGATCTACTGGATCGCTGGCAGCAGCAGTTACCGGCAGACAGCCCGAATTTCTTCCTGCTCAATATGACGGCGGATCAGGTGCCGCAGGTGCGCGATTTCCTGCAAGCGCACCAGATCAAACCCGAAACCTTCTATCCGATTGCGCGGGTGCGGCTTAGCGAACTCAACGGCAAACCGGCCGATCCGAAACGGGATAATGCCCTGAATCGCGAACTCAACCTGACAGAGCTGGCCGAGCGCCCGGATTACAATCCGCTGGTCGCTGGCAACTGGCCGCCGAAGGCCGGTGAAGTGTCGATGGAGGTAGAACTGGCGGATCGTCTGGGGCTGAAGCTCGGTGATACGCTGACGTTCGACGGCGATACGCAGACCTTCAGCGCCCATATTACCAGTCTGCGTAAAGTGGACTGGGAAAGCCTGAAGCCGAATTTCTTCTTTATCTTTCCGCCAGGTGCGCTCGACAGTCAGCCCCAGACCTGGCTCACCAGCTTCCGCATGGAGGCGAATCCTGTACTGCTGGCGCAGCTGAACCGTGCTTTCCCGGCGCTGAGTCTGCTGGATATCGGCAGCATTATGCGGCAGATCGGTCAGGTGCTGACGCAGGTCAGCCGGGCGCTGGAGATCATGGTGGTGCTGGTCACGGCCTGCGGTGTGTTGCTGCTGCTGGCGCAGATTCAGGTCGGGATGCACCAGCGTCGGCAGGAGCTGGTGGTCTATCGCACGCTGGGTGCCGGTAAACGCCTGCTACGCACGACGCTGTGGTGTGAGTTTGCGCTGCTCGGCGTGGTTTCCGGCGTGGCGGCTGCGATGGGGGCAGAAGCGGCGCTGTGGGGATTACAGACGAAGATTTTCGATTTCCCATGGCAGCCTGACTGGACACTGTGGCTGGCATTGCCGTTGTGTGGCGCGCTGCTGCTGTCGCTGTGCGGCGGCTGGCTGGGGATACGGTTACTGAAAGGAAAGGCGCTGTTCAGGAAGTTTGATGCGGCGTAAAGCAGGGCTGGAATAAGGCGGCACCAGGCCGCCTTTGACCTTTATTCAGACTGCACCCGTAACCTGCAGGCGCGTTACGGGAAACTACAGCTTTTCAACGGCCCAGGCGATACCGCTGGCGTACTCTTCCGGTAGCTGAGGTACCAGAGCATTTAGCGCGGCGCTGAGCCGCTCTGCATCGCTGTCGTTCAGATTGAGGTGGCCCACCTTACGACCCGGACGCACCTCTTTGTCATACCAGTGCAGATGCACCAGCGGCTGTTGCAGCCAGCTGAGATTCACGGCAGTGCCGATCAGATTCACCATGACCGACGGCGCAAACACCACCGGCTGCGGTAAGGCCAGGCCAAGAATGGCGCGCAGATGCAGGTCAAATTGGCTGATAGACGCGCCGTTCTGCGTCCAGTGACCACTGTTATGCACACGCGGTGCCAGCTCATTGATCAGCAACCCGGCTGGCGTCACAAAACACTCCATCGCCATCACGCCAACGTAATTCAGCGCCTGCATGATCGCGCTCAGCATCGTTTCGGCCTGCTGCTGCTGTGCCGGATCCGCCTGCGGAAACGCCACGCTGGTGCGCAGAATGCCGTCCTGATGCAGGTTATGCGTCAGTGGATAGAACACGACCTTGCCATCGTGACCGCGCGCGCCGACCAGTGACACTTCACCGGCAAAGTTGATGCCCTGCTCAACGATACACTCGCCATAACACGCATCCGGCAACTGGTCAGTTTCATCAGCACGCAGACGCCACTGACCCCGTCCGTCATAACCACCCGTGCGGCTTTTCACAATTGCCAGCTCGCCCAGTGAATCAAACACCGCTGGCCATTCGCTTTTGTCCGCCAGCAACTGCCACGGCGCGGTAGCGAGCCCCAGTTGATCCAGTAGCTGTTTCTGCGTCAGGCGATCGGCCAGACGTGGGAAAATATCACGGTTAACAAAAGCCGGATGGCTCGCCAGTTCACGCGTCAGCGCGGTCTCCGGCCAGCGTTCGATTTCGGCGGTAATCACGCTATCGGCGATCGGCAGGGCGGCAGGATCGGCATCCAGGCCTACCGGATAGACCGCAATGCCCAGCGGTTCACCCGCCTGACGCAGCATACGACCTAACTGGCCGTTGCCCAGTACGCAAACCGGCTTCATGCATCCACCCGCGGATCGGGATGGTTCAGCACCTCATCGGTCTGAGTCTGACGCCAGGTATTCAGGCGTGACGCCAGCGCGCTGTCATGCAGTGCCAGAATCTGCGCGGCCAGCAGGGCGGCATTAGCTGCACCCGCTTTACCAATTGCCAGCGTACCGACCGGAATACCGCGCGGCATCTGCACAATCGAATAGAGGCTATCGACGCCGCTCAGGGCCGCACTCTGCACCGGCACACCCAGCACCGGCACCAGGGTTTTTGCTGCCAGCATTCCCGGCAGATGCGCCGCGCCACCTGCGCCAGCAATAATCACCTGATAACCGTTGCCGGCTGCCGTTTCGGCAAAACTGAACAGTTTATCCGGGGTACGGTGCGCAGAGACCACTTCAACATCAAAAGGGACGTCCAGGCTGGAAAGGATTTCAGCGGCGAACTGCATGGTGGCCCAGTCACTTCTGGAACCCATAACAATGGCGATGCGGGCCGGGGCGTTGGATGACATGCGGTCAACTCCTGTGAATAAACAAACAGACCTGGCCGGGCGGACAGGTTTTGAAGGGCACCGAGAATAGCATGAGACGCACGCAAGGAAAACGGTTGCGTCAGGCTAAGGTTGGGGAGTTAACCGCAGACTAAAAGTCGAAATGGATAAGCTGAATGCCGCTGGCGTCGAGCTGAATCATTGAGCCACGGCTGTGCCAGGCACCCAGCACTGCGCGTTGTGCTGTTTCACCTTTTAAGTTCAGCGTATGAATCGCCGGGCGATGCGTATGGCCATGGATCAGCAAAGGCACCTGCTGGCGCAGCATTGCGTCGGCCACAGCATCCTGATTCACATCCATAATGGTCTGGGATTTATGCTGGTTGGCCTGTTTACTGTCGGCGCGCATCCGGGCGGCGATGCGTTTACGTATCCACAACGGCAGCGCCAGGAAGAGCCGCTGAATCCAGGGATTGTGTACGTTGGCCCGAAAACGCAGGTAACCCGCGTCGTCAGTGCAGAGCGTATCGCCGTGCATGATCAGCAACCGATGGCCGTAGAGCGTCAGCACCTGCTCTTCCGGCAGCAGCGTCATGCCGCAGGCCTGCGCGAAGCGTCGGCCAATCAGGAAGTCGCGATTGCCATGAATAAAGTAGACGGGAACCGGCAGGGCGCGCAGGGCGCGGGCAATCTGCTGATGCAGCGGATTGGGGTCGTCGTCGCCAATCCAGGCTTCAAACAGATCGCCGAGAATATAGAGCGCGTCGCAGTGGGGCGCTTCGCGCTGTAAAAAATGCAGAAAACCGGCGGTAATCGCCGGTTCTTCCTGACACAGATGGAGATCTGCGATAAACAGCGTGCGGGACATTACTCGCTGACGGTCACTTTCTGGATAACGACGTCATCTTTTGGCACATCCTGATGCATGCCGCTGCGGCCGGTAGAAACGGCTTTGATCTTCTCGACCACGTCCATACCTTCAACCACTTCAGCGAATACGCAGTAGCCCCAGCCCTGAACGCTTTCGTCACGGAAGTTCAGGAAGTCATTGTCAGCCACGTTGATGAAGAACTGTGCGGTCGCAGAGTGCGGCGCAGAGGTACGTGCCATTGCCAGCGTACCTTTAGTGTTTTTCAGACCGTTGTTCGCTTCGTTCTGGATTTCATCTTTGGTCGCTTTCTGCTTCATGCCCGGCTCGAAGCCGCCGCCCTGAATCATAAAGCCGTTGATGACACGGTGGAAAATGGTGTTGTCGTAAAAACCTTCACGGCAGTAATCCAGGAAGTTCTGTACGGTTGCCGGCGCTTTATCATCGAAAGTTTTGATTACGATATCGCCATGGTTCGTCTGGAAAGTTACCATTTTTGTTGTCCTGTAAAGGTTGTGATCAGTTGCCGGGATCGCGCTGTTAACTGGCGTACCCCTTTTAGTCGACCGTTCTTATATCATAATTTCCAATGACGCGTCAGCAGCACGGCGCAGTTGGCTTGCTTTGCGTCGCGCGAGCGATAAAAATACGGCACAATGTCTGGATACTTAAAAAAGCCAACCACACGCGAAAACGGAACCGTTCAATGCTTAAGATTTATAACACCCTGAGTCGACAGAAAGAGGAATTCAAACCCATTCATGCCGGTAAAATCGGGATGTATGTTTGCGGCATCACGGTGTATGACCTCTGTCACATTGGTCATGGGCGGACGTTCGTGGCGTTTGACGTGGTGGCGCGCTACCTGCGTTACCTCGGTTATCAGCTTAACTATGTACGTAACATCACCGACATTGATGACAAAATCATCAAACGCGCCAATGAGAATGGCGAGAGCATCGAAACGCTGACCAACCGTATGATCGGCGAGATGCACAACGACTTCGCCGCGCTGGGCATTCTGCCACCTGATGAGGAACCGCGCGCCACCCGTCACATCGCTGAAATCATCGAGCTGGTGGAAACATTGATCGCTCGCGGTCATGCCTATGTGGCAGATAACGGCGACGTGATGTTTGATGTACTGAGCGACACCGATTATGGCGCGCTGTCGCGTCAGGATCTGGAGCAGCTGCAGGCGGGCGCACGCGTTGAAGTCGCTGATGTGAAGCGCAATCCGATGGACTTCGTGCTGTGGAAGATGTCTAAAGCGGATGAGCCCGCCTGGTCATCACCGTGGGGCAACGGCCGTCCTGGCTGGCACATCGAGTGCTCGGCGATGAACTGCAAACAGCTGGGCACCCATTTCGATATCCACGGCGGCGGTTCAGACCTGATGTTCCCGCACCATGAAAACGAAATCGCCCAGTCGAGCTGCGCTCATGACGGTCCTTACGTTAACTACTGGATGCACTCCGGCATGGTGATGGTTGACCGCGAGAAGATGTCGAAATCGCTCGGCAACTTCTTCACCGTACGAGACGTGCTGCAACATTATGATGCGGAGACGGTGCGTTACTTCCTGATGTCCGGTCACTATCGCAGCCAGCTTAACTACGGCGAAGATAACCTGAATCAGGCGCGCGCGGCGCTGGAACGCCTTTATACCGCGCTGCGTCACACCGACAGCAGCGTTAAAGCGCACGGCGGCGAAGCGTTTGAAGCGCGTTTCCGCAGCGCTATGGATGATGATTTCAATACCCCGGAAGCCTACTCGGTGCTGTTTGATATGGCGCGTGAAGTGAACCGTCTGAAAAGCGAAGACGGCGCGTCAGCGCATGGTCTGGCGTCGAAGCTGCGCGAGATGGCTAACGTGCTGGGTATTCTGCAGCAGGATCCTGAGCTGTTCCTGCAAAGCGGCGCGCAGGTTAATGATGAAGAGGTTGCCGAGATTGAGCATTGGGTGAAGGCCCGTGCCGATGCGCGTGCTGCGAAAGCCTGGGCAGAAGCGGATATCGCGCGCGACAAGCTTAACGCGCTGGGGGTCATCGTCGAGGATGGGCCACAGGGCTCCAGCTGGCGTCGAAAATAAACCGGAGAGGGCGAGCAATCGCCCTTTTTTATTATGGCGATTGAACAGATTCAGATCCGCGGTTTCCGCTCAATACGTAACCTGACGCTGTCACTGCAACAGCTGAATGTGGTGAGCGGTCCCAACGGCTACGGTAAATCCAACCTCTACAAAGCGGTGCGACTGCTGCACGAGGCGGCCAGCGGTCGTCTCGCGCTGGCACTGGCTGACGAAGGCGGCATTCAGAAAGCGATGTGGGCAGGCGGATTGCGCCGGGGCGATCGCCGACACGATCCGAAGCGGCTGGAGCTGGCCGTGGTGATGGATGATATGGATTACCAGCTGGAGATTGGCTTTCCCGAGCCGCTGTCGACCAGCCTGTTCAATCTTGATCCGCTGGTGAAGCAGGAGCGGCTCTGGCTCAGCGGCCAGCGTCGTCGTCATTCTGCCTGCCTCATGCAGCGTGAAAATCAGACCGCCTTTCTGCATAACGTTGAGGGCGATCGCGTCGCCTGGCCGGCGGTGCTGCATCCGGAAGAGTCGCTGTTTGGTCAGCTTAGCGAACCCCATCGCTACCCGGAGCTTTCCCAGCTGCGCGAACGGCTGCTGCAGTGGCGCTTCTACCATGAGTTCGCCGTCTGGCCTGGCTCACCGATTCGTGCGCCGCAGATTGGCGTGCGTGCGCCCGTGCTGAGCCATGATGGCAGTAATCTGGCCGCGGCCTGGGCAACCATCGTGGAGCGCGGTCATTCAGAGCTGTTGTTTGAGGTGATGGCGCAGGCGTTTCCTGACAGCCAGTTTGACGTCGAAGTGCAGAACGGCCGCTTTCAGATGCTGATGTCCCGCCATGGCATTCTGCGTTCGCTGGAGAGTGCAGAGTTTTCAGATGGCACGCTGCGTTTTCTGTGTCTGGTTGTGGCGCTGCTCAGCCCGCGCCCGCCCGCCTTTATGGCGCTGAATGAGCCGGAAAACAGTCTGCATGAAGATCTGTTGCCTGCGCTGGCGCGCTTAATCGCCGAAGCCAGTCAGTACAGTCAGCTCTGGATCACCAGCCATTCAGCCCGGCTTGCAACGCTGATTGCGCGGCATACGGCGGTGAATCATATTGCACTGGAACAGCGGGAAGGAGAGACGCGTGTGGCGGGGGAAGCACTGCTGTGACAGCGTCCCCGCAGGGACGCCTGAAAATTACTCGACGACAGTGATGCGAAAACCAGCAAATTCCACAGTCTGACCGGCAACGATCTTGCAGCGCTTACGGGTCTCTACCGCGCCATTGACCTTCACTTCACCCTCGGCAATCACGACTTTCGCCTGTGCGCCGCTCTGAACCCAGCCTTCCAGCTTCAGCAGGTCACACAGATCGACGTGCGGGAATTTACCCAGTGAAAAACTTGCCATTTAAACGTCCTCTTTATCGTGAAACTCTTCGCACGCCTGCAGCGTGTTTTGAATCAGTGTTGCGACTGTCATCGGTCCGACACCGCCCGGTACCGGGGTAATGTAGGATGCGCGCTCTGATGCGCTGTCAAAATCAACGTCGCCCACCACTTTGCCGCTGTCCAGACGGTTAATGCCCACGTCGATGACGATGGCACCCGGTTTAATCCAGTCGCCCGGAATAAAGCCTGGCTTGCCCACCGCAACGACAAGCAGATCGGCATGCTCAACGTGATGGCGCAGATCTTTGGTAAAGCGATGGGTCACGGTGGTGGTGCAGCCCGCAAGCAGCAGCTCCATGCTCATCGGACGACCAACAATGTTAGACGCACCGACCACCACAGCATTCAGGCCATAGGTGTCGATGTTGTAGCGCTCCAGCAGCGTCACGATACCGCGCGGGGTGCAGGGACGCAGGGTTGGCGCACGCTGGCACAGGCGGCCAACGTTATAAGGGTGGAAGCCATCAACATCCTTATCTGGCGTGATGCGCTCCAGCACCTTCACATTATCGATGCCCGCTGGCAGCGGCAGCTGCACCAGGATGCCATCGATTTCAGCGTCCTGATTGAGCTTATCGATCAGCTCCAGAAGCTCAGCTTCGCGGGTGGTGGCAGGCAGATCGTAAGAGCGGGAGTGGAAACCGACCTCTTCACAGGCGCGGCGTTTGCTGGCCACATAGATCTGCGATGCCGGGTTTTCACCCACCAGAACCACGGCCAGACCTGGCGCACGTTTTCCGGCGGCCAGACGCTGCTTTACTTTTTCCGCAACCTCAACGCGCACCTGCTGCGCAATCGTTTTACCGTCAATAATTTTTGCTGCCATCAGAGAGGAAATCCACTGTGTTGTATTGAATCGGGGAAGGGGGCTATTTTGTCAGAAGCGTGGGCTGCTGTCAGTCACAGTTTCAGCCGCGTATGCGCTTTCCGGCTTTTTCGTCGCGACGAGTACCTGCCTCCATGCGTATGATATCTGCAGGACAATCCGGGGACGATGTAATGATTTGGATAATGCTTGCTACGCTGGCGGTGGTGTTTGTCGCTGGATTTCAGCTGCTCACCGCTGGCTCACGCCATGCCGCTCAGCGGCTCAGCAAACGGCTGCAGCTGCCACCGGTACAGGTGGAATCAATGATCTCTATGATGGGGAAAGAGGCGGCGAAAGAGTTTACCGACTATCTCAGCAGCGATAATGAAACGCATCTGCACAACGGCGCAGCGGTACTGCTGATCTGGCAGGTGTTGATTGTTGATGGCAGCGAAGAGAACAGCCAGCGCTGGCATGCGATTCTCAGTCGTGCCGGTTTTCCACCGCTTATCAGCCGCCAGCAGTTGCTGCTCGCGCTGGGCTTTCTGCGCCAGCTGGAGCCGGACAGCCAGGTGCTGCACGCACTTCGTGAGCAATACAATGCGCGTTTCACCTCACAAGGGATTGAGCTGGAAGGAGAATTTACCGGCACCAGTAAACTTGTGTCGCTCAGCGAATGGCGCAGGCGCCACTGACGTCAATTGGTCATTACCGCAGCACTTCGCTGCGGAGAAACGGCAAAAACGTTGACGTACCCGCTTCCCGACGTATAATCCGTGCCATCTCCATGCGCCCTTAGCTCAGTTGGATAGAGCACCGGCCTTCTAAGCCGTAGGTCACAGGTTCGAATCCTGTAGGGCGTGCCAAATAAAATCAACGAGTTATCACCTCCCTCCGACTACCAGATTTTCCACATGGGACAGATTTGGGACACGACTGCCAAAAATCGCATCAATTTGCCGCGCATGCTTGGTCAGATGGTCTGATGCCAGGCGAGCCTACCGGCGCACCAATTCAATATTTTCCCACCCACCCATTTCCTGCAGCGCAGATAATGGAACGCCGGACTGGACTAACCAGCTAGCCCATGTATGCCGGAGGTCGTTAAAACGGAAGTCCTCAATGCCAGCCCGTTTCAGTGCTGCGCGCCACGCAGTGTTAGAATCGACCCGCATCTTCCTGATGCTTGCCGTAGGGCACGGTTTTAGGCACACGATGAGTACTATATTGCATGAACAAGGCTATAGCACGGCGTGGATCGAGTCACAGATGTCACATGTGGATAAGAACACCATTCGTGGCATATACAACCATGCGTAGTACCTGAAGCAGCTTAGGGAGATGTTGCTGTGGTATGGGGATTATGTGGATGAGCTGGCGGCTAAGTGAATCACGGTAAAAATTCGTAAAAAGGCATAGATTTTCTGTAGCTGCAGGATAAGCATCTATCGTTGTAAGTAATGCTATAGCTAGACGTAAATTGGGTCAAAGCTCTAACATGTGGATTAAAACGCGGTTCGTGGGGCTAACAAGCATGTGCCGTATTTGATAATAATTACAGTGAAGCGAGAAATGATACAGTGGTATAGTGATTATATAGTTAGCTTGTCTGAAAATAGCATACTATGGGTTTTTTATTCAAAAAAACGGTATGAATAATAATTCCAGTGAATAAATATAAGGGTTTGATGCAGGTAAAAAATGGAGCATAACAATCATGAAAGTACAGGAAGCCAAATTTTCATCTAAAGAATTCCTAAAGCGTCGTCGTCCCGAAAAATTTTCTGATTCAACGATCAAAGAGACAGGGTCTTTAGATAGAGTTGTACTTGAGCATTTTATTTCTACTCTAAATACAAGAAATCAAGAATTACAATTCGAAGATTTTGCTAAAAGAATATGTGAGAAAATAATTTGCCCTAATCTCCTTGAGCAGACTGGCCCTGTAGCTGGAGGTGATGGTAAAACTGACACGCAGACCTTTCCTGTTTCGGAGCAAAGTAAGATTCTTTGGTTCGAAGGAGTTAATGATACATCAGATAAAGAGCGCTGGGCCTTTGCGGTGAGTACACGTAAAGACTGGAAGAAAAAATGCCATGAAGATGTACTTAAGATAAAAGAAACAAATCGTGGGTATACTAAAGTATTTTGCATAACGAATCAATCTGCAAAGTCCAATATTCGTTCAGCGGTTGAGGATACACTAAAAACAAAAACTGAAATAGATGTCCGTATATTAGATATTAATTGGCTATTAGATCAAATTTACAAAAACCATTTTGAGCAATTGGTCATTGATTCATTGTCAGTTCCAACACAATATAAAAGAGAAGTTATTTTTGGAGAAAATGATTATAAGAAGCATAAAAAATATGAAGAATTAGCCGAGTATATTAGAGAGAAAATAAATCCTGCTGAAATTTCATATGAACAAGTGGATATATTTTTAGAAATTGCAGAATTAAGCGCTGAACTCGAGAAACCATTAATAGAAACACAAGGTCTATTTGAAAGAGCGATAAAAATCTCAAAAAAATTCGGGACTAATCAACAATTGTTAGATGCGTATTATCAATACGCTTGGAAATCGCAGTTTTGGATGGAAGATTTTAATCTCTTCGAAGAAAACCTTCAATTAGCCTATGAAAGTATAGCGTCCTCCACTAATTCCTCAAAATGGGAGAAGGTTTTAAACTTAGTAACAGTTCATAAAAGTTATATTAGAATTAACAACGCAACATCTACGATCGACATTGAGAATATCGAACGTAACATGCTCGTTAAACTAGATGAGATAGCTGACGATGAATCACGTCCTAGTAATGCGCTCACAGCGAGAACTCATAAAGCTATTTATAAATTGACAACTTTTTCAGATGTAGCAGATGCTTCGGTTGTATTTGAAGAGTTACATGAAATTTTTAAAAATAGTGGTAGTTTAATAGGGTATCCCTTTGAGAAAAACTTCCAGCTTTTGAACGAACTGGATGACATTTTTTTCGATTTAGATGCATATGAAAATTTATTAGACTACATGACTGAGCAATCTGCTATTAGAGGTGGCGAAGTTAAAGGGGCATTGTTAAATCTACGAAGAGGTATAAAGAGCATTCAAAATGGTCGCCATTATCAGGCTATCAAATATTTAGGGAAATCTTTTATTCCACTCTATAAAGAGGAGTCACGAGATAAATTTATATTAGCATTAAAAGCTATTGCCTATGCTTACGAATCCATTGGGTTGCTATGGAGTTCACGTTCATGCTTGCTTTTATCCGCTTCTTTGATTACAGATAACTACTGGAAGTATGATGAGATATCATTAAAACAGGCTGAGAATTATTATAGTTTATGCTTAACAGAAATAAAACTGGGGAGATTAGCACATGCCCTTTTATGGTATGAATTGTTTTTAATAATTAACCAGAATATCAGCGATAGATCGTTAGGTGATAAAGAAAATCATCAGGTCGATTTTTACATAAGTCAACTTATTTTGAATGCTGGTTTAAAGGAAATAAATCGACAGATTAATATTCCTGATGAACTCGATAGATTAGGACTGTTTGTATCATCAGGATGTCTTAAATATGCTTTAGGTTATATTGAAGATTTTGAGCGTGAGTACGAAGTTGTTGCAGATAATGATAATAATGATTTTTTGCAAAAAACACGTGACTTTGATGCTGGATTTAATACTCAAGGTATAAATGATAACCATGACAAACGAGGAGTACATTTATCTTTTATTCTTGGATGCACAATAGAAATTAACTTCCCGAATCGGTCACCATTTATAGAGTTTTCAACTAATGTCTTATCACTTTTAGAGAGTGCTTTTGCAACTTGTACGATTGATAACATCCATTTGAAAGAAGCGTTTTTAATTATTGAAGTAATAGCAGATGACGATGATGCCTTATCTTTATCTTATGAAATAAGTAGCAATGGTGGGAAATTAAACCTTACAATAAGCTGCGCTGGTTTTGATACAAGTGATTTTAGAATCAGTGATCAACAAAAGGTCACCAATGAATTCAAGAAAATATTATTTCATCTTCTTCCTGAATTATTTTTTATAAAAAAAACTGAATACATTAAAAAGATGATTTTCGAAGATGCTGCATTCGACAGAGCAATAAGTTTCAGTGGCTGTATAAAAGCTATTGAAAATGTTCTTGGAAATGATATTGATCAACAAATTAAGAAAATCTATTCCACTAGTGCTGAAAAGAAAGCTTACCCGCTTCTCAGAGATAAACCCTGGGATAGCGAATTTCCTAAGACGTTGGAAAAGGTGGATATAAATGTTCCAATATTTGGAAAAGGAAGGATGCCTAAAGATGAACTTAATTCCGAAAACATTACACATAAAGATTATTCCATACAAAGTCTAATCAAACCTCGTCTGTGGGATAGAACACGCTGGAAAGGAGTAGGATTCGTTCAATTAAAATCTTGTCACCCAGGATTATATCTATTATTTGAAGACGGCAGTGTAGGTGAAGATATTTTTAAAGATCTTATATTATCAGTAGGCTTGCTTGATACTAAAGAAAGATTGCGGGTTTGTATTGTCAAGGGTATTTCAGTTAAAAACCCAAGTTATTACAGAGTACTGATATCTGAAAATATGAAGTCAACCCCATTGACTAAAAGAATGATTATGATCAGTAGAGTTAATACAATGACTCCTGATAACAATGTCAATCTAGAAATGTTTCTTGCTGCGTATCATGCTTGTGGGAAATTCTATCTAGGGTGCGATGCGATGTTAAAAAATATTGTTCCTGAGCATCCCAAAAAAGATGGTTTAGGGATAGAAATGAGTACGTTAGACGTTAGGTGGGCTTGGGAAATTGGATTAAATGATGTTGATTGTGTTGGGGTTAATTTAGAAGAAGATGATCCCTACATTCCTAATGATGTAGCCGACGTCCCATTATTGGAATTGATAAACAGTAAGTAGAATTGTTCGCTAAGTATACCGCCTCTTAAGGAGGCGGGTTCTAAATAAATTATTGAAAACTGCGCCTCTAATCTGAATGATATCACCTCTGTTCAGGTGGCCAAATTTTGTGTGGCGCTATAGTATCGCTGTCTGGAATGCTGTCAGGAATGGTATATTGAGTGTTCTCCGAAACAGACACCTTTTCCAGAGTTTGCCTTTAAGGTAAACGAATTAATGCGGCTACCTTCAGAGAACGAGGTACAGGCGGCCAAACAGAATCTACGCATACTTGCGCATGGTGGATTTAGTTCAGAAAAGTGCAGGATGGCTGGGTGCAAAAATCATAAGGATCTGGGGCGCGAATTATGTCATTTACATATTGCATTTCCATAGGAATGCTTAATAGGTTCAAATGTGGTTCATCGACAGGGCGATAAAAATCTCCCTGCAAAATGCCTGGTATACTGTTGGGAAATCGACGAGGTAGGGTTATTTTTCTTAACTGATTTAAAAAATCCTGGCCAGGGTATACAGAGATGATGAGCTTAATCCAGAACACCTGACTAAAGAAAAAGGATTTAAATAACGGATTATTAGCATGCAGGCTTCATCATTATTTGTGACACTAGCGTCCTCAATCTGCCGCTCCCCAACCAGAAGCGGCATCCTTTCACCTCAACACCGCTAACCCGCAGTCACACCCGACAATGCCAGCACCTGCTTCTGTTTCTTTGCAGGCAGCTTATTCAGCTGCGCCAACGCGTTAACCAGTTGCTCATCGACCGGCTCTGGTGGTTTCACGGTCAGCACAATACGGCCTTCTGTAACGTTCACCTCGACTTCGGTGCCGGTAGTAAATCCGGCGGCTGCCAGCCACTGGCCTTTCATAATGATCGAGGGAATACGGATATAACTGGGATACCGGCTGGCATAACTCACTGTTAATTTACGCCGGGTAACGGAAGGGGCTTCTGGATTTAAACCAACTGCATTACACTCTGACTCAGTCATAATCTCTATTCTCGCTAAATAGTGGTTGTGATTAGCGATCCAGGGGTGCTCCAACACCTCTGTATCGCGCTAAATACCTGTACATATAATCAACTAATACGAATAAAGTCCAGCTGAAAATCGATGTAAATCAGCAAGTTTCCTCACAGTTAAAGGGTTGTTTTTTGCGGCGAAGATCGCAGGTTAAAGTAATTAATTGCAACAATACAGTCCATGTAAAACAGGCAGTCGCTTCTATTTAGCGTAAATGAAATAACGATTTTCATCCGACCACACTTTTTTATAAAGCGCAGTCTATCCTGACGTCACCGGACTAATTATCTCGCTCATACCGATCCCTGAAGCCATAAACGCTGCCAGCCAGCATCCTGAGTAAACAAACTGCCACACCACGAACAGACTCAGAAAACCATCACACCTTTTTTTCCTCCCGCCGCAGTGCCATGATAACCGCCTCATAACTATCTTCTCCGGCCAGCCCGCCACAGAGCACATAAACAGGGAGCACTTCATCATGGAAAGTAAAAATCTTGTTGATATTGCTGAGGCCTTTCCTCAGTTAGCCATCGATCTGAAATACGCTACCGCCGACAACCTTACCGGACAGCCAATCTACCGCGATGCGCGCTGTCTGCTGCACGTTGATGCGGCAAGAGCGCTGGCGAAAAGCATCGGGATTGCAAACGTGGCGGGCTATTCACTGCTGATCCTCGATGCGTACCGGCCACCTGCCGCGCAGGCAATCCTGTGGCAGGCCTGCCCGAATCAGGACTATGTCGCACCGCTGACGCGCGGATCAAACCACAGCCGCGGCACCGCAGTAGACGTGACGCTTATCGACGAGCAGGGCGAAATCGTTGATATGGGTACCGGCTTCGATGAGATGAGTGAGCACTCCCATCCTTATCACCCTGCGGTGCCCGTTCAGGCACAGCGTAACCGTCTGATGCTTAATGCCATCATGCTGGGTGGTGGCTTCACCGGCATTGCGACCGAATGGTGGCATTTTGAATTGCCCGGTTCCGAAAGTTACCTGCTGATCGACGGTGTATTTGGCTGTTATTCCTTACCGCAACCAGAAAATATCAGCCTCTGAGAAAACAGAACAATTTGAGTATATTCAGGGGAAATGCAGAAAGCGTTGTTTCTTCATCAAATGCAGAAGGGCAGAGCGATAAAATGAGCGGGTTCGGGCAGGGTGATAAGCAAAAATAGCGTAACGCGAAGAAAATAAATAAGCCGTGGCAGATGCCACGGCTAATGTTTTATGCAGACTGCCACTCACTTTCAACATCCGCTTTGGCTTTAAAAAGGATGACTTTATTATCATCAACCTCTTTCACCCAGCTGAATGGAATAATGTGGTGTTTGCCGCCCGCTTCAGGATCGCTTTTCGCCAGCTTAATTTTGTCGTCGCCTTCGAAGTGGTCGACAATCCCGACATGTTCGCCATTCACATCAACAACCTGCGCGTGATCTAAAATTTCTGATTTATCTACCATGGTGGCTTAATCCTTATATTTAATGAGTTCAGTTGCCCTCAGACAAAACAAGTCTGGTTGTTAAATGCGATTTGCGCCAGGCTATTAACAAAATGAAATAGTTGAGTGAGCTGGACCTGGTCGCTGTTATTTATTTCCGGCAGAAGAATAAAAGGTATATAAGCGAAACCGCTAACGGAACCGGCGTGTCTGCCGCCACGGGTCTGCTGACCTCACTGCCTGCCACATCGGCATCATCAGATTTGCCGCAATCGTCTGCCGCCCGTTCACCAATCAACGCTATGATAATCAGGTCAATCGCCACGCCGCAGATCGGCCAGAACGCGGGCGGTTTAACTTACCCAAAGGAGTGCCTATGACAGCAGTCAGTTCCATTACCGCTGAAGGTAGCGTCTGGATTAATCAGCCGCCGGTACACAGTCTGGATGGCGATACGCTGAGGTTTGAAACCGCGCTGAACAGCGATTTCTGGCAGCGTACCTGGTACGGCTTCGAACGGCACAGCGGCCACGCTTTTGGCTTCTGGGTGGAAAACGATTTTACCGTTCAGGTGCAGGTGAGGGCGGATTTCAGTCAGCTCTACGATCAGGCTGGTCTGTTTATTCAGGATAGCGAAACGCACTGGGTTAAGGCGGGCATTGAGTTTAACGATGATCAGCCTGCCATTGGCAGCGTAGTCACGCGTGAGTTTTCCGACTGGTCTACAGGTGTTTTTCCCGGTGATGCGCGTCAGTTCTGGCTGCGTGCCACGCTGGAAAAGGCGGTATTACGAATCCAGTACTCCACCGACGGCCTGACCTGGCCACTGTTGCGGCTCTGCCCGTGGCCGGGTCAGACGCGGCGTTTTGTCGGCGTGATGGGCTGTTCGCCTGAACGCGAGGGGCTGGCGATCCGTTTCAGCGATTTCACGCTGGGTCCGCCGCTCGGTAAAGCACTGCACGACCTTTCCTGACCTCATTGCATATCATCGCGGAATCCGCTTAATTGTCAGGTCCGAATTTACGGTGACGCGTCGTCCGAACCGAACGACGCCTTTACAGGGAAAGCTATGCGTTGCGCCACCTTATTGACCCGGCTGCTGGTCATCTTCTGCTGTGCCGGATGGGCAGAGCAGGCCGCAGCCGATACCGTCTGGCTGAATAATGGCGATCGACTGACTGGCACGATCCGCTACCTCAGCGACGGCAAGCTGGCGATAGAGACACACTACGCGGGCACCGTCACCCTGGCGTGGAATGCGGTCAGTACGCTTGCCAGCGACAATCCGGTCAATGTCGAAAATAAAAAGACCGGCGAACATTATCAGGTGCGGCTCTCTTCGTCCGATCCCGGCTATGTCTGGGTGGAACGCAATGAGCAGGAGCAGCAGGTCTCCGTCAGGCGCATCGATGAGTTTATGAAAGCCAAAGTGCGCAGCGATCAGCTTGCCTGGACCGGCAATATCGATGCCGGTGTGAAGGTCAAAAAAGCCTCGACGAAAACTGACGACTACAGCTTTGCGCTCAACACCAAACTGAACAAGGGAAAATGGCGGCACGACATCGGCGCGACCTATAACCGTGAGCAGGAAAATGCGAGCGTTAACACAGATAACTACAGCCTGCGCTACGCCTTCGACTATCTGGTCAGTGAGCAGTTCTTCTGGCAGACCCGCGCGACCTACAAGCGCGACTGGGTGGAGAACCTCTCACGCCAGGCGCTGCTCGGCACCGGCCCCGGTTATCAGCTGTGGGACACCGAACTTAGCGCGTTCTCTCTCTCCGTGCTGGGCGGAGCCTTTGAATATGGCTACAGCGACGATCGCGAAGAACGGCACTTTGGCGGCTCGCTGCGCTGGAACTATCAGCGCTATCTGCTGGGTAAATCGGTCACGCTTTACAGCAACGGCGATGTCGGTCATTCACTGGATGATGACGGGGTGTTTATGCTGGATGCGGAAGTCGGGATGCGCTATAGCCTGACCTCCTGGTCAACCCTGCACCTTGGCTATCATCGCAATCTGGTCAGCGGCATTCCTGATACCCTGAACGAAGGCATCTTTTCCACCGGATTAGGCCTGAAGTGGTAACCCGCTGATAGTGGAGTCGCAGCAAATCCTTACGGTTTTTATCCGGTTACAGGCCCGGCTTTGGCTAAGCTGCATGTACTGGCACAACGGGAATGCAAAAGATGATCGTAAGCAGCAGGGTATATCGTCCGGGAAGTGCGGGCGAAGAGGTCGACGTCGAAGATATCAGTGAAGTGATTAAAGAGCCGGAAGCGTTTATCTGGCTCGGGCTGTGGCAGCCAGATGCTGAATTTATGGCGAAAATTAAAGAGGAGTTCGGCCTGCACGAACTGGCGGTTGAAGATGCGCTTAATGCCCACCAGCGCCCTAAAATTGAACATTACGGTGACTCACTCTTTATCGTGGTCAAGACGGTATGTGCGAAGGATGACAGCTGCGAACTGGGCGAAACCCATTTCTTTGTCGGAAAAAAATTCCTGATCAGCATCCGTCACGGCGCATCTGAAAGCTATACCCCGGTGCGGCAGCGGGCGTGTGAAAATCCGGCGCTGCTGAAGTTTGGCCCAGCCTGGCCGCTCTACTGCCTGCTCGACTTCATTGTCGATCGCTATGCCGCGCTCTCTACCTCGCTGAATGAGCGGGTGGGGCAGATGGAGAACGATCTCTTCACCAGCGAATTTGACCGTAAGTCGGTTCAGTCGGTCTACACCATGCGACGTCATCTGCTGTCACTACGCAATGCAGCGCTGCCGGTGGAAGAGATCTGTAACCAGCTTATCCACCTGCATGAAGATCTGATCCCGCGTCCGCTGCGCGCCTATATCCGCGACGTGCAGGATCACGCCCGTCATGTGGTGACCGACGCGGAAGATATGCGGGAGATGCTGACCAGCGCCATGCAGGTCAACCTGGCGCTGGTGACGGTGCAGCAGAATGAGGTGGTCAAAAAGCTGGCGGGCTGGGGCGCGATCCTGGTGATTCCGACCGTGGTGTTCAGCATGTATGGCATGAACTTCGAACATATGCCAGAGCTGAAGTCGCTGTATGGCTATCCGCTGGCGGTTGGGCTGACGCTGCTGGCCTGTGGCGGTCTGTGGGCTAAACTGCGACGCTCTGGCTGGCTGTGATTGTCGTCTGGCAGGGGGGGATGCCGGGGCGCCTCATCCAATCCTGATACGGCGTCATCTCGCATGCTAAATGCAGCTGCCCGTGTGTGTACCTGATGTGCGCAAAGACGACCATCATTAATTCTGACGACGTGCTGGAAGCGTCACAATCCTGGCGTGATTTGAACGGATGAAACAGGCTGCGATGACATTAAAACGTTCAACGTTCTGTTATTCCGAAGACAGAAGCGCCGGGGATTGATTACAGCGTCTGAGTTGAATGGATTACGTCAGACCAGTGCCTCCGGTAACAGAAGCGCGGGCGTCATTTACCGACATTTGCCTGTCAGGCAAGGCTCCAGACGCCGCAACGATGCTAACCGGTTGACGCTGCGCTTGTTCTGCCGCTTCCCTTGTAATCCTGTGAATTTGGTTCAGACTCAGCACTCTATTCATGTTTTATCATCAGAGCTGGCCTGACTCCCAATCAGCGTTATGCTTTCACAGTCAGGATCAAAGTGAATGAATTTACGAGTTTTACCTTCTATCCGGTTACCGGCTGGCATATTGGTCCCCTGAAATCACATCGGGCACTGGTACTGAAATTCGGTTATATCGACCCCGACGCCCCGCGAGAACAGGGCCCGCAGGAGACGTTGTTTCTGGGGCTGACCCTTGAAATGGCGAAGAAGCTGGCCACCAGTCTTTCTGAGCATATCGACTACGCTGAAAAAAACGGCATCGGACACTAGTTTCTTATTACTCACGCTGGTTACAACGCCTGCTGGCGGGCTGGTATATCGCGCCGTCGCCTGGGGCATAAACCTGTAGCGCACGGGCGATTAGACGGAAATGTGCCGGTGTCTGGCCGATAATCTCGCCGTCTGCATTGATGTAATGAGGACGGCGCGTTTCAATGGTCAGTTCCGTGGTGCTGAACGCCCGCACATCGCGCCAGCGGCCATGCGTGCCGCGCCGCAGAAAGGGCAGCAGCGCAATCAATTGCCAGCTGTGCTGCAACTCCAGGCTGTAGACATCCAGTAGCCCATCGTCGGGTGCTGCGCACTGTTCCACCGTCATGCCACCCCCGTAGAAGCGCCCGTTGCCTACCGATACCTGAACCGTTTTGATCGGTATCCGCTGACCCTGATGCACCAGCGTGGCGCTGAACGGACGGCTCTGCCGCAGCAGCCGCAACGCTGCCAGGGCATACCCGCCGACACCCCAGCGTTTTTTCGATTCCGCCGTAAGGTTACGCGCCAGCTCTGCCGAAAAGCCGATGCTGCAGACGTTGAGAAACAGGTGCTGATTCACTTCCCCCAGATCTACAGCGCGCCACTGCCCGTCTGCGATAATTTTCACCGCCTGTTCAAGGCTGGCGGGAATGCCCAGCGTACGGGCAAAATCGTTGGCGGTGCCCAGCGGTAAAATGCCCAGTGGCAGGCCAGTCTGCATCAGTCCCGGCGCGGCCGCGTTAAGCGTACCGTCGCCACCGCCGACGATCACGGCATCGACGCGACCGGCATACGCCGCGATGAGCTGGCTGTAGGTGCGGGTCTCATCCTCGTCCGGTTGTAGCAGGGTGAAACCAGCCTGAACCAGCAGCGTCTGCGCCCGACTGGCCTCAATGCGTCCTTTTCGTGAGCGCTGATTAATCAGCAGCAGAGCCGTTCTCTGAGGGTTAGACATACTTTTACGTTATCCTGATGTCAAAATGGGGAATGAGACGGCAAGTACAGCATCGGCCTGACCCGTGAACAACCCTGTTTGCGCGACTTTACGTACCCGCTCCGTGCCATAAGCGGCGATAAAGATCGTCTACACTGCTTAGGGTCAGTTCCATATTGAGGAGTTGCAATGACCGAACACGAATTCAGAAATTTGTTAGCCGAACAGGGTTTTGATGAGCCACTGCTGATTGAGCGTGCCGCATCAGCCCAGCTTGATAATCACGTCCATCCTTTTGAAGCGCTGGCCCTGATTCTCAGTGGTGACATCACCATCAGTACCGAGCAGGGCGACACGACCTATCATCCCGGCGAGACGTTTCACCTGCAGCCGAATGAACTGCATCGCGAAGCGTTCGGACCACAGGGCGTCAGCTATCTGGCGGGGCGTAAATATGAGTAACTGGCAATCAGTATGAACGTGTCTGACGATCTGTTTACCCGACTGGCACGTTCGCCGTTTCGTCAGCGCTTTCGACTGGGACGCGCTGAGTACGATTATGCGAGCAGCAAAGGCGAGCCGGTTTTACGACAGCACGCCGCAGAGTTTGTTGCACAGCGGCTGGCGCCTGCTCAGCCAGAAAATGATGGCAAACAGACGCCGATGCGCGGCCATCCGGTGTTTATCGCCCAGCACGCCACCGCGACCTGCTGTCGTGGCTGTCTGAACAAGTGGCACAACATCGGGCAGCATCAGCCGCTGAGCGCTGAGCAGCAGGATTATGTCGTGACGGTATTACTGGCGTGGATCACCCATCAGATGCAGCAGCCAGCACCGCCCGCCCGCGTGAGCCGGAATAAGCCGAAACCGGACGACGATCCGCAGCTGGCGCTCTGGTAATGGATGAAAAAGCTACAGTCAGCGGCTTTTTCTGGTAAAAACTGGCCCTTTTTCATTCCTGGTTTATTCTTAAATCTTTCCTGGAAAGACTATGCCAGGATTAAAACCTACACGGCAACGATGAATACAGAGGGAATTATGAAGAAATCAATTATTGCACTGTCTGCTATTTTGCTGGCCTCGCCAGTATTTGCTGCTACCACCACAGATAACACCGTTGCGGAAGCGCATAAAGGCGCTGATACTGCGAAAGAAAAACTGCATCAGACCCAGAACGAAGGCAAAGAGCTGAAGCTGAAGTCTGAGCATGCCGCTGAAGGCAAAAGCCACACTACCGGTAGCAAGATCACCGAAGGTGCTCAGCAAGGCTGGCACAAAACCAAAGAAGGCACTGAAAAAGGCTGGGATAAAACCAAGCAGGGTGCTGAAGATCTGAAAAACAAAGCGACCAACTAAGACGCTGGTTTTCAGGTTAAAAAAGAACCCACCGGAAGGTGGGTTTTTTTATGGCTGATCCAGGTTACGCTTTGTTGTCCGCTGCCTTTCTTTTTGCGGCTTCTCTTTCCGCCGCGGCTAACGCTGACACTTTGATTTCCGCTTCAGCGGCCGCATCGGCTGCAGCAGAAGCGGCTTCCGCTGCGGCTTCTGCCGCTGTCTCTGACTGTTTCTTGCCTTCTTCGATCACTTCTTCGTCAATGACTTCAATATTTTCGCGGTTGTCGCGGCCGGAGAGCAGATTCCAGCAGGCGATAAACAGAGCAGCAATGACCGGACCGATCACGAAACCATTAATGCCGTATATTTCCATGCCGCCCAGCGTGGCGATCAAAATCATATAGTCAGGCATTTTAGTGTCTTTACCGACCAGCAACGGACGAAGGATGTTATCCACCAGACCGACAATCACCACGAAGAAACCAACCAGGAACAGCCCTTTCCACAGTGCGCCGGTGGCGAAGAAGAAGATTGCCGCAGGCACCCAGATGATAGCGGAACCGACCGCCGGAATCAGGGAGAGGAACGCCATCAGCGCGCCCCACAGCAGGCTGCCATCGATGCCGGTAAACCAGAACGCCAGCCCGCCGAGAATACCCTGCACGATACCGACCACCACAGTGCCTTTCACCGTCGCGCGCGCCACGGCAGCAAACTTTACCATCAGGTGGTGCTTCACGTAGGTGGAAAGCGGCAGCGCTTCCAGAATCAGATGCACCAGATAGGAGCCATCTTTCAGCAGGAAGAACAGCAGATAGAGCATGATGCCAAAGCCGACGGTGAAGCTGAACGTCCCTTTACCGATGATAAAGGCACTGCCCGCCACATACTGACCGCCCTTAAGCGCAAACGAGGAGAGCTTCTGCTGAATCTGTGCGGCGTTATCCAGATTATTTTCAGCCAGGAAATGCCTTGCCCAGCGCGGCAGATGCTGCAGCAGATCGGCGAACACGGCCGGGAACTGCGACGAGTTGGTCTGCAGCTTGTGATAGACCGCGTTGGTTTCAACCACCAGTGAGGAGGCAATAATCGCCAGTGGCGTGAAGACAATCAGGCAGATGCAGAACAGGGTAATTAAGGCGGCCACGCCGTTGCGGTCACCCAGTCGGTTGCGCAACCAGGTTTTCAGCGGATGGAAAATCACCGCCAGAATCGCCGCCCATAAAATTGGCGAGAAATAGGGCGAAAGCACCTCGAAAAACGCGACGGTGGCGATAGCCAGAATTAAAATGAAAAACCCGATGTTCAATCCTTTAAAACGCATGGAGAAACCTCATCTGGAACAAACTCTGATAAACCCGACGCGCAAATTTGCTGTGTCCGGCTTCGCTTGCGCGGCTGCCTTGTCACAAATTAACGCTCAGGCTTTGCTCGTTAAATACTGCTGATGGCAGCATCATGCTGGCTAACTCTCTGAAAGGTCTGGCAGAAGTGATGAACGGGCAATGTGCGTTCGCTGCGTGACTTCCGGTTGGTAGCGGGCTGCCTCTGACTGCAGCGCGCTGAATCCTACATTAGCGTAGCGGTTTCGACCATTATTGGTAGCTCAGAGACTCATGATCTCTGTGTATGTTGCCGATAACCCTGTTAATCGGGCAAAAAACAGGCAATGAAAAATGTGTAAACAGAAAGTCTTAATGGGACTACTGGTGCTGGTGTTAACCGGCTGCGCAACCAAACACTATCCACAAGCGGCTGCGGTGACGCCGCAAGAGACAGCGACGCTGAACTGCAACGTCCTGGATCAGGAGCTGAGTAAAGCGTACAGCGTGCAGAGTGATATTGAGCAGACCGGCCAGTTTAATGCTCTGACCGTGCTGGGCTTTGTCGGGGATTTCGGACTGGGCAATGGCATTGCAAAATACAATGCCACCCGGAAAGTGGAAAAGCGGGTCACTGCGTTGCAGTCGCTGAAAGCCGCAAAGTGCAGCCAGCGTCTTTCATAACGGTCGGCGTCAGATCAGCCAAGCGTCCCTGCGCTGACATGTTGCAACTGGACATTTTCGGCCGCGCGTTTACCGGCCAGGAAGGCGTGATCCGAGTTGTAATATTCCCACTCGCTGTAACGACCCGACAGATGGATATCCTGGGTCAGCAGCCACTGGCGGATCAGCGCCACGTTATCGCTGCGCGCATGGTCATAGACCACGTAGGCGTAAGGCATATCAACCTCAGATGCGCAGAGCAGCGGATCGTCCGCGGTGATCATGCCGACCCGGATGCAATCCTGACGGCAGCGCTCAATCAGCGCATCGCCCTGAAGCGGCAGCGGATTAGCCGCGTTGTAAGTGATTTCACAGGTTAAGCCGAAGCCGCCCGGCGGATTGCAGTGCGGACTGGCATTACCCTGCACAAAAATGCGATGAAACAGCGTATCGCCAGGATAGTAAATCCAGTGTTTTTCAGTCAGGTCAGCCCGGCCAATGCCCAGATTCACACAGCGCACCGACACAAACTGCAGCTGCTGCGCCGCCAGC
Source organism: Pantoea sp. X-Soil-ISGK-355 (assembly GCF_059730805.1). Classification (NCBI taxonomy): domain Bacteria; kingdom Pseudomonadati; phylum Pseudomonadota; class Gammaproteobacteria; order Enterobacterales; family Erwiniaceae; genus Pantoea; species Pantoea sp. X-Soil-ISGK-355. The sequence goes on from NZ_AP035971.1 coordinate 1,112,272, forward strand.
CGGACGCTCTCCGGCACTTCATCACCCATCAGCTTAATCAGCTCCGGCAGCGGCATGGTGCTGATCAACTGTTCATACCGGTAGTGGCGACCATCCGCCAGCAGGGCGACATGCGCCTGCGGGTAAATGCGGGTCAGGGTGGTGTCCGTTTCCAGCGTACATTTCAGGTGCGGTAAAAAGCCCGACATCAGTGCCTGGAAGCCACCGCGCAGCGGATAGCCGAAACGGGCATTTGGGCCGACCGGTTTCGCCAGCGGTTGCAGCGCACCATCAATGATCTGTGACAGATCGGGCAGCGGCACGCGTCCGCCCAGCCACGACGTTTCCATGTCGGTCAGCGGCACTTTCCACAGTTTCTGGTTATAGGGCAGGGCGAAGTGACGCGCGATGCCTTTACCCCAGGTGCGCATAATGAAATGCTGGAAATCCTCTTTGCCCTCCACGGCAGCGAGACTGCTACCCTCATCGGGGATCGCGCCATCTGCACAGCAATCCCGCCGCGCCCGCGCCCGATCCAGTGGCACGGCAGCCGCCGCGGTTTCGCCGTAACGCGCTTCGATAGCGCCCAGCACGCACTCTTTTACCACCCCGACCGGCAAGCCGTGCAGCGCTGACTGGAAGGGATAACGGGTATAAACACCGTCGCTGTAAACCCAGGCTTCGCGCGCCTGCCAGTGCAGATTGTCGCCCAGCAGCAGCTCATAGAGCTGCAACACGTAGGGATCCTGCGAGAACATGATGTGACCGGCATAGTCGAAGGTGAACCCCTGATCGTCAATCGATCGGCACCAGCCGCCGGGCGTGCTATTTTTCTCCAGCAGCACCGCGCCTTCGCCATAGTGATACCCGGCGCTCAGACCCGTCGGTCCGGCGCCAATAATCAGGCAGGGCACCGCATCGCTCTCCAGCATCGCTGGTGTGAGTGGCATGACATCAGCCTGCGCGCGGGCCTGACTGGCAGACTTCAGTGCGGGCTGACGCTGCGTCAGCGCCTGCTGGATCAGGCCATGTATCTGCTCTGCGGTGCGATCCCAGGAAGTAACATCCACTTTGGCCTGCATCCGTCCCGCCAGCGCCAGCCGTTCTGCGGCACCGATCGCCATTGCCTGTTCACAGGCGGCAATAAATTCCGCGTGCGTCTCTGCTACCGCCACTTCCTCAGCGTAGTGGCGCGCCACATCGACAATGGCAGTACTGACAATCGGCAGCTGCGCCGCCATATACTCCAGCACCTTGGTCGGGGAGATGTAGCGGGTCGAAGCATTAATGGCAAATGGCATCAGACAGACATCCCAGCCCGCCAGAAACTGCGGCAGAGCCTGATAGGGCTGCTGACCGAGCCAGTGAATATTGTCGCGCTGCGGCAGGCTGGCAGGATCAATTTTCACCACCGGTCCGACCATAATGATCTGCCATTCGGGATGGCTGTCTGCCAGCACGGCTATCAGCGGCAGGTCGATACGCTCATCCAGCACGCCGTAATAACCCAGACGCTGCGACGGAATGGCATCCTGTAACGGATGACGATTCGTGCGATCGCGCGCCTGTTCAAAATGAATGGCATCAACGCTGCTGGGGAAGCAGTAAACCTGAGCGTGTTTATCACGCTTCGCTTCATAGAGGCTGGAGCCGCCGGTAAAGACCAGATCGGCGCGGGTCATCAGCGCCGATTCACGCTGCTGCAGCTGGCGCGGCGCATTCTGAAAGGCCGAAAGCTCATCCATACAGTCGTAAATCACCAGTGCCGGATCAAACGGCGTCAGCAGCGGCAGTGCCATTGGCGTATAGAACCAGATCAGCGGTTGTTCGTCCTCCTCCAGCAGCGGCGTCAGCAGCAACAGCAGCGGGGCGATCTGGCTGTCGTGAAAGCCGGGCGCGTCGCTGTCGGTGTGCGGCTGGATCACCGTAATGTTGGCGGCAGGCGAACTCTGATGCAGACCTGGTGGCCCCGCCTGCCAGACCGGCTCCTCGACAAACAGCACGCGATAGTGCTGCGCCAGGCGTGTCAATAGCTGCTGCGGACGCTGAAAAACAAAGCCCCAGCGTAAATGGCTGAAAACGATAAGAACAGGTGGTTTCATGGTGTGCTCCTGGCTGGGATGTAATGGGGACTGGATGTGCTGCAAAAAGCGCTGCGCCTGGCGCAAGGCGTCAGCATAGGGCTGCTGTAACTGGCGGGCGTAAGGATCGGTGCCGAGTAGGTCAAGATCCCACAGGCCGCTGCGGGTCCAGAAGGTGGTCTCTTCCCACAAGGGACGATCAAGAATCGGATAGAGGCAGATGCCGAGCAGGTCCGCGCCCGCCAGCTGCGCCTGTGCAACCTGTGTGGCGATCTCACGGATCCAGGCGCCGCGGCCGCTGCCGACGTGGCTGGTTTCTGCGAGCAGCAGCGGCCGCTGATAGCGCTGCCAGACCTGCAGCAGCAGCTGATGCAGCGGCTGGCGTCGGCGGTCGCCCAGATGCCAGTAAAGCCGCCGGTTGGAACCCTGTTCCCACTGGTTGTCGTGGTAGTAATTCACGCCAATCAGATCGAGATAGCGGGGTGCGCCGCCCAACTCCGGATTGCGGCGACCACTGAGCATGTCCCACGCCTGATACTGGGTGTCACACATCTCACGCGCCAGACGGTCGCTGTCGGAATCGGCGGGATCGGGCGCGATATGGATCAGCGGATCGCAGTGCAGCACACGGGCGCGCGGATCGGCCTGCCAGATCGCATCACAGCCAGCCAGGGTAGCGCGCACCAGTTGCTGCTTGGCGGCATCGGCCCGGGCCGGCTCCGGGATCGCCTCACAGGCGAACAGCCCGACCGAGATGCCCCAGCTGACAAAGGAGATCTCATTCATCGGGGAGTAGATCGGTGCCTGCTGATACCAGGGCGCCAGGAAGCGGGCCAGTGCGCCACAGAAGGCAGCGAAACGGGGGACAAAGTCGTGATCAAACAGGCTGACACCCGCGGGCCAGCCGTAGTGGCAGATTGTCCAGCTCAGCTGAATACCCTGCTGCTCTGCTGCCTGAATCCGTGCAGCGACCGTGGAGAAATCATAGCGGCCGTCGCGTTCACATAGCCGCCAGCCGACGCTTTCGCGCACCGTGCGAATGGCAAAGGGCCCCAGCGCGGCATAATCCTCTGCCGCGCGCGCCTGATGCTGGTTCAGATCGTTCATCGACAGCGCAACACCAGCCGGATTAATATGATCAGCTCCTTCGTAGCCGGCCTGCCAGAAACTGGAAAAGGGCGTCATGGCATCTCCCGAAAAAAAAGCAACACGCTTCCCGCTGACGAGCCGTCGCGAAACGGGTCAGGGCGTTACAGGTATGCAAAGCAGACTGGCGATCCTTGCCATAAGTCACAGACGCTAAATTGCAGGCAACAGAGCCTGTGACGGTTTGGATGCGTGAGATAGCAGAACTAAACGTGCGGCGCTATCGGCAGGAAAAAGAGTGGCTTCTCTGAATGTTAACGAATTTTGCGGAAGCCTTACTGGAAAGTATAGGCAGGGAGGGGTTATTCGCAACTTATTGAAGTGAAAAGAAAAAAGCGCAGCGGCAAAAGTCATCCATTCAGAAACAGGAATTTTTAACTTTTGTTTATGCTGTCGGATTGATAAGCGAGGCGTGAAGAGAGTCAACACTATTTTCAGCTTTGTTAACCTTTTCCTCAACATGCAGAGCAGACAGACTTACCTGTTTTAGCGTTACTGCTTCGCTTGCCTTTTAACGGACTGGCGACAAGATTTACTTATTGCTGGCCTGAATCTGCGGGCTATTAACGGGCGGCTGGTTAAGCGGCGCGCCGCTTAAAACAGGATGTTTAACCGACTATGTTCTCATTCGACTGGCACCGTTTCTTACTTAACGACCAACCGGCCACCTTTTTGTTTGAGGTGGTGGCGCGGGTCCTGATCGCTTATCTGGTGGTTTTTACGTTTCTGAAAGTCTCAGGACGACGCGGCGTGCGTCAGCTGTCGCTGTTCGAACTGGTGGTGATCCTGACGCTGGGTTCCGCGTCCGGTGACGTCACTTTTTATGATGATGTGCCGGTGCTACCGGTCATTATGGTGTTTGTGGTCCTGCTGACGCTCTACCGCTTCACCACCTGGCTGACGTCACACAGCCCACGCTTTTCGCGGCTGATTCAGGGCGACGTCATTACCCTGATTAAAGACGGATTGTATGTGCTGGAGAGCCTGGATCGGCTGAATATTTCTGAAGATGAGTTCTTTATGGAGTTGCGGCAGAGCGGTGTGGAACATCTGGGGCAGATCAGGCTGGCGCTGGTGGAGGTCGATGGTCAGCTCAGCCTCTATTTCTACGATGACGATGAGATGCGCGCCGGGTTAAGCGTACTGCCCCCAGAGCACCGGCAGGATTACAGCACTGTACCGATCAGCACGCTCTATGCCTGCACCCATTGCGGCCAGACGCAGATCATTAAGGCTGAGCAGCAGGCAGTCTGCCCGCGCTGTCAGCGACAGCGCTGGTCTGCAGCACTGACCGTGCGTCGGCTGCATTAATCGCCCGTATCCGCTCCGCGCTCAGAACTTGTCGCGTTTGCATCCGCCGGGTTAACGTCGGCGAAGCAGGCGCTGAGCGGGCGCTTTTGCTGTCCCCCGGCAGCGAAATTATCCGCACTCAGCCAGGCACTCAGGGCGCGCTGAACATCCGGCCATTCACGGTCAATAATTGATAGCCAGTCGGTATCGCGATTACGCTGTTTACGCGTCATCACCTGACGAAAACGGCCCTCAAAGCGGAACCCCAGCCGTTCTGCTGCGCGTCGTGATGCGATATTGGTCGAATCACAGCGCCATGCTACCCGCCGATAGCCGCGCGAGAAAGCCTGTTGCAGCAGCAGATAAATCGCCTCGCTGCCGATGACACTGCGCTGCATCAGCGGCGACCAGGTGACGTGACCGATTTCAAGCGTGCCATGTCCCGGCTCAATGCTGGCGAAGCAGACCACCCCACAGGGCTGCTGATTTGGCGAGCAGACCGTGAAGGGCACCAGGGCCTTATCCGCCACTTTATCTGCAATCCATTGCTGCATCTGCGGCAGGGAGGCGGGCCGCTCCGCGCTCAGCCAGGTCCAGTCGCGATCATCCGGTGCCAGCATAAATGCCTGCAATAGCGGTTCTGCATGATCGATGCTCAGCGGCAGGAGAAGGCAGTACTGACCCGTGAGTGGCATACAGGGGGGTCTTGTGACCGGTTGCCAGTCGGGCAGGGCCTCACCGACCGGCTGATCAAACTGATTGATGTTCAACAACATTCTCCTCAAAGAATACGGTCGGTATTCCGGAAAACGTATGATGCCGGGCTGACTGGCTATCCTGAACCGCGGTTAAACCCGTCGCAGCTTGTTCCCGCTTAACACATAACTTTGCCTGTTACTGACAGAAAATGAAAACCCTTCGGGCAGCATAGCGACACCGTTACTAAAGAGGTGTGCGTATGAAAGTGAGGGCGGCCAGTGCATTACTGTTTTTACTGTTGTCATTTGGTGCATTTTCACAACAGGTGATCAGCGAAAGTCATCCTCATTCACGCAGTGCGCGACTGCTGGAACAGGGGAGTCAGGTGGATACGGCGGACTCGCCGGATGAACATCTGCTGGAGAGGCGGGAGTGGCGAAGCAGCCTGCAACGCAAGCCGTTCTGAGACGAGAGCCCCGGCGTAAAACAGCCGGGGAGCCAGGGGTTAAGCGTTACAGACCCGTTGTGAAATTATATTGTGGCCTGTGTCGCTGCCATGCCTGGCACCAGAATCACCTTGCGGCACTCCTCTTCGCGTTTGGCAAAAATATCGTAGCCGCGTGCGGCATCTTCCAGCGGCAGATGATGGGTTACAATCTCTTCCGGCGTCAGATGCCCCTGCTCAATCAGCTTCAGCAGATCCGGCAGATAAGCATGCACATGCGTCTGTCCCATTTTAAAGGTCAGCCCTTTGTCGAAGGCATCACCAAACAGGAAGCCATGAATGAATCCGGCGTAGACGCCTGGTACGCTGACGATACCGCCACGCCGCACTGCAGCAATACACTGACGCAACGCTTTACCACTGCTGCCTTCCAGCTTTAGATTGGTGAGCACGGTTTCAGTCAGGCTCCCTTTCGCCTCGAACCCGACGGCATCGATCACGGCATCCACACCGCGATTGCCGGTGCTGTGCTCGATAATCCAGCCAGCCGGGTCATCGATCTCATCGAAGTTAATCGGGATGACGCCGTAGCGATCGCGGGCAAAGTTTAAGCGGTAGTTGTTGTGGTCAATCATGTAGATCTGCTCGGCGCCCTGCTGCCGGGCGCAGGCGGCACTGAGCAGGCCAACCGGTCCGGCACCGAAAATCGCCAGGCTGGAGCCGGGTTTAACTTCGGCATTTTTGACCGCCTGCCACGCGGTGGGCAGAATGTCCGACAGGAACAGCACTTTCTCATCTGACAGTACCGACGGCACTTTAAACGGGCCGGTATTGGCTTTCGGCACCCTGACATACTCCGCCTGTCCGCCGGGCACACCGCCATAGAGCTTGCTGAAACCAAACAGCGCCGCGGGCGGCGTGATGTTCTTGCGGTTCAGAATAGCGCCCCGTCCGCTGTTGGTATTTTCACAGGCGGCATACTGGCTCATCAGGCAGAAAAAGCAGTCGCCACAGGCGATCACAAACGGAATGACTACCCGATCGCCTTTGGCGACGGCAGTCACTGCGCTGCCCGCCTCAACCACTTCGCCCATAAACTCATGACCAAAAATATCGCCATGCCCGGTGCCGGGAATTTTGCCGCGGTATAAGTGCAGGTCTGAACCGCAAATGGCGGTGGCGGTCACGCGCAGGATAATGTCATCGGCCGCTTCCAGACCCGGGTCGGGCACATTATCCACGCTGACTTTATGGGGGCCATGATACGTTAATGCTTTCATCTGTTGATCTCCTACTGACGAGGAAAGGGCAGCCAGACCAGAAGGTATGGCTACCTGCGAGGAAGACTCAGGGAATCTGAAATCGAAACCTGCCTGAAGTGTAGTAATCCTTTGAAGAGTAAGCAGAGCGGTGCTGAAGGCGGGGCGCTTTCAGACCGGCGGGCTGGGGGACGGCATCTGAGCTGTGGCGGTGTTGACGGGCAACGCATCCGGTTGCCAGCCGGTAAGATCAGCCAGTGCGCGCCGGTAAGCGGTATCGATTTGCGCCGGAACCTGTTCAATGTAGTGAAACGCGTGCTCACGTGTTTCGCCGGTAAGATTCTGCAGGTAATGTCGCGCGTCATCCAGTGTGGGGGTCAGGCCTTCGACACGCGCCATGCGGGCAGGCAGATCGGTCCAGATCAGACCTTCAATGCCTTTGGCCTGCGCCCACGTTGCCAGCGGTCCGGCTGAGCTTTCTGTCACCGTCATCATGCCGACGCCATCGACGCGGCTGTCCGGTATCCCTTCCCGAATGCGCAACGCGCGGCAGGCGCTCTCCAGAGAAGCGGTGTTCAGCCAGGCCCAGAACACCGGCACCGGGCGGGCGTTGAGACAGATCGCCGTTGATAGTTCCCCGCCGTCAGCGATGCGCACAAACTCAATTGGTACGGCAGGTCCATCATGATGCCACTGACTGGCCACCGGCAGTGCGCCAGGTTTCCAGATTAACGATCCCCATCCCAGACAGGCAATTTTCATTCTTTTCTCCTGTGTACCTGTCGGCATAATCGCGACAGCGTCAGTTAAAGCGTAGTCCGTTACGCTTAATCGTTACAGGGATCACCTTTTCAGGGGCAGTAAAACGGGCGCAAAAATGGCATGATCGCCGCGCAGTCACTTTGCACAACCTGACGGTTTTTTCAGCAATCCATGCGTGTTTATCTTCGCGGCTTGAACTTTTATCGTCAGGTAGTGTAAAAAGTGGCGCACGCAATCGATTACCTATGCGCGGGTGGATCACTTTTACGCTTCACCGATCCGTCTGCAGCTGAGGCTGAGCGGGGCATACGTTTATCTGCCTGACGGCTCAGGTTACTGGCGGCTTTTAACACGGACTATCTGATGAAAACCACGCAAACTGGCACGCTGGGCGCGCTTGAGAGTGACGTCGATACGGGATGGCGTAAAACCGACACGATGTGGATGCTGGGTTTATACGGCACCGCAATTGGAGCCGGTGTGCTGTTCCTGCCCATCAATGCCGGTGTCGGCGGGCTGATCCCACTGATCATTATGGCGGTGCTGGCCTTTCCGCTGACCTTCTTCGCGCACCGCGCCCTGACACGCTTTGTCCTTTCCGGCAAAAATCCGGCGGGTGATATTACCGAAGTGGTCGAAGAGCATTTCGGCGTCGGCGCGGGCAAGCTGATTACACTGCTCTATTTCTTCGCCATCTACCCGATTCTGCTGATGTACAGCGTAGCGATTACAAACACGGTTGAGAGCCTGATGGTGAACCAACTCGGTCTGGTGCCGCCGCCACGTGTGCTGCTGTCGCTGCTGCTGATTGTCGGCCTGATGACCATTGTGCGCTTCGGCGAGAAGATGATCGTTAAAGCGATGAGCGTGCTGGTCTATCCCTTTGTGGCGGTGCTGATGCTGATGGCCTGCTATCTGATCCCGCACTGGCATGGCGCTGCACTCTCTACCCTGAACGTTCAGCCTGCGGGCAGCAGCCTATGGATGACGCTGTGGCTGGCGATACCGGTTATGGTCTTTTCGTTTAACCACTCACCGATCATCTCCTCCTTTGCACTGGCAAAGCGCGAAGAGTATGGCGACGCGGCTGAGAAAAAATGCTCGCGCATTCTGGCCTGCTCACACCTGATGATGGTGGTAACGGTGATGTTCTTTGTATTCAGCTGCGTGCTGAGCCTGTCGCCTGATGATCTGCACGCCGCCAAGGCGCAAAACATTACCATTCTCTCCTATCTGGCGAACCATTTTCAGGTGCCGATGATTGCCTGGCTCGGGCCGCTGATTGCCATTGTGGCGATCACCAAATCGTTCCTCGGCCACTATCTGGGAGCGCGTGAAGGGTTTAACGGTATGGTCAATAAGGCGCTGCGCAGTCGCGGTAAAACCATCGCGCCCGCCAGACTGAATCGCCTGACGTCACTCTTTATGTTGCTCACCACCTGGCTGGTGGCAACACTGGACCCGAATATTCTCGGCATGATTGAGACGCTGGGCGGGCCGGTGATTGCGATGATCCTGTTCCTGATGCCGATGTATGCGATTCAGAAAGTCCCGGCAATGCGCAGGTACAGGGGTAAAATCAGTAACCTGTTTGTGGTGCTGACAGGTCTGATTGCTATCTCCGCGATTTTCTATTCGCTGGTGAAGTAACCGATCACTCAACAGGCGCTTCTCAGCGGTATTGAGAGGCGTCTGCTGTTCGGCCCGCTACCCGTCATTTTCTCCCTGTATCGCCTTCCTGTTTTAGCCTGCCGCCACACAGCAAACCCTCTCCGTCAGACGCATCTCGTCAGCAATATTTACATTTGTTACTTTTTCACATGGTAGAGTTAACGCGAATAATTATTATTCCTTTAAAGGACAGGAGAAAAATGAAAATCGGGATTGTTGCTGCCACCACGCTGTTGCTGTCAACCGCCTGCGCGGCGACCACCTATCCGGTCACGGTGACCGACATGGATGGTCAGAAAATTACGCTGCAAAAGGAGCCGCAGCATGTGATTTTGCAGGATGGACGCGACGTGATGGCGCTGGCCTTACTGGATCGACAAAACCCGTTTCAACGGGTGGTCGCCTGGAACAACCTGCCGAAAAAGCAGGATACCCAGACCTGGGACCTGCTGAAGCAGCGCTGGCCGCAGGCGGCATCGATTGTTGATATGGGCTTTAACGATCAGGGGCAGGTCAATCTGGAGAGCGTGCTGGCGAAGCAACCCGATCTGATGATTGCGCAGCTGCGCGCTAAACCGGCACTGGCGCAGTCGGGCGTGCTCGCGACCCTGAAAAATCTGCATATTCCGGTGCTGTTTCTGGATGATGAGCTTCATCCTAAAGAGAACACCCTGAAGAGCGTGAAAGTGTTGGGTACCGTTCTGAATCGCGAAACCGAAGCGAAAGCCTACGCTGATTTTTATCAGCAGCGCTGGCAGATGATTCAGCAAAAGATTGCCCAGGTGCCGCACAAGCCGACGGTATTTATTGAACCGATTGCCGGTAACAGCGATAACTGCTGCTTTACCCATGGTCATAACGGCTGGGGCGCGCTGGTGGAAGCGGTCGGCGGGAAAAATATTGGCTCAGCGCTGCTGCCCGGCAGTTCAGGTTTTGTGTCGCTGGAGAAGATTATTGCCATGAAGCCGGACGTGTACATCATGACCGGCTCGAAGCGTCCGAACAGTAACGTGCTGCCGTTTGGTTACGGTGCCAGTCAGACCGACGTGACCGCCACTTTTAATCGCCTGCAGAGTCGCACCGGCCTGGAGCAGATCGAACCGGTGAAACAGAAACGGGTCTATGGCGTTTATCATCATTTCTATAATCACCCATACAACATCATCGGTATGGAAATTCTGGCAAAAGATCTCTATCCGGAACTGTTCCGCGATCTGGATCCGACGGCCGATTTCCACCACATCGTAAAACAATTCACGGGATTGCCGGATGCGCCAGTGATCCTCAGCACGCCATAACCGGGTAAAGCGTCGGGGTGCGTTTCAGCACCCTGACGTTGAACAGGTTTTAACGGGGCAGCCTGAGGCGCGATGCTCAGGCTGCGCGGTTGAAATCTGAATTGCGTCAGGAAAGTTGTAAGGATATGACCCGTGTTAAGAAAGCGCTAAGCAAGCGTAATAGTGTGTAAGTTACCGGATTTTAAGACTTTTACAGATGTCCCCCGCCAGGATTATTGCCATGATGCCGGGCAACGGTGCCTGAACAGCCGTTATTTCCGGAGGCAGTATCATGAAAAAAACAACACTCACGCTTATCGCTTCACTTTTAACCTGCAGCACGCTCTTCTCTCAGGTTTCACTGGCAGACGATCATGATGACGGACACCGCATGCCTGTGCCGCATCAGAACAGTGATAAACGTCCTGAAAATCGCGGTCCTGACCAGAAGCGAGACCGCGGCAACAATCGCCATGATGATAAAAAGCCTCACGACATGGGCAATAACCGGCATGATGAGGATAATAACCATCGTGGCAGAGAATCCCGCAATGACCGTGACCATTTCGCCTGGCAGGGCCACGATTTCCGTCGCGGCCATCCTGTCCCGCAGGAATTTCGCGGCGACCGTTACCGTGTAGCCGACTGGCATGAACGCGGTCTGCGTGAACCGCCGCGTGGTTATCACTGGGCAAACATCGACGGCAACTATGTGCTGATTGCTGCTGCGACCGGAGTGATTACCGCGCTGGTGCTGAACAGCGCTCTGAATTAATCCCCCCGGGGATGGCTGCGGCCATCCCTGTTTCTTTCCGTTTTGCTGCGCCAGCGGCTATCCTGAGACTCCACGCTGAAATTTCCTGTGTAAGGAGTCATGATGACGACGGTTAAGATGGTTGCGGTAGATATGGATGGCACGTTTCTGGACGATAACAAGCAGTACAACCGATCCCGCTTTCTCGCCTGCTATCAGCAACTCACCGCCCGCGACATCAAATTTGTGGTGGCCAGCGGCAATCAGTATTACCAGCTCAAATCCTTTTTCCCGGAGATCGCCAGCGATATCGCGTTTGTGGCGGAAAATGGTGCATGGATTATTGACCGTGATGAGGAGCTGTTTTGCGGTGCCTTTGAACGCTGCGATGTTGAAGCGGTAATCGGCACCCTGCAAAACGGCAACTATCCCGGCCTGCGTTACCTGCTGTGTGGTCGTAACAGCGCGTATTACTTCGACGGCATGGAAGAGAGCTGGCTGAAGAAGATGCGCCATTACTGTCACCGGCTGAAGCCGATTCATCATCTGGATGAGGTGCAGGATGACCGGCTGTTTAAGTTCGCGCTGAATCTCTCTGACGACTACATCGAGCCATTGATGGCGGATATTGAGCGACTGCACCAGGGACGCGTGGCCGCGACGTCAAGCGGTCATGGCTCGGTGGATCTGATCGTGCCGGGAAATCACAAAGCGCACGGTCTGGATCTGCTGGCAAAACGCTGGGGGATCACGCATGGCCAGGTGCTGGCCTTTGGCGATGGCGGTAACGATCTGGAGATGCTGAAACAGTCCGGCTTCAGTTTTGCCATGGACAATGCGCCGCAGCGGGTGAAGCAGGCGGCACGTTATGCCGCGCCGTCTAATAATGAGCAGGGCGTGTTGCAGATCATTGAGCAGATGCTGGCAGGCGAGGGGCCTTTTGCCGCCCTGAGCCGCTGAGACTGAAGGCGCCAGAATAGCGCTGAGCTGCTGCATGACCTGCCAGCCTGGCAGGTCGAAAGGCCAGCGCGCCCCTGGATCACGCCGTGATTTGCCAGGCCTGCGCAATCATTGTCCGCATCTGTTCGCGGCTGTAATTCACCAGCGAATTTTTGCTGTTGGCACGCGCCAGAATCCACTCCACCTCAGTGCGGCTCAGCGACGGGCCATCCTGCCAGAATGGCGTGATAGCCTGCTGCTGCAGCCACTGTTTCAGAAACTGTGCCGGTGAATCTGTGGATTCGCTGAAGAGCTGCGGGTGCAGTTCCGCCATCAGCGTATGCTGCAGCGGTTGCTGGCTGTCAGACAGCAGATCCAGGAACGGAAACAGCAGGCGTCCGCACACTTCACCGTGATGGTACGGTTTAATCGCGCCCACTTCCCCGGCAATACCGTGGATCACCCCCAGACCCGCGCTGCTGAGAGTGACGCCCCCCAGCCACGATGCCATCATCATTGCTTCACGTGCCGCATCACCCGCCGCATCCTCGCGATTGAGTGCAGGCCACGCCTGAACAAACTGACGCAGACCGGTCAGCGCCAGCTGGCGGGTGAACAAGTTGCCTTTGCCGGAGAGATACGCTTCAAACAGGTGGGTAAAAGCATCGATGCCGCAGGTCGCCAGCACGTGATCAGGCGCGCCTTTCAGCAAATCCGGGTCAAGAATCGCTACCTCCGGCACAAAGACCGGATGACGCAGTGACGCTTTGATCTGAATATCCTGCTGGTCGGTTACTACCGCATTTTGCGTGACTTCGCTGCCGGTCCCGGCAGTCGTCGGGACCGCAATCAGCGGCAGCGTGATGGGCTGAACTGCGGTATCACCCACCTTCTCCAGATAGCGAGCGGTGGGCAGCGGGTGTTGGATCATGGCGCTAAAGGCTTTCGCCGCATCCAGCACGCTGCCTCCGCCAATCGCTAATACCCGATCAACATGACCACGCCAGCGGGCAACCCAGCCATCGATCTCAGCGGGCGAAGCTTCATGGCTGACAATTTCGTAGCCGAGGATGTGATCGTTGAGTTCAGCTTTTATCCGGGCATAGGCCGCCCCCTGGAGGAAAGATTGTCCGCAAAACAGCAGGGTAGGTTGTGGCCGGGCGGCCAGCAGCGGCACCAGTTTATCCAGACTGCCGCGGCCAAAGAGGGTTCGTTGATTACTGTACAGCTCACTCAGGTTCTCACTCACCAGCGCATCCTTTTTACATTTCGCTAAAATCTGAGTGTAACGAAAAGCGCGGCGCCAGCATGGGCAAACTTTCTGATAACACGCTGGCAAAAAGTTGATCATCTTCGCAAAACAGAAATTCACCGTCGGCAGGGTGGTGCTTTCCTGCGGATGTTACCCTTAACATGTTATCGGTAACAGCGTTTGTCGGGATGTGTAAGCATCTTACAGCGCACTGTTTTGTAGCCCTCAGGGGATCATGATAATAAACCGACACTGAATACCCTTCAGTGTGCAAGGTGGAGAAAACCTATGCCATTACTCTATGTGGCGATCGGCGTCGCGTTACTGCTGCTGCTGATGATTCGCTTTAAGCTTAATGGATTTATCGCGCTGATCCTGGTGGCGCTGGCGGTCGGTGTGATGCAGGGCATGCCGGTTAATAAAGTCATTACCTCAATCAAAGCGGGTGTGGGTGGCACGCTTGGCAGCCTCGCGCTGATCATGGGCTTTGGTGCCATGCTCGGTAAGTTGCTGGCCGATTGCGGCGGCGCGCAGCGTATTGCCACCACTCTGATTGAAAAATTCGGCACTAAGCATATTCAGTGGGCGCTGGTGCTGACCGGTTTTATCGTCGGCTTCGCGCTGTTCTACGAAGTTGGCTTTGTCCTGATGCTGCCGCTGGTGTTCAGCGTGGCGGCGTCTGCGCGTGTACCGCTTCTCTATGTCGGGGTACCGATGGCGGCGGCTCTTTCAGTGACGCACGGTTTTCTTCCGCCACACCCCGGCCCGACGGCTATTGCCACGCTGTTTAATGCTGACATGGGTAAAACGCTGCTGTTCGGTACGCTGCTGGGTATCCCTACGGTGATTCTGGCAGGTCCGGTTTATGCCCGTTTCCTGAAGAATATCGACAAACCGATTCCGCAGGGGCTTTACAACCCGAAAACCTTTACCGAAGCGGAAATGCCCAGCTTTGGCGTTAGCGTCTGGACGGCCCTGGTTCCGGTGGTGCTGATGGCGCTGCGTGCCGTGGCGGAGATGCTGTTGCCTAAAGGGCACGTACTGCTGCCCTATGCGGAGTTCTTTGGTGACCCGGTAATGGCAACGCTGATTGCGGTGCTGATTGCGATCTTCACCTTTGGTCTGAATCGCGGTCGTACGATGGAACAGGTGATGGACACCCTGACCGACTCGATTAAAATCATTGCCATGATGCTGCTGATCATTGGCGGTGGCGGTGCTTTCAAACAGGTGCTGGTGGACAGCGGCGTGGATAAATATATCGCCAGCATGATGCACTCTACCCAGCTCTCACCCATCTTTATGGCCTGGTCGATTGCTGCCGTGCTGCGTATTGCCCTGGGGTCTGCCACGGTAGCGGCGATTACCGCTGGTGGCATCGTGGCACCGTTGATTGTCACAAGTGGTGCCAGTCCGGAACTGATGGTGATCGCTGTGGGGTCCGGCAGCGTGATCTTCTCACACGTTAATGACCCTGGCTTCTGGCTGTTCAAAGAGTATTTCAACCTGACGATTGGCGAAACCATTCGCTCCTGGTCGGCACTGGAGACCATTATTTCGGTCTGTGGTCTGGTAGGTTGCCTGCTGCTCTCCTGGGCGATTTAACCTCTGGCCGCTGGCAGGCCTGCCAGCGGCACTCCGCTTTTGCTTCTCTCCAAGCCGTTTGCTTGTTTATCGCGGACGGCATCGTTGGCCATTTATTCGCAGCCCGTAACCACGACGATAAAAAGGGCCGCAAAGCGCGGCCCACAGGTCTGTAACCGTGTAAATCTGGCCCCTTAATGAGGCGGTTCAAATCCGGCTTTGACCATCTGTTCCCGCAGCGCACGCGCAATTTCACGGTTGCCGCCGGTGACCGGATAGATAACGTTGTTTACCACATCATCAAGATAGTGCTCGTCAAACTCCTGCATAGAGAGCTGTGTGCCGCCTTCATCGTTGATGGCGAAAGAACCTTTGATGTGGTTACCGCTGTTTTTTGCCTTGAGGCTGTAGCGGCCCATGCTGGTATTAATCGTGCTCATAAGATCTCCTCGCGACTCATTTTCAATCTCATCACTACTAAGGCATGCCTTACCGCCTGAATTTTAGCCAGGAGTAGTCTGTAAAACGAAGAAAGAGGGCCGGTAAAAAGTGGTGTTGCGATCGTTATCTCAGAACATAAATAAAAGCGAAATCTGCTGAACTTATGAGCAGTTGAACCCTGAGTGAAGCAGCATGACATATTTTTCTGTCTATACTGCTTACAGGAAAAATGTTTAATCAGTGAGGGGAAAAGGAAATGAAAATTATTCTGTGGATTATCGCGATCATATTCGTCGTGGGCTTGCTGACCCTGACAGGGGTGTTCAAACTGATTTTCTGATGTCATATTTTTTTAAAGCTTCAGCGACAGCGGGCACCTAATCAGGTGCCCGCGCTGTTTTCTGGCTGGCCAGCAGATAGTGCGTAATGGGATCTATCGGCGTATTGGGCAGCAGATCCTGCGACCCCAGCGGCTTTTTACAGCTTGCGCAGCAGGCACCATGAAAGTTGCGATCACCTTCTCTGTAATCAGTAAATATGAACCTGGCGCTTCCACACTGGGTACAGCGTATTTTCATCACCATCTTAGGTTTATCCTCCATTTCACTGAGCATTCACCCATGCCCGTCCCTGACATCTTAAGAAAAATTTATCTATTGCAGCGCGATATTATTCCAGCCTGCAGTGAGGAAAGTAGTGGCTTATCAGGTTAATTGTTTGTTGCCAAATGCGAATTTATTCTCTAAAAGGCAGTTCATTGATCCTGCTCAATGTTTATGGTTTTTTGTCTGACTTATCCGCGAATAGCCTGCTCTGACTGGGCTGAACAGCGCTCAGAATTAAATTTTCCCGAAAAAACCGGCTTCGGGGTGCGGAAAAAATGCGCTGTTGTGATCATTAAAAGGTCAGAATTACAGCGGTGCCCGGTAACGCCTGAAAAAACATGCGTGTTTCAGGTTTTTTACATGCCTGATAAAAGTGGAAAATAGTGCTGTTTTGCCAGCTAAAGTGTCAGGAAAAGCAGGTGCAACTCTTAATGAGATTTTTCTTTTTAACGTGAATGGCATATCTGTATGAAATGAAAAAGATATGCCTTTCCAGCGGGTTAGCGTGTGGGAACAGCCCCATCCGCGTTACCCGTTCAGGCGGGTTTCACAAGTTGAAAAGCAGGAAAGTGTGATGGATGCACAGAAAGTCGATATTTATCACTTTTTCATCAAATCATGCTGGACAAATCCCTCCACAATTGCTGTACTAGACAGCGACACAGTTTAGTGTCCATTTTTCATGTAAAGGTAATATAGATGTCTAAGATCAAAGGTAACGTTAAGTGGTTTAATGAATCTAAAGGATTCGGTTTCATTACTCCTGAAGATGGCAGCAAAGATGTATTCGTACATTTCTCTGCAATCCAGAGCAACGGCTTCAAAACTCTGGCTGAAGGTCAGCGCGTAGAGTTTGAAATCACCGACGGTGCTAAAGGCCCATCTGCTGCTAACGTTATCAGTCTGTAAGTTAACAGTCAGAATTCTAAAAACCCGCCTTATGGCGGGTTTTTTTATGCCTGTCATCTGCACTTCATCCTCTTCATCGTACCCTCTGCATCGTCCCTGAGGCCGCACAAACTGCGCGGCGGCTCACAATAAATCCTCGTAACATATTCATAACAACCCGGCATACAGCTTTTTAGCGTGTGACGCTATATAACTGAGCGACAGAATCTGGTGAGTGAGGAGGCAGGATGAAGATACGTCAGGCGGAGTTAAAAGACAGTTTTGCGTTGAGTGCCCTGTTAAGCGAGTTAGGCTACGGCGGTACCGAAAGCTTTATTGAACAGCGCCTGGCACAGTTATGCAGCGATCCCAGTGAAGTATTGCTGGTGGCTGAACATGGCAGCCAGGTGCTGGGTTTCCTTTCCCTCCATTTTATCCCTCAGCTTGCCCTGGCCGGCGATTTCGCCCGCATCAGCTATTTCTGCATTGCAGAAGGTGAGCGCAGTAAAGGCGTCGGCCAGCAGCTGCTTCAGCACGCTGAAACGCTGGCTGCGCGTCATGGCTGCGACCGTATGGAAGTTCATTGCCATCAGTCACGTCTTAAGGCGAATCAGTTCTACGCTCGCGAAGGCTATACTGAGTCACCCTGTTATCTCATCAAAGATCTGCAAGTGGGTTAACTTCCCGACCAGAGTGACGACCCGCACGTCGGCGATATTTTTCCGCAGTGCCTTCCTGAGGCTGGCGACAGAAATGATGACTGATCGCTGCATCCTGTGCCTGTCAGCACTTTCTGCTTTCACGGTGGCAACCGGACAGCAGAAACGGTTGCCGTGAGGGTTCGCTCTCTGGCGGACAGCAGGCCTCTGCAAACCGGTGGCACGCTGTCGAAGGTAAAGCCATACACAGGCCGCCAGCACTATTAAGCTGGGGGGGCGAGCATACATGAATAAGGACGATACGTTGCCGTGGCTGGCTAAGGATTTGCGGTGCATGACGCAGGAATGTCTGCTTTGCTGGCAGCACAATGGTTTTAGCGCCAATGAGAAGATGATGGCTCACGCCGAATACGGGCACTATCAGCAGGGGCTGATCCACCGATAACTGACGCCGGGAGTAATATTGCCGGCGCTGCAGGAGAAGAACAATGATGAAAGTGGCGTTAGGGCAATTTGCAGTGAGCCGTGAATGGCAGGAGAACGCTGATACCTGTCTGGACTTAATGCAGCGGGCGGCAGAAGGCGGCGCCGATTTGCTGGTGCTGCCGGAAGCGGTGCTGGCGCGCGATAATGCCGATCCCGATTTAGTGGTGAAGGCGGCGCAGCCACTGGATGGCCCTTTCCTCAGCCAGTTGCTGGCCGCCAGTGAACACAATGCGCTGACTACCATAATGAGCGTTCATGTTCCCACCGGGCAGCATAAAGCGCTCAACGTGCTGGTGGCTATTCGTAAGGGTAAAATCATCGCCGCCTATGAAAAGCTGCATCTGTACGATGCCTTTGCGATGCAGGAGTCACAGCGGGTCAATCCGGGCCACATCATTCCGCCGCTGATTGACGTCGCGGGAATGACAGTCGGATTGATGACCTGCTATGACGTGCGCTTCCCGGAACTGGCGCGTCGGCTGGCGCTGGATGGTGCGCAAGTGCTGGTGCTCCCTGCTGCATGGGTAAAAGGTCCGCTTAAAGAGATGCACTGGGAGCTGTTGACCCGTGCCCGTGCGCTGGAGAACACCTGTTATATGGTGGCGGTAGGTGAGTGTGGTCCACGCAATATTGGTAATAGTCTGGTCGTCGATCCACTGGGCGTGGCGGTGGCAAATGCGGCTGAGTCTCCGGCACTGCTGTTTGCCGATCTTGATCCTGAGCGTATTGCCTATGCCCGCCGGGTATTACCGGTTCTTGAAAACCGGCGTTTTGAACGGCCTGAGCTGAAGTGATTGCCTGAACCGGGAAACACCACATATTCGCTACAGCAAAGATCTTACTCTGTTACAGATTCCAGTTGTCGTCACAGGCAAACTGCGCGTAAATAACAGTCACCGTGATTCAATAAAGTCGAAAGGTTAAATATGGAAGGTATCAGTATTGCCAAGCTGCTGATTATCGGTGCGCTTATCGTACTGCTTTTTGGTACCAACAAGTTGCGCTCACTGGGCGGCGATCTGGGCTCTGCAATCAAAGGCTTCAAAAAAGCCATGAAAGATGAAGATACCAGCGCAACCCGAACGACGGCAGAAGACGTGCCAGCAGAACGCGTCGTTCATAAAGATTAATCGGTTATTTGCTGCAAATAACTGTTACTTTTTATTTCAGGCACACCTAAAAAAACCAGGCTGTTTCCAGTCTGGTTTTTTGTTTTCACTCTTCTGACCGCAAAGGCTACTTATTTCACTTCTTCGCCTTTAGCCTGCATATCCGCATGATAGGAGGAGCGGACAAACGGACCGCACGCGGCATGGGTAAAGCCCATCGCCATCGCTTCTGCTTTCATCTCATCGAATTCGGCCGGGCTGACGTAGCGCTGAACCGGCAGGTGATGGCGGCTCGGCTGCAGATACTGTCCCAGCGTCAGCATGGTGACGCCGTGGCGACGCAGATCGCGCATTACCTCAACGATTTCGGCATTGGTTTCACCCAGGCCCACCATCAGACCCGATTTGGTCGGAACATCAGGATGAGCTTCTTTAAAACGCTCCAGCAGCTTCAGTGACCACTCGTAGTTCGCGCCTGGACGCACCTGACGGTAGACGCGCGGTACGTTTTCCAGGTTGTGGTTAAACACATCTGGTGGCGTCGCGGTGAGAATCTCCAGCGCACGATCCATACGGCCACGGAAGTCCGGCACCAGCGTTTCAATTTTAATGGTAGGATTTTTTTCACGAATCGCGCTGATGCAGTCGGCAAAGTGCTGAGCGCCGCCATCACGCAAATCATCGCGGTCCACCGAGGTGATCACCACGTAGCGCAGGCCCATATCGGCAATCGTCTGTGCCAGTTTTGCGGGTTCGTTGGCATCAGGCGCATTAGGACGGCCATGAGCCACATCGCAGAACGGACAACGACGGGTGCAGATTGCGCCAAGAATCATAAAGGTGGCGGTGCCGTGGTTAAAGCATTCGGCCAGGTTAGGGCAGGACGCCTCTTCACAGACCGAGTGCAGGCCGTTTTTGCGCATCGCGGCTTTGATGCCCTGAATACGACTGGAGTCGGCTGGCAGCTTGATTTTCATCCATTCCGGCTTACGCAACATCTCCTGCCGTTCAACAGCCACGGTTTTTACCGGGATCAGCGCCATTTTGTCTGCGTCACGATATTTGACGCCGCGTTCCATCTGAATTGGTTTACTCATAAATCAGCAGGTTCCGGTCGGATTGCGATTTGAAAGCGTTCCCACTCAAACCGGGAAGGGGGCTTTCAACTTTATTTGAAAAAAGTGCAAAAATTATATCATCACATCGCCTGCGAAGCAGCCATAGTCAGCGCGGATACGTTACATATTTGTAAATTCGCATTCTGCGTTAAGGCTTAACAGGGAGTTCGCCTGCGATCCATTCAACATTTTCATAACCTGCCAGCCGCGCAAACGCACTGACCAGTGGGGAACGCACCTGCTCTGTGGTCACGTCGGGCTGAAAATGTTTCAACTGGGTCATGCTCATCCCGGCATAACCACAGGGGTTGATGCGCAGAAAAGGAGATAAATCCATGGCAACATTCAGCGCCAGGCCGTGAAACGAGCAGCCTTTGCGAATGCGTAATCCCAGCGAGCAGATCTTCTCTTCACCGACATAGACGCCGGGTGCATCTGCGCGGGCGCGGGCGCTGACGCCGAACTCTGCCAGAGTGGCGATCACCGTCTCTTCCAGAATAGTCACCAGCTGGCGCACGCCGAGCTTACGGCGTTTTACATCAATCAGGACATACATGACCTGTTGTCCCGGCCCGTGATAGGTGACCTGACCGCCACGATCGCTCTGCACCACAGGAATATCGCCTGGCATCAGAAGATGTTCTGCTTTTCCCGCCTGACCCTGAGTAAAGACCGGAGGATGTTCGACCAGCCAGATTTCATCACGACTCTGGTCGTCGCGCTGGTCAGTATACTGGTGCATGGCGTCGGAGACAGGTTGCCAGTCACGCAGACCGGACTGACGGACAAAGAGGGTTTCAACTGACAAAGCGATAGCCCGCTAAAGGAAAAACGCTGAGGATAACGTCGGCAAACCGTCAGGCAGAGGCGCCTTGCCGACCCGTAAATTACAGTACCATCCGCACAATTTCGATCTGGCCCAGCTCTTCGTACAGGCGTTCGACCTGCTCGATGTGAGTGGCGTTGATAGTGATGTTTACGGAGTGATAGTTGCCTTTGCTGCTCGGCTTAACTTCAGGGCTGTAATCGCCGGGCGCATGACGTTGCACCACTTCAACCACTTGATCAACCAGCTCCGGTTGCGCCAGACCCATTACTTTGTAGGTAAACGGGGTAGGAAATTCGAGCAGCTCATTCAGTTTGGTTTTCATATTAACTCCGGTGCATAAAAAACAGGCTCCCGCCTGAGCGGGAGCATCATAATATCTGGTAATGGGGACGAAAGGGTGATTTTTCAATCACCCTTTACGCTTAACCAAACCAGTGATGGAACATCAGTTTGATGTAATCCACGATACGGCCAAAGAAACCACCCTCTGAGATTTCGTTCAGCACCACCAGTGGACGCTGTTCGATAGTCTTGCCATCCAGCTGGAAGTTGATGCTGCCGACAACCTGGTTTTTCTTCAGTGGGGCATGCAGTTCCGTGTTGGTCAGCACATAGCTGGCTTTCAGATCTTTCATACGGCCACGTGGAATGGTCAGGTAAGCATCTTTTTCCACGCCCAGCTGCACACGGTCATTATCACCGAACCAGACCGGCTCAGAGGCGAACTCTTTACCCGCTTTCAGTGGCGCAACGGTTTCAAAGAAACGGAAGCCCCAGGTGAGCAGTTTTTTGCTCTCGGTTTCACGGCCTTTAAAGGTATGACCGCCCATGACGGCAGAAATCAGGCGCATCTGGCCTTCAGTCGCGGACGCCACCAGGTTGTAACCGGCAGAGTTAGTGTGGCCGGTTTTAATACCGTCCACATTCAGGTTGGTATCCCACAGCAGACCGTTACGGTTCATCTGACGGATGTTGTTGAAGGTGAACTCTTTCTCTTTATAGACAGCGTACTCTTCCGGCACGTCGCGGATCAGCGCCTGACCGATCAACGCCATGTCGCGCGCGGAGCTGTACTGACCTTCAGCGTCCAGGCCATGCACTGTCCCGAAATGGGTATTCTGCAGGCCAATTGCTTTGACGTAGTTGTTCATCAGATTAACGAACGCATCCTGGCTGCCGGCGACATAGTCAGCCATCGCAACACAGGCGTCATTACCCGACTGCAGTACAATTCCACGAGTCAGCTGAGAGACCGGTACGCGGTCGCCTGGCTTCAGGAACATCAGGGAGGAACCTTTGAACACCGGGTTGCCGGTCGCCCAGGCATCCGGACCCACAGTGACCATATCGTCCTGATGAATTTTGCCCGCTTTCACGGCCTGACCAATGACATAGCTGGTCATCATCTTGGTCAGACTGGCAGGATCGCGGCGTGCATCGGCGTTTTTCTCTGCCAGCACTTTACCCGAGTTGTAGTCGATAAGGACATACGCTTCGGCATCAATGTCCGGCACGCCCGGAATCATGGTCTTGAGATTGACGTCATCAGCAATAGCAGCATGGCTGAGAGAGAAAGCGATCAGTGATCCCACTGTCAGGCGTTTCAGCAAACGAGATGATTTCAGCGTGTTCATGTGTAGGACTACAACATCCGTGAGTTTGAGGTTAAAAATGTCACTCATCATACCCAATGCCAGTGAGTCTGGCACCGGGCGTGATGATTGGGTTGTTAGCAGACGTAACGTGTCGCTGTCCGAGAAACCGATCAGCGACGCGTATTAGTAATAAATGAGGCTGTCTGGCCTTCACTGCTCAGGCGCTGTTGCAGCGCAGCCGCTTCGGCACGGGAGCTGTAACCGCCGAGCTGAACGCGATAAACGTTGTTGCCCGCGTCTTCGACCTTGCCGGGCACACCATAACGCTGGCTCAGGCTTTTCATCATCTGCTGAGCACGCGCCGGGTCATTCAGTGCACCAACCTGCACGACATAGCCGGCTGCGGCACCACTGCTGGCTGCCGGCGCGGCGCTGGCGGCGACCGGAGTAGCACTGCTGGCGACCGGTGCAGTGACGGGCACCGTGGTGGATGGTTCATTACCTTCCAGCACGCCGTTCGCTAATGGCTGAGGTGCGCCAAGAAAGCCGCTGCTCTGTACCGGCGCGCCCATGTTGTCACCGCCCTGCAGCGTGCTGTTACTGATGGCTTCTACGTTTTGGGCAGGGGGTTCAGCGTTTGCGGCGCTGCCGCCATTCATCACCGCGCCCCCACTCAGGTCCGGACGGGCAGGCAGTGAGTAGCTCTGTTTGGCTACCACAGTTCCGATGGTGCCTGGGCCAGAGAGCGTACCGTCGGGAGCCACCTTGATATAGTCGACCCGCACCCGTGAATTATTGGAAATGTTCAGTCGGTCACCGGCTGCCCGCGACAGGTCGATAATGCGTCCTGGCGTGTAAGGGCCGCGATCGTTAACGCGCACCACAATCTGACGACCGTTCGCGATATTGGTTACGCGCACATAGCTCGGGAGCGGCAGAGTAGGGTGGGCGGCCGTCAGCGCATCGGGATCGTAGGCTTCGCCGGTAGCGGTGCGGTTGCCCTGCGCCTCTTCGCCGTACCAGGTGGCCAGGCCGACTTCGCTGTAGTTCGACGGATCTTTGATGATGCGATAGTTTTTGCCGTTAACGCTGTAATCCTGGCTGGTGCCCGGATTGATCGGCTCATAACGAGGCTCAACGCCTGGAATCTCTACTACCGGCCCATTGTAAGCCGGTTGCGGCGGTGCCGTATTTTGGGGTTCGGGCGTGGTACAGGCCGCCAGAACCAGTGATGCCAGTGCAACGCCAAGCCATTCCTTACGCATCTGCAGCCTCTTAGACACTTTTAGATAACATTTTTCGGTGAGTGTGGATCGACATCACAATGCCGAATCCCGCCATAAGCACGATAAGCGCGGAGCCGCCATAACTGACCAGCGGCAGCGGCACGCCAACTACCGGTAAGATACCACTAACCATGCCAATGTTAACGAAAACATAAACGAATAAAATCAGCATTAAACCGCCCGCCATGACGCGGCCAAAGGTGGTCTGCGCGCGGGCTGCTACCACCAGTCCCCGCATGATCAGCAGAAGATAGAGGGCCAGCAGCAGCAGTACGCCGACCAGCCCTAACTCTTCGGCCAGAACCGCGAAGATAAAGTCAGTATGACGTTCCGGCAAAAACTCCAGCTGAGACTGGGTGCCCTGCAGCCAGCCCTTGCCGCGCAGTCCGCCCGACCCGATGGCGATTTTCGACTGGATAATGTGATAACCCGCGCCCAGCGGATCCGTTTCCGGGTCGAGCAGCATCATGACGCGGTCACGCTGATAGTCGTGCATCAGGAAGAACCACAGAATCGGGATAAACGCGGCGACCAACAGTACCGCCACGCTAATCAGTTTCCAGCTCATCCCTGAGAGGAACAGCACAAACAGGCCTGAGGCGGCAATCAGAATCGAGGTGCCGAGATCGGGCTGTGCGGCCACCAGCAGGGTAGGCAGGAAGATCAGAATCAGTGCAATACCGGTATTTTTCAGCGTCGGCGGACAGACATCGCGATTAATAAAGCGCGCCACCATCAGTGGCACCGCGATTTTGGCAATCTCAGAAGGCTGAAAGCGAACAAAGCCAAGATCGAGCCAGCGCTGTGCGCCTTTACTGATCTGACCAAAAGCATCCACCGCCACCAGCAGAATGACGCAGACAATATAGAGATAGGGTGCCCAGCCTTCATAAACGCGCGGCGGCACCTGCGCCAGCACAATCATGATGACCAGACCCATCGCGATCTGACCGAGTTTACGCTCCATCATGCCGGGATCCTGTCCGCTGGCACTCCAGATCACCACGGCGCTGTAAGTCAGCAGCGCGAGAATGATCAGCATAAACATCGGATCGATGTGGATGCGCATCCAGATCGATCGTTTCTGCGGACTATCTTGCATCGACATGTTTATTCACCTTCATAACCGGGCGGCACAGGGGCGGCGTCCGGCAGAACTGTATTGTTATCACCCAACATAATGTGATCCAGAATCTGGCGCATCACGGTGCCGACAGCCGGACCGGCGCCACCGTTCTCCAGAATGATGGTCACAGCCACCCGAGGTTTGTCATAAGGGGCAAACGCGGTCATTAATTTATGGTCGCGCAATCGTTCAGCAATTCTATGGGCGTTATAGGTTTCGTTCTCTTTCAGGCCAAAAACCTGTGCCGTACCGGATTTGGCGGCGATTTTATAAGGGGCATCAGCAAAGCTTTTGTGCGCGGTGCCGTTGGGGCGATTCGCCACGCCGTACATGCCATCTTTGGCGATTTCCCAGTAGCCGGAATGGATATCACCAATCGGGGCCCCAGGCGGCTGGCGATAGGGCACCAGAGTTCGGCCTTCGCGGGTGGCGCGCAGCATGTGTGGCACCTTGACGACGCCATCGTTGATCAGAATCATCATCGCTTTGTTCATCTGCAGCGGGGTCGCCGTCCAGTAACCCTGGCCGATTCCCACCGGAATGGTGTCACCCTGATACCACGGCTTTTTAAAGCGCTTCTGCTTCCACTCGCGGGTCGGCATGTTACCGGCGCTCTCCTGCGGTAAGTCAATGCCGGTACGGCTGCCGTAACCAAATTTATTCATCCATTCTGACAGGCGGTCAATACCCATGTCGTAGGCGACCTGATAGAAGAAGGTATCGGCAGACTCCTCCAGCGCTTTGGTGACGTTAAGACGACCATGACCCCACTTTTTCCAGTCGCGGAAGCGCTTCTCTGAACCGGGAAGCTGCCACCAGCCAGGATCAAACAGGCTGGTATTACGGTTAATCACGCCAGCACTCAGCGCAGAAACTGCTACATAGGGTTTAACCGTCGAGGCCGGTGGATAAGCCGCCTGAATTGCACGGTTATAGAGAGGGCGATTTTCATCTTCCAGCAGGCCGCGATAATCCTTGCTGGAAATACCGTCGACAAATAAGTTTGCATCGTAACTGGGTGTGGAGACCATGGCGAGAATTTCGCCGGTGCGCGGATCGCTGACGACAACAGCGGCGCGACTGCCCGCCAGCAGGGTCTCGACATACTGCTGCAGTTTGAGATCGATAGTCAGATAGATATCACGGCCTGCCTGAGGTGACTCCTCATGCAACTGGCGAATGACACGGCCACGGTTGTTGACCTCAACCTCTTCAAAGCCCGTTTTGCCGTGCAGCAGACTCTCGTAATACGCTTCGATGCCCAGCTTGCCGATATCGTGCGTCGCGGCGTAGTTAGGCCATATGCCTTCTTTGTCGAGGCGTGCAACGTCACGATCGTTAATTTTTGAGACGTAACCGACCACATGCGTCAGCGTGGCACCGTAGGGGTAGTAGCGGCGCTGATAACCTTTAACTTCCACGCCGGGAAAGCGGTACTGATTGACCGCAAAGCGTGCCACCTGAACTTCATTCAGACCGGTTTTAACCGGAATGGAGGTAAAGCGACGCGAGCGTTTTCGCTCTTTCTGGAAGTTTTCCAGGTCTTCGTCCGTCAGCTCAAGCACCGGGCGTAAGTTTTCCAGCGTCTGCTGCAGGTTATCGACTTTCTCCGGCACCAGTTCTGCCTGATAGATGGTGCGGTTCAGTGCGAGCGGCGTGCCGGTGCGATCGTAAATAATGCCGCGGCTGGGTGCGACAGGCACCAGTTTAATGCGGTTCTGATTGGAACGGGTGCTGTAATCATCGAAGCGAAGAATCTGCAGGTGGTAAAGGTTAACCACCAGGATTGAAGAGAGCAGTAAGATACCGACGAAGGCGATGAACGCCCGACGGACAAAGAGTTTCTGTTCGGCGCTGTAATCGCGAAAGGCGTTGCTTTGTAATTTCATCCGCTACTTGTCATGTCTGATGTGGGCTGATCGGTCATTCACGATGATAAGGATGATTAGTCGTTATACTCCAGGCCCGATACAGACTTTCGGCCACCAGCACGCGCACCAGCGGATGAGGCAACGTCAATGCTGACAGTGACCAGCTCTGCTCTGCCGCCGCTTTACAGGCGGGGGCCAGGCCTTCAGGCCCGCCGATCAGCAGGCTGACATCGCGACCATCCAGCTTCCAGCGTTCAAGCTGCTGCGCCAGCTGTGGGGTTTCCCACGGTTGACCCGGAATATCCAGCGTGACGATGCGATTGCCTTTGCCGACCGCCGCTAACATCGCTTCACCCTCTTTTTCAAGGATGCGTTTGATATCAGCATTTTTGCCGCGTTTACCTGCGGTCACTTCGGTCAGCTCAAACGGCATATCTTTCGGGAAGCGGCGCAAATACTCCATGAAACCGGTCTGCACCCAGTCGGGCATTTTTGTGCCGACGGCAACAAGTTGCAGTTTCACCGATTAGCTCCAGAGTTTTTCCAGCTCATACAGCTGGCGACTCTCTTCCTGCATCACATGCACGATGACATCACCCAGATCAACCACAACCCAGTCTGCCGCGCTTTTACCTTCAATGCCTAATGGCATCAGGCCTGCTAAACGGGACTCCTGCTCAACGTGTTCTGCGATCGACGTCACATGACGCGTGGAGGTGCCGGTGCAGATGATCATGAAATCGGTGATGCTGGATTTGCCCTGAACGTCGATGGTGACAATGTCCTGGCCTTTGAGATCATCAATCTTATCAATAACGAACTCTTGGAGTGCTTTACCTTGCAAAAGGTTCCCCTTGGAATCTGGTGGTATCGGGCCGGCTGTAAGCCCGGAGAGTGCAGCCAAAAATTTAAGCGGCGCAGTATAGCATGCCCGGATCAGTCGCGATATAAGCCTTCGCGGTCGATATAGTCGATCACCGCCGCAGGCAACAGGTCGTCGCAGGGCTGGTTCTGATGGCGACGGCGGCGAATTTCGGTCGCCGAAATGTCATAGAGTGGGGTTTCCGCCAGCCAGATATGGCCTGCGGGCTGCTGATGCAGCTGCCGGATATCCTGAGCGAGATGCTGATTAAGCCAGTGCTGCATCTCCGGCGAGTCGAACCGGGTCGCATAGCCGGGACGCTGGCATACCAGCAGATGGCAGAGTGACAACAGATCCTGCCAGCGATGCCATTTCGATAAGCTCAGCAGGGAATCC
The DNA here is from genome assembly GCF_059730805.1 of Pantoea sp. X-Soil-ISGK-355. Taxonomy (NCBI): domain Bacteria; kingdom Pseudomonadati; phylum Pseudomonadota; class Gammaproteobacteria; order Enterobacterales; family Erwiniaceae; genus Pantoea; species Pantoea sp. X-Soil-ISGK-355. The sequence goes on from NZ_AP035971.1 coordinate 1,140,681, forward strand.
TGACCGATGATAAAAGCCAGCGGCTGCGCTGCACCGCGTTCGGCGCGCCAGGCTTCCAGGGTGGTTACGGTCCAGGAGGGCGTGTCGCGTTCCAGCTCCCGGGTATCAATCTCAAACAGCGGTAAGTCACGGATAGCACAGCGCAGCATAGCAACCCGCTGGGTCGCGCTGGCTTCCGGTTGTGGACGATGCGGTGGCACATTGTTGGGCAGCAGCGTCACACGCTGTAAGCTGGTCTGTTGAGCCAGTGCTTCGACCGGGCGCAGATGGCCAAAATGAATCGGATCGAAGGTGCCACCAAACAGCGCGTGTAACTCAGACATGGGCAAAACTCGTCGGAAAAGCACGACTGCTGAGCAGCAGCGTCAGGGTCTGTAACTGCGGCCATACCGGCTGCCCATAATCCTGCTTCAGGGTGATCTCAATCTGACTGAGCAGATGAATCGCGCGTTGAAGACGCGTGGCGTCCAGGCGTTGCAGTGCGTCAGTGAACAGCGCGCGGCGGTTCTGCCAGATACGCTGTTGATCCATCAGCGTACGCAACGGCTGCTGCGCCTGATGGCGATGCAGATGCAGCAGCGTCAGCAGATCGCGCTGTAGCGTACGCAGCAGAATCACGACTTCGCTCTCTTCTTTCTCCAGCTGATGCAGGATGTGCAGCGCGCGACGGCTCTTACCCGCCAGCAGAGCATCGACCCAGTGGAACGGTGTGAAGTGAGCCGCATCGCTGACCGCCTCTTCAACCCGGGGCAGGGTCAGCTTGCCGTCAGGCCACTGCAGCGAGAGACGCTCCAGCGCCTGGGCCAGCGCCAGCAGATTGCCTTCATAGCAGTAACACAACAGCTGCACGGCCGCGTCATCGACCGAGAGTTTCAGCGCCTGAGCCCGATTCGCGACCCAGCGTGGCAGTTGTGCCTGTTCGGGCGTCTGGCAGGGCACGAAAACTGCGGAGGCGGACAGGGCTTTAAACCATGCACTGTTTTCCTGCGCGCGGGTCAGCTTTGGCATCCGGCAGATCAGCAGAATATCGGCGTGCAGCAGCTGCGACAGCTTAACCAACTGCTCGGCCATTGCGGCATTGGGGCCATTCTCGGGGAATTGCAGCGTCATCGTCTGACGCTGGGCAAACAGACTCAGTGACTGGCAACTGACAAACAGGCTCTCCCAGTCGGTCTGGGCGTCCAGCGTAAAACTAAAATGTTCTTCAAATTGCTGCGCGGTTGCGGCGGCACGGATGGCATCCGCACTCTCCTGCAACAGCAGCGGTTCGTTTCCGGCTAACAGATAACAGGCGCGCAGCCCCTCACGGAGCTGCGCGCTGAGTTGCTCAGGATAAATCCTGATCATTGCAGGCTGGTAGCAGAGGAAGAGGGTGCTTCCTGTGAACCCTGACCCGGAACCGGAATCACTGACGCCGGTAAGGTCTCTTTATTGTTGATCTGTGCAGCATGCACGGTCAGCAGCTTACGTACCAGCTGTTCGGCAGCACGCTGACGCATCTCCTGCGTAATCAGATCCTGCTCGGCATCTTTTGCCAGCGCAGCATTCGGGTTATCGAAGAATGAACGATAAACCGTGGTGCTGATTGGGTAGATTCCTTTGCCCGGCAACAGGACCTGCGCCGTCAGCGTCATGACCAGCTGATACTCAGCAGAGGTGCCGCTGATAAAGACCGATGCGGTGTTACGTCCCGACACTTCAGGACCCAGACGCAGCGTCGGAATATCGGTGCGCTTCTGTTTAGTGTCTTCAACAATAGTGACATCGTTGATACGCAGTTGCTGGCGCACAGTACGCGCCAGCGGTCCATAAGGATCGCCGGTTGAAACAATCAGGGTTTTCAGTTCGCTGGGCACCTGTGTGGTGCCGCGCGGATGAAAACCGCAGCCAGCGGTGATAACCACCGCCAGCATGACAAACAGCCTGATAATCGGATGTCGCACAGTTCCTCCTGAACTTAACCTACGACCAGGTTAAGCAGTTTGCCCGGTACATAAATGACTTTACGGATAGTCACGCCGTCCAGATACTTCGCCACCAGATGCTCCTGAGCCGCGCGTGCCTGAACCTGTTCCTGCGTTGCCTCGGCGGGTACGGTAATTTTGCCACGCACTTTACCGTTCACCTGCACCACGACCAGCAGTGAATCTTCAACCATAGCGGCTTCATCAGCCACCGGCCAGCTCGCTTCATCGATGGTGCCTTCGCCACCCAGCGTCTGCCACAGAACATAGCAGGCGTGCGGGGTAAACGGATAGAGAAGACGGACGATAGCCAGCAGTGCTTCCTGCATCAGAGCGCGATCCTGCTCGCTTTCCTGCGGGGCACGCGCCAGTTTGTTCATCAGCTCCATAATCGCTGCAATGGCGGTGTTAAAAGTCTGACGACGGCCAATATCATCCGCCACTTTGGCGATGGTTTTGTGCAGGTCACGACGCAGCGATTTCTGCTCGTCATTCAGGCTATCCACATCCAGCGCCACGGTCGCACCCTGTGAGGTGTGCTCGTAGACCAGCTTCCAGACACGCTTCAGGAAGCGGTTCGCTCCTTCAACGCCCGATTCCTGCCACTCCAGCGTCATATCGGCCGGTGAAGCAAACATCATGAACAGACGCACGGTATCCGCGCCGTAACGCTCAACCATCAGCTGTGGGTCGATGCCATTGTTTTTCGACTTCGACATTTTACTCATGCCCGCGTAAATCACCTCGCGGCCCTGCGTATCGGTGGCTTTTACAATGCGGCCTTTCTCATCACGCTCAACCTCAACGTCAACCGGTGAAACCCAGTTACGCTCGCCGTTGTTACCGAGATAGTAGAAGGCATCAGCCAGCACCATGCCCTGGCACAGCAGACGTTTGGCTGGTTCATTCGAGTTGACCAGGCCCGCGTCACGCAGCAGCTTGTGGAAGAAGCGGAAATACATCAGGTGCATGATGGCGTGTTCAATACCCCCCACATACTGATCGACCGGCAGCCAGTAGTTTGCGGCGGCCGGATCCAGCATGCCTTCCTTGTAGCTGGCGCAGGTATAGCGCGCGTAGTACCAGGAGGACTCCATGAAGGTGTCAAAGGTGTCGGTTTCACGCAGAGCAGGCTGGCCATTTACGGTGGTCTTCGCCCACTCCGGATCCGCTTTGATCGGGCTGGTAATGCCATCCATTACCACATCTTCCGGCAGGATCACCGGCAGCTGGTCTTCAGGTGTCGGCATTACGGTGCCATCTTCCAGCGTGACCATTGGGATCGGTGCACCCCAGTAACGCTGACGGGAAACACCCCAGTCGCGCAGACGGTAGTTCACTTTACGAACGCCCACGCCTTTTGCCGCCAGAGAATCTGCAATGGCGGTAAACCCTGCGGCGTGATCCAGACCGTTGAACTCACCTGAATTAAACAGCGCGCCTTTGTCGGTCATTGCCGCAGCGCTGACGTCAGGAATAGAGCCATCCAGGTTGAGTACTACCGGCTTGATCGCCAGATCGTATTTAGTGGCAAATTCCCAGTCGCGCTGGTCGTGCGCCGGGACCGCCATGACGGCACCGGTGCCATATTCCATCAGCACGAAGTTAGCGACCCAGACCGGGAGAAGCTCGCCGGTCAGCGGATGAATAACAGACAGGCCGGTCGCCATGCCTTTCTTCTCCATGGTCGCCATATCGGCTTCGGCCACTTTGGTATTGCGGCATTCAGCGATAAAGTCAGCCAGTGCCGGGTTATTCACCGACGCCTGGGTTGCCAGCGGATGACCCGCCGCAACGGCAACATAGGTTGCGCCGATAAAGGTATCCGGGCGGGTGGTATAGACGGTAACTTTCTCTTCGCTGCCAGCAACGTCGAAAGTGATTTCGACGCCTTCAGAACGGCCAATCCAGTTACGCTGCATGGTTTTGACCTGCTCAGGCCACTCTTCCAGCGTATCCAGATCGTTCAGCAGCTCTTCCGCATAATCGGTGATTTTGATAAACCACTGAGGGATCTCTTTGCGCTCAACTTTGGTGTCACAGCGCCAGCAGCAGCCATCGATCACCTGCTCGTTCGCCAGCACCGTCTGATCGTTCGGACACCAGTTGACGGCAGAGGTCTTTTTATAGACCAGACCTTTTTCATACAGTTTGGTGAAGAACCACTGTTCCCAGCGATAGTACTCTGGCTGGCAGGTCGCCAGTTCACGACTCCAGTCATAGCCAAAGCCCAGCAATTTAAGCTGGTTTTTCATGTAGGCGATGTTGTCGTATGTCCAGGGGGCCGGTGCGGTGTTATTTTTAACCGCAGCGCCTTCCGCAGGCAGGCCGAAAGCATCCCAGCCAATCGGCTGTAGTACGTTTTTGCCGAGCATACGCTGATAACGCGCGATTACGTCGCCGATGGTGTAGTTACGAACGTGGCCCATATGCAGGCGGCCAGAAGGATAGGGCAACATGGAGAGGCAATAGTATTTCTCTTTACCTTCCTGCTCAGTCACTTTAAACGTTTCGTTTTCATCCCAGTGTTGCTGCACACGGGATTCAATCTCTTCCGGGCGGTATTGCTCTTGCATGGCTGCCTGTGGTCCTTTATGAATAACATTTTTCGGGCTCTACGATCCGCATAGCATACCCATAAGGCCGCGTATCAACAACACTTCCCACTTTTGCTGGCACGATTTCTGCTGAAAGCGACAGCCTCTTCACCCTTTTGTAATTCACTGTACAGACGACACGGCAAAAGTCGCATTGCGACTAAACTTAATTCAGCGAGGGTCTGCATAAAGGAGAATAAAATGAATAAAGTAGCTCAGGAATATCGCGAGTCGTTAGCCGTACTGACCGAACGTCTCCGTCAGGGCGATCGGAACCTTGATGAGCTGATTGCCGGGCGACGCAGCCAGTTACGGGTTCGCGATGATATGACGGAAGAAGAGATTGATCAGGCGCTTAGCTCAGTGCGCCGTGATTTAGGCGAATTTGCACGCAGTTATACCGATGTGGAGGAGCCGCTGGCGGATTCACTGTTTATGCGCATTATTCGCGAGAGCGTCTGGAAAGAGCTGGCGGATATCACCGATAAAAGTCAGCTGGAGTGGCGCGAAGTTTTTCAGGATCTGCATCATCACGGTGTATATCAGAGCGGCGAAGTGGTGGGGCTGGGCAATCTGGTATGTGAGAAGTGTCAGTTTACCCGGGCGATCTATACGCCGGAAACCCTGTCGCGCTGTCCGGAATGCGGCAATGACCAGTTTCAGCGTCAGCCTTTTGAACCCTGATAATAAAATCTGTGCGGGCCACTCTGCGTGACCCGCACAGGTTGTTTAGTGCAGAATTTTAGCGAGGAAATCTTTCGCGCGGTCAGACTGTGGATTATTAAAGAAGTCATCTTTGTTGGTGTCTTCGATAATTTTCCCTTCATCCATGAAGATCACACGATTGGCGACTTTACGGGCGAAGCCCATCTCGTGTGTCACCACCATCATCGTCATCCCCTCCTGTGCCAGTTCAACCATCACATCCAGCACTTCGTTGATCATTTCCGGATCCAGCGCGGACGTTGGTTCATCAAACAGCATCGCGATGGGGTCCATGCAGAGCGCACGCGCAATGGCTACACGCTGCTGCTGCCCACCAGAGAGCTGGCCAGGGAACTTGTCGGCATGGGCTGAGAGACCCACACGCTTCAGCAGCTTCAGTCCTTTATCGCGGGCTGCTGCCTTGTCACGTTTCAGCACTTTCACCTGCGCCAGCACCAGATTGTTGATAATGCTCAGATGCGGGAACAGCTCGAAGTGCTGGAACACCATACCGACCTGACTGCGAAGCTGCGCAAGGTTGGTTTTTTTGTTGTTCACCTCGGTGCCGTTGACCGCAATCACACCCTGCTGAACCGGCTCGAGTCCGTTCACCGTTTTGATCAGCGTTGATTTACCGGAGCCGGACGGCCCGCAGACCACCACTACCTCACCGGTTTTGACCTCGGTTGAGCAGTCGGTCAGCACCTGAAAGTGACCATACCACTTAGAAACATTTTTCAGGCTAATCATTTAAACCGTCCTTTTTCTTTTCAGATAGCTGACCAACAGCGATGCGCTCAGGCTGATAACGAAGTAGACCAGACCTGCAAACAGAACCATTTCAACCTGGGTGCCGTCGCGCTCACCAATGGTGGACGCGGTACGGAAGAAGTCCGCCAGGCTTAAGACATAGACCAGCGAGGTATCCTGGAACAGCACGATACCCTGCGTCAGTAACAGCGGAACCATGGCGCGGAACGCCTGCGGCAGGATGATCAGGCGCATTGCCTGCCACTGTGTCATACCCAGCGCCAGCGCGGCATTGCCCTGTCCACGCGAAATACTGATGATGCCGGCACGAATGATTTCGGAGTAGTAGGCCGCTTCAAACAGCGAAAAGGCAACCATGGCGGAAATCAGCCGGATATCGGTTTTCGGCGACAGGCCCAGGACCTGCTGCAGGAAACTCGGCACCACCAGATAGAACCACAGCAGCACCATGACCAGCGGCACCGAACGGAACAGGTTGACGTAGATTTTGGCGAACCAGCTGACGGGCTTAAAGCTCGACAGACGCATCACCGCCAGCAGGGTTCCCCACAAAATACCGAAAACCACGGCAGTAATGGTGATCTTGAAGGTAATCACTAAGCCGTTAAGCAGGTAGGGCAGGCTGGGTGTAATCGAACTCCAGTCAAAGTCGTACATTACTTGCCTCCCGCATTGCCTGGCAGCCGGACTTTGCGCTCGACCAGACTCATCAACAGCATAATCACCAGGTTAATCGCGACATAGGCCAGCGTAATGGCGGTAAAGGATTCATAGGCGTGAGCAGAATAGTCGAGCAGTTTGCCCGCCTGCGCCGCCATATCGACCAGACCGATGGTGGAGGCGATAGCGGAGTTCTTTACCAGGTTCAGCATTTCCGAGGTCATCGGCGGAACAATCACACGATACGCATTCGGCAGCAGGACATAGCGATAGGTCTGCGGCAGGGTTAATCCCATCGCCAGACCGGCATTTTTCTGTCCTGTCGGCAGTGACTGAATGGCTGCGCGCACCTGCTCGCAGACGCGGGCGGCGGTAAAAAGGCCAAGACAGATCATTGAAGAGAGGAAGAACTGAATGTTGGGGTCCAGCTCAGACTTAAACCACATGCCGAGCTTTTCGCCCACCAGTTCGGGCGCCACCAGATACCAGAAGAAGAACTGGACGATCAGCGGGATGTTACGAAACAGTTCCACATAGCAGGTGCCAATGGTCGACAGCAGGCGATTAGGCACGGTGCGCAGAATGCCGAAAAATGAACCCACGCAGAAGGCGATAATCCAGGCGCAGCAGGAGACGGCTATCGTCACCTGAAAACCGGACCACAGCCAGCCGAGGTAGGTTGTGTTACCGAACGGGGCCTGTTCGAGGAAAATGCCCCAGTTCCAATCGATACCCATAACGAGCTCCGGAAAAAAAGGGTAGCTAAGCTACCCTGAAGATTGATGAACGGCGTTTTATTTCCTGACTCAGGGGAACGACCCGTGTCAGTCTGTCTGTCCATGCCGCGGTTTCAGCAATCGAGAGGGCAGCCAGGCTGCCCTTGTTATACCCGCCGTCTTTCAGGCTGCATTTTTGTTGGCCAGGTTCACTCATCCAAATGACTTACCTGAGTAAGCTCACCGGGATGCATTCTCTTGCCGTCTCAATGCAATCTGAGATCCATTGGGTATTTTTTTGTTAATTCAGTGCTTTGTCATTTGGCGTTTTGAACAGGGCTTTCATGTCATCAGAGAGTTCAAAGTTCATGTTCAGATTCTTTGGCGGAATCGGCTGTTTAAACCAGGTATCGAACCATTTTTCTGCCTGGCCAGAGGTCTGGGCTTTAGCAATAGTTTCATCGACCAGCGCTTTAAACTGCGGATCATCTTTACGCAGCATGCAGCCATAGGCCTCTTTTGACTGCGGCGTACCTAAGATTTCCCAGTTATCTGGCTTTTTAGCTTTGGCGCGTTCGCCAGCCAGCAGAGCATCATCCATCATGAAAGCCACGGCACGACCGGTTTCCAGCGTACGGAAAGAGTCACCGTGATCTTTGGCGCTGATGATGCGCATATCCAGTTTCTGTTCGTCGTTGAGTTTATGAAGCAGCACTTCAGAGGTGGTTCCTGAAGTCACCACCACCGTTTTGCCTTTCAGATCAGCGAAATCTTTGATCGGGCCATCTTTCTTAACCAGCAGACGGGTGCCGATGACAAAAATGGTGTCAGAGAACGCGGCCTGTTTCTGGCGCTCAAGGTTGTTGGTGGTAGAGCCACACTCATAATCGTAGGTGCCGTTTTGCAGCAGCGGAATACGGTTTTGTGAGGTGATCGGGATCATTTTGACCTGCAAATCCGGCTTGTTCAGCTTCGCTTTGATGGCTTCCACGATGGCGTTTGAGTAAGCCTGTGAATAGCCGACGACTTTTTGCTGGTTGTCATAGTAAGAAAAGGGAACTGATGATTCGCGATGCCCGACCACAATGACGCCGTTGTCATTGATCTTCTTCAGGGTGCCGCTGAGATCTTCCGCCTGGGCCGCTCCCGCCGCTGCGCTGATCAGCAGAAGAGATAATGCCACTTTGCGTAGTTGCATGTTCCAACTCCTTCGTATGAAAAAGGCCCAGGCTGATACCTGTGCTGATTATGATGTTGTGTCTGTTTTTTGCTGCGTTTCTGCTCATTCTGCGGGCTAAATGGGCGCAGAAGAGTCACTAACATAGCGGATTGTTAACGCAATGAAACAAAAAAGTTTCTTTTTTGCGAGGCAATCCGCACCAAAAAAAGGCAAATATCTTGCTCTGCGCATTAACGGTGCAGCAGAGGCGACTGTTTTGGTGCAAACGGCCAGGCATCAGCGCCTGTAATCCGCCTGTCGGCGAAAAACAGTGAAACATTCTGCAATCATCGTGCCAGAAAGCGGTGCATGGTGAGAAAGGCAGCAGAGTATGTGGTCAGGGGAGTGAGATATACCGCAGAGCGAGCAAAGAAAAAAGGCGAAGCCTGCGCTTCGCCTTGAAGGATCGGATAGGTTACCGGCGTCGACGCAGCAGAGCTATCAATGCCGCCAGTAGCGTCAGTGACCAGACTGGCCAGATGCCCGCCCGCGCATACGGGGTTTCCCCCTGTGTCGGCGTGACTTTGCTGGTCAGCACGTCGCGGGTAAACTGCGGCAGCATCGCCTCCACATCACCACTGGCATTTACTACTGCCGTCACGCCGTTGTTGGTACTGCGCAACAGCGGACGTCCCAGCTCCAGCGCCCGCATTCTCGCCATCTGGAAGTGCTGCCACGGTCCGATAGAGTGACCAAACCAGGCATCGTTCGAAACGGTCAGCAGGAAACTGGTGTCGGGATGGAAGTTAGCCCGCACCTGCTCACCGAGCACGATCTCATAACAGATGGCGCTGGTCAGGTTATAGCCTGCGACGCTGAGTTGCGGCTGGAGATAGTTGCCACGGCTGAAAGCCGACATCGGCAGATCAAAGAACGGGGCCAGCGGACGCAGCAGGTCGGCCAGCGGCACAAATTCGCCAAACGGCACCAGATGATTCTTCTGGTAACGATTGCCGCTGAAGTAGTTATAAGGCGTTTTGCCGCCCAGCACGATCACGGTGTTGTAGTCGTGATAACGATTCTGCTCCAGTCGGGAGTCCACGATACCGGTGACCAGTGAGCTGCCACGTTCACGCAGTTCATCATCCAGCGAACGCAGGAACGGCTGCTGATTACTTTCCAGATCGGTAATTGCCGATTCTGGCCAGATAATGATTGGCGCCTTACCCATCAGCGGCTGGCTCAGACCGTTATAGATGCGCAGAGTAGTGAGCAGTTGCTGAGGATCCCACTTCATCGACTGCGGGATGTTTCCCTGAACCAGCGCCACTTCTACGGCACGCTCTGGCATTGGCTGAACCCACTGGATGTAGCGCAGTGGCCACGGCAGGGCCAGCAGCAGCAACGCCGCCACCAGACTTCTGACGTTGCGCTGCTGCAGAGCATAAGCCAGCAGGCCAGCAATGACCATCAGCAGGAAGGTCAGGGTCTCAACACCCGCCAGCGGAGCCAGCCCTTTTAACGGTCCGTCAATCTGGCTGTAACCAAACTGCAGCCACGGGAAGCCAGTCAGCACCCAGCCGCGCAGGAACTCGGTCATCTGCCACAATGCCGGTGCCGCCAGCGCCAGGCGCCATAGCGTCGTGCATGGCCAGAGTCGATTGAGTACACCGGCAAACAGCGCCGGGTAAACCGCCAGATACGCCGCCAGCAGCGCCACGATAAAGACATTGACCGGACCAGGCATGCCGCCAAAGGTGGCAACACTGACATAGACCCAGTTAATACCGCTGCCGAACAGACCTACTCCCCACACAAAGCCGATCGCAGTGGCCTGCGGGCTTGAGCGGTTCAGGGTCAGCAACTGTAAGCCGCACAGCGAGAGCAGAGCGGCAGGCCAGAAATCGTAAGGAGAGAAGGCGAGGGTACCCAGTGCACCCGTTATTAAAGCCAGCAGCAGGCGAACCCGCTGGCGCGGGTAGAGTGAGGCTAAAGCCATAGACTTATTCGTCTTCCAGTTGGGGTTGTGGCGAATTTTCCGGGATAGTCACGTGAACCTGGATGATGCGGCGGCTGTCCGCCATCGCCACCTTGAACTGGTAACCTTCAATCTCAATGCTTTCACCACGTGCGGGGAGATGGCCGAAGCCCTGCATGACCAGACCACCAATGGTATCGACTTCATCATCACTGAACTGCGTGCCAAACACCTCATTGAAATCTTCAATGGCGGTCAGTGCGCGCACCGTGAAGGTGTGGCGATTGAGCTGACGGATATCACGATCTTCTTCATCATCATACTCATCTTCAATCTCACCTACGATCAGCTCAAGAATATCTTCGATTGTGACCAGACCGGAGACACCACCAAACTCATCAATAACAATCGCCATGTGATAACGCTGGGAACGGAACTCTTTCAGCATCCGGTCGACACGCTTACTTTCAGGCACCACCACCGCAGGACGCAGCACTTTCTCGATACTGAACGGCTCTGATTCACTGCTCATAAACGGCAGCAGGTCTTTCGCCATCAGAATCCCTTCCACATGATCTTTGTCTTCGCTGATCACCGGGAAGCGGGAGTGCGCGGAGTCGATAATGACATCCAGACACTCTTCGAGGCTCTGATTACGTTTCAGGGTGATCATTTGCGAGCGCGGGATCATGATGTCACGCACGCGCTGCTCCGCAATATCCAGAACCCCTTCAAGCATGTCGCGGGTGTCCTGGTCAATCAGCTCTTTATTATTCGAGTCGCGGATCAGCTCCAGTAGCTCATCACGGTTTTTAGGTTCACCGTGAAAGAGTTGGTTGATTAACAGGGAGAAAAATCCCTTTTTACTACTGGGTGCATCGCTGTTTTGAGAATGGTCGTCGCTCATGGCGGTTTTTAAAGATCTCTCTGGTGAGGAATAGGTGCTGTCAGCAAACCGTGCTGACAGCCGGATAGCCTGAATTCAGGATTCAGGCGTCTTCTTTCTCCGAAATGTACGGATCAGGATACCCAAGAGCAAGCATTATCTCGGTCTCCAGCCCTTCCATCTCGTCCGCTTCGTCGTCTTCAATATGGTCGTAACCCAGCAGATGCAGCGTGCCGTGCACCACCATATGTGCCCAGTGGGCTTCAACGCTTTTACCCTGTTCAGCGGCTTCCTGCTCAACGACCTGGCGGCAGATGATCAGATCGCCCAGCAGCGGCAGCTCAATGCCCGGCGGTGCTTCAAACGGGAAAGAGAGGACGTTGGTCGGCTTGTCTTTGCCGCGATAAGTCAGATTAAGCTCATGACTTTCCGCTTCGTCAACCAGACGTACTGTGACTTCGCTTTCGGGCTGGAAAGGGGTAACAGCCGCTGAGAGCCAGCGGTGAAACTGGCTTTCATCAGGCAAATCAGCGGTGTTATCACAGGCGACCTGCAGGTCGAGAATCACCTGGCTCATTTGCTCTCCTGCGTGGCATTCTGTGCTGCCAGCGCTTCACGTTTACGCTCTTCAGCCTGCTGGTCACGGCGGGTCTGATCGGCGGCTTCCCAGGCTTCATAAGCGGTGACAATGCGGGCAACGACCGGATGGCGCACCACATCTTCGCTGTGGAAGAAGTTAAAGCTGATTTCTTCCACGTCTGCCAGCACCTCAATGGCATGGCGCAGGCCCGACTTGACGTGACGCGGCAGGTCAATCTGGGTAACGTCACCGGTAATCACCGCTTTGGAGTTGAAGCCAATGCGCGTCAGGAACATCTTCATCTGCTCGATGGTGGTGTTCTGACTCTCATCAAGAATGATAAACGCATCGTTCAGCGTTCGACCGCGCATATAGGCCAGTGGGGCAACCTCAATAACGTTGCGCTCCATCAGCTTTTCAACGCGCTCGAAGCCGAGCATTTCAAACAGCGCATCGTAGAGCGGACGCAGATAAGGGTCGACTTTCTGACTCAGGTCGCCTGGCAGGAAGCCGAGCTTTTCACCCGCTTCGACGGCAGGGCGGGTCAGCATGATGCGGCGAATCTCCTGACGCTCCAATGCATCCACGGCCGCAGCCACCGCCAGATAGGTTTTACCGGTACCGGCCGGGCCGACACCAAAGGTAATGTCGTGGTCGAGCACATTCGCGATGTACTGCGCCTGGTTTGGCGTACGCGGTTTGATGACACCACGCTTGGTCTTGATATTAACCGCTTTACCGTATTCCGGCACGCTTTCGGCGGTTTGCTCCAGTACCCGGCTCTCTTTGATCGCCAGGTGAATCTGGTCTGGCTCGATATCCGGGATCTCGCCACGCATTGGCGCGGTATCGACATACAGGGTCTTCAGAATATCTGCGGCGGCATTGACGCAAAGTGGGCGTCCTGACAGCTTAAAGACGTTGTCGCGACGATTGATCTCAATGCCCAGACGACGCTCAAGCTGTTTTACATTATCGTCGAAAGGCCCACACAGGCTCATCAGACGACGGTTATCAGCCGGTTCAAGGGCGATTTCACGAGTTTCGATATTCAAACGAATCCTTTGGGTCACTCAGGGCCAGTTATGGGATGTGTCTGACGCACCGTTGGGCTTAACCGGATGCACCATAACGAAATTATTTATGCCGTAACGCCTGGGCGCAAGCTTAAGGAGAGATATTTGGGCGACACTTTCAGAAACCAAGTGTCGTGGCGTGAAATTGGCGGCAACGCAATGCGCGCTGCCGCACAATATAGCAGGTATCACGGCTGGAACAGACCCACGCCGATGTCGTTTTCTTTGCGGGTACGGGCAATCACGGATGCCGGGCTTTGCGCCATACGCAGGCCCATCTCTTCTTCAGTACGCACCAGCCTGCCGCGCAGCGAGTTGGTGTAGACATCAACAATTTCAACATCCACAAAGCGGCCAATCATCTCAGGCGTGCCTTCAAAATTGACTACGCGGTTATTTTCGGTGCGGCCAGAGACTTCCATGACGTTCTTGCGGGAGATGCCTTCCACCAGAATACGCTGCACGGTGCCGAGCATGCGGCGACTGATCGCCTGCGCCTGCTGGTTAATGCGGTCCTGCAGGATCCACAGACGCTGCTTTTTCTCCTCTTCACTGACATCATCCGGCAGGTCAGCAGCGGGCGTGCCGGGACGGGCAGAGTAGACAAAGCTGAAGCTGACGTCGAAATTGATGTCGGCGATGAGGTTCATGGTCTGCTCGAAATCCTGCTGGGTTTCACCCGGGAAGCCGATGATGAAGTCAGAGCTGATCTCAATATCCGGGCGCGCCGCGCGCAGCTTGCGGATAATCGCCTTATACTCCAGTGCGGTATGCGCGCGCTTCATCAGCGTCAGAATACGGTCTGCACCACTCTGAACCGGCAGATGCAGGAAACTCACCAGCTCCGGGGTATCGCGATAGACATCAATGATGTCATCAGTGAACTCAATCGGGTGGCTGGTGGTGAATCGAATGCGGTCGATGCCGTCGATAGCGGCGACCAGGCGCAGCAGCTCAGCAAAGGTACAGATCTCACCATCAAAGGTGGCACCACGATAAGCGTTGACGTTCTGACCCAACAGGTTAACTTCACGCACGCCCTGCGCCGCCAGTTGGGCGATCTCCAGCAGAATATCATCGCTGGGACGGCTCACTTCCTCACCACGGGTGTAAGGCACCACGCAGAAAGTACAATATTTGTTGCAGCCTTCCATAATAGAGACAAAGGCTGTCGGACCTTCTGCACGCGGTTCCGGCAGACGGTCAAATTTCTCAATTTCCGGGAAGCTGATGTCGACTACCGGGCTTTTGGTGCCGCGCACAGTGTTGATCATCTCCGGCAGGCGGTGCAGCGTCTGCGGACCAAACACAATATCCACGCAGGGAGCACGCTGACGAATATGATCGCCTTCCTGCGACGCCACACAGCCACCCACGCCGATAATCACATCCGGGTTGCGCTCTTTAAGTTTTCTCCAGCGTCCCAGCAGATGAAACACCTTCTCCTGCGCTTTCTCACGAATGGAGCAGGTGTTAAGCAGCAGAATATCTGCCTCTTCAGGGACCTCGGTCAGCGTATAGCCGTGCGTACTATTCAGCAGATCAGACATCTTGGATGAATCATACTCATTCATCTGACATCCCCAGGTTTTGATATGCAGTTTTTTTGTCATCGCGCTAGCCATTGATTCAGTGCAGTGAAGTGAGGGGCGCGTATTGTAATGCTTTGATGCTGTGGTGACCAGCCTGAGGGCTTTTCTGCCAGCCATCGGGTTTTCCGGTACACTTTGCTCTATTCAGACCCGCAATGCGCAGGCTGGCAGGAATAAGAGAGGGAGTTAAGCAATGCAGGATAATCAGTTTGATGTCGTGATTGTCGGCGGTGGCATGGTCGGTGCTGCGCTGGCCTGTGGACTGACACAACACCATTTTCGCGTGGCGGTGATTGAGCGTGCCGAACCCGCGCCGTTTGATGCCGACAGCGATCCCGATCTGCGAATTTCAGCAATCGGATCTTCCTCGGTGGCGTTGCTGAAGCAGCTCAATGTCTGGCCGCGGGTCGAAGCGATGCGCAGTGCGCCCTATCGCAGGCTGGAAACCTGGGAGTGGCAGACCGCGCAGGTGAGTTTTGATGCTGCCTCGCTGAACTTGCCTGAACTGGGCTTTATGGTCGAGAACAGCGTGCTTCAGCGGGCATTATGGGAGGAGATGCAGTCGCTGGGCGTGACCTGCTATTGCCCGGCCACGCTGGAAAACCTGCAGCCAGAAAATGGCGGCTGGCGCATCGACCTTAACGACGGCATGGCCTTGCATACCCGGCTGGTGATTGGTGCAGATGGCGCAAACTCGCAGGTGCGGCAGATGGCCGGAATCGGGATTCATGGCTGGAGCTATGCGCAGTCCTGCCTGCTGATAAGCGTGACCTGCGAACATCCGGCAGGGGATGCGACCTGGCAGCACTTTACACCTCAGGGACCACGAGCCTTTTTACCGCTGTATGGCAACCGGGCCTCGCTGGTCTGGTATGACGCGCCCGCAAGAGTGCGTCAGCTTCAGGCGATGCCGATAGCCCAGCTGGAAAAAGAGATTGCCAGCCACTTCCCGGCGCGGTTGGGACGGTTTAAAGCCCATGCGGCGGGTGGCTTCCCGCTGGTGCGACGTCATGCTTCACGTTATGTCCTGCCTGGGCTGGCGCTGGTCGGTGATGCGGCGCATACCATTAATCCGCTGGCCGGGCAGGGCGTGAATCTGGGGTATCGCGATAGTGATGCGTTGATAGATGTACTGGTGAGCGCACGCGGTGCTGCGGAGGACTGGGCCTCAGAGCGGGTATTACAGCGCTATCACCGGCAGCGTCGCAAAGACAATCTGCTGATGCAGGGCGGGATGGATCTCTTTTATTTTGCCTTCAGCAATCAGCTGGCACCGCTGCGGTTTGCGCGAAATCTTGGACTGATTGCTGCCGAACATTCTGGCGTACTGAAGCGGCAGGTATTGCGTTACGCGCTGGGGCTATAGCCGCTTACGTGTTCAGGCTCGCCGCAGGGCGGGCCTGTAATCAGGATGGTGGAGAAGGGATAAAAACAACAAAGCCCGCAAAAGCGGGCCTGGTTGTGCAATTTGGCTGGGGTGCAGGGATTCGAACCCCGGAATGCTGGTATCAGAAACCAGTGCCTTACCGCTTGGCGACACCCCAATAATGGGCTTTTCAAATTGTCTTTGTATGGCTGGGGTGCAGGGATTCGAACCCCGGAATGCTGGTATCAGAAACCAGTGCCTTACCGCTTGGCGACACCCCAATTATATGGTGGCTACGACGGGAATCGAACCTGTGACCCCAGCATTATGAGTGCTGTGCTCTAACCAGCTGAGCTACGTAGCCAAATTGTACTGCATTTCAATGATGGCTGGGATACCTGGATTCGAACCAGGGAATGCCGGTATCAAAAACCGGTGCCTTACCGCTTGGCGATATCCCATTCGTCCGTTCTCAGCATACAAGAATCATCGAAATTGGCTGGGATACCTGGATTCGAACCAGGGAATGCCGGTATCAAAAACCGGTGCCTTACCGCTTGGCGATATCCCATCCACGCTGCCGAATAATGAAATGGTGCGGGAGGCGAGACTTGAACTCGCACACCTTGCGGCGCCAGAACCTAAATCTGGTGCGTCTACCAATTTCGCCACTCCCGCAAAAAAAGATGGTGGCTACGACGGGAATCGAACCTGTGACCCCAGCATTATGAGTGCTGTGCTCTAACCAGCTGAGCTACGTAGCCATCTTTTTTTCGCGTTACCTTCATCGGCGTTGCGGGGCGCATTATGCGGAGTTGACCAGACAGCGTCAACAAGTTTTTTACCGTTTTTTGCCAGATAATCGCTGTTTGACTGGCTTATAACCAGCCTGGCGGTTTATTCGGCAATTTTTCAGTGAATACAACGCTCATCGTAAAAAAAATGGGCCATAACAGGCCCATTCCGGTGGCTTTCTGTCAGGTTATTTATAGGCTGACTGATGCACACCCACGGCACGTCCGGAAGGATCGTCCATGTTTTTAAACGCTTCATCCCACTCAATCGCTTTGGCGGAAGAACAGGCAACGGATGGACCGCCAGGCACACACTCTGCCGCACTCGCTAACGGGAACAGCTCTTCGAAGATCTCACGATAGAGATAAGCTTCTTTCGAACCCGGCGTGTTGAACGGGAAGCGGAAATGGGCGGTTGCCAGCTGCTGGTCGCTGATTTGCTTCGCGGCCACTTCCTTGAGTGAGTCGATCCAGCTGTAACCCACACCATCAGAGAACTGCTCTTTCTGACGCCACGCTACGCTCTCTGGCAGGTAAGAGGAGAAACATTCACGCAGAATGTGTTTCTCCATTTTACCGTTGCTGCCACACATTTTGTCGGCAGGGTTGATACGCATTGCCACATCCAGGAATTTTTTATCCAGGAAGGGTACGCGGGCTTCAACGCCCCAGGCGGACATCGCTTTGTTGGCACGAGCGCAGTCGAACATATGCAGCGCCTGCAGTTTACGCACGTTTTCTTCGTGGAACTCTTTGGCGTTTGGCGCTTTATGGAAGTAGAGATAGCCGCCAAAGACTTCGTCTGCACCTTCGCCTGACAGCACCATCTTAATGCCCATTGCTTTGATTTTACGCGACATTAAGTACATCGGCGTAGAGGCGCGAATGGTAGTGACGTCATAGGTTTCAATGTGATAAATCACATCGCGAATCGCATCCAGACCTTCCTGCACGGTGAAATGAATTTCGTGGTGCACGGTGCCCAGATGTTCAGCGACAGATTTTGCTGCTTTTAAATCAGGTGAACCTTCCAGCCCGACCGCAAAGGAGTGTAGCTGCGGCCACCACGCATCACTTTTATCCTGATCTTCAACCCGTTTCGCCGCAAAACGCTTGGTCACGGCTGAAATGATGGAGGAGTCCAGACCGCCTGACAGCAGCACGCCATAAGGGACGTCTGACATCAGGTGGCTTTTCACGGACTCTTCAAGCGCATGTTTCAGGCCTGCCGCATCAGTGGTGTTGTGTTCAACGTTTTTGTATTCCATCCAGTCACGCTGCCAGTAACGACGGATTTCGCCATCGGTGCTGGAGAGATAGCTTCCCGGCGGGAACTCTTTGATCGAACGACACGCCGGTACCAGCGCTTTCATTTCTGACGCAACAAACAGGTTGCCGTGTTCATCGTTACCCATATAAAGCGGGATGATACCGATATGGTCGCGGCCAATCAGATACGATTTCTTAACGCTGTCATAGAGGATAAAGGCGAACATGCCTTCCAGCTCATCAAGGAAATCGACACCTTTCTCCTGATAGAGCGCCAGAATCACTTCACAGTCAGAACCGGTCTGAAATTCATAGCGATCGCTGAGCTCAGCGCGCAGCGCCTGATGGTTGTAAATTTCGCCGTTAACGGCCAGTACGTGGGTGTGATCGGCGTTGTACAGGGGCTGTGCGCCGTTGTTAACGTCAACAATTGAGAGGCGTTCATGCGCCAGAATAGCCTTGTCATCTGCATAGACGCCTGACCAGTCCGGGCCGCGATGACGCATTAGGCGCGAACATTCCAGCGCTTTCTTGCGCAGCTCAACAGGATCGGTTTTCAGATCCAGCACACCAAAAATTGAACACATAACTGACTCCTGATCTCACCCTACGGCGATGTTATCTTTTGCGTTTGTCCGGCAGCCTGACGCTGCGTGATAGATAAGAAAATGCGCTATTTGGTGCATTCAATGCAAGAGGAATCGTGATTTACTGATAAAAATATTGCTCACATGGCAATAAAATTGAATGAACGATAATTTTAATGTTGTTTTGTTGTTGGATCGGCAATGAAATGGCGTTTGTGAGTAAAAAACAGGCAGTGAAAGTAGGCGGGAACATGCAAAAAAAGGGGGACGCATCACAGATTAACCGGATGCGTCATAAGAAAAATGAATCAGAACAGATCAATATCGGCAACAGAAGGGTAGATCCAGTCCGGACGGAACGGCATGGCATCGATATCACTCAGCGTCGAGACGCCTGACAGCACCAGTACTGTCTCCAGACCTGCCTGGAAACCGGCGAGAATATCGGTTCGCAGGTTATCACCCACAATGACCGTCTCTTCCGAGTGGGCCTGCATTTTATTCAGCGCGGCACGCATGATGTAAGGGCTGGGTTTGCCCACCACAAACGGGCTACGACCTGAGATCTTCTCAATACCGGCGCAGAGCGCGCCACAGGCGGGTATAAAGCCGCGCGCGTGCGTATCGGGGTTAGTGGCGATGAAGCGCGCGCCGTTAGCGACGAAGAAGGCGGCTTTGTGCATCATGTCCCAGTTGAACGAACGCGTCTCCCCGACAATGACAAAATCGGGATTCACATCCGTAATGGTAAAGCCCGCTTTATAGAGCT
Source organism: Pantoea sp. X-Soil-ISGK-355 (assembly GCF_059730805.1). NCBI lineage: Bacteria > Pseudomonadati > Pseudomonadota > Gammaproteobacteria > Enterobacterales > Erwiniaceae > Pantoea > Pantoea sp. X-Soil-ISGK-355. The sequence continues at coordinate 1,160,150 of NZ_AP035971.1, forward strand.
CATGAATCAACGCGCCTTCACCAATGACATAGGCCTTTTTACCCTCCTGACGACGCAGGAAGTCTGCTGTAGCCATGGCAGAGGTATAGAAAACGGATTCAGGGACCTCGACACCAGCCGAAGCAAAGCGGTTAGCCAGATCCTGCTCGGTCTGCGAGGGATAGTTCGTCAGCACCACCAGCGGCATCTCTTTGGCCAGAATGCGCTGTAAAAATTCCTGTGCGCCAGGAACGGCCGTGTTGTCGTGCATCAGCACGCCATCGATATCACAAATTACGCTTTTAATGGTCATAGTCAGATCCGATGTGGCCCGCCACAACAGCGGGTTAGCTTAGTCTTCCAGAAGATGTTGCAGCAGAATGCCGTTAAGCATGGCACGTTTAGCCAGCGCAAACGCGCCAATCGCAGAACGGTGATCCAGGGTAGAACGCACCACCGGCAGATTTTTACGGAAAGCTTCTAATGCCTGGGTGTTGATGCAGCCTTCAATCGCGGGCAGCAGCACTTTTTCTGCTTCCGTAATCTCGCCCGCCAGCACAACTTTTTGTGGATTAAACAGGTTAATCGCGATGGCAATCGCTTTGCCGAGATACCGGCCTACCTGTTCGACCACTTCACAGGCCAGCGGATCACCCTGATTGGCCGCTTTGCAGATGTGGGACATCTGGCACGCCTCCAGCGTCAGTACACTGGGGTAGCCCTGATTCAGCAGATGCCGCACCCGATTTTCAATGGCGCCGTTAGCGGCAATGGTTTCAAGGCAGCCAAAGTTGCCGCAGTGACAGCGCTCGCCAAGCGGGTCAACCTGGATATGGCCGATTTCGCCGACGTTGCCGTTGCTGCCGAGGAAAATATGACCGTTAGCAATAATGCCGGCACCCGTGCCACGGTGTAAGCGCACCAGGATTGAGTCAGCACAGTCGCGACTTGCACCGAAATAGTGCTCGGCCAGCGCCAGACTGCGAATATCGTGCCCCACAAAACTGGTGACGTTGAACCGTTTCTTCAGACTGGCGACCAGCGGCCAGTGGCTGACAGAGATGTGTGGCATATAACGGATCACGCCGTTAATCGGGTCAACCAGGCCCGGCAGGATGACGGAAATCGCGATCAGCTCGCGTATTTTACGCTGGTGCTGCTCGATAAAGCCGTTGATGGCGTTAAACAGCGCATGCTCCAGCGTCTCCTGGGTGCGTTCCGGCAGCGCATAATCTTCCTGCGCCAGCGATTTACCGCTGAGGTCGAACAGGGTCAGGGTGGCATCGTTGCGGCCGAGGCGAACCCCGATGGTATGGAAGTGGCGGGTTTCAGTGATAATCGAGATAGCGCGGCGACCACCGGTAGACGCCTGCTGGTCTACCTCTTTGATCAGGCCGCGCTCAATCAACTGGCGGGTAATTTTGGTGACGCTGGCGGGGGCGAGCTGGCTGAGTTCGGCAATCTGAATGCGCGATATCGGCCCCTGTTGATCAATCAGCCGGTAAACCGCTGCGCTATTAAGTTGCTTAACAAGATCGACATTTCCTATTTGTGACTGGCCGCCAGTGGTCATTCAGTGCTTACTCGCTCAGGACGTCGTCTCCGTTGACTAACGTCTTAATGATTTTAAAGTCGCGCGTAAACACAGTCAGGTTCGCGATTTTTCCTGCTTCGATCGAGCCCAACTGTCTTTCCACGCCCATCGCCCGTGCCGGGTAGAGTGATGCCATGCGTAACGCTTCGTCCAGTGCGATACCGACATGCTCGACGCTGTTTTGTACCGCTTCAATCATCGTCAGGGCCGAACCACTGAGTGTGCCGTTTTCGTCAACACAGAGGCCGTCACGATAATAGATTGTTTTTCCAGCAAAAATAAACTCGCTGATTTCAGCGCCAGCCGGTGCTGTGGCATCCGTTACCAGCACCAGTTTGTCGCCTTTGATGCGTTTTGCATTGCGCACGTTAGCGTAATGTACATGTAAACCATCCGCAATAATGCCGCAGTATACATCAGGCGAATCAAACAGCGCACCGATAAGCCCGGGTTCACGTCCGGCAAACGCCGGCATAGCATTGTAGAGGTGGGTCGCGAAACTCACGCCCGCAGCAAAGCCCGCTTTCGCCTCTTCATAGGTCGCATTCGAGTGACCTGCTGAGACAATGATTCCGGCATCGGTCAACTGACGAATCACGTCGCTGCCTGCGTTTTCCGGTGCCAGGGTGACTTTGGTAATGACGTCTGCGTTGTCGCAAAGATACTGCACCATCGCCGCATCCGGCAGGCGAATCAGTGCCGGATCGTGTGTGCCTTTTTTCGCTTTGCTCAGCCACGGGCCTTCCAGATGCAGACCCAGCGCCTGATGCTGATGTTTCTGCAGGTAAGCGCGCATGGTTTCAATCGCCCGCTTCATCAGCGCGTCGCTGCTGGTGATCAGCGTCGGTAAAAAGCTGGTGCAGCCAGACTTTTCATTGGCGCGCTGCATCGTTTCCAGCGTCTCAATGCTGAGCGCATCCAGGCTGTCATTGAACTGCACGCCACCGCAGCCATTAAGCTGGAGATCGATAAAGCCCGGCGCAATAATCGCACCCGCCATATCCCGCTGCTCAATATCAGCCGCGAGCGATTCACGCGGGCAGACGCGCGCAATGTACCCGTCTGCCACCACGACGGCGTGATTATCCAGAATCTCATGGCCGCTGTAGATCCGGCCGTTTACTAATGCGTACATCTCTCTTCTCCCGTCCTGGCCTGCTGTCACTCAGCGTAACAGCAGGGCAAGGCACTATTCTGTTACACGCCTTTCATATTTTCCGCTTCCATTTCGCGGAAATATTTCACGGTTTTCACTTTCAGTTCCATGGTGGCTGGCTCATCACAGACCACAACCGATTTCGCATGCAGCTGCAGACAGCTGATGGTCCACATATGATTCACGTTACCTTCAACTGCTGCCTGCAGTGCCTGCGCTTTGACATGACCGGTAACCAGAATCATGACTTCTTCGGCATCCAGCAGCGTGCCGACGCCGACCGTCAGCGCATATTTAGGTACCTGATCAACGTCCCCGTTAAAGAAGCGCGAGTTCGCCACGCGGGTGTCATGGGTCAGGGTTTTAATACGGGTACGCGAAGCCAGTGACGAAGCCGGTTCGTTAAAGGCGATATGACCGTCGTTGCCAACGCCGCCCATAAACAGGTGAATTTTACCCAGTGCGCGAATTTTCTCTTCGTACTGACGACATTCTGCGTCAATATCAGGCGCATTACCATTCAGCAGGTTGATATTTTCCGGTTGAATATCAACGTGATCGAAGAAGTTACGATACATAAAGCTGTGATAGCTTTCAGGATGCTCTTTTGGCAGACCGACATATTCATCCATATTGAAAGTCACGACATGTTTAAAACTGACCTGGCCCGCTTTGTGCATATCTATCAGGTGCTTGTACGCCTCCAGTGGCGTGCCGCCGGTTGGCAGACCCAGAACAAAAGGCCTGTCCGCCGTCGGGTTAAACGCATTGATGCGGTTAACAATATGTCGGGCGGCCCATTTACCTACCTGGGTTGGCGTCGCTAATGGAATCAGTCTCATGTTTCACCTCAATTAAAAATGGAAAGGGGATCGCTAAACCGCTGCGTTAGTCATCAGCCAGAGCAGATGATCTATTCTCGCCACGGGCGGAGCACAATTCAATATTTCGGATCATAAAATAAGTTTGTGGTGATAGCCAGATGTTGCCGTGTGACACGATGTTTTTTAGTGATAAAAATCACATTTACCAGGGTTTTAATTTGCGAGGCGAATTAATTTATCATTACACTTCGCTGCGTGATATGAAGTGTATTAACGATCTTTGCAGCTGACATAACAACATTAAGCAGCGCAAAGCGACAAGTCAGGCTCATAGGGGGAAGGGGATATGTTAGGTTACTTACAAAAGGTGGGGCGCGCACTGATGGTGCCGGTAGCAACCCTGCCAGCAGCAGCGATATTAATGGGGGTCGGTTACTGGATTGATCCAGACAGTTGGGGGGCAGGTAATGCGCTGGCGGCATTACTGATCAAGTCGGGTGCGGCAATCATTGAGCACATGTCGGTGCTGTTTGCGATCGGTATTGCCTACGGCATGTCAAAAGATAAAGATGGTGCCGCAGCGCTGACTGGCTATGTCGGCTTTCTGGTGGTCACCACGCTCTGCTCACCCGCTGCAGTGTCGATGATTCAGAAAATTCCTTTGGATCAGGTGCCAGCAGCCTTTGGCAAAATTGAAAACCAGTTTGTCGGCATCCTTGTCGGTATTCTGTCGGCAGAGGTCTATAACCGCTTCAGCCACGTTGAACTGCCTAAGGCACTCTCTTTCTTCAGCGGACGCCGGCTGGTGCCGATTCTCGTTTCGTTCCTGATGATCTTTGTCGCTTTTATCCTGATGTATATCTGGCCCGTGGTGTTTAATGGTCTGGTTAACTTTGGTGAACATATCCAGAAGCTCGGCTCTGCCGGTGCCGGTATCTACGCCTTCTTTAACCGCCTGCTGATTCCGGTCGGTCTGCATCACGCCCTGAACTCCGTGTTCTGGTTTGATGTTGCGGGCATTAATGACATTCCTAAATTCCTGGGCGGTGCACAGTCACTGGCTGATGGGTCGGCAACCGTGGGCATTACCGGTCGTTATCAGGCAGGCTTCTTCCCGATTATGATGTTTGGTCTGCCGGGTGCTGCGTTGGCCATCTATCACTGTGCGCGTCCAGAGAACCGTGTCAAAGTCGGTAGTATCATGCTGGCTGCCGCGTTTGCTGCCTTCTTTACCGGTATCACCGAACCGCTGGAATTCTCCTTCATGTTCGTGGCGCCAGTACTCTATCTGATTCACGCCGTCCTGACCGGCATCTCGGTCTTTATCGCTGCCAGCATGCACTGGATTGCCGGATTTGGTTTCAGCGCCGGGCTGGTGGATATGGTGCTGTCGACCCGTAACCCGCTGGCAACACACTGGTACATGCTGATTCCGCAGGGCCTGGTCTTCTTCGTTATCTACTACGTGGTATTCCGCTTCACCATCAAAAAATTCAACCTGATGACGCCGGGCCGCGAGCTGGCAGTTGCGGGTGATGAAAGTGATGGTTATGACGTCAACGTGGATAAAACTGACAATGGCGAAACGGCCACTGAATCGCTGGCGCGTCGTTATATTGGTGCCGTGGGCGGCTCAGCCAACTTAACCAGCATCGATGCCTGCATTACCCGCCTGCGTCTTAACGTGAATGATTCGGCGCAGGTTAATGAAGGCGTTGCGAAGCATCTGGGTGCATCCGGGGTGATCCGCCTTAATAAGCAGAGCGTGCAGATCATCGTGGGTACCCAGGCCGAAAGCATTGCCTCGGCGATGAAAAAAGTCCTGACCAAGGGGCCGGTCGCAGCCGCGGCTACCAGCAGTGCGCCAGTGGAGCCTGACATTAAACCGCAGGCCGTGCTGAACAGTGAGAAGCGTGTTATTGCGACATTGCTGGCACCGGTATCGGGCGAAGTGGTCGCGCTGGATGATGTGCCGGATGAAGCCTTTGCCAGCAAAGCAGTTGGCGATGGTCTGGCGATCAAACCCAGCGACAAATGGGTCGTGGCACCGATTGACGGTACGCTGGTGAAAATCTTCAACACCAATCACGCCTTCTGTCTGGAAACGGAGAATGGTGTAGAGATAGTGGTGCACATGGGACTGGATACCGTGGCGCTGGAAGGTAAAGGCTTTACCCGTCTGGCTGAAGAGGGGGCCACGGTGGTCGCCGGTCAGCCTGTGCTGGAAATGGACCTTGAATTCCTCAATGCCAATGCCCGCTCAATGGTGAGTCCGGTCGTGGTCAGCAACAGCGATGATTTTGCCGGTCTGACATTACTGGCCCGCGGTCAGGTGGTGGCAGGTGAAACTCCGCTGTATGAAGTGAAAGGCTAATCCCCGCAACATAACCCCACAGGCAGGAAGCGATTCCTGCCTTTTTTGTTTTAAAGGCTTAACAAACGGTTGTTTCCCTCAGACGCTTTGTGGATCATACTCCGTTACTTCGTGGTACAAATCACCCGTTATTCGTATTGAGGATTTTTGAGATGAGTGAGGCTGAAGCCCGCCCAACTAACTTTATTCGTCAGATCATTGACGAAGATTTGGCGAGCGGTAAGCACAGCAGCGTGCATACCCGTTTCCCGCCAGAGCCCAATGGTTATCTGCATATTGGTCATGCGAAATCGATCTGTCTGAATTTTGGCATCGCCCAGGATTATCAGGGGCAATGCAACCTGCGTTTCGACGATACCAATCCGGTTAAAGAGGATATGGAATTTGTTGAATCCATCAAGCGTGACGTCCAGTGGCTGGGTTTTGAGTGGAGCGGTGAGGTCTGTTACTCATCAAACTATTTTGATCAGCTTTATGACTATGCTATCGAGCTGATTTCTAAAGGTCTCGCCTACGTTGATGAGCTGAGTCCGGATCAGATTCGCGAATATCGCGGCACCCTGAAAGAGCCGGGCAAAAACAGCCCTTATCGCGATCGCAGCGTGGAAGAGAACCTGGCGCTGTTTGAGAAGATGCGAAACGGTGAGTTTGCCGAAGGCACTGCCTGTCTGCGCGCGAAAATCGACATGGCCTCTAATTTTATCGTGATGCGTGATCCAGTGCTTTACCGCATCAAGTTCGCGGAACACCACCAGACCGGCAACAAGTGGTGCATCTACCCGATGTATGACTTTACCCACTGCATCTCCGATGCGCTGGAAGGCATTACGCACTCGCTGTGTACGCTGGAGTTCCAGGATAACCGCCGTCTCTATGACTGGGTGCTGGATAACATCACCATTCCGGTTCATCCGCGCCAGTATGAGTTCTCGCGCCTGAATCTGGAGTATGCGGTAATGTCGAAACGCAAACTCACTCAGCTGGTGACCGAGAAGCACGTTGAAGGCTGGGACGATCCGCGCATGCTGACCGTTTCAGGTCTGCGTCGTCGTGGTTACACCGCCGCCTCTATCCGCGAGTTCTGCCGTCGTATCGGCGTGACCAAGCAGGATAACATCGTGGAGATGGCCTCGCTGGAGTCCTGTATCCGTGATGACCTGAATGAGAATGCGCCACGTGCTATGGCTGTGCTGGATCCGCTGAAAGTGGTGATCGAAAACCTGCCAGCAGGCCATAACGAAATCATCACCATGCCAAATCATCCGGGTAAACCGGAGATGGGTACGCGTGAAGTGCCGTTCAGCCGCGAGATCTGGATTGACCGTGCCGATTTCCGCGAAGAGGCGAACAAGCAATATAAGCGCCTGGTGCTGGGCAAAGAAGTCCGCCTGCGCAATGCCTATGTGATTCGTGCTGAGCGCGTCGCTAAAGATGAAGCGGGCAACATCACCTGCATCTACTGCACCAGCGACGTAGACACGCTGAGCAAAGATCCTGCCGATGGCCGTAAGGTCAAAGGGGTCATTCACTGGGTGTCTGCGGATCACGCGCAGCCAGCAGAGTTCCGCCTGTATGATCGTCTGTTCAGTGTGCCAAATCCGGGCGCGGCAGAGGACTTCCTGGCGGTGATCAACCCTGAGTCACTGGCGATCAAACAGGGCTTTGTGGAACCGAGCCTGCGCGATGTGGAACCGACCACTCCGTTCCAGTTTGAACGTGAAGGTTATTTCTGCGCCGACAGCGTTTACTCTACGCCATCGCAACTGGTGTTTAACCGCACTGTCGGTCTTCGTGATACCTGGGCGAAAACTGGCGAATAAATTTTTTTGAGGCTGACCTCATAAAATGACAAAAGGGCGATTTATCGCCCTTTTTTGTTGCCCTGATTTTACTCATTGCCGACATTTATTCTGATCTAACCGCAACCGATTAAATGCCGCATTGTGAGAGAAATCTGAGTTTAAAAAAATTAATCAATTTCCAGATGTGAATTATCCGCTTTCAGGTAGGCTATGCGCTCTCAAAGGTTGCAAAGCGGGTTACAGAAGGAAAAAAAATGACAGTTCTCGCCCAGGAAGCCAGAAACAGTGTGGTCGTTTTACATCAGCTCATTGAACGTATTTTTAACCAGCCTGCCGGATCTGACGACAGTTTTGAGCTGCTGATGTCCTATTTTCATCCTGAATTCCGCATGGTCACCCCAAAGGGCAGAGAGTGCAATCTGAACGAGGTCGAGGCGCTTTTCCGGCAGCTGCAGGGACAGCGCGAAGGGATGCGCATTGTCACCTGCGAACACGTCATCCTCTCTCATCATGAAAAAGAGATCACCGTACAGTATCGCGAAATGCAGATGATGAATGGCAATAATCAGATCCGTATCTCGCTGGCGATACTGGACTGCAGCAGCTCTATTCCACGCTGGCGCTATCTGCAGGAGACGCTGGTCGCCTGATACAACAGCCGAAGACAGACGAAAAAAAACCGGTGAATTCACCGGTTTTTTTATTTCAGGTCGCGTTACTGGTCGTGCAGGGTTTCGTCTTCCCGGCAATCACCCAGCGTACAGTGTCCATAGAGATAGAGGCTGTGGTTGGTCAGCTTGATGCCATGACGGGTGGCGATTTCACGCTGACGCGTTTCGATCGACTCATCGCTGAACTCAATAACCTTGCCGCAATCCAGGCAGATCAGATGATCGTGGTGATGCTGCTGCGTCAGTTCAAAGACAGATTTACCGCCTTCAAAGTTGTGACGGGTCACGATACCGGCGTCATCGAACTGGTTCAGAACACGGTAAACGGTAGCCAGGCCAATCTCTTCGCCGATGTCGATCAGGCGTTTGTACAAATCTTCCGCACTGACGTGATGGCACTCAGGTTCCTGAAGCACTTCCAGAATTTTCAGTCTGGGCAGCGTCACTTTCAGGCCAGCCTTCTTTAATGCGGTGTTATTGTCAGTCATGCGGATTTTGTCCTGTCACTATATTCACTTTTGTGGCTTATCGCCTTGAATGTCGATCTGCGCTCATTCTCATTTGCGTCTCATTATAGAACTGAAGCGATGAAATGAAAACCAGAGGGCGTGCCTGAATCATCACGGGCTGTGGGGGATAGGTCACCGGGCCGGGGAGGATTCTGGCAGATGTCTGTTGGTACATCGCTTAGTCTTACCGCCTGAAAAAATAAGCGGAAGATCGATGCGGGTATTCTACAGATTAAACGGAGAAAGTTAAAAAAATGTGGCTATTATTTCTATAGGAATTTCCATTGCCTCAATGTGAGCTGGCGCTCACATTGAGGCGGGCAGGATCAGGCTTCAAGGATATCTTTCAGCTGCAGTTCATCAGAAATCTGCTTAACCCACTGCTCTACGCGCTGGTTGGTCAGTTCAGGCTGACGATCTTCATCGATGGCCAGACCCAGGAAGTGGGTATCATCGGCCAGCCCTTTTGAGGCTTCGAAGTGATAGCCTTCAGTTGGCCAGTGGCCCACTATTACGGCACCGTGCGGCTCAATGATGTCACGGATCGTGCCCATCGCATCACAGAAGTACTCCGCGTAATCTTCCTGATCGCCGCAGCCAAACAGCGCAACCAGCTTGCCGTTGAAATCGATCTCTTCCAGCGTCGGGAAAAAGTCATCCCAGTCGCACTGCGCTTCACCATAGTACCAGGTCGGAATGCCCAGCAGCAGGATATCAAACGCTTCCAGATCTTCTTTTGTGCTTTTCGCGATGTCATGCACTTCTGCAACGTCTGTACCCAGCTGTTTCTGGATCATTTTTGCAATGTTTTCGGTATTGCCGGTATCGCTGCCAAAGAAGATGCCTACGAGTGCCATGAGTAAAATAACCTCTTAAATCCTGATAATGAGATGTGTGCCGCAGCACATTTCAGCGAATAATAGCAGACGAGAGAAAACCGGTGAACGGTTAAAGCCCCGACATTTGCTCCTGCGTGCGTTTTGCCCGCATTAATCCAGTTGGAGCTGTGCCAGCAGCATCTGTTCAATCAGTTCGCTGCGGCTGAGATTGCGCTGTTCTGCCAGCGTGTTGAGCGCATCGACGGCTTCACTGTTCATTTTCAGTTCGACACGACGAAGTCCGCGTCCTTTGTCACGTTTGAGTTGATTGCGCTTGTTAATGCGCAGCTGTTCATCACGCGAAAGCGGGCTGGTTTTGGGTCGACCAGGGCGGCGCTCATCAGCAAAGAGATCGAGCGTCGTGCGGTCAGTCTGTTCTTTTGCCATGGCTTAGTAAAACTGAATGGGGGCGGGCGCCAGTCACTCACCGCGCAGATTATAAATTATTGGCCATTGCCGCAGCAAAACGGACGCGCGGCAAAATTTTAGCGCGCCATCATACTTCACGCTTACTCCGGACGCCAATCCTAAACCTTTGCCGCCATCTATTTGCTTTTAAAGCGCAAAAAAGCGACGGACACTGCGCAAAACGGCATCGGGTTTCTCTGCATGAACCCAGTGTCCCGCGCCTCCAATGACATGGGCCTGCGCGGCAGGGAACTGCTGCAGTAGCGCATCGCGGTAGCGGTTGTCCAGATAGCTGGAGTCGCCGCCGCGAATAAACAGCGCCGGATGATCCCAGGCCGGAACCGGCTGCCAGCCCGAGATCGTGGTGTAGTTATCCCACAGCACCGGGACGTTAAAGCGCCACTCGCCCGCCTGAAATGACTTCAGCAGGAACTGAATCACCCCTTCTTCATCGATAAGCGTACGCATAATCTTCGCCGCCTCACTGCGTGACGAGACGCCTGCGTCGGTTACAGCTCGAATGCCGGCAAAGATCTCGTCATGGCGGCGGGTCTGGTAGTCGACCGGGGCGATATCGATCATCACCAGCCGCTCAATGCGGTCCGGCACCAGCGCGCTCATGGTCATGGCGATCTTGCCGCCCATTGAGTGACCGATCACCGCGACGCGTTCAATGCCGTGCGCATCCAGCGTATCGACCATGTCCTGCGCCATTACAGCGTAGTTCATCTCGTCAGATCGTGGAGAGAGTCCGTGGTTACGGACATCAACCTGCAGCAGAGGACCGGCATCTTTCAGTCCGCGCGCCAGCACGCCAAGGTTATCCAGACTGCCAAAAAGGCCATGGATAAGCAGGACAGGTAAGGAATCAGCAGGGGATTGTTCAGTTTGCAGACGGGCGTTCAAAATCATAGCAAAGTTCTTAAGTTTGAGACCTGTGCTTAGGTTATCATGGTTTCACCTTTTCAGGCGCGCCGGTTCCGGCGGCATTAGGACATATTCTGACTTTTGCCCGTAAACCGTTTGATTGCTAACAACCCGCCTGAATTTAACTTTATAATCCTGATGTTAGAACCCGCACATCCTTTGAATTGCCTGACTATACTCAGAGCTTTTCAGGAAACAGGTGGTTCTGTCATGAGAAAGAACCGTACGGAATAAGATGAAAACGATCGAAGTTGACGAAGAGCTCTACCGTTATATTGCCAGCCACACGCAACACATTGGTGAAAGCGCATCCGACATTCTGCGTCGTATGCTGAAGTTCACTGCCGGTCAGACTGCACCCGCTTCGCCTGCTCAGCCAGCCTCAAAAGAGGCAGCGAAAGAGTCTCAGCCTGCGTCTGTCGGTTCGCGCCTGCAGGATCGTGTCCGCGCGGTGCGAGAGCTGCTGCTTTCCGATGAATATGCGGAGCAGAAGCGGGCGGTGAATCGCTTTATGCTTATCTTGTCAACGCTCTATCGTCTTGATACTGCAGCTTTTGCTGAAGCTACTGCATCTTTGCAGGGCCGCACCCGCGTCTACTTTGCCGGTGATGAGCATACGCTGTTACAGAATGGCACCCATACTAAGCCGAAGCATGTGCCCGGCACGCCGTACTGGGTGATCACCAACACCAATACCGGTCGTAAATGCAGCATGGTCGAACACATCATGCTCTCGATGCAGTTCCCTGCGGAACTGACCGAGAAAGTTTGCGGCACCATCTAAAACTTAAGCGTCAGGGAGCAGCGCCAATGGCCAATCACCCACGTGCCGGGCAACCCGCCCAGCAGAGCGATTTGATTAACGTTGCACAATTAACGTCACAATATTATGTCCTGCAGCCCGATGTGGCGAACCCGGAACACGCGGTGAAATTTGGCACCTCTGGCCATCGTGGCAGTGCAGGGCGTCAGAGCTTCAACGAGATGCACATTCTGGCTATCGCTCAGGCGATTGCTGAAGAGCGTAAAAAGAACGGTATCACCGGGCCTTGCTACGTTGGTAAAGACACCCATGCGCTATCAGAGCCGGCGATCCTGTCGGTGCTGGAAGTGCTGGCGGCGAACGGCGTTGATGTGATTGTGCAGCAGGACAATGGCTATACGCCGACCCCTGCAATCTCGAACGCGATTCTTGAGCACAACAAAGCGGGTGGACCGCTGGCTGACGGTATCGTCATCACACCATCGCACAACCCACCGGAAGATGGCGGCATCAAGTACAATCCACCTAACGGGGGACCGGCTGATACCAACGTCACCAAAGTGGTGGAAGATCGCGCCAATCAGCTGATCAAAGATGGGCTGAAAGAGGTGAAACGTCTGCCGCTGGAACAGGCGATGGCGAGTGGCCACGTGGTCGAGAAAGATCTCATCCAGCCTTACGTTGAAGGTCTGGCAGAGATTATCGACTTTCCGGCGATCCAGAAAGCGGGTCTGAAGCTGGGTGTTGATCCCCTGGGTGGTTCCGGTATTGCTTACTGGCAGCGTATTGCTGAGCATTATAAGCTGGATCTGACGCTGGTGAACGACGCAGTCGATCAGACCTTCCGCTTTATGCATCTGGATAAAGATGGTGTTGTGCGCATGGACTGCTCGTCTGAAAGCGCAATGGCAGGTCTGCTGGCCTACCGTGACAAGTTTGATCTGGCGTTCGGCAACGATCCCGATTATGACCGTCACGGCATTGTGACTCCGGCGGGTCTGATGAATCCAAACCACTATCTGGCGGTCGCGATCAACTATCTGTTCCAGCATCGTCCACAATGGGGCCAGGATGTTGCCGTGGGTAAAACCCTGGTGTCCAGCGCCATGATTGACCGTGTCGTCAACGACATTGGCCGCAAGCTGGTGGAAGTGCCGGTTGGCTTCAAATGGTTTGTTGATGGTCTGTATGACGGCAGTTTTGGTTTCGGCGGCGAAGAGAGCGCGGGTGCTTCATTCCTGCGTTTCGACGGCACGCCATGGTCAACGGACAAAGATGGCATCATCATGTGTCTGCTGGCGGCTGAAATTACCGCCGTGACCGGTAAAAACCCGCAGCAGCACTATGATGAGCTGGCCGCGCGCTTCGGCGCACCAAGCTACAACCGTCTGCAGGCATCCGCCACTTCGGCGCAGAAAGCTGCGCTGTCGAAGCTGTCACCAGAGATGGTGAGCGCAGATACGCTGGCGGGTGATCCCATCACCGCGCGCCTGACGGCAGCACCAGGTAACGGTGCTTCAATCGGCGGTCTGAAAGTGATGACGGAGAATGGCTGGTTTGCGGCCCGTCCATCAGGCACCGAAGACGCTTATAAAATCTACTGTGAAAGCTTCCTGGGCGCAGAACATCGCGCGCAGATTGAGAAAGAAGCCGTAGAGATTGTTAGTGAAGTGCTGAAAAACGCCTGATTAGTCGGTCAGATAAAGAGGCGCATCGCGCGCCTCAGAGCTGCTGACAAACTCACATCAGGGTAAATCTGACCGCAACGGATTTATTTAACGCGCAGGGAGCAGGGTCAGAAGAGGAAAGCGTCACACGCCATGGACAAAAACGCCGGGAGCGTTTTTGAATAACGCAAAGCGTTAGCCCGGCAACGGTCGCACCTCACGGATGAGGTGCGTAATCGCGTGGGCCGAGCTGGTCATGGATTGGCTTTAGCGTCTTTCCGATCTGACCCTGTTTCCTGAGCAAGCTCGGTCTCACAGCGAACCGGGCCAGAATTTGTTGACAGTCTCAGGCGCCTCTGGCGCCTTTTTTTATGGCATAAAGCGATAGCCGATCCCGGTTTCGGTCAGCAGATGCGCCGGTTGGGTTGGATTCGCTTCCAGCTTCTGGCGCAGATGACCCATATAGATGCGCAGATAATGGCTGTGCTCAACCGCATTGGGTCCCCAGACCTGGCTCAGCAGCTGCCGCTGCGTCAGCACCTTGCCGGCATTATTCAGTAGAATACTCAACAGACGAAACTCAATCGGGGTGAGGTGAATCTCACTGCCGCCGCGCTGTACCCGCCGTGCGGCAAAATCGACACTCACGTCGGCAAAGTGAATCCTGGCATCAGGCTGCTGGCCACTGTGCCGGCGCAGCGCCACCCGCACGCGCGCCAGCAGTTCGCCCACGCCGAACGGTTTGGTCAGATAGTCATCGGCCCCTGCATCCAGTGCGGCGATCTTATCCTGCTCATCACTGCGCGCCGATAGTACAATCACCGGGATAGCGCTCCACTGGCGCAGGTCGCGAATAAAATCGGTGCCATCTCCATCAGGCAGGCCAAGATCGAGGATCACAAGGTCTGGCTTGCGGGTCGCCGCTTCAATTAGTCCGCGCTGCAGCGTATCGGCATCAAACACCTTCAGATCTTCATTTTCCAGCGCCAGCCGGACAAAGCGGCGGATCTCTTTTTCATCTTCAACGATCAAAACCGTGGTCACGCAATACCTGCCTTGAGTGAGGGCCGAAGCGCTACTTTATCAATATTTTATGCTGCCGTCCGCGCACTTCATCTTTCGGATATTCAAACCCTCCTGTAACCTGGCGGTAACTTATCTGTAACTAAATTACAGGTTAATTCTTAAACAGCAAAAATAGCGACAATTAAGTGGTCAGATGAGTAGTAAAATTACACTATCTGGCGTAAAGTTGAACACAGATCACATTCGCACACTTTAACTTACCGGGAGGAGAAACCATGTATCAGGCTTATCCACGTTATAAAATACTCGCACGCCGTACGCTGGTGGTTCTTCTCGGCGTTCTGGCTCTGCCTGTCATGTTGTTCCGACAGGATCGGGCGCGTTTCTACAGCTATCTGCATCGCGTCTGGTGTAAGACCAGTGCAAAGCCGGTCTGGCTGGCGCAGTCTGAAGCCGGTGGTGGCGCATTCTGGTAATGCGTCCTGCCACAGAACAGGCCTGGTCATCTGACCGGGCTTTTTTTTGCGTTTTTTCTGAGAATAAGCGGTCCGGAACCGCGTTTTACCCCTTTATTCCTGGCCATTTTGCGCTACACTTAAACCTCTACAAGATTTTAGAGGTTGTACAAGTATGAGCAAAAAAATCCCCGTTGGAATCAGTGCATGCCTGCTCGGCGATAGCGTGAGGTTTGATGGTGGCCATAAGCGTCTTACTTTTGCGACTGAGGATCTTACGCCATTTGTCCGCTTTGAGCCGATCTGTCCTGAAATGGCGATTGGACTGCCTACGCCGCGTCCGGCATTGCGTCTGGTAAAGCAGGGCGATGATGAGTTGCATCTTTGCTTCAGCAAAGACGGCGGCGAAGAAGTCACTGCTCAGATGCGTAACTGGTCTGCCGAGCGGGTCAAATCGCTGCATCATCTCTCCGGTTATATCCTGTGCGCCAAATCGCCCAGCTGTGGGATGGAGCGCGTGCGGGTCTACGAGCCTGACAACAACAACAACCGAAAAGTGGGCACCGGTATTTTTGCGGAGTTCCTGCAGCGTGAAATGCCCTGGCTGCCGCTGGAAGAAGATGGACGCCTGCACGATCCCGCCCTGCGTGAAAACTTTATTGGTCGTATCTGCGCACTGCACGAATTTAATCAGATGTGGGAAAACGGCCTGACCCGTCAGGGACTGATCGGCTTCCACAGTCGTTACAAACTGATGATGCTGGCGCACTCGCAGGAGAAATATCGCGAACTGGGGCCCTTTGTCGCCTCGATGAGCGAGTGGGACTCGCTGGATGCCTTTGCCTTTGAGTACCGTAATCGCATGATGGAACTGATGTCACGTCCCGCCTCACGTCGCAATCACACCAATGTGCTGATGCATGTGCAGGGCTACTTCCGCACGCATCTGAGTTCACCGCAGCGCCAGGAGCTGGCAACGCTGATTGACCGCTATCGTCAGGGCACACAGCCGCTGCTGGTACCGATTACCATTCTTAAGCACTACATGGCCGAGTTCCCACATCCGTGGCTGGCACAGCAGCGCTATTTCGATCCCTATCCCGAAGCCTTGCGCTTACGCTACGGACAGTAATTCAGGAGGCGTATGACCACCCATCTGGTCTGGCTGCGTAATGATTTACGCATCAATGATAATCTGGCGCTCCACGCTGCCTGCAGCGACAGCAAAGCGAAAGTGATGGCGCTCTTCCTCGCTACGCCAGAACAGTGGCAGCAGCATGATATGTCCCCCAGGCAGGCGGCGTTTATTCACGCCAGTCTGTTGCAGGTGCAAAGTGCGCTGGCTGAGCGGGGCATTGAGTTGCACTATCAGGCGTGTCACGCCTTCAGCGACAGTATTGATGTGCTGGCAGAATTCTGTGAGAAGCATCAGGTCGATCAGCTCTTCTACAACTATCAGTATGAGGTTAACGAGCGTCAACGCGATGCAGAGGCGGAAAAGCGTCTTGACGATGCGGGCGTGATTTGTCAGGGCTTTGATGACACCCTGCTGCTGCCACCAGGCAGTGTACAGAGTGGCGATCGCACGATGTATAAGGTCTTTACTCCCTTCAGCAAAGCCTTTGTCCGCCGTTTGCAGCAGAGTCTGCCGGAGTGCGTGCCTGCACCTAAGCCGCGCGACGGTGCGCCGCTGAAAACCGCCCCAATCCCTGCGTTTGACTATCTGACCGAAGCCTTTGATGAGGACCTGTTTCCCGCAGGCGAAGCGGCCGCCCTGAAGCGGTTGCGTCATTTCGCCACTCAACCCGTTATCGATTATCCCGCGAAGCGCGATCTTCCGGCGCTGGACGCCACCAGCCGCCTGTCGGTCTATCTGTCAACCGGCGTGCTGTCGCCACGTCAGTGCCTGCATCGCGTGCTGCATGAACATCCCGATGCGCTGGACAACAGTCGCGCATTTACCTGGCTGAACGAGCTGATCTGGCGTGAGTTCTACCGTCATCTGCTGGTGGCTTACCCGGCACTGTGTCGTCACAAGCCCTTTATCGACTGGACGCGTCACGTTGAATGGCAGCGTGACGACGCGCATTTCGAAGCCTGGAAAGCGGGAAAAACCGGCTATCCGATCGTCGATGCTGCAATGCGTCAGATGAAGGCGCTGGGCTGGATGCACAACCGTTTACGTATGATCACCGCCAGTTTCCTGGTCAAAGATCTGCTGATCGACTGGCGCGAAGGCGAACGCTATTTCATGCAGCAGCTGATTGATGGTGACCTGGCCGCAAACAATGGTGGCTGGCAGTGGGCGGCTTCCACTGGTACAGACTCAGCACCTTATTTCCGCATTTTTAACCCGACCACGCAGGGTGAGCGCTTTGATGAGCAGGGTGAGTTTATCCGTCACTATCTGCCGGAGCTGGCGGACGTCCCGGACAGCCATATTCACCAGCCTCATCTCTGGGCGGAAAAGAACAACAGGAAACTCGAT
This sequence comes from Pantoea sp. X-Soil-ISGK-355, assembly GCF_059730805.1. Lineage (NCBI taxonomy): Bacteria > Pseudomonadati > Pseudomonadota > Gammaproteobacteria > Enterobacterales > Erwiniaceae > Pantoea > Pantoea sp. X-Soil-ISGK-355. The sequence continues at coordinate 1,177,671 of NZ_AP035971.1, forward strand.
TATCCGGCACCAATCGTGGATCATAAGGCAGCCCGTAAAAAGACATTAGACGCCTTTGAGCGCGCCAAAAGCGCCGCCTGAGGCCTCGAAGGAGCCTGAATGAATCATTACGAATTAGAGACATTGATCAATAAGCACCTCGATAGCCATAGCTTCAGTGATTATGCCCCCAACGGTTTGCAGGTTGAGGGACGTAACGAAGTCAGAACGATTATTACCGGTGTGACGGCCTGTCAGGCCCTGCTGGATGAGGCAGTCACACGTCAGGCCGATGCAATAATCGTCCATCATGGCTACTTCTGGAAAAGTGAACCGGCCGCGATTAAAGGCATGAAGCGCCGCCGTCTGCGGACGCTGCTGGCTAACGATATAAATCTCTATGGCTGGCACCTGCCGCTTGATGCGCATTCAGAACTGGGCAACAACGCCCAGCTGGCCAGACTGCTGGATATTGACGTACGTGGCGAAATCATGCCGCTGGTGTTCTGGGGTGAGCTGGCTGAGCCGATCTCGGGTGAACAGCTGGCCCGCCGAATCGGCGATAAGCTGGGGCGTGAACCGCTGTATTGTGGTGATAACGCACCCGCGCTGATTCGTCGTATCGCCTGGTGCAGCGGTGGCGGACAGGGCTTTATCGACCAGGCTGCCGCTGCGGGCGTTGATGCCTACATCACCGGTGAAGTCTCTGAACAGACCATTCATAGTGCACGCGAGCAGGGGGTGCATTTCTTTGCCGCAGGCCATCACGCCACCGAGCGTGGCGGCGTAAAAGCGCTGGGTGAGTGGCTGGCACAACACCACAATCTTGACGTGACCTTCATCGATATACCTAATCCTGCCTGATTGTTTCTTCTGTCCTGCGCGCCTGCGCAGGACCTAAATCTGTTGACACATCCCTGCCACTTTCGCATAACTATTTGCTTTAAGTAGATAAGCCATCGGCTGATCGGGGCATCCGGTCAGGTCGGCCAGGCACGATCTCAATCAGGCAGGAGGTAGCTGTTGCAACGAGCACGGTGTTATTTATTGGGTGAACGCGCTGTCGTGCTGGAGCTGGAGCCGCCGGTCTCACTGGAGAGTCAGCAACGTATCTGGGGACTGAACCAGCGACTGCAGTCGTTTGCGGACGTGCTGGAGGTCATTCCCGGCATGAACAACATCACCCTGATCCTGCGTGATCCCCAGCAGAGTGCACTGGATGCGATAGAGCGGCTTCAGCGCTGGTGGGAAGAGAGTGAAGCGCAGTTGCCGGAGTCACGTCTGGTAGAGATCCCGGTGATTTACGGCGGCGAACATGGCCCCGATCTGACTGTGGTGGCGGAACATGCCGCGCTGACGCCCGGTCAGGTAGTTGAGCTGCACAGCAGCAGCGAGTATGTGGTGTTTTTTGTCGGTTTTCAGCCCGGTTTTCCCTATCTGGGCGGCCTGGATCCGCGCCTTCACATACCGCGTCGTGCGGAACCGAGAGTTGCGGTACCCGCCGGATCGGTTGGCATCGGCGGCAGCCAGACGGGCGTCTATCCGCTCGCTTCGCCCGGCGGCTGGCAACTGATCGGCCAGACGCGCACCGCGCTGTTTAATCCCCTGCAGCAGCCGCCCACACTGCTCCGTCCCGGTGACAGGGTTCGCTTTGTGCCGCAACAGGAGGGCATATGTTAAACATTCTGCGAGCCGGGCTGACCGCCACCATCCAGGATGCAGGCCGCTACGGCTGGCGTCAGTATGGCATCAGCCCCGGCGGCGTGCTGGATCATCCCGCGATGTTCACCGCTAACGTGCTGGTGGGCAATGCGCCTGATAGCGCGGTGCTGGAGCTGGTGCTCGGCCAGTTTAAAGCGGAGTTTACCCGCGACGGCTGGTTCGCGCTGACTGGCGCAGGCTGCCATGCGGAGCTGGATGGTCAGCCGGTCTGGACGGGCTGGCGTACCCCGGTGAAACGCGGGCAGGTCCTGTCGCTGGCGATGCCGCAGCGCGGCATGCGCAGCTATCTGGCAGTGCAGGGCGGTTTTGACATCCCTGAGGTGCTCGGCTCAGCCAGCACCGATCTGAAAGCAAAATTTGGCGGATTTCAGGGGCGTACCTTACGGGATGGCGATCAGATCCCGCTGGGTAAACCGACGCGTCAGTTCGATCGCAAAGTCGGGGTGCGGCAACTGCTGTGGGGCAACCGCATCCGCGCACTGCCTGGCCCGGAGTATCACGAGTTCAGTCCCGACGCGCAGCAGGCGTTCTGGCGCACCGCATGGAAACTCAGCCCGCAAAGCAACCGGATGGGATACCGGCTTGAGGGACGTGAGCTTAAACGTGAAAGTCCGCGTGAGCTGCTGTCACATGGTGTGATGCCGGGTGTGATTCAGGTGCCGCCGAACGGACAGCCTATCGTGCTGATGGCGGATGCCCAGACCACCGGCGGCTATCCGCGTATCGCCTCCGTCATCGAAGCCGATCTCTACCATCTGGCGCAAATCCGCCTCGGTGAGCCGATTCACTTTATTCACTGCACGCTGCCGGAAGCGATGCTGGCACGCCAGCATCAGCAACGCGCGCTGGACCAGATGAAATGGGGACTCCATGAAAATTGATTTAAACGCCGACCTGGGCGAGGGCTGTGCCAGCGATCAGGCGTTGCTGGAGCTGGTGAGTTCCGCCAACATCGCCTGTGGCTTTCACGCAGGGGATGCGCAGACCATGCTGCAGTCGGTGCGCTGGGCGCACGCATGCGGCGTCGCTATCGGCGCGCATCCTGCTTTCCCCGATCGGGAGAACTTTGGCCGCAGTGCCATGCAACTGCCACCTGAAACGGTCTATGCCCAGATGATCTACCAGATTGGCGCGCTGAAAAGCCTGGCAGAGAGCGAAGGTGCGCGGCTGGTTCACGTTAAGCCGCACGGCATGCTCTATAACCAGGCCGCGGCTGATCCGGTGCTGGCAGACGCCATTGCCCGCGCCATCCGTGCTGTCGACAGTCAGCTGATTGTGGTGGGACTGGCGAACAGCGAATCGATACGTGCCGCGTCGCACTACGACTTACGCACGCGGGAAGAGGTCTTTGCCGATCGTGGCTATCTCAGCAGCGGTGCGCTGGTGCCGCGCAGCGAGCCCGGCGCACTGATTGACGATGAGCAGCAGGCTATCGATCAGACGCTGACGATGGTGCAGCAGGGCAAAGTGAAAAGTATTACAGGAGAATGGGTGGCAGTGAATGCGCAGACCGTCTGCTTACATGGCGACGGCGCACACGCCCTGCAGTTTGCCCAGCGGTTGCGTGATGCGTTTGCCAAACAGCAGATCCGTGTCACCAGCGCCTGAAAACAACACTTAGCCCGGCTTATGTCGGGTTTTTTAACTCTGGGGGAAATCCATGGAAAGTGCAGTGAATCTCTGGCCTTTACTGGGCATTGCCGCGATCGTTGTCGGCTTCGTATTACGTTTTAACCCGGTGCTGGTGGTAATTGTCGCCGGATTTGTGACCGGTCTGGCGGCGATGATGCCGCTGGCTGACATTCTGGAAAAGCTTGGCGCGGGGTTTCTTAACACCCGTAACCTGCCGCTGATTCTGCTGCTGCCACTGGCGGTCATTGGGCTGCTGGAGCGTCACGGGCTGAAGGAGCGGGCACAGGCGTGGATTGCTCAGATCAAAACCGCCACCGCCGGACGTCTGCTGATTGTCTACCTGTTTGTGCGTGAAATCACGGCGGCACTGGGGTTAACCAGTCTCGGCGGACATCCGCAGATGGTGCGTCCATTGCTCGCACCGATGGCAGAAGGCGCCACTGAAAACCGCTACGGCGAAATCACACCTGAGCTGCGGCACAAGCTGCGTGCCATGTCAGCAGCCACCGACAACGTCGGCCTGTTCTTTGGTGAGGATATCTTCGTGGCGTTTGGTGCGATTATTTTTATGCACAACTTCATGCAGGAGTCGGCCGGGATTCAGACCGAACCGCTGCACATTGCGTTATGGGGCATTCCGACCGCTGTAGCCGCGTTCCTGATCCACTCGGCACGTCTGGTGCGACTCGATCGTCAGCTGGCGCGTGAGCTGCAACAGCTCAACAGCCAGGCGCTGAAAGCCAAAGGAGGTCAGTAATGTTCCAGCAACAATATCTGATGTGGCTGGCAGGCATTATCTTGCTGGTAGTAGCCATCCTCTCCTGGCGTGACAGCGCTAATCCGCGTCGCTTTACCACCGGACTGTTCTGGGCCTTGTATGGCCTGGTATTCCTGGTGGGTGACTGGACGACGCAGCTGATGAGCAGCCTGATGGGCTCGGACGCGGCGGGCACCCGAATGCTGCACATCACTATCGGTGTCATTGTGGTGATAATGGCGCTGATTGCCGGTCTGGGTGGGGTCCGGCTGGGGCGCTATCATCAGCGCAGCGATGAAGAGAAGCAGGCCAGTGCGCTGCGTCTGCGCAACAAACTGTTTCTGCCTGCGCTGGCCATTCCGGTCGTGACCGTGGTCGGCGTGCTGGCGTTTAATCATATTCCCGGTCTGCAGGATGTGGTGTTCGGTCCCGGGAATCACGCCACGCTGGTGACATTGTTTTCAATGATGGTCGGCTGTGTCATTGGCTGGCTGGTGGCGTTGAAACTGACCCATGAAAAACCGGTGCAGTCGATGCAGGAGACCCGTCGCCTGCTGGATTCGATTGGCTGGGCCTTTATCCTGCCGCAGATCCTCGCCACCCTGGGACTGCTGTTTACCAGTGCGGGCGTGGGCAGTGCCATTTCGCATCTGACCGAAACCTGGCTGGCGGTGGATAATCGCTTTATCGCGGTAACGGTCTATGCCGTCGGAATGGCGCTGTTAACCATGATCATGGGTAACGCGTTTGCGGCGTTTCCGATTATCACCGCAGGCGTTGGCATCCCGATTCTGGTGCTGCAGCACGGCGGAAATCCGGCAGTGATGGCGGCGATTGGTATGTTTTCCGGCTACTGCGGTACGCTGATGACGCCGATGGCGGCCAACTTCAATATTGTCCCGGCGGCGCTGCTGGAGCTGCCCGATCGTAACGCGGTGATCAAAGCTCAGATTCCAACCGGTGTGCTACTGTTAATCGTTAACATTTTCCTGCTCTATTTCCTGATGTTCCTGTGAGGCTGCATGAAAACTGTCCTGATGACCGCCTTTGAACCCTTTGGCGGTGAAACGATTAATCCCTCCTGGGAAGCGGTGCGCGCACTGGAAGGCAAACAGATTGGCGGGGCGATGATAGTGATCCGTCAGCTGCCGGTGGTGTTCAGTGAGGTACTCCACGTGCTGAACCAGGCGCTGGAAGAGGTCAAACCGGATGCGGTGCTGTCCGTCGGGCAAGCGGGCGGCCGCAGCGACATTACCGTTGAACGTATCGGTATCAATGTCGATGACGCCCGCATCCCGGACAACGCTGGTCATCAGCCGGTGGATGAACCGATTGTGGCTGGCGGCCCGGCAGCCTATTTTTCCCGTCTGCCAATCAAAGCGATTGTTGCCGCGGTGCGTAAAGCGGGCATTCCCGCATCGGTTTCGCAGACGGCGGGCACCTTCACCTGTAACCGGGTGATGTATGGCCTGCTGCACTGGCTGGAGCAGCAGAAGAGCCCGGCGCGCGGTGGCTTTATTCATATTCCTTATTTGCCTGAACAGGCGGCGCTCCATCCTGGTGCGCCGAGCATGGCGGTCGCGACCATTATTCAGGCGCTGGAGATTGCGGTAAACGTCACGCTGGAGACCGGCGACGATATCAAACAGGCTGGCGGCGCCACCCATTAAGAGGAAGAACGATGCCTGAAGGACCGGAAATTCGCCGCGTGGCGGATAAGCTTGAAACTGCCATCGTGGGTCAGCCGTTAACCGAAGCGTGGTTTGCGTTTCCTCAGCTTAAAACTTACGAACCCTCGCTGATTGGTGAGCAGGTGCAGGCGATTGAGACGCGGGGAAAAGCGCTGCTGACACATTTCAGCAATGGCCTGACGCTTTACAGTCATAACCAGCTTTATGGTGTCTGGCGCATCGTGAAACCCGATACTGAACTGAATACCACACGCCAGTTGCGGGTGCGGCTGGCGACGGCGAGCAAAGCAATTCTGCTTTATAGTGCCTCCGATATTGAACTGCTCAACGCAGATACGCTGGCGGCGCATCCGTTTCTGACCCGCATCGGACCGGATGTGCTGAACAGCCAGCTTAGCGTGGAAGAAGTGAAAGAGCGGCTGCTGTCACCCCGTTTCCGGCGGCGGCAGTTCAGTGGTCTGCTGCTGGATCAGGCTTTTCTGGCCGGGCTGGGAAACTACCTGCGCGCCGAGATTCTCTGGCTGGCGCAGCTGCTGCCCAATCATCGGGCGCAGGATCTCACTGAAGATCAGCTGACTGCTTTCAGCGAGGCGCTGCTGTCGGTGCCGCGTCATGCCTATCGGATGCGTGGAACCATGAAGAAATATCATGAGGAAGCAGCGTTTCAGTTTGAGGTTTTTCATCGTCAGGGCAAAAAATGCCGGCGCTGTGGCACAGTGATTGAGAAGGGCACGCTTTCATCACGGCCTTTTTACTGGTGTCCGGGTTGCCAGAGATAGAGGCGGCCGCATTGGGGAACAAAACAGGAAAAGGTTCTTACTGCAAACAGCTGACAAACCCGAATCCGGGAGAGTCCAGCCGCTACGAAGAAGTCTGACGCGCAGGGAATACGGTCAGAGGAGGAAAGCGTCCCGCCGCCCGGATAAAAACGTCGGGAGCGTTTTTGAACAACGCAATGCGTTGGCCCGGCTACGGGCGCACCTCAGGAATGAGGTGCGTAATCGCGCGGGCCGAGCGTGTCATGGATGACGGCTTTTGCGTCTTTCCAATCTGACCATGTTCTCTACGCAGGCGCGGTATCACAGCCAACCGCCCCGGCTTTAAAGCAACATCAGGCGGAGATCCCTCTCCGCTATCCACTGAGCCTTACTTTTTCAGCTGTGAGCTGAATTCGCGCTCGGTATAACCGGTGTAGAGCTGACGTGGACGGGCAATCTTCATGCCTTCGTCGTGCATCTCTTTCCAGTGGGCAATCCAGCCAACCGTACGGGCCATCGCGAAGATCACCGTAAACATGGACGAAGGAATACCCATCGCTTTCAGAATGATACCGGAGTAGAAATCCACGTTTGGATAAAGTTTACGCTCGATGAAGTACGGGTCGTTCAGCGCAATGTGTTCCAGCTCCATCGCCACTTCCAGCAGATCATCCTTCATACCCAGTTCATTCAGAACCTCATGGCAGGTATCGCGCATCACGGTCGCGCGTGGATCGTAATTTTTGTAAACGCGGTGACCAAAGCCCATCAGACGGAATGAATCATTCTTGTCTTTAGCGCGTTTAACAAATTCCGGGATGTGCTCAACGGTGCTGATCTCTTCCAGCATACGCAGAGTCGCTTCGTTGGCACCGCCGTGCGCCGGTCCCCACAGGGAGGCGATCCCGGCGGCGATACAGGCAAACGGATTCGCGCCGCTTGAACCGGCGGTACGTACGGTAGAGGTTGAAGCGTTCTGCTCATGGTCAGCATGCAGAATCAGGATACGGTCCATAGCGCGTTCCAGCACCGGATTCACTTTGTACTCTTCGCACGGCGTAGCAAACATCATATGCAGGAAGTTACCGGCGTAAGAGAGGTCATTGCGTGGATAGACAAACGGCTGGCCGATTGAATATTTGTAACACATCGCTGCCATGGTCGGCATCTTAGAGAGCAGACGGAATGCCGCGATTTCGCGGTGGCGCTCAATGTTTACATCCAGTGAATCGTGGTAAAACGCAGCCAGTGCGCCGGTCACGCCGCACATTACCGCCATAGGATGCGAGTCACGACGGAAGCCGTTGAACAGACGGGTAATCTGCTCATGAATCATGGTGTGGCGGGTAACCGTGGTTCGGAACTCATCAAACTGTTTCTGGTCCGGCGCTTCGCCATTCAGCAGGATGTAGCAGACTTCCAGGTAGTTAGAGTGGGTCGCCAGCTGAGAAATCGGGAAACCACGGTGCAGCAGGATACCTTCATCACCATCGATAAAAGTGATAGCAGATTCACAGGACGCTGTAGACGTAAAACCGGGATCGAAGGTGAACAGGCCACTTGAACCCAGAGCGCGGACATCAACCACATCCTGACCCAGCGTGCCTTTAAGCACGTCCAGTTCAATAGATGTTCCATCTTGCAGGGTTAGCGTTACTTTTTTATCTGTCATTTTCGTCTCCATAGCGCCTTATGTAGGTAAGGATCTTTAGACACCTGAAACGCGTTCATGTTGCGGTTGGCAAAACTACACAGTATCACTCTGCGGGTATAAAGCGGGTGCAGGGTACAGAGTGAGCGACGCGTTCCCAGCGGGAACCGGTGAGCCATGGACATGCTGCATATCGCGGTTGTTAAAGATCCGGTCAGGATATAACTTCTTGGTAACCAATAACCTGATGCTTTTTAATGCTCATTATCGCAATGTTACATAACTTGCGCTTAGGGGAAAGTGTATCCCCATAACTTTTGTGCATCATAGGAATTTACATGCTTAGTTTGTAACTGAATTGTTGAACTATTGTCAAATCAGATAATTAAAATTGTATCAATTGTGAAAATCGTGAGTAGGATCACTGTTCCACCTAAAATATACCAAAGAGTTTGTAGGGGAATTGTAATCAGAATGTGATCCTCCTATACTCCTGGCAGGTCTCCGGAACACCCTGACACCAGGAGCCACCCAGCGTTTACTACCGCGTCAATTAACACTGGATGTTGCTTGTTTGGTGACGGTTAAGTCTGCCACACGTTGTGATTAGACTCCGCCTCAGGTCCGGAGGAAGCAAAATAAAAAAGAGCTGTGTGGGCAAAACCGTGAAAAAACAAAGACCTGTCAACTTGGATCTCTCGACGATCCGGTTTCCCGTTACTGCAATATCGTCCATTCTTCACCGCGTCTCCGGCGTAATCACTCTGGTTGCCATTGGCATCCTGCTGTGGCTGCTCGGTCTCTCTCTCTCTTCTCCTGAAGGTTTCCAGCACGCTGCATCCATCATGGATGGCTTCTTCGCGAAGTTCATCATGTGGGGCATCTTAACCGCGCTGGCCTATCACGCGGTGAGCGGGATTCGTCATATGTTGATGGATTTTGGTTATCTGGCTGAAACGCTGCAGGTTGGTAAGCGTTCTGCTCATATGACTTTTGTGATCACTGTCGTGCTGGCAATTCTGGCGGGAGTCCTCGTATGGTAAGCAATGCATCCGCATTGGGTCGCAACGGCATTCAGGACTGGCTGCTGCTGCGGGCAACTGCAATTCTCATTACGCTCTACATCGTCTACATCCTCGGTTTCGTTGTGATGACAGACACGCTGACTTATGACCTGTGGCGTGGCTTCTTCGCTTCCGCATTCACTAAAGTGTTCACGCTGCTGACGCTGTTCTCCATTCTGATTCATGGCTGGATCGGCATGTGGCAGGTGTTAACAGACTACGTCAAATCACTGCCAACGCGCTTGTTGTTGCAGTTTGTGATTGTCGTGGCGCTGCTGTGGTATGCGATTTATGGATTTGTTGTGGTGTGGGGTGTGTAAATGAGTTTGCCAATCAGAGAGTTTGATGCCGTGGTGATCGGCGCAGGTGGCGCAGGTATGCGGGCCGCACTGCAAATCTCCCAGGCCGGTCAGAGCTGTGCCCTGTTATCTAAAGTTTTCCCGACCCGTTCCCACACTGTATCTGCGCAGGGCGGTATTACCGTTGCGCTGGGTAATACCCATGAAGATAACTGGGAATGGCATATGTACGACACCGTCAAAGGTTCCGACTACATCGGTGACCAGGACGCGATTGAATATATGTGTAAAACCGGCCCGGAAGCAATTCTGGAACTGGAACACATGGGCCTGCCGTTCTCGCGTCTGGAAGATGGTCGTGTCTATCAGCGTCCGTTTGGTGGTCAGTCGAAGAACTTCGGCGGCGAGCAGGCGGCACGTACCGCTGCAGCAGCTGACCGTACCGGCCACGCCCTGTTGCATACTCTTTACCAGCAGAACCTGAAAAACAAAACCACCATCTTCTCTGAGTGGTATGCACTGGATCTGGTGAAAAACGCCGAGGGCGCAGTGGTGGGTTGTACCGCTATCTGCATCGAAACCGGCGAAACCGTCTATTTCAAAGCAAAAGCGACCATTCTGGCCACCGGCGGCGCGGGCCGTATCTATCAGTCCACCACCAATGCACACATCAACACCGGCGACGGCGTGGGTATGGCACTGCGTGCGGGCGTGCCGGTGCAGGATATGGAGATGTGGCAGTTCCACCCAACCGGTATTGCTGGTGCGGGCGTGCTGGTCACCGAGGGCTGCCGTGGTGAAGGCGGTTATCTGCTGAACAAACATGGCGAACGCTTCATGGAGCGTTATGCGCCAAACGCTAAAGATCTGGCGGGCCGCGACGTGGTTGCGCGCTCAATGATGATTGAAATCCGTGAAGGTCGCGGCTGTGACGGTCCGTGGGGCCCGCACATCAAACTGAAACTCGATCACCTGGGTAAAGAGGTGCTTGAGTCACGTCTGCCTGGCATCCTCGAGCTGTCACGCACCTTTGCTCACGCCGATCCAGTCAAAGAACCTATCCCGGTCATTCCGACCTGCCACTACATGATGGGCGGTATTCCGACTAAAGTGACCGGTCAGGCACTGCGTGTGAATGAGCAGGGTGAAGATGTGGTAATTCCTGGCCTGTTCGCTGTCGGCGAAATTGCCTGCGTATCGGTACACGGTGCCAACCGTCTGGGCGGTAACTCACTGCTCGACCTGGTGGTCTTTGGCCGCGCAGCGGGTCTGCATCTGCTGGAGAGTATTCAGGAGCAGGGCGAACTGCGTGACGCTACGGAAGATGAGATTGCCGTTGCGATGGCGCGCTTCAACCGCTGGGAAAACAATACCACGGGTGAAGACCCGGTTGAGATTCGTAAAGCGCTGCAACGCTGCATGCAGAATAACTTCTCTGTATTCCGCGAAGGCGACGCGATGGCGCAGGGTCTGGAAGAGCTGAAAGAGATTCGCCAGCGTCTGAAATCAGCGCGTCTGGATGACCGCTCACCGGATTTCAACACCCAGCGTATTGAGTGTCTGGAACTGGATAACCTGATGGAAACGGCCTTTGCCACGGCGGTCGCGGCTAACTACCGCACCGAGAGCCGCGGTGCGCACAGTCGCTTCGACTTCCCGGATCGTGATGATGAAAACTGGCTGTGCCACAGTCTTTATGTCCCGGAAACCGAAAGCATGACGCGCCGTGAGGTGAACATGCAGCCGAAACTGCGCGCGGCGTTCCCGCCGAAAGTGCGTACCTACTAATTTCGGAGACGATCATGAGACTCGAGTTTTCAATTTATCGCTACAATCCGGACGTCGATGACAAGCCGCGCATGCAGGATTACACCCTGGAGTCGGAAGATGGTCGCGACATGATGCTGCTGGACGCGCTGATTCGCCTGAAAGAGAAAGATCCGACGCTGGCGTTTCGTCGCTCCTGTCGTGAAGGCGTCTGCGGCTCGGATGGCCTCAACATGAACGGTAAAAACGGACTGGCCTGCATTACGCCGGTCTCGGCACTGGGCAACGGCAAACAGAAAATCGTTATCCGTCCATTGCCAGGTTTACCGGTTGTGCGTGACCTGGTCGTAGACATGAGCCAGTTTTATGCTCAGTATGAGAAAATTAAGCCTTTCCTGTTGAATAATGGGGAAAATCCGCCAGCACGTGAACATCTGCAGATGCCGGAAGAACGTGAACACCTGGATGGCCTGTACGAGTGTATTCTCTGTGCCTGCTGCTCAACCTCATGCCCATCATTCTGGTGGAACCCTGAGAAGTTCATTGGTCCTGCCGGCCTGCTGGCGGCATACCGTTTCCTGATTGACAGCCGCGACACCGAAACGGATGCGCGTCTCGACAATCTGAATGATGCTTTCAGCGTATTCCGCTGTCACAGTATCATGAACTGTGTGAGCGTCTGTCCGAAAGGACTGAACCCGACGCGCGCCATCGGCCATATCAAGTCGATGCTGCTGCAGCGCGGCGCATAAGCAGTCTTCGCCGGGAACCTCAGGTTCCCGGTGTTTTACGGAAGCCTCTGTAAGCGCGGTGATGACCACGTTTACAAAGGTTCCCTTACGGGCCACGCGCGCTGCGCAGAGTGCTCGTATCGCTGAACTCACTACGGCAAACCGCGAAAGCGGCAACAAATGAAACCTCAAAAAAGCATAGCAATGCTTAAGGGATCACAATGCAGAACAGCGCGATGAAGCCCTGGCTGGACTCTTCCTGGCTGGCCGGCGCGAATCAGTCTTACATAGAGCAGCTCTATGAGGATTTCCTGACCGATCCTGACTCTGTCGATGCAGTGTGGCGCTCGATGTTCCAACAGTTACCGGGCACCGGAATGAAACCTGAGCAGTTTCACTCCACCACACGTGAGTACTTCCGTCGCCTGGCGAAAGACGCATCTCGTTACACCTCATCTGTCTCCGATCCGGAAACCAACTCCAAGCAAGTAAAAGTGCTGCAGCTGATCAACGCGTTTCGTTTTCGCGGTCACCAGCATGCGAATCTCGATCCGCTTGGCCTGTGGAAACAGGATCGGGTGGCCGATCTTGATCCGGCTTTTCATGACCTGACCGAGGCCGATTTTCAGGAAAGCTTTAACGTCGGCTCTTTTGCCATCGGTAAAGAGACCATGAAGCTGGCCGATCTCTTCGACGCGCTGACGCAGACGTACTGTGGCTCAATCGGTGCGGAATATATGCACATCAACAACACGGATGAGAAACGCTGGATCCAGCAGCGTCTTGAGTCTGTAGCGGGCCGTGCAGCGTTCAGCAACGAAGAGAAAAAAGGTTTCCTGAAAGAGCTGACCGCGGCAGAAGGGCTGGAAAAATATCTCGGGGCGAAATTCCCGGGTGCCAAACGCTTCTCGCTGGAAGGCGGCGATGCGCTGGTGCCCATGCTGCGCGAAATGATCCGTCACGCCGGTAAGAGCGGTACCCGTGAAGTCGTGCTGGGTATGGCGCACCGTGGTCGTCTCAACGTGCTGATCAACGTGCTGGGTAAAAAGCCACAGGATCTGTTCGACGAGTTCGCCGGTAAGCATAAAGAGCATCTGGGCACCGGTGACGTGAAGTACCACATGGGCTTCTCTTCTGATGTGGAAACCGAAGGCGGTCTGGTTCACCTGGCGCTGGCGTTTAACCCGTCACACCTGGAGATCGTCAGCCCGGTCGTCATGGGTTCTGTGCGTGCCCGTCTGGACCGTCTGGACGAGCCTGCCAGCAATAAAGTCTTACCGATCACCATTCATGGTGACGCGGCGGTGATTGGCCAGGGTGTGGTTCAGGAAACCCTGAACATGTCACAGGCACGCGGTTATGAAGTGGGCGGTACCGTTCGCATCGTCATCAACAACCAGGTTGGCTTCACCACCTCCAATCCGAAAGATGCGCGTTCGACCCCTTACTGCACCGACATCGGCAAAATGGTGCTGGCACCGATTTTCCACGTGAACGCAGATGATCCGGAAGCGGTCGCCTTTGTGACCCGTCTGGCGCTCGACTATCGCAATACCTTTAAGCGTGATGTGTTTATCGATCTGGTCTGCTATCGCCGTCATGGTCACAACGAGGCGGATGAGCCAAGTGCGACCCAGCCGCTGATGTATCAGAAAATCAAAAAACACCCGACGCCGCGTAAAATCTACGCCGACCGTCTGGAAGGTGAAGCCGTCGCCACGCAGGAAGATGCGACCGAAATGGTCAATCTTTATCGTGATGCGCTGGATGCGGGCGAGTGTGTGGTGCCGGAATGGCGTCCGATGAGCCTGCACTCCTTTACCTGGTCACCTTACCTGAATCATGAGTGGGATGAACCTTACCCGGCTCAGGTCGACATGAAACGTCTGAAGGAACTGGCGCTGCGTATCAGCCAGGTGCCTGAAGAGGTGGAAGTGCAGTCGCGTGTTGCCAAGATTTATAACGACCGTCGCCTGATGGCTGAAGGCGAGAAAGCCTTTGACTGGGGCGGCGCGGAAAACCTGGCCTATGCCACGCTGGTTGATGAAGGCATTCCGGTGCGTCTGTCGGGTGAAGATACCGGTCGCGGAACCTTCTTCCATCGTCACGCGGTAGTCCATAACCAGGCGAACGGCTCGACCTATACCCCTCTGCACCACGTGCACAGCGGACAGGGTCAGTTCAAAGTCTGGGACTCCGTGCTGTCAGAAGAGGCGGTACTGGCCTTTGAATATGGTTATGCCACCGCAGAGCCGCGCATCCTGACCATCTGGGAAGCGCAGTTTGGTGACTTCGCCAACGGCGCACAGGTGGTTATCGACCAGTTCATCAGCTCCGGTGAGCAGAAATGGGGCCGGATGTGTGGCCTGGTGATGCTGCTGCCGCACGGTTATGAAGGTCAGGGGCCAGAGCACTCCTCTGCGCGCCTGGAACGTTATCTGCAACTCTGTGCTGAGCAGAACATGCAGGTCTGCGTGCCGTCTACCCCTGCGCAGGTTTACCATATGCTGCGTCGTCAGGCGCTGCGCGGTATGCGCCGTCCGCTGATTGTGATGTCGCCGAAATCACTGCTGCGTCATCCGCTGGCCATCTCCACGCTGGATGAACTGGCTAACGGCAGCTTCCAGCCGGCGATTGGCGAAGTCGATGATCTGGATCCGCAGGGCGTGAAACGCGTCGTGCTGTGCTCCGGTAAAGTCTATTACGACCTGCTTGAGCAGCGTCGTAAAAATGAGCAGACCGATGTGGCTATCGTGCGCATCGAGCAGCTCTATCCGTTCCCGCATCACGCGGTACAGGAAGCATTAAAAGCGTATGCTCACGTGCAGGATTTTGTCTGGTGTCAGGAAGAGCCGCTGAATCAGGGCGCCTGGTATTGCAGTCAGCATCATTTCCGTGAAGTTGTGCCGTTTGGTGCCACTTTACGTTATGCAGGCCGCCCGGCATCCGCCTCACCGGCCGTGGGTTACATGTCCGTACACCAACAACAGCAGCAAGACCTGGTTAATGACGCGCTGAACGTTAATTAATTAAAAGGAAAGATAATGAGTAGCGTAGATATTCTCGTTCCCGACCTGCCTGAATCGGTTGCCGATGCCTCTGTGGCAACCTGGCATAAAAAACCAGGCGATGCAGTCACTCGCGATGAAGTGCTGGTCGAAATCGAAACTGACAAAGTTGTACTGGAAGTGCCAGCCTCTGCTGACGGTATCCTGGAAGCGGTTCTGGAAGAAGAGGGCGCCACCGTCACTTCCCGCCAGATCCTGGGTCGTCTGAAAGAGGGCAACAGCGCCGGTAAAGAGAGCAGCGCGAAGTCTGAAAGCAAAGAGTCTACCCCGGCTCAGCGTCAGACTGCGTCACTGGAAGAAGAGAGCAACGATGCGCTCAGCCCGGCTATCCGCCGTCTGATTGCAGAGCACAATCTTGATGCCTCGCAGATCAAAGGCAGCGGTGTGGGTGGTCGTCTGACCCGTGACGATGTTGAAAAACATCTGGCCAACAAACCGCAGGCTGCCAAAGCCGCCGCACCAGCGGCAGAAACTGCAGCCGTGCAGCAATCCGTGGCGAATCGCAGCGAAAAACGCGTGCCGATGACCCGTCTGCGTAAGCGCGTTGCCGAGCGTCTGCTGGAAGCGAAAAACAGCACGGCGATGCTGACGACCTTCAATGAAATTAACATGAAGCCCATCATGGATCTGCGTAAGCAGTATGGTGAGGCCTTCGAGAAGCGTCACGGTGTACGTCTGGGCTTTATGTCCTTCTACATCAAAGCGGTTGTTGAAGCACTGAAACGCTATCCGGAAGTGAATGCGTCCATCGATGGCGAAGATGTGGTTTACCACAACTACTTCGACGTCAGCATCGCGGTCTCTACGCCACGCGGTCTGGTGACCCCCGTTCTGCGTGACGTTGATGCGCTGAGCATGGCGGACATTGAGAAGAAAATCAAAGAGCTGGCAGTGAAAGGCCGTGACGGCAAGCTGACAGTTGACGATCTGACCGGCGGTAACTTCACCATTACCAACGGCGGCGTCTTTGGTTCCCTGATGTCCACCCCAATCATCAACCCACCGCAGAGCGCCATCCTGGGCATGCACGCTATCAAAGATCGCCCTATGGCGGTCAATGGTCAGGTCGTGGTGCTGCCAATGATGTACCTGGCGCTCTCTTATGACCACCGTCTGATCGATGGCCGTGAATCAGTGGGTTATCTGGTTGCAGTGAAAGAGATGCTGGAAGATCCGGCGCGTCTGCTGCTGGATGTCTGATTTTCACCGGGCGCGCCTCGCGCGCCCAACCTCAATACTCTTTTCAGACCTGAATGGATAGAACATCATGAACTTACACGAATACCAGGCGAAACAACTGTTTGCACGGTATGGCATGCCGGCACCAACGGGTTACGCCTGTACTACACCACGTGAAGCGGAAGAAGCAGCCTCTAAAATTGGCGCAGGCCCGTGGGTAGTTAAATGTCAGGTTCATGCCGGTGGCCGCGGTAAAGCGGGCGGTGTGAAAGTGGTTAACAGCAAAGAAGAGATTCGCGCATTTGCTGAAAACTGGCTGGGCAAACGTCTGGTGACCTATCAGACAGACGCAAACGGCCAGCCGGTAAACCAGATTCTGGTTGAAGCGGCAACCGACATCGATCAGGAGCTCTACCTGGGCGCGGTGGTCGATCGCGCAACGCGTCGCGTGATTTTCATGGCCTCTACCGAAGGCGGCGTGGAAATCGAAAAAGTGGCGGAAGAGACCCCGCACCTGATCCACAAAATGGCGCTGGATCCCCTGACCGGCCCGCAGCCTTATCAGGGCCGTGAGCTGGCGTTCAAACTTGGCCTGACCGGCAAGCTGGTAGGACAGTTCACCAAGATCTTCATGGGTCTGGCGACCCTGTTCCTGGAGCGCGATCTGGCGATGGTTGAGATCAACCCGCTGGTCATCACTAAACAGGGCGATCTGATCTGCCTGGATGGCAAACTGGGTGCCGATGGCAATGCCCTGTTCCGTCAGCCAGAGCTGCGCGAAATGCGCGATCCAAGCCAGGAAGATCCACGTGAAGCGCATGCGACACAGTGGGAACTGAACTATGTTGCGCTGGAAGGCAACATCGGTTGTATGGTTAACGGCGCAGGTCTGGCGATGGGCACCATGGACATCGTTAAGCACCATGGCGGTCAGCCAGCCAACTTCCTTGATGTCGGCGGTGGCGCAACGAAAGAGCGCGTGACCGAAGCCTTCAAAATCATCCTGTCTGACGATGCGGTTAAAGCCGTCTTCGTTAACATCTTCGGCGGTATCGTACGCTGTGATCTGATTGCCGATGGCATCATTGGCGCAGTCGCTGAAGTGGGTGTGAACGTGCCAGTGGTGGTACGTCTGGAAGGTAACAACGCCGAGCTGGGCGCACAGAAACTGGCGGACAGCGGTCTGAACATCATTGCAGCAACCAGCCTGACAGACGCCGCACAGCGTGTTGTTGCTGCCGCGGAGGGTAAATAATGTCCATTCTGATCGACAAAAACACCAAAGTCATTTGCCAGGGTTTCACCGGTGGCCAGGGGACTTTCCATTCTGAGCAGGCGCTGGCATACGGCACCCAGCTGGTTGGCGGCGTAACGCCAGGCAAAGGCGGCACGACTCACCTTGGCCTGCCGGTGTTCAACACCGTACGCGAAGCGGTAGAAGCGACCGGCGCAACCGCCACCGTGATCTACGTTCCGGCGCCTTTCTGTAAAGATGGCATCCTGGAAGCGATTGAAGCAGGTATCAAACTGATCATCACCATCACCGAAGGTATCCCGACCCTGGATATGCTGACTGTGAAAGTGAAGCTGGATGAAGCGGGCGTGCGGATGATCGGTCCAAACTGCCCGGGCGTGATCACCCCAGGCGAATGTAAGATCGGCATCATGCCGGGCCACATTCATCAGCCGGGCCGCGTCGGTATCGTTTCCCGTTCAGGCACCCTGACCTATGAAGCGGTTAAGCAGACCACTGACATCGGCTACGGCCAGTCAACCTGCGTCGGCATCGGTGGTGACCCGATCCCTGGCTCTAACTTCATCGACATCCTGAAAATGTTCCAGGACGATCCACAGACTGAAGCGATCGTGATGATCGGTGAAATCGGTGGTAGCGCAGAAGAAGAAGCCGCCGCCTTCATCAAAGAGCACGTGACCAAACCGGTTGTGGGCTACATTGCTGGCGTAACCGCGCCGAAAGGCAAGCGCATGGGCCATGCTGGCGCCATCATTGCCGGTGGTAAAGGTACAGCAGATGAGAAATTTGCTGCGCTGGAAGCCGCAGGTGTGAAGACCGTTCGCAGCCTGGCTGACATCGGTGACGCGGTTAAAGCCGTATTACCGGCAAATTAAGTCGGCGTCATCTGAGACTAAGCCACCTCCGGGTGGCTTTTTTTATGCCGGTAACGCACAGTCTTAACTCAGACAATTAAAAAGAAGAGGGCAGAGTCAGATAACCATTCAGGTATTGGTTGCGTTAAAAAAAAGTATCAAAGGTAAACTATTTTTTCCCCGCCTTATTTCATTAATGACATCTCATTAACAAGAAACCCACCTGACTTTATCTGGAAACTTATTGCGTTAATCCAGATCAATTAATCACGATTTAAATCCAACTATATCGCTGGCAAAGCGCAACGCTAAGAGCGTAAATTGCGCTGCATCAATCCAGCCTTTTACACAAATTTTCAAACGTCTGCTCAACCCGGGATGACACCCGCTTTCCTCCTGTTAAAGCACGCGTTAATGAAAGCGCGGATTGACAATTTTCAGAGCTGCTTCATTCGCTACTCGCCTGTTCGGGCAGCTCACAGATCTGTTCTGCTGGTAATAAAAAAACTGGAATCAATAAACAGCCGTTCCTGACTCTGATTACGTTCGTTCTGATCGCGCGCGTGACAGAGACAAAGCGAGGAGCAAGGAGTCCTTATGTTAGATATCGTCGAACTGTCGCGGTTACAGTTTGCCTTAACAGCGATGTACCATTTTCTGTTCGTCCCTTTAACGCTGGGTATGGCGTTTTTGCTGGCGATCATGGAGACGGTTTATGTCCTGAGCGGCAAACAAATTTATAAAGATATGACGAAGTTCTGGGGCAAGTTATTTGGTATTAACTTTGCGCTGGGTGTCGCCACAGGCCTGACCATGGAATTTCAGTTCGGGACAAACTGGTCATATTACTCTCACTACGTCGGCGATATCTTCGGTGCGCCGCTCGCCATTGAAGGTCTGATGGCGTTCTTCCTGGAATCGACCTTTGTCGGCCTGTTCTTTTTTGGCTGGGATCGGCTGGGTAAAGTGCAGCACATGGCGGTGACCTGGCTGGTGGCGCTGGGCTCGAATATGTCTGCGCTGTGGATTCTGGTTGCCAACGGCTGGATGCAGAATCCCATCGCCTCGGAATTCAACTTCGAAACCATGCGCATGGAAATGGTCAGCTTCTCTGAACTGGTACTGAACCCGGTGGCGCAGGTTAAATTTGTTCACACCGTTGCGGCCGGTTACACCACCGGCGCGATGTTCATTCTGGGTATCAGCGCGTGGTACATGCTGAAAGGGCGTGACATTGCTTTTGCTAAACGCTCGTTCGCTATCGCGGCCAGCTTTGGTATGGCGGCGGTGCTCTCCGTGATTCTGCTGGGCGATGAGTCAGGCTACGAAATGGGCGACGTGCAGAAAACCAAGCTGGCCGCTATCGAAGCGGAGTGGGAAACCCAGCCAGCCCCGGCGTCATTTACGCTGTTTGGCCTGCCCGATCAGGCAACGCAGGAGAACCGGTATGCCGTGCAGATCCCGTGGCTGCTGGGCCTTATCGCGACCCGGTCCATCGATAAGCCGGTCACCGGTCTGAAAGATCTGATGGCTCAGCATGAAGTGCGTATCCGTAATGGCATGAAAGCCTACACCCTGCTGAATGAACTGCGCAGCGGCAGTCAGGATCCCGCAGTACGTGACGCGTTCAACAGCCACAAGCAGGATCTCGGTTATGGTCTGCTGCTGAAGCGCTATACCGACAACGTAGCGGATGCGACCGAAGCACAGATCAAACAGGCCACGCAGGACTCTATCCCACGTGTGGCGCCGCTCTACTTCGCCTTCCGCATCATGGTGCTGTGTGGCGTACTGCTGCTGGGTATCATCGCGCTCTCCTTCTGGAGCGTAATACGCAATCGCGTCGGCAAAAACCGCTGGTTACTGAAAGCGGCGCTGTTTGGTATTCCCTTACCCTGGATTGCTGTCGAATCAGGCTGGTTCGTGGCGGAGTATGGTCGTCAGCCCTGGGCTATCGGTGAAATCCTGCCGACAGCAGTGGCCAACTCCTCGCTGACTGTTGGCGATCTGCTGTTCTCGATGATCCTGATCTGCGGACTCTACACGCTGTTCCTGGTGGCAGAGATGTACCTGATGTTCAAATTCGCCCGCCTTGGACCGAGCAGCCTGAAAACCGGGCGTTATCATCATGAGCAGATCACGGCAACCACTCAGCCGGTTCAGGGATAAGGAGAGCGACCATGTTTGATTATGAAGTTCTGCGCTTTGTCTGGTGGCTGCTGATCGGCGTGCTGCTGATTGGCTTTGCTGTCGCAGATGGTTTTGATATGGGCGTCGGGATGCTGACGCGCATGCTGGGCCGCACTGATACTGAACGTCGCATCATGATTAACAGTATCGCTCCGCACTGGGACGGTAACCAGGTCTGGCTGATCACCGCGGGTGGCGCGCTATTTGCTGCCTGGCCGATGGTTTACGCGGCAGCCTTCTCCGGCTTCTATGTGGCGATGATTCTGGTGCTCGCGTCGCTGTTCTTCCGTCCGGTCGGTTTCGATTACCGCTCGAAGATTGAAGATAACCGCTGGCGCGGTGCCTGGGACTGGGGCATTTTTATTGGCAGCTTCGTGCCGCCGCTGGTGATTGGCGTGGCCTTTGGCAACCTGTTACAGGGCGTGCCATTCCATGCCGATGCGTATCTGCGCCTGTTCTATACCGGCAACTTCTTCCAGCTGCTGAATCCGTTTGGCCTGCTGGCGGGTGTGGTCAGTGTGGCGATGATTCTGGCGCAGGGCGCAACCTACCTGCAGATGCGCACTACTGGCGAACTGCATCTGCGTTCGCGTACCGCTGCACAACTTGCCGCGCTGGTGATGATGGTCTGCTTCATCCTGGCGGGTGTCTGGGTGAAATACGGTATCGATGGTTATGTGGTGACCAGCACAGTGGATCACTTCGCCGCCTCGAATCCACTGGGAAAAACTGTCGTACGCGAAGCGGGTGCCTGGATGGTCAACTTCCAGAACCATCCTGTACTGTGGCTGTTCCCGCTGCTCGGTTCAGTGCTGCCGCTGCTTACCGTACTCTGCTCGCGGGTTGAGAAGGGCGCCTGGGCGTTCCTGTTCTCCTCACTGACCCTGGCCTGCGTCATCATGACCGCCGGCATTGCGATGTTTCCGTTCATTATGCCATCCAGCACCGTGCCGGGGACCAGCCTGACAATGTGGGACGCAACGTCCAGTCTGCTGACGCTGCAAACCATGACCGTGGCCGCCGCTATCTTTGTCCCAATCATTCTGATTTACACCACCTGGTGCTACTGGAAGATGTTTGGCCGTATTACCAAAGAGCAGATTGAAAGCAACAGTCACTCACTCTATTAATAAAGGAGATGTCGCATGTGGTATTTTGCCTGGATTCTCGGCACGTTGCTGGCCTGTGCCTTTGGTATCGTGACCGCTCTGGCGATTGAACACGTTGAAGCGCAGGATGAGACTCACTGATGCGCACGCCAATTCGGATGCTCTATGATCTGATGGATAAGGGCCCGTTACGGGCCCTTTCACTGCTGCTGGCGCTGCTGACGGCGGGCGGCGTGATGTGGGATCCGACCCGTTTTGCTAATCAGGCGGGCCAGCTTCCTGCTCTGCAGGGGCTGGTGCTGATCTGGGCGGTCTGCTGCGGCGTAATTCACGGTGTGGGTTTCCGGCCACGGAAAACCCGATGGCAGGCGCTGTTTACGCCGTTACCGGCTCTGCTGGTGTTATTGATTGCGCTTTACCGTTTTTACCTTTAATCCCCGCCTCACCCGCGCTGTCAGTGAATATTTGTCAGCGCCGGGTCAATAAATCTCTCTGAAATCGTTCCGTTTGTTACGGAGCGATAATTATTTTCGCCTGGCTCTGGCGACCCATTCCCAACCCCAATTCTCTTGCGTATAGTAGCAACGTTTAAAACGAGGCCGGGATGTAGAGTGAGTACAACGCTGTTTCGCTGGCCGGTTCGGGTCTACTACGAAGATACTGATGCCGGTGGTGTGGTTTATCACGCCAGCTATATCGCTTTTTATGAACGAGCACGTACCGAAATGTTGCGACAGCACCATTTCAATCAGCAGACGCTGTTAGAACAGCAGATCGCTTTTGTGGTACGGCGCATATCGGTGGACTATCTGGCGGCGGCGCGTCTTGATGACCTTCTGGAGATCCAGAGTGAGGTCACATCAATGACACGGGCTACCATGACGTTCACGCAGCGTATCGTGAATACTGAAGGCAAAGTGCTCAATGAGGCAGAAGTCCTGATTGCCTGCATTAATCCACACCTGATGAAGCCGATTGCGCTTCCCAAGTCTATTGTCGCGGAGTTCAAGCAGTGACTGACATGAACATTCTTGATTTGTTCCTGAAGGCGAGCCTTCTGGTCAAACTTATCATGTTGATTTTGATCGGCTTTTCTATTGCCTCCTGGGCCATCATTATTCAGCGCACACGTATTCTGAATGCGGCGGGAAGAGAAGCGGAGGCGTTTGAAGACAAATTCTGGTCCGGCATCGAACTCTCGCGCCTGTATCAGGAGAGCCAGGAGCGCCGGGAAGAACTGGGCGGCTCAGAGCAGATTTTCTATTCCGGCTTCAAAGAGTTTGCCCGCCTGCATCGCGCCAATAATCATGCGCCGGAAGCGGTCATTGACGGAGCGAGTCGTGCTATGCGCATCTCAATGAACCGTGAGCTGGAAGCGCTGGAAAACCACATTCCGTTCCTGGGAACGGTCGGCTCTATCAGTCCTTACATCGGGCTGTTCGGTACCGTCTGGGGAATTATGCACGCCTTTATCGCGCTGGGCGCGGTGAAGCAGGCGACGCTGCAGATGGTGGCACCGGGTATTGCTGAAGCACTGATTGCGACCGCAATCGGCCTGTTTGCCGCGATTCCGGCGGTCATGGCGTACAACCGTCTGAACCAGCGGGTAAACAAACTGGAGCAGGGCTACGACAATTTTATGGAAGAGTTCACTGCCATCCTGCATCGCCAGGCTTTCTCCAGCGATAGCGCTAAGTAAATAGAGGTTAATGATGGCCAGAGTACGTGGTCGCAAAAGCCGCGACCTGAAGTCGGAAATCAACATCGTTCCGCTACTGGACGTCCTGCTGGTGCTGTTGCTGATCTTCATGGCGACGGCACCCATTATTACCCAGAGCGTGGAAGTGGATCTGCCGGATGCGACCGATTCTAAAACGGTTTCCAGCGACGATAATCCGCCGGTAATTGTCGAAGTAGCGGGCGTGGGGCAGTACAGCCTGGTCGTGGATCACGATCGTATGGACCAACTCCCCCCTGAGCAGGTCATCAGCGAAGCGCAGCGTCGACTGGAAGCGAATCCTAAGACGGTCTTTTTGATCGGGGGCGCGAAAGAGGTGCCTTACGATGAAATTATTAAAGCGCTCAACCTGCTGCATCAGGCGGGTGTTAAATCTGTCGGTTTGATGACGCAGCCGATTTAAAATCGAACCGTTTTTTGGGAACCGAGTGTGTCGAAGGCAACCGAGCAAAACGAGAAGTTAAAGCGCGCGATAATCATTTCGGTGATTCTGCACATCGTGCTGATCGCGCTGCTGATTTGGAGCTCGTTTAATGAGCATGTTGACCCCAGCAGTGCGGGTGGTGGTGGCAGTGATATTGATGCAGTGATGGTCGATCCTGGTGCCGTCGTAAGTCAATACAATCGTCAGCAGAACCAGCAGAGTGACAGCCAGCGGGCTGAGCAGCAGCGTAAAAAGCAGGCGCAGCAGCAGGCTGAAGAGCTGCAACAGAAACAGGCCGCTGAACAGCAGCGTCTGAAAGCGCTGGAAAAAGAGCGTCTGGCCGCGCAGGAAACGGCGAAAGAAGAGGCTAAACAGCAGGCTGAGCAACAGAAAGCAGCTGAAGAGGCCGCTAAGCAGGCTCAGGAACAGCAGAAAACCGCTGAAGCAGCGGCAGCCAAAGCTAAAGCGGATGCGAAAGCCCAGGCGGATGCACAGGCAAAAGCCGCCGCCGAGCAGGCGAAGCAGGCCGCTGCCGACGCAAAGAAGCAGGCTGATCAGCAGGCGAAAGCCGCGGCGGCGGCCGCGGCAAAAGAGAAAGCCGTTGCGGAAGCCAAAGCAAAGTCTGAAGCGGATGCCAAAGCGGCGGCTGAGGCCAAAGTGAAAGCGGCGGCGGATGCCAAAGCCAAAGCGGCCGAAGAAGCGAAAGAGAAAGCTGCAGAAGCCAAAGAAAAAGCCGCAGAGGCGGCGAAAGAGAAGGCCGCTGAAGCCGCGAAAGAGAAAGCTGAGGCGGCCAAAGAAGCCGCAAAAGAGAAGGCAGAAGCGGCTGCCAAGGCGAAAGCCGATGCCGCGGCAAAAGCCAAAGCCGATGCGGCAGCCAAAGCAAAAGCGGATGCCGCTGCTAAAGCCAAAGCAGATGCCAAAGCGAAAGCGGCCGCTGATGCGGCTAACGACAGCGATGTCGATGATTTACTGGGTGGACTCGCTTCCGGCAAAAATGCACCGAAAAGCGGCACCTCAGGTGGCGCAGCAGGGCAGGGCAACCAGAAGAAAGCGGGCGCATCAGGCGCGGAGATCAACTCCTACATGGGGCAGGTCGTGAGCGCGATTCAGAGCCGATTCTACGATGCCGATCTGTATCGCGGAAAAACCTGTGATTTGCGGATTAAACTTGCGCCTGACGGCTTGTTGATTGATGTTAAGTCAGAGGGGGGCGATCCCGCGCTCTGTCAGGCCGCGATTGCTGCCGCCAAACAGGCACGTATTCCGAAGCCGCCTTCGCAGGCGGTCTACGAAGTGTTTAAAAACGCCCCAATGCGTTTTAAACCGCAATAATGCAGTCACGGTCGGCAAGTTGATCTATGTTTAGCTTGCCGTACTTAAGTTGTACTCGTGGTTTCCAGGAACAGTGCCAATTATCGTGGACTGAGGTTCAGATAAGGGAGATAAAATGAAGCAAGCTCTTCGCGTTACGTTAGGCTTTTTTATCCTGCTGTGGGCAGCCATGCTGCATGCAGAAGTTCGAATTGAGATCACCCAGGGTGTTAACACCGCGCGCCCGATTGGTGTGGTGCCGTTTAAATGGGCCGGTGCGGGTGCCGCGCCAGAAGATGTCGGCGGTATCGTGGCGGCTGACCTGCGCAACAGTGGCAAATTTAATCCACTGGATCGCTCGCGTCTGCCACAGCAGCCTGCCAGCGCGCAGGAAGTTCAGCCTGCCGCCTGGAGCGCGCTCGGCATTGATGCCGTTGTCGTCGGTCAGGTTGCTTCTAACCCGGATGGCAGCTATCAGGTTTCTTACCAGTTGGTTGATACCGGCGGTGCGCCAGGTACCGTACTGGCACAGAACTCGTATAAAGTGACTAAACAGTGGCTGCGTTATGCTGCCCACACGGCCAGTGATGAGACGTTCCAGAAGCTGACCGGCATTAAAGGTGCTTTCCGTACCCGTATCGCCTATGTCGTGCAGACCAACGGCGGTCAGTTCCCGTATGAGCTGCGCGTCGCTGACTACGATGGTTACAATCAGTTTGTGGTACATCGTTCACCACAGCCACTGATGTCGCCAGCCTGGTCTCCGGATGGCAGCAAAGTTGCCTACGTGACCTTTGAAAGCGGCAAATCTGCGCTGGTGGTTCAGACGCTGTCTAACGGTGCTATCCGTCAGGTCGCCTCTTATCCACGTCATAACGGTGCACCGGCGTTTTCGCCAGATGGCTCTAAGCTCGCTTTCGCGCTCTCTAAAACCGGCAGTCTGAACCTCTATGTGATGGATCTGGCGTCAGGTCAGACGCGTCAGGTGACAGATGGCCGCTATAACAGCACTGAACCAACCTGGTTCCCGGACAGCCAGACGCTGGCTTATACCTCGGATCAGGCGGGTGCGCCTCAGATCTATAAAGTCGGCCTTAACGGCGGCACGCCACAGCGTATTACCTGGGAAGGTGGTCAGAACCAGGATGCGGATGTCGCAACAGATGGTAAATCTATGGTGATGATTAGCACCAGCGGTGGTGCTCAACACGTCGCCAAACAGGATCTGGAAACGGGAGCCGTTCAAACGTTAACGGACACGTTCCTGGATGAAACGCCGAGCCTGGCACCAAACGGCACAATGGTAATCTATAGCTCTACTCAGGGGATGGGTTCCGTGCTGCAGTTGGTTTCAACCGACGGTCGTTTCAAAGCGCGTCTTCCGGCAACTGATGGACAGGTCAAATTTCCTGCCTGGTCGCCGTATCTGTAATGTCTGACAGTTCAGACATCGCAAACAATAAACAATAATGGGATTTTTGAAATGCAACTGAACAAAGTGCTGAAGGGTTTGATGCTGGCTCTGCCGGTTCTGGCAGTAGCGGCTTGTAGCTCACACAAAAACAACAACAATGACCAGACTGGCATGGGCGCTGATGGCGCTTACGGTGCAAACTCTGGCATGAACGGTAACGGCGGCAACATGTCTTCTGACGAGCAGGCTCGTCTGCAGATGCAGCAGCTGCAGCAGAACAACATCGTGTACTTCGGCCTGGACAAGTATGACGTTCAGTCTGATTACGCACAGATGCTGGATCAGCACGCGACCTTCCTGCGCAGCAACCCATCATACAAAGTGACCATTGAAGGTCACGCGGATGAGCGCGGTACGCCGGAATACAACATCGCCCTGGGCGAACGTCGTGCTAACGCCGTCAAAATGTACCTGCAGGGTAAAGGCGTGTCGGCTGATCAGATGTCTATCGTTTCTTACGGTAAAGAGAAGCCAGCCGTTCTGGGTCATGACGAAGCAGCGTATTCTAAAAACCGTCGTGCCGTACTGGTCTACTAAGAGAATCACATGGTTAGTAACTTCAGACGTCATCTGTTGAGTCTGTCGTTACTGATTGGCGTAGCGGCCCCCTGGGCCGCTAATGCCCAAGCGTCAATCAGTAACGTTGGCTCCGGCTCGGTCGAAGACCGTGTCACCACTCTTGAACGAATCTCTAATGCCCAGGCACAGCTGATGCAGCAACTGCAGCAGCAGATGAGTGATAACCAGCGTGATATTGATGCGCTGCGTGGGCAAATCCAGCAAAACACGTATCAGTTGAATCAGGTGGTTGAGCGGCAGAAGCAGCTCTACCAGCAGATTGACACGCTAAGCAGCGCCAGCAGCAGCGGCGGGCAGCAGGCTGCCGGCAGCGACGCCGCAGCGGATACAGGCGCAGCAGCAACCGCAGGCGCGGCAGCATCCACGGGGAGCGCACCCGCGCAGACCGGCGATGCCAACAGCGATTACAATGCGGCTGTGGCGCTGATTCTGGAGAAGAAACAGTATGACCAGGCGATCAGCGCGCTTCAGGCGTGGGTAAAACGTTACCCTGATTCGACCTATCAGCCGAATGCGAATTACTGGCTGGGTCAGCTGAACTACAACAAAGGCAAAAAGGACGACGCGGCTTATTATTACGCCACGGTGGTGAAGAATTATCCGAAGTCGCCGAAAGCTGCAGAAGCGTTGTTGAAAGTGGGTGTCATCATGCAGGAGAAGAAAGATACGGCGAAAGCCAAAGCGGTCTTCCAGCAGGTGATCAAACTTTATCCAGACACCGAATCTGCTAAACAGGCGCAGAAACGTCTGGCAGGCCTGTAATTTGTCCGGTTCAGACCAGATATCGTGTGATTTCTGGTCTTGCCGTATGAAAGGTAAGCAACTGAAGCATTTAGCAGAAATAAGAGTTGCGCTACCCCGCTAAATCAGTAATATATGCCGCCGTTGCCGGGACACATTGAAAAGTGTCTGGTCAGCCTGAAGATGGGTCGTTAGCTCAGTTGGTAGAGCAGTTGACTTTTAATCAATTGGTCGCAGGTTCGAATCCTGCACGACCCACCATCTCCTTCAGACGCGCTTTTACCGCGCTGTTTTAAGAAGAACACTTCAGCATTGCTTCACAACCTAAGATGGGTCGTTAGCTCAGTTGGTAGAGCAGTTGACTTTTAATCAATTGGTCGCAGGTTCGAATCCTGCACGACCCACCATCTTATCTCAGCTGCCTGGCGCGCTGAACGGTTGTAAGCCCCCAGCGGGTCGTTAGCTCAGTTGGTAGAGCAGTTGACTTTTAATCAATTGGTCGCAGGTTCGAATCCTGCACGACCCACCAATTAAGAAAGAAGCGCCTTTAAGGCGCTTTTTTCGTTTCCGGGGCACGGACTTTATCGTGCAGGGTGAGAACCTGCAGCAGGTTCGACTGAATCGCCCGGCGATTCAGGCTGATGCGTTAGCATCACCCGGAGGGTGAGGCCCTGGAAGGGCCGAGGCAATCCTGCACGACCCACCAATTAAGAAAGAAGCGCCTTTAAGGCGCTTTTTTCGTTTCCGGGGCACGGACTTTATCGTGCAGGGTGAGAACCTGCAGCAGGTTCGACTGAATCGCCCGGCGATTCAGGCTGATGCGTCAGCATCACCCGGAGGGTGAGGCCCTGGAAGGGCCGAGGCAATCCTGCACGACCCACCCATTAAGAAAGAAGCGCCGTTAAGGCGCTTTTTTCGTTTCCGGGGCACGGACTTTATCGTGCAGGGTGAGAACCTGCAGCAGGTTCGACTGAATCGCCCGGCGATTCAGGCTGATGCGTTAGCATCACCCGGAGGGTGAGGCCCTGGAAGGGCCGAGGCAATCCTGCACGACCCACCCATTAAGAAAGAAGCGCCCTCAGGGCGCTTTTTTCGTTTCTGCGGCACTAACTCACTTTGAAGAAGCAAAACACCTCAAGTGCTTGAGGTTGTCGCTGCCCGCTGTTTGATCGAGCCTGCGCAGAGAACAGGGTCAGATCGGAAAGACGCAAAAACCGTCATCCCTGACCTGCTCGTCCCGCGCCGTCCCTGGCGCGGGACGCTTTCCTCTTCTGACCCTGTTCCCTGCGCGTTGAGCATCTGTATTGTTGGGAAAATTACCCTGGTTTGCTTTCCTCAACAGTCTGAAAGCATCACTGGCGTTTTTGTCCCTGGCGCGGGACGCTTTCCTCTTCTGACCTTGTTCGCTGCGCGTTGAGCTTCTGTATTGTTGGCAGAGTTGCCCCCAAATCTCGCCCTCACGCCTTTTTCTTCACCTTTGCCACCGCCAGGCTCTCCCAGATATGCATCACCGCATAGCTGCGCCAGGGACGCCAGGATTGCGAGCGCGCTTCCGCTTCTTTGGATGACAGGCCGCCCAGGTTGTTACGGATGGCGATATCCTCTTTGGGAAAAGCATCCGGCCAGCGCAGGGCGCGCATCGCGATATAATGCGCTGTCCAGGGGCCAATGCCCGGCAGGCTGACCAGCTTTTTTATCACCTCGTCAGGCTGCTGAGCGGCGCTAAGACGCAGGTCACCGCTGGCGCAGGCGCTGGCAAAGGCGATGATGGCGCGGGAGCGCGCGGCGCTGACAATGCCCATCGGTGCAACATCGTCCACCGTCAGTCCGGCGATACGTTCAGGAAGCGCGGTATAACGGGTGAGATCGGCAAAAGGCGTCTCGCAGGGCTCACCGAAGGCGGCGGCAAAGCGGCTGCTGACCGTGGTGGCTGCTTTGACCGTTACCTGCTGGCCGATAATGGCGCGCACGCCCAGCTCAAAAGCGTCAAACGCGCCAGGCACGCGCAGACCCGGATGCGCGATCAGGCTGGGCGCCAGCAGCGGATCCTGGGCCAGGCAGGCGGCGATACGCTGCGGCTGCGCGTCAAGATCGAACAGGTCACGCAGACGGCGCAGCAGCAGAGGCAGCACTGGCGTCAGGGACGTTGAGAGCGTCACCTGCAATGCGTTCTTCTGCGGCAGATGGGAAACGCTGACCCAGCCCCGGCAGCGACCCAGCGCTACGGTGCGTCGCCAGCTGCCATCTTCCACTGCTTCGACCTCCTTCATCAGGTGCGTCTGCAAAAACCAGAGCATCGCTGCCCAGTCGTAGGGTGGGCGATAGGCCAGCCGCAGCGTCACGTGGTTGCCGGGCTGCGCACGTTGAGTGCCCGTATCGTCCCGACGCAGCGCGCTCGGCGTCATGCGGTAGCGCGCCTGGAACACATCATTAAAGCGACGCAGGCTGCTGAAACCGCTGGCGTAGGCGACTTCTGTAACCGGCAGTTGTGTTTCGGTCAGCAGCTGTTTTGCCAGCAGCATACGCCGCGTCTGCTTCAGCTCCATCGGCGAGACGCCGAGTTCAAGCTGCACGATACGGCGCAGCTGACGCAGGCTAAGGCCGAATTCAGCGGCAATCGCTTCCAGACCTTCGCGCTCCTCCAGCATGCCTTCCTCAATGCGCTGAATCAGCCGCTCCGCCACACGATGCGGCTGATCAACGGGCGCATTGCCGGGTGCCAGTTCTGGCCGGCAGCGCAGGCAGGGACGGAAGCGCGCTTTTTCCGCTGCCTCGGCGCTGCTGAAGAAAAGGCAATTCTTCTGCATGGGTGCTTTGACCGGGCAGATCGGACGGCAATAGATACCGGTTGACGTCACGCCCACAAAGAAAACGCCGTCAAAGCGGGTATCACGAGAGGTCAGCGCCTGATAAGCAATGTCGGGATCGATCATGGTATTTCTCCGGTAAATAAGCACAGCCTACAATGGTGAATCCCGAGAGACTGGCTGTTTTCGGACAGCACAACAGTTTAGAACCATGACCGAAAACAGCCAGTCAGGCTGATGAAAAGTGCGATAATAGGCGATGAAACCGTGACGGGAGAATCACTATGTACTACTTCAAACCGATAGTTACCCCGGTAGGCGAGCTGAAACTGGTCGCCAGCGACAGTGGCCTGGCGGGCATCTTGTGGGAAAATGATGATCCGAAGCGCACCCGATTTTTGCCCCAGACGCGCGATGACGATCATCCCATCCTGCTTGAAACTGAGCGTCAGCTCAGCGAGTACTTTACCGGTGCGCGTCGCTGCTTTGAGCTGCCGCTCGACATGGTCGGCACCGACTTCCAGAAAAAAGTCTGGCAGGCGCTGGTGGCGATTCCGTTTGGTGAAACGCGCAGTTACAGCCAGATTGCCAGAGAGATCGGTCATCCGCAGGCAGTACGGGCGGTCGGCGCGGCCAATGGTCGTAATCCACTCTCCATTGTTGCGCCATGCCACCGCGTGATTGGCGCTAACGGCAAGCTGACCGGCTTTGCAGGCGGGCTGGACATCAAAGCCTTCCTGCTGGCGCTGGAAGCGCCGCAGTCGCTTATCGACAAAGCGGCTCAAGAGCCGGTCCAGTTAGTGATACAGGCGGACTAAAAATCCCACGACACAGTCTGGCTTTTCCGCTATCGTGTTTAGCATATAAAACACGACGGCGGATTCATCGCCATTATTCGTCTTTACTGGCGATTTTCGTTAATTAGATAAAACGAGAGCTGTGTCATGAGTGTGATGTTCGATCCTGAAAGCGCCGTTTACCCTTTTCCGCCTAAACCTGCTCGTCTGAGTGACGACGAGAAGGCGTTTTACCGTGAGAAAATCAAAGCGCTGCTGAAGGCGCGTAACGCGGTGATGGTGGCGCACTACTACACCGATCCGGAAATTCAGGCGCTGGCGGAAGAGACCGGCGGCTGCGTCTCTGACTCGCTGGAGATGGCGCGCTTTGGCAGTAATCACCCGGCGACCACGCTGCTGGTAGCAGGCGTGCGCTTTATGGGCGAAACCGCCAAAATCCTCAGTCCGGAGAAAACCGTGCTGATGCCGACGCTGCAGGCGGAGTGCTCCCTGGACCTGGGCTGTCCAATCGAAGAGTTTAACGCCTTCTGTGATGCCCATCCCGATCGCACCGTCGTGGTCTATGCCAATACCTCAGCGGCTGTCAAAGCGCGGGCCGACTGGGTAGTGACGTCCAGCATTGCGGTTGAGCTGATTGAGCATCTCGACAGCCTGGGCGAAAAGATCATCTGGGCACCGGATCGTCATCTTGGCCGCTACGTCACCCATAAATCGGGGGCGGATGTGCTCTGCTGGCAGGGTGCCTGCATTGTGCATGATGAGTTTAAAACCCAGGCGCTGCAGCGTATGAAAGCGCTCTATCCCGACGCAGCGGTGCTGGTGCACCCGGAGTCGCCGCAGGCGATTGTCGATCTGGCGGACGCGGTCGGCTCGACCAGCCAGCTGATTCAGGCGGCGAAATCCCTGCCACATCCGCAGATGATTGTCGCCACCGATCGCGGCATCTTCTACAAGATGCAGCAGGCAGTACCGGACAAAGAGCTGCTGGAAGCGCCGACCGCGGGTGAGGGCGCAACCTGCCGCAGTTGTGCTCACTGTCCATGGATGGCAATGAACGGCCTCAAAGCCATCGCAGAGGCGCTGGAGACGGGCGGGGCGGAACATGAGATTCACGTGGATGAGGCGCTGCGTGAGGCGGCGTTACTGCCGCTTAATCGCATGCTATCCTTTGCAGCGGAACTTAAACTCAACGTGAAGGGCAACGCCTAAGCGTTCCCGGACAGGTGCTCAGCATGGATTTCTTCAGCACACATAATATTCTGGTTCATATTCCTCTGGGTGCCGGGGGCTACGATCTCTCATGGATTGAGGCCATCGGCACGCTGGCGGGCTTACTCTGTATCTGGTTTGCCAGCCTGGAAAAAATCATCAACTATCCGTTCGGTTTGATCAACGTTACGCTGTTTGCGGTGATCTTCTTTCAGATCCAGCTCTATGCCAGCCTCCTGCTGCAGCTCTTCTTCTTTGCCGCCAATATCTATGGCTGGTACGCCTGGAGCCGTCAGACCGCCGATCATCAGGTCGAGCTGAAAATCCGCTGGCTGCCACTGCCCAAAGCGCTGGCCTGGGCGGCGGGTTGTGTGATCGCCATTGCGCTGATGACCCTCTATATCGATCCGGTGTTTGCGCTGTTAACCCGTACAGCGGTGACGCTGATGAACGGTCTTGGCCTGTCGGTAGCGATGCCCGCGTTGCAGCCGGATGCCTTCCCGTTCTGGGATTCCTGCCTGATGGTGTTGTCGATTGCGGCGATGGTGCTGATGACACGAAAATATGTTGAGAACTGGCTGCTGTGGGTCATCATCAACGTGATTAGCGTGATGATTTTCGCCCGTCAGGGCGTGTATGCGATGTCGCTGGAGTATGTGATTCTGACGCTGATTGCGCTGAACGGATCGCGTATGTGGATCCGCAGCGCGCGGCAACAGGGTTCCCGCGCGCTCTCGGCTCAGTGAGTGTGCGCTTCGCCTTTAGCGTGCGCAGGGTCATGATCATGGTCGTGAGAATGACTGTGATCATGGCCGGAGGCAGCAGCGCTGCTTAAGCCGAGTTCACACTCGGCACCGGCACAGGGCTGATACTCCATCTGCACGGTCGCATGCGCAATTTGATAGTGCTGGCGCAGATAGTCGTGGATACGATGCAGCAGCGCATCGTGATCGTAAGGCGGGATGACCTGCGCATGCAGCGTCAGCAGCGGCTTTTCGCCGACCTGCCACAAATGCACATGGTGAACATTGCGCACTTCGGCGATGTTCAGCGTCAGATCCCGTATCAGCCGGTTCACATCCAGCGAATGCGGTGTCCCTTCCAGTAACTCCTGCAGACTTTCACGCAGCAGCGCCCAGGCGCTGCGCAGCACCAGCAGGGAGACCAGCAGTGACAGAATCGGGTCGATAGGCGTCCAGCCGGTCAGCAGAATAATCACCGCCGCCACAATCGCGCCCACCGAACCCAGCAGGTCACCCATAACATGCAGCGCGGCAGCCCGCACGTTGAGGTTCTTTTCTCCACTGCCGTGATGCAGCAGCCAGAACGACAGAATATTGGCCAGCAGGCCGCCAATCGCGATCCCCAGCATCAATCCGCCCGTCACCGGCTGCGGGTCGGCAAAGCGACGCACTGCCTCCCAGACGATCAGCACGGTAATGCCCAGCAGCGCAATCGCGTTAACAAATGCCGCTACCGTGGTCAGACGCAGCAGGCCAAAGGTGTGGCGTGCATTAGGTTTACGGCGTGAGAAATGGACCGCCAGCAAGGCCATCAACAGAGCGGCGGCGTCGGTCAGCATATGCCCGGCGTCCGCCAGCAGCGCCAGTGAACCTGAGAGCCAGCCGCCAATGACTTCAGCAACCATGAAGACGACTGTCACCCCGAAGGCGGCCGCCAGACGCGTGCGATTACTATCCTGCCCGCTATGAGTGTGGGTATGTGCCATAAGATTCCAGTTTTTTCAGTAACCTGTTTGCGAATAATATCAGTAATTGCCACGTCTCAGACGTGTCCTGATGCTGTTTAACCTGCTCCGTCAGCTGCTGGCTGAGTTGCGCGCCATGCTCCAGCCCTGCCAGCAAGCAGCTTCCTTTCATCCGGTGTGCTGCTTCGGCGAACTGCGTCCAGTCTGCGCGTTCGTGTGCCTCACGCATCACAGCCAGGTCCTGTGTCACCGTACTGTGCAACGTCTGGCTCAGACGGCTGAGGAATTTGTCATTCTGCTGCGCCAGCTGCCACAGGTTGTCATCCAGTGTCGCCAGCGGATCGTCCTGCCACTCCTGCTGCCACTCTGCCAGCAGCGCGCTGAGATCGGCTAACTGCACCGGTTTAATCAGCACACGCTCGCCCGCCTCAGGTGACTGCGACAGCAGCTGCGCGTCAGCCGAGCAGAGCACCCGCATCGCCTGACGTCTGCGCTGGCGGTCACGACGACGCAATATCCGCAACAACAGCGTACCGTCAGGGCGCGGCATCATCTGGTCGATAAACAATAGATCATAAGGCTGCTTTGCGTCGGCCTGCAGCAGTGCGCGTCCCTGTTCGAAGATGTCAGCCTGAATTGCAAAGCGCGCCAGCTGCTGCTGCATCACCAGCAGATTGGCTGGATGGTCATCGACAATCGCCACCCTAAGCTGTGGAAAGCCGGGCAGGGTCGTGTCGTCTGCGTGGTTTACCGGTGAGCAGATCTGCAGCGGCAGCGTCACGGTGACCTGAGTACCCTGCCCAGGTTCAGAGGCGAGCCGGATGTCGCCGCCCATCCGCAGCACCATTTCCCGGCAGATAAACAGCCCCAGGCCGCTGCCCTGCACCGAAACCGATTTACCGGACGGCGCCTGATACCAGGGATCAAACAGCTTCTGCTGCTCCTCTGGCGGAATACCGCTGCCGCTGTCGCTCACTGTCAGAATCAACTGTTGTTGCTGTGCGGCCAGCGTCAGGCGAATCGCGCCGTGGCGGGTGAATTTTAGCGCATTGGTCATCAGGTTGTTTACAACCTGCTGAAGGCGGTCGGCATCAATCAATACGGTGCCAGGCAGCGGCGTCAGCGCCTCGACGATCAGACGTGGGCCGTCAGCGCGCATCAACGGATGATAAAAATGCTGCTGTTGATCGAGCCACTGCGCCAGCGCCAGCGGGCGAGGTGCCAGGGTAAAACTGTTGCTCTCGATGCGTGCATGATCCTGCAGGTCATTCAGCAGAGTCAGCAGCGATTGTGCGCTGCTGTGCAGTAGCGAAAGGTTCTGGCTGCTGTGCTGCTGCTTCTCCAGCTCCAGCAGACCCAGGATCGCCTGCATTGGGGTACGCAGCTCATGACTGACGGTCGCCAGAAACTGGCTTTTCATTGCATTGGCATGTTCCGCCTGTTCACGCTGCTGACGTTCCCGGCGCTGTTGCCAGTAGCGGCGCGCCAGCAGCAACAGCAGCAACACAATGGCCGCACCTGCCACCGCCAGCACCATCATCGGCAGCGAACGCATCGCTATCACGCTGCCGGGCTGCGGCGGGGTTGACCAGCTGTCGCGCATCTGGCTCTGTGTGTCAGCCGGGATCTGCTGCAGCGCGCGATCCAGCAGGGTGCGCAGCACCGGCTGGCCAGGCGTGACGCCCAGCGCGATCGGCCAGGCGATATCGCTGGCGGCAAAGGCGAGATGAATACGGGCATCATCCCGGCTGGCGATGCGCCAGCGGGCGGAGAGTACGTTATCGACCAGCACATCGATCTGCCCCTTTGCCAGCGCGTCATAGAGACTATTACGATCGGCAAACGGCTGTGGCTTGAGATCCGCAGGCAGCAGACGCAGCGCCAGGTCATCCTGCAACACGCCGATCCGCTTGCCCTGCAGGTCGCGCCAGTGAGCCAGCGTATCGGACTGGACGCTATAAATGCCCCACAGCGCACGCCACACCGGCAGCGACGTGCTCTGCATCGCATCGCCATTCAGCGGCTGCATCAGCTGCAGCATTGCCTGCTTTTGCTGAATCAGCGTGCTGGCCTGACGGGGATTACTGACCCACACCGGCTCAAACGCTAATCCGGTGCTCTGCGCAATCGCTTTCAGCAAATCCACGCCATAGCCTCGGGCAGTTCCGCTGGCATCGCGATAACTCCAGGGATAGTTGTCCGGTTCGGCGGTATAGGTAATACGCGGATGATCGGCAATCCAGGCGCGCTCAGCGGGGCTGAGCATCAGAGTCTGGGTGTCCTGATAGCGCGGCAGGCTGCTGCTCCAGCGTGCCTGTAGCGTGTTCATCAGTTCTGCAGGCAACTGACGCAGGCTCTGATTTATCCAGCTGATAAGCTGGGGATCGCGCGCCACCGCGCGCAGGTTGAGCTGGCCGGCCTCAATGTGGGAGGCGATCTGATAAATCTGGCCCTGTTGCAGCTGGCTCAGCAGAAAACCGGCGCTGGTCTCATCTGCCACCACATAGTCATTTTGCTGATTAAGCAGGGTATAGAGCGCCTGCAGGTCGCTGCTGTAGCGTTGCCAGCTGTGACGGGCCGCCAGCGCAGATGGCAGCTGTGCCAGCGTGCTGTCACTGATAGCAAGCGAGGCATTCTGGCTGTTAAACATCACGGCACGCTGGTTTTGCTGATTGCGGTAAACCCGCAGCGGACTGCTGAACCAGTTTTCGCTGCTCAGGGTGCCGGGTGGCAGTGGGTCGCTCCACATGCCCAGCGCAAAATCGATCTGGCCGCTGGTCAGCGCCTGCATCAGATGTGGTTGATCGCTGTAGAGGTTAAGCGTGAACTGCGCACCGGTCAGCTGTCGCAGCGCGGAAAGATAGTCGGCATTGATGCCATAGAGGTCATTGCCGATGCGCATTGCCCAGGGCGCGTGGTTCTCTTCCAGCAGGCCGACGCGCAGGATCCTGCCCTGCATCGTTTCCGCGTGCGTCACCGGCAGCATCATCGGCAGATTCACGCTGCTCACCGGACGCACCTCAGCCAGCCCGGTGCCGCACCAGAACAGCAGGATCAGCAGAATAACCCTCACTGCTGGGCTTTCCACAGGTCAGCCAGTTCCACTACTGAGCGGGCTCCGGTTTTTTCCAGAATGTTCTTTTTATGAGTACTGACCGTTTTGTTACTGATGTGCAACTGAGCCGCGATTTGCAGATTGGATAGTCCACTGGCCAGCAGTGCCAGAATCTGACGCTCCTTCTGGGTCAGGGGCAGCTCAGGCTCATCATCCATCACCGGAAAGGCCGTCTGACCGCCCAGCACCGCCAGGATGGCGCTGAGTAATTGCGTCATGCGCTGACTCTTTACCACGTAACCGGCCGCACCCAGCGCCTGGGCGCGACGCACATAGTGGCGGGTCTGCTGCGCAGAGTAGATGAGCACCGGGCAATCAGGCCGATGGATCTTCAGACGACGAAGAAACTCCAGGCCATCACTGTCCGGCAGGCCGATATCCAGCACGATAATGTCCAGTGGCTCCTGAAGTAAGGGGCGGGCGGCTTTTTCACTGATGGCAGAGAGGAGTTTAATGGGTATGGGTGACTGGCTCAGGGCAGCTTCCAGTGCCACTTCAACCAGCGGATGATCGTCAATCAGAAGCAAAACGGCCATGAAGGATTTCCTGTAAATTTCACAGGATTAGCATAGCGGAAGAGTGGGGCAGAGGGGAGAAAAACCAGGAGAACGTCAGCTCTCCTGGTTTTAAACAGAATTACTGGGTGGTGCCGTCGGTTTTGGTATCTACGTCGCCGCCGCCCACTTTAGTCTGAACTTTTTTGTTGATGTTCGGACATTTGCCATCTTTACACTGGGCGTTCTGGTCCATTTCGTTAGCAGACATATTACCATGGCTGGTGGTGCTGCCAGACGTTGCAGGATTTGTGTCGGTGCCAGTGTTATTAATTTTGCTGTTATCAACATTATTTGGTGGCAGATTCTCTTTTGCTCCACCCGCCGCTGCACCTGCACTGGCTGCCTGATTCGCTGTACCGTTATTGCTGCTGCTGTCTGCAGCCAGTACCGCGCCGCTGCTCAGTGTCATTGCTGCTGTCAAAAAGATTAAGGCAAACTTTTTCATCATTATGCTCCCGTTAATAAATGAAGAGGCTTTAAGCCCAGAGGTGCAATTTCGGGTAAAAAAATTCCTGACGAAATAAAATTCGCCAGTTGGCTTAAACAGGGTAATTAAATAAGGTAAGCGGGACTTTCCTCAGTGCTTACCATTAAAAAGTCTAGTCGCTAAGCTGATTAATGCAAATATGACCCGCACATTTAACCCGCAGCAGGAATTTACACCCCTGGCGCTTCGGGCTACATTGGGCAGGATGTGTCCGGCGGGCGTCGGGCAAGAAATAATATGGAATCAGTATGAATTACCAGAACGATGATTTACGCATCAAAGAGATTAAAGAGCTGTTACCTCCTGTTGCGCTGCTCGAAAAATTCCCGGCGACCGATCGTGCTGCACAGACCGTTTCACAGGCCCGTCAGGCGATTCATCAGATCCTGCAGGGCAAGGACGATCGTCTGCTGGTGGTGATTGGACCCTGTTCAATTCATGACACCGAAGCGGCGAAAGAGTATGCAGGCCGCCTGCTGGCGTTGCGTGATGAGCTGAAAGGCGAGCTGGAAGTGGTCATGCGGGTCTATTTTGAAAAGCCGCGCACCACGGTGGGTTGGAAAGGGCTGATTAACGACCCCTACATGGATAACAGCTACCAGCTTAACGACGGTCTGCGTCTGGCGCGTAAGCTGCTGCTGGAGATCAACGACAGCGGCTTACCGGCAGCGGGCGAGTTTCTGGATATGATTACCCCGCAGTATGTGGCTGACCTGATGAGCTGGGGCGCGATTGGTGCGCGCACCACGGAATCTCAGGTACACCGCGAGCTGGCATCCGGTCTTTCCTGCCCGGTTGGCTTTAAAAACGGCACCGATGGCACCATCAAGGTCGCGATTGATGCGATTAACGCAGCGGGATCGCCACACTGTTTTCTGTCAGTGACAAAGTATGGTCACTCCGCCATTGTGGAAACCAGCGGTAACGATGACTGCCACATCATTCTGCGCGGCGGCAAAGAGCCGAACTACAGTGCGCAGCATGTTGCAGAGGTCAAAGAGGGCCTGGCAAAAGCGGGTCTGCCACAGCAGGTGATGATCGATTTCAGCCACGCCAACAGCAGCAAGCAGTTCCAGCGTCAGATGATCGTAGCAGATGATGTCTCACAGCAGCTGATTAACGGTGAGCAGGCGATTGTCGGTGTGATGATTGAGAGTCATCTGGTGGAAGGCAACCAGAGTCTGGAGAGCGGCGAGCCGCTGGTCTATGGCAAAAGTGTCACCGACGCCTGTATCGGCTGGGAAGATACGGACAAGGTGCTGCGTCAGCTGGCGGCAGCGG
The DNA here is from genome assembly GCF_059730805.1 of Pantoea sp. X-Soil-ISGK-355. NCBI lineage: Bacteria > Pseudomonadati > Pseudomonadota > Gammaproteobacteria > Enterobacterales > Erwiniaceae > Pantoea > Pantoea sp. X-Soil-ISGK-355. The sequence goes on from NZ_AP035971.1 coordinate 1,217,605, forward strand.
TTAAACAGCGCCGCGGCTGATTGGTTATTCAGACTCATTAACAAAGTCTGGCCGGATTCGCTGTGGAGAGTGAGCCTGCTCAGGGAACACGGTCAGATCGGAAAGACGCTCAAGCCAGTCCCTGGTCGCTCTGCCCGCGCCATCCCTGGCGCGGGACGCTTTCCTCTTCTGACTCTGTTCCCTGCGCGTCGAGCTAGTTTATTGCTGCCAGACTTAGACGGATTTGAATATGTGATTAGTCTGGTACGTACTCACATCCAGGATTTTACTCTGGCAGTTAAACATGACGCGCAGCATTGTCGGGCGCAGCCCAATAAAAAAGGCCAGACTTTCGTCTGGCCTTTTTGCCTTTTCAGCGAAAAATTACTTCGCTTTACCCTGATTCGCAACGGCTGCGGCTTTCGCAGCAATCTCGTCCTGGTCGCCCAGGTAGTAGCGTTTCAGCGGTTTGAAGTTTTCATCGAACTCATACACCAGCGGAACGCCGGTAGGGATATTCAGCTCGAGGATTTCATCTTCGCCGAGGTTATCCAGATATTTCACCAGCGCACGCAGTGAGTTGCCGTGTGCGGCAATAATCACTTTCTCACCGCTTTTGATGCGCGGCAGAATGGTGTCATTCCAGTAAGGGATAACGCGGTCGATGGTCAGCGCCAGGCTTTCGGTGGTTGGCAGCTGCTCCGGAGTCAGTTTCGCGTAACGCGGGTCATGGCCCGGGAAGCGCTCATCTGAACGATCCAGCTCTGGCGGGGTAACGGCAAAGCCGCGACGCCACTGCTTAACCTGCTCGTCGCCATATTTGGCGGCCGTTTCCGCTTTGTCCAGACCCTGCAGCGCACCGTAGTGACGCTCGTTCAGACGCCAGGTTTTCTCAACCGGCAGCCAGGCCTGATCCAGCTCATCCAGCACATTCCACAGCGTGTGAATCGCACGCTTCAGTACGGAGGTGTAAGCGAAATCAAAAACAAAGCCCTCTTTCTTCAGCAGCTGACCTGCTGATTTGGCTTCGCCACGACCTTTCTCAGAAAGGTCAACATCATACCAACCGGTAAAGCGGTTTTCGTTGTTCCACTGGCTTTCGCCGTGTCGCACCAGAACCAGCTTAGTTACAGCCATAGCTTAACTCCTTAATACTGTGATGTTTCTGTGAGATTGGAAACCTGCTGCTGCCCGCATGAAACACGAGCTGATTGCGCCATACCATAACGGAAAAGCGGGCAGCGCGTAAGCCTGTGTGTGACGCACTGCGCGTTTTTCAGCCGGAGGCTCAGCGTGGCGTGAAGCGATACCGCGTCACGGATTCCCAGCGATCTCCCGGCTGCAGCCAGCAATCAGGCTGAGGCCACTCAGCATGATTGGGCGAATCCGGTAAAAATTCACTCTCCAGCGCAATGCCCTGAAATGCATTATAGCTCGCCTGCTCACGGGCACGGGTGCCGGCCAGGTAGTTGCCGGTATAGAACTGCAGTGCCGGTGCCGAGGTAGTCACGCTGAGCTGCAATCTGCCATCTTCCGACCAGAGTTCTGCCGCAGGCTGACTATCGTCGCCTGCGCTGTTGAGCAGAAACGCATGGTCATAGCCCTTCACCGCGCGCTGGTCATCGTCTGCCAGGAAATCCTGCGCCACGACTTTGGCGTTGCGGAAATCAAAGCTGGTATCGGCAACGGCTTTCAGCGGCGCATTCGGAATACCTTCGCTGTCGACCGGCAGATACTGGTCGGCGTGCAGTTGTAAGCGATGCTGGCGTGCGTCGCCATGATGCGCATCAAGGTTAAAGTAGGCATGGTTAGTCAGATTGACCGGGCAGGGCTGATCGCAGCGCGCTTCGTAGCGGATGTTCAGGCAGTTCTGGTCATCCAGTTGATAGCGCACGTCGGCAATCAGATTGCCCGGATAGCCCTGGTCGCCATCCGGCGAGTCGATGCGGTAGTGCACTTCGCTGTCGGACTGGCTGACAATCTGCCAGCGGCGTTTATCGAAGCCCTCCGGCCCGCCATGCAGCTGATGGGCACCCTGGTTTGGCACCAGCTGACGGTTCAGTTTATTCAGTTTTGCCCCGGCGATGCGGTTGGCGTAACGGCCCACCGTGGCACCCAGATAGGCATCCTGGTGCAGGTAGTCAGAGGGCGTGGCGCAGCCAAGCAGCGCTTCACGCACGGTGCCATCCTGCATCGGGACGCGGGCAGAAAGCCAGGTTGCGCCCCAGTCCATAAAGGTCGCCAGCATGCCGTTGGCATTACGCAGCACCGTTATGCGCCACGGCTGACCGTCGGGCGCATGGGAATTGACGTCATTCAGCATTGGCCCGCTCCTTCAGAGGCTTTGCAGACGTAGAAGGTCTCTTTGATGCCGGTCGCGGCTTCATACTGCTCAGCAACGGCAGCTTTCACCTGATCGACCAGATCCAGTGGCATCAGTGCCACGATGCAGCCACCAAAGCCGCCGCCGGTCATGCGCACGCCGCCGCGTTCACCAATCTGCGCTTTCACGATCTCAACCAGCGTATCAATTGGCGGCACGGTGATCTCGAAATCGTCACGCATTGAGGCGTGCGACTCGGCCATCAGCTGACCCATACGTGTCAGGTCGCCCTGAGTCAGCGCATCGGCTGCTTCCAGCGTTCGGGCGTTCTCGGTCAGAACGTGACGCACGCGTTTTGCCACCTGGGGGTCGAGCTGCGCCTGGGCTGCTTCAAACTCGGCCAGTTCAACGTCACGCAGGGCCTTCTTATTGAAGAAACGCGCGCCCGCTTCACACTGCTCGCGACGGGTATTGTATTCGCTGCCGACCAGGGTGCGGCGGAAGTTGGAGTTGATGATCACCACCGCGATATCTTCCGGCATCGACACCGGACGGGTGCCCAGCGTGCGGCAGTCGAGCAGCATCGCGTGATCTTTCCTGCCCAGTGCGGAGATCAGCTGGTCCATGATGCCGCAGTTACAGCCAACGAACTGGTTCTCCGCTTCCTGACCATTCACCGCGATAGCCGCGCCATCCAGCGGCAGGTTATAGAGCTGCTGCACCACGGTACCGACCGCCACTTCCAGCGAGGCGGATGAGCTCAGACCTGCGCCCTGTGGCACGTTGCCGCTGATCACCATATCAATGCCACCGAAATCGGCATGACGCTGCTGCAGATGTTTCACCACGCCGCGCACATAGTTAGCCCACATCGGTTCCTGCACGCTGACGATCTCTTCGTCCAGCGAGAAGGTGTCCTGCGCATTCTCATAATCGGCAGCGACTACGCGAATCTGGCGGTCGTCACGGCGGGCGCAGGCGATGACTGTCTGGTAATCGATGGCACATGGCAGCACAAAGCCGTCGTTATAGTCGGTGTGCTCGCCAATCAGGTTAACGCGGCCCGGCGCCTGAATGGTATGCGTTGCAGCGTAACCGAAGGTGTCAGAGAAAAGCTGCTGCGTGATGGTTTTTAAGCTCATTGTTGTGCCTCACGGAAGTGAACGTCGCTGACAGAACGCAGACGTTCCGCCGCCTGTTCCGCCGTTAAATCGCGTTGGGTTTCGGCCAGCATTTCATAGCCAACCATAAATTTACGTACCGTTGCTGAGCGCAGCAGCGGTGGATAGAAGTGCGCATGCAACTGCCAGTGGTCGTTGGCTTCGCCATTAAACGGCGCGCCGTGCCAGCCCATGGAGTAGGGGAAGGAGCACTGGAACAGGTTGTCGTAGCGGCTGGTCAAAAGCTTAATGGCTTTTGCCAGATCGGCACTCTGCGCTTCACTGAGATCGGTCAGCTGTTTAACGTGCGCTTTCGGCAGCAGCAGAGTTTCAAACGGCCAGGCAGCCCACCACGGCACGACGGCCAGCCAGTGTTCGGTTTCCACCACGGTGCGGCTGCCATCCTGCTGCTCACGTGCCAGATAATCGACCAGCATCGGCGAGCCATGTTTTGCGAAATAGTCGCGCTGATGATCATCTTCGCGCTGCGCTTCATTCGGCAGGAAGCTGTTGGCCCAGATCTGACCATGGGGATGCGGGTTTGAGCAGCCCATCGCCGCGCCTTTGTTCTCAAACACCTGCACCCACGGATAGTGCTGACCCAGATCGGCGGTCTGCGCCTGCCAGGTACGCACCACTTCTTCCAGCGCGCTCAGTGACATCTCCGGCAGAGTTTTGCTGTGATCGGGCGAAAAGCAGATGACCCGACTGGTGCCGCGTGCGCTTTCACAGCGCATCAGGATATCGTCGCTCTCGGGCGCGTCAGGCGTGTCGGTCATCAGCGCAGCAAAGTCATTGGTAAAGACATACGTGCCAGAATAGTCGGGGTTTTTGTCACCGGTAATGCGGGTATTTCCGGCACACAGGAAGCAGTCCGGATCGTGCGACGGTAAGGTATTAACCGCTGGCGTTTCCTGCGCGCCCTGCCACGGACGCTTGGCCCGATGAGGTGAAACTAAAATCCATTGATCAATCAGTGGATTGTAACGGCGATGGGGATGATCGACCGGGTTGAATTTTTCCATGTGAGATCCTGGTAAGCGTCAAAAGCCAGAGAGGCATCGGTAAAAAGTAGCACATCAGCGCGCCCGAAAGCGTGATCAAGTCTGGATAAATGGTATCGTTTACACAAGCTGAATATTCTTATTTCGTGGCATTGTGTGCAGTAATGCGGGATAAAAGGCAGGCCGGAATGGTAGCGATTACACAGGTGTACTTTAAAACGCCGCGATAGCGGCGTTGAGGGGCCGATGTGAACGCGTTAGCGCAACGTTTCCTGCTGAAAAGCGTAGCCGCCTTTATCGGGAACAAAGCTCAGGCGATGCGTGATACAGGCGGGCGCATCTTCGGCATGATGGGAAACAAACAGCAGCTGAGTGCGACCTTCGCCAATCAGCACATCGACGAAGCGCCGCACCAGCTGGCGGTTAATCGGGTCAAGTCCCTGGAGTGGCTCGTCCAGAATCAGCAGCGTCGGATGCTTAACCAGCGCGCGGGCAATCAGCACCAGCCGCTGCTGTCCCCAGGAGAGTGAATGGAACGGCGCATCGCCCAGCCGGTTATCCATTCCCAGCAGTGTCAGCCACTGTTGTGCCAGCGCTTTCTGCCGATCGGATGCCGCCTGATAGAGACCGATGGAGTCGAAGAAGCCCGACAGGATCACCGTCCGCACATTGGTGCTGACGCGATAATCGAGGTGCAGACTGCTGCTGACATAGCCAATATGCTGTTTGATATCCCAGATGGTTTCGCCACTGCCGCGACGACGGCCAAACAGGGTGAGATCATTGCTGTAGCCCTGTGGATGATCGCCGGTTACCAGACTCAGCAGCGTCGATTTCCCGGCGCCGTTCGGGCCAGTAATCTGCCAGTGCTCGCCTGCGTTAACCTGCCAGTTCAGCCCCTGAATGACCGGTCGGTCGTTGTAGGAGACGGTGCCGTTGCGCAGGATAACGCGCGGCGCATCATCTGCCAGTGAGGGCAGCTGATCCGGCACATCCGCTTCGGGCAGCGCCATTCCCATCAGCTGTTCACTGTGTGCCAGCTGTGCCACCAGCGCTTCCGTTAAAATCGTCTGGCGTGGGCCACTGTGAGTAAGAGTGCACTCCGCCAGCACACCCACCTGCTGAACGAAATCGGGAATGTCGTCAAAGCGATTGAGCACCAGCACCAGCGTAAACGCCGGGTGCTGCAGGTTGCGCAGCGTATCGGTCAGGCTGGCGCGTGACGCTACATCCAGTCCGTCAAACGGCTCATCCAGAATCAGCAAATCTGGCTGGTTCATCAGGGCCTGACAAAGCAGGGTTTTGCGGGTTTCGCCGGTAGAGAGATATTTGAAGCGGCGTGACAACAGCGGTTCGATACCAAACTGCTGAGCCAGTTGTTTGCAACGTTCCGGCTGCTGCACTTCCGCCTGAATGACCTCTGCCACGGTCAGTCCGGTATCCTCTTCACCTTCGCTGAGCATGTCGGTGTTGTTGCGCTGCCACTCCTGCGCCACCAGCGTCTGTAACTGTTCCAGTGACAGCCGGACCGGCCTTGTGAAATCGCTGCTGACGGAACCCGCAAGCGGGGGCAATTCACCGGAGAGCGCGCGCGCCAGTGAGGATTTACCGCTGCCGTTGGCACCGACAAAGGCCCAGCTTTCGCCGCGCTGCAGTTCCACCTGATTCAGACTCAGTATCCGGGTATCACTGAGATGAAACGTGCCTTGCAAAATATGCAATGAAGCCATGATCTGTTCCATTTTTTGCATCGAGTCACTGAGTTGTAACCATTGCCCGCAGTGAAGTCAACTCAACCGCTAGAGCAGGGTAGCGACGATAGCGTTCTCTGCATTGAAACTGGCGATCACCGCATCGCCGGGCTGCAGCTTCAGCTGCTGTAACTGTGCATTACTCAGAGTGGCACACAGGGTTTCGCCGCTGGCGAGCTGCATCAGCACCTCACTCATCTGCTCACCCGGTTCGATGGCTGTGACGGTGGCGGTCAGCTGATTGTCTTCCTCTGCGGCGTCACGACTGATACGGATCCACGGCGCTTTGATCAGCACCAGCACCTCTTTACCCGCCGCCAGCTGCAGACGATCGGCGCTGCGCTGGGTCAGCGCAACATTGAGTTGCGTGACGCCATCAGCCAGCTGAATCATCAGATGCTGAACCACCTGCTGCGCATCGTTGCTCACCACGGTGCCGAACAGCTGGTTGCGGGCGCTGGTCTGCAGTGAAAAGCGGGCGATGGCCGCCAGCAGGCTGTCGAGCGGCAGTGTATCCTGCTGCAGTGCATCAAAGGCTTTCTGCTGGATCTGCTCCATCAGATGAAACAGCTGAATCAGGCGTTCACCGTAGCGGGTCAGCGTTGCACCGCCGCCGCCTTTGCCGCCGGTTGCCCGCGCCACCAGCGTTTCATCCGCCATCTGGTTCATCTCATTAATCGCATCCCAGGCACTTTTGTAACTGATGCCAGCCAGCTTCGCCCCCTGACTGATCGAGCCGGTCTGCTGGACGCGTTTCAGCAGCTCAATACGTCGTGGATCGGCAAACAGTTTCTGTTGTAAACGGATATGAAGGGACAGTTCGGCTTCCATGACAGCTCCGGCAAAGGGTTAAGGCGAAGGCCGATGATAGCGGCGTTTTATGTCCAAAGTAAAAGCACGAAAAGGGCTGCGCAAAATTTTACTGACCCGTTACAATCACTTTTTTGTTAGCAGAGTGAGACTCTCCATGCTGGAATTACTGAAAAGCCTCGCCGTGGCTGTACTCATGGTCCCTGTGGTAATGGCGCTGATGCTGGGTATGATTTATGGCCTGGGTGAAGTGTTTAATATCTTCTCTAAAGTGGGTCATCGCGAAAAATCTTCAGCCCGTTCCCATAATTAATTTCTGTGACGCCCGCCATCCTGGCGAGCGTCATCATTTTTGTCCCGCATTGATTCAACCTTCTCTGACACCTGCCGATAATTTACTGAACCTCCCTGATATTGCGTTATATTATTCGCTACACAACGAATAGCCGGAGAGAATCATGTCATCAAATTACACCCGCTGGGGCGTCGCGGCGCTGGTCACCGTATCGCTGGCCGGACAGGCAGTGGCCGCCGATAACATTACCGTGTTTGCCGCGGCTTCGCTGACCAATGCGATGCAGGATATTGCCAGTCAGTATCAGAAGGAAAAGGGCGTGACAGTCGTCTCTTCGTTCGCCTCATCCTCCACGCTGGCGCGTCAGCTTGAACAGGGTGCGCCTGCCGACCTGTTTATCTCTGCCGATCAGCAGTGGATGAATGATGCGGTGGCGAAGAAAAGCGTGATAACCCGCACCCGCTATACCCTGCTGGGCAACGACCTGGTACTGATTGCGCCACGGAGTGCCGCAGCTAAAGCGGTGACGCTGGATCCGCAGACCGACTGGAAAACATTGCTGCACGGCGAACGTCTGGCGGTGGGCGATCCGGACCACGTTCCGGCGGGTATCTATGCTAAAGAGGCGTTGCAGAAGCTGGGAGCCTGGGATGGCGTTGCGCCCGCGTTAGCGCCCGCTAATAATGTGCGGGCAGCACTGGCGCTGGTCGAGCGTAACGAAACCCCATACGGCATTGTCTACGGATCTGATGCGGTCGCCAGCGATAAAGTGCAGGTGGTCGGGCGTTTTCCGGCAACCAGTCACAAACCGGTGGAATATCCGATGGCGATCGTAAACGATCACGACACGGCCACCGTTCAAGCCTTTTATGATTACCTGAAAGGGCCGCAGGCTGCGGCGATTTTCAAACATTACGGATTCACACCGACGAAATGATACTCAGCGATCCTGAATGGCAGGCAGTGCTGCTTAGCCTTAAAGTCTCTGGCATAGCCGTGCTTGGCAGTCTGCCGTTTGGCATTCTGATGGCCTGGATTCTGGTGCGCTGCCGTTTTCCCGGCAAAGCGCTGCTCGACAGCCTGATCCACCTGCCGCTGGTGCTGCCGCCAGTAGTGGTAGGTTATCTGCTGCTGGTTAGCCTGGGGCGACGCGGCTTCATTGGCGAAAAGCTTTTTGACTGGTTCGGTTTCAGCTTTGCGTTCAGCTGGCGCGGTGCAGCGCTGGCTTCCGCCGTTATCGCCTTTCCCTTGATGGTACGCGCTATCCGGCTGGCGCTGGAAGCGGTGGATAGCCGGCTGGAGCAGGCGGCACGTACGCTGGGTGCCGGACGCTGGCGGGTCTTTTTCACCATCACACTGCCGCTGACGTTGCCAGGCGTGATCGCCGGAACGGTGCTGGCGTTTGCCCGATCGCTGGGCGAATTCGGTGCCACCATTACCTTTGTGTCCAATATTCCCGGTGAAACGCGCACGCTTCCGCTGGCAATGTTTACCCTGATCGAAACCCCTGGTGCAGAGGGTGCGGCGGCGCGGCTCTGTATCATCGCTATCGTACTGGCACTGGCGTCACTGCTGGCGTCGGAATGGCTGGCACGTGCAGGCCGCAAGCGGATGGGAAGCTGATGCTATCACTCAATTTTATGCAGCAGCAGGGCGCTCACCAACTGGAGATCGACCTGCAGATCCCGGCCAAAGGCATCACCGCCATTTTCGGTGTTTCCGGTGCCGGTAAAACCTCACTGATCAACGCCATCAGCGGACTGACTCAGCCGCAGCGCGGGCGGATTGAGCTTAACGATCGTCTGCTGTTTGATGCGGAGCAGAAGGTTGCGCTGCCGCCGGAAAAACGCCGCATCGGCTATGTGTTTCAGGATGCGCGGCTCTTCCCGCACTATCGGGTCCGGGGCAACCTGCAATATGGTATGGCCCCGGCGATGAAAGCACAGTTCGACAGCCTGGTTTCGCTGCTGGGGCTGGAGGCGCTGCTGTCGCGCTTTCCGCTGTCGCTGTCGGGCGGTGAAAAGCAGCGGGTTGCGATTGGCCGGGCACTGCTGACCGCACCGGATATGCTACTGCTTGATGAACCGCTGGCGTCGCTGGATCTGCCGCGCAAACGTGAGCTGATGCCGTATCTGCAAAAACTGGCGAAGCAGGTCGATATTCCTATGCTCTACGTCTCGCACAGTCTGGATGAGATCCTGCATCTGGCTGATAACGTGCTGGTGCTGGATGCGGGCAAGGTCAAAGCCTTTGGTCCGCTGGAGCGGGTCTGGAGCAGCAGCGCGATGCGGCCATGGCTGCCGGTAAGCGAACTGACCAGCGTGCTGCGGGTGCAGGTGCTGGAGCAGCATCCCGACTATCCGATGACCGCGCTCTCGCTGGGCGATCAACACATCTGGGTCAGCAGGGTGAATCAGCCGGTGAAAACGCCGCTGCGTATTCGCATCGCCTCATCAGATGTCTCGCTGGCGCTGCAACCGCCACAGCACACCTCCATTCGCAACATTTTACCGGCACAGGTAGTTGAGCTGCTGGAGGTCGGAGACCAGGTGGAGGTGAAGCTGCGTATCGGCATCAGCGAACTCTGGGCGCGCATCACGCCGTGGGCGCGGGATGAACTGGGCATCCGGCCGGATCAGTGGCTTTATGCCCAGATAAAAAGCGTTTCGGTAACGCCCTGATTACAACACGTACTGACGGAGGGTGTCGGCAATGCCGGGTTCAAGATTGGTGCCGATTACCTTTTTCACCCGCGCTTTGATCGCCTCGTCGGCATTGCCCATCGCCACGCCCAGACCGGCCGTTTCCAGCATGCTGAGGTCGTTGTAGTTATCACCAAACGCGATCACATCGGACATGCTCAGCCCCAGCGATTCAACCCACTGCGCCAGCCGTTTGCCTTTGCTGTTGCCGCCTCTGGCGATATCCACCTGATCGTGCCATGACCATTCGCAGGCCAGCCCCAGCTCCGCTTCCACTGTAGTGGCGAACTGTTGCAGCTCCTGATGGTTGTCGTGCGACAGGGCAAACTTCCAGATCGAACCGGCGTCACGTGCCGCCTGGGCTAAATCAGGCACCTGACAGAACAGCGGACGCTGATGCTCAGGCAGCGATTCGGCCCACTTCAGGGTGCGCATCACATGACCGGTCGGCGTCTGATAGAGCATGGCATCATCCACGTAGAGCAAACCGTGAATCTGCTGCTGATCCAGCCTATCAATCACCTGTAACGCCAGCTGCGGGTCGAGAGGATCGGACGCCAGCACCTTTTTCGCACGGTAATCATACAAATAGGTGCCATTACAGCAGATTGCGGGTGTATCCAGTTGTAGCGCCTGATAAAAAGGGTGGATAGCGCAGTGATGGCGTCCGGTCACGATAGCGACATGAACACCGGCCTGGCGGGCCTGGTTCAGCGCGTCAATTGACTGCGGCAGAATCGTTTTGGCTGGGGTCAGCAGCGTGCCGTCGAGGTCGAGGGCAATTACTCGGTAGCTCATTCATCCTCTCGTTTTTTCAGGTTTGCAGGGGCTGAAGTCTACACCTGTCCACGGTCCGGAGACAAAAAACAGGGCACAAATGATTCCAGCGTAGGGTAATAAAACGCGCTACAGTGATTCACAGATATGATCAGGCAGCAAAAAAAGGAGAATGCATGAAACAGGTTGTCTACACCGCCAGTCCCGAGAGCCAGCAGATTCACGTCTGGCAGATGAATGATGAGGGTGCGCTGACGTTGCTTCAGGTGATCGATGTCGCCGGCCAGGTTCAGCCGATGGTGGTGAGTCCGAAACGCGATTTTCTCTATGTCGGTGTGCGTCCCAATTTTCGCGTGCTGGCGTTCCGGATTGCCGCCGATGGTACGCTGACCGAAGCCGGTCAGGCAACGCTGCCCGGCAGTCCGACCCACATTTCCACCGATCGCGAGGGCCGGTTCCTGTTCTGCGGCTCCTACAATGATGCCTGCGTCAGCGTCAGCCCGATTGGCGATGATGGCATTCCGCAGGCCCCGCTACAGGTAATCAACGGCCTGGATGGCTGTCACTCAGCCAATATCGACACTGACAATAAAACGCTCTACGTCCCGGCACTGAAGCAGGATCGTATCTGTCTGTTTGCGCTGGGCGCAGACGGTCAGCTGACGCCGCGCAAACAGGCGCAGGTCACGACGGTAGAGGGTGCAGGCCCGCGTCATATGCAGTTCCATCCGGGCGGCCAGTATGCTTACTGCGTGAATGAGCTGGACAGTACTGTTGATGTCTGGGCATTAAATACCGGTGAAGGCGAAGCGGAAAGCGTGCAGACGCTGGATATGATGCCGCCGGACTTCAGCGGTACGCGCTGGGCAGCCGATATTCACCTGACGCCGGATGGCCGTTTCCTCTACGCCTGCGATCGCACCAGCAGCACACTGGCGATTTTCAGCGTCAGCGAACTGGGCGATGAACTGACGCTGGAAGGGTTCCAGCCGACGGAAACGCAGCCGCGCGGGTTCAATATCGATCACAGCGGACGTTTTCTGGTGGCGGCGGGACAGAAATCGCATCACATCGAAGTGTATGCGATTAGCGAACCGAAGGGGCTGTTACAGCCGCTGGGACGTTATGCGGTAGGGCAGGGCCCGATGTGGGTGGTGATTCACCAGTTGCAGGCGTAACGCATCGTGAAAAAGCCTCTCCCGGGTGGGAGAGGCGTGAAATTGTTGACGGCGTTTGCCACTGCCAGCTGTGAGATCGTGCAGACACAGGCAATAGGGTCAGATCGGAAAGACGCAAAAGCCGCCATCCATGGCGTGCTCGACCCGCGCAATTACGCACCTCATTCCTGAGGTGCGTCCGTTGCCGGGCCAACGCGTTGCGTTGTTCAAAAACGCTCCCGGCGTTTTTTTCCGGGCGGCGGGACGCTTTCCTCCTCTGACCCTATTCCCTGCAGTTTAAGCTAATGCGTTGCTGCCAGGTCACTCAGCTTTGGGTTTGTCAGACGGACTGAATTACTGATAATTCACGGTCAGCGAGGCGCTCGCCAGTGCGTGGAAATGCACATTAAAGCCGACCATTGCGCCACTGGCGCCTTCATCCACCTCAATCGTCTCCACATCCAGCGCATGCACGGTGAAAATGTAGCGATGGGTTTCGCCCTGAGGCGGCGCCGCGCCACCATAGCCCGCCTGACCGAAATCGGTACGGGTCTGGATTGCGCCTGCTGGCAGTGACGCTTTGCCGGAACCGGCACCCTGCGGCAGTGACGTGGTGCTGGCCGGAATATTCGCCACGACCCAGTGCCACCAGCCGGAACCCGTCGGCGCATCAGGATCGTAGCAGGTCACCACAAAACTTTTGGTGCCTTCCGGTGCCGCTTCCCAGGCAAGATGGGGAGAAATATTCTCGCCCTGATAACCCATGCCGTTGAAAACATGCTTTTCTGGCATCTTTTCGCCGTCATTAAAGTCCTGACTAAAAACGCGCATCACATCTCCTTAACTGTCGATGAATAGCCTTTCATCATAACCAAAAGCACCACCAGTGCCAGTGGTCAGCCCGCATCAGGCGGCAAAATGTTGCGAATGTTCCAGCGCGCTGCCCATCGCCTGCACCAGCTGACTCAGCGCCTGCGGCGAGATGATGTAGGGCGGCATCAGGTAAATCAGTCGGCCAAACGGCCGGATCCAGACGCCCTGTTCAACAAAGAACTGCTGTAGTGCCGCCATGTTGACCGGCTGATGGGTTTCCACCACGCCAATCGCCCCCAGCACGCGCACATCGGCCACCTGTGGTGAACGGCGCAGCGGCAGCAGCTCAGCCCGCAGCTGCTGTTCGATCGCGGCCACCTGTCGCTGCCAGTCACCTTCCGCCAGCATGCTCAGGCTCTCCGCCGCCACCGCGCAGGCCAGCGGATTCCCCATAAATGTCGGGCCATGCATAAAACAGCCTGCCGCGCTGCGGCTGATGGTATCAGCCACCTCGCGGGTAGTCAGGGTCGCCGCCAGCGTCATCATGCCGCCGGTCAGCGCTTTGCCGACACAAAGAATATCCGCGGTAATACCCGCGTGTTCACAGGCAAAGAGCTTGCCGGTGCGGCCAAATCCGGTGGCGATCTCATCCGCTATCAGCAGCACGCCATAGCGGTCGCACGCTTCCCGGACCTGCTGCAGATAGCGCGGATGATAGAAACGCATCCCGCCCGCACCCTGCACAATCGGCTCCAGGATCACCGCCGCCAGTTGCTGGTGATGCTGTTCGATCAGTCGGGTAAAATCATCGAAGTCGCGCGCGTCCCATTCATCATCAAAGCCGCAGGCCGGAGCCGCCGCAAAGTGGTGCTCAGGCAGATAACCGCGCCACAGGCTGTGCATCGAGTTCTCGGGATCGCAGACCGACATCGCGGCAAAGGTATCGCCGTGATAGCCGCGCTTCAGCGTCAGGAACTGCTGGCGAGTTTCACCCCGGCCCAGCCAGTACTGCAGCGCCATCTTCATCGATACTTCCACTGCTACCGAGCCGGAATCGGCCAGGAAAACGCACTCCAGCGCCTCAGGTGTCATCGCCACCAGCTGACGACAGAGTGCCACTGCTGCCGGATGGGTAATGCCGCCAAACATCACGTGCGACATCTGCGTGACCTGCTCCGTGAGCGCCCGGTTCAGGCGGGGATGGTTGTAACCATGAATTGCCGCCCACCACGATGACATTCCATCCACCAGCTCACGGCCATCGGCCAGCTGCAGCTGAAAACCCTGCGCGGCAACGACCGGATAGCAGGGCAGGGGATCCCGCATCGAGGTGTAAGGATGCCAGATATGCTGGCGGTCAAAACGGGCATCATCCAGGGAGAAAAGGGGGGTAGTCATCGGAGTTGTAAACCAAAATAAAAAAATATAGTTTACAAGTATACCCCTGCTTTCTGTCGGGATGACACCCTTTTCTGGAGTACCTAATGGCTAAACGCTGGACAATTGCACAGGCGCAAGCGCTGTTTGATCAACCTTTTCTTGAACTGATGTTTGAAGCGCAGCAGGTGCATCGTCAGCACTTCGACCCGCGCCAGGTGCAGGTCAGTACCCTGCTGTCGATTAAAACCGGCGCCTGTCCGGAAGATTGCAAATATTGCCCGCAGAGCGCGCGCTACAAGACCGGCCTGGAGTCGGAACGTCTGATGGAAGTGGAGGAGGTACTGACCTCCGCGCGTCAGGCCAAAGCCGCGGGTTCAACCCGTTTCTGCATGGGTGCCGCGTGGAAAAACCCGCACGAGCGCGATATGCCTTACCTGGAAAAAATGGTTGAAGGCGTGAAGGCGATGGGAATGGAAACCTGCATGACGCTCGGTACGCTCAGCGATCAACAGGCGCAGCGGCTGGCGGGCGCGGGCCTCGATTACTACAACCATAACCTCGACACCTCACCGGAATTCTACGGCTCTATCATCACGACCCGCAGCTACCAGGAACGTCTCGATACGCTGGGCAAAGTGCGCGACGCCGGGATCAAAGTCTGTTCGGGCGGTATCGTTGGCCTGGGCGAAACCGTGAACGACCGCGCCGGTCTGCTGGTGCAGTTAGCCAATCTGCCGACGCCGCCAGAGAGCGTGCCGATCAACATGCTGGTCAAGGTCAAAGGCACGCCGCTGGCGGACAACGATGACGTAGAGCCTTTCGATTTTATCCGCACCATCGCGGTAGCGCGCATCATGATGCCAACCTCGCATGTGCGTCTCTCCGCGGGCCGCGAGCAGATGAGCGAGCAGACTCAGGCGATGTGCTTTATGGCCGGGGCGAACTCGATTTTCTACGGCTGCAAACTGCTGACCACGCCGAATCCGGAAGAGGATAAAGACCGCGTGCTGTTCCGCAAACTGGGGCTGAACCCGGAGCATACCCACACCCAACATGGCGATCAGCAGCAGGAAGAACAACTCAGCGAGCAGCTGTTCCATGCCGACACTGAACAGTTCTACAACGCGGCACTGTAATGAGCTGGCAGCAACGACTTCAGCAGGGGCTGGCGCAGCGCCGTGCGGCCGATGGCTGGCGGCAGCGTCGAATCATCGATCAGCAAGCCACCCGCACGTTAGAGAGCGGTGGCCGTCGCTATCTGCACTTCTCCAGCAATGACTATCTTGGTTTAACCCGCCATCCGGCGGTGATTGCGGGCTGGCAGCAAGGCGCGGCGCAGGCGGGGGCGGGGGCGGGTGCCTCGGGACACGTCACCGGTTATCACCGTCAGCACGCCGATCTTGAGGCGCAGCTGGCCGACTGGCTCGGCTACGACCGTGCGCTGCTGTTTATCTCCGGATTCGCGGCCAATCAGGCGGTGATTCATCTGCTGGGCGAGAAAAACGATCGCATCCTGGCCGATAAACTCAGCCATGCCTCGCTGCTCGACGCCGCCAGCCACAGCCCGGCGCAGCTGCGGCGTTTCAGTCATAACGATCCGGAGAGCCTGGCAGCACGGCTCGCGTCACCCTGCGAGGGGGAGACGCTGGTGGTGACCGAGGGGATTTTCAGCATGGATGGCGACAGTGCGCCGCTGGCTGCGCTGGCACAACAGACGCAGCAGGCAGAGGGCTGGCTGCTGGTGGATGATGCACACGGCATCGGTGTAGTAGGTGAGCAGGGGCGCGGCAGCTGCTGGCAGCAGGGCGTTAAACCGGAACTGCTGGTGGTCACCTTTGGCAAAGCTTTTGGCGTCAGCGGTGCTGCGCTGCTGTGCGACGCCGATATCGCTGACTATTTCCTGCAGTTCAGCCGGCATCTGATTTACTCCACCGCCATGCCCGCCGCACAAGCCACTGCGCTGCAGGCGGCGCTGCGCGAAATTCAGCAGGGCGATGTGCTGCGCCAGCAGTTGCAGCAGAACATTGCGCATTTCCGGCGTGGCGCGGCCTCGCTGCCGTGGCAATTGATGGACTCTGCCAGCGCGATTCAGCCGCTGCTGATAGGTGAAAACAGCGATGCAATGGCGCTCTCTCAGCGACTGGCGGAGGCAGGCTGCTGGGTCAGTGCGATCCGACCGCCTACCGTGCCGCCGGGAACGGCCCGGCTGCGTATTACCCTGACCGCGGCACATCGCCCTGAAGATATTGACCGGTTACTGGAGGCGCTGCATGACGCTGCGGGTTGATAAGCAGGCGGTGGCGCGCGCCTTTGGCCGCGCGGCCAGCCATTATGATGCGCATGCTGCGCTGCAGCGCCTCAGCGGCAATGCGCTGCTGGCACGTGCACCCGTACAGAGCGGACTGCAGCTGCTGGATGCCGGGTGTGGCACCGGCTGGTACAGCAGGGTATGGCGTGAGCGGGGCAAACAGGTCACGGCGCTGGATCTCTCTCCGCAGATGCTGCAACAGGCGCGGGACAACGACGCGGCGCAGCACTATCTGGCGGGCGACATCGACGCACTGCCGCTGGCGGATAACAGCCTCGACCTGGTGTGGAGTAACCTGGCTGTGCAGTGGAGTGAAAATCTGCCCGGCGCGCTGCGTCAGTTCCGGCGCGTGCTGCGCCCCACTGGCACGCTGCTGTTTTCTACGCTGGGCGATGGCTCGTTGCAGGAGGTGCATGAAGCCTGGTCCCATCTGGATGCGTCGCCGCACGCCAACCGCTTTCTCAGCGAGACGCAGATTGCGGCGGCCTGCTACGCAGAGCAACTGCATTGCAGCGCGGAAAAAGTGACGCTGCATTTTCCCGATGCGCTCAGCGCCATGCGTTCGCTGAAAGGGATCGGCGCGACCCATCTGCATCAGGGCCGCGACGGGCAGCTCCTCACCCGACAACG
Source organism: Pantoea sp. X-Soil-ISGK-355 (assembly GCF_059730805.1). NCBI lineage: Bacteria > Pseudomonadati > Pseudomonadota > Gammaproteobacteria > Enterobacterales > Erwiniaceae > Pantoea > Pantoea sp. X-Soil-ISGK-355. The sequence continues at coordinate 1,234,694 of NZ_AP035971.1, forward strand.
ACTCAACCAGTTAGAGGCGCACTGGCCGCGCGACCGGCACGGCTATCGCCTGAGTTACCATTTAATTTATGGAGTAAGTGCATCATGAAACGGCTGTTTATTACCGGCACCGACACCGAAGTCGGTAAAACTGTCGCCAGCGGCGCACTGTTGCAGGCCGCCGCCGCTGCGGGCTACCGCTGTGCAGGCTATAAGCCGGTTGCTTCAGGCTGTGAGATGACGCCAGAGGGGCTCCGCAACAGTGATGCGCTGGCGCTGCAGCGCTTCAGCAGCGTGCCGTTGAGCTACCAGCAGGTCAATCCGCTGGCGTTTATCGAACCGACCTCGCCGCACATCGTCAGCGCTGAAGAGGGCAGGCCGATCACCCATCTGGCACTGTCAGCAGGTCTGGCAGCGCTGGAGCCGCTGGCGGACTGGATTCTGGTCGAAGGAGCGGGCGGCTGGTATACCCCGTTGTCAGAGACGCACACCTATGCGGACTGGGTGGTCAGCGAACAGCTGCCCGTGATTCTGGTGGTGGGAATTAAGCTCGGCTGCATCAATCACGCCATGCTCACCGCCGAGGCGGTGCGCGCGCGTGGCCTGCTGCTGGTGGGCTGGATCGCTAACACCGTCGAGCCGCCAGGCAAACGCTATCAGGAATATCTCTCCAGCCTGAAGCAACGACTACCTGCCCCCTGCCTGGGCACGATTCCGTATCTCACCGATGCAGCGCAGCAGGCGTCCTGTGGACAGTACCTGACGCTGCCGCAGTGAGGTTCAGGCGACCGTCAGCCACTTATCCACGGTGTGGTCATCGAGCTGCTCCATGCTGCCCTGCGCCACATTACGGCCACGGTGCAGCAGCAGGAAATAGTCCGCCACACGCCGGATCAGCGACAGCCGCTGCTCCAGCAGCAGAATGGTCAGCCCGTAATCAAGGTTAAGCCGGCGGATCAGGTTGCCCATCTCCTCTTCCAGCCACGGCGACATCCCATCAGTCGGCTCATCCAGAATCAGCAGTTTTGGCTGCAGCACCAGCGCGCGCGCCAGTGCCAGCTGTTGCTGCTGATCGATGGGCAGATCGCCGCTGCGTTGCTGGCGCAGCGAGTAGAGCGCCGGGAACAAATCAAATACCATTTCAGGAATAGCACGATGACGGTCGCGCTGGCTGGCACCCGCGAGCAGGGCAATCAGCAGGTTATCTTCCACGCTCATCTGGGTAAAAATATGGCGGCCCTGAGGCACATAGCCAATCCCCATCTGCGCCCGCTGTTCAGCCGGTTGCAGCAGCAAATCTTCCGGCGGCGAGCCATCCTCTTTCCAGGAAATTGTGCCGCTGTTAATCGGCAATCTGCCCATAATGCAGTTGACCAGCGTGGTTTTGCCCATGCCAGGACGGCCCAGAATGCCGGTGCAGGTGCCAGGCGACAGATCCAGGTCCACATCCCACAGAATATGGTTCTGACCGTAAAATTGATTTACCGAACGTAGACTCAGCATCTGACACTCTCCTTCCCGATCATTAGCCTGATTGCTTCCGCTCTCTGTCGTCTGGCAAACAAGTCATCAGCAACGGCAGCCTCACCATTGCAGCACAGTGCGCATAAAGCGCGGTGACGTTACTGACTCCTGCAATTCCCAGGCCAGATCTTAAAATGGCCCTGTTTCCTGCTACAGTGCGCTGTATCAGGGATAAAAGGTGAGAAAAACTTATCAATTACCCATGGTCATCACGCGCCTGCACTTTTACAGTGCCTGCGGGCGCTGTTTGTGGTGCAGACGTGCTGCAGTAACGCAGAATGTCTGATTAAGAATCTTAGTGGAATGATGATAATTTGCGTGCCACGCCAGAAGACAGATTAAAAATGCAGAATAATCCGTCAGCAGCCAACGCGAAATTTAACGCAAAAAAAATTATTTTCACTGAGGCGGGAGGGCAGGGAAAAATTATACACAGCTGATGGCGGCGGGGCTGCCATCACTTATCCACCATTCCTGTGGATAACCTTGTGCATTAGGTAATGAAAACCGGTTAGAAGCGAGGAAATACGCGGCCTGGTAACATAATGACGAGATTCTGGCCTTATGAGCTTAAATCAATAAAATCAGCTGGTTATCAAAAAACAAGCCTGCGAATTCTCTGTCAGGTAACCGAACTGTAATTTTGTGACGTTCTATTGACAAATGTTAAATCTGATCCCGGTCTGGGGATAACATTGCGCAACTCGCTTTGCGATAACGCCTCCACAATACGGGCAGGCTAAGACTCACCCTGATTGCATTAACTTTGCACGATTACTGTTTTTATATCCAGTATTATTTTCTGGCAAAATCACCATAGCAGAGTAAAATAAGTGCCTGCCCGCCGACTTCTCCAGCAGGAACTGCATTCATGACCAAAGCTTTTAAACTCAATTCCGCCTTTAAACCTTCGGGCGACCAGCCTGAGGCGATCCGTCGCCTGGAAGAGGGGCTGGAGGATGGACTGGCCCATCAGACCTTATTAGGCGTGACCGGCTCAGGTAAAACGTTTACCGTCGCCAACGTCATTGCTGACCTTAACCGCCCGACGATGGTGCTGGCACCGAACAAGACGCTGGCGGCTCAGCTCTATGGCGAGATGAAAGAGTTTTTCCCGGATAACGCCGTCGAGTTTTTCGTCTCTTACTACGACTACTATCAGCCTGAAGCCTATGTGCCGAGCTCCGATACCTTTATCGAAAAGGATGCATCGGTTAACGAACACATCGAACAGATGCGTCTGTCGGCCACCAAGGCGCTGCTTGAACGGCGCGACGTTATCGTGGTGGCGTCGGTTTCGGCGATCTACGGTCTGGGCGATCCCGATCTCTATCTCAAAATGATGTTGCACCTGACCCGCGGCATGATTATCGATCAGCGCAGCATTCTGCGCCGCCTGTCAGAGCTGCAATACACCCGTAACGACCAGGCGTTCCAGCGCGGCACTTTCCGCGTGCGTGGCGAAGTGATCGATATCTTCCCGGCAGAGTCGGACGATATCGCGCTGCGCGTCGAACTGTTTGACGAAGAGGTCGAGCGTCTGTCGCTGTTTGACCCGCTGACCGGTCAGATCGATTCAGTAGTGCCGCGCTTTACCATCTATCCCAAGACGCACTACGTGACGCCGCGTGAGCGTATTCTGCAGGCGATGGAAGATATCAAAGTCGAGCTGGCCGACCGTCGCCGGGTATTGCTGGAGAACAATAAGCTGCTGGAAGAGCAGCGTATTACCCAGCGTACCCAGTTTGACCTTGAGATGATGAGTGAGCTGGGTTACTGCTCCGGTATCGAAAACTACTCGCGCTACCTCTCCGCACGCGGACCGGGCGAAGCGCCGCCGACGCTGTTTGACTATCTGCCCGCCGATGGCCTGCTGGTGGTGGATGAGTCGCATGTGACCATCCCGCAGATTGGCGGCATGTACAAAGGCGACCGGGCGCGTAAAGAGACGCTGGTGGAGTATGGCTTCCGCCTGCCGTCGGCGCTGGACAACCGTCCGATGAAGTTTGAAGAGTTTGAGGCGCTGGCCCCGCAGACCATCTATGTCTCGGCAACGCCGGGCAAATATGAGCTGGAAAAATCGGGCGATGAAGTGGTTGACCAGGTGGTACGTCCTACCGGCCTGCTGGACCCGATCATCGAAGTGCGTCCGGTCGGGACGCAGGTTGACGATCTGCTGTCCGAGATCCGTCAGCGCGTGGCGATCAACGAACGTGTGCTGGTGACGGTGCTGACCAAGCGCATGGCGGAAGATCTTACCGAGTATCTCACGGAGCATGGCGAGAAAGTGCGCTATCTGCACTCCGACATTGACACCGTAGAGCGTATGGAGATTATCCGCGACTTACGTCTGGGTGAGTTTGATGTACTGGTAGGCATCAACTTACTGCGTGAGGGGCTGGATATGCCGGAAGTGTCGCTGGTGGCGATTCTGGATGCGGATAAAGAGGGCTTCCTGCGTTCCGAACGATCGCTGATTCAGACCATTGGTCGTGCGGCGCGTAACATCAACGGCAAGGCGATTCTTTATGGCGATAAAATCACGCCGTCAATGGCGCGCGCCATTGAAGAGACGGAGCGCCGCCGTGAGAAGCAGCAGCTGCACAACGAGCAGAACGGCATTGTGCCGCAGGGCCTGAATAAGAAGATCACCGATATTCTGGAACTGGGCAACAACGTGGTGAAAACCCGTGGTAAAGCGAAACCCGCCCGACCTGGCGAAGCTCAGGCACTGGCCGATTTGCAACTGCTAACGCCGCAGGCGCTACAGAAGAAGATCCACGAGCTGGAAGGGCAGATGCAGCAGCACGCGCAGAACCTGGAGTTCGAACAGGCAGCCAGCGTGCGCGATCAGCTGCATGAGCTGCGAACGCTGTTTATTGCGGCCTCGTAGCGCCGTCAAAGCCCTGAATGGCGTGTTCCAGCGCCACCCGTAACAGCTGGCGGTCGTGACGATATTTAATGTCAGCGGCCTCCAGCGGTTCACGGACAATCAGCCGGTTCTCAATGCCCTCTGTGGCGACCGCCGGACCGACCACGACCGCATCAATCACCCGCTTGCCGATATAACGTTCCATCATCTGAAGCTTGTCAGCCACCGAAAGACTGGCCGCGGCAGGACTCAGCTCGCGACCCAGATTACCGATAAACACCATAGTGGCAGGCGTGCGACGCAGTGCCTGCGCCATCTCTTCCATCAGCAGAATCGGCATCAGGCTGGTATAGAAACTGCCTGGGCCAATCAGAATCAGATCCGCTTCTGCAACGGCCTGTAGCGCTTCCCGCGTCGGCTGGACGTTGGGGTGCAGCATCAACTCCTGCGGCGGCTGCTTCATCTCGTCAATCGCGGTTTCGCCGTAAACCATATTGCCTTCGGCATCCATCGCCACCAGATCCACTGGCTGCTCTGACATCGGGATTAAAAAGGCGTCGACCTTCAGCAGGTTACGGATGATGTTGATCGCTTCCAGCGGACGAACGCTCAGATGATCCAGCGCCCGCAGCATCAGGTTACCGAGATTGTGACCGGCCAGTTCGCCGTTACCGGCAAAGCGATACTCGAACATCGCGGAGGCGACGCTCGGTTCTGCAATCAGCTGGTTGAGGCAGTTGCGCATGTCGCCCCAGGCGATACCGCCTTCGGATCGACGAATGCGACCGGTCGATCCGCCGTTGTCGGTGGTGGTGACGATGCCGGTGAGACGTGAGCCCAGTGGGGAAAGAGCCGACATCACGCGGCCTAAACCGTGTCCGCCGCCCAGTGCCACAACGCGATCAAGATCGGCCAGTGTGCGATTCATACTTCTCCTTACTATCCTTTCGCGTAGCGTGGCTCTAAACGCTAAGCCCGCGCGGATGACTTACGTCAAAATCTGGATCGCATTTTAACGTATCCTGTCGCGAAAATGCGGTGAAAATTCGATATGTATAAGAATATATAGCGAAAAGAGCAAATGGAAGAGTGGCGGAATTCACGCTACCATCATGTTTACCGCGCTGATCAACGGGTCAGCGTACACTCAAGCCTGAATGCCTAAGTCTGCGGATAGGGGGTTCAGGCCGTAGCCATCGAGCTGCCAGGGTGCAGGAAGAAATGACTGCATCTCCCAATCTGGAAAGGTGTTCTGGTGTCACAATTTACTGATGCATACGCGCGTAAGTTCTATTACCTGCGCCTGTCGGTCACGGATGTCTGTAATTTCCGCTGTACCTACTGTCTTCCTGACGGCTACAAACCGCAGGGAATTCGTAACAAAAGCTTTCTCTCTCTGGATGAAATCCGCCGCGTCACGCGGGCCTTCGCCGCAGCCGGAACCGAAAAAGTTCGGCTGACCGGCGGTGAGCCGTCGCTGCGCCGTGATTTTACCGACATCATTGCGGCAGTGCGTGAAAACGCCTCTATCCGCCAGATCGCAGTGACCACCAATGGCTACCGGCTGGCCCGCGACGTGAAGCAGTGGCGTGATGCGGGTCTGACCGCACTTAACGTCAGCGTCGACAGCCTGGACGCCCGTCAGTTTCACGCCATCACCGGCCAGGATAAATTCCATCAGGTGATGAGCGGCATCGACGCGGCGCTGGACGCCGGTTTTCGCCAGGTCAAAGTCAACAGCGTGCTGATGCGCGATCTCAATAGCCGTAATCTGGCGACTTTTCTTGACTGGATCCGCACCCGTCCGATTCAGCTGCGCTTTATCGAACTGATGGAGACCGGCGACGGCGGCACGCTGTTCCGCGATCAGCATGTGTCCGGCATGGTGATCCGCGATCAACTCATCGCCCAGGGCTGGCAGCGGCGCGAAAGCGGACGCAGCGACGGCCCGGCGCAGGTTTTTTACCATCCCGATTATGTCGGCGAGATTGGCCTGATCATGCCTTACGCCAAAGATTTCTGTGCCAGCTGCAACCGTCTGCGTGTATCGGCGCAGGGTAATCTGCACCTGTGCCTGTTTGGTGACGGCGGTGTGCCGCTGCGCGACCTGCTGGCATCCGATGCGCAGCAGGCCGAACTGCAGGCGCGCATCGCCAGCAGCCTGGGGCAGAAGAAACAGACGCACTTCCTGCATCAGGGCAACACCGGCATCACACAGAATCTCTCTTACATTGGTGGCTAATTTCAGGAGGAAGTATGGGTAAACCAGCCAGCGAATTTCAGGCCGTGCAGATTGCGGTGATGACGGTGTCAGACCGTCGCGATGCCAGCAACGACACCTCCGGCGACTATCTGCGCGAGGCGGCGGCAGAAGCGGGCCATGACGTCGTCGATCACGCCATCGTGCCGGATAATCTCTACCGCATTCGCGCCACAGTATCGCGCTGGATCGCCAGTGACGATGTACAGGTGGTGATCATTAATGGCGGCACCGGCTTTAACCTGAAAAACAGCACGCCGGAAGCGCTGCTGCCGCTGTTTGACCGCGAAATCGACGGGTTTGGCGAACTGTTCCGGATGATCTCCTATGAAGAGATTGGCGGATCGACGCTGCAGTCGCGCGCCATTGCCGGTCTGGCTAACGGGACGCTGATCCTGGCCGTGCCGGGCTCCACCAGCGCCTGTCGCACCGCCTGGGAGCGCATTATTGCTGACCAGCTTGATGCACGCACCGCGCCCTGTAATTTTGTCTCACATCTGAAAAAACGGTAAGTATGTCTCAACTCACACACATTAACGCCGCGGGCGAAGCGCACATGGTGGATGTCTCCGCTAAGGCTGAAACCGTGCGCGAAGCACGTGCCGAAGTGCTGGTGCTGATGCAGCCGGAAACGCTGCAGATGATTATGGAAGGCAGCCACCACAAAGGGGATGTCTTCGCCACGGCGCGCATCGCCGGGATCCAGGCAGCAAAACGCACCTGGGAGCTGATCCCGCTCTGTCATCCGCTGATGCTGAGCAAAGTGGAAGTGAACCTTGAAGCGGAACAGGACCATAATCGGGTTCGCATCACCTCGCTCTGTCGCCTGACCGGCAAAACCGGCGTCGAGATGGAAGCGCTGACGGCCGCCTCGGTTGCCGCGCTGACCATCTACGACATGTGCAAAGCGGTTCAGAAAGATATTGTCATTGATCAGCTGCGGTTAATCAGCAAGCGCGGCGGCAAAAGCGGTGATTTTCAGGCGGTCGCCCATGATTAAGGTGCTGTTTTTCGCCCAGGTGCGTGAGCTGACCGGCACCGCATCGCTTGAGGTCGGTGCGGAGTATCCGGATGTGGCCGCGCTGCGCGCTGCGCTGGCTGAACGTGACGATCGCTGGGCACTGGCGCTGGAGTCGGGCAAACTGCTGGCGGCTGTCAATCAGACGCTGGTGCCGATGAGTCACCCGCTGCACGCCGGTGATGAAGTGGCCTTTTTCCCGCCCGTGACCGGAGGCTGAGATGGAAACAGAGATTCGCGTCGGTCCCGCACCCTTTGATATGGCGGAAGCGTATCGCTGGCTGGCGGCCTGTGACGAAGATGGTGCCGTAGTGACCTTTACCGGCAAAGTGCGTAATCACAACCTGGGTGCAGACGTGGCGGCGCTGACGCTGGAACACTATCCCGGCATGACCGAGAAAGCGCTGCAGGAGATTGTGGATGCGGCGCGTGAACGCTGGCCGCTGCAGCGCGTTACGGTAATCCACCGCGTTGGCGAGCTGTTTCCGGGCGATGAGATCGTGCTGGTGGGCGTTACCAGCGCCCATCGCGGCAGCGCCTTTTCTGCCGCGGAGTTCATCATGGATTATCTGAAAACCCGCGCGCCGTTCTGGAAGCGCGAAGCGACAGAGCAGGGCGATCGCTGGGTGGATGCCCGCGACAGCGACCATCAGGCGGCCCGGCGCTGGGACTAAGACGACATTATGGCTCAGCGGGCCGGAGGGTTTCTGCCCGCTGAGTTTTCTCTGGACGCCTGCCCGCCCAGGCCTGCACATCCCATCGCTTAAGGTTGCTTCAGCTGCTCTGCCGGGCCAAAGCCGGTCTGACCGTGGCTGTGCTCACCGCCGCCACTGGTACGCTTCAGCTGGATGACCTGACCCTTTTCCCACGCGTTGGCACCAGGTGCCGCCGGATGCGCGACGATATCCGCCCGATCGGCCCGGATCTGTTTGCTGTCCACGCCAAAGCGACGATCGCGATCCGCCAGCAGCCGGGAATCCAGCTGACCATCTTCGGTAAAGCCCATCATCAGCGCCGGAATGCCGATCGGCAGCGTTTTGTCGCGGTCGGTGTGCCAGGTGTGCCAGGTTTTGCCATAGGTATTCACGATGCGCGTCATCAGCGCATGGTCGGCAACTTTCGGTAAGCCTGGCGCAATCAGCGTGCCGGACTTCACCTCATACTGATGGCTGTGCCACAGCTTCTTCTCTTCGGGCGGCAGGGTCTTAAACAGCCGTTCACTGATGATGTACTCCACGCCCATCAGCCGCGCGTCGCGCGTGTTGCCGTCGTAAATCACCGCCTGCATCACATCGTCGTTCAGCACGGTGACATAGTGGTGCGCCTCCATCTGACCGTTCTTGTCGCCATTATAAAAATGGAAGCCATCGAGATAGGTATTGATGGCGTCGATGGGCGGACGTGACTGCATCACGCTGGCGCCGGTCTCCAGTACTTTAAGCGAGGAGGAGGTGGGCGCGCCCGGTGACTGCACCTGGGCAGGCGTATTATTAGCGCCGCAACCGGTTAATAACAGGCTGAATGCCGCAGCAGGCCAGAGTTTAAACATCGTAAGTTCCTTTAACGTTAAAAAAGGTAACCTTAGTTCAGTTCTCTCCTGCCTGTGTAACTCTGGCGATGATAGAGTAAGGTTTTAGTTCATTCTGAGGACAGGCATGTCATCCACCCCGATTCTGCAACGTCTGACACTGGTCGCCGCACTGGTGCTGGCGGGTTGTAGCAGCAAGAAAACCCCGGAGGCACCCGTACGGCAGCCTGAAGATGTCAAAGCACAGATCCAGCGGCTGCTGCCGTCGCACGTCAGCAATAAAGCGGCCTGGAGCGACGATATCTACACCACCTTCCGCACGCAGCAGATCGAACCCAGCGCCAGTAACCTCTGCGCGGTGATTGCCGTGGCGGATCAGGAGAGCAACTTCAGCGCCGAAGCTGCCGTGCCGGGACTGCCGAAAATCGCCTGGGGTGAGATCAACCGCCGTGCGGCGCAGGTGCATGTGCCGGCCTTCCTGGTTCGCACCGCGCTGCTGATTAAATCGCCGACCGGCGAAAGCTATGCGGCCCGGCTCGATAAAGTGCGCAGTGAAAAAGATCTCAGCGCCATTTTCGATGACCTGATCGATATGGTGCCGATGGGCCAGACGCTGTTCGGCAATCTCAACCCGATCCACACTGGCGGGCCGATGCAGGTCAGCATTGCGTTTGCCGAAGCGCACGCCAAAGGCTACCCGTGGCCGGTAGATGGCACGATCCGGCGCGAAGTCTTTACCCGTCACGGCGGGATCTACTTCGGCACCATGCACCTGCTTGGCTACCCGGCTGACTACAGCCAGCCGCTCTACCGCTTTGCCGACTACAATGCGGGCTGGTACGCCAGCCGCAACGCGGCGTTTCAGGCGGCGGTGTCAAAGGCCACCGGCATGAAGCTGGCGCTGGATGGCGACCTGATCCTCTATGGCTCAGACGCGGCAGGCGGTACCGAACTGGCTGTGCGCACGCTCTCGAAGCAGATCGATATGACCAACAGCGCCATTCGCCGCGACCTGGAGAAAGGAGAGAAAGAATCGTTCAGCGACAGTGAACTCTGGAAACAGGTCTTTGCCCTGGCGGATAAAATGGCGGGTCGTAAGCTGCCGCGCGAAATGCTGCCGGGCATCAAGCTGGAAAGCCCGAAAATTACCCGTAATCTGACGACGGCGTGGTTTGCGCAGCGCGTCGACAGCCGTTATCAGCAGTGTCTGTCGCGGCGTTAACCGGCATGTTGTGGCACAGTTGAGCTGAGCTGTGCCACACTTAACTCTGGCATGGCTCCCGGCAGGGAGCTGTTCATCCGTTCAACAAGAGGTGCATCATGGACCGATATCCACGCAATGATTCCATCGTTCAACCCGCATCTCGCGGTTTACAAGCCTATATGGCGCAGGTCTATGGCTGGATGACCTGCGGTCTGTTACTGACCGCATTTGTCTCCTGGTTCGCGGCGCGCACGCCCGCAGTCATGGAGCTGGTGTTTGCCAATCGCATTACCTTCTTCGGGCTGATTATCGCGCAGCTGGCGCTGGTGTTCTTCCTGTCAGGCATGGTGCATCGTCTGAGCGGGGCCGTAGCCACCGGGCTGTTTATGCTCTATTCAGCGCTGACCGGCATTACCATGGCGAGTATTTTCCTGGTCTACACCTACTCCTCCATCGCCAGCACCTTCTTTGTCACGGCAGGGATGTTTGGCGCGATGAGCTTCTACGGCTATACCACTAAACGCGACCTGAGCCGTTTTGGCAGCCTGCTGTTTATGGCACTGATAGGCATTGTGCTGGCGTCGCTGGTGAACTTCTGGCTGAAAAGTCCGGCGCTGATGTGGGCGATTACCTACATCGGTGTGGTGGTGTTTGTGGGATTAACCGCTTATGACACGCAGAAGCTGAAAAACATCGGTGAGCAGATCGATGCCCGCGACACGGAAAACCTGCGTCGCTACTCGATTATGGGCGCACTGACGCTCTATCTCGACTTCATCAATCTGTTCCTGATGCTGCTGCGGATTTTCGGTAACCGCCGCTAATTTTCGGTGTAAAAGGGGGAGACGTACAGGTTGCGCCTCCCCCTTTTTTATTATGACTTCTGTAACTTCTGCTCGTTCTTCTGACGCAGATGCTTCGCCCGACTCTCCAGCCCCAGATAGAGCACCAGCGCTAACAGCAGCGGCAGGATAAAGTAGAGCACGCGATAGGCCAGCAGCGCTGCGATAATGGTGCCATGCGAAGCGTGCTGACCGCTGAGCAGTGCCAGGAACACCGCTTCCAGAACCCCAATGCCCGCCGGAATATGAATGATTACCCCGGCAATACTGCTGATCAGCAGCACGCCCAGCACCATCGGATAACCGACGTCTCGTCCCAGCAGCAGCCAGATAATCGCCCCCATCACCATCCAGTTGGCGCAGGAAACCGCAAACTGCAGCAGTGCCATGCGCAGCGAAGGCAGCTGCAGCGTCTGGCCTTTAATGGTCCAGCGACGCTGCTTCGAGAAGGCGCAGGCCCAGAGGTAAACCGCCACCAGCACCAGCAGAACCACACCAATCAGCCGCAGCGTGGTTTCACCAATAAACCAGCCGCCGGGGATAGAGACCATGCCAGCGCTGAACACCACGCCCGCCAGCAGAATATAGCCCAGCCAGTTAGTCGCGATGCTTAGTGAGAAGATGCGGGTGATGGTGCCGCTGTCCAGGCCGAGGCGGGAATAGAGCCGGTAGCGCATGGCGACGCCGCCCACCCAGGTACTCAGCGTCAGGTTAAAGGCGTAACAGATAAACGACACCAGCATGACCTGTCGCTTCGCCAGCTTATGACCGCAGTAGGCGCGGCCAATCAGGTCATAGCAGCCGTATACCAGGTAACTCAGCACCACCAGTCCGGCGGCGGTCAGGACGACAAAGCGGTTGTAGTTAACGATGACGTCGTAAACATCTTCCCAGTTCACTTTGCGGGCATAAACCACCAGCAGAACCACCACCGCGACGAAAAACAGCACGGTGAGGATTTTTTTTGCCAGTTGCCAGCGTGGATGTTTTTTTGCCATCAGGATTTTGCTCCCGGGTTGTCTGCTTCTACACGATCCTGCGTCTCCATTTCAGGCTGTACCGGGGCGCTGACCTGAGCCAGCAGCGGTGTGTGCGCCGGAAGCCAGCCCGCGATGGCCGGGAAATGGCGCAGGAAATGGAATACCACCACGCTTTTACTCAGTTGCCACCAGTTGCGCGGCGGCAGACGATCCTCCTGCACGCGCTGGCAGTCGTTAGCCAGCAGCGCTTCGAGGTTGTCACGCAGCGTCTGGTTGAACGGCCTGTCGTGGATGATCAGGTTAGCTTCCAGATTCAGAGAGAGGCTCAGCGGATCGAGATTGCTGGAGCCGACAGTGGCCCAGTAATCATCTTTTACGGCGATCTTGCCGTGCAGCGGACGACGGATATATTCGTAGACTTCCACGCCACCATCGACCAGATAGTTGTAGAGCAGCTCCGCGCCCACTTTCACAATCGGCATATCCGGCTCACCCTGCACGATCAGCCGTACCCGGACGCCACGCTGCGCGGCATTGCGCATCTCACGCAGAAGCCGGTAGCCGGGGAAGAAGTAAGCGTTGGCAATAATCACATCGCGCTTCGCCTCGCGCAGCATCTCCAAATAATGCACTTCGATATCGTCACGATGCTCGTCGTTATCACGAAAGACATAGAGGACCTGGGCATCGCCGGGTTTAGCATTCACCGCCGGACGATGAGAACGTGATCCCCACCAGCGCCGGGTGTGCTGCTCGCTGCCAATCGCCTGTTGCAGATAGCGGGCGATGTCTGCCACGACCGGGCCTTTTACCTGCACGGCGTAATCCTGCTTCGCCTCCGGGCCGTAATCAGTATTGTGCTCGGCCGAGAAGTTGATACCGCCAACAAAGGCGACCACGTCATCCACCACTACCGTTTTACGGTGCAGACGGCGGAAGACGTTGGTACGCATCCCCATCACCAGCGGACGCGGATCGTAGTAGATGAAACGCACGCCCGCGCTGGTCAGGCTGTTCACAAATTTGTCAGAGAGTTCAGCGGAGCCGTAGCCATCGACCATCACTTCGACCCGCACGCCGCGCTGGGCCGCTGCCAGCAACTCACGATGCAGGGCGTTACCGACCTCATCTTCGAACAGAATAAAGGTTTCGATCAGAACTGAGCGTTCTGCCCGCTGGATCGCACCAAAGACGCGCGGGAAAAACGCTTCACCATTTTCCAGCAACAGCAGCCGGTTGCCTTCCTGCCAGTTAAAATTCATAGATGAATCTCCACCGCCAGCGGCGCATGGTCGGAAAGATGGGACCAGGGTTTTCGCGGCAGTGCCCACGGATGACTGACGGTAGCATTGCGCACATAGATGCGGTCAAGCCGCAAGAGCGGGAAGCGCGCCGGGAAGGTGCGCGCCGGGCGTCCGGTTTTCATACTGAATACCTCTTTCAGGCCTGCGCCCTGTTTTAAAATGGCGTTCGCACGTCGCTGCCAGTCATTAAAATCGCCTGCCACGACGACCGGCGCGTCGGGCGGCAGCGAGTTGACCATTTCACAGATCTTCTTCATCTGCGCGTGACGATGCGCCTCTTTGAGACCCAGGTGAACACAAATGACATGCAGCGTGCCGTGCGGCTCGGGCAGGGCGATCTGACAGTGCAGCATGCCGCGATTTTCACTGCCTGCCATCGAGATATCCCGGTTCTCATAGTCGGTTATCGGGAAGCGTGACAGCACCGCGTTGCCGTGATGCCCCTCCGGATAGACCGCATTGCGGCCATAGGCGAAATCGTTCCACATGGTGTCGGCCAGAAACTCATAATGAGGCGATTCAGGCCACTCTTCATGGTTAAGGGAGTGGATGGCATGTGTGCCCATTACCTCCTGGAGAAAGACCACATCCGCCGAGGTTGCGCGAACGGCTTCGCGCAATTCCGGCAGGATGAAGCGGCGATTAAACGGAGCGAACCCCTTGTGTGTATTGATCGTCAGGACTTTTATTGAAAATCCTTGCGCATTTTGTGGCATACTCGCGACGCACTCCTTTTCATCATCAATAGAATCAAAGTGTAGTCTTTGTCACAAATGGGTGGTGAGAGAGCGCGATATTTAGGGCGTTATCCGAAAATTGTTTTACATTGAGGAAACCGTTTCCGGCTTGTGCCGGTAGCACTTGGGCGACCTGTTGGGTCTGCCAGGAGAATTGAATGAAATGGTCTAATCGTATTCAAATCATCACGGGTCAGACGTTGTTGCATATCGCTATGCATCTGCTGGTGATCGCTGCGCTGATCTGGGGCTGGAAACACAAGGCGCTGGTTGATGTCTGCAGCACGCTGGTGGCGATGTACGCACTGGTTTTTGTTGCCATGCTGGTGACACAGCGTATCGCCCGTTTACGTACGCTCGGCGATTATCTTGAAGAAGCGACCACCACTTACTACTTTGGCGCCGCCATGATGACGCTGTTCCTTGTGTCGCGGATTTACCACAACAACCTGCTGCTGGCCTGTCTCGGCGTAGTGATGTTGCTGGGTCCGGCGCTGGTTTCGCTGCTGGCGAAAGAGCCACCGCGGCGCATCGAAAATAAACGTAGTTAAGTTGAAGGCCACCGCGAGGTGGCCTTCCTGTTTCTGCACCGTTAAGTTATGTCAGTAAATGTGAGCTACCTCGCACACTTCATTTAAAGCTGCTACACTCGCCCGCTTACGCATCGTAGTTTGTGCCCTTTTCACGCGTCAGCCCCAGCTGCCGTCACTATCCCTCTGAAAACTACACCGTGAATCACGGCCAGAGCGGACCGGAGTAAACCACGTAATGTCATTTGACTCTCTCGGCCTGAGTGCCGATATTTTGCGCGCGGTTGCCGAACAAGGCTACAGCGAACCTACACCTATCCAGCGCCAGGCGATTCCTGTGGTGCTGGCAGGCCGCGATCTGCTGGCGAGTGCCCAGACCGGCACCGGCAAAACGGCCGGCTTTACCTTACCGTTGTTACAGAAACTCTCTGCCACCGCGACGCCCGTACGCGGTCGTCGCCCGGTACGCGCCCTGATCCTGACCCCGACCCGTGAACTCGCGGCGCAGGTCGGCGAAAACGTCAGCGACTACAGCAAATATCTCTCGCTGCGTTCGCTGGTGGTGTTTGGTGGCGTCAGCATCAATCCACAGATGGTCAAGCTGCGTGGCGGTGTCGATGTGCTGGTCGCCACGCCAGGTCGCCTGCTGGATCTGGCGCAACAGAATGCCGTTGACCTGTCACAGGTCGAAATTCTGGTGCTGGATGAAGCGGACCGTATGCTGGATATGGGCTTTATCCACGACATCCGTCGCGTGCTGGCCCGTCTGCCGGCTAAACGTCAGAACCTGCTGTTTTCGGCCACCTTCTCGGATGAGATCAAAGGCCTGGCGGAAAAACTGCTGACCAACCCGGAAATGATTGAAGTGGCTCGCCGCAACACCGCTTCTGAGCAGGTGGCGCAGCAGGTGCATTTCGTTGATAAGAAGCGTAAGCGGGAACTGCTGTCGCAGCTGATCGGCGAAGGTAACTGGCAGCAGGTGCTGGTCTTTACCCGTACCAAACACGGCGCTAACCACCTTGCCGAGCAGCTGGGCAAAGATGGCATCACCGCTGCCGCGATCCACGGCAATAAGAGCCAGGGTGCCCGTACCCGTGCGCTGGCCGACTTTAAGTCAGGCGGCATTCGCGTGCTGGTTGCGACCGATATCGCGGCCCGTGGCCTGGATATCGAAGAGCTGCCACACGTCGTGAACTACGAGCTGCCTAACGTCGCCGAAGATTACGTTCACCGTATTGGCCGTACCGGCCGTGCGGCTGCAACCGGTGTCGCACTGTCGCTGGTCTGCGTCGATGAGCACAAACTGCTGCGTGATATCGAACGTCTGCTGAAGCGTGAAATCCCGCGTCTGGCGATTGAGGGTTATGAACCCGATCCGAGCATCAAAGCGGAGCCGATCATCAACGGTCGTCAGCAGCAGTCTCGCGGCGGTGCAGGTGGCGGCGGTCGTGGGCGTGGTCAGGGCGGACAGGGTGCAGGCGCATCGCGTTCATCTTCATCCGGCGACAAACGTCCTCAGGCGCGTCGTCAGAGCCAGGCTGCGCCTCAGGGCGATAAGCCCGCAGCCCGTCCGCGTCGTCCGGCTCCGAAGCGCACCGGAAACGTCTGAGTATGAGGGTTTTACTGGCTCCGATGGAAGGCGTGCTGGATTCACTGGTGCGCCAGCTGCTATCGGAAGTGAATGACTACGATCTCTGCATCACTGAGTTTTTGCGCGTAGTCGATCAACTGCTGCCGGTAAAATCCTTCACCCGTCTCTGCCCCGAACTGCATCACGGCAGCCGTACGCCATCCGGCACGCGGGTGCGTATGCAGCTGCTGGGGCAGCATCCCGAATGGTTAGCCGAGAACGCCGCACGCGCGGTGGAACTGGGTTCCTGGGGTGTTGATCTCAACTGTGGCTGTCCCTCTAAACTGGTCAACGGCAGCGGAGGCGGTGCAACCCTTCTGAAAGATCCCGATCTGATTTATCGCGGCGCGAAAGCGATGCGTGAAGCGGTGCCTGCCGATTTGCCGGTGACGGTAAAAGTGCGGCTCGGCTGGGATTCCAGCGCCCGCAGCCTGGAGATTGCCGACGCGGTCCAGCAGGCCGGTGCCAGCGAGCTGACAGTACATGGGCGCACTAAAGAAGAGGGCTATCGCGCAGAAGCGATCAACTGGCAGGCGATTGGCGACATTCGTCAGCGGCTGCGCATTCCGGTGATTGCCAATGGCGAAATATGGGACTGGCAAAGCGCGCAACACTGTATGGCGGTCACCGGCTGCGATGCGGTGATGATTGGCCGTGGCGCACTGAACATCCCCAACCTGAGCCGGGTCGTAAAATATAATGAGCCGCCGATGGCCTGGCCCGATGTGGTGCGGTTATTGCAAAAATATAGTCGGCTGGAGAAGCAGGGCGATACCGGCCTCTATCACGTGGCGCGTATCAAACAGTGGCTCGGTTATCTGCGCAAAGCGTACGGCGAAGCCGATGGCTTATTCAGTGAAATCCGTGCGTTAAAAAACTCGGGTGACATCGCGCAGGCGATTGACCGTCATGCACATGTTCATGGTTTGTGATAAAAAATCAGGCGACCCTTTAGCAGCCTGACGGTATAGTGGGCAAAATTTCCCACACCACAAGCCTGCTATGTCTGACAACGCTGTGTTGAGCAACAGTCAGCTCAACAAACGAATCCTCTCCGTTATTATCTTCACCTTCTTCTG
Organism: Pantoea sp. X-Soil-ISGK-355; assembly: GCF_059730805.1. Taxonomy (NCBI): domain Bacteria; kingdom Pseudomonadati; phylum Pseudomonadota; class Gammaproteobacteria; order Enterobacterales; family Erwiniaceae; genus Pantoea; species Pantoea sp. X-Soil-ISGK-355. Next base: position 1,252,181 of record NZ_AP035971.1, read on the forward strand.
CTATCTCTCTGTCGGACTGCCGCTGGCCGTGCTGCCGGGCTTCGTCAAAAATCAGCTTGGTTTCAGCTCCTTTATTGCTGGTCTGATTATCAGTATTCAATATTTTGCGACGCTGCTCAGCCGTCCACAGTCGGGCCGTCTCGCCGATCGCCTGGGGCCAAAACGGGTGGTGATGCTGGGACTAATCTGCTGCGGCATGAGCGGGGTGCTGACTATCGTGGCCGCACTGCTGAGCAGCTGGCCCTGGCTGAGCCTGGCGCTGCTGGCTATCGGGCGACTGTTTCTCGGCGTGGGGGAAAGCTTCAGCAGCACCGGCTCAACCCTGTGGGGTATGAACATCGTCGGGCCACTGCAGACCGCGCGCGTCATCTCCTGGAACGGCGTCGCCACCTATCTGGCGATGGCCGTTGGTGCGCCGCTGGGCGTGCTGCTGAACAGTCAGTTTGGCATGAGCGGATTTGCCGGACTGATTGCGCTGATGGGCGTCGTCGGGTATCTGATGGCCAGCCGCAAACCGGCGGTCACCGTCAGCGTGGGTGAGCGCATTCCCTTTCATCGCGTCTTCTCCCGCGTCTGGCTTTATGGCCTGGCGCTGGGCTTCGGCACTATCGGCTTTGGCGTCATCGCCACCTTTATCACTCTCTATTTTGCCAGCCGTGACTGGCAGGGCGCGGCCTATGCGCTGACACTGTTCAGTCTGGGGTTTGTGCTGGTGCGGCTGGGGTTTGGTCGCTTCATTACTCGCTTTGGCGGACTGCGCGTGTCACTTTTCTCTTTTCTGCTGGAGTGTCTGGGACTGCTGATTATCTGGCAGGCTGACAGCGCCTGGCTGGTAGGCGCGGGCGCGTTTCTCACCGGCAGCGGCTTTTCGCTGGTCTTCCCGGCGCTGGGCGTTGAGGCGGTAAAACGGGTTGAGCGTCAGGATCAGGGTTCGGCGCTGGGCACCTATTCCGCGTTTCTCGATCTGGGGCTGGGCTTAACCGGCCCGGTGGCGGGACTGTTTATCGGACACTGGGGGATGCAGTCGGTCTATCTGGCTGCCGCCGTAATGGTACTGGGCGCGCTGCTGATTACGCTGCGGCTTTATAGGCAGCAACGGCTCACCACCTGACCGGTGGTGAGCGCTGACTATCAGAAATGGGTAAACGCCCAGTAGAGCAGGGCGGAGAGCAGAATGGAGACCGGCAGCGTTAATACCCAGGCCACAGCCAGATTACGCAGGGTTGAAAACTGCAGACCAGAGCGGTTGGCCGCCATGGTGCCTGCTACGCCGGACGACAATACATGGGTGGTTGACACCGGCAGGCCAAAGCCATCGGCTGCGCCAATGGTCATCATCGCCACCAGCTCGGCGCTGGCACCCTGGGCATAGCTCAGATGGGTTTTCCCGATGCGTTCTCCCACCGTCACCACAATCCTGCGCCAGCCGACCATGGTGCCCAGCCCCAGCGCAATTGCCACCACCACTTTCACCCACATCGGAATAAAGCGGGTGGCGCTATCGAGTTCAGTTTTCACCGCTTTCAGATTGCGTTCGGTCTCCTGCGGCAGTGTGACCTTTGCGGTCTGCAGGTGCTTAATCGACTCCGAGGCCAGATACATCTGATTGCGGGTGTTGGTCACCGCCTGGGCAGGAATGTTATCCATCGAACCGTAGCGGCGAATCTGATCGCCCACCTCGTTAAGCGTCCTGGCCAGCGCCGGTAACACCCCGGCATTCATCTGGTTGCTGCCGACAAAACCGGTCAGCACGTCGCGCGCCGCCGGAGGATGTGCTGTCGCCGGTTGCAGTTGCAGCAGCTGATGGGCGGTCACCTCGGTCAGTGCGGCCACGCGTGGGATCTGATCGGCCGGCAGCGATCGGTTCAGGGCGTAAGCGATCGGCATAGTGCCCACCAGGATCAGCATAATCAGCCCCATTCCTTTCTGTCCATCGTTGGAGCCGTGCGCAAAGGAGACGCCGGTGCAGGTCAGGATCAGCAGACCACGGATCCAGACCGGCGGCGGCTGGTCACTTTTCGGCGCCTGATAAAGCTGGCGATTACGGATAAACATCTTCATCACCCACAGCAGCAGCCCGGCGCAGACAAAACCGACCACCGGCGACAGCAGCAGGGCATAGCCGACCTTAAGTGCCTGATCCCAGTCCACGCCGCTCAGTCCGCTACGGCCGTGCAGCATGGCGTTAGCCACCCCAACGCCGATAATTGAGCCAATCAGCGTATGCGACGACGACGAGGGCAGACCGAAATACCAGGTGCCCAGATTCCAGATAATGGCGGAGAAGAGCAGCGCATAGACCATGGCAAAGCCGTTGCCGCTGCTGGCCTGCAGGATCAGCTCGACCGGCAGCAGCGAGATAATGCCAAACGCCACCACGCCGCTGGAGAGCAGCACGCCCATAAAGTTACAGAAACCGGACCAGACTACCGCCACGCCGGGCGTCAGCGAATGGGTGTAGATTACCGTGGCGACCGCGTTGGCGGTATCGTGAAAGCCATTGACGAACTCAAAGCCGAGCGCAATCAGCAGCGCCAGTCCCAGCAGAAAGAACGGCAGATAGCTGGTGACCGGCATATTGGTTTCTTCAACATCATTGACCAGGTTAAGTCCGGCGAACGCCAGTCCGGCGACCAGCAGAATGAAAAACAGCGGCTTACTGAAGCGACTGCCCTTGCCGTTGAAATCGGGGCGTCCCCGGGCTGATGAGGAGGAGAGACTGTTTTCGCTCATGGTGTACCTCACGTGGCTGATGCCGGATGCTGATTTGCATCGGATTAACAGAGTGTGATACGCGCTTTCTATGACAGATTAATGATGGCAGGTCTTGCGGAAAAGTTTCTTTACCTGATGGCGATATTAAAAGCTAACACCATTAACAGCGATGCCACATTCAGGCACTGGGACCGCTAACAGAAGCCTGTAATTTGGGTTAAGTCATAATTAAGGTATGATGCGTTTACTTAATAGCCATAAAGTTCATGAGGGATTATGACTGAAGGATTTTTTTTATATCACCTGGATAAAACCACCTGCGGCGGACGGATTCTTAGCGGCGCGTCTGATGAAACGTATACCATCGGCGGCATCGAGCGCCAGCAGGTCCGGGAGGGCGACCCGGTGACCTGCGGTAAACATGAAGGACGGTTTCGCGTCTGTGGGGGGATGGGGGACACCTATGAGGTGAATGGTGTCCTGAAAGAGTGGGCGGGCTCTCTTCACAGTTACAGCTCCTGCCCCTGTCGTGCCCGTTTTATTCCCTCCGTCAGCACGCACACTTACGAGATCGACTGCAACGCTGGCCGTGCAGCCGAACGGGCTGAGGCTGCGGAGAGAAAAGCACAGCAGTCAGATCCAGAACAGCGTGCACAGGCAGCGAAGAAGAAACGGGAAATCACGCTCACCATCGGTGTGTTCTTTGATGGAACGGGCAACAATGCGAATAACACAACCGACCGTCAGGCTGTCTGTACCGGCGCACATTTCGGAATGAACGATGCGGAGTCTAAGTCCGTTTTGCAGCAGTGCATACGACTGAATCGCGGAGTAAATGGAACCGCTGCCGGAAGTTATCTTGGCTATTACACCAATGTGCATTGGCTCAACACGCTATATAAGCAAGATGTAACGCCTGATACGGGGGGAGGACAGTACGCTATTTATATCGAGGGTATAGGCACGGAAGACGGGGTGGGTGACAACGCTTATGGTATGGGAACGGGCCGGGGAGATACCGGCGTGGTGAAAAAAACTGATAAGGCTGTTTCGGCGCTGATTAACGGTATTCAGGGCTATTTGAATAGGTACGATGAAGCCCGTACCTGCATTATTAAAGAGCTGCAGTTTGATATTTTTGGCTTCAGCCGTGGCGCTGCGGCGGCGCGGCATTTTGCCAACCGGGTATTCAGCCAGGACAGGACCATTATCTCGGCAATTAAGATCGGGCTGGGTGATGTTGAGTTCTCCGGCACCCCCGGCGGTAGAACCCGATTTCTGGGAATATTCGATACCGTGGCGGCCATCGGAACGCCGGTTAACGGCCTGAACCCGCACAGCGCAGATACAGGTGAGGTGAATCTGGTACTGCGTCCGGGCGTGGCGGAAAAGGTATTTCATATCACCGCGCAGCACGAATGCCGCTTTAACTTTGCACTGAACAGCGTCAAACCAGCCTGGCCTGAGCTGGCTCTTCCCGGTGCGCATTCCGACATTGGCGGAGGTTACAATCCTGAAGAACGCGAAGCCTGTTTCCTTACCCGGCCGGAGTTCGAAACTGTACCACTCTCAACTCCCGATACAGAAACGCGGATTTATCGGCAGACCTGCGCGCAGCTTAAAACGATGGACGGCTATCCGGCGATAGCGCCGCTGCTGAATGCGGTGGAGGTCAATGCAGATGTCTGGCATGACGACAGAATGCCAGCCGATCGTTACGGCACACTACAAAAGCGCAGCGGTGCGGCGCTGGTTATTGACAGACTAACCCGCAATGACTGGTCGAAGGTGGCGCTGCGGGTGATGCTTGATGCGGCGCAGGATGCCGGTGTGGTGTTTGAACCTGTCGATGAAACCAATCCTGATTTTGCGCTGGGTGCAGAAATGAATGGACTGAGTGAAAAAGCGATTGTCATGGGGCGTGCGGTTCGGAATAGTCAATTCGTACAGGGATTTACTACACCGGAAATTCTGATGCTGGCCGAGAAGTATATTCACTGCTCGGCTAACTGGAACAGCGTACTTAGAGACAGTGAAGGAAGGGTCAGCGGTGCAGTCAGACCGGCAAAGCTTGTGACATTTACTAACAGACCGGACGAGCGCTGGCAGCGTACGGTTTACGATATGGACGGAAATAAAATATGGAAATAAAACGTATGGCAGGGCTCCTTACTATTCTGGTATTGACTGGCTGTCAGGTAGAAGCACACACAAATGATTCTCCTCAGAATGGTGAACCAGCAGAATGGACCTTTGATTTTTTCACCCCAAAAGCGCTACCGGCATTAGTGACGTTCGCCGTTGTACAAGATGCTGAAGGTACGATTTATCGCTTTAACACGCTGAACAGCACTCCCGACCTGCCTAAAGTAATCGGTGGATGGAACGATAAAGATCGTGCGCCTGGCGGCTACTGGAATCACGTTGAGCGCCCGCCAAAGCATATTATTTTCTGCTGGGACTCAATTATCGATAAAAAAGTGTATGAGACGGCCCTGACTATTCCTAAAGCCGATCTGGAGAAAATGCTCAGGCCGGCCGGGCAGAAAGACTATTGGGGGAAAAAAGCATATTACGACAGAGTACAGATCGGTCTGGCTCCGGGGGGAAAGGTAGCCGTCTGGTTGCAGGGGATCCGATCTGAGCCTAATTATCGTATCACACCATCAATTCTGAAAACCGTCTCAGGAGACAAACTGGATATCTGTAAAGGAATAACCAAACATCCAAATGGATATAAATATTATGGAGATACACCTGATTTTATCAAAGGGAAAAAATATCCTTACGGCCGATGGTAACGATCCCGATATTTAATTAATTGGCTGAAAGATAGTCATTTCAGCCATTTTAAAAGGGTGGTTAGTGAAACTGTTAAAGAAGAGTCAGCAGTGCAGTCAAACCGGCAAAGCTTGTGACATTTACTAACCGGCTGGACGAACGCTGGCAGCGTACGGTTTACGATATGGACGGCAATAAAATATGGAAATAAGACGCATGGCGAGACTTATTACACTTCTGATACTGACTGGCTGTCACAGTGCAGGCCAGACGGGTCCGGCAGTGGTCAAAACTGATGCTCCCTCAGAGTGGAAATTCAATTTCTTCACGCCAAAAGCGTTACCTGCTCTGGTGACATTTGCCGTGATTCAGGGTGCTGATGGGACGATTTATCGCTTTAATACACTTAACAGTACTTCTGCACTGCCTGAGGTTATCGGTAAGTGGAATGATAAAGATCGTGCCTCTGGTGGCTACTGGAATCATATTGATCGCCCCCCTAAACATTTTATCTTTTGCTGGGACTCGGTAATTGATAAGAAAGTGTATGAGACCCATCTGACTGTCCCTGATGTCATCGTAAAAAAGATGAACAGTGCCAGTGGGAAAACGGACCCCTATAATAATACCTATGACACCATCCAGATTGGCCTGGCTCCGGAGGGGAAGGTAGCGGTATGGCTAAAAGGTATCGGGTTTGAGCCTAATTATCGCATTACACCGTCCGTCCTGAAAACTTTATCCGGAGATAAGCTGGATATCTGTAAAGGGATTACACGTTTTTCTGACGGCTATGAATACGGCAAAGATACTGAGATTTTTATCAAAGGAAAAAAATACCCTTACGGCCAATGGTAACGTTCCTGATATTTTTAATGCGGATTGAAGATATATTCACTTCGGGTAACTGGAACAGCGTATACAAAGACAATCAGAGAATGGCCAGTGTTGCATTCAGACCGGCGCAGTTGATGATCTCCTTTAACTGGCCAGATGAGCGCTATAGACCTAATTCAGGCAATAAAAAAGCCAGCGACAGGCGCCGGCTTCTAAAAGCAGGGCGGCAATTACGAGCTGGTATTGGCCGCGGCTGCCGGTGCTGCTGGTGTTACCGGAGCGGCCGGTGCGGCTGGCTCAGTGGTCGGCTGCTGTGGCTGCGCGGCATCACTGCTGGCACCCTGTGGGGTCACCGGCGTCATCGGTTCTTCCTGTGGTGCAGCCTGCGGGTTTTCCGGCGCCGGGACAGGTGCGGTCTGGATGTTGTTTTCCACACCGTTCACTTTTACCGGCATACCGGTGCGGCCCTGAATAGCGCCGTTAACCTGATCCTGATTGACGCTGGCATCAACCAGCACTTTGCTTACGGCCTGCGTCAGCGTAATCGGCACCAGTTCACGTGAGTTGAACTGCTCTTCGGTGGTCGACAGCGGGTTATGCACTTCAACGTACCGTGAGCCATCAGGCTCTACGGTCGCTTTTACCGGCTGGTCAACGAACTGTACGCGCGTGCCGACCGGCACGTTCTGATACAGCCACTTAATATCGTCAGCGCGCAGACGCACACAACCGTGGCTCACGCGCAGGCCGATACCGAAGTTGGCGTTGGTGCCATGAATCGCATAGAGACGACCGATATAGAGCGCGTAAAGCCCCATTGGGTTATCCGGGCCTGCCGGGAACACGGCTGGCAGCGTTTCACCGCGTGCCGCGTAATCCGCGTGCATACCTTTGGTTGGCGTCCAGGTCGGGCCATCTTTCTTACGTTCTACCGCTGTGGTCCAGTTAATCGGGGTATCTTTACCCAGTTCACCGATACCAATTGGCAACACCACCACGGTTTTGCTACCTTTCGGATAGTAATAGAGACGCATCTCCGCGCTGTTAATCACAATGCCTTCACGCGGTGCGTCAGGCAGGATCAGCTGCTGTGGGATGATCATTTTGCTGCCAGCTTTAGGCAGATAAACGTCAACACCCGGATTAGCTTCCAGCATATTGCTGAGGCCCATCTGGTACTGCGCCGCAAAAGCTTCCAGCGGCAGCTTGCTGTCTTCAGGAACCGTAATTTCAATATTTTCCCCGATCAGACGGCTGTTGGCCGGCGGTAACGGGTAAACCACAGCAAAGGCTGACTGGCTGAACGCTGCCAGGGCCAGAGCGATTGAAGCGAAAGCGCGAATAATTTTCATATTTTACAAGTCTTTATCGCCATATTTCAGGCTGGTCTATGTGTCGAATTCATGCTGGCCAATGTGACCTGCTGCGCATTATATGTTCATTAATCTGACGTTGTGAATCGGGATTTTAACCTGCCTGCAATACTTTACGTAAATTCACCGCGGATGTTAGCGCATTTCCGGAAAGCAGGGCGCTAAAAATGGGGCTTTCCGGGCTTATCGCTGACTAAGGTTGCCACTGCGTCTGTTCACCACTGAGTTTGCGATTCAGGAAAAAGGCGGCACTGATTAACGCCAGATGCGTCAGCGCCTGCGGCGTATTGCCCAGCGCATGACCGTGGCTGTCAAATTCCTCGGCGTACAGGCCCAGCGGATTGGCGTAGCTCAGCAGCTTCTCAAACTCAAAATGCGCCTCCTGAATCCGGCCTGCGCGCGCCAGACACTCGACATACCAGAATGAACAGGCACCAAAAGAGCCTTCCGATCCCTTAAGGCCATCGGCCGGTGTTTCATGCGTGTTGTAACGCCGCACCATACCATCGCTGACCAGATTGGTTTTGATCGCATCCAGCGTGGCAATCCAGTCCGGGTCGGTGGCACCGACGAAGCGCACCAGCGGCATCAGCAGCATGGAGGCATCAAGATGTTCCCCATGACGGGTGGCAGAGAAATGGCCGCGTTCACTGTTCCAGAAGTTTGCCCAGATATCTTCGCGGATCTCCCGACGCGCCCGATCCCAGCGTTCGTAAGGCATCGGCAGGGATCGCTTCATGCCCAGTCGCAATGCGCGATCCAGCGCCACCCAGCACATCAGACGCGAATGCAGGAAGTGTTCCGGCTCGCCGCGCATCTCCCAGATACCGGCATCGGGCTGATTCCAGTTATCACACAGCCAGTCGATCATTTTGACCACATGCTCCCAGCCGCGCTGAGAGATCGCCTCACCATACTTATTGGCCAGATAAACCGCATCCATCAGCTCGCCATAGATATCGAGCTGGGTCTGCTGCCAGGCGTCATTGCCGATGCGAACCGGACGGGAGTCGGCATAGCCGGAGAGATTGAGTAACTCCATCTCATGTAGCTCGGTGCCGCTGTCCAGCCGGTACATCACCTGCAGGCGCATCTCATCGTGATGGCTGTTTTCAACACAGCGTCCAACCCAGTGGGTAAAGTGTTTGGCTTCATCGACGTAGCCCAGCCGCATCAGGGCATACATGCTGAACGAGGCGTCGCGGATCCAGGAGGCGCGATAGTCCCAGTTGCGTTCGCCGCCCAGCTCTTCAGGCAGGCCAAAGGTTGCCGCCGCCGCAATCGAGCCGTGCTGATGTGAAGTCAGCAGCTTCAGGACCAGCGCCGAACGCTGCACCATCTCGCGCCAGCGTCCCTGATAGGTGCTGTGGGCGCTCCAGCGTCGCCAGTAGTTAAGCGTCTCTTCGAAACAGTGTTCGGTCGCCAGCGCTTCGATATGTGCATCATCCACGCTGCCAAATTCAAACTGCGCATGTTCGCCGGGCTTTAATGTGAAGTGGGCGGTGGCGCTGTCATCCTCCAGCGTCATGACCACGGAGGCCGCAAGGCGCAATGACGGCTGGCCTTCGGCATGGAAGTCGATGCAGCCGTTGTGCGCTTCGGCACGGGTCTGCGCCCGGGCATAGTCATGACGCGGTGAACAGTGCAGCTGGAAGGTTGCGCTGCCGCGGATCATTTTGACCCGGCGGATCAGGCGCGGCAGTTTGTTCTTATCATCACAAATCGGCATGTAGTCGGTGATTTCCGCTACGCCCTCATCATCCAGCCAGCGGGTCTGCAGAATATTGGTATCGGGCAGGTAAAGCTGCTGACGCCGCGCATTGGGCCAGTCAGGGGCCAGGGAGAAAAGGCCGGCATCATCGCTATCGAGCAGGGCGGCAAACACCGACGGGCTGTCGAGTTCCGGCCAGCAGAGATAATCAATGGTGCCGTCATTCGCGACCAGCGCACAGGTGCGCAAATCACCGATGACGCCGTGGTCTTCAATCTTACGTTTTACCTTACTCATCCTCATCTCCCTGTCAGTGTCCCTCCTAACTATAGCTGAGCCCGCCGATGCGGCTTCGTTTGGGCACAGATGGTTAACGCGGGGGTGAATAAGGACGGAGAGGGTAAGATGGGCGGATGAGACTTACATTATCGTCAGCAGGTCGCCAGACGCTGTTCAGCGTCTGGCGACCGGTGTGTTATCTGGTGAATACGCCGTTCATTTATTGCTGATCGGCCCGGCGGTTGTGCCAGCGGCGGATCACCCAGCGCAGCACAAAGGCGAAGACGACCGCGCCGACCAGCCACAGCAGATGTTTCAGATGCTGATCGAGTTTATGCAGCCACGGTGCGATGATGCCGCCCGCGAAATAGCCCAGCGTCACAAAGATCAGCGACCAGATAGCCGCCCCGATGACGTTGAGAATAAAAAATTTCATCGGGTTGAGGCGGCTGGCACCGATGATGATGGGACCAATCAGCCGGAAGCCATACATAAAGCGCACGCCAATCACGAACAGGCTGGGGCGGCGTTTAATCAGGCGGTTTGCCTTGACCACTTTGTCCTGATGCTTTTTAAAGCGGTGCAGGATCCGCGTGCCCCAGCGGCGACCGATCCAGTAGAGCAGTTGATCGCCAACAATGCCGCCGCCCATCGCGGCCAGCACCACTCCCACGTAATGCAGCAGCCCCTCATGCGCGGCAACACCGCCCAGCAACGTAAATGTTTCCCCCTCGGCGATACAGCCAATAAAAAGTGCCAGGTAACCGTACTGCGTAATTAATGCGTTGATATCCAGATGCAAAATGACCCTCCCTGTTCAGTGACTGTTTCTTCAAGTCTATACGCGATTTAGCTTTGCTTCCGCTCATGCCTCATGGGGCCGTTTATTTATGCTGTTTTTTTGTCCGGTCACCACGAAAATTTCACTGCCGTTTATACTTGAGAAGACGCTGCCCCTAAAGACGGATGCATCATCGGGCAGCCCACTGCATCAGAGGATTAAATCTATGAATCATGTCTGGGGTCTGCTGGCGCATCCGAATCAGGAAATGCGTCATATCAAGCAAGAGAATGAGAGCGTATCGCACCATTACACCCACCATGTTCTGTTGATGGCGGCGATTCCGGTGATCTGCGCCTTTATCGGTACAACTCAGCTGGGCTGGAATCTGGGCGAGGGGCAATATGTGCAACTTAACCTGGCAACCGGGATCGGGCTGGGCATTCTGTTCTATCTGATTATTCTGGGCGGTGTCGCGGTTATGGGACGCGTGATCCACTGGATGGCGCGTGATTTTCCGCAGCGTCCTGGCGTCCAGCGCTGCACCGTGTTTGCGGGATACGTGGCGACGCCACTGTTTCTCAGCGGGCTGGTGGCACTCTATCCGCTGGTCTGGCTCTGCGTGCTGGCCGCCGCTGTGGCGCTGCTCTACACCGGCTATCTGCTCTATATTGGCATTCCGCTGTTTCTGAATATCGATCGCGAAGAGAGTCTGCGGTTTTCCGGCTCTACACTTGCCATCGGCGTGCTGGTTTTTGAAGTGTTACTGGCATTGACCGTGGTGCTGTGGGGATATGGACCGCATCTGTTCTGACTGACCACTGCCGCCGCTCTGGCGGCAGTTCTCTTTTTACGCCCGGAAACAATCTCACCAGGAAATTTCTTAACCTTAAGCGTATGATGCTGCTGCCAGCCCGCGCGCCGACGTGAATGAAGCGGGCGGCCTGTGTCGGTCCGACACAGTACACAATCATAACCGGGTTTTTTTCTACGATGCCTGCAAAAATTCGCTCCACCCTGCTTTCGCTGGCGCTGCTCGTTTCCGGGCAGATTGTTTCACTTCCGGCGCAGGCGACGACTTCGCTGTCGCAACTTGCGCCTATTGCTCAGCCGCAGATCGCTTCTGGCAGTGCGATGATTGTCGACCTCACCACTAATAAAGTGCTCTTCTCCAGCCACCCGGATCGGGTCAGGCCGATTGCGTCCATCACCAAGCTGATGACCGCGATGGTGGTGCTGGATGCGCATCTGCCGATGAACGAGATGATTAACGTCGATGTCAGCCAGACGCCGGAAATGCGTGGTGTTTTCTCGCGCGTGAAGCTCAACAGCCAGATCAGCCGACGCAATATGATGTTACTGGCGCTGATGTCTTCAGAAAACCGTGCCGCCGCCAGCCTGGCGCACGCCTATCCGGGCGGTTATCGCGCCTTTATCCAGGCAATGAATGCCAAAGCGCGGTCACTTGGCATGAAACAGACCCGCTATGTAGAGCCAACCGGCCTCTCAACGCAGAACGTCTCCAGCGCACAGGATCTGGTGAAGTTACTCAAAGCGACGCGGGAATATCCGATGCTTGGCGCGCTCAGCACCACAAAAGAAGAGACGGCGGTGTTTGCCCATCCGAACTATGCGCTGCCGTTCCGCAATACCAACCATCTGGTCTATAAAAACGACTGGCATATTCAGCTGACCAAAACCGGTTATACCGACGAGGCGGGCCATTGCCTGGTGATGCGCACGATGATTAACAATCGTCCGGTGGCGCTGGTGGTGCTGGATGCCTTTGGCAAATATACCCACTTCGCCGACGCTAACCGTCTGCGCAGCTGGATTGAGACCGGCAAAGCCGCGCCAGTCCCCGCTGCTGCATTGGCGTATAAAAAGCAGAAGTCGGGCCAGGTTGCCAGCAATGGTGCCAGCAGTGCCGACGTTGAGTAGAGAATAGCGGGTGTCGCGCACGGCGCGCACTGGCATGACCTGCAGGCTGAGCAGGTCGCCGGGAAGAAGCAGGCAGAGGCGTACAGCGATGTTTACGCCGCTGCCTGTCCCGAATCAGCCCGAAAAATGCCCGTTATTCCTATATTGCCATCCCTTGCAAAGCCCTACACTTACGCGCGACTGGCGAGGGACGATCGCCTGAATTAAGCTGCCGGAATCTTACACATATGTTTATACGATCCCTTTTTGCATTGTTAATGCTGGCGCTGGTAGGGTTTGCCCCGGCGCTGGCGCTGGCCGCAGATGATGCGGCCGGTGCTGCTCAGGAACAGGATGCCCCGCCGAAGCTGAATGCCGCGGTTGAACTGCCGAAAATGCAGAAGATCCTCGACAAAATTAAAAGTCAGGTTTCTGTCGATGCTGGCGAAAACAAGCTGACGCAGCTGAATGAAATGGCGCTGGAGCTCTCCGGCAATGCCGATACGCTGGGTCAGGCGCTGGTTCCCGATCGCCAGCAACTGGAAGCCCAGTTGCAGGTGCTGGGTCCGGCCCCGAAAGCGGACAGCGGCGTCAAAGAGACGCCGGAGGTGACGCGCAAGCGTAACACGCTGGAGAGTCAGAAAAGCAAACTCGACGACCAGATTAAGCAGGCTGAAGGCATTAAAAATGGCGCACTGATGCTCTCCTCGCAGATTGTTAACCTGCGTCGCGATCAGCTGAAAAGCCAGCTGGCGCTGAACTCCGGCAGCATTCTCGGGGCGCGCTTCTGGTCACCGTTGCTCAGCACACAGGATCTGGATGGCGAGAAAATTGGTGAGTTCCTGCAGGAGTTGCAGGACACCGCAGCGCTTTCCTGGGAGCCGGGCTGGCGAGTCGGCAGTGTCTTCTGGCTGCTGGCGGCGCTGCTGGTGATGACGGCTGGCCGTCGTTACAGCGAAGAGTTTCTGGCCTGGATCAGCATTCACAAACTGCCGGAAGGTAAGCTGCGCCGCAGTTTCCTGGCGGCAGCGATAGCCCTGACCACCCTGGTGGCTGTCGTCCTCACCTTTAACTTCATCGCCCTGGCCTTTACCCGCCGTGATGAGGTTTCTGAAAACGTTCAGGACTTTGTGGATCAACTGGTTCGGCTCAGTGTCTTTTGTGGCCTGATTGCCGGACTGGGACGCGCTTTCCTCTCTACCCGTCGCCCCAGCTGGCGTTTACCGACCATCTCCAATGAAGTGGCGATGGCGTTAAAACCGTTTCCACCGATTACCGCCGTGCTGGTCTTTATCTTCCAGACGGTCGAGGCGTTTAACTACAGCGTCGGCACCAGCCTGAATACCACCATTTTTGCCAACGGGCTGACGGCCCTGCTGATCGGCAGCACCGCGCTGGCGATCAGCATGCGTACCAACCGCGTTCGTCGCCGTATGACTCAGGCGGGTACACCACCGGAGGCACGTTCTACGCTGGTCGGACTGATCCAGATGGGCCTGACGCTGACCGGGATCGCCATTCTGGTGTCGCTGCTCATCGGTTACGTCACGCTGGCGCGCTTCCTGAGTTATGAAGTGATCTGGTGCGGCCTGCTGTTTGGCTCGTTCTACTTCCTCAGTCATCTGCTGAAAGATGGCTGTGAGAGTCTCTTCTCAACCAGTAACGCTACCGGTCGTCGCATCCAGAGTTCGCTTAACATTAATGAGCGTCACCTGCAGCAGACGGCCACGCTGCTGGCGGCCATTGGTAAAACGTTCCTGGTGCTGATTGTCGCGCTGGCGCTGGTCAACGGCACCTTTGCCTCCTCAACGCCGATTGAGCTGCTGCAAAAAGTGATCGAGTTCTGGGGCGGTAAAGGACTCGAATCCCTGAACATCGTACCGGCGCACATGGTGAATGCGATAATCTGCCTGATTGTCGGAATCTATGTGCTGCGCTCGGTGCGTCGCTGGCTCGACACCGATTTCCTGCCAAAAACCACCATGGATGTGGGAATGCGGGTGTCGCTGGTGACGCTGTTCAGCAACATCGGTTACGTGCTGATTATCCTGCTTACCCTGTCGATCATGGGTCTGCAGTGGAACAAGCTGGCGTGGATCGTCAGTGCGCTGTCGGTTGGTATCGGTTTTGGCTTACAGGAGATCGTGAAGAACTTTATCTCGGGGCTGATTCTGTTAACCGAGCGTCCGGTTAAAGTCGGCGATCTGGTGAGCATCAGCGGCATCGAAGGGGACATCCGCCGCATTAACGTGCGTGCCACCGAGATTCAGCTGGGCGACAAGTCCACGGTGATTGTGCCTAACTCACAGTTTATCTCGCAGAACGTGCGCAATGCGACCATGGGCAATGCGCAGGGGGTGGTGACGATTACGCTGACTTTCCCCCTCGATATCGATCCGGTGAAGGTGCGCGATATTCTGCTGGAGGTTTACAACGAGAATGAGCGCATTCTGGAGACGCCGGAGCCGTCTGTTTCGTTTAAAGATCTGACCCAGCAGGGGATTGTGCTGAGCGTCACGGGTAACGTGGCGGGTCAGCGCCAGATCTCAGGCGCGAAGAGCGACCTGCTGTTTGATATTCTGACGCGTCTGCGTAAAGAGGGCATCCTGCTCTCGACACCGCAAACCATGATTATTGAGCGCCGTCAGCAGATGGCGGGTGTGGCGCCGGTACCGGAAGAGAAGCTGGTTTAGGTGTGAAAGGGCCGACATCTGTCGGCCTTTTTTATATTCACAACGCTGGCTTCTCAGCTCATGCTTAATCCCGCTTACTACAACGTTTCCACGCGACTGGTGCGCTGGCCGTCACGGCTGACGGAGCGGATTGTCACGGCACCGCTGATCTGCGGCGGTCTGTTAGCATCGTAGCGCTGCCAGTTAGCCCCTTTGTCCAGGCTGTACTCCAGCATCACGCCGGGCAAGGCGACATTCATCGACAGGATGCCATCTACGATTTTTGCTCCCGGCACCGGCAGGCGATAATCGATACCCGCTTTATCCAGCTTCGCCAGTTCCCGTTGTCCCAGCAGGTTGGCAAATCGCTGCCAGTCATGCAGGCGTGCCTGCTGATCGACGAGATGGGTTTTGCCTCCCGTGTATTCCTGACCTGGCTGGTAATCCCGCTCCCAGCTGGCGCGGTGCCAGCTTCGTTCCGCGACCGCAAACAGGCGCGGATAGATCATGTGCTCCATCTGGGCGTCAGTACGCACGGTTTCACTCCACAGCTGGGCCGACATGCCATAAGCACCACTCCACGGCTTCTCTGATTTGGCGCTGAAAAAATTGCCGTCGCGATCCACCGAGGTCTCCGCATTCTGCGGCAGGTTGTCCGGTGCAAAGCCAAAGATTTTACGCTCGTCGTTGAAACGTGTGCCCCAGTAGTAGCCGCGCTCCAGCGGGTTCACCTCATACGGGAAGTCCAGATAGAGGTAGTCAGGACTGGAGATCACGACATCGTATCCTTTCTGTGACCAGTCGGGGGCACTGTCAAAACCGCCCCAGTAGAGGGTATCCCAGAAGTTGACCGCAACGCGCGGGGTAGCGAAGGCTGCGGCATTTCTGGCATCTTTTAAACCATCCTGCCACGCCTGCATTTTGCCAATGCCGTGGCGGTTAACAATTTCACTGACGGACAGGGCGAAATAGCTCGGCAGGTGCGCCAGATCTTCCACTTTGCCGCTCTTCACCAGCGCCTGGCACGCCTGCGATTTCGCCCACGGCAGATCTTCGTTACGCCAGTCGCGCAGGCCGGTACCTGGTTTAGGGTTATTTTTGTCAGAGTAGCCTGCACCCAGGCGGATATTCTTCGCTTCATCCCCGCCGAAATGCCAGGTGCTTAATGGCTGTCCCGCTTCCTGATGCATCGCCTGAACCTCACCGATCACCTTGTCGACAAAGCGCTGAGAACCCGCAATGCAGGGATTGAGATAGCTGGTGCGGTCGTAAAGCTGCACCGAGGTGGTATTGGAGTCGTCGGTGGGATCGATCAGGCGGTACGCGCTGGCCTGTTCAGCGTCTCCCGCTTTCATCAGCCGCTGATAGCGCGCTTCCATTGAGATGACCGCCGCACGGGCGTGGGCGGGCATATCAATTTCCGGGATCACCTGAATGTGGCGCGCCTGCGCATATTTCACAATGTCGATGTAGTCAGCACGACTGAAGTAGCCGCTACCGTTGTTATCGCTGAACGGACCGGAACCGAGCTGCGGCAGCAGACAACGCTGTTCGGTCAGGTCATGACAGCGTTTAGCGCCCACGTCAGTCAGTTCCGATAAGCCAGGAATTTCAATCCGCCAGCCCTCATCGTCACTCAGGTGAAAGTGAAAGCGGTTCATCTTCCACGCCGCCATCTGATCAAGCAGCCGCATCACCGCCTGCTTACTGTGAAAGTTACGGGCAACATCAAGAAACGCGCCGCGATAAGCAAAGCGCGGCGCATCATGGGCTTCCAGCGCGGCGATACGCGCCGCACCTTCGCCAGGTACCAGTGAGAGAATCGACATCAGACCGTAGAAAGCCCCGGCAGCATCGTAGGCCACCACAATGGCGCGGCGGGGCGTGATATCCAGATTGTATGCGCCCGATTTCGCCGTTATGCCGCTGAAGTGGTCCGGCTTGATCTGTGTCGTGATGGCGAATCCATCTGGCGCTTCTTTCAGGCCGAGCAGGGTCAGGCGCTGTTTTACCGCTTCACCGGTTTCAGGTGTCAGCCCGGTAAGCATCAGCCTGACGCCGCGGCTGAGATCGGCATCCTGCGGGCGGAGCTTCATCTCAAGCGGCGTGGGTGTGATTTGACCGCGCAGCGCAGAGACGGGCAGGGCAGCAACATCGCTGTTTTTATCAAACCGGCTGACGGGCTGCATCAGGACATTGTGGTCATCGGCACTGCGTCGCCAGTGATCACCCAGCGGCAACATAAACTGGCTGGGGTCTTCATGGTCGGTGCTGGCAATAATTTTGGGCGTTGCCTGCCCGGACGTGACATACCAGCGCGGCATCACATCAGTGACAAACAGCTGCCAGTATTCATTAACGATGGGAATCTGCACCGACTCACCTGCACCAATGCCGGTAAACTTGTCCGTCGGCTCCAGTCGGGTTAAGTCGCCAACCAGGTGGGTCATTTTAAACTGATCGTTTTCGACCCGCAGCGTCTGGTGAACGTTGCTCATGTAGATGGCCCAGTGTTTGTCGGTCAGTGCCGGGCCGTTATTGGTCAGGGTAATGGTCGCGCGATTGCAGGCGGCATAGTCGGCACCCAGCGCGGCGCAGTCGGTACCATTCAGAGCGGCCTGGTTGTCATTCACCTGATAAGTGATGCCAGACTGGCTGATTTGGTTCACCACCTGCTGCGCTGACGAGCTGGCGTGGCCTGAGGCTGCAGCGCCCAGCAGAGTGAGCGCGATAAGGCTTAACTTAAACATATTGATTCATCCTTGCTGCTGAAGAGATATCCGGGAGTCTGCAGGGCGTCAGAACAGGGTAAACGGCACGATAACCATAAATTTGATGTCCTTTTCGTCCTGAAAAATGTTGCCGTAACCGCCGCTGTAACTGGGCAGATTGCTGTGGTTGTCGTAGCGGGTGTAATGCAGTTTAAACAGGGTATCTTTGGCGCGGCCCTGCTGGATTTGATAGATCAGATCAAGGTTCCAGGCGGACTCTTTCAGCCGCTGGCTCTGGTCAACGGTGGGCAGGGTGGCGGGTCTGGCATCCCAGCCCCAGACGTATGATGCGCCCACTTTCCAGCCCGCCAGTTGCCACGGCGTTAAGTCGAGCATCGCACCAGCAAAGACCGCTTTTTCGCCATTGGCGTTCCAGTCGGAACGGGCATCCCACCAGATATCCAGTCGGCCATTGGAGCTGGCATAGCCCGGCGTCATGCGCTGCAGGAAGAAGCCCTGATTGCCCTCTGCTTTGACCCAGCTGCCTTCGAGGCGCAGATCCACCGGGCCGACGTTGTAACCGATCGTGATTGCCTGAAGCCAGGCGAGGCCATCATAGACATCGCGGGGATTAGCGGCACCGCCCTGCACGTTGTCATGTGCGCCGTAAAACTGATAGCTGGTGGAGAGTGCATTGCCATAAGGCGTGGCCGACCAGGAGGCTTTGGCAAAATATTGATCCATATAATCCGCCGCCTGACCGAATGCCCCTTCAAGGACCAGATTATTCTTGAAGTCATATTTCATGCCGAATGAGTGCAGATAGCTGATATGCGTTTTGCCATCAGCCTGTCGGAAATCATATAAATCACGATACCAGGGCGCCTTATATTTATCACTCCACATCCACGAGAATGATAATGCTCCGGCTTCCTGGAAATCATATAGCGCACCCACTTCGACGCCGCGATAGGTGCCGGGTAAGAAACTCCAGTGCGGCGCAAGGATCGTCTGGCCGGTGGGCTGAATATAACCGGCGCGTAACCAGTATTCGTTATATTTTAATTTAAGCGCGGCTTTATAAACCGAAGCGCCGCCGCTGTCGCCATTCCACTTTTCATCCCAGCGGGTACGTGCCTTACTGAAGCCAATTTCATTAGGAGCGGCGGGGCCGCTGTTGGCGAGTTCAGCAGCGCCAAAAACGGCCAAGTCCAGACCCATCCACTCCCCGGCGTAACCTGACTGGAAGTCGAGATTACTGTTGAGCGAGGCGTGATGTAAATTAGCCCGATACTTTCCCTGAGAGTCACTGGCGGGATCGGTGTCTCTGCGATCCCGCTGCCGCTGCCAGTAAAAAACATTACCTTTTAGCGATGCGTCATCAATAAATCCGGCCGCATAAGCGGGAGATGAAATTATTGCTGACAGGGCTATTATCACAGTGGCTATTTCCATTAACGCTAAAGCGTAATTATTTTTCCGCATGACTCTTCCTCCCTGAATAAAATAAAGGTCATTAAACAGCTTTTAGTTTTAGTGGCGACAATCTATTTTTCGCGACGCGAATTATCAATTGGTGGCGGGGTATTTTGTGAGGTGTTGCGCAGAAACCGATGACAGTAAATAAAGCAGGTGCAATCTGGGAAGGAGAATTAATTTTTTGATGAAGATGTTAGTCATCAGCAGAGATAATACGGCAGGCAATTCCAGGAAGTGAGTGGATGGCTGCGTCGTATGACGGTCAGCCTGCTCAGACAAGCTGACCCATAACGCGCTTAAACCTGCTTCACCGCCCAGCCTTTTTGCTTGCTGGTTTTGCCAATGCCAGGATTAAAGCTATTGGTCGGATCGAGCTGGCGATAGAACGCCGCCAGTTGCGGTTTGGCCTGATAGAGATGACCGACGTTATGTTCAGCGGGATATTCTGCGCCGCGCGCCTGCAGGATCTCCAGCATCTGCGTTTTCAGCGCGTGCACATCCACCCCTTTTCTGACGATGTAATCCTGATGGAAGACGTGACAGAAGAAGTGACCATAGTAGAGGCGGTGGCTTAATGATGCGCGAATCGCATCGGGCAGGGTTTCAAACCAGTCCGCATCGTTGCGACGCAGCGCGATGTCCAGCGCCAGAATATCCTCGACCTCATCTGCATGGACTGCGTGGTAGCGCACGGCCGCACCCGCTGCCGCAAAGCGATGCAGAAACGCGTGCGCACCTTCTTTACCTTCACACTCAAAGAACTCACCACCGCCTTCACGAAAGTAGTCGCGCAGATAGTTACGCGCCTCTGCCACGCCATCGCCCGACATCTTCAGCATCAGATGATGTTCATACTTGTCACGATACTGCTTCATGCGTTTGGGCAGATGCGCCGGGAACAGTTTGCTCAGGCGCTGCAACAGCCGGTCGCTGAAGTGCGGTTTAACGAAGGAGAGCTTGCTCAGCCAGGCATCAATCCGACCCTTCAGCGTGAAAAACAGCGGCATCTTATCGGTGCCCAGCTTGTCGATCATCAGGAAGGTATCTTTGCCGTAGACTTCCGCAATGTCATAAATGTCGCGGTGCATATATTCGCCCGCCACCGGCAGATGGGTGAAATGCGCCAGGATGTGACGGCGGATATCGTTAAGCACACCGGGTTCATTGGTGCCGATGTAAAATACCTGCTGCTGCGGTTCGCTGGCGAAAGTATCCAGTCGCACGGCGAAGACCGCCAGTTTCCCGGCACAGCCGGACGCTTCAAACAGGCGACGCGCATCGGCGTTATAACGGGCGGGCGTATCCGCATCGACTTCACGGACGCGATCGGCATATTCATGATCGGAGGCGTGACGGCCATCGTGCTGCACATCTTTGGGTTGCCAGCGGTCGTCATCCAGCCGTCCCAGAATCTCTTCCGGTGAGGTCCCCAGATCGATACCCAGATGGTTCACCAGCTTCAGTCTTCCCTGTGCATCAATCTGCGCATACAGGGCCATCTCACTGTAGGCCGGACCGCGCTTAATCAGCGATCCGCCGGAGTTATTACAGATGCCACCCAGCACCGAAGCCCCAATGCATGAGGAGCCGATCACCGAGTGGGGTTCACGCCCCAGCGGCTTCAGTGCTTTTTCCAGCTGATAGAGTGTGCTGCCGGGGAATGCCAGCACCTGCTGGCCGTTGTCGATCAGCTGAAGCTTATCCAGCCGCAGGGTACTGACAATCACCAGCGGACGGTCGTAATCGTCGCCATGCGGCGTTGAACCTTCGGTCAGGCCGGTATTCGCCGCCTGCATCAGGATGATGACATCCGCTTTCACCAGCGTTTGCAGTACCCGCCAGAGTTCCAGCAGCGTACCGGGAAACGCCACGGCCAGCGCCTCACCTTCGCCGGAGCGAAAGCCTTTGCGATAGCGGGCAGTCTGTTCAGGTTCTGTCAGCAGATGGGCAGGGCCGACCAGGCGGCGCAGGTCAGAAAGCAGGGCAGAGGTTTGTATCATGAGCAATTCCCTTGTCTTATCAGTGCGTCCTAACTGTAGCACGTCAACTGACCTCAACGCAGTGTGACTCTGGCCGCTACCTGCTATTCTCATCTTGTGGCACACTGCCGCCTGTTTATTCGATATTGCGCAGTTACTTAAGAGAACCCAACCTGATGAAATGGATTTACTCTGTTAGTCTCGCTGTCTCCCTTGCGATGCAACCCGCACTGGCTGAGACAGTGCCTGGTAACCACCCGATGACCGAACAGGCGCGAGATGCCTTCGTTAACCAGCTGCTTAAAAAAATGACGCTGGACGAGAAGATTGGCCAGCTGCGTTTAATCAGCGTCGGACCTGATAATCCGAAAGAAGCCATTCGCGACATGATTCAGAAGAGTCAGGTTGGCGCGATTTTTAACACTGTCACGCGTCAGGATATCCGCGCGATGCAGGATCAGGCGATGCAGCTTAGCCGCCTCAAGATCCCCCTGTTTTTCGCCTTCGACGTGATTCACGGTCAGCGCACTATTTTCCCGATTCCTCTGGCCCTGGCATCAAGCTGGGATCTGGATGCCGTTAAAGAAGTAGGGCGCGTATCCGCCTATGAAGCGGCCGACGACGGTCTGAATATGACATGGGCACCGATGGTCGATGTCAGCCGTGAACCACGCTGGGGTCGTGGTTCCGAAGGCTTCGGTGAGGATACGTATCTCACCAGCGAAATGGGTCGCAGCATGGTGCAGGCGATGCAGGGCAAAAGTGCCGCCGATCGCTATAGCGTGATGACCAGCGTGAAACACTTTGCGCTCTATGGCGCCGTTGAGGGTGGACGCGATTACAACACCGTAGACATGAGCCCGCAGCGCATGTTCCAGGACTATCTGCCACC
This sequence comes from Pantoea sp. X-Soil-ISGK-355, assembly GCF_059730805.1. Lineage (NCBI taxonomy): Bacteria > Pseudomonadati > Pseudomonadota > Gammaproteobacteria > Enterobacterales > Erwiniaceae > Pantoea > Pantoea sp. X-Soil-ISGK-355. The sequence goes on from NZ_AP035971.1 coordinate 1,274,311, forward strand.
GTATAAGGCCTCACTGGATGCAGGCAGCGGCGGCGTGATGGTGGCGCTGAACTCGATTAATGGCGTCCCCGCTACGGCGGACAGCTGGCTGCTGAAAGATCTGCTGCGCGATAAGTGGAAATTCAAAGGCATCACCATCAGCGACCACGGCGCAATCAAAGAGCTGATCAAGCATGGCGTCGCCAGCGATCCGCAGGAAGCGGTACGCATCGCCCTGAAGTCGGGCGTGGATATGAGCATGAGCGACGAATATTACAGTAAGTATCTGCCGGATCTGGTGAAGAGCGGTGAGGTCACGATGGCTGAAATTGATGACGCGGCGCGCCATGTGCTTAACGTCAAATATGACATGGGCCTGTTTAACGATCCCTACAGCCATTTAGGTCCGAAAGAGAGCGACCCGCAGGACACCAATGCGGAAAGCCGTCTGCATCGCGCTGAAGCGCGCGATGTGGCGCGTAAAAGCATCGTACTTCTGAAAAACCGTTTGGAAACGCTGCCGCTGAAAAAATCGGGCACCATTGCGCTGATTGGTCCGCTGGCAGACAGTCAGCGCGACATCATGGGCAGCTGGTCCGCCGCAGGCGTGGCGAAGCAATCCGTTTCGCTGTTGCAGGGCATGCGCACTGCCACCGAAGGCAAAGCGACGCTGCTTTATGAGAAGGGCGCTAACGTCAGCGACAACAAAGGGATTCAGGACTTCCTGAACCTCTATGAGCAGGCGGTTTCCGTGGATACGCGTTCACCGCAGCAGATGATCGATGACGCGGTTGCCAAAGCGAAGCAGGCCGATGTGGTGGTTGCCGCCGTGGGCGAAGCGCAGGGGATGGCGCACGAAGCCTCCAGCCGCAGCGACCTGGTGATCCCACCGAGCCAGCAGAAGCTGCTCGCGGCACTGAAAGCCACCGGTAAGCCGCTGGTGATTGTCCTGATGAACGGGCGCCCGCTGTCGATAGTAAATGAAGATCGCATGGCTGATGCGGTGCTGGAAACCTGGTTCAGCGGCACCGAAGGTGGTAACGCCATCGCCGATGTGCTGTTCGGTGACTACAACCCGTCGGGCAAACTGCCGGTTTCCTTCCCGCGTTCAGTGGGTCAGATTCCGATCTACTACAACCATCTGCCAACCGGTCGTCCTTACAACTTTGCGAAGCCGAACAAGTACACCTCGCACTACTATGATGCGGTTAACGGCCCGCTCTATCCGTTTGGTTACGGCCTGAGCTACACCAGCTTCACCGTGTCGCCGGTAAAAATGTCTTCCCCGACCATGCCGCGTAACGGCAGCATCGAAGCCAGCGTGACCGTGACCAACAGTGGTAAACGCGATGGCGCGACGGTGGTGCAGATGTACCTCAACGACCCGGTCGCTTCCATCAGCCGTCCGGTGCAGGAGCTGCGTGGCTTTAAGCGCATCATGCTGAAAGCAGGCGAGTCACAAACTGTGACCTTCAAAATTGATGTGGATGCGCTGAAGTTCTGGAACCAGCAGATGCAGCACGTTGCAGAGCCCGGCAAATTCAACGTGATGATTGGACTCGATTCCGTTCGTACCGAGGATGGGCAGTTCAACTATTTATAACCGTCAGCCTTTTCCCTGACGTCAGGGGAAGGTGATGCGGCGCGTCGTTAGCGTCCTGCTACCGCGCGCCGCGTCATATCCACTATCAGAGCCGCTATGATTAATCTGCGTGATCGCATTCAGCAGCAGGTATTCCGCCTTAACGGCCTGTCGATGAATGAATTTGACCTCTCTCAACCACCTGGCGATCCCGGCCTGTTTGGCCCGGACAGCGTGATCTGGCGCGTCCACGGTGACTTCACCTCCATGATGTGCGGCGGGATCAGCGCGCTGCTGTTGCAGATGCTGCATCCGGCGGCACTGGCGGGCGTCTGGGATCACTCCAATTTCCGCGAAGATATGATGGGCCGTCTGCGCCGCACCAGCCAGTTTATCGCTGTCACTACCTACGGTAATTCGCAGGATGCGCAGACGCTGATCGACAGGGTTAAACGCATTCATCTGAAAGTCAGCGGCGTCGACAGCGCGGGCAAACCCTATGCCGCCAGCGATCCGCATCTGCTGACCTGGGTGCATGTGGCGGAGACCAGCCGTTTTCTGGCCGCCCATCTGCGCTACAAAAATCCTCAGCTTACCCGCGCCGGGCAGGATCAGTACTATCAGGAAGCGGCGCTCATTGCCGAAGCGCTGGGTGCAGAGAAGGTGCCGAAAAGCGTTGTCGATGTGGCGGATTACCTGCAACAGATGCGTTCAGAGCTGCGCTTTGACGAGCGTACCGCTGAAGTGACGCGATTGCTGATGAATGCCCCTGCACCCAGCTGGCAGGCGAAACCGGTGATGAAAATCATGCTGAAGTCAGGATTCGGACTGATGCCCGCGTGGGCGCAGGCAATGTCCGGTACGGAGATTGGCCGCTTTCAGCAGGCGATGATTGACCAGAAGATTAATGCGATTGCGTTAGGGTTGAGATGGTCAATTCAGCGCGGGGCATGGTATCGGGCGATGGTGAGAATGGGGAGACTGGGATAAGGGGCTATGAATGTCCGCTTTGTGCCAGAAGCGGACATTGTATATTTGAATACTGCGATAAATTTTTGATAATTATGCATATGCATTAAAAAGACAATTATCGGAGTGGCCTGTTAACAGTTCTTATGCAGATTACGATAGCCTCCTGGCGTTCTTCCGGTATGACGTTTGAAGGCCAGAGAAAAAGAGGGAACAGATTTATATCCGGTTAATCTGGCTATCTCAGTAATACTTAAGTGATGCTTTCTGAGTTCAGCGCATGCCAGCTCCATTCGCCATGCCGTCAGATAATTCCCGGGCGTTGAACCGGTAAGCTGATGAAACCTACTGGCGAACGCACTGCGGGACATAGCAGATTTTGCAGACAGACTTGCCAGCGTCCAGTCTGCAGATGGAGAAGAATGTATCAGTGTCAGTGCGGGTCCTATTTTCCTGTCACCGAGGGCATTCAGCCAGGATGTCCCTTTCTGATTAATCTCTAAGTATTCCCTCAGCATCTGCACCAGAACAAGTATTGCCATGCTACTGGCCACAATGTCGTGTCCGGGACGAAGCGCTGATGTTTCATGCGAAAGCAAAGTGATAAGGGCGGTGAGTGCAGGAGAAGAACTTTCCTCTCGTCGTGAAACCAGCACCTGAGGCAGATGTTTTAAAAGCAGCGGGCTGGAAGCCTCCTCAAATACGAATCTCCCCCCAATCCCCTCACTGATAAGTTCTCCCTGTCCGTAGCGGACCACACCATCCGCTTCACGGTGAGAAGAGAATATCTGCCGTCCGTCACTTACCATCAATGCCGGACTTGAGCCACAGCAGTAAGCGTCACCCGAAGTCAGAAGATAGAAGTCCCCTTTTTCAAGCAGCAGAGGCTGCATTCCGTCCATCCAAAGCCAGAATTTCCCCTCAAGCACAGTGCCGAACTTAATGTGTTTATAAGAGGGAAACCGCATTGCCCAGGGGCCACGTGCTTCCATACGGGCCGTAAGGATGGCCTCTGCCTTCAGAAGTGAAAGAATATCAGACAACGGATCCATAACTTCCTGGACGAATGAATAATAAAAAAGGGATTTCTATAATAAAAGAAAGCGTTTGTCTGCGTCATTATCATTTGAAGCTTAACGGAGAAAACAAAATGAAATATGCAGAACTGGGTAAAACTGGGATTTATGTTTCACGCATTTGTCTCGGGACGATGACATTTGGCGGGGCGGATAATGCCGCCGGTAATGCCATCGGCCGCCTGACGGGCAAAGAGGCGGACATTATCGTTGGTGAGGCGCTGGACGCCGGCATCAATTTTATTGATACCGCGGATATCTACGGTATGGGGGGCTCTGAAAGCGTGCTGGGCGAAGTGCTGGCACAGCGACGCAGTCAGGTTTTTCTTGCAACAAAAGCGCACAGCAGAATGAATGCGGGCGCAAACGATGCAGGGCAGTCGCGCTATCACCTTATGCAGGCGCTGGAAGCCAGCCTTAAAAGGCTTAAGACCGATCACATTGACCTTTATCAGGTCCACAATTTTGATACCGTAACACCGATTGAAGAGGTTCTGCGGACACTGGACGACATGGTGCGTCAGGGCAAGGTTCGCTATATAGGCTGTTCGAATTATGCCGGCTGGCAGATTGCCAAAGCTTTGGGTATTTCAGGTGAACATAAGCTGGAGAAATTTGCCAGCGTACAGTCTTTTTATTCACTGGCCTGCCGCGACATTGAACATGAACTCCTTCCGGCAATTAAGGATAGCCAAACCGGACTGTTATGCTGGAGCCCTCTTGCAGGAGGCCTGCTTTCAGGCAAATTTGACCGCAGTGGTAGTCATGAGGCCTCTGCAAGACGCGCAAAAATTGAATTTCCACCCGTTGATAAAAGCCTGGCATGGGACATCGTGGATGTTCTCAAAACAATTTCTGAAAAACACCGCACTACTCCTGCCAGCATCGCAATAGCCTGGCTGCTGTCTTCTAAGCAGGTGACGAGCGTCATAGCGGGTGTGCGCAATGTGCATCAGCTCAGAGATAACCTTAGCGCGCTGTCTGTTAATCTCAGCGAGGAGGAAAAAGAAATGCTGGACAAGGTCAGTCATCCGGGTACACGTTATCCCGGATGGATTCAGTCATATAATGCCGCGAGCCGCTATCCGGCAGGCTTTCCTGATACCGGGCCTAACTGGATATTAGGTGAATCCCCTGTTTAACACGGGCTCAGAGCTATAAAAATAACTAAGCTTTTAATAACTTTGCTGAGTCCGGGTTCCTGACGGGCTCTGCTGACTCAGGCAGTGAACATTATGGTTAGCATCTATTGCTGTTAACATCTTCAATTTAACTCACTCATGCTGTTAGTTCCTTACGCCGGCTGAAAACTTTCGTAGAGAGTAAAATTTTATCCTATCAAACTATAATTAAGTATAATCTAATATAAAAGCTGATTGACATGGTAAGGCTGAATATTAATGTTTTTCATATGCATCTATTTGTTGCATGAAAAAAGGGTCTATATTTAAATCGCATCAAAAATCCAGAGTAAATAATACTTTAAATATTGCCATTATTTATTGTGGCAAATAATTCTACTCATTGTTTAATGATATGATTCTGTTAAAAATTAAATGCCATTTTGGTCAAACTTAGAGTCGGCTGATTTGTTCGTAAGGAATGCGATGTCTCGCAGCGTTGCTTTTGAAAAAGTTCTATAAGTTCAAGTTAATTTTTATGCGAGTAAGTTTTATGTATTTCTTAAAGTAGAGTTTTGTTGGAGTGTTACTCTTAATTTTAAGTGAAATTTATTTGTCTTTTATGTGAAAAGAATATAAATTGAAGTTAAGATTGTAACGCTGGCAGTGTTATAGATTACTTACTATAGTTTGATAGTGACGAAACCTGTTAAAGTAAATACGATAAAATATGAAAAAATTAACTATTACTGAGTTTGCAAAGAAAATAGGTGTAGGTGTTGCAACAGTTGATCGGGTGCTTAATGATCGGGGTGGAGTATCGCCGGCCATGGAGAATCTAATACTCAAGGCCGCCCGTGATGCGGGACTTAAGCGTATTCTGCCGGAAAAGCATAGACCCTCCTGGCAGCTTGAGGTCCTGTTGAGCAGTAATAAATCTTTTTTTTTCGAACAGCTTGCTAAAGATTTTTCCATGCTGGCTGATAACTTAGGCTATCGCAGAATAACACTTCATAAAACTTTATTCTCTGAAGCTTCTCCGGAAAAAATGGCAAAACACATTGAAGCCAGCAGTAAAAAAATGGACGCTTTGATTATATTTGCACATGAGAGCCCACTTATTTATGAAATGCTGACCCTGTGTAAATCTCGCGGTGTCCCGGTAATAACCCTTGTGGCAGATTTACCAGGATCTGATAGATTGTGCCACGTAGGAATTGATCAATATAGCGCAGGCCGTACATCAGGCTTTGTACTTGGTGGTATGCTACCATCACATGGGGACGTGGTGATAATTAGCGGCCGTACGCAATACGCAGTCCATCGTCAGCGTGTCGATGGCTTTATTTCAGTAATGCAGAAATTTTATCCTAAAATCAATGTGCGCGAACCTATTTACAGTCAGGATGAACGGGAGCTTATCAGTCTTTTATTAAACCGAACCCTTGCATCTGATAAAGATATTGTCGGAATTTATAATACAGGCATGGGTAACACTCAGGTTAGTGAGATTTTGAATGATTATAATCTTAGAGGTAAAGTAGTTTACGTCACTCATGAACTTTACAATACAACACGGCAATTACTCGAACAACGAGTGCTGACATTGACCATAGATCAAAATACGTTGAGGCATGCTCAGCTGGCAATAACACTGGCGCTACATTATCTTGAAATGGGTGAGCAGCCTGATGAATATAAGTCAGGAAAGGTTGATTTTATGCTGTACACTCCTGAAAATTATAGGTGATATAAAATTGGTTACGATTGATTCAGAATAATGGCCCCCTCATTAGTACTCTTAATCTTCCGCTGGTTGGTAAAACCCCTATAACTCTGAATGTCGGACCGCAACGAGCTGTCGCAGATACAATATGTTGTAGTTTTCTAAGCTACTATCGATACTACACATAGTAGATTCAAGATAAGCGGCAAGCCAACACCAGGCCAGGGATTCAGGAGTTTTCAGCCACTGCACGTCTTCGGCCCCCTGCGGTTTTTTTTTGCCTAAAGCGGGTTATTTATCCTGCAGATACCGTGGGATCCGTCCGGAACGCGGCCCGAGATACGCTTGCTATCTTGCCGATGCCTTTTATCATTAAGCTCAAACGGCGGCTGCTCCGACCGGCCACGATAAGAGCAAAAGCCACTGAATACCTCTTTGAACCGCCTGCACGGCGGTTTTTTTATTCTTCTCTCGGCGTTACGTGATCGGCAGCACATGGTTTGTGCCGTTCGCTTTTTTTTAGCAAGGCTTACAGGTGACAGCGTTCGCTGAACGCCGGATTTTCCGGGATGCATAACCTTTTCTCCCCGGCTGCTTCCGCAGCTGACCCACTCAGATGGCGGTTTTTTGCCTGTCGCCTGCATGTGCGATAGGTATGTTATGTCTATTTTGGCAAAACTACACTGTCATCGTACATTTGACGTCCGCTTTTCGCTCAAAGCGGACCTTGCAGCACGTATGTCCGCTTTGTGCCAAAGTTACGTAAGGAAGGAATTAAGCCATCCCGTAGGATGGCTTATGAGATACTGTTACTGAGATGACAGACCTCAGAAATGCGCCGACAGCACGCCGTTTACAGACATATAAAAGAAGCACTTAACGGAAATTTTAACCAGCGTTTGTGCGGAACACGCTAACAGCGTCCCTCAGATTAGCGGCTCGACTTGCAAGTTCATCAGCAGACGATGCTGACTCTTCAACGAGCACGGCATTCTGCTGTGTGACCTGATCCATTTGAGTAACGGCAATATTTATCTGCGATACGCCTGCACTTTGCTCTTCTGAAGAAGATGAAATTTCTCTCACCAGCTGTGCTGTCTGTTCAATCGCATCCATACTCTCCTTCACTTTTTCACCTGCATCCCGGGCCATCGAAATGCCCTGCTCAGCATTCTCCACAGACTTTTCGATCAGTCCTTTAATTTCTTTCGCCGCGCCAGCCGAGCGCTGTGCCAGCGACCTGACTTCCGCCGCAACAACGGCAAAGCCTTTACCGTGCTCGCCGGCCCGGGCAGCTTCAACAGCCGCGTTTAACGCGAGAATATTCGTCTGAAACGCAATCCCATCAATGACAGAAATGATTTCCTTAATCTGCCCTGCACTGCTGCTGATTTTCTCCATGGAACCCAGCACTGATTCCATTGCCTGACCGCCACGCAATGCCGCGCTGGTAGCCGAGCTGGCCATTTCTGCAGCATGGCGGGTGTTTTCAGCATTGTTGCCGATGATCGAAGAGAGCTGTTCCATACTGGCGGCTGTTTCAGCCAGTGATGCAGCCTGTTCTTCCGTCCTCGCAGAAAGATCGCCGTTACCGCGGGCAATCTCCTCAGATGAGGTGGCAATGGTGACGGCATTAGATTTAATGTTTTCTACCGTCACCGTCAGGCGCTGACTCATCTGCAGTAATGCCTTAAGCAGACCGGCTGTTTCATTGCGTCCTGTCACGGAAAAAGATGCTGTCAGATCGCCTTCTGCTACTTCAAGCGCAAGCTTTGACGCGGCACCGATAGGTCGTGTAACAGAACGGATAATGATCAATGCGAAAAAGACAGAAAGCAGGACCATAAAGAGAAGAACGCTCAGCAAACCATACTGTGCATTCCGGTGGTCCGTAATCTGCTGGTTCAGCATGTCATTCAGTTCATTACCGCCCGCAATCGCGTAGGTGCTGAATCTGTTAATCGCGCTGGTAAAAATTGCGGCATAGTCCTGAGGATTCTGATTCGTCATACTGCGGCTAATAAATAACGCCCCTGCAGTTTTCAGGGCATTTTTGGCTTCCTGTACGGCCGCGTCTGCATCGGCACTGAATTTCTGCTTCAGCCCTGTATCAGACGAAAAAAGCTTCTCTGAGTCCTGAGCAAACATATCCAGATTATAGGCACCCGTGCTGATTAATGATTCCATACGGACAGAGTCAGCCTCATTAACAGCTTCTTTCCTGGCAAGCAGTGAAGTCCCGAACGCACGAATTTTACCCAGACTTTCGGTAAGCTCAGGCAATGATGAGAAATTGCTGGTAATCAGGCGGTACGTACTGATATCTGAATCAAGCGACAAACCGTAAAAATCCAGCACGTCGCGGTTTGTGTTAAGAAGTTTGCGGATGAGTTGCGCATGTGCGTCAAGGCTGGTCGTTTGATCCAGTTTCAAAGCATCAATGTCCTGCTGCAGCGCGTCCCACTGTGCACGCACCCCATTGATTTTTTCGATTAAACCCGCACTGCCTTCTGTCTGCGCCATCTCTTTCTTGATGGCATCGGTGATAGTAACAATGTCATCTCTAACACTTAGACGCGATGAGGTGGCAGGATTTTTTTGCGCAATAGCGAGGGCTGTTTCAGCGCGATGGCGCTGTATCAGATTCAACAGGGCAAGGATTTTGTTTTCAGCAGGCACTCCTGTTACTTCTTTCTGCTTGTCCTGAATATATTTATTACCTTCTGACACAAAAAGCACGGTAGGAACTGAAAAAAGAACAAGGCAAAACAAGCCCAGAATTGCAAACTTAGCGGTAAGATTAATATTGTTAAGAATATTACTCATTTTTACATCCTGCTGAATTAATTTTTATAAGAACACAAATAATGCAGATTAAAAGCATCTTAATCATCATTATCGGTTAACTATTCATTAACTTTATAGCAGGCGTAAGAAAGAGAATATTTAGGTTGAATCGCAACAAGGTCTAACCTGTTACCGAGTAATTAGAAAATACTGATGTTAGCAATTACCTCATAAGAGGTAGGAAAGATGGTTGGTATCAACTTCTCTCTTAACGAATTTTATACATGATTCATGTCCACTTTATGCCATAAGCAGACATTGCTAATCCCCTGGCACACGCTAAACAGTTTGCAGTGCAGCTTATTTCTGTTCCCCATGTAAAAAGGCATTAACTGAAAGATGTCACTTAACTTCCTCATGTATATCTACATCCACATATAGTCATCAGGAAAAGGATGAATGAAGATGCTGAGAGGTAAAAGAGCTGTTATTACCGGTGGCGGCGGGGGATTTGGCCAGGCGCTGTGCGTGTGGCTGGCACGAGAGGGCGTCGAGGTGGATTTTTGCGCACGGCGGGCTGAAGATATTCAAAAAACCTGCAGCATCATCACTGCTGAAAGCGGCATTGCAAAAGGGTATATCTGTGATTTATCACGCCCTGAATCCCTTTCTCAGTTTTCCTCACAGCTGTTAATTTCTGACAAGCCTATAGACATTTTAATCCTGAATGCTGCTCAGTGGTTATCAGGGAGATTAGACGATCAGCCTGACACAGAAATTATCAATACCGTCAGTTTCAGGTCTGACAGGTTCGATTCTGCTGACTCAGGCTCTGCTGTCCGCTATGTGCCAGAAGCGAACTTTGCTAACATCGGCATGAACTAATATGCGGGCGAGCAGGTCAATAGTGTTCTGGGTTGCAGCTGTGTCCCGTTACTCTAATAAAACACCACGATAAATGAGCTAACATCATGAAAAATAAAAAATTGGCTATAGCAGTCATGTTATTTTTTGGATTTTCACCATCTTGTTTTTCTGAAAATGGTTCATTTATCCATCCTGGTGCACTAAACACGGCTGATGACTTCAGAAAAATAGCTCTGGAAGTAAAAGAAGGGCAACAGCCCTGGTCTTCAGATTTTGCTTTATTACGCACTAATGCTCATGACTCACCTGACTACACACCTCATCCTGTTGCTACTCTTTACCGGGGAGCTGCGACAGGTCACCCAAAAGAAAATTACTCATTCCTGTTTAATGATGCAGCAGCCGCATATGCTTTAGCTCTGGACTGGCGACTGAGCGGCGACAACTCACGTGCAGAGCGTGCTGTATACATACTCACTCAGTGGGCGAATAAACTACGCGCCGTTGACGGAACATCTGATAAATTTCTCGCGGCCGGACTCTACGGCTACCAGCTTGCTGTCGCAGCCGAAACGCTTCGGGGGTCATCCGCTTTCTCAGCCTCTCAGCAGAAGGCGGTCAGAGATATGCTGATTACGGTATTTGCACCCATGAACATCGATTTTCTTGAACATCATAATGGCGCAAAAACGGATCACTATTGGGCCAACTGGGACCTGTCAAATACCGCTTCACTCATGGCTATTGGTATTTATGCAGACCGGAGAGATTTTTATAAAAAAGCTCGTGACTACTATATCGGCGGAAACGGTAACGGCGCGCTCAAAAACGCAGCATGGAAAGTTTATCCTGACGGGCTTGTACAGTGGCAGGAAAGCGGGCGAGATCAGGCGCATACGCTGCTTGGCATTGGTCTGGCAGGGACCATTTGTCAGTTGGCCTGGAACCAGGGCGATGACCTGTTCGGTGCCTATAACAACCGCCTACTCGGGGCGGCGCGCTATGTAGCCAGATATAATTCAGGAAACAGCGTCCCTTATTCGATTTACCAAAACAGTGATGTCACTCAGTCAGTCATTTCCAGCGTAGCCCGCGGAGAAAAAAGGCCCGTATGGGCGCTATTCTACGGCCATTATGTACAGATGATGCATATTAGCGCGCCGGAGATAAAAGCGGCGATAATGAGTGAAGGCAATGAAGGTGGTGGTGGTAATTACGGCCCGAACAGCGGTGGTTATGACCAGCTGGGTTATGGCACCCTGACTTTCCTTAATTAATTCTAATTAAGCTTTTCGGTATAAAAGCTGGGCTGACCTGCTCCTCGTTAGTTCACATATAACGCTATTAGCTATGTCCGTAGATCGCTCATAACGGACCTAAGCCTGCAGTAAGTCCGCTGTGTGCCAGAAGCGGACACTAGCAATTGTAATTTGCTTCAATACCACCACGAGGCAATTTTTTTTTGCTACTCACATGGGCGCGGTAAAACCCTGATTCTGCCGAACGATAAAACTCTCACGCCGCGCACAGATAACTTGACGTAGTAGTTTCCCCTGCGTGGCTCTGGTATAAAGTAGCCGCTGCCGTCACCGGGCGGGATTGCAAGCGGGGAATTAGCATGCCGAAGTTTATCATCACCTTTTTTACGTCTGAAGAACACGAACCCTGGGTGATCGGCGGCGCTGCCGTGGGCGCGGCGATCACCATTACGGCGATGGTTATCATCCTCGTCAGATCGTTCCGTAACAAATAGGCCGGGTGCCGGGCCTTTTTTTGCCGCATTCGGTAAAACGCCAATTCTCCCGAATGGCACCCTGCCCCGCGCCGCTGCGGCGCTGATAACTACATATTGTGGTTTTCTCAGCTGCTGCCGATACTACATATAGTGGGTGCGGGGGAACCGGCAGGCCAACACCAGGGCAGAACGCGCCGGTTTTCCCGCTGCGCCATTCGGTAAAACTCCGGCAGGGCCGGATTTCCCCGAATTAGAATTTACGCCAGCAGAGTTTTTGTTCTTGCTTTTTTACAGAGTTCACAATCGCGAGTTAGAAAATGTCATTCTGACATTAAGCCTATGTCCGCTTTTCGCTCATAGCGGACATTAGCCTGACGTCAGTCCGCTTTGTGCCAGAAGCGGACGTTGTTATAAATGGCAGGGTTTCAAACGCCAGAACGTTTATTTTATCTTACAGCACCTCGATTACCTCAAATTCTTCTGCGATCAGCTCCATATCGTCAGAAAAATGTCCCGTACAGGTGAAAAATCTCTGATGCTCTTTCTGCCAGTACTCAAGGCTTAAATCGCCTTCACCTTCTTTGCGGGCAAACTCCTCGGTAACATCACAAAAACGCACCAGTCGCATTGAAACCAGTCTGGTTACGCAGGCTGGGACGTTCTGGCCATCAAGGATGATGTTATAGCTCCCAATCTTAGGGGCAGGCTCTTCCTGCTGGTAAGACGTAAGCGATCCGCAGGAGGCCGTTTTGATCCCTTTTTTAATCAGGTCAGCAAGCTTGCTAGCCAGTTCCGGACTGTCACCCATTTGCCAGGCATCTGCGCCTGGATACTTTAATTTTAATACCTCAACTGTAGCCATTAACAGCCCTTTTTAATCGTCGATGACAAATGCCATACAGAGTTTTAACATGAACTTTCCGGACATTAACATTGATGCTTTCCCTCTGCTACTTTGTCCGCTTTTCGCTCAAAGCAGACCTTCCTTACGCGTGCAATTGTTACATCACGACCTAATAGGGGGAAACGGAAACGAGGGTTGCAGAAAGACCGCAAATATTCTTCATGGGCTTAGGGAGTTAAGCAAGACGTATTCGGTAATATGGGCGTTTTACCGAACGGTCGCAGAAGGGCGTAAAAAAACCGCCTCGCGGCGGCTCGTCTGGCACCTGCCCAGACTCTCTGTATAAGAATCCCAGAAAACCTGGCATCAATAGTGCAGCGGGCAAACCGGCGTGTTGTGCCCTGGTGTTGGCCATCCGGCTTCCCCGTCATCATTATATGTGGTATCGGCAACATCTGGAGAAACCGCAATATATAGTGTGTCCGGCTGTAACAGCGCGGCCGGGGGTACAATTCGGCAGAATGCGTGTTTTACCGAATCCGGGCGAACGGGAAACATCAGTCCGCTTTGTGCCAGGAGCGGAAGTAGCGCATGAACTGTTATGGTAAATTTGAATGTCAGGCTTAATCACTTGAGGATAAGCAGAATGCTTCTGGAGAAGCTCAGATTGCTTGAGTGCAGCCTTCACGGCGACAGGCGCAATGATCCGGAGTGGCTGGAACTGATTCTTCATCCTGAATTCCGTGAAATCACCCGGTCAGGTGTGACGGTCGACCGGTCAGAGACCATTGCGTCGCTGTTAAGTGAAAAGGCTGCACCGTATATTCTCAGCAGTGATTTCCGTCTTACGGATATGGGCTGCGGTTACGCTCTGCTTCACTATCGGACGTTTTACGCTGATGGCAGCCATCATGCATTACGTTCCTCTTACTGGATTTGTTCGGATGAGGGCCAGTGGACTCTGTTTTTTCACCAGGGAACGCCGGCTGCAGGCAATGCCGGGGTTCAGGGTTGAGTTGCACAAGTAGGGCAGAGAGAATGTGTTTATGCGGAAGATTATTGTTGTGCCATACGATGATAGATGGCCTGAGATGTTTGAAGCTGAAAGTTTACTGATAAAAACATTGCTCGGTGGAATGGCTAAAGATGTCCATCATATTGGAAGCACGTCAGTTCCTGGTCTCTCAGCAAAGCCCGTAATTGATATGCTACTTGAAGTTTCCGACCTCAATGAACTGGATAAGTACCATTCAGCAATGGCCCACGCCGGTTATATTGCTCGCGGTGAGAACGGGATTGCGGGGCGCAGATATTTCATTAAAGGTGGTGATCAGCGTAGTCATCAAGTCCATGCGTTTGCAGTCGGAGATATGCAGGTATTGAGACATCTCGCTTTCCGTGATTATCTTCGAAGAAACAAAGACATTGCAGAAGAGTATGCTGAGATAAAACACGCAGCTGTATTACTCAGCAGGAACGACGCTCATCGCTATAGCGCCCTCAAAGCGAAATTTATAGAGCGTCATCAACAACTAGCGCTAGCTGTCTGAGAACGATTGAGATTGAATTCGTTGCCGGGAGGGTATGTTCAATAATGATGAATTTACTAAGTAGTCATCAGTCAACGTCTGCTATTCGCTCATAGCGGACCTTCGATTCGATAAGAATGTCCGCTTCGTGCCAGAAGCGGACGTTGCTGATTTTAATCTTCAAACAGGATCGGTATAGGCGACAGATGTAACAAATGACAATTAAACTTTCATAGAGTTTTTAAGGAGAATAAATTTCATATGCGAATTCCAGATTATCCTTCACAAGATTCTGATAAGTGGGCCCAGGTAGATGCCTGGTTTTCTGAAAAGCTCGCTCCTGAAGATGCAGATTTAAAATACGCTCTCGCCAATAACACAGAACAGGGATTGCCCACACATGATGTCTCTGCTTTACAGGGAAAAATGCTGGCGATTTTCATTCAAATGTCGTGTGCCGTCCGTGTTCTTGAAATAGGGACGCTTGGGGGGTATAGCACCTTATGGATGGCCCGGGCTCTCCCACCACATGGAAGCGTAACGACAATTGAATTCAACGAGCACCATGCAGAGGTTGCTCGCCAGAATATAAACAAAGCGGGGCTGGCTGAGCGTGTCACATTGCATAGAGGAGCGGCACTTGATGTCTTACCCACACTTAATGCTCCCTTTGACCTGATTTTTATCGATGCCGATAAAGTGAATAACCCCCACTATCTTGAATGGGCTATCAAACTGTCGAAACAAGGCACTGTTATCGTAGGAGATAACACTGTGCGCGGTGGAAGTGTAATCGACTCCAGTAGTGAAGATCCGAACATTAAAGGTCTGCGAGAATTTGTCGAAATGATTTCTGAGGATGAGCGCCTTGAAGCGACAGCAGTACAGACTGTTGGTGAAAAAGGATGGGATGGTTTCGTTATGGCTATCGTTAAAGCCCGATGATGATATTTATCATTAGGAAAAACTCACTAACCGCCAGCTTTTAGTCACAATTTCTAAATGATTATCAAAGCTGTGCTGCTCATAATGTCTATGAGTTATATCCAAAATGTCCGCTCCTCGCTCATACCGGCCTTTAAGGCCAACAATGGTCACACTTACAAAGCTCAGTACCCCCCCCAACGCCCACACTTTGAGACTATTACCCTTGTCTCAGAGTGCAGCAGCCAGGATCCTGCTCTATTCTCGGGGAAAATGGATTCCTCCAGGCTTTGTCGAGGCACTATGACGTACAAATCCCTGATTGCTGAAGTCCACAATCAGCAGCGCACCCTGACCGCCATTGTCGAGCAGGATGAGCGCACCGCTTATTTTTACATCTGGCCCACCGACCTGTTCCGCAGTCAGTATGCGGTGCGCGGCTGCTGGCTTCGTAACCTGCTGCCTGCACCGGCACAGGAAGATCGCGGGGCGATGGAGCAGGGCATCGCCCCGCTGCTCAGCGCCGAGTATTGCCGTAATCTGGAAGCGGAGCCCGCGCTGGACCCGGCAGGTCTGCAGGTGCTGTGGGAGCCTTCTGATGATGGCGCTGCGCTGTGGTATTACGGCCAGCTGCTGGCGGTGATCCCCGGCTGGAGTCTTTATCAGGAGAAGCAGGTGAGCTTCTCTGCGGGCTGCATCAAAAAGAACCGGCTGACGGCCCCGCTGGGTTCAGCATCGACCAATGACTACTATGCCCGTGCGGAGCATCAGCGTCAGTTCTGGCGCGAATGGCACGACGGCAGCGAGTGGGACAGGGTCCAGCAGGATCTCATGGCCTGCTATCAGGCGCGTTTTGGCGAATCAGTGAAATATTACGCGATCGATCAGGGCAGCTGGCCGCCGATGGCGATCTCGCAGCACTGGCATCAGGGCGTGTGGTACTTCCTGACGCTCGGCATGAGTATCAGGCCGATGCCGCAGGTTGATTATCTGTTCGATGAGCTGGCACCGCAGTATCGCCGTATCGAGCTGGGCATGGCGGTCGATGGTGAAGTGATGACCGAAGGCAACGCGGTGCAGATGGCGAGCGCGCTGGCGGAGTTCGTGCATCTGCCATGGGCGCGACTCACCTGGCTGGGGGAGGGCCACACGCTGGCCTCAGAAGTGGCACCGGTCGGTTTTGAAAGCTTCCTGCTGGCGAATGAACTGGCACCTGCGCCAGCACAGTTCACGCTGCCGAAACGCGATGGCGATCGCCCGACGCTGCTCTGGTCCACGCCGATTACGGAAGCCGAGCGGCAGTTCGCGCAGGCTGACGAGCATGGCGGCCAAAAGTTACGAGAATTGTTAACAGCAGAAGGCAATGATCATGTTTTCCGCCCGCGCCTGCAGGTGGTCCATTCAGAAGAGTAAGCCAGTCTTATCAAGCCTCTTCGTCTGTTCCCCGGCAACCGTCGGGGACGTTATAGTAACTCTATGAAATTAAATTTTCACAAAAATCAAACATTTCTCAAATATGTGATCCCGCTCATCTCAAGTTCCCGTTAAGCGAGCCGTTAACCCGATCAGGCAATCGCGCCGCACCAGGTTCAGGGGAACAAAGATGTTTAAAACAACACAATCCCGCTTCACCGCAACAATGATCGCGTTCTTTGTTGCGCTTTTACTCGTTACAGTTTGGGTCATCAATCAGTTCGTCGCGCCACAGCTGGTCGACAGCGAAAGTCGTCTGGTTCGTTATCAGGTCGATTCACTCGCCTCTGGCATCGTTGAACAGATGAACCGCGTGCAGGCACAGCAGCGTGCGATTACCGAAGCCGCCTCTGTCATGGACAGCGCCACTATCGACACCCTGTTACCGACGCTGGTAAACCAGTATCAGGACAGCAACGTGTTTGGTGGCGGTATCTGGCCCCTGCCAAACCGTCGCGATCCGGCCAAAGAGAAAGACAGCAGCTTCTTTGCCCGTAATGCCAGTAATGAACTGCAGGTCAACACCTACTGGAACTCCGACGCCGCCGATAAATACTGGGAGCAACCCTGGTATAAAGATGGCCTGGCTGCCGCGAAAGGGCAGTGTGCCTGGGCAAAAGCTTATCAGGATGCTGCCAGCCCGCAGCCGCGTACCAACTGTGCCATGGCGATCTACCGCAATGGCTCGGCCTGGGGTGTCGCGACTATCGACGTGACGCTGGGGTTCTTCAACCAGCTGGCGAAGCAGATGGGTGAAACCATTCACGGCAATGTGCTGATCGTCGAAGCCGACGGCAAAGTCGTGGGTAATGGCGCGCTGGTCAATGCCGCGCCGAAGCTGGAGAACCTGGCTGACGTGCAGATGCCGATGGCCGCACCGCTGAAAACGTTGCTGAACGGTGTTGGCAATCAGCCGCTGGAAACCACTTATGACAGCAGCGAGGGCGAGCAGACCCTGTTCGTGCAGGCCATTCCTGGCAGCCCGTGGTATCTCGCCAGCAGCCTGCCAACCAGCCTGCTCAAAGCGCAGTCGCATAATATGCTGACCCGCCTGGGCCTGGTGCAGATCCCACTGGCGGTCATCCTGCTGCTGGTCTCGCTGGGCTTTGTCCGCGCCATGATGAAACGGCTTAACGTGCTGAACAGCAACATCGAAGCGCTGTCGACGGGGGGTGCCGATCTGACGCAGCGCCTGCCCGCCAGCAACAGCCCGGAGTTTAACGCCGTGGCGCAGAGCTTTAACCAGTTCATCAGCTATCTGCAGGGGCTGCTCCAGCAGGTGGGCGACAGCGCACTGGCGATTACTGCTGCGTCGCGGGAGATTGCCAGCGGTAACGCCAATCTCTCCTCCCGTACTGAAGATCAGGCCAGCTCGATTGTCGAGACGGCCGCGTCGATGGAGCAGCTGACCGGCACCGTGCGTCAGAACGCCGACAATGCGACGCATGCCAACCAGCTGGCAGCTGATGCCTCGCAGGTGGCCGCACGGGGGACTGAAGTGGTCCGTCAGGTGGTCACCACCATGGGTGAGATTCATCACTCATCCCGTAAAGTGGTCGATATCATCAGCGTCATCGACAGCATCGCATTCCAGACCAATATCCTGGCACTTAACGCCGCGGTAGAAGCCGCACGTGCCGGTGAACAGGGTCGCGGTTTTGCGGTGGTGGCTTCGGAAGTGCGCAATCTGGCACAGCGTTCAGCCAACTCGGCGCGTGAGATTAAAAAGTTAATCGAAGAGTCCGTGGCAAACATCGATACCGGCAGCGCGCTGGTTGAGCAGGCGGGTCAGACCATGGACGAGCTGATGAAAGGGGTAAGCAGTGTGACCACCCTGATGAGCGAAATTATGTCAGCCAGCCGTGAGCAGAGCCTGGGTATCGAACAGGTTAACGTGGCGATTACCCAGCTTGATGGTACTACCCAGCAGAATGCCGTGCTGGTGGAGCAGGTTTCCGCTGCCGCGCAGGCGATGGAATCGCAGAGCACCCAGCTTGAGCAGGTGGTTCAGAGTTTCCGCCTGTAATCCTTCGTCAGGCCAGCCTTGCTGGCCTGATTTCCTCTCTGCTTCATCCGCTTATCTCCGCCTGAGACGCGTAAAAATTCCGCGATGTTCCACCCAGACTGCTCATTCTGTGCCAGAATAGTTGGGAATAATCTCAAGGAAACGCCATGTCTGCTATTGAAGTTATCCTCGTTGACCACCTCGATCGTCCCACCGGCAAAATGGAAAAGCTGGAAGTGCATGAAAAAGGATTACTGCACCGCGCGGTGACGGTCTACGTCTTCAATTCCCGGCAGGAGCTGTTACTGCAGCGGCGTGCCAGCGATAAATATCACTGTGGTGGCTTGTGGAGTAATACCTGCTGTGGCCATCCTTATCCTCATGAATCGACCCGCGACGCCGCCGAGCGCCGTCTGCGTGAAGAGATGGGGATGATCGTGACGCTGACGCCGGTATTTGAGCTGAGCTATAACCTGAAGCTGAGCAATGGCCTGACCGAACATGAATATGGTCACGTCTTCTTTGCCGTCTGCGACACTTTGCCGCAGCTGAATCCGCAGGAAGCCGATGCCTTTGATTATCGTCCGATGGCGCTGATTGAGCAGCAGATGCAGCAGCAGCCACAGCTGTTCACGCCGTGGTTTTTGCATACCTTCCCGCGCATCCCGGACTATCTGGAGCATTTTCCTTTCCCGGTCATTACGGCATAAAAAAACCGCACTGAGGTGCGGTTTGCCTGCGCTCTTTACCCCGGCAGCTCAAAATCTTCTGCATCCACATCATAACCTGACGGTTCCCAGCGGATCGCCAGCAACGCCAGCAGGCCCGCCAGCGGGGCCAGGAAGATCACCCAGAAGACGCCGGTGCCCAGCGCGGCAACCAGCACCGGGAAGAGAAACAGCGAAACGGTCGAACTGCCGCGCATCAGCGTCTGGTTGAAGCCGACGCCCACGCCGCGCAGCGACGTCGGGTAGCTCAGCGACGCAAAGGTCATAGTATGAGACCCCGGCCCGAATCCCTGACCAAACAGGAACAGCGCCAGCATGCCAATCGCCAGCGCGGCTTCCTGACCGCCTTCGGGACGACCAATCAGCGCCAGCCCCAGCAGCGCCACGCACTGACAGCCATAACCCGCCACCGACATCTTCCACGCTCCCAGACGCGGCACCAGCCGCACCGCCAGAATTCCGCCGACAAAGGCGAACAGCAGATTCAGCGCCAGCGACACCAGAATGGTGGTGAGCATCGACTGAGCAAAGAAGCTTGAGATGATTACCGGCAGCCCAAACGCCACTGCGTTATAGGCAAACGACGAGGCGATAGAGGTGATGGTCGCCAGCAGCGTGCGGCGGCGATAAACGCCCTGCAGCAGCGCGCCATAGTTGCGCCAGCTCGCCTTGCGCACGGGTGTGGCAGCGGTCAGCCCGGCGTCGGGTGCTACCTGCGCGTTGATGTTCCAGGCACTGCGTAAAATCGCGGCGGCCCCTTTCAGATCCCCCTGATTCGCCGCCCACACCGGGGATTCGCTCATATAACGGCTGCGGATGGCGATGATGACAATCGCCGGAACGGCCCCAAAACCGAGGATCAGCCGCCAGAGCCAGTCGGTGTGGCTTTCAGGCAGCACCGCATAAAGCAGCAGCACCAGCAGATAAGAGATACTGATTGCCGCATACCAGGTCGGACACCACATCGCCACGCTGGCCGCTTTATTCCCCTTGCCGCGCAGCTTTGAAAACTCCGCCAGAAACGCCATCGCAACTGGCAGATCAATCCCGACGCCCAGCCCCATCACGAAGCGCGCGCCAGCCAGCACATACTCATTCGGGGCAAACGCACAGGCGATAGCCGCCACCACGAAAAAGAACATATCAGCCATAAAGACCCGATAACGGCCAATTTTGTCGGTGAGATAGCCGCCAATCAGCGCGCCGATGATTGCGCCGAAGGTGATGGCCGAGGCGACCATGCCGGTGCCGGTCGGAGTGAGACTAAACTCGCGCGTGATGTCTTTAATGCCAAACGCCAGCGCGCCCAGGTCGTAGGCGTCAAGGAACACGCCTCCCAGCGCAATCGCTACCACAATACGGGCATTGTTACGGGCGCTGTCGCCGCTGTTCACTAAGCGGGAGACGTCAGCTGCGCTGCGGATCCACTGTGTTTCGCCACCGGGCGAACTCCCTGCTGTTGCCACATGGGCGGAAGAGGTCAGGTCGGACATGATGTTGTACGTCTTTTATAATAAAAACAGATTTTCGAGAATAGCCGTTTAGACGCCCAGACGTAAATTCATTTCGGTTATTGATAATAATTTTTTAATCCCAAATCGTTATAAATTTGCGATAAAGTCAGCTGCAGCGCCGCTGCGCCAGGCTACGCTTTTAAGGCAGATAATTTCCGCTGCACGCCTTGCCAGTCTCCCTTTCGGCGGCAGGCGAGCAGGCGAGCAGGCTCAACGCTAAGGCGTCCCGCGCCTTGCGCGTCATCACACGAAAACATCATGTAAAAACAACAGACTGCGATAAGGAAAAGGCCATGGTCAGAGTTCGGGGTTGGGTGGGAGTCAGCGCGTTGCTGCTCAGTATGGGGATGGTACAGGCGGCGGAGCCGGTGCGGGTCGGCTCCAAAATTGATACCGAAGGATCACTGCTGGGCAACGTAATCCTTCAGGTGCTTGAAAAGCACGGCGTAAAAACCGTCAATAAAATCCAGCTTGGCACAACGCAGGTGGTACGCGGTGCCATCACGGCGGGCGAGCTCGATATCTACCCCGAATATACCGGCAACGGCGCGTTCTTCTTCAACGATGAAAAAGACAGTGCCTGGAAGAATGCCGCTGAAGGCTATGAAAAGGTGAAGAAGCTGGATGCGGAGAAAAACCATCTGGTGTGGCTGACACCGGCTCCGGCCAACAACACCTGGACCATTGCCGTGCGTAAAGATCTGGCTGAGAAGAACCAGCTCACTTCGCTGACCGATCTCAGCGCCTTTCTGAAAAAGGGCGGAACCTTCAAGCTGGCCGCCTCAGCCGAATTTATCGAACGCAGCGATGCTTTACCGGCCTTTGAAAAAGCCTATGGCTTTGACCTCAAGCAGGATCAGCTGCTGTCGCTGGCGGGCGGCGATACTGCTGTGACCATCAGCGCAGCAGCGCAACAGACCTCCGGCGTTAACGCGGCGATGGCCTACGGCACCGACGGCCCGGTAGCAGCACTGGGTCTGCAGACGCTCAGCGATCCCAAAGGCGTTCAGCCGATTTACGCGCCGACGCCGGTAATCCGCGAATCGGTCCTCAAAGCCTATCCGCAGATTGCCGACTGGCTGAAGCCGGTGTTCAGCGCGCTTGATGAGAAGACGCTGCAGCAACTCAACGCCAAAATCGCGGTCGACGGTCAGGACGCCAGCAGTGTAGCGACCGAGTGGCTGCAGCAGAAAAAGCTGCTGTAACCGATGCAGATATCGCGGGACGCGATACGCCATCCGGCTCAGCAGCCGGTGGCATTGCTGCTGCTGACGCTGCTGAGCCTGGCGCTGGTGGCCTTGCCGTTTCTTAACTTCGCCCCGAACCGTCTGGTGGCGGGTGAACCATTGATGGGCTGGCAGATAAACCGCTTCGGGCTATTACTGCTGCCATTGGTGACGCTTTGGCTGCTGCTGTGGCGTCCGCCCGGGCGCGTCACGCTGATTGTAGCGCTGCTGACGGCTCAGCTGATGCTGGCGGCGATCATCTGGCTCAGCGGTCATCAGGCGACGTTGCTGAGTCAGCAGGGCAGCCGTCTGGCACGCACCAGCTTTGCCAGTGGCCTGTGGTGCAGCGGTGCGCTGATCCTGCTGCTGATAACCGATCAGGTGCGGCAGCTGACCCCGCATCGGCTGGCACAGCTGCTGCTTAATCTGCAGGGCTGGCTGCTGCCGCTGTTGCTGCTGTTCAGTGGCCAGCTCGCCGATCTCTCCCTGCTGAAAGAGTATGCCAACCGTCATGCGGTGTTTGATGCGGCGCTGAGCCGTCATCTCACGCTGCTGGCCGGTACAGTCTTGCCTGCGTTGATGATTGCGCTGCCGCTGGGCGTTATGCTGTTCCGGCGGCCCGGCTGGCAGGGTAGCGTGTTTGGTGTACTGAATGTGATTCAGACGGTGCCGTCGGTGGCGCTGTTTGGTCTGCTGATTGCGCCGCTGGCCGGTCTGGCTCAGCATTTTCCGTGGCTCGGTGACTGGGGTATCAGCGGCATTGGTATGGCCCCGGCGCTGATCGCCCTGGTGCTTTATGCGCTGTTGCCGCTGGTGCGCAGCGTGGTGGTGGGGCTGCAACAGGTGCCGCATGAGGTGCGCGAAAGTGCGCGCGGCACGGGCATGAGCGGCTGGCAGCAGTTTATCGCGGTGGATGTGCCGCTGGCGCTGCCGGTCTGGCTCGCGGGCCTGCGTGTCGTCGTGGTGCAGACGCTGGGTATGGCAGTGGTGGCGGCGCTGATTGGCGCGGGCGGTTTTGGCGCGATTATTTTCCAGGGGCTGTTAAGCAGTGCGCTGGATTTGGTGTTGCTGGGCGTCATCCCAGTGATTGCGCTGGCGGTCGTCATTGATGCGCTGTTCCGCCTGCTGATCTCACTGCTGGAGAGAAAAGATGATTGAGTTTGATGGCGTTTCCCGCGCCTTTAACGGCAAAGCGGCGGTAAAAGATCTGTCGCTACAGGTGGCAAAAGGGGAGTTCTGCGTACTGCTCGGCACCTCCGGCTCCGGCAAATCAACCACGCTGAAAATGATCAACCGGCTGGTGGAGTTTGATAGCGGTGAGATCCGCTTTGCCGGTGAGTCGATTCGCCAGCTGGATGCCCGCATATTACGCCGACGCATGGGCTATGCCATTCAGTCGATTGGCCTGTTTCCGCACTGGACGGTGCGGAAGAATATCGCCACAGTGCCGGTCCTGCTGGGCTGGTCCAGATCGCAGATCGATGAGCGCATCGCGGCGCTGCTGGCGCTGCTGAACCTTGACGCGCAGCTGCTCAATCGCTATCCGCATCAGCTCTCCGGTGGGCAGCAGCAGCGGGTGGGCGTGGCGCGGGCGCTGGCGGCGGACCCGGAAGTTCTGCTGATGGATGAGCCGTTCGGCGCGCTCGATCCGGTGACGCGCGGCGTGTTGCAACAGGAGATGCTGCGTATTCATCGGCTGTCTGGCCGCACTATCGTGCTGGTGACGCATGACATCGACGAAGCGCTGACGCTGGCGGATCGCATTGTGCTGATGGATAACGGTAAGATTGTTCAGCAGGGCAGGCCGGCAGAGCTGCTGACCCAGCCGAAAAATGATTTTGTGCGCGACTTCTTTGGCCGCAGTGAAATGGGCGTCCGGCTGCTGTCGCTGGAACAGGTCGGTAACGCCGTCCGGCGCGGCGAGTGGCTGGCGGGCGAACCGATTGCTGCGGCGCTGACGCTGCGGGACGCGCTGTCGCAGTTTATCGCCCGGCGCACCGATAAACTGCCGGTCGTTGACGATCAGCAGCAGCCAATGGGCGTGCTCCACTTTGGCGACCTGCTGCAACTGCGCGAGGGCTTCACATGCGCAGGTTAAGGGATCCGTTGCTGTGGCTGGTACTGTTCTACGGCGCGCTGCTGACTCTGATGCCTTACAGCGGGCCGCTGTTTCACCGCTGGTTTCCGGAACTGGCGCGACCACTCTATCAGCAGGAGAGCTTCTGGCAGCTGACGCTGGCGCATCTGTTCCTGGTGATCACCGCCAGCCTGCTGGCCATCGTGATCGGCATTGGCAGTGGCGTGCTGGTGACCCGGCGAGCGGGACGCGCTTTCCGGCCGCTGATGGAAACTATCGTAGCGGCGGGGCAGACGATACCGCCGGTGGCGGTGCTGGCGATTGCGGTGCCGGTAATGGGCTTTGGCGCGTGGCCGGCGGTGGTGGCGCTGCTGCTGTACGGATTGCTGCCGATTTTACAGGGTACGCTGGCGGGCATTGATAGCATACCCGCCAGCAGCCGGGAAATTGCCATCGGGGTCGGCATGAGTAGCTGGCAGCGGTTGTGGCAGATTGAACTGGCGCTGGCTGCACCGGTGATTATCGCCGGGATACGCACGTCGGTAATCATCAACATCGGCACCGCGGCTATTGCCTCAACGGTGGGCGCAAAAAGTCTGGGATCGCCGGTGATTATCGGCCTGAGCGGATTTAATACAGCCTATGTGATTCAGGGAGCATTACTGGTGGCGCTGCTGGCAATAGTGAGCGATCGCCTGTTTGAACGCCTGCAGCGCTGGCTTAGCGTGAGTGGACAATAAGAGAATATCCCACCAGCATCAGACCGCTGGTGCCGCCGAGAGCCATAATGAAAAACAGCGTGGCGAAAAAGGCTTTTTTGACATTCATGGGTGAAACCTGAGCTTGTTAACAGTGAGGCGGGGATAATAGCGCGCGCAAGGCAGGAGGCAAAGTGCCCGGCGTGCGTTTTTGTTATCAGGTAGGTTCATGTAACCGCACGGCATAGCCCTGTTCCTGCCAGTGTGACAGCTGCTCCTGCTGACGACGGGTCAGTTTTTTACCGGTAAAGACAAACATATTCATGCCGGGAAAGAGTTCAGGACGGGGAACATCCAGGGGTTCTGCCAGTACATCAATCCGCCAGCCATGCTGCGAAAGACGCCAGCCTTCCAGCCAGATACGGGTCCGATCGTCGATGCCCCAGCCAATAATCAGCGCATCTTTACCCGATTTTTTGCGACTGGCGGTCAGACAAAATGCAACATAGTCGATCAGCAGACCATCAAGCAGACTGCACATGGTGCGGGCCGTGTTCTGATCCAGACTCAGCTTCTGGCGCACTGGCATAAAAACGTGATCAATCAGCGCATCAATCGGATGTTCGCGACCAATCGCGGCAATTTTATTACGAAGTTTAGCAGGCCTGACGTGGCGCAGTACGCTAATCAGTTCATCCTGCAGTGTGGTCCAGCCATCGTGTGCATCAACATCGCCACCTTCCAGCAGTGCCTTCACTTTACCGACCGGCACGCCACTTTCAATCCAGCGCATAATCTCTTCGATGCGCTGCACATCTTCTTCGTCAAACTGACGATGTCCGCCTTCGGTACGTTGCGGCTTCAGTAAGCCATAACGACGCTGCCAGGCGCGCAGGGTGACTGGGTTTATGCCACAGCGCTCGGCGACGTCACCGATACTGTATAAGGTCATAAATTCCTCTTTCGATTGGTCTGAGTACGATTACCATAACGAAGCAAATTAAGTTGTACAATACATTTCTCAATGTACAACTTGACTGATACGGCTTTTCCAGGCTATATCTCAAATAAGAGAATTATTCCCAAAAATGAGAGAACACCATGCCGGAGCTGAATACGGAGCAACGACTGGCGGTGCGGCTGGCAGAATTACGCCTGCAACGCGGCTGGTCACTTGATGAACTTTCTGTCGCTACCGGCATCAGCCGCGCGACATTATCGCGCATTGAGCGAAGCGAGACCAGTCCCACGGCGGCACTGCTTAATCGTTTGTGTGTTGCATACGGCTTAACGATGTCGCGCCTGCTCAGTGAAGTGGAAGAAGAGTCCAGTCTGCTGGTCAAAGAGGATCAGCAGCCGGTGTGGCAGGATGACGCCAGCGGTTTTATCCGTCGGAATATTTCACCACCTGCACTTCATTTTAGATGTGAACTCGTGGAGGGCAGGTTACGGCCTGGTGCGCGAATCGATTATGATGTGCCACCCATTCAGGGGCTGGAGCAGCATATCTGGCTGCGCGAGGGCGGTCTTACCGTCACGATGGGGTCTCAGGCGTGGACGCTACAGCCCGGCGACTGCCTGCGGTTTCATCTGGTCGGTAAATCGGCTTTTGAGGCGCACCTGACTGACGGCGCGCGTTACTTACTGGTGGTGGCGAAACCATGACGGATTACGCAACTCTCAGCGCGGCCCAGGCGCAACAGCTGCTGGGTGAACTGACCGACGTTTTGCAGAGCTGCGTGGCAGACGGTGCCAGCGTCGGTTTTATTGATGCTGAAGATGATGAGGTGATGGTGCGATTCTGGCAGCAGCGGAGTGCCAGCATCACCAGCGGCGACAGCGAATTACTGGTCGCGCGTCAGCGCGGGCGCATCGTGGCAACGGTCATCATCAGCCGCAGCGGCATGCCTAATGGCCGCCACCGCGCAGAGATCAGCAAACTGCTGGTGCACCCGCAGGCGCGCCGTCAGGGCATCGCCCGTGAACTGATGCAGCGCGCTGAGCAGCGGGCACGCGCACAGGGCAAAACCCTGCTGGTGCTGGATACGCGCAGCGGCGATGTCGCCAGCGATCTCTATCGCTCGCTGGGCTGGCAGGTGGCGGGGTCGATTCCCTGTTATGCCGAATCCATCGCAGGCGTGCTGGATGCCACCACCTATATGTACAAAGTGCTGGCGTAAAACACCGCTGTCGGACAACCGCTGATTTTACGGCGGGTCACGAAAAATTCGGCGCGAAAGCTGACGCCGCCAGGATACTGTGTAAAAATACAGGCCATTTTTTCGGTGTGGTAACGCAAATCATGGCCCTGACAGCCGCAGTAAAAAGCCAGATAGCGCAGTGGTATAAAGCGCTTCAGCAGCAGGTGCCTGATTTCATTCCACGTGCGCCGCAGCGCCAGATGATCGCTGAAGTAGCGAAATGCCTGGCGGGTGACGACGCGCGCCATCTGGCGGTCGAAGCACCGACTGGCGTGGGCAAAACCCTCTCTTATCTGATTCCGGGCATCGCAGCCAGCCGCGCTCAGGAAAAGCAGCTGGTGATCAGCACCGCCAACGTGGCGCTGCAGGATCAAATCTTCACGAAAGATCTGCCGCTGCTGAAGAAAATCATCCCCGATCTCACTTTTACCGCCGCGTTTGGCCGCGGGCGCTATGTCTGTCCGCGCAATCTGGCGGCGATGGCGGCCGATGACGATCAGCAGGGCGATCTGCTGCTTTATCTGGATGATGACGCCGTCAGTAGTACCAAAGAAGAACAGACGCAGTGTGGTCGCTTACAGAAGTCACTGGATCGCTACCAGTGGGATGGCCTGCGCGATCACAGCGAGGAGAACGTCAGCGACAGCCTCTGGCAGCGCCTCTCCACCGACAAAGCGAGCTGTCTGGGTTCGCATTGCCACTGGTATCGTGAATGTCCGTTCTTTGTGGCGCGGCGTGAAATCGAGCAGGTGGATGTGGTGGTGGCGAACCATGCGCTGGTGATGGCGGCGATGGAGAATGAGTCAGTGTTGCCGCCCGCTAAAAACCTGATGCTGGTACTGGATGAAGGACATCACCTGCCGGAAGTGGCCCGCGATGCGCTGGAGATGAGCGCCGACATCACGCCGGGCTGGAGCAGCCTGCAGCTTGACCTGTTTATCAAGCTGGTTGAGAGCATCATGACGCAGATGCGGCCGAAGTCGCCGCCGCCGCTGGCTAATCCTGAGCGACTGAAAGCACACTGTGATGAGCTGCGCGAACTGCTGACCATCACCGCGCAGGCGCTGAATCCGCTGCTGCCGCCGAATAACCAGCCGGGCGAATACCGCTTTGTGCTGGGTGCGCTGCCGCAGGAGCTGCTGGATCTCTGCGCCCGGCTGTTCAAACTCAGCGATGCCCTGCGGGGACTGAGTGAAGGCCTGATTAATGCGCTGAGTGAGCAGACCGGCAAGGTCGATATGGTGCGGCTGCATCGCAACCTGCTCCAGCTCAATCGTCAGTTTGGCTGGTTCGAATCAATCAGCAAACTCTGGCGGCTGGCGGCAATGGAAAAAGCCTCTGGCGCGCCGGTATCGAAGTGGATTACCCGCGAGCTGCGCGAAGGTCAGGCGCATCTGCTGTTCCACTGCGCCGGCATCCGCGTCAGCGACCAGCTGGAGAAAATGCTGTGGCGCAAAATTCCGCATGTGGTGGTCACCTCCGCCACGCTGCGATCGCTCAACAGTTTTAACCGCCTGCAGGAGATGTCAGGGCTTAGCGAAAAAGCGGGCGACCGCTTTGTGGCGCTCGACTCACCGTTTAACCATGTGGAGCAGGGCAAGCTGGTGATCCCGCAGATGCGACTTGAGCCGCTGATGGCGCACGAAGCGGAGCACATCGCCGAGATGGCCGGTTTCTTCCGTCAGCAGATGGCGGAGAAAAAGCATAAAGGCGTGCTGGTGCTGTTTGCCAGCAACCGGGCGATGCAGCAGTTTGTCGCCTGTCTGCCAGACCTGCGGCTCTCGATGCTGGTGCAGGGCGATCAGCCGCGCAGCCGCCTGGTGGATTTGCACCGTCAGCGCGTTACCAAAGGTGACACCAGCATTCTGATTGGCCTGCAGTCGTTTGCTGAGGGGCTGGATCTCAAAGGCGATCTGCTGAGTCAGGTGCATATCCACAAAATCGCTTTTCCCCCGGTGGACAGTCCGGTAATTTTGACCGAAGGCGAATGGCTGAAAAGCCTGAAGCGCTATCCGTTTGAGGTGCAGAGTTTACCCAGCGCCTCATTTACCCTGATTCAACAGGTCGGACGCCTGATTCGCAGCCATCAATGCTATGGCGAAATCGTGATTTACGACCGCCGTCTGCTGAGCAAAGCCTACGGCAGCCGCTTGTTAGCCGCACTGCCGATCTTCCCGATTGAGCAGCCGGAAACGCCAGAGCCGGCAGCGATACCGGCCATCGTGGTGCCAAAGCATACCGTGCGTAAACGCCGTCCCACGCGGCGCTGAGCCGCGCACTTAACCGGAAGCGAGTGATGGAACTGAATAAAATCATTAAAGAGGTGGGTCGCGGTAAAAATCATGCCCGCGATATCGACTTTGATACTGCCGTGGCGCTCTATGGCGCGATGCTGGCGGGTGAAGTACCGGATCTGGAGCTGGGCGCTATTCTGATAGCGCTGCGCATTAAAGGCGAAGGTGAAGCCGAAATGCGCGGCTTTTATCAGGCGATGCAGGCGCAGATGATGCAGTTGCGTGCGCCGGAAAATCGTCCGATGCCTGTGGTGATCCCCAGCTACAACGGCGCACGCCGCCAGGGGAATCTGACGCCGTTGCTGGCGCTGCTGCTGGTGAAAGTCGGCTTCCCGGTGCTGGTACACGGCGTCAGCGACGACGCGACACGCATCACCAGTGAAGCGGTGTTTGCCGCGCTGGGCATTGCGCCCGTCACCACCGCAGAGGCGGCGCAGGCGAAACTCGATCAGGGCCTGGCATTTATCACCATCGATCATCTCTGCCCGCCAATGGCGAAACAGCTCTCGCTGCGCTGGCGGATGGGGGTGCGTAACAGCGCGCACACGCTGGCAAAACTGGCCACGCCGTTTGCGGAGCGGGCGGCGCTGCGGTTGTCCAGCGTCTCGCATCCTGAGTATGTACCGCGTGTGGCGAAATTCTTCAGCGACATCGATGCGCCTGCGATACTGCTCAATGGCACTGAAGGGGAAGTCTATGCGAATCCCCAGCGCTGCCCGGCGATCAGTATGATTAAGGGGGCGGGCGCGGAAGCGGAAGTGTGGGTTGAGCGTCAGCCAGAAGTGGCCGTTGAACTGCCGACAGACAAGACGGCAGAAGTCACTGCGCGCTGGATCGAAGAGGTGCTGAATCAGCAGCGTCCGGTGCCTGCGTCACTGCGACTGCAGCTCGCCTGCTGCCTGCGCGCCAGCGGCCGGTGTGACTCGCTGGCGGCGGCGGAGCAGCAGATCCTCGCCGCCGGGTATTAACTCAGGCTACCGGCAGCGCCTGTTCAACCAGGTCCTGCCAGAAACGGATGCCAATTGGCAGCAGCGCGTCGTTGAAGTCATAGCGGGCGTTGTGCAGCGGCGCGGAGGGCGTTTCGCCGTCCGCGCCCAGCCAGAAATACGCGCCGGGACAGGCTTCCATCATGCAGGCAAAATCTTCTGACGCCATTGACGGATTAACCTGCCAGTGAACCTGTTCAGCACCCAGTGTTGAGAGCGCTACCTCGCGCACCTGCTCAGCCGGTGCCACATGGTTGGCGGTGACCGGATAGCCCGGCAGCCAGTCAATCTCACCACTCACGCCAAACGGACGCGGCAGGGTCGCGACAAACTCATCAATCAGCCCGCGCACTTTTTCGCGCACGCTGGTCTGCAGGCAGCGCACCGTGCCGCGTAAAACAATCTGCTCCGGGATGACGTTAATCGCTTCACCACCGTGAATCTGCGTCACGCTGACCACGGCTGACGCCAGCGGCGAGAGCCGGCGAGACGGAATGGTCTGCAGCGCCAGAATCAGCTCGGCTGCTACCACCATCGGGTCGGCACCGCTTTCCGGCATCGCCGCGTGGCAGCTTTTGCCGTGCAGCGTAATTTCAAACGAATCCAGCGACGCCATCATCGCGCCAGGGTTCACCGCCAGTGAGCCGAGCGGCAGTCCCGGCCAGTTATGCATGGCGTAGATCGCATCCATCGGAAAGCGCTGGAACAGTCCCTCTTCCACCATTCTGCGTGCCCCGCCCAGATTCTCTTCGGCAGGCTGAAAGATGAAATGCACCGTGCCGCTGAACTGACGTGTGGCGGCCAGCTGGCGGGCGGCAGCCAGCAGAATGGCGCTATGACCGTCGTGGCCACAGGCGTGCATCACGCCTGGCGTCGCAGAACGCCACTCAGCATCACCTTTTTCCGTAATCGGCAGCGCATCCATATCTGCACGCAGCCCGATAACCGGGCCGGGACCGTTTTCCAGTGTGCCGATGACGCCGGTGCCCGCCAGGCCACGGAACACCTGTAAACCCGCCCGCGCTAACTCTTCCGCAATAAACTGGCTGGTTTGCTGTTCCTGGTAACCTAATTCGGGGTGGCGATGAAACTCAAGGCGCCAGCGCAGGGCATCTTCAAGCAGGGCAGGGGAAAGGGTCATGCAGAGTCGCGCTCCATACAGAATGAGAAGATTTCACTTTAGTGGTCGGGTGATGCGGCGTCTATCGCCGTCAGGACTAAATCTGGCTATAGGCTAAATCAAAATGGAATAAGTAATAAGGAAGTGATGTTTATGCCAGGGTGTAAGAAGGAAATAGCGGGCGAGAAAGGGGGCAAGCTGCTGCTCGCCCCAGTCAACGGATTACTTCTGCATGGGCAGGTTCAGGCCATGTTCAGCCGCGCACTGCTGCGCCAGTTCATACCCTGCGTCGGCGTGACGCATCACACCGGTGGCCGGGTCGTTCCATAATACGCGACCCAGACGGGCATCGGCCTCTTTGCTGCCGTCACAGACAATCACCACGCCGGAGTGCTGTGAGAAGCCCATGCCGACACCGCCGCCATGATGCAGGCTGACCCAGGTTGCGCCGCCTGCGGTATTCAGCAGGGCGTTGAGCAGCGGCCAGTCTGATACCGCATCTGAGCCATCTTTCATCGCTTCGGTCTCACGGTTAGGAGAGGCGACCGAGCCGCAGTCGAGATGGTCGCGGCCAATGACCACCGGCGCTTTCAGCTCGCCGTTGCGGACCATTTCGTTGAACGCCAGACCGGCAAGATGCCGTTCACCCAGTCCCAGCCAGCAGATGCGGGCAGGCAGGCCCTGGAAGGCGATGCGCTCCTGCGCCATATCCAGCCAGCGATGCAGCGTTTTATGGTGCGGGAACAGCTCTTTGAGTTTCGCGTCGGTCTTGTAGATATCTTCCGGATCGCCCGAGAGCGCGACCCAGCGGAACGGGCCTTTGCCTTCGCAGAACAGCGGACGGATATAGGCTGGCACAAAGCCAGGGAAATCAAACGCGTTGCTGACACCCTCATCCAGCGCGACCTGACGAATGTTGTTGCCGTAATCCACAGTCGGGATGCCCATATGACAGAAGTCGAGCATCGCCTGGACATGAACCGCCATTGAGGCGCGCGCCGCTTTTTCTACCGCCTTCGGCTGTGAGACGCGCTCCTGCTGCCAGCGCGCCAGATCCCAGCCAATCGGCAGATAGCCATTAATCGGGTCGTGCGCCGACGTCTGGTCGGTCACGATGTCCGGCTTTGGTCCGCCCGCCTGAGCGCGTTTCACCAGCTCCGGCAGGATTTCGGCGGCATTACCCAGCAGGCCGACCGAAATCGCTTTTTTGGCGGCGGTGGCTTCGCTGATTAACGCCAGCGCTTCATCCAGCGTGGTGGCTTTGTAGTCCACGTAACGGGTACGCAGACGGAAATCGATGCGTGACTCCTGGCACTCAATTGCCAGCACACAGGCTCCGGCCAGTACACCCGCCAGCGGTTGTGCGCCGCCCATGCCGCCCAGTCCGGCGGTGAGGATCCAGCGTCCGCTCAGGTCGTTGTTGTAGTGCTGACGGCCCGCTTCCACAAAGGTTTCATAGGTGCCCTGCACGATGCCCTGCGCACCGATGTAGATCCAGGAACCGGCGGTCATCTGGCCGTACATCATCAGACCCGCTTTATCCAGCTCATGGAAGTGATCCCAGGTCGCCCAGTGCGGCACCAGGTTGGAGTTCGCCAGCAGCACGCGCGGCGCATCCGCGTGTGTGCGGAAGATGCCGACCGGCTTGCCGCTCTGGATCAGCAGCGTCTCATCCGGCTGCAGCGCCCGGAGCGAACGCAGGATCTGCTCGAAGCACTCCCAGTTGCGTGCCGCTTTACCGATGCCGCCGTACACCACCAGATCTTCCGGACGTTCGGCGACATCGGGGTCGAGGTTGTTCTGAATCATGCGGTAAGCCGCTTCAATCAGCCAGTTGGCGCAGTGCAGCGTAGTGCCGTGTGGTGCACGAATCTCACGTGCCACAGCCTGAGAAAGAGTTTCGCTCATGAAGGATTCCTTAATTCAAGAAGTTGGGCGCATGCTCGGCAGCAGCGCGGTCAATGCCTGAGGCCAGTCAGCGCGACTTGCCCACTGACGCATTGCCTCGATATCGGGCGCCAGCAGACGATCGTCTTCAAGGAAGGCGACCTGCTCGCGGATGGTGTCGATGGCCTGCTCAATCAGCGAGGAGCTTTTGAGTGGCCGGTTAAATTCAATACCCTGCGCGGCAGCCATCGCCTCGATACCCACCACGGCGGCGCTGTTAAAGCACATGCTGCCGAGACGGCGCGCGGCGTAGGTCGCCATTGAGACGTGATCTTCCTGATTCGCAGAGGTGGGCAGACTGTCGACGCTACCCGGATGGGCCAGCGATTTGTTCTCAGAAGCCAGCGCGGCGGCGGTGACCTGAGCGATCATAAAGCCGGAGTTTACGCCGCCGTCACGCACCAGGAAGGGGGGCAGGCCGGATAAGCCGCTGTCCAGCAGCAGCGCCAGTCGCCGTTCAGAGATGGCGCCGACTTCGGCAATCGCCAGCGCCAGAATGTCAGCAGCAAAGGCCACCGGCTCAGCATGGAAGTTGCCGCCGGAGATCACATCGCCGCTGTCGCTGAATACCAGCGGGTTGTCCGAGGCGGCGTTCGCTTCGATTTCCAGAATCCGCGCCGCGTGGCTGACGTTGTCCAGGCAGGCACCCATTACCTGGGGCACGCAGCGGATGGAGTAGGGATCCTGAACGCGGCCGCAATGGGTGTGCGACTGCAGAATTTCACTGCCTTCAATCAGGGTGCTGACGGCCGCTGCGACCGCAATCTGGCCCTGCTGGCCGCGCGCCTTGTGGATGCGGGCATCGAACGGTTTCAGCGAGCCTTTGATCGCTTCCAGCGACAGCGCACCCGCCATCAGACCGGCGGCAAACAGGTTTTCACACTCGAACAGGCCGCGCAGCGCCAGTGCAGTCGAAACCTGGGTGCCGTTGAGCAGCGCCAGACCCTCTTTCGGACCGAGCACAAATGGCGACAGGCCCACGCTTGCCAGTCCCTCTGTTGCCGGGATCAGCGTGCCATTGACCCGCACCTGACCTTCGCCCAGCAGCATCAGCGACATGTGCGCCAGCGGTGCCAGATCGCCGGAGGCGCCGACCGAGCCTTTTTCCGGAATACAGGGCATCACGCCGGCGTTGAACAGCGCCAGCAGTGCCTCAACCAGTTCGATACGCACACCAGAGTGACCGCGCGCCAGGCTGATGATTTTGGTGGCGACGACCAGACGGGTGACATTGTCGGGCAGCAGATCGCCCAGACCAACGCTGTGTGACAGCACCAGATTGCGCTGCAGATCCGCCAGCCGGCTGGCCGGTATTTGCGTCTGCGCCAGCTTGCCAAAGCCAGTATTAATGCCATACACCACGTTGCCGGAGGCGACAATCGTCTCCACGGTCTGCTGCGCCGCCGCAATCGCCTGACGCGCACTGTCGTCAAGACTCAGCGTGACGTTACCCTGATAGATAGCGCGTAATGTGGCGAGGTCCACCTCGCCGGGCACCAGGCGCAATGCCTGAAACGAAACTGACATAGTCTACTCCTGTCTATACAAGTGTGCTGGCGTGGCTAAGCTGCTTTCCTTGCCCTGAACCAGCGGAATAATGCGAGTGAAACATAAGCGTTAATTCTTGTCTATGCTTGTCTATACAATCAAGCATACTAAGCAAGTGCCGTGCCAGACCGATCACAAAAATCGAATGTCCGCCCGGCGCGGGTCGCGGGTTAAACGCGACTGAGAGAGTGCACCATCAGGATGCGCAGACTGCACCAGTGGGGCACGGCGGCGCTACTGGATGTATATACATTCACGCAGTGAGACAGTAAACTTAAGGGACTTTCAGCATAAGGAACAGCAAATGGTCGAGCATACGGCACTGGCACAACTGGCGGCGGCAATGAGCGATGAGCCCGCCCCGATTTATCAGCGGGTGAAGCAGGCCATCGTCAGCCAGATCCGTGAAGGGCTGTGGAAAGCGAATCAGCGTGTGCCTTCAGAAAGTGAACTGGTGAATGAGCTGGGCGTCAGCCGCATGACCATTAATCGGGCGCTGCGCGAACTGACCAGCGAAGGTTTTCTGGTGCGGATGCAGGGCGTCGGCACCTTCGTGGCGGAGATGAAAGGTTACACCGCTATGCTGGAGGTGCATAACATCGCTGATGAGATCGCTCAGCGCGGCCATCAGCATAGCTGTAAAATTCTCGCCATCGGCCAGGACAAAGCCGATCCTGAGCAGGCAGCCGTGCTGGGGCTCACCACAGGACAGACGTTTTACCATTCGCTGATTGTGCATTACGAAAATGATCTGCCGGTGCAGCTTGAGGACCGTCTGGTCAATCCGCTGGTCGCGCCCGACTACCTGACGCAGGATTATCAGCAGATGACGCCCTATACCTATCTGATGCGGGTCGCGCCGCTGACGGCAGGTGAGCACATTGTTGAAGCGGTGCTCCCCGATGCGCGTCAGCGTAAACATTTGTCGCTGGATGAACATGAACCCTGCCTGCTGATTCGCCGTCAGACCTGGAGCGACACGAAAATCGTCACCTATGCGCGACTGCTCTATCCCGGCTCACGTTACAAACTACTGGGCCGCTTCAGAGGACACGGTTAAGAGCCGAGCCCATCAGGCTATTTTATTTGTCAGTCTGCACCTGGGCAGTGCTCACACAGGCTGCTTTAGCAACCTGAACGCCCTGAAGTGCGGCCCTGAAGAGGCGAGCGCAGCGAGTCATCCTCACGTACTACGTGTACGCCTGCTTGTTCCGCGCTGTCCGTGTCCAGACTACCTGCAACCATTACGCGTGCCGGGATAGGCGCTAAGTCGGGTAAATAGCAGCCGCGCATCCGGCTCGCACGGGCTGAGTACTGTTTCTACATCGACCCACCACGCGCCCTGTTGCGCACTCAGCCTTTCTCCGTCCGCGGTCTGCCATGCACCTGCCAATACCCAGGCGACGCCATGGAGACTACTGACCGGCGCGGCAACCACTTCAACCGTGGCCTGCCATTCACCGCGCCGCGTCATGATATTAAAATCTTCGCTGACGCTGCCCTGCAGTTGCGCCGTTAAGGCAAGTTCTCCGGCAAATGCCCAGGGCTTTTGCGGCGTCAGCAGATGCTGCACGTCAGGCGCGGTTAATAACACCGGATCGCCATGCAGCAGGGTAATCACCCGATCGATCTCCGGAAAAGCAGAGAAGGGACCATCCTGCGCCAGGGTCGCAATACTGGCGCGCCAGCCGAAGCGATCTGCGCCGGGCGGGAAGCTGATGATCTCGCGGGTTTCGCCGCCACCATTGCGCCAGCGGCTGACCGCCAGCTCCTCGTAAGCGAACAGGGTGATCATCGCAGCGCCGCCATCGCCTGAGCAAAGCGTGCGGCACATGCAGCCTGCTGCGGATGTACCCCATCTTCAATCACGGCTTTACCGGCCACGTAAACGTCACGAATCTGATCGCGCTGTCCGGCAAACAGCCAGCGGTTCAGCACCGCATGTGAATCCACGCTGCCAAGCCACGCCTCATCCCGCAGCACCAGCCAGTCGGCGCGTTGTCCCACCGCCAGCGTGCCCTGCTGAATGCCGCACGCCTGAGCGCCACCCGCTGCCGCCTGTTGCCATAGCAGGTCGCCCACCGACGGCTGGCCGGGCAGGGTAATCCGGTTACGACGCTGG
Organism: Pantoea sp. X-Soil-ISGK-355; assembly: GCF_059730805.1. Lineage (NCBI taxonomy): Bacteria > Pseudomonadati > Pseudomonadota > Gammaproteobacteria > Enterobacterales > Erwiniaceae > Pantoea > Pantoea sp. X-Soil-ISGK-355. The sequence continues at coordinate 1,311,389 of NZ_AP035971.1, forward strand.
TCGCGCAGCCGCTGCGCATACTCCAGCCAGCGCAGCTCTTCCTGAGCGCTCAGCGAGACATGGCTGTCGGAGCCGATGCCCCAGCGTCCGCCCTGCGCGATATACTCCACCGCCGGGAAAATGCCGTCGCCGAGGTTGGCTTCGGTGGTCGGACAGAGACCCGCTACCGCGCCGCTTTGTGCGAGGCGCGACAGTTCGCTCTCATCCAGATGGGTGGCGTGGATCAGGCACCAGCGCGTATCTACCGCAAAGCGGTTCAGCAGCCAGGCTACCGGGCGCTCGCCGCTCCACGCCAGCGAATCATTGACCTCTTTCTGCTGTTCAGCCACATGAATATGCACCGGCAGCGCCAGATCGCTGGCCGCCAGCACCTCGTGCATCTGGCTTTCGCTTACTGCCCGCAGCGAATGGAAACAGAGACCACGGTTCAGCAGGGGCCGCTGCTGCTGCCACGCATCCAGCCGCGCCTGCTGTTGCAGGTAGTGTTCGGTCTGCTGAATAAAACGCTTCTGACCCGCCGCCGCGGGCTGACTGCCAAAGCCGCTGTAGCTGTAGAGCACCGGCAGCAGGGTCTGGCCGATACCGGCGATCTCTGCTGCTTCAATCAGCTGTTGCAGCATCGTGTCATCGCTATAGGGCGCGCCGCTGGGGTCGTGATGGAGATAATGAAACTCTGCAACCTGGGTGTAGCCGCCTTTCAGCATCTCGATATAGAGCAGAGCGGCAATATCACCCACCTGCTTTGGCGTCAGACGCTGCACCATGCGGTACATCAGATCCCGCCAGGTCCAGAAGCTGTCCTGTGGATCGCCTGCCACTTCCGCCAGACCCGCCATCGCCCGCTGGAAGGCGTGCGAGTGCAGGTTGGCGATCGCCGGGATCACCTCGCCGTTGAGGCGGATAGCCTGATCCGCGTGGCTTTCCGGGGTAAGGGAGTCGATAAAACCGGCCTGATTGACCGTGATACGGACCTGCTGCTGCCAGCCCTCCGCCAGCAGTGCGCGTGGGGCAAAAAAAGTCGCCATGGTTGATCCTCATCGGATGTGGTTGTATATACATATACATACTTTGAAGCACAGTGTAAACGGCGGAGGCATGAGGCAGCGATGACAGAAGAGATGCGCGTAGAGGCGGTGTGGACGGGGGCCGACCTGGTCACCATGCGTGACGGAAAGTACCATCTGATACCTCAGGGCGCACTGGTGGTGCGGGCGGGCAGGCTGGTGTGGGTCGGGCCTGAAGCGGAGATGCCCGCGTTCGTCGCCGATCAGCATCATCGTCTGCCTGGCGGTATCGTGACGCCGGGGCTGGTGGATTGTCACACCCATCTGGTGTTTGGCGGCGACCGCAGTCAGGAGTTTGAACAGCGTCTGAATGGCGTCAGCTACGCAGAGATTGCCGCGCAGGGCGGGGGCATTCTCTCTACCGTGCGCGCCACCCGCGCGGCGACGGAAGAGGAACTGGTGGCTTCGGCCCGCTGGCGACTTAATCGCCTGCTGGCAGAGGGTGTCACCACCGTAGAGATTAAGTCCGGCTATGGTCTGGATGAAGAGAGCGAACTGCGGATGCTACGGGCGATTCGCCGGCTGGGAGAGAGCGTGGCCGCCGATGTCCACGCCACCTGTCTGGCAGCGCATGCCTTTCCGCCGGAGTTTAAGCATGACCCGGATGGCTGGATCGATATCATCTGCGACCGTCTTCTGCCGCAGGCGCAGGCGCAGGGGCTGGCGGATGCTGTAGATGCTTTCTGCGAGCATCTCGCCTTTTCCCCGGAGCAGGTGGCGCGGGTATTTGACCGGGCGGTGGCGCTGGATATGCCGGTGAAACTGCATGCGGAACAGCTTTCAGCGCTGGGCGGTGCCGCACTGGCCGCCCGCTATGGTGCGCTTTCAGCTGACCATCTTGAATATGCCACCGAAGAGGATGCCAGGGCGATGGCGCAGCATGGCACCGTGGCGGTGCTGCTGCCCGGTGCGTTTTATCTGCTACGCGAAACTCAGCGTCCGCCGGTGGATCTCTTCCGTCGCCACGGTGTGCCGATGGCGCTGGCCAGCGATGCCAATCCTGGCACCTCACCTGCGCTGTCGCTGCGTCTGATGCTCAACATGGGCTGCACGCTGTTTGGCATGACGCCGGAGGAGGCGCTGGCGGGCGTCACGCTGTGGGGAGCTAAAGCGCTGGGGCTGGCGGAGAGTCACGGCTCGCTGGAGGCGGGTAAAGTGGCAAACTTCGTCCACTGGCCGCTGTCTCGTCCGGCAGAACTGGTTTACTGGCTGGGTGGTGAACTGCCCTGTACCGTTATCTATCGTGGAGAACCGCAATGAACCCTTTCTATTTTTCCCAGGGCAGCCTGCCGCTGCTGGTCAGCATTCCCCATGCCGGTACTGAACTGACGCCTGAGGTGGACGCCGGATTGAGCGCGGCCGCGCGCGGCCTGCCCGACACCGACTGGCATATCCCGCTGCTGTATGATTTTGTGCGTGACCTCGGGGCCAGTGTGTTAATTGGCCGCTATTCCCGTTTTGTAGTCGATCTTAATCGTCCGCCCGACAACCAGCCGCTTTACACCACCGCCACCACCGGTCTGTTCCCGGAAACCCTGTTCGACGGCACGCCGACCTTTGCACCAGGCAAAACGCCCGATGTCACGGCGCGTCAGGGCTACATCGATCAAATCTGGCAGCCTTACCATCAGCAGATTCAGCAGGAGCTGGCGCGGCTCAAAGCGCAGCACGGCTATGCGCTGCTGTTTGACGCCCACTCCATTGCCAGTGAAATTCCCCGCCTGTTTGAGGGGCGTCTGCCCGATATCAACATCGGCACCAACGACGGCGCGAGCTGCACGCCTGAAATGAGCGCGGCCATAGAGGCGGTGTGCGCCGCCCAGCACGACTACAGCTGGGTGCTCAACGGACGCTTTAAAGGCGGTTACATCACCCGCGCTTATGGCCAGCCACAGCAGCAGATCGAGGCGGTTCAGCTGGAGCTGGCGCAGCTGAACTACATGGATGAAACCCCGCCTTATGCCTGGCAGCAGGCGCGTGCCGCAGAGCTACAAAAAGTGTTGAAGGCGATGATCCATACCATGCTGGCGCAGGCCAGGCCGCAATAAATCAGCGATGCGCCGCCCTGGTGCATCGCTGCGCTAATCGGGTGCAGGGGAGCGCAGCCTGTCTGGCTGCTCCCTTGCTCCCGCCTCCATTGCTCGTTTCTGCAGAGCTGGCATAACCTTTGCTTGGTTGTATGTACAAGTGCTGCAGCGCGTGCTTCATCTGAATAAATCCCGTCTGGCTCACAAAATGATAAAGCCGGCAATGAACTGCGCTACGTTAGCTTGTATATACATGACATATCATCCTGTAAAATTTATGTTAAATATCGTCAGGGCGATCACCAGGCCGCTACTTTCAGGAGAACCGTATGACGCACCCTCTGACTCTTCGCCGTTTATGTCTCACTACGCTGGTTTCCAGTCTGCTGCTCTGTGGCGTCAGCGCCCAGGCTAAAGAGTGGAAGTCGATCACTATTGCCACTGAAGGCAGTTATGAACCCTGGAACCTCACCCTGCCGGGCGGCAAGCTGGGCGGTTTCGAGCCGGAGCTAATGGCGGATCTCTGCCAGCGCATGGCAATCCAGTGCAAGCTGGTGGTGCAGAACTGGGATGGCATGATCGCCGGACTGAATGCCGGGAAATATGATGTGATCATGGATGCGATTGTGATTACACCCGATCGCAAAAAAGTGGTGAATTTCACCGTACCTTACGCCTCCACGCCCGCCACTTTTATCACGGTAAAAGGGTCACTGCTGCCCGCTGACAGCAAGATCATCAAACTTACCGACGATGCCAAAACCATAGAGCCGGCCATTGCGGCCCTGAAAGCCGCGCTGAAAGGCAAAACGATTGGTATCGCCTCCGGCACGGTCTACACACCGTTCATCGACAAATACTTCAAAGATGTGGCGGATGTACGTGAATACACCAGCTCAGCCGATGCGATCCTTGATTTGCAGGCCGGACGCATTGATGCGGTGTTTGATGATGTGACCTTTGCGCAGTCGATGCTGGCGCGACCGGATAACCGTAACCTCAGCTTCAGCGGTCCACAGCTGGGTGGTCCAATCTGGGGTGAGGGCGAGGCGTTGGGCGTGCGCATGGCAGACAACGATCTGAAAGCCCGACTGGATCAGGCGATCAAAGTCGCGCTGGCCGATGGCACAGTCAAAAAGCTGAGCGAGAAGTGGTTCAAAACTGACGTCACACCCTGAGAGAGGTAACGGATGATAAGCCTGCTGAGTTTTGGCCCGGACGGCTGGGGACGGTTGATTCTGAGTGCCACGCTGACCACGCTGCTGCTGTCGTTTGCCGCGCTGCTGGTTGGCGCGGTGGTGGGATCGGGCGTTGCTGCCGCGAAGTTATCCCCGCACCGGGCGGTGCGCTGGCTGGGGGAAGGTTACTCCCTGATCTTTCGTGGCATTCCTGAGCTGCTGGTGATCTACCTGTTCTACTTCGGCGGATCGGGGTTGATCACGCAGATCGGACAGCTGTTTGGCGCGGACGGCTTTATCGAAGCGCCACCATTTCTGATCGGGGCGCTGGCTATCGGGCTTATCTCCGGCTCTTATCAGGCGGAAGTCTATCGCGCCGCGCGGCTGGCCCTGGCGAAAGGGGAGATTGAAGCCGCTGTCGCGATTGGCATGCCGCGCTGGCGCATCCGGCAACGCATTCTGCTGCCGCAGGTGGCGCGCTATGCGCTGCCCGGCCTGTCAAACGTCTGGCAGATGAGCCTGAAAGATTCGGCGCTGGTGTCGGTGACCGGCATTGTCGAGCTGATGCGGGCCAGCCAGATTGCGGCCGGTTCGACCCGTGACTACTTCTCCTTTTACCTGGTGGGCGGAGCCTGTTACCTGCTGCTGACGTTGCTGTCGAACCGCGCCTTTCTGCGCGCCGAATCCCGTCTTGGCCGCGCCTGGCAAAGCCGCACCGCTGCGCAGCACTAAGGAGACTTATGATCGATTTTGCGTTCCTCACTGACACCTTCCTTAAACTCAGCGCCGCACTGCCGGTTACGCTGGGCCTGTTTATCAGTGCGTTTCTATGCGGAGGCGTGCTGGCGGTGGGTATTCTGGCGCTGCGCATGAGCCGCTGGCGAGTGCTGAGTGCGTTTGCCCGTGGCTACATCCTGGTATTTCGCGGCTCGCCGCTGATGATTCAGCTGTTCCTGATCTACTACGGTCTGGGGCAGTTTGGCGTGATCCGCCATAGTCTCTTCTGGCCATTCCTGCGAGAGCCCTTTACCTGCGCAGTGCTGGCACTGTCGCTCTGCACTGCCGCCTACACCGCGGAGATTCTGCGCGGTGCGCTGCTGGCGGTGCCGCCCGGTCAGGTGGAAGCAGGAATGGCCTGCGGTATGTCGCGCGGGCTGCTGCTGCGACGGATTATCGCGCCGGTGATGCTGCGTTACGCGCTGCCTGCGTACTCCACCGAAGCGATCCTGCTGGTGAAATCGACCGCGCTGGCCAGTCTGGTCACGGTCTGGGATGTCACCGGGGTAGCGCAGCAGATCATTCAGCGCACCTACCGCACCATGGAGGTGTTTCTCTGTGCGGCGGCGATCTACCTGATCCTTAACTTCATTATTGTTCAACTCTATGCCCTGCTGGAGCGGCGTCTGACACCGGTACATAAACCGGAAAAAAAGCCGTTACTGACCGCTAAGCCGATTACCGGAGGAGAGAAAAATGTCTGAACTGCCACCCGTCACGCTGTCGGCCAGCGATATCCATAAATCTTTTGGTGCCATGGAGGTGCTGAAAGGCATCTCACTGCAGGCGCACAAGGGCGATGTCATTTCCATTCTCGGTGCCAGTGGCTCGGGCAAAAGTACGCTGCTGCGCTGCATTAACCTGCTGGAGACGCCCGATTCCGGCGTGGTCAGCGTCGGCGGTGAAACCATCGGGATGAAGCGCCATGCACGCGGGCATCAGCTGGCGGCCAATCCGCGTCAGATTGAACGGCTGCGCTCCCGACTGGGGATGGTGTTTCAGAGCTTTAACCTCTGGTCACATCTCACCGTGCTGCAAAATGTCATTGAAGGGCCGCACTACGTCCTCAAGCGCGATAAAAAAGCCTGTATTGCCCAGGCGGAGCAGCTGCTGGATCGGGTCGGTCTGCTGAATCGCAAAGATTTCTATCCCGCCCAGCTTTCGGGCGGTCAGCAGCAGCGGGTGGCGATTGCCCGCGCGCTGGCAATGGATCCGGAGGTGATGCTGTTTGATGAGCCAACTTCGGCACTCGATCCGGAACTGGTGGGCGAGGTGCTGAAGGTCATGCGCAGCCTGGCGGAAGAGGGGCGCACCATGCTGGTAGTCACTCACGAGATGGGCTTTGCCCGCAACGTCTCAAACCGGGTGGTGTTTATGCATCAGGGCACGATTGACTGTCAGGGCACGCCAGAGGCAATGTTCGGCGAGGCGGGATCGACGCGCTTTAAGCAGTTTATCTCCAGTCATCATCAGGTGGAGCCGGTAGTATGAGTGACGTGACGAATCAGACGCGGGTCTGGGGCGATGGTCCGCTCAGGTGGCAGGAACTGGTGCAGGTTGCCCGGCACAATGCCACCCTGACGCTGAGCGACAGCGCCTGGCAGCGCATCGCGCAGAGCCGTGAAATCGTCGGCAACATCGTGGCGGCGGGGCAGGTCGCGTACGGCATCAATACCGGTCTGGGAGCGCTCTGCAACATCACGCTGTCTGAAGATGAGCTGGGCCAGCTGTCGCGCAATACATTGATGAGCCACGCCTGTGGCGTTGGGCCGGTGCTGAAAAAATCGGAGGTGCGCGCCATTCTGTGCGCTGCGATTGCTAACTTCAGCCATGGCAAATCGGGTGTGTCAGTGGCGCTGGTGCAGCAGCTGCTGGCGCTGTTAAATCTGCAGATTACGCCACAGGTGCCGTCGCAGGGATCGGTGGGGTATCTGACACACATGGCGCATATCGGCCTGGCGCTGATTGGCATCGGCGAGGTGGAGTGGCGGGGTGAAATCATCCCCGCGCAGCAGGCGCTGGAACAGGCGGGGTTAGTCCCTTACCGGCCTGGCGCAAAAGAGGGGCTGAGTCTGGTTAACGGCACGCCCTGTATGACCGGCTTAGCCTGTCTGGCACTGGACGATGCCGAACGGTTGCTGGACTGGGCAGACGTCACCGGTGCGATGAGCTTTGAGGCGCTGCGCGGTCAACTGGTGGCGTTTGACCCTGAGGTGCTGGCGCTCAAGGCCAGTCCGGGGATTCAGCGCAGCGGCGATCGCCTGCGTCAGTTGTTACGTGACAGCCCGCTGCTGAACGCGAGCGTCGGCATTCGGACTCAGGATGCGCTGAGTCTGCGGTCGATGCCGCAGGTGCACGGTGCCTGCCGCGATCAGTTTGATCACGCTGTCCGTCAGGTGGAGACTGAACTCAACGCCTGTACCGACAATCCGCTGATTCTGGGGACGCCGCAGGCCTGGCGCGTGGTGTCCCAGTCACATCCGCACGGTGAGTCGGTGGCGATGGCCTGTGACCTGCTAGCGATTGCGCTGGCCGAGCTGGGGAGTATTGCCGAGCGACGGCTGGATCGGCTGGTCAATCCGCTGGTCAGCGGCCTGCCGCCGTTTCTGGTGGCTGAGCCGGGCGTCAATTCCGGCATGATGATTGCCCAGTACGTAGCGGCATCGCTATGCGCAGAAAACCGTCAGCTGGCGCAGCCTGCGGTGCTCGATAACTATGTGACATCGGGATTACAGGAGGATCATCTGAGCCTCGGCACCGGATCAGCGCTGAAACTGCTGAAGCTGGTCAGCAACGTCGATCACATTATTGCAATTGAGTATCTGCTGGCGGCACAGGCGCTGGAGTTTCACGGTGAATCACAACTTGCCGCCGGTACGCGGCGCGCCTGGCTACTGTTAAGGCAGGTGGTTGATCGCTGGCAGCAGGATCGCTGGCTGGCCCCCGACATCGCCCGCGCGGTGGCGCAGATCAAAGCGCACCGGGCCGATGCGCTTGTGGAGTGAGATTACCTGCGGCGGGCGTCCGGACGGACTAAATCAAAGCGCTGAGCTTCGCTGATGCCGTAATAGGCGCTGGGGCCGCCTGCACGCAGGATTGGCTCAGCTTTGGCGGTCTGATAAATGCCCTCCTCAAGCAGCGATTCATCGATGTGAATCGCCACCGCTTCGCCCATCACCAGCCAGCTGTCGAGCAGGGTGCCGCTGGCATCCTGCAACTGGATCAGCTGCGTCAGGCGGCACTCGAAGTTGACCGGGCTTTCCGCCACCAGGCTGGCGCTGACCTGGGAAGCCGCCAGCGAGGTTAATCCGGCAAAGGCAAACTCGTCCTGATCGGCAGGGAGCGATGCGGAACTTTCATTCATCGCTTCGGCCAGCGGACGGGTCGCCAGATTCCAGACAAACTCTTTAGTCTCTGCAATATTCCGGACGCTGTCTTTCCAGCCGCTGCTGGCGAAACCGATAATCGGCGGATGATAGTTGAAGCAGTTAAAAAAGCTGTAAGGCGCAAGATTGCGCTGGCCGCTGGTGCTGACAGAGCTAATCCAGCCGATCGGGCGCGGCCCGATAATGGCGTTCAGCGGATCGTGTGGCAGACCGTGGCCCGCACGGGGCTGATAAGAATAGCGTTTATGGCTCATAACGTCTCCGGCAGATGATTTTATCTATCTTAGCCCGACAGCATCGCCCGACGGAACCGGAATGAGGTAAGCGGATGGTGCGGGTTTATTTTCCGCCCTCTACAGCGTATTGTACGCGCGCCTGAATAATTGAGAGAACGTATGAAAAAGTCAGCCAGCACGTCGCCCTTCCACGCCCGCAATCGCCATCAGGGCGAATACGATTTTGCCGCGCTAACCGCTGCCCATCCGCCGCTGGCGGCGAAAGTCCGGCCTAACGGTTATGGCGTGCAGTCCGTGGATTTCGCGGACCCGGAGGCGGTGATGCTGCTGAACCAGGCGCTCATCAAACTCTTTTATGACATCGACTGGCAACTGACGCCCGGCTCACTCTGCCCGCCTGTGCCAGGACGTGCCGATTATCTGCACTACCTGGCCGATCTGCTGGCACTGGATAACAACGGCGCGATCCCGGCCGCGGACGTGCTGGATATTGGCTGCGGCGCAAACTGTATCTATCCGCTGATTGGTGCGGCGGAATATGGCTGGCGCTTTACCGGTACCGAAATTGATGAAGCCGCCATCAAAGCCGCTAATCGCATTGTCGCAGCCAATCCGCGCCTGACGCGTCAGATCCGTCTGCGTCGTCAGAAAAACAGCGATGCGGTCCTGGCGGGTGTGGTCAGCAAAAATGAATTTTTCAGTGCGGTGATGTGTAACCCGCCATTCCACGCGTCGGCGGAAGAGGCGGTTTCGGGTTCACAGCGTAAGGTGCGTAATCTTGGGCTGGATAAGAGTGCGCCGCTTAACTTTGGCGGGCAACACAATGAGCTGTGGTATCCCGGTGGCGAAAAGGCGTTCATCGGCAAGATGATCGCCGAGAGCGTGGCGTTTGGTCGCCAGATTGGCTGGTTTACCTCACTGGTGTCGCGCAAAGAGAATTTACCGGCGCTGGAAAAACAGCTGCAGGCGCTCGACGTCGCAGAGCTGCGGGTGGTGAATATGGCGCAGGGGCAGAAGCAGAGCCGCTTCCTGGCGTGGAGTTTTATGCCTGCCGCCCAGCGCAGCAAGCTGCTGAGTCGCCTGGGAAGCTAAGGCATCTCTTTTCGCGCATAACTGGAATCTATCTGCGGAGAAAAAAGGACGGGCTGCGATACGGCCGTTTCAGACTGCTGACAAACCCAATCAGGGTTGCTCTGGCAGCAACATATTAGCTAATAACGCAGGGAACACGGGCAGAGGAGGAAAGCGTCCCGCGCCTGGGACAAAAACGGCAGGCGTTTTTTGAACAACGCAACGCGTTGGCCCGTTTACGGGCGCACCTCAGGGATGAGGTGCGTAATCGCGCGGGCCGAGGGACCAGGGATGGTTTAAGCGACTTTCCGATCTGCCCATGTTTCCTTCGCAGCCTCGGTCTCACAGCTGGGCAGGGCAGACTTTGCCAACAATCAAAACGGGCCGCGATGCGGCCCGTTTTGATCAGGAGACGTGCTGCAGGAATTCGCGCAGACGTTCACTGGGGGGATTGCTGATCAGGCTGTCGGGATCGCCATCTTCCGCAATCCGGCCTTTGTCGATAAAGATCAGACGCGATGCGACCTTTTGTGCGAAGCCTACTTCGTGCGTCACAATCACCATCGTCATACCTTCTTCCGCCAGATCCTGCATCACTTTCAGGACTTCGTGACGCAGCTCCGGGTCCAGCGCAGAGGTTGGCTCATCAAACAGCATCATCTTCGGCTTCACCGCCAACGCGCGGGCGATCGCCACACGCTGTTGCTGGCCGCCAGACAGCTCAGACGGGAAGTGGTGTGCACGCTCTGCCAGGCCTACTTTGCCCAGCAGCTCTCTCGCCAGCTGGCGTGCGGCCTCTTTGCTGGCACCGCGCACCCGGATGGGACCAAAGGCGACGTTGTCCAGCGCACTCATCTGTGGGAACAGATGAAACTGCTGAAACACCATACCGGCTTCCTGACGGATCAGGCGGTCATCGACTTTCGGATCGTTAACGCGCAGGCCATCAACAATCAGCTCGCCGCTGGTGATCTCTTCCAGCTTGTTAATGCAGCGCAGCAGCGTCGATTTACCGGAACCGGATGGGCCGATAATCACCACCACTTCACCCTGGTTAATCTTCAGATCGATATTGTGCAGCACCTGGGTCTGGCCAAAATGCTTGGAGACATCTTTAAACTCAATCACAGGATTTTCACCCTTTTCTCAATGCGGCGTAGCACAAAGCTCAACACCAGCGTAATCACCAGATAGATGATCGCGACGGCGCTCCAGATTTCCAGAGCGCGGAAGTTACCGGCAATAATCTCCTGACCCTGACGTGTCAGTTCAGCCACGCCGATAACGATAAATAGTGAGGTATCTTTGATGCTGACAATCCACTGGTTGCCCAGCGGCGGCAGCATACGACGCAGTGCCAGCGGCATAATCACGTAGCGCAGCGTCTCGCGGCTCGACAGGCCAAGTGCCAGTCCGGCTTCACGAAATCCCTTGTTGATCGACAGCACGGCACCACGGGTGATCTCGGCAATATAAGCACCAGAGTTAATCATGATGGTCACCACTGCGGCGGTGAAAGGATCAATACGCAGGTCAGGAAATGCCATCGGCAGCGCAAAGTAAATAAACATCACCTGCACCACGATAGGGGTGCCGCGGATGATTTCGATAAACACCAGTGCGATGTTATTGGTGATCCAGCCACCGTAAGCGCGGGCAAAACCGGCCACCAGCCCGATAAACAGGCCGCCAACCAGGCCAATGATTGAGATAATTAAGGTCAGTTTGGCGCCTTCGAGCAGCGCTGGCATGGCGGGCCAGATGACGCTCCAGTCAAACTCCATGGTGTCACTCCAGATATGTTGCGATGGAAAAAAGCAGGGAAAAAGTTTCCCTGCTGAAATCAGATAACGGGCAAATTATTATTTAGGTTCGGTGCCGAACCATTTTTTATAAAGCGTGTTGTAGGTGCCGTTCTCTTTCAGGGTTTTCAGTGCGCCGTTTACCTTCTCACGTAAATCGTCGCTGCCTTTCGGGAAGGCGATACCATACTGCTGCGCTTCAATTGAATCGCCTACCGCTTTAAAGCGGCCTTTACCGGCGGTGTGGATGAAGTAAAGGATGTTTGGCGTGTCATGCAGCACGGCATCCGCACGGTTGGTGCCCAGCTCCATGTAGGCGCTGTCGATGTTCGGGAACTGACGCAGATCTTTCGATTTGATGTTGGCTTTGGCATATTCCACAGAGCCGGTGCCGCTTTTTACTGCGACGACTTTACCGTTCAGATCGCTGATGCCTTTGATGTCGTTTTCATTGTTACGCACCATCACCTGCAGACCGCTTTTGTAATAGCCATCAGAGAACTCGATCGCTTTTTTACGTTCTTCGGTAATGGTGATGCCCGCCAGTGCCAGATCGACATTGCGCGTTTGCAGTGCAGGGATAATGCCGCTGAAGTCCATTGGCTTCAGGGTGTAATCGAGCTTCAGCTCTTTCGCAATGGCATCCCATAGATCCACATCAAAGCCGACATACTTGTCACCCTGTTTGAATTCAAACGGAACAAAGGCGGTATCAGTAGCGACGACCAGCTTCTTTTCTGCTGCGGTGGAGGAGAGGGAGAAGGCCAGCGCCAGCGCGGCCACAGAAACTTTTAACAGTGACTTCATCATTTTTCCTTTTTTTACTACCAGGCGGCAGGGCCTGCGTTTGCGGCTTGTCATATGAAAGAATTATGCCAACTTTGCAAAATCCGCGAAATCAGAGAGTTAAATAACACAGCTGACACGATTTTGCAGTTAATTCTGCCATTGCACCCTATTGGTGCTCAACTTTGGTGCAGGTGGCTATTTTGGTGCAAGCGGTAGTGTGCCTCAGATGTTAAGGCTGTGAAGCGGAGGAGGGAAGAACTGTTAACAGGGTCATAAAATTGCACTAACACAGACGTAAAAAAGGCGGGTTTCCCCGCCTGATTGCGTGCATTGCGTGTTATTCAATGTTGGCTTCGATGAACCACAGGAACTTGTCCAGATCGCGCGATGCCGCAGTAAAGATGTCAGCGGTATCTTCGTCTTTAACTTCTGAAATGGCTTTACGGGTATCATTCGCCACAACGCTGTAACGATCGGCCAGTGCTTTAAGATGATCCTGCACGCTGTGAATATTCAGCGGATAGCTTTTCAGCGGAGTCGTGTCATTTACAACCTGCGTGGTGCCCAGCGCCACGCCGCCCAACTGAACCACACGCTCGGCAATGGTATCCTGATGGTCAGTAATCGTGGTGCGGAAGCCATCCAGCATCTCATGCACACCAATGAAGTTAGCACCGCGCATGTTCCAGTGCGCCTGCTTAGTGATCAATGACAGGTCAATAAACTCGACTACCAGACGGTTCAACACCGCGATGGTGGCTTTCTTCTCATCTTCGGCCACGTCGTTGCGGGTATAAATCAGGTCAGAAGATTTCGTTTTAACCAATTTAGCGGTACTCATCGTTTCAGTCCTCTCTTTGATGGTTGTCCTAATCAAGTACCGGATAAGTATAGCAGCGCTTTTCAGCTTTGCAGAAACGACTTTGACGATGGATGAAATAGTGTCAGTCTTTTTTAAAAGCAGGGCTGTGCGGGTAAGGTTAAAGCTATGTTAAAATATAAATATTATTAAATAGCCATCTAAATCATAAAGTTATACTAAATTGTAAATAGCAGGTAAGTGACTGTTTCAAAATAGGATGAACCGTAAATCGCAGCGTTTAAGAATAATTCTCATGCTGAGCATGATTGTTATTTCGCCCGCCAGCGTACGGGCTGAAATCGCTTATTTATGCCTATCGTCTGATAATTCAACGCTGCTTAACTGACTCTTTTTCGGGCGCATAGTCAGTGTTGAGCCTGCTGAGGCGATGATGATGGCCAGCAACGCCAGCCACTGAAGCCCGGTCAGGGTTTCCCCCAGAAACAGCATGCCGGAAAAGGCGGCCATGGCGGGTTCAAGACTCATCAGTGTACCGAAAATGCGCGCCGGTAAGCGGGTAAGGGCGATCATCTCAAGGGAATAGGGAATGGCGCTGGAAAGCAGTGCGACCAGCAACGCGATTGGCATAACCGCCCATGTCCAGATGCCGCTTTCGGCGAACGTCAGCCCGAGTGGCACAAAAATGACTGAGGCAATCAGCGAACCGATGGCGACGGTTGCGGGGCCATGCTCTGCACCTGCCCGTTGTCCCGCCAGGATATAGATCGCCCAGCAGGCACCTGCACCCACTGCCAGCGCTGCGCCCAGCGGATCAATCGCGGTCATGTCTGTACCAAACGGCAGCAGGAACCACAGGCCAATTACCGCCAGCAACACCCAGACAAAATCCAGCGGCCGACGCGATCCAAACAGCGCCAGCGCCAGCGGGCCGGTAAATTCCAGTCCCACCGCCACGCCCAGTGGCACGGTACGAATCGCCAGATAGAACGTAAAATTCATGGTGCCCAGAGCCAGTCCATACATCAGGAGAGGCAGACGCTGCTCCCGGCTGAAGCGTAAACGCCAGGGCTTGAAAATGACACAGAGTATCAGGGTACCAAAGCCCAGGCGCAGTGCGGTAATCCCGGTGGCACCCACAGAAGGAAACAGGCTTTTTGCCAGTGAAGCGCCGCCCTGCAGCGACAACATCGCAATCAGTAGCACGGCAATCGGCATGACTATCGGGGCGAGGTTTTTGGAAGCGGGAGAGGCAGACATCCTGTGTACTTTTCCTGGTCATTAACGTAATGAGTCAGCCAGTGTAAAGGAAATAGCGGGCAAAGAATCACGGAATCGCGTTTTAAATTTGACTTAACTGAGCAAATTTTGGCCAGAATCAGGGCCATTTAGGTAAAGAAATGTCAGGATTTTTTAGGATTTAACTTAAAGAACGAAATGAGCACAAAATGATTATTGCAGAAAGATGACGGATTTTATAAGAAAAATGAATGACATAGGATGTCGCATTAACTTCCTGTTACACCAAACTTTCTGTTAGACAACAAAATCCGGGCAGAGTTTCTCGCTATTTTTTGTTATATTTTCAGCGTTGTCAGGAGAGAAGTATTTTCACATTTGAGGTGGTTATGAAAAAAATTGCATGTCTTTCAGCATTAGCCTGTGTACTGGCAGTATCTGCAGGTTCAGCAATGGCACAGAGCACCGTAACTGGTGGCTATGCTCAGAGCGACTATCAGGGCGTGGCTAACAAAGCTAACGGCTTCAACCTGAAATACCGCTACGAAGACGGTTCTAACCCACTGGGTTGGATCGGTTCATTCACCTACACTGAAAAAGATCGTACCGAAGCTGGCATCTATAATAAAGGCCAGTACTACGGTGTGACCGGTGGTCCAGCTTTCCGTCTGAACGACTGGGCTAGCATCTACGGTGTTGTGGGTATCGGCTATGGTAAATTCCAGCAGAACGATACTGCATCACGCGCTAAAACTGATTCAAGCGACGTAGGCTTCTCCTACGGTGCAGGTCTGCAGTTTAACCCAATTCAGGACGTCGCGCTGGACGTTGGTTACGAGCAGAGCCGTATCCGTAACGTTGACGTTGGCACCTGGATTGCTGGCGTAGGTTACAGCTTCTAAGTTTAGCTTAGCTGACCTGCAAAAAAACGGCCCCTTGTGGGCCGTTTTTTATTGCGCTGATTTTACCATCCCGCCTTACACCGCGAATCGCTCTCTGATGACTCCTGCTATCCACTGCCGATAACCAGCCATCGTCGTTAATGCCGTAAGGCATAAAGATTTCGTGGACAAATAAGAAAAAGGGATGCGGAAAGAGGGAAGTAAGCCTTTCAGCCGCTGGCTGAAAGGCGCTGAATCAGAATTAGCCGCGCCAGATCAGATGCTGGCAGCGACGATCGGCAGGCTTATGGCCCAGGAGCTTCTCAATCAACATCAGACGCAGTGTGAACGGGGAACGCGTCAGCAGGCACAGCCAGGATTTCATCTCCGTGGTTGTTTTCTTTTCAGCCTGGAAGCATTTGCTGCAATCTAAGCAACATTTCAGGGTGCTCATAGAATCACCTCCCAATCATTGTCGACGCGGTAGTCAGCAGCCTGCGGTGAGAAATGTCATCACACCGGCGCAACAGAGGATCAACCAGGATCCCACTTTTTTGCTGCTTACATTATCAACAAATATAGCACTGGCTATATTGTTTAGCCAAGCCTAATGACGAAAAATTTGAGCTTCTTTGCGGCTGGTTTACAATGAGCGCAGCTAAATCCGTATAGCAGTGTCAGTACGGGAAATAATAATGAGGAAGCTGAATGAGTCGTCGTGCTAAAAGCGTGGTTTCTGCGCCAAAAGGACCACTGAAAGATATTGAAGAGCATGTCGAAGGTTTTCGGCAGGTGCGTGAAGCGCATCGTCGGGAATTAATTGATGACTACGTTGAGTTAATCTCTGATTTGATTGGTGAATTTGGCGAAGCGCGTCAGGTCGATATGGCGGCCCGTCTGGGCGTTTCGCAACCTACCGTGGCGAAAATGCTGAAGCGGCTTGGCAGTGCCGGGCTGGTTGAGCAGGTGCCTTATCGCGGTGTTTTCCTTACCGGTGAAGGTGAGAAGCTGGCAGAGGAGAGCCGCGCCCGTCATCATATCGTTGAAAGTTTTCTGCTGGCGTTAGGCATCAGTCCCGAAACGGCCCGACGCGATTCAGAAGGTATTGAGCATCACGTCAGTGATGAAACGCTGGCTGTATTTAAGAAGTTCTCCGAAACCCGTTAACGCTAAGGCGTACCCTCACTATGCCTCAACTGCTTCGATCTTTTTTGCATGACTCTATTTTGCATTTATTAATCGTGATTGGCGTAGTTCTGGCATTTCTGGCGGATTTCCGCTGGGCCGATCTGCCCGGTGCCGTAGACTGGCATACCATTATCACGCTCACCGGGTTGTTAATCCTGACCAAAGGGCTGGAAACCAGCGGCTACTTTGACGTGCTGGGAGGACGGCTGATTGCGCGTTTCCGGCATGAACGCGCGCTTGCACTCTTTATGGTGCTGGCAGCGGCGCTGCTCTCTACGTTTCTGACCAACGATGTGGCGCTGTTCATTCTGGTTCCGCTGACGCTGACGCTGCGTAAGTTCTCCCGTTTACCTATCTCGCGACTGATTATTTTTGAGGCGCTGGCGGTTAATGCCGGATCGCTGCTGACACCGGTTGGCAATCCGCAAAACATTCTGTTGTGGAGTCACGGCAAGCTGAGCGTGGTGGCGTTTATCGTGCAGATGCTGCCGCTGGCCGCCTGGCTGCTGCTGAGTCTGGTGGCGTTAACCTGGTTCAGTTTTTCAAAGCGGTCGATTGATAAGCATGACAACCCGGAACAGCCGCAGTGGCAGAAGCCGCTGTTTATCGTCAGCGTCGTGTTGTACCTGCTGTTTATCGCCGGTCTTGAGCTGGAGATCACCGGCTGGATACTGCTGCTGATCCTCGCTATTTTCCTGGTGATGGCACGCCCGGTGCTGCTGCGCATTGACTGGAGCCTGCTGGCGGTGTTCATCGCCATGTTTATTGACGTCTTCCTGCTGACACGTCTGCCGGTGATGCAGGCGCACTTCGATGCGGTGACGCATTTCGGCCAGGGACCGCTCTATCTGCTGGCAATTGGTCTGTCTCAGGTGATCAGCAACGTCCCGGCGACAATTCTGCTGCTGCAAAAAGTTCCGCCCACGGATGTGCTGGCCTGGGCCGTCAACATTGGCGGGTTCGGTCTGCTGCCGGGATCGCTTGCTAACCTGATTGCACTGCGCATGGCGAAAGACAAAGCTGTCTGGTGGCAATTCCATCTCTTTTCCCTTCCTCTGCTGGCCTGGTCAATGGCCAGCGGCTGGCTGCTGTTGCAGTTACTCCATTAGCCCGGACGCATCCTGCTACGCCCATCAAGTGGCAGGATGTGCGCCATTCCTCAAGTTTCGTAAAGTTGCACTGGATTTTGTCAATTTCCGAGATAAGGTTAACAGGACCTTTATGCCCGGAATCAGGGCCTTAGCCAGTGATGGGAACTATGAGCGAGAATAATCAACGCGATCAACACCAGCAGGACGCAGAAAACGCGACGGATAAAAGCCGTCAGCCAGAGGAAAATCAGGACAACGACCAGCAGCCTGAGCGCAAACGCCCCGGTAAAAAGCCGCTGATTATTCTGGCGGTGGTGGTGGTGATTATGCTGATTGTCGGCTTCTGGTTCTGGTTCTCTACCCGCAACATTGAAACCACCGATGATGCCTTTACCGAAGGCGATGCCGTTACCATTGCGCCTAAAGCGTCCGGCTATGTCGTGAAGCTGCTGGTAAAAGATAACCAGCGGGTGAAGAAGGGCGATCTGCTGGTGGAAATCGATCCCAGCGACAATCGTGCTCAGCGCGAACAGGCTAATGCGCAGCTCGGTTTAGCGGTCGCACAGCTGCATCAGGCGCAGGCACAGCTGGCGCTGTCAAAAGTACAGTATCCGGCACAGCGCGATCAGGCGCTGGCGGACCAGGCTAAGGCTGAAGCGAACCTGCTGAATGCGCAGGCGGATTATCGTCGCCAGCGTGGCGTTGATCCGCGTGCAACCAGTCAGCGTAATATCGACAGCGCGTCCGCGCAGTTACGTTCGGCGCAGGCGCAGTTACAAAGTGCGAAAGCACAGGTTGAAGTGGCGTCACAGGTTGCCCTGCAGATTCGTCAGCAGGAGACCAATGTTGAAGCGCGTCAGCAACAGGTTGAGCAGGCGAAAGCACAGTTAAGCACGGCCGATCTGAATCTCTCCTATACCCAGGTTCGTGCGCCTTATGACGGGTTTATCACCAAGCGTAACGTTCAGCTGGGCACCCTGGTGCAGGCCGGTTCCTCATTGTTCTCGCTGGTCTCACCTGAGATCTGGGTCACGGCGAATTTCAAAGAGTCTCAGCTGCAACGTATGAATCCGGGCGACAAAGTGGAAATCAGCGTCGATGCCTGGCCGGATATGAAGCTGGAAGGGCATGTCGACAGTATTCAGATGGGCTCTGGTTCGCGCTTCTCAACCTTCCCGTCAGAGAACGCAACCGGCAACTATGTGAAAATCGTTCAGCGCGTGCCGGTGAAAATCGTGGTCGATAAGGGACTTGATCCAAACCATCCGCTGCCGCTGGGTCTCTCGGTTGAACCGAAGGTAACGGTGGAATGAGTACGGCGCAGAGCTGGAAACCCGCCAGTAATCCGTGGTTAGTGGCGATCACGGTCACGCTGGCAGTGTTTATGGAGATCCTCGACACCACCATTGTTAACGTGGCGCTGCCGCATATCGCCGGTTCGCTCTCCTCCAGTTACGATGAGTCAACCTGGGTGCTGACCTCCTATCTGGTGGCGAACGGCATTGTGCTGCCTATCTCTGCGTTCTTCAGCCGGCTGTTTGGCCGTAAACAGTTTTTCCTGATCTGCATCGTGATGTTTACCATCTGCTCTTTCCTGTGCGGCATCGCTACCGAACTGTGGCAAATCATTCTGTTCCGCGTGCTGCAGGGCTTTTTTGGTGGCGGATTGCAGCCGGTTCAGCAGTCTGTGCTGCTGGACTACTTCAAGGCAGAAGATCGCGGCAAGGCATTTGGACTCTCTTCTATTGCCATTATTGTCGCGCCGGTGATTGGCCCGACATTAGGTGGCTGGATTACCGACAACTACAGCTGGCGCTGGGTCTTCTTTATCAACATTCCGGTCGGCGTGCTTACCGTGCTGGCGATCTATCAGCTGCTGGAAGATCCACCATGGGAGCGTAAGTGGGCCAAAGGTAAGCTAAAGATCGACTATATCGGCATCAGCCTGATTACCTTAGGACTGGGTTGTCTGCAGGTGATGCTGGATCGCGGAGAGGATGAGGACTGGTTTGCCTCGCACTTTATCGTGCTGTTCGCCATTCTGGCGCTGATTGGCATCGTCGGGGCCATCTACTGGCTGATGTATGCCCGTAAGCCAGTGGTCGATATTCTGGTGATGAAAGACCGCAACTTCTGGGTCGCCGGGCTGTTGATGGCGGGGATGGCGATGATTCTCTATGGCAGTTCCGTAGTGTTACCACAGCTGGCGCAGCAGGATCTGGGGTACACCGCCACCTGGTCAGGTCTGGTGTTGTCGCCTGGCGCGGTACTAATCGTGCTGACGATTCCGCTGGTGCTGAAACTGATGCCGATCGTTCAGACGCGCTACATCATCGCCTTTGGCTTCAGCTGTCTGGCCGTGGCGTTTCTCTACTCCTCGACTTTAACACCCAATGTCGATTTTAAAACGCTGGTGTTGATGCGCAGCGCGCAGTCGATCGGGCTGGGTTTCCTGTTTGTCCCGCTGACGACTATCGCCTTTGTCACCATTCCGCAGCGGCTTAATGCTGACGCCTCGGCGCTCTTTACCATGTTCCGTAACGTGGCCGGATCGATTGGGATTTCACTCTCGACCGCGGCCATTACCGAGCGCGAACAGGTACGGTCAGCGCACATGGTGCATAACATGACGCCGCTGAATGAGCCGTTCAACATTACGCTTCAGCACTGGGCACAGGCGATACGTGACTTTACCTCGGCGGTGGGCGATCCCGTCACGCTGGCAACCGGTCAGCTCTATCAGGAGATGATTGCGCAGTCGCGTATCCTCGCTTACATCGATGTCTTCTCAGGCCTGAGTATTGTCGCCCTGATTTTGATTCCATTTTGTTGGCTGCTGTCGCCGATTAAGAGCGAAGGCAGTGCAGGAGCACACTAACATGAAGGTTTATTTCTCTCATCGCCTGAAACCCCTGAGTTTACTGCTGGCCTTCGGACTGGCGGGCTGTGCCGTCGGACCTGACTATCAGGCGCCGAAACCTGCCGTGCCGGGTGGTTACAACACCCTGGATTCGCAGGAGGCGTCAAAGCCACAAAATGCCGCGATTAATTCACGCTGGTGGCGCAGCTTCAATGATCCGCAGCTCGACAGTCTGATTGAGCGGGCAATTGCGGGCAACCTGAGCCTGCAGCAGACGGTGCTGCGCATTGCCGGTGCACGTGAACAGCTGACGCAGGCGCAGGGCAGTCTGTTCCCCACCCTGGGCGGTTCAGCCAAAGTGACGCGTCAGCAGCTCGGGCTGGAAGGCTTGCTGAAATCCAATGGCGCAACCGATCAGCTCGACAGCAACGTGGCAAGCCAGCTCAATGGATTGACCCAGCCGGTTAACCTCTATCAGGGCAGCTTCGATGCCAGCTGGGAGCTGGATCTGTGGGGCAAAGTGCGCCGTCAGGTTGAGGCCGCCAATGCCCAGCAGCAGGCCGCGATAGAGCAGCGCAACGATGCGCTGGTTTCACTGGAAGCCGAAGTGGCGCGAGCCTGGCTGCAGCTGCGTGGCGCGCAGAGCACCATTCAGACGCTGCAGCAGCAGATTGAGGTGGCGCAGCAGACTACAGAGCTGACGCAGAGCCAGCAGCGGAATGGTCTGGCTCCGCTGACCGATGTGGAAAATGCCCGAGCCCAGCTCAGTACGCTGCAGGCCCAACTGCCGCAGTATCAGTCTCAGGCGCGACAGGCGATGAATGGGCTGGCGGTGCTGCTTGGTAAAA
The DNA here is from genome assembly GCF_059730805.1 of Pantoea sp. X-Soil-ISGK-355. Taxonomy (NCBI): domain Bacteria; kingdom Pseudomonadati; phylum Pseudomonadota; class Gammaproteobacteria; order Enterobacterales; family Erwiniaceae; genus Pantoea; species Pantoea sp. X-Soil-ISGK-355. The sequence continues at coordinate 1,332,646 of NZ_AP035971.1, forward strand.
CGCCGGGTGCGCTGGATGCTGAACTCAGTACGCCAAAAGCGTTACCGACGCTACCGCAGTTTGTCCCGGTGGGTATTCCCTCCACGCTGGCACGTCGTCGTCCTGATATTCGTCAGGCTGAAGCGACGCTTCATGCTCAAACCGCAGAGATTGGCGTGTCAGTGGCGCAGCTTTTCCCGAGCCTGTCACTGACGGGTCAGCTGGGCGTGCGCAATACCGACGTCAGCTATCTGGATAACTGGAGCAGCCATTTCTACAGTTATGGTCCGTCGCTGTCGATTCCGATCTTCCAGGGTGGACAGCTGGTGTCGAGCGTCAAACTCGCCCGGGCGCAGCAGGCCAGCGCCGCGCTGGATTATCGTCAGACGGTGCTGACGGCGTTGCAGGATGTGGAGAATGCGCTGGTCAGCTATCGCGCCGATCAGCAGCGTGTTACCGCGCTGGATGAGACGACCGGTGCCCTTCAGCGCGCCTTTGATCTCGCCAGCGACAGTTACCGGCAGGGGCTTTCAACCTTCCTCGAGGTGCTGGATGCACAGCGTCAGCTGGCACAGGCGCAGGAGCAGGCGACACAGGCGCGGATGCAGAGTGCGCTCGATTTAGTCGCCCTCTATAAAGCGCTGGGCGGCGGCTGGGAAACCTATCAGAACGTTGAGATGCCGCAATATCCGGTATTTGGCCCCGCAACCCAGGCAAATTAGCCCTCTGGCGGTCGCTGCCTCTGTGCAGTAACCGCCCTTAATCGTTCTTCCTGTCAGCATTGCATCAGATGCTGACAGCCTCTCACGGCTATTGATAATTATCTAACCTGTTGAATAACCAGGTATCTCACCGCCTCTGTTCCCGACACTGGCAGCAGAAAATAAACGCGTGATAAGCACAGGGTTATTATCAGCAGCCGCGAAGCGACATTATTTTTATGTTGCTGGTCTATTCTGAGTCAGCTTTTTGAACTCCATCACCTTTCTGAGTTTATTCTCCGGAAGGATTTTTTAAGTTGCCTCATGACCAGGCTCGTAAGCCGGGTGCAACTATTCCTCCGCCTGCTTCAGCCAGAACTGTTATTGCGTAGCTGAGGGAACTGCGAATAATCTGACTCTGCTGCAAATCGCAGCGGCAAAAAAAAGTTAACAGATGGCAACGGGCAATATTAAAAATTCATCAGGGCGGTAATTATTTTGGGCTCTTTAACGGCCCGGAGGGGGATTTTTAAACATAATCTGTAAGCTGGTGTGACTGAGATCGCGTTCAGAGCACGTTTTTAATCAGCTATTGCCAGGTGCGCAACCGTAAATAATGATGCTATGAAAACCCACTTTAGTGGATAAGATAAACTGCCAGCTTTCGCTATAAAGCCTCTGAAATCGTTTTCAACAATGCAACCTGAGCACGATTTGTTGTTAATTCAGCGTTAATAAAACGTCAGGCACTGCCGATTTTAATAGTGCTGTTTTGTCTGAATTAATACTTAAGAATTATCTGGGGCGTAAAAATAATTTATTTTTTTATTTGAATTAGGTAATCTTGGCGCTACAGTTTTATTAACCCCCCTTAAACAAGGACATTGTGATGAGTGACGCATTTAAAGTACTGAACAATATTCGCACATTACGTGCCCAGGCTCGTGAACTGCCACTGACCGATCTTGAAGAGATCCTGGAAAAATTAACCGTTGTTGTTACTGAGCGCCGCGAAGAAGCAGAAGCGGAAGAGACGCAGAATCGCGAAAAAGAAGAAAAGCTGTCTAAATATCGCGAAATGCTGCTGGCTGACGGCATCGATCCTAATGAATTATTAGGTGCGCTGGAAAGCGGAAAAAAACGTACCAAGCGTGCGCCGCGTCCGGCTAAATATTCTTACACCGACGAAAACGGTGAGCAGAAATCATGGACAGGTCAGGGCCGCACCCCGGCAGCGATTAAAAAAGCGCTGGATTCCGGTAAAAGCCTGGACAGTTTCCTGATCGATTGATCAACACAATCCTTGTAAGTGGGAGCCGGGGGGCCATTATGGTCCTCCGGCTTTTTTATTTCTGTCGGGATATCAATCACCCCGCCAGGAATCCACGCCTGACGCTGGCGTGCGCTGCGTCACATCTGGCATAATAGCCGCCGTTTTTTCATCCATTCTCTTCACAAAGGTCAATGCCGTGTTAGTTAGCAGCAATATCACCATGCAGTTTGGCAGCAAGCCACTGTTCGAAAATATCTCCGTTAAATTTGGCGGCGGTAATCGTTACGGTTTAATCGGTGCGAACGGCAGCGGAAAATCCACCTTCATGAAGATTTTGGGTGGCGATCTGGTGCCTTCAGGCGGCAACGTCTCTTACGATCCCAACGAGCGCATTGGTAAGTTGCGTCAGGATCAGTTCGCCTTTGAACAATTCAGCGTGCTGGACACCGTTATCATGGGTCACCATGAATTATGGGAAGTAAAGCAGGAGCGCGACCGCATTTATTCTTTGCCAGAAATGAGCGAAGAAGAGGGGTATAAAGTCGGCGATCTTGAAGCGCTTTACGGTGAGATGGATGGCTATAGCGCCGAGTCGCGTGCCGGTGAATTATTACTCGGTGTCGGCATTCCGGTTGAGCAGCATTATGGCCCGATGAGTGAAATCGCCCCTGGCTTTAAATTACGTGTACTACTGGCGCAGGCGCTGTTTTCTAATCCGGATATTTTGTTACTCGACGAACCGACGAACAACCTGGACATTGATACGATTCGCTGGCTGGAACAGGTTCTGAACGAGCGTGACAGCACCATGATTATCATTTCGCATGACCGTCACTTCCTGAATATGGTTTGCACCCACATGGCCGATTTGGATTATGGCGAGCTGCGGGTTTATTCCGGTAATTATGACGAATATATGACCGCGGCAACGCAGGCACGTGAACGTCTGTTATCTGATAATGCCAAGAAGAAAGCGCAGATTGCTGACTTACAATCATTCGTCAGTCGTTTTAGCGCCAACGCCTCTAAATCACGTCAGGCGACTTCACGTGCTAAGCAGATGGATAAAATTAAACTGGATGAAGTGAAAGCTTCCAGTCGCCAGAACCCGTTTATCCGCTTTGAGCAGGACAAGAAACTGTTCCGTAATGCGCTGGAAGTGGAAGGTTTAACGAAAGGTTTTGATAACGGTCCGCTGTTTAAGAATTTAAATCTGCTGCTGGAAGTGGGTGAGAAGCTGGCGGTAATTGGTGCCAATGGTATTGGTAAATCGACGCTGTTGAAATCGCTGGTGGGTCAGCTTACGCCTGATAATGGCACGGTTAAATGGTCAGAGAATGCGCGTATTGGTTATTACGCTCAGGATCACGCCGATGATTTTGCCAATGACCTGACGGTATTTGACTGGATGAGTCAGTGGAAACAGCCGGGCGATGATGAGCAGACCATTCGCGGTATTCTCGGTCGTCTGCTGTTTTCGCAGGATGATATTAAGAAGCCAGCCAAAGTCCTTTCCGGTGGTGAGAAGGGACGTATGCTGTTCGGTAAGCTGATGATGGAAAAACCGAACATCCTGATTATGGATGAGCCGACCAACCACCTTGATATGGAGTCGATTGAATCGCTCAATATGGCGCTGGAGATGTATGAAGGCACACTGGTGTTTGTTTCGCACGACCGCGAATTTGTCAGCTCGCTGGCAACCCGTGTGATTGAGTTGAAAGCAGACAAGGTGGTGGACTTCACCGGTAATTACGAAGATTACCTGCGTAGTCAGGGTATCGTCTGATAAAAACGGGGTGGCGCAGGCCACCCCGTTTTTTTTGGTGCTGATGATTGGTTTTGTTATTTTTGATGCCGGTGGTTTGGCTGGTTCTGTCGTTCAGCATAGGCTCAGGGATTATCTGGCAGCAACGCATGTGCTCAAGGCGCAGGGAACATGGTCAGAGGAGGAAAGCGTCCCGCGCCATGGATGGCGCGGGACGAGCGCCTGGGAGGGTTTAAGCGACTTTCCGATCTGACCATGTTCCCTAAGCAGGTAACACTGCAAAGCTGTGAGGGCTCAAGGAGCATACGTCTTGAGTTTTGAGCTGTCTGTAAAAGGATGTCCGCAGAGGGTTAAGCCCCTCCACCACACACTTCACAGTGCGCATCCTGCGCCACCTTCATGCTGCGAAACTCCGCGCTCATCGCATCGTACATCAGCAACCGGCTGGTGGCGGGGGTGCCGAATGCCGTCAGCACTTTAATCGCTTCCATCGCCTGCATCGCACCCATCACGCCAACCAGCGGAGCCATGACACCCGCTTCCACGCAACTCAGAGTCTGTTCGCCAAACAGGCGGCTGATGCAGCGATAACAGGGCGTGCCGGGCTGCCAGTTGAATACGCTGATCTGACCTTCCATCCGAATCGCAGCGCCGGAGACCAGTGGTATCCGCTGCTGTCGACAGAGCCTGTTAAGCTGCTCGCGCACCGCGACATTATCGGTGCAGTCCAGCACCACCTGCTGTTGGGCGATCAGCGCCAGCAGCGCCGCATCGTCAAGCTGTCCGTTGACCGGATGCAACTGGCAGTGCGGATTGATGGCGGCCAGGCTGTGTGCGGCTGAGTCCACTTTGGCGCGGCCAATATCCGCGTCATGGTGCAGGATCTGCCGCTGCAGGTTAGAGTGCGACACGGTATCGAAGTCGAGCAGCGTCAGGCTGCCGACGCCGGCAGAAGCCAGGTAGGGCGCAGCCGCGCAGCCCAGCCCGCCCAGCCCGACGACCAGCGCGCGACTGGCTTTCAGCCGCTCCTGACCGTCAAAATCAAAGCCTCGCAGGACGATCTGCCGGTTGTAGCGCAGCATCTCCTCATCACTTAATTCAGGCAGCATTTACGCCTCCAGCAGGGCGTTGAACGGTTCCACCTCGACCCATTCGCCCGGTTCCACGTTGCCGCGTTCCCGTTCCAGCACAATAAAGCAGTTCGCCTGGGCAAAAGAGCTGAAGACGTGTGAGCCCTGCATCCCGGTGGTCTCTACCTCCAGTTCACCCTGGGCGTTCTGTCGCAGGATGCCGCGCTGGAAATCGAGCCGGCCTGGTGACTTTTTCAGCCGCGAGGCGCAGCGCACTTTCTGACGTGGCGGCAATGCTGATTTTTGCTGGCCGGTGAGGGTGGCAAGCAGCGGCTGCACCAGTTGATAGAAAGTGACGGCGGCGGAGACCGGATTGCCCGGCAGGCCGCAGAACCAGCTGCTGTTAAGGCGGCCAAAGGCAAATGGCTTGCCAGGCTTGATCGCCAGCTTCCAGAAGCTGATGGCACCAAGCTCTTCCAGCATCGTTTTGGTGAAGTCCGCTTCGCCCACCGAGACGCCGCCGGTAGTAATCACGACATCCGCCTGCCGATCGGCCTCGGTGAAAGCAGCACGCAGTGCGGACGGATCATCTTTGATGATGCCAAGGTCGATGACTTCGCAACCCAGCTTATGCAGCATCAGCGAGACCGCAAAGCGGTTGGTGTCATAAATCTGGCCGTCTGCCAGCGGCTCACCAACTGGCTGAAGTTCATCACCGGTGGAGAAGATAGCGACCCGCAGTTTTCGCAGTACGCTGACCTGAGCGATACCCAGCGAGGCGAGCAGCGGCAGCTCGGCGGCACCCAGGCGCGTACCCGCTTCCAGCACCACACGGCCCGGCTGAATATCATCACCGGTCAGGCGGATATTCTGTCCCTGACGCACCGGCGCGGTAATCACAATCTCCTCGCCCTGCGTTTCGGTCTGCTCCTGCATCACTACCGCTTCACAGCCAGTGGGCACCGGCGCACCGGTCATGATGCGAATCACGCTGCCCTGCGGCCATTCACCGCTGAACGGCGCGCCGGCAAAGGCTTTACCCGCCACCGGCAGCGGCTGTCCGTTGCTGACATCGGCCAGCCTGACGGCGTAGCCATCCATCGCGGAGTTATCAAAGGGCGGCACGGCAATCGGTGAGGTGACTGCGGTTGCGGTGATGCGCCCGACCGCCTCGGCCAGCGGCACACTCAGCGAGTCGGTGACGGGCGTCAGCTGTGACAGCATTTTTTGTTGTGCCTCCTCAAGGGAGATCAAACCTGCAGTAAAACTTTCCATGAACAGTCCAGCCTGGTTATTTCAGATGCTGCCTATTATGGTGGGATTTGGTCGCTGAGTCACATCGGCGTCGGCCTGACCTGCCGGTCATTGCGACCAAAGTGAAATATGACGGTAAGAAAAGGTTATAACCACAGGAACAGTTTCCGCTTTACAACACTTAGCAGGCTTTCTATAGTCAAAAATCACCAAAAATGGGTGAAAACCATTTTAAATCAGTGTTTTTCGTCCTGATGCAATCACAGGGTAGAGCGTTATGGTCAATGCAGTGATCGCCATTCACGGCGGCGCAGGTGCGATTTCGCGCGCAGCAATGAGCGCTGAAAAGGAACAACGCTACCGTCAGGCGCTCCACGATATTGTCACACAGGGTCAGCAGATACTGGCGCAGGGCGGCAGTGCACTCGATGCAGTGACCGAGGCGGTGCGACTGCTGGAAGAGTGTCCGCTGTTTAACGCGGGCAAAGGCGCGGTCTTCACCCATCAGGGCACCCATGAACTCGATGCCTGCATCATGGATGGCCGTTCGCTGGAAGTGGGCGCGGTCGCAGGCGTAACGCGATTACGTAATCCGGTCCTGGCGGCACGTGCCGTGCTGGAAAAAAGCGAGCATGTGCTGTTTATCGGGGAAGGCGCAGAGCAGTTTGCCGTGGCGCAGGGGCTGGAAACGGTCGAGCCTGATTTCTTCTCTACGCCGGAACGCTGGGAACAGTTACAGCGCGCGCTCAACAGCGATACCGCGGTGCTGGACCATGATGGTGCTGCACTCAGTGACGACCCGCTCGACCCGGACCGTAAGTTCGGCACGGTCGGGGCGGTCGCGCTGGATCTGGCGGGCAACCTCGCTGCGGCCACGTCAACCGGCGGGATGACCAATAAGCAGGCCGGACGCGTCGGCGACTCGCCGCTGCCGGGCGCGGGCTGCTATGCCAGCAACGACAGCGTGGCGGTCTCCTGTACCGGCACCGGTGAAGTCTTTATGCGGACGCTGGCGGCCTACGATGTGGCCGCGCAGATGCGCTACGCCGGACGCTCGTTGCAGCAGGCAAGTGTTAACGTTATTCATGACAGCGTGCTGGAACTGGGCGGCAGTGGCGGCTTAATCGCCGTCGATCGCGCAGGCAACGTGGCGCTGCCGTTCAACAGCGAAGGTATGTACCGGGGCGTTGCGCGGGTCGGCGAGGCGGCTGACGTCGCTATCTATCGCGAAAGTTAAGGATGCAGAAATGAGCGACAGGCAAACGCTACCGCCGCTGGCCCCTGATCAGGTGCTGGCGGTGCGCGATCTCAGTGTGCGTTTTCAGCACGAAGCCACCGTCACAGACGCGGTGCGTCATTTGTCACTCGATCTGTTTCGCGGCGAAACGCTGGCGCTGGTAGGCGAGTCAGGTTCAGGAAAATCGGTCACCTCGCTGGCGCTGATGCGGCTGATTGAGCAGGCTGGCGGCAGGGTCAGCGGCGAGGTGCTGTTGCTGCGTCGCAACGGCGAGGTGCTGGATCTGATGCGCGCCTCAAAAAGTCAGATGCGTCGGGTGCGCGGCGCGGATATGGCGATGATCTTTCAGGAGCCGATGACCTCACTGAATCCGGTCTTCTCCGTGGGCGAGCAGATCGCCGAATCCATTCGTCTGCATCAGGGGATGAGCCACGCAGCGGCACTGGCAGAGGCGCGCCGGATGCTGGATATGGTGCGGATTCCCGATGCGCACAATGTCCTGTCTCGTTTTCCGCATCAGCTCTCAGGCGGAATGCGTCAGCGCGTGATGATTGCGATGGCGCTCTGCTGCAAACCGGCGCTGTTGATTGCCGATGAGCCGACCACCGCACTCGACGTCACTATTCAGGCGCAGATTCTGCAACTCATCCGCGTGCTGCAAAAAGAGATGCAGATGGGGGTGATTTTTATCACGCACGATATGGGCGTGGTCGCTGAAATGGCCGATCGCGTTCAGGTCATGTATCGCGGCGATGTGGTGGAGAATGCGCCGGTCGCCGAACTGTTCAGCGCACCGCAGCAGCCCTACACCCAGGCGCTGCTGGCCGCGGTGCCCAGACTCGGCTCGATGCAGGGCCAGCCGCTGCCGGCCAAATTTCCGCTGCTGCATAGCGACGCGGTTGATGACGTGCCGCAGGATACGGTTCGCCGCCTGCAGCCCCCCATTCTGCAGGTGCGCGATCTGGTCACCCACTTCGATATTCGCGGCGGCCTGCTGAATCGCGTCAAAAGCCGGGTCCATGCTGTCGAAAAAGTGAGTTTTGATCTCTATGCCGGAGAGACCCTGGCGCTGGTGGGGGAGTCGGGCTGTGGTAAATCGACCACCGGACGCTCGCTGCTGAAGCTGGTTGCCAGCCAGGGCGGCACGCTGACCTTTGACGGACAGCGCATCGACCATCTCTCAGGTGCTGCGCTCGCCCATCTGCGACGCGACATTCAGTTTATCTTCCAGGATCCCTACGCCTCGCTGGATCCCCGGCTGACGGTCGGCTTCTCGATTATGGAGCCGCTGCTGGTTCACAAGGCGATGCCGCGGCGCGAGGCGGAGCAGCGCGTTGCCTGGCTGCTGGATAAAGTCGGTCTGCTGCCGGAGCATGCTCAGCGCTATCCACATGAATTTTCCGGCGGGCAGCGCCAGCGCATCTGTATTGCCCGCGCGCTGGCGCTGAATCCGAAGGTGGTCATCGCCGATGAGTCTGTCTCCGCGCTGGATGTGTCGATTCAGGCGCAGATTATTAATCTTATGCTCGACCTGCAGCGCGAGTTTGGCATCGCCTTTCTGTTTATTTCTCACGATATGGCAGTGGTGGAGCGTATCAGCCACCGCGTGGCGGTAATGTATCTCGGTCAGATTGTTGAGATAGGGCCGCGTCAGGCAGTGTTTGAACAGCCTCAACACCCCTATACCCGAAAACTCATGGCCGCGGTGCCGGTAGCCGATCCGGCACACCGGCGTCGTGAACGCGCCTTACTGGTCGATGAGATCCCCAGTCCGATTCATGCGTTAGGGGATGAACCTGAAGTGGCACCGCTGATAGAGGTGGCTCCGGGCCATTTCGTCGCCCGCCACGTTATCAGCGCGACCTGAACAGTGACGATGTCGCCCCGGCGACCAACCCAACAGGGATTACAGGAGAACAAAATGCAGAGTACGATGCGTAAAGGGTTACTGGCGGCTGGCGTGTTAAGCAGCGCAATGGCATTGCCCGCCTGGGCAGCACAGGATGCGGTGATTGCCGTCGCGTCCAACTTCACCACGCTCGATCCCTATGACGCCAACGACACGCTGTCGCAGGCAGTCGCGAAATCGTTCTATCAGGGGCTGTTTGGCTTTGATAAAGAGATGAAGCTCACCAATGTGCTGGCGGAGAGCTATCAGGCCAGCGCCGACGGCCTGACCTACACCATCAAGCTGCGTTCCGGGGTTAAATTCCAGGATGGCACGGACTTCAATGCGGACGCGGTAAAGGTCAACCTCGATCGTGCCAGCAACCCGGATAACCATCTCAAGCGCTACAACCTGTTTAAACATATCGCCAGCACCGAAGTGGTGGATCCAACTACGGTGAAAGTCACGCTGAAAGAGCCGTTCTCCGCCTTTATCAACATCCTGGCCCATCCGGCGGCGGCGATGATTTCGCCTGCCGCGCTGAAAAAATATGGCAAAGAGATCGGTTTCCATCCGGTGGGAACCGGTCCGTTTGTGTTTGAAACCTGGAATCAGACCGACTTTGTGAAGGTGAAGAAGTGGGACGGCTACTGGAAACCGGGCTATCCGAAGCTGGATAGCATTACCTGGCGACCGGTAGTGGATAACAATACCCGCGCGGCCATGCTGCAGACCGGCGAAGCGAACCTTGCGTTCCCGGTGCCTTATGAGCAGGCAAAACTGCTGGAGAAGAACAGCAAGCTCAATGTGGTAACCACGCCTTCGATTATGCAGCGTTACATCAGCCTTAACGTGACGCAGAAGCCGTTCGACAATCCGAAGGTGCGTGAAGCGCTGGAGTATGCCATCAACCGTCAGGCGCTGGCGAAGGTGGCCTTCGCCGGTTACGCCACGCCTGCAACCGGCATCGTGCCGCCCGCTATCGACTTTGCGCAGACCTATCCGGCTATCAGCTACGATCCCGCTAAAGCCAAAGCGCTGCTGAAAGAGGCGGGCTACCCGAACGGATTTGAAACCACGCTCTGGTCGTCGCACAACCACAGCACCGCGCAGAAGGTGCTGCAGTTCACGCAGCAGCAGCTGGCGCAGATTGGCGTGAAGGTAAAAGTTACGGCGATGGATGCGGGTCAGCGTGCTGCTGAAGTCGAAGGTAAAGGCCAGAAAGAGAGCGGCGTGCGTATGTTCTACACCGGCTGGTCCGCCTCAACCGGTGAGGCCGACTGGGCGCTGACGCCACTGTTTGCCACCGCTGCCTGGCCACCGGCAATCTTCAACACCGCGTTTTACAGCAATCCGAAGGTCGATAAAGATCTGGCCGATGCGCTGAAAACCACTGACCGTGCTGAAAAAGCGCGTCTCTACAAAGAGGCGCAGGACACCATCTGGCAGGACCATCCCTGGATCCCGCTGGTGGTTGAGCAACTGGTTTCTGCCAACAGCAAAAACCTGACTGGTTTTTATGTGATGCCCGATACCTCATTCAATTTTGATGAGGCCACGCTGAAGTAACGGAGCCGGCCAGCCCGTGTGGCTGGCCGCAACTGCAGGATGTTGCATGTTTAACTACTTTCTCAAACGACTGTTTGGGCTGATCCCCACGCTGCTAATCGTGGCGGTGCTGGTATTCCTGTTTGTTCATCTGCTGCCGGGCGACCCGGCACGCCTGATCGCCGGGCCGGAAGCGGATGCCTCGGTGGTGGCGCTGGTGCGTCAGGAGCTGGGTCTGGATTTGCCGCTGCCACAGCAGTTCTGGCACTTTATGCTGAATGCGCTGCAGGGTGATTTTGGTCAGTCGATGGTTTCCAAACGCCCGGTTGCGGATGAGATAGCCTTACGCTTTATGCCGACACTGTGGCTGACGCTGGCCAGCATGATCTGGGCGGTGATTTTTGGCATGACCATCGGCATCGTTTCGGCGGTCTGGCGTAACCGCTGGCCCGATCGGCTGGGGATGACGCTGGCGGTGTCGGGCATTTCGTTTCCCGCCTTTGCGCTGGGGATGCTGCTGATGCAGGTCTTCTCGGTTGAGCTGGGCTGGCTGCCCACCGTCGGGGCTGAGAGCTGGAAGCATTACGTTCTGCCCTCCATCACCTTAGGTGCAGCGGTCGCGGCGGTCATGGCACGCTTTACCCGCGCCTCGTTCGTGGAGGTGATGCAGGAAGATTACATGCGCACCGCCAGGGCTAAAGGGGTACGCGAGTCGCTGGTGGTGGTGAAACATGGCCTGCGCAACGCGATGATTCCGGTGGTCACGATGATGGGGCTGCAGTTTGGTTTTCTGCTGGGTGGCTCAATCGTGGTCGAGGTGGTGTTTAACTGGCCGGGCCTGGGGCGTCTGCTGGTCGACTCCGTGGCGATGCGTGACTATCCGGTTATTCAGGCCGAAGTACTGCTGTTTTCACTGGAGTTTATTCTGATCAATCTGTTTGTCGACATGCTCTATGCGGTGATCAACCCCGCTATTCGCTTTAAGGAGTCGCGATGAAAAACTGGCGACGTGAAGCGGCACTGAAAACGATGCCGCTGATAGCGGAGAACCGGGTGCGTACGCCGTGGCGTGAGTTCTGGCGACGTTTCCGGCGTCAGCCGGTGGCGCTGCTGGCCGGGATGTTTGTGCTGATACTGATTGTGCTGGCGGTGATCGCCCCGTGGATTGCGCCGTTCGACGCCGAGAACTACTTCGATTATGACCGGCTCAACGACGGGCCGTCGCTGATGCATTTCTTTGGCGTCGATTCGCTGGGGCGCGATATCTTCAGCCGCGTGCTGGTCGGCACGCGTATCTCTCTCATTGCCGGCTTTTTCTCGGTGGTCATTGGCGCAGTGATTGGCACGCTGTTTGGTCTGCTGGCCGGGTATTACGAAGGCTGGTGGGACCGTATCACCATGCGCATCTGTGATGTGCTGTTTGCCTTTCCCGGCATTCTGCTGGCGATTGCGGTGGTGGCCATTATGGGCAGCGGCATGAGCAACGTGATTGTGGCAGTCGCTATCTTCAGTATCCCGGCCTTTGCCCGACTGGTACGCGGTAACACGCTGGTGCTGAAGCATCAGACCTATATTGAGTCGGCACGCAGCATCGGCGCGTCTGACTGGACAATCCTGATGCGGCATATTCTGCCCGGCACGGTATCGCCGATTGTGGTCTATTTCACTATGCGGGTAGGGACTTCCATTATCACTGCCGCCAGTCTGTCGTTTCTCGGGCTGGGCGCCCAGCCGCCCACGCCGGAGTGGGGCGCCATGCTGAATGAGGCGCGGGCCGACATGGTGATTGCCCCGCACGTGGCGATTTTTCCCAGCCTGGCGATTTTCTTCACGGTTCTGGCATTTAATTTGCTCGGCGACGGGCTACGTGACGCACTTGATCCTAAACTAAAGAGATGAAACCTTTCGATTATGATCAGGACTTCAGCACGATCGACTTCCGCCAGCATCCCGAGCTTTATCAGGTCGGGCGAGGTGAGCAGGGTGTGCTGATGGTCGAGCCTTATAAAGGCGAAATTCTGCCGCACTGGCGTTTTCGCACCGTCCCCATTGCTGAAGAGTCGGCTGAAAAAATCATGGCGCTGTTTGAGGATTACCGGCGTCAGGACGATTTTGTCGGCATGGATATGGCGCGCAAATTTATCCAGATGGGATACACCCGAGCGCGTCGTTACAGCAACCACAAAGGCGGGCGCAAATATGACACGGATGGCAAGGAGCTGCCGCGTGGCGTCAACGAGGAAAAGGCTGCTGCAGCGGCCATTTTCAAGGGTTACTGGGACAAACTACGTGAAGACGAGGACTACCTGCGACGCAAGAAGGCGCATCAGCAGCAGTATGGTTAACCGCTAAATCTCCTCCCCCGGCCACCTCCACCGTGGCTGACATCATTGCCTGAACCCGCCCGGCTCATTCTCCGGGCGTTATCCTGCTCCCCTTTTCCTGCCCTGAAAGGCCAGATGCAAAACAGAAATCTTTGGTTTCGGTCAAACTGCGACGTAAAGTAGTGAAAAAACGCGTAAAAGCCGGTTCAGGACGCAGACAAAAAAAGTGGGTGGATCGCCCTCTGCCTTTTCCAGTAACTTCCCGTGCTGTAAAAAGAAATCGGCTCCAGGAACGCTGGATGGTGAATAAGCGAAACGCTGACGATGCCAGCGCTTCAGGGTTGTCTGAAAAACGCGGGTTGATATTCACTTGTTTTCATTAATAATAAACCAGCAAACCCCACTGAGGGGGCTATGCCCCTCAGGTAATGAAATGGATAATGTGAGAGCTAAATAATGAAAGAGATCATCAACGGATTTCTGAATTTCCAGCAGAATGTGTTTCCTGAAAGGAAGGATCTTTTCAAAAGCCTGGCGTCAAATCAAAATCCGAAAGCGCTGTTTATCTCCTGTTCAGACAGCCGTCTGGTGCCTGAACTGGTGACGCAGCAGGAGCCAGGAGAGCTGTTCGTTATCCGCAATGCGGGCAACATCGTTCCCTCATTTGGCCCGGAGCCGGGCGGTGTCTCCGCTACGATCGAATATGCTGTGGTCGCGCTGGGCGTCTCAGACATCATCATCTGCGGTCACTCCAACTGCGGTGCCATGAACGCCATCGCTTCCTGTGCCTGTATGGATACCATGCCTGCAGTTGAGCACTGGCTGCGCTATGCCGATGCAGCAAAGGCGGTCGTCGAGCAGCGTGAGTATGACTCACCAGAGAAGAAACTGAACGAGATGGTCAAAGAGAACGTTATCGCTCAGCTGAACAACATGAAGACTCATCCGTCGGTCTCCGTTGCCCTGCGTAACGGTAAGCTGCGTCTGCATGGCTGGGTTTACGATATCGAAAGCGGCACCATCATGGCGCTGACCCAGGGCGGTAAGCAGTTCATCACCCTGTCAGATAATCCTGATACCTGCTTCGAGTAATGGCTTTCACCCGCTGCGTTATGCAGCGGGTATATTCCTACCTTCCGCACAGATAACCCCTTAAAACACCGCTTATTTTCAGCCTTTTCCCCGTGATTTATCTATGCTTGCTTAAACCTTCCTGACACAAGCGAGTTGATCATGCGTATACCGTCCATTGCTGCTCTGCTGGCAGTCTCCGCACTGTTGCTCAGTGGATGTACTTCTCATGATGCAGACAAGCAGCACTATTCGGGTTTCTTAGCGGATTACAGCCAGCTGAAGCCCTCTGAGTCAGCCAGCGGGGAACCGACTCTGCGCTGGATTTCTCCCGACTATAAGAGCAGCCAGTATCAGGATGTGCTCTATACACCGGTCGTGTTCTATCCGGCTGTCCGGCCTACGGCTCGTGTCAGTCAGCAGACGCTGGATCAGATACGCAGTTACACCGATATTCAGTTGAAAGGGGCGATTGCCACCCGTCTGCCGCTGGTTAATCAGGCTTCGCCACATACTCTTAAAGTGCGTGCCGCGATCACCGCCGTCTCGGCAGAGAACGAGGGCGTACAGTTTTACGAAGTCGTGCCGATCGCGGCAGTCGTCGCCAGCACCATGGCGGCATCCGTCCACCGATTTCCGAACAGTGAACTGTTTCTGGAGATTGAAGCCAGCGATGCCGTGACCGGCAAACCCTTGATCCGGATCGTGCGAAAAGCCGTTGGCAAAACGGTCAGTAACAGCACGACGCCAGTCACCTTTGATGATCTGAAGCCGGGTATTGATACGCTGGTTCGTGACACGGTCAGTTTCAACGCGCCATAACCTTTCGGGGCGGCACATCCTTGTCGCCCTGTTTAATCTTTTGTAAATCCTCAGGTTCACCACGCAGCGGATGACTACGCTTAAGGGCACGCTATCCCGTCAGGAGAACCTTATGTCCCGTTTTTCGACTGCTCTTGTGCTCGGCGGCGCGCTGCTTTGCGCCTCACCACTGTTTGCCGCCGACGTAAAGGTCGAGGTACTGCAGGATAAGTTACAACATCCATGGTCTGTTGCCTTCCTGCCCGACAACAAAACGCTGCTGATTACTGAGCGTAGCGGAGCGCTGCGCAGCTGGAGTCCGCAGAGTGGCCTGTCGCAGCCGATCCAGGGTGTACCAAAGGTCTGGGCAGAACGGCAGAGTGGTCTGCTGGACGTGGTGCTGGCACCCGATTTTGCGACCAGCCGTCGCGTCTGGCTCAGCTACACTGAGGCGAACAGCAGCGGCAAAGCGGGTGCCGTCGTGGGTGTCGGGACGCTGAGTCCGGATAACCGGCAACTCAGCGATTTCCGCGAGGTAGTCCGGCAGACGCCGATGCTCTCCAGCGGCAACAATATCGGCACCCGGCTGGCGTTTGATACCCAGGGATACCTCTGGATCGCGTTCGGCGATAATTTTGTCAGCAGCGCAGCCCAGGATCTCGATAAGCTGCAGGGCAAGTTGCTGCGGCTCAACGCCGATGGCAGCGTGCCGGACGATAATCCGTTTGTGAAAAAGCCCGGCACGCGGCCAGAGATCTGGGCCTATGGTCTGCGTAATCCGCAGGGACTGGCGCTTAATCCCTGGACCGGCACGATATGGGAAAATGAACATGGCCCGCGCGGTGGCGATGAAGTGAATATCATGAGCCGTGGCAAAAACTACGGCTGGCCGCTGGCGACGTACGGCATTGACTACAACGGCGATAAAGTGCCGGAATCAAAGGGCACCCATGCTGCAGGCACCGAACAGCCGCTTTATCACTGGAAGGATTCGCCGGCCATCAGTGGTATGGCATTTTATAATAGCGCCCGTTTTCCGCAGTGGAAGAATTCGGTGTTCATCGGGGCACTGAAAGAGAAAAACCTGATCCGTCTGAGTCTCAACGGCGAAAAAGTGGTGGAAGAGCAGCGCCTGCTGGGCGATCAGATGGCGCGAATCCGTGATGTGCGGCAGGGACCGGATGGCTGGCTCTATGTGCTGACCGATGAGGCTAATGGTAAGCTGCTGAAAGTGGGATTAGCGCAGGACGCTGGCGCGTCCCGCGGCTAAGAGCAAGACCTGGCAGACGATTTTATTTGTCAGTCTGGACCAGAGCAGTGCTCACAACCAGCACGTACTCTGTACGTGCTGGTTGTTGCGCGTAGTTCGTGTCCCGACTGCCTGAAACAACGATGTCTGCCAGGACAGGCTCTGGATTATCGCGCCCAGTGATAAACCTGCCAGCCGCGGTTTAGTGCTTCCTGGTGCAGCTGTTCATCCGGATTGATAACGTGGGCATGATCGGCCTGCTTCAGCAGTGGCAGGTCGTTCATGGAATCGCTGTAGGCCCAGGTACGGTTAAAGTTCTCCTGCTGCTGCAGCGCTTTCCAGTCACCCAGGCGGGTCACTTTGCCCTCTTTGTAGGTCATGGTACCGTAGGTGTTGCCGCTGTAGCGCTCATCCACGATCTCAACGCCAATCGCCAGCGCGCCGCAGGCACCCAGCTTCTCAGCAATCGGCACCACCAGATGTTCGCCACTGGCGGAGATGATCATCACTCTGTCGCCGCGTGCCCGGTGCCACTCAATGCGCTCGCGTGCTGCAGGATAAACGCGTGGCATGATGTCACGGTGAATGAAGCGGCGCACCCAGCCTTCAACGGTCAGTGTCGCCATGCCTGCCAGAGGGGAGAGTGTTTTATTCATATACTCTTCAATCGACAGCGTACCGGCATAATACTGATTCATTAATGCCTGTTCCTGATCAATCAGTTCGCTGGGGGCAAATCCCTGTGATACCAGCCAGCGCAGCCACAGGCTGGTGCTGTCTTCACAAATCAGTGTTTCATCAAGATCAAAAAGGGCTAAGTCCATGGGGGGTCTCCTCGGCTGACTGGCTTTCAGGTTAGCCGATAATTGTGACGGGCTTAACGCTTCTGCGAAAAATCGGAATTTCACGCAGTTTTGAAAGTGACAGACGTGGGGAAAAGCGACACGCGCGCGGCGTTTATGCCAGGGTTACTCTACTAAACTCTAAAAAACTTTACGATTCGGCGGTTTTTTTCACTGCCGTCAACGGTTAGCGTTTGAGTGAGAATTTTCTGCCCCTGGAATTTCGATTTAACAAGGACAATCCGGCCAAGCCCATGACAAACTCTTGCTTCACATCTCGCCTGCGGCACCTCGTTGCCACTTCATTACTGATTATCGCCCCCCTTAGCGCTTTTGCTGAGCAGGCTCCCGCTGCGCCCGGCATTGATGCTAAAGCGTGGATTCTGATCGACTACGCCAGCGGTAAAGTGTTAACCGAATCCAGCGCCGATCAGCGTCTCGATCCTGCCAGTCTGACCAAGATGATGACCAGCTACGTAGTCGGTCAGGCGATTAAAGCGGGCAAAATCAAACCGGATGACCTGGTCACGGTGGGACAGGATGCCTGGGCGACCGGTAATCCTAAGCTGCGTGGCTCTTCGTTGATGTTCCTCAAGCCGGGCGATCGCATTCCGGTGCATGAGCTGAACAAAGGGATTGTGATCCAGTCCGGCAATGACGCCTGTATTGCGCTGGCAGATTATGTGGCGGGCAGTCAGGATTCCTTTATCGGCCTGATGAACAACTATGTGAAGGCGCTGGGACTGCAAAATACCCACTTTATGACGGTGCATGGTCTGGATGCAGAAGGCCAGTACAGCACGGCCCGAGATATGGCGCTGATTGCCCAGGCGCTGATCCGCGATGTGCCCGAAGAGTACGCACTGAATAAAGAGAAAGAGTTTACCTTCAACAATATTCGCCAGATTAACCGCAACCGCCTGTTGTGGAGCACCAACCTTAAGGTGGATGGCGTCAAAACCGGTCACACCTCCGGCGCGGGTAATAACCTGGTGGCTTCCGCGACCGAGGGCGATATGCGCCTGATCTCGGTGGTGCTCGGCACCGCCAGCGACGCGATTCGTTTCCGCGAAAGTGAAAAGCTGCTGACATGGGGCTTCCGTTTCTTTGAAACGGTAACGCCGATTAAAGCGGATGCGCCGTTTGCGCAGCAGCGGGTCTGGTTTGGTGATAAGAGCCAGGTGAATCTGGGCGTGGCGAAAGATGCCGCGCTGACCATCCCGAAAGGGCAGATGAAGAACCTGAAGGCGAGTTTCAGACTCACTACGCCACAACTCGAAGCCCCGCTGAAGAAGAATCAGGTGGTTGGTACCATCGACTTTCAGTTAGACGGTAAGACGATTGAGCAGCGGCCGCTGGTGGTGATGCAGGATGTGCCGGAAGGCGGCTTCTTCAGCCGGATGATTGATTTTGTGATGATGAAGTTCAACGGCTGGTTCGGGAAGTGGTTTTCATAAGTAAGCAGGGACGCTGATGTGTCCCTGAGTTGTTGATTCATGCTTCTCAAATAGCGGTCATATCGCGCCTGCTCAGGGAACACGGTCAGATCGGAAAGACGCTAAGGCCAGTCCCTGACATGCCCGGCCCGCGCAATTACGCACCTCTTCCCTGAGGTGCGCCCGTAGCCGGGCCAGCGCGTTGCGTTGTTCAAAAACGCCTGGCGTTTTTATCCATGCCGCGGGACGCTTCCTCTTCTGACCGTGTTCCCTTCGCGTTAATTTTATACGTTGCTGTGAGATCCTGATTCAGGCATATGAGCAGCCACTTATTTTAATTCTGCGTCCAGCCCTTACGAATTGGCACGGCAAACAGCGCCCGATAGAGTGGGTTGATCACCGCCAGCATCCGCTCGCCGTAGAACTGCCACGCCAGATGTGACGCCAGACAACTCAGCAGACCCACCAGGAATCCACCCAGCATATCCATTGGCCAGTGAACGCCCAGGTAGACCCGCGACCAGGCGATGGCGCAACCCGCCACCATCAGCACCACGCCTGACCAGAGGCGATGCCAGAAAATAAATGCCAGAGCAAAGGTGAATATTGTTGTGCCGTGATCGCTGGGATAGGAGTCATCGGCGGCGTGAGGCAGGAACTGATAACCGTAGCCAATGGCGAAAGGGCGGGGATGCGGCAGCAGATGACCCACACACCAGGAGATTGCCAGCGCATAGATCAGCGCCATACCGGTTTTCAGTACCAGCGCCCGCTGCGAAGAAACCTGATCGCGCGGTCCCCAGAGCCACATCCCGACGATTAACAGCGGCACAATGGCGATGAGATCTCTGGCAATAAAGGTCGCCAGTTGCAGCAACCAGGTGGGTGACGCCGGTGTGGCATTGATGGCAGTAAACAGTGCGTGGTTCAGCTCTTCCATTTCGGGATAAATTCCTCAGCAGACAGGCCGGTCATCAGCGTCAGGTAACATCCGGTCACCCAGGCTCGATAACAGCGGCAAATAAACGTTCAGCGACAGCGCGCCCAACCAATCAAGCAGCACAATTTGCTAACTTATCAGAGCGCTATCCTGCTTTTTGTCGGCCAGTTCGTCTATGGAAAGGCTCTTAATCTCATGATGAGTTGCACAACTGTTTAAGTTTTATGACGGTTTGAGAGTTGATTCCGGTATGGAAGCGCGGGATGGGACGAAAAAAGGCATAAAAAAACCCGCCGGGAAAAAGACCAGCGGGCTCCACAATTTGGGGATTTCAAAGAAAAGCAGTGGCACTTATTATGACTATCGCTTAACAATAAAGTTCTGGACGTCAGCAAAAAAATTTTATAGGGGCAGTATCGGCCAGATAATCACAATCAGCGTCCCCGCCAGCGTCAGTAACACGTTAGCGATCGCATAGGTTCCGGCATAGCCCAGCGCCGGAATATTACTGCGTGCCGTATCGCTGATGATCTCCATAGCCGGTGCGCAGGTTCGCGCGCCCATGATGGCCCCAAACAGCAGGGCGCGGTTCATCCGCAACACATAGGCACCAAACAGATAGCAGATGATCACCGGAATCAGGCTCACCAGCAGACCGCACAACAGCATCAGCGCACCGTCGCTGCTCAGGCCGTGATTAATCCCGCTGCCGGCGCTTAATCCTACACCCGCCATAAATACCATCAGGCCAAACTCTTTCACCATGGTAAGCGCGCCCTGCGGAATATAGCCAAAGGTCGGATGGTTGGCGCGCAGGAAGCCGAGCATGATACCGGCGAAGAGCAGACCCGCCGCGTTACCGATACCAAAACTGAAATTGCTGAACTGGAACGTAATCAGACCAATCATCAGACCCACGATAAAGAAGGCACAGAAGGCCAGGAGATCGGTCATCTGACTGTGAATCGCGATAAAGCCGATGCGATCTGCCACGCTTTTTACCCGTCGCGCCTCGCCGCTGACCTGCAGCACATCACCTTTGTTGAGCATGATGCTGTCGTCGATCGGCATCTCAATCTGACTGCGTATTACGCGGTTCAGGAAGCAGCCGTGATCGGTAAGGTTTAACTTGCTGAGGCGTTTGTTTACTGCGTTATGGTTCTTCACGACGATCTCTTCGGTGACGATGCGCATATCCAGCAGATCGCGGTCAAACACCTCTTTGCCGTTACGGAAGCTGGGGTCGAGCCGGGCATGTGCATCGGGATAGCCGACGAGCGAGATATCATCACCAAGCTGCAGCACCGCATCCCCATCGGGACTGGCGAGAATACCGTTGCGGCGGATACGCTCAATGTAACAACCTGTCTGACGATAGATACCCAGCTCGCGCAGGTTTTTGCCGCCGCTCCACGCCACCAGTTCCGGGCCCACGCGATAGGCGCGGATCACCGGCAGAAAGACTTTACGCTGGCTGTCCGCATCAAGACCGCGTTCCCGGGCAATCTGCTGCGCACAGGTCGGCAGATCCTGATGTTGCAGACGGGGCAGGTAGCGTGCGCCGAAAATAAGACTGACCAGGCCGATCAGATAGGTCACGGCATAACCGAGGCTCAGCTGATCCTGCATCAATCCAAGCTGCTTTGGATCGCTGATGCTTTGCCGCAGGGTATCACCCGCCCCGACCAGCACAGGGGTTGAGGTCATCGACCCGGCCAGCATGCCGGCGGTAAGACCAATATCCCAGCCAAAGAGTTTACCCAGCCCCAGTGCCAGCAACAGCGCGCTGACCACCATGACGATGGCGAGCATGAAATAGTTTTTGCCGTCGCGAAAGAAAATAGAAAAAAAGTTGGGACCCGCTTCAACACCAACACAAAAAATAAACAGCATAAAGCCCAGACTCAATGCATCGGTATTGATCGCGAAGTGCTGCTGCCCTAATAAGAGCGAAACCACTAATACGCCAATCGAATTTCCCAGCTGAACCGAGCCAAGACGCAACTTGCCCAGACAGAGGCCGAGCGCTAAAACGACAAATAATAACAAAATGTCATTTCCGCTTAACAATCCTGCGACGTTAATATTCACTGTTTAACTTCTTGTTTACGTGTAACCTGTTGAAGAGTGGCCTGTTTTTCGCTATCGTGAGCAAGCCGTTGAGGTGCTGTTGTATCAACACTGCAAATGGAACCGTTATCGCGGCGCTATTCTAATCACAAATATCTTTCACAGCCATTGGCTGTTTTCATTCGTTGCCACAACGAACTGTTTATTTTTATTTCCACCAGAACGCATCAGGGATATCAGCAGGTTATTGTCGGGGTTACTTTTAATCAGTGGGGTGGTATGCCGCAGCGTTCTTATCTCTGGACTACCCGCCTGTGCGGCGTGGTGATGTACAGTCTGGTGTTTGTTTTTACCTGTCACTTCTGGCAGGTCGGTCCCGGCCCGCTTCGTGGTCAGCCCGAATTAATGCTCTTTATGTTACCTGGTATTGTGATGGCGTTGATGCAGGTGGAAAGCCCGTTAAAAAGCACGCTGCTGATGGGGCTCTGGGGAACGTTGCTGGCAGCACTGCTGCTCAATAACAGCCTGTTTATTCACAGCAGCGGACTGTTTGCCATCGCATGGAGTCTCAGTGCGCTGTTCTGGGCAGGCTGCGGGGCGTTGCTGGTACGGTTAATGCAGATTGTGATGGCGTCGCTCAACTAAACGGTGCCGGATGGCTGGCATCAGCCAGAGAGCAAAAAGGCGAGACAGGAAAATCCTGCCTCGCCTTTTTCATTCCGGTTATCTGCGCTTACGCGACAAATCCCAGATTCTCTTTGGTCCAGGCCGCAAACTCGGTGTAGCCACCAATATGTTTTTCGTCCACGAAAATCTGTGGCACGGTACTGACCGGTTTACCGGCGCTGGCTTCCAGATCGGCTTTAGTAATGCCTTCTGCATTAATATCAACATACTGATAGCTAAAGTCATCGCGCTCCGCGGTCAGTTTGTCGGCCAGTTCATGGGCACGGACACAGTAGGGACAGCCCGGACGACCAAAAATAACAGCAATCATTGAGAACTCCTTGCAGCGACTATTATGTGATGCGTATCACATAATCAAACAGAGAATGGCAACCATCATGCCCGCTCGTATCGCTTAAGGAAAGCAGGATTTGCCTGTTAGTCTGATGCCCGCACGCTATTGCCGCCGTTCAGGAAGCGTCTGAAACAAGAGCTTTTTCACAACGGCAGCCCGTGTAACCCGCGCAATTTTTGGGTTGTTGGCCATAATTGACGCTCAGTAAGCCGCAAAGGCAGGAGGAAGTGATGCAGAGTGTGGCCAGATTACCCCGGTTTATTCTGGTGCTGGAGGCGGCTGGCGGCCTGTTAATTCTGGGTGCGCTGCTGCTGATCAACCACTGGCTGCCGCTGCCAGACAAGGCTGATGCCAGAACGCTGGCTACCGTGCTGTTCATCGCCGGCGTGGTGCTGATGCTGCCTGCTGCCTGGCTATTGATGTGGCGCACCGCGAAAGCTATCGCGCCACAGCTGTTTAATCAGATTGATAAAAAAAGATAATGTTGCTGGAGACTTTATGACACCGACCATTGATTTACTGTGCAGCCACCGTTCAATCCGCGCCTTTACTGACCAGCCGGTCAGCGAAGCCCAGCGTGAAGCGATTATTAATGCGGCGCAATCGGCGTCCACATCCAGCTTTTTACAGTGTTCTTCCATTATCCGTATCACCGACAAAGCGCTGCGTGACAAGCTGGTGACGCTGACGGGCGGACAGACGTGGGTCGCGGATGCGCCTGAGTTCTGGGTTTTCTGCGCTGATTTTAATCGCCACCTGCAGATTTGCCCGGATGCGCAACTGGGCCGTGCCGAGCAGTTGCTGCTGGGCTGCGTCGACACCGCGCTGATGGGACAGAACGCGATGGTCGCAGCGGAATCGCTGGATCTGGGCGGCGTCTTTATCGGCGGCATTCGTAACAGCATTGCGGAAGTGACCGAGCTGCTGGGCCTGCCAAAATTTGTGCTGCCGCTGTTTGGTTTCTGCCTGGGGCATCCGGAGTCAAAGCCGGACGTCAAACCGCGTATGCCGCATGCGATGCTGGTGCATGAAAACCGCTATCAGCCACTGGATCCGGCAGTGCTGGCAGAATACGACAGCCGCACAGAACTCTATTATCAGCAGCGCGACAGCAACCAGCGTAGCGAAACCTGGAGCGAGCTGATTCAGCGGCTGATCGTTAAAGAGACGCGTCCGTTTATGCTCGACTATCTGCATCAGCAGGGCTGGGCCACGCGTTAATCCATCAAGGGAGAGCTGCGATGAAGATAGCCATTTTGTCGCGCGATGAGACGCTCTACTCCAGCCGACGATTGCGTGACGAGGCCGCCGCGCGCGGCCACGAGGTGCAAATCATCGATCCGCTCTCCTGCTATATGAATATCAATCCCGCCTCACCGGCGGTTCACTATTGTGGTGAACCGCTGGGCCATTTCGACGCCGTTATTCCGCGAATCGGCAACGCCATTACTTTCTATGGCACGGCAGTGCTGCGACAGTTTGAGATGTGCGGCAGCTATCCGCTGAATGAGTCCGCCGCCATAACCCGCACCCGGGATAAATTGCGCTCGCTGCAGCTGCTGGCACGGGAAGGCATCGACATGCCGGTCACCGGCTTTGCCTCTTCACCCGATGACACTGACGATCTGATCGCCATGGTGGGCGGCGCACCGCTGGTGGTTAAGCTGGTGGAAGGCACGCAGGGCATCGGTGTGGTACTGGCGGAAACGCGTCAGGCGGCGGAGAGCGTCATCGATGCTTTTCGCGGCCTGAACGCCCACATTCTGGTGCAGGAGTTTATTAAAGAAGCACAGGGACGAGATATTCGCTGTCTGGTGATCGGCAATCAGGTGGTGGCAGCAATAGAGCGGGTGGCGAAAGAGGGCGATTTCCGCTCTAATCTGCATCGCGGCGGTAAAGCGTATCCGGTGGTCATCACGCCTCAGGAGCGGCAGATCGCCGTGCAAGCAGCGGCCACGCTCGGGCTGGAAGTCGCCGGTGTCGATATTCTGCGCGCTCATCGCGGTCCGCTGGTGATGGAAGTGAACGCCTCGCCCGGTCTGGAAGGCATCGAAACCAGCAGCGGCCTTAACATTGCCGCGCTGATGATTCAGCGGATTGAGCAGCAGGCCATCCCCGGGCTCCGTCCTAAAACCGCTGGCTGACACGCGCTTTTCAGCAGTTTTCGTGGCATCGCCGCGCATTTTTCCGTAAGCTAAGTCGCCTGTTTATCACCCCACTGGGATTTTACGATGGATTCTCTTGTCGTTCCGGATATCGACCTGCTGCGTCGCTGGCTGGATCAGCAAAATATCACCTGGTTCGAATGCGATGCCTGTCAGGCACTTCATCTGCCGCACATGCAAAACTTCGATGGGGTGTTTGACGCCAAAATCGATCTGGTCGACAACGTCATTCTGTTTTCGGCGCTGGCTGAAGTGAAGCCGACGGCGCTGATTCCACTGGTTGGCGATCTGTCGCAAATTAATGCCAGTTCACTGACGGTGAAAGCCTTTATCGACATTCAGGATGATAATCTGCCGAAGCTCATTGTCTGTCAGTCAATGACCACTACCGCCGGATTAACCTTTGGTCAGTTCTCACACTTTATGAAACAGAGTGAAGAGCAAATCTCCATGGTCATCCTGGAAGCCTTTGCCAATAATCTGCTGATTGTGGGTGAAGAAGAAGAGCACGTTGCGGTGACCAGCGTTCATTCTGTGCTGCACTAAGCCCGACATGGTCGCCCACTAAGCCGTCCCTGAGACGGCTTTTTTATGCCCGCGATTTGCCGCCCCCTTTTTTTATTCTGCACTTTGCCCTTTACCGCCAGATATTTGTCGTGGTTTATGCCATCAAAGCCGAACCTCATAGCTCAAACATGCATAAAATATCGGTTTCAGGCGTTTTTTACGCTGGGGTCTGGTGAAGCCTGACCGGGGGGGCTATGCTTGCGGGGCTGTAACAGACGTGTAACTGCGTCCCAGCTATAGGATTTTGCTATTAAACTCCCGCTGAATAATGATTCATTGTGTCACTGACGTCTTGTACAGAACGCAATGCAGGGATCTCAGGTTTGCAGCGTTGAAATGACCCGCTCAGGAGGATGGAAAAATATGTTCAACTCACGTCAGAAATGGCTGTCAGCTGTAGTAGCTGCTGCGCTGATGGCCGCGTCGGCCACCAGTATGGCGGAAGATAAAACGCTGCACGTCTACAACTGGTCCGATTATATTTCGCCAGATACCGTGCCAAACTTTGAAAAGCAGTCCGGCATTAAAGTGGTCTACGATGTGTTTGACTCCAACGAAGTGCTGGAAGGCAAACTGATGGCGGGCAGCACCGGCTACGATGTCGTGGTGCCATCCTCCAGCTTCCTGGCGCGTCAGCTGCAGTCCGGGGTATTCCAGCCGCTGGACAAAAGCAAACTGCCTAACTATAAAAATCTCGATCCGGCGCTGATGGAAAAAGTGGCGCAGCACGATCCGGGTAACAAATATGCCATTCCTTATCTTTGGGGCACCACCGGTATCGGTTACAACATCGACAAGGTTAAAGCCGCACTGGGCGCTGATGCGCCGGTCAACAGCTGGGATCTGGTACTGAAGCCGGAAAATCTGGAGAAGCTGAAAAGCTGTGGCGTCTCCTTCCTGGATGCGCCAGAAGAGATCTTCGCCACCGTGCTCAACTATCTGGGCAAAGACCCGAATACCTCTGATGCCAAAGAGTATTCCGGCGCGGCGACCGACCTGCTGCTGAAACTGCGTCCGAATATCCGCTACTTCCATTCGTCGCAGTACATTAACGATCTGGCTAACGGTAACATCTGCGTCGCCATCGGCTGGTCGGGCGATATTCTGCAGGCGAAAAACCGTGCCGATGCAGCGAAAAATGGTGTGCATCTGGGCTACAGCGTGCCGAAAGAGGGGGCGCTGGCCTTCTTCGATATGATGGCAATTCCTAAGGATGCCAAAAACCTCGACGGTGCCTACGCCTGGCTGAACTACATCATGGATCCGAAAGTGATCGCTGATGTCTCCAACAAAATGAATTACGCCAACGGCAACAAAGCGTCGCTGCCGCTGATCAATGCCGACGTCCGCAACAACCCGGGTATCTTCCCGACGCCAGAAGCGATGTCGAAATTGTTCGTGCTGAAAGTCCAGGATCCGAAACTGGATCGTGTGCGTACGCGCGCATGGACTAAAGTAAAAAGTGGTAAGTAATTCGTCCTTAACGGATTGACCTGTCACGCATCAGCAACAGAGGCGCAGTGTCGGCCTCTGTTGTGCCATTTTTAGCGGCGGATTTTGCCGCCATGTTCCGCCTGGCTCCGGAGAGAACCCTTTGTGAACGATGCCATTCCCCGCCCTCAACATAAAACCGCAAAGGCCTTAACGCCGCTGCTGGAGATCCGCAATCTGACCAAATCCTTTGACGGCCAGCACGCCGTGGATGATGTCAGTCTGACCATTTATAAAGGTGAAATCTTCGCTCTGCTGGGCGCATCGGGCTGCGGCAAATCCACGCTGCTGCGTATGCTGGCCGGTTTTGAGCCGCCCACCAGCGGCCAGATTGTGCTGGATGGACAGGATCTGTCGCACGTTGCTCCCTATCAGCGTCCGATCAATATGATGTTCCAGTCCTACGCGCTGTTCCCGCACATGACGGTGGAGCAGAATATCGCCTTTGGTCTGAAGCAGGATCGGCTGCCGAAAGGGGAGATCACCAGCCGCGTCGCCGAAATGCTGGCGCTGGTGCATATGCAGGAGTTTGCGAAACGCAAACCGCATCAGCTCTCCGGTGGTCAGCGTCAGCGCGTGGCGCTGGCACGTAGCCTGGCGAAACGGCCAAAACTGCTGCTGCTGGATGAGCCGATGGGCGCACTGGATAAGAAGCTGCGCGACAGGATGCAGCTGGAAGTGGTTGATATTCTGGAGCGTGTGGGCGCGACCTGCGTGATGGTGACGCACGACCAGGAAGAGGCAATGACGATGGCGGGCCGTATCGCGATTATGAATCGCGGTAAGTTCGTGCAGATTGGCGAGCCGGAGGAGATCTACGAGCATCCTACCAGCCGCTACAGCGCCGAGTTTATCGGTTCGGTTAACGTCTTCGAAGGTTTGCTGCGTGAACGTCAGGCAGATGGCCTGGTAATCGACAGCCCCGGCCTGATGCATCCGCTGAAAGTCGATTCCGATGTCTCTGTGGTGGATAACGTACCGGTGCATGTCGCGCTGCGTCCGGAAAAAGTGATGTTGTGTGATGAGGTGCCGGCCAATGGCTGTAACTTTGCGGTGGGTGAAGTGGTCCACATCGCCTATCTCGGCGATCTCTCTATCTTCCATGTCCGTCTGCACAGCGGACAGATGATCAGCGCACAGTTGCAAAACGCGCATCGCTACCGCAAAGGGTTGCCGACATGGGGGGATGAAGTCCGTCTCTGCTGGGAAAGCGACAGTTGCGTGGTGTTGACGGTTTAAGGAGCGGCTATGAGCCAGATTTTTCAACGCGCCAAAGCGCCCGCCCGACTGGTCGGCACGCCGCTGCAACGCTGGGCCACGCGGGTAAAAATGCAGCATGGCCGCAAGCTGGTCATTGCTCTGCCTTATGTCTGGCTGGTGCTGTTGTTTCTGTTACCGTTTCTGACGGTACTGAAGATCAGCTTTGCGGACATTGCGCGGGCTATCCCGCCCTACACCGAACTGGTGAGCTGGGCAGATGATCAGTTCAGCATCGTGCTCAACTTCGGCAACTACCTGACGCTGACCGACGATCCGCTCTACGTCGATGCCTATCTGCAGTCGCTGAAAGTGGCGGCGATCTCGACCGTGATCTGTCTGCTGATTGGCTATCCGCTCGCCTGGGCCGTGGCGCACAGTAAACCCTCGATGCGCACCATCCTGCTGCTGCTGGTGATTTTGCCGTCGTGGACCTCGTTTCTGGTGCGCGTCTACGCCTGGATGGGGCTGCTGAACAACAACGGTATTCTGAACCGCTTCCTGCTGTGGCTGGGCGTGATTGATCATCCGCTGGTTATTCTTTACACCAACACCGCGGTCTATATCGGTATCGTCTACTGCTATCTGCCCTTCATGGTGCTGCCAATCTACACCGCGCTGACCCGTATCGACTACTCGCTGGTGGAAGCCTCACTGGATCTGGGTGCGCGTCCGCTGAAGACCTTTTTCAGCGTGATTGTGCCGCTGACCAAAGGCGGCATTATTGCCGGGTCGATGCTGGTGTTTATCCCGGCGGTGGGGGAATACGTGATCCCTGAACTGCTGGGTGGGCCGGACAGCATCATGATTGGTCGTATCCTGTGGCAGGAGTTCTTTAACAACCGCGACTGGCCGGTGGCTTCCGCGCTGGCGGTGATTATTCTGCTGATCCTGATTCTGCCGATCATCTGGTTCCATAAGCATCAAAACCGTGAAATGGGAGAGAAGGCATGAATAATTTGCCAACTATTCGCTCGCCCTGGCGTACCGGCATTCTGGTCTGCTGCTTCCTGTTCCTTTATGCGCCGATGCTGCTGCTGGTGGTTTACTCCTTCAACAGCTCACCGCTGGTAACGGTGTGGGACAGCTTCTCATTCCACTGGTACAAAGTGCTGTTTGAGGACAGCGCGATGATTGACGCGGTGCTGCTGAGTCTGAGCATTGCCGGGCTGTCGGCCACCATGGCGGTGGTGCTGGGCACGCTGGCGGCGGTCATCATCGTGCGCTTTGGTCGCTTCCGTGGGCACAACGGTTTTGCCTTTATGCTGACGGCGCCGCTGGTGATGCCCGATGTGATCACCGGTCTGTCGCTGCTGCTGCTGTTTGTGGCCATGGGCAACGCTTTTGGCTGGCCAAGTGAGCGCGGCATGCTGACCATCTGGCTGGCGCACGTCACCTTCTGTACCGCCTATGTGGCGGTGGTGATTAACTCGCGTCTGCGTGAACTGGACCGCTCAATCGAAGAGGCGGCGATGGATTTAGGCGCGACGCCGCTGAAGGTCTTTTTCGTCATTACCGTGCCAATGATTGCGCCGGCAATTGTCACCGGCTGGCTGCTGGCGTTTACTCTGTCACTCGACGATCTGGTAATCGCCAGCTTTGTGACCGGGCCCGGCGCCACCACGCTGCCGATGGCGATCTTCGCTACCGTACGCCGCGGCGTGAACCCGGAAATCAATGCGCTGGCTTCCCTGATCCTGTTTGTGGTCGGTTTAGTCGGTTTTATCGCCTGGCGATTCATGGCACACGAAGAAAAACAGCGTTTAAGCGATATTCAGAAAGCTAAACGTGGCTGAAATACGTAACCTTTGCCACTATATGAACGGGCCGGTTTAACCGGCCCGTTTTTCGATCAGGTGGAGTCAGGGACTATGTCAGAAATCTTCAAAAGCAGTGCAACGCTTTCAGACGCACCGGTTCCGGTGACGGTCGCGGGCATTGCCATTATTGCGACCCGCTGCCTGAGCGTACTGATGCTGGCCAATGAGCTGGGTTATAATGAAATCGCCAACTTTGTTCACCGCAGCGCCCAGTCCTGGGACTCTACGCTTATCTTTATCGCCAGCCAGCTGATCTTCCTGTTCGAACTGCGCTGCGCCTTTACCCTGATGCGCGGCAGTAACCGTGGCCGCTGGGGCTATGTGGCCACGCAGGGGGTTGTGCTGATCTATATGCTGTTCGCCTCGCTGGGCGGGATTTACCCGGAGATTTTCAGCATCGATGGCGACAATAACGCCCAGATTATCCACCATACCCTGTCGCAGAAAATCCCCGATCTGGTGGTGCTGATGCTGCTGTTTCTGCCTGCCAGCAGTCGCGCTTTTTTCAGGAAGCGATGATACAATCGCGCTCCGCCCGACCCCATCGTTAAGGCTCTACCATGCACTGCGCGCTTTATGACGCTAACCGTTGCCGCTCCTGTCAGTGGCTGGAAAAACCCTATCCCATTCAGCTAGGCGACAAACAGTCGATGCTGGAACAGTTACTCGCCGATCAGCCGGTTGCGTCCTGGTTGCCGCCAGTGACATCACTGCAGCAGGCATTCCGTAACAAAGCCAAAATGGTGGTCAGCGGTAGTGTGGAGCGTCCGGTGCTGGGTCTTGTTCACCGTGATGGTGAGCCTGTCGATCTCTGCGACTGCCCGCTCTATCCCGCCAGCTTCCAGCCGGTGTTTGCAGCGCTCAAACCGTTTATCGCCCGTGCCGGGCTGACGCCCTATAACGTGGCGCGCAAACGCGGCGAACTGAAATTCCTGCTGATTACCGAAAGCCAGCAGGGCGGCATCATGCTGCGCTTTGTCCTGCGCTCAACCGCCAAACTGGAACAGCTGCGCGCGGCATTGCCGTGGCTGCAACAGCAGTTACCGCAGCTGGTAGTGATTTCTGCCAACATTCAGCCGGTGCACATGGCGATTCTGGAGGGAGAGGAGGAGATTGCGCTGACGCCTGCGCAGTCGCTGGCAGAGAACTTTAATGGCGTGCCGCTGTGGATCCGCCCACAGAGCTTCTTTCAGACCAATCCGCAGGTTGCCAGCGCGCTCTATGCCACCGCGCGCGACTGGGTGCGTGCGCTGCCGGTTAACAGCATGTGGGATCTCTTCTGCGGCGTAGGCGGTTTTGGCCTGCACTGCGCGACACCGGAGATGGCGCTGACCGGCATTGAGATCAGTGCTGAGGCGATTAAATGCGCCCAGCGTTCTGCTGAGATGCTGGGACTGAAAAACGTGCAGTTTGCGGCGCTGGATTCGACGGCGTTTGCGACCGGACGTGACGCGGTGCCGCAGCTGGTGCTGGTGAACCCGCCGCGCCGTGGGATCGGTGAGGCGCTGTGTGATTATCTCAGCCAGATGGCCCCGGATTATCTGCTCTATTCAAGCTGTAATCCGCAGACCATGGCGCAGGATATTGCCCAACTGAATGACTATGAGGTCACGAAGGTACAGCTGTTCGACATGTTCCCGCACACCGCGCATTTTGAAGTGCTGACGCTGTTAACCCGCCGTCAGCACTGAGTCCGGTAATCCCCGAAGTTACTCCGGGAACCATTTCTGATTGAGCTGCTGCCAGCTGCCGTTGGCTTTCAGTTCAGTCAGTGCCTGATTGAACCGATCGCGCAGCGCCGTATTACCTTTACGCACAGCAATGCCCAGGCCGGTGCCGAAGTAATCTGCATCTGTAACATGTTCACCGACCGTCGCGAGATCCGGATTGGTCTTCAGCCACTGATTCACTACCGCGCTGTCGCCAAACACGCCATCCAGCCGGCCACTCTTCATATCCAGAATCGCATTCTGATAACTGTCATACGCCACCACTTTCACGTCCGGATGCTTATCCTGCAGGTATTTCTGGTGGGTAGTGCCGTTTTCAACGCCTATGCGTTTGTCTTTCAAATCACCGAAGCTGCTGAACTTACCTTTCTGCGCAATCACAATGGCGGAATTAGCGTAATAGGGCTGGGTAAAATCGACCTGCTTGCTGCGTTCCGTGGTGATATCCATACCAGAAATCACAGCGTCATAGCGGCGGAACTTCAGTGAGGGGATCAGGCTGTCGAAGGCATTGTTCGTGAAGGTACACTCTGCTTTCATCTGCTGGCACAGCGCTTTAGCCAGATCGATATCGAATCCGACGAGGTTATTTTCTTTGTCCAGAGATTCAAATGGCGGATAGGTTGCTGAAGCGGCGAAGCGAATCGTTTCCGCGGCCTGAGCGGTCACCGCCAGCGAAGCCAGCGCAGCAGCGATAATCCATTTTTTCATTTTATGATTCCTGTGATGTGGTCAGCCAGAGAAGGCGATACCCTGCCATAAAATGAATTTTTATGCAATTAGTGTGATTTTTCAGGCGAAAAGGGCGAGGA
The DNA here is from genome assembly GCF_059730805.1 of Pantoea sp. X-Soil-ISGK-355. Lineage (NCBI taxonomy): Bacteria > Pseudomonadati > Pseudomonadota > Gammaproteobacteria > Enterobacterales > Erwiniaceae > Pantoea > Pantoea sp. X-Soil-ISGK-355. The sequence continues at coordinate 1,364,960 of NZ_AP035971.1, forward strand.
GCCTCGCCCGGGAATCAGTTACGTTGTTCAAAGGCCAGGGCGCGCTTTTCGATCAGTCGCATCATCAGCGTCAGCAAACCGTTAACGCAGAGATAAATCAGACCCGCCGCGGCATAGACCGTGATGTCGTAGGTGCGGCCATAAAGCAGCTGGCCGTGGCCCATGACCTCCATCAGGGTGATGGTGTAGGCCAGCGAGGTGCCTTTGAACACCAGCACCACTTCATTAGAGTAGGAGGAGAGGGCGCGTTTAAATGCATAAGGCAGCAGAATGCGCAGGGTATCTTTGCGGCTCATGCCGAGTGCCGCGCACGATTGCCACTGTCCGGAGGGAATCGCCCGGACCGCACCGTAAAACAGCTGCGTGGTGTAAGCCGCACTGTTCAGCGAGAGCGCCAGCATCGCGCACAGCCACGGCTGCGACAGTAAATGCCACAGCCAGGGGATCTGCTGGATCGAGGGGAACTGTCCCGGACCGTAGTAAATCAGGAAGATCTGCACCAGCAGCGGCGTACCGGTAAACAGCGTGATAAATCCTTTTACCAGCGGATTCAGCACTGGCGTTTTCAGCGACAGGACCACAGTGAAGAGCAGTGCGAGCAGCAGTGCCACCACCAGCGAGGCCGCCGTCAGCGTCAGGCTGGTGTGCAGCCCTTTCAGGAGTTCAGGCAGATAGGCCAGCATTAGCTGTTCCCCCGTTCAAAGCGGGTGGTGCGCAGTTCGATGCGACGTAACACCGCCTGGCTGAATAGCGTAATTACTAAGTAGATCGCGGCCGCCACCAGGAACCAGGTAAACGGCTCCTGCGTGCGGGTGGCGATACTTTTGGTTTGCAGCATCAGGTCATTGACGCTGATTAGCGAAACCAGCGCGGTATCTTTCAGCAGCACCAGCCACTGATTACCCAGACCGGGCAGGGCGTGACGCCACATCTGCGGCATAATCAGCCGGAGAAAGATGACCGACTTTTTCATGCCCAGCGCCTGGCCCGACTCCCACTGACCTACCGGCACCGCTTTGAGTGCGCCGCGCAGTGTCTGCGAGGCGTAGGCGGCGTAGAGCATCGCCAGCGCAATCACACCGCACAGGAACGGACTGACATCGAAGTTCTCTATCTGCATCTGAACCGGCAGCGTAAACAGCCCGAAGTTCAGCGTGAAACCGTCAGAGAGGGTGAGCAGCAGCTGTGAGGCGCCAAAATAGATAAACAGCACCACCAGAATTTCCGGCAGGCCACGGATCAGCGTCACCAGGCCGGTGCCAATCCACGCCAGCGGTCTCAGGCGCAGTGACTCCCAGCCAGCGAAAATCATCGCCAGCACCAGGCCAGCGATGAGGGCACAAACAGCAAGGCCGACGGTCATACCGGCGGCACTTGCGAGGGTCATCATTTCATTCATCAGTGATTACTGCTGGAACCATTTGCTGTAGATGGTTTTGTAGGTGCCGTCTGCTTTGATCTTGTCCAGCGCGCCATTGAATTTAGTCTGCAGATCGGTATTACCGGTGCGTACCGCAATGCCCAGGCCAGTACCAAAGTAGGCTTTATCCGTCACTTTGTCGCCGACGGCAGCCAGCGCAGCATTCTGCTTCAGCCACTCGTTGACCACAGCGGTGTCACCGAAGACAGCATCAATACGGCCGTTTTTCAGATCCAGCACCGCGTTCTGATAGCTGTCGTAAGGCACGATGGTAATGTCGCTGTGTTTATCCGTCAGGTATTTCTGGTGAGTGGTGCCGTTCTGCACGCCAACCCGCTTGCCTTTCAGGGCTTCTACACTGGCGACTTTGCCTTTCTGGGCGACAAATAGCGCCGAGTTGTCATAGTAAGGCTTGGTGAACAGCACCTGTTTTTCACGATCCGGCGTGATATCCATGCCCGCCATCACCGCATCAAAGCGACGGAATTTCAGGCTTGGGATCAGGCTGTCGAACGCCTGATTGGTGAAGGTGCAGGTCGCGTCGATCTCTTTACACAGCGCGTTGGCCAGATCGACATCAAAGCCCTGAATCTTGTTGTCCGCATCCACAAACTCAAAAGGAGGATAAGAGGCTTCGGTCGCAAAACGAATCGTTTGTGCCGCGGTAGCGCTCAGGCTAAAACCGGCAAGCAGTGCAGCAAGTACCATTTTTTTCATTTTTAGCATCCTGACTTAGTGCGAAAGATAGTGAGCAAACGCTTCGGTTTGCGGCTGTGTAAAGCGGCTGGCATCGCCCTGTTCCACAATGTGACCGTTCTCCATATAAACAACGCGGCTGGCCGTTTTACGTGCCACTTCCACTTCATGGGTCACAATCACCTGGGTAATGCGTGTCTGCGCCAGTTCGCGAATGATACTGACAATCTGTGCGGTAATTTCAGGGTCCAGCGCGGCCGTCGGCTCATCGAACAGCAGCACCTGCGGCTCCATCATCAGCGCGCGGGCAATCGCCACACGCTGCTGCTGCCCCCCGGAGAGGTGCAGCGGAAAACGATCGCTGTAGGGCGTAAGGCGCAGTCGGTCAAGCAGCTTATCGGCACGGGCGCGGGCGTCGCTTTTACTGAGGCCCAGAACCCGGCAGGGCGCTTCGATCAGATTCTGCAGCACGGTCAGATGTGGCCAGAGATTATATTGCTGGAACACCATGCCGACGTTCTGACGCAGTTCGCGAATCGCGGCATCAGACGGTTTCTGCGTGAAGTCGAACTGATTGCCGGCAATCTGCAACTGACCTGAACGTGGCTGCTCCAGCAGATTAAGCACCCGCAGCAGCGAACTCTTGCCCGCACCGCTGGGGCCCAGCAGCACCAGGGTCTCGCCTTGCGGACACTCAAGGTTGATGTCGAACAGCGCCTGATGAGCACCGTAGAAGCAGTTTATTGCGTTTAGTTGAATACTCATGCGCCAGATTTGAATAGCTATTAGTGTCGCGGATTTTAACGTCACCAGAATAGTTATGCAATTAAGGTGGGTTAAAATTTGTAAAACAGCAGGTAAACAGCAAAAGCTTAGCACAATATCATGTGCTGTCTGGCTGCTGCCAAAGGCCGCAGGGCGGGCTTTGGCAATAAAAAAGCGCAGTCACCTGCGGTGGCTGCGCTTCTCATAACCGTTGAATCTGAATTATTTTTTTGATTTTTCAAGCATCTGGCTCAGGCTGCCGCCTTCGGCATGTGCAGGGTTCGCCATGTAGCGCACGTCGTCAACGACCCAGCAGGTGCCCTGGTGGATCATCAGCACTTCATCCTGCCACTGTTTGCCGTCGCGGCTCAGATCGACCCGCAGCGGGATGTTGCGAGCATCGCGGTTCGGAATGGTGGAAGCATCGGCGACGCTGGCAGCCGTCGGACCCTGTGACAGGCTGGAGAAGAGATCGCCGTTACGCCACTGTGAACCGGCATTGCTGCCGCTGGCCGCCTGCAGGGAGTGATAAAGCGCATCACTCAGGTAAGGGCGATATTTTGCCAGGGTATTGCTGTCAGGCAGACCCTGCGTAGGCTGTTCGACACGCAGGTCGTAAAACTTCTGGGCTACCTGGTCAGGACCGCCTTCAATACAGGGGGCGGTACGCGGGCCATTATCCTTAATGACTGGCTCAACGGTAGTACAGGCGCTGAGCAGCAGGGCCGCCGGGATCATTAGCGCAAACGCGTTGTTTCTCATCTCGATTTCCTTAGGGTTCTCTGGCAAGGTGCCCTTTTTAGCATAGAGTATAGCCGTGCTTTTTAGTCGAAAGAGCCTTAGCCCGGTTTTCAACAAGGAGAATGCGATGAAATTTTCAACAACCCCAACGCTGGAAGGTCACAGCATCAGTGAATATTGCGGTGTGGTTACCGGAGAAGCGATTCTGGGTGCCAACATCTTCCGTGATTTTTTCGCGGGCATCCGTGATGTGGTCGGTGGTCGTTCCGGCGCGTATGAGAAAGAGCTGCGTAAAGCGCGGGAAATCGCGTTTGAAGAGCTGGAAGCGCAGGCAAAAGCGCTGGGTGCCAACGCAGTGGTCGGTATCGACATTGATTACGAAACGGTCGGAAAAGATGGCAGCATGCTGATGGTCAGCGTCAGCGGTACGGCGGTGATCATTCGTTGAAACGCGGGCTGTTAATGCTGCTGGCACTGCTGCTGGCAGGGTGTCACTCTGGCATGGAATCCCGTGACGGCTACTGGGCCGATCTGCGGCATCCGGCGCAGGGTGCGCGGCCACGGGTGAAGGTGATTGTGGTCCACTACACCGCCGAAGATTTTTCTTCGTCGCTGGCGACCCTCACCGATCGGGAAGTCAGCGCCCACTATCTGATTCCCCGCCAGCCGCCCCAACGTGCCGGTAAAGGCGTTATCTGGCAGCTGGTGCCGGAGCAGCAACTCGCCTGGCATGCAGGGCCCAGCTTCTGGCGTGGAGCCATCCGCATCAATGACACCTCGATTGGTATTGAGCTGGTAAATAAGGGTTATCGCCGGACGCTGACCGGCCTCGAATGGCAGCCCTTTACCGCCGCGCAGATCACCACGCTGGAGGCGCTGGTGCGGGATATTGCACAGCGTTACGGCATCCCACCAGAAAACATTGTTGGTCACAGTGATATCGCGCCGCAGCGCAAGCAGGATCCCGGTCCACTGTTCCCCTGGCAACAGCTGGCACAGCGGGGACTCGGTGCCTGGCCCGATGCCGGACGGGTGCAATTTTATTTAGCGGGGCAGGATCCGTACGCCCTTGTGCCCGTGCAGCCACTCATGGAAAGCCTGCAACGCTACGGTTATGCGGTGACAGCGGGGATGAGTGTGCGTGAGCAGCAGAAGGTGATTGCCGCGTTTCAGATGCATTTCCGGCCTGCGGATTATCGCGGTCAGCCCGATGCCGAAACCGCCGCGATAGCAGCCGCACTACTGGAGAAGTATGGTGCGGCGGAATAGCGGATTACTGCTGCAGAAACGCTTTCCAGTGGGCGACAACCTGCTCCAGCGCCGCACGATCAGCATCCAGATGGGTGACCAGTCGGGTGCGTGTTCCCACGCTGATTAACACGCCGCGCGCCTTCATCCACTCACCTAATGGTTTGACCTGGGCTTCCGGCACGGACACGAACAGCATGTTGGTCTGCTGATCGATGACGCTGACGCCCAGTTCATGCAGCTGCTGTCCCAGCCAGGCGGCATTGTCATGATCTTCCTGCAGTCGCGCCACGTTGTGTTCTAACGCGTACAGACCCGCCGCCGCCAGAATACCGGTCTGGCGCATACCGCCGCCGGTCATTTTACGCCAGCGACGGGCGCGCTCAATCAGCGCCGTATCGCCACACAGCAGCGAACCGACGGGCGTGCCCAGACCTTTAGAGAGACAGAGGGTGAGGGAGTCGCAGTAGCGGGCAATCGCCGCCAGCGTGATCTTCTGTGCGACCACGGCATTGAAAATACGCGCGCCATCAATATGCAGCGCCAGCTTATGCTCGCGGGTAAAGGTCCACGCCTGTTCCAGATACGCCAGCGGCAAAACTTTACCGTGATGGGTGTTCTCCAGACTCAGCAGGCGGGTGCGGGCAAAGTGAATATCATCCGGCTTAATGGCCGCTGCCACCACATCGAGCGGCAGGGTGCCATCATCGGCGGCCAGCACCGGCTGCGGCTGAATGCTGCCCAGCACCGCCGCACCGCCCGCTTCATATTTGTAGTTGTGTGCCTGCTGACCGACGATATATTCATCGCCGCGCTCGCAGTGGCTGAGCAACGCCACCAGGTTGGCCTGGGTGCCGGTCGGGAAAAACAGCGCCGCGGCTTTGCCGCTCAGCCGTGCAGCTTCCGCCTCCAGCGCATTTACGGTGGGATCGTCACGGTAGACGTCATCACCGGTTTCGGCTGACATCATTGCGCTTAACATGGCGGCGCTGGGCCGGGTCACGGTATCACTGCGTAAATCGATCACCTTATGCTCCTGAACGTGGCGGAAGATAAAAAAAAGGCGGGCATCGCGCCCGCCTGGATGGAATCACTGTTTTACCGCAGCCAGTTGGTTTTCGCCAGTTCTACCACCTCATCACCGCGACCGTTCATGATGGCGCGCAGCATGTAGAGGCTGAAGCCTTTGGCCTGCTCCATTTTGATCTGTGGTGGCATAGCCAGCTCCTCTTTGGCCGTAATAACATCCACCAGTACCGGACCATCATGGGCAAATGCCTGCTCCAGCGCGCCATTCAGTTCTGACGCCATTTCCACCCGGATACCACGGATGCCGCAGGCCTGGGCGATAGCAGCAAAGTCGGGGTTTTCCAGCTCCGTGCCGTCGGTGAGATAGCCCCCGGCCTTCATCTCCATCGCCACAAAGCCCAGCACGCTGTTGTTAAAGATCACCAGTTTTACCGGCATTTTCAGCTGCGCCAGCGAGATAAAATCACCCATCAGCATGCTGAAGCCGCCGTCGCCGCACAGCGCAACGACCTGACGGTTGCGATCGATCGACTGCGCACCCAGCGCCTGTGGCATTGCGTTCGCCATTGAGCCATGGTTAAACGAACCCAGCAGGCGACGTTTGCCGTTCATCTTCAGGTAGCGCGCCGCCCAGACGGTCGGGGTTCCGACATCGCAGGTAAAAATAGCGTCGTCGCTGGCGTAATGGCTGATCTGCTGTGCCAGATATTGCGGATGAATCGGTTGCTTGTCGTTGGGCTGCGCCAGCTCATCCAGACTTTTGCGTGCCTCGACGTAGTGCTTGACTGCACTGTCGAGGTGGCTGCGATCGCTTTTGTGCGTCAGTTGCGGCAGCAATGCCTGCAGCGTGCTTTTCACATCACCGACATAGGCCTGATCAACGTGACAGTGTGATCCGAGACTACCCGGATTGATATCGATCTGGATGATCTTAGCGTTTTCCGGATAGAAGGCGCGATAGGGGAACTGGGTGCCAAGCAACACCAGCGTCCCGGCATTCATCATGGCGTGGAAACCAGATGAGAACCCGATCAGGCCGGTCATGCCGACATCATAAGGGTTGTCATACTCGATGTGTTCTTTGCCTCGCAACGCATGGACAATTGGCGCTTTCAGCGCTTCGGCCAGCGCCACCACTTCCTGATGTGCACCGGCGCAGCCACTGCCGCACAGCAGCGTAATGTCAGTGGCCTCGTTCAGCGTCTGTGCCAGCCGGGCCAGTTCGGCGGGCTGTGGCAGGACCTGCGGCAACTGCGGCGGATACCACTCAGTGCTGGCGCTTTCCGGTGCCAGTTTCAGTGCCACGTCTCCTGGCAGTACCACAACCGAGACGCCACGATTCAGAATCGCTTTACGCATCGCGATGCCCAGCACCTGCGGTAACTGCTCAGGATTCGAGACCAGCTCACAGTAGTGGCTGCATTCGCGGAACAGCTCCTGCGGATGGGTTTCCTGGAAATAGCCGCTGCCGATTTCGCTCGAGGGGATATGCGCCGCAATCGCCAGAACCGGGACGCGATTGCGATGGCAGTCGAACAAACCGTTGATGAGATGTAAATTGCCGGGTCCACAGGAACCGGCGCAGACCGCCAGTTCGCCGCTGATATGGGCTTCTGCGCCCGCCGCAAAGGCGGCGACTTCTTCGTGTCGTGTCGGCATCCACTCGATGGTGCCCATGCGATTAAGGCTATCGCTCAGGCCGTTAAGGGAGTCCCCGGTGACACCCCAGATGCGTTTGACGCCCGCGCTTTCCAGCGTTTTGGCGACCAGCGCCGCCACGGTTTGTTTCATGCTCTTCTCCTTTGTCGGCCCGCCCTGAGGAGTGACGTGACCAGAACCGAAAAAAGAAGCGTAGACGACACGGCAGAAAAGCAGGCGTGAAAAAATGCGCTGGCAGAGCTCAGCGCATATCAGACCGGGTTCAGGCAGAGAAGAGGGCGATCAGAATCGGGGCCAGCAGGCTCATGACAAAACCGTGCACAATGGCGGCAGGGACAATCTCATTGCCGCCCGCCCGCTGCAGCACCGGCAGGGTAAAGTCCATTGAGGTGGCTCCGCACAGACCCAGTGCACTCGAACGATGGCGACCAATCAGTGCCGGGATCAGCATGATGGCGACCAGCTCACGTACCAGGTCGTTGAAGAAGGCGGCACTGCCGATGACCGGGCCAAAGGCTTCGGTCATCAGAATGCCGGAGAGGGAGTACCAGCCAAAGCCGCTGGCTAGCGCCAGACCGGTCTTTAACGGCATGCCCAGCACCAGCGCGGCAATCATGCCCCCGAGCAGCGCGCTGACCAGCACGACAACGGCCACCAGCATGCCACGACGGTTCAGGATGATCTGACGCAGCGTCATGCCACTGCCGCGCAACTGAATACCCACCAGAAACAGCAGGAAAATCAGCGCATATTCGCTGGCGGTTGAGGCGTGATGCAACAGCGGCCACTGGGTCAGGCCAAGCAGAAAACCAAGGACAACGACGCCGCACAGCTTCAGGGAGTCCAGTGCCATATGCAGCCGCGAGGGCAGTTTCTCCTGCCGGTGTGCATGCTGCCAGGGCGCATACTTTTCCAGTCCGCGCAGCGCCAGCAGGTTGCACAGCAGAATGCAGAACGCCGCTACGAGTGCGGTGTGAAATATCGCCAGCAGGTTACTGCCGAGGTTGTCGAGAAAGGCCAGGCTGATGCCCATAAAGAAGAGAATGACGTAAACCATCCAGCCTAACAGCTGGTTTACCCGACGCAGCAGAGTGGTTTTACGGAACGGCAACAGCCAGCCGGCGATCAGCGGCAGCAGAATAATCAAAAGTCCGGAGTACATATCAATGCCATCCATGGGGGAAGAGGCAACACGCTAGCGAAAAAGCGTATCGGAGTAAACCCCATAGCAGCTTGACCGGTTCGCTGGCGGCAACCATGCTGTTTATAACCTGAGGACGGACGCCTATGATTCTGGAACATATCGATATTCGCGGTTTCCGCGGCATCAACAAGCTCTCACTCCCTTTAACCCGGACTAATCTGCTGATTGGTGAGAATGCCTGGGGCAAATCCAGCCTGCTGGATGCCCTGAGCCTGTTACTTTCGCCCAATGAACCAGCTTATGTTTTTACCCAGGCTGATTTCCATTTCACCCCAGGTGATGTGGCCGATCCCATGCGCCGTCTGTCAATCGTATTTCATTTTCGCGATGATGGCAGCGACCCGGATGCTGTGCTCTCGACATTCTGGCAGCGCGATGCTCAGGGCCAGCGTCGGCTTTATTACAGCGTCAGCGCGGCCTGGCGTGACAGCGGCATCGAAACCCGACGGCGTTTCGTTGATGTGAACGCGCAGCTGTTGCCAGAGCAGCACTGCGCGGCGGCCATTGATCTGTTGATGAAACGCTATCCGGTGCTGCGGCTGCGCGATGCGCGCTTTAGTAAGCGGACGCGTAACAGTGCGCCTGTGGCTACTCCACATCCTGAGGTGCTGGCGGGCATGGCGTCGCTGGCGCGCGATCTGGAGCACCATCCCCAGCAGCTCAGTGATGAGGTGCTGCGACAGGGGCTGAAGACCATGCAGCAACTGATGCAGCACTACTTTCTGGTGCAGTTGCCCGATGCGGGCAATGAACTCAGGTCACGGGATCCGCAGACACGCGACGGGGAAAAGGGATGGCGGGCGCTGGATCATCTCAATCAGCTGATAGCCGGAACCGACTCCCGCAGCCGTCAGCTGATTCTGCTGCAGATATTTACCCTGCTGATTGAGGCGCGAGGCGACGTCCCGCTGGCCGCTGATGCCCGTCCGCTGCTGCTGATTGAAGATCCGGAAACCCGGCTGCATCCGATTATGCTGTCGGTGGCGTGGAACCTGCTAAGGCTGTTGCCGCTGCAAAAAATCGCCACTACCAATTCTGCTGAGCTTCTGTCTCAGGTGCCGGTAGAGAACGTCTGTCGTCTGGTACGCGGCCCCTCGCGCGTGGCCGCCTGGCGCATCGGGCCAGAAGGGCTGAGTGCCGAAGAGAGCCGGCGCATTGGCTTCCATATTCGTGTCAACCGGCCTGCGGCGCTGTTTGCCCGTTGCTGGCTGCTGGTGGAGGGGGAAACCGAAGTCTGGATTATGAATGAGCTGGCACAGCAGTGCGGTTACAACTTTGCGGCTGAAGGGGTGAAGGTAATTGAGTTTGCTCAGTCGGGCTTAAAGCCGCTGCTGAAGTTTGCCCGTCGCATGGGCATCGCCTGGCATGTGCTGACAGACGGCGATCAGGCGGGTAACAAATATGCCAGCACGGCACGCACGCAGTTACAGCCCGGCGATCCTGAGCTGCGTTTTCTGACGCAGTTACCGGCACTGGATATGGAGAATTTTCTCTATCACCAGGGTTTTCAGGATGTCTATCATCAGATGGCGCACCTGCCGTTAAACGTTCCGATGAGTTCCAGGCGTATTATTACCAAAGCGATTCACCAGAGCTCCAAGCCAGAACTGGCGATCGCTGTGGCGACATCGGCGGCGGAACGCGGGCCGGAAGCCATCCCGCCGTTAATACGGGAGATGTTTGCCCGGGTGATTGGGCTGGCGCAGGGCCAGGCAGATTAAGTCTGCTTCAGACAGGAAAATGCCAGCGGCACTGGCTGGCATTTTTGGGTCACTGTTCAGAGATGGGGTAAGTATCAGGCCACGGCCTGTATCTCAACCGGCACGATGAGGCTGGCGTGATTACCTTTCGGGCCTTCATGCACGTCGAACTGAACCTGCTGGCCTGCCTTTAGCGTGCGGTAGCCTTCCATCTGAATGGTGGAGTAGTGTGCAAAAATATCTTCGCCACCGCCAACCGGACAGATAAAGCCAAAGCCTTTGGAATTATTGAACCATTTAACTGTGCCCGTCTCCATGCTTTTACTTCCCTCGCAAGACATTTTATAAGTAGGTGAGGTCTTACAGGCTGTGAGTCTGATTTGATTAAAACTCAATCAGCCTGTGCAGGTAGAATGTAGAGAAAGCGCCGCCGGCGTCAAGCAAACCACCGGGCCAGGTGGGGAAAAAATCATCAAAATTTGAGGTGGTTAACGCTATTGGAAATTTTGTGATGCAGGTCGCGCAAGGGAATTTCTGAATAAAATTTCAGCAGCGACCAGGAGCTTGACAGGCATGTTAAACTCTCAACATGTAGTCATTAAAAGGCTAAAGCACAATCTCAACGGAACACTATGGCAAACACAAACGACTGGCTTAACTTTGAACATCTGGCCGAAGACAAAGTACGTGAAGGGTTAAAGCCGCCTTCTATGTATAAAGTCATTCTGAATAATGACGATTATACACCTATGGAATTTGTTATTGACGTCGTACAAAAGTTCTTTTCTTATGATGTTGAACGTGCAACGCAGCTGATGTTGAAAGTTCACTATCACGGCAAGGCGATCTGTGGTGTATTTACTGCAGAAGTCGCCGAAACAAAAGCGGCCCAGGTGAACAACTATGCGCGGGAAAATCATCATCCGTTGCTGTGTACGCTGGAAAAAGCCTGAACCCGTCTCCATATAGGAAACTGGTAAGGGCGATAATTGGGGGAGGTGCCTAATGCTCAATCAAGAACTGGAACTCAGTTTAAATATGGCTTTCGCCAGAGCGCGTGAGCACCGTCATGAGTTTATGACCGTCGAGCATCTGTTACTGGCGTTGCTCAGTAACCCGTCGGCCAGAGAGGCATTGGAAGCCTGTACGGTGGATATTGTGGCTCTGCGGCAGGAACTCGAAGCCTTCATCGAACAAACCACACCGGTGCTGCCCGCCAGCGAAGAGGAGCGTGACACTCAACCGACGCTCAGCTTCCAGCGCGTCCTGCAGCGTGCGGTTTTCCATGTCCAGTCATCCGGTCGCAGCGAAGTCACCGGGGCAAATGTGCTGGTCGCCATCTTCAGCGAGCAGGAGTCGCAAGCGGCCTATCTGTTACGCAAACATGAAGTCAGCCGCCTTGATGTGGTGAATTTCATCTCTCACGGTACGCGCAAAGACGAACCGGGCCAGGCGCCAGGCGCTGAAAATCCGGTTAACGAAGAGCAAGCAGGCGGGGAGGATCGTATGGAAAACTTCACCACCAATCTTAATCAGCTTGCTCGCGTCGGTGGTATCGATCCACTGATTGGTCGCGATAAAGAGCTGGAACGTACCATTCAGGTGCTGTGCCGTCGTCGTAAAAACAACCCGCTGCTGGTGGGTGAATCGGGTGTGGGTAAAACCGCTATTGCAGAAGGCCTCGCCTGGCGTATCGAGCAGGGCGATGTACCGGAAGTGATGAAAGACTGCACCATCTACTCGCTGGATATCGGTTCATTGCTGGCGGGCACCAAATACCGTGGTGACTTTGAAAAACGTTTCAAAGCGCTGCTGAAGCAGCTGGAGCAGGACGAACACAGCATTCTGTTTATCGATGAAATCCATACCATCATTGGTGCGGGTGCCGCGTCCGGCGGCCAGGTCGATGCGGCGAACCTGATCAAACCTCTTCTTTCCTCTGGCAAGATTCGGGTGATGGGTTCCACCACCTATCAGGAATTCAGCAACATCTTTGAAAAAGACCGTGCCCTGGCACGTCGCTTCCAGAAGATCGATATCACGGAGCCTTCACCTGAAGAGACCGTGCAGATCCTGAATGGCCTGAAGACCAAGTACGAAGCGCATCACGATGTGCGCTATACCGCGAAAGCGGTGCGCGCAGCGGTGGAACTGGCGGTGAAATATATCAACGACCGTCATCTGCCTGACAAGGCGATTGATGTGATTGATGAAGCGGGTGCACGTGCGCGCCTGATGCCAGCCAGTAAGCGCAAGAAAACCATCAACGTCTCTGACATTGAAACTGTGGTGGCCCGTATTGCCCGTATTCCTGAGCAAAGCGTGTCAGCAAGCGACCGCGATACGCTGAAAAATCTGGGCGATCGCCTGAAGATGCTGGTGTTTGGTCAGGACAACGCCATTGAGGCGCTGACGGAAGCGATCAAAATGAGCCGTGCAGGTCTGGGTCAGGATCGTAAGCCGGTCGGTTCCTTCCTGTTTGCCGGGCCTACTGGGGTCGGTAAAACGGAAGTCACCGTGCAGCTGGCGAAAGCGCTGGGTATTGAGCTGCTGCGCTTTGATATGTCCGAGTATATGGAGCGTCACACCGTCAGCCGTTTGATTGGTGCGCCTCCGGGTTATGTCGGCTTTGATCAGGGCGGCCTGCTGACGGATGCCGTGATTAAGCATCCTCATGCGGTGGTGTTACTGGATGAGATTGAGAAAGCACACCCGGATGTCTTCAACCTGCTACTGCAGGTAATGGATAACGGTATGCTGACCGACAACAATGGTCGCAAAGCGGACTTCCGCAACGTGGTACTGGTCATGACCACCAACGCCGGTGTACGTGAAACTGAACGTAAGTCGATTGGCCTGATTCATCAGGACAACAGCACCGATGCGATGGAGGAGATCAAAAAGATCTTTACGCCAGAGTTTCGTAACCGTCTCGACAACATTATCTGGTTCAGTCACCTGTCCCCAGCGGTGATCCATCAGGTGGTCGACAAGTTTATTGTCGAGTTGCAGGCGCAGCTGGATGCGAAAGGCGTATCGCTGGAAGTCAGTGATGAAGCGCGTGACTGGCTGGCTGAGAAGGGCTATGACAAAGCGATGGGCGCACGTCCGATGGCGCGCACCGTACAGGACAGCCTGAAGAAACCGTTAGCTAATGAACTGCTGTTTGGTTCGCTGGTGGATGGCGGCTCAGTATCAGTCGCGCTGGATCGTGAGAAAGGTGAACTGACCTATCACTTCCTGAGTGCTGAAAAACGCAAAACCGAAGGCACTGTGCATTAATCACCTGCTACAGATGTGAAAAAGGCCGGATTAAAATCCGGCCTTTTTTTTCGCTGCAATATGCAGAGCGATGAGATTACTGCAAATTAGCGACTACGGAAGACAATGCGGCCTTTGCTCAGGTCGTACGGGGTCAACTCAACGGTCACTTTGTCACCCGTCAGGATACGGATGTAGTTTTTGCGCATTTTACCGGAGATATGAGCAGTGACCACGTGTCCGTTTTCAAGTTCTACGCGGAACATGGTGTTAGGTAACGTATCCAGTACGGTACCTTGCATTTCAATATTGTCTTCTTTGGCCATCGAATCCTCTGGGTGTACTACCTTTCAGTTGAACCGGCAAGATAATGCCCAATTCAACGATTTATGTAAAGAACCGTCGGCGATTTTGCCAACGCTTTGCCGGGGTGCACGTAAGTTGCGCGCATCCGGTAAAATTAGGGTGTTTAAGGTGACGTCTGCAGGGGATTAGCGGGCTAAGAATCTGAATCAACCGGTTACATGCGCACGATTGAAAACAGTTCCGAGAGTGCGTTGAGATTCCCAGCCTGGCAATTCCGGCTCGATATTGCGAAGCGCGGACGACATACCAAACCCGACTAATATACCACTTATGCGCCTTTATGTGTGCAAAACATCTCTGCAGGGCTAAAAAAGCGTTTGTGTCTGCCAGCAGCCATCGCTGACCGGCTGGTAAGCAAGGCTTTGCACATATTGCAGATAATCCGCGCGCGGGATCTCCTGCGCACCCAGCGAGGCGGTATGGGGATTAAGTACCTGACAATCCACCAGTCGGCCCTGATGTCGGACGAAATGCTGACAAAAGACCCAAAGTGCTGTTTTTGATGCATTCTGCTGACGGCTGAACATCGATTCACCGCAGAAGATTTGCCCCATCGCCAGCCCGTACATGCCACCCACCAGCTGATGTTCATCCCACACCTCGATCGAGTGCGCGTGGCCCAGTTCATACAGTCGTAACCAGGCACGCTTCATCTCAAAGGTAATCCAGGTGCCTTCCTCGCGACCGCTTGCGCAGCCCTCAAGGACCTCGGCAAAGGACTCGTTCATTGTTACCCGATAAGGTGAACGACTGTGAAAACGCTTCATGCTACGACTGAGATGAAACTGCTCAGGCAGCAGGACGGCCCGGGGATCGGGCGACCACCAGAGAATGGGATCGCCGGGCGAAAACCACGGAAAGATACCGTGCTGATAAGCGTTAAGTAATCGGGCAGGGGAGAGATCACCGCCCATGGCCAGCAGGCCATTTGGCTCACGCAGCGCCATCTCCGGCGGGGGAAAGATCAGAGATTCCCGTGACAGTTGTACCAGTCTCATCGCGTTATGTTACTCATCGGCATTTCGCTAAGACTATAACGCAATACGCTGCCGGAAACGCCAGTAGCGCCCTGCTTTTGAGATTAATTCCGCATGACTGCCCTGCTCAACAATCGCGCCATTATCCATCACGCAGATGCGATCCATCTGTTCCAGGCCACTCAGCCGGTGAGTGACCATAAGCATGGTTTTTCCGGCAGTCAGCCGTTGCAGCAGGGCAAGAATATGTTGCTCGGTGGTGGCATCCAGCCCTTCGGTGGGCTCATCCAGCAGCCAGAGATCGCCGTCGTGCAGTAACGCACGCGCCAGCGCCAGCCGACGCAGTTCGCCGCCGGAAAGCGGGCGACCCCCTTCGCCCATCCAGGCGTTTAATCCTTCCTGATTCTCAAGCAGGCGTTGCAGGCCAACGTCGTTCAGAACGCGGCATAGCTGCTCATCAGTGGCATCGGGGCAGGCCAGCAGCAGATTATCGCGCAGGCTCTGGCTGAAGAGGTGAACCCGCTGCGTCACCACGCTGATACGCTGGCGCAACGCGGACTCTGACCAGGCGGTAATCGGCAGATCATTCAGGCTGATGACACCGTGCTGGCTCTCACGAGCGCGGGTCAGCAGCGCCAGCAGCGTCGATTTTCCGCAGCCGGTCGGTCCCAGTAGCGCAATATGTTCACCCGCGGCCACCTGCAGGGTACAGCTGTTGAGTACCTTATCCGGACGGTCGGGGTAGCTAAAGTCGAGCCGATCGATATTGACGCAGAGCGGTCCTGACCGGGCGTCTGACCTTGCCGGGAAGGTGATAGCGGGTGACTGATCGATAATGTCATTAACCCGATGCGCGGCAGTTGTCACCTGCGACATAGGCAGAAAAGCCCCTGCAACCGGTGCCAGCGCCTCAAAGGCGGCAAGGGCGCAGAACACGACCAGCGCAATCAGCGAGCCGGGTAACTGCTGTTCTCTGATTGTCGCAGCACCAAGCCAGAGCAGCAGGGTTACGGTTATGCCGCTGATCAGCAGCAGCAGGCTCTGGGCGGCGGCCTGTAAACGCTGTTGCTGGCTCTGTGCCTGCTGCCAGCGCCGTTCATCTTCGTCAAGTTGCTGACGCCAGCCCTGCGAGGCCCCATATAACGTAAGTTCAGCCTGCGCCGCCAGCCACTGCATCAGCTGCAAGCGCCAGCGGGCGCGTCCGTGGGCAATCGCGATGCCTGCCGGTGAGCCCAGACGATAAAATAGCGACGGCATCAGAATTAGCGTACTCAGCATGATACCGCCCAGCGTCAGTGCCAGCGGAATATCAATAAAACTCATCCCGAAGGTAACTACCACTATCACCACAAATGCGCCGAGCAGCGGTGAAATGACGCGCAGATAGAGATGATCCAGCGTATCAACATCGGCGACAAAACGGTTGAGCAGGTCCGCCTGGCGGAACTGTGACAGCTGTCCCGGCGAAAGTGCCATCAGGCGGATGAAGGTGTGGACGCGCAGATGCTGAAGCACCCTGAACGTCGCATCATGACTGACCAGACGTTCAGCATAGCGTGCGGCGGTACGGATGATCGCAGCACCACGGACGCCAGCCGCGGGCAGCATATAATTGAAGGTATAGAGGCCCGCTACGCCTGCTACTGACGATGCGGCGAGAAACCAGCCTGACAGGGTCAACAGGCCAATGCTGGCCAGCAGAGTAGCAATCGCCAGCACGATGCCCAGCGCAAGACGGAAAGGGTGGCGCAGCCAGAGACGAAGAAAAGGACGCAAGGCCGACATCAGCGAATCTCCTGTTGACGATGCTTCAGCATCTCACTGAAGGGACCAGGCTGTTGCGACAGCTGCTGCCAGTTGCCCTGTTGCACCAGTTTACCCGCCTCCATTACCCAGAGAGTCTGCCAGCGACTCAGCGTATCAATCTGATGGGTAATCATCAGGGTGGTCTGGCAGGCAGCTGCCTGGTTCAGGGCCAGCATCACATGACGTTCGCTGAGTGCATCCAGGCTGGCTGCCGGTTCATCAAGCAGCAATAAATGTGAGGATTTATAGAGCGCGCGTGCGACCGCGACCCGCTGTGCCTGACCCACCGACAGCTGATGACCACCATCGCCGGGCTGAGTTTCAATCCCCCTGGGCAGACGAGGCAGGAACTCGTTAATGCCGCACGATTCCAGTAGCATCGCAAAGCGCTCGCTATCCCAGACCGCATTCATCACGATATTGTCGCGTAAGGTGGTGGCCGGTAACTGAGGATTCTGTCCTACCCAGCTAAGTTGCTGATGCCAGTCACTCCGTCGTATATCACGCAGTTCAACGCCATTCGCCTTCAGCGAGCCCTGATAAGGCAGGAAACCGAGCAGGGCGTTCATCAGGGCCGTTTTACCGGCCCCGCTTTGACCGACCAGCGCAATCTGCTCACCCGCAGCGATGGTAAAGGTGAGCGGGCCGCACAGCACCTGGCCATCGGGCGCGCAGACTCGCAGATCATCGGCGACAAGTGAGATTGCGCGCTCGGCAGTGAAAGGCTGCGGGCCATCCTGCCGGATAACGTCGGGCGTCGCCTGCATAAAGGCTTCAAGTGCATCGGCACCGCCGACCGCCTGGGCTTTGGCATGATAGAACGCGCCGAGATCGCGCAGTGGCTGGAAAAATTCCGGGGCGAGGATCAAAACCAGGAACCCGGCAAACAGCGTCACGCCGTGGCCATAATCACCGAAATGCAATTCGCCCAGATAGGAGAAGCCAAAATAGACGGCTACCACAGCAATGGCTAACGAGGCAAAAAACTCCAGCACGGCGGAGGAGAGAAACGCTAAACGCAGCACGTCCATGGTGCGCTGGCGAAAATCGGTGGTGGCGTCGGCAACCGCCTGCTGCTCTGCTTCACCACGATGAAACAGCCGCAGCGTTTCTCTGCCGCGCAGACGGTCGAGAAAGTTACCGCTCAGGCGGGCCAGCACCAGGAAGTTGCGGCGATTGGCCTCGGCCGCACCCATGCCGACCAGCGCCATAAACAGCGGAATCAACGGCGCAGTGGCAAACAGGATTAGACCCGCGGTCCAGTTCAGCGGAAAAACAGTCAGCAGAATGCAGCAGGGGATGAGCACCGCCAGCGTCATCTGCGGCAGATAGCGGGCGTAATACTCCTGCATCTCTTCGATCTGCTCCAGCAGAAGAGTCGCCCAGCTCCCGGCTGGTTTCCCCTGTATCCACGCCGGGCCCAGCGCAGACAACCGGTCTAAGACCTGCTGACGTAACGCCTGACGGATAGCCTGCCCGGCACGATAGCCGGTCAGTTCACGGGCATAGTTAATCAGGGCGCGCAGTACGAAGCAAAGCAGTAACAGCAGGATACTGACCGTCAGTGCTTCACGCGGTTGCTGGTCAACGATCAGCGCCTGCAGCAGCGAGGCCAGTAAACCAGACTGGGCAATGATCAGCAGGGCACTTACCATGCCCAGCAGCGTGTTGAGCCGCAACCAGCGACCGGCGAAACGACGTTGCTGACGAAGCCAGCGGGTAAGATGCTGCTGCCGCGATTTGTCCATGCGAGACCATACTAAATGTCGGTGACAGGGGAAAATGGAAAGACATTTCCATCTCTTCAGGCGCCAGAATCTAGCATGAGAGCTATAAAAAAGGCGACGGAAAAACCGTCGCCTGGAATATTTGAGATCAGAGGGTTAACAACTTACCGATCGTTTTTAACCAGCCCGTCAAGAAAACGCTCAGCATCTAACGCGGCCATGCAGCCGGTGCCCGCAGAGGTAATCGCCTGACGATAGATATGGTCCATCACATCCCCTGCCGCAAAGACGCCAGGAATGCTGGTCTGAGTGGCGTTACCGTGCAGACCCGACTGAACTTTGATGTAACCGTTTTCCAGCGCCAGCTGACCTTCGAAGATAGCCGTATTCGGGCTGTGTCCGATAGCAACAAACAGACCCGCGACTTGCAGCGCTTCTGTTTCATCACTGTTCTGGGTAGAACGCAGTGTCAGACCCGTCACACCCATCTGATCGCCTGTGACTTCTTCCAGCGTACGATGGGTGTGCAGCACGATATTACCATTGCGCACTTTTTCCATTAGCCGGTCGATCAGGATCTTCTCTGCGCGGAAACTGTCACGACGGTGGATCAGATGCACTTCAGCCGCGATGTTCGCCAGATAGAGCGCCTCTTCAACGGCCGTGTTACCCCCGCCAATCACTGCGACTTTCTGGTTGCGATAGAAGAAACCGTCACAGGTTGCGCAGGCGGAAACGCCTTTGCCTTTGAACGCCTCTTCAGAGGGCAGACCCAGGTAGCGCGCTGACGCACCGGTGGCGATGATCAGCGCATCTGCCGTATATACGCCGCTATCGCCAGTGAGGGTGAACGGACGGTTCTGCAGATCAACGGTGTGGATGTGATCGAAAATGATCTCAGTATTAAATTTTTCAGCATGCTCGTGCATGCGCTCCATCAGCGATGGACCTGTCAGATCGTGCGGGTCGCCCGGCCAGTTCTCCACTTCAGTGGTGGTGGTCAGCTGTCCGCCCTTTTCCAGACCGGTGATCAGCACCGGATTCAGGTTGGCGCGTGCAGCATAAACGGCTGCGGTATAACCCGCTGGGCCGGAGCCCAGAATGAGTAACTTACTGTGTTTGGCCGTACTCATGCGTTCCTCAGTTTCATTCGGCTGACATAGCCTGCGATTGTAGGGAATATCCGGCGACAATAACAAGACTTAGCCAATTTTGTTAACGATAGCTGCAAGTGGCGTAGACGATGAGCGGCGGTTTTGCCTGGTCAATGCGCCA
The DNA here is from genome assembly GCF_059730805.1 of Pantoea sp. X-Soil-ISGK-355. Lineage (NCBI taxonomy): Bacteria > Pseudomonadati > Pseudomonadota > Gammaproteobacteria > Enterobacterales > Erwiniaceae > Pantoea > Pantoea sp. X-Soil-ISGK-355. Next base: position 1,384,834 of record NZ_AP035971.1, read on the forward strand.
GAATGGGGCAAAAATCGGCTTTGAGAGGTGCAAAAGTGGAAAAATACTCATTTAAAAACAGATACCCAGCGGTCTGTCTGGCATCTTGTCCTGAATTTGGTGATTTTACTTTGACAATCGCCTGCGCTTTTGCGAAAACATTATCAGAAGCGAATAACATTTATCGGAACAAAACAGGTTTTCGTCGCCTGTTTTGCGTGTAACGCCGAATAAAAGCAGCCTGATATGGATAATGACGCATGATGTGGACAGACAACATGCGTCATATCGATAGGTGTCAGATCACAGGCTCTGTTAGCTCACTTCAGAAATGCCCCGAACATTGAGCGTTTTCAGGGCGTGGCAGGTAAAGGGAAGGAATTAAGAGAGACAATAATAATGGTAGACAATAAGAAACGCCCCGGGAAAGACCTCGACAGAATTGACAGGAACATTCTGAATGAACTTCAGAAAGATGGTCGCATTTCAAACGTAGAGCTTTCCAAACGCGTAGGCTTATCGCCTACGCCATGTCTTGAGCGTGTACGCCGTCTCGAACGCCAGGGATTTATTCTTGGTTACACCGCGCAGTTAAACCCGCACTATCTGGATGCCTCTCTGCTGGTATTCGTTGAGATTACTCTGAATCGTGGTGCGCCGGATGTGTTTGAGCAATTTAACGCCGCTGTGCAAAAACTTGAGGAAACTCAAGAGTGTCACCTCGTTTCTGGCGATTTCGACTACCTGCTGAAAACGCGCGTACCTGATATGTCTGCCTATCGTAAGCTGCTGGGTGAAACCCTGTTGCGCCTGCCGGGCGTAAACGACACGCGAACTTATGTGGTGATGGAAGAGGTCAAACAGAGCAATCGACTGGTGATCAAAACTCGCTGATGCGGGGCAGGTGCAAAACCTGTGAGATTTCGGTACACTCCTGTGCATTCATACAGGATCAGCGTCGGGCTTGCCCGACGCTGTTGCTTCTTACTTTACAGGCACCTGGAGAGTCCTCTTGAGCCAGGAATATACAGAAGATAAAGACGTTTCGTTACAATCGCTGAGCAGTGGACGTCGTCTGCTGGAAGCGTTGCTGATTCTGGTGGCGCTGTTTGCTATCTACCTGATGGTTTCACTGGTCAGTTTTAACCCTTCCGATCCGAGCTGGTCGCAAACGGCCTGGCATGAACCTATCCATAATATCGGCGGCAGCGTCGGTGCCTGGCTGGCTGACACCTTACTCTTCATCTTTGGTGTGATGGCGTACGCCATTCCGCCCGTCATCCTGGGTCTGTGCTGGATTGCTTTCCGTCAGCGCGACAGCCAGGACTACTTTGACTACTTTGCCGTCGGGTTACGCTTAATTGGCGTCCTCGCGCTGGTGGTGACGACCTGTGGTATGGCGGCGCTGAACGCCGATGATATCTGGTACTTTGCCTCGGGCGGCGTGATTGGCAGCCTGGTCAGTAATGCTATTGCCCCCTGGTTCAGTCCGGCTGGCGGCACGCTGATGCTGCTCTGCGTCTGGGCAGCGGGGATAACCCTGTATACCGGCTGGTCATGGCTCACCATTGCAGAAAGAATTGGCGGCGTCGTCATGGGCGTGCTGACGTTTGCCAGCAACCGCTCACGTCACGATGAGCCCTGGCAGGAAGAGGATGACGAGCGGGACGCGCAAGATTATGCGGATGTCCCTGCATTGCATGTCGCCGACCAGGATGATGACGTGCTGCTGTCTGCGCCGCGTGCTGCCGATCAGAAAGATGATGTGCTGCTTTCCGCGCCACGCGCTGCCCCTCAGCCTGTGCCGACACAGCCGGATCCGCTACTGGCGAAAGCGGCAGCCGCAACCAGTGCGGCAGTAGCCGCCACTGCGGAAGCTGCAGAAGTGACCATCGCTCCCGCAGCGCCGGTTAACGCGGCACCTGCTGCAGCGGCCTTTACTGCATCGGCGCCTGCCGCATCAGCAGCAATGCCCGCATCGCCAACGGCACAACCTGCTCCAGCATCTGCACAGAGCACCCCTGCATCCTATGGTACAACGATGGCCCCGTCTCCGGCGCAGAATGCTCCTGCACCCGCGGCCTCACCACCGCTTTACCACTTTGAAATGCCAGACGAAGCCCCGGCTGCGCCGTCGTTCAATGCTTACGACGATGACGAACCTAAAATGGGTAACTGGCGTGACACATCAGCGATCCCTGCGGCCGCTACAGCCGCCACTGCCACTGCTACTGCCGCTGCCGCAACGGCGGCCACACGTACTGCACCTGTTTTTGACCTGGCACCTGAAACCAATCTGAATCCGCAGGTTAAGCAGGGTATCGGACCGGCCCTGCCGCGTCCTAATCCGGTAAAACTGCCTACACGTCGTGAACTGGCCTCTTATGGCATTAAGTTACCTTCTCAGCGCATGGCTGAAGAGAAAGCCAAAGCGGAAGAGAGCGAAACGGCCCCGGTTACGTCGGTTTCCACTGCATCTGATGCAGAAGAGGCACTGCAGCAGGCTGAACTGCGTCAGGCCTTCCAGTCTGAGCAGCAGCAACGTTACGGCACCAGCTGGCAGCAGGACGAACAAGATGAGCAGGATGCGCAGCAGCAGGATGCACTGGCACGTCAGTTCGCCGAGCAGCAACAGCAGCGCTATGCACCTGAAGTGAGAAAAGAGCCGGTATTAAATATTGATACTGCCTCAGCGTTCGATTTTTCACCGATGAAAGATCTGGTGGATGACGGCCCGTCTGAACCGCTGTTTACGATTGCCGCGACGCCGGAGCCGGAAGCACCTGCGGCTTCACACGAACCGTGGCAGCAGGTGAGTGAGGTCTCAAGCCCTCAGGCACCGGCTCAGGTGCCTGCACCTGCCCGTTTTGCACCGGCAGAACCTGCCTATAGTGCGCCAGCGACGCCTGCGGTACCCGCAGAGCCTGTTTATCATGCACCAGAGGCAGCTCAGGTCCCGGCTTATTCTGCACCTGCTTATGGTACGCCAGCAGAGCCTGAAGCGGATTATGCCGCTCCGTCTGCGCCTGTGTATGCTGCACCAACGGCGCCTCAGGCCCCGGCTTATGGCGCGCCGTCTTATAGCGCGCCAGCCGCTGAGCCGGTTCAGCCAGTTGAAGAAGCGAGACCTTCACTGCATGACAGCCTGATCCATCCGTTCCTGATGCGCCATGAGCAGCCGCTGGAGAAACCGTCCACGCCACTGCCTTCGCTGGATCTCCTGACGGCGCCACCTGAAGAGGAAGAGCCGGTTGATATGTTCTCGCTGGAGCAGACTGCCCGTCTGGTGGAGTCACGCTTAGGCGATTACCGCGTCAAAGCCGAAGTAGTTGGCATCTCGCCTGGCCCGGTTATCACCCGTTTCGAGCTTGACCTGGCACCGGGTGTGAAGGCCGCACGTATTTCTAACCTGTCGCGCGACCTGGCACGATCACTCTCGACTGTCGCAGTTCGCGTGGTGGAAGTGATCCCTGGCAAACCTTATGTGGGCCTGGAACTGCCAAACAAACATCGTCAGACCGTCTATCTGCGTGAAGTACTGGATTGCCCTAAATTCCGCGACAATCCGTCGCCACTGGCCGTCGTGTTGGGTAAGGACATTGCCGGTCAGCCGGTCGTGGCTGACCTGGCGAAAATGCCACACTTGCTGGTTGCCGGTACTACCGGTTCCGGTAAGTCTGTGGGCGTGAACGCCATGATCATCAGCATGCTCTACAAGGCGACACCGGAAGAAGTTCGCTTCATTATGATCGACCCGAAAATGCTGGAGTTGTCGGTCTACGAAGGCATTCCGCATCTGCTGACCGAAGTTGTCACCGACATGAAGGATGCCGCGAATGCGCTGCGCTGGAGCGTCGGTGAAATGGAGCGACGTTACAAGCTGATGTCGGCGCTGGGCGTTCGTAACCTGGCGGGTTACAACGAAAAAGTGGAGCAAGCCGAAGCGATGGGCCGTCCGATTCCTGATCCGTTCTGGAAACCGGGCGACAGCATGGATATGACCCCGCCGGTTCTGGAGAAACTGCCTTATATCGTGGTGATGGTCGATGAGTTTGCTGACCTGATCATGGCGGTGGGGAAAAAGGTTGAAGAGCTGATTGCGCGCCTGGCACAAAAAGCCCGTGCTGCGGGTATCCATCTGGTGCTGGCAACACAGCGTCCATCCGTAGATGTCATTACTGGCCTGATCAAAGCGAATATCCCGACACGTATCGCCTTTACCGTTTCAAGCAAGATAGACTCACGTACCATTCTCGATCAGGGCGGCGCGGAGTCACTGCTGGGTATGGGTGACATGCTTTACATGCCGCCAAACTCCTCACTGCCAGTTCGTGTTCACGGTGCCTTTGTGCGTGATCAGGAAGTGCATGCGGTGGTTCAGGACTGGAAAGCACGTGGTCGTCCGCAATATATCGACAGTATTACGGCAGGCGAAGAGAGCGAAAGTGCTGGTGGCATCGATAGCGATGAAGAACTCGATCCACTCTTCGATCAGGCTGTCGGCTTTGTGGTCGATAAGCGCCGAGCCTCGATTTCAGGCGTTCAGCGTCAGTTCCGCATCGGCTATAACCGTGCTGCACGTATTATTGAGCAGATGGAAGCGCAGGGTATCGTCTCTGCACCAGGCCACAATGGTAACCGTGAAGTGCTGTCGCCACCGCCTCACGATATGTAGCGGTTAAATGTTTTGAAACACTACTTAATGAGCCAGTTTCGACTGGCTCATTGTTTTTATACGGTTAACCCCCATATCTGGATCAGCTTTCGGCTTTTTCCTCTGTTCTGATGGCGGAACGGCGACCAGGCTTAATGCAGTTATCGATGGGAACGTTTAAATAAGGAATCGAAGCAGATGAAATTACGCGTAATCGCTCTTGGCCTGTTGGCCACTTTTTCTTCAGCCAGCGTTCTGGCTGATGCTTCCAGTGATCTGCAACAGCGCCTGAACAAGGTCAGCAGCTTCCACGCCAGCTTCACGCAAAAAGTGACCGACAGCAGCGGTGCCAATGTGCAGGATGGTGAAGGCGAATTGTGGGTTAAACGTCCCAGCCTGTTTAACTGGCACATGACCGCGCCGGACGAAAGCATCATTATCTCTGACGGTAAATCGCTGTGGTTCTACAATCCATTTGTTGAGCAGGCGACTGTAAGTCTGCTGCAGAATGCGACCAGCAATACGCCGTTTATGCTGATTGCCCGCAACCAGTCGAACGACTGGAAGCAGTACAACATCAAACAGCAGGGTGACAATTTCGAGCTGACACCGAAAAACAGTGATGGCAACCTGAAACAGTTCACCATTCAGGTGACCTCCAGCGGCACCATTAACCGCTTCAGCGCTATCGAACAGGATGGCCAGCGCAGTGATTACCAGCTGAAAAGCCAGCAGAATGGCGCTATCAGCCCGGATAAATTCACGTTCACACCGCCTAAAGGCGTGACGGTGGACGACCAACGTCAGTGAGGTCACGGTGAGTAACCTGTCTCTGGATTTTTCCACCGAAAATTTCAAACCTCTGGCCGCGCGTATGCGGCCAGAAACATTGAAACAGTACATTGGTCAGCAACATCTGCTGGGTGCGGGCAAACCACTGCCGCGCGCGATTGAAGCAGGGCACCTGCACTCGATGATCCTGTGGGGACCACCCGGGACCGGCAAGACGACACTCGCTGAAATCATTGCGCATTATGGTAACGCCGATGTGGAGCGTATCTCAGCTGTCACTTCGGGTGTGAAAGAGATTCGTGAGGCAATTGAGCGTGCCCGCCAGAATAAACATGCCGGGCGGCGCACCATCCTGTTTGTGGATGAGGTCCATCGGTTCAACAAGAGCCAGCAGGATGCTTTTCTGCCGCATATCGAAGATGGCACGATTACCTTTATTGGCGCGACCACCGAAAACCCCTCTTTTGAACTTAACTCCGCGTTGCTCTCCCGCGCCCGCGTCTATCTGCTGAAATCGCTGACTCTGAAAGATATTGAGCAGGTGCTGGATCAGGCGATGCAGGACAAAACACGCGGGTATGGCGACAGTGATATTGTGCTGCCGGACAACACGCGCAGGATGATTGCTGAGCTGGTTAATGGCGATGCACGCCGGGCGCTGAACACGCTGGAGATGATGGCGGATATGGCTGAAATCACCGCCTCGGGTCAGCGTGAACTGACGCCGCAGTTGCTCAACGAAGTCTCGGGTGAGCGATCCGCGCGTTTTGATAACAAAGGCGACCGCTTTTACGATCTGATTTCGGCTCTGCACAAATCTGTGCGCGGTTCGGCACCCGATGCGGCGCTTTACTGGTATGCACGCATTATTACCGCAGGTGGCGATCCGCTCTATGTGGCACGCCGGTTGCTGGCTATCGCCTCAGAAGATGTCGGCAATGCCGACCCACGCGGTATGCAGGTGGCAATTGCGGCCTGGGATTGCTTTACGCGTGTCGGGCCGGCAGAAGGGGAGCGTGCTATTGCGCAGGCGATTGTCTATCTGGCCTGCGCGCCTAAAAGTAATGCGGTCTATAACGCGTTTAAAGCTGCAATGCGCGATGCGCGCGACCATCCCGATTACGATGTACCTGAGCATCTGCGCAATGCGCCGACTAAGCTGATGAAAGAGATGGGCCTGGGCAAAGAGTATCGTTATGCCCATGACGAAACCAACGCTTATGCCGCCGGTGAAGTCTATTTTCCGCAGGAACTGGCCAGCGCACGCTATTACACTCCAACCCAGCGCGGGCTTGAGGGTAAGATTGGTGAAAAGCTAAGCTGGCTCGCTGAGCAGGATCAAAATAGCCCGACAAAACGCTACCGCTGAAACAGACGTTACGGTAATGTGGGCAATGTTTTCAACGCATTCCGCAGGAATGCGTCCCTTCTTTCAACCAACTTTTTATACACAGGATAAGCATGCTCGATCCCAATCTGCTGCGTAACGAGCCAGACGCAGTCGCAGAAAAACTGGCACGCCGGGGATACAAACTGGATGTGGAAACGCTGCGTTCGCTTGAAGAGCGTCGCAAAGTACTGCAGGTGGAAACTGAAAATCTGCAGGCAGAGCGTAATTCCCGATCCAAATCCATCGGTCAGGCCAAAGCACGTGGGGAAGACATCGAGCCGCTGCGTCAGGAAGTGAACGCGCTGGGCGAACGCCTGGATGCCGCAAAAGCAGAACTGGATGAACTGCAGAATCAAATCCGTGACTTTGCGCTGGCGCTGCCGAACATTCCGGCAGATGAAGTGCCGCTGGGCAAAGATGACAGCGAAAACCAGGAAGTGAGCCGATGGGGTACACCGCGCGAATTCAGCTTCCAGGTTAAAGATCACGTTGAGCTGGGTGAAGCGGCGAAAGGTCTGGATTTTGCGGCTGCCGTTAAACTGACCGGTTCGCGCTTTGTGGTCATGCAGGGGCAGATTGCCCGCCTGCACCGTGCACTGAGTCAGTTTATGATTGACCTGCACACTGAGCAGCATGGCTACCTTGAAACCTACGTGCCTTACCTCGTTAACCACGAAACGCTTTATGGTACCGGACAGCTGCCTAAGTTTGGCGAAGACCTGTTCCATACCCGTCCGCTGGAAGAGCAGTCAGACAGCAGCAACTATGCGTTGATTCCTACCGCGGAAGTGCCGCTGACCAACCTGATGCGCGACGAGATCGTGGAAGAGGATAGCCTGCCGGTTAAACTGACCGCGCATACGCCATGCTTCCGTTCTGAAGCGGGTTCTTACGGTCGTGACACGCGCGGCCTGATCCGTATGCACCAGTTCGACAAAGTTGAAATGGTGCAGATTGTCACTCCGGAACAGTCAATGGATGCGCTGGAAGAGCTGACTGGTCATGCAGAGAAAGTGCTGCAGCTGCTGAATCTGCCGTATCGTAAGGTTTTACTCTGTACTGGCGATATGGGCTTTGGATCGACCAAAACCTACGATCTGGAAGTCTGGCTGCCAGCGCAGAATACCTATCGTGAGATTTCATCCTGTTCCAACATGGGTGATTTCCAGGCGCGTCGTATGCAGGCGCGTTATCGCAACAAACAGGAAAAGAAACCGCGTCTGGTTCATACCCTGAATGGCTCAGGTCTGGCCGTAGGCCGTACTTTGGTCGCGGTGCTGGAGAACTATCAGCAGGAAGATGGCCGCATCACCGTACCTGAAGTTTTACGCCCCTACATGAATGGCGTTGATATCATCGGCTAAGCGATTCACAATCTCTTAAACCCGGCTATGGCCGGGTTTTTTTATGCCTGATTTTTGAAAAAAAGGATTTATTGAGACGGAATTTATTCACAAATAAACGTTATCGATACCAGGTGCGCCGGAACGCTTAAAAAGCTAATTTTTCATAGAGATAGCGTTCAGCAGCGTGCCGCATAATACAATTGTAACCCACTGAAGATTAGTAGATTAAATTGTCCCGCAGCAAAATGTGCTGCTGTCAAATTCGGCCCATTGACTTTAAAAAAGCCAGTGGCAAACTGCGCGCAATTTCCTTCATTTTGCTCTGGTTTTTATCCCCTATGTCAACCTGGTCACGCCCCGTGATATTGCTGCTTTGCGGCCTGATGTTAATGACTGTCGCCATTGCCGTGCTGAATACGCTTGTTCCGCTGTGGCTGACGCATGACTTACTGACAACCTGGCAGGTAGGTATCGTAAGTTCCTCTTATTACACCGGCAATCTGGCAGGTACATTGCTGGCAGGCTGGTTAATCAGGCATTACGGGTTTAATCGCAGTTATTATCTGGCAACAGGACTCTTTGCCGTGGCAACGATTTGCCTGGTAACGATGGAAGGTTTCTGGGCATGGAGTTCGCTTCGTTTTGTCGCGGGCGTAGGCTGTGCACTGATGTGGGTCGTGGTTGAAAGCGCACTTCTCTGTAGCGGAACCGTCCGCAATCGTGGACAGCTACTGGCTGCCTATATGATCGTTTATTATCTCGGCACTGTAACCGGTCAGTTACTGGTCAGCACACTCTCAACAGAATTACTGAGCGTAGTACCCTGGGTCACTTCGCTGGTGTTCTGCGCGGTACTGCCGCTGGTCTTCACACGGGTATCAGCCACCGGTGAAGCGGCTGAAGCGGCACCGGCTCGCATCTGGCCGATGCTTCGTCGCCGCAGTTCACGTCTCGGCATCAATGGGTGCATTATCTCCGGTATCGTTTTAGGCTCGCTTTATGGCCTGATGCCGCTTTACCTGTCGCATCAGGGAATGAGTGATGCCAATGTCGGCTACTGGATGGCGTTACTGGTTAGCGCAGGGATTGTCGGGCAGTGGCCAGTTGGTCGTCTTGCCGATCGTTTCGGCCGCTTGCTGGTGCTGCGGGTGCAGGTCTTTGTCGTTATCCTGGGGGCGATGGCCATGTTAACCAATGCCGCAATGGCGCCAGCGCTGTTTGTTCTGGGACTGGCAGGCTTCACACTCTATCCGGTGGCGATGTCCTGGGCTTGCGAGACAGTCGCACATCATGAACTGGTTGCGATGAATCAGGCGCTGCTGATGAGTTATACCGTTGGCAGTCTGGCTGGACCCGCAATGACCTCTGTTCTGATGCAGAATTATTCTGACCGGCTGCTGTTTGTGATGATCGCCGCAGTGGCGCTGATCTATCTGCTGATGCTGCTGCGTAAAGTGGATCAGCAGGCGACGCCAGTGGCACATGCCTGATCGCTGAACAGTAAAAAGGGAGCGTTAAGCTCCCTTTTTTATGACCGATTATTCAGTACATCACTTCGTGACCGTAGCTGGCGAGAATGTTTTTAACGCGTTCCATCGTCTCTTTCCCCGGTGGTTTCACCCCATCCAGCTTGTACTCTTCACCCATCGCAATCCATTTATGCTTACCCAGCTCGTGATAGGGCAGTAATTCAATCTTCTCGACGTTCTTCATGTCACGTGTGAATTCACCCAGCCGATGCGCGGTGTCATCATCGTCAGAATAGCCAGGTACCACGACAAATCGGATCCAGGTCCGCTTGCCTTTTTTCTGCAGATAGCGGGCAAAATCCAGCGTACGATGATTGGATACACCCACCAGAATCTGATGCACGTCATCATTCATCTGTTTGAGATCGAGCATCACTAAGTCAGTCACGTCGAGCAGTTCGTCGATCACTGGATCGTAGCGGCGTACGAAACCGTTGGTGTCGAGACAGGTATGGATGCCTTCGGCCTTGCAGGCGCGGAACCAGTCACGCACAAATTCAGCCTGAAGAATCGCTTCACCCCCTGACGCAGTAACACCGCCACCAGACGCATTCATAAAGTGGCGATAGGAGAGCACATCCGCCATCAGCGCCTCGACGCTGATCTCTTTTCCGCCGTGAGTATCCCAGGTGTCACGGTTGTGACAGTAGAGACAGCGCATCAGGCAGCCCTGGAAGAAGGTGATGAAACGGATGCCGGGACCGTCGACGGTCCCGCAGGATTCAAATGAGTGGATACGACCGTTAACTGACATTGCGATGTTTCTCCAGTGAGTCTGCCGGGACAGACGGCGCAATCTCTGTTGCGCTCAGGGCAGGAAATCGATTCTGAGAGGAACCTTGATGAAGATGACCATCAGAACAGACTTTTAAGGAAAAGGCTCCGCGAGGAGCCTTTTTATCGGGTTTAGCCGTGATTACAGTGACTGTGTGAAGGTACGGGTAATCACATCCTGCTGCTGCTCTTTAGTCAATGAGTTAAAGCGTACAGCGTAACCAGAAACGCGAATTGTCAGCTGCGGATACTTCTCCGGATGCTCCATCGCGTCCAGCAGCATTTCACGGTTCATGACGTTGACGTTAAGGTGCTGGCCGCCTTCGATGCTGGCTTCGTGATGGAAGTAACCATCCATCAGACCGGCAAGGTTGGTTTTGCGCACATTATCATCTTTACCCAACGCGTTTGGCACGATTGAGAAGGTATAGGAGATACCATCTTTCGCATAGGCAAACGGCAGTTTAGCGACAGAAGTCAGTGAAGCCACAGCACCTTTCTGGTCACGACCATGCATCGGGTTAGCACCGGGTCCAAACGGTGCGCCAGCGCGACGTCCATCCGGCGTGTTACCGGTTTTCTTACCATACACCACGTTCGAAGTGATAGTCAGGACAGACTGCGTCGGCACGGCATTACGATAGGTAGTCAGCTGTTGAATTTTCTTCATGAAGCGTTCAACCAGATCGCAGGCCAGGTCATCAACGCGGGCATCGTTATTACCGAACTGTGGATATTCACCTTCGATATCGAAGTCGATCGCCAGACCATCTTCGTCACGAATTGGTTTCACTTTGGCGTATTTAATTGCTGAAAGTGAATCCGCAGCAACAGAAAGACCGGCGATACCACAGGCCATGGTGCGATAGACATCCCGGTCATGCAGGGCCATCAGTGCCGCTTCATAGCTGTACTTATCATGCATGTAATGGATGATGTTCAGCGAAGTCACATACTGCTTCGCCAGCCAGTCCATGAAGTGATCCATACGCTCCATGACGGTGTCGAAATCCAGCACGTCGTCGCTGATTTTGTCGCCTTTCGGTCCAACCTGCATTTTCAGTTTTTCATCCACGCCGCCGTTGATTGCGTAAAGCAGCGTTTTCGCCAGGTTGGCACGTGCGCCAAAGAACTGCATTTGTTTGCCGACAATCATCGGGCTCACGCAGCAGGCGATGGCGTAGTCGTCATTGTTGAAATCAGGACGCATGAGGTCATCATTCTCATACTGCAAAGATGAGGTATCGATAGAGACTTTAGCGGCATATTTCTTGAAATTAATGGGCAGTTTTTCTGACCACAGAATGGTCATGTTTGGCTCAGGTGAAGGACCCATGGTGTAAAGGGTATTCAGGAAGCGGAAAGTGCTTTTGGATACCAGTGTACGACCATCAACGCCCATACCTGCCAGTGATTCGGTTGCCCAGATTGGGTCACCAGAGAACAGCTCATCATATTCTGGGGTACGCAGGAAGCGAACCATGCGCAGTTTCATGACCAGATGGTCAATCAGTTCCTGAGCCTGTTCTTCCGTCAGCTTACCGGCTTTAAGATCACGCTCAATGTAAATATCCAGGAAGGTTGAGACGCGGCCAAAGGACATGGCAGCACCGTTTTGTGATTTAACGGCAGCCAGGTAACCATAGTAAGTCCACTGCACAGCTTCCATCGCGTTGGTGGCCGGACCGGAAATGTCATGACCATATTTTGCGGCCATCTCTTTGATCTGGGCCAGCGCATGATGCTGATCGGAGATCTCTTCACGCAGACGAATGGTCGCCTCGAGATTCACACCGTTCTCTAAATCTTCCTGCAGTGATGCGAACTGAGAGAATTTATCCGCCATCAGGAAATCGATGCCGTACAACGCCACACGACGATAGTCACCGATAATACGACCACGACCATAAGCATCAGGAAGACCGGTCAGAATACCTGATTTGCGGCAGCGCAGAATGTCCGGGGTATAAACATCGAAGACACCCTGGTTGTGTGTTTTGCGGTATTCGGTGAAGATTTTTTTCAGAGAAGGGTCGAGTTCACGGCCATACACTTTGCATGAACCTTCGACCATTTTGATGCCGCCATAAGGAATGATGGCGCGTTTTAATGGTGCTTCAGTCTGCAGACCAACAATTTTTTCCAGAGACTTATTAATGTAGCCCGCGTCGTGCGAGGTAATTGTGGAGGCGAGATCGGTGTCGAAGTCGACTGGCGCGTGGGTGCGGTTCTCAATTTTGATGCCTTCCAGCACGCTTTCCCACAGCCTGGTGGTTGCTTCAGTGGCGCCCGCCAGGAATGACTCATCACCTTCATAGGGGGTGTAGTTTTTCTGAATGAAGTCGCGCACATTGACGCTGTTCTGCCATTCGCCTTCAGCAAATCCTTCCCATGCTGAAGCCAGTTTTGCATTAAGTTCGGTCATAATATACCTGCCTTATATGAAGAGACTTTACGGTCGGGCACAGTCAACGTCCTGTGCCGTCAAAAATGCGTTTAATGTACCTGGTCACCTTTGCGGAGATAGATAACCCAGTAAGTCAGCCCAACCAGAACGCCACCGCCGATGATGTTACCGATCGTTACGGGAATCAGATTATGGAGAATAAAGTTACTGACGGTCAGCGAATGAAACTGTGCAGCCGTGGTGCCAGCAGCCTGCCAGAACTCAGGTGTTGCGAAGTCGCGGATAGTAATGGCATAGGGAATGAGAAACATGTTAGCGATGCTGTGTTCGAAACCGCTGGCGACAAACATCCCAACAGGCAGAATCATCACGACCAGCTTATCGGTCAGGCTGCGACCGGAATAGCTCATCCAGACGGCGAGGCAGACCAGCAGATTAGCTAATGTACCCAGACAGACTGCTTCTATAAAGGTGTGATGCATCTTGTGATCGGCGGTTTCCAGGACATTCAACCCCCATGCACCATTCGCAACCATATGCTGTCCGGCAAACCACATCAGGGCGACAAAGAAGAGTGCACCGGCCAGGTTACCGGCGTAGACGTTAATCCAGTTGCGGGCCAGCTGACCCCAGCTGATGCGACCACTGGCTTTAGCCACGACGATTAGTACCGTCGAGGTAAAAAGGTCGGCACCACACACCACGACCAGCATCAAACCGAGAGAGAAGCAGATACCGCCAATCAGTTTGGCTATACCATAAGGCATCGCACCACTGCCGGTAGTCGCTGTAATATAAAAAACGAATGCGATTGAGATGAATACGCCAGCGTTTATGGCCAGAAAGAAGGTAGTAAAGGGATGTTTGGTTGCTTTATAGATACCGGCGTCTTCGGCCACTTTCGCCATTGCGGCGGGTAATAAAAGATTAAAAGGGTTGTCAGTTTTCACACTAACTTACTCCTGAAGTTGTCTGAAAAAATACTAACAAAGGAGTATAGGTCAGTAATTGATGTGGATCATGTTTGACGAAATGGTAGCCAGGCCATCGCGTTTAAATAGAAAAATAATTGCGTAACTTACTGAAAATAAAGTATTAAATAAATTTTAAAAATACAAATATATTTTAATGACAGGCGATTGCGCGCGTTTTTAATTCAAGCGGTGTTATAAATTAATATCTTATATGTTAAGTAAAATAATGGAATGTGGCGGAAGGTATTTTTATTACAGCTAATGTTTCATTGAGATAGAGGAAAATTATGGCACCAGATAAATCCAGTGCCATGTTGAGCTATCTGTTTCCAGCGTCAGGCGTTATGCCTTACGCTTTTTTCCAGTAATGACGTTTGGCAGCTTGCAGTTTTTCGTATGCAGCAAGCAGGGATTGATGAGCCGGAAATGCCTGCAACTCTTCATCCACAGCCTGAAGCCCATTAAACGGATTCTCACCACTGATAGCGGCGGAAGCCGCTTCCATTGCGTTCTCACCATACATACGCAGGAAGGCGTGATGATATTGCAGCGGATCGCGCTCATCTTCCATTGCCAGTAACAGCAGGGTCTGCAGGCAACGATAGTAATTAGCCCGCTCTGGCGTAAAGATTGAGCTATTAAACTCCATTGTCCATTCTGTCCAGATCAATGCCTGATCCAGATCGCCGCCCGCCAGCGCCAGCATCGCTTTTAGTTCGCCAATACGCAGCGTGTACCAGCCGTTGTCTTTACCGGTTGCCAGACCCAGCAGCTCGCGAACACGGGTGAAGTCGTCAAAACCTTCATCATCCAGCTGTCCAATCAGATCCAGATACTCTTCCGGATTCCAGTTGCTGTCAGGCAGGGCAAGCAGGGTTGCACGGATGCCAGCACCCATGCTGTTATTCGCCAGGAACAAATCTTCCGCCGGGTAGATATCAGACATGCCAGGTACGATAATGCGGCAGGCATAAACACCCAGGTGCTCGTAGTCAGCGATATAGACTTCCTGATCTTCTGAAGCGAAGATCGCCATCAGCGTAGCAAATTCCTGCTCGGTGCTGCCTGCGAAAGACCAGTCGACAAAGGGATAATCCGCCGTCTCTTTAAACAGATCCCAGGAGATAAGACCGCTTGAATCGATGAAGTGTGTTTCGAGGTTGGCATGTTCAGCCACTTCTTCGTCATCAAAGGTCGGTGGTGTAAACACATCCAGATCTTTGAGGCTGCGACCCTGCAGCAACTCGGTGACGGTACGCTCCAGCGCCACACCGAAATCAGGATGCGCACCAAATGAGGCAAAGCAGGTGCCGTTGGTCGGGTTAAACAGTACCACACAAATAACCGGATATTTGCCACCCAGCGAGGCGTCATAAGCGTAAATCGGGAAGCCTTCTGCTTCAAGGCGCGCAATCGCTTCAATGACGTCAGGATAGCGCTGCATCACCTCATCAGGAATCGCTGGCAGGCTGATTGCTTCCGCAATAATGCGGTTTTTAATGTAGCGCTCAAACACTTCTGAAAGCCCCTGAACACGGGCTTCATTTGCGGTGTTACCTGCAGACATGCCATTTGAAACATAGAGGTTGCCGATAATGTTCATCGGAATATAGACAGTGTGCTGATCGGACTGGCGGGTAAAGGGCAGAGCGCATATACCACGCTCAGCATTGCCGGATTGCAAATCAATGAGGCCGGAAGCCGTCAGAGCATTGTCGGCATCGTAAAACGCGTGCAGGCGCGCATCCAGAATGCCTTCAGGTAAGGAATCATCCTCTGGTAACGCAAACCATTTTTCATTGGGATAGTGAACAAAATCACCGTCAGCGATCTTTTTCCCCAGCCAGAAGTCAGCAAAAAAATAGTTAGTAGAGAGACGCTCGAAATACTCACCCAGTGCAGAGGCCAGTGCCGCTTTTTTACTGGCGCCTTTACCATTGGTAAAACAGAGCGGGCAATCGCGGTCGCGGATATGCACTGACCAGACGTGGGGGACAGGATTCAGCCAGGAGGCTTCTTCAATGTTAAAGCCAAGATCCTGCAGCTTGTTCTGGAAACGCGCGATGGAGTCTTCCAGTGCGGCATCTTTGCCCGGGATAAATGTTTGCGTCATAGTGCCGCTCTCTCTGTTGTCATAGGGTGCGTAAAGCGCGCCATGATACGGATTTTGCTAACTGACCGCTATCAGGGCGGGACATTTTTACTGGCTTAGTTTACCGACGTAGTTTTCATCACAGCGGCACTCTGGCCAAACGCAAATTGATGGCGCTGGATAAAGCCTCACAAAATTCCGTTGAGATTTACATTGGTAACATAACCTCCGGCGAGCCGGATTCAGAAAATGTGACCGCACCCTGATTTATGATTGCAGCTATCAGAATGCAGTGATAAAACCGGATGGTTATTCATAACCGTTCGATATGACAGTGGTGAGGGGAAATGACGCAAGTTTATAATTTTAGCTCTGGCCCGGCGATGCTACCGGTTGAAGTCCTTCGTCGTGCAGAACAGGAGCTGACGAACTGGCGCGGTCTGGGTACCTCTGTAATGGAGATCAGTCACCGCAGTAAAGAGTTTATTCAGGTGGCTGAGGAAGCGGAGCAGGACTTCCGTGATCTGCTAAAAATACCGGCTAATTACAAAGTTTTATTCTGTCATGGCGGCGCGCGTGCGCAGTTCGCTGCAGTACCGGGTAATCTGCTCGGGCAAGCGACCAGCGCCGACTATGTCGATGGCGGCTACTGGGCACACAGTGCAATTAAAGAAGCGGAAAAGTATTGTTCTCCGCGTACGCTGGATGTGAAAACCACTCGCGATGGTAAACGTGCCATTCTGCCGATGAGCGAATGGCAGGTGAGTGAATCGTCTGCTTATCTGCATTTCTGCCCGAATGAAACTATCGATGGCATCGCCATTGATGAACAGCCCGATTTCGGCAATAAAACTGTTGTCGCTGACTTCTCATCTACCATTTTGTCACGTCCGATCGATGTGAGCCGCTATGGCGTGATTTATGCGGGTGCGCAAAAAAATGTCGGTCCGGCCGGGTTAACGCTGGTTATCGTTCGCGACGATCTGCTGGGTCAGGCGCACGCCTCTGTACCTTCAATTCTTGATTACAAAGTGCTGGCCGATAATGATTCGATGTTTAATACCCCGCCAACATTTGCATGGTATCTCTCAGGCCTGGTGTTTAAATGGCTGAAAGAGAAGGGCGGTGTGGCCGAAATTGATCGTATCAATCAGGCAAAATCTGACCTGCTTTATGGCGTTATCGATCACAGTGGCTTCTACCGTAACGATGTGGCTAAAGAAAATCGCTCGCGCATGAATATTCCTTTCCAGCTGGCGGATGCGTCGCTCGATGCACTGTTCCTGGAAGAGTCATTTAAGGCAGGATTGCATGCGCTTAAAGGCCATCGTGTAGTAGGCGGTATGCGCGCCTCTATTTATAATGCGATGCCGCTGGAAGGTGTGAAGGCGCTGACCGATTTCATGGTCGACTTTGAACGCCGTCACGGCTGATTATTAAGATATCAGCGTTGATGCTGATGCCAGACCTCGTCATAGGGCGAGGTCTCTGTATTTTTTGAGGATTTCGTTTCACATGCAGGACTCCCTGACTCTCCAACCGATCGCGCGCGTCGATGGCACCGTAAATCTGCCCGGCTCAAAAAGCGTTTCCAATCGCGCATTGCTGCTGGCTGCGCTGGCTGAAGGTACCACCCGTCTCACCAACCTGCTCGACAGCGATGATGTTAAGCATATGCTGAATGCGCTGACCGCGCTGGGCGTAAGCTATACGCTCTCCAGCGATCGCACCGTGTGTGAAGTGACGGGAAATGCCGGGCCACTGCACTCCTCTCAACCGTTGTCGCTGTTTCTGGGCAATGCCGGAACCGCAATGCGTCCTCTGGCCGCTGCACTCTGTTTGGGCGAGCACGATATCGAGCTGACCGGCGAACCCCGCATGAAAGAGCGTCCAATCGGGCATCTGGTTGATGCACTTCGTCAGGGGGGAGCAAGTATTGAGTACCTGGAAAACGAAAGTTATCCGCCGCTGCGTTTACGCGGTGGTTTCACCGGGGGGGAAGTCAGTGTAGATGGCAGCGTCTCCAGTCAGTTCCTGACAGCACTGCTGATGACCGCGCCGCTGGCACAGCAGGATACCTGCATCACTATCAAAGGCGATTTGGTTTCCAAACCTTATATTGATATCACACTCAATCTGATGCAGTGCTTTGGCGTCGGGGTTGAGAATCAGAACTATCAACGCTTCCTGATTAAGGGACAGCAACAGTATCAGTCACCGGGCGATTACCTGGTTGAAGGCGATGCCTCTTCCGCCTCCTATTTCCTGGCTGCCGGCGCAATAAAAGGTGGCACGGTTCGCGTCACCGGTATCGGACGCCAGAGTGTGCAGGGCGATATCCGTTTCGCTGATGTGCTGGAAAGGATGGGTGCGGTAATTGAGTGGGGCGATGATTTCATTGCCTGCACGGCCGGAAAACTGCAGGCCATTGATATGGACATGAACCATATCCCGGATGCTGCCATGACCATCGCGACCACCGCGCTGTTTGCCGACGGCACGACCCAGTTACGTAATATTTATAACTGGCGGGTAAAAGAGACTGATCGACTGAGCGCAATGGCTACAGAGCTGCGTAAAGTGGGGGCGGAAGTTGAAGAGGGCCATGACTATATCCGTATTACACCGCCAGCATCGCTGATTCATGCTGATATTGGTACCTACAACGATCACCGCATGGCAATGTGTTTTTCGCTGGTTGCCCTTTCCGATACACCAGTAACTATTCTCGATCCTGGCTGTACAGCGAAAACCTTCCCGGACTATTTTGTTCAGCTGGCTAAAATCAGCCAGCACGCCTGATATCGCCTTTCCGGTGCGGTTCCGCACCGGGTCTCCCCCTGATTTAATCTGGCTGTAACCTGACCGATATCCTCTGAATTGACTAACATTTCGAACCCGGTCAGTGCGAAAGGGTAACCAAGCCTTGCTATGCAGCGTATAATGCTAAGCATTAAGGGTGACCTGAAGGTCATAATGCACGCAGCAACAGGAGGGAATAATGACAGTAACTGCCCCGGTCATAACTATTGATGGGCCAAGTGGAGCGGGAAAGGGAACCCTGTGCAAAGCGATGGCAGAATCGCTGCAGTGGCATCTGCTGGACTCTGGTGCTATTTATCGCGTGCTGGCGTTAGCGGCATTGCATCATCAAGTGGACATTGAATCTGAAGAAGCGCTGGTGCCGATTGCTGCACATCTTGATGTGCGCTTTTTGTCACAAAATGGTGAAATGCAGGTCATACTTGAAGGTGAAGATGTTACCGGTGAAATCCGCACTCAGGAGGTCAGCAACACCGCCTCACGTGTCGCTGCCTTTCCGCGGGTGCGCGAAGCGTTATTGCGCCGTCAGCGCGGTTTCCGTGAGATGCCGGGCCTGATCGCTGATGGCCGCGATATGGGCACCGTGGTTTTCCCGGATGCGCCAGTAAAGATTTTCCTTGATGCCAGCCCGGAAGAGCGTGCTCAGCGACGTATGCTACAGTTGCAGGGAAATGGCTTTAATGTTAACTTTGACCGCCTTTTAGCCGAGATAAAAGAACGCGACGACCGCGATCGTAACCGCGCAATTGCGCCTTTAGTCGCTGCTGCCGATGCACTGGTTCTGGACTCTACAGAGATGTCTATCGACCAGGTCATTGAAAAAGCGCTACACTATGCCCGCAAGAAGCTGGGCATTCCGGCTTAACTGAATTTATCACCCTGTACCACGGATCCGGTGCCGGGCATGTGAAACAACCCCATCCGACATGAAGTCAGATGGACGTTAAATTGAAGAATCCTGAAGATTATCAATATGACTGAATCTTTTGCTCAACTATTTGAAGAATCCTTAAAAACAATCGAAACCCGCCCGGGTTCTATCGTTCGTGGCATCGTCGTTTCTATCGACAAAGATGTCGTTCTGGTTGATGCGGGTCTGAAATCTGAATCTGCAATTCCTGCAGAGCAGTTCAAGAACGCAGCCGGCGAACTGGAAATCCAGGTAGGCGACGAAGTTGATGTTGCTCTGGATGCAGTGGAAGACGGCTTCGGTGAAACCCTGCTGTCCCGTGAGAAAGCTAAGCGCCATGAAGCATGGATCACGCTGGAAAAAGCTTACGAAGACGCTGAAACTGTTACCGGTGTTATCAACGGCAAAGTTAAAGGCGGCTTCACAGTTGAGCTCAACGGTATCCGTGCGTTCCTGCCAGGTTCACTGGTAGATGTGCGTCCGGTGCGCGATACGCTGCACCTGGAAGGCAAAGAGCTTGAGTTCAAAGTCATCAAGCTGGATCAGAAACGCAATAACGTCGTGGTTTCACGTCGTGCGGTTATCGAATCCGAAAACAGCGCAGAGCGCGATCAGCTGCTGGAAAACCTGCAGGAAGGCATGGAAGTTAAAGGTATCGTTAAGAACCTCACTGACTACGGTGCATTCGTTGATCTGGGCGGCGTTGATGGCCTGCTGCACATCACTGATATGGCATGGAAACGCGTTAAGCATCCAAGCGAAATCGTTAACGTTGGCGACGAAATCACCGTTAAGGTGCTGAAGTTCGACCGCGAGCGTACCCGTGTTTCTCTGGGTCTGAAGCAGCTGGGCGAAGATCCATGGGTTGCTATCGCTAAACGCTATCCGGAAGGCACTCGCCTGACCGGTCGTGTTACCAACCTGACTGATTATGGCTGCTTCGTGGAAATCGAAGAAGGCGTTGAAGGTCTGGTACACGTGTCTGAAATGGACTGGACCAACAAAAACATCCATCCGTCTAAAGTTGTTAACGTAGGCGATGTTGTTGAAGTTATGGTTCTGGACATTGACGAAGAGCGTCGTCGTATCTCCCTGGGTCTGAAACAGTGTAAATCTAACCCATGGCAGCTGTTCGCTGAGACGCACAACAAAGGCGATCGTGTTGAAGGTAAAATCAAGTCAATCACTGACTTCGGTATCTTCATCGGCCTGGACGGCGGCATCGACGGTCTGGTTCACCTGTCTGACATCTCCTGGAACGCGACCGGCGAAGAAGCCGTTCGTGAGTACAAAAAAGGCGATGAAATCGCTGCCGTTGTACTGCAGGTTGATGCAGAGCGCGAGCGTATCTCTCTGGGCGTTAAACAGCTGGCAGAAGATCCGTTCAACAACTACATCACTCTGAACAAGAAAGGTGCCATCGTCACCGGTAAAGTGACTGCAGTTGATGCTAAAGGTGCTACAGTTGAATTAGCAGACGGCGTTGAGGGTTACCTGCGCGCTTCTGAAGCTTCACTGGACCGCATTGAAGATGCAACTCTGGTTCTGAACGTTGGCGACGACGTTGAAGCTAAGTTCACCGGCGTTGATCGTAAAAACCGTGTCGTAAGCCTGTCTGTCCGTGCGAAAGACCAGGCTGATGAGAAAGAAGCTATCAATACTGTTAACACCAAACAGGAAGAAGGCAATTTCTCTAGCGCTATGGCTGAAGCGTTCAAAGCGGCTAAAGGCGAGTAATCGACCTGAAGCACCGGGTGGGCAACCACCCGGTTTCGGTAAAAGCTGTCATACATTCCTACAGGGATAAACCGGAGGTTACATGACCAAGTCAGAACTGATCGAAAGACTGGCGGGACAGCATACTCATATACCGGCGAAAGTCGTTGAGGATGCAGTAAAAGAGATGCTTGAGCATATGGCCACTACGCTGGCACAAGGCGAACGCATCGAAATCCGGGGATTCGGCAGCTTTTCTTTGCACTATCGCGCTCCGCGTACTGGACGTAACCCGAAAACGGGTGACAAAGTGGATCTGGAAGGTAAATACGTTCCCCACTTTAAGCCAGGCAAAGAACTGCGCGATCGCGCAAATATCTACGGCTAAGCCGATACCGAACCAGATAAACGACATCTCCGGATGTCGTTTTTTTTTGCCTGCTATCCAGGTTGAGACCTGACATCCAGATTACGGTCATCCACACTGCAATGCCGCGCTCTCCTTGCGAAACGGCTCCAGCCTCACTCATTGTCCACTGTTAATTTCTCCCCAATTGCCCAGAATAATCGAACTGAATCAATGGATATGATTATGCTGACATGGACCATTCTGGCGCGACTGGCGATCGTTGCAACGTTACCGCTACTGCTGATGGCGCGGCTGCCTTCCGGTGAGACGATTCTGCTGCTTGTCCTCGTGGGTCTGGCTCTGCTGCATTGCGCTTACCCGCCGCTTCGTCTGACCGGTATCACTCTGCTGTTTCTGGCATGGGCCTGTAACGACGCCCGTCTGATGGTGCGGGATATCGAAAAGTTCTCGGCGCGTCCTGCCACCTACACCCTTCAGATCAGTGAACTGCGAAAAGAGCGGAAGCAAATCCGGGTTCGTCTGCTTGAAGAACAGGGCAGGATGATATTCCCGCCTCGCTTTGCCTGGCTCTTTTTCGATACTGATCCAGAGATTTACTGTCCGGGCCAGCGCTGGACCATGCACCTCCGTCTGCGACCGGTCCATGCCCGCCTTAATGAAGGCGACTTTGATGCACAGCGTTTTGCACTCGCGAATAATACGCCGCTTCAGGGGCGGATCCTTAAACAGGATGCTATCAGCGATCGCTGTGATGGCCGCTGGCGATTTATTGTAGGGCACCGTGACAGGACCCGTGAAATGCCTTCGCGTGGCACGCTGGAGGCGCTGGCATTTGGTATCCGGGAGGAAATGAGCCCACAGACGCGCCAGCTACTGCGTGATACCGGCACGGCGCACCTGATGGCGATATCGGGCATGCATATTGCCCTGGCAGCCAGCACTGGCTGGGTGCTTGCGCGAGGCGTGCAGTTTATATTGCCAGCCCGCTTTATCGGCTATCTTTTTCCCCTCATCGTGAGCTGGCTGTTTGCAGCAATCTATACCTGGCTTTCAGGGGCGCAGCCTCCTGCAGCCCGTTCTCTGCTCGCCCTGACGCTATGGACGATAACACGGCTTGCGGGTGTTCAGCTGAACAGCTGGCAGATCTGGACGTTCTGTATTGCGTTGCTGCTGGTGATGGATCCACTGACCGTGCTGTCTGACAGCTTCTGGCTTTCGGTACTGGCTGTCGGCATGTTGCTGGTCTGGTATCACTGGTTCCCGCTGCCTGCACAGTTCCGCCATCAATGGCGCTGGATTCCGGTACAGCTACTGCATTTGCAGGCGGGCATGATGATTTTAATGGTGCCGTTGCAGGTGGCGATTTTCAACGGCATCAGCCTGACTGCGCTGGTGGCGAATGTTGTCGCGATTCCGGTCGTCTCGTTTATTACCATGCCTCTGGTGACGCTCGCCCTGCTGCTACCGGTGGCGCATTTATCTGGCTTCTTCTGGGGAGCGGCCGATCTCTCTTTACGCGCACTGTTTCATTGCCTGACGTTGCTGCCACCAGGCTGGTGGCCGCTGAGTGGCACAACCTGGTTTACGGTCATGGTATGGGGTGGCCTGATTCTCTGGCGTGCGCAGCTCTTCTTCTCTCTGCCACTAAGCAGCTGCGCGTTAGCGCTGGCGATGATACTGAGTCGCCAGCCAAATCAGGAGCAGGGCTGGCGCATCGATATGCTGGATATCGGGCACGGTCTGAGTCTGGTGATCAGCCAGGGCGACGAGGCCGTAATGTATGACACCGGCCCGCGCTGGCAGAACGATAATGCGGGGAGTCGGGTGATCATTCCGTGGCTGGAGCGCAGGCAGTTACGGTTAAAACAGGTCATCCTGAGTCATAAGCATCTGGATCATACTGGCGGGCTGGAGGCGATTACGCAACGCTGGCCAGCGGTTGACGTCAGAAGTGCGCTGGCTGATGAGGCACACTTACCCTGCGTACGGGGCACGCAGTGGCGCTGGCGGCAGCTCCACTTTCGGGTGGTCTGGCCGCTGACGGCCCCCCTGCCGGGCGGAAATAATGACTCCTGTGTGGTGATCGTCGATGATGGTCAGGTTCGTCTGATGTTAACCGGTGACATTGAAGCGAAAGCGGAACGCCAACTGGTGGCGCTGGAGAAGCAGGGGCTGAAGGTCGATATTCTGCAGGTCCCGCACCACGGCAGCCGTACTTCGTCGACCTCATTGCTGCTGCGTAAAGCCGCAGGCCACACCGCTATCGCCTCGCTGGCACGCTACAATGCATGGCGTATGCCCGCGAAAAATGTGCTGGAAAACTATCGAACGGCCGGTTTTCAGTGGCTGGATACGGGCCAGTCAGGACAAATCAGTATCAGGATAGCGCAGGGCAGAGCGCAGGTTTCGACCTTGCGGGATCAATTAATGCCCCGTTGGTATCATCAGTGGTTTGGCGTCAAACGCGAATCCAGGTAGAATGGCCGGCTATTTCCAACAGCGTGAATAAATAATGCATCAAGATAAAGATCTCTCTACGTGGCAGACGTTTCGCCGACTCTGGCCGATGATCGCGCCTAATAAAGCGGGATTAATTGCGGCCTCAGTCGCCCTGATTATTAATGCTGCGGGCGACGCCTTAATGCTCTCACTGTTGAAACCGTTACTGGATGATGGTTTTGGTAAAGCTGACAGATCGGTGATGCTGTGGCTGCCGTTAGTGGTTATTGGCCTGATGCTGGTACGCGGAGTCACCAGTTATATCTCCAGCTACTGCATCTCCTGGGTCTCTGGCAACGTCGTGATGAACATCCGCCGTCGTCTGTTCAGCCATATGATGGGCATGCCGGTTTCGTTTTTCGACCAGCAGTCAACCGGCACCCTGTTGTCACGCATTACTTACGATTCTGAGCAGGTCGCCTCCTCTTCTTCGGGCGCGCTGGTCACCGTAGTGCGTGAAGGGGCTTCCATTATTGGCCTGTTTATCATGATGTTCTACTACAGCTGGCAACTGTCGCTGATCCTGATTGTACTGGCACCTATCGTCTCCTTTGCTATCCGCACCGTCTCTAAGCGCTTCCGCACCATCAGCAAAAGTATGCAGAACACTATGGGGCAGGTGACAACCAGCGCCGAGCAGATGCTGAAAGGGCACAAAGAAGTGCTGATTTTTGGCGGACAGGACATTGAATCGGAGCGCTTTTCCCGCGTCAGTAACCGGATGCGTCAGCAGGGAATGAAACTCGTTTCAGCCTCCTCCATTTCCGATCCGATTATTCAGCTGATCGCGTCGCTGGCACTGGCTTTTGTGCTCTATGCTGCCAGCTTCCCCAGCGTCATGGATACCCTGACAGCCGGTACCATCACCGTGGTTTTCTCCTCGATGATTGCCCTGATGCGCCCGCTTAAGTCTCTGACCAACGTCAACGCCCAGTTCCAGCGTGGGATGGCGGCCTGTCAGACACTGTTCTCTATTCTGGATAGTGAGCAGGAAGTGGATAACGGTACGCGCGAAATCACCCGTGCTAAAGGGGATATTGAATTCCGTGATGTGACCTTTACCTACCCTGGTCGTGAAATTCCGGCCCTGCGCAATATCAATCTGTCGCTGCCGGCAGGAAAAACGGTGGCGCTGGTGGGCCGTTCCGGTTCCGGTAAGTCTACGATGGCGAGTCTGCTGACCCGCTTTTATGACATCCAGCAGGGCGAAATCCTGCTGGACGGTCATGATCTGCGTGAGTACAGCCTGCGCTCATTGCGTAATCAGGTGGCGCTGGTGTCACAGAATGTGCACCTCTTCAACGACACGATTGCCAATAACATCGCGTATGCCCGCAGTGAGCAATACAGTCGTGAAGAGATCGAGCAGGCGGCCACCATGGCGCATGCCATGGACTTTATCAATAAAATGGATAAGGGTTTGGATACGATGATTGGCGAGAATGGCGTGCTGTTATCTGGCGGTCAGCGTCAGCGTATCGCCATTGCCCGTGCGTTGCTGCGTGATTGTCCGATCCTGATCCTCGATGAAGCGACCTCTGCACTGGATACCGAGTCAGAACGCGCGATTCAGTCTGCACTGGATGAGTTGCAGAAGAACCGTACCTCGCTGGTAATTGCGCACCGCCTTTCTACCATTGAGAAAGCGGATGAAATCGTGGTGATCGAAGATGGTCAGATTGTTGAACGCGGAACGCATCAGGTGCTGTTAGCAGAACGCGGCGCCTATGCACAGCTGCATAAAATGCAGTTCGGCCAATGATTGAACGTATCTGGAGTGGTCGCTCACCGCTATGGCTACTGCTATGGCCATTCAGCCTGCTGTATGGCGCGATCACGGCCCTGATACGCTTCAGTTACAGGCGCGGCTGGCGTAAAAGCTGGCGTGCGCCTCTGCCGGTCGTGGTGGTGGGTAACCTGACTGCCGGCGGGAATGGAAAGACGCCGGTGGTCATCTGGCTGGTCGAGGCGTTACAGCAACGTGGCCTGCGCGCTGGCGTCGTCTCCAGAGGGTATGGCGGCAAGGCGGACCACTATCCTTTGCTGGTCACGGCGCAGACCCCCACGCAACAGGCCGGTGATGAACCGGTACTGATCGCCCAGCGCACCGGAGCGCCGGTTGCGGTTGCTCCCAAAAGGCGACAGGCGATTGAAGCGTTACTGAAGCAGGGGCCGCTGGATGTGATCATCACGGATGATGGCCTGCAACATTACGCCCTGCAGCGCGATCGCGAAATCGTGGTGGTTGATGGGGTCCGTCGCTTTGGTAATGGCTGGTGGTTGCCTGCCGGTCCGATGCGTGAACGTGCCGATCGTCTGCGGCAGGTGGATGCCGTCATCATTAATGGCGGTAAGGCCCTGGGTGACGAGATTGCGATGCAACTTCAGCCCGGACTCGCCACCAATCTGCTGACCGGGGAAACCCGCGCACCTGAGCAACTGGGCGCAGTGGTTGCCATGGCCGGTATTGGTCATCCTCCGCGCTTTTTCACCACGCTGAAACAGCAGGGTATTACGCCGGTTGCAGAGATCGCCTTTGCCGATCATCACGCCTACAGTGAAGATGAGCTGACACGATTATTACAGACGGGTCAGCAGCTATTAATGACTGAAAAGGACGCAGTGAAATGCCGTCACTTTGCGCAGCCTGACTGGTGGTATCTGCCGGTGGACGCCCATTTAACCGGTAAAGCCGTAACGCCGTTACTGGACGATATTGAACAACGCTGCCGTCGTCGGCTCTGATAGCCACACCCACTCAGGTGAAGCCTGATAAGGAAGAGGATGAACACCCCGCATTCACTTTCGTTACAGCAAGCACGTCATCTTCATCTCGCCGCGCAGGGCCTGCTGCGCCCTACGGCAAAACGCGCGGTTTATCAGGATCTGATTAGCTGCATCTCCCGCATGTCACTGCTGCAAATTGATACCATTCATGTGGTGGCACGCAGTCCTTATCTGGTGCTGTTCAGTCGCCTGGGGAACTATCCTCAGGCATGGCTGGAACAGGCGCTGGCCCAGGGCGAACTCTTCGAGTACTGGGCGCACGAAGCCTGCTTTATTCCCCGCGCCGATTACAGACTGCTTCGTCATCGCATGCTCTCTCCTGAACGTCTGGGCTGGAAATACAATGCGCAATGGGTTGCTGACCACCAGCAGGCGATTACCGAATTACTGCAGCTGATTCAGCAAAACGGCCCGGTGCGCGCCGCCGATTTCACCCATGCCGATAACCCGAAGTCGGGCTGGTGGGCATGGAAACCACACAAACGCCATCTGGAAAATCTGTTTAGCGCCGGTGAGCTGATGGTCGCGGAACGCCGTAACTTTCAGCGTGTCTATGATCTGCGCAGCCGCGTCATGCCCGACTGGCAGGATGCGGTGCATGGCATCAGCGAAGCCGAGGCCACCCGACAGATGCTGATGAACAGCGCCCGTAGCTTAGGGATTTTCCGCGCGGCCTGGCTGCCGGACTACTATCGCCTTAAACGAGCACCCCTGAACGACTTTATCGCTGATGCCCAGGCCGCGGGCGATCTGGTCGCCGTCGATACAGAGGGGCTGGGTGAGATGTGGCTGCATCGTGACTACCTGCCATTACTGGAGACACCGCTGCAGGCGACGCACAGCGCGCTGCTGTCCCCGTTTGATCCGGTAGTCTGGGATCGCAAGCGTGCGCGGGAGCTGTTCAGTTTTGACTATCGTATCGAGTGTTACACCCCCGAGGAGAAGCGTAAATTTGGCTATTTCGTTTTGCCCATCCTTCATCGTGGTCAGATAAAAGGACGGCTCGATGCCCGTATGCTGCGTCAGGCAAAACAGCTGGAGATTAAAAAACTCTGGCTGGAAGAGACGACCCGCATCACGGCGCGCTTTGTGGTGGATATCCGGCGTGCAATTGAGCGCTTCGCGGTCTGGCAGGGAGCAGAAAGCGTCGCTATTCTGCAGGCACCCGATGCACTCAACGATCACTGGCCAGCCCAGTGGCGGCTGGATTAATCAATTTTGCGGCAGCCGCTGCGGGAAGGCGTTTTACCCCATCCCGCCTGCGCTGCGCTATGGTATGCTTGATGCCTTAAGCATTCGGTTCCTGATGGAGGACATATGGATCATCGTTTACTCGAAATCGTTGCCTGCCCGGTGTGCAATGGCAAACTTTACTTCAACAATGCTCAGCAGGAGCTGATCTGCAAGCCTGATGGCCTGGCCTTCCCGGTTCGGGATGGTATTCCGGTGCTGCTGGAAACCGAAGCCCGTACTCTGTCAGTTGAAGAGATTCATCCATGAGTTTCACTGCCATCATTCCTGCGCGCTATGCGTCAACCCGGTTACCCGGCAAGCCGCTGCTCGATATTCACGGTAAACCGATGGTGGTGCATGTGATGGAACGCGCCCGTGAATCGGGTGCCAGTCGGGTCATTGTTGCTACCGATCATCCTGACGTCGCCAGAGCAGTGGAGGCGGCAGGCGGTGAAGTCTGCATGACCCGCGTCGATCACCAGTCCGGCACGGAGCGGCTGGCGGAAGTGATCGAAAAATATCAGTTTGCAGATGACGAAATCATCGTCAATGTGCAGGGTGATGAGCCGATGATCCCGGCAGAGATTGTGCGCCAGGTGGCGACCAATCTGGCGGGCTCAGCGGCCGGGATGGCAACGCTGGCGGTGCCAATAACCGATGTGGAAGAAGCCTTTAATCCGAACGCGGTGAAGGTGGTCATGGATGCGAATGGCTATGCGCTCTATTTCTCACGGGCCACCATTCCCTGGGATCGGGAACGCTATGCTGCCTCACGCGAGCAGATTGGCGATACGCTACTTCGTCACATTGGTATCTATGCCTACCGTGCCGGTTTTATTCGCCGCTATGTTGCCTGGGCACCTTGTCCTCTTGAACAGATTGAGCTGCTCGAGCAACTGCGTGTTTTATGGTACGGCGAAAAAATTCATGTCGCCGTAGCAAAAACCATTCCCAGCGTGGGTGTGGATACGCCAGACGATTTGCAACGCGTCCGCAATGCCATGCAGGCCTGATATACGGGGAGTCAGTCTCCCCGTTTCAGCGCAACGTTATTGATCCGCCGCTAAACTTATCGCCAGTACTTCCTTCAGGATATTATGATACTCATCTGAGGAGGATGCCGCATGGAACAGCTTAAATCAGAACTCACGCTGGCGCTGGGTGAAAGCATCAGCCGCCTCGAATTAATCAGTGAACATCCGCCCACCCGACTCTATGCCCTGTACGATAGGCAGGGGCACCCCATGCCGATGGTGGCAAAATATTTTCGTCATCAGGGGCGGGCAGCGCTGGAAGCCAGAAAGCTGGCATTACTGGGGCAGGCCGGATTGATCCCTGTGCCAGCGGTCTATGGTCTGGTGCTGAGCCAGCAGCCGCCGGTGCATGAAACGCTTCTGATGGCGAGACTGAATGGCGTGACGGCGGAGGCGCCTGCGCGGGATGCTCAGCGATGGCAACAGTTTTGCGAGCAGGCAGTCGAGGGTCTGCTGGCCTGGCACCGGCTCGACAGCCACGGTCTGGTCGGAACGGTAGACAGCACGCAGCAGAATTGCTGGCCGGCCTGGTATGCACAACGGGTTGAGGTATTGTGGTCGACACTCAGCTATCTGCGCCCACCCGGCTTCACGCTGGAAGATCGCCAGATTCTGTTCCGCTGCCGGTCACGTCTGGCGCATCTTTTCCACGACTTTGATGATCCCTGCGTGATGGTTCACGGCAACGTGCGGCTGCAGAGCATGCTGAAAAACAGCCGCAGTGACCAGTTAGTCGCGATGACACAGCCGGGCACGATTCTCTGGGCGCCCCGTGAATATGACCTGATCCATCTGGATACCTCACCTGCTGAGACAGCGCTGCTGCACGACTACCTGCAACGGGCACCCGTCTCTGAAGGCTTTGTCTGGCGCCGGTGGATTTATCAGCTGTGGGACTGCATCGAACATCTCGTGCAGACCGGCACGTTCAACCGCCCGCGTTTTGACCATGCCCGTGCGCAACTACTTCCCTGGCTCGGCTGAGTCGGGTTTCTCACCTTTAAGCCGGTGCAGTAACGTGCCCAGCGTTTCATACACTGCCCGTTCGCTGTGGCTCAGCCAGATCGATGACGGTATCGCGCGTTCCCAGCCATTCAGCGGCGAGGTAATCGCCAGCTGATTGGCAGGGGCAGCAATCGGCTTCAGACCGACCGCGTGGAAAAAGCGTATCGCCCGCGGCATATGATTCGCTGAGGTGACCAGCAGCAACGTGCGATCGCCTACTACCGTTTTGACCGCCTGCGCTTCATCCGCGGTATCACGAGGCTGGTCAAGAATCTGAAGGTGTTCGCGCGGTACGCCCAGACTTTCTGCCACCTGAGCGGCTACCCAGGCGCTGCTCTTCGGATTGGTGCCACCGGCAGCGCCGGTAAAAATCAGGGTCGACTGTGGATTGCGTTGCCATTGACGAATACCTTCCGCCACGCGTGGCAGACTGTTATTCAGCAGGTTTGAGCTGGGTGCCCATGCCGGGTTGAAGGTATAGCCTCCGCCCAGCACCACAATGTAGTCCACCTTCTCTGCACCGTTCCAGGTCGGATAGCGGTTATCCAGCGGCAAAAGCAGCCGATCGGCCAGCGGTTGCAGGCTCAGCAGCAGCAATAACAGCCAGCTGACAGAGATCACGGTTTTGCCGCTTTTTTGCCAGTCAGTAAACCAAAGCAGTAAAATGCCCAGCGCCATCAGCAAAAGCAGAAACGGCAAGGGTAAAAGCAGCCCGCCAATCACTTTTTTCAGGGTAAATAACATCTAAAACGCGTCCTGTTGTCCGAAAATAGAGCACCCGGAAGGGAAGATGGGGATGAAAGGTTCATTCTTCTGATGCCTGTGACAAAATAGCACAAGTCTCACCGCAGCATACCGGAGCGCATGCCATGCAGGATCGTAACTTTGACGATCTCGCGGATAAATTTTCGCAAAATATTTACGGCACCACCAAAGGGAAGATACGCCAGGCCATCCTCCGGGATGAGCTGGAGAAGATAGTGCCCGGCCTGTCACCGCACCCGCTATCGGTGCTGGATGCTGGCGGCGGTGTCGGCCAGGTCTCCAGCGGGCTGGCTGCACAGGGCCATCAGGTTCTGCTGTGCGACCTCTCTGCTGAGATGCTGCGCCGGGCCGCCGAAAATGCGGCGGCACAGGGTGTGAGCCACAACATGCAATTCAGACAAATTAGCGCGCAGCAGGTGGGCGAACATTTGGATAAGCCGGTGGATCTGGTATTGTTCCACGCTGTGCTTGAGTGGGTCGCTGAACCGGAGAAGGTGCTCAAAGCGCTGTTCGATCTGCTGCGTCCGGGGGGCGTCATGTCGCTGATGTTTTACAATCTCCACGGCCTGACATTGCGCACCTTAACGCTGGGTAACTTCGGCTATCTGCGCACCAACCTGACTAAACGCAAAAAGCGAACCCTGTCGCCTGACTATCCGCGCGACCCAGAGCAGGTCTATCGCTGGCTGGAGGCGTGTGGCTTTGTGATTGAGCAGCGTGCCGGGATCCGGGTATTCAGTGACTACATGAAACCGCCGAAAGGCGAGCCAAAAAGCGACGACGAAATTATTGAGATGGAGCGGCGTTACTGCCGTCAGGAACCCTTTTTAAGCTTAGGGCGCTACATCCATGTGACCGCGCGTAAACCGGGGCAGAAGGACGAATTATGAGTGAATTTTCCCAGACGGTACCTGAACTGGTCTCCTGGGCGCGCAAAAATGACTTTTCCCTTGCGCTGCCAGTGGAACGTCTGGCCTTTTTGCTGGCTATCGCCACCCTCAACGGTGAGCGGATGGATGGCGAAATGAGCGAAGGCGATCTGATTGACGCTTTCCGTCATGTCAGTAAAGCTTTTGAACAAACCCATGAAACCGTGTTGGTTCGTGCCAACAACGCCATCAACGACATGGTGCGTCAGCGTCTGCTCAACCGCTTTACCAGTGAACTCACCGAAGGCAACGCTATCTATCGCCTGACGCCGCTGGCGATCGGCATCACCGACTACTACATCCGTCAGCGTGAGTTTTCAACGCTGCGCCTGTCGATGCAGCTGTCAATTGTGGCCAGCGAGCTCAAGCGGGCAGCCGATGCCGCGCAGGAAAACGGTGATGAGTTTCACTGGCATCGCAATGTTTTCGCGCCGCTGAAATATTCGGTGGCGGAGATCTTCGACAGCATCGATATGACCCAGCGTCTGATGGATGAACAGCAGCAGGCGGTGAAAAACGATATCGCTGAACTGCTGAATAAAGACTGGCGCGCGGCGATCTCCAGCTGTGAAATGTTGCTCTCTGAAACCTCCGGGACACTGCGTGAACTGCAGGATACGCTGGAAGCGGCGGGCGACAAACTTCAGGAAAACCTGCTGCGTATTCAGGATGCCACGCTGGACAGCCCAGACCTGGGCTTCGTCGATAAACTGGTGTTTGACCTGCAAAGCAAGCTCGACCGTATTACCAGCTGGGGTCAGCAGGCGATTGACCTGTGGATCGGCTATGACCGGCACGTTCATAAATTTATTCGTACCGCCATCGACATGGATAAAAATCGCGTCTTTGCCCAGCGCCTGCGGGTATCGGTACAGAACTACTTCGACGCGCCCTGGGCGCTGACCTACGCCAATGCCGACCGCCTGTATGACATGCGCGATGAGGCGCTGACGCTGCGGAATGACGAAGTGATGGGCGAACTGCCGCCAGAGATGGAATACGAAGAGATTAATGAAATTCGCGAACAGCTGGCAGCGATGATTGAAGAAGCGCTGCAGGTCTACAAATCGCAACAAAAACCGCTCAACCTCGCGTCAGTGATGCGTGACTACCTGGCCCAGTATCCACGTGCCCGCCATTTCGACCTGGCGCGCATTGTGGTGGACCAGGCGGTACGCCTTGGCGTAGCGGAAGCTGATTTAGCCGGTTTGCCTGTGGAATGGCAAGCCATCAATGATTACGGAGCCAAGGTGCAGGCACATGTCATCGACAAATATTGAACAAGTGATGCCGGTTAAGCTGGCACAGGCACTGGCCAACCCGATTTTTCCCGCGCTGGACAGCCAGTTACGCGCCGGACGCCATATCGGAATTGAAGAGCTGGATAACCACGCTTTTCTGATGGACTACCAGTCATTTCTCGAAGAGTTTTACACCCGCTATAACGTTGAGTTAATTCGTGCGCCGGAAGGCTTTTTCTATCTGCGTCCGCGTTCAACCACGCTGATTCCGCGTTCTGTGCTCTCTGAGCTGGACATGATGGTTGGGAAAATTCTCTGCTACCTCTATCTCAGCCCGGAACGCCTGGCTAATGAGGGAATCTTCACCCAGCAGGAGCTGTATGACGAACTGCTCTCGCTGGCCGACGAGAACCGTCTGCTGAAGCTGGTTAATCAGCGTTCAACCGGTTCGGATCTGGATCGCACCAAGCTGCAGGAGAAAGTGCGCGCCTCTCTGAGCCGCCTGCGCCGTCTTGGGATGGTGTGGTTCTTCGGCAATGACAGCAGCAAATTCCGTATTACGGAATCGGTGTTCCGCTTTGGTGCCGACGTGCGTGGCGGTGATGATGCCCGTGAAGCGCAGCTTCGCCTGATTCGTGATGGCGAAGCCATGCTACTGGAAAATGCGACTGCACCGATCGACACAGATGAAAGTGAAGGGCAGGAAGGCGACAGTGAGAACGCAGAGGAAGAACAGGCATGATTGAGCGCGGAAAGTTTCGTTCGCTTACGCTGATCAACTGGAACGGTTTTTTTGCCCGTACCTTTGATCTTGATGAACTAGTGACCACACTGTCAGGCGGTAACGGTGCGGGTAAGTCCACCACCATGGCGGCATTTGTCACCGCACTGATCCCCGATTTAACACTGCTGCACTTCCGTAACACCACAGAAGCGGGCGCGACGTCGGGATCCCGTGATAAGGGTCTGCACGGTAAATTGCGGGCCGGCGTCTGCTACTCAATGCTGGACGTAGTGAACTCACGCCATCAGCGTGTGGTGGTCGGTGTCCGTCTGCAACAGGTGGCCGGACGCGACAAAAAAGTCGATATCAAGCCGTTCAGTATCCACGGTCTGCCAACCGACACTAATCCGACCGATATGCTGACGGAAGTGCTTAACAGCCGTCAGGCACGCGTCTTACCGCTGAATGAGGTAAAAGAACGGGTTGAGGCACAGGAAGGCGTGCAGTTCCGCGCTTATAACTCGGTGACGGATTATCACGCTATGCTGTTTGATCTGGGCGTGGTGCCGCGTCGTCTGCGCTCTGCCAGCGATCGCAGCAAGTTCTATCGCCTGATTGAAGCCTCGCTCTATGGCGGTATCTCCAGCGCCATCACCCGATCGCTGCGTGATTACCTGCTGCCTGAAAACAGCGGCGTGCGTAAAGCGTTCCAGGATATGGAAGCTGCGCTGCGCGAGAACCGCATGACGCTGGAGGCAATCCGCGTTACCCAGTCCGACCGCGACCTCTTTAAGCATCTCATCTCCGAGGCGACCAGCTACGTGTCGGCTGACTATATGCGTCACGCCAATGAGCGCCGTGGACATCTCGACAGCGCATTACAGCTGCGCAATGAGCTGTTCAGCAGTCGTAAGCAACTCGCTACCGAGCAGTATCGTCACGTGGAGATGGCGCGCGAGCTGTCAGAGCACAGTGGTGCAGAAAACGATCTTGAAGTCGATTATCAGGCCGCCAGCGATCACCTGAACCTGGTGCAGACGGCGATGCGGCAGCAGGAGAAGATTGAGCGCTACGATGCGGATATCGAAGATCTGACGCTGCGGCTGGAAGAGCAGACCGAAGTGGTTGCCGAAGCGCGCGAAATTCAGGAAGAGAATGAAGCGCGTGCTGAAGCGGCTGAGCTGGAAGTGGATGAACTGAAAAGTCAGCTGGCCGATTTCCAGCAGGCACTCGACGTTCAGCAAACGCGCGCCATCCAGTATCAGCAGGCCTTGCAGGCGCTGGAACGCGCCCGCACGCTGTGCCAGCTGCCCGATCTGACTATCGATAACGCGGCAGAATGGCAGGAGAGCTTCCAGGCTAAAGAGGAAGAAGCGACAGAACGCCTGCTGCGCCTGGAGCAGAAGCTGAGCGTGGCCGAAGCCGCGCACAGCCAGTTTGAACAGGCGCTGGCGCTGGTGACCAGCATTGCCGGTGATGTGACCCGTCAGGATGCCTGGCAGACCGGCCGCGAACTGTTGCGTGATGCCAGCAATCAGCGTCATCACGCCGAACAGCTCTCGTCGCTGCGTCTGCGGCTCAATGAGCTGGAACAGCGTCTGCGTGAGCAGCATGAGGCGGAGCGACTGCTGGCCGAATTCTGCAAGCGTCAGGGACAGCATTACGAAGCCGATGCGCTGGCTGGCCTGCAGCAGGAGCTTGAAGCGCAGATCGAACAGCTGAACAGCAGCGTCTCGGACGCCGGTGAGCAGCGCATGATGATGCGTCAGGAGCTGGAACAGCTGCGCGAACGCATCACCAGCCTGACAGCCCGTGCGCCACACTGGCTGGCGGCACAGGAGATCCTGACGCAGCTCAGTGAACAGACCGGTCAGGCGCTGAACAGCAGCCAGGACGTTACCGAATTTATGCAGCAACTGCTGGAGCGCGAGCGTGAAACCACCGTCGAGCGCGACGAAGTGGCGGCACGCAAACGTGATATCGAGCAGCAGATTGAGCGGCTCAGTCAGCCGGGCGGGGCGGAAGATGCGCGCCTGACCCAGCTGGCGGAACGCTTTGGCGGCGTATTACTCTCTGAGATTTATGATGATGTGACCCTGGATGATGCGCCGTACTTCTCGGCGCTCTATGGTCCGTCACGTCATGCAATCGTGGTGCCGGATCTCTCCCGCGTGCGTGAGATGCTGGATGGTCTGGAGGAGTGCCCGGAAGATCTCTACCTGATCGAGGGTGACCCGCAGTCATTCGATGACAGTGTCTTCAGCGTTGATGAGCTGCAGAATGCCGTCGTGGTGAAAGTGGCAGAGCGTCAGTGGCGCTACTCCCGCTTCCCGAAAATCCCGCTGTTTGGCCGCGCAGCGCGCGAAAATCAGCTGGAGCTGCTGCACCTTGAGCGCGACAAACTGGCTGAGCGTTACGCCACGTTGTCGTTCGATGTGCAGAAAACGCAGCGTCTGCATCAGTCATTCAGCCGCTTTATCGGCACGCATCTGGCCGTTGCCTTTGACGCCGACCCGGAAGCGCAGATCCGTCAGCTGGGCGCGCGTCGGGGTGAACTGGAGCGGGCGCTGAATCAGCATGAGAGCAATAATCAGCAGCAGCGTCAGCAGTATGAGCTGGCGAAAGAGGGCGTATCGCAGTTAAACCGACTGCTGCCACGCGTCAACCTGCTGCTGGATGACACGCTGGGCGATCGCTGCGAAGAGATCCGTGAGCAGGTCGATGCGGCTCAGGACGCGGCGCGCTTCCTGCATCAGCATGGCGCGAAGCTGGCGAAACTGGAACCGATCCTCGCCGTATTGCAGAGCGATCCGGAACAGCACGAGCAGTTACAGGCAGATTATCAGCAGGCGCAGCAGCAGCAGCGCAACGCGCGTCAGCAGGCCTTTGCGCTGACAGAGGTGGTGCAGCGTCGCGCCCACTTCAGTTATGACGACTCCGCCAGCATGCTCAACGGCAACAATGACCTTAGCGATAAGCTGCGTCAGCGTCTTGAGCAGGCTGAGGGTGAACGCAGCCGCAGCCGCGATCGCCTGCGTGAACATCAGGCGCAACTGACGCAATATGCGCAGGTGCTGGCTTCGCTGAAAAGCGCTTATGACGCCAAGCGCGACATGCTGAAAGAGTTGCAGCAGGAGATGCAGGACATTGGCGTCCAGGCTGACAGCAGCGCAGAAGAACGCGCGCGCGTTCGCCGCGATGAGCTCTACACGGCACTGAGCCACAATCGCGCCCGCCGCAATCAGCTGGAGAAACAGCTTACCTTCTGTGAAGCGGAGATGGATAATCTGCAGAAGCGCCTGCGTCAGCTGGAGCGTCAGTATCATCAGGTGCGTGAGCAGGTGGTCAGTGCAAAAGCGGGCTGGTGTACCGTCCTGCGTCTGGTGAAAGAGAATGGCGTTGAGCGTCGCCTGCATCGTCGTGAACTGGCTTACCTGAGCGGCGATGAGCTGCGCTCGATGTCGGATAAAGCGCTGGGTGCATTGCGTCTGGCGGTGTCGGACAACGAACATCTGCGCGACGTACTGCGGCTGTCGGAAGATCCAAAACGTCCTGAGCGTAAGATTCAGTTCTTTATTGCGGTCTATCAACATCTGCGCGAGCGTATCCGTCAGGATATTATTCGTACCGACGATCCGGTCGAAGCGATTGAGCAGATGGAAATCGAACTGAACCGTCTGACCGAAGAGCTGACCGCGCGTGAGCAGATGCTGGCGATCAGTTCACGCAGTGCGGCGAACATCATCCGCAAGACGATCCAGCGTGAACAGAACCGCATCCGCCAGCTCAACCAGGGGTTGCAGACTGTCAGCTTTGGTCAGGTCCGCAGCGTGCGGCTTAACGTGAACGTCCGTGAAACCCACGCTATGCTGCTGGATACGCTGTCAGAAGAGCATGAGCAGCATCAGGATCTGTTCAACAGCAACCGCCTGACCTTCTCTGAGGCACTGGCGAAGCTCTATCAGCGACTTAACCCGCATATCGACATGGGTCAGCGGACGCCGCAGACCATCGGTGAGGAGCTGCTCGACTACCGCAACTATCTGGAGATGGAAGTGGAAGTGAACCGGGGTTCCGATGGCTGGCTGCGTGCAGAAAGCGGTGCGCTCTCAACGGGTGAGGCGATCGGTACCGGTATGTCCATTCTGGTGATGGTGGTGCAGAGCTGGGAAGAGGAGTCCCGTCGTCTGCGCGGCAAAGATATTTCGCCATGCCGACTGCTGTTCCTTGATGAAGCAGCACGTCTGGATGCACGCTCCATCGCCACACTGTTTGAACTCTGTGAGCGACTGGAGATGCAGTTAGTGATTGCCGCGCCGGAGAATATCAGCCCGGAGAAAGGCACAACCTACAAACTGGTACGTAAGGTGTTTAATAACACCGAGCATGTGCATGTGGTCGGTCTGCGGGGTTTTGCTGCCGATCCTTCGCCGGTGCGTGCGGGAAGTGACGCAGATGCGCTGCCCGATTTAACCGCTGAAAATTCGCAGGCGGAAACGTAGTCAAAAACTGAACCATTCGTTAATCTGGTTACGGCATTTGTCGCATGAGGCAAATGCCGTTTTTGTTTGTATACTCACATGATGAGTCACGGCGCGGTCGCAGTGGATACAGGGAACACTGCGAAGTTGAAAAACAAGGGGGCAGGGATGTTGCTGGTAAAAAAATTAAATCATCATCGCGTTCTATCATTGTTAGCGCTGGCGCTAACCGTTGTTCCATTTACGCTACCGCAGGCCGCTGTCATCGCCGCTTTGCCCGGGACAACGCAGGCGGCTATCTCCGTTTCCGAAAGTCAGCAACGCATCCGGCAGGCATTTTCCAGCGCCGATCAGCCGTTTTATCTGGCACCGCTGGCGACGCTCTATGCATCCCGCCATATGCAGCCGCTCTGGCAGGATGCTCAGGCGGTGCAAAAATTTCAGCAGCAGCTGGCTGAGGTGGCGCTTTCAGGTGTTCAGCCACAGTTCACGCGCTGGATTGAGCGTCTGACGAATCCGGCTATTACCGGCTTTGCCCGCGATGTCGCGCTCTCCGATGCAATGCTGGGTTATCTGCAGTTTGTTTCAAATGTGCCGACACAGGGTGAAACGTGGCTCTACAGCAACGTTCCTTACAGGCTGACACAGCCGTCGATCGCGGTCGTGAATCAGTGGCAGAACGCGGTCAATGCGGGTTCTGATAACACGTTTATTGCCTCATTACAGCCGCAGCACCCACAGTATCAGCCTATGCACGCCGCGCTGAAAACGTTGCTCAGCGATAAGCAGCCCTGGCCACAACTGAAAAGCAGTGAAACCCTGCGTCCCGGCCAGGTCAGTGATGACGTTCCAGCCCTGCGTGAAATTCTGCAGCGCAGCGGCATGTTAACGGCACAGGTTAACGCGCCCGCACCGGATGACGATGCGGTGCCTGTCGCGCCGTCGCCGGTGACGCACAGCGACCAGCCTGTCGCGGTGAGTCCTTCCGCTACGCCAGTCACTAATCTGCTTACGCCATCACCGCAGTCACCGGGTAATGTCCAGGGTCAGACGCTGGACGGGAATACCGCCAATGTCTATGACGAGACGCTGGTGGCCGGTGTGAAGCGTTTCCAGCATTGGCAGGGACTGGATGGCGATGGCGCTATCGGTGCCAGAACACGGCAGTGGCTTAACGTCTCTCCGCAGATGCGTGCTTCTCTGCTGGCGCTGAATATTCAGCGCCTGCGTCTGCTGCCGGACGATATGCACAACGGCATTATGGTGAACATCGCCAACTATTCGCTGATCTATTACAACAACGGCAACAAAATTCTTTCATCGCGCGTTATCGTCGGTCGTCCCGATCGTAAAACGCCACTTATGCGCAGTGCGCTGAATAATGTCGTGCTTAACCCGCCGTGGAATGTGCCGACAACCCTGGTGCGTAAAGACATCATTCCAAAGGTGAAGCAGGATCCAACCTATCTTTATAAGCATGGGTATACCCTGCTGTCAGGCTGGAGCGCAGATGCTGAAGTAATTGATCCCAGCATGATCGACTGGCGCATGGTCACCGCCTCATCGTTCCCTTACCGATTGATTCAGGCCCCGGGCGTGGCGAATGCGCTGGGCCGGTATAAATTTAATATGCCGAGTTCAGATGCGATCTACCTGCATGACACGCCAAACCATAACCTGTTCCAGCGTGATATCCGTGCGCTCAGTTCAGGTTGTGTGCGGGTGAACAAAGCGTCTGAGCTGGCAGGCTTATTGCTGCAGGATGCGGGCTGGAACGACTCCCGAATTTCCAGTACGTTGAAAGAGGGTGACACCCGCTATGTGCCGATTCGCCACCGCATTCCGGTCAATCTCTATTATCTGACGGCGTGGGTCGCTGATGATGGCAAACCGCAGTTCCGCACAGATATTTACAATTATGATGACACCGCCCGTTCGGGCAGTCAGGCTCTGAGTCGGGCCGAGCAATTACTGCTCTAGTAATTGATTTTAAATCGTTCCCCGCAAATCCTTATTAAAGAAAAATCTTATCAAATGGCGATCCCTCAGGGGATCGCCTCGCAAACTCATGGCAGATGGGTTGACGCTTCTCTGAGAGAAAGTTATGGTTCGGCCTGTGCGCTTTTTGCACATTTCTATGGCTCCACTCTCAGGTAAACCGTTACATGTCTACTATTGATTCTTTTCGTCGCAAACTACTGCTGTGCGGTAGTGCCGCCGCCGGACTGGCATTATTGCCAGCTTCTGCAAGGGCCTCGCTTTCAACGTCTCGCCCGCGTGTATTGATGCTTAATAATCTTCACACCGGTGAAACCCTTAAAACTGAGTTTTTTAATGGTAAGAGTTACGACAAGGATGAGCTGTCACGATTAAATCATTTTTTCCGTGACTATCGCGCCAACAAAGTGAAAAGCATCGATCCACATCTGTTTGACCAGATTTTTCGCCTGCAGGCGCTGCTGGGTATGCGTAAACCGATACAGCTGGTTTCTGGCTATCGTTCACTGGCAACCAACAACATGTTACGTGAGAGCGGTCCGGGAGTCGCGAAACACAGCTATCACACCAAAGGCCAGGCGATGGATTTTCATATTGAAGGCGTTTCGCTGGCGAATGTACGCAAAGCGGCGTTATCTCTGCGTGCGGGTGGTGTAGGATATTATCCCCGCAGTAACTTTGTACATATTGATACCGGTCCGATCAGGCACTGGTAGTGACACCGGCAACGCTGCGTGAGCCGGTCATGGAGCGTTATGAATTACCACATTATTCCTGTTACCGCTTTTGCCCAGAACTGCTCAGTTATCTGGTGCGACACGACTCGCGAAGCCGCACTGGTCGACCCAGGCGGCGATGCCGGACTGATCAAACAAACGCTGGAACAGCTTAAACTTAAACCCGCTCAGATTCTGCTGACACATGGACACCTTGATCATGTCGGGGCCGCTGTTGAACTGGCAGCATTTTATCAGATTCCGATTGTTGGACCGCAAAAGCGCGATGCCTTCTGGCTTGAAGCGCTGCCAACTCAGAGCCGGATGTTCGGACTTGACGAGTGCGCGCCGTTTACCCCCGATCGCTGGCTGGAAGAGGGAGAGAGCGTGCAGGTCGGGCTGATCACGCTGGACGTTCTGCACTGCCCGGGACATTCACCTGGCCATGTCGTGTTCTTTGACCGGCCAGGACAATTACTGATTTCAGGCGACGTGATTTTTAATGGTGGTGTTGGGCGTACTGACTTCCCACAGGGCGATCATCAGCAGCTCATCGAGGCTATCCGCACAAAATTACTGCCGCTGGGCGATGATGTGACTTTTCTTCCCGGTCACGGCCCGATTTCTACGCTGGGGCATGAACGCATCAGCAATCCTTTCCTGCAGTAAATAATCCGCCATTTTCCGTGCAATAAAAAATGGGCCATCAGGCCCATTTTTGTTTCGTCGACAGCGTTACAGCACCGCGACAATCGCTTCGCACAGCGCCGACATATTGTCTGGCGTCATGCCCGCCACATTCACCCGCCCTGAGTTCACCGCGTAGACGCCAAACTCTTCACGCAGGCGAATAACCTGGTCTTTGGTCAGGCCACTGAAGGAGAACATACCGTTCTGCTTAATAATAAAGCTGAAGTCGCGCTGTGCGCCTTTTTCCGCCAGAGTATTTACGAAGAGCTGACGCATGCGCTGAATGCGCTGACGCATGTCCGACAGCTCCTGCTCCCAGATGGTACGCAGGGTATCATTGCCCAGAATGGTGGCGACGATGGCGGCGCCATGTGCAGGCGGATTGGAGTAGTTCGCGCGAATGGTGTACTTCACCTGACTGAACGCGGTATCTGCCACGCTCGCATCGGCGGCAACCAGCGTGATGGCACCAACACGTTCGTTATACAGACCGAAGTTCTTGGAGTAAGAGCTGGCGACGATCAGTTCCTGATGCGAGGCGGCAAATATGCGCAGGCCTTCTGCATCTTCATCCAGACCACGGGCAAAGCCCTGGTAAGCGAAGTCGAACAACGGCAGCCAGCCATTGGCCTGTGACAGCTGCGCCAGCTGTTGCCACTGCCCGGCGGTCGGGTCGATACCGGTCGGGTTATGGCAGCAGCCGTGGAACAGCACCACGTCGCCTGGCTGAACCTGTTTCAGTGACGCCAGCATGCCATCGAAATCCAGCGTATGGTTTGCCGGGTCGTAATAGTGGTATTCACAGACCTCAAGACCGGCAGCCTTAAACACGTTGTTGTGATTTGGCCAGCTTGGATTGCTTATCCAGACCCGCTTCACCGATGTTTGCGTGGCGAGGAAATCGGCTGCAACGCGTAGCGCACCTGTACCACCCGGTGTCTGAGCCGTGCGGGCGCGGCCAGCGGTGATTAGCGGACTCTGGTTGCCGAACAGCAGGGCCTGCGTGCAGCGGGCAAAATCCGCCAGCCCATCAATGCTGAGATAGTTTTTGGTGGTTTCATTTTCCAGCAGGTATTGCTCAGCTTTTTTAACACTGGTCAGTACCGGGGTCTTGCCGGTTTCGTCTTTATAAACGCCGATACCCAGATTGATTTTTTCAGGGCGGTCATCAGCACGAAACAGATCGGCCAGTCCAAGAATAGGATCGGCGGGTGCAGCAGAGATCGATTCAAACATGTGTCAGGTCCATTAGCGTGAACTTTAGCAAGAGGGCTCTCAGGTTAGCGTCCGGCCAGACAAATGCCAACCGTTTGCGAGACAAATTCATACATTTTGCAGTGTGGATTGCGCGACGGAGAAAGGTAGTGATTAAAGCGAGGTAACGGCTCGGGGAAAAACGCACCTGTTGGGAATAGCAGCCATAAAAAACGGGGCCGTAGCCCCGTTTTTCAACATGTTTAAAGCGGAATTAGAACTGGTAAACCAGGCCAACACCAACCACGTCGTCTGTGTTCAGACCCAGACGGTTGTTGTCATCCAGCTGGTTGATCTGATAGTCCACATAGGTAGACATGTTTTTGTTGAAGTAGTAAGTCGCGCCAACGTCAATGTATTTAACCAGGTCAGCATCGCCCACGCCTTCAATGTCCTTGCCTTTAGACTGCACGTAAGCAACGGAAGGACGCAGGCCGAAGTCGAACTGGTACTGTGCAACCAATTCAATGTTCTGAGCCTTGTTAGCGAATGCAGTGGTGGTGGTGCCAG
Organism: Pantoea sp. X-Soil-ISGK-355; assembly: GCF_059730805.1. NCBI lineage: Bacteria > Pseudomonadati > Pseudomonadota > Gammaproteobacteria > Enterobacterales > Erwiniaceae > Pantoea > Pantoea sp. X-Soil-ISGK-355. The sequence continues at coordinate 1,428,456 of NZ_AP035971.1, forward strand.
GAGCAATTGTTAAGTCAAATGGCGTTGAGTTACGGGTTTCACCGTAGTAAGCAGCCAGGTAAACATTGTTCGCATCATATTTCAGACCAGTTGCCCAGTTTTCAGCGCGTTTGCCCTGACCAACAACTGTACCGTTAGCAGCAACACCGGCTGCCTGTGCATCAGTACGATCGCTGCTGCTATAAGCACCAACAACACCTACGCCGATTGGTGAAACGTAAGAGGTTGAGAGACCCCAGCCGTCGCCGTTAGCACGACGAATGTCACTACGCTCGTTTTTGCCCTGATACTGAACTGCGAAGTCCCAGCCATCTACCAGACCAAAGAAGTTGGTGTTGCGGTAGGTCAGCAGGCCGGTGCTACGACCGTTCATGAAGTTATCTGAGTATCCTGAGTCGCCACCGAACTCTGGCAGCATATCGGTCCAGCCGATTGCATCGTAAACCACACCGTAGTTACGGCCGTAGTCGATTGAGCCAGCATCACCGAATTTCAGACCGGCAAAGCCCAGACGGGTTTTGTTGTTATTCTGTGCGTCGGAACCTTCAGAGTTGTTAGCCTGAATGTTGTATTCCCACTGGCCGTAACCGGTCAGTTGGTCATTAATCTGAGTTTCACCTTTGAAGCCGAAACGAACGTATGACTTGTCGCCATCGCTGCCATCGTTATCAGAGAAGTAGTGCAGGCCGACTGCTTTACCGTACAGGTCCAGTTTGTTGCCGTCTTTGTTATAGATTTCTGCAGCGTTTGCTGCGCCGGCGGCTAACAGAGCAGGGATAACCACTGCAAGAATATTGCGCTTCATCATTATTCATTACCCTCATTGGAGTTATTTGTACACCTGCCACTGCCGTCAGGAAATCTTTACAGAACCCTGAGCGAAGTTTGGTGTCTTCCTGTGTCTGCACGCATCTTTCCATCCCACCCGCCGTAATTCTAGCGCTTAAATGCTACTAAACTCGTAATCTTGTTTCAGTAAGAAAATATGTATTACAAAATGTAAAAAATACGGAACTTTGTGAGAGAACTCAAAATTTACAAAAATAAAAAAAGGCCGGCAGTGCCGACCTCTTTATATATATGAATTTCTTATATTTAATGCTGAATTTTAGAAACTTGCATTGCGTGGCGTGCGCGGGAAGGGGATAACGTCCCTGACATTTTGCACGCCAGTCACATAGGCGATTAAACGTTCAAAGCCCAGTCCGAAACCTGAATGTGGCACAGTACCGTAGCGACGCAGGTCACGATACCACCAGTAATCTTCTTTATTCAGACCCATCTCTTCCAGACGTGCGTCCAGGACATCCAGACGCTCTTCACGCTGTGAACCGCCGATGATCTCACCAATGCCTGGCGCCAGAACATCCATCGCCGCCACGGTTTTGCCATCCTCGTTCAGGCGCATATAGAACGCTTTAATGTCTTTCGGATAGTTTTTCACCACCACCGGCGCTTTAAAGTGTTTCTCGGCCAGGTAACGCTCATGCTCTGAGGAGAGATCGATACCCCAGGAAACCGGGTTTTCGAAGGTCTGACCGCAGTTCATCAGGATCTCAACCGCGTCGGTGTAGTCGACCTGGGCAAAATCGGTGGTAATGAAACGCTGAAGACGCTCAACGGCATCTTTATCCACGCGCTCAGCGAAGAACGCCATGTCATCGGCACGCTCTTCCAGCACCGCGTTGAAGACATACTTCAGCATTGCTTCGGCCAGTGCAGCCGCATCATCCAGTGAGGCAAAGGCGATTTCCGGCTCCAGCATCCAGAATTCCGCCAGATGGCGGCTGGTGTTGGAATTCTCTGCGCGGAACGTCGGGCCGAAGGTGTAGATCTTCGACAGGGCGCTGGCATAGGTTTCGCCGTTCAGCTGACCGGAAACAGTCAGGAAGGCTTCTTTGCCAAAGAAATCTTCGCTGAAGTCGACTTTGCCCTGATCATTACGCGGCAGGTTTTCCATATCCAGCGTCGAGACACGGAACATTTCGCCAGCACCTTCGGTATCGGATGCAGTGATCAGCGGAGTGGAAACCCAGAAATAGCCATTTTCATGGAAGAAGCGATGCAGCGCCTGCGCCAGAGTATGGCGAACGCGGGCGACCGCGCCAATCAGGTTAGTGCGTGGACGCAGGTGTGCCACTTCGCGCAGATACTCGATGCTGTGACGCTTCGCCGCCATCGGGTAGCTGTCCGGATCTTCTACCCAGCCGACGACTTCCAGGCTGGTCGCCTGAATTTCAAACGCCTGGCCCTGACCCGGCGACGCCACCACTTTACCGGTCACGATGACGGAACAGCCCGTGGTCAGACGCAGCACTTCATCCTGATAATTATTCAGAGAATTATTGACGACAGCCTGAACGGGATTAAAGCAGGAGCCGTCATAGACAGCGATGAAGGAAAGACCGGCTTTGGAATCTCTTCGGGTACGCACCCAACCACGTACGGTGACTTCACTGTCAACCGCGACGCGACCGTGCAGTACGTCCGCTACAGGCACTACGCTCATAAATATCTCTCTATATAGAAGAAGTGAGTTAAAAGTTGCCCCATCCGGGGTTTTGCTATGTTACTTGTGAGTCTTCAGGAAACAAGCAAAATTCAGGGGGAAAGCGGATTTATTACAGCAGAGGCGGGGCGCATCAACGCCCCGATAAGAAGAGGTTTAACTCGCTTTTTTCACCAGCGGCAGATCAAAGGCTTTTCGCAGCGCTTTGACAAAAGCCTTATCCTGGCAGATGGTTTTGCCCGGGCTGTCTGAAAGTTTCGCTACTGGCTTGCCGTTGCACTGCACCAGCTTGATAACGATGTTCAGTGGCGTTACGCCCGGAATATCGCAGGTCAGGCGGGTACCGATGCCGAACACGACATTCGTCCGCTGACCAAAGTGGCGATAAAGCGCCAGCGCTTTGTCGAGATTTAAGTTGTCAGAAAAGACCAGATGTTTACTTTGCGGATCGATACCCAGCTTCTGATAATGAGCCAGTGCTTTCTCGCCCCATTCAACCGGATCGCCGGAGTCGTGACGCAGCCCCTGGTAGCGGCGGGCAAACATCGGACCGAAATCGCGCAGGAACGCATCCATCGCGATGCAATCGGTCAGCGCGATACCCAGCTGATCGTCATACTCGTCCAGCCAGGCCTGCAGCGCAGCACGCTGACTGTTGGCGAGAACCGGGCTGATTTGCTGGAAGGCCTGGAACCACTCATGCGCCTGAGTACCGACCGGCGTCAGAGACAGACGGCGCGCCAGATCATAATTACTGGTGCCAATCAGCCACGGAAAATCCTGTTTCAGTGTGGAGACAATCGCCTGCTGCACATCCTGCGAATAGCGGCGACGGGTGCCGAAATCCATCAGGCGGAAGCGCGACATATCCAGATCCGCTACCTGCGTCTTAAAGTCGCCGAGTTTCTGATGCAAATGGTCGATCGCCTGCTGAGTGGTGACCTGCGGCGTGCGATGACGATGCACAATCTCACTGATCAGCGCCAGTAGCGGCACCTCCCACATGATCACCTCCCGCCACGGCCCCTGGATACGAAGTTCCAGTTTGCCATGGTGATTGCGCACCTCAACCTGCTCCGGGTTATAGCGGAACTGGCGCAACCAGCTGAGGTAATCCTGCCGGAAGAAGGGAAGGCGGGATAACCAGGTCGCTTCATCATCAGTCAGCGCCAGGTGTTGCATGGCAGTAATCGCGTCACGAATTTCGTCAGCGTAGAGACCCAGTAGTTCGTCGCCGCGGCAGCGAAACTCCGCCGCCACCGTTACGTCATGATAGCGGTGGAAAACGGCCTGCTGCATATGGAGTTTATAGGCGTCCGTATCCAGCAGGGAGGTCAGTATCGGGGAAGCATGTCCTGTCATGGCGCGTTTCAGCATCCTGTTCGGTGGCGCAGTGCCCGGTGTTGTACACAGTCATAAAGACGCAAAAGTATAATTCACTATCTGAAGCCGATCACAGCATATTTCAGTCGGGCGGGTCGAGGCCAATCTGTGCCTTTGTTAACAAAGTGTAGCCATTTCACCCTTTAGGTGCATTGTGCGTGGCAAGCTTGTAGTAACAAGCTTAGACTTTGCCGGTAAACTTATAACAACGCGAGACGCAATATGACGCAACAGCCCCAAATCAAGTATCGCCACGACTACCGTGCACCCGATTACACCATCACCGATATCGATTTAACTTTTGAACTGGATGCGTCGACGACCCGTGTAACGGCCATCAGCCAGGTTAAACGCGTGGGCGACAGCCAGGCTGAGCTGCGACTGGACGGCGAAGCGTTAACGCTGATTGCGCTGGAGGTCGACGGGCAAGCCTGGACGGCCTTCCGTGAAGAAGAGGGCGCACTGGTCATCAGCCAGCTGCCGGACAGCTTCACCCTGAAAATCATCAATGATATTCATCCGGATCAGAACACCGCGCTGGAAGGGCTGTACAAATCGGGCGAGGCGCTCTGCACCCAATGTGAGGCTGAAGGCTTCCGTCATATTACCTGGTATCTCGATCGCCCTGATGTGCTGGCACGTTTTACCACCACCATTTATGCCAATGGTGAGCGTTATCCATTCCTGCTCTCCAACGGTAACCGGATTGACAGCGGCCGGGATGAGCAGGGTCGCAGCTGGGTGAAGTGGCAGGATCCGTTCCCGAAACCGTGCTACCTGTTTGCGCTGGTGGCGGGCGATTTCGACGTGCTGCGCGACAGCTTCACCACCCGTTCAGGCCGTGATGTGGCGCTGGAGATCTTCGTCGATCGCGGTAACCTCGATCGTGCCGACTGGGCGATGACCTCGCTGAAAAATAGTATGAAGTGGGATGAAGAGCGTTTCGGCCTGGAGTATGACCTCGACATCTTTATGATCGTCGCAGTGGACTTCTTCAACATGGGCGCCATGGAGAACAAAGGCCTTAACGTCTTCAACGCCAAATATGTGCTGGCGAAAGCGGAAACGGCGACGGACAAAGATTACCTTGGCATTGAGGCGGTTATCGGTCACGAATATTTCCACAACTGGACCGGTAACCGCGTGACCTGCCGCGACTGGTTCCAGCTCAGCCTGAAAGAGGGGCTGACCGTGTTCCGCGATCAGGAGTTCAGCTCCGATCTGGGTTCACGTGCGGTGAACCGCATCGATAACGTGCGTATCGTACGCGGCGCGCAGTTCGCCGAAGATGCCAGCCCGATGGCACACCCGATCCGTCCGGATCAGGTCATTGAGATGAACAACTTCTATACCCTGACGGTGTATGAAAAAGGGTCAGAGGTCATCCGTATGATGCACACCCTGCTGGGTGAAGAGAATTTCCAGAAGGGCATGAAGCTCTATTTTGATCGCCATGACGGCAGCGCCGCCACCTGTGATGACTTTGTTCAGGCGATGGAAGATGCCTCAAATATCGATCTGTCGCAGTTCCGCCGCTGGTACAGCCAGTCCGGTACGCCGGTACTGACGGTGCGCGATGATTACAACCCGGAGCTGGAGCAGTATACGCTGCACGTCACGCAGCACACCCCTGCAACTGCCGATCAGAAAGAGAAGCTGCCGCTGCATATCCCGCTGGATATCGAGCTATATGACGGTGAAGGCAAGGTGATCCCGCTGCAGAATAACGGCCATCCGGTGCATCATGTGCTGAATGTCACCGAAGAGTTCCAGACCTTTATTTTCGATAATGTCTACTTCCAGCCTGTGCCGTCGCTACTGCGTGAATTCTCCGCCCCGGTGAAGCTCGATTACAAATGGAGTGATGCTCAGCTCACCTTCCTGATGCGTCATGCACGCAATGACTTCTCCCGCTGGGATGCGGCTCAGAGCCTGCTGGCGACCTATATCCGTCTGAATGTCGCCCGCTATCAGCAGGGCCAGCATCTGTCGCTGCCGCTGCATGTTGCCGATGCTTTCCGCGCGGTGCTGCTCGATACCGACTGTGACCCGGCCCTGACCGCGCTGATCCTGACGCTGCCGTCAGAAAATGAGATTGCCGAGCTGTTTGACACTATCGATCCGCAGGCGATTGCGCTGGTGCGTGATGCCCTGCAACGCACACTGGCACGTGAACTGGCCGATGAGTTCTTTGCGATCTACAACGCCAATCAGCAGCCTGAATATCGCGTGGAGCATGACGCGATTGGTCAGCGCAGCCTGAAAAATATCTGCCTGACCTATCTTGCCTTCAGCGATGCGCAGCTGGCGGATAAACTGGTGCAGACGCAGTATCACCAGGCGACCAACATGACCGATGCGCTGGCGGCGCTTTCCGCTGCTGTTGCGGCACAGTTACCGTGCCGTGATGCGCTGCTGGCAGCTTACGATGAGCGCTGGCATCAGGACGGTCTGGTGATGGATAAATGGTTTGTGCTGCAGGCGACCAGCCCGGCTGCCAACGTGATGCGCAACGTGCGTCAGCTGCTGAATCATCGCTCCTTCACCATGAGTAATCCAAACCGCGTTCGCTCGCTGGTGGGGGCTTTTGCCTCGGCTAACCCGGCCGCATTCCATGCTAAAGATGGCAGCGGTTATAAGTTCCTGGTGGAGATGCTCACCGATCTGAACACCCGCAATCCGCAGGTTGCGGCACGAATGGTGGAGCCGCTGATTCGTCTGAAACGTTATGACGAAGGCCGTCAGGCGATGATGCGTCAGGCGCTGGAGCAACTGCTGGAACTGGATAAACTCTCTGGCGATCTCTACGAAAAAATTACCCGGGCACTGAACGCCTGATAATAAAAAAGGGAGCGTCTGAGACGCTCTCTTTTTCAGCGCTGCTGCGCGTAACGTACCGGCTGCGGTCGTTCCGTACGCTGCATCACCCGATCCAGTACCTCTGCTTCCAGCTCGGCCAGCCGCGCAGACCCACGACGTCGTGGTCGCGGCAAATCTACCAGCAGATCCAGACCGATTTCTCCCTCTTCGATCAACAACACACGATCCGCCATCACGACCGCTTCACTGACATCATGCGTGACCAGCAGCACGGTAAAATGATGTTGTTGCCACAGTGACTCAATCAATCCCTGCATTTCAATGCGTGTCAGGGCATCCAGCGCCCCCAGTGGTTCATCCAGCAGCAGTAAGCCGGGCCGATGAATCAGCGCTCGGGCCAGCGCCACGCGTTGTTTCTGTCCACCAGAGAGTGCAGCCGGCCACTCATTGGCGCGATCGGCCAGTCCCACCGCCGTCAGGGCATCCATCGCTGCGCTGCGCCATTCGCGGCCGCGCAGGCCCAGCCCGACGTTATCAATGACTTTTTTCCACGGCAGCAGTCGTGCATCCTGAAACATCAGGCGGGTATCGTCGCGTGCTGACTGCAGCGGCGTATTCCCTGCCAGCAGTTCACCGCTGGAGCTTTGTTCAAGTCCGGCCAGCAGGCGCAACAGGGTGCTTTTGCCGCAGCCGCTGCGACCCACTACCGCCACAAACTGACCCGAAGGAATATGCAGGTCGATCTTATTGAGAATGGTACGACTGCCATACTGTTTGCTGACGCCGTTAACGCCAACCGGCGTGCCAGTGTTAAGGCGGGCTGGTGAGAGAGTCTGGCTCATGCGTTCTCCTCCTTCAGTTGGTAAGCGGGGTGCCAGCGCAGCCAGACGCGTTCCAGTAACAACGCGGCGACATCCGCCAGTTTGCCGAGCAGGGCATAGAGAATGATGGCGACCACCACCACATCGGTCTGCAGGAATTCACGTGCGTTCATTGCCAGATAGCCGATGCCCGCGTTGGCGGAGATGGTTTCAGCGACAATCAGCGTCAGCCACATCAGACCCAGCGCAAAACGCACGCCGACCATAATATTTGGCAGTGCGCCGGGCAGGATCACCTGGATAAACAGGCTCCAGCCGGAGAGGCCATAGCTGCGTGCCATCTCAACCAGTCCGCGATCGATATTGCGGATGCCGTGATAGGTATTCAGGTAGATCGGAAACAGCGTGCCCAGCGCCACCAGAAAGATTTTGGCGGACTCGTCGATACCGAACCAGAGGATCACCAACGGGATCAGCGCCAGATGTGGCACATTGCGCAGCATCTGCACCGACGTATCCAGCAGCCGTTCACCGGTTTTTGAGGTGCCGGTGATCAGCCCAAGTATCAGGCCGATCGAACCGCCAATGCTGAAACCGATCAGTGCCCGCCAGCTGCTTATTGCCAGATGCTGCCAGAGTTCACCGCTGACAGTCAGCTGCCAGAAGGTGGTCACAATTTTCTCCGGCGCGGGCAGAATACGGTTCGATAACCAGCCGGTTTGCGAAGCAATCTGCCACACCACGACAAGCAGTGTCGGCAATAGCCACGGCACCAGCGTATCAGCAAGGCGTTTTCGGGTTCTGGCCATCATGCTCTCCTCAGCCCCGGGCGGCTTTTTTCTCAGGGGTAAAATCGTTGGCTACCGCTTCACCGTGCGCCTGAACGACGCGCGGCTGAGGCACGAGTGGAACCTGCAGATCAAGATGCGGGAACAGCAGTTCGCCGACGCGATAAGCCTCTTCCAGATGCGGATAACCTGACAGGATAAAGGTCTCAATGCCCAGTGCTTCATACTCTTTGATGCGTGCGGCAACGGTTGGGCCATCACCGACCAGCGCTGTACCGGCTCCACTGCGTACCAGACCCACACCTGCCCACAGATTCGGGCTGATTTCGAGTTTGTCGCGGCGACCACCGTGCAGCGCGGCCATCCGGCGCTGCCCTACAGAATCGGCCCGCTGGAACGCTGCCTGTGCCTTCGCAATAGTGGCGTCATCGACATTGGCAATCAGCCGGTCGGCGGCCTGCCAGGCCTCTTCGTTGGTTTCGCGCACAATCACATGCAAACGGATACCAAACCGCACCGTACGTCCCTGCGCGGCCGCTTTCGCGCGCACCTGATCAATCTTCTCTTTAACCTGAGCAGGCGGTTCGCCCCAGGTAAGGTAAACATCGACCTGTTCGGCCGCCAGTTCCTGAGCCGGTTCAGAAGAGCCGCCAAACCACAGCGGTGGGCGAGGCTGCTGCACCGGTTTAAACATCAGACGCGCGCCGCGAACCTTCACGTGCTTGCCTTCGTAATCGACGGTTTCGCCTTCCAGCACCCGGCGCCAGACGCGGGTGAACTCGGCAGATTCTGCGTAACGCTCACGGTGATCCAGGAACACGCCGTCGCCCGCCAGTTCTTCCGGATCGCCGCCGGTCACCAGATTGAACAGCGCACGGCCATTGGAGAGACGATCCAGCGTGGCAGCCTGACGCGCCGCCTGAGTCGGTGAAATGACGCCGGGTCGTAGCGCGACCAGGAAACGCAGGCGCTGCGTCACCGGGATCAGCGAGGCGGCAACCAGCCAGGCATCTTCGCAGGAGCGGCCGGTCGGGATTAATACACCACCAAAGCCGAGACGGTCAGCGGCCTGCGCCACCTGCTGTAAATAGGCGTGATCAACCGGTCGCGCGCCTTCGGCGGTACCAAGGTAGTGGCCGTCGCCATGCGTCGGCAGGAACCAGAATATGGATACGCTCATTATTGCTCCTTACTGCGTTACGGTATGCGGTTGCCAGATGCGATCCTGAATCGTCACTTTGACTGGCAACAGATGATTGGCATAAAACAGATCAGCGGTACGCTGCTGTGCGGCTGCGGTTTCAGCACTGACCGGCGAAATCCGGGTGGGTGGACGATGGCTGAGATAGCTGGCAATAACGGGTTCAGACAGGCCCATCGCCTGGGCAAGAAGCGTGGTGCTCTGCTTAGGCTGGCTGATCGTCAGCGCGTCGGCACTGCTGAAGGTGTCCAGCACCTGCTGGATAAACGCGCCGTGGGCTTCGGCATAGCTACGCGTCGCCAGATAGAAGGACCCGGTCAGATTCAGTGAGCTGCCATCAATCAGCAGGCGCGAATTACCCTGCAACAGTACTGAAGAGTAGTAGGGATCCCAGATTGCCCAGGCATCCACATCACCCTGCTGGAAGGCAGCGCGCGCATCGGCTGGCGTCAGATAAACCGGCGTGATGTCTTTAAACGTGAGGCCCGCCTGCTGTAATGCGCGCAGCAGTAAATTGTGTGAACTGGAGCCTTTCTGGAAAGCGACTTTTTTGCCTTTCAGATCGGAGACCTGTTTCAGAGCGCTGTTTTTCGGCACCAGAATCACTTCTGATTTCGGTTTTGGCGGCTCCGAGCCGACATAGAGCAGATCTGCGCCTGCGGCCTGGGCAAACAGTGGCGGAAGGTCACCGGTACTGCCGAGATCGATACTGTTAATGTTCAGCGCTTCCAGCATTTGCGGGCCAGCCGGGAACTCGATCCACTTAATCTGAGTATGGGGAAAACGCTTCTCCAGCAACTGATGTGACTTCGCCAGCACCATGCTGACTGAACCTTTCTGATAGCCGATGCGAATCTCAGCCGGATCCGATTCAGCGGCCTGTACCTGAAGGCCAGCCAGTAACAGTCCTGCCACCAGCCACTTTCCTAATCTCTGCTTCATCAATCGCTTCCTTATACTGCCTGCGCAACGGGATGGTGATGACGGGTCAGCGCCAGCCAGAATGCGGAGACGGCTTCATCAAGACGCTCTGCCAGTGAATCTTCCAGTACAGGCTGACGATCGTAATGCGTGACCTGGCTGTCTTCGGCGTAGACCCCATGCAGAATTTCCTGTGCTTTCAGCGCGTTGAGAACCGGTTTCAGCGCGTAGTCCAGCGCCAGCATATGGCCGACACTGCCGCCGCTGGCGAGTGGTAACACAACTTTATGCTCCAGTGCGCGCTCAGGCAGCAGATCGAGCAGGGTCTTCAGCGCGCCCGAAAACGACGCTTTATAGATAGGTGTTGCCACAATCAGCCCATCAGCCGAGGCCAGATCGTCACGCAGGGCCAGCAGCGCGGGTGCATCAAAGCGCGCATTAATCAGATCGTCAGGCTGAAAGTTGTGAATATTCCAGGGAATGACTTCAATGCCACGAGCTTCCAGTTTGTGCTGACACAACGTCAGTAATGAAGTTGAGCGGGAGGGAAATCGTGGGCTGCCTGCCAGCGTAATAACTCGCATTATCACTCCTTATAACTAAAAGTTATTGATTATTTAATGTTGAGAACTTATGCCTTCATACTGTCAGAGCAGTGGAGTGGGCTTAAATGATTTATCCGGCAAAGCAAGGATAAAAACTGCAAATAGACGTGCCTGTAGCAGCGAATAAAACTACCGCTTCCGATAATTCTTAAATTAGGCGCTGGCAGCTGAGCAATTCATTAATGGGTATGATATGAGATTGCCATAATGGGGTGATTGATCAGAAAAATTCTCTTTCGTCTGATTGCTTAATCAATCATTCCTGAGAATGACGCGGTGTTAAAGCGAAACGGTTGAAAAAATAGCCTCTGAAGCGGCACGGAATCAGCGTAACTGCGGCCGCATCCGCCAAAGATTAAGATTAATTGCAGAAAGTAAACTGTAATAAAAATGAAGGAATAGTGAAGATATTCATCTTTTCAGATGTTCGCTTACAGATTTCTGAATCTGGTTACGCCTGCTTTGTGGGGGGATTTTAAATCATTCCTCAACGGTTTTAACATTACAGCGGGCTATAGATGCACTTTTTTTAACAGTGAAAATCAGGTGAAACGTTTAGATAATTTTTACAAGTGGTCTTTTTTCGCATAACCGGTTTAAGATAATCAGGCTCAATCAAAGCTATCATAATAGTAGCGTATTACTCTTTTCGACGTTTCGCCTCTGGTCAGGCCCTGCATCTGGCAGGTGACTCGTATTGTCTTTTTTCTAACAGCAGAGAATTGCCTATGTCTGACACTTTATTATCAGTGATTATTCCAACCTACAATGTTGAAAAATATATTGTGGAGTGCGTCGATTCATTATTACGTCAGGTTAAAGCACCCAATGAAATAATCATTGTGAATGATGGCTCCACCGATGGAACATTAGCCTTACTTGAACAGAATTATGCACACCTTGCTCAGGTGAAAATAATGACGACTGAGAATGGTGGTGCCGGTCATGCACGTGATGTGGGTATTGAGCAGGCTAAGGGTCAGTTTCTCTTTTTCTGCGATCCAGACGACGTCGTGGCGGATGGGTTGGTCGCTGAACTGAGCATGGTGGCGGAAAAGCATCCTGAAACGGATCTGTTCTGTTTTAAATCGTGCGTCTATCGCGACGGCCATATTGATATCACCTCGCCAAAAGTCAGACACGAATACTTTGGGCAGCAAAAACCGCAGGACGTCTTATTGGGCCTGCTGCGTAACGGCAGCTATACGTCAGCGGCGTGGAGCTATGTCATCAGCAAACGTGTTATTGAACAGCATAAATTACGCTTTGTTAAACGCGTTCATGAAGACCACAATTTTACGCTCTCCTGCTTTATGAAAAGTCAGCAGGCCTGGGTGAGCCATCAGGTTTATTATAAACAGCGTATTCGTAACGGCTCACTGACGAACAGTACCAAAAGTAATGAGTTTTTCTATCAGCGTTATGATGCCTTTATGCACGCCTACAATACGTTAACCGGCTCTCTGGTTAAATCAGCGTGGCGCGATACGCTTGAAAAAGCCTATTTAATTCACTCGTTTCGTCTGATGATCTACTTATCACTTTATAATCGTACGCCTGTGCCGGAATATGTGCTTAACGCAATTCGCTTTATGGGTCGCAATGTGAAAACAGAAAACGTTAAAGAGTGGCTATTGTTCAATCGGCCTGAACTGTTTATTGCACTTCAGCATTACAAGGTCAAAAAAGAGCTGAAAAACGCCGCCTGATTCTGAAAAGCAGCCTGATTCTGAAAAATGTGAAGCGATATTGTTTATGCCTTTGCGAAATGAGAAGGTGAGACATGCAATGTGTATAAGGTTGTTGCGTCATGGCAAAAGTACTCGATAAAAGTCTGGTTATTAATATTTTCTCGCTGCTGGCCTACCGCGGCGCATCATTTTTGTTTCCGCTGGCCACGCTGCCCTATCTTGCCCGCGTTCTGGGTGTAGAGCAGATGGGGACGCTGGCGCTGGCCATCGCCTGCGTGCTCTATTGCAGTACCATCTCTGACTGGGGATTCAACGTCTTTACTACTAAAGACATTGCTCATCATCGTGATGATAAGGAACGCGTCAGTCAGCTTTTCTGGTCAACGTTTAACGCCAAGCTGATGCTGCTGGTGGTGACCAGTGGCACGTTACTGACGGCGACCTGGTTTAATCCCGCCTGGCATCCGCTGTTTTTTATCATTCTGGCGAACTGCACCACGCTGATAGGCTCGCTGTTTTCATTCGGCTGGCTGATGCAGGGGTTTGAGAAACTGGGTAAAACGGCGATGATCGCCACCTTCGGTAACTTCTGTGCCATTCCACTGACCTTTTTGCTGGTGAAATCCCCGCAGGATACCTGGCTGGCGGCGCTGATCCCTGGCACTGTCTCCATCATCAGTGCAGCGATTACGCTGAAGTTTGTGCTGGAGATGAAGGTCATTGGCCGTTACCGCTTTGAGCCGCGCGAAATCAAACAGCGCATCACCGACAGCATGGATGTGTTTATTGCTATCGCGGGTGCCAATCTGTTTAACAGCGTCAACGTGGTGATCCTGGCCTCCTTTACCTCTACTTATATGGTCGGGATCTACAACGGTGCGGATCGTCTGCGTAAAGCGGCTAACTCCGTACCCGAGCAGATCGGCAGTGCTTTCTTCCCGCGTGTCAGCCATCTGTTTGGTCGGGATAAACGTGCCGCCATTGCGGCAACGCGCAAAAGCCTGCTGCTGTCATTCTCACTGAGTCTGTCGATTGTGATCTTTACCTGGTTCTTTGCTGACCTGGTGGTCTCTATTTTACTGGGTAAAGACTTTATTCCGTCGGCGGATGTGCTGCGCGTCTTCGTGCTCTGCTTCCTGTTCGGCAACATTGCCTATCCGGCTGGATTACAGATTCTCATCCCGCACGGTCTGGCGCGTCAGCGTATGTGGGTCATGATGGCCGCTGGCGTGATAAACGTGCCGCTATGCTGTTTCCTGGCGTGGAAATTTGGTGCTATCGGTGCTGCGTGGTCGATGGTAGGGGCTGAAGCGTTTGTCTGTCTCGGTATCTTTGGCATCATGCAGCGTCACGGCATCCTGCGGGAGTATCTGTTTCCTTCCGAAGTGAAAAACCAGCCCGTAAACGATTCCGCCGTTTAAGATCAAAGCATTTTCATATAGTTTTCTGCATCCCCGCCCTTCGATTTACTTTTGCGCCAGAGCACTTTACCATTCTGGCGCACATTTTCCCGTGCACCGACTTTCACGATTGCTTCCGTCCTTCAGGAGAGTGCATGTTTTATCCTATCGTCCGACCGGCGCTGTTTAAACTCGACCCCGAACGCGCGCACGAACTCACCTTTAAGCAACTGCGTTTTATGAACGGCACGCCGCTGGAGCTGTTTTATCGCCAGAATCTGCCGTCGCGTCCGGTCACCTGCATGGGACTGACCTTTAAGAATGCCCTGGGCCTGGCTGCGGGTCTGGATAAGAATGCCGAGTGCATTGATGCGTTTGCGGCGATGGGCTTTGGTTTTGTTGAAGTCGGCACCGTCACGCCGCGCGCCCAGGCAGGTAATGATAAGCCGCGGATGTTTCGTCTGGTGGAAGCGGGCGGCATTATCAACCGGATGGGATTTAATAATCTGGGCGTTGACCACCTGGTTGAGAATGTGAAAAAAGCGCGTTTTAACGGCGTGCTTGGGATCAATATCGGTAAAAATAAAGATACGCCGGTTGAGCAGGGCAAAGAGGATTATCTGATCTGCATGGAAAAGGTCTATGCCCATGCCGGTTATATCGCCATCAATATTTCCTCGCCTAACACGCCAGGTTTGCGTTCACTGCAATATGGTGAGGCGCTGGATGATTTGCTCTCTTCCATTAAACAGAAACAAAAAGAGCTTGAAAAGCGCCATCTGAAATATGTTCCGCTGGCCGTAAAAATTGCGCCCGATCTCTCTGAAGAGGAGTTAATTCAGGTCGCGGACAGTTTGATTCGTCATCAGATTGATGGCGTCATTGCCAGCAATACCACGCTCGATCGTTCGCTGGTAAGCGGTCTTAAGCATGCTGAAGAAGCAGGTGGATTAAGTGGACGGCCAGTGCAGTCGCGCAGTACGGCAGTGATCCAGCGCCTCTCTCAGGAGCTGCAGGGGCGTCTTCCCATTATCGGCGTTGGCGGCATTGATTCTCTGACCGGTGCGCGTGAAAAAATCGCCGCTGGCGCAACGCTGGTTCAGATTTATTCAGGCTTTATTTATCAGGGGCCAGGATTAATTAAAGATATCGTTACGCATCTCTAAGACAATTCTCACAATGATTGGCCGGGGGGTTTATTTATCCCCTCGGCTCGTTTATATTTTGTCCTGTTGCACGCTTTTTCAGCTTTTCCTTATGTTTCTTTTTTCGCTGAATTCTGCGCGATTTTTGGCGCAGCGGTAAATACAGGGCACACGATGAAAATTAAACCCGATGATAACTGGCGCTGGTATTTTGATAGCAGCCACGACCGAATGATGCTCGACCTGGCTGACGGGATGCTTTTTCGTTCCCGCTTTTCCCGCAAAATGCTCACGCCGGATGCGTTCTCTGAGTCGGGTTTCTGTGTCGATGACGCCGCTCTGTATTACACCTTTGAAGAGACCTGTCGTCAGTGCAAACTCAGTGGCAGCCATTGCGCTGAACTGGTGCTGAATGCGCTGGTCGCCGCGCGTTTCCTCAAACCACTGATGCCAAAAAGCTGGCATTTCGCCGCTTATGCCCCTGCAATGCAGCCCCGTCCCGGTGAAATGGTGCAGGTTACGCTGGCAGAAGAGGGCACACAGGCACGTCTGCTGGTGGTTGAGAGTGGTGATAATGCGGCGCTCTGCCTGCTGGCGCAGCCTGGATTAACCCTGGCCGGTAAAAATATGGTGCTCGGCGATGCCATCAAGGTCATGAACGACCGGCTGCAACCCTGGTACCAGGATGTCGCGCACTACGCCCGCGCTGTCTGATTACTTCACTTCTATATCACCTGCCGGAATACAGCTGCAGCTTAAGAGGGTGCCGTCCTGACGCAGGGCACTCTGTTTAAGCGCTTTTACTTCACCGGCTACCAGACTCAGCTTGCAGCTACCACACAGACCTGCCCGACAGGAGTAAGGGATGCGAAAGCCCTGCATCTCCAGCTGATCCAGTAATACCTGCTGATTATCCCCGGTGAAGGTCTGACCCTGAAACGTGATGGTCACGGCATCCGGCGTCTGCTGCTGTGGTTTCAGCGTTTCGACCACTTCGCCGGCACCATAGATGCGGGGCGCATGACGTTTCAGGACGATCATTTCATCACCCGTACGCACCACACCACTGTTCCGCGCCACTAAGTTCAGACCGAAATCGATGTCGCCACTGCCATCCTGAGCGGTGCGGAAAGTCTGCAGTGTCGCCAGCGGATGACCGGTGGGATGCTTAAGTCCGGTCTCGGTGCTGACCGTAGTAAGTACACAGCGACTGCAGGGCTTGGGAGCCTCAAAGATGACGTCGCCAATCTGAATCTCTGCCCAGCTATCCTCATCCCAGGCGGCCGCACCGCTGACGATCAGATTCGGGCGAAACTGTTCGGCACGCACGCTGGCCGGGCAGCGCTGTTGCAGATCGTGCAGCGAAGCATTGTTGATCAGCAAAAACGGAAAGCCATCGGCAAAGCTCAGCGGAATATGATCAAACTTTTTGACCCGGCGAGTCGGTTGCGGCCCGACCCAGCGCAGTTGAACGTCACGCGGGAAGAACTGGCTCAGCCACTGATTAACTGCTTCGGGCGCAATGCGCGCAGTGAAGTGGTTGCCCCAGACTTCGGTGGGATGACCCTGCTCACTAAAATCGCTGAAGCGGATCAGGGTCTGGCTGCCATCCGGCGCAGCCAGCAGCAGGCCATCCGGCAGGAGCGCCGGTGTAAAGCGCACCATCTCCGGGTGCTGGCGTGCAGTAATAAAGGTGCCATCAGGTTCGGTCACCATAAACAGACGATCAAACGCCAGCCCGCTGTCAGTGACCAGCGCATGTGACAACGCTAATCCCCGCATTGACTTCACAGGATGAATAAATAAGCGGGAAAGCGTGATCATGGTGTTCTCCTTGAACCCGACGCGCGACACAAAAGAAGCTAACTTTATGACATAGGTCTCCGATTCGCTATAATGCGCGACAATTTTCTCAAGAGTTAAAAAGTGACAATATGAATTCTCTGTTTGCCAGCACGGCGCGTGGGCTCGAAGAGCTGTTAAAAAGTGAGCTGGACGCGCTGGGTGCGCAGGATTTGCAAGTGGTGCAGGGAGGCGTTCACTACGAAGCCGACGATCGCGCCATGTACCAAAGCCTGATGTGGAGTCGTTTAGCATCACGCATCCTGTTGCCGCTGGGAGAGTTCGGCGTCTACAGCGATCTCGATCTCTATCTGGGTGTACAGAGCGTGGACTGGCCGTCGATGTTCGGCAGCGACAAAACCTTTGTTGTGCATTTCAGCGGCACCAACGACGCGATTCGTAACAGCCAGTTCGGTGCGCTAAAAGTTAAAGATGCCATCGTAGACAGCTTTACCCGTCAGAATCTCGAGCGGCCTGATGTCGATCGTGAGCAGGCGGATATTCGTGTCAACGTCTGGCTGAATGACGACCGCGCCAGCATTGCGCTGGATCTCAGCGGCACCTCGCTGCATCAGCGCGGTTATCGCCAGCAGACCGGTCAGGCACCGTTAAAAGAGACGCTGGCGGCGGCTATCGTGCTGCGTTCAGGCTGGGAGCCGACCACGCCGCTGATCGATCCGATGTGCGGTTCGGGTACGCTGCTGATTGAAGCGGCGCTGATCGCCAGCGATCGGGCTCCGGGCCTGCTACGTAAGCACTGGGGCTTCACTGCCTGGAACAAGTTTGATGCTGCGCTGTGGCAGGACGTGAAAACCGAGGCGCAGAACCGTGCCCGCGCGGGCACAGCCGCGACTCAGGCGCGCTTCTTTGGCTACGATAACAATGGCCGGGTGCTGGAGTGGGCGCAGGCGAATGCCCGTCGTGCTGGCGTCTTTGAACTCTTTACATTTGCGCAGCAGGACCTGCTGCAACTGACCAATCCGCTCGAACCGGCGGTTCACGGTACGGTGCTGAGTAACCCGCCGTACGGTGAACGTCTGGAGAGCGAACCGGCGCTGATTGCGCTGCACAGCCAGCTCGGACGTCTGATGAAGCAGCATTTTGGCGGCTGGAACCTGTCGCTGTTCAGCGCCTCGCCTGAACTGCTGAGCTGCCTGCAACTGCGAGCCGATCGCCAGTTCAAAGCGAAGAACGGCCCGCTGGATTGCGTGCAGAAAAACTATCAGCTGGCGGTTAACAGCCATGAAAGCGCCGGGCAGATTGCGGAAGATTACGCAAACCGTCTGCGTAAAAATGTGAAGAAGCTGGAGAAGTGGGCACGTCAGGAAGGCATTGAATGCTACCGCATTTATGATGCCGATCTGCCAGACTACAACGTTGCTGTCGATCGCTATGGCGACTGGGTCATTATTCAGGAATACGCGCCACCGAAAACCATCGATCCGAATAAAGCGCGTCAGCGCCTGTTCGATGTCATCAGCGCGACACTGAGCGTACTGCAGCTGCCTGCTGACCGTCTGATTATGAAAACGCGTGAGCGCCAGAAAGGTAAAGCGCAGTATCAGAAGCTCAGCGAGAAAGGCGACTATTTCGAAGTTAAAGAGTTTAATGCGCGTTTCTGGGTGAACCTGACCGACTATCTCGATACCGGCCTGTTCCTCGATCACCGCATTGCCCGTAAAATGCTCGGCCAGATGAGTCAGGGTAAAGATTTCCTGAACCTGTTTGCCTACACCGGCACCGCCAGTGTGCATGCCGGGCTGGGTGGGGCGCGTTCAACTACCACGGTAGATATGTCGCGTACCTATCTGGAGTGGGCGGAGCGCAACCTGCGTCTTAACGGACTAACCGGACGTCAGCACCGCCTGATGCAGGCAGATTGCCTGAGCTGGCTGAATGAGAGTGACGAGAATTTTGACCTGATCTTTATCGATCCGCCAACCTTCTCTAACTCAAAACGTATGGAAGAGAGCTTCGACGTTCAGCGCGATCATATGATGCTGATGCGTAACCTGAAACGCCTGCTGCGTCGCGGTGGCACCATCATGTTCTCCAATAACAAACGTGGTTTCAAAATGGACATGGATGGTCTGAAAGCACTGGGCCTGCAGGCGCAGGATATTACCCAGAAAACGCAGTCGCAGGACTTCGCGCGTAACCGTCAGATTCACAACTGCTGGCTGATCACTCATGCCGGTAAGGAATAAGATTACATGTCATTAATCAGTATCCACGGCGCTTATCTCTCCTTCAGCGATGCGCCGCTGTTAGACAATACCGAGCTGCACATCGAAGAGAACGAACGCGTCTGTCTGGTGGGCCGTAACGGTGCGGGTAAATCCACGCTGATGAAAATCATCAATGGCGAACAGCCACTGGATGATGGCCGCATTATTTATGAAACCGATCTGGTGGTGGCGCGTCTGCAACAGGATCCGCCGCGCAATATTACCGGTTCGGTCTACGACTTCGTAGCTGAGGGCGTTGAAGAGCAGGCTGAGCATCTCAAAGCCTATCACGCCATTTCCCATGTGGTGATGGAAGATCCCAGCGATAAAAACCTCAACGAGATGGCACGACTGCAGAGCATTCTCGACCATCAGAATTTGTGGCAGCTGGAGAGCCGCATCCATGACGTACTGGAACAGATTGGTCTGCAGCCCGATACCGAGTTGTCGTCGCTCTCTGGCGGCTGGCTGCGTAAAGCCGCGCTGGGTCGTGCGCTGGTGAGTAACCCGCGCGTCCTGATGCTGGATGAGCCAACCAACCACCTTGATATCGAAACCATCGACTGGCTGGAAACCTTCCTGAAGAACTTCAGCGGCAGCATCGTCTTTATCTCGCATGACCGTTCGTTTATCCGCAACATGGCGACGCGCATTGTCGATCTTGACCGTGGCAAGCTGGTCTCCTGGCCGGGCAACTACGATCTCTATCTGGAAGGCAAAGAGGAGGCGCTGCGCGTTGAAGAGATGCAGAACGCGGAATTTGACCGCAAGCTGGCGCAGGAAGAGGTGTGGATCCGTCAGGGCATCAAAGCCCGTCGTACACGTAACGAAGGCCGTGTACGTGCGCTGAAAGCGCTGCGTCGCGAACATTCAGAACGTCGCGAAGTGATGGGCAAAGCCAACATGCAGGTCGGTGAAGCCTCCCGTTCCGGCAAGATTGTATTTGAGCTGGAAAATGTCGACTACGCAGTGGGCGGCAAAACGCTGGTGAAAGATTTCTCTACCCAGGTTCAGCGTGGCGATAAAATTGCGCTGATCGGGCCGAACGGCTGCGGTAAAACGACCTTACTGCGTCTGATGCTGCAGCAGCTGAAAGCCGATCATGGCCGCGTCCATTCCGGCACCAAGCTGGAAGTGGCCTACTTCGACCAGCATCGCGCTGAACTGGATCCGGATCGCACCGTGATGGACAACCTGGCCGAAGGCAAGCAGGAAGTGCTGGTTAACGGCAAACCGCGCCACGTGCTGGGCTATCTGCAGGACTTCCTGTTCCATCCAAAACGTGCCATGACGCCGGTGCGTGCACTCTCAGGGGGTGAACGTAACCGTCTGCTGCTGGCGCGCCTGTTCCTGCGTCCCAGCAACCTGATGATTCTGGATGAACCGACCAACGACCTCGACGTCGAAACGCTGGAGCTGCTGGAAGAGCTGATTGATGGTTATCAGGGCACCGTCTTACTGGTGAGTCACGATCGTCAGTTCGTCGACAATACGGTCACCGAGTGCTGGATTTTTGAAGGCAACGGCGAAATCGGTACCTTTGTGGGCGGTTATCACGATGCACAGCAGCAGCGTGCCGCTTACCGGCAGCACAGGTCTGCTTCACCGGCAAAAGCGACAGCGAATACCGCTAAGCCAGCCGCCGAAAAGAGTGAAGCGAAGCGTAGCGTGAATAAGCTCAGCTACAATCTGGCGCGTGAGCTGGAACAGCTGCCGCAAAAACTGGAGCAGCTGGAAGCGCGCATCGGTGAACTGCAGGCGAAGATGAGTCACCCGGACTTCTTCAGTCAGGCACACGATCAGACGCAACCGGTGCTGGATAATCTCGCTCAGGCTGAGCAGGAGCTGGAAACTGCTTTTGCGCGCTGGGAAGAGCTAGAGTCACTGAAAAACGGCGCGTAGGGCAGGGCTAACGGATGTGTTTAGCAGTGAAAAGTAACGCGTGGATGCTCTGTCCACAATGCGATTTAATGATTAAGCTGCCGGACATTCCCGTTGGCAGCCGTGCGTCATGCCCGCGCTGCGATACCTCTCTGACGGCCAACTGGCACGAACCCCGTAAACGGCCAACGGGCTATGCGCTGGCGGCACTCTTTATGCTGCTGCTGGCGAATCTGTTTCCTTTTGTCTCCATGAAAGTGGCGGGGCTGACCAGCCAGATTACGCTGTCGCAGATCCCACAAGTGATGGTGGCGGAAGATTACAGCAGCCTGGCGACACTGTTTCTGCTGTTTGTGCAGGCGGTTCCGGCCTTTTGCATGATCACCATTATTCTGCTGGTCAATCCGGTCCCTCTGCCCGTCCGTCTCAAAACTGGTCTGGCGCGTATTCTGTTTCAGCTGCGTAACTGGGGCATGGCCGAAATCTTTATGGCGGGTGTACTGGTCAGCTTTGTCAAACTGATGGCCTATGGGGATATCGGACTGGAAACCAGCTTCTGGCCGTGGGTGATGTTCTGCCTGTTACAGTTGCGGGCCTTTCAGTGCGTTGACCGGCGGGGCTTGTGGGACAGTCTTTCCCCGCGACCTGCGATCCCTCATTCACCCGAAGTGGGCATCAGTGGTTTAGAGCAGGGCCTGCGCTCCTGTCCCTGCTGTACCGCCATTCTGCCGGAAGCTGAGCACACCTGTCCACGCTGTGGCGTTACCGCACAGGCGCGGCGTAAGCACAGCCTGCAATGGACGCTGGCGCTACTGTTCACCTCAATACTGATTTACATCCCGGCCAATCTGTTGCCGATCATGGTGACGGAAACCCTCGGTACGGCTTATCCCTCCAATATCATGGCAGGGGTCATTGTGCTGTGGGGCGATGGTTCCTATCCGGTGGCGCTGGTAATCTTTATCGCCAGTATCATGGTGCCGACGCTGAAGATGCTGGCCATCGGCTGGCTCTGCTGGGATGCCAGCGGACGCGGGCGGCGTGACAGTCATAAGATGCATAAAATTTATGAAGTGGTCGAGTTTGTTGGCCGCTGGTCAATGATCGACGTGTTTGTGATTGCCGTGCTCTCTGCGCTGGTGCGTATGGGGCAATTAATGAATGTTTATCCCGCGTGGGGGGCAGTATTGTTTGCGATGGTGGTGATTATTACCATGATCGCTGCCATGACCTTTGACCCGCGATTAACCTGGGATCGTGTACGCGAAAACAATATGAAGGAGTCGCGCCTTGACGGAAACTAACCACGGCCATGCAAAGGTGGAACAGATTAAGCGCTGGTCGCCGGTCTGGATTGTCCCCATCGTTACGCTGTTAATCGGTGGCTGGATCCTCTTTTATCACTTCAGCCATCAGGGGCCGGAAGTCACCTTAATCACCGAAAATGCCGAAGGCATTGTTGCCGGTAAAACCACGATTAAAAGTCGCAGCGTCGATGTCGGCGTGGTGGAGAGCGCGGTATTAAGCGACGATCTTCACCATGTGGAAATCAAAGCGCGTCTGAATGCGGGCATGGAAAAGCTGCTCCACAGCGACAGTGTTTTCTGGGTAGTGAAACCGCAGGTGGGGCGTGAAGGGATCAGCGGGCTTGGCACGCTGCTGTCAGGTGCTTATATCGAACTGCAGCCCGGCACCAAAAAACAGCCACCCGAGCAATTTAAGCTGCTGGATGCGCCGCCGTTAGCGCCACCGGATGCCAAAGGTATTCGTATCGTGCTGGACAGCAAAAAGGCAGGCCAGCTTAATCCGGGTGATCCGGTGCTGTTCCGTGGCTACCGTGTCGGTACGGTTGAGACCAGCGTTTTTGATACTGACAAACGTATGATGACCTATCAGCTGTTTGTCGCTGCACCCTACGATCGCCTGATTACCACCAATGTCCGCTTCTGGAAGGACAGCGGCATTGCCGTGGATATGTCCGCCTCAGGAATGCGGGTGGAAATGGGATCGCTCACCACGCTCTTCAGCGGCGGTGTCAGTTTTGACGTGCCGGATGGCTGGGCGCTGGGCGAGCCCGCGCAGAACAAGTCTGACTACCATCTGTTTGACGATCAGCGCAGTATTCAGGACTCGCTCTACACCAATCATATCGACTACGTGATGTTCTTCTCTGACTCGATTCGTGGGCTGCAGGCGGGCGCGCCGGTTGAGTTCCGTGGCATTCGTCTGGGTACTGTCTCCGAAGCGCCACTGATGAAAGCGGGCCTGGTCCAGGCACTGAATAACGATTACCGGGTGCCGGTGCTGATCCGCATTGAGCCGGATCGTTTTGTCAGCCGATTGGGTGAGAACTTCGATCTGGAGCAGCATCTGCAGGATGGTAAAAAACGTGGCCTGCGTGCGACGCTGAAAACCGGTAGCCTGCTGTCGGGTGCGCTCTATGTCGATCTCGACTTCTATGACAATGCACCGCCTTATAAAGGCCCGCAGAAAGTTTCTGGTTATGAAGTCATCCCAACGGTCAGCGGCGGCCTGAGCCAGATTCAGCAGAAGCTGATGGCGGCGCTGGATAAGATCAATAGTCTGCCACTGAACGGTATGGTCAATGAAGCGACAGGTACGCTCAAAGAGAGCCAGAAAACGATGCGTGATCTGCAGCGCACCATCGACAACATCAATAAAGTCACCGGCAGTCCGGCCATGAAAACGCTGCCAGAAGATTTGCAGCAGACGTTACGCGAGCTTAACCGCAGCATGAAAGGCCTGCAGCCAGGTTCGCCTGCCTACAGCAAGCTGGTCGGCGATATGCAGCGGCTGGATCAGGTTCTGCGTGAACTCCAGCCGGTGTTAAGAACGCTTAACACCAAGAGCAATGCGCTGGTATTTGAGGCGAAACCGGGACAGGATCCCCAGCCGAAGAGGGCGAAACAGTGAAAAAAGGATTGATACTTTGTGCCGCGCTGGTGTTGAGTGCGTGCAGCAGCAGCGTTGACAATACCTGGTATCAGCTGCCATCCGGGGCGGCTTCCATGAAGGTCAGCAGCAGCCAGCTGAATGAAGCGCAACCGATGTTATGGGTGCAGCAGGTGACGGTGCCGGATTATCTGGCAGGCAACGGACTGGTTTATCAGACCAGCGATGTCAAATATGTTATCGCCGCGAATAATCTCTGGGCCAGCCCGCTTGATCAGCAGTTGCAGCAGACATTGATCACTAACCTGAGCAAGGCGCTGCCAGGCCGGCTGGTAGCCGGGTCACCGTTAGGCGCCCAGCACGACACGCTGAATGTAACCATTACAGGCTTCCAGGGACGCTACGATGGCAAAGCGATTGTCAGTGGCGAATGGACGCTGGAACATCAGGGCCGTGTGACCAAACAGGCATTTAACCTCGTGCTGCCGCAGACTGAAGATGGCTACGATGCGATGGTCAGAACGCTGGCGGCGGGTTGGCAGCAGACCGCACAGACGATTGCTAATAATGTGGTTGCGTTAAATTAAGATTAATGTGAATAAATAAGCTAAGCCCCTGAACGATTGTCGTGTTTTATCGGCGTCATTCAGGGGCTTTTTTATTAGCTTATTCAGAAAGATAGTGTTGGCGTATGCATCACAAAACGTCCTTAATTTTACCGATTAAGGTCACATTTATGACACTGGCATGAAGATTGGGCATTGATCTTTGGGTGCGCAGGAGGTAGAACATTAGGGTGGTTGAACATTAATTCACCACTTTTTCTTTCCACCAGATTCCACAGACCTTACATGAGGGACACGGAGTATGAAGAGACAGAAACGAGACCGCCTCGAACGCGCCCATTCACGTGGTTATCAGGCAGGCATTACTGGACGCTCAAAAGAGATGTGTCCGTATCAGTTGATTGACGCTAAGTCTCACTGGTTGGGAGGTTGGCGACAAGCCATGGAGGACAGGTCGGTAGCTGCATAACCGGATGTCACTGAAAAGGGAATATAACCTCCGCCATGCGCGGAGGTTTTTGTTTCCAGGGGAAACGCTTAAAAAGCGGCAGTATCTTTAAACAGGCCGACTTTCAGATCGCTGGCGGTATAAATAAGGTTGCCGTCAACCAGCACTTCACCATCTGCCACGCCCATCACCAGTTTACGGTTAATCACACGTTTGAAGTGAATGCGGTAGGTGACTTTCTTCGCTTCAGGCAGGACCTGTCCGGTGAATTTCACTTCACCCACGCCCAGCGCACGACCTTTACCTTCGCCGCCCAGCCAGCCCAGATAGAAACCGACCAGCTGCCACATGGCATCCAGGCCCAGACAGCCCGGCATCACCGGATCGCCAATAAAGTGACAGCCGAAGAACCAGAGATCAGGATTGATATCCAGCTCCGCTTCAACAAAGCCTTTGTCATATTTGCCGCCGTCTTCGGTCATTTTGACCACGCGGTCCATCATCAGCATGTTGCCAGATGGAAGCGGCGGACCATTTTCGCCAAACAGTTCACCACGACCTGACAGAATCAGATCTTCTTTGGTATAGGATTCGCGTTTATCTACCATGTTTTCAATAAGCCTTGTTTTAGTGAATCACGAATATTAGCGAACAGTTGTACGCTGAGCAAATCGGATTAACGGTGGTTGAACCAGTTAAGCCAGCGGAGCGCCCAGGGACGTTGCGGCACGTCCGGCTGGTTAAACAGGCTAATGCGTTCCTGGATGGTGTTCAGCAGGCAGTCACCCTGACCATCTTCAGTACTCCAGATTTTACCGGTCAGGAGCGGCAGCGCTTCATCAGCACGGTCGATCGCCCAGATGTGGAAGCGACCCTGTTCAACCGCTGTCACAACGGCCTGGTTAAGACTGAGATGACGAACGTTGCAGGCAGGAATAATCACACCCTGCTGACCCGTTAGTTCACGCTGATGACAGATATCAAAGAAGCCTTCGATCTTCTCATTCAGTCCGCCTACCGGTTGTACGTTGCCAAACTGATCGACTGAACCAGTCACGGCGATTTGCTGATTGATCGGCTGATTCGCCAATGCGCTGATTAAGGCACAGAGTTCAGCCAGCGAAGCGCTGTCACCGTCCACCTCGGAATAGGATTGCTCAAAGACCATTGAGGCTGAGAAGGGCAGTTGCTGATCGAGCTCCAGCTCGGCAATCAAAAATGCCTGCATGATCATCATGCCTTTAGCATGAATGTTACCGCCCAGCTCCGCCTTACGCTCAATATCCATGAACTCGCCATCGCCGGGATGAACCACGCAGGTAATACGAGAGGGGTCGCCCCAGGCACGGGGATGACCAGGATATTCCACCACCGACAGGCCGTTAATCTGACCGACTACTTCGCCTTCGGTTTCAATCAGAATCTGTCGCAGCAGAATCTCATCACGCATCCGTTCATTGAGATAATTCTCGCGCCACAAGCGCGCTTCAAGCGCATCACGCAATGCTTCAGCATTGAGTACGTCGCCCATCAGAGCCGACTCGCGCATCTGACGCTGCAGCCAGCGCGGGCAGAGGGGTAGCGTATCCTGATCGCCGCTGTAACGGACACCTTCTTTGATCAGCTCTGGCCAGAAGTCCGCTTCCGGCACGGGCAGGCCCGCCTGTTGCGCCAGTTCAGTACTCCAGCGACACCAGGCCAGCATGTCATCTTCATCAAGAACCTGAATGTTCTCTTCAAATTCAGTATAGATGGCCATTTCATGCGCTTCAGGGTCGAGCTCCTGAAAATCCGCAAGCGCTTCGCGGTCGCCGCACAGGACCAGGTTAAGACTGAGCGGTAATGAAGGAATCGAGACAGGTAGCGGGCGGCGTTCATCCTGAGAGGTCCACTCAACATAGCCTTGCTCAATACACTTTTTCAGGCGCAGCCATAGAATTGGCTGCGTCAGCAGGCTACGCAGTGACAGTACCAGCGTGCCGCCATTGGCGCGATGGATCAGCCCTGGCTCAAGCTGGATGCGATCTTTATACTGCCGCACGCAGCCAAACAACTGCTCCATCTCAATCCACTCAGCAAAGTGAATACCACCCTGACTGGTGAATGGGCGTTGCGGATCGGATGGGGGCTGAAGCGTGACGTTGTCAGCCATGATATGGTAATCACCGCCGGACAGAGTGGTACTGTCAGCCATGACCCGCTGCGCGGCCTGAACGATGAATGTCAGATAATCGCGATTCTCCTGGCTTCTAACCAGCAGTAACGGGAATCCCTGCGACTGGTGATGTAAATGCGCCAGCGCATTCAGCAACCGGGGCTGTACCGTTGCCAGAGCATCAGTTTCTTCATCAGCAATTCGGGAGAAAACGGATTGGTATTGCGCGCTATCCGGCTGTAAGGTCTGCCACGTAAGTTGAGTGCTGGTCAAAATAATCGCATTTATCTGTTTTAAGAAAAGCGAGATTATACAGGATTCACCCTTGTTAAGCACTGCAGACTTCCTGTTGAAGATGTGATGATGGCAGCATGTTTTTCGTTGCTGCATCCGGGAAAAAAGCTGTTATTCTTAGCCCGTTACGTGATCACGATGAGATTCCGATGAAATACCAGCAACTCGAAAATCTTGAATGTGGATGGAAGTGGAAATACCTGGTGAAAAAACATCGGGAAGGTGAACTGATCACGCGTCACCTTGAGTTAAGCGCGGCACAGGCGGCAGTGGATAAACTGCTGGCGATGGAAAATAATCCGGTGACGGTGAACGAGTGGATTGCAGAACATATTCATTCTGATCTTGATAACCGGCTGAAGCAGACCATCCGTGCCAGGCGCAAACGCCATTTCAACGCTGAACATCAGCATACCCGAAAAAAATCGATAGACCTGGAGTATCTGGTCTGGCAGCGGCTGGCAGGCCTCGCTCAGCGGCGTGGCTGCACGCTTTCTGAAACGATTGTTCAGCTGATAGAAGATGCGGAACGCAAAGAGAAATATGCCACTCAGATGTCGAGTCTGAAGCAGGATTTGCAGGCGATTCTGGGTAAATCGGGTTCAGAGAGCGAGTAAGCGGGCAGGGAATTCAGAGTATAGGCGCTAAAGACCGATTGATTACCGGCACAAAAAAACCCCGCTAAGGCGGGGTTTTTTATGACGTGTAAACTTAAGCCTGTGGCTGAGTTACAACGTCTTTGATGCCTTTAACGTCGATTTCTACACGACGGTCCGGCGCCAGGCAGTCGATCAGGGCATTACGGCCTTTCACGCTGTCACAGGTGTTGCCGGTAACTGGGTTAGATTCACCCATGCCACGTGCAGAGATCTTGTTAGAAGGAATACCTTTAGATACCAGGTAATCTACGACTGACTGAGCACGTTTCTCAGACAGTTTCTGGTTGTACTGCTCTGAACCGATGCGATCGGTGAAGCCCAGTACGACAACGGAACCATCTTTAGGATCCATTGAGCTCAGCTGGCTGTACAGCTGATCCAGAGCCTGCTGGCCTTCTGGCTTCAGGGTAGATTTGTTGAAGGTGAACAGAACGTCAGACTTCAGAGTGAAACGCTTGGTTTCAACAACTGGAGCTGGTGCTGGAGCCGGAGCTGGCGCCGGAGCAGCGACGTCATCCTGACCGAAGCGGTATGAAACGCCTACGCTCAGCATGCCGTTGTCTGGACGCGTACCAACGGTCTGTGCATCACCGATGTTGTTAACCCACTGGTAGTCCAGACGGGTAGCCCAGTTTTTGGTCAGCGCATATTCAACACCAACAGCAGCCAGCGGAGATACGCCGGTGTCGTGGTCGCTGATGCGGCCAGTAGTTGGGTTAGTCTGCGTTGAATCTGCACGCCATACCATGCCGCCCAGACGAGTATACACGTCCAGATCGTCATAGATTGGGTAGCTCAGTTTAGCAGCCAGCTGAACGCCCTGTGCTTTGAATGCGCCGTTAGTCACGTTGCCTTTGTTAGGCATGCGACCCAGCCAGTCATAGCCCAGCTCGAAGCCCAGGTATGGATTTGCCTGGTAACCAACGAATGCACCTGCACCCAGCTGGCTTTCATGAGTTGGACCGTCATTGTTTTCGTAACCGTTACCGTAGTAACCAGTGTCGTGATACTGAGACCAGCCCAGTTTAGCACCGGTGTACCAGGTGTCATCTTTCGGAGCGGCCTGCGCTACGGTAGCGAAGCCAGCCAGTGCCACTGCAATTGCGATAGCTGTCTTTTTCATTTTGCGCCTCGTTATCATCCAAATAGGCAATGAGCAAAAAGGTTGCTCTTGGTTTAAATCCTTCGCCGGGTCAAAACGCTCGCTTATGACTCTACCGCAAAAAACGGAGGTTATTGAGCACCCTGGCGAGATAAAGTCTACAACGAGATTGGAAACTTACAAGTATGATGTGAGGCGCTTCTGTAAAAAAACAGCGATTTATACACAATTTCTAACAATTAGCCTGGTAGTATTGTCGCGGCAAAAAGCCTTAAAAACCTGCTAAACCATTGTCACAGCTCGAACTAACAGAAT
The DNA here is from genome assembly GCF_059730805.1 of Pantoea sp. X-Soil-ISGK-355. NCBI lineage: Bacteria > Pseudomonadati > Pseudomonadota > Gammaproteobacteria > Enterobacterales > Erwiniaceae > Pantoea > Pantoea sp. X-Soil-ISGK-355. Next base: position 1,458,143 of record NZ_AP035971.1, read on the forward strand.
CAGTGGTTTAGCGACGACAGATAAGAAAAATAGCTTGGGAAACTTCTGATTTTTACTTAATGAAACAAATCCGACTGAATTTTTATCGCACTTTGCGGTCTGAGAGGCGCTTCCGATGTCCCGCTTGCCCGCAAAATCAAACCCAGCGCGTCACCCTCTGCCGCCGCATTTTCAAGTTGACGGCGCTCATCTTCGCCAAGGTCATAAGGAATCCATGCCAGAACGACACTGTAATTTCCTGTACGTAATGCCTTGACCATCGCTTCCACCGCATTCAGACGTTCAGAATCGGCGATATGCATACTTTTATCCAGCGGTAATCCCGACTCCTGCATCCAGGTGCGATTCAGTTTATGTGCCGGTGTTAACCACAACTGCCAGCGTGATTGCTGACTCAGCTGCTGTAATAATGGCAACAGCAGCATCTGCATCATACCGGGCTGCTCGCTGCAGCGTAACTCAGTAATTCCACCGCCCTGAGAGGCCGGAACGGAAGAGGACGCGTAATGATGAGCATAGCGTGCATTATCAGGATGTTGTGTTCGCATAAGTTAATCACCAGCAGTTGACTGTATGAATATACAGTACTGTCATCCTGGATAAAGATCAACCCAAATTTCTGAAAACGCCTCGCAAAAACGCGACAAGATTAGTTGAAGCGTTATTTATTCATTGAACCGGCTGACACTTTTTTCTATCTTCTAATTGCCTGATACCCAAGGCAATTTAAGAAGTATTTCTGACATGGAGGTGGTGCAATGAAAAAGGTGAATCCGGTCGTAGAGCGCTCCAGAGCGCGCCTGGCCCCATTGGGACCAATAGAGTCCCGCACCCAGTTTGGGGGGTATGCTCTGGCTGTCGAAAGTGTGGTTTTTGCCTTAATTAATCAAGACGAACTCTATCTGCGGGCCAGTGAACCGCTGCGCGAATACATTACCGATCGCCCGCTGCAACCGTTGATTTTTCGCAAGCGGGGAAAACTGGTCAGCCTCAATTACTTTCGGGTTGATGAGGCCTTATGGCGCGATTCGGACCATCTGCTGGCGCTCTCTGCTGCCTCATTAGAGACGGCGCAGCTGGAGTTGCAGGACAGGCAAGCGTCTCCGCGGCTGAAAGATTTGCCTAATCTCAGTGTACGCATGGAGATGATGCTCTTTGAGGCGGGCGTAATGAGCGTCAATCATCTCTACCAGATAGGGGCCAAGCAGTGCTGGCTGAAGCTGAAAGCGATCAACCAGCACGTGGGATTTCAGACATTACTGGCGCTGCAAGGGGCTATTACGGGCCGCCATGCGGCTGCGCTGCCGCAGGCAACCCGGGCGGAGCTGAATGCATGGTTCCAGCGCACGCTTTTATCACACCCGGACTTCAGAAGTAGTGAAAGCTAGTCAGTAATGAGCGTGCGGCGCAGGCGAGCCACATCCGGCATTAATGCCACCAACAGACCGAGTTGCTGGAGCACCAGCGGCGCACGCGTATCTGCATCTGCAGCCAGCTGGCTGATTCGCTGAGCCAGTTGCTGGCGCATCAGTTCAACATGTTTATCGCTGACCACGTCCGTCTGAAGCACATCCTCGACATAGCAAACCGTATCATCCAGTAAGGCGAGCAGGTCCGGCGCTGTAATTTTATCGCGGTGAGCGCCCAGCGCGGAAATGTAGCTCAGAAATGAGTGATTGGAGCAGAGCAATTGAAAAGCTGAATCACGCAGTTTCTGGCTGGTACGACTTTCACTGCTCATGTTTGAGACGACAGACGCCAGTTCAGCATCCGCATTATGCGCATCACGGCGGGCAATACGATAGGCAAGCCGGTTATCTTTACCCTGGTGATATTGCTCCATGATGGCATCCAGATAACGACAGTTCGCTTTCAGCGTTCGCTCTGCCACAGCTGGCAGCTGACGAAAGCGCCAGTCAGGCCAGATAAAGGCGACAGCCAGCCAGGCCAGACCACAACCGAGTAAGGTATCCACGACACGGGGCAGCGCGACTTCAAACCCTTCACCTAACAGGTTAAAGCAAAGCAGCACCAGCAGAGTGATAAACAGCGTAGCCTGCGCATACTGCACCTGCCTGAAAGCGAAGAACAGCACGCCGGTAATCACTATCAGGATTAACTGCCCTTCAATGGAGGGTACCAGCCATAAAACGGGTAAACCAATCGCAATCCCCGCCAGCGTTCCGCCGATGCGCAAGGCAAGGCGTCGCTGCGTGGCGTTATAGTTGGGCTGGCACACAAACAGGCTGGTCAGCAAAATCCAGTATCCCCGCTCCAGTCCGGTTATCTGAATGAAGCCGTATCCAATACAGAGCACCACTGACATGCGAACCGCATGCCTGAACAGTGCCGACGCGGGAGAGAGATGGCGGCTGAAGCGCAGCCGGATATCACTCCAGCCACTCAACCCTTCACGTGACAGCAGATTGTCACTGTGCTGCGGATCTTCACCGGCCAGCGTCTGCTCTGACTCAATGGATGCGAGCTGTGCGTCAATGGCACGCAGGTTACGTAGCAGCCAGAACAGCGCGCGGGTATGTGGCGCCTCAGGCTCATGTTGCTCAAGTCGTTCAATCGCTTTCTGCAATCGTTCAAACGCACGTTCAAAGCGGCTGTCATGCACCCATCTTTCACGCATCAGGATGCAGTGTGCCAGCTGGCGACAGGCTTGCGCCTGCATATTCAGCAGACGCTGAAAGCGAAACAGAATTTCGTTATAGCGCCAGTCGCCGCGCAGCAGGTGATATTGCAGATGAGAGGAGCTGGCGCGTTCATGAATATCCTGCGCCACAAAGTAGTAGTGCAGACTGCGACGGGTGCCGCGCGATCCGCGATCGCCGCGCAGACGGCTCTGCAGCGTGGTTTTGGTCAGATTGAGCTGCGCCACTAACTGGCTGTTGACCATTGCCGCATCAATAAACGCAGCATCATCCTGCTCGCCCGCATCAGGATCGAACAGATTCGCCTTTGCATCAAGGTAGCGGGCCAGTTGTGAAAAGCTTCCCGCCAGCTGTTCCTGTACCGGTCGGACCGGGAACATCAGATGACCCAGCAGGGTCAGAAGGTTATACCAGAGAGCGCCGACCAGCAGCAGCATTGGCTGCATGTACCACTGGCTGAACAGCCCGATGCCGAGCATGGTATAGACCGCAATCAGCAGCGCACCAAAAGCGATAGTGGCGTAGCGCTGCCCCAGAGCACCCAGCAGAATAAAGCCCCAGGTCGAAATCGCCAGCCCGACCATAAAGGCGAACGGCCAGGGAAACAGCAGCTCTACGGAAACCGAGGCGATGCAGAAGCAGAGCAGGGTAATCAGCAGATTCTTCAGACGTCCGGCCAGACGATCATCAAGATCGGCCAGCGCAGCCGCGACCACCCCCAGCGTCAGAGGAATCGTCCACTCAATCTGATGCAGCCACCAGGGGATGGCAGCGCAGCCACTCAGGGCAAACAGGATCCGCAGCAGATAGCGCCACGTACTGTTAAACAGATATTTTCGCCAGCCAGGCACTGCATCAGACATCATATTAATAGCGGCGGGCATTGGCGTCGCGCGCAGCACGCGCCTCTTCTACTGACACCACCCGGCGTCCAACCGGCCAGAGCGCAATAGCGGCGATCTTAAAGTTTGCAATCCCTGTCGGAATACCGATGATGCTGATGCACTGCACAATGCCCACGGAAATATGCGAAAGGCAGAGCCACCAGCCGAAGAAAATCAGCCAGAAGATGTTCAGAAAGGTGCCGCCGGTATTCAGAATATGACTCTTACTTTCAGGACGCAGCACATCGACATGCACCGCCTCGTTGCCAAACGGCAGCAGCGAGAGTTTAGTGATTTCCCAGCAGGAGCGGGTCAGCGGCAGGGTAAAAACCAGCACGACGCTGATCAATGTGGCAAACAGCCAGCTCAGGGTGGTGAAAAAGCCGCCCAGAACAAAATTCAGAATATTTAAAACGGTGCGCATGATCTTCTTTTCCTTTTGCATTCCGCAAGATGTGACGCCAAGTTTAGCCTGTTTTAAGGCTGGAGCGCCAAGGGTCTGACAGGTAAACTCCCCCTAATCCTCTTATCTGACGTTGGTGTCGGCGTGGAACTGAAAGCAACTTCAATGGGCAAACGGCTTGCTCAGCATCCTTATAACCGTGTTCGTCTGCTGGCAGCGGGTGTCGAAGTCAGTGGCGATAAGCATGAGTATCTGATCCCCTTTAACCAGTTACTTAATATCGCCTGCAAGCGTGGGCTGGTATGGGGCGAGCTGGAATTTTTGCTGGACGATGAAAAAGTGGTCCGGCTGCACGGAACGGAATGGCAGGAGACGCAGCGCTTTCACCACTATCTGATGCAGGCCTGGCAGAACTGGAGTCTGGAGATGAGCACGGTGTGCCGCGAGGTACTCCAGTCACTGCGCGACGAAATCGGGACGTTTGGCGCGCAGGATCGCTGGCTGAATCGCCACGAGCTGCAGGCGCTGAAGATAAAAATTCTCAAACAGTTCGACGCGTTACCGATGCCGCTCACCCGCTTAAACGATTTTCCTGACTGCCGTGATAGCCTGGCATTTTGCCAGCACTGGCTGGATCAGGGTGAGTTGGCTCTGCGGCAGCGAAACCGTGACTGGACTAACGCTATGCTGACCCGCTATCAGTCGTTCTTTGCCAGCGTCGAGAGCACGCCACTCAATCAATCGCAGTGTGAGGCGGTGGTTAATGGCGAGGATTCTCTGCTGGTACTGGCTGGTGCGGGCAGCGGTAAAACCTCGGTGCTGGTGGCCCGTGCAGGCTGGTTAATGGAGCGCAGACTGGCCAGCGCCGATCAAATTCTGTTGCTGGCATTTGGCCGCCAGGCTGCTGGAGAGATGAACGCACGTATTCAGTCCCGGCTCTCTGCGGGTGACATCCAGGCAAAGACTTTCCATTCTCTGGCTCTGCATATTATTCGTGAAGGGAGCAATAAGCAGCCGGTTATCAGCAAGCTGGAGAGCGATGCGGATGCACGTCGCACGCTGCTACTCAGGGAGTGGCGGCAGCAGTGCCACGAGAAAAAGGCGATGGCAAACGGCTGGCGTCAGTGGCTCCGTGACGAACTGGCGTGGGAGTTACCGGAAGGGCCATTCTGGGAGGACGAGAGGCTGGCAAACCGGCTGGCGTCACGTCTGGAGCGCTGGCTCGGTCTGATGCGCATGCATGGCGGTGCGCAGGCAGCGATGATCGCCGACGTGCCGGAAGAGATTCGGGATCGCTTCAGTAAACGCATCAAACTGATGGCACCCCTGCTGAAAGCGTGGAAAAGCGCGCTGAAAGAAGAGGGCGCGGTCGATTTCTCGGGACTCATTCACCAGGCGATTGCCATTCTGGAAAAAGGACGGTTTATCAGTCCGTGGAAACACATTCTGGTGGATGAATTCCAGGATATCTCGCCTCAGCGTGCCGCATTGCTCAGCGCACTACGCCAGCAGAATAAGCGCACCGCGCTGTTTGCTGTCGGCGATGACTGGCAGGCTATCTACCGCTTCAGCGGCGCAGAGATGACGCTGACCACCGCATTTCATCACTACTTCGGTGAGGGCGATCGGTGCGTGCTGGACACCACCTACCGCTTTAATGATCGCATCGGTGACATTGCGAACCGGTTTATCCAGCAGAATCCGCAGCAGCTGGCAAAACCGCTGAACAGCGTCACCAAAGGCAATAAAAAGTCGATTTCGCTGCTGGCGGAGGATCAGCTGGAAGCCCTGCTGAACAAACTCAGCGGTTATGCGAAGCCTGAAGAGCGGATTCTGCTACTGGCGCGCTATCACTATCTGCGACCGGAACTGCTCGATAAAGCCAGAACCCGCTGGCCGAAACTTAATCTGGAATTTATGACAATCCATGCCAGCAAAGGTCAGCAGGCGGATTACGTTATTTTGCTGGGATTGCAGCAGGGCAAAGAGGGTTTCCCGGCGGAAGTACGTGAGTCGATTATCGAACAGGGCCTGTTACCGCAGCCCGAAGCGTTTCCGGATGCCGAAGAGCGCCGTCTGGCCTATGTGGCGCTGACGCGAGCGCGCCAGCAGGTTTTTCTGATGTTTGATAAGGCCGCGCCGTCACCGTTTGTTGATCACTTCCGCGAACTGGGCGTTCCTGTGCTGCGTAAAGCCTGAGTTATTTCAGACGATCGGCCAGATAGCGCTGATAGTCAGGAATCATAATCTCAACGTTTTGGGCAAACAGTGGCGACTGAATAATAAAATCCGCTGTGGAGCGGTTCGTGGCGACCGGGATATTCCAGACGGTCGCCAGACGCAGCAGGGCTTTTACATCCGGATCGTGCGGCACGGCGTTGAGTGGATCCCAGAAAAAAATCAGCGCATCAATTTTACCCTCCGAGATCAGCGCACCTACCTGCTGATCGCCGCCCATGGGGCCGCTCAGCATAGCTGTCACATTCAGACCGGTATTACGATTGATCAGGTTTCCGGTGGTGCCGGTCGCATAGAGGATGTGTGGTTCAAGTGCGGGCTGGTTTTGTTTAATCCATTCAAGCAGAGCGGCTTTACAGTGGTCATGGGCGACCAGCGCGATATGTTTTGTGGTGCCAAGGGTACGAAAAGTCTGTTCCATAAAGGCGTCCTGATAAGGCTCATGCGCAAGAAGAGAGAGCACGAGTGTACCTCTGGCCCTTCAACGCTATCAACTCGTACGTAACATTTTGACCAGGGTCAGTAATTGCTGACGCGTGGCTTCGTCGAAGCGGTGAAACCAGCGATGCAGCGAGGGCAGTTCGGCCTGCGTTGTCCAGTCCAGATCGGCGGTGAGGCGGGAAGAAGAGGGCGTAGCAGAAGCGGAATTTGCAAACCGGGGTACAGAGGCAATCTGATGGGTGCGATTGTAATTCAGCATCGCTTTTTCCATATCAGCTGTCGCGGTTGCTGGCAGGTGGTCACGCACGCTGGTTATCTCATTGCCTTTCTCATCCACCAACTGAAAATTCAGACTGCGGTCAAAATGATAACGCTCACGTTTTGTCTCCAGCGCCGGCAACCGGATAGTGATGGTTTTGGCCACGGCAGTAAAGGTAACGATCATCGGTGCAGACTGATAAGCGATCACACTCTCTTTCTGCCCTTCACGCTGCTGCTCTACCCGAAACAGAAACTGATGCTGACCGCTATCCAGCTCTAAGCTGTCTGCTCCTTTGAGGAACGAGCCTGAAATTTTTCGGCCATCCAGCACCAGCATATCGATTTGGGGATCGAGCTTTAATGTGATGGCAGAACAGGACGCCGAAACAAGGAGTGTAAGTAACCCCGTTAAGGCCAGCGACAGCTTCATTTCAACTCCGGTAAGTGGTGACGCAAAGGATGGCGTGTAGCAAATTCTTACATTATGGCAGCTAATTTACATTTAAACATATTTATTCGTGCGCAGGTTCAATTAATTTCGTCAGGGACTTAACTGTTAAAGCATGCGTCAAACTACACTCAACACTGACCTGAAAGGAGATAAAGATGAACGACCAGACAATTCGCGATGTGCTGACGCGTACCCAACGTATCGCCTTAGTAGGGGCAAGCGATCGTCCCGACCGTCCCAGTTATGGTGTGATGAAATATCTGCTCGATCAGGGCTATGACGTGATCCCGGTCAGCCCGAAACTGGCCGGTAAAACCCTGCTGGGGCAGCAGGCTTATGGCAGCCTGGCGGATGTACCGGGCGAGATTGATATGGTAGATGTCTTCCGCAATTCAGAAGCCGCATGGGGCGTAGCGCAGGAAGCCATTGCTGCAGGTGCAAAAACATTATGGCTGCAGCTGGGTGTGATTAATGAGCAGGCGGCGGTACTGGCACAGGATGCGGGTATGACGGTGATTATGGATCGCTGCCCGAAGATTGAAATTCCGCGTCTGGGGATAACGCGTTAAAAAATTAGCGTGGCGGCAGAGCGTGCCGCCACAGATTAATGCCGCAGATGAGGTGCCTGTAATTGCTGACGTACTGACGCCGCCAGCTCATCCATTGATGGCTGCTCAGGATGCTCAATGCTTGTTTCACCGGACAGCTGAATTTCGGCAACATAGGTATGAACCTGATCGCCTTCCTCATCTTCCATCACCACATGATACCAGGGTGCGGTGCGCATTTTCTCTTCCGCGCCAACATCTTCAATTTTAGGTGCATCTAACGAGTATTCAGGATCGACATCGACGATAACGCCCAGTACGCCGGACAGACGATGACGAACCTGCTGACCAATACCAAATTTACTGGCAATCATAGTGACCTCCGAAAAAAAGCTCTCTTTCCAATATGGGGGCAGGAGCTGATTTTTCAAGTCACATCACGCGGCAGGCGAAACCTTTCAGATAGAGACCTTCCGGATAGCTGGCGATGACCGGATGATCCGCTGCCTGCCGGAACTGCTCAATAAACTGCACTTCGCGACCAGCATCCAGTGCGGCATCGGCAATGATCTTCTGGAACAGATCGGTGGCCATCAGACCGGAACAGGAGAACGTCAGCAGCACGCCGCCCGGGTTAAGTAGCTGAATGGCGAGCATATTAATATCTTTATAGCCGCGGCAGGCACCCATTAACTGGCTTTTGTTTTCGACAAACTTTGGCGGATCCATGATGATCAGATCAAATTTTTCCCCGTTGTCACGATAACGGCGCAGCAATTTGAATACATCATCACGTTCAAAGTGCGCGCGGGAAAGATCCAGCTCATTCAGTTCAACGTTCTGACGGGCAACGTCCAGCGCTTCCTGTGAGGTATCCACGCTGATCACTTCTTTACAGCCGCCCATCAATGCAGAAACCGCGAAGCCGCCAGTATAAGAGAAGCAGTTAAGCACGCGGGCATCCTGCGCGTAACGACGCGTGGCAAGACGGCTGTCACGCTGATCAAGGTAATAGCCGGTTTTATGACCGCCCTGAATATCAACCAGCAGCTTCATGCCATGCTCGGTAATCGGCAGCAGAGGCGGGGGAAGTTCACCGGTGACGGTGCCCTGCGTCAGTTCCAGGCCCTCTTTCTTACGAACAGCGACGTCAGAGCGGTCATAGATGGCACAGCCAGGGAAGCACTGTTGCAGGGCAGTGATGATCGCCGCGCGCTGATATTCCGCACCTGCTGAAAGCAGCTGAAGTACTAAAAAGTTGCCAAAGCGATCAATGGTAACGCCCGGTAAACCATCTGATTCACCGGCGATCAGGCGATAGCTATCCAGACCATCGCGGGCCGCCAGCCATTTGCGCCACTGCTGCGCCTGTTCAAAACGGCGGACAAAGAAGGCGATATCGATGGATTCATCGGCCTGCCAGCTCCAGACGCGGGCGCGGATCTGCGACTCGGGTGAATAAGCGGCACGCGCCAGCCATTTACCGTTGCTGTCACACACGTCAATGGTTTCACCCAGTTGCGCTTTACCTTCCAGACGTGCAACGGCCCCTGAAAAGACCCATGGATGGCGACGGAGCAGGGACTTTTCACGTCCCTTTGCGAGAATCAATCTGACTGTCATAGTTTGCTATGCTTACCTGAAAAAATGAGGCGCCATTGTCCGGTGGATAACGGGAAATTGCAACGAACAGCAGCAGGAGAGAATCATGTCAGCAGCCTGTTTTAAAGCATGGGTTCATGGCCGCGTCCAGGGCGTTGGGTTTCGCTACAGTACGCAGGCTGAAGCCAGAACCCTGGGCGTACTGGGGTACGCGCGAAATCTGGATGACGGCAGCGTCGAGGTGCTGGCCTGGGGCGAGGCGGATCAGGTTGAAGCGCTGATTGCCTGGATTAAAGCGGGCGGACCTCGCAGTGCGCGCGTGGATAAGGTGCTGGTGGAGCCACATCAGCCCGCAGAACCGCCCCGCGATTTCAAAACCGGTTAATTACAGACATTTCGCCGGTTTAGGCAGACCGGCGATTTTCGTCGCCTGTTTAGCGGGTCCTTCCGGGAAGAGGCGAAACAGGTAGCGGCTGTTGCCTTTCTCTTCCCCATACTTCTGCGCCATTGCCTTTACCAGCATTCGCACGGCGGGTGAGGTGTTAAATTCCAGATAAAACGCGCGCACAAAATGGACCACCTCCCAGTGCGCTTCAGTCATAGTAAGCCCTTCCTGTTCCGCGATGTGCGCCGCCAGCGCCTCACTCCAGTCGGCAGTATGCTTCAGATAGCCTTCGGCATCGACGGCGATTTCGTTACCGTTAAAATTCACGTGATGTCCTCTCTGTAAATGACGGCGCAGTTTAGCAAACCTGGCGGGCAGTAAAAGCAAAAACCCCGCCGAAGCGGGGTTTCAAAGGGTGACTGTCACTGCCGGTTAGTTGCTGCGGGCAAAACCCAGCAGGCTCAGCAGACTGACGAAGATGTTATAGAGCGAAACATAGAGGCTGACCGTCGCCCGGATGTAGTTGGTTTCGCCACCCTGGATGATGTTGCTGGTCTCCCACAAAATGGCACCAGCGGAGAACAGGATGAACAGGGCGCTGATAGCCAGATGCAACGCAGGCAGCTGCAGGAAGATATTCGCGACCACCGCCACCAGCAGCACCACAAAACCAGCCATCATCATGCCGCCCAGGAAAGACATATCACGACGGGTAGTCAGCACGTAGGCAGAACAGCAGAAGAACACCAGCGCCGTACCACCCAGTGCCAGCGCGATCACGTCGCCCATGCCTGCGGTCAGGAACGAACTCAGGATAGGACCCAGGCAATATCCCAGGAAGCCGGTGAAAGCAAACGCGGCCAGAATCCCCATCGGGCTGTTTGCCAGACGGTAGGTTAAAAACATCAGGCCATAGAAGCCGACCAGCATCAGGATCAGACCAGGCGCAGGCAGGGCCAGCAGGGTGCTGGCTGTCGCCGTCACCGCGGAAAAGGCCAGGGTCAGCCCCAGCAGAAAATAGGTATTGCGCAGAACTCTGTGCGTTGACAGCAGTGAAGACTGCGATGAGGTGACAATTCTTTCCATGTTGCGCTCCTTTAAGCAGAACACTAAATATGTGCCGAGAATACGCAGGCCATTAAAGAGGGAAAAGGCGTTTTACCCTTCTTTACGCGCTATTCTGCTAATTGTTTGAGCAGAGTGGCGATTTTCACAGCGAAAAATCACAATCTGGCTGTTTTTCAGGCGAATAGACAGATAGACGCTTTACATCGCTAAACGGGATGTTTATAGTGCGCGTCATTGCGGAGGGGTGGCCGAGCGGCTTAAGGCAGCGGTCTTGAAAACCGCCGATGGGAAACCATCCGAGAGTTCGAATCTCTCCTCCTCCGCCACTTTATCTGCCACGGGCAAATCAATAAGTTTACCGAAGCAGTACAGTTTCAAAACGGAGGGGTGGCCGAGCGGCTTAAGGCAGCGGTCTTGAAAACCGCCGATGGGAAACCATCCGAGAGTTCGAATCTCTCCTCCTCCGCCACATTTTACAGGCCAGCACATAGTGCTGGCCTGTTTCGTTTCTGCCACTCCTGTTTCTTCCTCCAGTCTGAAAAATTACGCCTCTTCTGATGACGTGCGGCTGCACATTCATCTGCCCTATGCATCTCTGCTATAGTCCACTCACTGTTTTTGCAAACATCTGGCGCTTTTCTGAGGCGAGCTGAGTTACACTGTTAAATACATCGCTCTGAGGCGAGCTAATCGGTTGATAGCCTGAGTGTTTCTTTACTGAATGAATGGAATAGGCACAATGATCAAGAAACTGAGTCTTTGCGCATTGTCAGTGCTCGCTGCATTGCCGGTCGGAACGGCAGCATTTGCTGCTGATGGCGATATGCAGCTGCAACAGGTGCTGATGGTAAGCCGTCACAATCTGCGCGCGCCGCTGGCCGATAATGGCAGCGTGCTGGAGCAGTCGACCAAAAAGAGCTGGCCGCAGTGGGATGTTCCCGGCGGACAGCTGACCACGAAAGGTGGCGTGCTGGAAGTTTACATGGGTAACTACACCCGTCAGTGGCTGGCACAGCAGGGCCTGGTAAAGAACGGCAGCTGTCCTGACAGCAATAATGTCTTTGTTTACGCGAACAGCCTGCAGCGCACTGTCGCTACCGCGCAGTTCTTTGTCAATGGTGCCTTCCCAGGCTGTGACATTGCCGTCACGCATCAGGATGAAATGGGTTCCATGGATCCTGTCTTCAATCCGGTCATCACCGATGACAGCGAAGCCTTCAATAAAAAAGCGTTAGCCGCCATGGCCGCCGCCAATGAAAAACTGCCGCTAAAACCCGCCTTCCAGCGTCTGGAAAAGATTGTCGACTACAAAAATTCGCCTGCCTGTAACAATAAAAAGCAGTGCGACCTCAGCAGTGGTCAGAACACCTTCAGCGCTGAAAATGGTAAAGAGCCTGGTGTCAGCGGTCCGCTGAAAGTGGGTAATTCGCTGATGGATGCTTTCACGCTGCAATATTATGAAGGCTTCCCGCTGGAGCAGGTTGCCTGGGGGCAGATCAAAACGCCTGAACAGTGGAAAGAGCTGTCAGCCATTAAAAATGGTTATCAGGATGCGCTATTCACCAGCCCGGATGTTTCCCGTGAAGTGGCTGCACCGCTGGTGGATTACATTCGCAGTCAGTTAGTGGATCAGGACAAAGCTAACGCGCCGAAAATTATGCTGATGGTCGGCCATGACTCGAACATCGCCTCGCTGCTGAGCGCGTTGCAGGTCAAGCCTTATGAACTGCCTGATACCTTCGAAAAAACGCCAATTGGCGGTCAGGTTGTTTTCGAACGCTGGCATGATGCGAAAAACGATAAAGACCTGCTCAAGGTGGAGTATGTCTATCAGACCGCCGATCAGCTGCGCAACGCAGACGTGCTGAGCCTGAAGAACCCACCGAAGCGCGTGACGCTGCAGCTGGCGGGTTGTGAGACCGATGCAAACGGCTATTGCAGCTGGGATCAGTTCTCTCTGGTGCTGAATGCTGCGCTGCAGGGCACGCCAATGCAGCCAGCGGCGGCACCACAACCGGCAGCCCAGTCTGACGACGACAGTGCGAAAGCCGCAGCGACGAATGACGCTGCTGCTGATAAGGCTGAAGCGGATAAAGCGACCGCAGCCAAAGAGAAGGCTGACGCCGATAAAGCTGCCGCTGAGAAGTCTGAAGCGGATAAAGCTGCCGCAGAAAAGGCAAAAGCGGATAAGGCTGCAGCCGAGAAAGCTGCAGCAGAAAAGGCAAAAGCGGATAAGGCTGCAGCCGAGAAAGCTGCGGCTGAAAAGGCAAAAGCGGACAAAGCAGCAGCAGAAAAAGCCGCTGCTGAGAAAGCGAAAGCTGACAATGCAGCAGAATCAGCCAGTGATAATAAAGCCACGACTGACAAAGCTGACGCCGCAAACGCGCCTGCAACCGCGAAAGAGGACCATTCAACGTCAGCGGCTGTGGCCACACAGTAATTGCGCTTTACGGCCAATACGAAAAAACCCCGTCGAGACGGGGTTTTTTTATGGCTGCAGGACGATTATCCCGCTACGACAACCAGTTTCTGATTAGCAAACTCTTTAATGCCCAGATCAGAAAGCTCACGACCATAGCCTGAACGTTTCACACCACCAAACGGCAGCTCAGCAGAGGTATCGCTCTGGGAGTTGATAAACACCATACCGGTTTCAATGGCAGAAGCCAGTTTACGACCACGTGCAATGTCACGGGTCCAGACTGAGCCACCCAGACCGTAGTGCGAGTCATTTGCCAGCGCCACAGCTGCGTTATCATCACCCACAACGTAGATCTGCGCGACAGGACCAAAGAACTCCTCATAATAGGCGGGGTTGTCCGGGGTAATGCCAGTCAGAATGGTTGGCTGATAAAAGCAGCCCGTTCCTTCAACAGCTTTGCCGCCCGTCACCAGTTTTGCGCCACTCGCTACGGCTTCGTCTACCTGCTTCACCAGGCGGTCGCGCGCGTCAGCAGAAGAGAGTGGGCCAAGGGTGGTCTTCTCATCCAGTGGATCGCCCAGTGTGGCAGAACTCAGCGCGGCGCTGAACTGGCTGATAAAGCGGTCGGCAATCTTCTCATGCAGAATGAAACGTTTTGCGGCGGTACAGACCTGGCCGCAGTTACTGAGACGCGCCTGCACGCCCTGACGGACGGCTTCATCAAGATCGGCGTCATCCAGCACCACAAACACGTCATTGCCGCCCAGTTCAAGCGTCGATTTCTTCAGATGCTTACCGGCCTGCTCAGCCACGGCACTGCCCGCGCGCTCGGAACCGGTCAGGGCAACACCCTGAACCCGATCATCAGCAATCAGATCGGCGACCTGATCTGTAGAGATGAACAGGTTAGTCCAGGCGCCTTCTGGCGCACCTGCTTCACGCACCAGCTTTTCAAAGACATCGGCACAGTGCGGCACAATGTTAGCGTGTTTCGCCAGTACCGGATTACCCAGCGCCAGGTTAGGAGCCAGTACGCGCATCAGCTGATAGTAAGGAAAGTTCCACGGCTCGACAGCGACTAACACGCCAATCGGGTGATACTCAACCCAGGCTTCGCCCAGATCGCTGGGATAGGACTGCGGCTGCAGAATACGTTCCGCATTCTCTGCGTAGTAGCGGGCAATCTGCGAACAGATTTTCACTTCGCCACGGCTCTGACCAATCAGTTTCCCCATCTCTTTACTGGCGATGGTGGCCAGTTCTTCCGCGCGGCTATCAATCAGGTCAGCCAGTTTTTTCAGCACCTGCAGACGCGGCTGAATGTCACCTTTGCTCCATGAGGAGTGGAAAAGATGATCGGCCACATCCAGGGCATGGCTGACGGCGGCCTCATCATGTGACGGCCAGCTTTTCAGCAACTGGTTGTTCGCGGGATTAATGCTTTGATAGGAAGACATAGCGTACTCCTTGGTGAGGTAAAAAAATTGAGGGCGGGAAAGTCCCGCCCCTGAATCAGACGTTCTTACGTTCTACGGGCTTGTCATCCCAGGTCAGGAGATCTTTATCGGTTTTTTCAAAGGCACGAATCAGCACGTCATCGCTGCCTTGCTGACGCCAGATCTCTTCTGCCAGTCTCTCATCGTAATTCGCCACTTCGAAAATGGCCTCGGCAATTTCAGGGGAGGTATGACGCAGACTGGCCCATTCGCCAACGTGATGTGCTTTCGATTGTTCAGTAGACATACTTTTCTCCTTTGTTTAAATCAGTCCTGCAGTTTCACTGTCAGTCCGGCAACATGTTCACCCTGGAAACGGGCAATATTCAGTTCCGCTTCAGTCGGCTGACGCGAACCATCGCCGCCCGCCAGCGTGGTCGCACCATATGGCGTGCCACCGCGAACCTGTGAGATATCGAACAACTCTTTGGTGCCGTAGCCGATAGGCACAATGACCATGCCGTGATGCGCCAGTGTGGTCCAGACCGAAGTAATGGTCTGTTCCTGACCGCCACCGGTACCGGTTGAGGTAAAGACGCTGGCAACCTTGCCAAACAGCGCGCCTGACGCCCAGAGACCGCCAGTGCGATCCCAGAACGTCCGCATCTGTCCGGACATGTTGCCAAAGCGGGTCGGAGTACCGACGATAATCGCGTCATACTGCGGCAGTACCTCAGGCGTCGCTTCTGCTGCCTGTTGATGGGTTTTGCCGCCCACCTGTGCAAAGCGATCGGCCTCCATCGTTTCAGGAACCCGCAGGATATCCACTTCCGCGCCGGGAACCCGACGAGCGCCTTCTGCTACAGCGTTCGCCATCGTTTCGATATGTCCGTACATCGAGTAGTAGAGCACCAGAATCCTGGCCATAGGTCTCTCCAGATGGTTTTGACGTCCAGAAAAGTATAGAAGAGCTTTCGCTTTACGCAGGCGATGCTTACTCCGCAGTGGATGAGTCGGGCAAGAAATCTGCAGCTAATCGGTTATATGTCGGCAGAATGTTCGTTCTTTAATCAAATTGCTGATGATTACTCTGTTGCTAAATGTGACTGTCGTGGGAGTTAAAGAAGAATCTGGCTATTATTTAACCATGAGTTGAATTCGGCTTCGGGCCGTCAGCTCTCTGCTATTTCATTCTTATTTATCGCACTATGCGACAGGAGCAAATCATGGCAACACATCGTGGAGGTTCAGGGAATTTTGCTGAGAACCGTGAACGTGCCGCAGAAGCGGGACGTAAAGGGGGCAAAAACAGCGGTGGGAATTTCAAAAACGATCCGCAGCGCGCCGCGCGTGCCGGTGAGAAGGGCGGGCGCAGCAGTCCTAAAAAAACGGACGCATAATCCCACTCTGCCGCCGGTTAAGGCCGGCGGTTAACGTCGTTGCTTTTCCCCCTCGCTCTCCCCACAATATCGTCCGGACACATCATCAGGTGAATTATGTCGGACACATCCCGCAGTTTAACCCTGCGCCTGACGCGGCAGGAGCTGGTATTACTTTTTATCACCATGATCTGGGGCGGCACCTTTCTGGTGGTGCATCGGGCGATGCAGCACTCCGGCCCGTTCTTCTTTGTCGGCCTTCGTTTTGCCACCGCCGCACTGCTGCTGGCGCTCTTTTTTCGCCGCTATCTGGCCGACATGACCTGGCTGGAAGTGAAAGCGGGCGCACTGATTGGTCTGTCTATCGCCGGAGGTTATGGTCTTCAGACCTGGGGCATGCAGACTATCTCCAGCAGTCAGTCCGCCTTTCTTACTGCGCTTTATGTTCCGGTGGTGCCATTGCTGCAGTGGCTGTTTTTACGCCGTCCGCCGGGGTTAATGTCGTGGCTGGGGATTGTGCTGGCCTTTGCCGGCTTGTTGCTGGTGGCCGGGCCGCAGGATGGCCGTATCAGCCTGAATGCAGGTGAAATCGCGACGCTGCTCAGCACCCTGGCGATTGCCGCCGAAATTATCTTAATCAGCCGCTATGCCGGTCAGGTTGATGTACGCCGCGTGACGCTAATCCAGCTGGCGGTGGCGTCGCTGTGTGCCTTTGCTTTGATGATCCCCAATGGCGAAACAGTGCCCGCAATTTCAACGCCGCTGCTGCTCAGCGCGCTGGGGCTGGGCGCGGCCAGCGCCCTGATTCAGGTCACCATGAACTGGGCGCAGCGCAGCGTTTCGCCAACCCGCGCCACGGTAATCTATGCCGGGGAACCGGTCTGGGCGGGCGTGGTAGGGCGAATTGCCGGTGAGCGACTGCCTGCGCTGGCGTTGCTGGGTGGGGCGCTGATCGTCTGCGGGGTTATCGTCAGTGAACTGCGGCTGAAACGGAAAAAAGCGGTGCAGCCTGCTGCGACACCGCTGGAGTAGTTAACCCTGCTGTCGCACCAGCGGTTTATCCTGCTGTGTCGCACTGCGTCGGCGCAGAATGGCATTGAGGATAATCGCGCCAAAGGTAGCAGTGCCGATCCCGCCAAGCGTGAAAGAGCCGATTTTCAGCGCGAAATCCACTGCGCCAAGCACCAGCGTAGTGGCGACCATAATCAGGTTGCTGTTCTGACCTAAATCGACATGGTTCTGCACCCAGATGCGTGCGCCCGCCACCGCAATCAGCCCGAACACCACAATGGATGCACCGCCAATCACCGGGGTCGGAATGGTGTGGATCAGCGCACCAAACTTCGGTGAGAAACCGGCGAGGATGGCGATAATAGCTGCGGCGACAAACGCCAGCGTGGAGTAGACCTTAGTCACGGCCATCACCCCGATGTTCTCAGCATAGGTGGTTACGCCACTGCCGCCCATCGAGCCGGAAAGCATCGTAGCCAGCCCATCGCCCACAAAGGCTCGTCCCATGTAAGGGTCAAGGTTACGGCCGGTCATCCCCGCCACGGCTTTCAGATGTCCCAGGTTTTCCGCCACCAGAATGATCGCGACCGGGGCGATCAGCACCATCGCCTGCAGATCAAAGGTCGGTGCGGTGGTATGCGGCAGGCCAAACCAGGCTGCCTGTGACAGCAGTTTAAAATCGACCGGCTTGCCCAGCCCCAGAACGTTAGTCAGCAGCGCATAGATCGCCCAGGCCAGAATCAGTCCGACCAGAATCAGCAGACGCTGTACCATCCCGCGGGTAAACACTGCGACCAGACCGATACAGAGCACGGTCATCACCGCAACCCAGCTGTCGAATGAAGAGGCGGAGACGCTATGCACCGCGATGGGAGCCAGATTCAGCCCGATTGCCATCACCACCGCGCCGGTCACCACTGGCGGCATCAGATTTTCAATCCAGCGCGTGCCTGACTTCATGACCACCAGCCCAATCAGTGTGTAGAGCAGGCCGCAGGCGATCACGCCGCCCAGCGCCACGCTGAGGTTGGGATTCAGTCCCTGACCGCTGAAGCCGGTCACCGCAATCACCACGCCAACAAAGGCAGCGCTCGACCCGAGATAGCTGGGCACGCGACCACCGGTTATAAAGAAGAACAGCAGGGTGCCAATACCCGAGACCAGAATCGCCAGATTGGGATCCAGCCCCATCAGCAGCGGCATCAGCACCGTTGCGCCAAACATCGCTACCGCATGCTGCAAACCCAGCACCAGCGTCTGCCCCAGCGGCAGTGTTTCATCCGGGGCGATAATACCGTTTTCGGTCAGTGCCGACTTCTTTTGCCATTGCGGAAACCAGGATCGTGCCATCGTTTACTCCAGAACGTGATGAATGCCGGTAAGGTTCAGGGAAGAGTTATCAGGCTTCCTGCCGCATCAGGGGATGATAGCCCCGGTCAAACCACATGAGGCCATGGGTATCATCATTTCGCACTATGCCCACGACTTCGCAGAACAGCGTGTCATGTGTACCGACGCTGACAATCTGCGTAATGCGACAGTCAAAGGAGGCAACTGCGCCGCTCAGTACCGGCGAGCCGGTCACGGCCGTCGACCACTCAGCGGCAATAAAACGGTCAGCCATCGGCGTTTTTCCGCCGAACAGACTGGAGAGCGCTTCGTGTCCCGCCGCCAGCGTATTGACGCAGAGCTGCATGTTTTCGCGGAACACCGGATATACCGAGGCTGAGCGGTTCAGGCAGACCAGCAGCGTTGGCGGCGAATCGGTGACGCTGCACACCGCTGAGGCGGTAAAGCCTGCGCGTCCGGCCGGGCCTTCCGTCGTGATGATGTTGACCGCAGCGCCGAGCCGCGACATCGCATGACGAAACTCAGTTTTCTCAACGGCGGGGGTAAGGGTATCCAGGCTCATAGTGTTCTCCGCGAAAGGGTTATCCTGCGACGCGCTGCAGCGGCTGCACGTCATCAGTCTGATCCAGCCACTGCAGCAGCAGGGCATTAAATTTTTCGGGGTCGGTAACGCTCATGGCGTGGCCGCCCCAGGCCATCATCTGTTCAGTCGCGTTCGGCAGCGCCTCGGCCAGTTCGGTTGAACAGCTCCACGGCACCAGCAGATCGTCCTGGCTGGCAATTACCAGCATCGGTTGCGGAATGGCGGCAGCCCGGGCGCTGAAGTCGGCGCTCATCAGGGCATGCAGCCGTCGCATCAGATTTTCCATCCCCTGAAAATGCGTGACGTGATGGCTGTCTTCCTGCTCCAGACGCGTCTGATGCCCGGCCATCCACTCAGCAGGATAGAGAAACAACGGCTGAGCGCGGACGAAAGCCTCGACGCCGACATTGAGCAGCAGATCCTGCCGCACCTGGAAGCAGCGGCGGGTATGCGGATGCAGCGTCAGCCAGCCGTTGATCACCACGATCCGTTCGATCCGATCCGGATAATCCAGCGCCAGCTGCATTCCCACCAGACCGCCCAGCGCGTGTCCAATCAGGCTGAATCGCAGGATGCCATGCTGCGCCAGCGCGTCGGCCAGCTCCGCCGCCATCATCGTCATGCTGTAGCCTTCCGGTAAGCTGTCCGCGCTGCGACCGGTGCCGCGCTGGTCATAGAGCACGACCCGATAGCATGCTGTCAGCGCCGCCAGTTGCGGCTGCCAGAAACCCGCCACGCCGCCCAGACCGGAAGAGAGCACCAGCGTCGGTGCTTCGGGATTTTGCAGGCCCAGAATATCCAGCTGCATCAGACCTCCGGCTTGCCGATGTGCGCCACGCTGGCGATCTCAATCAGCGCGTCAGGCTTGACCAGCCCACACTGAATGCAGAAACGGGCAGGCTTATCACCGGGGAAGTATTCGGCGTAAACCTGATTTACCGCGGCATAATTCGACCAGTCGGTGATAAAGATCGAGTTAAATGTCACATCGGCCATGTTGCCACCAGCGGTCTCAATCACCTTTTTAATGGTTTCCAGCACGTGACGGGTCTGCGCGGCAGCATCACCCACATGGACCACGTTGTTGTCACCATCAAATGGCAGCGTGCCGGAAACATAGATCACGCCGTCCGCCAGCGTGCCAGGGACAAACGGGGCGATGGGTGTGGTGGTGCCTGGTGGCACAATAATACTTTTCGGCATAGCGACGTCCTCTTAGTGGATTAGCGGGCATTCAGGCTTTCGCAGAAGGTATCGACATCCGATACCCAGCCAAAAAAGGTTTCGATATTGAACAGCGCTGCCTGCTGAGCAAAGGGCGGGCCAGCCTGATACGTGGCGTCTTCCAGCACCACACCGAAATACTCCAGAAAGAAGCCGTCGCGCAAGGTCGACTCCACACAGACGTTGGTGGCGATGCCGGTGAAAATCAGATGGCGGATCCCGCGACTGCGCAGCATGCTGTCGAGTGGGGTGTTATAGAAGCCGCTGTAGCGCGATTTTGGCAGCACGATGTCACCGGCTTGTGGCATCAGCTCATCGACCAGCGCGTAATCCCAGCCGCCTTTTGACAGCAGTGAACCCTGCAGTTCTGGCCGTTTACGCATGGTTTTCAGCGCATTCGATTTGTGAAAGTTAGGGGAACCGGCGTCACCGGCTTCAACATAGTCGCTGTCCCAGCCGTTCTGGAACCAGATGATCTGAACGCCGGCCGCACGGGCCGCCGTCACCGCCTGATGGATCTTCGCAATCACCGGCTTCGTCGCGGAAACATCAAAGCCCGCCAGGTCGAGGTAGCCACCTTCGGTGGCGTAGGCGTTCTGCATATCCACAACAATCAGTGCCGTCCGGCCAGGCGGAAAGGCGATCGGCTCAGGACGAGCAGGCAGTTCAACCTGGGGAACATCCGGCGTGTGGGCGCAATAAACGGTATTCATTATGCCACCTCCTGCTGTGCGTCGAGCAGGGCGCTGCGACAGGCCATCAGCGGCTGAATGTGCTGGCCGAAGTTCTCAATACCTTCCAGGAAATCATCAAAGGTCAGCAGCACGCCGTGCGTGCCTTCTACCTGCGCCACTTCATCCAGCATCCGCGCGACACTGGCATATGAACCCACCAGGGTGCCCATATTGATATTGACGGCTGAGGTCGGGTCCGCCATCTGGCGCACATTGGTGTCGCTGCCTGATTTGGTATCCTGCTGACTCTGGGTGGTGAGCCAGGAGAGCGCCTCTTCATCTGCACCAGCTTTGTAGTGTTCCCACTTAGCCCGCGCCTCTTCATCTGTTTCGGCGGCAATAATCATAAACAGTACGTAGGAGCCAACATCGCGGCCCGCTTTTTCGGCGGCCTGCTTCATGCGAATCGAAGTTGAACTGAAAGCAGCAGGTGTGTTAACCCCTTTGCCGAAGCAGAAGTTGTAATCGGCGTGCTGAGCAGAGAAGGCCATACCGGCATCGCTCTGTCCGGCGCAGATCACCTTCATCGGACGCTGCGGCTGTGGACTGACGCGGCAGTCATTCATAGTGAAGAACTCACCTTTGAAGTCCGATTTTCCGGTGCCCCACAGGTCGCGCAGCACGGTAACGTACTCGGTCAGATAAGAATAACGGCTGCCGAAGTACTCATCGCCTGGCCACATTCCCATCTGCTCATATTCAGGTTTCTGCCAGCCGGTCACCAGATTAACGCCGAAACGACCGCCTGAAATGGAATCGATAGTGGACGCCATGCGCGCCACAATCGCCGGTGGCAGCGTCAGGGTGGCCGCGGTAGCGTAGATTTCGATGCGAGAGGTAACGGCCGCCAGGCCCGCCATCAGGGTGAATGACTCCAGGTTATGATCCCAGAATTCTGTTTTTCCGCCGAAGCCGCGCAGTTTGATCATCGAGAGTGCAAAGTCGAAGTGGTAATGCTCTGCTTTCAGCACGATGGCTTTGTTCAGTTCAAAGGTCGGCATGTACTGCGGCGCGTTGGACGAAATCAGCCAGCCATTGTTACCAATCGGAATAAAGACGCCTATCTTCATGTGAAACCTCGTTGCGATGGGGGAAAGGTGTTTCACGCGCTGCACTGCATCCTGCTACGTCCGTATAAGCCGCGCTCAGCCACAATTGTGCAAATCGTGTGCCACATTTTTTATTCTTATAAATAACAAACAGTTAAAATTAACCCGAAAGAGGTAAGTGGAGTAACTGGTCCATTTCGGACCATCTGGTCAAAATTCACTGCACGTTTTGCATGCAGGCTGAGCAAAAAAGGTGCAGGGCGCGGATTGGGCAGCGACTCATCCCTTTGCTATGATGCGCTGACACCAGAAGGATGAGGTAAACGTGTGAATAGCGATGAAAAAAAGCCAACGCGTCGTTCGCGTGCGGTGGCAGCGAAGCGGGCTGCCATACTGGAAGCGGCCTTAACCTTCTTCTCACAGTTTGGCATTCACGGCACCAGCCTCGATAAGGTGGCCGAACGGGCCGATGTCTCTAAAACGAATCTGCTCTACTATTTTCCCTCTAAAGAAGTGCTCTATGTGGCCGTGCTGAAACAAATTCTGGATGTCTGGCTGGCCCCGTTGCGCGCGCTGGCGCATGACCAGGATCCGCTGGTCGCCATCCGGCGTTATATCCGGCTAAAGCTGGAAGTGTCGCGCGATCATCCTCAGGCTTCTCGTCTGTTCTGCCTGGAGATGCTTCAGGGCGCACCCTTGCTGAAAGGGGAACTGGCGGGCGACCTCAAGCAACTGGTGGATGACAAAGCAGCCATTATTGAACGCTGGATTGATGAGGGACGGCTGGCGGGCGTACAGCCACAGCACCTGATCTTCATGCTGTGGGCCACCACGCAACATTACGCCGACTTTGCCACCCAGGTTGAGGCCGTGACCGGTCAGACGCTCAGCGATCCGGCGTTTTTCGATCAGACCGTCGAAAACGTCCAGCGCATGATCATTGAAGGGATTCGCGTACGCTAATTCAGGACACATTTACAATTCGGTGACGGAGTGAATCAATGGATTCTGTTTCGCAGTTGGTGTTGGGTGCTTCAGTCAGTGTTGCGGTGATGGGACGTCGGGTGCCGATCTGGCAGGCCGCGCTGGTGGGCGGCGTCTGCGGCACCTTACCCGATCTGGATGTGTTTATTGACCATGGCGATGCGATACGCAACATGACCCTGCACCGTACGGAAACACATGCGCTGCTCTGGCTTACATTGATCTCACCTCTGATGGCGTGGGGAGTGTCGGCAATGTTCAGGCAGCGGGTGAAGTGGTCGCACTGGTGGCCCGCCGTCTGGCTGGCGCTGATTACCCATCCGCTGCTTGATTTAATGACGGTGTACGGCACCCAGCTTGGCCTGCCGATCACCGATTATCCCTATGCCATCGGCAGTATTTATATCGTCGATCCACTCTATACGTTGCCACTGCTGATAGGGCTGAGTGTCGCGCTGTGGCGTCGTGGTGACAAAGGCATGCGTGGGAACCGGATCGGCCTGGCGCTGAGTACGCTTTATCTGGTCTGGAGTGTGGCCATTCAGGGTGTCGCAGGCTGGCAGATCAGCGCATCGCTGGCGGAGCAGGGTATTCCGGACAATAAAGTGCTGGTGACGCCGACGGCCTTTAATACGCTGGTCTGGCGCAGCGTGATTATGACGCCGGATCGCTATGGCGAAGTTTACTGGTCGCTGTTGTCGCCCTCACGGCCACTGCAGGTGGCTTGGTACCCGCGTCATCCTGAACTGTTCGACGCCTTCCGGGGTAGCTGGTATGCAGAACGTGTTGCCTGGTTCAGCCACGGCTTCTACGCGCTGCGTGAGCAGGACGGGCAGACGACGATTGCCGACCTGCGCATGGGCGAAGGCGATAACTATACCTTCACCTTTGGTCTGGGCACGCCTCAGCAGCCCGATCCCCGGCCGCAGCGCTTACCTAATGAACGTCCCACGTTGTCCGCCATTTTCTCTGCGCTCAGTGAACGCCTGTAAAAAAAAGCCCGGTCAGGTGACCGGGCTTTTTTCATGCTGTCAGCGATTAGCGGCTGCAACGCGTACGCAGCATCCAGCCCACACCCAGCAGCGCAAACCAGAGTGGCGTCACCATCAGGGCCTGGCGTGTATCTTCCTGCAACGTCAGCAGCACCAGCACAAACGCAAAGAAGGCCATGCAGACCCAGCACATGAATTTGCCTAGTGGCATCTTAAAGGCCGATCTGGCATGGCGCTCAGGATGCTTTTTACGGTAAGCCAGATAGCTGCACAGAATGATGGTCCAGACGAACATAAACAGAATGGCTGAAACGGTGGTGACCAGCGTAAAGACCTTCATCACATCCGGGATCAGGTAGATCAACGCCACGCCGAGTAACAGACACAGACAGGAGAAGAACAGGCCGGTAGTCGGGACCGAACGGGCAGAGAGACGGCCAAACGCGCGGCTCGCGACGCCCTGCTGCGACAGGCCATAGAGCATACGGCTGGTGGAGAAGATGCCGCTGTTGGCTGAAGAGGCGGCAGAGGTCAGCACAACAAAGTTAACGATACTCGCCGCAGCAGGCAGGCCAATCAGCACGAACATCTCAACAAACGGACTGCGGTCAGCCATAACCTGGGTCCAGGGCGTTACCGCCATGATCACCATCAGCGCCAGCACGTAAAACATAATGACCCGCAACGGAATTGCATTAATCGCGCGTGGTAAGACTTTATGTGGGTCGTGGGTTTCAGCGGCTGCCGTTCCAACCAGTTCAATGCCGACAAAGGCAAACACCGCAATCTGGAATCCGGCAAAGAAGCCGCTGAGGCCTTTCGGGAACATCCCGCCGTGATCCCAGATGTTGCTCAGCGCCGCGGTGCCGCCACCGGGTGAAGGGTAGTGAATCGATACCAGCACAATCCCGGTGACGATCAGCGCAACAATGGCGACGATTTTGATTATCGCGAACCAGAACTCCATCTCACCAAACAGCTTAACCGTGGCGATGTTCAGCGCCAGAAAAACCACCACGCAGAGCAGGGCGCTCATCCAGATCGAGAAGCCCGGAAACCAGAGCTGGAAATAGGCGCTGATGGCCACGACGTCGGCGATGCCGGTTACTACCCAGCAGAACCAGTAAGTCCAGCCGGTAAAATAGCCCGCCCACGGTCCAAGCAAATCCGCGGCAAAATCGCTGAAAGACTTGTACTCAAGGTTGGAAAGCAGCAGCTCTCCCATGGCGCGCATCACGAAGAACAGCATAAAGCCGATGATCATATAGACGAAAATGATCGAGGGACCAGCCAGACTAATGGTTTTACCGGAACCCATAAAGAGGCCGGTACCGATAGCACCCCCTATGGCGATCAGCTGAATATGGCGATTATGCAGGTTACGCTGTAGCTTGTCGGGCGCGTGTGCGGTTTCTTTAGATTGGTCAACCATAGAATTGTCTTTCCTGTCTTGATGTTGTGTCAGCTCTGCTGGCTGTTAGTAAACGAGTCTGCCCGAGGGGCAAGTGGGCATAAGATAGAGGAAGAGGGCCGGAATCGGGTAACGCTTTTTTATCAATTGTGAAGCCTGACGCCCCGCAAGCCGTAATAACGGGCAGTTTCGTTCAATCCTGCGTCAGTATGGGTAATTATTCATCACGTTATGTCAGGCAGACTGCGTGAAGCGGAATGGGCTTCTACACTTTTTAGTTATTAATCATTATGCTGCAAAGGGAATTATGCGCACGCTTATCCTGTTTCTGCTGTTAATTGCGCTGGGATGGGTCAGCTTACCCTGGCTTAAGCAGCATCTCCCGCCGCAGTTCAATCCCTTTACACCGCTCTCCGTCACCGATCCTCCAGGCTGGATGACGCAGATAAAGATGAAAAGGCTGGCCCAGAATCCTGACGAATGTCTGGCGGTGATGCGTCATGCCCAACAGGCGGGCTGGGTCAGTTTCAGCGAGCGTCCTGCTGTCACGGGCAACTGTCCGATCAGCCATCCACTGCGAATTCAGAAATTTGGCCCGGTCAGCCTCAGCAGCAGCTTTCTTGCCAGCTGTCCAATGGCCGTCGCCAGCACCATGTATGCCCTCCGCAGCCGGGAACAGATTACCCGGGATATGCACAGTCCACTGGTACGAATTACCCATGTCGGCAGCTATGCCTGTCGTAATATTTATCATCGCGCAAAGGGGCGGCTCAGTGAGCATGCCACCGCAGAGGCCTGGGATGTGACCGGCTTCCAGCTGGCTGATGGCCAGCGGCTTGAGGTCAGTCGTCACTGGCAACAGCCAAAAGAGAAAGCGGCCATGCTGCACACGCTGTGGCGTGGCGGCTGTGACGTATTCGGCAATGCGCTGGGACCGGACTACAACGCCGCGCACGCCTCACATTTTCATCTGGGTATGCGTGGCGCGGGCTACTGCCGATAAATCATCAGGCAGGATTAATACCGTGTTTGATTAAGAATCAAACTGCCGGTAAGGGAAAAACCAAACCAGTTATCATTGCCAGCGCGGACATACCTGACAATGAGTAGCAACAAATCAGGCGGCTGATCAGGCAGCCTTTTTCAGGGCCGCAAGTGACAACAGAAAAGTGCCCATAAATGCAATCAGCCGTAAAGTTTCGCCGCCTCATCTGGACAGTGCGAGCAACGTCAGGATGAAATTAATTCACGATGCTGCAAAGTGAATTAAGGGAAATTAACTGCATCGATAAAGTGTGCAGAATTAAATAACGATCGGGGATTATACCTTGGATTTTTTTAGTGATTTTGTTGCGTGACTATCGGTATAGTGATTTTCGTGACTAAAAGAGAGCCAGCGTTGAGCGTACTGCTGCCATAACATACTGTCAGCATAAATAGTGATCTGTACCACGCATTAGGTGCAGGCAGGAGATAAATAAAGCTGATTTTCTTTAATACGTTGCTTTCGGTTCAGATTATTCTCAGTCAAAAATTGTTTAAGGGTTGAGCGGGTCAATTTGTCCGGTAGTGATTGCTGTCGGGCAGAATATTCTAATTAAACAACTCTTCGCTACGCCTGTCGGATAGCTAAGGCAAAGGGAGCTGAATCAGCATTGAGAGGCGGCAGATGTAGTCTGCGCACCTGTTAGCTTTTCCGGTCAGAGAGGCGCGTGCTTCCGTGTAGAGAGACTGTGCACAGGAATGCGGTATCGCCTGAACAGCAGAGCTTATTTCCTGATAAAAAATATGCCAGCAATTTTCGGCTGCCGCTTCGCTTATTAGGACGCAATTAACGCATTGTTTACACATTATTTACTCGACATCCCGTAGACCGATTCAATATTCCCGACAGCTTTTCAACATCTAAGATGAAATTGATTCATTGGCAGGGATTGAATTTCTATCAGAAAAATCTTATTCTCCTGAGGTGATTGAAATTGCTGTGGCTGGCCTCACATTACAGGGGCAGGGGCATTTTTTCACTCTGCCATAACGTTGAATGGCATTTGCGCTGTTTAGGGTGAAGGATTCACCTCAACGATAAATTAATTTTCTAAGATTAATTAAATTTATCCGATGAATCCGAATGAATAATACCGGAAGGGCGAGTGAAAATTAACGCTGAGGCAATATGAGTACTGAAAACTATTTCGCCTGGCGAAATGAGGTGAAAGAAAAATTTCAGGCGTTAACGGCTTCTTCTGAATTGAAGACGTTATTGCAACAGTTTACTGAATCATTAGGCTTCGATTATTTTGCCTTTTTGATTCAGCATCCGGTGCCATTTACCCGGCCGCGTTTTCATTTACATAGCACCTATCCCAAATTATGGGTTAAACGTTATGAGAAGCAGAATTATTACGCTGTCGATCCGGTGCTCACATTGTGTCAGCGACCGGGCAGAGGGATGGCCTGGATAGAGGAACAGTTCGCTGACGCCGGCAATCTTTGGCAGGAGGCGAGAGAGTATGGGCTCCAGAGCGGATTTTCTTGCTCCGCAATGGCACCAAATCGCGTCATTGGTATATTATCTATATCGTCGCAACAGCCCATTTCTGTCCAGCTCCGCCATGCTGAGCTGGAGGTGAAACTACACCTTTTAGCGGAACTAAGCCTGGATACGCTGGAACGCTTTAACGATGATGCAATGATGGTACTAAGAAAAACGTTTAGTCAGCGCGAGTTGGAAATTCTGAAATGGACAGCCGAAGGAAAAACGGCGGTCGAAATTTCACTTATTTTATCCATCTCTGAACATACCGTTAACTTTCACCAGAAAAATATGCAAAAGCGTTTCAATGTTTCCAATAAAACGCAGATTGCCTGCTATGCAGCGGCAATCGGACTGATTTGAACATAATACAACTGCTACATTTGGCAGTTCCTTTGTACAGGTCTGTTGTCTACCCTGCGCCGGGGCTTTGCCGGGCTGGCGCAAAGAAATCATTGCAAATATGGGGATGTCAGAGGCGCATGATGAAAATAGTGCAAACGCAATTAAAGGATATGCCATCCTCTTTGCTTGCCGAACTCGGCAGCTACCGTTATAGCGTTTTTGCGCGCGGCGAAGGGTGGTCAATACCCCCACGCCTGAGCACGCCAGGGCAGGAATATGATCGCTACGATCGTTCAGATGTCACCTGGCTAATCGCATGGAATGCGCGCGAGGGCATCAGTGGCTGCGCGCGTCTGATGCCCTGGTTCGAACCTGAGCAGAGTGAGGGCATTGTGCTGCCTTTCAGCCATGAGAAAGTGTGGGAGATGTCGCGCTTCTCGGCACGGCTGGAAGTTGACGCTGAACTGCCGCTGAACATTCTCTGGCACGCGGTACAGCTGGCAGAGCTGAACGGCATGGAGTACATCATCAGTTCGGCAACGCCGATGCTGGAGACGATGTTTGAGGAGCATGGCGTGGTGTATGAGCCGCTTACGCCGGGGCTCATTCTGTCAGAAGATAATCTGTTTGCGATCCGTATTCCGGTTGTTCAGCCCACTCTGGCAGAAAAATATCGGGGAACACGTCGTTTCAGCCCGGAAGAGGTACTGCCAACGCTGGGCGTTTCAGTTAACTGGCAGGCGCACAGTTAGCGTATTTGCCCCCGCTACCGGGGGCAAAAAAGCTTACTGACGGTAGGCTGTTTTGATCTGTTTGATGGTATTGCTGAACACTTCCGCCTGAGGCTTGTCGCCCAGCGTCTGCACATAGCGTTCCATGTTAATAATCACTTTTCCGGCATCAGCCTGTCCCATACCTTTGAGAATCAGGGTAATCATCATCTTCAGGCCCGCGATTTCATCCGCTAATTTCCGGGCTTCCTGGGAAGTTGCAAAATCTTCATCGCTCATGCGTTTCTCCTTGGTGAATGACAACGTGTCGGCAATCTGTCCGAACAGCAGTGCGTGAGTATATCACAGGGGCGGTAAGTTGCTGAGACGGCCGCTCCGCTTCGCCCTGAAAGGCGGGTTTGTCCAGTACAACTAATCAATCGCTGAAAGTAATCACAGGCTTCATCGGCTCAGCAGCCGCGAGGATGCACGGCACTGAACCCTGAAGCGATACGGTCTTAATACACTGAAAAAACTATCATTTAACGGTTATTTCGCCATCTGGACACAATGCATAACCGTCCCTGAATCTCTTCAGGATGGACCTGGCAGCAATCATGTAATGCTTACACTGTTTTGCTTTGTTGATGTGCTTTTGAGGTAAAAGCGGGTATGATTGACGCCTGAAATCGTGAATTACTTCTTCTTTTTTAGCCTCTGGAGTTTCCCCGTTGATCAGTGTGCTTCTTGTTGATGACCATGAACTTGTCCGCGCGGGTATCCGTCGCATCCTGGAGGATGTGAAAGGTCTGGCCGTGGTCGGAGAGGTCAACTGTGGTGAGGATGCCGCCAGATGGTGCCGTGCCAATCAGGTTGATGTGATCCTCATGGACATGAACATGCCGGGGATCGGCGGACTGGAGGCGACGCGCAAAATCGTGCGTTATAATCCCGATATCAAAATTATCATGCTGACCATCCACACGGAAAATCCGCTGCCTGCTAAAGTGATGCAGGCGGGTGCAGCAGGCTACCTCAGTAAAGGTGCTGCGCCACAGGAAGTGATTAATGCGATTCGCTCGGTAAATGCTGGTCAGCGTTACATCGCGTCAGACATTGCTCAGCAGATGGCGCTGAGCCAGATTGAGCCGCAAAAAGCGGAATCGCCCTTTAGCTGTTTGTCGGAAAGGGAATTGCAGATTATGCTGATGATCACCCGAGGACAAAAGGTGACGGAAATTTCCGAGCAGTTAAATCTCAGTCCTAAAACCGTTAACAGCTACCGCTACCGAATGTTCAGTAAGCTGAATATCAGTGGCGACGTAGAGTTAACGCATCTGGCCATTCGACATGGCCTCTATAATGCGGAGCCGTTAATCAGTAGTGAATGACGTTTTTGATTCCAAAGCCTTTCTGAGTACGGTAACCAGCAAACCCGGTGTTTACCGCATGTATGACGCCTCAGGCACCGTCATCTATGTGGGCAAAGCCAAAGACCTGAAGAAGCGTCTCACCAGCTACTTCCGCACCCAGGTCGGCAGCCGCAAAACCGAAGCGCTGGTCAGCAATATCCAGCACATCGATGTCACCGTTACCCACACCGAAACCGAAGCGCTGCTGCTTGAGCATAACTACATCAAGCTCTATCAGCCGCGCTACAACGTACTGCTGCGCGATGATAAATCGTATCCCTACATTTTTCTTAGCAGTGATACCCATCCGCGGCTGGCGATGCACCGTGGCGCAAAGCATGCCAAAGGCGAATACTTTGGCCCGTTCCCCAACGGCTATGCGGTGCGTGAAACGCTGGGCCTGCTGCAAAAAGTTTTTCCTATTCGCCAGTGTGAAAACAGCGTCTACCGCAATCGCTCCCGGCCCTGTCTGCAATATCAGATTGGTCGCTGTCTTGGTCCCTGTGTCGCGGGTCTGGTCAGTGAAGAGGAGTATGCGCAGCAGACTGATTACGTACGCCTGTTTTTAGCCGGTAAAGACGATCAGGTTCTCAATCAGCTGGTCAAACGCATGGAAGAGGCGAGCATTGGCCTGCGCTTCGAAGAGGCGGCACGACTGCGCGATCAGATTCAGGCCGTGCGCCGCATCACCGAAAAGCAGTTTGTCTCCAATCAGGGGGATGACCTGGATGTGATGGGTGTAGCTTATGAAGCGGGTATGGCCTGTCTTCACGTGCTGTTTATCCGTCAGGGCAAAGTGTTGGGCAGCCGTAGCTACTTCCCGAAAGTGCCGGTGGATACCGATCTTGCCGAGGTGGTTCAGACTTTTGTCGGGCAGTTCTATCTGCAGGGCAGCGAGGCACGGACGCTGCCGGGTGATATTCTGCTGGACTTTACCTTGCCGGAGCGCGAATTGCTGGCGGAGTCGCTCAGTGCACTGGCGGGACGCCGCGTGAATATCCAGAGCAAGCCGCGTGGCGATCGCGCCCGTTATCTTAAGCTGGCGCGCACCAACGCCGCGACGGCATTAACCACGCGTCTGTCGCAGCACTCCACGATTCATCAGCGGTTGATGGCACTGGCAGAGTTTCTTGAGCTCGACCGGATCACGCGCATGGAGTGTTTCGATATCAGCCACACCATGGGTGAGCAGACCATCGCCTCCTGTGTGGTGTTTGACCAGAATGGTCCGCTCCGTGCTGACTATCGTCGCTATAACATTACCGGCATTACGCCGGGCGATGATTACGCTGCCATGAATCAGGTGTTACGACGCCGGTATGGTAAGGCGATTGAAGAAGATAAAATCCCGGATGTGATTCTGATCGATGGCGGTAAAGGCCAGCTCTCTCAGGCAAAGCAGGTTTTCGCGGAGCTGGATGTGCCCTGGGACAAAAACCGGCCCATTTTACTCGGCGTTGCGAAAGGCAGCGACCGTAAAGCCGGACTGGAAACGCTGTTCTTTGAAGCGGAAGGTGAGGGCGTTTCGCTGCCACCGGATGCGCCAGCACTGCATGTGATTCAGCACATTCGTGATGACGCTCACAATCATGCCATTTCAGGTCATCGTAAAAAACGAGCCAAAGTAAAGAACACCAGCGCACTGGAAAGCATTGAAGGGGTAGGGCCTAAACGGCGTCAGCAACTGCTTAAGTACATGGGGGGCCTGCAACCGCTGATGAATGCGTCGGTAGAGGAGATCGCCAATGTACCCGGTATCTCCCACGCGCTGGCAGAAAAAATATACTACTCGTTGAAACACTAGCATTGAAACGGGGGGGGCAATGTAGGAACATAGGCTAAATTTTACCTATATCCAGACAGTTACCGGCATATGCAATTAAACATCCCGACGTGTCTCACCCTGTTTCGAGTCGTGCTCATCCCGTTCTTTGTGCTGGCTTTCTATCTGCCGTTCACCTGGGCACCGCTGGCTACCGCACTGATTTTCGTTTTTGCTGCCATCACCGACTGGTTTGATGGTTTTCTGGCGCGCCGCTGGAAACAGACGACGCGCTTTGGTGCCTTTCTCGATCCGGTAGCGGATAAAGTGATGGTGGCGATTGCGCTGGTACTGGTGGCGGAATATTTCCACGCGTGGTGGATCACGCTGCCTGCAGCCACCATGATTGCCCGCGAAATCATTATCTCTGCGCTGCGTGAATGGATGGCGGAGATTGGCAAACGCAGCAGCGTGTCGGTTTCCTGGATTGGTAAAGTGAAAACCACCGCACAAATGTTCTCTCTGTTTGCCTTGTTGTGGCGTCCTGATGCCACCGTTGTCGCGGTGGGCGTAATCGCGTTATACATTGCTGCCGTGCTGACTTTCTGGTCTATGTTCCAGTATTTAAGCGCCGCGCGCGGCGATCTGCTCGAACCGTGATCGATACGATTTAAAAAGCAGCAAACGGACACGCTGTAAGGATAATTTTATTGACTCATTGCGTCATCTAAGTAGAATGCAACGCATCGAACGGCAGCCAGGCTGCCAGAAGATAAATGAAATCAGCAGGTTCGACGAAATTGCTGAAAATTGCGGGAATAGCTCAGTTGGTAGAGCACGACCTTGCCAAGGTCGGGGTCGCGAGTTCGAGTCTCGTTTCCCGCTCCAGATTCGCAGGTCAGGTTAACCTGACGGCACATCAGTTTAAGGCGCGTTGGCAGAGTGGCTATGCAGCGGATTGCAAATCCGTGTACCTCGGTTCGACTCCGGGACGCGCCTCCAGTTACACCCTGCCCGGGTGGTGAAATCGGTAGACACAAGGGATTTAAAATCCCTCGGCTGTAAGGCTGTGCGGGTTCAAGTCCCGCCCCGGGCACCATATTTCTGGCGCAGAAAAACGAATAAAACAAAGTAATATGCAGTAATGTCGTAACCGCCCAAGGGCGGTTTTTTTGTGCCTGTTATCTGGCATGACGGCGACGAAACCATCCGACTGGCGGTATTAACCGCCGTCAGCCGCGGGAGCTGAACACCAGTTCATCATCCGTATCACTTACCAGCACCATTCGTTGCGCCTCTCCACTGGATGAAACAAAGGTCACTTCATGCCCGATGCTGATTGCATCGAATGCATCTGTTGGCTGTGACTGCTTCTGGATCTCCAGAACCATTCGCGAGGCAAAGGGTTTATCATTGACCCTATCCAGACGATAGTTGGCGGTAAAGCTCAGTTCGGGCTGATCAACCACGTAGAATTGTCCTGAAGGCATAGTCTTGACCTCTGTGTTGTGTTGGCCATATGTCCCGGCCGGGACAGGCTGCCTGAAATTTAAGGTTAGCGGAATAATCAATGTCTGCAGGTGCCCGTGCCTTGTTTATGGGATTATGCCGCGATTGCTGAATATACACGCCGCTTGCGCTTGTCAGTTCTGAAAGGAGTACTAACCTTGTTTACACAGTGCGCTTTCCTGGCAAACTTTCGGGCATGGTATAAAGGTATTACTGCAACTCTTAATGGGTTGACGATGCGGGTTCAATTCCTGCTGCCCGGTCCATCTCTCGCCTCTTCTTAACCCCCGCTGCTCTGCCTCCGCAAACCCAGTTACATCTGATTTCACTCATTTTTGCGGCCTGCATCGAACTATGTAACCTGTTGTAACACCCTTGCTTACCGTAAAGTGGGGGATTGTTTGTCGTCTCAGAGAAGTTAACGCCAATGAGTTCACCTTCTATTCCTGTTTTAACGGAACCGGCTTTACCCCCGATTATCGGCGTTGTCGCCAGCCAGCTGCTCAACCCCTGCCAACAAAAAATGCTGGATGAGGTAACGCGCCAGCTCAATGCGCGCGGGGTTATCACCGTGCTGCTGAATGCCGAAACCGACGTGGCACTGACCGCACTCATCCAGCAGGCGACACCCCTTGCGCTGCGGGGGTTGCTGCTGTTGCCCGGAAACAAGGCTATCAGTGCCTGCAATCTGCCGGTGCTGGAGATTGACGCAGAACCTGAATGGCAGGCGGATGCGCTACGGGCGGGCGAAGTAACCGCAGCGTTACTGCTCGCGCAGGGGCATCAGCGGTTTGGCTTTTTGCAGAGTCAGCCCGGTGACATGGCGCAGAAGCAGAGCTACTGCACCACATTACAGGCGGCGGGCATGACGCTGGATGCAGAACTGACTGCTGGCGCTGACGACCGTGACGGCGCTTATCAGGCGATGATGCAGTATCTGAAAAAAACCCGTGCCGCTGAGCGCATTCAGGCACTTTTCTGTGAAAGCGATCTGCTGGCGTTTGGTGCGATACAGGCAGTACGCGATTTTGGTCAGGGTACGCATCTGGCTGTGGCTGGATTCGGCGACAGTGAGGAAGCCCGCAGTCCGACCTGGCATCTGACCAGCTGGTCACCTGACATCAGACAGCTCATTGGCCGGGCGTTAGATCGCTGGCTGGGGCAGCAGGCAGAAAACAGCGGTGAAGAGGGGCAATTACAGCAGCGTCATTCTCATTCTGGCAAAGTCATTCCGGGTGAGATGTCAGCCTGCGGCTGCGCCTTCCGGCACTAGCCAGCCTGCGAGGCAGGCTGGCTAAAGAGCATTACGCCTGCGGCTGTCCTGCCGGGCCGACACCGCCCGGTGCACCCACTGGCTGCTGTCCGCCTGGCGGTGGGGGTGGTGGGGCATCTCTGCCCGGCGGTGGCGGTGCACAGGCGGTGAGAGTAGCAAGAATAGCCAGCGTCGATAACAGATAAGCCGTACGTTTCATCGTAATTCCCTGATCAGGTAAGCGGAACGTAAAGTATAGAGAATCGCCAAAAAATCGCGCAGTCAGCGTTGAGCGCCCACAACGTTGCGTAAATTAAGGGTGATTATTTGAAACGCCTCGCAACTCCTGCAAGCCGGAAATGCATTACGGGCAGGAGCACGCTAAGGTAGCGCTTTATTTAAGAGGAGTCGTTATGAATGGCATTATGAAGTTCGTCCGCGGCTGGCTGGTGTTCTCTGTACTGTGGGGCGTATTCATGTGGTTTATGTCATGGCAGCAGCAGGGCAAGGAGCCTGGTCTGGCGATTCTGACAAGTCTCTACGCCGGTTTAATCTATCAGGCGTTGATTACGATGGTGGGCCGTTATCGGGCGCGCCGACAACAGGCTGAGTAAATTCTGCTGCCTGAGAGGCAGCAGAACACACCCTCTTAGCCGAAATTACCGGTCAGGCGCTGATGGAAATCAGTACTGCGTGGATCCAGCCCCTCAATGGTCACCTCTGCACCATAACGCTGATAGCGATACTCAATGCCATCCAGTGCCGCAACGCTGGATGCATCCCAGATTTGTGCGTGGGTTAAATCGATCGTCACCTTTTTCGGGTCATGTGCATAATCGAAATGCTCAAACAGATCGTTGCTGCTGGCAAAGAACAGTGGACCACGCACCACATAGCGCACTGACCTGCCATCGTCGCTCAGCTGGCGTTCCGCATGAATAACGTGGGCAATACGGCGGGCAAAGAGCAGCATCGCGAGGAGCACCCCAGCCAGCACGCCCAGCGCCAGATTCCCTGTCCAGACCGTCACTGCCACCGTCAGCACCATAATCAGCGTCTCTGACCACGGCATACGTTTCAGGGTAGCGGGCTGCAGGCTATGCCAGTTAACGGTTTTCACCGCCACCACCATCATGATCCCAGCCAGCACCACCATCGGGATTTGCGCCATAATCCGGCTGAGTCCGGTCACCAGTAACAGCAGCACCAGACCGGCGGCTACGGTGGAGACACGGCTACGCGCCCGGCCCAGCTCAACGTTAACAATCGTCTGCCCTATCATCGCGCACCCGGCAATGCCGCCATAAAAACCGGCAAAGATATTTGCTACCCCAAGGCCCCAGGCTTCACGTCGCTTACTGGAGGGGGTATCGGTCAGATCATCGACCAGTTTGGCGGTCAGCAGTGATTCCATCAGTCCGACAAAGGCGATGCTCAGTGCGGTGGGCCAGATAATCTGCAGGGTCTGCAGGTTGAGCGGCACCAGCAGACTGTTAAAACCGGGCAGGCCGGGGCTCATTGGCCCTTCGTCGCCCACGTTCGGCATGCGATAGCCCATTAACAGTGCGACCGCAGTCACCACAACAATGGCGACCAGAGGAGAAGGAATACTCTTTAACAGGTGCGGTAACAGCAGCACGATAGCCAGGGTGACGGCAAAGAAGATCCACACCAGTGATGACTGCCCCCAGACGTGCGGCACCTGAGCAAAGAAAATCAGCACGCCGAGCGCATTCACAAATCCCAGCATGACCGAGCGGGGGATATAGCGCATCATGCGCGCCAGACCGACGACGCCAAACAGAATCTGAATGACACCGCCCATCACCACTGCCGGCAAAATATATTCAACACCGTGCAGATGGACCATCGGCCCGATAACCAGCGCCACAGAACCTGCCGCTGCCGTGACCATTGCCGGGCGTCCGCCCAGTATCGACAGCGTCAGGCAGAGCACCACCGAGGCGACCAGGCTGACTTTAGGGTCAACGCCAGCAATAACGGAAAAGGAGATCACTTCAGGGATCAGCGCCAGCGCGGTAATCACACCGGCCAGGCATTCGCGGGTCAGCAGCGCAGGCGAACGCAGAACGCGCCCCACACTGACATCGCCCGCCACAACGTCGGTCGCGGCAACATCATTGGTTTGGGTCATAAAGTTTTGCAG
This sequence comes from Pantoea sp. X-Soil-ISGK-355, assembly GCF_059730805.1. NCBI lineage: Bacteria > Pseudomonadati > Pseudomonadota > Gammaproteobacteria > Enterobacterales > Erwiniaceae > Pantoea > Pantoea sp. X-Soil-ISGK-355. Next base: position 1,495,349 of record NZ_AP035971.1, read on the forward strand.
GCTCTTTAGTTGTTTTGCTCCCGCACGAGGGGCGGGAAGATTTGGATAATGGTAAGGGCAGATAGTACCGGGCGACTGGCGAAGATGCCAGAAAAAGGGGGATGACTCCCTCCATGGAGTCGCGATTACAGTGAAAAATCGTCCGGGGTTTTATGGACTACCAGGTCAAGCAGCTGCCGGTAGATGTCCAGCATCTCCCTGTCGCTTTCCAGTTCCAGCCGGTGAATAAGCTTTGAGATAATGGCTTTATTACTCACTGGCATGCCTGACTGCAAAATTTCTGCAACAAGGATACCCAGCATTTCCATCTCGCTGGCTGGCTTATTGGCAGCAGGATTAAAGTAATCAGCAATTTCCTGATTGGTCCGGGGAAGAATAGTTTGCATGTGTAAGCCCTTCAGAACAGCCCGATTCCGGTTCGGATGTCAGGACAAAATCGATCAAAAAAACCATCACATGGACAGATGCGATGGTGCCAGCTGCAAAGACTGAACAGATAAAAAATAACCTCTGAAGGTGGAAATCCACTGACACCTTCAGAGGCGACGCAAGTGCATCATTCGTTACAGAGTCGCATGACAACTCATGGCAGTAAACTTATACAATGAAGGGTAATTTGTACAATCAGAACCTTTGATAAAAAGTGCTATTATTCACTTATCAGTCGCTTATAAGGATTAATCCGAATCAAAATCTGTACAAATAACCTATACAAACGACGGGGCCGGCTGATGGAGTGGGAGAGTCAAGGGAAACAGCAGTCTGCTTCCTGTTGAAAAACTAACTGAAAAGCGCCAGTTTTGCCGTCATCTTACGCAGCGCTTTCTTATCGCCAACGATAGCAAGTCCAGACAGACGCCAATGCTGACGCGGTTGTTGCCGTAGTACGTCACCCAGCGCCTGATAATCGGTGGTGCTCTGACCCGCTTCGGGAAACAGCACCAGATCGTACTCCGCCTGTTCGCACTGTTCCCGCAAAACACTGAGCTGTTCGTCGGTGGCGGCCAGGACCGGAATGCCGGTAGTAATCAAACCGGGAGAAGGACGCATCTCTGCGTCTGTCAGCGCGTTGCCAACCAGCATCGGATGACGCTGTCCCAGGGTTAAGGCGATTACGGCGGCGGCGTTGGTTGCTTTGCCTGGCGGCAGAGCGGCATTGAGTATCATTACACATCGTTTGTCCTGCATAGCGCTTCTCCTGTCTGAAAAAACGCATTGTGGCAAGTGGCTTAACCCAGGTCTGGAAGATTTGTGCAGGCGTGCTGATAACGGGCGGGGGAGAGCTGGCAGGCGCGCTTAAACCAGCGGCCCAGATGACTCTGATCGGCGAAACCCAGCGCAGCGGCTACATCGGCGACAGGCTGGCCCTGCGCCAGCTGGCGTCGTGCCTGGCTCAGTCGCCACTGCACCAGCCAGGCGTGGGGCGGCAAACCCCAGTGCGTCTGAAACAGGCGCGACAGCCGGAAGCGATCTGTCTGAAGATGCTGTGCCATCTGCGCTACCCCGGGATTATCCGCATGATGGGCAATCAGCCAGTCACGCGCCTGCAGCGCCAGCCGGGCATCTTTGTCTATGGGCTGTGCGGGCAGTGACCAATGCCGGTGCGGGGTGAGCTGACCAAACATCCGGTCCATCGCTGCCTCTTTGATGATGGCAGGATGGTTGTGCCACAGCGCATCAAATGCGTGCCAGACGGCATACGCCAGCGGGCGGTCATCGCGCAGCGTGGCGGCAAACCGCAGCTCACGCGGTGAGGGGGCATCAGCCTGCTCAGGGGCGAGGTGGCGGGCAATCTGCTGTGGAGAAAGATAGAGCATCCGGTAGGTGAAACCGCTGTCATTGATGGCATCCCCATCATGCAGCTCCTCCGGCTCCAGCATAAAGACCGTTCCGGGACGACTCTGATGCTGTTTGCGTCGCGAATGAAACTGCTGTACACCTTGCTCGGTCACGCCAATCAGATAACTGTCGTGCCAGTGCGGATCATAGGCGTGACCGGTAAAATGGGCGCGCAGAGCCTCGATACCACTGACGGCGTCGCGATGCAGATCGATCCAGTTTGCTGATGCCTGTTGCATGTTGTCTGGCTCCCGGTTGCGGCCTCTGGACATTCTGCCGCGATCCACTAATTTTTAACAGGCCGGACGCTTTTCAATCGTGTTTCGCTTTGCGTATAATAACGCTTCCACTCAATTAGAAATCTTACTATTAGGCTGCTAACATTTGTCTCAGCACACGCGTACCTTTACCCATTTACTGCATCTGACCGCCCATGCCTGGCGGCTGGCGGTGGATCGTCACCTCAAAGATAGCGGCTTAAGCATGAGCAGCTGGATGGCTATCGGGCTGATTGCCAGCGAACCGCAACGCATGACCCAGACCGAACTGGCTCAGTTGCTGGGACTGGAAGATGCCAGCATGGTGCCGCTGGTGGATCGGCTGGTCAAACAGTCACTGCTGACGCGGGTACAACCGCCGGAAGATCGCCGTAAACGCCACCTGGTGCTGACCGAAAAGGGCAACGAAGCGTTTGCTAAAGTGAAAACCGAAGCTGATGCACTCCGTACTGAAATGCTGGCCGATATTGATCCGCAGGATCTGGCCGTCACCGAACGTGTACTGCAACAACTGCTGAGCCGTATGGGAAGTATGTAGCAGTGGCAAAGCGAAATCCCTACGCTGTCCGCGAGTGGTTGCCGCATGAAAAACCGATGCTGCCGGGTTCGCCCTCGACCCCGCTGCATCCGATGCCAAAACGTCTGGCGTTTGGTCTGATCGGCTTACTGATCTCGTTGACTGGTGCGCTAAGTAACGCGCTGGTCACGGCAAATCTGGTTAATCTGCAGGGCACCTTTGGGGCCTGGTCGAATGAGATTGCCTGGCTGCCTGCGGTCTACGTAATGGGTAATATCTCGATCAACCTGCTGCTGGTGAAGTTCCGTCAGCAGTTTGGCCTGCGTGTCTTTACCGAAGCGTTTCTGGTGCTCTATGTGCTGGTGGCGTTCTTTCATCTGTTTGCCAACGACCTCAGCTCGGCGATCGTTGTGCGCACGGCCCATGGTATGGTGGCTGCGGCGCTCAGCTCGCTGGGTATTTACTACCAGGTACAGGCCTGGCCCGCGAAACACAGGCTGAAAGCGCTGGTGATAGGCCTGACGGTCTCGCAGCTGGCTATCCCGCTGGCCCGCTTATTCTCGTCGGAACTACTGCAGCTCAACGAGTGGCGCGGTCTCTATCTGTTTGAACTCGGTCTGGCGCTGATTGCGCTCGGTGGGGTCCTGCTGGTGAAACTGCCTCCGGGCGATCGCATTAAAACTTTTGAGAAGATGGACTTCGTCACCTTTATCCTGCTGGCGCCCGGCATGGCGCTGTTGTGCGGTGTATTGACGCTGGGGCGTATTGAGTGGTGGTTTACCACGCCCTGGCTCGGTATCTGTACCGCGATTGCCCTGACGCTAATTGTCGCGGCGATCGTCATTGAGCATAACCGGCGCAACCCGCTGATTAATACCCGCTGGCTCAGCAGCGGCATGATGGTGCGGCTGGGCATTGTGATGATCATGATCCGTATTGTGCTGGCGGAACAGAACACCGGTGCGGTCGGCTTTTTGCAGCAAATCGGCCTGCAGAACGATCAGATGCGCGGTCTGGCATTGGCAATCATGGCCGGGGTTATCGCGGGCATTGCTGCCAGTGCGCTGACCATCAAGCCTGCACATCTTAACTGGCCAATTGTCACCTCGCTGCTGGTGATGATTATCGCCTCACTGATGGATGCGCAATCCAGTCCGCTGACCCGTGGCCCCGAGATGTATTTCAGCCAGTTTCTGCTGGGTTTCAGCAGCGCTTTTTTCATGGCACCCGCCATGCTGATGGGCATTGGCAGCGTAGTTACGCAGCCGAAAAATCTGGTGAGCTTTGTGGTGCTGTTTGGCATGAGTCAGAACCTGGGCGGGCTGATCGGCTCGGCGATTCTGGGCACGTTTCAGGTCTGGCGGGAAAAATATCACTCCAGCCTGCTGGGCGATCAGCTCTCATTGCTCGATCCCAATGTTACCGAGCGACTCAGCCAGTACAATGCGCTGTTTAATTCGCTGGTGGGTGACGACGTTCTGCGCAGTGCGCAGAGCACCAGCCAGTTACAGACGGTTGCCACGCTGCAGGCCAATGTGCTCGCCTGGAACGACACTTATTTGTTAACCGCGGCACTGGCGTTGATTACGCTGATGTGGGTGATCTGGCGTTTAACCCGACGTCGCTATCTTGACTGGCGTCAGGCGCAATTTAACCTGCGTGAGCAGCAACAGCTGGCCGCGTTACAGGAATCAACGGAGAAACAATGAGTCAGCAGGATGAGCTTCAGGCGGCGGAACGCGAGCGCGCGAATCGCCGCCGTATTCTTTCTATTGCCGCAGGCAGCGGCATTGTGGTGATTGGCGTACTGGTTATTCTCTACGCCTGGCAACTCTGGCCCTTCACCAGCGCTATACAAAGTACCGAAAACGCCTATGTGCGCGGTCAGGTCACCTTTATCAGCCCGCAGGTTAATGGCTATCTCACTTCGGTAGAAGTGATTGACCTGCAGCCGGTGAAAAAAGGGCAGCTGCTGATGACGATTGACGACCGTATCTATCGCCAGCGGGTGCATCAGGCGCAGGCGCAGCTGGCGATGAAGCAGGCGGCACTCAACAATAATCTGCAGCAGCGGCGCAGTGCCGAAGCTACTATCCAGAGCAACAAAGCGGCGCTGGAGAATGCTAAAGCCCAGGCGCTGAAAAGCGGCTTTGACCTGAAGCGCGTTGAAAATCTTACGGCAGATGGATCGCTGTCAGTGCGTGAGCGCGACGCCGCCCGAGCCGCAGACGCCCAGGCGCAGGCGCAGGTACGTCAGGCTGCGGCGCAGATCGCCGTCGCCCAGCAGAATCTGCAAACCGTCATCGTTAACCGTGATGCGCTGGAAGGCGATGTCGACAGCGCACGCGCTGCGCTGGAGCTGGCGGAGATCGATCTGGCAAATACCCGCATTACCGCGCCCGATGATGGCCAGCTCGGTCAGCTGTCGGTTCGCACCGGTGCCTATGTCACGGCAGGTACGCGCCTGACCTCGGTGGTCCCGAATCACAAATGGATTATCGCGAATCTGAAAGAGACCCAGCTGGCCCATATTCGTCCCGGCCTGCCGGTGACAATTCGGGTCGATGCACTGGATGGCAAACGCTTTAACGGGCAGGTGGAATTTATCTCACCGGCCGCCGGTTCGGAGTTCAGCGCCATTTCGCCCGACAACGCTACCGGCAACTTCGTTAAAATCGCACAGCGTATTCCGGTTCGCATCCGCATCCACGATCAGGATATGCATCAGTTGCGTCCGGGGATGTCGGTCGAAGTTAACATCGACACCGCTGCTCAGCCCACTGCTGAGGCCGCGCCATGATACGACGCGGCTTACTGGTCAGCGCGCTGACGCTGGCACTGACAGGCTGCGCCACGCAGGTTGAAAAGGCACCGGCCTCTCTGCCGATCCCCGAAGCCTGGCGCAACAGTGTCGGGCCAGCGGCTGCGCCGGAAGCAGAGTGGTGGCGCGCGTTTCATGATGAATACCTCAACCGGCTGGTGACGCAGGCGTTGCGCAATAATCCCGATATTCTCACAGCGCGATCCCGCGTTGATCAGTATCGTGCTCAGCTACGCGCCACGCAGGGCGATAACTTTCCGACTCTGAGCGCCGGGGTTGCTGCGACCCGCGAACGTACGCTCTCATCAGTGACGGGCCAGCCGTATGAAACTGATGTTTTTCAGGGCTTATTACAGGCGAACTATGAGGTCGATCTCTGGGGAGCGCGCAGCAGTAGCATTTCGGCCGCACAGGCGACTTTAGCGGCGCAGCAGGCCGCCGCATCTGCGGCCGAGCTGACCATCGCCAGTTCGGTGGCGTCAGGATATCTTAACCTCTGTGCGCTGGATGAGCAGTTGCGGGTGACGGAGGCGACGCTGGCGACCCGCAACAATTCGCTGAAGCTGGCACAGCGTCAGTTTGAAACCGGCTATACCTCCAGACTGGAGTGGATGCAGGCCGCCTCGGAATATCAGTCAGCCAGAGCGCAGATGCCGCAGCTGCAGCATCAGATCACCCAGCAGGAGAATGCGCTAAGCATTCTGGTGGGCATGAATCCGCGCAGCATCGCCCGTCGTCAGCAGTTCGACCAGATCTTACCGCAGCAGATGCCGTCACTGCTGCCCTCAGAGCTGCTCAATCGCCGTCCGGACATTGTGCAGGCACAGCGTCAGTTACTGGCCGCAGATGGGAGCCTGGCATCGTCGCGGGCGAAGCTGTTGCCAGGTCTGAACCTCACCGCCACCGGCACCCTGCAGAGTTCGGTGCTACATCAGCTGGCGGATGACCCGTTCCGGTTGTGGAGCGTGGGGGGCAGCATCCTCGCACCGCTGCTGAACCGTGAAGCGCTGACGGCGCAGGTGGATGTCTCCATGGCGACACGCAATCAGGCACTTTATGGCTATGAAAAAGTGGTGCGCAACGCCTTCTCGGAAGTTAACGATGCGATAGACGCTATCAGGCAGCGTGAGGCACAACTTCAGGAGCTGCAAAAGCAGGAGGCCTATGTAACGGAGGCGCTGCGCATTGCCCGCAATCGCTATCAGAACGGTTACGCCTCTTATCTTGATGAACTGGATGCCCAGCGAACTCTGTTTTCAACCCAGCTCAATCGGGTGACGGTTAAAAATAATCTGCTGCTGGCGCAGATCGACCTCTACCGCGCGCTGGGCGGTGGCTGGACTCCCGCTGCCACACCGTAATTGCCCTGGCCGCTCAGTAATGTGCGCGCGGTTGCCATGATCTGTCGGCAGACGTTTTGAGTATAAAGATTGCCAGCAAATTGCCGACAAATCAGATGACCCACTATTGCTGAACCGCAGAATAAACTTCTACTGTGAAAGCCTGATGCGGCGCTTATAAAGGCTTTCAGGCACGCACTCTTTAACACCAGCGGGAGCAACCCAACGAACGCCGGCTTCACACCGATAACGAAAAGAGTGCAGGGATGAAACTCGCTTACTCACAGGTCGACTGACAGGCTCGGGTTCCATGATTTCACGAGCCGGTTTATTTTCCGGACGAAAGAACCGGACGATAATCCGCCTTTCATTTACACTGTCACCTGCCGCATCACGTCCGGCGCCCCCCTATTTTTCACAGGATAGTTATGTCTTTGCCCTTGCCGCCCGACGATCACGATGAGCCAATTCGCCAGTCACTTGACGATGCGCACTTTGCGATAGTGGTGCTTGCGGTGACCTCGGTAACGCTTATAATCTTTGTGCTGATGATTACGCTCTGGATGAGCTGACGCACACAGGGGCTCCAACGGACTGAATAAGGAGAAGGCGATGGACTCCGGAGATGATAAATTAATCGCAATTATCGGTTTACTGGCTGCCTGCCTGATCGGGGTGACGTTCCTGTTTACGATGGTCTGGCTGACCGACGTTCGTCATCCTGCCGACCCCACGCTCGACGTTCAGTCGTGTCACCCCAAAAAGCCACCGTCTGAGCATGTCTGATTACGCGTCGCAAACTTAATCTGCTGACTGCGCAACACCAGCGCTAACGCCTCATGCAGGTTTCGGTTGCCATTAGGATCGGCGAGTCCCAGCAGCGGACCTGGCGACCGCCGGTCATCGGCCCAGGCGGGATATTCCACCACCGGATAGAGCGAAATACCCTCCACCGCAATGCCCTGATCCAGCGCCACCGCCACATTTTCACTAATTTCCTGCAGCCAGGGCGCACGTGCGTCACCTTCTGCGCCGGTTTCGGCAATCAGCATCGGCCGCTGGTAGCGCTGCCAGCACTGCGCCAGCATAATATGCAGCGGCTCGCGCACCGGATCATCCTGTGACATCGGTTGATCGGGGAAAAACCAGTGGTTGTCGGGATAGTAGTTCAGGCCGAGAATATCCAGGCAATCTTCACTGCCGCCTAACTCCTTATCAACGCGACCGGCCAGCATATCCCAGGCTTCGAACTGCGCCTGATGCTGTGCATCGGCATAGGGTTTGCTGTCCGGGTTATCGGGATGATGGGCAATCTGAACCAGCGGGTCGGTCAGCACAAAGCGTGCCTCCGGATAGATGTCGCGAATGGCATGAATGGCTGCCAGCGAGGCGCGGACCAACTGGCGCTTCAGCTCTTTACCACGCTGTGCGGCATGGGGATTAAACCAGGCGACATCTGCACCAGCCCATGACCAGAATGATATTTGATTCACCGGCGTAAAGAAGGGGCGTTCAATGCCCTGGTCGCGCATCAGTTGCGCCATTGCGCGGGCGAACCGGCTAAAGTGATCAACAAATTCGGCTTTCCAGATATTAAGATGATCGGGATAACCGAAGTGCGCCAGCTCCCAGATGATCTCCATCTGCTGACGTCGTGCGGCGTCAATCATGGGCAGAAAGCTCTGCCAGTCATACTGACCTGGAATCTTTTCAATCAGATGCCAGCGCGCACCGTCACGGGCGGTATGCAGATGCTGCTCAGCCAGTGCGGCATAATCTTTTTCCAGTAGCATATCGTGTCCGCTGCTGATCACCATATCCAGCCGTTTCCCTGGCGTACGGCAGGCAGTGGAGCAGGGAAAACTGCCCTGGAAAAAGCTGCGGAACAGACTGGGATGGTAGCGCTGGCGGGCATCTGTAAGGGATTGATGGGACATATTCCTCTCCTGCCGGACAAATGCCGGTCACAGATCGTCCGGTTAAGTCTAGACTAAAAAACGCCCGTGACCGCTCATTCAATCGGCGCAGAGGTATGGCGTCAGACGCCAGGCCGGGGAATAATAAAAATAACTGCATTTTACAGGGAATTTTCATGACCGAAGCGTTTGAGCTCTCGCAGCGATCAGAACAGACCAGCTGGCTGGAAACACGGCTGGAGCCTCAGTGCCAGCGCCACCCAGGGCTGAGCGGTGTCCATCAGTTGAGCGACGGGCTGGATGCCTTTGCTGCCCGTTATCTGCTGATGCAGAAAGCGGAGCGGTCACTCGATATTCAGTATTACATCTGGCAAAACGATCTCTCTGGCCGGCTGCTGTTCAGCGCCGTACTGGAGGCAGCCCGACGCGGCGTAAAGGTACGGCTGTTGCTGGATGATAATAATACGCCGGGCCTGGACGAGACGCTGGCCCAGCTTAATCGCCATCCCAATATTGAGGTCCGGCTGTTTAACCCATTCTCGTTTCGCACCCTGCGAGCGCTGGGCTATCTCACCGATTTTGCCCGTCTGAACCGCCGCATGCACAACAAGAGCTTTACGGTGGATGGCGTGACGACCGTGGTTGGCGGGCGCAATGTCGGCGACGAATATTTCGGCACCGGTAATGAACCGCTGTTTGCCGATCTCGACGTGATGGCGATTGGCCCGGTGGTGAAAGAGGTGGCAGAGGATTTTGAGCGCTACTGGCACAGTAAGCCGGTGTCCCCGCTGCAGAAGGTGCTGGATGATGAGGCGCCGGATGAGGACAGTGTGAGTCTGCCAGCAGAATGGGGTCACAGTGAGCCGGTTCAGCGCTATCTGAAGCGGCTGGAAAATTCATCGCTGCTGCAGGAGCTGGAAGAGGGGACGCTGGCGCTGACCTGGGCAAAAGCACGCCTGCTGAGTGACGATCCGCGTAAAGGGCTGGGTAAAGCGCGCGCCAGAAGCCTGCTGCCGCAGCGGATGCTGGAGGTCATTGGCACGCCGCAGGAGCAGTTCGATATCATCTCTGCCTACTTTGTGCCAACTCGTGCAGGCGTCGCCCAGTTGCTGGCGCTGAAGCGCAAAGGGGTGAAAATTGCCATTCTGACCAACTCGCTGGCGGCCAACGATGTGTCGATTGTTCATGCCGGTTACGCCAAATGGCGCAAGAAATTGCTGCGCCATGGCATTGCGCTCTATGAGCTAAAACCACAGGCGAACGTCCCTGAAGCCCCGCACGATCGGGGATTAACCGGTAACTCTGGCTCCAGCCTGCATGCCAAAACCTTTTCGGTGGATCAACAGACGCTGTTTATCGGCTCGTTTAACTTCGATCCCCGTTCAGCGGTGCTGAATACGGAAATGGGACTGGTGATTGAGAGTGCGGCGCTGGCCGGAGAAACGCATCAGCGCTTCAGTCAGTCGATGCGCGATCGGGCATGGACGCTGCGGCTGGATAAGTGGGGACGGGTAAACTGGCTGGAGTATCCGGATGAGCCGCAGCAGATCGTGCATAAACACGAGCCGGGCTGCTCCTGGTGGCAACGGCTGCAGGTGCGGTTAGTGTGGCGACTGCCGATTGAATGGCTGCTGTAAGCTGTAACTTACCTGGGTACAGGCTCTGGCTCAGAAAGCATACGCCTTCCGCAAAGACGCAAAACCCGCCATCCCTGGCGGGCTCAGCGCGGGCCGTACCTGGCCCGGTATGCTTTGCTGCGGGCGTATGCGCCCATCGCTGTTGAACTCTTTAGCTGTCTGCGGCTAAAACCATAAATGGCTGAACCATCTTATTTACGCTCAAACTTCCCCGAGAACAGGAACCGCAGCAGCGGGATGCGCAGGTGAATCTCATACAGCAGAAATGCGATGCCAAACACCATCAACAGGCCAACGAAGAAGCCCAGCGTGTTGTTTTCGATGCGCGGCGTGACATAAATGCCATACAGCAGCGTCAGCGGATGGTGCACCAGATAGATAAACAGTGATGCATTGACCAGATACATGATGCGCGGTGAATGCGCGTTAAGCAGTTTGTGACCAAAGCAGAAGCAGACGTTCAGCATGCAAAGTCCCATTAGCGTCGTGATGATTGCATCCAGCTCATATAACCAGCCATCGCCGCTGCTCAGACGCTGATTGGTACAGTAGGCGACAAACATCAACACCGCGCCAATCCACATCACGGGATTAAACCGCACAAACAGCTGCTTCAGTGGTGGATGCTTCCACGCCAGCGCCCCGAGCATAAAGAACGGCAGATAGAAAAGTGTCTGCATCACGATGATATTGAACAAACCATCCATCAGCCAGGCGGGCTGGAACAGAAACACCAGACGGCGAAACACGCACCAGACCAGCGCCCACGCCAGTACGCCAGCGGTCAGTGCACCCCAGCCAACCCGCGTGTAATCAATGGTGCGATGCTGATCGCGCAACCAGCGGAACGTCACCATGCCCAGCGTGGTCAGCATCACCAGTACTACCAGGAACCACAGGTGTGAAATCAGTTCCCACATCAGGTTATTAAATTTCTCATACGGCGTGAAACGAGGCCAGTCAGCCAGTTTATCTGTCCACGCTTTCAGCATGAAAAATTGCGGCAGCGTGAGCAGTGGAACGGCGGTGAGAAGCGGTATCCCCACGCGTTCCAGACGCACCTTCAGGAAACGTCGTGGCTGATAGCGCAGATACAGCATGTAGGAGAAGTAGCCCGAGATGACAAAAAAGACCTGCATACGAAACGCATGAATAAAATCATTCAGCAGCGTCAGCCATAATGAGGCCTCCTGGCTGTTTACTGCCCATTTCTGTGCTGAGTAGATGAGGGAAACGTGAAACGGCACCCCCAGTAACATCAGATACGCGCGGATGGAGTCGAGGAAGTATTCACGTTCAGGTTTTACAGTACTCATAAAGTTCCAGTTCGTTAGTACGTTTGGCCAGTTTCACCCTGAAACCGGATTATGCTCGGGCAAAATTCTACCTGGGATAAACCGGGTATACTATCAGTGGAATCCGTAGTGTCTAATTGTCCTAAAAGTAGCGTTAAGCCTGACGAAATGCGGGAACAATGTTGCGCATAAGCTGTCGGAAAACCGAATAATCCTTTAAGATAAACGGGTTTGATTTAAGCACACGAAAGGGGGGGATGTGCTGACTAAAGAAAAAAATAAAGCCGGACTGATGAAGGTACGCTGGATTGGTACTGCAGTTCTGCTGGCGTTGTACGCTAATAACAGTTGGGCGTTTAATATCGATGATGTTGCAAAACAAGCCAAAGCGTTGGCAGGGAAAAGCTTCGAAGCGCCTAAAAGCAATTTACCCTCTCAATTTCGTGAAATGAAATTTGCTGATTATCAGCAGATCCAGTTTAACCACGATAAAGCGTATTGGGGCAAACTGCGCACGCCATTCAAGCTGGAGTTCTATCATCAGGGCATGTACTTCGATACCCCGGTGCAGATTAACGAAGTGACCGCCAGCGCGGTGCGCGAGATTAAATACAACCCCGATTATTTTAATTTCGGTAATGTAAAACATGACGCGGATGCGGTGAAAAACCTCGGTTTTGCCGGTTTCAAAGTCCTTTATCCACTGAACAACAAGGGTAAAAACGATGAGATCGCCAGCTTCCTGGGTGCCAGCTACTTCCGGGTGATCGGTGCCGGTCAGGTTTATGGCCTGTCGGCGCGTGGACTGGCTATTGATACGGCGCTGCCGTCCGGTGAAGAGTTCCCGCGTTTCAAAGAGTTCTGGATTCAGCGTCCTAAACCACAGGACAAACAGCTGGTGATCTATGCACTGCTCGATTCGCCGCGCGCGGCGGGTGCGTATCGCTTTGTGCTGCATCCGGGTGAAGCGTCAACCGTTGATGTGCAGTCAAAAGTTTACCTGCGTGATAACGTTGGCAAACTGGGTATTGCACCGCTGACCAGTATGTTCCTGTTCGGGCAGAACCAGCCATCTACGGTGAACAACTTCCGTCCGGCTCTGCACGATTCTGACGGTCTCTCCATCCACAATGGCAACGGGGAGTGGATTTGGCGTCCGCTGAATAACCCGCGTCATCTGGCGGTGAGCACCTATACTATCGAGAATCCAAAAGGCTTTGGTCTGCTGCAGCGCGGGCGTGACTTTAACAACTATCAGGATCTTGATGACCGCTATGATCTGCGTCCAAGCGGCTGGGTTGAGCCAATCGGCGACTGGGGTAAAGGCCGGGTCGAACTGGTTGAAATCCCGACGGCCGACGAAACCAACGACAACATTGTTGCGTTCTGGACGCCAGAGACGCTGCCAGAGCCTGGCAAAGAGATGAACTTCAAATATCGTCTGCACTTCTCACGCGATGAAAACCAGCTGCACTCCGACGATACGGCCTGGGTCAAAAACACCCTCCGTTCAGCGGGTGACGTGAAGCAGTCTAATCTCGTGCGTCAGCCGGATGGCACCGTGGCTTTCACCATCGACTTCGTGGGTAAAGACATGAGTAAGATGGCGGAAAACAGCCAGGTGGCACCGCAGGTCAGCGTCGGCAAAAATGCTGATGTGGTCGAGCAGAGCGTACGTTATAACCCGGTCACCAAAGGCTGGCGTCTGGTGTTGCGTCTGCGTGTAAAGGATGCCAAACAGTCCACCGAAATGCGTGCGGCCCTGGTCAGCGGCGACAAGACATTGACGGAAACCTGGAGCTATCAGTTACCTGCCAATGAATAAATCCACTTTTACACCTCAACGTTATGTGGAATCTCTGCCGCTGGATGCGGCAGGGAAGGCCCGCCTGAGCGTCTCATTGCAGAATGCCAGCGAGTTCCACTTCATCCATGATGCGCTGGGCAGGGATGTCGCAGCCAGTGATCGTCCCGACGATGCGCCGTTAAAATCGGTCTCATCGCGGGTCGAAATGGCCTGGCCCGATTCGCTGGCCGACGGCCAGCAGTTGGGTAAAGATTATCTCGACCGTACCACGCTGAAAGCGATGCCGAAGGTTAAACGCTCACTGATGTTCCCGGAAGCCTGGCGTACCAACCCGGTTGCCCGTGCCTGGGACTCACTGCGTGGTCATAAATCGGTGCCGCGTTATGCCAATGCGGAAGAGCAGCGTGCCGAAGAGAAGTGGCGTCATGTCGGTTCGATTCGCCGCTATATCCTGCTGATCCTGACCATTTTCCAGACCGTGGTCGCCACCTGGTACATGAAAAGTATTCTGCCCTATCAGGGCTGGACGCTGCTGGACCCGATGGAGATGATCAATCAGAACTGGCAGCAGTCAGTGATGCAGATCCTGCCCTATGTGTTGCAGACCGGCATCCTGTTCCTGTTCGCTATCCTGTTCTGCTGGGTTTCAGCCGGTTTCTGGACCGCCCTGATGGGCTTCCTGCAACTCTTGATTGGCCGTGACAAATACAGTATTTCGTACTCAACGGTCGGAGATGAGCCGCTTAATCCGGAACATCGTACCGCGCTGATTATGCCGATCTGTAATGAAGACGTTGAGCGTGTCTATGCGGGTCTGCGTGCAACCTGGGAGTCTGTGGTTCGCACCGGTAACGCTGAACATTTCGATGTCTACATCCTCAGTGACAGCTACGATGCGGATATCGCCATTGCCGAGCAGAAAGCCTGGATGGAACTGGTGCGGGATGTTGGCGGGGCGGGCAAGATCTTCTATCGCCGTCGTCGTCGTCGTGTGAAGCGTAAAAGCGGTAACATCGATGACTTCTGCCGTCGCTGGGGCAGCAACTACAGCTACATGGTCGTACTGGATGCCGATAGCGTCATGAGCGGTGAGTGTCTGACCGGTCTGGTGCGCATGATGGATGCGAATCCGAATGCCGGTATCATCCAGTCGTCGCCGAAAGCCTCGGGTATGGATACGCTCTATGCGCGCTGTCAGCAGTTCGCAACCCGCGTCTACGGTCCGTTGTTTACTGCCGGTCTGCACTTCTGGCAGTTGGGCGAGTCTCACTACTGGGGTCACAACGCCATTATCCGCGTGAAACCCTTTATTGAGCACTGTGCGCTGGCCCCGTTACCGGGTGAAGGCTCTTTTGCCGGTTCAATCATGTCACATGACTTCGTTGAAGCCGCGCTGATGCGTCGTGCCGGCTGGGGCGTCTGGATTGCCTATGACCTGCCGGGTTCCTATGAAGAGCTGCCACCGAACCTGCTGGATGAGCTGAAGCGTGACCGTCGATGGTGTCACGGCAACCTGATGAACTTCCGCCTGTTCCTGGTAAAAGGGATGCACCCGGTTCACCGTGCGGTGTTCCTGACCGGCGTCATGTCTTACCTGTCGGCTCCGCTGTGGTTTATGTTCCTGGCGCTCTCCACTGCCTTACAGGTGGTGCATACGTTGATGGAACCGACCTACTTCCTGCAACCGCGGCAGCTGTTCCCGGTCTGGCCGCAGTGGCGTCCTGAGCTGGCGATAGCGCTCTTCTCGACCACGATGGTGCTGCTATTCCTGCCAAAGATGCTGAGTGTGGTGTTGATCTGGTTTAAAGGATCGAAAGCCTACGGTGGGCCGCTGCGCCTGCTGGCATCACTGGTGCTGGAAACGCTGTTCTCGGTGCTGCTGGCACCGGTGCGCATGCTGTTCCATACGGTGTTTGTGGTCAGTGCCTTCCTGGGCTGGGAAGTGGTCTGGAACTCACCGCAGCGTGATGACGATGCCACGCCGTGGAGCGAGGCGTTTAAACGTCACGGTTCGCAGATGGCATTGGGTCTGGTATGGGCAATTGGTATGGGACTGCTGGATCTCAACTTCCTGTGGTGGCTGGCTCCTATTGTTTTCTCACTGATCCTGTCGCCGTTTGTTTCGGTGATGTCGAGCCGCGCAACATTGGGCCTTAAGAGCAAGAAAGCCAAACTGTTTCTGATCCCGGAAGAGTACTCGCCGCCGCAGGAGCTGGTCGATACCGATCGCTATGTGCTGCTGAACCGCGAACGTGCGCTGGAAAATGGCTTTATGCATGCCCTGTTCCATCCCGCCTTTAACGCGCTGGCAACGGCACTGGCGACATCACGTCATAAGCAGAGTCAGTTACTGGACTATGCCCGCGATCGACGTGTAGATCAGGCGCTGAGCGATGCTCCGGACAAACTGGGTCGCGAGCAGCGTTTGCAGTTGATCAGCGATCCGGTGGTGCTGGCCCGTGTTCATACCCGACTGTGGGAAAATGCGGACAAGTATCATCAGTGGGTAGAGAGTTATCAGAAACTCACGCTTAACCCTCACGCGCTGGCAAAAAACGCGTAATCTGAAAAAGCGGCAGCGATGCCGCTTTTTTTATCGGATTAAAACAGCATCAGGATGATAAATTGAGTGCTGGCCGTCACCGCAGGCAGCGTGTGACGATTTCAAAGGCTGTTCAGGGCGGATATCAGTGGTGAAAGGGTTATTTAAGACAGGCGTTATCGTTGCGGCTGTGCTCTGCTTAAGCGGATGCGGCAGTATTATCAGCCGTACCGTGCCCGGACAGGGGCACGGTAATCAGTATTATCCCGGCGTGCAGTGGGACGTGCGTGACAGCGGGTGGCGGGTACTGACCATCCTTGATCTGCCGCTGTCACTGGTGATGGACACCCTATTATTACCGGTGGATGCCAGTCACGGTCCTTACGAATAACTGCGATCGGAGTCGCTGTTATCATCCTCCCACTCTTGTGCCGCAGCTTCACCCTCTTCGGTGTCAAGCGGCGGCTCCAGCTGGAATTCGCCATCATCCCACTCATGCAGCGTATTTTCCGCTAACCACTCCTGACGCAGCTCCACTTCATCAAAGTCAGCATCAAAAATAGCCTGCGCACCTTCGCCACTGCGGAAAGGCAGACATTCACCCGCATCACCTTCATCTGCCAGGAACTCAGCCTGCCACATGATATCGCCATCCTGCATCACATATTTTTGCAGACCAAACTGACCGATTGAAGCTTCTTCTTCATCCACTTCAGGGTTGTTAGCGAGGAACTCCTCACGTGCAGCATCAATCGCTTCCTCTAACGTACTGTACATGCTCATCGCTCTTCTCCTTACGGGTTCATTAACTACGGATTGTTTTGATTTCAGTGAAGGATAGACGAAATCTGAGGGAGGGAAAGGGCAGGGCGGTGCAACTGGCGGGAAATAAGCCATTTTCCGCCAGCCAGGATCAGATCATCTTTTGCGGAAAGTGCAGGACGGGTTGAACAGACTCATGAATCACCGGTGCTGAGTAGCGGATACAACATTTTATACAGGGCTTCACTTTCTTAAAATTAATTCTGGCGATCGAAAGTGCCTGACTCAGATTATATAATGTGCCGATAAATATCAGCTCGTCTTTATCAGGCAAGCGTTTGCACCCCTTTCGATGGAGAAAATGATAATTGTCCTGATCGGTGCCGATAGTAACGTAATAGTAGAGACCTTTGTTCATATAATCTGTCCCGTTAGAGGTTGCTGTGTATTGTCTTTTTTATAGTTTTGGCCAGGTCTGTTAAAGGTCTGACTGTTACAAATGAAATTACCGATAATCACAAACGACTTCAAATTCCATAACGATCTATCAGTATGTTAAAAAAATAAAAAATGGAATATAAGCCAGATTTACTGAGTAATCGATTGTAAAATCAGTTAATTTTTATCGATTCATAAGCGCAGAGATATCATTAAGGCCGGCTAAATAGGATTAGGCCTGGCATGCGGAATAAATAGCGCCAAATAAAACTAAACAGAGATCGCTGCAATATTAATTAATAAAAAGCTAAAGTGAGCGTTCAGCGGTCTGCGGTGAATTAATTGGTTAGCGATTTTAACGGTAAACAGAAATAAATTATATTCCGGTTATAGTCCCATACTCCTCGCTGGCCCTGAAATATGACTGAAAGGATTCTTCTGTGCTGAGTGACTGATTTATTTAGCAGGATGTCGGGTCAGAAACGCGCTAAATGTCAGGTGAACATTTAGCGCGAACTGATTAATAACGTGAAGGCTCGCCTTCAGGGCGTGTTTTAAAGCGGCGGTGGAGCCACATGTACTGTTCGGGAGCCAGCAGGACGCCCTCTTCGACCACTTTATTCATCCTGGCGGCGGTCACTTCATCGCTTTCCAGCGTAAATTCGGCGCTGATGTCAGGCAGTATCATCAGTTCATAACCACGGCCGTCGGGCAGACGACGCGGCACAAAGGGGATAACTGCCGGTTTACCGGTGCGGATCAGCAGATGCGTGCCCACTGTCGTGGCTGCTTTTTCTACAGCGAAAAAGGGCACAAAGACGCTGCTACGCGGGCCATAATCATGATCGGGTGCGTACCAGATGATGTCACCGTGCTTCAGTGCGCGGATCATGCCTTTGAGATCTTTACGATCGATCATGCTTTTATTTGACCGCATCCGGCCTTTTACCTGCAGCCAGTCGATCAGTTTATTGTCATTGGGGCGATAGACACCAATGCCAGGATTATGGATGCCAAACATGCGTGCACCAATCTCCAGCGTCAGAAAGTGCATGCCGATGAGCAGCACGCCACGCTGACTATCTCGCGCCTGCTGGATATGCTCCAGACCCGAAGGCTTATGCCATTTGTTGATGCGCCAGTCTGGCCAGAACCACGCCATACCGGTCTCAATCAATCCCATACCGACTGATTCAAAATTGTGCTTAACCATCGCTTCGCGTTCGTTAACCGGCATATCAGGAAATGTTAATTCCAGATTACGTCGGGCGATACTGACGCGTCGCGTCATAAAACGCATCCCAATACGACCAATATTGCAGCCGAGCACATAAAGCAGGGGATAAGGAAGTAGCACCAAAAGATAAAGAGAAGCGACACCCAGCCAGGTCAGCCAATAGCGCGGGTGAAGCAGTTCTCGTGAAAACTGAGGCAACTGAGTCATGTGAAGAGTAATTTTCCTGCGTCGCGCACCATGCAGTGCTGATATCTCATTGATTTACGCTATTGTGCCAGTTTTTATCGTGCGTATAAATATCACTGACAGAACGGACGACTGCAGGCTGCTGTTAAATAGCCAGATAGTGCCGGAAAAAACAGCAACCCGCGCCTGATTCCGAGACTGGTCTTTGCATCCCGGTGAAATCAGGTATCATGTGCCCGCTAAATTTCTCCTATTGATAACAGGAAAGAACACCATGCCAGTGTTACATAACCTCGTTTCCAATAAAGAGCTGAAGGCGCGCATGCTGGCTGAAACTGAGCCGCGCACCACAGTCTCTTTTTATAAATATTTCCAGATTGCCGACCCTAAAGCTTTCCGCGACGCGCTCTACCTTGGCCTGACGTCACTCAAGGTCTTTGGCCGCGTCTATGTCGCGCACGAAGGTATTAATGCACAGATCAGCGTGCCCGCCAGCCAGTATGAAAAGATGAAAGAGTGGCTGTATGGCTTTGATCCGGCGCTGAACAACCTGCGAATGAATATTGCGCTGGATGATGATGGAAAATCATTCTGGGTATTGCGCCTTAAAGTGCGCGATCGCATTGTTGCGGACGGTATCGATGACGCCAGTTTTGATGCCAGCGACGTAGGTCAGTATCTGAAAGCGGCCGAGGTTAACGCCATGCTGGACGATCCTGATGCCCTGTTCGTTGATATGCGTAACCACTATGAATATGAAGTGGGCCGCTTCGATAATGCGCTGGAAGTGCCTGCTGACACCTTCCGCGATCAGCTGCCGATGGCGGTTGATATGCTGCAGGATCAGAAAGACAAAAAGATCGTAATGTACTGCACCGGCGGGATCCGCTGTGAAAAGGCGAGCGCCTGGATGCGGCATAACGGCTTCGAGGATGTTTACCACATTGAAGGCGGTATCATCGAGTATGCCCGGCGCGCCCGTGAACAGGGATTACCGGTTCGCTTCAAAGGCAAAAATTTTGTGTTTGATGAGCGGATGGGTGAACGGATCTCTGACGACGTGCTATCGAACTGTCATCAGTGCGGCGAGCCCTGTGATACCCATGTCAATTGCGTCAATGACGGCTGTCATCTGCTATTTATCCAGTGCAAAAGCTGCGCAGAGAAATTTGAGAACTGCTGTAGCCCGATCTGTCAGGAAGAGGCGAAACTCTCACCGGAGGAGCAGCGCGCTCGTCGGGCTGGACGCGAGAATGGCAACAAGATCTTTAACAAGTCGCGTGGCCTGTTAAACATGACCATTCCGTCACCAGTGAAGAAATAATCGTGGCCGCCTGAAGTCAGCTTCAGGCGGCTTGCTGTGTTACTGGCGCACACCTTCAACCGAGATCATCAGCTCCACTTTCTGCGAAGCTGGCCCCAGATCTTTGGTAATGTTAAAATCTTTCAGTGTAATTTCGCCTTCGGCTTCAAAGCCAGCGCGGTAGCCGCCCCACGGGTCTTTGCCTTCACCCAGCATTTTTGCCTCCAGCGTCACCGGCTTAGTCACGCCATTCAGCGTGAGATCGCCGGTAATCATCAGCTCATCACCCTCTTTCTTTACTGCTGTGGATTTGAAGGTGGCCTGCGGGTTTTTGCTGCTGTTCAGGAAGTCAGCGCTACGCAGGTGCTTGTCACGTTCCGCGTGATTGGTATCGACGCTGCTGGTGTTAATGGTCACGTCAACTTTATCTGCTGCCGGGTTCTTCTCATCGAAGGTGAAGCTGCCGTCAAAATCTTTGAAGGTGCCGTAGAGCCAGCTGTAACCCAGGTGCTGAATGCGGAACTGGATAAAGGCGTGCTGGCCCTCTTTATCAATCTTATAGTCTGCGGCACCCGCAGTCATTGAGCCGAGCAGCAGGCTGGCACCGGTCATCGCCAGCAGGGTCTTCTTAAACATATTATTTATCCTTTTCAGAGGGGAAGGGGAGACGTAAACCTGACATCCGTTTTAGGGTGATATCGCGATCGATAACATGATGCTTTAGCGCAGCCAGACCATGCAGTACCGACAGGACCACAACCGTCCAGGCCAGCCAGAGATGAATGTCGCCTGCCAGGTCTGCCTGTTCGCCTGCGCCGCTGAACAGCGCGGGCAGCGTAAACCAGTTAAATACGGAGATGGGCTTGCCATCGGCGGTGGAGATCAGATAGCCACTGATCAGAATGGCCAGCAGCAGGGTATAAAGGAGCAGGTGCGCCACTACTGAACTGATGCGCACCAGCGGGGAATAGCTGCTCAGCGGCTTTGGCGGTGGGGAAATAACGCGCCATAGCAGGCGAATGATCAGCGTCAGCAACAGAATGACGCCAATACTTTTATGGATTTCCGGCGCGTCGTGATACCAGCTATCGTAATAGCCAAGACCAACCATCCAGAGTCCTAGCGCAAACATGGCATAAATCGCCAGCGCCATTGACCAGTGCAGTAGCACAGCAACCAATCCAAACTGATGGGGTGTATTACGTAATAACATAATGTGGGTTTCATAAAGAAATAATCTGAAATAAGCATCCACATTATGAAATATAAAAGCAATCGTCCTTACGCTTCTATAAATTTTAATTTCCAGGATGAAAAGGTTGAATAAAACTGCAGCGAGATGAGCAATATTACTGAATGAGATATTTCTGGCGGGAGAGTCGTCAACGTTAAATGGCGGCAATTAACCATATGGGCGAAATAAACACTATCATTATGTCAGGAAAATTCAGTTTTCGTCAGATTATGTCAGCCGGGTGGCATCAGACTGATGCCACCCGTTATCAGAGTCAGAAACGCGAGAGGCGGAAGCGGGACAAATCAAAGGAGAACGGTTTTTGCTGTGCGAATTCCGCAGCAAGCTCGCCTAAAACGCTGGCAAATTTAAACCCATGTCCGCTGAGTCCGGTGATGACCATGCGGTCGGGTTCACCCGGCAGGGTATCGATAATAAAGTCTTCGTCCGGACTGAAATCGTAGCTGCAGGCTTCGCCATGCAGACAGACGCCGACACCAGGTAAAAACTGACGGAGAAAACCAAAGGCCTCACTGCCGTCCGCCGCTACCGTGCCAAAAGGTTTACGATCTTCAGGCTGCTGCATCAGCTGACCGCCATCATGGCGACCTACCTTCAGTGCGTTGTTATCCGCCGGGAAGCCGTAAAACTGGCTGCCATCTGCCATCTCAACCGTAAAGCCGGGGAACTGATTATTCTCGCTGTAGCGGCCATCTGCCTGATACCAGGCAAATACCTTGCGGGTAGGGGCGACCGGCAGGCCAGGAATTAATTTGCCGACCCAGGTGCCAGCGCTTATCAGCATTTTGCGTCCCCGATAGATACCATCCAGGGTGGTGACCTGCTGCAGGTCGCCATCACGACCAATCTCAGAGACCGGGCAGTTAAACAGCTGCGCACAGCCCGCCTGTTCCGCCAGCTGGATCCAGCTGCGAACCGCCTGTTCACATTTCAGAAAGCCGGACTGCGGCTCAAATATGCCCAGATAACCCTCTGGCACGTTGATTTGCGGCCAGCGCTTTCGCACTTCATCAGGCTGCATCACCTCGATATTGAGCTGCCAGCGGGTCGCACTGTCGATAACGTTCCGGATAAAGGGGGAGTGGTCAGGAGCAAGGTTAAGTACGCCGCTGCGATGCATGATGCGCTCACCGGCGCGCTGTTCCAGCTCATCCCACAGCGTCTGCGCCCGCAGAACCAGCGGAACATAATGTTCGCCTTCACCATAGGCGTGACGAATCAGCCGGCTCTCACCATGATGCGTTCCCTGATTGTGAGGAGGATGGGCGCTGTCAATCATTAATACCGATAAACCTGCCTGGGTAGCATAGTAGCCAGCCGCCGCGCCCACTGAACCACTGCCGACGACGATAAGATCATAAATCATGATAACGACACTCTAAGAGTCAGATAATCAAAAGCATACCAGAAACAGAAACGAAAAAGGCACCCCTGAGGGCGCCTCTTTGATGCGGCAGAAATTAATGCTTATTAAGAAGTCGTTCTGGTTGCTCAGCTGATTCTATCTTGGCGATGCCCGCTTCGAGGATCGAGATAAACTGCCTTGCCACATCCGTTGTCAGCCAGTAGGTCGGGCCAACATCCGCTTCTTCTTCTTTTTGATCCTGCGACGACAGCGAGTGCAGGCGGATCATCATGGCATCATAGCTATCAACGGTACTGATGTCCCAGCCCACCAGAGGATGGGTCTGGATAACGTCTTTTCTTCTGTCCATTATAACCTCCTTATTACTCGTTAAACGAAGTGCATGATGAGGTTCAATGCGGCTTTTTTATTGCGATAGCGGAACAATTATAACAGTAAACCTGGGTATCACTGTTTAAAAAATGCCGTGAACCAGCTTCTCATAGAATATTTGCGTTTGAAAGGAGGGCGTTGAAAAATAAAATGCCTGACGGGCAGGCATTTTTATCACTGTTCAATGGGCATGTAAAAGCGGGTTAGCCACGTGAGCGGGCTTAAAGTGTCGGGGTTTCCGGCACGATGCCACCGCCACGTTTTTGCAGTGTTTCTGCAAGACGGGCAAAGTGCTGCTGGAGCTGCTCATCATGGTTTTGATTTTGGGCTTCCAGCGACAGATTGTGCACCAGCAACTGACTGGCACGATCGTCAAGACAGAAAATCAGACTGGAAAAGGCATTTTCCAGCACCGTTAAACGACGCTTCTGATCACCAATCAGTGCTAACAACTCACCAAAGGTCATCGCCTCTTCCGGTTTATCAGTAGTCATGGTGTCGCACCTCCTGTTATGCGTGACGAGCGCAAGGATAGGGCATTGATCATTAAGAGTCTAGATGCAGAGAGGGGGAAGTGCGAGAGGGGAGAAAAGATAAAAAAACCGGGTGGCGACACCCGGAAAAAAGCACAGTGGCGGTTAATCAGTAATGAACCAGTCGTCAGCGCTTTCCCACGTCTGCTGCAGGATTTCGCTGATCTGGTCGCGCGTCTCTTTTCCACCGCCCAGCACGCTGAGATTGTTGGCACTGGCGTAACGTACCTTGACGTGATTGGTCGAGTCAGGGAACTGTTCGTCGATGCGGCGCGATAATTCATCGCTTAACGCTTCAATCGCGCCAGCAGGAAGAGGTCGGGTATTGGATACGGTAATTTCAACGCGCATAATAGCCTCCGGTTAAGATGCTGTATATATTTACAGTATCAATGAGCCGGAGGCAAGCAAAATTATGCGATGCGCCAGTTCAGCGTTTCACCGGCCAGGAACGGCACCAGTGAGTGGCTGCCAAGCGCAATTGACTCTGGTACCTGCCACGGCTCACGCACTAGCGTGATCGTCCCCTCATTCAGTGGCAGACCGTAAAAACGCGGGCCATTTTCAGAACAGAACGCTTCAAAATGTTCCAGCGCGTTCAGCTCTTCAAAAACGGTGGCGTAGGCGGGCAACGACGTCGGCGCATTAAATACGCCCGCACACCCGCAGCTGGCCTCTTTGAGATGACGCAGATGCGGTGCTGTGTCGGTGCCGAGGAAGACGCGCGGATGACCACTCGCCACTAATTTGCGCAATGCTTCCTGATGCACGTTGCGTTTAAGAATCGGCAGGCAATAGAGGTGCGGACGAATACCGCCCACCAGCATGTGATTGCGGTTAAACATCAAATGCTGCGGGGTAATGGTCGCGCCCAGCGTCTCATCGGCGGCGGCAACATACTCTGCGGCGTCCTGAGTGGTAATGTGCTCCATCACCACTTTCAGTGCCGGAAACTGGCTGCGCAGCGGCACCATAACCGTTTCGATAAACCGGGCTTCGCGGTCAAAAATGTCGACATGCGCATCGGTGACTTCACCATGGATCAGCAGTGGCATACCGAGCGTCTGCATCCGATCCAGCACGCGGGCAATGGACGCGATGTTGGTCACGCCATGACTGGAGTTGGTGGTAGCGTGCGCCGGATAGAGCTTCGCCGCAGTGAACAGACCGGCGGTGAAACCGCGCTCAAGCTCATCAGGATCCAGCGAGTCGGTCAGGTAGCAGGTCATCAGCGGCGTAAAGGCGTGATCGGCGGGCAGCGCCGCCAGGATGCGATCGCGGTACGCTTCACCTGCTGCCACGCTGGTCACCGGCGGCACCAGGTTAGGCATCACAATGGCACGACCATTCACCGCGCTGGTATAGGGCAGGACCGTGTTGAGCATCTCATCGTCGCGCAGATGAATATGCCAGTCGTCAGGGCGACGCAGGGTAAGTTGCTGAGGTTGTGCTGTCATCAGTGAAGCTCCGGCAGAAGGGAAACAAAAGGCGTGTTTTGGCCGGGGTCTAAGCATAAGGATTCAGGCAACCGTTTGCACCTGCTTTTTATGCCGCCAGAGAAAATCCGCGCCAGGGGCGCGGAAATCGGGATTACTGCGTAAAGGGAATAACCAGTTCGCCAGGCTTCACTTCCAGTCCTTTGGCAAATTTCTTCGCCAGCGACTCGCCTTTGCTGCGGTCTGCGCTGAGCACATAGGCGGGTTTTTGATCAAAGTAGCTTTTCAGCGACTGATTCAGATAAGGCGTCAGCGTCTTCATGATTGAGGCCATTTTTTCCGGGGCCACCTGGGCGTCAACAATCTCCAGATCGCGCAGATAAATTGCGCCCTGCTGCTGATCATAAACCGGCTGAGCACGCATTTTCAGTTGCATATCGGCCTGCTGCGGGCCAAACAGTGAGGTGACGTTGATTTTTGCGTTACCGGAGAGCGTCACTTTACCTGGTTCTTCGCGACCAATCTGACTGGTCAGATTGTTCAGCACGATGTGTGCGTTAACCAGGCCGGAAACGCCAATATCTTTCTCGTAGTTGTTGTGTTTCTGCAGCGCCTGGTTTACTTCCTGTTCGCTGATGGTGTATTGCGTCAGTTGATTACAGCCGCTGATTAGCAGCGCCATCAACAGGGCAGTCAGCCCGAAAAAAACCTTTTTCATCGATCTTTATCCTGAATATCAGAGCCAGTAAACAGGCCATAGCCTGCCTGAATGCGTGGCGGGTGTCATCAGGAAAGGGATGAGAAACGCCGCAGCGTCTCTCATCGGAGGCGGGACTAATGCGCTATCGAAGAGAGCAGATTTACCTGAGTCTGTTTGGCCATGTTATCGCGGTAGTCCGCGACCCGGCTCGGCCAGTCGATACCGGCGACCAGCGTCAGAGAGCGGAGTAGCGGGAAGAGATTAAAATCATCTTCCGATAGCTCGCCGTTTACCGCATTGGGCTGAACGATTAATTTGTCCAGTTTGCGCAGATCTTCACTCACATTCTTAATCAGCCCGGCCGAGTGGCTTTTCAGCGTTTCAAAATCACCGAGGCTCGCCTGTTTTTTGCTGCGGAAATAGTCACGCGCCTCAGGCGTAGCGAACTCGGCAAACGCCGCTTCGGCAATGCGCGGCAGCAGCAGTTTATTGACATAGCTGTTCATGTGACGCAGCCAGTCGCCAATTGCCGGGTTCAGCGCGCCGGTGATCAGCGGTGCGCCATCCTGCTGATCGACGTACTGCACGATCTCCATGCTCTCAGGCATTGCACTGCCATCCTGCTTTTGCAGAATCGGTGCCATTTTCTGCCCGATCAGTCGTTTTGGCGTCTCTTCATCGTCGTTGAGCATCACCACCAGCTCAACCGGCTTATTTTTCAGACCAAAAATCATTCGCGCTTTAACGCAGAAAGGACAATGGTCATAGATATAGAGTTTCATCCTGATCTCCCGGATTTTTACAGGTTTAGTGTTTAACAGAGTGAATCAATTCATCCTGTTTTCGGGCGCGTAAAAAGTATGGAAGAGATTACCCTGCAGGGCAAACCTGCCAGCCAGCATGTGGGACTTTAGCCGGGCGAAACGACGGGTCATCGCTGTGATAACAGAGTAAAATCAACCTCTTTAAAGCTAAACCACTGTAACGTTTTACCGCAGCCCAGGCGGCGGTTATAGTGAACGCCGGGTAATGACGGCTTTCACTCACAGCCATTGATTTCAGGAGTCAGGATGTTTGGCTATCGTTCTGCCGCGCCCAGGGTGCGATTAACCACCGATCGTCTGGTGGTCCGTCTGGTTCACGAACGTGATGCCTGGCGAATGGCAGATTACTATTCGGAAAACCGCCTGTTTTTAAAACCATGGGAGCCGGTGCGCGACGATAGCCACTGCTACCCTTCGGGCTGGCAGGCGCGCCTCGGGCTGATTTCCGACATGCATAAGCAGGGAACGGCCTTCTATTTTATTCTCATGGACAGCGATGAAACCGAAGTGCGGGGCGTGGCGAACTTCAGTAACGTGCTGCGCGGTTCCTTTCACGCCTGTTATCTCGGCTATTCACTGGGTGAAAAGTGGCAGGGGCAGGGGCTGATGTTCGAAGCCTTGCAGTCGGCTATCCGCTATATGCAGCGCCAGCAGCATATTCATCGCATTATGGCGAACTACATGCCGCACAACCAGCGCAGCGGCGATCTGCTGGCGCGACTTGGTTTTGAGAAAGAGGGTTACGCGAAAGATTATCTGCTGATCGACGGACGCTGGCAGGATCACGTGCTGACAGCCTTAACTCTGCGGGAATGGACGCCTGACCGGCGTGGACAATAATGAGGACGCGAGCATGAAGATGGCTTTATCAGCGCAGGCGTTGCGCGTGCTGGGCTGCCTGCTGGAGAAGCAGGTCACCACGCCAGAGCAGTATCCGCTGTCACTGAATGGCGTGGTAGTGGCCTGTAATCAGAAATCGAATCGCGAGCCGGTGATGGAGCTGAGTGAAAGCGAGGTACAGAATCAGCTCGAGCAGCTGGAAAAGCGTCATCTGATCACCGCCAGCAGCGCCGCCGGACAGCGGGTGGTAAAATATGAGCAGCGTTTCTGTAACTCTGCGTTTGGCACACTGAAACTCAACAGTGCGGAAGTGGCTCTTCTCACCCTGCTGATGCTGCGCGGGCCGCAGACGCCAGGCGAACTGCGAACCCGCAGCGGTCGTCTGCATGAGTTCAGCGATGTCGGCGACGTGGAACAGACGCTGGAAGGCTTGATGCAGCGTGACGACAGTGCACAGGTCATCCGCCTGGCGCGTGAGCCAGGCAAGCGCGAAAGTCGCTTTATGCATCTGCTGGGCGATGAAGATGATGCACATCAGGCTGCCGACGCGCCGGACGAGCAGGGCGATCTGGCGGCGCGTGTTACTACGCTGGAACAGCAGGTCGCAGCACTTCAGGCGCAACTTACCCAATTGCTGCAAACGGAGAGCTGAGATGACATTACGTATAGGCGTGGTGGGATTGGGTGGTATTGCGCAGAAAGCCTGGCTGCCGGTGCTGTCTGCGGCGACGGACTGGACGCTGGTGGGGGCGTTTTCCCCGAATCAGGCCAAAGCCCGCCCAATCTGTGACAGCTATCGCATGCAGTGCTTTGGCTCACTGAATGAAGTAGCCGCAGCCTGCGACGCGGTGTTTGTCCACAGCAGCACCGACACCCACTATGAGGTGGTCAGAGCTCTGCTGCTGGCAGGAAAAGATGTCTGCGTCGACAAGCCGCTGGCTGAAACACTGGAGCAGGCTGAAGCGCTGGTGGCGCTGGCGGAAAAACGCCAGCGTAAACTGATGGTGGCATTTAACCGCCGCTTTGCCCCGCGCTATCAGCAGCTGCAGGCGGAGATGGCTGGGGCGGCTTCTCTGCGGATTGAAAAGCACCGCAGTGACAGCGTCGGGCCACGGGATCTTCGCTTTACCCTGCTTGATGACTACCTGCATGTGGTGGACACCGCGCTCTGGCTGGGCGGCAAGCCTGTTCGCCAGGTTCACGGACGCATTGATACCAATGAACAAGGGCAGATGCTCTATGCCGAACACCATTTCGCTGTTGAAGGCCTGGCGATCACCACCAGTATGCACCGGCGCGCAGGCAGTCAGCGCGAGCGGATCAGCGCAGTGTGTGACGGTAAGTGCATCGACATCAGCGAGATGCGCGACTGGCAGGAAGAGCGCAGTGATGGCCTGCTAATCACTCCGCCGCCTGCCTGGCAGAGCCATCTGACGCAGCGCGGCTTCAGCGGTGCAGCACGCCATTTTATTGACTGCGTAAAAAATCAGACGAAGCCTGAAACCAGCGGTGAGCAGGCGCTGATGGCGCAGCGTGTGGTGGAAAAACTGTGGCGTGAGGCGACGCAGGAATAACGCCTTGTAACACTCCGTGCTGGTCATTTCCCTCCGTGGCAGTAGACTGTCGCCGGGCATCCTCGGGTGCCCGCGCTAATTCTCCTTTTTTGCCGATTCTTTTCAGGATGCGCCGTCAATTATGAATTTGTTGAAATCGCTGGCAGCGGTCAGTTCTATGACCCTGTTTTCCCGCGTACTGGGCTTTGCCCGTGATGCCATCGTGGCGCGGGTGTTTGGTGCCGGAATGGCGACCGATGCCTTCTTTGTTGCGTTTAAACTGCCCAATCTGCTGCGCCGTATTTTCGCTGAAGGCGCATTTTCTCAGGCGTTCGTGCCGATTCTGGCTGAATATAAAAGCAAGCAGGGTGAAGAGGCGACAAAACTGTTCCTGGCGTACGTCTCAGGCCTGCTGACGCTGGCACTGGCGCTGGTCACGATGGCGGGGATGATCGCTGCGCCCTGGGTCATCATGGTCACGGCGCCCGGCTTTGCCGACAGTGCCGATAAGTTTGCACTGACCAGCTCGCTGCTGCGGGTGACGTTCCCCTACATTATGCTGATTTCGCTGGCCTCGCTGGCGGGGGCGGTGCTGAACACCTGGAACCGCTTCTCGGTGCCGGCGTTTGCGCCAACCCTGCTGAATGTCAGCATGATTGGTTTTGCGCTGTTTGCTGCGCCGCATTTTCATCCACCGGTGATGGCACTGGCCTGGGCCGTGGTCGCGGGCGGCGTGCTGCAACTCGGCTATCAGCTTCCTCACCTGAAGAAGCTGGGAATGCTGGTGTTGCCGCGCCTGAATCTGCGTGACGCAGGCGTATGGCGGGTGATGCGTCAGATGGGACCGGCCATTCTGGGTGTTTCCGTCAGTCAGATCTCGCTGATCATTAACACCATCTTCGCCTCGTTTCTGGTTTCGGGTTCGGTCTCCTGGATGTACTACGCGGATCGGCTGATGGAGTTTCCTTCGGGTGTGCTGGGCGTGGCGCTGGGCACCATTCTGTTGCCGTCGCTGGCTAAAAGTTTTGCCAGCGGCAACCATGATGAATATTCCCGACTGATGGACTGGGGTCTGCGCCTCTGCTTCCTGCTGGCGCTGCCGAGTGCCGTGGCGCTGGGCATGCTCTCCGGCCCGCTGACCGTGGCGCTGTTCCAGTACGGTAAATTCACCGCCTTTGATGCATTGATGACGCAGCGTGCGCTGATCGCCTACTCCGTGGGACTGATGGGCCTGATTGTGGTTAAGGTGCTGGCACCGGGCTTCTATTCCCGTCAGGACATCAAAACGCCGGTGAAAATCGCGATTATCACGCTGATCATGACGCAGCTCATGAACCTGGCGTTTATTGGTCCGCTGAAACATGCCGGTCTGTCACTGTCGATTGGTCTGGCGGCCTGTCTGAATGCGTCGCTGCTCTACTGGCAGCTGCGTAAGAAGAATATCTTTATGCCGCAGCCGGGCTGGAGCAGCTTCCTGCTCCGCCTGCTGATTGCCGTGGTGGTGATGGCCGGCGCGCTGTTTGCCATGCTGCAGTGGATGCCGGCCTGGGAACAGGGCTCCATGCTGTGGCGACTGCTGCGTCTGGCGGCGGTTTGTGCAGTGGGTGGCGGGGCTTATTTCCTGGCGCTGGGGCTGCTGGGCTTCCGGCTGCGCGACTATGCGCGGCGCACCGCTGTGTAAAGCTTGCCGCAATAAATAAATTCAACGCGCAGGGAACAGGGGCAGAGGAGGAAAGCGTCCCGCGCCATGGACAAAAACGCCGGGAGCGTTTTTGAACAACGCAACGCGTTGGCCCGGCAACGGGCGCACCTCAGCGATGAGGTGCGTAAACGCGCGGGCCGAGCGGCCAGGGATTGGCTTTAGCGTCTTTCCGATCTGCCCCTGTTCCCTGTGCAGGCTCAATTTTAAAGCTCATCATGGTGAAGGAAAAACGCACCAATAAAAAATCCCGCACCAGGCGGGATTTTTTTCGCTACTTTCCGGTTCAGGCTTTGCGACTTAACGTCGCCTGGCCTTTACCCATCCCATCCGGGCCGTAAAAGGCCTGGGTCTGATGCGGCTTCAGCACTTCAAGTGCATTTTCCGTGTAGCGGATCTGGTGTTGCAGCAGCAGGCCATTATGAACATTGGCGTCCTGCAGACGACGGGTATGCTGCTGAATGCTGTCCCAGCGGCGCGCCATGTCGTTCTGACCACGATAAGGTGCTGCTGTCGCCTGACTCTGTTCAGCGGTGCGGCGCATCTCATCCAGATAGTTCAGCGTACTGAGCAGTGCACTTTTATCTTCGGTGATGCGCTGCAACAGGTTGCTGTTAATGCTGCCCGCTGCCAGTTGCTGCTGCTCTTCTTCCAGCACCGCTGAAAGCGACGCCAGCACGTCCTGCATCTTATCTAATGTGGTCTGCAAATTACTCATGGCAATTAATTACCCTCTAAATACGCCTTAGTGTCGGCAATCAGCGCATCGGCGATTTTGCCGGTATCCATCTTCAGTTCGCCATTACGAATGGCCGTTTTCAGTTGTTCAACGCGCTCGACGTTAATATCTTTGCTGCTCGGCTGCATCAGCTGCGACTGCGCGCTGCTCAGGCTGACCTGGGCTGCTGCGGGGGTCGTGGCTGCTACCGGGCTGGCACTCTGACGCACTTTGCTGCTGCCAGTCTCGCTGCTGTCGCGGCTCTGGACGGTGCTGGCGGGTTTCAGAGGTTGCGTTCTGTCAATGCTCATATTCGGGCTCCTGTACGGTCAGGGGAAGTCTGCCACCTGAATCATAATAGCGTTATCGCTTTGTTGATTCTTCTATCGGCAGCACTACGGGCTTCTTTAACACTTTACAGCGTTATAAGAATATTCCCATCCTCGCGAACTTTACCGCTGACAATCTGGCCATTTCCCATCCTTACCCGAACCAATTGCGAGCGGGCGGCATTGTTCAGCGCCTTGCCCTCACCGCTGGCGTCAAAGCCGTCACCGCTGGCAATCACCATCACATTCTGACCCGCCTTAACACGCCATGGCTGACGCAGCGTGGAAGGATTAATCGGCTGTCCTGGCTGGATATCACGCAGCACTACGGCGTCTGCAACTGCGTCCGCATTCAGCAGGG
Organism: Pantoea sp. X-Soil-ISGK-355; assembly: GCF_059730805.1. Classification (NCBI taxonomy): domain Bacteria; kingdom Pseudomonadati; phylum Pseudomonadota; class Gammaproteobacteria; order Enterobacterales; family Erwiniaceae; genus Pantoea; species Pantoea sp. X-Soil-ISGK-355. The sequence goes on from NZ_AP035971.1 coordinate 1,527,253, forward strand.
CGCGGGCAGGCAGGGTATCAAGGCGGCCGGTCTGCAGCGTGAAATCACTTTCGCTGACGCTGCTGCCCTGGCTTAGCAGCCGGGTCGCCACCAGATAGGAACCGGTGACCTGAACCTGTACCTGGATATAACGGCGATTCTCATCGCAGTTTGCCGCCACGCTCATGTTGCCCCATAACCGGCTATTGCCTGGCAGGGTGAACTTTGGCATGTCACAGGCTGGCCATTGCTCTTTCGGCGTGCGCACCACGACAACCATGCCTTCAGCATGCTGAGCGTCACGCGCTTTAAAAAATTGATTCAGTTGTGCATTGAGATCCCCGGCAGAAGCCGGCAGGGCGATCATGACCAGCAGGCTGGTCAGCAGAGTCAGATATCGACGCATTGTGCAGTTCCTCACTGATGATGGCGACGAGTGTACCCGTTAAGAAAAATCCTCAATTGTCAAAATAGCGGTCATTTAAGGCGTTATTCAGACGATGACGGCTTGCTTTTTCAAATTAAGCTGCGAACTCGAAATTCTCATACGCGGAGGAAACATGCTCGACAAACTGGATGCGGCGCTGAAATTTGGAACGGAGGCCCTCAACCTGCGTGCTCAACGTCAGGAGATCCTGGCGTCAAATATTGCCAACGCCGATACCCCTGGTTATCAGGCCCGGGATATCGACTTTGCCAGCGAGCTGAGTCGGGTGATGTCCAATGGTCGTGCGGAAGGCAGCAGCATGGCGTTAAAAGTCACGTCAGCTCGCCACATTGAAGCACAGACAAACGGGGCGCCATCAATGGATATGCTTTATCGCATTCCTGACCAGCCTTCTGCCGACGGCAACACCGTAGATATGGACCGTGAGCGTACGCAGTTCGCGGATAACAGCCTGAAATATCAAACCGACCTCACCCTCATCAGTAGCCAGATCAAAGGCATGATGAGCGTGTTACAAGGGCAATAATTATGGCCTTGCTGAATATTTTTGACATTGCCGGCTCAGCGATGACCGCGCAATCACAGCGATTAAACGTCAGTGCCAGTAACCTGGCAAACGCCGACAGCGTCACCGGCCCCGATGGCAAGCCTTACGTGGCAAAGCAGGTGGTCTTCCAGACCGATGCAGCACCGGGTTCAGCGACCGGCGGTGTGAAAGTGGCACGCGTCGTGGACGATCCGACACCTGCGAAGCTGGTCTATGACCCGGGCAATCCGATGGCCGATGCCAAAGGCTATGTGAAGATGCCGAATGTGGATGTGGTTTCTGAAAGCGTCAACACCATGTCGGCGTCACGCAGCTACCAGGCCAACGTCGAGGTGCTCAACACCGTGAAGTCGATGATGATGAAAACCCTGACGATCGGGCAATAACGGAGAAAAATGATGGCTATCGCGGTAGGCGTTAATGAAAAGCTGGACCCCACGGTCCTTAGCTCATCCAGCACCAGTGGCACCGGCAACAACGCGCAGGATCTGCAGAATCAGTTCCTGACCATGCTGGTGACGCAGTTAAAGAACCAGGATCCAACCAATCCAATGGATAACAGCCAGCTCACCACGCAGCTGGCACAGATCAATACCCTGAGCGGCATTGAAAAACTGAATACCACACTGGGATCGATCTCCGGACAGATCAGCACCAGCCAGTCGCTGCAGAGCTCCACGCTGATTGGGCATGGCGTGATGGTTAATGGCGGACAGATTCTGGTAGGCAACGGCACCACCACGCCATTTGGCGTGGAGCTGGCTTCCGCCTCTACCGGCGCATCCGCCACCATTAAAGATGCCAATGGCACGGTGATCGACACCGTCGATCTGGGCGCGCTGAGTGCTGGCGTCCACACCTTCTCGTGGGATGGCAAGCTGACTGATGGCTCTGTCGCGCCGGATGGTAAATACAGCGTTGCGATTGCCGCAAGCAATGGCAACACACAACTGGTGGCACAACCGCTTAACTACGCCTACGTCAATGGGGTGAGTACTGCGAACAACACCACAAAACTGGATCTCGGCACCATGGGCTCCGCCACCCTTGACGACGTACGTCAGATTCTCTGATTAACCTGTAGACAGGAAACAAACACATGTCATTTTCCCAAGCGGTCAGCGGCCTTGGTGCTGCTTCAAGTAACCTTGATGTCATCGGTAACAACATTGCTAACTCCGCGACAGCGGGCTTTAAATCCAGCACCATCGCGTTTGCCGATATGTTTGCCGGTTCTAACGTCGGTCTTGGTACCAAAGTCGCTGCGGTGATCCAGAACTTTAACGACGGTGCGACCACCACCACCAGCCGTGGCCTGGACGTTGCGCTGAGCGGCAACGGTTTCTTCCGTATGACCGACAGCAGCGGCGGCGTCTTCTATTCACGTAACGGCCAGTTAACGCTGGATGCCAACCGTAACCTGGTGAACACCCAGGGTCTGAACGTGACCGGCTATCCGGCAAGCGGTTCACCGGCCACCATCCAGGCGGGTGCCAACCCGGTGGCGCTGACTATTCCTACCACGCAGATGTCAGCCCGCGCCACTACCACCGCCGGTCTGGTTGCCAACCTGAACTCAACGGATACCACGCCAACGGTAACCACTTTCTCGACGGCGAATGCAGACAGCTACAACAAGAAAACCACCGCCACCGTGTTCGATTCGCAGGGTAATGACCATGCGCTCGACATGTATTTCGTGAAAGACACCACCAGCAACAGCTGGACAGTCCACACCATTGATGGCAACACCGGCACCTCAGCGGGTGACTTCAGAATGGCGTTTGACACCAGCGGTAAGCTGACCAGCGTCTCTAAGCTGGCTGCAAACGGTACGGTAGCGAGCACCACCACGGATGGCACCGTTGGCCTGACGCTGAACGTAGGTGGCGCCAATGGCGCGGTCGCCAATCAGCCAATCAACCTGAGCATGCTGGGCAGCCTGCAGCAGAACACCGGCGCGACCACCTTTGGCAGCCCGACGCAGGATGGCTATGCGCCAGGCGATCTGACCAGCTACGCGATTAATGATGACGGCACCATTACCGGTACCTACTCAAACCAAAAAACCCAGCTGCTGGGTCAGATTGTGCTGGCAAGCTTCTCTAACCCGGAAGGTCTGCAGTCACAGGGCGACAACGTCTGGTCTGCATCAAGCGCATCCGGTCAGGCAGCCATTGGTCTGGCCAACACCGGCACCTTCGGCTCACTGACGGCGGGCGCACTGGAATCGTCCAACGTCGACATGAGTAAAGAGCTGGTGAACATGATCGTCGCGCAGCGTAACTATCAGGCGAATGCGCAGACCATCAAAACTCAGGACCAGATTCTCAACACGCTGGTTAACTTACGTTAATTCGCTAACAGGATTGCCATATGGATCACGCGATATATACCGCGATGGGCGCGGCCAGCCAGACGCTGGATCAGCAGGCGGTGACCGCCAGCAACCTCGCCAACGCCTCAACACCGGGTTTTCGTGCACAGCTGAATGCGCTGCGCGCGGTGCCGGTGAGTGGCTGGTCGCTGCCGACCCGTACGCTGGTCGCCGCCTCGACACCCGGCGCCGACATGAGTCAGGGCGCGATGGATTACACCGAGCGTCCGCTCGATGTGGCGGTGCAGCAGGATGGCTGGCTGGCGGTGCGTACCGCTGACGGCAGCGAAGCCTATACCCGCAACGGCAATATGCAAATCAGTCCGACCGGTACGCTGACGGTTCAGGGCAATCCTGTGATGGGCGATGGCGGTCCGATTGTGATCCCGCAGGGTACGGAAATCACCATTGCGGCAGACGGCTCCATCACCGGGCTGAACGCCGGTGATTCGCCGAACGCCACGGTTCAGCTGGGCAAGCTGAAGCTGGTCAGGGCAACCGGGCAGGAGCTGCAGCGCAGTGATGACGGCATGTTTCGTCCTACCGCAGCGACGCAGGCGACCCGTGGTGCTGCACTGCAGGCTGACGCCACCATGCAGGTGATGCCTGGTGTACTGGAAGGCAGCAACGTCAAGCCAGTGGAAACCATGGTCGATATGATCGCCAACGCCCGACGTTTTGAGATGCAGATGAAAGTCATCACCAACGTCGACGAAAATGAACAAAAAGCCAATCAGCTCCTGAACATGAGCTAAGGCGCGAGGATAACAACATGATTCGTTCTTTATGGATCGCTAAGACCGGTCTTGATGCGCAGCAGATGAACATGGACGTCATTGCCAACAACCTGGCAAACGTCAGCACTAACGGCTTTAAACGTTCACGTGCCGTGTTCGAAGATCTGATGTACCAGACTATGCGCCAGCCGGGCACGCAGTCGTCAGAACAGACAACGCTGCCATCGGGCCTGCAGATCGGTACCGGTGTGCGTCCGGTGACCACTGAGCGTCTGCATACTCAGGGCAACCTGTCGCAGACCAGTAACTCAAAAGATATTGCTATTAACGGTCAGGGTTATTTTCAGATTCAGATGCCGGACGGCACCTCTGCTTATACCCGTGATGGCGCGTTTCAGGTTGATCAGAACGGACAGCTGGTGACCAACTCCGGTTTCCCGGTACAGCCAGGCATTACCATTCCGGCCAACGCCACCAGCATTACGGTGTCGCGTGACGGTGTGGTCAGCGTGACGCAGCAGGGTCAGGCTCAGGCCGCACAGGTCGGTCAGTTAACGCTGAGCACCTTTATGAACGACGCCGGTCTCGATAGCGTGGGTGAAAACCTTTACAAGGAAACCCAGGCATCGGGCGCACCGACCGACAGCACGCCAGGTCAGAACGGCGCGGGTCTGCTTTATCAGGGCTATACCGAAACCTCGAACGTTAACGTAGCGGAAGAGCTGGTCACCATGATCCAGACGCAGCGCGCTTATGAAATCAACAGCAAGGCGATCAGCACCTCTGATCAGATGCTGGCGAAATTAACCCAGCTTTAATCCCGAACAGGGCCAGCCCGTGCTGGCCTGAGATACAGACATTAATAAGGTCGTGACACCGTGGCGAAGCAACAGATTCTCAAGCCTGGACATTGGTTAGTCGCCTCGTTGCTGCTAACTCTTAACGGATGTGCCCTGGTCCCGCGTACTCCGCTGGTCGAGGGGGCAACCACGGCGCAGCCGATGCCGTCCGCGCCACCGGTGGTAAACGGCTCTATATTCCAGGGCGTCGCGCCACTTAACTACGGCTATCAGCCGCTGTTTGAAGATCGCCGTCCACGCAACATCGGCGATACCCTGACCATCACGCTGCAGGAAAACGTCAGCGCCAGCAAAAGCTCCTCAGCCAGTGCCAGCCGCGACGGCAGCAACAGCTTTGGTGTGAGCGGCGTGCCGACGGGTCTGGCAGGCCTGGTGGGTGCAGGTGGCGAAAAAGCCAATCTCAGCGCCGAAGGCAAAAACGACTTCGCAGGTAAAGGCGGCGCATCCGCCAATAACACCTTTACCGGCACCATTACCGTCACCGTGGATCAGGTGTTGTCAAACGGCAACCTGCACGTAGTCGGTGAAAAACAGATCGCCATTAATCAGGGCACGGAGTTCATTCGCTTCTCGGGCGTGGTCAACCCACGCACCATCAGCGCCAGTAACGCCGTGTTATCTACCGCTGTCGCCGATGCACGTATTGAGTACGTCGGAAATGGTTACATCAATGAGGCGCAGACCATGGGCTGGTTCCAGCGTTTCTTCCTGAACATCTCGCCGATGTAAGAGGTTTCAATGAAAAAGTTAACGCTGTTACGCGCCGGGCTGGCGCTGCTGCTGGGCGTCAGCCTGCTGGCCAAAGCCGATTTGATTCGTGATTTAACCACGGTACAGGGCGTACGTGATAACCAGCTGCTGGGCTACGGCCTGGTCGTGGGTCTGGATGGCACCGGTGACCAGACCACGCAGACGCCCTTTACTACCCAGACGGTGAGCAACATGCTGTCGCAGCTTGGCATCACCGTGCCTGCGGGCACCAATATGCAGCTGAAAAACGTGGCAGCCGTTATGGTGACCGCTAAGCTGCCGTCGTTTGCCCGTCAGGGACAGAACCTGGATGTGGTGGTCTCATCGCTGGGTAATGCTAAAAGCCTGCGCGGCGGCACGCTGTTAATGACGCCGATGAAAGGGGTTGATAACCAGGTCTATGCGCTGGCTCAGGGTAACATCCTGGTCGGTGGTGCAGGTGCCTCTGCGGGCGGCAGCAGTGTTCAGGTCAACCAGCTGAACGGTGGCCGCATCACTGGCGGTGCAACGGTTGAACGTGAACTGCAGAGCAACTTTGGCTCGCAGAACACCCTTAACCTGCAGCTTAACAATGAAGATTTCTCGATGGCGCAGCGTATTGCGGACGCGATCAACGCCCGTGGCGGTTATGGCGCAGCGCAGCCGCTGGATGCCCGTACCGTGCAGATCCGCGTGTCACCGAATAATGGTGCGCAGGTGCGTCTGCTGGCTGAGATCCAGAACATTGATGTTTCGATTCCGGTTGAAGATGCCAAAGTGATCATCAACTCCCGTACCGGCTCGGTAGTCATGAACCGCGAAGTCACGCTGAATCAGTGTGCAGTGGCGCAGGGCAACCTGTCAGTGACGGTTAACCAGCAGCAGAACGTCAGTCAGCCTGATACACCGCTGGCCGGTGGTCAGACCGTGGCAACGACGCAGACCCAGATCGATCTCCGCCAGACCGGCGGTGCGCTGCAGCGCGTCAATGCCAGCGCTAATCTGAATAACGTAGTCCGTGCGCTGAATGCGCTGGGTGCATCACCTATCGAGCTGATGTCGATTCTGCAGTCGATGCAGAGTGCTGGCTGTCTGCGTGCCAAACTGGAAATTATCTGATGGCTGATATGCAATCTGTCACGAGTCCGGCTTTCGACAGCCGCTCCCTGAATGATCTTAAACGCCAGGCGAGCAACGATCCGAAAGGACATGCGTTGCAGGTTGCACGTCAGGTCGAAGGGATGTTTGTACAGATGATGCTGAAGAGTATGCGCGATGCGTTGCCGCAGGACGGCATTATGGGCAACGATCAGACCAAACTTTTTACCTCTATGTATGACCAGCAGATTGCACAGGAGATGGGCAAGCGTGGCCTCGGTCTGGCGGAAACCATCGTCAAACAGATGCAGCCCGCCACTGCGCCGGATGAAAAAGCCGGTACGGTGCCGATGAAGCTGGATAACAGCTTTATTCTCAGCACCAGCGGAGCCACACCACTGCCCGCCCAGCAGCTGGAGCAGATGGTGCGGAAGGCGATGCCACGACTGCCGCCGGTCGCGTCACCCACGGGGCTGCCGAGCGACAGCCGTGAGTTTATCGCTCAGCTGACGCAGCCAGCGCAGGCGGCCAGTCAGCAGAGTGGTATTCCACATCACCTGATTCTGGCGCAAGCTGCGCTGGAGTCGGGCTGGGGCCAGCGACAGATCCTGACCCGCGACGGCAAGCCGAGCTATAACGTGTTCGGGATTAAAGCCAGCGGAGACTGGAAAGGTGACACCACCGATATCATGACCACCGAATATGAGCAGGGTGCAGCGAAGAAAGTCCGTGCCAGCTTCAGGGTGTACAACTCCTATTTCGAGGCGCTGACCGACTACGTCAAACTGTTGACCAAAAACCCTCGCTATGCGGCAGTGACCAACGCCTCAAGCGCAGAGCAGGGCGCGCAGGCGTTACAGGCGGCAGGCTATGCCACCGACCCGAAATATGCGCAAAAGCTGGTGGGAATGATTCAGCAATTCAAAAGCATGGGCGATAAAGTCGTCAAAGCATACAGCCAGGATATTGGCGACCTGTTCTGATCATTTCGCCTCAAGTTTCACTTAAGCAAGCCGATAACATCCCTATAGCCAGAAGCGTTTCGCCTGCTGGCGCCCACTTTGATGTCTGCCAGCCCGGTTGACGGGGAACGTAAGGAACCGAGATGTCCAGCATAATTAACTCCGCGATGAGCGGATTGAGTGCCGCGCAGGCCGCTCTGAGCACCACCAGTAACAACATTTCTAACTACACCGTGGCGGGCTATTCACGTCAGACCACGGTACTGGCGCAGGCGAACAGTACCCTTCAGGGTAATAGCTATTATGGTAACGGCGTGAACATTACCGGTGTACAACGTGAATATGATTCATTTATTGCCACACAGCTGCGGGGTGCCAGCGCGAGTTACAGTGCAGTCGACACTCAGCATACGCAGATTTCTAACATTGACGATCTGCTGTCGACCGCGACGACCAGCCTGTCGACCTCGCTGCAGGGCTTCTTTACCAACCTGCAGAACGTCGTCAGTAACGCCAACGATCCGTCAGCGCGTCAGTCGATGCTCAGCAATGCACAGGGTCTGGTGAACCAGTTCCAGACCTCAGCGCAATACCTGAACAATATGCAGAACAGCGTCAATGCTGATGTCAGCTCCAGTGTTAAACAGGTCAACACCCTCACCAGCCAGATTGCCGATCTTAACCAGCAGATTGGCAAGTTGACTAATGGCAACGGTGCGGCGCCTAACGATCTGCTTGATAAGCGTGATCAGCTGGTCAATGACCTGAATAAAGTCGTTGGCGTGACGGTATCGCAGCAGGATGGCAATTACACAGTATCAATGGCCAACGGCCTGACGCTGGTTAACGGCAACAAATCTCACGAGCTGGTGGCGATGAGCGCCAGCAGCGATCCGACGCGTACCACGATTGGCTATGTCGACAGGCAGGCGGGCAACGTTGAGATTCCGGAAAAACTGATCACCACCGGCTCGCTTGGCGGTCTGCTGGCGTTCCGCACTCAGGATCTGGATCTGGCACAGAACCAGCTGGGTCAGTTAGCGGCGGCGTTTACCACCAGCTTCAACGACGTCCATAAGCAGGGCTTTGACAGCCACGGCGACCAGGGCGTCGACTTCTTTAATATCGGCAGTCCAGCCGTGGTGAGCAACAGTAAAAACAGTACCGCCGCCTCCGTGACCGCTGAATGGACCGACACCAGCGCGCTGAAAGCCACTAACTACACCGTGAGTTATGACGGCAATAACTGGACCGCAACGCGTGCGTCAGACAGCACCGCAGCCGCCATCACCCAGAGTACCGATGCCAGTGGCAATACCACGCTGAGTTTTGATGGCCTGAAACTGACTGTGGGTGCCTCGCCTGCACCTGCCGCCAAAGACAGCTTCCTGGTGAAGCCGGTCCAGAATGTGATTAACGACATGTCCGTGGCAATCACCAGTGAATCTCAGGTGGCTGCTGCGAGCGCGGTTGGCGGTGAAAGTGATAACCGCAATGCGCAGAAACTGCTGAATCTGCAGGATGTAAAGCTGGTCGGCGGCAACGCCACGCTGTCGCAGGCCTATGCGGCTATCGTCAGCACCGTGGGTAACAAAACCAGCTCGCTGGAAACCACCAGCACGACGCAGAAAAGTGTGGTCAGTCAGCTGACCGAACGCCAGCAGTCAGTCTCTGGCGTCAACCTCGATGAGGAGTACGCCAATCTGACCAAATACCAGCAATATTACATGGCCAATGCGCAGGTGCTCCAGACTGCCAGCACCGTGTTTAACGCATTGATTAATATTCGCTAAGGGCAGGAGATAACATGCGAATCAGTACAAATATGATTTTTGAACAGCAGGTGCGCGGCATTACTGACTCGCAAGCCTCCTGGCTGAAAGTGGGTGAGCAGCTCTCCAGCGGTCGCCGTGTAACGAATCCCTCCGATGACCCGATTGCCGCGTCACGTGCTGTTGTGCTGACTCAGACTCAGCAGCAGGGTGAACAGTATGCGCTGGCGCGTACCTTTGCTGAGCAGGGCCTGTCACTGGAAGACAATACGCTGAAGGGCGTTACCAATGGCATCATTGCGGCGCAGACGCTGATCGTCAATGGCTCAACCGGTACGCTGAGTGACGATGACCGTGGCTCGATTGCCACTCAGCTGGAGGGGATCCGCTCACAGCTGCTTAACCTGGCCAACAGCAAAGATGCCAATGGCCGCTATATTTTTGCCGGCTATAAAACTGACAGCGCGCCGTTTGTTGATACGGCAGGCACGGGCGTCAGTTATGCTGGCGGCACCGAAGCGATCACCCAGAAGGTTGATACCAGCCGTACCATGACCGTGGCGCATACCGGTGACAGCATCTTCATGTCAATCACCGGCAATGCCACCAAAGAGCCGGATGGCAGCGCCAGCGAAACCAATGTGTTTAAGATGCTGGATAGCGCTATTGCGGCATTAAAAGTCCCGCAGGATGATGCGGACGCCACGACTAAACAGACCTTCCAGGCCGCAATGGATAAAACCAACCGCGGGCTGGGTAATGCGCTGAATAATGTCTCAACCGTGGTTTCTGAGATTGGTACTCAGCTTGGTGAAATCGATACGCTGAATGCGCAGGGTGATGACCGTAAAGTGATTTACAGCTCGCAGATGAGTGACCTGGTTAACGTGGATTTAACTGAAGCGGCTTCCAGCTACACCATGCAGCAGACAGCACTTCAGGCTTCTTATAAGACCTTTACTGATATGTCTAAGATGTCACTGTTCCAGATGAATTCGTAGTCTGACCTGAAATTTTGAGCGTACTTTAACCGGATGCGCTTACTTTTTCCCACCCTCCTGCTAAAGGAAGGTGGGATTTTTTTGCCTGTGATTCAGCCGGTGGCAGGGCGATTGGTCATAAAGCCTGCCTGTCTGGTTTTTTTGCTTCCTCACTTCACGCTATCCCGCCGCATGCCTGCCTGATGCTTTCCCGCACTTTATTACGGCCAGCATGCCTGACGCCCTCTTTACTGATGGCTGACGAATTAAACGGGTTGGTTATTTCCCCTTTGACGGCCTGATGACTGAATCGACGCCATAAAAAAACCCCGGCTTTCAGGCCGGGGTTCAGTTTACAACAGCTTATGCGTTACGGCTTTGTCGCCGGGGCAGTGGCCTGATGTGTGGCGCTATGACCACCCGCAGAACCGCGACCATCGAACTCATAAGGTGCCCGTACCCAGTCACTGTGCGGAGCAGGCTCTGACTGCCAGACCGGCGCAGGCGCTTTGGTCATCGGTGCAGAGGCATAGTGTTTCCAGCGCGTACCGTCATTTGGCACCGCTTCAGCAGCAGGCGCTGATGCACCAGGCTCGACCGCCGTTACCGGTGCTGCAGGCGCGATATCGCGAGCGGCAACCGGGGCATGAGGTTCACTGACTGGCGCGCTTTCAGCGTTAGCAGCAACCGGCGCGTTCAGCACTTCTTCCACCTCTGCGGCGATCTCTTCACTGACATCAGTAGCTGACTGCTCTGCAACGTCTGCAGGCTGTGAAACTTCAGCGGCTGGCGTTACCACCGCTGTTTCGGTGACCAGGTCAGCAGGCTGTGACACTGGCGTTTCAGCGACGGGCTCAGCAGGCACAGCTTCAGCCGCTACCGCTTCCGCTTTGGCTTCATCAGCAGCCGGAACAACAGAAGGCTGCTCGTCAACCGGGGCGTCGATAGCACGGGTATCGTCAGTGTTGACGATCGCTACTGGCGTTTCTGCCTGCGGCTCGGCCTGTTGCACTGGCGCGTCCTGAGCAACCGATTCAACGGCGGCAGCAACCGGCAGCGCATGGGTCACGTCTGCAGTCTCTTCGCTGTTATAAGCTGGCGTCTCGTGCATTACATTCTGAACCTGCTCTTCGCTGGCCTGGCTCACCGGATAGCGAATCCAGACTTTACCGGATGCCATTTCAGGTGAAGCAGCGGCAGCAGCCAGCGGCATTGCTGACTGCGTCGGGTAACGCTCATCACGGTAACGACGACGACGCTGTCCGCTGACGCGCAGATGACGTGGCGAACGACGTGAACGACGCGGCATATTGGCGTTATCACGGTTATCGTTATCATCCTGCTCGTCACTCTGCGAAGCCTGGAAATCAGGCTGTGTCTGAGCAACGTCAGCTGGCTGTGCCTGACGCCCTTCAGCAGGCGGAGCGATGTCGCTGGCTTCGGCTGGCAGAGGCTGACGGTTATCATCAACACGCACCTTCTGGTTCAGCTGACGCGGCTTACGACGCGGCATAACCTGAACGCGTTCATCATCCTGCGCCTCAGTGACGCTCAGGGCTTCAGCAACGACTGCTGGCTGCTCAGCCGCTTTGGCCGCTTCTTCACCGGCACGTTTCTCTTCCTGACGACGACGCTGACGTTCAGCACGCTGTTCACGGCGCTGTTGCTGCTGCTCGTCACGCTGCTGGCGCGCTTCTTCGCTCAGTGCCGGACGCTCTTCGCGTACTTCACCCGTCTGAGACTGACGCTTGTTGCGACGGTTATCGTTGCCATCGCGCGGCTCGCGGCTTTCACGTGGCTCACGACTTTCGCGCGGTTCACGGCTTTCACGCGGCTCGCGACTTTCGCGTGGTTCACGGCCTTCACGAGACTGTGCATTATCACCGTTACGCGGCGTACGCTCACGACGATTGTTGTTACGACGGTTGTTATTGTTGCTGCGGCGCTCGCCACGGCCACTGTTGCTTTCCTGCTCTTCAGTTGCTTTCTGCGTTTCAGCAACCTCAGTGGCCACTGGCGCAGCAGCAGGCGCTTCTTCGCCAGCGAACATTTTTTTCAGGCCGCCAAGCAGACGCCCGAAGAAACCGGTGCTGACGGTCGCGGGTGCAGCGACAGCCGGGGCTGATTTTGCTGCTGGCTGAGCTTCAGCGCGCTTCACTTCTGGCTCAACTTCTACCGGCGCAGGAGGCGCATCAGGCATCACAAAGGCGGCCAGAGCAGGCTGCTCAGGACGACGGCGCTCAGCATGTTCCTCTTCCGACGGCATGGCCATTTCGGCTTCATGCAGCTTCGGCAGATGATAACTCAGGGTCTGCGTCTCTTCGCCTTTACGTACGCGCAGCACGGAGTAGTGCGGGGTCTGCATCTTGTCATCAGGAACAATGATTGCCCGCACGCCGCCCTGGCGTTTTTCAATCGCGTTGACCGCTTCACGTTTTTCATTCAGCAGGTAAGACGCAACCTGAACCGGAACAATGGCGTGAACTTCTTTGGTGTTGTCTTTCAGCGCTTCTTCTTCGATCAGACGCAGAATGGACAGCGCCAGTGACTCGTTATCACGGATAGTGCCGGTACCGCTACAGCGTGGGCAGACGTGATGACTGGATTCACCTAATGACGGGCTCAGACGCTGACGGGACATCTCCAGCAGGCCGAAACGTGAAATGTGGCTGATCTGAATGCGGGCGCGGTCCTGGCGGACAGCTTCACGCAGACGGTTTTCAACAGCGCGCTGATGGCGTACCGGCGTCATATCGATGTAATCGATAACGATCAGGCCGCCCAGGTCACGCAGGCGCAGCTGACGGGCAATCTCATCGGCCGCTTCAAGATTGGTGTTGAACGCTGTCTCTTCAATGTCACCGCCGCGCGTGGCGCGTGCTGAGTTGATATCGATAGCGGTCAGTGCTTCGGTACTGTCGATCACAATCGATCCACCGGAAGGCAGGCGGACTTCACGCTGGAAAGCGGATTCGATTTGCGATTCGATCTGGTAGTGGCTGAACAGCGGGATTTCACCGGTGTAGAGCTTAATTTTGCTGCTGAAGTCCGGACGACCCAGCGCCGCGATATGCTGACGCGCCAGTTCCAGCACTTTCGGATTATCGATAAGGATTTCACCGATGTCCTGACGCAGATAGTCGCGGAAGGCACGCACAATCACGTTGCTCTCCTGATGGATCAGGAACGGAGCAGGGCGATTTTCAGCAGCTTTCTTAATCGCTTCCCAGTGCTTGAGACGGAAGCTTAAGTCCCACTGCAGCGACTCGGCAGATTTCCCGACGCCGGCAGTACGCACAATCAGGCCCATGCCTTCCGGCAGATCCAGCGCCGACAGCGCTTCTTTCAGTTCGGTACGATCGTCACCTTCGATGCGGCGAGAGATACCGCCTGCACGTGGGTTATTCGGCATCAGTACCAGGTAGCTGCCCGCCAGAGAGATAAAGGTCGTCAGTGCAGCGCCTTTATTGCCGCGTTCTTCTTTATCGATCTGAACAATGACTTCCTGGCCTTCACGCAGCACGTCTTTAATATTCGGACGACCATGTGCGTTGTAGCTGGAGGGGAAATATTCGCGGGAAATTTCTTTTAACGGGAGGAAACCGTGACGCTCTGCGCCGTAATCGACAAACGCAGCTTCAAGGCTGGGTTCAATGCGAGTGATTTTACCTTTGTAGATGTTGGCTTTTTTCTGTTCGTGTCCAGGACTTTCGATATCCAGATCGTACAGACGCTGACCGTCAACCAGGGCAACGCGCAACTCCTCCTGCTGAGTTGCGTTTATTAACATTCTTTTCATCGTGACTTACTCGTTATTCTTTCATGAGTGATTACAGCTGCGGGCATAGTTACCCTGGACGAGTATCAACCGATGGCCCCGTGACTTAGTGCAATGTCGTCAACCTCACGGCTGTCGACCGCGCGAGGGGCGCAAATAACGTCGGTGGCCTGTTTTTCATAAGGAAAAACAGCACCAGATAGTGGAAATGCCTGAGAGAATAAAGAAAACCCGTGCATCCCATACTGTTGTCCAGGCCGCAACCCGCAGCCCGCTAAGTGCCTGATTTCGCATTACGTCTTACGCCATTGCTGCGTGTCTGCTCAATCCGGCAAAATGACAATTTCGCTCGGTTTCTGCACTGAAATGCTTCAGTTAAGAAACTCAGGCATTATTCCATTGCTAACCTTCATATAGCAAGGCGACTTTAGCCAGCTTGTGAAGTTTCTTTACATTTAACTTGCTAATGTGTCGGACAAAGCAGCGGTTTGCTGAAAAAGCCAGCAGAGAAGCGACCTGCCATCACATCAACCCCAGAGTTAAGCACAGAAAAAGGGGTGGCGCTATCAGGGGACACTATTTAGAATCGCCGCCATGAAAACAGAGAATCCCGGCGTACATTTTGTCGCCATCACGGCTGAAAATGCCGGACAACGCATTGATAACTTTTTGCGCACCCAGCTCAAGGGTGTGCCAAAGAGCATGATTTATCGCATCGTACGCAAGGGCGAGGTACGGGTGAATAAAAAGCGCGTCAAGCCTGAGTACAAGCTGGAGGAGGGTGATGAGGTACGCATTCCGCCGGTCCGGGTAGCGGAACGCGATGAAGATGCCGTATCACCTAAGCTGGCAAAGGTCGCTTCGCTGGCGGACGCTATCCTCTTTGAGGATGAGTCGCTGCTGGTGATGAACAAGCCCTCTGGCACTGCCGTGCATGGCGGCAGCGGACTCAGTTTTGGGGTGATTGAAGGGCTACGTGCGCTGCGCCCGGAAGCGCGCTTCCTGGAACTGGTGCATCGCCTGGATCGTGACACCTCGGGCATTCTGCTGGTCGCAAAAAAACGCTCGGCGCTGCGTTCCCTGCACGAGCAACTGCGTGAAAAGGGGATGCAGAAAGATTATCTGGCCCTGGTGCGCGGCAACTGGCCGTCACATCTTAAGGTCGTTCAGGCTCCCCTGCTGAAAAATATTCTCCAGAGCGGTGAGCGTGTCGTGCGTGTCAGCAGCGAAGGTAAAGCCTCTGAAACCCGTTTTAAAGTGGAAGAGCGGTTTGAGTTTGCCACGCTGGTGAAAGCAAGTCCGGTCACCGGACGCACCCACCAGATTCGTGTCCATACGCTGCACGCCGGGCATCCCATTGCCTTCGACGATCGCTATGGCGAACGTGACTTTGACAGTCAGCTGGCGTCAACAGGTCTGAAACGCCTGTTCCTGCACGCGGCGGCACTGACCTTTACTCATCCCGGCACTGGCGAAGTCATGCGTGTTGAAGCGCCGCTGGATGATGGCCTGAAGCAGTGCCTGAATAAGCTGCGTCAGCTGAAAGTGTAATCGTTCTCCGGCATCAGTCCGTTAAAGGGTTGATGCCGGCCTGCTGCAACATTCCGTTGAGTGCAATCAGCGGCAGCCCGACCAGCGTATTAGGATCGCGCCCCTCCAGCCGATCAAACAGACAAATTCCCAGACCTTCACTTTTAAAACTACCTGCACATTGCAGCGGCTGCTCCTTTTCCACATACCCGGCGATTTCAGCGTCCGTTAAGGAGCGGAAATGCACCACGAAGGGTTCGCAACACTGCAGCAGCCTGCCGCTGGCCGGATGAAAAAGAGCCAGCCCGGTGTAAAAGGTAATCGCCTGACCGCTGGCGGCACGCAGTTGCGCCCGCGCATTCTCTGCCGTATGAGGCTTACCGGCGATCGCGCCATCCAGCACGCAGACCTGATCTGAGCCGATTATCCAGTGATCAGGCCAGGCTTTTGCCAGCGCCTGCGCTTTCGCTACGGCAAGACGGGTGACCAGCGCTTCGGCATTTTCACCGGGCTGCGGTGACTCATCCACCTCAGGCGCAGCGGTAATAAAAGGCAGGCCCAGCTTGCGCAGTAATGCCTGTCGAAAGGGCGAGGTTGAAGCTAAAAGAATTGATGGCGTCATTTTTTTTCAATAGTGATAGCGAATTGGTGACAGTCATTTTAAACTGTGCGCCGCACTGGATGCGAATAGTGGTTGAAAGATGCTGTTTAACGGCCTTTTTCTTTGACTCTATGACATTACAAAGTTAATATGCGCGCCCTATGCAAAAGGTAAAATTACCCCTAACGCTGGACCCTGTCCGCACCGCTCAGAAGCGCCTTGATTATCAGGGTGTCTACACATCTGTTCAGGTGGAGCGTGTGGCCGAGTCGGTCGTTAGTGTGGACAGTGATGTGGATTGTGCCATGTCGTTTGCGGTTGATAACCAACGTCTGGCGGTACTGACGGGTACTGCTGAAGTTCAGGTGACGTTACGTTGTCAGCGCTGCAACCAGACCTTTCCCCATCACGTAAAAGTGAGTTATTGCTTCAGCCCTGTCTCTTCTGAAGAGCAGGCCGAGGCACTACCGGAAGCGTACGAGCCGGTCGATGTCAACGAGTTTGGTGAGATCGATCTGCTGGCGGTTGTCGAGGATGAACTGATTCTCGCGCTGCCGGTCGTTCCGGTGCACGATTCTGAACACTGTGAAGTGTCCGAGGCGGACATGGTCTTTGGCAAACTGCCTGCAGAGGCGGAGAAACCAAATCCATTTGCCGTATTAGCCAGTTTAAAGCGTAAGTAATAGGAGTAAGGTCCATGGCCGTACAACAGAATAAACCCACCCGTTCTAAGCGTGGTATGCGTCGTTCACACGATGCGCTGACCACTGCTGCTCTGTCAGTAGATAAAGTTTCTGGCGAAACTCATCTGCGTCACCATATCACTGCGGACGGTTACTACCGCGGTCGCAAGGTTATCGTTAAGTAAGTTTCTTGCTTAGCAAGGCGATACCTTGACACGTTTGACCCTGGCGATTGATGCCATGGGCGGGGACTTCGGTCCCTGCGTGACAGTGCCTGCAGCATTGCAGGCACTGGCCTCTCATACGGAACTATTCCTTCTTCTGGTCGGACATCCCGACACCCTCACGCCATTGCTTGCCAAAGCGGATTCCTCCCTGATGGGGCGTTTGCAGGTTATCCCTGCCGAATCGGTTATTGCAAGTGATGCGCGGCCCGCTCAGGCCATCCGGAATAGTCGCGGCAGTTCAATGCGCGTGGCACTGGAGATGGTTAAAGAGGGACGTGCACAGGCCTGCATCAGCGCTGGTAATACCGGTGCGCTGATGGGGCTGTCGACACTCTTATTAAAACCGCTGGATGGGATTAAGCGTCCTGCGCTGATGTCCGTTTTACCGCATCAGCAACAGGGTAAAACCGTGGTGCTGGATCTGGGTGCGAATGTGGGCTCAGACAGTGCGATGCTGGTGCAGTTTGCTGTGATGGGGTCGGTGATGGCTGAGCATGTGCTTGGTATTCCACGGCCCCGCGTCGCGTTGCTTAATATTGGTCACGAAGAGACCAAGGGGCTGGAAACCATCCGCGACGCCGCAGTAGTGCTGCGAGAATCACCGCAAATCAACTATATTGGTTACCTTGAAGGTAACGAACTGCTTACCGGTAAAACAGATGTGATGGTCTGTGACGGTTTTGTCGGAAACGTCACGCTGAAGACGATGGAAGGCGTGGTAAGAATGTTTCTTTCTCTGCTGAAGTCATCAGGGGAAAGTAAAAAACGGTCATGGTGGCTTCAGTTGCTGGGGCGCTTAATCCAGAAACGTCTGGCGAAGCGCTTCGGACAACTCAACCCTGACCAGTACAATGGCGCTTGTCTGTTAGGATTGCGCGGAACAGTGATCAAGAGTCACGGCGCAGCAAATCAACACGCCTTCGCCGTGGCGATAGAACAGGCAGAGCAGGCGGTGAGGCAGCAAATTCCCGAGCGAATTGCTGCGCGCCTTGATGCTGTATTAGCCAGGAGTGACAAAGCCTAGATGTATACCAAAATTATCGGTACGGGCAGTTATCTGCCCAGCCAGGTTCGCACCAATGCCGATCTGGAAAAAATGGTGGAGACGTCGGACGAGTGGATTGTTACCCGTACCGGCATCCGTGAGCGTCGCATTGCTGCGCCTGACGAAACCGTCGCCACCATGGGATTCAGCGCGGCGCAACGCGCGCTTGAAATGGCAGGCATTGACGCGAACGATGTTGGGCTGATTATTGTCGCCACAACGTCGTCCAGCCATGCTTTCCCCAGCTCCGCCTGCATGATCCAGCAAATGCTGGAAATCAAAGATTGCGCGGCCTTTGACCTTGCTGCCGCCTGTGCAGGTTTCACCTATGCACTGAGCGTAGCTGATCAATACATCAAAAATGGCGCGGTTAAGCATGCTCTGGTCATCGGCGCTGATGTCCTGGCACGCGCGCTGGATCCGGACGATCGCGGCACCATCATTCTGTTTGGTGATGGCGCGGGTGCGGTCGTGCTGGGCCAGAGCGAAGAGCAGGGAATTATCTCTACCCATCTTCATGCCGATGGTCGCTATGCACAGCTTCTGACGCTGCCTTATCAGGATCGTGCCCATCAGGATCAGCCTGCCTATGTCACTATGGCAGGTAACGAAGTCTTCAAGGTTGCCGTCACCGAACTGGCCCACATCGTTGATGAAACGCTGCAGGCCAATAATCTCGATCGTGAAATGCTGGACTGGCTGGTACCGCATCAGGCTAACCTGCGCATTATCAGCGCTACCGCGAAAAAACTCGGTATGACCATGGATAAAGTGGTCGTCACACTGGATCGCCATGGCAATACCTCTGCTGCATCGGTGCCCAGCGCACTGGATGAAGCGGTGCGTGATGGCCGCATCAAACCCGGACACCTTATTCTGCTGGAAGCCTTTGGTGGTGGATTCACCTGGGGTTCTGCGCTGGTTCGCTTTTGATTGACAGGAACAGAAGATGACGCAATTTGCATTTGTTTTTCCGGGTCAGGGTTCACAGACTGTGGGCATGCTGACTGAATTAGCGGCGACGTATCCGCTGGTAGAAGGGACCTTCCGTGAAGCCTCTGACGCGCTGGGCTATGACTTGTGGCAGTTAGTGAGTCAGGGGCCGGCTGAAGAGCTGAACAAAACCTGGCAGACTCAGCCTGCACTGTTAGCCGCCTCTGTAGCAATCTACCGTGTCTGGCAGCAGCAGGGCGGTGAACAACCTGTCCTGATGGCCGGTCATAGCCTGGGCGAATATTCGGCGCTGGTTTGTGCGGGTGTGCTTAACTTTGCGGATGCGGTGAAGCTGGTTGAACTGCGCGGCAAACTGATGCAGGAAGCGGTGCCAGAAGGCACCGGCGCAATGCAGGCAATTATTGGCCTGGATGACGCGGCTATCCGTAAAGCGTGTGAAGAAAGCGCGCAGGGCCAGGTCGTTTCACCGGTTAACTTCAACTCGCCGGGCCAGGTGGTTATTGCGGGTAACAAAGAAGCCGTTGAACGTGCGGGTGCTGCCTGTAAAGCTGCGGGCGCTAAGCGTGCTCTTCCGCTGCCGGTCAGCGTGCCTTCTCACTGCGCACTGATGAAGCCCGCTGCCGATAAACTGGCCGTTGCCCTGGAAAGCATTACCTTTAATGCCCCTGCAGTACCGGTGATCAATAACGTCGATGTGAAAGCGGAAACTGACGCTGCGGCCATCCGTCATGCGCTGGTTCGTCAGCTCTACAGCCCTGTTCGCTGGACCGAGAGCGTGGAAGCGATGGCGGCACAGGGCGTGACACAACTACTGGAGATGGGTCCAGGTAAAGTCCTGACCGGTCTGACTAAACGTATTGTCGATACCCTGACAGCGGCTGCCGTTAACGATACGACATCCCTGACGGCTGCACTCGGTAAGGAATAAGAGGAAAATCATGAGCTTTGAAGGTAAAGTTGCGCTGGTTACCGGCGCGAGTCGCGGCATTGGTCGTGCGATTGCAGAAACACTGGCGGCACGTGGTGCCAAAGTGGTAGGAACTGCAACCAGCCAGAGTGGCGCCGATGCCATCAGTGCTTACCTTGGCGACAAGGGTAAAGGCCTGTTACTGAACGTAACTGACGCTGATTCAATTAACAGCGTTTTAGAGAATATTCGCGCTGAATTTGGCGAAGTGGATATTTTAGTCAATAATGCAGGCATTACGCGTGATAATCTTCTCATGCGCATGAAGGACGATGAGTGGCAGGATATCCTGGATACTAACCTCACATCGGTATTCCGCCTTTCTAAGGCGGTCCTGCGTGCCATGATGAAAAAGCGCGTGGGCCGTATCATCACCATTGGTTCCGTTGTTGGCACCATGGGTAACGCGGGCCAGGCAAACTACGCAGCAGCAAAGGCGGGTTTGATTGGCTTTAGCAAATCACTGGCGCGCGAAATCGCGTCACGTGGCATTACCGTCAACGTCGTGGCTCCAGGCTTTATTGAGACTGACATGACGCGGGCACTGAACGAAGATCAACGTTCCGGTATTTTGGCGGAAGTCCCTGCGGGTCGCTTAGGCGATGCACAGGAAATCGCCAATGCTGTGGCATTTTTAGCCTCTGACGAAGCAGCCTACATCACAGGTGAAACGCTGCACGTCAATGGCGGAATGTACATGGTCTGATAAATCACGAAATCATTTGCTTTATTTGCGGTTAAAACCGCAAAATAACGCAAAATCGTGGTTCGACCAGCCGGGATTTTGTTGCATCTTTTTCACCATTTTATACACTACGAAAACCATCGCGTAAGCGAGTTTTGATAGGAAATTAAATAGTATGAGCGATATCGAACAACGCGTTAAGAAAATCATCAGTGAGCAGCTGGGTGTGAAAGAGGAAGAAGTCACCAACTCTGCATCTTTCGTAGAAGACCTGGGTGCCGATTCTCTTGATACCGTTGAGCTGGTGATGGCTCTGGAAGAAGAGTTTGATACTGAGATTCCAGACGAAGAAGCTGAGAAAATCACTACCGTTCAGGCAGCGATCGACTACATCAATAGCCATAAAGGCTAATGAATATCTTCAGGCGGTCGCTCGACCGCCTGATTTTTTGTTTGTCCCACATAGTTCCCTATTTCCCCTCCCTGGAGGACGAACGTGTCTAAGCGTCGTGTAGTTGTGACTGGTCTTGGCATGTTGTCTCCTGTCGGCAATACCGTAGAGTCTACCTGGAGTGCTCTCCTTGCCGGTCAGAGCGGCATTACCCTGATCGACCATTTTGATACCAGTGCTTATGCAACCCGTTTTGCAGGTCTGGTAAGAGATTTTAATTGTGATGACTACATCTCGCGCAAAGATCAGCGCAAGATGGATGCCTTCATCCAGTACGGCATTGTGGCCGGTATGCAGGCCATGCAGGACAGCGGTCTGGTTATTACCGATGAAAATGCAAGCCGTATGGGCGCAGCAATTGGCTCCGGTATCGGTGGCTTAGGTCTGATTGAAGAGAATCATACCTCACTGGTCAACGGCGGCCCGCGTAAAATCAGCCCATTCTTTGTGCCTTCAACCATCGTTAACATGGTGGCGGGTCATCTCAGCATCATGTATGGCCTGAAAGGTCCAAGCATCTCTATCGCGACAGCCTGTACCTCTGGTGTGCATAACATCGGTCATGCCGCACGTATCATCGCCTATAACGATGCTGACGTGATGCTGGCGGGTGGCACAGAGAAGGCCAGCACGCCATTAGGCGTCGGTGGATTTGGTGCAGCACGCGCCCTCTCAACCCGTAACGATAACCCGCAAGCGGCCAGCCGCCCGTGGGATAAAGATCGTGACGGTTTTGTGCTGGGTGACGGCGCTGGCATTGTGGTGCTCGAAGAGTACGAACATGCGAAGAAACGTGGTGCGAAAATCTACGCAGAAATCGTAGGTTTTGGTATGAGTAGCGATGCCTACCACATGACTTCACCACCAGAAGATGGCTCAGGTGCAGCGGCGGCCATGACCAATGCGCTGCGTGATGCTCAGCTTACGCCAGAGCAGATTGGCTACGTCAACGCGCACGGTACCTCCACGCCAGCCGGTGATAAAGCGGAAGCGCAGGCGGTGAAATCGGTCTTTGGGGCAGCAGCCAGCAGTGTCATGGTCAGCTCAACCAAATCAATGACCGGACACTTACTGGGTGCCGCAGGCGCTGTTGAATCAATTTACTCGATTCTGGCACTGCGCGACCAGGCCATCCCACCGACCATTAACCTGGACAATCCGGATGAAGGCTGCGATCTCGACTTCGTGCCGCACACCGCGCGTCAGGTTCCCGGTCTGGAGTACACCCTGTGTAACTCCTTTGGTTTCGGTGGAACCAACGGTTCGTTGATCTTCCGTAAAGTGTAATCGTTGCAGATTGTTAAAAAGGCCCGCGATGCGGGCCTTTTTTTATCCTGCAGAATGCGCTGAAATCACGGGTCACGCTCAGGAGAGAACCATGTGGATTAACGGATTCAAACAATCGACGCTGGCCGCCAGCGACCGCGGCCTGCAGTTTGGGGATGGCTGTTTTACTACCGCTGCTGTGCGCGAGGGGAAAATCGTGCTGCTGGAAAGCCACATCCAGCGCCTCAAAGCGGGCTGCGAGCGGTTATGGATTGGCGGCGTCGACTGGGATCAGCTTGAGGCTGAGATGAGTCAGGCCGCGCATGAGCAGGCGCAGGCGGTGCTGAAAGTGATTATCAGCGCGGGCAGCGGCGGACGGGGTTACAGCCGGCGCGGCTGTGGTGAACCCACCCGGGTCGTTTTGCTGGCGCCCTGGCCGCTACACTACGCCGATTTACGGCAGCGGGGAGCTTTACTCCGGCTGAGTCCGATTCGTCTGGCGCGAAACCCGCAGTTTGCCGGTATCAAGCACCTTAACCGGCTGGAACAGGTGATGATTCGGGCTCATCTTGACCAGACAGACGCTGACGAGGCGCTGGTGCTTGACACTGAAGGTTGGGTGGTGGAATGCTGTGCGGCCAATTTATTCTGGCGGCAGGGCGGGCAAATTTTTACGCCTGATATCTCCGCGTCAGGCGTTGATGGCATTATGCGGCGAAGTCTGATGGCGCAACTTGCAGCAGCAGGTCAGGCTTGTCAGGTGATAAAAAGCGAACCGGCACAGCTGCTGGCCGCTGATGAAGTGGTGATATGTAACGCGCTGATGCCGGTTCTGCCGGTCCGACAGATAGAAGCCGTACAGTTTACTGAGCGCTCGCTGTTTAATCAGTTGCACGCAGGCTGTAAAAAGATAATGGATGCATCATGATTCGAAGCAAAAAAATTCTCGTCAGCCTGCTGGCGATTGTGGGTCTCGCGGCTGCGCTGAGTTACTGGCAGGTTAAGCAGTTTGCGGCTACCCCGTTGACCATTAAGCAGGAAACAATCTACACATTGCCAGCCGGTACGGGCCGGGTCGCGCTCCAGGCACAGCTGGAAGAGAAAAACATCATTCCACACAGTATCTGGTTTGGCGCGCTGCTGCGTCTGGAGCCGGAGCTGGCGACCTTTAAAGCGGGCACCTATCGCCTTGAACCGGCCATGACCGTGCGCGCGCTGTTACAGCTGCTGGCCAGTGGTAAAGAGGCGCAGTTCCCTTTACGGTTTGTGGAGGGGCAGCGGCTGAAAGAGTGGCTCAATGAGCTGCGTAAAGCGCCCTATATCCGTCACACTCTGAAAGATGATCAGTTCGCCACGCTTGCCAGCGCACTCAACGTGGAGCCTGAGCAACTGGAGGGCAACTTCTTCCCGGACACGTATCTCTACACCGCCAACACGACCGATATGGCGCTGCTGCAACGCGCGCATGAGCGGATGAAGAAAACCATCGATGAGGTCTGGCAGGGACGGGCGGATAATCTGCCGTACAAAACGCCACAGGATCTGGTGACCCTGGCCTCGATCATTGAGAAAGAGACCGGCGTCAGCGAAGAGCGGGCGCGCGTGGCCTCGGTGTTTATCAATCGCCTGCGCACAGGTATGCGTTTACAAACCGATCCCACGGTGATCTACGGCATGGGTGACAGCTATAACGGTACGCTGACCCGCAAAGATCTTGAGACGGCGAGCGCGTACAATACCTATATCATTAATGGTCTGCCGCCGGGACCGATCGCGATGCCGGGCAAAGCCTCACTGCAGGCAGCGGCCCATCCCGAGAAAACGAACTATCTCTACTTTGTTGCAGACGGCAAGGGCGGACATACGTTTACCACCAACCTCGCCAGCCATAATAAGGCGGTGCAGGTCTACCGGCAGACGCTAAAGGAAAAAAATGAACAGTAAGTTTATCGTCATCGAAGGCCTGGAAGGCGCCGGAAAAACCACCGCACGCGACGCCATCGTCGCTACACTGCGCGCTCGTGGCATTAGTGATCTGGTTTTTACCCGTGAGCCTGGCGGTACGCCGCTGGCAGAACAGCTCAGGGTGTTAGTCAAGCAGGGCATTGAGGGTGAGCAGGTGACGGATAAAGCCGAACTGCTGATGCTCTATGCGGCGCGGGTTCAGCTGGTGGAGACCGTAATCAAACCGGCACTGGCTCGCGGTGCATGGGTAATTGGCGATCGTCACGATCTCTCCTCTCAGGCTTATCAGGGTGGTGGCCGTGGTCTG
Organism: Pantoea sp. X-Soil-ISGK-355; assembly: GCF_059730805.1. Lineage (NCBI taxonomy): Bacteria > Pseudomonadati > Pseudomonadota > Gammaproteobacteria > Enterobacterales > Erwiniaceae > Pantoea > Pantoea sp. X-Soil-ISGK-355. Next base: position 1,552,201 of record NZ_AP035971.1, read on the forward strand.
GACAGCGAACTGATGCAGACGCTGCGAGATGCAGTCCTGGGCGATTTCCGTCCCGATCTGACGCTCTATCTTGATGTCACGCCTGAGATCGGCCTGCAGCGCGCCCGTGCGCGCGGTGAGCTGGATCGCATCGAGCAGGAGTCGCTGCGCTTCTTTGAACGTACCCGTACACGCTATCTGGCGCTGGCCGCAGACGATCCCACTATCCTGACTATCGATGCAACTCAGTCACTGACCGAGGTGACAGCGTCACTTCAGATGGCGCTGGACAGCTGGCTGGCGGAGCAGATGTGATGAACTGGTATCCGTGGCTGAATCAGCCTTATCGCCAGGTGATTGGCCAGCATCAGGAGAATCGCGCGCATCATGCGCTATTGATCCAGGCGATGGCTGGGATGGGCGATGACGCGCTGGTCTGGGGGATGAGCCGCTGGCTGATGTGCCAGCAGCCGGATGGACTGAAAAGTTGTGGAGCGTGCCACGGTTGCCAGCTGATGCAGGCTAACACGCATCCTGACTGGTATCGGTTAGAGGCGGAGAAGGGCAAAAGTACCCTGGGCATCGACGCGGTGCGGCAGGTGACAGAAAAAATGTATCACTTTGGTCAGCAGGGCGGCGCGAAAGTAGTCTGGCTGCCGGATGCCGCGCAGCTTTCGGAAGCGGCGGCCAACGCCCTGCTGAAAACGCTGGAAGAGCCGCCAGCCAACAGTTGGTTCTTCCTCAGCAGTCGCGATCCGTCACGTCTGCTGGCCACGCTGCGCAGTCGCTGTATGACGCTGCATCTGACGCCGCCCGATGAAGGACAAAGTCTGCTCTGGCTGAAAAAGCAGTCCTCGCACGATGAAAAGATGCTGCTGGCGGCGCTACGCCTCAGCGCAGGTGCGCCGGGCGCGGCGCTCAGCCTGCTGGAAAACGGGCCGTGGCAGGCGCGGCAAAAGCTTTGCGATGCGCTGCCCGCGGCATTGCAGCAGGACATCCTGCAACTGCTGCCTGCGCTGAATGCTGACGATGCGGCAGCACGTATCGGCTGGCTGCTCTCTTTACTGCTGGATGCGATGAAATGGCAGCAACATGCAGGTCAGTGGCTGAGTAATATTGACCGTCAGGATGTGGTGCAGTTGCTGGCCGGATACTTTTCAGCCAGCGCGCTCAACAGCAGTACCCTGGCATGGATGCGCTGTCGCGAGCAGTTACTGCATATAGCGTCAGTGAACCGCGAATTATTGCTGACCGATCAGCTTCTGAGCTGGGCGGACAAACAGAAGCCCGCGCAGGTGTGCTAAACCTATCTGAGAGTAATTATGTTTATTGTGGATTCCCATTGCCATCTTGATGGCCTGGACTATGAAAAGAACCATCGTGACCTGGATGATGTGATCGCCAAAGCGGCGGCACGTGATGTGAAATTTATGCTGGCCATCGCCACCACGCTGCCGGGTTTCCATACCCTGAAGAGCCTGGTCGGCGATCGGAAAAATATTGCGCTCTCCTGCGGCGTGCATCCGCTGAATCAGGAAGAGGCCTATGACGTTGAGGCGTTTCGCCAGCTCTCTGCCGATCCTCGGGTCGTCGCGCTCGGTGAAACCGGGCTGGATTATCATTATCAGCCTGAGACAAAAGATCAGCAGCAGCGCTCGTTCCGGGAACATATCCGTACCGGGATTGCACTGAATAAACCGATCATTGTCCACACGCGTGATGCGCGCGAAGATACGCTGGCGATTCTGCGCGAAGAGCAGGTGGAACGCTGTGGCGGTGTGCTGCACTGTTTCACTGAGGATCAGCCCACCGCAGCTAAGCTGCTCGATATGGGCTTTTATATCTCCTTTTCCGGTATCGTCACGTTCCGTAATGCAGAACAGTTACGCGAAGCGGCGCGTTATGTGCCGCTGGACCGGATGCTGGTCGAAACGGATTCACCTTATCTGGCGCCAGTGCCGTATCGTGGTAAAGAGAATCAGCCTGCTTACACACGCGATGTTGCCGATTACCTGGCGGTACTGAAAGGGGTCGATGTGGAAACGCTGGCCGCCGCTACCACGCAAAACTTCTCAACGCTGTTCCATATCCCGATGAGCCAGCTTGGCGCGTGATCGGCTTTTATTTCAGCCTCTGTAATTAATCTGTAACCTGCCTGCATGACCCTGTTTTTTCAGACAGGGTCAGCTTTTTATCGTCAATTACCGATGCGCTTCAGTGAGAAATTTCGTAAAGTGCGCCTCTGTAATTGTCGAAACGTGATAGCCATCAAAGTAACAAAACGGGATTTATTTTACCCTTCGTAATAAATCAAAAGGCGGTCACCGCCAGCCCGGCAAAGAATCCTCCCTCTTTGCCACGCGCACTGCGCAAATATGCACTCATACTCAGGAGCTTCACGCTATGTTCAAAAATGCTTTTGCCAACCTTCAAAAGGTCGGTAAATCGCTGATGCTGCCGGTATCGGTTCTGCCGATTGCCGGTATTTTGTTAGGGGTCGGTTCAGCCAATTTCAGCTGGTTACCTGCAGTGGTTTCGCATGTAATGGCAGAAGCGGGTGGATCGGTGTTCGCCAACATGCCGCTGATTTTTGCTATCGGTGTGGCGCTGGGCTTTACCAATAACGATGGCGTTTCGGCGCTGGCAGCAGTGGTTGCCTATGGCATCATGGTGAAAACCCTGGCGGTGGTTGCGCCGCTGGTACTGCATATGCCTGCGGCAGAGATTGAGGCTAAACACCTCGCCGACACCGGGGTTCTGGGCGGCATTATCGCGGGCTCCATCGCCGCTTACATGTTTAACCGCTTTTATCGCATTAAGCTGCCGGAATATCTGGGCTTCTTTGCAGGTAAACGCTTTGTGCCGATTATTTCCGGTCTGGCAGCTATCATTCTCGGCGTGCTGCTCTCCTTTATCTGGCCACCGATAGGTTCTGCGATTCAGGAGTTCTCACAGTGGGCTGCCTATCAGAACCCGGTTGTCGCCTTTGGTATTTATGGCGTAATCGAACGTGCGTTAGTGCCGTTTGGTCTGCATCACATCTGGAACGTTCCTTTCCAGATGCAGATTGGTGAATACACCAATGCGGCAGGTCAGGTGTTCCACGGTGATATCCCACGCTATATGGCGGGTGACCCGACCGCAGGTAAACTTTCTGGCGGCTTCCTGTTCAAAATGTACGGTCTGCCAGCGGCAGCGATTGCTATCTGGCATTCAGCGAAGCCTGAAAATCGCGCTAAAGTGGGCGGTATAATGATCTCCGCCGCACTGACCGCATTCCTGACCGGTATCACCGAACCGATTGAATTCTCATTCATGTTCGTGGCACCGATCCTGTATGTGATCCATGCGCTGCTGGCGGGTCTGGCATTCCCAATCTGTATCCTGCTTGGGATGCGTGATGGCACCAGCTTCTCACACGGTCTGATCGACTTTATCGTACTGAGCGGCAACAGCAGCAAAATCTGGCTGTTCCCGATTGTTGGTATCATCTATGGTCTGGTTTACTACACCGTGTTCCGTGTACTGATCGCGAAGCTGGATCTGAAAACGCCTGGCCGTGAAGAGAGCAGCAGCAGTGAGCAATCTACCGCGACCGGTACCGAGATGGCGGGCAAGCTGGTGGCGGCGTTTGGTGGTAAAGAGAACATCACTAACCTGGATGCCTGTATCACTCGTTTACGCGTCAGCGTCGCCGATGTGGCGAAAGTGGATCAGACTGAACTTAAAAACCTCGGCGCCCGTGGCGTAGTGGTTGCCGGTTCCGGCGTTCAGGCAATTTTCGGGACTAAATCCGATAACCTGAAAACCGATATGGATGATTACATCCGCAGCATGTAATGATTCAGCGATATGAAAAAGCCCCGCTTAGCGGGGCTTTTTTTTGGCATGTGTTACAGGTAAACGCGCAGATACTCAGTCAGGCAGAGCAGGGCCATTGCCTGACCATAGGGCATCGAGGTGAGAGGAACCGTGCGGTAGTAGTCCAGATCACTGCCCATCGCGGTACCAAAGGAAACCTGTTTCAGCTCGCCATCGTCATCGATATTCGCAATCACGCCGCGCAACGCTTTTTCCGCTACCTCACGGTACTCAGCAGGGAGATAGCGCTTGCGAACCCCTTTCAGAATGCCATAGGCAAATCCTGCCGTGGCGGAGGCTTCCGGGTAGCTGTCTGGATCATCGAGCAGGGTATGCCACAAGCCGCTGCTGTGCTGACAGGCCTTTAACGCTTTGACCTGTGTCTCCAGCACCTGCTGCAGGAAGCGGCGGGTAGCGTGATGCTCAGGCCAGTTCATCATCTCCAGGAAGTCAGGAATCACAATCGTTACCCAGCTGTTGCCACGAGCCCAGCGTGCATCAGCAAAGTTATGGCGGCCATCGAAGTTCCAGCCGTGGAACCATAAGCCGGTTTCGCGATCCATCAGATACTGGGTGTGCAGCAGGAACTGATAGCTCGCTTCTTCCACCCACTCGTCGCGTTTCAGCAACTGGCCGATTTTGGCCAGCGCCATTACGCTCATCATCAGCGTATCGTCCCAGAGCTGCTGTGTGTTTTCATTGTTATAGACGATGTGCTGCAGGCCGCCCTGTTCGGTGCGCGGCATTTCATACATGACCCACTCAGCCCAGCGCTCAAGCACCGGCACCCAGGCCGGGTTACCGGTCTCTTCATAACGGTAAGCCAGCGTCAGAAAAGGACAAACGGTATTCACATTTTTGGTCGGCGTTCCTTCCGCCAGACGCTCAGTGAACCACTCATCAATGATCGCCAGCGTCTGCTGATCGCCGGTTTGCTGATAGTAGTGCAACATGCCATACAGACCGATGCCATGTGTCCATTCCCAACCCGCCCAGCCTTTGGTATCAATCACCCGGCCATCGTCCAGCCGTAATAAAAATTCGCCTGTTTCATCGGTGATGTTAACCAGATTTTGTGTCAGCTTTTGAATCAGCTGTACCAGTTCGCTGCGTGGCAGCAGATGCTCAGGTTGGCACAATAATTTGCTGTGTTTAACGGGAAATACAGTCATGGTTTATTCCTGTCGTTTTAAGGTCGGGTTTATAGAAGGGTGTAAAGAGGGGTGCGCGGACAATTTTTCCGGCGCTGGCTTATTACGGTTAAGAAAGCCAATGTTATTGTTGCCCCACAGATTTTCGTAAGGCATGCCTGCCAGCGTTTCAACTACCCCACGTGCTTCCGGGGTGATGCTTTCCGGCACGATGCGGTCCGCTTCGCGCATTTTCAGCGTCTCCTGGCGCAGGACAGTATGGGTCTGCAGATTAAGTTTAAAGCGCAGCGACACAATAAAGCCGCAGGCCAGAACGGCCACTGTACCGATACTCAGGATCGCCAGGATAGTGTGGCTGACGCCGGGTAGCTGGGTCGCCTGGCCAGAGACAAAACCAGAGAGCTGCAGCACGATACCGACCAGCATGACGGCACCAGCCTGCGACGCTTTACGTGTCAGGGTCATAATGCCGGCAAAAATGCCTTCACGGCGCTGACCGGTGATGGCCTCATCGACATCTGCGATATAGGTATAAGTGTTCCATGGCACATAATTAATGCCGCCACGTCCCAGGCCTGCCAGGGCAGAGATCGCTAACAGCAGGGACATGTTGTCGTTCATGCCGGCATACCACAATCCGGCATAGGAGAGCGACGCCAGGCCAAACAGGATAGCCACCAGACGGTAGGCAGGTGCAGGCCCCATGCGGATACAGAGCGGGATCATCGCCATCACGGCAATAAACTGCAGCACTGCCATGGTGCCCATCAGACTGGAGGCAACCTGGGCACTCTGCATCAGCACAAAGACCACATACCAGGTAAAGACGGCATTAAAAACATCCTGGGCGATGTAGCCGCCGAGGTACATGCCAAGGTGCTGGCGGAAGATGCGAATACGTAAAGTTGAGGCCAGCTCAACGTACAGCCGTTTAAGATTCTGCATCAGCGTCAGCTGCTGTTTTTCCTGTTCAGCACGCCGCGACTCGGCAGAGAAATCATCCGGGTGACGCTCCCAGGTAAAGCACCACACCAGCGTCAGCACCAGCGCGCAGATTACCGAGAACACCAGGCTGGCGTAGAAGAAGGAGAGAGGATTATCTTTGCCCAGCATACCCAGCAAAATACCGGGTAAAAAGGCGGCCAGAATGGCCGATAGCTGAGCCAGGCCGATGCGGGCACCGGAGAAGCGGGTTTTTTGTTTGAAATCGTCGGTCATTTCCGGCACCAGCGTTTCATACGGCACCAGGATCATGGTGTAGACGATATCAAACAGCAGGTAAGTGCAGAGATACCACCAGAAACTCATGTCGCTGACCCACATCAGGCTATAACTGAATACACAGGGTATGCCGAGCAGGATAAAGAATTTGCGGCGGCCAAAGCGTTTGCCCAGCCAGGTCGAACCGAAGTTATCGGTCAGAAAGCCCATCAGCGGACTGACTATCGCATCCAGCACGCGGGCAGCGGCAAAGATCAGCGTAGCCTGAATCGGGGTTAACCCACAAAAGGTGGTGTAAAAATAGAGCAACCAGGCGGCGGTCAGCGCCGTGGTACCTGCTCCAAGAAAATCTCCGGAACCGTAGGCCAGATAGTGGCCAAGACCAATTTTACGTGAGCGCATGTCTGATGCTCCTTGATGTTTATGGCGGTTTATCCCTGGTGACGCCGGTCATCTCACCCGGACTGGTTAGCAAAGTAGAACTGACGGGGCGGCTAAACCTTCGCAATTTGGCAAGTGCTGGCGCTGAAGTGGCAGTCATACAAAGAAAAGGGTGGCGAAATTCTAATTTATAAAACAGCGTTTCATTTTATGGTGTGGCAGCGGCGTTGCCGGCATTCTGAACAGGGTGCGGGTCACGGAGAGAGGGTGCTGCTGCAAAGGCAGGCGAACAATGCAAGAAAAGTGGTCCTGAGGTTGAAAGAAAACAAATTTCTCCCGCATACTGATTGATTAAGACTCAGGCTAAAGCTAAAGGAATTGCACCATGGCAGAAGAAACCATTTTTAGTAAAATTATCCGCCGCGAAATCCCCGCTGATGTGGTTTATCAGGATGAGCTGGTCACTGCCTTTCGCGACATTTCGCCCAAAGCCCCGACCCATATTTTAATCGTGCCGAATGTGCTGATCCCAACGGTCAACGAGGCGGAAGCGGCGCATGAGCATGCGCTGGGACGTATGTTTACTACCGCGGCGAAAATCGCGCGTCAGGAAGGTATCGATCAAAATGGTTATCGGCTGATTGTGAACTGCAATCAACATGGTGGTCAGGAGGTCTATCACATCCATATGCATCTGCTGGGCGGCGAACCGCTAGGCCCGATGCTCTCTGACTGACCTGATAACGGAAAAATGCTATGCGATCCTGGCTGACTGGCCTGCCGATCCTGCTCTGCCTGACGGCCTGCAGCAGTGAAAAACCGATGATCAATACGTCACAGTCGCTGGTGATGGAGTCCTCTGTGTTGTCGGCAGGGATCATTACCGATGAACCGACGCTGGATGAGAACGATGGACTGAAGCGTGCCACCAGCGTGCTCTATAATCAGCGCGAAACACCGGTTGTTGTGCACTATCGTTACTACTGGTATGACGACAAAGGGCTGGAAATCACCCCGCAGGAACCGGCGCAGACCGTTACCGTTCCGGCGCAGGGCAGCATTGTCGCCACCTCGCAGCTGGGTAACCTGACTGCCAGCAAGGTTCGTCTTTATCTCTATCTTTAAGGATTTTCTACGTGATACGCAGTGTTAATCGTACCGGAGCGCTCCTGATGGCGCTCATTCTGACCGGCTGTGTGGTGAAACAGCAGCAGCCTGCCCCGGTTGAACCGACTAAACCTGTGGAGCCGGTGCAGCCCGTTCCACAACCTGAACCGGTGCCGCAACCACAGCCAGTGCCGCAACCACCGAAACTGGTCACTATCAACTGGGATGCCAGCGTTCAGCCGCTGGTGGCGCAGATGTTACAGGCCGCCAGCGCCGAGCCGGGCAGCGTGTTGCTGGTAGACCGCATCAAAAACAGTACCAATGGCGCGCTGCAAAGCGAAAAAGCGACAGCGGCTATCCAGAATGCGCTGAACAACAACGGCAAATTCACGCTGGTTTCTGCCGATCAACTGGCGCAGGCTAAGCAGACGCTGGGATTATCGCCGGATGACAGCCTGAACTCGCGCAGTAAAGCGATTGGCCTGGCGCGTAACGTTAATGCTCAGTATGTGCTTTACAGCAACGCGCGAGGCGATGTCAAAGCGCCGACGCTGCAGATGCAGCTGATGCTGGTTCAGACAGGCGAGATCATCTGGTCCGGCAACGGCATTGCACAGAATTAATTCCGTCTTTCAGCGGGTAATTCAGCAGGTTACCGGCGAGCCAGATAAGGTATCAACTATCCCGCTGGCCGGTCTGACCGGGCACAGCCAGAAGATTGTCAGCCCGCGCGGAACCTTTATCGCGCGGGCGGCACCGCAACCGACTATTCCGTTTGTGGATCGGCAGCGCGAATTCCGTCTGTTACGCAAATTGCAAGACAGCGGACTGGCACCGCAGCCCGTGGCAGGGCATCGTCAGGGGATTATCCTGACCTGGTGCGCAGGCGAAGCGCTGGATGAACACTGCTTCAGCCAGCAGCGTCCACAGATCGTGGCACTCCTGCGGCAGCTACATCAGCAGCCGCTGACCGGCTATCGTCTGCAGTTGTTGCCGCTGTTATGGCGCTACTGGCAGCTCACGCCACAGCGGCATCACCGCTGGTTGCGGGCGCTCAGGCGTCTGACGCAGCAGGGTGAACCCCAGCCGCTGAGGCTGGCTCCGCTGCACATGGATCTGCATGCCGGCAATGTCATACAAGGTCCCGAAGGTCTGCGTCTGATCGACTGGGAGTATGCCGCCGATGGCGACGTGGCGCTGGAGCTGGCGGCTGTCTGTGCCAGCGATCCGCAGCACCATGCTGACTGGCTGGCAGAGTACGCCGCAGCGATGCAACTGCCTCTTCCCGCGCTGGTGCAGCAGGTCAGACGCTGGCAACCCTGGCTGCGTCTGCTGATGGCCAGCTGGTATCAGCTGCGTGCCGGTCAGGGTGACGACGAAACATTACACCAGCTGGCCCGACAGAGCTGGGAACAGATTTAATCGCGTTACGCAGGTGCGTTTCGCTACAGGATTCAGGTTATGAGATCAGATTTACCCGGCCCTCTGATGCTCGACGTCGAGGGTTATGAACTGGATGGCGAAGAACGCGACATCCTGCAGCATCCGCTGGTGGGCGGCTTAATTTTATTTGCCCGAAACTATCACGACCCGGCTCAGCTGGCAGAGCTGGTGCGACAGATCCGCGCCGCCTCTCACACCCGGCTGGTGGTGGCGGTGGATCAGGAGGGCGGTCGCGTGCAGCGTTTCCGTGACGGCTTTACCCAACTGCCTGCCATGCAATCCTTTGCGGCACTTCACGATGCAGAAACCGCTGGCGAAATGGCGCAGCAGGCGGGCTGGCAGATGGCGGCCGAGATGATTGCCATGGATATCGACATCAGCTTCGCGCCGGTACTCGATATTGGTCATATCAGCGCCGCGATTGGCGATCGTTCTTTCCATGCCGATCCGGCGATTGCTCTGGCTGTTGCCCGCCGCTTTATTGCGGGGATGCACGAGGCGGGCATGAAGACGACCGGCAAACATTTCCCGGGACATGGCGCGGTCAGCGCTGATTCGCATAAAGAGACGCCACGCGATCCACGCGATGAAAAAACGCTGCGTGAGCACGACATGGCGATTTTCAGCAAGCTGATTACCGAGCAGGCACTGGATGCGATTATGCCTGCACATGTCATCTACACCGACGTTGATCCGCTGCCCGCCAGTGGTTCGCCCTACTGGCTTAAAACTGTGCTGCGCGAACAGTTGGGTTTCGACGGCGTGATTTTCTCCGACGATCTCTCAATGGAGGGCGCCGCTGTAATGGGCAGCTATCCTGAGCGCGCGCAGCAATCCCTTTCTGCCGGTTGTGACATGATTCTGGTCTGCAATCAGCGGCAGGGTGCTATCAGTGTGCTGGATAACCTGATCCTGGTCGGGTCAGAGCGGATTACGCAGCTGTATCATCAGGGCAGGTTTACCCGCGATGAACTGCAGGCTACACATCGCTGGAAAAATAATGCCCAGCAACTGAGTGCACTTCAGGAACGCTGGCTGGCTCACAAAGCGTCGTGGTAGGCAGTGACTGCCCGGCGCTATCACTAACCTGAGGATTATCATGATCATCTATCTGCACGGTTTTGATTCCAGTAGTCCGGGCAATCACGAAAAGGTGCTGCAACTGCAATTTATCGATCCAGACGTCAGGTTGATCAGTTACAGCACCCGTCATCCTAAACATGACATGCAATTTCTGCTGAAAGAGACCGATAAAATGCTGACGCTGTCCGACGACGACCGCCCGCTGATTTGTGGCGTCGGGCTGGGCGGTTTCTGGTCAGAGCGCATCGGTTTTCTGTGCGGTATCCGGCAGGCGATCTTCAATCCCAACCTCTTTCCGCAGGAGAATATGGAGGGGAAGATCGACCGGCCAGAAGAGTACCAGGACATCGCCACGAAATGCGTCAGCGATTTTCGCGAACGCAATCGTGACCGCTGTCTGACTTTTCTCTCCCGTCAGGATGAGGCACTGGACAGCCAGCGCACCGCCGACCAGCTGCATCCCTTCTATGAAATCGTCTGGGACGAGACTGAGGGGCATAAGTTCAAAAATATATCCCCACATCTTCAGCGGATAAAAGCTTTCAAAACATCAGGTTAAGCCGGACAGGCACCGCAAGGTGCCTGTTTTCATTACGTAATTATCCGAGTTTTATTACCCCGCTTTGATGTATATCAATATTCTTATGTTCTCCTCTTCCCGCCATGTTATTCTGCCAGCAGATTGCGATTTTAACTTCGCCAACCCTATGTTTCTTAAGGTTTAATTTAACCTTTGGTTAACTTTTGGTTCACAATTTGAGGGGGTCTTTGTTGACTACGTCTGTTAAGAGAATTGTTATTGTTGGAGGGGGAGCGGGCGGCCTGGAAATGGCAACGCAGCTGGGCCATAAACTGGGTCGTAAAAAGAAGGCCGAGATTATCCTGGTGGACCGTAACCACAGCCATCTGTGGAAACCGCTGCTGCACGAAGTCGCTACCGGTTCGATGGATGAAGGGATTGATGCGCTGAGCTATCTTGCTCATGCCCGCAATCACGGTTTTGAGTTCCAGCTCGGTTCGCTCACCGACATCGATCGCAGCCGCAAAGTAATCCGTCTGGCAGAAGTGCTGAATGCACAGGGTGAAGTGCTGGTGCCACAGCGTGAAGTGGCCTACGACCAGCTGGTAATGGCGCTGGGCAGCACCTCAAACGATTTCGGCACGCCGGGCGTCAAAGATCACTGTATCTTCCTGGATAACCCGCATCAGGCGCGTCGTTTCCATAATGAGATGCTTAACCTGTTCCTGAAATTCTCCGCCAGCGAAGGCAGGGTCGAAAAAGTCAACATCGCCATCGTGGGTGGCGGCGCAACGGGCGTTGAGCTGTCAGCGGAGCTGCATAATGCGGTCAAACAGCTGCACAGCTACGGATTTAAAGGTTTGGGACGCGAAGCGCTGAACGTGACGCTGGTCGAAGCGGGCGAACGTATTCTGCCTGCACTGCCACCGCGCATCTCAGCTGCGGCACATCAGGAGCTGACCAAACTGGGCGTGCGCGTTCTGACGCAGACCATGGTCACCAGCGCTGAGCAGAATGGCCTGAATACCAAAGGCGGTGAGTTTATTGAAGCCGATCTGATGGTCTGGGCGGCGGGCATTAAAGCGCCGGACTTCCTGAAAGAGATTGGCGGACTGGAAACCAACCGCATCAATCAGCTGGTGGTAAAGGAGACGCTGCAGACCACGCTGGATGATGACATCTACGCGATTGGCGACTGCGCCTCCTGTGCCTTGCCGGGCGGCGGATTTGTACCACCGCGCGCCCAGTCAGCGCACCAGATGGCCTCACGCGCCATGGACAATATCCTTGCTCAGCGCCAGGGCAAACCGCTGAAGGCTTATGTCTACAAAGATCATGGCTCGCTGGTGTCGCTCTCCCGCTTCAGTACGGTCGGCAGCCTGATGGGCAACCTGATGCGCGGTTCAATGATGGTAGAAGGGCGCATAGCGCGCTTTGTCTACATCTCTCTCTATCGTATGCACCAGATAGCACTCCATGGCTATTTTAAAACCGGCCTGATGATGCTGGTCGGCAGTATTAACCGGGTTATTCGTCCCCGGCTGAAGCTGCACTAAGCAACAGCAATAACGCTGGCTAATTAATGCTAAGCCTCCTCGATTCTGAGGGGGCTTTTTTATGCCCTTGAGGGGCACACATTAAGACAAATTAAACTTCAGTTTCCTGTATGATGATTAATAAGAAATCCCGGACTTAATGCCGGGATTTTTCTTTACAGGTCAGTCAATTATCCTTCATTCGCCAGCCGGATGATCAACTGTCCCGGCCCGGTGATCACCTCGATCTTCTGCCCGGTCGTAAATCCCAGCGCTTCCAGCCAGCGGCCTTTAATGGTGAGCTGCGGCAGTGGGTTCGGCTGGCCCCTATTAGGCCGGTATCCCACTCTGTAATAATGTGCTCGCGATTCACCAGCGGCGGTTGTGGACGTGCGGGTCCCTGACTTATGATGCGTGTCAGCTATAATTAACTCCCAATCAGTTAGTTGTGGTCAGCGGGCTATTGGTGTTCCACCACCTTCAGCCCGCGCTAAAAAATCTCTCGTTATGTGCTTCCTGTTCCGTTTTTACCTGTTTAAATATACACCTCCTGCCACGTAAACTCGCTGAAAGCTGAGTAATAAATTGCGAGCTATCTCTGAAAACCAGATAGTTTTTCTCCGGTCTGGCTTTCGTTCATTTTTTCTTCGCAGTCAGCTTGAGGGTGACGCTTTTTGGGAAAATACAGGTGTTATTTTTCCGAATGCTTTCATTTATTCAGAGGGGTTTAAATAGAACTGTAACTTAGTCTTTTAATGGGTTGTGGGTATATAGGTCAGTTAATAATCTGCGTTAATGGATTGTATAAGGCAGGATAATTTTCTGGATGTATGTGCCGAAATGGTTTCCAGGGATTTTTGCTTTTTTATGGCAACTCGGTCTTGATACCTCTAATTCTTTTTGGTCTAATAATGCCATTAAGGATTGATTGGTAATTAACCGCGAGAATGATTCCTGTGGTTAAATTCTTTACTTAACCTAAATTAAATGGCCGAAGTTCCATTTAATAAGGCTGGCGTTTAAGTTTCACATTGACTCAGGCCAGCCTGATTTAAAAAATCCGGGTATGAATAGATGCTCTCCGACCGATCTGAACATCAGGCGCGGAGCGCTACATGAAATTCCTGTCCGATACAGATGGATTGATAAAAACTCTATCCTATCCGTCGGGTATGGGTGATTCAGGGAATGAAGTCCTGCGATTAGCGCAGGGAAATAATGTTAGATTATGAAAAGGAATTAATTACATGACCTCTAAAATGACGATGCTGGCATTACTGTGTGGCGGTCTGCTCGTGGGCAGCAATGCGCTGGCTGATAATCACACTGTCTCGATCGGCTATGCTCAAAGCAAAGTTGATGACTTCAAAAACATTCGTGGTGTCAATGTTCAGTATCGCTATGAGTGGGACTCTCCTCTCAGCGTTATTGGTTCGTTCAGCTATCTAAAAGGCGATCAAAGTTTTTCTGAGCGAGAAGATTTTTATGGCGATGTCAGCGGATATGATGGAAAAACCAAAGTGAAATATTACTCACTGATGGCAGGTCCTGCATATCGCATCAATGACTACATCAGCTTCTATGGATTAATTGGTGTTGCCCATACCAAAGTGGATGAGAACGTGACTTATCCCGGAGTCTACTCCGAAGAATATAGCGAAAATAAAACCTCTTTTGCCTATGGCGCTGGCGTTGTCGTGAATCCTATCAGCAACCTCTCTGTGAGTGTTGGCTATGAAGGTACTCGCGTAAAATATAACGAAGATGTTGCCATCAATGGTTTTAACATCGGCATCGGATACCGTTTCTGATTCAACGCTAAAAACCGCAACCCTGGTCATCTGGTCAGGGTTGTTTTTTTGCACTCTGGAAAGGACCGTTTTTTATAAAGGTCGAATCAGGCAGTTCTTCGATACATTTAAATTAGTACCTGATCCTGTCTGACCAAAGACGTCGATCTTCTGAATTAACCGGTTTGAATTTTGTTAAAACAAAGAAAAACAATTACAGCTTCAGGGGGCGAGAATGTTATGCATTAAATGTCAGGAAGCAGAAGAGAATAAATAATCAGGCTTTTGTGATAATTGTGAAAAAAAGAAGAGGGCAGGATTAATGGCTTATTATATCTGCCAGCTTTAGGCTTGATTATTGGTTTTTTTACGATGCTGTATAATGATTTTTGTATTGTTTCGTTGATTGCCAACACTTATCAGAAACAAGGTGTGGTTAATAGTTTTAGTGTTTTATTATTAGCGCTGTCCATTATTAATGCTCCCGTAACAGTGCTGGCTTGCTGGTTCTTCTTTAGGAAGAAAGTAAAAACCAGATACGTGATGATAACGTACTATTTATACGGTCTTATCTTTGCGAGTTTTTGCACGCTTTATCCTGCTTTGGTTTTTCACGTAAACCTTACGCAGCCTGCTATCAATATTCTGGCTCGGGCCTTAATCAGTTGTCTGATATGGGTACCATACTTTATTTTTTCCAGCAGGATTAATAAAGTCTTTGTGCATTAATACGGTCAATATTTTTTTGTCACAAAATAAACGATGTGTAACGCAACACCCGCCTCGTTATAGTACCAATAAAATAACCAATTCCAGTCTGTGTCAGTTAAATTAAGGACAATAAACAATGGCGGCAAAAATCATCATCTCCGGATTGATAGCACTATTATTGAGTGGCTGCACGGCAGGTTTCAGACCTTCACTGGATGATTACAAAGGACAGGATGCGGCCCGGATTCGCGTCGCTTCAGAGGGCAATACGGCTCTTCAGTTCTTTGAAAAGCAGGGTTCAGGTTGCTATAAAAAAGTACTGGAACGCCGTATTACTTCTGGCTTTGCCATTCTGGGTATCCCTGTCACAGGGAATAAACGAATAGGTATGCCAGCCTCATCTGATAATAATGGTGCTTTCATCAATGAGTTCACCCTGAAGCCGGGACAAATGATTCGGGTCATCCACTACTGGACTAAGACTGGGTACTATCAGAACACTCAAAAATCTGCCACTGTTGAATTTATTCCTCAGGCTAACGATGATTACGATATCGTGGTCAGAGGCTCTGAATATTCAGGCGATAGCGTTTCAATCAAAAATCTCACCCCAAACGGCATCGTTGTGGGCTGGGGCGAGGTGAAGGAATGCCCGTCAGAGAGTATTTTTGATTAGTCTCCTTTTTCTTCCTTCCTGAAGCCTGGGTGCTTCAGGAAGGAATATGCCCGATGACGGCATCCAGTGAACATGCTTACAGGTAGCGCTGAAAAGGCCGCTGCCAGAACAGACAGTCAGCGTCTGCATAACGCTTGAGATAAATTTATCCAGTTGATTTAATTAGTTAAATTTTTTTATTAAATCGACACCAGCAACAACTCCCTTCACCTCAGAACTCTCCTAAAAACTGGTCCTGATAGCAAAGTGACCAATTTCCTCCATTTATCTGATGTTGCATTTTCGGTCCATCTGTAAAACTTCATCTCAACAAACACGGCGCGTCGCGCACGCCGGTTATACCTCAGTCAATGAGGATGCTTTAACAGCAGGATTGCGCGGTAACACTTTCAGGAGGAACTTCCTGTGAATAAATCAATGTTAGCGGGTATCGGTATTGGTGTGGCAGCAGCGCTGGGTGTTGCCGCCGTAGCAGGCATGAACGTGTTTGATCGCGGTCCTCAATACGCTCAGGTACTGGCTGCAACGCCAATCAAAGAGAGCATCAGACAGCCACGTCAGGAGTGCCGTAATGTCACACTGACTCACCGTCGGGCCGTACAGGATGAGAACCGTCTTGCTGGCTCTGTATTAGGTGCAGTGGCAGGTGGAGTTCTCGGTCACCAGTTCGGTGGCGGTCGCGGTAAGGATGTCGCGACAGTAGCAGGTGCGTTGGCAGGCGGTTATGCGGGTAATCAGGTCCAGGGCGGACTGCAGGATCGTGATACCTACACCACAACCGAACAGCGCTGTAAAACAGTGTATGACAAACAAGAGAAAAAACTGGGATATGACGTGACCTATAAAATAGGCGATCAGCAGGGTAAAATCCGTATGGAGAACGACCCCGGCACGCGTATTCCACTGGATCGCAATGGTCAGCTGATTCTCAACGGTGACCAGGCGTAATTGGGCAAAGCTTTGCCGCACTGGCGGCCACACAGCACGACGTAATGAAAAAGGCGCATCTCAAAGATGCGCCTTTTTTATCGCCATTTTCCCGCACTTTACCGATTAGCTCAGCAAAGCGCGGGCAGAGGGTTACGCCTGATGCTCAGCCAGTTGTGAAACGAAGCCCTGCACCCAATCCATACGAATTTTTCTTTCCGACAGTTCACGGGTAAACCGCAGGCGTGTTGGCCCATCCAGTTTCCACTGCTGTGGCTCTTTCTGCAGCAGACTAATCAGCCATGCCGGATCGACCTTGTTCTGCGGCGCAAAATCGAAATAGCCGCCTTTGTCGCTGGCTTCGATCTTACGCAGACCGACCGCGCGGGCTTTCAGACGGATAATCGCCACGTCCAGCAGATTACGCGCAGGGTCAGGGAGCAGGCCGAAGCGGTCGATCATCTCAACCTTCAGCTCCTGCAACTCCTCTTCAGCCTCCGCGCTGGCGATGCGCTTATAAAGTGAAAGACGGGTGCTGACATCCGGGATGAAGCTCTCGGGCAACAGCGCCGGCATGCGAAGTTCCACCTCAGTCTGGTTGCTGGTGAGATCTTCCAGTGACGGCTCGCGACCCGCTTTTAGCGCATCGACGGCATTCTCCAGCAGCTCCATATAGAGCGTGAAGCCCAGCGTCTCCATCTGTCCGCTCTGCTCATCACCCAGCAGCTCGCCAGCCCCGCGAATCTCCAGGTCGTGGGTTGCCAGCGCAAAACCGGCGCCCAGATCTTCGAGTGAGGCGATCGCTTCCAGGCGTTTATGTGCGTCCGCGGTCATCGACTTCGGATGCGGCGTCAACAGCCAGGCATACGCCTGATGATGCGAACGACCGACGCGACCACGCAGCTGATGCAGCTGCGCCAGGCCAAAGTGGTCGGCCCGTTCGATGATGATGGTGTTCGCGGTCGGAATGTCGATCCCGGTTTCGATAATGGTGGTACAGACCAGCACGTTGAAACGCTGATGATGGAAATCGTTCATCACCCGCTCCAGCTCACGCTCGCGCATCTGTCCATGACCAATCGCCACCCGCGCTTCCGGCACCAGATCGCTGAGACGCTGCGCCGCTTTATCTATATTTTCAACGTCATTGTAGAGATAGTAGACCTGTCCGCCACGCAGAACTTCACGCAGAATCGCTTCGCGGATCACCACGTCGTCGTATTCACGGACAAAGGTTTTTACCGCTAAACGGCGGGCAGGCGGGGTAGCGATAATGGAAAGATCGCGCATGCCACTCATGGCCATATTCAGGGTGCGCGGGATCGGCGTGGCGGTCAGGGTCAGGATGTCCACATCAGCACGCATCGCCTTGATGCGCTCTTTGTGACGCACCCCAAACCGGTGCTCTTCATCGACAATTAGCAGGCCGAGATCGTGCCACTTGAGGTCACTCATCAATAGTTTGTGGGTGCCGATCAAAATGTCGATTTTACCCTCGCTGGCCTGTTCCAGCACCTGTGCCTGCTCTTTGGCGGTACGGAAGCGGGAAAGCATCTCAATGCGAACCGGCCAGTTGGCGAAGCGGTCACGGAAGTTGTCGTAGTGCTGCTGTGCCAGCAGGGTAGTCGGCACCAGTACGGCCACCTGTTTGTGGTTCTCGATGGCCAGAAACGCCGCGCGCATCGCTACTTCCGTTTTACCAAAGCCCACGTCACCGCACACCAGACGATCCATCGCCAGCGGTTCGCACATATCGCTCAGCACGGCGTTGATCGCCTGTGCCTGATCGGGTGTGGTTTCAAACGGGAAGCTTTCGCAGAACAGCTGATACTGCTCACGGTCATGCTTAAAGGCAAAACCGGTTTTGGCGGCGCGCTGGGCATAGATATCCAGCAGTTCGGCCGCCACATCGCGTACTTTCTCCGCCGCTTTCTGCCGCGCGCGCGACCAGGCATCACTGCCCAGCTTATGCAGTGGCGCATTATCGTCAGCTCCGCCCGCATAGCGGCTGATCAGGTGCAGCGATGAAACCGGCACATAGAGTTTGGCGTCATTGGCGTAGGAGAGCATCAGGTATTCCGCCTCAATGCCGCCTGCTTCCAGCGTAGTCAGGCCGATATAGCGGCCCACGCCGTGCTCCAGATGCACTACTGGCTGACCGGGATGCAACTCCGCCAGGTTACGGATCAGAATGTCGGGATTGATGGTACGACGGGTATCCTGACGGCGACGGCTGACGCGTTCGCCCAGCAGATCGCTTTCGCAAATCAGCGCCCGGTTACCCTGGGTATCGATGAAACCACGCTCGCTGGCACCGATCATCAGCGTGAAACGATCGTCGACGGTTTCATCAAAACGGTGCACTGACTGAGGACGCAGTTTAATCCGGGCCAGCAGCTCCTGCAGGCTCTCGCGGCGGCCTTCACTTTCGACCGAGAAGACCACGGCGCCGCTGAAAGTCTCAATAAACTGCCGCAGATGGTCGAGCGGCGCTTTCGCCTGCGCCTGAACGGCGAGATCTGGCAGCGGGATGTAACCGAGATTGGTATTCGCGGCTTTGGCGGGCAGCACCTCGTTGGTCATCTGGATGCGCGGCCAGGCTTTCAGTTCGCCCATTAACGCGTCGGGACGCAGCCACAGGGTGACCGGTTCCAGCAGCGGACGCATCGGGTCCACGCGACGGTTCTCATAGCGCGCCTCAGCATCCTGCCAGAAGCGGCTGGCGCTGCCTTCAAGGTCGCCGCAGTTCACAATCAGGGTGTTGTCAGGCAGATAGCTGAACAGGCTGGGTAACGGCTGCTCGAAGAACAGCGGCTGCCAGTATTCGATGCCCGCGGGCAGCGTGCCTTTGCTGACCTGCTGATAGACGTGCTCCGACTCGCGGCGCACATCAAAAATTTCGCGCCAGCGGCTGCGGAACAGCTCAATGGCGGCTTTGTCGCTGGGAAATTCATGTGCGGGCAGCAGATTGATTTCCGGCACCGCTTCCAGCGTACGCTGATTATCGACGTCGAACAGGCGCAGGCTGTCGATCTCATCATCGAAAAAGTCGATGCGGTAGGGCTGATCGCTGCCCATCGGAAACAGATCGAGCAGGGCGCCGCGCGTGGCGTATTCACCGTGCTCCATCACCTGATCGACATGGCGGTAACCGGCCTGCTCAAGCTGATCGCGCAGCCGGTCGCGTGACAGTTTTTGCCCCTGCTTCATCACCAGCGCATGGCCGTGCAGGAAACTGTGCGGACAGACGCGCTGCATCAGGGTATTGACCGGCATGATCAGCAGACCGCGCTGCATCACCGGCAGCTGGTAGAGGGTCGACAGTCGCGCAGAGATAATATCCTGATGCGGCGAAAAGCTGTCATACGGCAGCGTCTCCCAGTCGGCAAGGTGCGACACCGGCAGATCGGTAAACTGGCGGATTTCATCCAGCAGACGCAGAGCGGTTTGGGTATCGGGTGTAATCATTAACACCGGACCAGCATGTCGTTCGGTAATACTGGCACACTCAACCGCATGCGCAGCGCCGATAAGCTGGCCGAGCTGGCGATGATCGCCGGATTTAACGGGCAGGGTATAACGAGTCTGTTCGGGCATGGGATCTCGGGGTTGCTCCATTTTTCCAGGACGTAATCATTCCATATTATGTCAGGGGGATCACCTCTGCGGCACAATTTTCCTGCCGCGCCGCGCTGAACCCGGGGATCGGTCAGCCATTACCGGGCGTCGGCGGTAATACAGCGGATAGAGAGAGGATAGACGAGTCTGGAGCGGGATCAGAAAAAACCGCCGTCGCTGTGCAGCGACGGGGTTAAACGGGCATTCTATTTTATGGATTGCTGTGTGTAATACATGCGTGGGCGGTCGATATTTGCCCAGGATAACTCCTGCTCAGGATGATAGCTGAGGTTGCCGTCGTCCCACTTTACGTAGTAGCCGGCTGGTGCGCTTCCCTGCTCAAAGACGTTGATGATTTCGCCTCTGATTTCCCCGGATTGATGTTTAACGATGCTGCCTTTGGGAAATTTCAACATGGTCGCTGCCTCTATCGCTGTGCGATAAATTACCTCTTATCCTGTTACAGATTATAGTCTACGCGCCAGGGCGCTGGATAATCAGCCAATAAGCGATGGCTTTATCGTCTATTCTGCGGCTTTAGTCGTAAATGTGACGTATTCTGACGCAACTTTGCTGCCGACTCAGAGGGTTAGAGGTTTCATAAAACGAGCCGCTCCTTTATCATCCCCCTACCTATTTTCAGGCAACGGCTTACTGGATTCCATGTATCAACCTGTCGCGCTATTTATCGGTCTGCGTTACATGCGCGGACGAGCATCGGATCGCTTTGGTCGCTTTGTCTCCTGGCTCTCAACGATTGGCATCACGCTCGGCGTGCTGGCGATGGTCACTGTCTTATCGGTGATGAACGGTTTTGAGCGTGAACTTGAAGGCAATATTCTTGGCCTGATGCCTCAGGCGCTGATCACCAGCGACAAAGGCAGTCTCAATCCACAGCAGCAACCCGCCACTTCGCTGAATCTGCAGGGTGTCAGCCGTATCGCGCCGCTGACCACCGCCAGTGTGGTGCTGCAAAGTCCGAACAGCGTCTCCGTTGGTGTGATGCTGGGGATTGAGCCGGAAGAAAAAGATCCGCTGACGCCGTTCCTGGTCAACACCCAGCAGAGCGTGCTGCAGGCCGGACAGTACAATGTGATCCTCGGTGAACAGCTGGCGTCACAGCTTGGCGTTAAACGTGGCGATCAGCTGCGTCTGATGGTGCCGTCGGTCAGCCAGTTTACCCCGATGGGACGCGTACCGAGCCAGCGTCTGTTTACCGTGGCAGGCACCTATGCCGCCAATAGCGAAGTCGATGGTTATCAGATTCTGGTCAATCTTCAGGATGCGTCGCGCGTGATGCGCTATCCGGCCGGTAACATTACCGGCTGGCGACTCTGGCTGGATAAACCGCTGTCGGTCGACAGTCTGAGTCAGCAGACACTGCCTGCGGGCCTGGTCTGGAAAGACTGGCGCGAGCGCAAAGGCGATCTCTTCCAGGCAGTACGCATGGAGAAGAACATGATGGGTCTGCTGCTGAGCCTGATTATCGCCGTGGCCGCCTTTAACATCATTACATCATTAGGCCTGCTGATCATGGAGAAGCAGGGCGAAGTGGCGATTCTCCAGACCCAGGGCCTGACGCGTCGGCAAATAGTGGCGGTGTTTATGGTGCAGGGTGCCAGCGCCGGGATTATCGGCACGCTGCTCGGCACGCTGCTCGGTGTACTGCTGGCCAGCCAGCTTAATAACTTAATGCCGGTGATTGGCCTGTTCCTCGATGGCGCCGCGTTGCCGGTTGATATCAATGTGTGGCAGGTGGTCACCATCGCCCTCAGCGCGATGATTGTGGCGCTGTTGTCTACGCTCTATCCTTCGTGGCGCGCTGCCGCCGTTCAACCTGCTGAGGCTTTACGTTATGAGTAACACTCCTTTGTTGCAGTGCCGCGACCTGTGCAAACGCTATCAGGAAGGCAGCGTGCAGACCGATGTGCTGCGCAATGTGGCTTTCAGCCTCCAGCCCGGTGAACTGACGGCGATTGTCGGCAGCTCCGGTTCCGGTAAAAGTACGCTGCTGCATCTGCTGGGCGGTCTGGATGCGCCGACGTCGGGCGATGTGGTGTTTGATGGTCAGTCGCTGAACGCCATGTCCTCGTCGGCCAAAGCAGAGCTGCGTAACCGCGAGCTGGGCTTTATTTATCAGTTCCACCATCTTCTGCCGGACTTCAGTGCGCTGGAGAACGTGGCGATGCCGCTGCTGATTGGCAAAATCGCGAAAGCGGAAGCGCAGGATCGCGCCCGCGAGATGCTGGCTGCAGTCGGGCTGGACCATCGTGCCGCGCACCGGCCGTCTGAACTGTCCGGCGGCGAGCGTCAGCGCGTAGCGATCGCCCGTGCGCTGGTCAACCGTCCACGGCTGGTAATGGCAGATGAACCCACCGGCAACCTGGATGCGCGTAACGCCGACGCTATTTTTGAGTTGCTGGGCGAGCTGAACGTCCGTCAGGGCACCGCCTTTCTGGTGGTGACGCACGATCTGATGCTGGCAAAACGCATGACGCGTCAGATGGAGATGCGTGATGGCCAGTTAAGCGATCAGCTCACTCTGGCAGGAGCGCTGTAATGGGTTCATCGTTATCCCTGTTGCTGGGCCTGCGCTTCAGCCGTGGACGCCGTCGTGGCGGGATGGTTTCGCTGATTTCGGTGATCTCCACCATCGGGATTGCGCTGGGCGTGGCGGTGCTGATTATCGGCCTCAGCGCCATGAACGGTTTTGAGCGTGAGCTGAATAACCGCATTCTGGCGGTGGTGCCGCACGGTGAAATCGAGGCAGTTAATCAGCCGTTCCAGCACTGGCAGTCGATGATTGCCCCGATTGAAAAAGTGCCCGGCATTGCGGCGGCGGCCCCCTATGTCAACTTCACCGGTCTGATTGAGAGCGGTGCCCGGCTGGAAGCGCTGCAGGTGAAGGGCGTCGATCCGGCCCAGGAGCCGCGCCTCAGCGCGCTGCCACAGTTTGTCGCCGATAACGCCTGGTCCTCTTTTGCCGCCGGTAAGCAACAGATCATTCTGGGCGGCGGCATTGCTAAATCGCTGAAGGTGAAGCAGGGCGACTGGATCACCATCATGATCCCGAACAACGATGGTGATAACAAATTGCTGCAGCCAAAACGCATCCGGCTGCAGGTCAACGGTATCCTGCAACTCAGCGGCATGCTCGATCACAGTCTGGCACTGGTGCCGCTGGCCGATGCGCAGCACTATCTGGAGATGGGTGACAGCGTGTCCGGTATTGCGCTGAAGATGACAGACCCGTTCCAGGCCGTGAAACTGGTGCGCGATGCCGGTGAAGCGACCCGCTCCTATGTCTACATCAAGAGCTGGATTGGCACCTACGGCTATATGTACCGCGACATTCAGATGATCCGCGCCATCATGTATCTGGCGATGGTGCTGGTGATCGGCGTCGCCTGCTTTAACATCGTTTCCACGCTGGTGATGGCGGTGAAGGATAAGAGCAGTGACATTGCGGTACTCCGTACCCTCGGCGCGAAAGACCGGCTGATCCGCGCCATCTTTATCTGGTACGGTTTGCTGGCGGGCCTGCTGGGCAGCGTCAGCGGCGTGGTGGCTGGCGTGCTGGTGGCATTGAATCTGACCTCACTGGTGCGTGGGCTGGAATCGATTACCGGTCATCATCTGCTGGCAGGAGATATCTACTTTATTGATTTCCTGCCCTCGGAACTGCACTGGATTGACGTGTTCTCAGTACTGATCACCGCCATTCTGCTGAGCCTGCTGGCGAGCTGGTATCCCGCCAGACGCGCCAGCCGCATTGACCCGGCTCGGGTATTAAGCGGTCAGTGATAAAAATGCGGCGCGAGTGATTTCGCGCCGCATCTGTTTAAGACCTTTGCTGTTGGGTCATGCCCTCAGCAACCGTTACTATCGGGTGATGTTAACCCGGAATCTGTTTAGAGCGGCTCGCCGCAGCTGCTACGCCAGGAGATTTTATGCGTACACCACGTCGCCGCATACGACTTGCCCGCCTGAAGAAAACCCGGAGAAAAGTGCATCAGCGCTTTCGCCAGCGCATATTTGAGCGCGATCGTCAGGCCGAACTGGCCGCCCACCCTCAGCCGCATGTTGTGGTGCTGACCGGCGCAGGCATCTCAGCGGAGTCCGGCATCCGAACCTTCCGCGCGGCTGACGGCCTGTGGGAAGAGCACCACGTTGAAGACGTTGCTACGCCCGAAGGCTTTCAGCGCGATCCCGCGCTGGTGCAGCGTTTCTACAATGCGCGCCGCCAGCAGCTACAGGAAGCCGACATCCAGCCTAATGCTGCCCATCTGGCGCTGGCTGAGCTGGAGCAGGTGTTGGGCGATAACTTCCTGCTGGTCACGCAAAACATCGACAATTTGCATGAGCGTGCCGGTAACAGCCGGGTGCTGCATATGCACGGTGAACTGCTAAAAGTGCGCTGCGTTACCAGCGGTCAGGTGATTGAGTGGACCGGCGATATCACGCCGGACGATCGCTGCACCTGCTGCCAGTTCCCCTCTGTGCTGCGGCCGCACGTGGTCTGGTTTGGCGAGATGCCGCTGGGTATGGAGCAGATTTATCAGGCGCTGGAACAGGCCGATTACTTTATCGCTATCGGTACTTCAGGCCATGTTTATCCGGCCGCAGGCTTTGTGCATGAGGCCAAACTGCAGGGTGCGCACACCGTTGAGCTGAACCTGGAGCCGAGCCAGGTGGGTAACGAGTTTGCCGAACGGCATTACGGCCTGGCGAGCGAAGTGGTGCCGGAATTTGTTCATACCCTGCTGCGCGGACTGTATAAGTAGGCGAGGCGGCTGATAGCCGCCTCTTTAACTCTTCTAACGGCCCGCTTTAAGCTGCTGGAACAGGGTTTCGTACTGAAGGCTGGCGTCGCCAACATCATCCTGCCATTCACCGTGCTTAATCACGTCAGCAGGTGGATAGAGTGATGGATCGTTCGCCACGGCGGGTGGCAGCAACGCCTTCGCTGCGAGGTTCGGTGTAGGATAGCCGATGGTTTCCGCCACTTTCGCCGCGACGTCAGGACGCAGCAGGAAGTTAATCAGCTTCAGCGCGCCTGCCTTGTTCTTCGCGTTAGCCGGGATCGCCAGGTTATCCATCCAGAAAATGCCGCCCTCTTCAGGCCAGACGATCGCTAACGGCGTGCCCGCCTGACGTGCGACATACGCCGAACCATTCCATAGCATGCCCAGATTCACTTCGCCTTCCATATAGGGATTACCCGGATTATCAGAGTTGAAGGCCAGCACATTGGGCATCAGCTTTTTCAGCTCAGAATAAGCGGCTTTGATCTGCTCAGGATCGCGGGTATTGCCGGAGTATCCCAGCTTGCGCAGCGCCATCTGAAACACTTCGCGCGCGTCGTCGGTCAGCAGCAGGCTTTGCTTATATTCCGGCTTCCACAGATCGGCCCAGCGGGTCACGCTTTTCACGTCGATCTCATCGGTGTTGACACCGATTGCCGTCGCGCCCCAGATATAGGGAATCGAGTAGTTATTGTCAGGATCGAAGGGTTTATTCAGCAGGTCGGGATCGAGGTTGCTGAAGTTGCTGAGCTGGTTTTTGTCGATTTTCTGCAGCATCCCTTCGTTTCGCATTTTTGCCACGAAGTAAGTTGACGGCACGACCAGATCGTAAGCGCCATCTTTCCAGGTTTTCAGTTTGGCGTACATGCTCTCATTGGATTCATAGGTCGAATAGATCACTTTAATGCCGGTCTCTTTCGTGAACTGCTCCAGCAGCCCCGGCGGCACATATTCGGTCCAGTTGTAGAAATAGAGGGTATTACTGTTGTCTGCCTGCGCCACGTTCATACCCAGCAACAGTGCACCTGCCGCCAGCCAGTGAGATCTCTTTTTCATCTTCAATCCTCTTATTTATTTCTGTCACGCAGCAGCCACTGACTGGCCGCGACCAGCAGCAATGACAGCAGCATTAAAATGGTGGCCAGCGCATTCACTTCCGGTGAGACGCCTACTTTTACCATCGAGTAGATCTTCAGCGGTAAAATCTCAAACGTCGGACCGGTGACAAAGGAAGAGACCACCACATCATCCATTGACAGGGTAAAGCTCAGTAACCATCCAGCGGCGACGGCTGGCATCGCCAGCGGCAGAATGATTTTGCGCAGGATGATGGTTTCGCTGGCACCCAGATCTTTGGCTGCCTCCAGCATGCGCACATCAAAGCCCTTCAGACGTGAGTAGACAGTAATCACCACAAACGGCAGGCAAAATGTAATGTGGGAAAAGAGCAGTGACCAGAAGCCCAGCGAAATGCCCAGCAGCATAAACAGCACCAGCAGGGAGATAGCCATCACAATGTCCGGCGACATCATCACCACGAATAGCATGCCACTGACAAAGGGCTTGCCCCGAAAACGGTAGCGAAAGAGTGCGACAGCGGTGAGTGCGCCGATCAGTGTGGCACAGCTGGCTGAGAGCACGCCCATGATCAGCGAGTGCTGCGCCGCCTGAATCAGACTGTCATTGTTCAGCAGCAGGCTGTACCAACGGGTCGTGAAACCCTGCCAGTTAATGCCAAAGCGGGAGGCGTTAAATGAATTCACGATCAGAATAACAATCGGTATGTAGAACCAGGCGTAAATAATCGCCATAAAACTGCCGCGTAACAGGCGTGCCATCATCCTAAATCCACCTGGTTATTCAGCAGTCGCGCCGCGCGCCAGTAAATCAGCAACAGCAATCCCATCAACAGCGTCATCACAATGCTGGTGGCCGCGCCAAACGGCCAGTCGCGGATGTTGAGGAACTGACTTTTGATGACGTTGCCGATCAGCAGATTCTTTGCGCCGCCCATCAGGTCGGCGACGTAGAACAGCCCCATCGCCGGGATCAACACCAGCAGACAGCCCGCAATGATGCCCGGCATGGTCAGCGGCAGAATAATACGGAAAAAGGTCTGCAGCTTACCGGCACCCAGGTCGCGCGCCGCTTCCAGCAGCGGTTTATCAAGCTTCTCCAGACTGGAGTAGAGCGGCAGCACCATAAACGGCAGCAGAATGTAGATCAGCCCGAGGATCACCGCTTCCGGGGTATACATGATGCGAAACGGTTTATCGATCAGCCCCAGCGACAGCAGGAAATCATTCAGCCAGCCCCGGGTGCTGAGGAAAATTTTCAGGCCGTAGATACGGATCAGCGAATTGGTCCAGAAAGGTACAATCAACAGAAACAGCATCAGCGGACGCAGGCGCGGCGTGAGTTTTGTCAGACACCATGCAAAGGGATAGCCGAGCAGCAGACAGCCGATCGTGGCAATCAGCGCCATGTTCAGCGAGTGCAGCAGCACCTGCGCATAGAGCGGGTCGAGCAGCCGGGTGTAATTCCTGAAGGTCAACATCGCGCTGACGACGTGCGCATCATCGCGCGTCAGAAAACTGGTAACAAAAATCATCAGATTGGGCACAAAAACGAACAGCGCCAGCCAGCCGACGATCAGTACGATGACCCCCTTCTGAAAACCATTACGCATCAGCTTCATAGGGCAGTACCACCTCCCATCCCGGCACCCAGCTCACGGCCATCTTCTGATTAAGCGAGTGATCAACGTCCGGGTCATCCTCATTAAAGAACTCGCTGACCGTAACCAGCTTACCGTTCTCCAGCTCTACCGCAGACTCCAGCGTCATACCTTTATAGTTACGTTCGCGCACATAGCCAATCAGGCCATCTGATGCGCTGTCATCATGGATCTCCTGCACCCGCAGATCTTCCGGACGCAGCAGCACATGAAGCCGGTCACCCACGCTAACCGGGAAAGTACAGTGGATCTCGCACTCGCGTCCCTCTACCCGGGCCCGCACGTCTGGCGCGCTGTCGCTGGCGAGCACTTCAGCGTCAAAGACATTAATTTCGCCGATAAAGCGGGCAACAAACAGGTTTTCGGGCTCTTCGTAGATTTCGCGTGGTGTACCATCCTGCACTACCTTGCCGTCGCGCATGACCACGATGCGATCGGACATGGTCAGCGCCTCTTCCTGATCGTGGGTGACAAAGACAAAGGTAATGCCGAGCTTACGCTGCAGGGCTTTCAGCTCGTTCTGCATCTGACGGCGCAGCTTGTAGTCCAGCGCCGAGAGGGATTCGTCCAGCAGCAGCACTTCAGGGCGATTGACTACCGCGCGGGCAATGGCCACACGCTGTTGCTGGCCACCGGAAAGCTGATGCGGACGGCGATCGGCAAAGTGCTCCAGCTGCACCATTGCCAGCGCATCCTTTACCCGGCTCTCAATTTCTGCCGACGGGGTTTTCTGCATCCGCAGGCCAAAAGCAACGTTTTCAGACACGGTCATATGCGGAAACAGCGCGTAGCTCTGAAACACGGTATTGACGTGACGGTGTTCGGCCGGCGTATCAGTAATGTCCTGGTCATCGAGCGAGATACGGCCGCGATCAGCCGCTTCCAGCCCGGCAATCAGGCGCAGAATGGTGGTTTTGCCACAGCCCGACGGGCCGAGCAGGGTGATGAACTCACCGTGATGGATGGTCAGGTTAAAATCATCAATGATGGTCTTTCCATCAAAAGCTTTACTGATGCCAGAAAGCGTAACCAGCGCCTGCTGTGCGCGTGTTTGCGTCATTTTAGTCTCAGTCTGTCTAAGGTCGAACAGTTACAGCATAGCCGCTCAGTGCAGCCAGCCAGCAAAGAGGGGCGGATGATACCTGAAAAATAAGGCATTGCCATGTTTTGCCCGCCTGGCCGCGGCAATTCGCCCGGCTGTTAACAACATTGCGAGGTTTGCCGCAACAATCACGTAATCAGGCGTTTTTTTCGGGCTTATTACTTTCCCAAAGGTCACCGACAGCGCTAACCTGTCTGCGAATGATTTTACGCAACGTTGTGACCGGCGGGTCTGTGAATAATACCGGACGGCACTTTTAAAGGATGGGATATGGAACAGTTACTTGAGCGCTTTTTAAGTTATGTGGCAGTTGAGACACAGGCTAAGCCGCAGGCGCGCCAGGTGCCCAGCAGTGAAGGGCAGTGGACGCTGGCGCGTCAGCTGCAGGAGGAGCTGCTGGCCCTGGGTTTTGTTGATGTCACCCTGAGCGATCACTGTTGCGTCATGGGCACGCTGCCCGCCAATGTTGACTGGCCGACGCCAGTTATCGGTTTCATCTCCCACATGGATACCTCGCCTGATTTCACAGCGAAACATGTGAACCCGCAGATCATCGAAGATTATCGCGGTGGCGACATTGCGCTGGGTAATGGCAACGAGGTCCTGTCACCGGTCATGTTCCCTGTGCTGCACAAGCTGATTGGGCATACGCTGATTACCACCGATGGCAAAACCCTGCTGGGCGCGGATGATAAAGCGGGTATCGCCGAGATCATGACGGCGATGGCGCAGCTGGCTAACAGCGATACGCCCCACGGCGCGATCCGCGTCGCCTTTACCCCTGATGAAGAGATCGGTCGCGGCACCTCACATTTTGATGTGGAGGCGTTCGCCGCCGACTGGGCCTACACCATTGATGGCAGCGATCTGGGTGAGTTTGAGTATGAGAACTTCAATGCCGCCTCGGCTACGGTCAAAATCGTCGGTAACAACGTACATCCAGGCTCCGCGAAAGGCGTGATGGTCAATGCACTGGAGCTGGCTAACCAGTTTCATGCGGCCGTACCGGCCGGCGAAAAACCGCAGTACACCGACGGCTATGAGGGCTTCTACCATCTGCATCAGATCAAAGGCAGCGTCGAGCACGCCGAGATGCTCTACATCATTCGTGACTTTGAAACAGAGAGTTTTGAACAGCGTAAACAGACGCTGCTGCAGATCGCTGCGGAGATCAACAAAACCCTGCACCCTGACTGCTCGGTCACTGTTGAGATCACCAATAGCTATCGCAACATGCGTGAAAAGGTCGAGCCGTTCCCGCATATCATTGATCTGGCTTTGCAGGCGATGCGTGACTGCGGCATTGAACCCGTGGTGAAACCGATTCGCGGCGGCACCGATGGGTCATCGCTGTCGTGGAAAGGATTACCTTGCCCGAACATCTTTACCGGAGGCTATAACTATCACGGCAAGCATGAGTTTGCGTCGCTGAATATCATGGCGAAGTCAGTGGAAGTGATTGTGCGTCTGTCAGAACTGGCCGCGCAGAAGAAGGATTAAATTAAAAAAGGCTCTCCTGCCATGACGGCAGGAGAGCCTGATTCAGCCGCAGCGCACTGTTACGCGCTGCGGGTTATTCCTCGCCGAAGTACCAGTAACCGGCATTCACCAGACCGGCGATCTGCGCCAGTACGGCCGGATCATCCAGCGCATCACCCAGATCCTCCAGTGTGATGCGATAGTGATTCGCCAGAACTGCCATCACATCCGGGCGCGAACACTCAACCCGCTCACCATTGATATAAACAGCCTCACCAATCGTCAGGACACGCAGGCCACCCAACCGGCTCAGCGCATCGCCCTGTTGCAGCGCATCATAAATTTCATCAGGCTGATAAGGCGGTTCCGGCGGCGCGACGTCGAGTTCGTGGCGTGACTGCGAAATGAATTCGCCGAACCACTGCTCAAACTGCGCTGGCTGATTAACTACATCCAGCATCAGCTGGCGCACGCCTTCAATCTCCTGCGGCAGGATCTGCGACGGGCAATCACGTGCAGGCACATCCGGATCGCTGAAGCGCAGGCTGCCCAGCTCATTGGCCAGGGCATAGTCCGCAAAGCCGCTGATTAACTCGCGACCGCTGGGGGCGCGGAAACCCACAGAGTAGTTCAGTGCGTTTTCCAGCGAGTAGCCTTCGTGCGGGAATCCCGGCGGAATGTAGAGAATATCGCCCGGCTCCAGCTCTTCATCGATGATGGCATCGAACGGTTCAACCTGCAGCAGGTCCGGGTGCGGGCAGTGCTGCTTCAGCGCCACTTTTTCACCGACGCGCCAGCGACGGCGGCCAGTACCCTGAATAATAAAGACATCATACTGATCAAAATGGGGGCCGACGCCTCCGCCAGGCACGGCAAACGATACCATCAGGTCATCAACACGCCAGTCAGGCAGAAAGCGGAAAGGGCGCATCAGCGCGGCTGAGGGTTCATGCCAGTGATTGACCGCCTGGACCAGCAGTGACCAGTTGTTCTCTCCCAGATGATCATAGCTCTCAAACGGGCCGTGGCTGACCTGCCATTTGCCGTCCTGATGGCTGACCAGGCGGCTGTCCACCTCGTTTTCCATTGCCAGTCCGGCGAGTTCATCCGGTGAAAGGGGATCGACAAAGTTTTTAAAACCACGCTTCAGCACGACCGGGCGTTTCTGCCAGTAGCGCTGAATAAAATCGGGCCAGTTAATATCGAGCTGATAGTCCATACAAGGGTTCCGCTTAGGGCTGTAAATGCCAGCAAGTATAACAGTCCTGAGGGTTTTCTACTCGCGGTGATGTTCGACTTCCTGGCGCTGAAAAACTACTTCCATACGTGTTCCGCCAAGCGCACTGCTAGTGGCGATGACATTTCCATCATACTGTTCCAGTATATCGCGTACCACTGCCAGACCTAAGCCCTGGCCTGGCCGCAGCGTATCGGCACGCTGACCCCGGACAAACACTAAATCGCGCTTGCTCTCGGGAATGCCCGGGCCATCGTCGTCAATATAGAGATGCAGTGCATTTTCGCTTTGAAAAGCGCTGACTTCGATAAACTCCAGACAGTACTTGCAGGCATTATCCAGTACGTTGCCCAGCACTTCCATAAAGTCATTCTGATCGCCAATGAAGGACAGCTCCGGAGAGATATCCAGTGTAATTGCCACGCCTTTGCGCTGATAGACTTTATTCAGGGCTGAACAGAGCTTGTCGAGCAGACCGGAAACGGAATGGATATCGCGCTGCAGCGGATTGTGATCGGCCTGCATACTGGCGCGGTGCAGGTAATATCCCACCTGCTGTGAAATACGACTAATCTGCTCCAGCATGACCGGCTCCGCCTGTTCTACCGTCAGCTCTTTGCCGTTGCGCAGCGATCGCAGGGTGCTCTGCAACACGGCCAGCGGCGTTTTCAGGCTATGGGTCAGATCAGAAAGGGTGGTGCGATAACGCGTATAGCGCTGCCGCTCATTGGTCAGCAGCAGATTGAGGTTGCGCACCAGACTGCGCAACTCCTGCGGTGGATTATCCGCCAGATTTTCGCGCTGACTGGTTTCCAGTTCGCGCACCTGCTGTGTCAGCGTACCGATTGGCCGCAGACTCCAGTGCGCCGCCAGCCACAGCAGCGGAATAATCAGAATCAGGTTAGCCGCCAGCACATAGCTGAACCACGACCAGACCACATCAGAGTGCTGCAATTCCTGCGGAATAGAGTCGACCACCACAATGGTGAGCGCGGGCAGATTCGTCGTGGCATCGTAACGGTTAACCGCAACCGAATGGGTAAAGGTATCGTTGCTGTCAGTGTCCCAGTCATTAAGCCGTTGCTTAGCATTGAGATTATTGCCCATCGCGACCATGCTGGTGCGGTTGCTGGTATCGATCTCGTAGAAATCAGGCTTCAGCAGCCATTCGCGGCGGATCTTTTTGCGAATATCCGGCACGTCGCGTTGCTGCCACAGCAGCTTGCCATGCTCATCGTAGATGAAGACCAGGGTAGGAAAATTCAGCGTCATTCGTTCCGGCTGCGCGATGGTGAGCTTGTTGTCATGCCATTGCGCCAGCGTAAAGAACAGATTGCTCTCGCCGCGCATCACCCGGTAGGTATTTTTATCGAAACTCACCACATAGCCAATCACCGCGACCATGCCGTAAGAGAGTGAGAGGAACAGAACTATCGCTGCGGAGGCCAGCAGAAAGCGGGCGCGCAGCGAAATAGGGCGGTAACGATTAAACCAGGACATGGTCAGAGATCAAAGCGGTAACCCTGGCCACGCACGGTGGCAATGACATCAGTGGGGTGCAACGCCAGAATTTTTTTGCGCAGACGACCCATCAGGACGTCGATGGTGTGGCTTTCGCGCAGTTCAGCGTCAGGATAGAGCTGCAGCATCAGTGAGTCTTTGCTCACCACTTTGCCGGCGTTACGGATTAGCGTCTCGACAATGGTGTACTCAAAGGCGGTGAGTTTTACTGGCTCTTCATTCACCGTCAGCTCACGGCGTGAGAGATCCACCTGAAACGGGGCCATATCGATGATTTGCGACGCATGACCGCTGTTGCGGCGCATCAGCGCCTGCAGGCGTGCCGCGACTTCTTCAATGTGAAATGGCTTGGTCACGTAGTCATCCGCACCGGCTTCCAGCGCTTCGACTTTCGCCTGCCAGCCCTCACGGGCAGTCAGGACCAGAATTGGCTGACGCACGGCATCACTGCGCCAGCGACGAATCAGCGACATGCCATCTTCATCCGGCAGGCCGAGATCCACCAGCGCGATATCGGGCAGATGTTCGCGAAGAAAATAGTCAGCTTCTTTGGCGTCTTCGGCGGCATCGACCTGATGGCCCATGTCACGTAACTGGACGGCGAGATGATGGCGCAGCAGGGCATTGTCTTCAACAACCAGAACACGCATAGAAATTCCTTACACTCTGTTTGAGTCAACCTGCAGAAAGTATACGCGAAATGTATTAAACAAGATGTTAACGCAGACCGGACTGAGCCGGTCTGCGGCGGGCATTATTTCAGATCGTCAACCATCTGGATAGCGCGACCAATATAGTTTGCAGGCGTCATCTGCTTCAGACGCACTTTTTCCTCTTCCGGCAGCGCCAGGCTGTCGATAAAGGCCTGCATACCGGCAGCGTCCACGCGTTTGCCGCGCGTCAGCTCTTTCAGCTTCTCATAGGGCTTCTCAATGCCGTAACGACGCATCACCGTCTGGATCGGCTCTGCCAGCACTTCCCAGTTGTGATCCAGCTCGTCCAGCAGGCGGTCACGGTTCACTTCCAGCTTAGAGATGCCTTTCAGCGTCGCCTGATAGGCGATCAGCGCATAGCCCACGCCCACCCCGAGGTTACGCAGCACGGTGGAGTCGGTCAGGTCACGCTGCCAGCGTGAGACCGGCAACTTGCTGGCCAGATGCTGCATGACAGCATTCGCCAGACCCAGATTGCCTTCGGAGTTTTCGAAGTCGATCGGGTTCACCTTGTGCGGCATGGTTGAGGAGCCAATTTCACCCGCAATAGTTTTCTGTTTGAAATGGTTCAGCGCCACATAACCCCAGATATCACGATCGAAATCGATCAGGATGGTGTTAAAGCGGGCGATACAGTCGAACATCTCAGCGATATAGTCGTGCGGCTCAATCTGCGTGGTGTACGGGTTCCAGGTGATCCCCAGTGAGGTCACGAAGTTCTCGCTCAGCGCGTGCCAGTCCACTTCGGGATAGGCAGCAATGTGAGCATTGTAGTTACCGACCGCGCCATTGATTTTACCCAACACTTCAATCTGCTTCAGCTGACGTAACTGACGCTCCAGACGATAGGCGACGTTGGCCATCTCTTTACCCATGGTCGACGGCGTCGCCGGCTGGCCGTGGGTGCGGGAGAGCAGCGGAATGTCACGGTATTCGCTGGCAAGACCTTTCACGGCGGTAATCAGCTGGTCCCAGTAAGGCAAAATCACGTCACGGCGGGCCGTTTCCAGCATCAGGGCATGCGACAGGTTATTGATATCTTCAGAGGTGCAGGCAAAGTGAATAAATTCAGAGACGGCATGCAGGGCAGGGATATCAGCCACTTTCTCTTTCAGGAAATACTCAACCGCTTTTACATCGTGGTTGGTGGTGCGCTCAATTGTTTTGATGCGGGCGGCATCGTCTTCTGAAAAACCGGCGACAATTGCATCAAGGAAAGCGTTTGCGTCGGCATCAAATGCAGGAACTTCCTTGATCTCTGCGGTCGCGGCCAGTTTTTGTAACCAGCGAACTTCAACCTCAACGCGGAATTTCAGCAGACCGAACTCGCTGAAAATCGCACGCAGCGGGCTGACTTTATCGC
Organism: Pantoea sp. X-Soil-ISGK-355; assembly: GCF_059730805.1. Taxonomy (NCBI): domain Bacteria; kingdom Pseudomonadati; phylum Pseudomonadota; class Gammaproteobacteria; order Enterobacterales; family Erwiniaceae; genus Pantoea; species Pantoea sp. X-Soil-ISGK-355. The sequence continues at coordinate 1,587,161 of NZ_AP035971.1, forward strand.
CGTAACGACCATCGACAGGTGAGACGGCGGTCAGAGAGGATAATTCCATCAGTGCAACTCCTGAATCATTTAGCAGTGTTTTGCCGCACCGACTTAGTAAGTCAGTGGCAGCCGGGATAAGAGGGTTTTCGCTTCACGCAGCAAACGCTGACGCGAGAACATCAGTTGCAGTCGGCCACCGCCGACCTGCTGCCACAACACGGCAGCGCGGATACCGGCTAACAGGGTGGCGCGCACTTTGCTCTGCACCTGCGTATTCTGCAGCACCGCAGGCGAACCGGTAACCTGAATACGCGGGCCAAGCGGGCTGATCACATCCACATAGATGCCAGCCATCGCGCTGAGGATGGTGTCTGACTCCAGTTCATAATGTGCCAGCTGGCGATCCAGCTGCGTGATGCGCTGTGCCAGCGTCGCCATGGCGGATTTACTGGCGCTGAGCTTGCGCTCCAGCACCATCATGCTGAGCGTGTAACGTGTCAGTTCTGCGCCGGCACCCTGGCGACTGCTGCTGTTCAGCACCGCCATCAGGGTTTCAAGTCCGAGGCGCAGGTTGGCTTCATTATTGCCGAACACCGCCAGCGTGGAGCCAGGATTAAGATCCAGCACGCTGCGCAGCGACACGGTCAGCGCCTCGGGCTGGCAGTGACCCTGCTGAGCCAGCTGCTGCACGAGATGGGCGGACTGACAGATGCCCGCCAGCGCCAGCGTGATTTCCTGATAATTTTTCGCCACGGTTACTCCTGTTTACGCGTCATCAACGCGGGCTGAGCCCGCTTACTCCGCCACTAACGGCAGACGCTGTTCGATAATACCGCCACCGAGGCAGACGTCGCCAAGATAAAACACCGCAGACTGACCTGGCGTGACTGCAGCAACCGGCTCGTCGAAACGCACCGCAATCCGGTCGTCGCCCTGTGGAATAATCTCACAGGGAATGTCGGTCTGACGATAGCGGGTTTTCACGGTGCAGCGCAGCGGAGCGGTGATTGGCTGACGATCAACCCAGTGCAACTGCTGCGCAATCAGGCCAACGGACATCAGACGCGGATGATCGCCGCCCTGGGCAACAATCAGACGGTTACGCGCCACATCTTTGTCGACCACATACCAGGGATCATCTTTGCTCTCTTTCAGGCCACCGATACCGAGACCTTTACGCTGTCCAAGCGTATGGTACATCAGCCCCTGATGTTCACCGACGATCTGACCTTCCGTAGTTTCTATTTCGCCAGGCTGAGCCGGGAGATAGCGCGCCAGGAAGTCGCGGAATTTGCGCTCGCCGATAAAGCAGATGCCGGTCGAGTCTTTTTTCTTCGCAGTGATCAGGTCCAGCTGTTCCGCGATGCGGCGCACTTCCGGTTTTTCCAGCTCGCCGACCGGAAACAGACTTTGGGCAATCTGCTCGTGGCTCAGAGTATAGAGGAAGTAGCTCTGGTCTTTGTTACCGTCCAGTCCGCGTAACAGCTGGCTCTGACCATCGACGTCCTTGCGGCGCACGTAGTGACCTGTGGCGATAAAATCTGCGCCCAGGTCTTCCGCCGCGAACTCCAGGAACGCTTTGAATTTGATCTCTTTGTTGCAGAGGATATCGGGGTTAGGCGTGCGGCCCGCTTTGTACTCTTCGAGGAAATGCTCAAAGACGTTATCCCAATACTCTGCGGCAAAGTTAACTTTATGCAGCTTCATACCGAGCTTGTCGCACACCGCTTGCGCATCCGCCAGATCGTCCGCGGCGGTACAATACTCCTCGCCATCGTCCTCCTCCCAGTTCTTCATGAACAGGCCTTCAACCTGGTAGCCCTGCTGCTGCAGTAACCAGGCGGAAACGGAAGAATCGACGCCGCCGGACATACCGACGATCACTTTTTTCTGGCTGTTGTCAGACATGACACGCTCGCATTACGATAAAAAAACAGGCGGCGCATTCTATCATGCAGAAGGCAGACGCGCACCCTCGTGAAACGGCCACTGGAACGGGCTGACCAGATGTAACGGGTAGCGCGCGCCCTGTTGCCACAGGCGTACGCTTTCAGCGACCAGTGGCGAACGCAGGTTAGACGCAGTGAGAATCTGCGCTGGCGGCAGCCACCAGCAGCAATCGATGTCGCTGTCCTGCGGCTGAGTTGGCGCTTTTTCCGCCAGATCGACGCCAAACAGAAAACGCACAAAAGGCGTACTGTCGGGCGCGATCCACTGGTTTATCCCGATGAAATAGTGCATCGATGCCGCAATACCCGTCTCTTCATAGAGTTCACGTTCGGCGGCTTCCAGCAGGGTTTCATCCGCTTCGAGATGTCCGGCAGGCTGGTTCCAGGTAGGACGACCGTTGATCGTCTCTTCCACTACCAGCAGTTCACCCTCTGCCTGAACCAGACAGGCGACAGTAACATGAGGTTTAAACATTACTTCTCCGTAATTGTTAACCTGAGGTTATAAAAAATAGATTTTCAGGCAGGGCTCTCGCTGATTTCACGCCACGTACCCGGCGCCAGATCGTCGAGCGAATAGTTTCCCATGGCGTACCGAATTAACCGTAAGGTGGGAAAGCCGATATGGGCTGTCATCCGGCGCACCTGACGATTACGGCCTTCATACAGGGTGACTTTCAGCCACTGCGTCGGGATATTTTTGCGCTCGCGGATTGGCGGCTGACGCGGCCAGAGCCACGCCGGCTCAGCCACTTTTTCCACACCAGCGGGCAACGTCATGCCATCTTTCAGATTAACCCCTCCCCGGAGAGGCTGAAGATCCGCCTCCTGTGGCTCGCCTTCCACCTGCACATAATAGACCTTACCCGTGCGTTTGCCGGGCTGCGTCAGCGCGGCCTGCAGGGCACCGTCGTTGGTCAGTACCATCAGGCCTTCGCTATCACGGTCAAGGCGACCTGCGGCATAAACGTCTGCGACGCTGACAAAATCTTTCAGGGTGCGGCGGCCCGCTTCATCGGTGAATTGCGGCAAAACGTCGAACGGTTTGTTAAACAGAATGACACGTCGTGGAGCAGCAGGGCGGGCAGGCGCACGTCGCACATCACGCGTCGGGCGGCTGAATCGTTTATCCTGGTGAATTCGTTGAGTTGTTTTTCGCATGGGCTTTGCAGTCAGAAACATTCGGCGCATTATAACGTGAAATTGCGGTGATTGGCGTGACGGAAATATTCAAGTAGTATTGACGCGCATCTTACAAATCATTAACAAACGCCCAGGAGAGGTTAATGGAAAGCAAAGTAGTAGTTCCGGCGGAAGGTCAGAAAATCACCCTGAATCAGGGCAAGCTTACAGTGCCAAACAATCCGGTCATTCCTTACATTGAGGGTGACGGTATCGGTGTTGATGTTTCCCCGGTGATGCTGAAAGTCGTCGACGCGGCGGTGAAGAAGGCCTACAACGGCGAGCGTAAAATCTCCTGGATGGAGATTTACACGGGTGAGAAGTCAGTTGAACTCTACGGTCAGGATGTCTGGCTGCCACAGGAAACGCTCGACTTAATCAAAGAATATCGCGTGGCCATTAAAGGCCCACTGACCACCCCGGTCGGCGGCGGTATTCGTTCACTGAACGTAGCACTGCGTCAGGAGCTTGACCTCTACGTCTGCCTGCGTCCGGTACGTTACTACAAAGGCACGCCAAGCCCGGTTAAACGCCCTGAAGAGACCGACATGGTGATCTTCCGTGAAAACTCCGAAGATATCTATGCGGGTATTGAGTGGAAAGCGGGCTCTGCCGAAGCGGACAAAGTGATCAAGTTCCTGCGCGAAGAGATGGGCGTGAAGAAAATTCGCTTCCCTGAGCAGTGCGGTATCGGCGTTAAGCCGTGTTCAGAAGCGGGTACCAAACGTCTGGTCCGCGCGGCAGTGGAATACACCATCACCAACGATCGTGATTCACTGACCCTGGTTCACAAAGGCAACATCATGAAGTTCACCGAAGGCTCTTTCAAAGACTGGGGATACCAGTTAGTGAAAGACGAGTTCGGCGGCGAACTGATCGACGGCGGCCCGTGGATGAAGTTCAAAAACCCGAACACCGGCAAAGAGATCATCGTGAAAGATGTGATTGCTGATGCGTTCCTGCAACAAATCCTGCTGCGTCCGGCAGAATATGACGTTATCGCCTGTATGAACCTGAACGGTGATTACATCTCTGACGCCCTGGCGGCGCAGGTTGGCGGTATCGGTATCGCACCAGGCGCTAACATCGGTGACGAGTGCGCGCTGTTTGAAGCAACCCACGGTACAGCACCTAAGTATGCCGGTCAGGATAAAGTGAACCCAGGTTCAGTGATCCTGTCTGCAGAAATGATGCTGCGTCATCTGGAGTGGTTCGAAGCGGCTGACCTGATTGTTAAAGGTGTTGAAGGTGCTATCGCTAACAAGACTGTGACTTACGATTTCGAACGCCTGATGGATGGCGCTAAGCTGCTGAAATGTTCAGAGTTTGGTGACGCTATTATCGAAAATATGTAATCTGCATTACATAACATACAGCCAACACGAATGTAAAAATCGTGTTGGCTTTTTTTGACTTTTTCCTGCAAAACGCCAGCAAAACCCTTCGGCTAAACTGAACCTAAATCGTACTGTTTTATACCGCCACCACCAGTCAATCTTTGCCCCTGTCATCGTCGTATTTATCGGTCTGCGTCTGGTTTTTTATGACCAGGTAGTGCTGTATGTCCATGCCCTGTTCACGATATAACCGCTCAGCCAGTGAGCGCTGCTCGTAGAATGTTGGTGGGGTGTCATTCTCTGTCAGGCTTGTCATTTTACGTGCTTTGATTAAGCCGGTAGTGATGGAGCTGATAGTTAGCGCTTCGCAACGTTCTGCCTGTGATGTTGTGTGATGATGGTGAATCACAAGTACGAAAGCTCTGATACTGAGGTTGAGGGTTAACCAAAAAAATAGTTGCTATAAATTAGCTAATAAACCTTTTTTACAGGGCCTTATGTCAGTCGACTTGTTTAACCGATCAATTCTGGAGAATTGATCGGTTAAACAAGTCGGAGCCAAATTAAAGATGAGTATATTTTCAACATGGTTAGAGAGAGCCTGATATATGAATAGGAAAACAACGTGAAGTTAATATTATTTGGGTGTGTGATAAGGTGGATAATAATATTTTTAATAATGAGATTTTATAGAGTTTTCTTAATTTTATCTGCCAACACCAGCCCGGCTATTGCCGGGCTTTTTTCGTTCAATATGTGGCTCGTTGATTCCATGTGTCGCGGTAAATTACATTACCCTCCGTATACTTCCATGTATCGCCTCATAACGTAATTCGAGCGTTTCGAGATGAGTACTACTCATACCGTTAGGGGCCAGATACGGCGCAACCGTTGTAAATTTTACGTTTTCCAGAATGATATTGAAATATTCTGCTTCGATGCCAGATTCCAGAATACGATACATTCGGATTATCGCTTTCTTCATGGTCCGGCCTTCGCAGACAGCGCGGTATAGGAGTGGCGTTGTTTGATCAAACTCTTTAACTATTGTAATGGGGCTGTGTACACGCGTACCTGTTAATTTTCCCCAGCTGGGATCTACAGGGATAGTTACGCCGTGTGAGAATGATTTTAATTCAATTGAGCCTAACCTTAATGGCATCTGGCAACTACCAACAATTGGTGATCCGTTTTCATCTTCAAGCCATAAATGAGCTGGTGTAGACATGTTATTTCCTTATAAAATCTTATGTTATTGCTTTCGTTTGAGCTTTAAGACTTCATATATTGATAAACTAACCATCAAAAATACAAAGAATAGAGGGATTAGCTATATAGGACTATCCGGGAAAAACATACCCTGAATCAGAGCGAACAATATGGTTAATGCTGTCGGTCCGTAATCCGAGATTAAAGATCTGGAAATTTGGCTTAAAAAATTTTAATTATAATTACCATTTCACATATCGACTAAATATATATATAACTGCTATGGCGAAAACCGGCACAAGCCAAAGCGGGGCGGCAGGAAAATAATTTATCTGAATCATTGCATAGGTTATTATTAATGCCTGTGGAGCGTATAACCCTACTAGAGATGTGAAAACTCGCCTCAGTAATCGTTTAATAATATTCAAAAGCATTATCCTATCATCCTGGTGATAATGTTTGCTATATTTTTATCCGATAGGGGTTGCTGGAAAGCACCAGCGCGTTTAAATAATGGCTCTATTAAGAAATACATCATTTCAAGTTCTTGTGTATAAAGAGCATTGTGATAAGTAGGGGACTGAATACTTAATCGATGAGCACTGTCAGCAGCGTTTTGTACGACGCCGTAAAGACCTGATAGCAATATAATACCACCTGTAAATCGCCCTGTAAGTGCGGCCATGTCTAGATTAAAATGCAATCCGAGAGAAACGGCGGCTGCCGTCGCCAACACAAATCCGTGATTATTCAGGGAGCTAGCGGCGATATGAATATTCACCCCCATCAACAAACGTTTGATGTATTCTAACTGTTCAGATGTTTTATGGCGAAATACCTCATTAAAGTAGATTGTGAGCATTTCATAAACAATGTCTTCATGTCGCAAAATATGGTAAATACCTTTTACGAATCGAGTATCCTCAGTCTTTTGTTGCTGGCAAACATCGTTATAGGCATCGGTAAAGCAGGAAGTGTAATAGAGCGCGCGTCTGGCACCTGCACCTATAGTATCAATCTGGTTTGAGACTGCTTCTTTGACGCCTAAAAGAGCGTTGTCGAGATTTTTAGCTAAAATGTCATTTCCTTGTAAAAATCCTATTACCTGGTTGCTGTATTGCACTAGCCATTTCCTATGATCAATCCATGATTAGTGTTTTCAAATTATTAAAAAAATCTTTATATGTAAATACGTTAATCGTTTCAGTGGTGCGTTTGATCAATATAATTTGGAAGAGATGCTACAATTTTGTGATAAGTTTAACACAACGTTTAAATGGTTTTCTTTGAACAGGAGTCGGAATATGAAAAATGGATTTGGAGAAGCTATTTATAAGGCAGCATAGCCTGACATGACTATGGGCGAGGCTGTCTGGCAGCTGGTGGCCAGAGATGAAACGGTGACGCTGGAGACAATCGCCAGCGTGGTTGTGGCGCTATCAGAGCGGCGCGATAATCTGGCTGCCAGTATTGCACTGTCAGTCCTGCAGCAAGAATGGAAAACTCATCCACCGGCCTGTAAATTCAATAACTTTAATTGTTATTCAACTTTATTGCTTTGTGGCTTCTTTGCTTAAAAAACGCACTGTCAGATGAGGTCGAATCTGCTTCTTCGTATTGTGGCATCGCTTACGGGAGGAGGTGTTATGGAAGATAAATATACAACAGATGCAATCCACATCTGTCGGTTGATGTTTGGTCAAGCGGTGCTGGAATTGCTCAGCGATGATCAACTGGTAACCAAGGTTGCCCTGGAAGATAAAGTGAAGAAAATGCTTCCCGACTGCAAGCCCGAACTGGTTTACGATGTGGCTATTATGTTGCTCAAGCATAACATTCACTAAAATGTGAGGCTGGTTAAAAATCCCGGCAGCGTCAACTGCCGGGCTGACCACAAATAACCCGCTCAGTGGCGGGCTAGATTATCAGTGAATTTTTCTGCAAAACCCTAATCAATTCACCGATCTATATAGCTTAATCCCTCACATAAAAAACAGTTTGAACTACCCCAGTTAAGTTTTTATCGCACTAAATCAATAGATTAACCTCCTGATATTAGGGTAATGCTGCGTCACCTGGAGTGGTTCGAAGCGGCTGACCTGATTGTTAAAGGTGTTGAAGGCGCTATCGTTAACAAGACCGTGACTTACGATTTCGAACGCCTGATGGATGGCGCTAAACTGCTGAAATGTTCAGAGTTTGGTGACGCGATCATCGAAAATATGTAACGTCTGCTTAAGCCCACATCGCGCTAAACGCGATGTGGGCTTTTTGTATCCGCTTTTCACACTTTTCCATTCTCTTCTCCTCCGCCTCTTCAGCCATGACGTGGTCAGCATTGATGCTCTGCTGACTCAGTAAAATAACGGGCGATTAGCGTCCCCTTCAACGTATGACTGAATTACTTTTCATTATCAACATCCTGAAAAATTCTTACCTGCGACTGAATATTTTAATATTTCTGCAAAATGCATTATCTGATGCCACTACAAAAGAAACCGTGAACGCAAAACTGGCATCTGTTTGTGACTGAATATCGTTACTGTAATAGCTCACTCATAAGGAGGATTTATGGACGCTAATTATACAAAAGACGCGATTTATATCTGTCGCCTGATGTTTGGGCAGGCTGTGCTGGAATTATTAGCAGATAATCAGCCAGTAACTAACCGCGCACTGGAAGCAAAGATAAAGGTAATGTTACCTGATGCGCAGCCTGCAATGATTTATAATGTTGCTCTTGATCTGTTGAACGACACTCTTTGTTAATAACCCCTGCTTCAGGTCAGTGCCCGGCATTAACGGTTACGCGCCAGGCTCTCCGCGCGTTTCACAGGATTCATTTTTGTAATCTGTGCCGCAAAATAAACAGTTCAGCATGATCCTGCTGCCGCAGGAGTGTACTCTTCTGCCGATACACAGGGAGAATATTATGGATGATGAGGCTGTAAGTGATGCCATTGCGGCATGTCGACTGCTGTTTGGTCAGGCTGTGATGGAAATTGTGGCTGAAGATAAGCCGGTAACCCGCGAGGCCATTACTGAAAAAATTCACCGCATGTTTACCGGCATTGAACCTGAACCCGTTATGAGGCTGGCCATCAGCCTGCTGAAAAATAGCGCCAGCTAATATAACGGTAATGTAACCACCACGTCAGGCCGCCATTCGCGGCCTTTCCTCCTTCTTTACGCTGACGCCTTAGCATGGGTGTTGTTAAATCAATCATCCGGCGGATGCGTGAGGCATTTCACTTGCCTGAAAAGCACCCATCGGCTTTCCACAATACGGCGACCATGGAACCAACCTCAATCTGCGCTGACTAATTTGCTGACTTATGCCGTTACGTTAGCGCTTCAGAGACGTTAATTGTGCGAGTCTCACTTTTATTCAGCCAGAACGGCGTAGCCTGTGCGCAGAGGATGTCAGACATGCGGGTTTTAATTATTTGTCGGGATAATATTGGCGATACCTTGCTGACCACGCCGCTCATCAGTGCGCTGGCGCAGTCGGGCCAGTATGAGGTCGATGTACTGACCAACAACTACGCTGCGCCCGTGTTACAGCATAATCCCGATATCCGGCAGCTCTTCTATTACACCAAGTTGCATCACCGTGAGGCAGGGCAGGGACGACTGGCCTGTGTGTTACAGCGACTGAAGCTGATGCTGAATCTGAAAAAGCAACGTTACGACATAGTGATTCTGGCCAAAAGCCGCTGGGATCAGCATGGCCTGAAGTGGGTTAAAATCGTACGTCCCGCCAGAGTGATCGCGCTGGGGAAGCAGCCGCATCCGCTGATCAGCGATTTACTGCCGCCGCCCAGCCAGTCACCCTGTCATATCAGCGAAACCCTGTTTAGCCTGGGGAGGGATTTGCGTCTCAGCGCCACTGCGCCAGGTAAACTTACCCTGCGGCCGGATGCGGCTATTGCGGCCGGCCTGCGAGACACCTGTGCGATTGATTCTGCTCTTCCGATCTATGCACTCCAGATCAGCGCCCGTAAGCCAAGTCAGCAGTGGGAAGCCACGCGGTTTGCCGGGCTGGCGGAGAAGATCGCGGCGCATCATCCCTGCCAGATCATGCTGCTCTGGTCACCTGGCAGCCGCGATAATCCGCGTCATCCGGGGGATGATGAAAAAGCGCGTGAAATCATGGCGCTCTGTCCGCACCTGCCGATAAAGGCGGTAGCAACTACCAGCCTGCCACAGCTGATTGCGGCTATGTCGTTATGTCAGGGGCTGGTGAGCAGTGATGGCGGAGCAATGCACATCGGTGCCGCACTGGGCCTGCCGGTGGTGGCGCTGTTTGGTGACAGCGATCCGGCGTGCTGGCATCCGTGGAAGGTCAACTATCAGGTGCTGCAACCGGCGTCACGTGAGGTCAACGCGTTGAGCAGCCGCGAGGTCTATGATGCCTTCGTCCATATGATTATTCAGTAATCTGCTTCAGGCCAGCGTCCACGGCTGGCCGCTTCACATAACATCGCGACCGTTACGGGACAATATCCGCCAGATTTAAACCACTTCATTGGTGTCATTCGCCGCAGGTGCGCCGCCGGAAAATAGCGGGCATCATCATAATGCTCAGAGCAGACGTTGAACGTGGCAAAAAAATCATTCATCAGAATCGCAAACTCCACTTCATTCAGTGGCAGCTGCTGCAGATGAAAACCCGCCCGATCCACTTTCCGGAACCCGCCCAGGGCGGTTGGCTGATTGTGGTATTCAATCAGCGCCATAATGGCGTGAGAAAGCTCGTTCATTACCCCACCAGTTTCGCCACGGCCTGCTCGACTTCTTCAGCCTTGATCGACGCCATCGGATGCTGTGTCGCCGTTTTATCCGGGCGATGAATAACAATATGGCGATCGCTGTCCTGGCAGGGGCCGGTATAGCGTGGATTGGCGGTAGAGAACAGGCTGACCGTTGGCGTCTGTGCCGCCACGGCGATGTGCAGTGGGCCGGTATCGCCGGTGACCAGCACGTTCAGCGTGCGGATCAGCGTAATCAGGCCGCTGAGATTCGTTTTGCCCGCCATTGGCGTCACACGCTTACGGCAGTGCAGCGGCAGGCTTTCGATAAATTGTTTCTCAAGAGGCTGCTCAGCAGCCGTACCGGTGACAATGATTTCAGCGTCAGGCCAGCGTTCGAGCAACGCGGTCGCCAGCTGGCTGAATGAAGCCAGCGGCCAGCGGCGAATATCTTTTGATGCGCCTAACTGAAAACCGATACGGCGATGGCTGGCCGTTGCAGCCGAGCTGCTCGTTACCTCGGGAAGATGCATCCGGGTCTGCTCTGTCTCTGCACCCAGCGCTTCAATCAGTTTCAGCTTACGCTTGATGGTGTGGTCGTCGAAATAACCTGAATAGTGATCAAGATATTTATTCAGTACAGGGGATTCGCTGCCGTAATGATCGCGCAAAATTGCCTTACTGCCGGTCAGCACCGAACTCATAATATCGTAAGGGAAATGGGCGTGTAATATCACTGACAGATCAGGTTTCTGGCGACGCAGTTTGAAAAATAGCGGCAGGAAATTCGCCACTTTGTTATCCCAGATATAGATCTTATCGAACCAGTTATAACGACTGACCAGATCCTTATTTTTCTTGCTGGAAACCAGAATAAATTTGCTGGTGGGAAAGCGATTTTTCAGGCTCCAGATAGCCGGTGTATTCATCAGAAAATCGCCCAGTGCCGTGGTGGAGTAAATCACGACTGTGCCGGGTGTCAGGGCCTGCAGGGCCTGCAGTTTTGTTCTGCCTGAAAATCGAGAATAAAGCGTTAAAAGTCGGTCTATCAGATAAATCTTTCTTTTCTTCACGGCTGAATTCTCTTTAATGCATCAATAATATTAAACAAAAGGTGTTGTGCATTATTAGAGAATATTCTTACGTCTAAAGTTCAGTAGGGAGAAATATTTTTTATTCTCCGTAGAATATTTGTTTAAACTGTTTCCACATTTTTAGTGATGTTTATTCAGGGTATATATACAAAATTGTGTAAAAGAGGTAGGAAATTAGCGAAAAGAATTGGGACAATTCTTATAATAATGATATTCCATATTTTTAATTCCGCACTTAATTACTAGCAGGTTAACTATCAGAGGGTTTATTTTACGGGCGCTATTCAATATAAAAAAAGAGAAACAAACCCCGGCACGCGTGCCGGGGCAGGGTATTACGACTGAGGCTGACCCACCGGGCCTGAACCCAGGGTGCCGCCCGGTGATGACTGGCCACTTGGCGCATGGGGACGGCCATCTTCTTTAATCGCGTCGCTTTTATGTGAGCAGCCCGCCAGAGAGGTTAAGGTCGCTGCCACCAGCAGCAAAGCAGGTATCGTTTTCATAAGGTCACCTTGATGTTGTCAGAAAGAGAACGTAATTAAGACTAAAGTCTCACCGTGCGCTGGCCTGTGAAGGCTTACCCTTCAGATCTTTTTCAGCATGCGGTCAGCTAAAGCCAAAAAAAACGGAAGCCAGTGGCTCCCGTTCTGTGGACGTGTGGCGGTATTACTTGCGACCCAGCAGGAAGCCGATAAATACGCCAACGCCTGCAGCAATGGCCAGACCGGCAGCAGGATTGGACTGAACCTGATCGCGAATGGTCTCAGCAGCATCACGTGCAGCATAGCTTGCCTGATTGGTGTAACGACGCGCTGCGCCTTTAGCCTGATGCTCAGATGAACCGGTTGCTGCACCCCATTGTTCCTGAACTGCGCCAGCCGCTTCTTTTACTTTATCTTCGATTTTTCCTGACATTTAAATGCTCCTTGGTTTTGAGTAAGACTCTCAAAGCGTAGCAAAGATAGTGAGTTCTGCTCCGCCAGCGCCCGATAAGGGCCTAAAAAATCATTTCCGGCTGTTAATGGCGCTGCATTTGCGGGCCCGCCATTTCCTGTCTAGCCTTTTGAGAAGAAAGTCACAGCCGGAGGAGAAACGATGAAACGTGATGCACTGAATGATGATGACTATGATGAAGTCTGCCGCGTTATTGGCGATGCAGTCATTGTGCTGATGGAGCGCGGTCATGACACCCGGCGTGGCGAAATCTACGACCTGCTTAAGCGTATCCGCCAGCAGCGCGCCCACAGTGAACGGGATGAGCAGCGGATGCTGGATCACGCTATCCGGCTGGTTAAATCTGACGTGTAGCGAAGTGTGGAAGCGTTGCGCTATTGCAGCAGCACGCCCTGAATCAGGCTGGCCTCAACAATCTCCACCTCATCCATTTTCAGCGCCTGCATATACCCTTCCACCAGTAATAGGTTACTCACGTCAGTGGCGCGGTAGTCACCCTGCAATTCGCTGTCGCCTTTCCAGACCTGCTGCTGCGAGAGCTGGCTCAGGGTCGCCAGCATATAGTGGTTGGGTTTACCCGGTAACTGATTGCGAATCGAAAAACCGTGTACGCCTCCGATCCCAATCACCCGACGACCGGCCACATCCTGTTTGATCTGGGGGCTGACTTCGTTAGTCGCGTAAAACTGCACAAAGCGCAGCACCGACTGCCGCCAGGAACCAATCGGGTTGGGCGATTTAGCCTCCGGGCTGTTCTTCAGCACCGTCAGGATAAAGTTTTTCAGCGTCACTGAGGCCAGTCTGCCCTGGTAAATATCCGCTACCGGCTTGCCCGCCTGCTGTCGCCATGCCGTCATCTGCATTGACCCACCGCCAATATCCCAGACCAGCAACTGCTCATCCCGTACTGCCGGATCGTTAAGCGCGGCTTTGGCAGAGAGAAAGCCAAGCATCGCTTCCTGCTGCTGCGAAATAATGCTGATTTGCGCACCACTCTGGCGCTGCAACTGTTCAATTACGGCCTGACCGTTGCTGGCATTGCGAAACACTGCCGTCGCCACGCCGCTGATTCGCTGTGGATGAAAGCGCTGTGCGTGCGCGACCAGCTGCTGCAGTGCGGCGGCACCTTCGTGGGTGACTGCCGGACTCAGCTGGTTATCCGCTGAATGGGCTAATGCGTCGTTCCAGGCCACGGCGCGCTGATCCTGATACAGCACTTTTTCGATACGCTGCTGGCAGACATTGACGCGCGCCACCGCAATTTTGGTGGTACCGGAACCGATATCCAGACCGGCGCGGATTTGCTGGCAGCGATCGGCCTGGGCCGACGCGGCAAAAAACAGCGAGCAGAACAGCGTAAAAACAGACAGCGCAGCAGAACGCATAGCGACTCCGGGAGAAGTGGGGATCAGAGCGAACGGCCGGCGATGCAGGTCGGATAGACGCTCACCAGGAAATGACGCAGATGGTCAAAACACCATTCGGCGTCATCGGCCTGCGGACAATAGAACTGGATGGTAATTTTTTCGTAATCGCGCTGACGCTGATGCAGCGGCGACCAGCTCCAGTCGAGTACCGAACGGGCATAGTTGACCAGTGTCCCGGCGGGCAGTTGATGTTGCTGCTCCTGTCCGGTCAGGTAATGGTGAAAGCTCGCCTCCAGCTGCAGGGCTTCCTGGTGACCGTGCTGCGGCAGGTCGGGACGAAAAGCCACATCGATAAAACCACAGACCGCATCTTCCTGCTGCTGCCAGTCACAGGCCAGGGTCATAAACAGCCCCTCCTGCAGATTAACCTCCTCGACCAGTCGCCGCAGATTCGCTGAGCGATTCAGTACGACGATCTCTTCAAGGCGACCGGTTTCCAGCGTCAGATCAAAGCCACAGGGATTAACCGAGCCATCCGCATTGCGCGTAGCGGGGAAGGGGAAGTCGATATAACCGTTGTTATCCAGACGCTTTTCCATCGGGGAACCCTGCTGCTTGACGTTTCCTGACAATAAACCATCTGGCAGCAGGATTCATCCCTTATGGACAGGTCCAGGTGATTTGGGTGTCCTGATAAGGATTAATCAGGCGGAACTGCTTATCTGACAGGCGCTGCGCAAAGTAACCTTCACGCGTCACGGCGGAGGGGACATATTTAAACCGATCCAGCGACTGCAGCGGGCCACTGTTAACGCTGACATTGTCTCGTGTCACGGTAAAGCTGTTAACCAGGTCAAAAATCACGCCCTGTGTCTGTCCCATCGACTGACCATAAATTGTCGAGACCTCACCCGGACATTCCACCCCTTTCGGGCCAGATGAACATCCAGTCACCAACGCGATGAGGATAAAAATGCTGAGTCGCATCATGATTTTCTACCTGCTTCAATCCCTGGGAGTGTCGTGGCGCAGAGTCTATCCTGTTGCACCACCAATCACGTAATTATAGCAGTTTCCGCTACGCTTCCTGTTTGTGATTTGTTTAATCGTTAAGCAACAGGAATGTAAAGGGGTGACTTTGCTTATCAATAAACGGTATTCTTGGCTCCTTTGCGCACCACTTAGGCAAATCCAGGGATAAATGATGAAAGAAGAAGAAGCAAGTCTAATGATTATTCGCCACGCGATTGACGAGCTGGAAGCCGATAAGAAGCAACAGGTGCTCGCCTGCTCAGCGAATATTCGTGCAGCCATGCAGGCTTATGATAGCGAAAATGCCGGGCTGGCGCTGATGTTAGTGGCCGCCGAGGTCGCTGCCGAATAGTCACAATCCGGCCAGGCGGGTACGCTGTCAGGCTGGCCGGATTACTTTATCTTTTCTCAACTTTCAGGTTTTTTCGCACACCGATTCCACCTTTTAATGGTCTTAGTCACGCTCCCCTCACGCCTCTCCTCTGGTTTTTCTATGTTAAGCTAAGAAAATTCTCAATGAAATCAGTGGAGACACAGCATGAAGGCAGCGTTAATTGCCCTGGGCCTGCTGGCCTGTCATATCGCACCCGCCTGGAGTGAAACCGAATTTCAGCTTAACTGTCCCGGTCGGCCGACCATGACAGTTTCACGTGCCGAATATGGTTTAACCACCCTTATGTGGCCGGAAAATCATTTCCAGATTGCCGCCGGTCAGCAGCGAACCCGCTTAGAAGCGGGCGATCAGGTGGCGATTACCCGCTTTCGCAATGGCGATCAGCTGATTGTGAACCAGCGCAGCCAGGCAACCTTCTTTGTTTACCGCGACAGCGATAAACTGCTGCCCTGCAGCCGCAGCGAAAAACGCGATGTGGATGCGCTGACCCTGGAGCGTTATGACGATCGTCAGCGTTCCGACAGTTAACCCCCTGGAGCCACTATGCAACCTGAGATTACCGACAACGTTACTGCGCAGGATCTGGATGAGGTCAGGCTGGCTCTCAATGCCTTCAACAGCAAATTTATTGATGTGAATACGATCAGGTCAATTGGCGTGTTTATCCGTGATGAGCAGGGTAAAAAGCTGGCCGGACTGACCGGCTCAACGACCGGTAACTGGCTGCGGATTGATATGCTCTGGGTGAGTGAGGCGCTACGCGGGCAGGGGGCAGGCAGCAGGCTGATTCAGGCTGCCGAGCAGGAGGCGCGGGATCGCGGCTGCCGCTATGCACAGGTAGATACCGCCAGTTTTCAGGCGCGGCCGTTTTACGAAAAACTCGGCTATACCCTGCGGCTTACACTGGCGAACTACATGGATCATCATCAGCGGCACTATCTGACCAAAGAACTGTAATCAGAACAGCGGATTTTCCCGCAGATCCAGGGGATGCTGTTCAGCTTCATCAATGGCAGCCAGCCAGCTTTGCAGCGTCACTTTTTTCCAGGAAAGATGGCCGCGCGTGGTACTCATCAGTACCACGTCGGGACGTAGCGAGCGATAAAATTCCAGCGTCTGACTCAGCTCAGCCGGATTACTGTCCGGCACCAGCACCGTGATCCAGTTGTCATGAGAGCGGGTCACGGTATCGCCGACAAACAGATAGGTTAGCCCCAGCGGCGAGGTATAGAGAAAGCTGCAACTACCCGGCGTGTGTCCGGGCGTTGGCAGCAGATGGAAATCGCCGAAATGTGTCTCCGGCTGCGAAAAGGTGTCATCCGGCTCCGCAAAACGACTGATAGGGCCTAATGAGCGGCTGTGGCAGTAAAGCGCGCTGCTAAACCGCTGCTGGATCACTGCCGCACCGGGCGCGGATTCGTGCCAGTGGGTCAGATAGTGACGGATCACGCCGCCGGTATCGGCAATCACTTCATGATCGAGCGGATTTTCTACGCGGCCAATCAGCAGATTGCCGCGCGGGTGACGCAGCATAAAGCCATGCATCATCAGGTCATTAACGGCATCTTCCACCGGGAATTCCGGGGTTGAGATCCACAAATCGTCATACAACGGCTTCAATGTCGATCTCCTGAAACGCTCTCTATTCCCGCAGGACGGGATGCCCGGTCGCCTGCAAATGGGCGTTGCCCTGGCTGACCGCTAATCGTGCGCTGGCGCCCAGCGGCAGTGTGACGGTGTCAGCGGCATGTCCAAAATCTAATCCACAGATCACCGGCAGATCGGTAGTATCACGCACGCGCTGCCAGACGGTACTGAAATCAAACCCATTGTCATAGTCCGACAGGGTTGTGCTGGTGAAGCTGCCGGTGACGATTGCCCGCTGTCGCGCCAGAATGCCGCTCTGCTCCAGCTGAATCAGCATGCGTTCAATGCGGAACGGATGCTCATTGACATCTTCTATCACCAGAATGCCGTTCTCAATCTGCGGCATCCACGGCGTGCCGATCAGAGAGCAGATCATCGCCAGATTTCCGCCCCACAGCGTACCCTGCCAGTCACCCTGATCTGGCGTTTCGCTCTGCCATTTCACCTCTACTGTAGGTGATGTCAGTGCCTGCCAGAAGTGGTGCAGGGTAAATTCAGATAAGGTCGCGGCACCGAAGTTACCGGCCAGCATCGGTGCACTGAAGGTAATCAGGCCGACCTGCGCCAGCAGAGCCAGCTGAATCGCGGTAAAGTCGCTGTGGCCGCACAGCGCCAGCGGCTGATTCAGCAGACGGCGTTGCAGGGCGACGTAGTCGATGGAGGCCAGTAACCGGCTGGCCCCATAACCGCCGCGCACCGCCAGCACCACGTCGGGCAGCGTAGTGAGGCTGGCAAGCTGGTTGATATCCTCAAGGCGCTCTGCGTCCGTTCCGGCGAAGCGCTGAAAACGGCGGGTGATCACCTGCTCGTTCTCCACCTGATGGCCCGCCGCGCGCAGTCGTGCAATGCCCTGCAGTGCCGCAGGCTGATTATGACAGTAACCGGAGGGGGAGATAAGACGAACTGAACGTGAAATCATCATACTTTCCTGCTGTTAGCGCACATGACTGACGGCGATGATGGCGAAAAAGCCCGCTGAAGTCACGGTGCGCGCCGCATAATCGTGTATTTAGGATAAACGGTAATTTTGCTCTCAGGCTGCCTGGGTATGATAGCATTCGCCACAATCGCGATGAGACGAAAAATTGCTGAAAATCCGACACCTTATACTCTCGGCGTTACTCCTGACTGGCTGTGCCAGCGAGCCACCGCACCATGCCGTTAAGCAGCGCAACACGCCGTTAACGCAGGCACCGCCTTCCAGCGTCAATGGAACCTGGGCCATGTTTACCGAAGATGCCGCCAGTCATTATGGCGTTGATGAGAAGTTGATCAGCGCCATTATCAGTGTCGAATCGGGTGGAAATCCGGGCGTAGTGAGCCGTTCCAATGCGGTCGGGCTGATGCAGATTAAAGCGTCGACCGCGGGACGTGAAGTCTATCGCACGCTGGGCCGCCGGGGTCAGCCGTCGAATGCCGAGTTGCGCGATCCGGCCAAAAATATTGATATCGGCACCGCCTATATCCGCATCCTGCAGGACTCTGCGCTGTCGGGCATCCGCGATCCGCTGACCCTGCGCTACGCCACCATCGTCTCTTATGCCAACGGTGCCGGTGCGCTGCTGCGAACATTTTCCCGCGACCGCGATCGGGCCATTGCGATGATCAACGCCATGTCACCGGATGAGTTCTATCAGCATGTGCAGAACAGGCATCCGGCGGCGCAGGCACCGCGCTATCTCTGGAAAGTCACCACCGCTTACCGCACCATCTGACCGGTTTTGACTACGCCTGCGGCGTGAGCAGCAGCCGGGCCGTGGGATAGTCAATAATCAGCACCTTGATATAACCGCCCAATAGCGCACCGCGAATCGCCTGCGCTTTCTCCCGTCCGCCAGCCAGTCCGACGACCTGCGCGCACTGTTTCACCTGCGCCAGTTCCATTCCGATCACCGGATCTTCTTCAGCTTTCAATACCGGCTGGCCACAGGCGTCAAAATAGTGCAGGCAGATATCACCGACCGCACCGCGTGCCGCCAGCGTCTGCAGCATTTTGCCATCGTAGTAGTTGCCAGAATTGCGCAGCAGCGCTGACGGCTCCAGATCGCCGATGCCGACAATCGCCAGATCGACCTGCTCAAATTTACTCAGCACTTCGGCAACCTCGGCATTGGCCGACAGCCGCTGGCGATCGCTGACCGAATGCTCAATCGACTGCGACGGCAGTAGCCAGGCAGGGCAGTTCAGCAGCGCCGCCAGATTCTGGGTCAGAATGGTGGCCTGCACGTTGCCGTTGGCTCCGACGCCGCCCAGCAGCTGGATCACGCCCTTACAGGCGCTGTTGAGCGGATGCAGTGCATCCACCATCGCCCGGATAGTGCCGCTCCACGACGAAATACCAATCAGCTCATCGTTGCGCAGCCGGGTCTCCAGATAGTGAGCAGCCGCCGAACCAATCGCCTGTTTAATCTGCAGCGGCGAGGCCTGATCCGGCACATCCACCACAATCGCCTGCGGCAGGTTGTAGGTCTGCTCAATCGCCTTTTCCAGTTCCGGATAGACGTTGGCCGGTGGCACCACGCTGATCTTGACCACCCCCTCTTTCACGCTGCGATTAAGAATGCGTGAGACAAATGATTGCGATAGGGTCAGCGACTGCGCGATCTCTGACTGCTTCAGCCCTTCGACATAGTAAAGCGTGGCAATCTTCACCATCAGTCGCTGTTCATCCTGTTTTGCCATCGGTTTTTCCCTCTCTGAATCTGCCCGGTATTGTTAACCAGGATGATCAAAATCACAACGCAGGCTAATTTGTGATCGTTTTCGCTTTTTAACGATCGCGCATTGGACGGCGCGTCAGCGCAGGCGCATAGTCATTATGCATATAAAATCGCGTGTGAATATATATTCAAGCGGAGAGAAATAATGACGCGTCCTCTGATTAAACTGACCCTGCTGGCTTCGATGTTCGCTTTTTCTGCAACGGCGCTGGCGGCAGAGCAAGGCCTGCTGGCGATTATTACCCCATCCCATGACAACCCGTTTTTTAAAGCCGAGGCAGAAGGCGCGTTAGCTAAAGCCAAAGAGCTGGGTTATGCCACGCTGGTAGCGTCGCACGACGATGACGTTAACAAGCAAAACCAGCTGATTGAGACCGCGATTGCGCGCAAAGCGAAAGCGATCATTCTGGATAACGCCGGCGCGGACGCCACCGTCGGGCCGGTGCAGAAAGCCAAAGATGCCGGTATCCCGACCTTTCTGATTGACCGTGAGATCAACAAAACCGGTATCGCCGTGGCGCAGATCGTCTCCAATAACTATCAGGGTGCGCAGCTGGGTGCAGAGAAATTTGCAAAGTTGCTGGGCGGCAAAGGCGAGTACGTTGAACTGCTGGGCAAGGAGTCTGACACCAACGCGGGCGTGCGGTCGCAGGGCTATCACGACGTACTGGATGACTACACCGACCTGAAAATGGTGGCGCAGCAGAGCGCTAACTGGAGCCAGACCGAAGCCTTCAGCCGCATGGAAACCCTGCTGCAGAAGCACCCCAACATCGTGGGTGTGATCTCCGGTAACGACACCATGGCGCTGGGCGCGGAAGCCGCGCTGAAAGCCGCCGGGAAAACCTCAGTCATCGTGGTGGGCTTTGACGGCAGCGATTACACCCGCGATTCGATCCTCAATAAAGGCAACATCAAAGCGACGGTACTGCAGCCGGGCTGGGATCAGGCGCAGATGGCGGTCACGCAGGCGGACTACTACCTGAAGAACGGCAAAGCGCAGAAACAGGAGAAGCAGCTGATGGACTGTGTGCTGATTGACGACAGCAACGCCGCTAAGCTGAAAAACTTCAACCTGGCGAAATAACCATGAAACGGATACTGGCGGTATTGACCGGTATGGCGCTGCTCAGCGCCTGCACCGTGGTGGATCTGGATGCGGACGGTAACCCGATTCTGCCGAAAGATCCGCACGCGAAGCCCAGCTATACCACCCAGACGCCACAGCAGATTGCGGAAGAGACCTGGCAGCCGCGGGTCATGACCACCGCGAACAGCCACGCGCTGAGCTGGGCCGACATGGAGGCGAAAAGTCAGACGGTTAAACCCGACGGGCGTAAAAGCGTCTTCGTACGGGCCAGCGGGACGGCCAGCGCCCTGGATGAGAGTAATCCGCGTGAACGCACGCTGACGCTGACGATCAACGGTAAACCGGTGGCAGTCAGCGTCGGGCCGGTGCTGCGCAGCAACGCTATTCGCGACGCCGCCGGGTTCCGTTTCGAGGAGTTTACGAATCAGGTGCAGTACGCCCAGCTGACCAGGGCGCTGAACCGTCATGCGGTGAAGCAGCTGCCGCCGCTGGATGCCAGCTGGGTCAACCAGCCGGTGCAGGCGCTGCTGGCGGTGAGCATCGGTCACAACAGCGTTGAAGAGGTGGTGGCGGTTGAGCTGAAGCGGGGGACGCCCTGATGAACGATGAGATCATACTGCGGGCCGAACAGATATCGATGCTGTTTCCCGGCACGCTGGCGCTGGATCGCGTCGACTACCGGGTCTGGCGCGGCAAAGTTAACGTCATCATCGGTGAAAACGGGGCGGGAAAATCGACCCTGATGAAGATTCTGGCCGGGGTACAGCAGCCCACCGCCGGTTCGCTGTTCCTGAATGGCGAGCCGCTGACGCTGAGCAGCACCCGTGACGCCGCCCGGCACGGTATCGGCATGGTGCATCAGGAGCTGAATCTGTTTGAAAACCTCACGGTGGCGGAGAACCTCTTTCTGGGCCGGGAGATCCAGCGCGGCCTGTTACCCATCAATGAGGCGGAGCAGGCACGCCGCACCGCCGCACTGATGGCACGACTCGACCAGCCGATTTCGCCCACTGAGCGGGTCGGCAATCTCAAAGTGGGTCAGCAGCAACTGGTGGAGATCGCCAAAGCGCTGGCAGAAGATGCAGACATTCTGATCCTCGACGAGCCGACCTCTGCGCTGAGCAAAACCGAAGTGGAGATCCTGTTCCGGGTGATCCGCGACCTGACGCAGCAGGGCGTGACCCTTATCTATATCTCCCACCGGCTGGAGGAGCTGATGGCAATTGGTGACGTGATTACCATTCTGCGCGACGGACGTTTCCAGGCGGAAGCACCGGTCAGCACCATTGATGTGCCATGGATCGTGCGCGAGATGCTGGGCAGTGAGCCGGTCACGACCTTTTTGCCGGATGAGCGTGAGTTTGGCGCGCCGGTGCTGGAAGCACAGCATATTACCTGCGTCAGCCCCAACGGCAATACGCTGGTCGATGATGTCAGTTTTCAGGTGCGTGCCGGCGAAATTGTCGGGATCTACGGACTGATGGGCGCGGGTCGCACCGAACTGTTTGAGTGTCTGCTCGGCAGCCAGCGTCACTATCTCGGCAAGCTGTGGCTCGACAGTAAACCGCTGCCAACCCGTCTGCCGACCGCCGATCGCATCCGCATGGGCATGAGTCTGGTGCCGGAAGATCGCAAACGCGCCGGGATTTTCCCGGTCTCGTCGGTCGCCAGTAATCTCACCATCGCCAGCCTGTGGCGGCGGCTGTCGCGCCGTTTTGCCATAGCGCATCAGGCGGAGCTGCAGGCGGTGAACCAGACGGTGGGCAACCTGGCGATCAAAATCTCTTCGCCGGACGTCGCCATCAGCGCACTCAGCGGCGGCAACCAGCAGAAAGTGGTGATTGGCCGTGCGCTGCTGACCAATCCGCGCCTGCTGCTGCTGGATGAGCCGAGCCGCGGCATTGACGTCGGGGCCAAAGCCGAGGTGTTTCGCACCATGGTGGCGCTGTCGCAGCAGGGTATCGCCGTGCTGTTCTCCACCTCAGATCTGAAAGAGATTATGGCGGTAGCCGATCGCATCCTGGTGATGTCGGGCGGCAAACTTACGGCTGATCTTCCCCGCGACCAGGCGGAAGAGGCAGCGCTGGTGAAAGCAAGTGCGCAGGGGTTCTGAGCATGAAAAGCAATAACAGCGTCGCGCTGAACACGCTTCCGGCTAAGGCATTCAGTTCACGCGAAAGTATTCTGCTGCTGCTTCTGAAACTGCGCACCTTTATTGCGCTGATTCTGATTGTCGGCTTCTTCGCCATCACCGTGCCGGACTTTCTCGCCACCGGCAGCCTGGTGATCATGGTGAAGCATATCGCCATCAACGCCTTTCTGGCGCTGGGCATCACCTTTGTCATTATCACTGCGGGGATCGACCTGTCGATTGGGGCCACCTTAGGGCTGTGCGGCATGATCGCCGGCTGGCTGATCACTAAAGGGATTGTGCTGCCGATGTTTGGCATCGCTATCTTTCCCAGCGTCTGGGTGATTGTGCCGGTGGTGCTGTTTATCGGCGCGCTGATTGGCGCGGGCAATGGCTGGATCATTACCCGCTACAACGTGGCCCCCTTTATCTGCACTCTCGGCACCATGTATATCCTGCGCGGCGCGGCCATGCTCACCTCCGGCGGCGAGACCTTTCCCGGTTTACAGGGTAATCCGCTACTGGGCAATACCGGCTTCGATCGGATTGGTGCGGGGACGTTACTCGGGCTGCCGTATGCCATCTGGATGATGGTGCTGCTGGCGCTGGTCATCGGCTATATCGCCCGTCGTCTGCCGTTTGGCCGTCAGGTCTATGCCATCGGCGACAACGAGCGTGCTGCTGAACTGTCGGGTGTGAAAACCCGGCAGGTGAAAATTCTGGTCTACACCCTGTCGGGCTTCTGCGCAGCCATTGCCGGCATCGTGGTCTCATCGCAACTGGTCGCCAGCCATCCGGCGAACGGCACCGCGTTTGAGATGAACGCGATTGCCGCCGTGGTGCTGGGCGGCACGTCGCTGGCGGGCGGACGCGGCACCATTGTCGGCACGCTGATTGGGGCGTTTGTCATCGGCTTTCTGGCGGATGGCCTGATCATGATGGGCGTCAGCGAATTCTGGCAGATGGTCATTAAGGGTATTGTCATCATCATTGCGGTCATTATCGATCAGACTCAGAGCCGGATGCAGCAGAAGGCGGCGGTGGTGGCACAGAAAGCATTAATCGAGGAGGGCACACCGGCAAAACCCTGATCGCGCTGAGTCGGGCAGGCCGGACTGCTGCATGTTTCTGCTCACGGGGATGGCCTGCCCGGTCAGACGCGCAGAGTGGCAGACAGAAGGGCGTGCCAGTGTAAGGCACGTATTTTTGGCAGAAATTTTTTTAACCGACGTGAATATATATTCATAAACGATTTAAAATTCAGAGGTAGTGTATGAATCCTTTCAATCTTCCGGTCGAAGACCTTGAGCGTCGGGCGCGTGCTATCCGTCGTCGCATCATCCAGCTAAATGCGGGTAGCCCGGCAGGCGGTCATACCGGTGCCGATCTGTCACAGGTGGAGATCCTCACCGCGCTCTACTTCCGCATCCTGAACTGCGCCCCGGATCGCACGGACGACGATCAGCGTGACATCTACATCCAGTCTAAAGGACACGCGGTGGGCGGCTATTACTGCGTGCTGGCGGAGGCGGGCTACTTTCCTACCGACTGGCTGGCAACCTATCAGCATGCCGACTCACATCTGCCCGGCCATCCGGTGCGGCAGAAAACGCCTGGCGTTGAGCTAAACACCGGCGCGCTGGGTCACGGCCTGCCGGTGGCGGTGGGCATCGCTATCGCAGCGAAAAAAGATAACAGCTCGCGCCGCATCTTTGTGGTGACCGGCGACGGGGAACTGGCCGAAGGCAGCAACTGGGAGGCGGCACTGGTCGCGGCACATTACGGCCTCGACAACCTGATCATCATTAATGACAAGAACAAGCTGCAACTGGCGGGCGCGACCCGCGACATCATGAACACCGATCCGCTGCCGGAAAAATGGCGTGCCTTCGGGCTGGAGGTTACCGAATGCAACGGCAATGAGATGGCGGCGGTCGTCGACACCATCGAAAACCTGCCGAAGAACGGCAAGCCGCAGGTCATTGTCGCGCATACCGAAAAGGGCTTTGGTATCTCCTTTATTCAGAGCAAAGCCGAATGGCATCACCGGGTGCCGAAAGGCGAAGAGATCGCAC
This sequence comes from Pantoea sp. X-Soil-ISGK-355, assembly GCF_059730805.1. Taxonomy (NCBI): domain Bacteria; kingdom Pseudomonadati; phylum Pseudomonadota; class Gammaproteobacteria; order Enterobacterales; family Erwiniaceae; genus Pantoea; species Pantoea sp. X-Soil-ISGK-355. The sequence continues at coordinate 1,612,078 of NZ_AP035971.1, forward strand.
TGGCACTGGAGGAACTGAAAGATGAGTAATGCACAACATTTAGCAAGCGTCATGGTGACGGCTTTCATCGACGCGGTGAATCGCGGCGTGGATCTGGTGCCGGTGGTGGCTGACTCCACCTCAACCGCCAAAATCTCCCCCTTTATTAAGGCGTTTCCCGACAGGCTGATCAACGTCGGCATCGCCGAGCAGACGCTGGTGGGCACAGCGGCGGGGCTGGCGCTGGGTGGCAAAGTTGCGGTGACCTGTAACGCCGCGCCGTTTCTGGTATCACGCGCCAATGAGCAGGTGAAAGTTGACGTCTGTTACAACAACACCAACGTCAAACTGTTCGGGCTGAATGCCGGGGCCAGCTATGGCCCGTTAGCCAGCACCCACCACAGCATTGATGATATCGCGGTGATGCGCGGTTTCGGCAACATCGAGATCTATGCACCTTCCTGCCCGCTGGAGTGCCGCCAGATCATCGACTACGCCCTTGAGCATGTCGGCCCGGTTTATATCCGTCTGGATGGCAAAGATCTGCCGCAGCTGCATGACGAAAACTACCGGTTCAGGCCGGGCGCGATCGACCTGTTACGGGAAGGCAGCGACATCGCGCTGGTGGCAATGGGCTCAACGGTTCACGAGGTGGTTCACGCCGCTGAGCAACTGGCTGAACAGGGCATTTCAGCCGGTGTGATCGCGGTTCCATCGATTCGTCCCTGTGATACCCAACAGCTGCGCAACCTGTTAAATCACTACCCAGCGGTGATTACCGTAGAAGAGCACAACGTCAATGGTGGTGTCGGCAGCCTGGTGGCCGAGGTGCTGGCGGAGGGCGGCTGCGGCATCCCGCTGTTACGGCTCGGCATTCCGGATGGCGAATACGCGATTGCCGGCGATCGCGCCTCGACCCGCGCCCGTCATGGCATTGATGCCAGCAGCATAGTTAACAGTGCAGCACGCATCTGCGCAGGAGCATAAAAATGGTGGGACCCCTGATTCTGGCGATTGACGAAGGCACCACCAACGCCAAGGCGATTACGGTTGATCGCAGTGGCCGCGTAGTGGCGCGCGGCAGCCAGAGTTTAACCCTGCAACATCCGCAGCCCGGACTGGCGGAGCAGGACCCTATGGCAATCTGGCAGGCGGTAAAGCAGGCAATCATCCAGTGTCTGTCAGCCTGTGATGGCGCGCCTGTTGCGGCCGTGGCGATCAGCAATCAGCGCGAGTCGGTGCTGATCTGGCAGCGGTGTGATGGTCAGCCCCTGACGCCACTGGTGAGCTGGCAGGATCGCCGCTCTGAATCATTCTGTCGCGATCTGCATCAGGCGGGCAAAGCGCCACGTATCACCGGCTTAACCGGGCTCGCCGTTGATCCGATGTTTCCTGCCGCCAAGCTGACCGGGATGCTGGCCGCCATTCCCGATGGCGCAGCGCGGGCCGCAGCCGGTGAGCTTTGCATCGGCACTGTCGACAGCTGGCTCAGCTGGCAGCTCAGCGCAGGCGAGATATTCGTTACCGATCACGCCAACGCAGCCCGCACTCAACTTTACAGCCTGCATCTCAATGACTGGGACGACGAGCTGCTGACGCTGTTTCAGCTACCGCGCGCCGCACTGCCACGTATTACCTCCTCCGCCAGCGAACAGGGCGTTGTCGCGGTGCGTAACATTCCCGGCTTAGCGCCCGGCACGCCAATTCTGGCGCGCATCGGTGACTCCCATGCTGCACTGCAGGCGCAGCGGCGCGGCGAGTCAGAAGTGGTGAAAGCCACCTACGGCACCGGCTCTTCACTGATGATGTCGATGGCGACGCCGCTGCTGACGGAAAATGGCCTCAGCACCACCGTGGCCTGGCACGACGGCACGCTGCGTTATGCCTTTGAAGGCAATATCACCCATACCGGTTCCGGTGCCGCCTGGCTGGGCAAACTGCTCGGCGTGCAGGATCCGCGTGCGCTGACCGCCATGGCGCAGCGCTGCGACGACAATCAGAGCATCTATTTTGTCCCGGCGCTCTCCGGTCTGGGCGCGCCCTGGTGGGATCTGCAGGCGCGCGGCATGGTATGTGGACTGACGGACGCCGCCACGCCCGATGTACTGGCACGGGTCGCGCTGGAGTCAATCGTCTGGCAAATCGCCGACGTCTTTTTTGCGATGGAGCAGGCCAGCGGCCAGCAGCTCCCGGCTCTCTGTGTGGATGGCAGCGCCACCGAAAACAGCTGGCTGATGCAGTTACAGGCGGATGTGTTACAGCGGCCGCTGCAGCGTGTGCCGACCGCCGAGGTTTCCGCGCTGGGCGCGGCGCTGCTGGCGGGCAAAGTACTGGGATGGTGGCAGCAGGGCAGTGATATGCAGGCACTGCAGGGTGGCAGTGTCATCATGCCGCGTGAAGAGCTCGCGCAGCGTATGCAGGAAAACTATAAAGGCTGGATCGACGCCGTTGCACGCTGTCGTTATCAGCCACATTAATCCTTAACCGGAGCAGAGCCATGTCAACACTTCCTCAGCAGTTAACCTTCGGCGTCATTATTGGCAACCGGGGATTTTTTCCCAGCTATCTGGTGGGCGAGGCGCGCCAGCAGGCGGTTGCGCTGTTTGAAAAGATGAACATTAATACGGTGATGCTGGATGAAACCCAGACCAATCTGGGCGGCGTCGAGACGCGGCAGGAGGCCAAAACCTGCGCTGCGCTGTTTCGCCAGCATCGCGAAGCGATTCACGGCATTGTGGTGCTGCTGCCTAACTTTGGTGACGAAAAGGCCATTGCCGAAGCGCTGCGTCTGGCCGGGCTGAATGTGCCAGTGCTGGTGCAGGCAGAAGAGGACAACCTGGATAAAATGGGGCTGGCGACCCGACGTGACAGCTTCTGCGGTAAAATCTCGCTCTGCAACAACCTGCGGCAGTACGGCATCCCGTTTACCCTGACCCGTCAGCATGTCTGCGCCCTGAGCGGCGAAGTTTTTCAGCAGGATTTACAGCGTTTCAGCCAGCTCTGTCGGGTGGTGAATGCGATGCGGCGGGTTCGTGTCGGCGCGATTGGTGCGCGGCCCGCCGGATTCAACACCGTGCGCTACAGCGAAAAGCTGCTGGAGAAGATGGGCATCGCGGTAGAAACCCTGGATCTATCAGAAATTTTTACCCGCACTAACCGGCTGCGTGATGACGATATCCGCGTGGCAGAGAAGCGCGAAATCCTGGAAGCCAACGCCGATGCGCGCGGGATTCCGGGTGACAAACTGGTGACCATGGCCAAACTGTTTGTGGTGATCAGCGAGTGGATCAGCGACAACGATATCGATACGACTGCCATTCAGTGCTGGACGTCGCTGCAGGAAAACCTGGGCATCAACGTCTGCTCAATTATGAGCGTGATGTCGGGTCAACTGATGCCCAGCGCCTGTGAAGTGGACGTGATGGGTGCGCTGTCGATGTATGCGCTCGCCAGTTGTTCGTTGAGTCCTGCTTCACTGGCGGACTGGAACAACAACTTTGGCGACGAGCGGGACAAGTGTGTGCTGTTTCATTGCGGGAATTTTGCCAGCGCCAGCCTGGAGTCACCGACCATGGGCACGGCGGATATTATTGGCACCACCGTGGGCAAAGAGAACACCTGCGGCGCGGTGCATGGCCGGATGAAGCAGGGCGATCTCACCTATTTTCGCCTCTCGACCGATGACTTCAGCGGCGAAATCAAAGCCTATGTGGGTGAAGGAATATCTGTCACCGATCCGCTGGACACGGTCGGCTGTCGCGCGGTCATTCAGGTGCCGCAGCTGGAGACGCTGCTGGCGTGGATCTGCCGCAATGGCTTTGAGCATCACGTGGCGATGAACCACTCGGCCACGGCTGGCGTGCTGCAGGAAGCGTTCAGTGAGTATCTCGGCGTGAGCTGCTACCGGCATCAGTAAGCGGTAAGGCGGAACGGCTGAATGCAAGGGGTGAAGCAGCCGATGCGGTCACGATTCCGCCCGCACCGGCTTGTATGCCCGCCACGCCTGAAAAGAAAGGCGGGCACTGATTTAGCGCGCCACTCTGCGCATCTCGTCATCGTCATTCTGTATCGCAACCAGATCCACCGGCGGCAGATTACCCCCGCTGAACTCAACCTGACGAATCGGTAAGGCGAAACGGATGTTACGCTCTTCCAGTGCCGCCATCAGCTGCAGGTTAATCTCCTGCTGAATATCCATGTACTTATTGTAATCCGCATCCAGCACAAAATAGACCACTTCAAAGGTCAGTTTTGAATCTTCAAAGGCCAGGAAGTGGGCGCGGTCAAAACGGGTGGTCTCAACGCCCTGGATAATCTCTTTCACCAGCGGGCTGATCTCCCGGACCTGCTCTGACGGCGTGGCGTAGCTGATACCAAACTTAAACACGATGCGGCGCTGCTGCATACGCTTATAGTTGTGGATCGTCTGCTGCAACAGAATGGTATTTGAGCAGACGATCTGCTCACCACTCAGGCTGCGCAGCCGGGTCGTTTTCAGGCCAATGTGCTCAATGGAACCGGCAATATCACCAAAGACAATAAAATCGCCGTGCTCGAACGGCTTATCGAAGCCAATCGCCAGCGACGCAAACACATCGCTCAGTACCGTCTGAATCGCCAGCGCAATCGCGATACCACCCACTCCAAGGCTGGCGACCAGTGCGGTAATATTGATGCCCATGTTCGACAGAATGGCCAGGAACATCATGATCCAGACCACCACCCGCAGCAAAATCCCGAGGATCACCGTAGTGACCGGGTTGCGTACGTGCAGCGGGTCACGCAGCAGGCTTTTCAGCCAGAGCCGGATGCCGCAGTCGATCCACAGCGCGAGCTGAACGATCAGCGCCAGGAACCAGCCGTGTGCGATGGTGACGCTCCAGGACGCGGGCAGATCCACAAACTTCAGGGCAATCAGCAGTGAAAAGATCAGCAGCAGGGTCTGGCTGGTGCTGCGCAGTATCTCCACCAGAATCGCGGTCGCGCGGACATGACGATGTTCGCTGTAAAGTGCAATCCGGTTGGAGATAAAGCGAATCAGGGTACGTAATACCCAGTAAATCACCAGCGTGGAAACTACTACGATGGCGCTGTTGAGCCAGAGTTCCTGATTAAAAAAGAGGGATTGAAAACGACGTGAAGCGAGCCAGTTTTCCATTGGGGAGGGTCTCCTTGCTGGGTTCCGGTTTAAAAGAAAACAAGCAAGAAGCATAGCCTGGATGCGGCCCACCTGCGTGGCGCATCCATAAAGCGGTTACTGGAAGCGGTTTGATTTATCGCGAGCCAGGCGCTCAAGGGCAAAAATAATCTGCTGAAGCTGCCGCTCCTGCGTCGGGTTCAGCGTGGCAAAACGAAAGCTCAGTCGCGGTGTGATGCGGGTTTCGTTCTTGCGGGTCACCACGCTGCGCTCGCCAATGCTCAGCAGCTTTACCGGCACGTCAAAATGACCATACTCCCCCAGCTCGACCCGGAACGGATTGAAGCTGTCACCGTTCTGCAACCCCTCCGGCAGCGGTTCATCCACCAGCACGCCGATTCCGCCCAGTGACAGATCCTGTAACCGCAGGCGTGTTTTACTGCCATCCGGCCACACGGTATGACACCAGAACTGCGGTTCCAGCGGGGCGCAGACGCGGAAAAACTCACGACGCTGAATCTGCCACAGCAGCTCCGGTAACGGTGCGCTGAAGGCAGGCAATCCTTCAAACTCCACCCTCTCCAGTGAGGCGAGGCTGAACTCTACCTTCGCGCCATAGGTTTCAGCAGTAATGCTGAGATCGTCGCTGGTCAGGGCGTACTCGTTATCCAGATTATTACTGCCCAGGTCAAACAGCAGACGATCTTCATCGGCAGCCAGCATCCGGCTGATAAACTGCCCGCGCGCGAAGCGCACCAGTAGTGGCGTCTGCAGGCGCAGCAGATCTTTCATTACGCCCAGAACCGCCAGCGTGCCACGTTTTAAATATTGTTCCTGGTCGGCTTCTTTCACGTCCTGCTCCGCAAGGGGTTACTGTATTTATGCTGTTTTTTTGCCTCATCCCGGTTATCGGCGCGGCAAAAAAAAGCTTTAGTCGCTGAATTCTTAAAAAATAGTGTGACCCGTGAGGCGTTTTTCAAAAAGCTGGCTATACTTATCGCGGTAAACCGCTTGATAAATCAGGCGTTCACGCTTTAATCATAAAAAGGAAGGAGCAACAGATGGGTATTATTTCCTGGATCGTCTTTGGCTTAATCGCGGGTATTCTGGCTAAGTGGATTATGCCGGGTAAAGACGGTGGCGGTTTCATTCTGACTATTGTTCTGGGTATTATCGGTGCTGTAGTGGGTGGCTGGATCAGTACGCTGTTTGGCTTCGGCCGCGTCGATGGGTTTAACTTCGGAAGCTTTGTGGTCGCTGTTATCGGTGCCATCGTGGTGCTGTTTATCTACCGCAAAGTACGCAGTTGACCGTAACGGTTTAAACGAAAAAGGGGACGAAGCGATTCGTCCCCTTTTTTTATCTCTTACTTTTAATCAGAAGTCGTAACCGATGGTCGCCATCACGCTGCGTTCTGCGCCCCAGTAGCAGTAGCCCGTACCGTAACAACCGGCTACATAGGTACGATCGGTCAGGTTGTTAGCATTGACCTGAACCCATGCCCCTTTCAGGCTGCTGTTCCAGACGCCAAGATCGGCCCGCACCGACGCATCAAACAGCGTCACTGACGGCACACGTGTGGTGTTTGCATTGTCTGCCCACTGTTTGCCGATGTAACGCACGCCTGCACCCGCACTCAGACCGTAATCAAACTGATAGTGACCCCAGAGCGCCGCCATGCTGTTGGGGGTGACATACGGGGTATGCCCACTGTTGCCATCCACCGAATCTTTGAAGCGCAGATGATTCAGCGTATAGCTCGCCACGGTGCTCAGACGTGGGGTGAGCTGGTTACGCGCTTCCAGCTCGATACCCTGTGAGTGAACTTTGCCTGAGGGGGTAAAGGTTCCGTCCTGAACGTTGCGGTTCGCCACATCTTTCTGCGTCAGGTCATAGACCGCCACGCTATAGAGATCGCGGGTGCCATTTGGCTGATATTTCACCCCGGCTTCATACTGCTCAGCGGTGGTCGGCTTGAGCAGGTTATTGTTGGGATCGGTGAGCGCGGTCGGGGTAATCGCCTGGCTCCAGCTCACGTAAGGCGAGATACCGTTGTCGAAGGCATAGAGTAGTGCCGCGCGTCCGCTGATATGATCATCCTGACGGCGATCGCTGCCGCTGTTTTCGGCGACGATGCGATCGTAACGGCCGGAAAGATCCAGATGCCAGCGGTCCAGCTTCATCTCATCCTGCAGATAGAGGCCGGTCTGGTAATAACGGCGGGTGTTTTCAGCCCAGCTCTGAGCAGGCATTTCACCCACCTGCTCGCCGGTCAGCGCATTAAGCTGGTTGGCCGCACCGGAAGCCTCGCTGATCTCATTTTTATAACGATGATACTCGGCTCCTACCGTAACGCGGTGCTCCAGTTCGCCCGTGTCAAACTCTGCCTGTAAACGGTTATCGGTGGACCAGGCGGAGAGCGACGAGCGCTCGCCAGAGTAGTAGCGGTTCAGCAGATCGGGATTATTTTCGTCCCAGCCAATCTGATAGACCTGATCGAGATCGACATTTGAGTGGCTGTAGCTGCCAGTTGAGGAGAATGACCAGACGTCGTTAAAGCGATGGGCGAAGTCGAAGCTGTAGATCTGCTCGCGGCGCTTGAACTGATCGAGGTCGCTGTTACCCTCATAAAAGCCATTGCTCAGCTTGTAGCCGTTGTGTTCGGTGAGGCTGCCGTCGCCTGGTACGGAACCGTGGTAACCCCCTGACGGATCTTTCTGAAGATAGGCTTTCAGGATCAGATGGGTATCTTCATCCGGCTGCCACATCAGCTGCGGCATCAGCGCATATTTCTCTTCGCGGGTGTGATCGTACTGCGTATCGCTGTTGCGGGTCACGCCGGTCAGGCGAAACGCCCACTGGTCGTTGATCGCATTGGTGTAGTCAAACATCGTGCCGGTGGTGGCATTACTGCCCGCCTGCAGCTGGATATGCCCCTCTTCGCTGAACTGCGGACGTTTGGTCACCATATTAACCAGCCCGCCCGGCACCGTCTGACCATAAAGGGCAGAAGAGGGGCCTTTGATCACGTCGATGCGCTCAAGGAAGGCGTTATCCACCTGCAATACGTTGAAACTGCCGCCGTCGCTCATCAGCCGCATGCCGTCGAGGAAGGTGTTATCGACATCGCCGCCGTGGAAGCCGCGCAGCGCAATGGTGTCGTAACGGGTCGCGGCACCCCCAAAGTTGGTGAAGACGCCGGAGCTATAGCCCAGTGCCTGGTTCAGGGTCAGCGCGCCCTGATCCTGCATCTGCTGGCGGGTGACCACGGATATCGACTGCGGCGTGGTGATCAGCGGACGGTCGCTTTTGGTTGCGCCCTGGCTGGTGGTGGCCAGATAGCCCTGGGTCGGCGAGGTCGAATCTTCCTGCGGTTGTGCAGTCACCACCATATCGGCAGCGAAACTCAGAGCAGGCGCGGTCAGCGCCAGGGTGCAGAGGCGAATATACCCTCTCAGCGACAGTGACAGTTTCATCGGAGTTCCTTTCATAGCAAAGATTAAGGCAGGTGAGTAAAGTTGTTAATAGGCAATCTCATTATCATAATGAGAATTATTACCTTTTGTAAATTGGCTGCAATTTTGCCTGTTGATGTAAGAAGGTCAAGTAAAATTCGCTGAAAAGGCGTGCGGATACCTCCGGCGAGGCCAGAGGTATCCAGAGTGGATCAGTTTTGCGAGGCAGACGCCTGAGGAATATCGTGGGCGCTGTTACAGGTTTTATCTTTCGGGCAGTACTTATCGAGCAGTTTCAGCGTGACGCCGTTGGTCCAGCCGAAGCCGTCCTGCAGCGGATACTCACCGCCACCGCCACCGCCGAGATTTTTGCCATCAACGACATATTTCTCCACCAGCTTATGCTCACGGTCATAGGTCATCTGGACGTTTTGCAGGAAGCGTAAGCCTACCTCTTTCGCCAGTTTTGGCTGGTTGTAATGCTCCAGGCCTTCCACGGCAACCCACTGCAGCGGGGCCCAGCCATTCGGGGCATCCCACTGCTGGCCGTTGTTCACGGTGGTAGTCACCAGACCGCCGGGCTTCAGCAGCTGCTTTTCAACCGCGCTGGCAGTGCTTTCAGCCTGCTTATCGCTGGCGACCTGCAGATAGAGCGGGAACAGCGCGGCAGCCGTCAGCTGCGGATGAACCTGCTTTTTCTGCCAGTCATAGTCGGCATACCAGTTCTGTTTGCTGTCCCACAGATAGCGGTTGATCGCTGCCTGGCGCTTCTCTGCGCGATCGGCGTACTGCTTCGCCAGATCGCTCTGCTTGTTCATCTGATAGCCTTTCGACAGGGTCTGCTCCAGATGGAACAGCAGGCTGTTGAGGTCAACCGGAGCCAGTTGCGTGGTACGGATTGTCGACAGGTTATGCGCATCGGTAAACCAGCGCGAACTGAAATCCCAGCCCGACGCCGCACCGGAACGCAGCTCACGGTAGAGTTCGGCTTTATTCCTCTGCGGCGCTTTCTGCGCGGTGGCAATGTCATCCATCCAGGATTCGGTGCGTGGCACGTCGCGTGCATCCCAGTAGCGGTTGAGCAGGGTGCCGTCTGCCAGCTTAATCACCCGCTTGCTGGCTGCACCCGCCGCGACGTTATTGCTGTCGGCCATCCAGTAGTCGTACTCTTTCTGCAGCTGTGGCAGATAACGGGTATAGGCTTTGCCGTTATCGTGCGTCGCCAGCAGATCGACCATCAGGCTGAAGAACGGTGGCTGTGAACGGCTCAGGTAGTAGCTGCGGTTGCCGTTGGGGATGTGGCCATAACGGTCGAGGAGTGAGGCGAAGTTATCCGTCATATCCTGCACTTTATCCCAGTGTCCGCTCTCGGCCAGCCCCAGCATGGTGAAGTAACTGTCCCAGTAATAGACTTCGCGGAAACGCCCGCCTGGCACCACATAGGGCTTAGGCAGCGGCAGCAGCGAGTCATACTGACCAGCGCTGCTGGTGGTGCGGGTCAACACTGACCACAGGCCATCAATGTGCTCACGCAGATTTTGGCCGGCGGGCGGCACATATTTGTCGCCCGCAGCGGGCAGCGTAAAGTTAGCGTCAACAAAACGTTTGAGATCGAAATTGCGCTGTTTCTTCTGCATCTGCCAGTCGGCAAGAATCGACGCGGGATCAAATTTCGGCACCGCATCGGCAAAGGTCTTCTGATCGGGGTAGAACTTCGCCTGCTGCACGGCATTAAACAGCGGCCCTAAACGCACGTCCGGCGGCTGCGGCTGATTATTCAGCATGCGGCTGTTGTCGTCGGCATGGGCGGTGAAAGCAGGTACGCTCAGCAGCAACGTGAGCAGAAAAGGCGCATAACGCTGACGCCGTGAGTCGGCGTTTACCTCAATTTTTGTCATCGGTTTTTCTCCTTGTCCGAAATGCGGCCGCGCGTAACGCATTGACCACAGGACCAACTTTAGACCTTATCTGCCCACTTCACCCTGAAGCGAGCCGGAAATGTGAAGCCACGGGAATTATTTTTATGGGAAAAACCGCTTTTTCACGCGGGTTTTTTCTTGCTCTCACCTCGCTTTTCCCTGACGCTGAAAGAAAAAAGGAGAGCAGGATGGAGATCATCTGGTATCACCCGTCGCAGTCTGCAGCGGCCTGGATTAACGGTTTACAACAGCGTCTGCCCCAGGCGCGGGTGCGTGCCTGGCAGCCGGGCGACGACGGCCCGGCTGATTATGCGCTGGTCCGCTCACCGCCCGCAGCGATGCTGCAGGGACGCGCCACACTGCGCGGCGTCTTTGCGCTGGGTGCAGGCGTTGATGAGATTCTGAAACAGCTGCAGCAGCACCCTGAGATGCTGCCCGACAGCGTGCCGCTCTACCGGCTGGAAGATACCGGGATGGCGCGCCAGATGCAGGAATATGCCGTCCATAGCGTACTGAACTGGTTCCGTCGTTTTGACGACTACCGTCTTCAGCAGCAGCAACAGTGCTGGCAGCCGCTGCCTGCTTACCCGCGTGAAAGTTTCACCGTCGGGATTCTGGGGGCGGGCGTGCTGGGGCAGCGCGTGGCGGAGAGCCTGAAACCCTGGGGATTCCCGCTGCGCGTCTGGAGCCGCTCACCGAAAACCATCGACGGCGTGACCAGCTTTGCCGGACGCGATGCCTTGTCAGCCTTTCTGCAGGAGACGCGGGTGGTGATCAACCTGCTGCCGAGCACGCACGAGACCATTAATCTTATTGACCACGCCTTTTTACAGCAGCTACCGCACGGCGCGTTCTTCCTCAACATCGCACGTGGCGCGCAGGTGGTGGAAGACGATCTGCTGGCCGCGCTCAATAGCGGGCAGCTGAAAGCGGCGGCGCTGGATGTGTTTCAGGTTGAACCGCTGCCCGAAGCGCATCCGTTATGGTCGCATCCGCGTGTGACGATTACGCCCCATAATGCGGCGGTAACCTTGATCGACGAAGCTATCGACTACATCGCCCGCGCCATTACCCAGGATCAGGCAGGCGAGCCGCCGCAGGGCAGGGTTGATCGTCAGCGCGGCTATTAATGAACCGGCCCCGTCAGGGGCACTCAGCAGGAGAAGAGGATGTATCCGGTAGATCTGCATATGCACACCATCGCCAGCACGCATGCTTACAGCACGCTGCACGACTACGTGACCCAGGCGAAGCAAACTGGCCTGAAACTGTTTGCCATTACCGATCACGGCCCCGATATGGCCGACGCACCGCACTACTGGCACTTTATTAATATGCGCGTCTGGCCGCGCGTGATCGATGGCGTGGGGATTCTGCGCGGTATCGAAGCCAATATTAAAAATCAGCAGGGCGAAATCGACTGTTCCGGCCCGATGCTCGATGCGCTGGATTTAATCGTCGCCGGTTTTCACGAGCCGGTTTATGCGCCGCGCGACCGGAAACATCACACAGACGCGATGATCGCCGCGATGGCGGGCGGACTGGTTCATATTATCAGCCATCCGGGCAACCCGAAATTCCCGGTCGATATTCCGGCGATTGCCGAGGCCGCAGCGCACTACGACGTGGCGCTGGAGCTGAACAACTCCTCCTTTACCCATTCGCGTCCGGGCAGCGAACCTAACTGCCGCGCTATCGCCGCCGCCGTGCGCGATGCCGGTGGACGCCTGGCATTCGGCTCCGATTCCCACACCGCGTTTACGCTCGGCCATTTCGATCACTGCCTGCGGATTGCCCGCGAAGTGGATTTTCCTGAGGATCGGGTGTTAAATGTCACGCCGCGTCGCCTGCTCGACTTTCTGGAAATGCGTAGCGGCAAACCTATTGCTGAACTGGCTGACTTTTAATTTATTTTGCCTCAAGGAAATCTGACTCATGAATGAGTTTTCCATTCTGTGCCGCGTGATCGGCTCACTGTTTAATCGTCAGCCGCAGGACCCGCTGCTGGTGCCGCTGTTTACACTGCTGCGTGAAGGCAAACTGCAGTCGCAGTGGCCGCTGGAGCAGGATGAGCTGCTGACCCGTCTGCAACAGAACAGCGATCCGCAGGCGCTGGCCGCCGATTACAACGCGCTGTTTGTGGGCAGCGACTGTAATGTGCCGCCTTACGCCTCACAGTGGCCGGAAGGCAAAACGGAACCGGAAGTACGTGCGTTCTTAACCTCACGCGGCATGCCGCTGAGCGATGCGCCTGCTGACCATTTTGGCGTGCTGCTGCTGGCCGCGTCCTGGCTGGAAGATCAGTCAGCGGAAGATGAGAGCGCAGCGCAGCTGGCGCTGTTTGAAGAGTACCTGCTGCCGTGGTGCGGAACGTTCCTGGGCAAAGTGGAAGCACACGCGACTACCGCGTTCTATCGCACCCTCGCGATGCTGAGCCGTGAGGCGATTCAGGCGATGTACAACGAACTGCTTGAGAGCAGTGAAGAGACGCCCGACGCCTGATTCACCACGTCGCCGGGTGCGTGCCCGGCGTACAACCCGGTGTTGCGCAGAGCTCTGGAGTACCGGGCAGCCAGGCGGCTGCCCTGAGCCTTACCCCAAACCCCCACGGCGTTAACTCGTAACAGGGCAGGTTATCCTTAACCTGCGGCACAATGCCGGAACCCGCGTGCTCACCGGTGGGATGCTGCTGCAACAGCCACGCGGTGCGTGCCAGCGACAGCCGCACCTGGCTGCCCTCTCCTTGCGTCACGCGTCGCCGTAATCCTTCCAGCACGGCGGCTGCCAGCAGATAACCGGTGGCATGATCCAGGGCCTGCACCGGCAGCGGAACCGGTTTGTCGCTCTGCTGCCACTGCATGCCCCGTTCAGCAATGCCGCATCCCATCTGCACCAGACTGTCAAAACCCCGGCGGTTGCGCCACGGACCCTGCCAGCCCCATGCATTCAGACCGGCATCAACCAGACCGGGCGAGAGTGACTGAAGCGTCTGGGCATCAAATCCAAGGCGTTCCAGCGCATCCGCCCGGTAGCCATGCACCAGCACGTCCGCTTCACGCAGCAGGCGGATAAACCGATCGCGATCGGCGGGCTGCGTCAGGTCGAGCACCGCGCGACGCTTGCCGCAGCTTATCTCCTCATCCAGCGTCGGCTCCTGCCAGCCGGGCGGATCGATGCGCAGCACGCTGGCGCCCAGACTGGCCAGAAAACGGGTGGCGACCGGCCCGGCGATAATCCGCGTCAGATCCAGAACTTTAATACCCAGCAACGGACGCGCTTCGGCCAGCGGCCAGTCCGGCGCAGGAGCAGGCTGTGTGGTCTGCCAGCGAAACAGCGATTCATGCTGTACGGCCTGGCCCTGCGGATGCCGTTGCCAGGCGGCAGCGCTGCGCATTTCTGCGGCACAGCCACCGGCATCAATAATCGCCTGCTCCAGTTCGCTGGCCTGCCACTGTTGCACCTGCTGCGCCAGCGCCGCGCGATCGGCGTGCGTACCCAGCACCTTTTCCATCGCCAGCCGGTGATGTGTGGCGTTGGTATGCAGGCGGATCCAGCCATCGCGGCTGCGATAGTCACCGGCAAACGCGTCCCACATCGCAGGTGCCGCACGGTTAAGCGGGATAAAACTCTGCTGGAACCAGCGTGACGCCAGGCGCACATTGACGGCGACAGGCGGAGAGCGATATTCAGGGCAGGAGGCGGCGATCAGTGCGGCGGTGGCCTGCGTTGCCAGACCGATGCTGGTGGCCGCCAGTTCACTGACGGCAAAAGCAGAAGCGAAGGTGGCGCGATCAATGAAGGCAGGAAGAGGCAAGGCGTCGTCGCGACCCCGCAATCCCTGCTGCATCTGCTGCCAGAGAGAGGCGGCAAGCTGTGAGTCCATGTTGTGCTTCCTGAAAGGGGTGATTTCTCAAGCATAGCACGCAGGATCAACGTCGCCGCAGGCGCGGGAAGCGGGCATGCATCCGCAGGTTTCGCAGGTTGAGCACCGCGATAGCCGTGCCGAGGATCACCAGTGAGGCCCCGATAATCTTGAAGCTGTTGAGGCTGTCACCCAGCACGACAATCCCCATCACCACCGATAAAACCGGCGTCAGCAGCGAATAGGGCATGATCAGATTGACGTTATATTTCTTCAGCAGCATATACCACAGCGTATAGGCCACAATCGACGAGGCGATGGCGCTGTAAAGAATGGCGAACCAGCCGCGCCAGCCCGCATGCTGCAGTGCATAAAGCTGATGGGATTCCATCACCAGACTGGAGCCGCCGACGATGGGAATCGCCAGAAACGCAATCCAGCCGGTCATGGTCAGCGGTTTAATCGGCGGTGACTTTTTCACTATCAGGTTACTGACGGCCCAGCCGGTGGCGCTGCACAACAGCAGACAGAGCACCCACCACGAGGGAATCGTCGGACTGCCTGATAGCACCACCACGCCGCTCAGCGAAATCATAATGCCCAGCAGCTGCACCAGCTTCAGCTTCTCTTTCAGTACCACCATTGCCAGCAACATTGCAATCGGTGTGCCCAGCTGCACTACAATCGCGCCCGTGCCGGCATCGGTGTAGCGCAGGCCGACAAACAGCAGCGAGAAGTGCATAAAACCGAAGGTAAAAGCCAGCAGCAAAAGCCAGGGCAACTGCTGACGGTTAATGCGGCAGAACGGTACCAGCACGATGGCGACGACTACAAAGCGCATAAAGGTCAGAAACAGCGGCGGCAGTTCCAGCAGCCCCCATTTCACCGCCACGTTGTTGAAGGCCCAGATAGAAACCACCATCAGAATCAGAAAAAAATGCCGCACAGCCACGATAATATCCTTTTGATGATTTTTGCTTAGCCCGCTAATGATGGCACGAACTGCGGTACTCCAGCCAATCGCAGTGAGAAATTTTCTGCGATGGCGGTGCAGCCCGATGAGACTTTCGGATGCGATGCTGGCAGACTGATTCGAAATGACTTCTTAAAGGAACCGATTCGGTATGACCTATTCGTCCGCCTTACCCCTTGCGTTAATTCAGCTTGAAGTCCCACCCGCAAACGTCGTTTCAGAGATTGGTGAACAGCCGCGCTGGTTTATTGATGCACTGAATCTCCAACCCGATGAGTACCTGATTGTGCGGCCTCATCTGGGCGAAGCGTTACCCGATTTTGACACGATTTCCGGCGCAATCCTCAGCGGTTCCTGGGCAATGGTCACCGATCACGCCGACTGGAGTGAACGCAGCGCCGCCTGGATCAGAGCGGCGATTGATCATGGTCTGCCGCTGCTCGGTGTGTGCTACGGCCATCAGCTGATGGCGTATGCGCTGGGCGGTGAAGTGGCAGACAATCCCAACGGCTGGGAGCGCGGTCTGTTACCCATTCGCTGCTCAGATCAGACACAGCGCGATCCGCTGCTGCAGACGCTACCCGCCGACTTCAGCGTCTGGCTGTCGCATCGTCAGTCGGTCGTCAGCGCGCCGTCCGGGGCGCAGGTACTGGCCGCTTCTGCGCGCGATGGCTGTCAGATTGTGCGTTATTCACCGCAGGCGCTCTCGGTACAGTTTCATCCCGAATTTTCACGGCACATCATGAGTGTCTGTACGCCGCCGGGCTGCACAGAGGATGGGGCCAACGAGATTGAAGGGAAAGACTGGGCGCGTGAGTTGCTGGTGACCTTCTGGCAACAGACGCGCCCGGCAGTAGGGCGTGCTCAGGGCGCGTAGTGACGCGTGCAGCGGTAAACCCAGGCGGGTGGTACATTTTTCAGCACCCGCTGGCGCTCCCAGGTGAAGTACCGCGACAGGTCAGGCTGGGTCAGCGAGGTGTACTGAAACTGTATAAAAACGCCGTCCGGGCCGAGGGCGTTATAGACCGCCCGCAGAATGGCTTCACGCAGTTCGGGCGGTAAGGATAACAACGGCAGGCCGGAGAAGATCACGTCATAGTTGCCGTTCAGATACTCCGCAGAACAGGTGCGCACGGTCATGCGCGGATCCTCCAGCGCGGTTAGCTTGCCTGCCAGCGAAGTGCTGATTTCAAAGGCATCCAGGGTGGCGTCGGGCGCCATCTGTGCCAGTATCTGCCGGGTCAGTACGCCATCGCCCGCACCAAGTTCCGCGATGCGCGACGCTTCAGGCCATTTCACCGATGTAATCATCGTCCGGCACAACGCCTCTGACGAGGGGGTAATGCTGCCCATCTTGCGCGGATTGCGGATAAACTGATGCACGAAATTGGCTTTAGCGCGCATCTGGGTAAAAGCTGAAGCCAGCATGCTTATCTCCAGAATGAATTCATCCTCAGGTTGACCCCCTTTGTGCCGCACAAGTTTCTCTCTGACTACGTTTTCGGGAAAAAGTCGGAATTTTCTCTAAGCGCAGCGTAAACGCCTATTCCTTCGGGGCGGTCACAGTTTCCGGTTAACAGACCTGACAGGCTCACAATGATCCTTCATGTTAATAATAAGTTTAATCATTGTTACGTCAGTCACCTGTCAGGAGAATGATCATGCGTTACGCTGCCCCCGGAGAACAAGGTTCTCTGATTACGCTACAGAAGAATTATGGCAACTTCATTAATGGTGAATTCGTCGCGCCAGTGAAGGGTAACTACTTTACTAATACCTCGCCGGTAAACGGCTCTGCGGCCGGTGAGTTCCCGCGCTCAGATGCTACTGATGTGGATAACGCGGTGGCCGCTGCTGCTGCTGCTGCGGACGCCTGGGGCAAGACCTCGCCACAACAACGCTCACTGCTGCTACTGAAAATTGCCGATCGGCTGGAACAGCATCTGGAGACCATGGCGGTCTATGAAACCTGGGATAACGGTAAACCGGTGCGCGAAACGCTGGCGGCCGATATGCCGCTGGCGGTCGACCACTTTCGCTACTTTGCCGGTTGTGTCCGGGCGCAGGAGGGCAGCGCGGCAGAGATTGATGAGTTCACCGCCGCCTACCATTTCCATGAGCCGCTGGGCGTGGTGGCGCAGATTATCCCCTGGAACTTCCCGCTGTTGATGGCAGCCTGGAAACTGGCTCCGGCGCTGGGAGCAGGGAACTGCGTGGTGCTTAAACCGGCTGAACAGACGCCGCTGTCGATCACCATATTTGTCGATCTGATTAAAGATCTGCTGCCGCCGGGTGTGCTGAACGTGGTGCACGGCTTTGGTAAAGAGGCGGGGGAAGCGCTGGCGTCCCATCCCGGTATCGCCAAGGTCGCCTTTACCGGCTCCACCGCTACTGGCGGGCATATTCTGGAGCTGGCAGCCAAAAGCCTGATCCCCTCGACGGTCGAGCTGGGCGGCAAGTCACCGAACATCTTCTTTGAAGACATCATGCAGGCGGAGGAGAGCTTTATTGAGAAAGCGGCCGAAGGCGTGGTACTGGGCTTCCTGAATCAGGGTGAAGTCTGCACCTGTCCATCGCGTGCGCTGGTGCAGGAGTCGATCTACGAGCCGTTTATGGCAGCCGTAATGAAGCGGGTAAAAACCATCAAACGCGGCGACCCGCTGGACACCGAGACCATGGTAGGCGCGCAGGCGTCGCAGCAACAGTTCGATAAAATTCTCTCTTATCTCGAAGTGGCGCGGCAGGAGGGGGCCGAAGTGCTGGTGGGCGGCGGCGTAGAGAAGCTGGATGACTCACTCAACAGCGGCTACTACATCCAGCCAACCCTGCTGAAAGGCAACAACAGCATGCGGGTTTTCCAGGAGGAGATCTTTGGCCCGGTGATCGGCATCACCACCTTTAAAGATGAAGCGGAAGCGATCAGTATCGCCAACGACTCGATTTATGGCCTGGGTGCCGGCGTCTGGACCCGTGATATCAACCGTGCCTATCGGGTGGGCAGGGCGATCAAAGCGGGGCGCGTCTGGACGAACTGTTATCACCTCTATCCGGCGCACGCTGCCTTTGGCGGCTACAAGAAGTCGGGCATTGGCCGTGAAACCCACAAAATGATGCTCGATCACTATCAGCAGACGAAAAACCTGCTGGTCAGCTACAGCATCGAACCGCTGGGCTTCTTCTGATAGCCTCAATCGTGCCGGAGTAATGCGGCACGCTCTCTCGCTAAACCACGCTACGGCGTGGTTTTTTTATGCTCTGTCGGGGCTGTGAGCTGCTCACTAAGCGAGCCGGTAAAGCATAATTAATCAGTCTGCTCTTAAAGCGGGCATGACCTGGTTAACGCTTCGCTTATTGCGTTTTAATCGCCATCCATTCTCTGTCTGCGCCATGCCAGGCGCATAGCTGCTTAATCATCTGATAATCAGGCATTTGCCGCGCAGCCGACTGACGCAAAGCGCTGAATCTGGCTGCCTGAACAACATGAACGTCTTTTGATTTGGCTTAAATCAGAACCATTTAAAACATGAGTGATTTTAATGCCAGTCTCAGAAAAAACTTATTTATGTGCAAAAAAACTTCATACTTTCGTATGTTGTTAAGATTAGTCCTAACCGCGTGCTTAAAACTAATCCCTATTTGTATTAACTTAATTAGTTAAACTTTACTTAACTAAATTCTTCTGAAAGTGCGCCGTTGAAATTTTGTCAATCTTCTGTAAACTCGCAGCTAATATTTACACATGGATTGTAATTTCAGACTCACGGGCAGGATCTACCTGACTCGTGCGGTAGCTATGAAATTTCGTTAAAGTTATAAGATATTGAAATTAAAGAAATATAATGAGAATTTATCGGGCATAACGCGTCATTTTTTACTGCCGGGTAATTAACTCACTGTTACTGGCTTAATTCAATTCGACGGTTTTTCGACCAGGGATGGCATAAGGAAAGCTTGGGTTTACCCCACCTTCTTAAATTTGCCGGGAAAAAATTGATCATGTTTCTGATCGTTGTTTACCAGGTCAGATTCCTCCCTTTTCCCGTTTACGTCCCCGATGTTGCTTTTTTATACTTAACTTTTGCTGATCGGTTAACCTTTCGCAGCAAGACGCTTAAGCGCTTTTTGTTTAAGGATTGTTTTTTAATCTGGCACTAAGCGGCTTCCTGTGAAGATGACATCTCGATTTTCATTACTGACACCCGGCCTCTGGCCACTCTCCAAGGTATGAATGGAACACAACATGAAAAAAATGGTGAAGCTCCGCGTTGCGTTAGGCCTGATGTTTGTTTTTTCAGTCGCCGGTTGTAAAACCCCGCCAAAAATGACCGATGACACCCTGGTGACCAGCACGGTGGACGGTGTGGCGATCAGTCACCGTTATGCCGTAAAACCGCCAGCGCAATTCAGTCCGGTCAATGAAACCTATCGCGCCCTCTATCCCGGCTCGGTGATGAGCCAGCCAGGTTACGGCGGCAAGGTGGTAGAGACGCTGAAAACCGGCGAAAGCTACACCGTGATTGGTCAGGTCGAGAACAACTGGCTGGCGCTGGGTGAACCCGCACAGGCCGCAGCAGAAGCTAAGCCGGACAGCGCCACCACTGCCGTGAAAGATGCCGCTCAGCCTGCCGCGCCGCAGGCAACCGTCCAGCTGACAGGCTATGTGCCATTCCGCGCCGTAGTGAAAAGCGCACTCTACGATCAGACCGTTAAAGCCGATCAGCCGAAACGCCGCGTGCGCAGCAGCAGCAAGAAAAAAACCTGCGTCGCGGTTAACGGTGACAGCACCGCCTGTCAGAACAGCACTAACGGAACCTGGATCATTAACTAATCGCACTGAGCAGGGAGGGCTTGATGATGAGAACAACACAACTGCGCGGTGGGTTGATCGTGCTGCTGATGTGGCTACTGACGGCCTGCAGCGGCAGCAGTACGCCGCCGGTGGCTTACTACAACCTGGACGTTCAGGGGCAGAATCAGCTTAACGGCGGTGCGCCGCTGAAGGTCCGTGTGGTGTTACTGAGCTCCGATGCGGAGTTCATGTCAGCAGACTTTTACTCCCTGCAAAACCAGTCTGCAACGGTGCTGGGCAGTGCGCAGCTTAACACCCAGCAATTCTTCCTGACGCCAGAGCAGCGCAGCAAAACGCTGCGGATTAAGAGCCTGCCTGAGGCACGCTTTATCGGCATCATGGCGGAATATCAGGCGCTGGATGGCAAGGTGTGGCGACTGTCGCTGCCGGTTCCCGAAGGGGAGTCGCCCTCATTCTGGGCATTCTGGAAACGAAACGATAGCGAGCTGAATGCGCGCATCGTGGCGGGAATGAATGGCCTTCGCGTGGAAAAACAGTGATGCCGATGAACAGAGCCGAAAAGGTCATCTGGACCGAGGGGATGTTTCTGCGTCCTCACCATTTCCAGCAGTCAGAAAATTATCTTCTCAGCACCCTGCGTGAATGGGGTCAGTCACAGCGTGTCTACACCTGGGGCTTTTACGATCTTGAGTTTGATGAAGCGCTGTTGCGTCAGGGCAAACTGGCGCTGAGCGCGGCCAGCGGTTGTCTGCCAGACGGCACGTTTTTCGCCTTCAGCCAGCCACAGCATGGCCCGGCACCGCTTGATCTGCCGGCCTCTGTTGATCGCAGCAAAGTGGTGCTGGCAATACCGACCCGGCGCAACGGTCGCGAAGCCGTCGCCTTCCAGGAGTCGCAGGATTCTCTGGCGCGCTATCTGGCCTGGGAAGCGGACGTGGAAGATGACAACGCACAGGCCGTGGGCAGCGCGACGGTACAGTTCGGCAAGCTGCGCCTGCGGCTGATGCTGGAGCAGGATCTGACCGCCGAGTGGACCGCAATGGGCGTTGCGCAGGTGATTGAAAAACGCAGCGACAACCACATCCGGCTCGACAGCGATTACATCCCGCCGATGCTGACCCTGAATAGCAGCCGTCCGCTGCAAAACATGTTTAATGACCTGCACGGGCTGATCCAGCAGCGCAGCCAGCAGCTGAGTCAGCGTGCACCCGGAACCGGCCGCTTCAACAGCGCTGATATGGTCGATTTTATGCTGCTGGCGCTGCTCAATCGTCAGCTTGGCCTGCACAGCCATCTGCAACATCTGCCGCTGCTGCATCCTGAAACCCTCTACAGCCACTGGCTGCAACTGGCCGCCGAGCTCAGCACCTGGACGCCCGCGCGCGCGCCGGAAGGCCTGCCGCTTTACGATCATGACGACCTGCACAACTGCTTCAGCCGTCTGTCGCTGCTGCTGCGTCAGGGGCTATCGCAGGTGATGGAGGAGAGCGCCATTCAGCTGCCGCTGACGCAGCGTTCGCACGGCCTGAACGTCGCCACCGTGCCGGAGAGCAGCATGGTGCATGAGTTCGGCTTTGTGCTGGCGGTGAAAGCCAGCGTGCCGGCCGACACCCTGAAAACCCATTTCCCGGCACAGATGAAAGTCGCACCGGTCAGCAAAATCCGCGATCTGGTGCAGCTTCAGCTGCCGGGTCTCGCACTTCGGGCGATGCCCGGCGCGCCGCCGCAGATCCCGTGGCATGCCGGATACAGCTATTTCGAACTGGATAAGAACAGCGAGCTATGGAAAGAGATGGAGCGCTCGGGCGCTTTTGCGCTGCATCTTGCCGGTGAGTTTCCGGGCCTGAACATGGAGTTCTGGGCCATCCGCAGTCAGTCAGAATAATAAACTGAGCACGCAGCATGATGCAGGAACAACAACATTCACACAGCGATCTTGCGCCGGATGCCAGCCACCAGAATGTGCTGGTTGCGGCGGCCAACCCCCTGATTAACGCGATTCCACAGATCCGCCATTCGGTGTCGCATGAAGACCCGGCGCAACTGCGTCAGCAGCTGATCGACCAGATCCGCCGCTTCGAGCTGAGCTGCCAGCAGTCTGGCCTCGGCTACGAAGTGATCATCGGCGCGCGCTACTGTCTCTGTACCGCGCTGGATGAGGCGGCGGCGCTGACGCCGTGGGGCAGTCGCGGCGTCTGGACCAGCAATGGTCTGCTGGTCACCTTTCACAACGAAACCTGGGGCGGCGAGAAGTTTTTCCAGCTGCTGGCGAAGCTGTCGCAGAACCCCAGACGTCACATTCTGATGCTGGAGCTGATCTACTTCTGCCTGCTGCTGGGGTTCGAAGGACGCTATCGGGTGCTGGACAATGGCCGCTCGCAGCTGGAGACCATCAAACAGCGCCTGCTGCAGATGATTAAAAGCGTGCGCGGCAGTTACGCCGCGGCGCTGTCACCGCATCCCACCGATCAGCCGGTGCTGCGCAAGCTGTGGCGACCAATGATCCCGCTGTGGGCCTGCGCCGCCGTGGCCGGGCTGGCGGCCTGTCTGTTCTATATCGTGCTCAACTGGCGTCTGGGCGATTACACCTCGCCGGTACTGGCCCGCATCTATCAGACGGCGCTGCCGGAAGTGAAGATCGGCAACCCGGCACCGCCTCCGCCTGCCACGCTCAACCTGCGGGCCTTCCTGAAGCCGGAAATTGATGCCGGGCTGGTGGCGGTGCGTGATGAAGCGGACCGCAGCGTGGTGACGCTGAAAGGGGATGGGCTGTTTGCTTCGGCGGCGACCGAGGTGCGCGGCGGCTACATTGACGTGATCCAGCGCATCGCAGCGGCCATGAACAACGTCAGCGGGCAGATTCAGGTGATTGGTTACAGCGATAACGTGCCGATCCGCAGCGCGCGCTTCGCCTCCAACTTTGAACTGTCGCTGGCGCGCGCCCGTTCGGTCCAGACTCTGCTGCAACAGCAGCTGGCGCAGCCGTCACGCGTGAAGGCGGAAGGGCGCGGTGAAAGCAATCCGCTGGTGCCGAACACCAGCGCAGAGAATCGCGCGCGTAACCGTCGTGTTGAAATCACGTTACTGGTTGCGCCGGATGCGACGCATGCCGAACTCAACGGCCTGGCGAGAGGGAACTGATCCATGCTGAATATTCTGTTTGCGGTGCTGACCAGCCGCCTTGCGTGGGGCTTTGTCGGCATCACCGCGCTCTCATTTATTATCTGGGTGATTGGCCCGGTCTTCTCTATCGTTGATTCGCGGCCGCTTGAGCCAGAGCAGAACCGCATGATCAGTATCGCGCTGCTCTATCTGGTCTGGGGCCTGGGGCAGGCGATCCCGCGGCTCTACAACTACTGGCTTAACCGCAAGCTGATGTCGAGTCTTGAAACCGGCAAAAGCGATGCACCGGAAGCCGATCGTCAGCGTCTGACCAGTGAAGAGCAGGTGCTGGCAGGGCGTTTTTCCGAAGCGACTGAGATGCTGAGAAAGGCGCACTTCCAGCGCCACAGCAGCAAAGGCACGCCGTTCTGGGCGCAGCGCTTTGGCCGTCAGTATCTCTATCAGCTGCCGTGGTACATGATTATCGGCGCACCTGGTGCCGGTAAAACGACGGCGCTGGTCAACTCGGGCCTGCAGTTTCCGCTGGCGGATAAGTTTGGCAAGTCAGCGCTGCGCGGCATTGGCGGTACCCGCAACTGCGACTGGTGGTTCACCAACGACGCGGTGCTGCTCGATACCGCCGGGCGCTACAGCACCCAGGAGAGTCAGCAGGAGCGGGATGCCAGCGAATGGCACCATTTCCTCGACCTGCTGCGTAAATATCGCGGACGTCAGCCGATCAACGGCGTCATCGTCACCCTGAGCGTTTCCGATCTGCTGAGTCAGTCACCTGAGGCGCTGCGCAACCAGGCGCTGGCGCTGCGTCAGCGCCTGATGGAGCTGCACGATCGTCTCGGCATCCGTTTCCCGGTCTATGTGCTGGTCACCAAAGCGGACCTGCTCAAAGGCTTCCGCAGCTACTTCGCCTCGCTGGACAAAGCGCAGCGTGAACAGATCTGGGGATTCACCTTCCCGTGGGCGAAAGCGTCCGCCGCCGATTTCGAGCTGAACAGCCAGTTCCAGCAGGAGTATTCCCTGCTGCAACAGCGGCTCGATGCCGGACTGGCCGATCGGCTGCTGACGGAGAGCGACGCGCAGGCGCGGGCAGAAAGTTATCTCTTCCCGCAGGAGTTCGCTGCGTTGCGTCCGTTGCTGGCCGACGCGCTCGACACGTTGTTCGCCCGCTCCGATTTTGAAACCCAGTTCGCGCCACGCGGCATCTACTTTGCCAGCGGCACCCAGGAAGGTCTGCCGTTTGATCGGGTAATGGGTGAACTGAACCGTGCCCTGAATCTGCCTGGCCAGCAGGCGGGCGAATCGGGCAGCTGGGATCAGGTCGATAAGGACGCCCCGATTCCGCAGAACAAAGGACAGAGCTTCTTCCTGAAAGGCGTGCTGGAGAATGTGATTTTCCAGGAGTCAGGTCTGGCAGGCAGCAACCGCTGGTGGGAGCTGCGCAACCGCGCCGGACTCTGGTCAGGCTATCTGGCGCTGCTATTGCTGTTACTGGTCGCGGGCGGTCTGTGGCTCACCAGCTACAGCAAGAACAAAGCCTATCTGCAGGAGATGGCCGCTAAAGCGCCGCAGGTGGAGCAACTCGGCGACCAGCTTCAGAAGCAGGTCAACGGCGATCTCTTTGCGCTGGTGCCTTATCTCAACACCCTGTTACACCTGCCGGAAAGCGCCGACTTCTCGCTGGAATCGCCGCCGCTGACGCGCCGTATGGGCCTTTATCGTGGTACCGAGGTCAGCGATGCGACGCGTGCGCTCTACGATAAAGCGCTGAAGCAGCTGCTGTTGCCGCAGGTGGCGCAGAACATCACCCGCTGGCTGCGCAATGACAATGGCAGTGACGCTGACTACAGCTATGAAGCGCTGAAGGCATATCAGATGCTCTACCAGCCGAAGCACTACGACGGCAAGTTTTTGCAGGCGTGGCTGATGCTTAACCTGTCGCGCGAGCTGCCGCAGAACGTGACGCAGCAGCAGGTAAAACAGCTGGCGTGGCATCTGCAACAGCTGCTGGAGACGCAGATTCACTCGTCGCCGTATGCGAAGGATGACGCGCTGGTAAAGCGCGAGCAGGCGCTGATTAATCAGATGCCGCTGTCACAGCGCGTCTACGGACGGCTGAAGCGCCTGCTGCAACGTGATGACAGCCTGCAGCCGGTGACGCTGGCAGCGCTGGGCGGTCCCCAGAGCGAGCTGGTTTTTTCCCGTAAAAGCGGTAAATCGGTGAATGATGGCGTAGCGGGGCTCTATACGCCGGACGGCTACTGGCAGCATGTGGACAAGCAGATTGGTCCGGTGACGCAGGCGCTTTATCAGGACGATCTCTGGGTGCTGGACGGCGCTGCGCCGCAGCAGAAAAGTGAGCAGACCGATCTTGCGGTGCGCCAGCTCTATGTGCAGGACTACATCCGGCAGTGGGAGCAGTTCCTGAGCGATATTCAGCTCAACAGCAGTGCCGATCTTGCGCAACGTATCAACACTGCGCGCTTGCTGTCGGGCAACCACTCGCCGCTGCGCCAGCTGGTAATCAACCTCAGTAACCTGCTGACGCTGAACCGGGCGCAGCCCGATGAGAAAACCGCGCAGGCGGCGAAGCCGTCGGATAACAGCGCCACCCGCACCCTTGAAGCGCTGTTTACCTCGCCCGAAGCGGCTGCGGCGCGTGGGCAGGCGGCAGCGCAGGCGTCACCGGAGCAGGCGGTTGCGGTGCATTTTGCGCCAGTGCTTGAGCTGGCCCAGCCGTTACAGCAGGGCAGTAAGGTGCTGGCGGTGGACGACTTCCTGCACCAGATTGACGATCTCTATCGCTACCTCACGGCGGTGCAGGATGCCGCCAACAGCGGAATGCCGCCACCGGCCAGCGATGCGATTAGCCGTTTGCAGGCCAGCGCCGGACGTCTGCCCGGTTCGCTGCAGAATATGGTCTCCAGCATGGCGGTCGGGGCCAGCAGCGATGCGCAGCGCCGCGACATGGATAACGTCCGTAAACGCATCACCATGGAAGTCGGCAGTTTCTGTCGTCAGGCGATCGCCGGACGTTATCCGCTGGTGCGTTCCGCGCGCAGTGAGGTGACACCCGACGATCTGGCGCGGATGTTTGCTCCCGGCAGCGGCATGATGGACAGCTTCTTCCGCGACAATCTGGCCAGCAAAGTCGACACCACCAACGCCTCATGGCGCTTTACGCCGGGTATTGACGGTAAAACCCTGCCGGGTGGCGAAGCACTTCTGCGTCCTTTCCAGCAGGCGCAGTCGATTCGTGATGCGTTCTTTGCCAACGGCGCCACCACGCCAGGTTTCCGCGTCACGCTGCGCACCGTAAAAATGGACAACGACATTCTTAACCTGACGCTGGATGTGGATGGACAGCAATTGCGTTACAGCCACGGGCCACAGGCGGTGCAGATGGTCAGCTGGCCCGGTCCGGGCGGCACCAGCCAGGTGCGGATGCAGCTGGGCCTGACCAACGGCACTACCTCAACGCTGGTCACCAGTGGGCCCTGGGCACTCAATCGCTTCTTCGATCGCGCCCGTGTTACGGCGGCCGGCGGCCTGACCCGTGAAGCCACCTTCAGCGTGGAGGGGCATCAGGTCACGCTGTCGTTCACCCCTGGCAGCATTCGTAACCCGTTCCAGCTTCCCGGCTTTAGCTGCCCCTGAAACAGGACCCGACAATGACTCATTACGCTGCACCCTGCTGGTACGGCAAATTGCCCAGCGCCGGTGACTTTGTGAAGCGCCGCTTTCCTGATGTCCTCTATCGCCAATGGTCCAGCTGGTTCCAGGTGGGCCTGCATCACTGGCAGAGCAGTCAGGAGGGGGATAACGCGCCGTCGCGCCCGTTCCTCAACGCGCCGGTCTGGAATTTTGTGGTGCCGCCGATGCTGGGCAGTCAGCTGATCCAGATGGGCTGCCTGATTGCGGCTCGGGACAGCGTGGGACGTAACTACCCGCTCTGCGCGCTGCGTCACTTTACCCCCGCCGAGTGGTCGCCGGCCCTGCTGGCACGCTCCGGCGAGTGGTATCAGCAGGTGGGCAATACGCTGCTGCGGGTGGTACAGGGCGGCGGATCGCCGGAGCAGCTGGATCAGGCGCTGATCAGCATTCCGCAGCCGCAACCGCCGCAGGAGACGGGCGAGCCGTCAGATATTCTTAACGTTATCGGCCATGGCGACACGCCTTCAACGCTGAACTGGACGCTGCCGGGCGAGAATTTCGACCCGCAGTTCTATACCAGTTTCTGGTGGACCAATCAGAGCGATGGGTTCCCGCTTTATACCCAGGTTCACAGCGGTAACTTCACCGCGCAGCTCTTTTCCTTGCTGTTTGATCCGGCCGGTGGGGCAAAGCCGGGACGAAACGGACTTTATCCCCCGATGTTTGAATCCTGAGGCGACACGCATGACGATGAATACAGAGGCTTTACTGGCTCCGGTCAGTGATGACAATCCCGGCGGCGATAACCTGGAGTACGACGCCGATTTTCAGGCGATGGAGCAGGCCAGTGCCGGTAAAGCGGAACAGCAGTTCGGCAACACCATCATTCCGGCAGAACCCGCCGACTGGAACAAAGTTGAGAAGCTGGCGATAGCGCTGCTGGCCCGCAGTAAAGATTTACGGGTGATGCTGGCGCTGACCCATGCCTGGACGGAACTGAAAGGACTGCCGGGCTATGCCCAGGGACTGAAGCTGATTGAACAGGCGCTGCTGCTCTACTGGGAGCCGTTGTGGCCCCGGCTGGAAGAGTACGGCGAGCAGGACCCGTTCTATCGCATCAATGCCCTGGCGCTGCTGGGTGACAAGACTGAACTCAGTGGCGCGGTGCGTCAGTGCTGGCTGCTGCGCTATCCGTCTGACGGCATCACGCTGCGCGATGCGGCCGCCCTGTGCGACGGCAGCAAAACCGAGGTGGCGGACTACCCTGGCGGTCTGCCGCGTCTGATCGACGAACTGGCGCGTGGCGACCAGCCTGGTATAGAGGCGGTACTGCAGATTCATGAGCGGCTGCAGACCATCTGCGAAACCGTGGCCGAACGGCTGGGCGACGCGGCGGTGCCGGAACTGGCCCTGCTGCGCAGACAGATTGCGCTGATCGCCGAACGCTGCCAGGCCACCGACATCAGCCAGCTGATTCCCACCGCAGCGGCGGAACAACCCGCAGAAGCGGCGGCCCCGGCGGCAGTCGCCACGGCGCCGCGCGCGGCCGCGGACTGGCGTACGGTGCAGATCGGTTCCCGCGCCGATGCCCAGCTGATGCTGGAGAAGGTGAAGCTCTACTTCACTCAGCATGAGCCGAGTCATCCGGCCCCGCTGATGATCGACCGGGTGCAGCGCTTAATCGAGCGCGACTTCCTGGAGATCATCCGCGAACTGGCACCCGATGGCGTGCATCAGCTGGAAACCATTTTCGGACGTCGCGACTAAGCAGGCGTGACCCACTCACACAGCGGGACCTGCGCGCCTGCTGTGGCACATTATCCGCGCATCATTGATGGAGAAAACCATGGCAACAAGCAAATCCAGTGGGCAGAAGTTCATTGCCCGCAATCGCGCGCCTCGCGTTCAGATTGAATATGACGTGGAAATTTATGGCGCGGAACGCAAAATTCAGCTGCCGTTTGTGATGGGCGTGCTGGCGGATCTGGTGGGTAAACCGCTGGAGCCGCAGCCGGGCATCGACGACCGCAAATTCCTTGAAATCGACATCGATAACTTCGATGAGCGCATGAAAGCGCTGAAGCCACGCGCCGCGTTCCAGGTAGACAACACCCTGAATGGTGAAGGCAAGCTGAACATCGATCTTACCTTCGACAGCATGGATGACTTCTCGCCGGATGCCGTGGCCCGCAACGTCGAGCCGCTGAGCAAGCTGCTGGAAGCGCGTACCCAGCTGGCAAACCTGCTGACCTATATGGACGGCAAAAACGGCGCTGAAGAGCTGATTGGTAAGGTGCTGCAGGACCCAACGCTGCTGCAGGCTCTGACCCATCTGCCTAAGCAGGATGAGGCCACTGAAGGTAAGGAGCCGCAGGCATGACGCAGACTTCACAACAACCCCAGTCGCAGGGCGCGGCCAGTTTCAGCCAGGATGAGTTCAGCGCGCTGCTGAACAAAGAGTTCCGGCCGAAAAGCGACCAGGCACGCGCCGCCGTCGAAAGCGCGGTGAAAACCCTGGCGCAGCAGGCGCTGGAGAACACCGTCACCGTCTCCAGCGACGCCTATCGCACCATTCAGGCGCTGATCGCGGAGATCGACGAAAAGCTGTCACAGCAGGTGAACCAGATTATTCACCATCCGGAGTTTCAGTCGCTGGAAAGCGCCTGGCGCGGCCTGAGCTATCTGGTGAACAACACCGAAACGGACGAGATGCTGAAAATCCGCTTTATGAGCATCTCCAAGCAGGAGCTGGGTCGTACCCTCAAGCGCTATAAAGGTGCTGGCTGGGATCAAAGCCCGCTGTTCAAGAAGATCTATGAGCAGGAGTATGGGCAGTTCGGCGGCGAGCCGTTTGGCTGCCTGGTGGGCGACTACTACTTCGACCACAGCCCGCAGGATGTTGAGCTGCTGGGTGAGATGGCGCGCATCGGTTCGGCCGCCCACTGTCCGTTTATCACCGGCACCGCGCCGGAAGTGATGCAGATGGAATCCTGGCAGGAGCTGGCGAATCCGCGCGATCTGACCAAGATCTTCCAGAACACCGAATATGCCGCCTGGCGCAGCCTGCGTGAGTCGGAAGATGCACGCTATCTGGGCCTGGTGATGCCGCGTTTCCTGGCGCGTCTGCCTTATGGTATTCGCACTAACCCGGTCGACAGCTTCGATTTCGAAGAGCAGACCGACGGTTCCGATCACGGCAACTACACCTGGAGCAATGCCGCCTACGCCATGGCCGCCAACATTAACCGCTCGTTTAAAGAGTATGGCTGGTGTACGGCCATTCGCGGCGTGGAGTCGGGCGGGGCAGTGGAAAATCTGCCGTGTCACACCTTCCCGAGCGACGACGGCGGCGTGGATATGAAATGTCCGACCGAAATCGCCATCAGCGATCGTCGAGAAGCCGAGCTGGCGAAAAATGGCTTTATGCCGCTGGTGCATCGCAAAAACTCTGACTTCGCCGCCTTTATCGGTGCGCAGTCACTGCAAAAGCCGACGGAATATCACGACGCCGATGCCACCGCCAATGCCCGTCTGGCCGCGCGTCTGCCTTATCTGTTCGCCTGCTGCCGCTTCGCGCATTACCTGAAGTGCATCGTGCGTGACAAGATCGGCTCCTTCCGTGAGCGTGATGAAATGGAACGCTGGCTGAACGACTGGGTGATGAACTACGTCGATGGCGATCCGGCTAACTCCTCGCAGGAGACCAAGTCACGCAAGCCGCTGGCGGCTGCCGAGGTGAATGTGGAAGAGCAGGAAGATAACCCAGGCTATTACGCCGCGAAGTTCTTCCTGCGTCCGCACTATCAGCTGGAAGGGCTGACCGTTTCGCTGCGTCTGGTCTCTAAGCTGCCGTCACTGAAAAATGATAATGCGTAAGGGCTGAGTTGCAGTGGTATCAGGCGCGAAAGGGTTTTGCGCCTGATGTCTCACAGAAAGGTTGCTGAGATGAACGTCAGGGAGGATGACAGGATGGTTAAAAAATTAGTTCTGCATTTACTACGTTATTTACTGGTTTTTATTTCAGCCCTGATTTTATCCACCTGCGCAGGTTATTTCATTTTCTTCTGTGACTGGAATGTCACGATGATCAGGAAAATAACTAACGGCATTCTGATTACTCTTTCAGTCACTGTATCGTTAAGTTTTTACTGGGCGGCGGGTAAGCTAAGGAAATTTATTGAGTGCTTGTCTGCTTCCTGAATAACGGGTCAGAACCTCAATTTCTCATCATGAGAATTCAATAAATACATTGCCCGGCCTGGTGCCCGGCAACGCACTATCTGAAATATGGTTTATGACGATATTTCAGAAGCAAGGCAAAGGTAAAATATGGACTGTTTTATTCAGCCCCATGCTTTTCTTTTTGCCATATCCTTGCTTTTTTGAAAGCAATAATCTCAACCAATAAAGAGTGAAAGATAATGGCTATTGATATGTATCTGAAGGTAGACGGCATTACCGGCGAATCTAAAGATTCAAACCACACTGGATGGATCGATATTGACTCCTTTTCCTGGGGTGCCAGTCAGCCAGGCAATATGAGCGTGGGTGGCGGTGGCGGTGCGGGTAAAGTTAATTTCAACGACCTGCACATCAACGCCAAAATCGATAAGGCGGTCACTGCACTGCTGAAAAACTGCGCCAGCGGTAAGCACGTCGCGAAAGTCGAAGTGTCAGTTTGCAAAGCGGGTGGCACCCAAATCGAATACACCCGCATCACGCTGGAAGATGTGCTGGTGACTAACGTTCAGTTTGTGGGTTCTGAACACGACGACACCCTGGGCGTAACTTATGCCTTCCAGGCTTCTAAAGTGAAACAGCAGTACTGGGAGCAGAGTTCTTCCGGTGGTAAAGGCGCAGAAACCAGCGCTGGCTGGGATATCAAAGGCAACAAAGAAGCGTAAGAAGCGATACGCCTCCGTACAGGAGGCGTATCTCTCCTGGCCAGAGAAGCACGCGTCGTCATGCGCATTCTCCAGCCGGTTTACACGGATTCTCTGAATCAACATTATTGTGCGGAGAGAGTAAATGAGTATTTCTGGCTCGGTTGGTGTCGGTGGCCGTAATCAGTACGGCGACGTGAAAACAGTACAACAGTTGTTACAGCGCAATGGATATCCACAACTCCGTGCCGATGGCCGCATGGGACCCAAAACCATTGAGGCGATTAAGCAGTTTCAATCCCGTTTTATGTCTCGCCCGGATGGTGTTGTCGATATCCATGGCAAGACGTGGAATACGCTTTCTAATCCTTCAGGTAGCAATACAATAAACCCTCCGTCTACGCCATCAGAAAATATTAATAATAATTCTGGTCGCCTTACTGTGAGTGCCGGACAGGTTACCTTCGATGCCGAAGGTAATGATAATCCCCATAGTCCTTTTTTTAGCCGGCATATACACTGGCCTGGTGGTAAGTCAGGCGTAACCATTGGCCGGGGTTATGATATGGGAGGAAGAAGTTCAGATGAAGTCTATCTGGATCTTATTCGGGTTGGAGTTGAAGAACAGCAGGCAAGAGCGCTATCTTTAGGTGCTACTAAAAAAGAAACTTCAGCGCAATTATGGGTAAGAAGAAACAAAATAGAGTGCGGTGTAATTACGCGTGAATCGCAGGCCAGGCTTTTTGAAACTATCTATCCTATATATGTAAGTCGGGCCAGATCGGTTTATTTATCAGCGACTGCGGAGAAAGCTGAAAGAACGAGTTGGGATGAATTAAAACCGGCGATAAAAGATATCGTGGTGGATTTGGTTTATCAGGGAGCTGGTTTTAAACTTAACATGCAAGCCGCTATGTATAATGATATTGACAAGCTGGCTGATTTTATTGATAGTTCAAGCTTTCTTCAACAGTATGAGAAAGGCCGTAATCGTGCTCGTTATCTTCGAAGCCGGAAATGAAATGGGAGATGTATGAAAAAGTTGTTATTTATCTCGATGTTAGCAGCTGGTTTTTTTGCGGTGCAGCCTGCTTATGCAACAACGGACTGCTCACAAGGTAATAATGTTCAGGAAGTTTATTCCTGTGCCCAAAAAAACAGAAATGAAACTGAGCTTGATTTAAATAAAGAATATAAACTTGCTAAAGGAAGAGTTGAAACACTTTTTAAAGGTGATGATAAAGAGTTAAGTCAATATATGGATACGTTGACTGAAGCTCAGCGAGCCTGGCTGAAATATCGAGAGAATGACTGTAAGCTGGCATCTTATGCTGCAGATAAGGGAAGTGATTTAAGTAACGCTAACGTCAATATGTGCACTTCAGAACTTAATGAGCAAAGAATTAAAAAACTTAAGTTACTACCTTATCATTGATAGTGAAAGTACTGTTGACAGTGTTGAAATTTGCATGCCGTGAAAAAATTAAGCGTTATATGATTTCTTAAAATTATTTATCAGCCCCGATAAAGTCGGGGTTGATAAAAATTTGGTTTGTATTAAAACGGCTGAGAAAAGTATGAAGAGACTACATAAATTAGCTCTAATCGCTGTCTCTCTTTGCATAAGCGCTTCAGCATTTGCTGAAGATACCTGTGCAAAACAGCCATCAGACGGTGCATTGTTTCAGTGTACTGTTCAGCAGAAGAAGCTGGCGGAAGATGACCTGAACAAAGCGTACCAGACAGCTAAAAAACGCATTGTACAGATGTACGGCACGCAGAAAAAACTGGCTGATGACTATGTCGCCACGCTGGTGGATACGCAGCGCAGCTGGCTCAGGTATCGTGACGGTCAGTGCAAACTGGAAGCCTTTGCCGCTGAAGAAGGCAGCAATGCGAATGCGGTTGCCACCAGCCTCTGTGTTATCCGCATCGACAAAGAGCGTACTGCTATTCTGAAGCAACTGCCTTACTGATTACGTTGTCGTGCTCAGTCTTTACAGAATGGGCACGACATTAATTATAAAATAACTCTCTGCATTACGCTGTAATCGCGTTTATTAAATTCAGGTAAGTAATATTTTGTTAATTATATTCCTGCGGATTACGCACTGTTGATTTGTATGGAAGCTAAATTCGAGTCTATTTTTATTTTTATCCCATCGTTCATTGGGATTAATTTTTTTCGCAATAATCTTATTTAAAAAAGCTGCCTAACCGCTCTGTTTAAATAGGTAAGTCAGCCCAGCGATAATATAAAAACCCAACCCCACTATTAAAAACTCACCGCTCCCTATACCCCGCGTCTTTCCCCGAAAGGTGCGCGGTATAGATGCCGAACCGCTAACCGCAGGAATCCGTTATGCGCTTTACGATAATAACGACTAAACCCGGCCAACAGCCGCCGCAAACTCATTGTGATTTCTTTCCGCCCGGCGGCACCATTGGTCGCGGCGTGGATAACAATCTGGTGCTGCCGGATGACGACCGAACGCTCTCCCGGCTGCAGGCCATTGTGCACATCACCGCGAACGGTGAATGTCGTCTGACTAACCGTGGCAATGTGACGCGCGTGCTGCTCAACGATATTCCGCTGGAACGCGGTCGTCAGGTTGAGCTGCAGGATGGGGACATTCTGGGCATCGATGATTATCAGCTGCTGGTCAGCGATCTCAATAGTGCGCAGCAGCCGCAGGCTGAAAGGGCGGTTCCGCGTCCGGAGCCGGTCCAGCCCGCCGCGGCTCCTCGTGAACCGGTAGCCGAAAAAGCCAGTACCACCGCCGCTATCCCCAGCGAAATCTGGGACAGCCTGGCGAAAGAGTTCTCGATTTCCGACGATCTCTCTAAACGCAAAGCCGCGCCAGAGATGCCGGATGCCCATCCGCTGACCGCGCCCGCCATGCCAGATCGGAATCCGGAAGATCCACTGGCACAGCTAATCAATGATGCGCCGCTGGATTATGGTCAGCAGCCCAAAAACAGCAGCCTGTTTGATGACGGTGATGCGCTCTTTGCGCAGCAGAGTATTTTTGACGACCGTACGCCGAGCACGCTGGCGGCTCAGCCGCACACTACGCCAAAGCAGGCTGAGGCGCCTACTGCGGAACTGGATCCACTGAGCCTGTTCGACGGCGAGAGCAGTGCGGATGTGCGCAACCATGATGATCCATTAGGACTGATGATGGGGAACGCGGTGCCGCTGGCGCAGCCGGAGCCAGCGAAACCGGCGGCGCTGCATGTGCCGCCTCAGCCAGAGACAAAGCCTGAGCCGGTTGCCCCACGCTCACCTGAGCAGGCTTCCGTCAGCCTGAACGAAATGGATCACTCTCCGCTATTTAGCGGCATCGACTTACCCGTTGATGACCAGCCTCATAGTGAATCCCCGCGCCAGACGCTGCTGGCGGATGAGGCAGAGTCCGGTCAGACAGACGCTGTTAATCCGCAAAACGACTACGGCGGCATTACGCTGCCGACACCGCAGGCGGTGCAGCGTACTCCTTCTCCGACGCCAAAAGGGCGGCTGCGCATTGATCCGGTTGCCTCGGGTCACCAGCATGCCGCCGCCGTGCAGCCCTCCACCTCCAGCCAGAGCAGCGGCGAGGCCCTGAAAGGCGAACTGCTGGACGCGCTGCTGGAAGGGATGGGCCTTCGCGATCTGCAGCCGACGCCGCAGTTTGACCGCGAGCAGATGCTGCAGTTTGGTCAGATGCTCAGTATGTTCTCGCAGGGTACGGTCGCGCTGCTCTCGTCGCGCTCGATCCTTAAGCGCGGCGTCAAGGCCGACATGACGGTGATCCTCGACGACGCCAACAACCCGTTCAAGCTGCTGCCATCGGGCAAAACCGTATTAATGCAGATGTTCGGCAGCCGGATGCCGGGCTTTATGCCACCGCGTCAGGCGGTGCGGGATGCGCTGATCGATTTGCAGGCGCACCAGCTGGGCATGATCGCCGGTATCCGCGCCATCATCGCCTCGATGCTGCAATCCTTTAATCCCGAGCAGCTGGAAGAGGAGGCGCGTCAGGCGGGGTCGGTTTCCCGTATCGGCCTGCCGGGTAGCCGTAAAGCGGCGCTGTGGGAGCATTTTGTTGAGCGCTACGGCGAGACAGCGGGCGAGATCGAAGACGATTTCCACACCCTGTTTGGCGAAGCGTTTCTGCACGCCTATGACCTGGAAGTTAATCAGTACAAAGACTCACAAACCCACACGGATGACGCATGAATATCACTATTGCCTCGACGTCGAACCAGGGCGATCGCGCCAGTAATCAGGATCAGATCGGTGATGTCATCGGTAAGCGCTCCGCCTGCTTTGTGGTGTGCGACGGTGTGGCCGGGTTTCCCGGCGGCGATAGGGCGGCCGCCATCGCCCGCAGCAGCCTGCTGGAAGCGTTTGATGGGGATGCGCATCTCAATGCGCAGTCGATTCGCAACTACGTCAATCACGCGAATCACGCTATCCGGCAGCAGCAGAAAGCCAGCAGCGAGCACAGCCGGATGGGCACCACGCTGGTCAGCCTGTTCATCGACCGCGACTACCATCTTGCCTGCTGGGCCCATGCCGGTGACAGTCGCCTTTATCTGTTCCGCCGCGGCTATCTCTATCTGGTCACCACTGACCACAGCCTGGTACAGCAGATGAAAGATGCCGGACATCGTACCGAAGGCATCAACAGCAATCTGCTCTATTTTGCACTGGGAATGGGTGATGAGCAGCGCGACGCCAGCTACAGCGACGTGGTCGGGATTGAGGATGGCGATGCCTTTCTGCTCTGCACCGATGGTTTCTGGCACGGCGTGACGCTGGAGCAGATGCAGCAGTCACTGCACATGGTGAATACGCCGGAAGAGTGGCTGACGCTGATGCAGCAAATCATCAAAAACGATCAGTCAGATCAGGGGCAGCAGGATAATTTCAGCGCACTGGCCGTCTGGATTGGATCGCCCCAGGACACCACTTTGCTGCACTCGCTCTCTGAAGCGGCGCAGTTCTTCCCTCTGCGAGATTGAGAACGCCAACATGAAATATGGATTACTGGGTCTGGCTGCGCTGCTGCTCAGCACGCACGCTTATGCTGAAAACTATCGCATCGTTCAGTCCCCGGCTCAGAAACTGGATGTCTGGATTGATGACGTCAAAAACAATCAGCTGTCGAGCTGGTGTAACAGCACCATTAACCTGCGCATCGTCACGCTGGGTGAGAAAAACGCGTCGGTGCTGAAAGAGTTTCTGCCACGGGTGGCTGGCCTGATGGCGTCGCAGTGTAAACCGCTGCAGCAGTTGCACTGGCAGCTGACCGATAC
Organism: Pantoea sp. X-Soil-ISGK-355; assembly: GCF_059730805.1. Lineage (NCBI taxonomy): Bacteria > Pseudomonadati > Pseudomonadota > Gammaproteobacteria > Enterobacterales > Erwiniaceae > Pantoea > Pantoea sp. X-Soil-ISGK-355. Next base: position 1,649,171 of record NZ_AP035971.1, read on the forward strand.
AGCGGGCAGTGAAATCGCTACCGGCAGTGCCGCCCGGGCGCAGCAGTGGAAGACCGTGGTGACGCCGCCCGCGCCGCCAGCACAGCAACAGCCAGCCACGGCTGCCGTGCCCGCGGACCCATTGGTCAATGCCGCCCAGGCGGATACCTCGCCATGGCTGCAGTTCAGCCTGCTCGACGGCTGCCATTTCCGCACCTGGTGGCAGCATCCGGCGCAGGGTAGCGCAATGTTTGTGCCGGCTAAGCAAGGGCTGGTCTGCGGTTCCGATGGCTGGCTCAGCGGACACAGTCGTCTGACGCAGCAGGGCAACGGCGCACCGGCAACCGTCGGCGTGACCTTCCTGCAGGGCTTCCCGGTGATGGGGCTGAACAGTCAGTCGCCCACCGCCGAACTGCACATCACCACGGTTAATAGCGAGCGCATGGTGCTGAGTAACGAGAAATCCCCGGACAGCTGGCTGGTTCTGCCGTTCAGCAACCGCTTTAACGGCTGGCAGGCGACCCGTCAGGTGGTGGTGCTGATGCCCGCCAGTGAAGCCGCTGATGAGAGTGCTTTGCAGGCACGTCTGCAGGAAGTCCGTAAAGTCTGGTCACCGTGGGTCAGTGGCAATACCACGCTGAGCGTGCAGCTGGTGGAAAAACTGCACCCTGAACTGAAAGATCCCGCCGCTGCGGTTTATCGCACCCTTAACTGACGCAAAAGGAGTTTGCATGGAATCCTTACAACATCATCTTGCGAACGCCACGCTCAGCGAGACGCTGGCTGACGTTACCCGCCAGATTCAGGCCAATCCGGCGAACGCCGATCTGCGCGCCGCCTTTGTGCAGCTGCTCTGTCTGGCGGGCAACTGGTCGCGTGCGCAGACGCAGCTGCAATCCTGGCTGGCGTTAAGCCCGCAGGCGCAACCTACCGTCAATCTGTTGCAGCAGGCGATTGCCGGTGAGCTGCAGCGTGACGCCGTGCTGCGTGGCGTGGCACAGCCGGTGCTGCCGGGCAGCGCGTGGCACTGGTGCGATACGCTGCTGGCCGCGTTGCAGGCCGAAACCGCGGGCGATGTCGCGCGCGGCAGCGCACTGCGTGCTGACGCGCTGGAGCGTGCGGCCGCCAATCCCGGCACCGCGACTCAGCAGGATCAGCCGACCGCCTTCAGCTGGCTGATGGATGGTGACAGCCGTTTTGGGCCGGTGTGTGAAGTGATCAATCAGGGCCGTTATTACTGGATCCCGTTCGCCGCCATTCGTGAGATGCAGTTCCAGGCACCCGCCAGCGTCACCGATCTGGTGTGGCGTCATACGCGGGTGCAGCTGGTGGATGGCAGCGAGCAGGTGTGTCAGATCCCGGCGCGCTATCCGCTGCTGGCGGGTGCGGATGAGCGTTTTCTGCGTGCCAGCGTTACCGAATGGCAGCCGCTGAGCGACGACCCGGACCAGTTTATCGGCCAGGGACAAAAAATGTGGCTCAGCGACAGCGCAGAGTTCTCGCTGCTGAGCCTGCAGCAGGTCGCGTTTGATAATACAGAGTCTGCCGATGAGTCATGATTCCGGCGCACACAATGATGGCTATGCCCAGCTGCATGGCGGCTTTCGCGCGCGCAAAAAGCGCGATGCCCTAACCGCCCGCGACAAGCTGCAATCCTCATTGCTGGATCGCCTGACCGACAACGCGCCGGACAGGCAGCAGGAGGCGGAAAACAGCATGCTGATCAGCCACAGCACGCTGCGCCGCCACGTCCTGCGCGATCTGCAGTGGCTGTTCAACACCATTAATAACGAAGCGCAGCAGGACCTCAGCGGCTTCGGTCAGGTGCAGCGCTCGGTCTGGAACTTCGGCGTTGCGCCGCTGGCCGGGCAGAACGTCTCCGATATCGAATGGCAGGATATGCAGCGCAAAATGACCAACGCCATTCTGCACTTCGAGCCGCGCATTCTGCCGCAGGGACTCCAGGTGCGCTGCGTCAGCGATCTCGGCTCGCTTAGTCTGCACAACGTGCTGTCGATTGAGATCAAAGGGCGGCTCTGGTGCGTGCCTTATCCGCTGGCGTTTCTGTTCCGCACTCAGGTTGATCTGGAGAGCGGCCATTTCGAACTTCAGGATGCAGGGTAATCATGGACAGCAATCTGCTCGACTATTACAACCGTGAACTGGCTTACTTGCGCGAGATGGGGGCGGAGTTCGCGACGCGTTACCCTAAAGTGGCGGGACGTCTCGGCATGCATGGCATCGACGTGGCAGATCCCTACGTCGAGCGACTGATGGAAGGATTCGCCTTCCTGACGTCGCGCGTGCAGCTGAAGATGGATGCGGAGTTTCCGCGCTTCTCGCAGCGTCTGCTGGAGATGATTGCGCCATCCTATCTCTCACCAACCCCGTCAATGGCGATCGCTCAGCTGACGCCGGACAGCCGCAAGGGTGACATCACCCAGGGCTTTCGCGTGCCGCGCGGCACCATGATGGAGAGCCAGAACCTGAAAAAAACCGGGGTGACCTGCAGCTACACTACCGCGCACGATGTGATACTGCATCCGCTGCGCATCAGCGAAGTCACTCTCGGCGGCGTGCCCGGCGATCTGCCCTCCGGCGAACTTAAATTGGGTGGTCTGGGGGCGGTCAGTGCGCTGCGTATCCGCATCACGTGTGAAGGGATCTCCTCGCTCAGTCAGCTCAGTGTGGATGACCTGATGCTGTTTCTCAGCGGCCCGGATATCCAGGCGCTGAAACTGCTGGAGCTGCTGATGCAGCACCGGGTGGGCATCGTGCTGCAGTCCGCAGAGCAGCGGCCACAGCGTCAGGTGCTGACGGATGAGGCCCTGCAGCAGGAGGGCTTTGCGCCGGAGCAGGCGCTGCTGCCAGACGATCTGCGCAACTTCGACGGTTATCGTCTGTTGCAGGAATATTTCGCCTTTCCGGCACGTTTCCAGTTTATCAGCCTGAGTCAGCTCGGCCCGTTCCTGCGCCGCTGTGACAACGCCACCGCATTCGACATCATCATCCTGCTCGACAAAGCGGACAGCGCGCTGGAAAGCGTGGTCGATAGCACACATCTGGCGCTGCACTGCACGCCGGTTATCAATCTGTTCCCGAAAACCGCCGAGCGCCTGAAGGTCAGCGACAGCCAGCATGAATATCATCTGGTGGTGGATAACATCCGGCCACTGGATTACGAAGTGCATTCGGTGCAGCGGCTGTTCGCCACCGTAGAAGGCCAGCGGGAAGAGCAGGTTTTCCGTCCGTTCTGGAGCACCTTCAGCGGTGACCAGGGTGACTACGGCGCTTACTTCTCGCTGCGCCGCGAACAGCGCACCCTGTCTGAGCAGGCGCAGCGCTACGGCACGCGCACCGGTTACATCGGTTCCGAAGTGTTTCTGTCGCTGGTGGATGAACATCACGCGCCGTGGCGCGATGACGTGCGCTATCTCTCCGCCGAGGTGATGTGTACCAGCCGCGATCTGCCGCTGATGCTGCAGCAGGATCAGGGCAACTTCGTGATGCCGGACTCCATTCCGGTGTCGGAACTGAAACTGTGCAAAGGGCCGACGCCGCCACGTCCGGCACTGGCCGAGGGCCTTTCTGCCTGGCGGCTGATCAGCCATCTGCAGATGAACTACCTCAGCCTGATGGACAGCAGCGACGGGGAAGGCGCGGCCGCCCTGCGCCAGTTGCTGAGCCTCTACGCCAACCTCGCGGAAGCGCCGGTTGCCCGCCAGATTGACGGTATCCGCCATTGTACGCTCAGCGCGGTCAACCGCCGCGTGCCGGAGCCGGGTCCGGTGGTGTTTGCGCGCGGCGTCAGCATCACGCTGGAAGTGGATGAGCAGGCGTTTTCGGGTGCCAGCCCGTGGCTGTTCGGCAGCGTACTGGAGCGGGTCTGTGGCCGCCTCGTGGCGCTCAACAGCTTCACGGAGTTCACCCTTAACAGCCAGCAGCGCGGCGAAGTGGGCTACTGGCCGCCGCGCATGGGCAGGAAAGCGCTGATATGAGTGGCGAAAAAGTGATTTCGCTGCCGCGGCTGACCCGACTGCCGGATGATTTCTGGCAAAAAGTGATGGCCGCGCCGTGGCGCTACGATCTGTTCCAGCTGCTGCGGCGGCTGGATGCGCAGGGCGGTCAGCGCTATCCGCTGGGCCGTGCGCCGCTGCCGAAGTTCGAATCGGTACGCATCGGTCAGACGCCATCACTGGCGTTTGCGCCCGCCACCGTCGCCAGCGCCATGCCACGTGAGGAGGCGGGACGCCATGAGCTGTCGATCTACAGCTTCGGTCTGTTTGGCCCCAATGGGCCGCTGCCGACCCATCTGACTGAATATGTGCATGAACGTATCGTGCATCATCAGGATCACAGCCTGTCGGCGTTTGCTGACCTGTTTCACCATCGCGCTACGCTGCTTTTTTATCGTGCCTGGGCCGATGCGCAGCCGACCGTATCGCTGGATCGCCCCGACGACAGTCGCTTCCTGAACTATCTCGCCTGCCTGGCGGGCATCGGTTTACCGGCCCAGCAGCAGGCCAGCTCGCTCAGCCTTCATGCCCGACTGATGCTGGTGGGTCACCTCAGCCGCCACGGCCACGATGCCGAAGGGCTGGTGCGCATTCTGCGCCACTACTTTGGCGTGCCGGTCCGGCTGACGCAGAACCTGCCGCACTGGCTGACGCTGGACAGTCGCGATCAGGCCCGGCTGGGCGCGGGACGTCACATGCCCCGGCTGGGCGCTTCTGCATTTCTCGGCGTGGCGGTGCGCGACGTGCAGCACCGTTTTCGCCTGCACCTGGGCCCGCTCAGCGCCGCGCAGTATGCCCGTTTTCTGCCGGATGCCCCCGGCGCGCAGGAAGTGCGCGACTGGGTGCGTCACTACCTCGGCATCGAAATGCAGTGGGATCTCAGCCTGATCCTGGCCGCTGACGAGGTGCAGGGCGTGGCACTGGGCGGCACTGCCCGACTTGGTTACAACAGCTGGCTGGGGCAGATGCCGCAGCCGCAGGATCGAGAAGATTTTATGTTTGAGGTTGAGGCGGCTTCGCGCTAGCCCAGCCGCTTTCCCTGTTACACAGCCTGCGTCTTTCATTGAAGAGAGCCCCCTATGTCAGAAATCAGCCGTGCCGTGCTATTCGGCAAACTGGATACGCTGTTATTTACCTCGCTGGAAAGCGCCACCGCCTTTTGCAAACTGCGCGGCAATCCCTATGTCGAGCTGGTGCACTGGCTGCATCAGCTGATGCAGCAGCAGGATGGCGACTTACAGCAGGTCATCACACATTTTTCACTGGATGAAAAGGCCCTGACTCAGGACATCGTTGCCGCGCTGGATCGCCTGCCGCGCGGTGCCAGTGCGGTCTCCGACCTCTCTGAGCATATCGACAGCGCCGTCGAGCGGGCGTGGGTTTACGCCTCGCTCAAATATGGTGCGACCCGCATTCGCGGCGGCCATCTGCTGATCGGCATGCTGAAAACCTTCAACCTGGCCAGCGTGCTGAAGGGCATCTCCGGCCAGTTCAGCCGCGTCAACGCCGATGCGCTGCTGGCGGAGTTCGACACGCTGCTTAGCAACAGCAAAGAAGCCCAGCAGGCGCTGAGCGCACCGGCGGATGCCGCTGGCGCACCCCCTGCGGCCGGTAGCAGCACGCTGGAGCAGTACGGGCAGGACCTCACTGCGCGCGCGCGTGAAGGCCGCATCGATCCAGTGACCGGGCGTGACGATGAGATCCGCCAGATGGTCGATATCCTGATGCGTCGTCGCCAGAACAACCCGCTGCTGACCGGTGAAGCGGGCGTCGGCAAAACCGCGGTGGTCGAGGGCCTTGCGCTGCGTATCGCGGCGGGCGATGTCCCTGCGCCGCTGCGCGATGTGCAGCTCTGGCTGCTGGATATCGGCCTGCTGCAGGCGGGTGCCGGGATGAAAGGGGAGTTTGAAGCGCGACTGCAGGCGCTGATCAATGAGGTGCAGTCCAGCCCGACGCCGATTGTGCTGTTTGTGGATGAGATCCACACCCTGGTCGGCGCAGGTGGTCAGCAGGGCACAGGCGATGCCGCCAACCTGCTGAAACCGGCGCTGGCGCGCGGCCAGCTGCGCACCATCGGCGCGACCACCTGGGCCGAATACAAAAAGTACATCGAGAAAGATCCGGCGCTGACCCGTCGCTTCCAGACCGTGCAGGTGCAGGAGCCGGATGAAGCCAAAGCGATTCTGATGCTGCGCAGCACCGTCAGCGCGCTGGAGAAACATCATCGGGTGCTGCTGCTGGATGATGCGGTCAGTGCGGCGGTGAAACTGTCGCATCGCTACATTCCGGCGCGCCAGCTGCCGGACAAAGCCGTGGCGCTGCTGGATACCGCCTGCGCCCGCGTGGCGGTCAGCCAGGGTGCGCAGCCCGCGGCGCTGGAAGATTGCCTGCACCGTCTGGCCGCGCTGGAGATTGAAGCGGAGATCATTGACCGCGAAATCCGGGTGGGTCTGGGCGATGTGACCCGACAGCAGGCGATTACCGCAGAGCGAACGGGGCTGGAAGCCGAACGCGATGCGCTGCAACAGCGCTGGCTGCAGGAGCGCGAACTGGTCGAGACGCTGATTGCGCTGCGCGCCCGCTGTGTGACCGAAGAGGATGCGGCGCTGCGTGAACAGCGTGATGCAACGCAGCAGCAACTCACTGCGCTGCAGGGCGACACGCCGCTGCTCTTTGCCGCCGTCGATGCGGGCGTGGTCGCCGCCGTGGTCTCTGACTGGACCGGTATTCCGCTGGGCCGGATGGTGAAGAATGAGATCGACGCCGTGCTGAACCTGGCTGACACTCTGAACCAGCGCGTTATCGGCCAGCGTCACGGCCTGGAGCTGATCGCGAAACGGGTTCGCACCACGCGCGCTCGTCTCGATAACCCCAACAAACCGGCGGGCGTCTTTATGCTGTGCGGGCCTTCCGGCGTCGGCAAAACTGAGACCGCGCTGGCGCTGGCCGAGTCACTGTATGGCGGCGAGCAGAACATCATCACCATCAACATGAGCGAGTTTCAGGAGGCGCACACCGTCTCGACGCTGAAAGGCGCACCGCCGGGCTACGTCGGCTACGGCGAAGGTGGCGTGCTGACCGAAGCCGTTCGCCGTCGTCCCTATAGCGTGGTGCTGCTGGATGAGATTGAGAAAGCCCATCCGGATGTGCATGAGCTGTTCTTCCAGGTGTTTGACAAAGGCTGGATGGAGGATGGCGAAGGCCGCCACATCGATTTCCGCAACACCATCATCATTCTGACCTCAAACGTCGGTACGCAGTTAATCAGCGCGATGTGCGCCGATCCTGAGCTGATGCCCGATCCCGATGCCCTGAGCACCGCGCTGCGTAAGCCGCTGCTGGAGGTGTTCCCGCCTGCGCTGCTGGGCCGTCTGCTGGTGGTGCCGTATTACCCGCTCAGCGATGAAATGCTGGCGGAGATTGTGCGACTGCAGCTGGCGCGCATTGTGCGTCGTCTGGCCGACAACCACGGCATTGAGGCGCAGATCGACGAGTCGGTAGTGAGCCAGATCGTCCAGCGTTGCACCGAAGTCGAGTCGGGCGGTCGCATGGTCGATGCCATCCTTACCAACACGCTGTTGCCGCAGATGAGCCAGATACTGCTGAGCGCCCATGCCCGCGATGAACGCTATCGCCGCGTTGAGGTGCGTTGTGAGCAGGGCGAATTTGTCTGCCAGTTCGCTGTTTAAAGCCCAGTCATCAGAGAGTTTTCGAATATGTCGGAACATGATCAACCCCTGAATGTCCCCAACGCCCTGCCGCTGGGTTACCGCTTCAATGAGTTTGAAATCAAAGAGGTCATCGGCGGTGGCGGCTTTGGCATCGTCTATCGCGCCTGGGATCACCAGCTTGAGCGCGATATCGCCATCAAAGAGTTTATGCCCGCTTCGCTGGCGGTGCGCAGCGATGACCTCAATCTGGTGCTGCGCAGTGAGCGCTTCAGCAAAACCTTTCACGCCGGACTGAACAGCTTTATCCAGGAGGCGCGGCTGCTGGCGCGCTTTAACCATCCGAACCTGCTGCACGTGCTGCGTTTCTGGGTGCAGAACGACACCGCCTACATGGGCACGGTGTTCTACAGCGGCACCACGCTCTCGAACTTCCGCGAACGTCATCCGCAGTCGGTGAATGAGGCGTGGATCCGTCGCATGCTGCCGCCGCTGCTGGGGGCGATTAAAACCATCCATGAAGCGGGCTATCTGCATCGCGATATCTCGCTGGATAACATCCAGATCCAGAGTAGCGGCGAGCCGATCCTGCTGGACTTCGGGTCGGCCCGTAAAACCATCGGCAACCTGTCGGATGAGAGCGAGACCATGCTGCGTCCCGGCTATGCGCCGATTGAGCAGTACAGCGATAACGATGAGAGCGAGCAGGGCGCATGGACTGATATCTACGCGCTGGGCGCGGTGCTGCATACGCTGATTACCGGTGCGCCACCGCCGGTGAGCGTAGTGCGCAGCATCGAAGATAACTACCAGCCGCTGGTGCAGCGTCGTCTGGCGGGCTACTCCACCGCGCTGCTTAGCGCTGTCGATCGCGCGCTGGCGCTGAAACCGGAAGATCGTCCGCAGAGCATTGATGATTTTGCGGTGCTGATGGCGCTGCCGGAACGCGAGCCTGAACCGCTGCTCAGCGCAAAAATGAGCGGGCCGGGCACCATGCTGGTGCCGATTGAAGAGGAGGCGATCATCCCGCCCGCCTCGCCGTTGAAAACGCTGCTGGGACACCGCTTTGCGCTACCGGGCCTGGTGGCCGCGGGTGTGCTGGTCGGCCTGTGCGCCGGTATGCTGATGTCGCGTGGTGATGACCAGACGGCGCTGGCTGAGACCGCGCAAAACAGCACGCCTGCCGTCACCGTCGCGCCGGTTAACCAGCCGGTGGCTGCGCCACCGACGCAGGTTGAGACCCCGCCGGATACGGTTGCCAGTGCCCCGGCTCAGACTTCTGAGCCCGCGCAGACCGCCGCGCGTGACCCTGATCCACAACCGGCACCACCACCCGCGCCGGTTGCTCAGGTCTATATCCGTCTGCAGCAGGGTGAACGCGTTCAGGTGAACGGTCAGCCGCAGGCGCTGGTCCCGGCGGTGAATGGCTTCGCCACGCTGCAGCTGGCACCGGGTAACTACACCTTTGCCATCAGCGGCCAGAGTGGCACCCGCCAGCAGACGCTGAACATCAGCGAAGAAGGCGTCTGGTTGCTCGATCCACACAGTTAATAGTCAGGGATTACTTATGTTCTCACGCATTACTGCACAGCTGCCGGCGGACGGCCTGCTGTTCCACACGCTCACGGGCACCGAGACGCTGTCCCGCCCGTTTGTGCTCACCGCCGAACTGCTGGCCACCGACGCGCGCATTGACCGCCACGCCCTGCTGGGCAAGCCGGTGACCTTTACGCTGCCGACCGATGGCCTGATGAGCGCGCTCAGTCCGCGCTACCTCAACGGCAAAATCACCCGGGTGGCGGTGCGCAGCCAGGAGCTGAGCGGCACCCGCTACGCGGTCTACCAGCTGACGGTCGAGCCGGACCTGTGGCCGATGAAGCGGGACCGCAATCTGCGCATCTTCCAGAGCCAGACGGTGCCGCAGATTGTGCAGACGCTGCTGAAGGAGTACGGGGTCAATGTGGAAACGCGCCTGGCGGGCAGCTACCGGGTGTGGGAGTACTGCGTGCAGTATCAGGAGAGCAGCCTGGACTTCATCAGCCGCCTGATGGAGCTGGAGGGGATTTACTACTTCTTCCGCCACGAGGCGGACAAACACACGCTGGTGCTGTGCGACGCGCCGGACCAGCATCAGGCGTTTCCGGGCTATGAGACCATTGCCTATCACGTCACCCCGTCGGGCGGGGTGGTTACGGAAGAGGGCATCAGCCAGTGGTCACTGGCGGAGAGCGTGACGCCGGGCATCTACAGCACCGACGACTACGACTTCCGCAAGCCGAACGCCTGGATGCTGCAGGCGCGCCAGAACCCGGCGTCGCCGGTGCCGGGCTCGGTGGATGTTTACGACTGGCCGGGCCATTTTGTCGACCACAGCCACGGCGAGTCCTACGCGCGCATCCGTCAGGAGGTATGGCAGGCGGAGCACCACAGCGTCAGCGGGTCGGGCACGGCCACCGGCATCGCGCCGGGCTTTACCTTCTCCATCATCAACTCGCCGCACTTCAGCGACAACGGCGAGTACCTGGTGACCTCGGCGACCTATGACTTTGCCGAGAACAGTTACGCCAGCGGCGATACCGGCGACAGTCGCCACAACATCCATTTCACGGTGCTGCCGTCGTCGGTGACCTACCGCACGCCGCCGGAGACGCCGTGGCCGAAAACGCACGGCCCGCAGACGGCGAAGGTGGTGGGACCCAAAGGCGAATCGATCTGGACCGACCGCTACGGCCGGGTAAAGGTGAAGTTTCACTGGGACCGGCTGGCGAAGGGCGACGACACCAGCTCCTGCTGGGTGCGCGTCTCCAGCGCCTGGGCCGGTCAGGGGTTCGGCGGGGTGCAGATCCCGCGTGTTAACGACGAAGTGGTGGTGGACTTCATCAACGGCGACCCGGATCGTCCGCTGATCATCGGCCGCGTCTACAACGAGGCGAGCATGCCGCCGTGGGCGCTACCGGCGGCAGCGACGCAGATGGGCTTTTTGAGCCGGTCGAAGGATGGCACGGCGGACACCGCGAACGCGCTGAGGTTTGAGGATAAGGCGGGTGAGGAACAGGTCTGGCTGCATGCGGAAAAGAACATGGACACGGAGGTGGAAAACAATGAAACCCACAGTGTTGGCAGCAACCGGACCAAAACCATCGGCGGCAATGAAACCACCGAGGTGAAGAAAAACCGTACTGAAACAGTCGATCAGAATGAAACCATTACCGTTCATCAGAACCGTACTGAGACGGTGGATGGTAATGAAACCATCACCGTGCACAGCAATCGCACCGAAACGGTCGATCAGAATGAGAAAGTGCGGATTGGGCAGAATCAGTCGGTAACGATAAATGGCAATCAGACACTGAAAGTGGATCAGGCGAAAACTGAAACGATTGCTCTGGCGTCAATGCTCAATGTCGGCCTGGCGCAGAACACGAACATCGGAGCCGCCTATGTGCTCAATGTCGGCGCTGGCTGGATGACTAATGTCGGCGCAATGCAGATGCACAATGTCGCTATGAAATATTCGCTCAATGCCGGGCGGGATATCGCACTTTCTGCCGGAACAAATGCAGAGTTCAGTGCTGAAGACAAAATCACCCTGGTATGTGGCGAATCGATGATTGTGCTTGAGCAGAATGGCACCATCACCATCAGCGCGAATAAAATCAAGCTGGTTGGTGAGAAGGTGATTGATATCGACGGAACACAGATAGACATCAACTGATTATGGAAAACTTTGCCAATTTAACAGCCTTTCCTGCATTACTCTTTGATTCCTTAGATCAACACGACCACGGCTTTTCAACAGTCGTTGCCCGTCTTAGCTATGATCTGGATATAAAAAGTGGCGAACTGGTTTTCTGTGAGGATCAGGGTGAGTTGGTTGAGCAGGACAGCTATTTCGCTGAGCAGGGCCGGAGTAGTGTCCGATTTGAAAGCGATTTGGCCCCCTATAAACCACGTATGGATGTGGTCATTAATGCGACGGCCTGGGCACCTGAAGATAAGCCGGTAAAAAGTTTTACCGCTGGCGTTCAGTTAGGGGATTTTACCCGTCTCATTAAAATTAATGGGCCGCGTGAATGGCGAAAGATGATTGCGACCTGGCAGCTAAGTGAATCTCAACCGATAACATCGCTGGATCTTCGATATGAATACGCCGCGGGAGGATTCTACTCTTCAGAAGGTGAAAAAATTATTGCCTCCCCGGTAAACAGTGTTGGGATGGGATGGTATCCTCCCGAAGTACTGAAAAACCTGAAAGCCCAGCGCCTGACAGCCCCACAGATCGAGTGGCCAACACAGCCAGTACAAAAAATTGATCAACAGTCATCACCTGCGGGTTTTGGCTTTTTTGGTCGGGGCTGGCAAGGAAGGATTGAACTGGCAGGACGCTACGATGAAAAATGGCGAAAAGACCGTCATCCTTTGCTGCCGCAGGATTTTGACTTTGCTTACTGGAATGGCGCGCATCCTTTAATGCAATTTCCCTTACCGGAACCCCTCAAAAGTGTACCTGTAACGCTGCGTTATTTTATTTCATCCCGTGAGATTGAGAATCAGCAAATTCATTTGCAGGTACCCGTGGAGTCACTTTTTGTCTTTATTACCACGGAGAAAGGGGCTGGAGTGGCAAAAGATATGGTCCTTGATACGCTGGTTATCGACCTGAATGAGCGAAAAGTACATTGTAGCTATCGTACTGTAATTTCGGAGCTTATGGAGCCGGTCATGACCGAACTGCGTTTCATCAAAGCGGAACAACGCCAGCAGCAGCTTGAGCTTGCCGCACGCCTTAATAGTCATTCTGCTGCACAGAAGTTTGTGCCGTTACCACCAAGCCTGTTGGCGAAATTACAGCAGGTGAAAACGAATGGCTGAAAACTATGCTGCCCGTAAAGATGGTGCATACAAAGTCGTTGGTATGGCACCTGATCTTTGTTTTACGCCGGGATCGCAATCTCCGGTTCCCTATCCCGTACAGACCACGCTTGACTCATCTGCATCCACAATTAATTCTGTCAAATTTAATGGTCATCCTGCCTTTGTATTCAATCAAAGTTTTGTGCCCAAAACGATTGGAGATGCAGCAGGAACGAACAAGGGTGTTACCAGCGGAACGGTAGAGGGAAATTGTTGGCCGATTGAACATAGTCCTGATACCAACATAGGCGGTTTCAAAATTATCAGAGTTCAGGATATGTTTTTCATGAATGGCAGTTTCTTGCCAGGCATGCTCGGAATGTCCAAAAGTCAACGATGGAAATATCGTAAGCATCTGATTGAATTAGGAAAGAGCAGTGGTGACAAGGATGTGCAGGCTGCAGCAAATCGTCTCGAACTGGATAACACCGCCGTTGAAAAAGCCCGTCTGGCCTCAGTGATTTATGATGGAGGAGAGCCATCGGAACCAACCCCCGGTATGCCTGAAGGATGGATTGATATAAGTAATGATTCAGAGGCATTAGGTAAAATCAATTTGAAACCTGAAAATCTTATTGCTGACGGGTCTCCGGGGTTCAGAGCCAGAGTTTATGCGCCGGATCCGGCTGTATTTGGTGATGATATGAAAACATCTGTTGTTTTCCGAGGTACAAGGCAGAGTGAGATTGAAGACTGGAAGGCGAATTTCAATCAGGGAGTTGACAAAGAAACGGGCTATTATGGTCAGGCGGTTAAGATCGGCTCGCGTTTATCTACAGCGGATAATGTTGATGTTGTAGGGCACTCTCTAGGCGGTGGGTTAGCATCTTCTGCGTCAGAAGCGGGAAAGGTTAAAGGATGGACATTTAATGCTGCAGGATTAAACCAGAATACCGTCTCACGATATTCCGGTTCACCAGGTTCCGGGGATGCAAAGAATATCGATGCATTCAGAGTGAAAGGAGAGATACTGACTGATGTTCAGGAGAATAGTCCTGGAAGGTTGCTGGAGTTTGGAATGAAGTATGGGTCTGGGCTGACTGCATTGAAGGCGTATATTGCAGGAAAGGCGCCTGACTCTGTAGGTATCAGGCACAATCTATCCGGCGGAGAGGGCAATCCTGTCACGTTGCACGGCATGGAGCAGGTGATACATTGTCTGGAGTTAGAAAAGAGCCACGATATAGCAACGATTACAGGAGGAAAAATTTGAACATTCTAAGAAAGATGATTTTTTTGCCTTTTTTATTTGCGTTTTTAACTTTACAGGCTTGTGATATGAAGAAAATTCATCCCGAAGATTATTTTTCAGGAAGCCAGCTCCAGCTGGCGCAGGCAATTGAAGAGGGCAACGTTGATGAGGTGGAAAAATTATCAACGCAAACCGATCTTAATAAGCCTGGCGAGAAGGATTTAACGCTTTTGTATTATGCCCTGAGTGAGGCATCAAAAAAGGAAGTTAACAGAATAAATATATTGAGTGTTTTAGTAAAACATGGCGCTAATCCTCTTCAATACGTTGTCGACATGGGATCTGTGGCAACTAATACAGCAGGATACGCAGACCCTGTGTTTCTTAAAGCCTTAATTAAAGGCGGGATGGATAAAAATGCGAGATTTGAAAGCACGCCGATAATATTTTATGCAACCAATGAAAGATCCTTCCCGACTCTGAAATATCTTGTAGAGATTGGTACTGATGTCAATGCAAAAGATAGCTTAGGTCAAACGGCAATTTTCCAAGGTCTGTATGGTCAACAATATGATCAGGTTGAATACCTTCTCAATCATGGCGCAGATGCAAATATTACTGATGTTAATAATGTAACTTTTAATCAGTTTTTGGATAAAATCATCAGTAATACCAATAAAGATAATAAGATGGCAATCGATAAGCTGGAAGATATAAAAAAATTAACCCACAAAAATTAACAGGTATTTGGGCCAAATTTAAAATCAGCTTCTGATGGATGCCTGAGCGTGCGATTAATTCAGACTGATGAACCTGGCATGGTTATAATAAGTGACAGGTTCAGATTGCATAACGGCCTGCTTAAACCGCTCTGCTCGTGATTTAACAGGCGCTAAGAAGTGCTGGCTGGCGTGTCAGATGCATAGTGATAAACCCTGAATTATTCACTTTCTGGCATGATAGCGAGATGGTGCGGTACTGGTATCAATCCTCGCACCTGAATAATGTGGGTATTATGATGATTGCTCTGGAATTTTAATTATTACATGCTTGTATGTTACGATCTCACTCATTGATTTTGTATAAAAACCCTTTTGGCAATATCTGGCTGCTTTATCTTTTTTCTCACCGCTTCTCACCGCAATGAATAAATCATTAAGCGGCAACTGGTGAAACTATTTACCTGAACTGCATCGCATACCTTATCTGAATAAGCACGCTTAATATAAAAAATCCTTCTTTAACCTGTATATTTTATGGCACGGAGCTCCAATGGCAACCGGAAATACGATTGGTAAATTACAATATGCGCCTGCGCCACAAGGCCATGTGGCGGCGGGCAGTGCCAACCCGCCGAAAAAGAAAAGCTGGTGGAGCAGTTATGGCGACTGGGTCCATACCGGTCTGGACGTGTTAGGCGCAGTTCCGATTGTCGGCACGGTGGCTGACGGCGCGAACGCGGCCATTTACACCGCAGAAGGCGATTATGGTAACGCAGCACTTTCAGCTGCTTCGGCGGCAGCTAACTTTGTACCCGGTGGTGGGGCGGCATTTAAAGCCGGTAAGCTGGCAGCAAAGGCTGGCAAAGCAGTAGAAGCCGCGAAAGTGGGCAAAGGTATTGCAAAAGAAGGTGCAGAACTGGCAGAAAAAGCAGCCGTCAAGGCTGAAACAACCGCCGCTCAAGCTGAAGCTAAAGCCACCAAAAAAGAAGCTGATGAAGTTATCAGCGCTAAGAAAGCGGGCAGTGAAAAGGGAGGCAGTGACAAAGGACATGCTCAGAAAAAGACTGAGCCATGCAAAATTCCGGCAAGGCCTCTGCCGCAGGTCGATATGGCGATTGGTAGTCCGGTTAACCCTGTACTGGGGATCAAACTGCTGTTCGGCCCTGAAGACAATGATTTCTCTTTTCCAGCCTCGGTCCCCCTTAACTGGCAACGCTACTATTTTTCCGATGAAATCGGCAATGGCTGGCTGGGACAGGGCTGGTCACTGCCCATCTCACAGGAAGTGCGTAAGAAAAATCATCTGCTGATATTGATCGATGAGCAGGGGCGCGAAATAGAGTTTCCTTATCCTGAAGCGGGCCGCCAGCCTCAACTTCATCGTTACGAACAGCTCTATATCTCGCAGCCACAGGCAGAGGAATTCTGCATTTCAGACGCAGATAAAAGTCAGCACTGGCACTTTACACACAAAGCTGAATCTGACCGCTGGCTGCTATCCGCCATCAGCGACCGTCACGGCAACCGCCTTATTATTCGTTACAACATCCTGCATCTGCCGGTGCAGATTGAAGACAGCGCCGGGCGTCGTTTTAATATCAACTTCTCTCAGTTTGAATCGGACATGGGCAGCGCTTTTTTCCGCATCACCAGCGTCAGTGTCTGTTATCCGTCTGATCCTCTGAATGCCGAAATTCTGTGCCGCTACGATTATTCACCTCAGGGCGACCTGATTACCGTGCGCAATGAGCTCAACGAGGTGCTGCGTGAATTCCGGTACCGTAACCATATTATGGTGGCGCATCGCCGCGCGGGGGAAATGGAGTGTTTTTATCACTATGACACCTATGCTCCCGAAGGAAAGGTACTGGCACATCGCGACAGCCTCGGCGGGGAATGGCGTTTTGAATATGGCAGTCAGACCACAACGGTCACTGATGCACTGGGACGCGTGACACGCTATGACTTTGACGACAACAAGGAACTGATTGGCTATCAGGATGCGATGGAAGGGCATATTCGTATCAGACGTAATGCCCGCGGTCAGATGACACAGCTCACCGACCAGAGCGGTCGGATAATGCGTTACCGCTATGATGAACGAGGCAACTGTACGGCCATCATTGAGCCAGACGGTCAGACAACACGTTTTGACTATCACGAGCGCTGGAACACGCCGGTTCGTGTCACCAACATGCTGGGCGGCACGCGTGAATTTATCTACGACACAGCAGGAAACTTAATCCGTTTTTCGGATGAGATAGGACGCATTACAGAATACAACCATGATGACCGTGGCAATCTGGTCAGGGTACGTGATGCTGCGGCGGGCGTACAAACGTTATGCTGGAACCAGGCCAACTTTCTTATCAGTCATACCGATTGCTCAGGGCGCACATCGACATTTGACTATGACAAATATGGCTGGATGAAGCAGCAGACGGATGCGGCAGGAAATCATACCCGGTTCTATAACCGATGGAATGGCCTGCCCCAGCGTATTGTGCATGCCGATGGTGGAACGGAAAGCTTTGAGTTTGACCGCTGGAAACGTCTGATTGCCTGGCAGGATCCTCTGGGGCAGGTTACGCGCTGGACGCTGGCTGCTGATGGCTTGCCGCTATCACGCACTGATGCACTCGGCCACAGCATTGGCTACGAATACGATCTGGCCCGTCGCCTGACCGCACTGATTAATGAGAACGGTGCGCGATATACCTTTCGCTACGATGCCCGGGATAACCGGGTGGAGGAGCGCGGGTTTGATGGTTGTAAAACGCGTTATGAATATGATGACAGTGGCTGGCCGCTGGCTCGTATTGAAGAAGGCGATGGCAGCGGGCAGGTAATTCACTCGCACTATCAACGGGATCCCGCCGGGCGATTGCTGGAAAAGCTGGTGTCGCGCGGTGGAGATGCCACATGGCAACGTACCCGCTATCGTTACGATGCGCTGGGACGCCTGACTGCAGGTGTCAATCACGGCGGTCGCTCTGAGCTGGAATGGGACGATGCCGGGCAGTTACTCGCTGAGCGGACGCTGGTTCGGGGTCACCGTTACGAACTGCGCCACAGCTATGATGAGCTGGGTAACCGGACGCACACCACCTTGCCGGATGGCCGGGAACTGAAGCAGTTTTATTACGGCAGCGGGCATCGGGTCCAGGTTAATTTTGGTAACCGGGTCATCAGCGAAAGCGAACGTGACGTCCTGCACCGGGAAGTGCGACGCACCCAGGGCGCAATCACCAGTGAATATCTGCACGACGAGATGGGAAGGCTGATAAGCCAGCATGCGGGCCGTGGCGCGCAGTCAGCGGTGGTACGCGAGTATGTCTGGCGGCACGATGGACAGCTGACGCAGATGACGGATAAATACATGGGCGATTATCGTTACGAATATGACGCGCTGGGACGGATGACGCGGGCACGTGATGAGCATTTCGCCTTTGATCCTGCGCACAATCTGCTGAGTGATTCGCAGGCGCAGCCCCTGCAGGATAACCGACTCGGGGTTTATGAAGATAAACGCTGGACCTATGACGGCTTTGGTAATGTGACGCGCAAACAGAGTGGCCGCCACACAGACCAGCAGTTTATCTGGAACGCTGAACATCAGCTGACCGAATCGGTGAGCATCCGAAACGGAAGCGAGCAGCGAACCACCTACGGCTATGATGCGTTTGGACGTCGAAGCTGGAAACGCGATGCTTTTGGTATCACGCGCTTTATCTGGGAAGGCAATCGCCTGCTGAGTGAGGTGAGAGGCTCGCGCCAGCACCTCTGGATTTACGAGGATGATGGCTTTGCTCCCCTGGCGCAGATCAGTCTGCAGCAGGGCGAGACGGAGCATGACGCTCAGGTTAACTGGTACCACAACGATGTGTCTGGTCTGCCACGAGAGCTGACCGGTGCTGATGGCAGTGTGGTCTGGCGTGCCGTCTATCGTGCCTGGGGTAATACGCTGCGCACAGAGCAGGCCGCTGCGGAGAATGCAGAGCCGGTTTATCAGCCACTGCGCTATCAGGGTCAGTATTTCGATGCGGAAACAGGTTTGCACTATAACCGCTTTCGCTATTATGATCCGGATGCGGGCAGGTTTGTGAGCCAGGATCCGATAGGGCTTGCTGGTGGGGTTAACCTTTATCAGTATGCGCCGAATCCGCTGAGTTGGATTGACCCGTTGGGTCTCACTAAATGTTCGGCAGGGAAAGATAATAGTGCTCACAATGCAGCGGACTATCAGAAGCTTAAAGATTATTATACCCAACATGAAAAATATGGTGCTGGGGGCGTAAAAAAATTACAGAATGGTCGTTATCGTTTTTATGACGACATAAAACCATCTCGAAACCCAGGTGAGATGAAAGGTGCTAGGTTGGTCAGAGAATGGGATCCTTCTACAGGTAATAAACGTACATGGTATGAAACGGTAGACCATGCTGAAAATATAAGAAGTGTGGCTCCAAAACCTGTTACTCATGAGAAGAATCATCATATATTTGATATTGATGGCAATTATAAAGGAAGGAGGTGATTTTTGGATATTAAAATTCAACGTATTGATATAATTGATAAAATATCAGATATATTGGCAGGTAATGCTAAGAGAGATGATGTGTCTGAATGGGCATTTAATATTTTTGATGATGACTCATTAAGATTAGAAGATCCCATTATTTTAAAATACTTAAAATTGCTAGGAGCTGTGGATTTACCTTCTTCAGATCGGGATTTTTTATATACGGATGATGATCTTCGCCACTGGATAAACGAAATTGAGAATGAATAATAAAACGGAAGCGATCTTAACGATCCTTCTGTCTTTTTAATTTTAGCTGTCTGCTGTCAGAATCAGTCACCCCTATTCAACCTTCATGGTTTCCTTTTGACCGACCTCAAATCTCATCTCAGTCAGCGACTTCCCGGTAATATGTCCCGTTTCTTCTGAACGTAGCGGGCCACTTCCTCATGCAACGAGGCCATGCTGCGATCGTTGAGGATCAGCAGCATCGTGACACCAGGATAACCGACTCAGGGTTTATGAAGATAAACGCTGGACCTATGACGGTTTTGGTAATGTGACGCGCAAACAGAGTGGTCGCCATACAGACCAGCAGTTTATCTGGAACGCTGAACATCAGCTGACCGAATCGGTGAGCATCCGAAATGGAAGCGAGCAGCGAACCACCTACGGCTATGATGCGTTTGGACGTCGAAGCTGGAAACGCGATGCTTTTGGTATCACGCGCTTTATCTGGGAAGGCAATCGCCTGCTGAGTGAGGTGAGAGGCTCGCGCCAGCACCTCTGGATTTACGAGGATGATGGCTTTGCTCCGCTGGCGCAGCTAAGTCTGCAGCAGGGCGAGACGGAGCATGACGCTCAGGTTAACTGGTATCACAACGACGTGTCAGGTCTGCCACGCGAGCTGACCGGCACTGATGGCAGTGTGGTCTGGCGTGCCGTCTATCGTGCCTGGGGTAATACGCTGCGCGCAGAGCAGGCCGCTGCGGAGAATGCAGAGCCGGTTTATCAGCCGCTGCGCTATCAGGGTCAGTATTTCGATGCGGAAACAGGTTTGCACTATAACCGCTTTCGCTATTATGATCCGGACGCGGGCAGGTTTGTGAGCCAGGATCCAATAGGGCTTGCTGGTGGGGTTAACCTTTATCAGTATGCGCCGAATCCGCTGAGTTGGGTGGATCCGCTGGGGTTGAATCGGGCGAAATGTAAACCCGAAGCTGTTGAGTTAGATCCCAAAACGATTCGTTTTAGTCAAAGTTCTGTAAATGGTGCTGCTGATTTAACTCATAGTATGAGAAAGAATGGGTGGGCTGGAGACCCGATTGATGTTGTTAGAATGAGCGATGGAAAATTAACAACTATTGATAATACCAGAGTACTGGCAGCATCCAGAGCAGGGATAAATGTCAAAGCAAGAATTCATGATGGTTCATCATCTTTGCCAAATGAATTTATTGAACGTTTTACTACTAAAAAAGGAACGCCTTCTTCCTGGGAAGATGCAATACAATTACGAATTGGTAAGCAAGCTTCTAAATATAAAAATGGTTATCCTAACGGGTCAAATATAATAGGGTCATTGGACTAATATGGAACAGCTTCTAATTGAAAAAGAATTACCAGCGGGATTTTATTATCCTGATGAATTCAAAAGAATAGTATCACAAGGCTTACTGGATTTTGATCCGTGGCTCATTCTTCAGGGCGAGAGGCTGAGAATTCGCTTTAATGGAATAAAAAGCCGTTATCCATCACGTGAATTAATACCTTTTGCAAGAAGAGAGGATAACGATGATGTTGCTTGTTGGGAAGTGAATAAGCCAGGAAAGGTTATCATTATTCATGACTTCGCCAAAGAAGGTTATGAAAATGTCCAGGAAATTGACAGCTTCTGGGACTGGTTAAGAAGCGCTCTTGAAGCTACGATTGAATACGATGGAGAGTAAAGTTTAAAAAGCCGAAAGCGATCTGATCCTTCCGGCTTTTTACCGTCAGCTGCTGACCTAGGCCTGCAACGGCTTAATCTGCTGCCGGGTTTGTCTGGCGTCCCGCTTCTGCTGGACAAAGCGGGCCACTTCCTCGTGCAAACTGGCCACGCTTCGATCTTCGGGTATCATCAGCAGACAGCCGTCTTTAAAAGTTCATTGTGAAACTTGGCTGGCTAATTAAATTAAGATGGGAAACAGGCTATGAATATAGATACTGGCTATGTATTTCCCTAACGCCGGGCCTCTAAAAACAGAGCCAGCAACGTTTCTCTACCGTCTTTCGGTAAGCCATTGGATAGCGCTAATTTGCGGATGTATTAACACGAGCGCGTGATGAGTATTTTGCCTTTGACCCGGCGCACAATCTGCTGAGCGAGGCCCAGGCGCAGCCCCTGCAGTATAACCGACTCAGGGTTTATGAAGATAAACGCTGGACCTATGACGGTTTTGGTAATGTGACGCGCAAACAGAGTGGCCGCCACACAGACCAGCAGTTTATCTGGAACGCTGAACATCAGCTGACCGAATCGGTGAGCATCCGAAACGGAAGCGAGCAGCGAACCACCTACGGCTATGATGCGTTTGGACGTCGAAGCTGGAAACGCGATGCTTTTGGTATCACGCGCTTTATCTGGGAAGGCAATCGCCTGCTGAGTGAGGTGAGAGGCTCGCGCCAGCACCTCTGGATTTACGAGGATGATGGCTTTGCTCCCCTGGCGCAGATCAGTCTGCAGCAGGGCGAGACGGAGCATGACGCTCAGGTTAACTGGTACCACAACGACGTGTCAGGTCTGCCACGCGAGCTGACCGGCACTGATCAGCATCAGGCGTTTCCGGGCTATGAGACCATTGCCTATCACGTCACCCCGTCGGGCGGGGTGGTTACGGAAGAGGGCATCAGCCAGTGGTCACTGGCGGAGAGCGTGACGCCGGGCATCTACAGCACCGACGACTACGACTTCCGCAAGCCGAACGCCTGGATGCTGCAGGCGCGCCAGAACCCGGCGTCGCCGGTGCCGGGCTCGGTGGACGTTTACGACTGGCCGGGCCATTTTGTCGACCACAGCCACGGCGAGTCCTACGCGCGCATCCGTCAGGAGGTGTGGCAGGCCGAGCACCACAGCGTCAGCGGGTCGGGCACGGCCACCGGCATCGCGCCGGGCTTTACCTTCTCCATCATCAACGCGCCGCACTTCAGCGACAACGGCGAGTATCTGGTGACCTCGGCGACCTATGACTTCGCTGAAAATTCCTACGCCAGCGGCGACACCGGCGACAGCCGTCACAACATCCACTTCACGGTGCTGCCGTCGTCGGTGACCTACCGCACGCCGCCGGAGACGCCGTGGCCGAAAACGCACGGCCCGCAGACGGCGAAGGTGGTGGGACCCAAAGGCGAGTCGATCTGGACCGACCGCTACGGCCGGGTAAAGGTGAAGTTTCACTGGGACCGGCTGGCGAAGGGCGACGACACCAGCTCCTGCTGGGTTCGCGTCTCCAGCGCCTGGGCCGGTCAGGGATTTGGCGGGGTGCAGATCCCCAGGGTCAACGACGAAGTGGTGGTGGACTTCATCAACGGCGATCCGGATCGTCCGCTGATCATCGGCCGGGTTTATAACGAGGCGAGTATGCCGCCGTGGGCGCTGCCGGCGGCAGCGACGCAGATGGGGTTTTTGAGCCGGTCAAAGGATGGCACGGCGGACACCGCGAACGCGCTGAGGTTTGAGGATAAGGCGGGTGAGGAACACCTGTGGATTCAGGCGCAGAAGAACATGGATACACATGTTAAAAATGATGAGTCACACAGTGTTCTGAACAATCGGACAGTTTCGGTAGGTGCCAATAACGAGACTCGGGTAGAGGGCGATCATACTCTCGGGACTCAGGGAAACAGCAAGACGCTGACAACCGGCAACCGTACTGAACAGGCTTTTGCTTCTTACACAATTGCAGCCGGAGATACTTTACGGATTGAGTGTGGCCTAAGCGCAATAGAGTTAACTAAAGACGGCGCAATTAATTTCATTGGCAAAAATTTTAATCTTACCGTCGATAATAATGGTGAGATTAATACTAAGGGTGGTGAGTTACATTTAAATCCAGAAGGAGGAAGTGCTGCAATAATTGCACCGGGTAGTGGACATAAAAATAAAATAAAAAGTGAAATTGAAAACTACTTTTCTTCATCAACAAACAATACTAAAGGATAAAAATGGCCACCTATACTCTTCAGGAAGCTTCAATTGAATTGCCCGATATATTTAAAGACCGGACAATGAATCTTTTTACGATCAGTGAAAATAACGCGAGTGAGTTTACGTTCGTAGTTTCTCGCGCATCTGCTTTTCATGACGATACAGTGCAAAAAGTGGCCGCAAGAATTATCAATGAGATGAGTGTGACTGTTCCCGCTTTTGTAAGCATAACATCACAACTGATTGAGATAGATAATCTGCCTGCAGTTGAGCTTTTTTATCATTTTGAAAATGACGGCGCTGAGATCTGGCAAAAACAATCGATTGTTTTACTTGATGATGACGCCGGGGGGAAAAATATTGTTTGCTATATTGGAACATGCCCAGGGCGATTTAATGATTATTATACTAAACAATATCATGAGATTATTGGCAGTATAAAATTTAATTCTTTCGATTCTGATCATGAGCCGGTGCCGATAGCAGCTGATGCATCGGGAATTTTCTTTTCTTTTGATAACGATACTAAAGTGCTTACCGCATATGAAACGGTGACATTACTTTATCAGAATGTTGATTTGAAAAGATCATTGAATGGCAGTTATTTGTTCTTTGATTCAGCGGGAAGCCCATTACATATCGCCGCCTTAAATAATGGGGACCCATTACGCTATGCACTATGGACATCACCAAATAGAAAGAACTCATCTTTAAAAGATATTCTTGGTATGGCAAAAGCATTTAAAGGACCCGCAGATCTCGCCAGCGAACAACAAATCCTTGCGTTTCTTCAGAGACATAAGGATGTATAAATTATGGCTAAATTCAATGCTGCCAGAGAGCAGGACGAAATAGCGCATACGGCTTCCAAAGGCTGGATGATCGCCGGTCTCATTGGCGGTGCAATATTAGGTGCAGCAGCCGTTGTCGTTACCGGTGGAGCGGCTCTGGTTGTGGTTTCAGCAGCAGCAGCCGGTGCCTGTGCGGCTGGAGGGGTGGGAGAAGTACTTGGAAGCATGTCTTGGGCTCCGCGGCATAACACGGGCAAACTGTTATCCGGATCGCCGAATGTTTTCACTAACAGCAGAGCAGCGATACGGGCACATTTATCCAAAGGCGACTGCGATGAGCACAGCGGCTCATCGCAACGGGTAGCTGAAGGTTCCGATAAGGTTTTTATTAATAACTTTCCTGCCGCCCGTATCGGAGACCGTTTGACCTGCAGTGCGGAGATATCTGGTGGTTCCGCAAATGTGTTTATTGGCGGAGGTAAACTTCAGACTGACGACATCAATCCCGAAATCCCCGGCTGGGTGAACTGGTTGATGATGGGGGTAGGGACTGCTGCCGTCGCGGTGCTGGCTTCTCCGGCTATTGCGCTGCTAGGGTTAGCAGGCGCGATGGGCGGCGGTTACGCCGGCAATTGGGTAGGTGGCAGACTGTTCGGGGAAGGCTCTGACGGACAAAAATGGTCTATGCTGGTGGGCAGTTTTGTCGGTGGGGCATTGGGTGGCAAAGGGGGCATGAAGTTTGATGCCTGGCGTGGTCGTAGTAATATTAATGCTAACAAACTTCCGTTAAATGATGAAGAAATCGCCGAAATACAAAGTATCGAAAAAACATTTAGGCCAGACCCCGAAACATATTTACCTAAGGATTATATTGATTCTCATGCAAAATCCTTTGAAAATGGCGCATCTAGAATAGTCACTAGAAAAAGTTTTGAAGATTATGGTATTGGTAAACCTGATCCAGGGAGGACGGAATTTGTTCTAACCAAGGAGCGCGCTGGACAAATGATTTCTGAATCAAAAGGAGATGTAGGAGTGATTGCAGATAAATTAGGCATTCCACAGGAACAATTGAAAAACGATAGTCTTGTTTTGATTGAATTTAAACCTACAGAGTTGTACTCTCCAAAATGCCTACTGGTAATGAATGGGGAGCTAATAAGCAATGGATTCCGGGTGGCAAACTACCACAAGGTGATCTTGAGGCTGTAGTAAAAACCGAAGGAATGGTTAAAGGCAGAGATTATACCGTGACCGATTTATTAACAGGAGAAAAATTATAATGAGTAAAAATAAAATAGCAATGAATCCTTGGGATTTTACTCTGTATGAGTGTGACGATACCTCATATGTAATGAAGGTTATGTTTAGTGAAGGTGATTACAAAGTTGATGTCGAAAGGTTTTTCATTGTAACTCCATATATTGATATCCGTTCTATCGATATTGAAATGTTAAAAGATCTTTCAAAAAAAATAAGGGAATGCACAGGGCAGTACGTAATAAATGAAATCAACAAGGAGGATTTTGAATTAATATAGTTTTAGGGTTTTCTATTTGGTGAGTAAAAAGGTCTGTCTTTGGCTTACTTTATACATTCCGTTTGTAATAAGGTTGGCCCAGTGATTTTTAATTCAAGATCTGCCTTTGCTCTCAAACAAGAAGAGTGCATATTGGGTTTATGATGAAGAAAGAAGAATATACTGCTTTAGACTACATCAATGATGCTATTGATATCACTAATCGAAGAGCCATGGAAAAGCTGGGGTTTACAGTTTTTCAGGTTGCTTTGGAACAACTTGTTTACTTAAAAAGGTATTAACGGGTGAAGAGAAAGATAAAAGTGTCCTGCATAGTATGAATCTGGGGGAGTCTGGCTTCCAAAGAGTTTGATACAACTGACCCAGAGCTATCCAGACATCTTTCTAACGCAAACTATATTGCCTCTCAAATAGTTGCTGGGCTAAAAGTTATCCTTCCTCGCCAAAACGATCCGGAATATGAAAAGCGCAAAAAAAGATATTTAAAACCCCAGAGTTAAATGGGTATTGATATATTTATGCATAAAAAGAGCGTAAGTAAATAAAATGCGGTGGTAATATAAAATCTATTCCTGTTTATTTGATTTCATTTGGTTGTGTTCTTTCAATTTTTTGAGGATGTAAATTTATAAGGAGGTTCTATGATTGATCTTAGGGCTGATGATGATACGCTTTTCATTTATGCCAGACGTTACGCTCATTTAATACCCCAGGCGTCACGGCAGTTGATGAATAGAATGTCTTATGAACAAAAACCTTTACGCGCTAATCCTGAGGACGCTCTCAAGCCAGAATGGGCGAAATCTTTACCTCAAAAAATTACTGATGAACAGGCATTAGATAAATGTCAGGGTGCTTTAATGGGGTTGGCGGTTGGAGACGCTATAGGCACAACGCTAGAATTTATGCCAAGGGATAAAGCTCGCGTTGATGACATGGTTGGCGGGGGACCTTTCTCTCTTAAACCCGGTGAGTGGACTGATGACACCTCGATGGCGCTGTGTCTCGCTGAAACTTATATTGAAAGCAATAAATATGATATTACATTGTTCCGACAAAAGCTACTCAACTGGTATAAGAATGGGACAAATAGTTCTAATGGCGTATGCTTTGATATAGGTAATACAACGCGCTATGCACTTGAGCAGTTTGTCCTTCATGGACCAACCTGGATGGGGAATACTTCTCCTGAAACTGCAGGGAATGCAGCATTAATTCGCCATGCACCTACTGCTATTTTCAGAAGGAAATCGTTTATTGACGGTTGGCGAGATGCGATGCTACAGAGTGAGGCTACACATTGTGCCGCAGAGTCTATAGATAGCTGTCGCTTTTTTAATGTCATGCTTCATTACATCTTAAATGGTTACAGTAAGAGTGAGGGCTTTGCTCCTCATCTTATGGGATCAACATTACGTGTATTAATCATCAATGCCGGTGAATATAAAGAAAAGCATCGTGATCAAATCCGTTCCTCTGGTTATGTCATCGACACCCTTGAGGCAGCATTATGGGCCGTCTGGCATACAGACAATTTTAAAGATGCCATTTTGCTGGCGGCAAATCTTGCTGATGATGCTGATAGTGTAGCGGCGACGGCAGGCCAGCTAGCGGGCGCATTGTATGGACTGTCAGGCATTCCTCAGGAGTGGGTTAATAAAATAGTCGATAAAGACAGAATTCTTGCGCTGGCCGAAAAGCTGTTTCACTTAGCACCTGAAGAGAAAGATTGATGATAAGATCCCATATCTGAGGTATGGGATTTTTTTAGAAATAAAAAGATTGAAGTTGAAGTGGTTTCTAATCACATTCACTAAACTGTAAAGACATTTCGCTGAACTTGATCTGAGTAATAATGCATTGTTCGTTATTTATAAATTAAAATTATTCAAAAAAGAATTTTCTCCTTGTGTTTTCTGGTTGACATCCAAAAAACATGTTGACTAAAAAATTATTGCGCTGACCATGTTCATAAATGTTTCTCGTTTTTTTAATCGGGATTTTTGATAAATAATTTCATCCTGAAATCCATTGCTTCTAATCAGAAAATGCTTTAAATAAAAAATCTTTTACCTTCCACATTTACTGACCCGCTTCACTGTCAGTTCTGTCTGTATGGAAAAAAACATGTTCTCACGCATTACCGCACAGCTGCCGGCGGACGGCCTGCTGTTCCACACGCTCACGGGCACCGAGACGCTGTCCCGTCCGTTTGTGCTCACCGCTGAACTGCTGGCCACCGACGCGCGCATCGATCGTCACGCCCTGCTGGGCAAGCCGGTGACCTTTTCGCTGCCGACCGATGGCCTGATGAGCGCGCTCAGTCCGCGCTACCTCAACGGCAAAATCACCCGCGTGGCGGTGCGCAGCCAGGAGCTGAGCGGCACCCGCTACGCAGTCTACCAGCTGACGGTCGAGCCGGACCTGTGGCCGATGCGGCGCGACCGCAACCTGCGCATCTTCCAGAGCCAGACGGTGCCGCAGATTGTGCAGACGCTGCTGAAGGAGTACGCGGTTAACGTGGAGACGCGCCTGGCGGGCAACTACCGGGTGTGGGAGTACTGCGTGCAGTATCAGGAGAGCAGCCTGGACTTTATCAGCCGCCTGATGGAGCTGGAGGGGATTTACTACTTCTTCCGCCACGAGGCGGACAAACATACGCTGGTGCTGTGCGACGCGCCGGACCAGCATCAGGCGTTTCCGGGCTATGAGACCATCGCCTATCACGTCACGCAGTCGGGTGGCGTGGTCACGGAAGAGGGCATCAGCCAGTGGTCGCTGGCGGAGAGCGTGACGCCGGGCATCTACAGCACCGACGACTACGACTTCCGCAAGCCGAACGCCTGGATGCTGCAGGCGCGCCAGAACCCGGCGTCGCCGGTGCCGGGCTCGGTGGACGTTTACGACTGGCCGGGCCATTTTGTCGACCACAGCCACGGCGAGTCCTACGCGCGCATCCGTCAGGAGGTATGGCAGGCGGAGCACCACAGCGTCAGCGGGTCGGGCACGGCCACCGGCATCGCGCCGGGCTTTACCTTCTCGATCATCAACGCGCCGCACTTCAGCGACAACGGCGAGTACCTGGTGACCTCGGCGACCTATGACTTTGCCGAGAACTCCTACGCCAGCGGCGACACCGGCGACAGCCGCCACAACATCAGCTTCTCAGTGCTGCCGTCGTCGGTGACCTACCGCACGCCGCCGGAGACGCCGTGGCCGAAAACGCACGGCCCGCAGACCGCGAAGGTGGTCGGGCCGAAAGGCGAGTCAATCTGGACCGACCGCTACGGTCGGGTGAAGGTGAAGTTTCACTGGGACCGGCTGGCGAAGGGCGACGACACCAGCTCCTGCTGGGTGCGCGTCTCCAGCGCCTGGGCGGGACAAGGCTTCGGCGGGGTGCAGATCCCGCGTGTTAACGACGAAGTGGTGGTGGACTTCATCAACGGCGATCCGGACCGTCCGCTGATCATTGGCCGCGTGTATAACGAGGCAAGCATGCCACCGTGGGCGCTGCCGGCGGCGGCGACGCAGATGGGCTTTCTAAGCCGGTCGAAGGATGGGACTGCGGACACCGCGAACGCGCTGAGGTTTGAGGATAAGACGGGTGAGGAACACCTGTGGATTCAGGCGCAGAAGAACATGGATACGCATGTAAAAAATGACGCCAGCCATTCAGTTGCCAACAATCACAGCCATTACGCGGGCGGCAATGAGCTCTACCGTGTCGAAACTAACCGCGTCCACGGAGTGAAAGGGGGCGAAGAGCGGCTGACCGGTAAGGGCAAACTCGATGCGGTGGTTGATACTTACGTCGTGGGGTCGGGCACTAAGCTTCGTTTTGAATGCGGAGAGAGTGCTATCGAACTCAATGCGAATGGTCAGATTAATATCGTCGGCAAGGGGTTCAATATTTTCGTGCAGGGCGATGGTCATATCACCACCTCTGGCGGCAAACTGAACCTGAATACGGATGGTGCGAAACCGGGCACGAGTGCTCCGGGATCCAGTCATAAACAGAACATCAGTCAGGCCGTAGATAACCTGTTCCCGCCGAAGCAGAAAGGGCAGGCGGCACCCGCTGCACCAAAGGCTGCGGCGGCCCCGGCGAAAGGGGCGGCTGCGCCGTTAAAACAAAATACAAATGCGGGTGATCCGAAGAAACTTGATGATAGTGTCGTCCGGTCAATTATGAAGTCAGAAGGTGCGGGTGGTGAACAGGGGGGTGTACCGGAAATGTATGGTTTCAGAAAAGGATTTGGGCCTGCATATAAAGATATCGCTGCCGCCAGGAAACAGTATGGACAGGGTAGCGATGAAGAATTTGCAGTGGTTTCAAAATATATGAACCAGACAGCCCAAAAAGCCGGGGCGCTTAATTTTAGTGATCCAGGAAAACAAGCGGCCGTTATGTCATTAGCTCATATGAGAGGAGTGGGTGGCGCTCAGGCTATACTCAATTCTATGAGTGGTGATGATATCGTCAAATCTTCACAACTCACTGAAAAATCTATTGACTATGTTGAAAAAATGGGTTCTTCTGAATTCCAAAATGACCTTGTCAGCGCCAGATTGAATTATGACAAGGCTATATATGGTTCAACGACTACGGTGAAAAACGGTGTTTCATATAACTGGTGGGATCATTATTCGAACGGTTTGACCAAGCGCTATACTAATGAAGCTGCTGAATTTTTAAAGTTTTCAGGTGAATAAAATGAATTTATTTATTAATTTAATTTTTCTGGTTTTTTTTACAAGTGGCACAATAGGTATTGCAACAGCATCGGATACCCAGGCAGCTTATTCTCAGTATAATAACCTGAATAGTGTTTCAACTATTTTTAATGACCAGAAAGTCGTTTCCAGTTTGAAATCTGTTTTAGGTGGCGAGTACAATGACTTTAGCCAGAATTTTGATGTTTTTGGCCAGCCTCACAAAACAGCAAACGGTGGTATATTCGTTGAGGGCTGGTTAAAAGATCTTTATCTTGAGCAGGCTTCAGCATTTGTTATACAGCCTGATGGTAAAGTCTATGCTGCATGGATGCTACCTGAAGATGATAAGATACACTATGTAAGCAATGATCGTGCAAATAATAATATGCAGGAAGATATTGCGAGTTGGGCAAAACGTTTTGATAAAAAACACTCAGATACTCCCGCTAAAAACCAAAAACAAATGCAAAGCAATGGCGAGAAATTTTTTGAGACGGCGAAATTTAAAATCAGAATAACGTCGCTCTGCGCTGTGGGTTCGGAGTGTAATGACGTTAGTTATGAGGGTGTAAGAAAATCAGATGGGGCTGTTGTCAGATTAAAAGGCAAAGCCATGAAAAGTGATTGTGGTGAAGCTTCCTGCCCGGTTCTGAGTTATAAATTCCGCAATCATGATGCAACCTATATCATTAACAATGTAATTAGTAATCTTACGGTTGTCGTTAATAATAAAATCGTGCTATCTGAAGACGGAAAGTGGAACAATGATTCCAAGTAATTAAATCTCTGCGTGATGGTGCGTCATGTATGCGCACCATCATAGACGAAGTTTGCAAACCATCTGCAAATGATATCTTTTTAAATGGCAAATCTTGAAATAATGTTACTTTTTTGTTAAAGTTTGCTGCTTTCAATTATAGTCCATAATTAACTGAATTTTAACGGCTGGATTAATAGGGTTAATGATTGTCTGTGTTTTAAAGGTTAATTAAATGAATAAAGTTGGATTTAGCTTAGCGGTTTTGCTGTCAATCTCTTCATTATCTTTGTTTGCTTCTGATGACTTTACTGGTCAGTGGAGTGGTCAAGAAAAAAATGATAATGGATCGTTATACTCCACTTTAACATTAAAATTAAAGCAGGATAATAATATCATAACGGGTAGTTATTGTTACATTACCCGGGGTGGAAACAAAATAGATTGTCCTGAGGGTGATGACAGCAATCTCATAGGCACTGCAAATGGTAAGGAAGCTTTAATTGAATTTGATTCTTCATTTGGCGGAGTCAAGGGTAAAGCAAATTTAGAGCTTAAAGATAATAAAGTTTTATGGAAGTTAGCAAAAGACCCTGAGAATGGCGAGTTTTATGCTCCAAAAACTTACGCGCTCGATAAAGAAGTGAACCAGGGAGATTTAAAATCGAGCATGAAGATTTTCTCGACAGATGATTTTACCATTACTTTAGTGAATGGTTGCGGAGAGTTTTATACTGTATGTAATAAAGTTAAATACTTAGGTCTCAGAAATAAAGATGGGAAACAAATCACTCTTGAAGGTAAAACCACGCAGCCTGTCAACTCAAATAAAGCTGATGGAATGATTTTCAATAATAGCGGCGTAGATTATATTGTGAGCTTTAATCCGCTTGCGTTAAAAGTAACGCAGGGGAATAAAACGCTTGTAGAGCAAAGTGGTAAGTGGGAGTGATGATTTTCATTATTCTCAATTAAGAGTTTTTTGCGCTTCAGATGATAATAATAACGTTGATTAATATTATGATATTTTATTGATGTGGTGATGTTTCGTCTCCACCTCACGCATATTATTGATCTGTATATTTTTTATTGAGTCAATTTAATTACGTTGCATTAGTGAATGAATGCTTTTTCTTATTTTTAATTGCCAACCCCGATAAAACACAATGATTGTAAATCGTTTTTTCACCAGCCTTATACTTGTGCCTGTCCTCCTGCTTTTATCCTGCATTGCCAGGGCTGAATCCGCCACGGAATCGTCTGTTCCCGCTCTTAACGAGGGCGATTTTTCCGTTCTGCTGAACGACTATGCTTTCACTCCAGGTGAGGCCTGGAGTAATGAGAATTTTGTACGCGCAGGCAAAGCCCTGAGTTCAGTTCTGGCCGGAGAAGTGGACATCAACAATCAGCAGTACAACTACTACCAGCATAGTTATGACGGTTTTGAGTTGTTCAGCGCGGCGGCGGTCGGAGATGCCAGCCACACGGTTCTGGCTGAGATCCTTCTGGGAAGTGCCAGCGTGCCGACAGCCCGAAATATAAAGGTGGGCGATAGTCTGGAACAGGTTCAGCAAGCCTATGGATCCGGCAAAGAAGATAACAGTGATAATCAGCACTGGCTTGTCTATCAGTCGGGCGGGAAACAGTTAATGTTCCAGATTGACCAGGGGAAGGTCAGTTGCATCATGCTAAAAACCGACCTGGATGCAGAGCAAAGCGAAATCAGCGCTGACCAGGCTCTGAGCGCTGCAACGGAAGCGATCCATACCTGGCACCTGACCAGCCTCGATGATAAATGCCTGCGGTACGATCTCGACGACAGTAGTGATAAAACATTCTATGTCATCACGGTTCGTGAACATAATCACAATAGCAGTTGCGGTGGCGATCCTGATATTACGCATCGACTTTTTGAAATTAAAGTTGCACGTGATAATACACAGCTACTCACTAATGCCGATAACGTTGATGGCGAATTCCATAGCCTGATTCCACCCGCCATAACCCATTAATAAAACGGACACCCAATATGAATTACCAATTCAATGAGGGCGCCTTTGCGCTTTTTCCTGCTGCCTGGCAGGACACCACCATGAATATTCTCCGCGACGAAGTCAGTGGGCTGGCATGGGTTATAAGCCGTGGTGTTATTTCTGAGGGCAGTGATGCGGAAAAAGAATTCCAGCGTCAGTGGGACACGTTGCGGAGTCAGATGGGGCACATTCAGCAGAGTGAATTTGTGCGTCTGATGGCTGGTGTGGACAACACCTTACACGCAATCGAAGTTGAGACCATGTTTGACCGTAACGGGCAAGAGGTGTGGCAGAAACAGCTGGCAACACAGGTGCCTGACTCAAACATTTTTATGATTTTTACGCTCTCCGCGATGCGTCCGTTCAATGAAGAAGACGGACAGCGCTGGAGTGCTTTTAAACAAAGCCTGAGTCTGAACAATCCACGGAAAGCTTAACCTATGGATAACCCTGCGGCCCGCGTGGGCGACGAGATCATTCACTCCAGCATTTTCGCTGATATCACGAGCATTGTGGCTGAAGGTGCGGCCTATGCCGTCATTGGTGCCGCAGTCGGGGCGGCGGCAACCCTGGCTGCGCCCTTACTGGGGGCTGGCATGGCTGCGGCCGGCGTTGCCGCTATCGGTTCCAGCTGTTTGCTCAGCGGCATTATTGGCGGTGTATTAGCGAATGCTGCGGGCATTTCGGATGACATCACTAAAGCGGCCGAGGGTCTGGGTGACATGATATTCCCGCCGTCACCAGCCGGTATGATCGCCAGTGGATCAGAGAATGTTCACATTAATGGTCTTTTAGCTGCTCGCGCGGCCGGAATGCTCACGCCCGGCGAGACATCACCGCCCGAACCGCAATCGCCGCAGAGCTTTGCGGACTACGGCGGCATGCTGCTGTCTGCGGTCGGCCAGTTTGGCAGTGCAATGTGGCAGCCCACGGTCGCCTCCGCCGATGCGGGCACCTCTCCGCTGGAACAGGATAAAGTGGCCTGTGAAAAGCACAGTGCGCCGCAATATCTGGCTCAGGGTTCGAAAAGCGTCTTTATCAATGGCCAGCCAGCGGTGCGCGCAAAGGATAAAACCACCTGTGATGCCACCGTAAGTGACGATGTTTCCCCCAATGTCATCATTGGAGGTGAAACCGTTACGGTCAGAGAGATCAAAAGTGGCAAGGTGCCAGGCCTGGCCGTGATGATGATCGGCCTTTCGCTTATCCGGGGTCGCCCCAGTCAGATCCTGAAAAACATGCCCTGCGCGCTGGCCGGTGCCGTGGGCGGTATGGCAGCGGACATGGCTATTAACGCGGCCTTCTCGTCGCTGTTTCCGGTTCATGCGGCGACCGGCGTCAAAGTCCTTAATGATGATGCCGAGCGTGATTTTTCCCTCCCCGGACGTTTCCCGCTCAGTTTTCAGCGCAGCTATAACAGCCTGACCCAGCGCGCTGGGCTGTTTGGTCAGGGCTGGGCCACGGTGTTTGACAGCTACCTGACGCTGGAAGGAAATCGGGCAACCTGGTTTGATGACAACGGGCGCGAGCTGAGCTTTGACGTTCCCGGTGACAAAGAGGTGCTCTACAGCATCAGCGAAGGGCTGATGGTACGCCGCAACGCGTCTGGCGATATCGCCATTGCCGATGACGACGGTGCGGTATGGCGTCTTTACAGACGCACGGCCGCTGATCCTCAGGTGCTGCGCCTGGCCTCGCTGAGCGACGAGTACGGTAATGCGCTGGAGATGGGCTGGGATGAACAGGCCCGCCTGGTACGTATCCATGACGCGCCGCTGGCGATTGACGTCACGCTGCACTACGACGACAAACAGCACGCGCGGCGTCCGACATCAGCCAGCCATTTTGATGGCGATCAGCACTGGCCTCTCACGCGCTGGACCTACAATGATCGGGGCCAGCTTGCCAGCGTTACTGATGCCGCAGGCGTTGTCTCGCGACGCTTCCGTTACAACGATGATGGATTGATGGTCTGGCACCAACTGCTGGGCGGGCTGGAGAGTGAATATCGCTGGCAGAAGCTGGATCACTGGCGCGTTGTAGAAAACCGCACCAACAGCGGTGATGGTTGCCACATGCATTACGATCTTGAGGCGGGCATTACGCGTGTATCGACCTATGACGGTCAGCAGCGCGAACACCACTGGAATGCCGCGGGCCTCATCACCTGCTTTATCGACGAGCGCGGCGAGAAGTGGCGCTACGAGTGGGATGAAAACGAACTCCTGACGCGTCGCATCGATCCGCTGGGCAACGCGGTGAGCTTCACCTATGACGATCTGGGCAACCGTGTTGAAGAGAAGGATGCTGACGGTGGTGTGCAGGCGGTGCAATGGCTGTCACACCGTTCGCTGCCCACGGTTGTTGCCGGAGCAGACGGTTCTACAACGAAATACTATTACGATCCCCATCACGGCCTTGAACGTGTTGTTGATGCGCTCGGGCAAAGCACGATCTATCAGCGGGATGAGTTCGGACTGGTTGTCGAGGAGACTGACGCAGCAGGTAACAGCTACCGCCGCGAGTTTAACGATGCCGGCCAGGTTATTCGCGAAACCGACTGTTCAGGGCTGACCACGCGCTACCGTTATCATCCCCTGGGCTGGCTCAGCTGTATCATCGCGCCGGATGGTGAAGAAACCCGTTATCACTATGATGCCGCAGGCCGTCCTCTTCAGCTGAAACGCGCAGAAGGATGGGAAGAGCGGTTGCACTGGAGTGAAAATGGACTGCCGCTGGCCTATGAGTCGGCTGATGGCAAGCGCAGTGAATTCCGTTACGACAATGTCGGGCGATTGATTGCCAACCGTAATGCGCAGGGTGAGACGGTTCAGCGAAGCTGGGACAGCCGTGGCCGGTTGACGGCGCTGCAAAATGAGAACGGCGAGCAGTATCAGTTCGAGTGGGGCGCAGATTCTCTGTTGCTGGCCCAGGTCGGGCTGGATGGTGTTGCCACGCGATATGACTATGATGCGGCGGGCCGCACGGTATCACGTACCTTTGCCGCCGGACATCCTCAGTCCATTACCCATCGCTATCACTGGAGCCGTGCGGGGCAACTGCTGGCGCGGACCACGCCGGAAGGCCAGACGCGCTATCACTACAGCGGTGGCGGCCAGCTGGGTAAAGTGTCGCAGCATCTGCCGCTGTCTGACACCGAGTGGAGCCAACAGGCCGAGCAGGAGATTACCTTTAAATATGATGCGCTGGGTCGCATTGTGGCTGAACAGGGGGAGCAGGGCGAACTGGCGTGGGAATATGACGCGCTGGGTAACTGTACGGCCCTGACGCTGCCGGATGGTCGCAACCTGAAGCAGCTTTATTACGGTAGCGGCCATCTGCTGAGCATCGCGTTAGATAACCTGCCGGTCACGGATTTTACCCGTGACACGCTGCACCGGGAGCTGAGCCGCACGCAGGGCGGCCTGACAATGCGCAGTGAATATGACCGGTTAGGCAGACTGCGCCGCCGTGACGTGTTCAAAGGCGACTCGCAGCGTCCTGCACCGCGCGTCTGGTCCCGTCGGCGCGACTTCGATTACGGCAACAACCTGATCCGTGAAGAGCGTGACGATAATCCGTTCAGCCAGACATTATGGAACTACGATAACGCTGGCCGGCTGTTGTCTCAGGACGGTGCGCAGCCGGGTAATGAACAGTGGCGCTGGGATGGCGCAGGTAACCCGCTGGATCGCCATACTGCCGCCCACGTCATGCATAACCGCGTCACCGAACTGAACGGTATCCGCTGGCAGTACGATATTCATGGCCGCACCACTGAGAAAGATGACGGGCACACCCGCTGGCGCTACCGTTACGATGGTGAGCATCGCTTGATGGACGTCATCAGCGAGCCACGGGACCGTAACAAGCCGCGCACAAAGGTGAGTTTCCGCTACGATCCGCTGGGACGTCGCATCAGTAAAACCAGCCAGCAGCTGTTACAGGGAAGACCATCTGGCAACGCCGTAACGACGCGTTTCGTCTGGGAAGGTTACCGTCTGCTGCAGGAAATCCACGACGGCACTCCGCTGACCTACGTTTACAGCGACAGCCAGAGCTATGAACCGCTGGCCCGTATTGATGGCGTGGAAAGCCCGGAGATTTACTGGTTCCATAATGCAGCCAACGGGATGCCGGAACTGCTGACTGACAGTGAAGGGCAAAAAGCCTGGGAAGGGATCAACAGCCCGTGGGGCAAACTGCTACGTGAGTCCAGCCAGCGGATGCCTGTCGTTCAGCAGAATCTGCGTATGCAGGGCCAGTACCTGGATCGGGAAACCGGACTGCACTACAATCTGTTTCGTTATTATGACCCGGATAGCGGACGGTTTACCCAGCAGGATCCGATAGGGCTGGCGGGCGGGATCAACCTTTACCAGTATGCGCCGAATGCGCTGGGTTGGGTGGATCCGTGGGGGCTGAGTAGGTGTAAAAACGAATGGAATGAGTTCCAGAAAAAGTCGAATAATCGACAATTTACTTCAAGGTCACAAGCATCCAAAGCATATGCTTTATGGAAAAAACAAGACTGGGCAGCATTAGAGCAATTCATGGGTGAAGGAGCTTGGCCCCCTAACCGTGGTTTTGTTAAAGCAACAAAAATAACTCTTGAACCTGGCACTTTAGTTGATCGTTATGGTGGTTGGATTGATGATAAAGGGTTCCATGATGGTGGTAGCTTTATTTCTCCTGTTGGCTCTTCATTTGAGGGCAGGGCTTTACAATCAAGCACGCTGAATAAACCCTATTCGATTTATGAGGTGATGAAACCATTGCCGGTCGATAGTGGACCAGCCATTCCTTGGTTTGGGCAGCCGGGTTTTGGAACTCAACATGAAACCTTTTTTAGCATTGATAAATTAGTCGAAAATGGCTTTTTGAGGAAGGTATGAAAATAGTTAACTATCAGAAAAAAAAGACATTAATCCATGATGGATTTGAAGATGAATTCTTAAAGAATCATACGGAAATATCTTGTCCTTGCTGTAATGGTAAAGTTTATTTTGGGTTATATAATTCAGAGGATTTAGATACGTATGATGAAAAGAAAAGAAAAAATATAGTCAGAAATATTAAAGGGATGAAATTTACGGATGGTGAAATCCAGGAGGTTAGATATAAAAACATTCCGCTGAGAGTTTCAGAAAAAAAATGCTCAAATGGTTTGCACGACATTTTAGTTGTTTTTACTTATAAGGAAATACAACCTACTCGCTATGAGTCTTATCTTGTCGGTGTGTTTGATGATGAAAGTCTTAACCAATAGTTTTATAATATTTAGGTTTAGTTAGGGTTTTATGATTTTTTAAATGATGTGTTTCATAATATAAGAAGATTCTTCTTGGTAAGTAAGATCGAGGAGCATAAATAAGCTTACCACCAAACTGAATGGTATCCGCTGGCAGTACGATATCCATGGCCGTACCACTGAGAAAGATGACGGTCACACCCGCTGGCGCTACCGTTACGATGGTGAGCATCGCCTGACGGATGTGATCAGCGAGCCGCGGGACCGCAATAAGCCGCGCACTAAGGTGAGTTTCCGCTACGATCCGCTTGGGCGCCGCATCAGTAAAACCAGCCAGCAACTGTTGCAGGGAAGACCGTCGGGGAACGCCGTCACGACGCGCTTTGTGTGGGAAGGCTACCGCCTGCTGCAGGAAATTCACGACGGCACTCCGCTGACCTACGTTTACAGCGACAGCCAGAGCTATGAGCCGCTGGCCCGTATTGATGGGCTGGCCCGTATTGATGGTGTTGAAAGCCCGGAGATTTACTGGTTCCATAATGCGGCCAACGGAATGCCGGAGCTGCTGACTGACGCTGAAGGGCAAAAAGCCTGGGAAGGTATCAACAGCCCGTGGGGCAAGCTGCTGCGCGAGTCCAGCCAGCAGATGCCTGTCGTTCAGCAGAACCTGCGTATGCAGGGCCAGTACCTGGACCGGGACAAATTTGCATAAGCAAATTTGAACATCGCTTCAGCGATGGCCCCAGGGGGGTGAGGCACCGCAGGGGCCGAATCAACCGGACTGCACTACAATCTGTTTCGTTATTATGATCCGGACAGCGGACGGTTTACCCAGCAGGACCCGATAGGGCTGGCGGGCGGGATCAACCTCTACCAGTATGCGCCGAACGCGCTGGGGTGGGTGGATCCGTGGGGGTTGAGTTGTAAGAATGCATGGAATGCATTTCAGAAGAACACGAAAGGCGTTTTCACAAGTAGAGGATGGGCAGCAAGAGCCTATAAAGCAGTTCGCGGTAGGAATAAAGAGACTAATCCTTTCCCTAATCCTAAAACTTACCTTGAACCTGCTTATGTGGCTGAGCATTTATCAAAGTTCGAAGGCGGGGTGTCAAAGATCGCGTGGGGCATAAATCCTAAATATCCCGAAATTGGACCGCCAGGCGGGCATTTTGTTATGCCTAAAAAAGTTGCAGATGAGTTGATCGCTAACTCTGGAGGTAGCGTTGCTAAATTGGAACATTCTCTTGGTCTCTCTCCTGGGGATTTGGGCGATGCGCCCATCAGAATTGACATAAACAATCCAGAAGGTTTACGGATGCCTTCTGGAAACGAATTTGGTGCTAATAGTTATTGGTTACCGGGGGGGAGGACATCAGGTGGTATACCAGAGGCTACTATAGAACCAGTCAAAGTGTCTGAAGCTATCATTAATCCAGTTTTTAAAAAATAGTAGGTACTGAAAATGGAAAAAAAAATCTTTAGTGATTACGGCATTACCCTTGTTGAGAGACATGGGAAAATTATTGCTTTGTTCGACTCTGGTGAACTTGTTCCCCAATATCTCGAAGCTGAAATTAGCGAGGAGGAGGCTGGAAAAGTTAAAAATAGTCAACAGGATGCTTATGAAGTAATAATGTCACTGGGGAGTAGAATAAAAAAAGTTCCGAGGGAAAAATAAAATAATTTTTGAAAAAATATTTAATTTATTAAGCATGTAGTTAAATTTGAAAAGAGATTTTAAGTTTTATCGATGTGGAATATATTCACTGTAGGGCTTTATCCCCTACGGTGAATTTTTGTAGCGAAAATATTCATGTCTCTTCGAGTTCAAATGAATGTGTAAAGTTTTTTTATTTTTATGCAGCTAATACTAATGAAAATTTCTTATTTTAGATGCTCCAGTGCATGTGAAATAATAGTGTAATTATTATGGCAAGGATTATCAAGGAAATGAAAGTTGATGTATTGGCAGTTTATTCTTCAAAGTTTTTTACAACGATGTTTTGAATTATGCTTTTAGCTCAAGTTATCGTATTTAAATTCAATTGATATTTTGGTTCCATTATTACCGTCCTGACCGACGCTGAAGGGCAAAATGCCTGGGAAGGTATCAATAGTCCGTGGGAGAAACTATTGTGCAAACTCAGTCAGCGGATGCCAGTCGTTCAGTAGAACCTGCGTATGCAGTGCCAAATGAAACTAGGCCTAAAATAGGTTATAGGTACATGAGGTAATTAAATGATGGTAGGACACCAGACAGATTTTTAGAATCAACCCTTAACACTAAATCTGCGCCAATTACCTATTTTGGTTTCAAGAAATTCGAAAGTGGAAGCGCTACTCGTGATGCTTTCAAAATTAAAGGTCTTGATCCGAACAACCCTTTAGATGTTTCATGGAGTGATAGCAGATTAATAGGCAAGTTTGATACCTTACAACTTTACGAAAATGGTATACCTCAGGCTAAAGTTCCTAGAATGTTTGGTAATAAAGAGGGGACTCCTCTTGAACCATTTACCGAAGCTTACCCAGAATATGGAAAGGGTGGGGTTCAACAACTTATTGCTGACAAAAAAACAGTAATATTTGATGAGATTAAAGTTCTTCCAGATGGCAAAAATTAACCTTGATTCTTATAATGAAGTTTTAGACTATCTTAATGAATATTTTACATTAAGGGTTAAAGATGAGATTTATTTACGTGAGTTGAGAGAGTTGATCGAGGGGTCTAGAAGAAAAAAACTGTAACTATCAGACCCATGCAGATACTTTTTTTAGAATATGTAAAGAAATATAATGACTATAACGTAGCCACTATGGAAGAAGAAAAAATCTTTGGAGAGATCTTTTAGATTGCTGGCAATAATTCGATATAAATCTATTATTTCTTGCCCAGTTTAGCCTACATTTCACCCTTATTAAAATATTTGCGCTGGTGGGCGAAGTTAAATACAGTTTCTATGCGCTAAGATGTAAGGCTGTTATAATTAATGTAATGTATAAAACCTGAAAAATAGTAACATAATGGCAGTTATCCTCAAAATTATTTCGATGATAAGGCTTTTTTAGAGCCTTTGCTGGGATTGAATTTCGGTAGTTCAGGGATGTGACCAATAAGAAATTACTTACTCGCACCTCTTGGATATATGATGTCATTTTGAGGAATGCATGAGTTGATGAGCATTATTTATATGGTAGAAAAAAATCCGGCAGGGTGATTGAAGACTTTATTGATCAAGTGCCTCTTAGTGATGCAATTTTTTAACCGACGTTTAAGTGTATTCCTATGAGATTTATTAAAAGTGATTTGATTTTTACAGGTTATGGTGTCGATATATTAAAGAAAAACGATGGTTACTATATTCGATATGACGATGGTACCGTAGCTACGTTTGAAAAAGAATCAAAAATAACTTTTGATGAAGCAATGAGGGCTCAAAAAAGTGAAAGTGATGCTTATGAAGTTATTATTGCTATCCAATCCAGAGAAGGACGGGGACGGCCTCAATTTTGATTGTTGAAAATTTAAAATGCTTAAGTGTCATTCCTTCTGTAAGAAATATAAGTAAATTGCAATGGTGAGTGATTTATTTTAGTCCTTTAGATAAGTCATGAAGTGATGCCAGCCGTAGAGGTGAATTTTATATGTTACAACTTTAGGAAACGGCATGCCACAAGTGCGTCATCCACAAGTGTTTGGTGATAAAGACGTAACCCCTCTTGAACTATTCAGCAAAGAGCACCCAGAATATGGTGCTGAAAAAATTCAACAGAAAAATTCTGATTAAAGAAAATAGAATTCGGTAATGCTGATATTTTATTTGGTAGAGAGTAATGAATTTATTTTCTCACAATGAAGTTTTAGATTTTCTTGAGGAATTTTTCCAGAGGATGATTAAAAGTGAAGCATATTGCGAGGAGATGAAATTTATCATTGATGGGAGCCGGAAGAATAAAACAGTTCCAATGCGGGCCATAGATGTTTGTTTCATGAATTATCGTAAGGTTACGGGTGACTATAGTCTTCCTACAGATGAGGAGATGGAAATCTGGAAGCGGTTATTTAATGTTTGGCAGTGATACTTGAATTAATTAAAATAAGTTGTGAGTTATGATTTGCTTCACATTGACTATTTTAATGCCGTATTTAGAGAGCGATTGTTTTTAAAATTTTTTCAGGTGACATGCAAACCCTCTATTAGGGCTTTTGAGTCAAGAAGTGCGGGGGTGGAATAACTATTTTTTTTGCAATCAAAAAACGGTAAGCTTGCTATTATATTTCCTGCATATTGATATATAGTTTTGGTGCGATAATGATGTTTTTTCCATTTCGAATTTCAATGTCTTGAAAATTCTCTTTTATCATTATGAGCCTATAAGGAGATAAAATGAACCTGCCAGGAATGAATCCCGAGAATAACTTACCGGGTTATGACATCGCCAGGATGACCGGGTATGGGGCACCTGATTTTGATTTCAAAGCGCTGGGTGCAGCAATGGATTGTACTCGGGAGTTTTATCAGGCTGGCATCATCTATGCAGATGGCGCACAGCGTTATCTTGTTCGGCCTGGTCAGCGTCATCCTAATGGTCAAAGTGGTATCTTTACACATCTGATTGTGACCAAAACGCCTAAGCAAGCCACAGCGTCTAATACGGGCAAGTCACTTAGTGAAGCAGTAAGCGTAACCTCAATGGGAACGGAGATTGCCTCGACCGTGCTTTCCTGTGGTGCAATGATTATTACTGCTGGCGTGGCGGTTATCGGTGCTTCAGCAACGCCTATAACCGCTGGCAGTAGCGGCGTGCTTGTTGCTATTGGTTATGCTGGCGCTGCCGCAACAGGCGTGCAATGTGTCAATGGTATTTACCGGGTTTATGATCTCGTCGAAAACGGTGGTGAAAACGTAGCGTGGCTGGACTCTCAGGATTGGTACGTTGCCACTTCAACGTCCCTTGACCTTATTTCACTAGCCAGTGTGGGCGGTGCGTTAAAAGAAGCCCTGGCAACATGGCGAGCGATGAAATCAGTCTCTTCTTTAAAAGCAACGGAGTGGCTCCGGAACTATCCAAGGCAGGACCGGGCTCGCCTTACTGAATTAATCATTAAGGCACAAAACCCTGGTATAAGTAATAAAGAGCTTAAAGCCGCCATCCGTGCAGGACTTTATCCAAAGCGTTTCCCTGTTGAGTCGGTGCAAAAAGAACTTGTTAAGCAACTCGCGCAGGTCGTAACGAGCGCAGCTGCTGTGGCAGGCAGTGCTGTCAGTGGTATCATTGCTGCTCCAGGTAATGTGCCACGCTCCGGGCGCTATATTGTGGGGACAATTCAATCACTGGCGGTATTTTAATGCAATTTCTATCATGGCTTGTCGGGCGAAGTATCACTGAACTACTGCAACATGGTCGCGAAATAGATCAGGTCATCGCACGGCAGGATAATTCGATACTTGCCCGTTCCACTACAGAGCTTGAACGTTATTTTAAACAGCCTGCTGAGTCGCTTCCCAGGCAAAACGGCTTCCCGGTTGCGATAGTGCTGATGCTGTTGCTGATTGCATTTGCATTTAATTTGCTGACGTTTCTGCACGCTTTACCTCCGCTCAGTCCACAGATACATGCGTTGAGTTTTTTTGTTCCCTCAATCGTCGTTATTGGCGCGATACTCACGGCCAGTTACCTGCTTGCGCGAGGCCATACAGCCGGTGTGGCGGGGCTGGCTTGCGTCTGTGCGATGTTGCTTATATCGACCGTTTTACTCTTGAGCTACAGCGTAGTTATGGGTAGCCACTCGGGCCTGTGGCTGATTCTGGCACTCGCGGCTTTGGTAGGTGCTCGCTGGA
This sequence comes from Pantoea sp. X-Soil-ISGK-355, assembly GCF_059730805.1. Lineage (NCBI taxonomy): Bacteria > Pseudomonadati > Pseudomonadota > Gammaproteobacteria > Enterobacterales > Erwiniaceae > Pantoea > Pantoea sp. X-Soil-ISGK-355. The sequence goes on from NZ_AP035971.1 coordinate 1,693,301, forward strand.
TACTTAATGGGCAGGCTTTCATCCTGTTTGCCATTTATTGCCGGACACAACGCCTCGCCAGCGTCGCCCGGCAGCGTCGCATGAAATAACCTCTGTCCGTGTTCTGTTATTGCGGAACAGCCGTTCCGCAACCCTTCATACAAGACACTCAGGTAAGATTCCGCTTCATCTGGGAAAGTTAACCCCTGCTGCAGGAGAGCTAGCAAGCCACTCCGCGGATCTGTGTTTATAGCCACAGTCGCAGGCCACTCTGCAACTCAGGCAGATGATCCGTGACAGACTGTGGCAGATTACCCTGCAGTGCGAAACGCCGTTTATCCGTCGCTGAACCCGCGCCGCGTGCTATCGCTCCCCATTCAGCTAATTGTGATGCACATCACAAAATACTAAAAGTTCACTCCTGATTTGAAACCCGGCTCGCTCGCGCATCACTCAACCCTGAGGTTGCGGGGTGAGTAGCTCATTTCGCAAGTTATCAACTGACCGGTGACTGATAACCGGCATAACCTGGCGGAGTGAGAATTATGGATGGAATTAGACGCCCACTTTCCCCTGTACATCACGAAACGATTGAACTGCCCACGCGCGGTGGGCCATCAACTAACGCAGTCACTGCTACAACCCCTGCTGAGAGGGCTCGTTCAGCGGAGATTAGTCGTATTACCACGACTCTGCATAACGCGTGTAAAGGCGGACCGGACGTGCGTGAATATCTGCAGGGAATCGCTGTCGAGCTGCACGATGAATTGCACCAGACGGACGATCAGGTAAAAGATGTCCTCAAATTGGCTAGCAGCTGTGACACGATGATCATGGCCAAGGCAAAGGGGGCGATTGGAATGACCTATGCCCTTTCCGGTGTACCTGGCGATCTGGTGGGTAAGGGGATAGCGAGCGCGATGAAGCTGGAGCCGGGTACTCCCATGCACAACTTTGTCGCTGGCGTAGCGGGAGGGATGACCGCAGTGGCTTTTAAAGCGGTGCTCACGCGGGTTATCGGTAGCAGTATCCAGGATTCGAGATGGATGCAGGCAGATGGGGATGCGCTGAATCCTCTTATGAAAAAAGAGGCAGAAAAACGCGAGACTTTTGGACATAAATTAAAAATGACGGCGCTGGGCGGGACGGGCTTTAACGTCCGCAACCCGGTGACGGGGGGAATTTCCGGTGCAACCCAGCTATTACCCGAAAATAAACCGCGGCCAGAGCCGATGGGGATTATACAGGGTGCGCTCAAGCCGGGTTATGCCATCAACCAGATTGCAGGTTTTGGCCTGACTTCCGCTGCCGGTGCATTGAGTGGAGTCGTTGAAAACTACTACGACAACCTGCACGGCGCGGAGTTTTTATTTGGCCGTAACGACTGGAAGGATCGTTATAAGGCGCTGTCCAACGGGCACACGAATAGTAGCGAGGGGAGCCACTTCGATGCAGTGTGGGAACACGCCAAATCGCCAAAACGTTGGGTTGAAGGTGTTACAACGCTGAGTGCATTAAGTGCGGTAGCCTCTGAGACGATGGAAGCGCTCGGTTTGGGCCTCGGAGCGGGCGCGGCACGTGTGACCAAAGGGGGTGCAGAGAAGCTTTTCACCTCCGGCAAGACGAGTGCGGCAGAGACCGCTTTAGATCTGGCGAACAAATCCAGCTTCCGCGTTTCGCGCGAAAGTGTTGGCAATGCGGCTGCCCTGCTGCCAAACGCCTATTCTTACCTGCAACAGGGGGTGTTCGGTCTTCTTTATCAGGAGGCTGAGCGAGCAGTGGCAAACAAGCTGCACCCGAAGGCCGCCGACACGACAGAGGAGGGAGCCCCGGTAAGTTCCGGGGCAAGAACACCAGACGGCACGCCAGCACCGAGTGTGGGTACCGGGGCAAGAACACCAGACGGCACGCCAGCACCGAGTGTGGGTACCGGGGCGAGAACACCAGACGGCACGCCAGCACCGAGTGTGGGTACTGAGGCGAGAACACCGGATGGCACGCCAGCGCCGAGTGTGGGTACTGAGGCGAGAACACCGGACGGCACGCCAGCACCGAGTGTGGGTACTGAGGCGAGAACACCGGACGGCACGCCAGCACCGAGTGTGGGTACTGAGGCGAGAACACCGGACGGCACGCCAGCACCGAGTGTGGGTACCCGGACCAGAGTACCGTCAGAAGAAGGCGAATCGGACAGCGGCAGCGTGCATTCGCAGAACTCCGGCCCATTACGTAATACCCCGCCGGAGCGTTCATCAGAGATGCGCACCGCGGGTGATACTCATGCATGGTGGCACGCCTTCCCGGAGCTGGCGAATATCAAAAGCCCACAGCCTGAGAAGTTAACCCAGGCTGACTATGAAGCCATCATCGCCGTCCTTGAAGCTGAAGCGGAGAAGATGAGCGAGCGCATTGCGGAGATGATACCGTTGCCAGACTCTTTACCGACATCGGCAGCAGCATCAGAGGCACCCGGATCATCTGCATCTTCAGAAGCCGGAGGACCAGCAGGATCGCCAGAGCCTGAAGAGACGAAAAAAGCGTCCTGATGCCACACCTTACAAGCCGCAGCGATGCGGCTTTTTTTACGCCTGAATTTGCGCTGTCTCACGCGCAGTCCGGAACTCCCGCTTCGCGCTTTCCACTCAATCCTACCCCGGTCATAGCGGGAAAGAGGCGTCAGTCTGACTGGCGCTAATGATGACGCTTTGTTGAGAGGAGAGAAGGATGAATATCTCGTCAGGGTCGGTTTTCGGGCCGATACAGCCGCAAATGCCTGATTTTAGTGCGCTCGATGAAAAAAATATAGCCGCGTTTGGCCCGTCAGATGCTGGCGGCAGCAGCCAGGCGATTAACTTTGGCAATGATGCCATGAGCGGCACGGATTTCAGTCGCCTCACCGCCACGCCCGACAGTGGGAGCAGCAGGGATCCGATGCAGATGCAGGGGCTGATGCAGCAACTGGGGCCGCAAATAGAGGCACTACTGCAAATGCTATTAATGCTGCAACAGCTTTTCTCTGGTCAGCAGCAAAATAACAGCGCAGGAGCAGGAGCAGGAGCAGGGGCCGGGCGTGGCGGCGGTGCCGATATGCCGGGCACCTCAGCAGAAGGGGGGACTTCGCTCACCGCACCGTTTAACGCCGCTCTGCAACCGCCAGTTAACCCGACCGATGCCGCGTCTGCGCAGCAACCGCTTCCGGCCAGTACAGCGCCACAGCCGGGTACGGCTTCTGATGCAGCACTGAACACGCCTGCCTGGCAGACGCCAGCATCCGGCGGCGTCCCGCTGATAAAAGGCGAGTCGGGGTTACATTTACCTGCTCCGTTACTGGATCATGAGCAGGCTATCATGCGTGCCGCCAGAGAGACTCACCAGGCGCCTGAAGTGCTGGCAGGGCAAATCTGGCAAGAGTCACGCGGAAAAACAGAGGCGACTACCGTTAACGGCGGTAATGGTCTTTCCGACAGCGGCCTGATGCAGGTTAATTCCAACACCTTCGCCGATCTGCAAAGCAGATACCCGCATCTGCTGGGGCCTGATGCCAGCCCGTCTGCCCCTGAAGACAGCATCATGGCTGGCGCGCTCTATCTTAAAGAGCAGCGGGAAACTTTTGGGGGCGATCTCGGTGCCGGGCTGCGAGCCTATAACTCAGGACCGGGGAATGTGAATGTCAACGATCTGACGGATATCTCGAAAACCGGAACCGGCGATCCGACCTATGTCGGGAAAGTTCTCAACTTTGCCGACATTATCGCCAGTGGCAAAGGCACGTTACCTGCATAAGGGGCAAAAAAAGTCCCTGTACCGGGTACAGGGACAGACATAAGCCACGTCAACATCAGGCAAACGGCGGCGGTTCGTTCTTGCCTTTCCCTCCGCTATTTTCCACCGCAATCTGCACGGTATCGGTCGCTGCGGTGATGCCCCAGCCAATCGGCCCACGCGCCACGCTCATTCCACCCTCGGCCAGTCCTTTCAGGCCACCGGTAAAGACTTCACCCAGGTTGCGGGCCTCGCCTATATTGTTAAAGAAAGGCGCAGCAACAGATTTGAGAATCGGGATGTTCGACAATATTTTGCCGAATTCACCCATGCCCCACTGGAAGTTGTCTTTATTGGTGCCATCCATACGAACGTGCGAATCATTGGTCTCCGGCAGCTGTTTATTCTCCGGCAGCATCTTCAGACCCTGCTCAGCGATATCCTTGAGCACACCCGCCTCGGTACCGTGGCGCGCGTCACCATCTTTGGTGATGCCCTCTATTTTATCGTTAGCTGAGATCTCCTTCCGTTCGCTGCCATCGCGCGCATTCAGGCCTTTTATGCTGTTTAACACGCAGGCCATGTTATACGCCGCATCCGCACGGCTCTTCGGATCTTTATTGGCATCCGTCCAGTCGCCGAAACGCTCTTTTAGCTCCGCCTGCTTGATATCTTTCTGGTTGCCGAGGTTTTTCAGCACCGGGTTTTCATCAATGATCTGTTCGGCGCTGCGGTTATCACCCGGTGGGCGACCCTTCAGATTCTCCTCCGTCGGCCTGACGCTGATATCCTTCTCACTGGTTCGCACGCCATCGCCCGGTGCCTGAGGAGTATCTTCACCGGCTGTTTCGCTGGCAAATAACGCCGTGGGCATCGTCTCTTCATCAGCGGCTGATGGATCGACCAGCGCCCCCAATCCAGCCTGCGTTAAGAGTTGATCAAGCTGCTGGAGCGGATCGGTCAGGCCCGCCAGCGGCGTTCCGCTCCCACCGGCGTAGCTGATGGGGAAATCGCTGCCCGGCCCTGAGAACGCAGAGCCGGGCAGGGGAGTGGATAATGGCAGGTTACCCGGCAGTGGCCTGCCGGGTGAAAAAGCGGGGGTAATTCCCCCCCCGCCAGGTATTGGCATAACCATACAGGCCCCCTGCGTTAGCTTTGCGGATTTTTCTGGGAAGATTGGCCCTCACCGCCGCCCAACAGCCCCTGCAACAATGAAGAAAGCCCTAACAGTGACAGCAGGTTTTGCATCATTCCGCCCTGTTGCCCGCCATTGTCAGTCGCTCCCTGAGCCGGTGCCTGCGGTGCATTTCCGCCAGATTCTCCGCTGTCTGACCCTTTACCTTTATCGATCCCCATCATCTGCTGGAGCAGTTGCTGAAGCATCTGCATCAGCTGCTCAAGCGGATTGCCGTTGTGATTCGTGCCCTGTGAAGGCGCAGGCGTATCTGGTTGCTCCGGCTGCTGCGCCTTATTACCGCCACCCAACAGCTGTTGCAGACCTGTCAGCATCATAATCTGCTGCAGTAAGCCACCGCCCGACGGGATGTCGGGCGAGTTTGCACCGTGTGACTGGCCGTTTTTCTGACCTCCGCCTGAACCGGTCAGCGAAGCCAGCGTGCTCAGGCCGTCAAAGGCGTTACTGGCAAAATTGAGCGGGCCTGTTTTCGCATTACTGAGAAAAGGTAATGACGATTTTCCGGGCTGATCGGGTAAGTCTGGTTTACCTGACGGACTGCCCCCCGTTTTGCCTGGCATATTTGCCGGAGGCATATCGATTTTATTCGCGTTTGCAGCTCCACCACCAAATCCTGGAATCTTCATAAATTTATTCCTCAGAGTTAATAAGTCAGCGATTGATTAGGCAGCAGCAGCGGTAACATTTTGCAATCCTGATTACTGACGATTGCATAATTTTACCGTTCAGGCTGATGCTACCTCGCACTGTGAGTGGCAGTTGTCCCGGGATGGTTCCAGTAAAAATGTTCCCTTTGTGATGCAGATTCAGATTTGTAAAAATTCGGCAGCATTGCCATCGATAAATTATGTGGTTGTTTTAACAGATTTTTATTTGGTTCGTGTAGGGTGATCCTTACCGACTGAGCGTCTATCCCTACAAGATAATAATCCTGGACTGATAGCGGGGATGACCTGATTGGGTGAGAGTGAGGCCGCGGTAAATTTGTAATTCTTTGCAACAGGCTCTGCTTCCAGAACATCCACAAGTGCTGAACGAGCAGCGTGTCACATGTAAGTCGCGCTTATGTGAAGCTAATGGAGAATGTATGGTTCGTCTTTACAGGACACAGTCAGACCAGGTGACTGTCGATGAGGAGAGTGCGGATAACGTCTTACGGCAGGTTGATTCCCGCCCATATTCGGCGGATTACCCGGAGCCCGTAACCGATATCCATACTCATCTGTATAAGATTTTAAATACGATTGCACCGTTAAACATAGATGTCTTAATCGAGGGAGAAACGGGTACCGGGAAAGATGCACTGGCCCAGCGGCTGTATCAACTTTCCGGCTGTCGCGGCCCGATGGTGCCGGTCAACTGTGCGGCCATCCCGGAAACACTTGCCGAAAGTGAGCTGTTTGGGGTCATGGCCGGGGCGTTCACCGGCGCAAGCAGTTCCCGCGCCGGGTATATTGAGAGCGCTAACCACGGGGTGCTGTTTCTGGATGAAATAGACAGTATGCCGCTCACGATGCAGGCTAAACTGCTGCGTGTACTGGAAAACCGCGCGGTAGAGCGGCTGGGCAGCACCAAAAGTATTGGACTGGATCTGCGGGTGGTCGTCGCCTCGCAAATTCCACTGGCGCAGCTGGTGGCTCAGGGGCGTTTTCGTCGGGATCTCTTCTTTCGCCTCGACACAATTAAAATTGCCACGCCAACCGTTCGATCACGACCGGAGCTGATTTTGCCCATGTTTCGCCAGTTTACCCAAGAGGCGGCGCTGCGTCTGAATCAACCCCTGCCGCCAGGATCGCTCGCGCTTGATGAAACCCTGCTGCTGCATAGCTGGCCGGGAAATATCCGCGAGCTGAAAGCGGCGGCAGAACGCTTTGTGCTGGGCTTACCGCCGCTGTGCTGTGAGATAAAGCAGGAAGGGCGCGTGTTATTAAAAGACAGAATGCGGCGCATTGAGCGCAGCCTGATCCACGACTGCCTGAACCGGCACGACAATCGTATTGATGATGTTATTCTTGAGTTAGGGATCCCCAGGCGCACCCTTTATCATCGCCTGAAGCTGTTAAAACTTACCGCCTGACAGATCGCCCCCCTCGCTTGCCGTGGGCCAGAGGGCTTAATCTGCATAAATATTTACTCTGCGATGGAACCGGATAGCTTCATTTATTACTTAATGAAGGCAACACCCAAACACAATCTATCATCAACGCGAGGAATGACTATGTCAGGTGCTAGCTTACTTTCCAACGGGATCACCAACGCAGCTTCTGCTTACACTCAGGTTGCCGGTGCTTACAGCGGTGCGAAATATATGGTCCGTTCGCAACAGGCGATGGACAAGATGCAGGAAAACCAGGCCGATAAAATGGATCGCGATGTAGAATTCCAGCGCATTAACGGCATCGCCGAAAGTAATGCGCAGGCCGCGTCTGCCGCAGCCCAGGTCAAAATTCAGTACTAATCGACTCCGGCAGGGAGGTGTTTTTCATGTCTCCCTGCTCTCTCATCCCTCAGGAGTTTGCTGATGAAAGTTTCTCAATCTTCCTTGCTCACTTCAGAGCCGGTTCCGTCAGTCGAAATGTACCAGGAAGCACCGTCGGCGGAAGATATTCAATGGTTTAATGCAAAGCTTAATGGCCCTGCGCCTGACAGCAGCCAGATGAGCGCTTCAGAGCCGGGCGTGGTCGGCAATATTCTGCAATCGCTGAGCGGCAGCCAGCGTGCGCAAAAAGAAGCCTTTAGCGATCTCCGAGTTGCTTCACGGTCATCCAGTGCGGAAGATTTCTCCCGCGCCAATGCGCAGCTCTCTGATTACTATATCGAAAGCCTGATGAACGCCAAAGTGATCGCCAAAACCGTTCAGTCAGTCGATAAACTCAGTAACCTTCAGTGAATCTTATGAATGGCGCCGTCATTAAATGCTTCTGTGCGCTGTGCCTGGCGTTGCTGCTTACCGGCTGCGGTGATCAGACCCAGTTGCACAGCGGGCTGTCAGAAAACGATGCCAACGATGTGGTGGCAGAGCTGAGCCGCTTTAAGATTGAGGCGGAGAAACAGGTTTCTAAAGAGGGGGTCAGCGTCAGCGTCGCACGCAGTGATATTGAGCGGGCGGTGAATATCCTCAACGCCGCCGGACTGCCCCATCAGGCACGGACCAGCCTCGGCGCGGTTTTTCAGAAAAGTGGGGTTATCTCCAGTCCGCTGGAGGAGCGCGCCCGCTATATCTATGCGCTGTCACAGGAGGTAGAGGCAACACTGTCACAAATCGATGGCGTCGTGGTGGCGCGTGTGCATGTCGTATTGCCGGAACGTATTGCCCCCGGCGAGCCGGTACAGCCCGCTTCCGCCTCTGTATTTATCAAATATCATGAAAACCTCGACCCGGACAGTATCGAACCGCGCATTCGCCGGCTGGTGGCGACCAGCATTCCAGGGCTGGGCGGGCGCGATGATCGCGACCTGGCGATTGTCTTTGTCCCGGCGAAAGCCTGGCAGGATAAAATTGAAATGGTGCAGCTGGGGCCGTTTCAGCTTAGCCCGGAACGATACGGGATGATTAAGATAGTTACAACATGCTTAGGGGCGCTGCTGCTGTTACTGGTGGCAAATTCATTCATTCGTCAGGCACTGAGTCGTAAGCGCCAGGCTGCGCAGGCGAAGTGATTGATTATGCTCAACGCTGCACCTGATGAGGACATTGCCCTGCGCTGGTTGCGCTGGTGGCACGCTGACTTCTGGTTACAGGCTGATGAAAGCTGGCGCATCCAGCCACTGGCACGGTTATCTGCGCCTTTACAGAGGCACTATCTGCGCCAGCATGCCGCGTGCTGGCAACGCACGCTGGGTGTACCAGGCCAACTGGTCGCGCCGGAGCCGATGGTGCTGGCCATCAGCGACTTAAGCGGCGAACAACGCGCGCAACTGTTGATTGTCGTCGCGGAGATTTGCGCCGGCGCCATGCCATTGCCCGCAGAGTTAAAGATCTGGTTGCGGCGTCTGGCGAAAGGAATGCGCACTGAGTGCTGGCTGCCCGCCGGGCTGTTCACGACTGGCGACAGCGCCGACAGCCTCTGTCTGCTGCAGGCGTTATTTCCGGCTATCTGGCCGCGCCTGCGGCTACTCTTCCCGGCAAGCGACGCGCCGGTAAACCCGGCGCTTTCACTGCCTGGCCATCGTCTGCGTCCTTTATGGGAAACGGCGATCTGGCAGGTGCAACACCCTTCGGGAGAGACGCACGATGTGGAAACTTAAAAGCCTGCCTCTGCAGGGCGGCAGCGCGCCACCGGATAATGTGCTGCGCCGCGAAGAAATTGCGCTCAGGCTTGAAGCGGCTTCCATCATCGAGCTGGCCCATAAACAGGCGCAAACGATCCGCGAGCAGGCACGCGCCGAGGCACAAGCCGAAAGGGCGGTCAGCCAGCGCGAATGGGAAGCCCGGTTCTGGCAGCAGGCTCAGACGCTCTTTGCTGACTGGCACGAACAGCGTGCAGCCGAAGAGACGCAACTGGTGTTGCTTGCCGGAAAGGTTCTGAATGAGGCACTGCAACATCTGCTCGATGAGGTGGATGATGAGCGCCGTTTTCACGCGTTGCTCAGACAGTTGTTGCGTCACTATCCGCGTCAGCAGCAGGCGACGCTCTATTGCGCCAGCGGGCAGGAGCAGGAGATTAACGGCTGGCTGGTCATGCAGCCTCAGCTGAGCTGGACGCTGTGCGCCGACCCGGCGCTTGATCCAGATTGCTTGCGTCTTATTACCGACGCGGGTGAGCTGATGATTAGCTGGCAGACGCTGAGCCAGCAACTCGCGCCAGCACTGGCAGAAGAGAGTACATAAAAAAAGCAAAATCAGTGGAACTGCTTCGCTTGTCGCGCCACTTAACAGGGGTGCCCAACAAGAGGAGTCAACATCATGAGTTCCAGTGATCTGTTACAGCGTCAGTTATCTTCCAACTCAAACCGCAAACATCATGAAGCCTATCAGTTTGCCCGCGATGTTTCGGGCGAGTCGTTCAGCATTGCGGATATGTATGCCTTCCAGAATCGCCTGCAGGATATGTCCAACGCCAGCTGGGCGAGTTCGCAATACACCCAGTTTAAGTTTGGCATCCGTAAAGCGATCATCGACGCTGTTAACTAAGCCCCTGTCATCAAGGAGTCAGGCGTGTTTATGTTTTCTTTTCCGGGCCGCCTGCTGGCGGCCATTACCCTGCTGCTACTGAGTATGGGCATCACAAACGCTCGTGTGCCGGATGAGTGGAAGCAGGGTGCCTATGCCTATTCGGCAGATAATACCCCGCTTAACATTATTCTTGACGATTTTGCCAGCAGCTTTGGGGTTGAGGTCAATCTTGGCACGCTGGGCGACAGCAATGTCACCGGTAAACTACGGGCAGACAGCCCGGAAGCCTTCCTTAATCGCCTGGCGCTTGAGTATCGCTTTCAGTGGTTTGTCTACAACAACACTCTCTACATCAGCCCCCAGGCAGCGCAGACTTCACAGCGTATCGAGATTTCACCGGAAGCCGCGCCGGATCTGAAAGAGGCGCTGCGCGGTGTCGGCCTGCTGGAACCCCGCTTCGGCTGGGGCGAAACTGCCGGATGAAGGCGTGGTACTGGTGACCGGTCCGCCGGAGTATGTGCGCCAGATAACGGAATTTGCCCGTAAATCGGAAAGCAAACCTGAAGCCGGGGCCAGTAAAGATATGATGGCATTCCCGCTGCGCTACGCAGCCGTGGCGGATCGCACCATTCGCTATCGCGATCAGGAGCTGCTGGTGCCGGGCGTGGCCACCATACTGAATGAACTGCTGGGTCAGTCCGGCAACGCCTCTTCCGGCAAACTGTCATCAGGCCAGGGCGAGGATGAGCAGGTATCACGCGAACAGTCGCAAAGTGTTTTAAACGAGCTGATTAATCGCAATATGCCGGTCTCCGGGCGTAAAAAGGCGCCTGTCAGCACGCTGGCCGGTAAAGTTTCAGCGGATGTGCGTAACAACCTGCTGCTGGTGCGTGACGATCCGAAAACCCGTAGCGCGTATCAGGCATTGATTACCTCCATTGATGTTCCGCAAAAACTGATCGAGATCGATGCAGTGATTGTCGATATCGACCGCAGCGCGCTGAAGCGCTTCTCCAGCAACCTGGCCGGTCAGTTCGGCAGTGTCGCCAGCGGCGCCAGTATGCTCTCCGGTGCCAGTACGCTGTTTGTGACCGATTTCCAGCGATTTTTTGCCAGCATCGAGGCGATGGAGGGGGAAGGGACGGCGTCCATTATCGCTAACCCCACAATCCTCACGCTGGAGAATCAGCCCGCGGTGATTGATTTCAGCGATACTGCCTTTATTCGCGCCATTGGCGAGAGGGTGGCGGATATCCAGTCTGTTACCGCAGGGACCAGCCTGCGGGTGACGCCACGCGCTATCAGCACTTCACAAAAATCGGCTATCCAGCTCATTGTTGATGTGGAAGATGGCAAGCTCGATAAAGATGAAGAGGGCGACGCGCAGGGAACCCATAACGCAGCGGTCAGCACTCAGGCGCTGGTGGAAGCGCGACGCTCGCTGGTATTGGGCGGGTTCCATTCCAAAGAGACGGGCGACCGCGAGCGACGCATCCCGATCCTCGGCAGTATTCCGCTGATCGGCAAACTCTTTACCTCAACGCGCTATGAAACCTCCCAGCGTGAGCGGCTGTTTATTATTACGCCGCATTTAATTGGCGACCAGGTCGATCCGACCCGGTATATCGCTGCCGGGTCGCGCGAGCAGCTGAATAGCGCGATGGATGAGGTGACTAACCGTCATAAATACACCGACGTCAAAGGGATGGTGGAAGGTGCGATGCGGGACCTGGCGCTGAACCGCGTGCCAGCGGGAATGACCAGCGGTGGCACGGGGCAGACGCTTTCCTCCCTGTGCCGCATTCCGGGCGCTTTCGGGAGCGATTTCCGCCGCCATCAGTGGTATGGCAACAGCAACGTACAGATAACGGTTGGGGTGATCACCAACAGCACCGGTCAGACGCAGCGTTTTGATGAGAGCCTGTGCCGCAGCGACCGCACGCTGGCGGTAGCGGTCTGGCCGCGCGCAGAACTGCGCCCGGGTGAATCGGCGGAGGTCTTTGTCGCCTTTGATAGCCATGCCCCGTCACGTCCGTCACGCGCTTCGCTGCTCTCTGCAGCAGGCGGCGCACCCGCTAAAAACCTCTACTGAGCTGATAAGGAAAAAGCATGTTAGTGAGAAAAATCGTGCTGACCGCCGCCGCGCTGATACTGAGTGCCTGCGCGAAGCCGCAGGGTGGGTGTAATGACGTGGGCTGCCGCCCCTCTTCAGACCTGCATAACCTGACCATCTGGTGGCAACCCCAGCTGCGTAATAGCCCGAACGACTTCACGCGGATAACGGTAGATAACTGACCGCGTTCCGGCAGTCTCAGACCCCGGCTGATCGCTGGGGTCAAATTTAGGCGAGGATCGAACATCACCATTTCCCTCCTGTTTCTGTGAAGCCTGCGTACGGCGCACTCTGTGTCGCATGCCAGTGCTGGTACCACTATTCCATTACGTCCGTTTCCCCGCCGCCTGCAGCAGGTCGCAGGCAGCGTTATTATCAGTAACCGCTTGCCGGTTTAACCCCGGCGATATTTAGCGCTTCTATACTGGCTTTTATTCGGCAGGCAGGTGAGATGCGACTGTTACTGTCGGAGCGTGTTGCTGCCTGATAAGAGAATGCGGCGTTAAACTCAGCACTATTCTTCCCGAATCTCAATCACCTCCTCCAGATAGTGATCCTCCAGCTCCCGCAGAAGACGATAGACCTGTGCGACGGCATTTAACGTTTCGCGTGGAACATAAGCCCCTTCGCGCGTGGTGCGCCACAGAGTGCGGGTCAGCCAGATAAAGCGGATCACCGGTCTCTTTTTACGCTGCGCCTCTTCAATTAATGCACGAGCCTCTTCATCGCAAGCCTTAAACAGCAGTCGCGGCAGCGGCGTTTCATCCGGGCGGTAATAGAGACCGACGGCAAAATGGGTGGGGTTGATCAGCAACACATCCGCCTCTTCCACATTAATCTCACGGGCAGGTACCGACTCTTCATTCAGGATCTCCTGCGCCACCTGACGGCGGTGGCCTTTCATATGCGGATCGCCTTCGCTCTGCTTGAACTCGTTTTTGATATCTTCATGACTCATACGCTGCTGTTTAAGGAAGAAGTAGCGCTGAATACCAAAATCGAACAGGCTGATTATCAGCATCACCATCAGCACCCGACGTGACACCTTCATAAACAGCGCCATGACCCCCTGCCAGAAACCGTTGAGATCGTCAAGCGCCAGCTGAGCAAGGCCACCGAGGTCCGGCATGATCGCCTGCCATACCACCAGACCTATCACCACTGCTTTAAAGATGCTGGTCAAAAGCTGGGTAAACTGGCGGGCGGAAAACATATTCTTCAGGTGATTAAACGGGTTAAGCGTATCCAGTTTCAGTGCCAGCGCTTCGGTGGAGAAGAGGGGGCCGAACTGCACCCAGCCGCCCACCACCCGCAGCAGCATGGCAATGGCGCACGGGATGCCCACCAGCACCAGCATGACGGTGACACTATCACTGATCACTTCCTCCATGGCGTGATCGAATGGGTCGCGCAGACGCGTTAACGGCAGCAGCATCATCGCCTGCAATCGCTGCATCCCGCTGTCCACCAGAGCAAACAGGGTTTCAAGGATACCGATGGAGATAAGCAGCTTAGGGATATCCTGGCTCTGGCTGACCTGGCCTTTTTTGCGCGACTCGCTGAGTTTTTGCGGTGTGGCGTCTTCGGTTTTTTCGCTCATGGTGCGCTCCCGGCTGAAGAGGCAAATATCTGCGACAGGACAGGGATAAGATCCCGGAGTTCATACAACCGCGCATTACCCAGATGGTCCAGCAGCGGCAGATAGAGGATAAAGAACAGCATGCCGAGCAGGCATTTCAGCGGAATTGTCAGGGCGGTCGCCTGGAGCTGTGGGCTATAGAGACTCATCACACCGATGGCAAAATCGAGCAGCAGCATCAGCGCCACCGGCGGCCCGGCGTAAAGCACCATATCGCTGAAGATTTTCCCCAAAAGCGTAAGCCAGACGTGAAAACCCGCCTCTGTGGGGAAAGGTATCCACTGGGTGGCGGACCACAGATGATAGCTGTCCCAGATAACCTGGGTGATGGTTGATAGTCCCAGCCCTGTGACCAGCAGCAATATCAGCACCTGCTGCATTAACTTCCCCAGCGGGGTCACGTCCGGTCCCAGCTGGGGGTTTATTTGCCCACCCATTAAGGCACCACGCTGGTTATCGAATAACGCGCCGACAGACTCATACAGCCAGAAAGGCATCGCCAGCAACAATCCGAGCAGGGTGCCTATCATCAGCTCTTTGAGTACCAGCCCGGCCAGCGTCATCATCGTCGGCTCCAGCGCATCGATTTGTTCTTTGATGCCCGGGGTGATAAACAGCGCCAGCGCCACAGCAATAGCGGTTCGCAGCAGCCCTTTTATGACGCTGAAAGAGAAGATTGGTGTCAGTAACAGGCAGGGAAAGATACGCGCCATGCCAAGTCCCAGCGCGAGGATGGCATGAAACGTATCGGTGAGAGGGTAACCTGTCAGCATCAGGAACTGACCGTTGACATCATCGCAAACGCAGCCTGCGCCAGCTCCATCAGCTCAACACCGACCCAGCGCCCGGTGAGCGCCAGCGTCAGGCCGACCGCGATAAGCTTGATGCAGAACGGCAGGGTCTGATCCTGCAACTGCATCGCGGCCTGCACCAGCGAAATGATCACCCCGGCGATCACGGCCACCAGCAGCGGCGGCGCGGAGAGAATCACCACCAGCAGTAACCCCTGGCGAAACAGCGTCAGAATATCCATGATGACCTCATAAATAGCTGTAGAACAGGCCGTCCAGCAGCCGCGTCCAGCCGCTGATGAGCACAAACAGCAGGATCTTCAGTGGCAGCGAAACGGTCATCGGTGACACCATCTGCATCCCGAGCGCCAGCAGGATATTCGAGACGATCAGGTCAACGACAATAAAAGGAATAAAGATCAGAAAGCCGATTTTGAAACCGTTCTGCAGCTCCGACAGCACGAAGGCCGGAATAATGAGCAGCATATTGTCGGGGGTAACCGAATCCGCCATTTTCTTTGGCCACATACGCTGGGCATTTTCCTGCAGATGGATAACGATGTCCGGATCGGTGTTTTTATGCATAAACGATTTCAGCGGTTCGATACCGTTCGTGGCGGTATAGTCGAGCCGCTCCATACTGCTGAAGTCGACAGGGATCGCTTTCAGCCGGTCGGCTATATCGCTGAATACCGGCGCCATAATAAAAAGCGTTGCCGCCAGCGCAATGCCGTTGAGCGCCATCGTCGGCGGCACCTGCTGCACGCCCATCGCGTTGCGCGTCAGTTGCAGCACCATCGTAATTTTCAAAAAGCTGGTACAGATAATCAGCATCATCGGCAGCAGCGCCAGCGCGCCGAGAAACAGCGCCAGCATAATCGGGTTGAGTGGCCCCATCTCCATCGGAATCACCTGTTCACATCCCCGACGCTCGCCACGCCCGGCAGCATATGGGTAATCTGTAACCCCAGACGCCCTTCGACATCGACCAGTTCACCTTTCGCCAGCGGAAACTCGCCGTGACACAGCAGTGCTTCACCGGGGACGACATTTTCGACCGTCACCGTCGAGCCGACATCCAGACGATTTAACTCACCCAGCGTCAGCCTGAGATGGCCGCAGCGTACCGTTAAGGCCAGCGGCAGCGCATCAAAAGGTGAGGCCACAGGCGCGGTTGTTTCAGTCAGGCTTTCATCCGGTTGAGGGGTATCGGCAGGCAGATTATCTTCGGGGGTCACATTCATGTAACTATTCTCCAGACGGGTAATAAGAAAACGGGCAGGATGCCCCTCCCCGAACAGCAATTCGCCCTCAAGGTGCAATTGCGCAAGGCGAAGCTCGCCGCGACCGGTCGGGAAAAAATACGAGGTAGCAGGGAAAATCACATCGCCGGGGCGAAGTGTGCGTAACTGCGAGGGGGCAAACGACACTGCACCCATGTCTATCGGCAGCGATAACGGCAGGGCGCTGCAAAGCGGTGCAGGAAGCGGAGCCCAGCCAGGCTGGTTTAACAACGTCGCAAGTGTGGCGGGCGCAAGATATAACTGACTTTGCGCCTGCGCCTCACCCATCGTGACGCTAATCGCAAGCCACATCCCCTCAACCGGTGCGCAGAGCGCGTCCTGCGGCGTCAGGTCGCCAAACAGCGCGTGCAGTGCCGGGCTGAGATGCTGGTTAAAGAGCGGCCAGTACCAGTCAGCGCACGCCCCGGGTTCTGGCAGCAGCGGGCAGGTGGAAAACAGACTGAGCAGCGCTTCGCTCTCTGCCAGAGATAACCCTCCCGCCTTGCAGGAGAAGCTCTGCGTCGGTGGCCGCTCGCCGGGCGTGGCGAGCCGCAGCTGAAGCTCACCCGCTTCGCCCGCAAGCGTAAAAGGATAGCCAAGACCGTGGCCGATACGTTGCCGCAGGCTGGCTTCTTCGCGCGGCAGCGTGCGCAGGGACAAGGGTTTCATTCCCTGCCTCCGCGCTGCTCAAAGCGCAGGCGCACCGCGCAGGCCATCCGGCGGCGCAGGGACTCACGGCAGCGCTCCTGATGGGCCGCCATCATCGTCATGGCAGGTGGCGCAAAACGCAGGCTGATATCCCAGCCCGCGGCAAAAGGACTCAGGCGGGCATCCACTTCGCCTAAAAGGGGCAGCAGTAGCGTCATCGATATCGGACCAGCAGGCTCCTTTTCCACCATGGCACACAGGGGGGGCTCCAGTTGTTGCCAGGCTCTGACCGGAGAGGCGGCAGGCGCAGGATCATGGGGTAACTGTGACCCAAAAGAGGGGGAGCCTTCCCACGGGGTGATAAGCGGTTGCGTCGGTTCGCTGGGGGTGAGCAGCAGCGCATCAAACAGCGAACACTCTTCGCGAAACGGCTCGGCACGGGATTTACGCTCGGACGCTGCGGCATCTGAATGTCCGGTCTGCTGCGAATGGCGCTGCACCTCCGGGCGTGCCGGCGGCGCTGGATGAGTTTGCGGAGGGTGGGGTAAGGCTGTCATCGTAATGCCTCGCTGTGCGCCATCAGATCTTCCAGTTTTTCCACATCACGCAGACGCGCCTGTGTTTGCTGCTGTGCGTGCTGTACCTGTTGTTGTTGCATGACCTGCTGTGCGCGGCACTGCTGCAGCTGATTACGCTGCCCACTCACCGCGTCGCTGGCCTGACGCTCCCGGGTCAATCCTCCGATCAGTCGCTCCTGTTTTTGCAGCCCCGACTGGTGGTGTCCGGCAAAGCTATCGCGCAGCTGCTGATAATGTTGTTGTGCGACTTCAAGCTGTTGTTCCGTTTCGGCAGACTGACGTTGTGTTTCGCACAGAGCCTGCTCCGCTTGCCGTTGCAAACGTTCGCTGCGGCGTAAGCGCTGGCGGCGAATCGGCAGCAGCAGAGAGAAGGCCTGCTGCAATTCAGTGCTGCTCTCTTCAGTCGTGATGTCGTGATCAGGTAACGGATGACGGCGCATGCTGGCTTACCTCCGCTAAGTGGTGCAGTGTGTCGTCATACCCGCAGGGCGCGTGCATCGCCTGTTGCAGATAGCCATTTATCGCCTCCTGAGCCGATACCGCCGCATCGGTCATGGCATCGTGCCCCGGCTGGTATTCCCCCAGGCGGATCAACATCTCTACCTGCTGCCAGGCGGACATCATGCGGCGCAGCTGCGTGGCGTCGCGGATATGCTCGCGAGTCGCGACGTTGCTCATGGTACGGCTCAGACTTGCCAGCACATCAATAGCCGGGTAGTGACCGCGCTCCGCCAGACGACGGGTCAGCACAATGTGGCCATCAATCAGGGATCTCACTTCATCCGCGACCGGATCGTTCATTGAATCGGCTTCAATCAGCACGGAATAGAGGGCGGTAATAGACCCGCGTGAGGTCTGTCCTGCACGCTCCAGCAAGGTGGGCAATAAGGTATAAACCGAAGGCGGCAGCCCGCCACGACCCGGCGGTTCGCCCAGCGCGAGACCGATTTCACGCTGGGCGCGGGCAAAGCGAGTCAGGGAGTCGAGGATCAACAGCACGCTCTTGCCCTTATCGCGCCAGGCTTCAGCGATGGCCGTGGCGGTAAAAGCGGCCCTGGCGCGTTCCATACTGCTGCGATCGGAGGTGGCGCAGATGAGTACCGTACGGCTGCGCAGCGCCTCATCCAGCTCGTGGTCAAGAAACTCGCGCAATTCGCGCCCACGCTCGCCAATCAAACCAAAGACAATGACATCACAGGGCGTATTACGGGCAATCTCCGCCAGCAGGGTGGTTTTCCCGCAGCCCGCGCCGGCGAAGATCCCCACCCGCTGTCCCACGCCGAGGGTCAGCGGACCATCAATGGCGCGAATGCCGGTCGGCAGCGGCGTATCGATGCGCGGACGATCGGTGGGTGCCGGGGCATCGCCCAGTACGCCTGCCGCATCATCCACCGTACCGGGCAGGGCGAACGCGCCAGGCTGGCCTGAATCCAGTGGGCGGCCGAAGCCGTCAAGTACGCTGCCGAGCAGGGCGTCCGACACCACAATACTGTGCGGCAGGCACAGCGGAACCACGCGCGCGCCCCGGGCTATGCCGTCGAGTTGGCCAAGGGCGGAGAGCAGCGTGTGCTGCGGGTTAAAGCCGACCACCTCTGCCAGCACGCTTTGCCCGTCATCCCGGGCGATCTGGCAGAGATCGCCAATCCGCGCCTGGGGCAGGCTGCTTTCGAGCAATATCCCGCTGATCCCGGTAATGCGGCCAAAACTTTCGACCGGCGAAAAGCTGGTCAGCCGCCGCCGCTGCTGTTGATACCACTGCTCCAGCGCCATCGTCATTACCAGCTCACCTTAATGTTATCGCGCCCGTTAAACTCGATCTGGTTACTGGTAATCGCCACCAGCCGCAGGTTGTCGACTTCATCGCCGATAAACAGACGCTGCCCATCATCAGTGACGATATTGGCGCGACTACCGGTGGTGATTTGCACAATGCGAAACGGCAGCCTGACCTTCAGCAGCCTGACCTGGTTATCCAGCGGGAGGTCGCTGGTGTACGTTGCGTTAAAACGCTCCAGCATTCGTTTAAAGATTTGCATCTGTGGCTTACTGAGGCGGCCTGTAAGACGCAACCGCTGGTTATGCATGTCCACTTTCACGAGGCTCGCCAGATCGCGTTCGCGCAACATTTTCTCTAACGGCGCCTGCAATGCTGCGGGGGTGCTCAGTGGCCGGGAGGAGGTGACCTGAGTCTGGGCAACGGTGGGCTGCAAAACCCAGCTCGTTACCGTCAGGGTGAGCAGCAGCATCAGGCTCCAGGTCAGCGTACGGATGCTGCGGGTGAGTATCCCTTTACGGGCGGCTGGGGGAACGGCCTCAGTCGGCGTTTCAGCAGATTCTTCTGGCTTAGCTGGGGTGGCAGGCGGCATACAGGCGGCCCACGGCGTGTCGATACGCGCAACGCAGAGCCAGACGTCAGCGACCAGAAAAGGTTCCTCAATGTTAATGCCACAGGCTTCCCCGCCCTCCGGTTTTACCCGCCACTGTGTCTCCTCCCGGCGCAGCTCGCACTGGCGGGCAGCAACGCAAGCATCGCTAAGCATCAGATCGGCCTCATCAGCGCTGCCAATCAGCCATTTATCGCCGAAGAGGGGTAACGCGGCGCCTAAATGCAGGCCAGACAGCACGCGCAGTTCGAACATGATTAACTCTCCCACGTGGTAAGTGAGTAAGCGGCCGGATCAGGCTCTATACGCCCCAGCACATTTACTGCGAGATTAGGTTGCAGCTCTGCAAACGAGAGCACCGGCACATAGTGGAACTCTTCCTGGATAAGCCCGCGCAGCGGGCTGCGCAGATCCTGGGCGACCAGCAGCACGGCGCTTTCCGGGGTGTCAGCCGGGAAAGCGTTCGCGATGACCGGGAGAATGGCGCTGATCTGCTCATGGGTAAGCGCAAAGAAGAGATCGTTTTGCGTCTGACGCAGCGAGTCACGCAACTGTTCTTCCAGTTCCGGTGTCAGCAGCCAGACATGCAGGCCATCCGGGCGGGCATACTGGTAGCAGAGATGATTTTTTAACGAGATGCGCACCTGGTCGGTCAGCAGCCCGATGTCACGCTCATGCTGCCCATGCTCGATCAGCGCTTCGGCAATGGCCCGAACCGATCGCAGCGGAATACGTTCTGACACCAGTTTTTGCAGGACGCTGGAGAAGCGTGAGAGGGGCATCACGCGCTGCAACTCCTGCGACAGCTCCGGCTGCTCTGATTCCAGCCAGCTCACCAGCGCGCGGGTTTCCTGCAGACCAATAAAATGCGGGCTGCTGGCGTGAATCGCGTTCTCCATGCGCTTGACCAGGAGTTCGCGCGCGGTCCAGCGCTCGACCTCTTCGTTTTGCAGCAGCGGATGATCCGCCGGCAGCCAGATAAGATCGTTTTCCTGACGCCGCGCATCGCCCTCTGCCACGCTTTCCCTGTCAGCGGACGCGATCTCGTCCAGCCAGCGGCGTTTCACCGCCCGGTGCGACACGTTAAATGTGCCTTTTACTTTCGGGATTTCATAAACCGAGAAGCGAAACTCATCTTCCGTCTGCTGGTCGAGAAACTCGATATCGAACGCGGGCAGGGTAAAGCCGAAGTGGTAAACGATACGGTTACGCAGGCGGCGAATATCCTGCACCAGCTCCAGCATCTCCGTATGGCAGCGCCATGAGGAGGAGAAATTGATCAGATAAGGCCGTGTCGGGTTAAACTGACGTAAATCCTCCTTGCCGTTCAGCTCAGGGGGAATGACCTCATTTTCCATTTGTGGCTGCGCAAGGCTCAGGGTCTTCCTGACGCGCCAGATCTGAAAACCGCCGCTAATCATCGTCAGCGCGGCCAGCAGCAAAAAAATGGCCGTTGGCATACCCGGCAGCAGGGCAAAGCCCACCATACCCATGGATGAGAGCAGCCAGGCTTTCGGCTGGCTGGTTAACTGCTCGGCAATCTCGCGGCCGATATTATTATCGACCGTCTGTTCATCGTCGGACGAGACGCGGGTAATCAGCATCCCGGCGGTCAGCGAGATCAGCAGCGCAGGGATCTGCGCAATCAGTCCGTCACCGATGGTCAGAATCGAGTAGATATGCATCGCTTCGCCGGCCGGCATGCCCAGCTGCAGCACGCCAATACTGATGCCGCCAATCAGGTTAATCACGACAATCACCAGCCCGGCGATGGCGTCACCTTTAACAAACTTCATCGCGCCATCCATCGCCCCGAATAACTGACTCTCTTTTGCCAGTTCATTACGCCGGTTTCTGGCCTGTACCCCATCAATCAGTCCGGCGCGCAGATCGCTGTCGATGGACATCTGCTTACCGGGCATCGCATCAAGGGTAAAACGCGCGGCCACTTCGGCTACCCTTTCGGAACCTTTGGTAATGACCAGGAAGTTCACCACAGTCAGGATCAGGAACATCACCATCCCAACTGCAAGGTTGCCGCCCACCACAAAATTACCGAAAGCCGCCACCACATGGCCCGCATCCTGCTGAATTAAGATCTGGCGGGTGGTGGAGATAGAGAGCGCCAGGCGGAACATGGTAGTGAGCAGCAGCACGGCGGGAAAGGTCGAGAACGCCAGCGGCTTGGGCAGATACATGGCCAGCACGACCAGCAGAGATGACAGGCAGATATTCACCGCTATCAGCGCATCAATTAATGGCAGCGGTAACGGAATAATAAGCATGAACACCAGCGCCATGGCAAAAGCCGCACCGACCACTTCGGAGCGTTGCATGGCGCTGATAGCGATGCGATTCAGTATCTGAAACAGGGTATTCATCTTTGTTGCCTCACGACGCTGCGTTCCGGTTGCGGCGTTGCTGTTGCTGCTCAGTTTTGGTGACGTCCGTAATCATGCCGCGCAGCAGTTTTAACGCGTTGTCGCGGTTTTCCTGGGCGGGCCACAGCGAGGCAGGCACGCTGTGAAGGAGCGGAAAAAGCGAACTAAAAAAGAGCGGCAGATGCTGCCTGTTCTGGCCGACAATATCGTCCGCCAGCCCCGTAAAATCACTCTGATAAGCGCCGTTATGGCTGATTTGCAACATCCGGCGCGCCAGAGTCAGGCTGTTCATGGCAACACCGGGCAATTTGCTGCGCATACGCTGCAAAAAAGTCGTGCTGTCGCTTAGCGTCTGGCTTATCCCGGCAGCATCGCGCAGTCCGCGGTGGATACGTCCGAGAGTCATGACGCTGATTGAGGGGGCAAGCGCGGCGATATCATCCGCCAGCGCGCGCTGCATAGTACGCAGCGTCGGTATCAGATGACGTGAGCCGATCAGCTCCAGTAGCATATCCAGCATCCTTGTTGCGGACTGCTGGTGGACGATGCCGTCGTAATAGAGGTTGCGCAACGACTGTTTACGCTGCGGATCGCAGGTGTACCCGGCGATGGCTGACGCCGTGTTGTTGCCTGCACGAATGGCCTGGCCGTGAGTCTGCTGTAGCTTATTCAGCTGGGTTCCGGCCAGCCCGGCCAGTTCCCCGTCGCCTTCATCCTGTGCCTGTTCGCCGAGCATACGCAGTAACAGGGCGGTACGTGCCGGATCGCCGCCGGTCTTTTCAAGGAGTGTGTCGCTATCCGGTGGCGGATTCTGGCGCAGGACGCTGCGCAGCCACGCCATCTGCTCCAGCGTTTGCTGTTCATCGCCGCCATCGAGCAGGGAAAATAGCGCATTCAGCTCACCGACTTTGCCGAGTGCCTGTCTGCCACGCTGCGGGTTACGTGATGCGTTACGGCGGTTCTGCGCCTTTTGCCTGCGCTCCATCTTTTCACTGAACGTGGCACCAATTTCTTCCATCGCGTCATTCAGTGACGATTCCCGCGCGCGGACATTATCCGGCAGGTCGTTTTTACCTGCTGCCTGTGGCGTATTTTTATGCAGAGCTTTTAGCGAGTGCGCCAGCGCCGGTATCGCATGTTGTATTTTGAGCATCGCCAGCCATCCTCAGTGGTTATTACTCTCTTTCTGTGTCAAAGCACGCCTGTCGGTTCCGAAAAAAGCAGTAAAAAAAAGGGCGAATAATTTCGCCAGGAAATCAGTGCAATTTTTTGCATTATTCAGCGATAAGGAAAGGTAAAAACTGTCTCAGATAATTCTGTATTAAGAATTAATTGTTTTCATAAACAGTGGGTTATTTGCTGAGCGGCGGATGGCATATCTCTTGCTATGTCAGGCAATCAATAGCCACTACTCAGAGAGATAAGAAAATGATTAATTCAACGCTCGTATCCGCTGTCGCAGAGTCACCCTTATCAATTAACGTAAACTGGGATGAGATCTTCATTACGCATAATAAGAAGCTGTTAAATTTCATTCGAAAACGTATTGCCAGCCATGAAGATGCTGATGACATCCTGCAAATGACCTGTCTGGAAGTGTTGTCTAACTGCCATAAGTTTCGCGGCGCATCCCGTCCGGAAACCTGGGTGTTTGGCATCGCAGTTAATTTAAT
This sequence comes from Pantoea sp. X-Soil-ISGK-355, assembly GCF_059730805.1. Lineage (NCBI taxonomy): Bacteria > Pseudomonadati > Pseudomonadota > Gammaproteobacteria > Enterobacterales > Erwiniaceae > Pantoea > Pantoea sp. X-Soil-ISGK-355. The sequence goes on from NZ_AP035971.1 coordinate 1,716,843, forward strand.
TCGCAACTATTACAAGTCGAAACAGATGCACTATCTGTTTGATAACCTTAATGATGAGGTTGTCGCCGATCTGATGCTGGATAACGATCCCAGCGATCTGACGGAAAACAGGCAATTACTGAGTCATACGCTGGCCTCCCTGGAAATTTTGCCGAAAGACGTCAGGGTTATGCTGTCTATCCTTGTGGAGGAGGAGGGCAGCTATCAGGATATCGCTCAGCATTTAGCCATCCCGGTCGGCACCGTGCGTTCCCGACTCTCACGCGCGCGGGAAACATTGAAAGGGAGAATTTACGCATGAACCTGGGCTTACGATAAATGGCAATTTAACTGCTAAGCTTATCAGCTCGTTAATATTTAGCGGGTTATGACTATTATGCCGTCGGGACGTTATTCTCTGCGGCATGATAAATTCGTGGAGGGAATAATGCTTTTACAGGGTGTATCTGGTCAGAATGAAAATCACGAAATTAATATCACCGGCTTATCAAATATTGCCTTAAACAAAATTCATGATGCGATATATTTGATAGACAGCCAGCTGCATATCAAATATGTCAACGATAAAGCCTGCCAGTTGACGGGATATTCCCGTGAGGCATTTTCGCAACTCAGCTTTGACATCATAGATAAAGAACTGCGCGACAATGATGTTTTTGCCCTGTGGTGGAAACTGAGTACTCGCCCTGAAGGGATACAATTCACTTCACATCATACCGGTCGGCATGACGTTTTTCCCGTAGAGGTGAGTTGTAGCGGATATCACCAGGATGATGAGCTGCATATCTTATGCATTGTGCGTGATATGCATGAAATTCGTAGGCAAAAAGAGCAGCAGCAACTGCGGGAAAAACAGCTGCATCAGGTAGTGGAAAATTCTCCCGACCTCATTTTACGTTTTGATTTGCAGACCCGTTGCCTCTATGCCAACCTGGCGGTCCGCAGCTGGTTTAATCTTAGCGAAAACGATATCAGTCGGATGCCGCTGACCGAAAGCGTGCAGCGCGGGGGGATTGGACTGAGCCTGTTTAAGCTGGTCTCACGCACGATGGTTGATGAGAAAGTGGCCGAAGATGAGCTGGTGGTAAAGCATCAGGGTGATAAACGCACCCTGCATGTGCGCTGCGTGCCGGAATATGATTTACAGGGCGAGCTGGTTAGCGTGCTGGCGGTTGGGCGCGATATCACCGCAATCCGCAAGACCGAAGAGGAGTTGCGGCAGTTAACTCATAATCTGGAGCGGGCGCGGGAAGCGGAAAAAAAACAGCTTGCGCGTGATATTCATGACGAGCTGGGGCAGCATTTAACCGCGCTGCGCACCGGATTGTCGCTGCTGGCGATGCGTAAAGATCAGTCTGTCAAAGCGCAGCAGGCAAAAATACAGCAGCTGATGGTGCATCTGGACAGCACGATTCAGGTGGTGCGCGATGTTTCGACGCGCCTGCGGCCTAATGTTCTCAATCTTGGGTTAATTCCGGCGCTGGAATGGTTGCGCGATCAGTTTATAAAAGACAATGGTATCCGCTGCATTTTGCTGGCACCTGATGAACACACCGTGGTGCTGGATGAGGCGACGCTGACGGCGGCCTTTCGCGTGGTACAGGAGTCCCTCACCAATGTCATCCGTCATGCCAGAGCCAGCAATGTGTATATCTTCGTCAAACTCAAGCCGGATGCGCTGCTCATCGAAGTGGTCGATAACGGTAAAGGGTTTCATCTGAATCGTGTGAAGAAAGGGACGTGTGGGCTGCACGGCATCAGGGAGCGAGGACGCATGCTAAATGGAGAAGCGACCATCGATAGCACGCCCGGAAAAGGGACCCGGGTTAAACTGAAGTTCCCCCTCTCTGTAAGCGTTAAATCAGAAGCATCCAGTCCGAAAACCGGGAGTATTAACCCATGAGTAAATGCATACGTCTGATGATTGCCGACGATCATGCCATTATGCGCGAGGGCCTGAAGCAAATTTTTGCTCTTGATGACAATATCGACGTGGTATGCGAAGCATCGGATAGCGGCCAGGTGCTGGAGCGTCTGCGTCAGCACGAAGTCGATCTGCTGCTGCTGGACATTTCGATGCCTGGCATGAGCGGAGAAGATCTGATTACCCGCCTGATGCCTCTCTATCCTGGGCTGCACATTCTGGTATTGAGTATGTACAACGAACCGCAGATTACCCGGCGGGTGTTAAATAATGGCGCGCTGGGCTATATCACCAAAGACAAAGCACCTGATGTTTTACTCAACGCGATTCGTACGGTGGCGCAGGGATCACGCTATATCGATCACGATCTGGCACAGGAGATTATTTTCTCCGACTACCAGAGCAATAATCGTGCGCCTCATGAGAGCCTGACAATGCGCGAACGGCAAATCATGATCATGCTGGCCCACGGGGAGTCGATTAATGCGATAGCCGATGCGCTCTCCATCAGCAATAAAACCGTCAGCACCTATAAGTCACGCATGATGAAGCGAATGAAATTTACCAATAATGCCCATATTGTGAAATATTCCCTGCAGCATAACCTGGTGCAATAACATGCTGAAGGCACCGTCTGATACGCCTGGGGCGGGGTCGATCTGAGCCTGTTTTGAAGCTCGGCTGGTGGAGAGGACGTCTCCGCATGAATTTTACGCCCGACCGCACAATAAAAAATCCACGCAGTTGCGTGGATTTTAAAGATTTTTGTGTCGTCATGAGATTCAGTGAAACCTCATGCGGCAACAACCCAATCAGACGTTAAACAAAAAGTTCATCACATCGCCATCTTTCACGATGTACTCTTTACCTTCTGAACGCATCTTGCCGGCTTCTTTCGCGCCTTGCTCGCCTTTGTAGGCGATAAAGTCTTCAAACGCGATAGTCTGGGCGCGGATAAAGCCTTTCTCGAAGTCGGTATGGATTTTACCGGCTGCCTGTGGGGCAGTGGCGCCAACCGGGATGGTCCAGGCACGCACTTCTTTCACGCCAGCGGTGAAGTAGGTCTGCAGGTTCAGTAGCGAGTAACCGGCGCGGATAACGCGGTTCAGGCCCGGCTCTTCCAGTCCCAGCTCCGCCATGAACTCTTCACGATCTTCATCTTCCAGTTCGGCAATGTCCGACTCAACGGCGGCGCACACCGGCACGACGACTGAACCTTCTGCTTCGGCGATAGCACGCACCTGATCCAGGTACGGGTTATTCTCGAAACCATCTTCATTGACGTTAGCAATGTACATGGTCGGCTTCAGGGTCAGGAAGCTCAGATAGCGGATGGCCGCTTTGTCGTCAGCATCCAGATCCAGTGAACGCAGCATGCCCGCTTCAGAAAGATGCGGCAGGCACTTCTCCAGCGCAGCCAGCTCGGCTTTGGCATCTTTGTCGCCACCTTTGGCTTTCTTCTGCACACGCTGAATCGCACGCTCACAGGTTTCCAGATCGGACAGCGCCAGCTCGGTGTTGATCACGTCAATATCTTCCGCCGGGTTTACTTTACCCGCAACGTGGATGATGTTGTCGTTTTCAAAGCAGCGCACCACGTGGCCGATCGCTTCGGTTTCGCGAATGTTGGTCAGGAACTGGTTGCCCAGGCCTTCACCTTTGGACGCGCCTTTTACCAGGCCCGCGATATCGACGAATTCCATGGTAGTCGGCACCACGCGCTGTGGCTTAACAATCTCAGAAAGCTGGTCCAGACGCAGGTCAGGCATGGGTACCACGCCGGTGTTTGGCTCAATGGTACAGAAGGGGAAGTTAGCCGCTTCGATGCCCGCTTTAGTCAGCGCGTTAAACAGAGTGGATTTACCGACGTTCGGCAGGCCCACGATACCGCATTTGAATCCCATGGTTTGATACCCTTTATAACTGGATGGACAGCACGCCATAAGGCGGACTGTCGGAGACGAATGGAAAAATTTCGCGCATTATACACGGAATCACGACGATTCGGGCGTTTAAGCAGGCCTGAAGGCGTGCAGCCGGTTCATTGCCTTGATGCGATCCTCTTTCAGCCACAGTTCGGTGCAGCGCGCCGCCTCATCAATGGCCTCATCAATCAGCTTCTGCTCGCTGGCGGGCGGCTTGCCCAGCACAAATCCGGTCACCTTGTTGCGATCGCCGGGATGCCCGATACCGATGCGCAGCCGATGAAAATTATTGTTGTTGCCCAGCTTGCTGATGATGTCTTTCAGCCCGTTATGGCCGCCATGGCCGCCGCCCTGCTTGAACTTTGCCACACCGGGCGGCAAATCGAGTTCATCATGCGCCACCAGAATCTCTTCTGGCGCGATGCGATAAAAGGTCGCCATTGCCGCCACCGCTTTACCACTCAGGTTCATAAAGGTGGTCGGCACCAGCAGGCGCACATCCTCGCCGGCTATCGCCAGGCGGGCGGTATAGCCATAGAATTTGCCTTCCTCTTTCAGTGACTGATTGTGGCGCTCAGCCAGCAGATCCAGATACCAGGCACCCGCATTGTGGCGTGTGGCGGCATATTCAGCGCCCGGATTGGCCAGTCCCACAATCAGTTTAATGCTGCTCACAATGATTATCCTGCTGTTATCGCGAAAGGGCGTTAGTTTACTTCGCCACAGGCGAGATGACAAAGCACAAGCAGCGAAATGGTTCAGAACCGTGATTAATCATTTTCCATCTGAATCAACAGGCTGCATTCAGGGCCAGGTCATTCTTTATGACTGATGTGTGATCCAGTCCGCAACGTGGACCTCAGCCATTGCCTAAACTTATGACACTTAACATTGTGTGCGGTTATTAACTCATATGGATGGAGGTGCAGCATGAAACATCAACACTGCCGCGTAGCGGGTAACAGCTTGATGGTACTGGGATTAGTCACAATGGTGCTGGGTGTTGGGTTTTCAATTATTAACCAGCTGCCGACACTCGATTTGCCACAGTTTCTGGCGCAGGGCGCGATTCTGAGCATCTTTATTGGCGCACTGATGTGGCTGGTGGGCGCGCGTATCAGTGGCCGTGAAAAAGTTGAGGATCGTTATTACTGGCTGCGTCACTATGACAAGCGCTGCCGCCGGTCACACAACTCTCACCACTAACTGAAAGCTGCCGGGACCGGATGCTGCGCAGTGCAGTTCCGGCCACTGGCTTTCGCGTGATAGAGCGCCGCATCTGCCATCGCCAGTAAACTCACAAAATCCTGCTGGCTGTGCGTGACCGTGGCAAAGCCAATACTGACCGAATAAGCTATTTCATTGGGTTGCGATGCACAGACCGCCAGCCGGATCGCCTCACACCACGCCTCTGCATCCCGTGCTCCTGCCGGAATGATGGCCGCAAACTCTTCTCCGCCCAGTCGTGCAAAACGCCCCTCAGCCGGTATCAATCCTCTGACTATTTCGCAAAAGTGAATCAAAATCTGGTCGCCCTGATGATGACCATATCGATCGTTGATGCTTTTAAAATGATCGAGGTCGAACAGTATTGCGCTGAACGGCCGGTTCTGACGGCGGCAGCGCGCCACAATTTTCTCTGCTTCAGCAAATAGGGCGCGGCGATTCCAGACGCTGGTCAGCGGATCGTGCAGGGAAGAGTATTTTAACGCTATCTGCATCCGCTCATTTACCATGGCCAGAATGGTAAACGTCAGGCCGATGACAAACAGAATGGATTCCAGAATCACGTAAACCGAGAAGTCCGATCCGCCAATGGCGCCAGGCAGCGTGCTGGGAATAGCGCTGTCCAGAAACAGGCGCACCAGATGAAACAGCAGGTGGATCCACAACAGCAGCTGGGCAGGCCAGAAAGTGGCTTTCAGCGTGTCACGCGCCTGCCAGACCAGCTGGATCAGTGCGGCGGTATAGGCGACGCAGGCGATGCACAATACCAGTATCCGTTTGGGTAAGCTGTAATAAAACGCCGGAAAGCAGCAGAGGAGTGCCCAGAGCAGGGCACCCAGTAACCAGTGTGTGCCGATGGGTTTACCGCAGAAGCGCCGGAACGCATTTAATAATCCGCCATAAGCGAGCATCACTAACACATTGCCCACCGCAACCGGCAGGAAATGCAGGCCGCTGCTGCGCAGGCTGCTTAAGAATACGGCAATCAGGGTGAAAACCAGTGACAGACAGGTGAAGCCAAGAACGCGGTCATAGTGCGACCCCACCCAGGCAAACACCATAATGATGCTCAGAAACCCCAGCACGTAGAGCTCGCAGACAAATAATGTGTAGATATCAAGGCTCATGATGGCTGAATTCAGATGAGAAATGCGCAGCAAATTACCATTTAATACTGGAGGGCAGAAGCGGGGGAACACCGCGTTTTAGTAAAAAAGTGGGTGGCGTTGAAAACAGGAGATTAAAAGGAAATTTATCGGGGAAAAGGCAGAAAAAGAAGCGGGTTAATCGGGAAGGCAGAGATAAAAAAACCGGGCACAGCGCCCGGTTCCGCGAAGATTAATGCTCGAACATCGCCGAGATAGATTCTTCGTTACTGATGCGGCGAATCGCTTCGGCCAGCATGCCAGATAAGGTCAGCGTGCGCACATTCGGCAGTGACTTAATCTCGTCTGAAAGCGGGATGGTATCGCAGACGATGACCTGGTCGAGTACAGATTTACGCAGGTTTTCAACCGCATTGCCGGAGAAGATCGGGTGCGTCGCGTAAGCAAACACGCGTTTGGCACCACGCTCTTTCAGCGCTTCAGCCGCTTTGCACAGCGTGCCGCCGGTGTCGATCATATCGTCGACCAGCACGCAGTCGCGGCCAGCAACGTCACCAATGATGTGCATCACCTGAGAAACGTTCGCGCGAGGGCGGCGTTTATCGATGATAGCCATATCGGTGTCGTTCAGCAGTTTAGCGATAGCACGGGCACGTACTACGCCACCAATATCGGGAGAAACCACAATTGGGTTTTCCAGACCGATCTGCATCATATCTTCCAGCAGGATCGGGCTGCCAAATACGTTATCAACCGGGACGTCGAAGAAGCCCTGGATCTGCTCGGCGTGCAGGTCAACCGTAAGAACACGGTCAACACCGACGCTGGAAAGGAAGTCTGCCACTACTTTAGCAGTAATAGGTACACGCGCGGAACGCACGCGGCGGTCCTGACGGGCATAACCAAAGTAGGGGATGACTGCGGTAATACGACCAGCAGAAGCACGACGCAGCGCGTCGACCATCACAACCAGTTCCATCAGATTATCGTTGGTGGGAGCACAGGTGGACTGGATGATGAAAATATCACCACCGCGTACATTTTCATTAATCTGTACGCTCACTTCACCATCACTGAAACGGCCTACAGCGGCGTCTCCCAGGCTGGTGTAAAGGCGATTGGCAATACGTTGTGCTAGTTCCGGGGTGGCGTTACCAGCAAATAGCTTCATATCAGGCACGAGAAGAACCTCAGGCTTTGCGTCCAGAGAATGAACGGCATGACTGTAACCGGCGCGTACGGTCATAGACGTTCACACGGGTGTGTTAATGCGAAACGCGCAGTGTCCGGAACGGGGTGACACTGTCACGCATTCGCTAATCGCCTCGCAGGGTACGCTGTAGCGGTGAGACGTTAACGCCCCGGGCTACAAATCCGCGTACCCCATTCGGGGCAAGCTCCAGCACCTGGCGGGCGGCGGACTCGGTGTCAAATTCAGCAAACACACAAGCGCCTGTGCCAGTCAGGCGTGACGGCGCGTATTCTAGCAGCCAGGAAACAAGCGCATCAACCTCACGAAAACGTTTTCTTACCACTGCTTCACAATCATTGGTGAAGGGTAAGGCTAAAAGCGTCGATAAACTGCGCGATGGCGTATCCCGCGTCAGCCCGGGGTCGTTGAATACCACGGGCGTGCTGATATTCACTCCGGGATGAGCGACAAGATACCACTTTTCTTCCGGCGCTGCGGGCTGAAGTTGTTCACCCACGCCCTCTGCAAAGGCCGCAAAGCCGTGCACAAAGACCGGTACATCCGCGCCCAGCTTCACGCCGATTGTCGCCAGCTCATCCGGTGTGAAGCCGGTTTGCCACAGATGATTCAGCGCCACCAGCACGGTCGCCGCATCAGAAGAGCCGCCACCGATGCCGCCGCCCATGGGCAGCCTTTTCTCGATAGCAATCTGCGCACCCGCGCGTGCGGGCAGGCGATGGTTATCCTGTGCCGCCTGTTTCAGCATGTTCGCGGCCCGCACAATCAGGTTGTCCGCATCCGCGACGCCCGGCACCGGCGTTAACAGCTGAATAGAATCGCTGTGATCGACGCTAATCTGCAATTCATCACCGTAATCGAGAAACTGAAACAGCGTCTGCAGGTTGTGATAGCCGTCGGGACGACGGCCAGTAATGTAGAGAAAAAGATTCAGTTTTGCCGGAGCAGGCCAGTGGGTGATCATTGAACGGTCCAGCCGTCCATACGCAGTTTAATCCGCTGGTCACCCTCTTTCAGCTCCAGGCTGGACGGCAGCGGCGGGGTAACCTTGCTGTCGTAGCCCGCAATCGAAACCTGCCAGTTCTGACCGTCGCGGCTGTAGTTGAGACTGCTCAGCTGATAGCTATCGTTAAGTTTATAATCCGTGGCATCGCCTGGCAGACCCATCATCCACTGACGCAGATTGGCCAGCGGAATGTTCATGCCGGTCAGCTGCGAGATCATTTTCTGCGCATCGTTACTGACGTAGCGCTTGCCTTTGTTATCGACGATCTGCACCACCGAGCCTTGCGCATCAAGCTGCAGTTCAGTGCTGCCGAGCGGATTGGTCAGCAGCAGGCGATAGCGATCGGGTGCGGTCTGCTGCCAGTTGAAGCGGGCGTAGACTTTCTGCTTGTCAGAGAGGTAGGCAAAGGCGCCGCGGGTCTGGTAGTGCGTGACCTTTGAGACCGCCTGCTGATGCTGTTGCCACTGCGGCGCGGTAACGCTGGGGCCGGGACCTTGCGGTTTGTTGACGCTACAGGCCGCCAGCAGCACGCTGGCAAGGGGCAAAAGGCGCAACAGATTGCGTGGTGAATTAAGCATCAAGTGGTCATCTCCTCGGACACATTTATTATTCGTAACGGATAACGCTAACCGTCCCGGTTTTAACCGTCAATGCTGTTATGCAGCAAATTGAGCACGAACAGGTTAATCTTATTACAGTCATAGCCTTTGTATGGCTTTTCTTGATCTGTCGCATCTTGTAGAATGCGCCTCACAAAACCCTGACATTATTGGGACATCCCAACCAAAACCGCCATGACGCTGCTCGCTCTCGGAATCAACCACAAGACTGCCCCCATTGCTCTGCGCGAACGCGTTTCGTTCGGGCCGGAGACGCTTGAGCAGGCGCTGAACAGCCTGTTATCACAGCCAATGGTGCAGAGCGGCGTGGTGTTGTCCACCTGTAACCGGACGGAACTCTACCTCAGTGTAGAGCAGCAGGCCGATTTACAGGCGCGTCTGGTGAGCTGGTTATGCAATTATCATCAGCTGGATGAAGAGGATGTGCGCAACAGCCTCTACTGGCATCAGGATAACGAGGCGGTCAGTCACCTCATGCGCGTCGCCAGCGGACTCGATTCACTGGTGCTGGGCGAACCGCAAATACTCGGTCAGGTAAAAAAAGCGTTTGCCGACTCCTCACGCGGTCATGCGCTGAGCAGTGAACTGGAACGCATGTTCCAGAAAACCTTCTCTGTCGCCAAACGCGTACGCACGGAAACCGATATCGGTGCCAATGCGGTGTCAGTGGCGTTTGCCGCCTGTACGCTGGCCCGTCAAATCTTCGAATCTCTCTCTTCCGTCAATGTGTTGCTGGTTGGCGCGGGTGAAACCATTGAGCTGGTGGCACGTCATCTGCGTGAACATCAGGTCAAAAATCTGATCATCGCGAACCGTACCCGCGAGCGTGCCGAAGCGCTGGCGTCGGAAGTCGGCGCGGAAGTGATCACGCTGGCGGAGATCGATGCCCGTCTGGCCGAAGCCGACATCATAATTTCCTCAACCTCCAGTCCGCTGCCGATTATTGGCAAAGGGATGATGGAGCGCGCCCTGAAAGCGCGCCGCAACAAACCCATGCTTCTGGTGGATATTGCCGTACCGCGTGACGTAGAGCCGGAAGTCGGCGATCTGCCTAACGCCTATCTCTACAGCGTGGATGACCTGCAGGCGATCATCGAGCAGAACCTGGCGCAGCGCAAAGCGGCCGCGGTTCAGGCCGAAAGCATCGTCGTTCAGGAAAGCAGCGAATTCATGGCGTGGCTGCGTTCACAGGGTGCGGTGAATACCATCCGTGAATATCGTTCTCAGGCGGAGGATATCCGTGCTGAGCTGGAAGGCCGTGCGCTGCAGGCGCTGCAGCAGGGTGCCGATCCGCAGAAAGTCATGCAGGAACTGGCGCACAAGCTGACCAACCGTTTAATACATGCGCCAACCAAATCACTTCAGCAGGCCGCCCGCGATGGCGATAATGAACGCCTGCAGATTTTACGCGACAGCCTGGGTCTCGATTAGGCACACCGCTGTCGCCACCTGTTTACGGGAATCCCACATTTAAATGAAAACCTCTATAGTTGCCAAACTGGAAGCCCTGCAGGAGCGCCACGAAGAAGTGGAAGCCATGCTGGGTGATGCTGGCGTGATCGCCGATCAGGAGCGTTTCCGTGCGCTGTCACGTGAATATGCTCAACTGACCGATGTGACCCGTTGCTTCCGCGACTGGCAGCAGGTTCAGGACGATATCGAAACGGCGCAGCAGATGCTCGACGATCCTGAAATGCGCGATATGGCGCAGGAAGAGTTTCAGGAAGCGCGTGAGAAGAGTGACGTGCTGGAGCAGCAGTTGCAGGTGTTGTTACTGCCGAAAGATCCCGACGATGAGCGCGCCTGTTTTATCGAGGTGCGCGCCGGAACGGGCGGCGATGAAGCCGCGATCTTCGCCGGCGATCTCTTCCGCATGTACAGCCGCTATGCCGAAGCGCGTCGCTGGCGTGTGGAAATCATCAGCGCCAACGAAGGCGAGCATGGCGGTTACAAAGAAGTGATTGCCCGCGTCACCGGCGACGGTGCCTATGGCCGCCTGAAATTTGAGTCAGGCGGACATCGTGTGCAGCGTGTGCCGGAGACCGAATCCCAGGGCCGTATTCATACCTCAGCCTGTACCGTAGCCGTGATGCCGGAAATTCCGGAAGCGGAACTGCCGGAAATCAACGCTGGTGACCTGAAGATCGATACCTTCCGCTCATCCGGCGCAGGCGGTCAGCACGTTAACACCACCGACTCCGCGATCCGTATTACCCACCTGCCAACCGGCATCGTAGTGGAGTGTCAGGACGAACGTTCTCAGCATAAAAACAAAGCCAAAGCGCTGGCGGTGCTGGGTTCCCGTATTCACGCGGCAGAGATGGCCCGCCGTCACGCTGCCGAAGCCAGTACCCGCCGCAACCTGCTGGGCAGCGGCGATCGTTCTGACCGTAACCGTACCTATAACTTCCCGCAGGGCCGCGTGACTGACCACCGCATCAACCTGACAATCTACCGTCTGGACGAAGTAATGGAAGGCAAACTCGACAGCCTGATTGAGCCAATTGTGCAGGAGTACCAGGCGGATCAGCTGGCAGCGCTGGCTGGTCAGGATTAATGGATATTCGTCACTGGCTGAAACAGGCTGTCGCCACGCTGTGCGGGGGTGACAGTCCGAAGCGTGACGCAGAGATCCTGTTAGGTTTCGTGACCGGCAAATCGCGCAGCTGGTTAATTGCCTTCGATGAAACGGTGCTCAGCGATGCCCAACTCGCACAGCTGGACAGCCTGCTGGCACGGCGTGCACGGGGTGAACCGGTGGCGCATCTGGTGGGCGAACGCGAGTTCTGGTCGCTGCCGTTACGTGTCAGTGACGCCACGCTGATCCCGCGCCCGGATACCGAACTGCTGGTTGAGCAGGCGCTGGCGCATCTGCCCGCGACGCCCTCGACCATTCTGGATATGGGCACCGGCACCGGGGCGATTGCGCTGGCGCTGGCCAGCGAGCGGCCCGACTGTCAGGTGACCGGCGTGGATCGCATTGAAGCCGCTGTTGAGCTGGCGAGCAGCAATGCAGCACAGCTCAACCTCCCTAATACCACCTTTCTGCTCAGTCACTGGTTCCAGGCGCTGACGCCGCAGCGCTTTACGCTCATCGTCAGCAATCCACCCTATATTGATGCCAGCGACAGTCACCTGGAGCAGGGCGACGTGCGTTTTGAACCGCGCAGCGCGCTGGTGGCGGATGAAGCGGGACTGGCCGATCTGCGCACGCTCATCGGGCAGGCGCCCGCGTGGCTGCTGCCGGGTGGCTGGCTGCTGCTGGAACATGGCTGGCAGCAGGGTGAGGCGGTGGCCACGCTGATGCGGAATAATGGCTATCACGCCGTTGAAACCGTCGCCGATTACGGCGGTAATCCGCGTGTGACGCTGGGTCAGTTCCCTTCATAAAAGCGCTTTGAAAAGGATTCATGATGTTTGCTTTTTATCCCCTGATTAAAAATCTGCATATCTTAACGGTCGTGCTGACCGTGACGCTGTTTCTGCTGCGGTTTTACTGGCTGCGCCGTGGTTCGGCGATGATGACAAAACGCTGGGTCCGCATTCTGCCGCACGTTAACGATACCCTGTTACTGCTGACTGGGGTCTTGCTGGTGGTGATTACCCACTTCTATCCCTTCACGCCACAAGGAAGCTGGCTGACGGAGAAGCTTTTAGCGGTTATCATCTACATCGCCTTAGGATTTGTGGCATTGAGTCGCCGTCCACGCACTGATCGCACCCGCTGGATCGCTTTTCTGGTGGCGTTAATCGCCCTGGTGACCATCATTACGCTGGCGCTGACCAAAATGCCGTTATGGGGATAGCATGACCTCGACCGAACAATTAGATTTCAGCCAGACACCGCTGTGTGAAGCGGTGATTGGTGCCACGCTTGCCATCCGCGCCGATTTCCCGGCGGTGTCGGTGGAAGCGCAGCTTGCGGCGTTAGTCGCCGAAGCGCGCGACTATGTCAGCGACATCGAAGATGCTGACATGCAGCTGGAAAAGCTGCTGGAACTGTTTTATCGCCAGTGGGGATTTGGCGGTGCCAGCGGCGTCTACAATCTTTCTGATGCGCTCTGGATCGACAATGTATTAAAGACCCGTCAGGGCACCGCCGTGTCACTGGGCGTGATTCTGCTGCATATCGCCGCCGAGCTGGAACTGCCGCTGATGCCGGTGATCTTTCCGACGCAGCTGATTCTGCGCGCCGACTGGATTGATGGCGATAAGTGGATGATCAACCCATTCAATGGTGAAACCCTTGACCGGCATACGCTGGAAGTGTGGCTGAAAGGCAATATCAGCCCTACCGCGCGTCTGTATGACGATGATCTTGATGAAGCCAAAACCGTCACCGTGATGCGCAAGATGCTCGACACGCTGAAAGCAGCGTTGATGGAAGAGAAGAAGATGGAGCTGGCGCTGAATGTCAGTCAGGTGCTGTTGCGTATCGATCCGGATGATCCTTATGAAATCCGCGATCGCGGTTTAATCTACGCGCAGCTGGAGTGCGAACATATCGCCCTGAGTGATTTAAACTATTTCGTTGAGCAGTGTCCTGAAGATCCGGTCAGCGAAATGATCAAAGTTCAGATTCACGCAATCGAACAAAAACAGGTCACGCTGCACTAAGCGGACCCACTGAAAAGGAAAGGGCATGACACAGAAAGTCGTGAGTATTGGCGATATCAACGTTGCAAACGATCTGCCATTTGTACTGTTTGGCGGGATGAACGTGCTGGAGTCGCGCGACCTGGCGATGCGCATCTGCGAGCACTATGTCACCGTAACAAATAAACTCGGTATTCCTTACGTGTTTAAGGCGTCGTTTGATAAAGCGAACCGCTCCTCCATTCACTCTTACCGTGGCCCTGGCCTGGAAGAGGGGATGAAGATTTTCCAGGAGCTGAAGCAGACGTTCGGCGTGAAGATTATCACTGATGTCCATGAAGCGGCACAGGCGCAGCCGGTCTCCGAAGTGGTGGATGTGATTCAGCTGCCGGCCTTCCTGGCGCGTCAGACTGACCTGGTGGAAGCGATGGCGAAAACCGGTGCGGTTATCAACGTCAAGAAGCCGCAGTTCGTCAGCCCAGGTCAGATGGGCAACATCGTGGATAAGTTCGCTGAAGGTGGCAACGAGCAGGTTATCCTGTGCGATCGCGGCAGCAACTTTGGCTATGATAATCTGGTTGTCGATATGCTGGGCTTTAACGTGATGAAGAAAGTCACCAAAAACAGCCCGGTGATTTTCGATGTGACCCATGCGCTGCAGACGCGCGATCCGTTTGGCGCAGCATCCGGCGGGCGTCGTGCGCAGGTGGCAGAGCTGGCGCGTGCCGGTATGGCTGTCGGCATTGCCGGTCTGTTCATCGAAGCGCACCCGGATCCGGAACATGCCCTGTGTGATGGCCCATCTGCATTGCCGCTGGATAAGCTGGAGCCGTTCCTGGTGCAGATGAAAGCGATTGACGATCTGGTGAAAAGCTTCCCGGAACTCGATACCAGCAAGTAAGTTTGCTGCAAAAAAAGAGCGATTAATCGCTCTTTTTTTTCGCCTGAACTCCGGTGACGTTACAGCATGATGGTCATCAGATAGCCAATAAACAGCGCCAGATGCGCAGCACCGTTCAGCACATTGGTGCGGCCGGTTGAGAAGGAGATCTGACAGAGGATCAGCGATGCCATCATAATCACCATCTGCGGCGGCTCCAGCCCGAATATCAGCTCCTGTCCGGTCAGCGTGGCGATAATGGTTACCGCCGGTACCGTGAGTGAGATGGTCGCCAGCACCGATCCGAAGAAGAGGTTCATGGCGCGCTGCACCTGATTCATCAGCACCGCCTTAATCGCGCCCAGACCTTCAGGGGAGAGGATCAGCAGAGCCACCAGGAAACCGGTGAACTGTGCCGGTGCATTCATCTCCGTCAGCAGGCTTTCCAGCGTGTTGGCGTTCATTTTGGTTACGGCAATAACGGCAATCAGATGCACGATCAGCCAGATGGTGTGCCAGACGCTGCTGTGAGCCGAGGGTTTACCATGATGCGGATCACCATCATCGCTATCATCTTCATGCTCATAGACAAACAGGCTCTGATGCGTTTTGGTCTGAATCAGCAGGAAAACACCATACATCGCCGCGGAAATTGCCGCAATCAGCAGCGCCTGCGTCACAGAGAAATTGCCGCCCGGCAGCGCGTTGGGAAACACCAGCACCAGAATCGCCAGCGGGAAGATAGCGATGAGATATTGCTTTACGCCCGCCAGATTAACGTACTGCGTCGCAAATTTGTTACCGCCCAGCAGCAGCGCAAAACCCACCAGCCCGCCGGTCACAATCATCACTATCGAATAAAGCGTATCGCGCATCAGCCCGGGTGCGGCATCGCCGGTCGCCATCAGCGCTGAGATCAGGCTCACTTCGAGAATCACCACCGACAGGCTCAGGATCAGCGAGCCATAAGGCTCACCCAGGCGGTGGGCCAGCACGTCAGCGTGACGCACAACGCTGAAGGCGCTGCTCAGAATGGCAACCAGCGCCACTAAGTTAATACCGACAATTATCGGAAACGAGGTGTTTGCACCAAAAAAATAGAGTATACCCAGCGTGATAAGCGGAAGTATCAGTGAGAATTCCTTGTGACGTGTTTTTTCATGTGAAGGCATTCACCATCCTCTCTGGTTAATGATTATCCGGACGCAGCGGATGCTGCTGTTAGAAATATAATCAGTTTTAGGGCAGGGCGCAGTTTATCTTTTCACCGGCCCGGATGGGAAAAATTTACTGCTTTTTACTTAAATGCAATAAATTTCCGAAGGGGTCTTAACCTGAAGTTATCTCAAATATTGCAATAGTAATCAGTCCACAACAATTATGACTTATGCACCTATCCGGTCTCATTCTGCCGCAAATCCGGCTTATGATTGTGATTTGCAGGGCGAGATTCTCCTTTTTAATCTGAAGTGCTAATAAGTCACTGTTTGTATTTTTGCTGTCCTGCGCCAGGCTTAGTGTGAATCCATAAACTGAGGAGCCGTTATGCCTTACGCTAACCGAGCCGACTTACCGGACAATGTAAAACATGTACTTCCTGCACATGCGCAGGAGATCTATCAGCAGGCCTTTAACAGTGCCTGGGATCAGTATAAAGAGGCTGAAGATCGCCGCGGTGATGACTCACGGGAAGAAGTGGCGCATAAAGTCGCCTGGGCCGCCGTGAAGAAAGAGTACGAAAAAGGTGATGATGATAAGTGGCATCCTAAACGTTAACCTGGCGGCTAGCCGGTTTGCGGTAAAGGGCCAGGATTATCTGGTCCTTTTTTTTGTCTGCGCTATCAGGTTTATCTGGTTTTTTTTAACCTGCGACGGGAATCACGCTTGAAACGCCGCGCGTAAATAGATTAATGTCAGTTTGATGATCGAAACGCCGTGCCGTTTTGGCGATCATGTTAAAGGAGCCATTCTGCAGGACGCTGTTGAAGTCGAGGAGGTCGCATTGCTTACCCGGGAATTTCTATTAAGAGCGGATTGTAAAACGTCATTCGGGGATATCGATGAGACGCTGCTCTGGAGTTGCGAGCAGCGCGCGGCTTCGCTGGCAGCCACGCTGGCCTGCCGTCCCGATCACAGCCCGGTCTGGATCTTCGGATACGGCTCGCTAATGTGGAACCCGATTTTTGAGGCGGATGAAGTCGCATCCGGTTCGCTGGAGGGCTGGCATCGTGCTTTCTGCCTGCGGCTGATTGCCGGACGCGGCACCGCCACGCATCCCGGCCGCATGCTGGCACTGAAGCAGGGTGGCCGCACCACGGGACTGGCATTTCGTCTGCCGGAAGCGCGGTTACATGAAGAACTGACGCTGCTGTGGAAGCGTGAGATGATTACTGGCTGTTATTTACCAACATGGTGTGAGTTACAGCTGGAGGATGGCCGCAGCGTCACTGCGCTGACCTTCATTATGGACCCGCGCCATCCGCTTTATGAATCGGACTCCTGCCCGGAGGCAATTGCGCCTTTAATTGCCGCAGCCAGCGGCCCACTGGGATCGAATGCACAGTATCTGTTTGCGCTGGAAGAAGAACTGACCCGGCGCGGTATGGAAGAAGAGAGTCTGAGCCGACTGGCGCATCAGGTGCGGACGCTGCAGCAATCCTGCCTCAGGCAGGCCTGAATCCCGACCGGCATAGCAAAAGGGCGCGTTTTTATGACGCGCCCTTTATTATCTGCGCCGCTGACAGCTGCAACGAACCTGCTAATCCGGTCAGCTAGTTGCCAGGATTAATCAGCCAGGTGCCCGGCTTATCAATCGTCAGAGATTGCGTGTGCAGCTCACTGCCATTTTTAACGTCAATTTTATACTGTCCCGCCGCCAGATTCAGCGCGGCAAATCCGCTGCTGCCAGGTTTGACCTCAACCGGCTGTCCATTCAGCACCACGCTTTCACCGCTCTCCAGCTTAAGATAAACCGTCGCCAGCGCGGCAGGCACGGCGGCGGCTGGCGGGGTTGATGCGGGTGCCTGCGTTGCGGCTGCCGGGTTATTAACGACATCCGGTGTGGCACTGTGGCGATTAGCCAGCCAGACGGTGACGACCACGGCCAGAAGCGCCACGGCAGCCAGCCCCAGCAAGCCTGGCGACAGCCGCCGCACCGTGCGCGGCGTTACCGGCTCCGCTGACGCCGCAGCATGATTCATCGCCATCACCACCGGCGGAGCCGCTTCAACCGGCTCCTCGACGGGCAGCGCGGGCGGCTCGCCCGGCACCGGGAAGCTGTTTACCACGGCTTCCACATCACTGACCGGCAGATCAATCAGTGCCGCAAAGGCGTCAATCGTTTGCGGACGATCGCCGGGTTTCATGGCCAGCGCGCAGTCAATGGCATGCAGCAGCGGCAGCGAGTAGCCTTCTGGCTGACGTTCCACCAGCGGCTGATAATTATCTTCAATACAGCGCACCACACTCACTGGCGGTGGATTGCCGGTAATCAGGCTATGCAGCACCGCGCCCAGCGCGTAAATATCGGTCCACGGTCCCTGTTCGACTTCACCTTCTTCGCTGTACTGCTCAATCGGCGCAAAGCCAGGTTTAAGCATGATTTCGGTTTCATCAGAGAGGTTGCCAATCTCTTTACGCGCCGAGCCGAAATCCAGCAGTACCGGCAGCTGGTTCTCCTGAATCTGGATATTGTCGAGCGAGATGTCACGATGCAGATAGCCGGCCTGATGAATAGTGCTGATGGCCCCAAGGAGCGGCGGCAGCAGGCGACGGATCCAGGCTTCAGAGATCGAGGCCGGGCTGGTCAGCTGCCACTCTTTCAGCGTCATCCCGCTGTAGTAAAGCGTGCCCATATAGGCCGTGCCGTTCTGTTCCCAGAAGCGCAGCACGTGCAGCAGGCCGGGATGATTAAAGCGGGCCAGCAGACGCGCTTCCTGAATAAAACTGGTCAGCCCGGCATTAAATAGCTTCTGGAAACGTTCACCGCGCAGCTCCAGCGTTAAGTCGGCGGCACGGACAGCCAGCGACACAGGCATATACTCTTTAATGGCAATAGTACGTTCAAGCTGGTGATCCCACGCGCGATAGACGATGCCGAAGCCGCCGCCTCCGATCACTTCCTTGATCTCAAATTCATTGAAACGGTATCCGTCAGGCAGGGCATTCGGAACGGTTTTCGGATTATCATTAGCCGACATAGTGAACTCTCTGTACACGGCCTGGTCGTCAGGCTGCGCGGTAATTAATTGATGTTACGCCAGGCACCAATGGCAGGATCAACCAGATCCGCGTGCAGGGTGTCGATGAGTAACACATTCACTTTTTGCTGTGGCATGAAATAGGGCGCCCACTGGCTGCGCAATGTATCGACTCGCGATTTCACAGCGTCAGCATCCTGCTGCGCAGCATTCTTATCCATCTTTATTAACAGCGCACCATTGAAGCGCCAGACATGCTGCCGGGGATCAAAAGGCAGCACCAGCCAGCTATCCGGCGTATCCTGGCGTGTCACAATCATGCGCTGATTATTGGCAGCAATGACTTCCAGCTTGCTGTCCGGAATCGTCAGGTTGGCGATGGGGTAACCCTGATAAAAGGTGACCGCAACCGGCGTCGGATGATCCGCTGTCGCCAGCGTCAGTTCACTTTTGCCTTCTGCCCAGCCGTCCGGCGAGCACTGCTGCTTGCTGACATCCGGAATAAACAGGGTCTGTGCATTGTCATCCCAGGCGGTGCGGAAATGGCAGCCGCTGGGGAGATCAAAATGTTGCAGCGGTGTGCTGTTGGCGGGCCGTGACAGGTCGAGTGGGGCAGCATTGCTGTCACTGGCGCTGGCTGTCGCATCCGCCATCACAATCGGCCGCCAGTTCTGCAACTTGCTGGCGCTGCCGCTGGCCAGTACGCCACCCTCTTTATTGGTCATCTGCCAGGGCAGTTCGTCCAGTAAGCCGCACTGATTCGCGAGCAGGGTGCCCACGCGCGGTAAAAAGGTGGTCAGTACGGCCGAATCCTTACTTTTGCCGGAGACGATACGCAGCGGTAGCGTCTCTTTACACCAGTCGTCAGGCGCTTTACTCACCACATTATCGATATAAACCTCCAGCGCCAGGCTGGGGGAGTAGACCACACGATAATTTTCAGCCTGGGCATTAAAGGCAATCAGCAGAGTGATGATGCCGGGCAACCACAGTTTCATAAGGATCCTTGGAATCAAAAACGAGGCGGCAGAAAGCGCGCCGAATCAGCCAGTGAATAGAGCAGTGTTGCCTCTTCCGGCTCACCAATCCAGACCGCCAGTGCGCTGAGATTATCTTTTTTAACGTTGCGGCTCACCGCCTGTTCCATCAGAGCCAGCCACTCTTCGCAGGCATTTACCATGCGCAGCGCCTGTTCCATTTCACTACTGGTCAGATTCAGCCAGAAGCCATCGGTGCAGACCAGAAAAGCGTCCCCATCCTCCAGCGCAATCTCCTGCGAAAAGCTGACTAAGCGAGGCGGCTCAGCGCCGAGCGCATTATAGAGTAAATTACTGTTAATGCCGGTATTTTCATAGCCCGCTTCTTTCAGCTGCTGGGCCAGACTGTGGTCCCGGGTCACCTCGTGAAGCACGCCCCGTCGGAAGTGGTAAACCCGGCTGTCACCGGCATGCGCCCACCATGCACGCTGTTTCTGACGGTCAATAAACAGGGCTGCCAGCGTGGTGCTCATGCGGGAATATTTCGGATTTTTACCCTGTGCCTCATGCAGCGCTAAGCGGCACTGCTCGATCGCCTGATGGGTGATTTCCGGCGTAAAGTCGGTGTGCGCCTGTATCTGGCTCAGCAGGGTGTCGCGCACCAGCTGTGCCGCCATCTCGCCACCGGGTAGACCGGCCACGCCATCGCAGACCACAAAACAGGCTTTTCGCTCATCCAGCTCGGCACCCGTGCGATCCTGATTCTCATCGCGTAGCCCCTGCTGGCAGCGGCTGGCAAAAACGATTTTCATGCGTCGTCCACCCGCGTCTGAGAATCTTTATACTGATTCACTTCCATGTCATAGGCATGAAGGAAAGCTTCGCCAAACAGCGTATGGAAATCATCTTCGATCTCACCGGCAGTACGCTGGTAATTACGCATGAAGTAGTCCCATAGCGCCGCTTTCTTCGCGGTGGAAAACGGCAGTTTTGACACCAGACCATCGGCGCGCGCCTGCTCCTCCAGCCGCTGCGGATTAAAGGATTGCAGCATCGCCGCGATAATGGCGCGAATGCCGGCAATCATGCCCAGCTGGTGGGCCTGCAGATCGACCAGCGCATCGCGCACTGCCTGTTCCGGCGGCATAAATCCGGGCATCTGACTCTGATACATCTGCATCAGCACGGTTTTGCCGGAGGGCAGGATTTTGAACGGGTTGTTGGCCTCATTCAGAATCATGGTCATGTCCGCTTTCACGCCCCGTTTGAGAATGGAACGTGATGAGAGCAGGGCCACGGTGCCCTGAGAAAAGAGGCTCAGCATCCGGCCGGTAATGCGCATCTGCTCTTCGTCAACCGGTGTGGCGTGGCCGTTGCTCAGCCCCATGCCGTCCAGCAGGGCGGCGATTAGCCGATCCTGATCCACCGGCTGTGCCGCCAGCGCCCGGCGTGGCTCACTGGCCTGCGGCTCGATCGCCAGCCGCGCATCACTGTGACGCTCGTGACGTGAAGGCGGCACGTCGTTGACCAGCAGCCGATCCTCAACCTCATGATGTTCGTGAATGCCCAAAGGATTCGCGGGCTGGGCGCTGTCACCCGCAAACAGCGCCAGCGGATCGCTCTGCGCGTTCTGGCAGGCGGGATCGCGCACTTCGAGCGCATACTCACCGATACGCAATGCGTCGCCGTGCTTAAGCAGCACCTGCATGCCGCGACCCAGCGTAATGCCGTTATGCTCGACCGGCGTTACGCTGCCCTGGTTGGTCAGCCGGCACTCCCCGTCATGCGACAGGTGAACCAGCGCCTGCAGGCGCGAAATAGCCCGCGTCTCATCCGGCAGCACCAGATCGTTGTCCTGACTGCGGCCGATGGTGCCGCCAGGCGGTTGAAACACGACGCTTCTGACCGGAACATCCGTAGTGCATTGCACGATGGTAAATTGCATGAGTTATCCCAGATTGAACGGCAAACGCATCCGGCCTCACTCGAACATCGGAGGATAGAGGCCATTACGTCCCGGCTGTGCACCTGCCGCCGGGTTAAACAGTAACGAAAACAGTTGCGCCGTGAGGTTGCCGCTGTGCTTGTGGGTCGCATGGGCAAAACCATCACTGCGATTACTCCACCAGTAGCTCATATGCTGCTGAGGGTCGAAACGTTCGGCCACTTCACGCCAGCTCAGCGTGCAGGGCAGATCCTGAAAACCGATCACATCCATAATCTCAGAGGGCTTCCTGGCGGGCACCAGCAGCGGCGGCAGCGCCTGGATCTGCTGCTCTAACTGCTCGCCGTCCAGCGGCGTCTGAACCGCCCGTAACAGGGTCACGCCCAGATCCTGAAACCAGTCACCGGAGATGGTCAGCTGAGCCGGATGCCACTGTGCCAGCGGAAAGCTGTGCAGTGCCAGCAGCGGCCAGGCGCGCCCGACGCGGTCACAGGAGGGCAACAGACAGCCCATCTGTACGTGTGGCCGGGTCGCGGTCACCGGCAGGACAAAGTTCCATACCGGCGCGTGAAGAAAGTTCGCGCTGTATGACCAGGCCTGCTGATGCCAGTGCATTAATCCCTGCTGGAACCAGTGATTCCACGGGCTAATCTGTTGCTCACTCAGACGACGGTGCAGAAAGTCACCGGTCGACGGCAGCTTGCCATACCAGCCGGGGGCGGTGTAAGCAGCCATGTTCACCTCACCATTACTCGCTTTGCGAGTGTGATCGCGCGGCCGGGTGCAGCGGTGCTGCCGCCAGCACGCTGCCCGCCTGGCCCGCGATTTTAAGATTGTCTGCCAGCTTGCGCATCATCAGTGCATTGTCACGCGCATAAGGCGATGACTGAATCTGCTGATCCAGCAGCTGGCTCAGGTGCCAGTCGAGCTGCTGCAGATCGCGGGCGCTTACCGTATCGGGCAGCGAGCGCTGTAAGTTTTGCAGCAGCCATGCCCGTAAAAATTCGCCATCGTAATTGCGCGGTTGATAGAGCATCTGATAGGCGCGCAGCGCATTGCGGCTGTAGGCGTTATCATCACCCGGATCGTTGCGCAGAATGTTGGTGATCTGCTGCGCCACGCGCGGCAGCAGCAAAGACTTAAGCGCATTTTGATAAAGCACCCAGGCGGCATCGCTGACCTGACTGCCGCGATATAAGCCAGCCCGCATAGTAAGCGGCGGATTATCGAGAGAAAAACGTTCCGACAGCGGCAGCTTCACCAGGTTGTTAAGAAAGGGTAGCAGATCAAAAATATTATCAGCAGGCTGATGAATCACCTGCTGACTCTGCTCACGAATGGCGGGTACGCGCGCGGCCACCTGCTGCAGATAGTGCTGATTCTGGTAGTAGCTGATGCCCCACAGGCTGGAGGCGATTAACAGCGCGCCTGCCAGCACGCCGTAGCCAATCCAGTGGAACAGCTGATTGCGATACTCCCAGCGGCGATTACTGCCCGCCAGCCCGCTCTCTTTAAAGACCAGATCGCTCAACAGGTCACGAATAAAGAAGCTCTGGCCTTTGTTGCCGGGAATCGGACTGTTGCGATTAACGCTGTCCCAGGCGGCAATCGAGTGTTCGCCCGCCTGACGTAATTGCAGTTTACGGCTCAGTTCACCCATCACCCGATCAAACGGCAGGCCTTCCTGCGTGCCGCTGGTAAAGAAGAGGCCGCGCGGGCTCCAGGCGACGGCATCCTGATGATCAGAAAAGACGATATCGAGATACTCGTTCAGCAGCGGGCGCAGTGAGGCGAACTCCTGCGGGAAGAGGAAGCATTCAGCGCGCTCATTCAGGTCGCGCTCCTGAGTCATCTGCTCCGCCAGCTGCTGCTGTAGCTGCTCTTCCAGCCGCTGGAACTGCTGGCCAAAATGACGATGCCAGTCATCTCTGTGCGGCCTGGTCGTCTCCCGGTTAAACGTAAAGCCCCAGATAGCGTCACGCCGCGCTTTATCAATGTTGCCGAAGTAGCTCATAAAGCCTTTCAGCAAATCAGTTTTGGTGACCATCACATAGACCGGGAAGTGAATGCCTGTCTGCTGATGCAGTTCCGCCATGCGCTCACGCAGCGCACTGGCCTGGGCAAAACGCGCTTCGGCAGAATCGCTCAGCAGATCGGCCACACTGATGGTCATGATGACACCGTTAATCGGCTGGCGGGTACGATAGCGTTTCAGCAGATTGATAAAACTGTGCCACTCCGCGGCATCGCGCACGCGCTGGCTCTCCTGCAGCGCATACCGCCCTGCAGTATCAATCAGCACCGCGCTGTCGGTAAACCACCAGTCGCAGTTGCGGGTGCCGCCGACGCCACGAATCGCCTGCTTACCCAGCGTATCGGTCAGCGGGAAATCGAGGCCCGCATTAAACAGCGCGGTGGTTTTACCGGCACCGGGCGCACCCATCACCAGATACCAGGGCAGCTGATAGAGGTAATTGGCATTAAAGCGCGAGAGCAGATTGCCGTTGTGACGACGGCCAAACTGGGTGCGTTTCAGCTGCATCGCCGCTTCGCTGAAGCGCTGATTAAGCCGCTCCTCCGTCATCTGACGTTCCGCCGGATCGTCGTTGCCCGCCAGTTGAAGCTGGGTCAGTAAGCGGCTGTTAAACCAGGCACGATAAAGCGACGGGATTAGCTGGAACAGGATCCAGAGAAAATAGAGCGCGCTCACGGTGAGCTGGCGAGGGAGCACCGGTTCCAGGGGACGCGACTCGCCCCATGTCCAGAACGGCCCCAGCATCCAGACCAGACAGCTCAGCGCCGTGACGCCAATAAAGCTCCACAGCAGGCGATGCGTTAACAGCAGGCGAAGGGAAGCGCGCATTATTGTGCTCCTTGATGATTACTGAGCGTTTCAGGCGCGGCAAACAGGGTGATCTCAACGCGGCGGTTGCGGGTCCGGTTTTCGCTGCTGTCGTTGGGCAGCAGCGGGTCGCTGTCGCCGCGGCCTTCAGAGCGTACCGTATGACCGTCCTCCAGCTGCAGCTGCAGCAGCTGGGTGATGGCACGGGCGCGGGCGAATGAGAACTCATAGCTGGAGGCAAAACGGCTGTTATCCACCGGATGATCGTCGGTAAACACGGACACCAGAATGGTGCCTTTGACATCTTTCATCGCAGTTGAGACGCGGGCCAGCAGCGCGCGGCCCACCGGGTTAATCACCGTGCCTTGCTCGGCAAACAATTTGTCTGCGGGAATAATCACTTTACTGCCAAAGGCACCATCGCTGACTTCGAGCTGTCCGGCAGCGATCACATCGTTCAGTCGCTGACGCAGATCGAGCAGCGCCTGCGGAGAAGAGGGACGGCGGCCCGCAGTAATCTGCGGCAGCGGGGTCTGATAGATGGTGCGCAGCAGCGGTTCGGCAGCGTTGCCGAGCCGCCAGTTCAGGCCGCTGTAGATCAGGCAGCCGATGAGCGCGACCAGCATGGCGCAGGCCCAGAGCGGCACCATCGGGCGGGCGAGGGTACTGACCAGCGGATGCACCTCGACCAGCGGGGGTTGCGGGGTCTGGCGCTGGGCGCGCGTCTCGTCAATCAGGCTTTTCAGGCGCTTACGGATACCGTCGCACTGGGCGCGGCCATTTTCACTGCCGCGATAGCGGCCTTCATAGCCCAGCAGCAGGCAATATTGCACCACTTCCAGCAGCCAGAGGTGTTGTTGCGGACTTTGTGAAATGCGCGACAGCAGCTGAAAGAATTTCTCGCCGCCCCAGCTTTCATTGTGAAAGGTCACCAGCATGCCGTTGCCCGACCAGACGCCACGCGTGCCCCAGGGGGTTTGCGCCGCGGCTTCGTCCAGCGCGCTGCAGATGCAGTAACGCGCGCCGATAATCATCTCAAACGGCAGCCCTGCCTGTTTACAGCGTTGTTCAAACTGGCGAATTTCATCGATCAGAGACTGGCGCAGACCCGCAGGGTCATCATGGGTGGCTGCCTGACGAATTTGCACCACCGCATTCAGCAGTGGCGCCGCAGCCTGAAGTAATAGATTCTCATTGCCCGAGGGGGTCGCCTCACGCGCAGGGGATTCCACAGTCATTAATTCGTGATCTTCCAGCCAATGGCAAATCCCTTTACCCGCAGCACAGGACGGTGCTGCGGGCAATATGCGCCGGATTTCATATTCAGTCTAAGATCCAGGTCGCGGTATCATTAGTCCGACAGGCTTTACTCGCGCCCCCGACGGCCACGCAGACCTGTTTCGCTTTCCGCGGACGGGGACGATCGCTCTGCAGCGTGGCATCGTAACGACTGCTCTCTACACCCGCTTTTAACGGTACATAACCAATCAATGGGCCATCGGCCTGGTCAGCAATCGCCAGCCAGCTGTGCTCCACATTACCTAATACTTCAAACGGTTTACCCGTTTCGAGATAGCGAACGACTTTGCCGCCGTAATCCGGCGAGGTCATAACCGAGGCACCATAGAGCGCCCGCCAGGTCTGATTGACCGGCTCAAATTCAGTCGGTGCTGCGACAGCGTGTCGATGGACCAGTTTAACGCCGTTAATTTCGCTGGTGACCAGCGTATCGTCAGTGACGGGCGGCGGCGGGGCCTTACAGCCTGCCAGGGTAAGCACCGCCAGCAGCGTTAACGCAAGACTCTTTTTCACCATGTTCCTCGTGATCTCATCAAAGTATCTGCATATTGCCAGGCCCGATGCAGGAGGCGCTGTTTTTCGCGCCGCATCGTGCCGAAAGTCTGTTTTTCAAAAAAAGTTCAGATTACATCAGGATAGTTACGCGTTTAGTCTACCTAAGACTTTTGAGAATTCAAACCATTGCACACGCTGCCGATGCGTGATAGCAGACGCTTTCTGGGCGGGCTGCGATATAAGAAAAGCGCCAGGCAATGCGATAGTTAAAGCGAACTGAATTATCGCGGGGACAAACTGGTTGAGAACAGTGCCGCGCATTCTGGCATGCAATGGATTCGATTGGAAACTATTAAGTCTTTCTAATATTTTGCTGCCGAAAAAATTTATCTCTTCAGCTAAACAATCTTATCAAAATCAGAATTTACGCGCCGGATACGCCTGCCTGTTTTCCGGAAAGCGGCACGCCTTTTGCTTCAGAAAGGTTTTAACGGCGGAGAGGTGAAACATGGATGCCCTGACCTGGCTGCAGGCCTCGCGTGACAGCGATATTGCCAGCCTGCAACGGCTGCTTGAAACCGGCGAGCTGATGGCCGCCGTCAGTGAGCTGGTTCATCGGCTGCAGCGGGAACGCGGCGCAAACAATCTCTGGATCTGCTCCGGTGGCACGCTCTTCAGCGCCGAGCGCCACGCCCGTCAGCAGGAGGTCAGCGCCGGCCTGCACCATTTTTACCAGGCGCTGCCGCACGCCATAGCACAGCCCGGTTTCAGTCGTTTCTGCAACCTGATTGCCGCCGCCCTGCAGGCACTGGAGGGACTGCCCGCGCTGCGTCAGCAAATCAGCCAGCATGAGCGGGATCAGGCTGCGGCGATGGCGGCGTTTAATCAGGTGATCCGCACCTTACTCAATCTGGTGTTTGAGGCAGCCGACACCGCCAGCGATCCCGGTATCTCGCGTGCACTTATCGCGCTGTTCAGTTTTATGCAGGGCAAAGAGCTGGCAGGACAGGAGCGGGCCATCGGCTCCGCGGGCTTTGCGGCGGGGCACTTCACGCCTGAGCAGCGCAGCCAGATGGTGGCGCTGATTGCGGCTCAGGAGCAAAGCTTTACCACCTTCCGGGAGTTTGCCGACGGCGTCGCCTGTGCAAGCTGGCAGCCGCTGTCTCAGGCCAGCCGGGATATCGAACGGCTGCGGCGCATCGCCTGCACCGGTAGCCAGTATGATGAAACCGGCGCACTGGAGTGGTTTTCTCTGCTCTCCGATCGGCTGGACCAGATGAAAACCCTGGAGGATGCCCTGACGGCCACGCTGATGCAGCGTTGTCGTGAGGCGATTGAGCAGGCGCAGCAGCAGGCGGCATCGCCGGTCGTTCGGGGCGACAGCAACTTCTCGCTCTACGTCTCGGGAGCTGACTGGCTGCCCGGCGCGGCTGCGCTCAACAGTGACGGTCTGGCCCCGCAACTTGGACGGTCGGTGCTGTCGCTGATTGGTGAGCAGTCACAGCGCCTGCAGCAGCAGGCGGATGAGCTGGCATCAATGCGCGCTTCACTTGACGAGCGACGGGTGATCGATCAGGCCAAGCACTGGCTGATGAAGCAGCAGGGTTTCAGCGAAGAGGCCGCCTGGCAGGCGCTGCGCAAAAGTGCGATGAACCAGAACAAACGGGTACTGGAGATCGCGCAGGCGGTGCTGGCGGTGGCGAAAACCCTGAGCAACTAACCCGGACGAGGTAGCTGCACAGCCTTTGTGCGTGATCTGCGTCAGAAACGTGCAAAAAAGGTTAATTTCTCACCAGGCTGCCCCCCGCAGATTGGCATTAACACGGCTTGAGCGATCTGGCACACCCTTTGCTTTAACCCTACAGAGAGTACGCATTGCTCCCGCCAATGGCGGTGGGGTCGGTGCTTTGGATAAAGGCGTCCATCCGCAGGCTTCGGCTTGTCGGAGGATGCCTTTTTTTATTTCTGTTCAGGGGCAACATGATGAGCAAAACGCCATTTTCACTGACACGACGTCAGGCGCTGATCTCCGGTGCGGCGCTGGGTGCGGCCTGGATCGTGCCGGGATTACGAAATGCAGTCTGGGCAGCCGGCTCCGATGCGCCAGAAAAGGCGCAGGTGCGGGTCGGCTTTATTCCACTCACCGACTGCGCGCCGGTCGTCATGGCGTCAGTAAAAGGCTTCGACAAAAAGTATGGCCTGACATTGCAGGTCAGCAAAGAGGCGAGCTGGGCAGCGGTGCGCGACAAACTGACCTCCGGCGAACTGGATGCGGCGCATGTGCTTTACGGCATGATCTACGCGCTGCAGCTGGGTGTGGCGGGGCCGCAGCACGATATGGCAAACCTGATGACGCTTAACCACAACGGCCAGGCGATCACCCTGTCGAACCAGCTCAAGGCAGGCGGCGTCACCGATGCGGCCAGCCTGAAAAAAGCCGTTGATGGCAGTCCGAAAGGCCGCCTGACCTTCGCCCATACCTTTCCTACCAGTACGCACGCCATGTGGCTCTACTACTGGCTCGCCAATGCCGGCATTCATCCGTTTGACGATGTGCGCACCGTGGTCGTGCCGCCGCCCCAGATGGTGATGAACATGAAGATTGGCAACATGAGCGGTTTCTGCGTCGGTGAGCCGTGGAACCAGCGTGCCATCAGCGACAACATCGGTTTTACCGCTGCGACCAGCCAGCAGATCTGGCCGGAGCATCCGGAAAAAGTGCTAGGCACCCGCGCGCAGTGGGTGAAAGAGAACCCCAATACGGCCCGCGCGCTGACTGCCGCGGTGCTGGAGGCGGCGCGCTGGATCGATGCCTCAGACGATAACCGCCGTGAAACCGCGCAGGTGTTAGCCGGTCGTGCCTGGATCAACACCAAAGTGGAGACGCTGCAGGGGCGGATGCTCGGCCAGTACGAGAACGGGCTGGGACAGTCGTGGCAGGACGCGCATCCGATGCGCTTCTTCGACAACGGCAACGTCAGTTTTCCGTGGCTCTCCGACGGGATGTGGTTCCTGACCCAGATGAAACGCTGGGGACTGCTGGCCAGCGATCCCGATTACCTCGCCGTGGCCCGCCAGATCAACCGCATCGACATCTACAAACAGGCCGCCAGCGCCGTCGGGCAGATGGCACTGCCCGCCAGTGAGATGCGCAGCAGCACCCTGATCGACGGCAAAGTCTGGGATGGCAGCAATCCTGCCGCCTATGCCGCCAGTTTCGCCATCAAACGTTAAGAGAGGTTGTTATGAAAACTGATGCGCGCGCCCTGGCGCAGCCGGAGCAAACCCCCGGCAGTGCCACCGTTATTCCGTTACAGGTCACCCCCAAAGCCGCCGTTCGGCCGGCACGGCTGCGTCCGTTTTTGCAGCACTGCATTCCGGCTGCGGGCGGCCTGCTGCTGATGCTGCTGGTGTGGCAGATCGCCGCCCTGTCCGAACCCTCGTTTCCCTCGCCTTACGCGACCTGGCAGGCCGCGCAGGTACTGTTCGCTGACCCGTTCTACAGCAATGGTCCCAACGATCAGGGCATTGGCTGGAATGTGCTGGCCTCGCTGCAGCGCGTCGCCATCGGATTCGGCCTCGCCGCGCTGGTGGGCATTCCTGCCGGATTTCTGCTGGGGCGCTTCACCTTTATGGCGCGCATGTTCAATCCGATTATTGCCTTACTGCGCCCGGTCAGCCCGCTGGCCTGGCTGCCGATTGGGCTGCTGCTGTTTCAGCGCGCCGAGCCGGCCGCCAGCTGGACCATTTTCATCTGTTCGATCTGGCCGATGATCATCAACACCGCCGAAGGGGTGCAGCGCATTCCGCAGGATTACCTCAACGTGGCGCGGGTGTTACAGCTCTCTGAATGGACGGTGATGCGCCGGATCCTGCTGCCCGCCGTGCTGCCTGCGGTGCTCACCGGGGTGCGTCTCTCTATCGGCATCGCCTGGCTGGTGATTGTGGCCGCCGAAATGCTGACCGGCGGGCTGGGGATCGGTTTCTGGATCTGGAACGAGTGGAACAACCTCAACGTGGCAAACATTCTGATCGCCATTCTGATTATCGGCGTCGTCGGGCTGCTGCTGGAGCAGGGTCTGATGCTGCTGGCGCGTCGTTTCAGCTGGGAAAAATAAGGAGAACATCATGCAGCAACACATTATTCGCGTTCAGCAGGTGAGTCAGCGTTTCAACACCGCCAGCGGCGAGTTTCTGGCGCTGGACAACGTCAGTTTTGATATCCACGAAGGGGAAACCCTGAGCCTGATCGGCCACTCCGGCTGCGGCAAATCGACGCTGCTGAACCTGATTGCCGGATTAACCCGTCCCAGCAGCGGCGTGCTGCTATGTGATAACCGCGAAATCACCGGACCCGGCCCGGCGCGTGCGGTGGTATTTCAGAACCATTCGCTGCTGCCGTGGCTGACGGCGTTTCAGAACGTCGAACTGGCGGTGCAGCAGGTGTTTAAAGGACGCTTCAGCAAAGCGGAGATGCGCGACTGGATCGAACACAACCTCAATCGGGTGCAGATGAGCCACGCCATGCACAAGCGGCCTGGCGAAATCTCCGGCGGCATGAAGCAGCGTGTCGGCATTGCCCGGGCGCTGGCAATGAAGCCGCGCGTGCTGCTGCTCGATGAGCCATTTGGCGCGCTGGATGCCTTAACCCGCGCCCACCTGCAGGACAGCGTGATGCGCATTCAGCAGGAGCTGAACACCACCATTGTCCTGATCACCCATGACGTGGATGAAGCGGTGCTGCTCTCCGATCGGGTGCTGATGATGACCAACGGCCCGGCAGCGCAGGTCGGGGAAATCCTCACCGTCGATCTGCCGCGTCCGCGCTCGCGGGTCGCGCTGGCGGATGAGCCGCGCTACCACCAGCTGCGCCAGAAAGTGCTGCATTTCCTCTATGAAAAACAGACCACGGCCGCATAAGGAGCAGACCATGAGGCAACGGTTGCTGGTGATAGGTAATGGCATGGCGGGGATGCAGATGGTGGAGAGCCTGCTGCAGCGTGCGCCGCTGCGCTACGCCATTACGGTCATTGGCCGCGAGCCGCACGGCAACTACAACCGCGTGCTGCTGTCGCCGGTGCTGGCCGGTGAAAAGTCCTTTGGTGAAACCCTGATCCACGATCGCGACTGGTATCAGCGGCATGGCGTCACGCTGCTGACCGGGGAAACCGTGCAGCAGGTCGATCTGGCCGCGCGTACGGTGCAGACCGATCAGCGCCAGCTCGGCTGGGATCGGCTGGTGTTTGCCACCGGTTCACAGCCTCGTCTGCCCGCGATTCCCGGTATTGATGCCCGCCACGTACTCGGTTTTCGCAGCATCGCCGACGTCCGGCAACTGCTGACGGGCCAGGGGCCGGTGGTGATTCTGGGCGGCGGTTTTCTCGGCATTGAAGCGGCGGCGGCACTCCGCGCCCGTGGCCGTGAGGTCACGCTGGTGCACCACAAACCCTGGCTGCTGGACCGCCAGCTGGATGCCAAAGCGGGCGAGCTGTTGCTGACGGCATTAGCGCAGCGCGGCATTCGCTGCGAACTCAGCAGTGGACTCACGGCGATTGACGAGGCGGGCGTAACGCTGACCTGCGGGCGTCACTGCGCCGCCACGCAGGTCGTGATTGCCATCGGTGTTCAGCCTGCGGTGACGCTGGCGCTGGCGGCGGGTCTGCCGTGTCAGCGCGGGATTATGGTTGATGGTCAGCTGCGCAGCGCCATTCCCGATGTTTACGCCGTGGGCGAGTGCTGTGAAATCGCGGGCGAAACCTTTGGCCTGGTCGCGCCCTGCATGGCGCAGGCAGAGATTCTGGCGGCGCAGCTGGCGGGATCGCCGCTGGCGGATTTCGTCAGTGAGCCGCTGGCGACGCGGCTTAAGGTCAGTGGCATTTCGCTGTTCAGCGCCGGTGATGTCAGTGAGGCGCCATCCATCAGCAGTTTTGATCCGATCTCCGGCGACTATCGCCGCCTTTTTCTCCGTCAGGGCCGCCTCTGTGGCGTGCTGCTCTCTGGCGATACCCGGCAGGGTGCGGCGTGGCTTGAACGTCTGCAGCGTGCCGAACCTGTCACGCTCGATACCCTGTTCGATCACCATCAACCTGAACCGCAGCCGCAGGCTGCTGAGAGTCCTGAGATGAGTAAACCGGTTTTAGCCGTGATTGGTCACGGCATGGTCAGTCACCACTTTCTTGAGCAGCTGGTTGCCCGCGAACTGCATCAGCACTATCACGTCGTGGTTTACGGCGAGGAGCGTCAGCAGGCCTACGATCGCGTGCATCTGTCGGACTATTTCAACGGCAAAACGGCCGGCGATCTGTCGCTGGTCGGCGCGGACTTCTTTGTCCGGCACGGTATCGAACTGCGCAGTGGCTGCACGGTTGTGGCCATCGATCGCCAGCAGCGCAGCCTGCGTGACAGCGCGGGCAGTGAACTGGCGTGGGATAAGCTGGTGCTGGCGACCGGCTCACGCGCATTCGTCCCGCCGGTGCCGGGCCACGATGGCGACCGCTGCTTTGTCTACCGCACGCTGGACGATCTTGATGCCATTGCCGCCTGCGCCCGCCATAGCCAGCGCGGTATCGTCATTGGCGGCGGCCTGCTGGGTCTGGAGGCGGCGAATGCGCTGCGGCAGCTCGGGCTTGAAACGCACGTGGTGGAGTTTGCGCCGCGCCTGATGGCGGTGCAGCTTGATGAGGGCGGGGCGCTGATGCTGCGCCAGAAGATCGACGCGCTGGGCGTCACCGTCCACACCTCAAAACAGACCGAGCTGATCGAGCAGCAGCCCGATGGCAGCGTGGTACTGCGCTTTGCCGACGGCAGCAGTTTACCCGGCGATCTGGTGCTGTTCTCCGCCGGTATCCGTCCGCGCGATGAGCTGGCGCGTGAAGCGGGCCTGACGCTGGGACCGCGCGGCGGCATTGAGATTAACGATCGCTGCCAGACCAGCGATGACGATGTGTTTGCCATTGGGGAATGCGCGATGTGGAACGGCCAGATTTTTGGCCTTGTCGCGCCAGGATATCAGATGGCACGGGTGCTGGCCGGACATCTGGCGGCTGAACCTGCCGCCTTCAGCGGCGCGGACATGAGCACTAAGCTGAAACTGCTGGGCGTGGAGGTGGCGTCGTTCGGTGATGCCCATGGCCGCATCCAGGGCAGTCAGCACTATCACTGGACCGACGGGCCAAAAGGCGTTTACAAAAAAATCGTGGTCAGTGCTGATTGCACACGACTGCTGGGCGGCGTACTGGTCGGCGACAGCAGCGATTACGCCACGCTGCTGCAGATGATGCTCAACGACCTGCCGCTGCCTGCCGCGCCGGAGAGCCTGATCCTGCCTGCGCTGGCCGGTGCGCCAAAAGCGCCGGGCGTCGCGGCATTGCCCGACAGCGCACAGGTCTGCTCCTGTCACAACGTCAGCAAAGGCGACATCTGCGCAGCGGTGAAAGGCGGATGCGGTGAGATGAGTAGCATCAAGAGCTGCACCAAAGCAGCCACTGGTTGCGGCGGTTGTGTGGCACTGGTGAAACAGGTGATGGAGTTTCAGCTGGAAACGCTCGGCGTCGAGGTGAAAAAAGATGTCTGCGACCACTTCAGTTATTCACGGCAGGAGCTTTATCACCTGGTGCGGGCGGGTGAGTTCAGAACATTTGATGCGCTGCTAGCCTCACACGGTAAGGGTCAGGGCTGTGAAGTGTGCAAGCCGCTGGTGGGGTCGATTCTTGCCTCCTGCTGGAATGACTATCTGCTGAAACCGGCGCACCTGCCGTTACAGGATACGAATGACCGCTACTTCGCCAACATCCAGAAAGATGGCACCTATTCGGTAGTGCCGCGTGTCCCGGCGGGTGAAATTACGCCACAGGGGCTGATCGCCATTGGTGAAGTGGCAGCGCGTTATGACCTTTACACCAAAATCACCGGCGGGCAGCGTATCGACCTGTTTGGCGCGCGGCTCGATCAGCTGCCCGCTATCTGGCAGACGCTGCTTGAGGCCGGTTTTGAAACCGGTCACGCCTACGGCAAGTCGCTGCGCACCGTGAAATCCTGTGTCGGATCCACCTGGTGCCGCTACGGCGTGCAGGACTCGACCGCCTTCGCCATCACGCTGGAGAACCGCTACAAGGGACTTCGCGCCCCACATAAAATCAAGATGGCGGTCTCGGGCTGTACTCGCGAGTGTGCGGAAGCGCAGAGTAAAGATATCGGCGTGATCGCCACTGAAAAGGGCTGGAACCTCTATGTCTGCGGCAACGGCGGCATGAAGCCGCGGCACGCCGATCTGTTTGCCAGCGACCTCGACGATGCCACGCTGCTGCGCTATGTCGATCGTCTGCTGATGTTCTATATCCGTACTGCGGATCGTCTGCAACGCACCAGCGTCTGGCTGGACAATCTGGAAGGCGGTCTCGATTACCTGCGTCAGGTGGTGATTGAGGACAGCCTTGGGCTGGGTGCAACGCTGGAGCAGGAGATGCAGCGGGTGGTTGACGCCTGGCAGTGCGAGTGGCAGACCACGCTGGCGGACCCATCGCGACGTGCGTTGTTTACGCCGACGATCAACAGCGAGCAGCCCGATGAAACCCTGCACTACAGCCGGGTACGCGGTCAGCGTCAGCCTGAATCCGTGGCTGCGCGTCCGCTGCTACAGCTGCCCGCCGAGCCGTGGAGCGCAGTCTGCGCACTGGAGGCGATTCCGCCCGAAGCCGGGATCGGGGCGCGACTCGGCAGCGAGCGTGTTGCCCTGTTCCGCTTTGGCGATGCGCTCTATGCGCTGGAAGATCGTGAACCCGGCAGCGACGCCAGCGTGCTGTCGCGCGGGATTCTGGGCGATGTCGGCGGCGAGCCGGTGGTGATCTCTCCGCTCTACAAGCAGCGGGTACGGCTACGTGACGGGCAGAGTCTGGATAATCCGCAGCATCAGCTGCGCTGCTGGCCGGTGAAGCTGGAAGCGGGGCAGATCTGGCTGGCAAACCGTCCGCAAAATCGGCTGGCGCAGGCATCATGAACAGCACCTGTCCCTATTGCGGCGTCGGCTGTGGCGTCTGCGTCACGCCGCAGGGTAATCATCAGGCAACGGTGATCGGCGATGCGCATCATCCCGCTAACGCAGGCCGGTTGTGCGTTAAGGGCGCGGCGCTGGGCGAGACGCTGACGCCACAGGGGCGTCTTCTTACCGCTCAGGTTAACGGCCAGCCGGTCAGCCTTGATGCGGCGCTGGATGCGGCGGCGGCAGGATTGCGCGCGGTAATCGATCAATATGGTCCGCAGGCAGTGGCGTTTTATGGCTCCGGGCAGCTGCTCACCGAGGATTACTACGTCGCCAACAAGCTGATGAAGGGCTATATCGGTGCCGCCAACATCGATACGAATTCCCGGCTCTGCATGGCGTCGGCGGTGGTCGGCTATAAGCGGGCGCTGGGGGCGGATGCGGTGCCCTGCTGTTACGACGATCTGGAACAGGCGGATCTGGTACTGCTGGTAGGGTCCAATGCCGCCTGGGCGCATCCGGTGGTCTGGCAGCGGCTGATGCAGGCGAAGCAGCAGCGACCGGCGATGCGCATTGTGGTGATTGATCCGCGCCGCACGGCCAGTTGTGACCAGGCCGATCTGCATCTGCCGCTGCGCCCTGGCAGTGATGCGGCGCTGCTTTCCGGTCTGCTGCACTGGCTGGCGCAGCACGATGGCCTGGATGCCAGCATGTTGCCGCATCTGAATGGCGTGGGTGAAACCCTGGTGGCCGCCGCGCAGTGGGATGTCGCGCGGGTTGCAGAGACCTGTGATTTAACGGAACAGCAGGTGACGCACTTTTTCCGGCTGGTCAGCCAGCACGATCGGATGCTGACGCTGTGGTGCATGGGGATTAATCAGTCCGCCACCGGCAGCGACAATAACCAGGCGATGCTTAACCTGCATCTGCTGACGGGCAAAATAGGTCGTGCGGGCTGCGGGCCTTTTTCGCTGACCGGACAGCCAAATGCGATGGGCGGACGCGAAGTGGGTGGCCTGGCGAATCAGCTGGCGGCGCACATGAGTTTTACGGAAGCGGACTGCGATCGGGTGCAGCGTTTCTGGCGCAGCCCGTCGATGGCCCGCCAGCCGGGACTGACCGCGCTGGATCTCTTCAGGGCA
This sequence comes from Pantoea sp. X-Soil-ISGK-355, assembly GCF_059730805.1. Taxonomy (NCBI): domain Bacteria; kingdom Pseudomonadati; phylum Pseudomonadota; class Gammaproteobacteria; order Enterobacterales; family Erwiniaceae; genus Pantoea; species Pantoea sp. X-Soil-ISGK-355. Next base: position 1,753,213 of record NZ_AP035971.1, read on the forward strand.
ATTGCGGAAGGTGAGGTGAAAGCAGTGTGGATTATGGGCACCAATCCGGCGGTGTCAATGCCGGAAGGCAACCGCGTGGCGCAGGCGCTAGCGGCGTGTCCGCTGGTCATTGTCTCGGATGTGATGGCGCAGACCGACACCAGCGCCTTTGCCGATATTCTGCTGCCCGCCCAGGGCTGGGGCGAGAAGAACGGCACCGTGACGAACTCAGAGCGGCGTATTTCGCGTCAGCGCGCCTTTGCCGCCGCGCCGGGGGATGCCCGGCCTGACTGGTGGCTGCTGGCGCAGGTGGCGCAGCGACTAGGGTTCCGAGAGGGCTTTAACTGGCAGCATCCGTCGGAGATTTTCTGCGAACATGCGGCGCTGTCGGGGTTTGAGAACGACGGTCAGCGGGCGTTTGATATCAGCGGGCTGGCGCCGTTGAGCCAGGCTGCATGGGATGCGCTGCGTCCGGTTCAGTGGCCGGTTAATGCTGCTCATCCGCAGGGCTGCGCGCGGTTGTTTGGCGATCGCCGCTTTTTCCACGAGGACGGGAAAGCCCGGCTGCGTGTCCCGGCTACGCCTGCCTTAACCCCGCGTGATGCGGCTTATCCGCTATTGATGAACAGCGGTCGGGTGCGCGATCAATGGCATACCATGACGCGCACCGGGCTGGTGCCGCGTCTGATGCAGCATTGTGATGAGCCGTTTGTGGCGCTGCATCCCGCTGATGCCGTGCAGTATGGCGTGACGGCGGGTGGTCTGGCGCGGGTGCAGTCAGTACAGGGCTGGATCAGTGTACGGGTACGGGGTGATAGCGGGATGCGGCGCGGCGAGCTGTTTGTGCCGATGCACTGGAACCGGCAGTTCAGCCAGCAGAGTCACGTCGATATGCTGGTCGCCGCCCGCGCCTGTCCGTTTTCAGGGCAACCCGCACTGAAGCAGACGCCGGTGCGGATTCTGCCGCTGACGGTGAGCTGGCAGGGCTGGCTGTGGCAGCGTGGAATGACGCAGCCCGCAGGCTTGCGCTACTGGTCGCGTACGCCCTATCCGGCGGCGCAGCGCTATGCGGTCGCGGGCGAGGGAGTGCCGCAGGCGTGGCTGGCCGGACAGGTTGATTTGTCAGGTTATGACCTGCAGGTCGCCTCCGGCAGCGGTTGTGATTACCGGTTGCTGGCATGGCGCGACGGTGAGTTGCAGCTGGCGTTTTATGCCGGTAGCGCGTTGCCATCGCTGGATAGCGCATTTGTCGCGGCGGCCTTTGCGGATGCGCCGCAGGATGCTGCCGGGCGGCACAGCGTGCTGGCGGGTCAGGCGATGCAGGGCAGCGCGGCAGGCCGGATTATCTGTAGCTGTATGGGGGTAGGCGAACAGACGATTTTGCAGGCGGTGGCGGAGGGATGTCGTACCACTCAGGCGCTTGGCCGGAAGCTGAAGTGCGGCACGCAGTGTGGCTCCTGTATTCCGGAGCTGAAGCAGCTTTTGCTGTCCGATGTGGTTGTGGAGGAATGATGACGCGAGCAATTAATTCTCTGGATAAGTTACTGGCCCCGGTCGGTGTGGCAAAGCAGCAGGGTGCGGTGTGGCTGGTGGGCGCAGGTCCTGGCGATGTGGAGTTGCTGACGGTAAAGGCGTTGCGGTTGCTGCAGCGGGCTGAAGTAGTGGTGTATGACCGGCTGGTGAGTGAAGCGGTGATGGCGGAGGTGCCGGAGAGTGCGTTAAGCATTGACGTGGGTAAGCAGCCGGGTCAGCACGGGCTGAAGCAGGCGCAGATTAATCAGTTGCTGGGGGATCTGGCGCGCAGCGGGCGCAATGTGATCCGGCTGAAAGGGGGCGATCCCTTTATTTTTGGGCGCGGTGGCGAGGAGATGGTGAGTCTGCAACAGGCCGGGATCCGCTGTGAGGTAGTGCCGGGAATTACGGCGGCGGTGGGCTGTGCGGCCGCCAGCGGGATTCCGTTGACGCATCGGGATTGTGCGCAGTCGCTGCGGTTGATTACCGGGCATGGCCGGCGTGGCGAGCCGCAGCTGGATGCAGCCGCACTGGCGGCGGTGAATCAGACGCTGGTGTTCTATATGGGGCTAAGCTGGAGTGCGTCGATCAGTGCGCAGCTGCAGGCACAGGGACGGGATACGGCGACGCCGGTGGCGATTATAGAGAACGGCACCCGGCCGGATCAGCGGGTGTTGATTACCACGCTGGGAGGGCTGGCGGAGACGGTGGCGCAGGAAAAGCCGGTTTCGCCATCGCTGCTGGTGGTGGGTGAGGTCGTGCGGTTCTATCGGGCGGATTTGCAGGTGCGGGATGATGTGACGGTGAGCCGGAGCGATGTGCAGGAAGTAGGGTGCGTCGTGCAGGGAAAACCTGCCTGATCGCAAAGGAATCCCGCATCCCTGCGGACTGGGCTCGCCATCCCTGGCTCGCACACTTTGCTTTTCAGGCAGGCCATTCCTGCACGGCTGGCATGGGTGAGGGATTTTGTAGATTTGTTGCAATGGAGTGCAAACACGGTGCGTCGTGCAGGAAAAACCTGCCTGATCGCAAAGGAATCCCGCATCCCTGCGGACTGGGCTCGCCATCCCTGGCTCGCATACTTTGCTTTTCAGGCAGGCCATTCCTGCACGGCTGGCATGGGTGAGGGGTTTTGCAGATTTGTTGCAATGGAGTGGAAGTACGGTGCGTCGTGCAGGAAAGGCCTGCCTGCTCGCAAAGGAATTTCGCATCCCTGCGGACTGGGCTCGCCATCCCTGGCTCGCATACTTTGCTTTTCAGGCAGGCCATTCCTGCACGGCTGGCATGGGTGAGGGGTTTTGCAGATTTGTTGCAATGGAGTGGAAGTACGGTGCGTCGTGCAGGAAAGGCCTGCCTGATCGCAAAGGAATCCCGCATCCCTGCGGACTGGGCTCGCCATCCCTGGCTCGCATACTTTGCTTTTCAGGCAGGCCATTCCTGCACGGTTGGCATGAGTGTGGAGGTTTTGATGGTTTGCAGGCATGCCCGCGCTTTCCTGCGCCTGAAATTCTCGTTTCTCCGTGCTCTGGAATCACTCACGGCACTTCGGTACGGAAGTTCAATTACATCGCCCGCTTCAGCGGCAGCGGAGCCACCAGCACTTTCACGCCCAGGGCCTCAAACGCTTTGACCTGCGCGGCGCTGATGCCGCTGTCGGTAATCAGGTAGTGGATGTTGCTCCAGTCACAGGGCAGCGCGAACATGGACACCTTGTCGATTTTGCTGGAGTCTGCCACCACGTAAACCGTGCTGGCAGATTTGATCATCGCCAGTTTTACCTTGATGTCCGTTTCGCTGGGGAAGCTCAGGCCCAGACGCGGTGAGATGCAGGCGGTGGCCAGAAAGAGTTTTTCGGCCAGCACATTTTCGAAAAAGCTGGCCGCTTTCTCGCCCGAGGTGGAGAGCGTCGGAAACTTAAAGGTGCCGCCGGTCAGCAGGATATTGATCCCCGGCTCGCCGCCCAGTTTCAGGGCGATATTGACTGCCGTGGTCACCACGGACAAACGGCGGATGTGGCTGATGGCGTCGGTAATCGCCGTGGTGGTGGTGCCGGAATCGAAAATCACCGTGTCGCCATTTTCGATATGCTGCGCCGCCAGTCGGCCAATCGCCTCTTTCTCTTCCAGATGGGTCTGCCGCTCCAGCAGCATCGCGCCGGTATTCTGCTTGCCCGTCATCAGCGTTGCGCCACCGTGGTAGCGCTGCACAAACCCCTGTTTTTGCAGCATGCGCAGGTCGCTGCGTAATGTGGCTTCAGTCAGTCCAAAGGTCTCGGTCAGCGCTTTGACCGTGACCGTACCATCCTCACGGATCATCTCCAGAATTTTCTCGCGGCGTTGCTGCATGTCAGCGAACTGCTCACTTTTGCTTTTCAATCGAAATGCTCCCTTTTTCAGTAACCTGATGGCTTGGGCGAACAAGGTCTCTGTGGCTGAGTTTAACGCGCCATTTTTATGAATGCGAGATGACCTGACAGGTCTGTGATTTTCGAACGAAAATAAATAATCAGCAGGTTATTGAATCTCCCAGGCTTTCCCGATTGCCGCAGAGCAGCTTTATTTCGGGACTGGAACCCAGATCACGTCTTTTCAATCAGATAAGCCGCTTTGTACAGCAGATGGTCGAAATTTGATCTGCTCCACATATCATTTCTTTTCGATAGCTTATATTTTTGTTCGAAAATGATTGAGTCAACGGCATCAGCAAAAATCAGGGGAAGAGTGGGATGAGTGGTGAATATGACGTAAACCTGCGCTACGGCGTGGATACTGCAATGAATCTGGCCGGTAAGGTGGCGGTGGTGACCGGCGGGCTGGGCGGCATCGCCATGGCAACCAATGGCATGCTGCTGGAGAAGGGCGCGCATCTGGCACTGCTCTATCCGCCGTTTGAAGCGGAGAAAGTTGCCAGTCTGCAGGCGGACTTCGCGGCCGATCGGGTACAGTTTGTCTGCTGTGACGTCACCGATCCCGCGTCGGTGGAAAAGGCGTTTGACGCGGTGGTTTCCCACTATGGCCGCATCGATATTCTGGTCAACTGCGCAGGCTACGTGATGCTGCAGCCGGTGATTGAGACTGATTTTGCTGAGTGGCAGAAGCAGATCGCGGTGAATCTTACCGGCCCTTTCCTCTGCTCGCAGGCGGCCGCACGGCTGATGATTCGTGCCGGTGCGGGCGGCAAGATTATTAACATCGCCTCCCAGGCGGCGTCCATCGCGATCGACAATCATGTCGCCTACACCTCCGCCAAAGCGGGTCTGCTGGGCATGACTAAAGTGATGGCCAAAGAGTTTGCTCCGCATCGCATCAACGTGAATACCCTGTCGCCCACCGTGGTGCTCACGCCGATGGGCGAGAAAGCCTGGCGCGGCGAGAAAGGCGAGCAGATGAAAAAGCTGATTCCGCTGGGTCGCTTTGCCTATACCGATGAGATCGCCGCCGCCGTGCTGTTCTTTGCCAGCAACGGCAGCGACATGATTACCGGCGCAGATTTGATGATCGATGGTGGCTTCACCATCTGGTAAGGCCAACCCAACACCCGGGACTTCATACCCTGCCATAACGATAAGAGAGAACATCATGAAAAACCGTACCCTGCTGTGTACTGCCGTGGCTGCCTGTCTGGTTTCTCAGGCGGCGTTTGCCGCCGAAAAAGGCACCATTATGATTCTGGTTAACTCACTCGATAATCCTTACTACGCCTCCGAAGCCAAAGGGGCCAACCTCAAAGCGCAGTCGCTGGGCTACAAAACCACGGTGCTGTCGCACGGCGAAGATGTGAAGAAGCAGAGCGAACTGATCGATGCCGCTATCGGTAAGAAAGTGCAGGGTATCGTGCTGGATAACGCCGACTCCACCGCCAGCGTAGCGGCGATCAAAAAAGCCAAAGATGCCGGCATTCCGGTGGTGCTGATCAACCGTGAAATCCCGGTAGATGACGTGGCGCTGGCGCAGATTACCCACAACAACTTCCAGGCGGGTTCAGATGTGGCCAACGTCTTTGTCGAAAAGATGGGGGAAAAGGGCAAATACGCCGAGCTGGCCTGTAACCTGGCCGACAACAACTGCGTGACCCGTTCTAAATCGTTCCATCAGGTGCTGGATCAGTATCCCGATATGCAGAGCGTGGCGCGTCAGGATGCCAAAGGCACCCTGATCGATGGCAAGCGCATTATGGACAGCATCCTGCAGGCGCACCCGGATGTGAAAGGCGTGATCTGTGGTAACGGTCCGGTCGCGCTGGGTGCCATTGCGGCGCTCAAGGCAGCCGGTCGCAACGATGTCATCGTGGTGGGGATTGATGGCAGCAACGACGAACGCGATGCGGTCAAAGCGGGTACGCTGAAAGCCACGGTGATGCTGCAGGCGCAGGCGATTGCCGCTGAAGGCGTGACCGATCTCGATAACTTCATTCAGAAAGGCGTGAAGCCGGAGAAACAGCGTGTCATGTTCCGCGGCATTCTGATTACTCCGGAAAACGCCAAAGGCGTCCAGGACTTTAACTACAAGTCGTAATTAACCGCTGCCGCGCCTGCGCGAGCGGGCGCCAGGGAGAAGAAGATGTCCCGAAGAGTCTGGCTGACGCTGGTGGTCATGCTGCTAAGCGGCTGCAAAATTGTGTCGCAGCAGGAGCTGGCTGACCTGAAGAATCCCCCCAATCCGAAGATGGCCAACATCGACCAGCTCTGGCAACAGAAGCTGGTGCCGCAGGTCCAGGCGGAGGCGAAACCGCTGGCAGCGCTGATGACGTCGCTCCAGTCTGCCAAAGACTTTGACAGCGCCTGTCAGACCTACGGCTATCGCAGTCAGGCTGAGAACCCCTGTATTTTCAGCGTCTCCGTTCGCGGTCAGGTAACGGCTGTCAATACCACTTCCCGCAGCGGAAAGATGACCGTAAAGGATGAATCAGGTGACAGTGTCACTATTCAGGTGGGACCGATCATCCGGGGCACGGCGCTGCGCGATGTCTATAAAGGCGCGAGTTATCAGGACTTTAACGATCAGGTGCTTTTTGGTGATTACGGTAAGGCGATTAACCAGCACGCCTCAGCCCTGATGCAACAGTTCGCGCCAAAAGTGGGCGACAAAGTGATGGTCAGCGGCGTGTTCAGCAGCTGGGACATTCCGCAACAGCTGCCGGATATCACCCCGGCTGCCATCACCCGGCAATAAGGAGCGGCAGATGCAAAATCCGCAACCGCAAACGTCCGGCGACGTGATTATCGAAACGCGCAACGTGTCGCGTCTCTATCCCGGCGTGACCGCGCTCGATCAGGTCAGCTATCGGGTCTACCGCAACAAAGTGAATGTCCTGATTGGGGAGAACGGGGCCGGCAAGTCCACCATGATGAAGATGCTGGCCGGGGTTGAAACGCCGTCGTCGGGCGAGATTCTGCTGGATGGCAAGGTGGTGTCGCTGAACTCCACCCATCAGGCGGAGAAGCAGGGGATCAGCATCATTTTTCAGGAGCTGAATCTGTTTCCCAACATGAACGTGATGGACAACATTTTTATCGCCAACGAGTTTTTCCAGCGCGGCGTCATCAATGAGAAGTATCAGTACGCGCTGGCGAAGTCGCTGCTGCAAAGGCTGCAGCTCGATGTCGATCCCTATGCACCGCTGGGCGAGTTGGGCATCGGGCATCAGCAACTGGTGGAGATTGCCAGAGCGCTGTCGAAGGATACCAGGGTGTTGATCATGGATGAACCCACCAGTGCCCTGAGTCAGTCGGAAGTCAAAGTGCTGTTCAATGTCATCGACCAGCTGAAGCGACGCGGCGTCACCATTATCTACATCTCACACCGGCTGGAAGAGTTGATGGAGATAGGCGATCACATCACCATTTTTCGCGATGGCCGTTTTATCAGTGAGCGCGAGGTGCGCGACGCCAGCGTGCCGTGGATTATCGCCCAGATGGTGGGCGATAAGAAAAAACAGTTCGACTATCAGCCTGCGCCACAAGGAGAAACGGTGCTGGAGGTCGAGGGGCTGACCGCGCTGCATCAGAACGGTGGCTACAAGCTTAATGAGGTCAGTTTTACCCTGCGCAAGGGCGAGGTAATCGGCATTTATGGTCTGCTGGGTGCCGGGCGCACCGAGCTGTTTAAGGGGCTGATTGGCCTGATGCCCTGTCAGTCGGGCCGGGTACGGCTGTCCGGTAAGGATCTGGCAAAGCGCAGCTTCCAGCAGCGGCTGAAAAGTGGCATCGCGCTGGTGCCGGAAGATCGCAAAGGCGAAGGGGTGATTGAACTGATGTCGATCACCGCCAACATGACACTCTCTGATTTCAGCCTGCGCGGTTTTCGCCGGGCGCTGGGGCTGCTGAATCCCGGCCGGGAGCAGCAGCGGGTCAATGAGATGATCGGCCATCTGGCGATCAAAGTCAGCGATCCCGATCTGCCGGTCACGGCGCTAAGCGGGGGTAATCAGCAGAAGGTCGTGCTGGGTAAAGCGCTGATGACCGGGCCGCAGGTGGTGTTGCTGGATGAGCCGACGCGCGGCATCGATGTCGGTGCCAAAAACGACGTCTATCACCTGATTGGCAATCTGGCTCAGCAGGGGCTGGCCGTCATGTTCTCATCGTCTGAACTGGATGAGGTGATGGCGCTCGCGGACCGCATTTTAGTGATGGCCGATGGCCGGATAACTGCCGATCTGCCCCGCGCAGCGGCAACGAGAGAACATCTGATCGCGGCATCAACCCCGCAGGATTAAGCGCCTGACCCATTGGGCTAAGCTGGCCGGAGAATGTCATGAACCAAAAATACCTGCTCTATATGTACCTCCTCAAGGCGCGCACCTTTATTGCGCTGCTGATTGTAGTCGGCTTCTTCAGCGTGATGGTGCCGAACTTTCTGACGCCCTCTAACCTGCTGATTATGACGCAGCACGTCGCCATTACCGGACTGCTGGCGATTGGCATGACGCTGGTGATCCTCACCGGCGGTATCGATCTCTCGGTGGGCGCGGTCGCGGGGATCTGCGGCATGGTGGCGGGCGCGCTGCTGACCAATGGCATTCCGTTATGGGGCGGCAATACGCTGTTTCTCAACGTGCCTGAAGTGATTCTGGTGGTGGCGATCTTTGGCGTGCTGGTGGGGCTGATTAACGGCACGGTGATCACCCGACTGGGCGTGGCCCCCTTTATCTGCACCCTGGGCATGATGTATGTGGCGCGCGGGGCGGCACTGCTGTTCAACGACGGCGGCACCTACGCTAACCTGGTGGGAGTGCCCGCGCTGGGCAACACCGGCTTTTCGCTGCTCGGCTCCGGCACCGTAATGGGTGTTTATCTGCCAATCTGGCTGATGCTCGGCTTTTTACTGCTCGGCCTCTATCTGACGCGCAAAACCCCGCTGGGTCGTTACATCTACGCCATTGGCGGCAATGAGTCCGCCGCGCGGCTGGCGGGCGTGCCGATTATCAAGGTGAAAGTCTTTGTCTACGCCTTTTCCGGCCTCTGCGCGGGGCTTGTCGGACTGGTGGTGGCCTCTCAGTTGCAGACTGCGCATCCGATGACCGGCAACATGTTTGAGATGGATGCCATTGGTGCCACCGTGCTGGGCGGCACGGCGCTGGCGGGCGGGCGTGGGCGGGTGTCCGGCTCGATTATTGGCGCGTTCGTTATCGTCTTCCTGGCGGATGGCATGGTGATGATGGGCGTCAGCGATTTCTGGCAGATGGTAATTAAAGGTCTGGTGATTGTCACAGCCGTCGTGATCGACCAGTTCCAGCAGCGTCTGCAAAGCAAAGTGGTGCTGCTGCGTCGCCATGAAAAAAAGCAGCAGGCAGCGCCTCTCACTGATGTTCGTCACAGTTAACAGGAGCAATTATGAGCCGCGAACAACGTGCAAAAACAGTGGTGATTACCGGTGCCTGTCGCGGCATCGGTGCCGGGATCGCGGCGCGTTTCGCCCGCGACGGGGCCAGGCTGGTGATGGTGTCGAATGCCGATCGGGTCTTTGCCACAGCTGACCAGCTTCAAGAGCAGTACGGCAGTGAGATTCTGGCGCTGCGGGTCGACGTTACGGATGAAGCGGCGGTGCAGCAGCTCTATCAGCAGGCCTTTAAACGCTTTGGACAGATTGATGTCTCGATTCAGAATGCGGGCGTGATCACCATTGACCGTTTCGACACCATGCCGAAAAGCGACTTTGAGCGGATTCTGGCTGTGAACACCACCGCCGTCTGGCTCTGCTGTCGTGAAGCCGCGAAATATATGGTGAAGCAGGGCAGCGGCAGTCTGATTAACACCTCATCGGGGCAGGGACGGCAGGGCTTTATTTACACGCCGCACTATGCCGCCAGCAAAATGGGGGTCATCGGCATCACTCAGAGTCTGGCGCTGGAGCTGGCACCGTGGAACATTACGGTCAACGCCTTCTGTCCCGGCATCATTGAGAGTGAGATGTGGGATTACAACGATCGCGTCTGGGGCGAGATCCTCAGCAGCGAGGAGAAAACCTACGGCAAAGGTGAGTTGATGGCCGAGTGGGTGAAAAATATTCCGCTGAAGCGTGCCGGTCAGCCGGAGGATGTGGCCGGGCTGGTGGCGTTTCTGGCTTCAGAAGATGCGCGCTATATCACCGGACAGACTATTAATGTCGATGGCGGCTTAATCTTCTCCTGATGACGCCAGAGATGATCCAGGCCTGCTACATAGCAGGCCTTTTTTTCTGCCAGACTTTTCTGGTATATGCACAATTTGCCTCTGCTGTCCTGCATCGCCGTCACAATATGTTAAGGTAACTGTGAATGAATTTGACTTTTATCGCAGTGACAAATTAATCAATGTGCCAGGTGACATGATACGGAAAACAGGGGTTCTCTCTTTGATTGCGCTGTCGCTCTCTGCCTTGCAGAGCGCTCACGCGTTCCAGACTGAAACAACAGTGTCAGAAACGCCCTTCGACAATCCTGCGCGCTACAGTGATTCGCTCCCGACGCTCGGCAGCACCAGCGACGAGGATGAAGCATGGAGCAAAAAGCTGGCGGCTGTGGCGAAAAGCATCGGTGAAGCGAGTAACAACAGCGACAGCAATGTGACGTTTGGCCAGCAGGCGGGCGTCTGGGCGTTCAATCATCTGCGTGATGAAGTGGCCGGTCGGGTTGAGAGCGAAGGGCAGTCACTGCTGTCGCCTTATGGTAACGCGCAGCTGGACCTGAAAGTCGACATGAACGGAAACTTCACCGGCACTGGCGGCGATCTCTTCAGCGCACTGGCCGACGAGAATAGCCAGCTTACCTTCAGCCAGCTTGGCCTGCATGATACCGGTGAGGGTCTGGTCGGCAATGCGGGACTGGGACAGCGGTGGGACGCCGGTAACTGGCTGCTGGGCTACAACGGCTTTGTTGATCACGTCTTCAGCAGCGGCCTGCAGCGCGCCTCGGTGGGAACTGAAGCCTGGAGTGATTCGATGCGTTTCTCTGCCAACTACTATCAGCCACTTTCCGGCTGGAAAAATCTTGGCAGTTCGCAGCAGCAGCGCATGGCGCGCGGCTATGACATCACCAGCCAGAGCTATCTGCCCTTTTATCGTCAGCTGGGCGTCTCGGTAAGCTATCAGCAATATCTGGGTGAAAATGTCGATCTGTTTAACAGCGGCAACCGCTATCACAATCCCTCTGCAATGTCGTTTGGCCTCTCTTACACACCGGTGCCGCTGGTAACGCTGTCTGCTACTCACAAAACCAGCAGTGCCGGTGAAAGCCAGGATCAACTGGGGCTGAAACTGAACTATCGCTTCGGCGTGGCGCTGAGCCGTCAGCTTGACGCCGGTAACGTCGCGGAAGCGCGCTCTCTGCGTGGCAGCCGTTACGATACCGTGACCCGCAGCGATACGCCGGTGCTCTCATTCCGTCAGCGCAAAACCCTGTCGGTATTTCTGGCGACACCGCCCTGGCAGTTAAGCAGTGGCGAGAGTCTGCCGCTGAAGCTACAGGTGCGGGCAAGCAATGACATCAGGGCAGTGAGCTGGCAGGGTGACACGCAGGCGCTGAGCCTGACGCCACCGGCCAATAACGCCGATCCGCAGGGCTGGAGTGTGATTTTACCGCAATGGGATCCGTCGCCAGACGCCAGCAACGAATACCGGCTGTCGGTGACGCTGGAGGACAGCAAGCAGCAGCGTGTCACCTCTAACTGGATCACCCTGAAGGTTGAGCCACCGATGGCGATGGACGCGGCTCCGCAGACCGATCGTTACGATTTAATGGCGCCTACCGGTACGGCGCTGTAGCGGGAACCTGCCAGCAATGCGCTCTGGCGGGTAAATCTGACCAGCGTGATGCATGACCCGTCCGCCCGGATTCATCTGACCACTGTACCGATGCTGTGCGGCCGTCAGGCTTATGTGTCAGTAGTAACATCATGTTGCAATCATCAGTCGCAACTATCGCAGCGATGCGTAAGGGACGCTGGCAAAATGCCGATGATAAGAGCAATTCCATCGTTTACTGGTCTTGCTTATGCGCCTGAGTTTACTGAAATATCTTGTCCCTGCTTTTCTTCGTCAGCGTGATCTGCACGCCGCCGCGTCTTTCCGCTCGCTGGGGCGCGCTATGCCCGTGATTGAGTTCACGCCTGAGGGCATTATTCAGAAAGCCAGCCCGCTATTTCTGGCCGCCATGGGATACCGGGCGGACGACATTGTCGGCCAGCATCACAGCATGTTCTGCCCGCCCGCGCTGGTGAACTCGCCAGAGTACCAACGTTTCTGGCAGCGTCTGGCGGCAGGCGAAAGCTTCAGTGATAAATATCTGCGGCTGGCGAACGGCATGCGACCGGTCTGGCTGGAGGCGAGCTATATTCCGGTGACTGACCGGCGCGGACGGGTATTCAAAATCGTGAAAATAGCGGCTGATATTTCAGAAAGAATGCAGTCATCACTGGAGCAGGAGTCCATCATCAATGCGATCAGCCGCTCCATGGCCGTGATCGCATTCAGTCCTGACGGCCACGTGCTGGAGGCAAATGATAACTTCCTTAAGGCTACCGGCTATCAGGCTGCTGAAGTAACAGGAAAGCATCACCGGCTTTTCTGTTCGGATGCGCTCTCTCAGAGTGAGGAGTATCGGCAGTTCTGGGTGAGGCTGAATCAGGGCGAGTTTTTTTCGGGCCAGTTTCCCCGTCTTAACCGGCGTGGCGAACCGCTCTGGCTCAGGGCCACTTACAACCCGGTTTTTAACAGCGATGGGCAGCTCATTAAAATTGTTAAATTCGCCACCGATGTGACGGAACAGGTGCTACGTAATCAGCAGGAATATGATGCGGCATTAAATGCCTGGAACATGGCCGTACAGACGCGGGGAAGTGCACAGGCGGGTGCGGATGTTATCGACAACAGCATTCAGATGATCAGCCGGATTGCTGAAGAGATGAGCGTGGTCTCGGCAGATGTGACGCGCCTGAACAGCCAGTCTGACAGCATTAATGGCATGGTTGAAACCATCCGACGCTTTGCCATGCAGACCCGCCTTATTGCACTGAATGCCGCCATTGAAGCGGCGCGGGCGGGCACGTCAGGCCGCAGCTTTGCCGTTGTGGCGGCAGAGGTCCGCAGCCTGGCGGCCAGCGTCAGCAGTGCGACCGAGGAGATTGAGCGGGTAGCCACAGGGAATAATCAACTGGCCAGAGAGGTGCTGCGGGGAATTGAAACCTCGCTGGCGAACACCGGTCAGGGGGTACTGCTGATGCGTGAGGCAGGAGACGTGATTGCCAGTATTAAGAAGGATTCAGAGCGGGTTGAAAGCGCCGTCAGAGACGTTGCCCGCGCGGCACATAGCGAATAACGACGCCTTCATCGGCCGGGTAAACAGGGCCGGTGAAGGCGTGGCCCGGAAGAGCAGGGATGAATCGGGCCAGGTCCGGCGTGGGTACGAACAGGAGAATAAGGAACGGCGGTTGTGACGCTTATCTGAACAGCGCCGCTCAGCCCGGCATGGTCAGTTAACCAGTTTCGTCACGACACGAACGGCTCTGGCGTAGACTTCTCTCTGACCGTTGACAGACCGCGCTTCCTGTTGTTTCAGAAACGCAATGATTTCCTGGATTCCTGCTGTCTTACCTGACTTCAGCAGGCTGGAAACAGCCTGTCCTACCACGGCATGGACATCATCCATATCCGCCGGTTTATCGATGCTCAAAAGAAACTCCAGGGCAGCAATTCTGCTGAACAGCATCTGAATGGGCAACGCGTCGGTGATTCAGCCTGCCCGTCTGTTTATCGAAAGCGAGCATTATGGCAGAGCCTTAAGCAGTTTTTCCCGCAGTGTGGCAACCTGGGTCGTCAGTTCACCCAGCTCACTGCAGGCGGTATCCATTACTGAGATCATATCTGCCGGGACACCCGCCGCCGCGACTTTAAGCTGGTGGCCCTGTTCCGTCAGTGAGACCACAACCCGACGTTCATCCTTCCCGGTGTCACGCTGCCGACAGATAATGCCAGCGCTCTCCAGCCGCTTCAGAAGCTGACTGAGCGTGCCGGAATCCAGCCGGACGCGCGCGCCAATCTCAGAAACGGTCAGGCGATCTTTTTCCCACAGCACCAGCAGTACCAGATACTGCGGATAGGTCAGCCCAAGCGGTTTCAGCCGCGACTGATAGAGCTTTGTCATGGCGAGCGATGCGGAATAGAGCGCAAAGCAGAGAAACTGGTCGATGGTTTCTGGCGCGGCACTGGCGGGAGACGTATCAGCGATCCCCACGGTTTCATCATTCATATTTTTACTCATTCTGAGTCCGGGGCAGGAGAGCCAGACCACCGGCGGCTTATCAGCCCTGAAGTCTTGCTAAGTGTATATCGGGGAGATGCTGACTGCAGCAGCATCTCTTTTCGGGTGTCAGAAACCCAACTTTCAATCGCTTTCGCGGCGAGAGGAAAAGCCGTTGGCTACGCCTCCGGTTGAAAGGTGGCTCAGTATTGAGTCAAATTAAATTGAAGTCAATATAACCGGGCGCAGCCCCTGGCGCACAACGTGCGCCAGGGGCAAAACGGCGAAGATTTGCTGCAAAATTTCAGCATTTAACGCAGAAGTGAATGCCGTGCACTGTCAGCGCTCTGATCCGGTCATCGGGTAATGACCGCGCAGCGCAGAAAGTTATCCATGACCGCAATCATTCTTCCCACCGCCAGCAGGTCAGCGGCCAGCAACAGGTCGCTGCGCACCAGTTTGTCCATCAGGGCGCGATCACTCATGTGCGCCTGAATCCGGCTGTAAAGCTGGGTCAGATGTATCCAGTTATTGGCGAACGTATCCACACTCAGATACTCGCCTTCACTGAGTTGCTGAAGCAGAATATCCACATCCTGTTTCAGGCCACCGATCCGGCTGATAAGGTCAGCCGTGCCGACGGAGAGTTGTCCGCCGGAAGGGTTCATACGGTGAAGGTCCCCACCATGCCGCGCAGATCGCGCGCCTGCGCCAGCAGGGACTGTGACGCGGAAGAGGACTCTTCCACCAGCGCAGCGTTATTCTGCGTGACGCCGTCCATCTGACTGACTGCAATACTGACCTGGGAGATGCCCTGCATCTGTTCACCGGAGGAGAGTGAGAGGTTGTCCATGGCATCGGCCAGTTCGCCCACGCGGCTGACAATTTCCAGGATGCGCTCACCCGTTCCTGCCGCTACGGTGACGCCTTCTTCAACCTGCGTGACCGCCTGCTCAATCAGCTGCTTGATGTCGCGCGCTGCAGTGGCGCTGCGCTGGGCCAGCGAGCGGACTTCACCCGCGACCACAGCAAATCCGCGACCGTCTTCACCGGCACGTGCTGCTTCTACGGCAGCGTTAAGCGCCAGAATATTGGTCTGGAAAGCGATACCTTCTATCACAGAGGTAATGTCACGCACCCGCACGGCACTCAGCGAAATGTCATGCATGGTTTCTGACAGGCGCTGAACATCCACTTCGCCCGCATGAGCCAGCGTGGCAGCCTCGCGTGCTGAACCCGCCGTCTGATGCGCGCCCGCCGCATTGCTTTTTACGGTGGCAGTGAGCTGCTCCATGCTGGCTGCGGTTTCCTGCAGCGCAGCAGCCTGCTGCTCGGTACGGGATGACAGCTCACTGTTGCCCTGAGAAATCTCATCGGCCGCCAGCGCCACCGAAGCGGAAGCCTCTTTAATTTGCGACACCAGCCCGCGCAGATTGGTCTGCATACCGCTTAACGAGGCAAGCAGGCTGGTGCTGTCGCCACGGCGTAGCGTAACTGCGGAGGTGAGATCGCCAGCGGCAATTGCGGCAGCCAGCGTCTGTGCCTGAACAGGTTCGCCGCCCAGCTGACGCATCAGCATACGCACAATAAACACGCAGGTGGCGACCGCAGCCAGCACGGAGATTGCTGCCAGGATGATCAGTATCCAGGTGGTGCGGGCGATCGCGTTACCGTTTTCCACCACCGCATCCCGGCTGTTGCGCATCTCAAGCTCCGTCAGATCGTTGATCGCTTTAAGCAGAGTCTGCTGCGCAGGACGCGCTACGGTTAACAGATAGTCGGTAACCTCCTGCTGACGGTTTTCCAGCCCGAGTTTCCCGGCGTTCATCAGGGTGGATAGCGCGGCCCCTTCGGCAGATTCAATTCTGCCCATCGCCTCGCGTCCCGCGGGGCCGGCGTCAGTTTGCATCATGTGCGACAGCGCTTCACGATTGCTGATGTAAAGCGCCTGCTGTTTTTGCAGACGTTCCCATTCTGGCTTCATCGCAACAGGATCGGTCATCAGGGCCAGGTTACGCACTGCAATAGCCATATCCCGCACGCCGCCACGCATATCCAGTACGGTCTGGTACTTTTTCAGCCGGACATTGACCACTTCGTCCATGCTATTACGGGCGCTATTAAGCGCCTGAATCGCGGTACCGGCACAAATAATAAATAGCAAAATCAGCAGGCCAAAACCTGCGCTAAGGCGCGTTGAGATTTTCATCGATCTTCCAGAAGCGTTCGTTGGGTAATCCGGTATCGGCAGTCGGAGAGGGTTCTGTAGGGTTGGGTTCAACTAAATTGATCGCTATTTAGTTTTGTACAACAAAAGTCCGTTCTGCCGGAGTGTGCCCCGCGTGATTGGACCGACAGTAAAAAAATAAAAAAGTGTCATATTCTCAGGCTTTGTAACGCAAATTTGCGCAACGACCTGCGGCGATAATGACACATCAACTTATTGTTAATTAAAAATTTAATATGGCTGGCATGGTGCATTCTGACGCGCTGTGCGGTGGTGCACCATCCCGGATGCATAACCCGTCGGAACCCTTGTAATGCACAAATATAACCGGACCGGCCTGTTAATCTCGCCGCCGCTGCCGATAGAACACTCATCGATATTGATGACGTAACCGGCACGCGCCGCTCAGTGCAGCTCTTCTGTTGTGCTGGCGCGAGGCGGGTGAGAACGCGTGATTTCTATAAAAAGAAATAGCGGAGGGGTGATTATCGTCGGTAGTTAAGCTGACAGGCTATAAGAAATACACCCCGGTTTTTTACTGATAATTAAAACAACACTCTGACACTCTCCATCACCGGGAATGAACGCATGCGCCTGAAACTTTTCTGGCTCGCAGTGCTGAATATTGCGACCATCATTTTACTCTCAACACTGTGGGAATTCGGGCTTGAGGCACGGATTTCCAGCCTGCTGGGCCTGGGCTACGATCCCGATTTTGAAACCAGTGAGCGGGTGCGGTTTATCGTGACCTCAACCTCATTTGCCGGGCTGGCGATGATTATTCCGGCGCTGTTTATCGCGAATCTGATCCGCAAAGCACTCAGAGCGGAAAAAGATGCGCTCAGGCTGGCCGGAACCGATGCGCTGACCGGGGTCCTGAACCGCCGGTCCTTGAATGAGTATATTGCAGAACTTGATGCTGGTGAGGTGCCCTATACCCTGACACTGCTCGACATTAATGAGTTCAAAAGTATCAATGATCTGAACGGTCATCGTCAGGGTGATGCCACGCTGATCGCTTTGGCCAGTCTGCTGACTGCCTCGGCCGACAGCGGGAGCCAGGTATTCCGCGTAGGTGGGGATGAGTTTGCCATTGTTGCCGATGCTTCTCAGGCGGATCAGGCGCTTGATGCCGCGAGGCGTTTCTGTCAGCAGGCGACATCCATCCGCACCGGTCCCCACACCTTCCTGAGTCTCTCAGCCGGTATTGCCAGCTCAACCTGCACGGCGCAGGCTGATGTGATGCGGGCAGCCGATCTGGCGTTATACGAGGCGAAGCAGGATAAGGGCGCCTATCTGGCGCGCTTCTCGCCAGATATGGAACTGCGTTTTCGCCAGCGCGAAAGGCTGGAGCAGGAGGTGGTTGCCGCCGTCAGCGGCCACGCTATCGTTCCCTTTCTGCAGCCGCTGGTGTCGCTGCGAAGCGGAAATATTACCGGCTTTGAAATACTGGCACGCTGGATCACCGCGTCGGGGCAGACGGTTTCACCGGCCGAGTTTTTGCCGGTGGTGGAACGGCTGGGGTTGATGGACAGCATGACCGTGGCGCTGCTGCAGGATGCGGTCAGTGCAACACGGGCATGGCCTGCCGGGCTCTGCCTGTCGCTGAACATTACCCCGGAGCAGCTGCTGAGACCGTCGCTGACCACCTGTCTGTCCCGCATTATGCAGCAAGCCGGACCGGTTATGCTGGAACTGGAGATCACGGAACAGAACGTCATGACCATCTCTGATGATGCCCGTGAGGCGATACGTCAGCTGAAAGAGGACGGTATCGGCGTGGTACTGGACGATTTCGGTACCGGCTATTCCAATCTCTCCGTATTACTGGGGCTGGGTATTACCAAAATCAAAATTGATCAGACGTTTATTGCCGGAATTGTGACCGGGTCGGAGCAGCGGAAAGTCGTGGAAACGCTGCTGGCGCTCTGTCAGGGGCTGAATGTGGTGATTACGGCAGAGGGGATCGAGGACGTCACCACGCTGCGGTGGCTGAGAAAACGCGGCTGTGATTATGGTCAGGGGTATCTTTTCAGCCGTCCGGTACCTGCCGGGCAGGCAACCACGCTGCTGGCCTCGGCCAACGTGGAAGAGCTGATGGAGGAAGAGGCCGTGGCGGTTAACTTAGTCAGGGCGCTGGGCTGAAACCGGCGTGAGAACAGATTATGCCTGGCGTGAGTCAGTCAACAGGCCCGGCAGGAAGCGCCGGGCCTGCTGTCTCATCAGAACTGGTAAATCAGACCCAGCGCGGTGATGTCGTCGGTCGCCAGACCGAGCGGGTTGTTATCTTTCAACAGGTTGATGCGATATTCACCATAGACCGACATGTTCTTGTTGAAGTAGTATGTGGCACCCACGGCGGTGTACTTAATAATGTCGGCATCGCCGATATTTTCAATCTCTTTGCCCTTCGATGAGACGTAACCCACGGATGGACGCAAGCCGTTCAGGAACTGATACTGCGCCACGGCTTCAAAGTTTTGCGCTTTGTTGGCGAAGCCGCCGCTAATCGGCGTGGCGTTCAGGGTTTCGCCGTACATCGCGGCCAGATACACCTGGTTCGCATCATATTTGACTGAGGTCGCCCAGTGCTGGGCTTTATCGCCTTCACCGCGTGCGGCTGCGTTCTGCGCCGTGGTGCGATCCAGGCTGGCAAATGCGCCAGCGAAGCTCAGGCCGAAATCGAAGTCATAAGACGC
The DNA here is from genome assembly GCF_059730805.1 of Pantoea sp. X-Soil-ISGK-355. Taxonomy (NCBI): domain Bacteria; kingdom Pseudomonadati; phylum Pseudomonadota; class Gammaproteobacteria; order Enterobacterales; family Erwiniaceae; genus Pantoea; species Pantoea sp. X-Soil-ISGK-355. The sequence continues at coordinate 1,772,341 of NZ_AP035971.1, forward strand.
GGAGAGGGCAAAACCATCGCCATTGGAACGACGCACGCCGTCGATGTTACTGCTGCGGTCGTTTTTGCCCTGATACTGTGCAGCAAGGTTTAACCCGTCTACCAGACCAAAGAAATCACTGTTACGCCAGGTCAGCACGCCGGTTGAGCGGCCAGAGAGGAAGGCGTCGGTATAACCGGAATCACCGCCGAAGAACGGCAGCATATCGGTGTAACTCAGCGCGTCATAGACCAGGCCATAGTTACGTCCGTAATCCAGCGCACCGGCCTTGCCAAATTTCAGGCCAGCATAACCCAGACGGGTGCGGTTGGTAGCCTGTGCGTCACTGCCTTCGGAGTTGTGAAGGCTGTACTGATACTGCCAGAAACCATAACCGGTGAGCTGATCGGTAATCTTCGTCTCGCCCTTGAAACCAAAACGGGCATACGAAGAAGTATCGCCGTTGTTGTTATCGTCATCAGAAAAGAGGTGTGACACGTTAATCTTGCCGACCAGGTCCAGCTTATTGCCATCCTTGTTATAAATTTCTGCGGCCTGTGCGGAGGAAAGACCGATCAGTAACGGCATAATAGCCGCCAGTAAAGTGCGCTTCATCATTTAATTATTACCCTGTATTCATTAATTATTATTCCCCTGATGCGGGGTGAAATGAAAATGACACAAAAAGTTAAAATTACAAAGTGCAATAAAAGTAACAAAATGTGATGTCTATATTCAGCTAATGGATATCATCGGACTACAGAAGATTAAATGACAAGGTAATAAGATTTTCTTCTAATAAAATGCCTGAACTTTCTGTATTGATATGGTTTTTAATCAATAAGTTAAATGCCTTTTTGCGCTAAAGTTCATAACTTTAAAGTATATAAATTAATCAGATAAAGCTCTGCATTAATTATAGTGAGTATTCTGATAGTGATAATTCCACAAGGATTCACTTCTAACCATTAGCCTGCATATTAATATCTGTGCATCTTTTAATAAATATTATTTCCCGCCCGATAATCACGTCAGAAATAATCCGCACGAGAGTGATTAAAGCGTCATCACATTGATCATTAATTGAACGATAACAGGCGGGGAAATTAATTCGCCTGGCGTGATAAATGAAAATAGTTTGTTAAGTTTTGCCATTAAACCCTCTTTTGCCAGACGAAATCCCGCAGCTACGGCTGCACCAGTGAGAGGCAAACTGCGCTAAAAAAGGGCAAAGAATGGGTTTTTATGGAGAGATAATTTATCAGCGATCACAAAAGCGATATTTCATCCCGCGAATGCATAATTCTGCTGTTTAAAACCCGGCTTTGCCGCTTCAGTCAGAAGATTATTCACTATATATGCAAATTAAGTGAATATTGTAACCACCTAACTCATTGATATTGCGTTGTGGTAACCATTTTATGCATTAATTCTCTGGCTGGCACGTTAACTGCACTCTACAGTAGGGCTGCATTACAACATCTTTTAACAATTTTAAAACATAAGCTTTACCCGGCCGGTAAAGTAAAGCAGGAGAGTGGGTTATGGCACTGCACGTTTCGCGTCACGATTTCGATCAATGGATGATGCCGGTTTATGCACCAGCGACCTTTATACCGGTTCGCGCAGAAGGCTCGACCGTTTGGGATCAAAACGGTAAAGACTATATCGACTTTGCCGGTGGCATCGCCGTCAATGCGTTAGGGCATGCGCATCCGGCGTTACAGCAGGCGTTGCAGGAACAGGCCGCACGGTTATGGCACACCGGTAATGGCTACACCAACGAACCGATTCTGCGACTGGCGAAGCAGTTAATCGACGCCACCTTTGCAGACCGGGTGTTCTTCTGTAACTCCGGCGCGGAGGCAAACGAAGCAGCACTGAAACTGGCGCGTAAAGTCGCGCATGACCGTGCTGGCCCGCATAAAAGTGGCATCGTGGCGTTTAAAAATGCGTTTCATGGTCGCACCCTGTTTACCGTCTCAGCCGGTGGTCAGCCCGCCTACTCAAAAGATTTTGCGCCGCTGCCGGCTGAGATTCAGCATGCACCGTTTAACGATCTGGCTGCAGCTGCCGAACTGATTAATGACCATACCTGCGCCGTAATTGTTGAACCGATCCAGGGTGAGGGCGGCGTGCTGCCTGCCGATCCAGCGTTCCTGCGCGGACTGCGTGAACTCTGTGATAAGCATCAGGCCGTGCTGATTTTTGATGAAGTGCAGAGCGGCGTGGGGCGTACCGGTTCGCTTTACGCCTATATGCACTATGGCGTCACGCCGGATGTCCTCACCAGCGCCAAAGCGCTGGGTGGCGGCTTCCCGATAGGTGCGATGCTGACCCGTGACGATCTGGCGCTGGTGATGGGCGTCGGTACCCATGGCACCACCTATGGCGGCAATCCGCTGGCGGGCGCGGTTGCCGGTAAAGTGATGGAGCTGATCAACCAGCCTGACATGATGACAGGTGTCACGCAGCGCCACGAGTGGATTGTCGCGGCCCTTGATGAGATCAATCAGCGCCTGCATCTGTTTAAAGAGGTGCGCGGTCTGGGTCTGCTGATTGGCGCGGTGCTCAGCGACGACTTTGCCGGTAAAGCCAAAGAAATCAACCTTGCCGCCGCTGAGATGGGCGTGATGGTGCTGATTGCCGGGGCCAACGTGGTACGTTTTGCCCCCGCGCTGAATATCAGTGAGCAGGAAGTGAAGCTCGGCATGGCACGCTTTGCTGAGGTGTGTGCACGCCTGGTTCGAGGGTCCGCATCATGATGGTAATCCGTCCGGTTGAACGCGATGATTTAAGCCAGCTGATGGCGCTGGCCGGTAAAACCGGCGGTGGGCTGACCTCGCTGCCCGTTGATAGCGCCACCTTACAGGCGCGTATCGATCGATCGCTGCAGACCTGGGAGGATACGCTGCCGCGCGCTGAACAGGGCTATGTTTTTGTACTGGCGGACAGTGAAGATAATCGCGCTGTCGGCATCTGCGCTATCGAGGTGGCGGTCGGCCTGCAGGATCCCTGGTACAACTTTCGCGTCGGCACGCAGGTGCACGCCTCGAAAGAGCTGAATGTCTACGCCGCGCTGCCAACGCTGTCGCTGAGTAACGATCACACCGGCAGCAGTGAATTGTGTACGCTGTTTCTCGATCCCGATTACCGTGACGGCAAAAATGGTTATCTGCTCTCGAAGTCCCGTTTCCTGTTTATGGCGAACTTCCGTGAACGCTTCACCGACCGCGTGGTGGCTGAGATGCGTGGTGTCAGCGATGAGCAGGGCCATTCGCCGTTCTGGGAGAGCGTGGGCAGCCGTTTTTTCTCAATGGAATTCAGTAAAGCCGATTTCCTCAGCGGCACCGGCCAGAAATCGTTTATCGCGGAGCTGATGCCGAAACACCCGCTCTATATCGACTACCTGACGCCAGAGGCGCAGGCGGTCATCGGGCAGGTGCATCCACAAACTGCCCCTGCCCGTGCCGTGCTGGAGGCGGAAGGTTTCCGCTACCTCAACTATGTTGACATCTTTGATGGCGGCCCGACGCTGGAGTGCGATATCGACCATATCCGTGCTGTGCGCAAAAGCCGTCTGCGCAGCGCAGATCGGGGTGAAAACCCGGCTGATGCGCCGCTCTGCCTGGTTGCCAATAACCATTACCGCCAGTTCCGTGTGGCGCTGATCCCGGCCCATGCCGACAGCGACAGCGTACAGCTTACGGATGAACAGATGCGGGCGCTCCATTGCCAGCCGGGCGACAGCCTGCGCGTGGTGACGCTCTGCAAAGAGGAGAAAACAGCATGACGCACCTGATAAAGGGAGAATGGGTAGACGGTGACGCGGAGGTCCTGACCAAAGCGGATCCGGTCAGCGGCGAGACGCTATGGCAGGGCCAGGCGGCATCGGCCGCGCAGGTCACGGTGGCCTGTGACGCGGCGCGCGGCACCTTTCCGGTCTGGGCCAGACGCCCGCTGGCGGAACGGCAGGCGATCATAGAGAAATTTGCGGCCGGGCTTGAAGCGCACAAAACAGAAATGGCAGAAACCATTGCCCGTGAAACCGGCAAGCCGCGCTGGGAAGCGCTGACCGAAGTCGGCGCGATGATCAATAAAATCGGCTTTTCAGTAAAGGCGTACCATAGCCGCACCGGTGAGCAGCATGAAGGCGAAAGCTCGCTGCGCCATCGTCCCCACGGCGTGCTGGCGGTGTTTGGTCCCTATAACTTCCCCGGTCATCTGCCAAACGGTCATATCGTCCCGGCGCTGCTGGCGGGCAACTGCGTGGTCTTTAAACCCAGCGAACTGACGCCGCTGACTGCCGAAAAAACGGTTGAGATCTGGCTGGCCGCGGGCTTGCCAGCTGGCGTACTGGCGCTGTTGCAGGGCGGACGTGAAACCGGGCAGGCGCTGGCCACCTGTAGCCAGATCGACGGCCTGCTGTTTACCGGCAGCGCCCATACCGGCTATCAGCTGCATCGTCAGTTTGCCGGTCAGCCTGAGAAGATGCTGGCGCTGGAGATGGGCGGCAATAACGCTCTGATTGTAGAAGATCCGGCTGACCTGGATGCGGCCGTCAACATCACGTTGCAGTCCGCCTTTATTACCGCCGGACAGCGCTGCACCTGCGCCCGGCGTCTGCTGGTTAAACGCGGCAAGGCGGGTGATGCGTTTCTGCAGCGGCTGGTGGAGGTGGCGGGGCGACTTCAACCGGCCGCGTGGAATGCGGAGCCACAACCCTTTATGGGCAGTGTGATCTCGACCGGCGCGGCAGAGAAGATTATGAGTGAGTGGCAACGTCGGGTTGAGGCGGGCGGTGAGGTGCGGCTGGCGATGCGCTGGCCGGATCGCCACAGCGCCATTCTGACGCCAGGCATTATCGATTTGACCGGCGTGCAGGGCATCCCGGATGAAGAGGTCTTTGGTCCGCTGCTGGGCGTCGTCCGCTATGACACCTTTGATGAGGCGATTGCGCTGGCGAACCAGACCCGTTACGGGCTGTCGTGCGGATTAATTTCGCCTTCGCGCCAGCAGTTTGATCAGCTGCTGCTGGAAGCACGCGCCGGCATCGTCAACTGGAACAAACCGCTGACTGGCGCAGCCAGTACCGCACCATTTGGCGGCATTGGGGCGTCGGGCAACCATCGCGCCAGTGCCTGGTATGCGGCGGATTACTGCGCCTGGCCGATGGCCTCACTGGAGACGCCAGACCTTACGTTACCCGCTACGCTGTCGCCGGGACTCGATTTCTCCGCACCGGAGACGAGATCATGAAGGCAACCGAAGCCAACTTTGATGGGCTGGTGGGATTAACACACCACTATGCCGGGCTGTCGTTTGGTAACGAAGCCTCAACCCGCAACCAGCTGCAGCCCTCGAATCCCCGTCTGGCGGCAAAGCAGGGATTGCTGAAGATGAAAGCGCTGGCCGATATGGGCTACGTGCAAGGGGTGATCCCGCCACATGAGCGGCCCAATATTGCGGCGCTGCGTCAGCTCGGATTCAGCGGCAGCGATGAGCAGGTGCTGGCGACGGCCGGGAAAACTACGCCGGGAATACTTTCCGCCTGCAGCTCCGCGTCGGCAATGTGGGTCGCCAATGCCGCTACGGTTTCGCCGTCAGCAGACAGCCTGGATGGCCGGGTTCACCTGACGGTGGCAAACCTTAACAACAAATTCCACCGGGCGATGGAAGCGCCGGAAACGGTCTGGTTGCTGCGTTCCATCTTCCGCGACGACCGCCATTTTGCCGTGCATGATGCGTTGCCGCAGGTGGCGATGTTTGGTGATGAAGGCGCGGCTAACCACAACCGGCTCGGCGGCGCCTATGGCGAGCGCGGCGTGCAGCTGTTTGTCTATGGCCGCGACAGCAGCCATGAGGGCAACGCTCCGCAACGTTACCCGGCGCGGCAGACACGTGAGGCCAGCGAGGCGGTGGCCCGTCTGCATCAGCTTTCACCCGAACGCGTGCTGTTCGCCCAGCAGAATCCTGTGGTGATCGATCAGGGTGTGTTTCATAACGATGTGATTGCGGTCAGCAACCAGCAGATGCTGTTCTGTCATCAGCACGCCTTTGTTGATCAGCCTGAACTGCTGGCGCAGCTTCGGGCGCGCGTCCCCGGTTTTGTGGCACTGGAAGTGCCGGCAGATCGGGTGTCAGTGAAAGAGGCGGTAGAGACTTATCTGTTTAACAGCCAGCTACTGAGCCGTCCCGACGGCACGATGATGCTGGTGCTGCCGGAAGAGTCACGTCAGCATGCGGGCGTATGGCGCTACCTGTGCGAACAGGTCGAAGGGGACTCGCCACTGAAAGCCCTGAAGGTATTTGATCTGCGCGAAAGCATGTATAACGGAGGGGGGCCAGCCTGCCTGCGTTTGCGGGTCGTGCTGACACCAGAGGAGCAGCAGGCAGTGAATCCGGCGGTGCTGATGAACGATCAACTCTTTAGCACACTGAATAGCTGGGTTGACCGCCATTACCGCGATCGCCTGACGCAGGCCGATCTGGTCGACCCGCAGTTGCTGCGTGAGGGACGGGACGCGCTGGATGAACTGACGAAGCTGCTAGACTTAGGAAATGTATACGCATTTCAGCAGTGAAGCAGGAGGTAGAAGAGTCTGCCATCTGCTCAGGCGCAAAGGAGGAATGATGCAGGACTTTTTACAGCAAACGCTTTCCGGCGAGGTGCCGCGTAAGCGCAGTGGTGAAACGGCGCATCTTCGCTGGCAGTGGTTGTATCACGGCATACTGTTAATGGAGCCAACGGTGCCGGTTAAACAGGCGCTGGTTCTTTCCGCCGGGATCCACGGTAATGAAACCGCCCCGGTTGAAATCGTGAACCAGCTGATTAATCCCCTGCTGCGCGGTGAAAAATCGCTGCAGCAGCGCATGCTGGTGATTCTGGGTAATCCCACAGCGCTGCGGGCGGGTAAGCGCTATGTGCGCTATGACATCAACCGGCTGTTTGGCGGACGCTGGCAGCAGATTGACGATGGCGATGAGGCCCGCCGCGTGCTGCGGCTGGAGCAGACGCTGGAAACGTTCTGGCAGCTGGGCGAGTGCGATGAGACGCGCTGGCATCTCGACATGCACACGGCGATTCGCGGCTCTTATCATCCTCAGTTCGGCGTGATGCCGCACAACGAGCGCCCCTGGCCACCTGCGTTTCTTGACTGGCTGGCCGCTGCCGGGCTTGAAGCGCTGGTTTTCCATCGCGCGCCGGGCGGCACCTTTACTCACTTCAGCTGCGAACACTTCGGTGCGGCCAGCTGTACCCTCGAGCTGGGCAAAGCGCTGCCGTTTGGCGAGAACGATCTCAGCCAGTTCAGTGCAGCACAGCAGGCGCTGGCATCTTTACTCTATGGTGAAGCCATGCCCGTCACTACCGTTAAGCCGCGCCACTATCGGGTTGCGCAGCAGATCACCCGGCTGAGTGAGCACTTCACGCTCCATATGTCGCCGGAAACGCTGAACTTTACCGCCTTTCCACAGGGGACGTTACTGGCGGAAGATGGCAACACCCGCTATTACGTGCAGCAGGCACGGGAATATGTGCTGTTCCCAAACCCCAACGTAGCAGCCGGGTTGCGTGCCGGGCTGATGCTGATAGAAGAGGGCGAACAGACTCAGGCACTGCCGGTCTGATGGCTGAACTTACCAGCGCTGTTCATGGCGCTAAAAAATCGGCAGGAAAAGCGCGAGAGAGCCTTCCGCTTTCCTGTCGTAACCCTTACACTCCTCCATGATTTCTGCGAAATTCGCTGTAAATTCATAAACGTTTTCAATTCCTCACGCCTTTCTTCTTATTCTCTTCATGATTGCCCGATTTTTATCTTTTATGCTTTCACGGCTTTACTCAGGCTCTGAGTAGTTGACGTTCAGCGTCGTATGCTTGTTTCCGAAGACGCGACAGAGTGCTGTCGTCATTATCATGAATTATAAGGACACGATTATGCGCAAACTGACTTCCCTTTTACTGGCTTCTTCGCTGGCGTTTGGTGCAGCTACCGCCGTCCATGCTGCTGCAGATAACCTGACTCCACCGCCAGCAGGCAGCGAAAAAGCGCTGCATAAACCGCCAATGCGTCATGGCCCGGAGATGATGTTTAAAGGTCTGAACCTGACCGACGCGCAGAAAACGCAGATGCGTGACATCATGAAAGAGAGCCACAAAGATATGCAGCGTCCGTCGCTGGATGAGCGTCGCGCAGCCCACAGCATCATTGCCTCTGACAGCTTCGACCAGAGCAAAGCAGAAGCGCAGGCAGAAAAAATGTCCGCAAATGCGAAAGAGCATGCGCTGAAGATGCTGGAAACTCAGAACAAGCTCTATAACGTGCTGACGCCGGAACAGAAAAAACAGTACAACGCGAACTTTGAAAAGCGTCTGACTGAGAAAGGCCCGCATGATGGAAAAATGGCACCGCCAGCAGAACCGGCTGAATAACCTTAGCTAAGCCACCGGTCTGAGACCGCCGACGCTGTCCACTGAAGTAAGTGGGCAGCATCGGCGGTTTTTTTATAGCGGAAGAATCGGGTAGGCACCCGACAGAATCGGGCGGCAGAGGATTTTGTAGCCGTCGTGGTCAAAACCGCCTTTGGGCCGCTGCAGTTTTCTGGCCTCATCCATGCTGTTCACCGAACCAAGATAGAACCAGTGGTCGATGACGTGAATCTGGGTCATCTCTTTGCCTTCCTCCACCAGACCTACGGCACCCTGCCAGGGCCAGCAAAAGACCCGGACATTCTCCAGCGCTTCCAGCAGACGATCCTGATGATCGCTGACCGGCTCTTTACCGCAGCAGGCACCGGCGCAGCGGCGCAGTGCCGAACGGAAGCAGCCCCGACCCGCACTCAGCGCTTCCAGACCCAGCAGGCCATGACAGAGCTGATACTCATCCGCAAGCTGCTTCAGTCGTTCAAGCGCAGCAAAGCGACTGCGATAGAGGCCAAACAGGTTGGGAGACTGGCTGAAATCGAGATCTTTTGCGTAAACCACATTCGGTTTGCCATCGGTAATCTGTAACGAGCAGAGCTGCCGGTTTTTGCGCAGCCGCTTATTAAACAGCGGTTGCTGGGTTTTGATCATCTGCGCTTCCAGCAGCAGTGCGCCGAGATCACCTGCGGTAGGGATCCAGCTTACTCGCCGCGACTGACGCAGCATTTTCGCCTCATCAGGGGTGCGAAAATGGGACATTACCCGCGAACGCAGATTGACACTTTTACCGATGTAGAGCGGCAGTGACTCACTCTCGCCGTGAAAGGTATAGACACCAGGGTGATTCGGCAGACCTTCCAGCCATTCACGCAGGTGTTCAGGATATTGATAAATTTTATTCGCGTCGGGTTCGGGACGAAGAATGGCAGCACGTCTGGCCAAAATGAACTCCACTTACTGGTTGTCCATACAGCATAACAGGCAGGCGAAATGATCGCCAGCCGTCTGGTTAAAGACGCCGTGTCGCCAGCCAGCAGATCAGCGAACCCAGGGTAATCATCGCGACCCCCTGCCAGAAGACCAGCGGTGGCGTCAGGCTGAGCCATAGCGATCCCAGCAGGGCCGACAGCACGGGCGTGAAATACGAGGCAGTGGCCAGCAGCGTCAGGTTGCCCTGCTGAATCCCGTGGTTCCAGGCGGAGTAGGCGATAGCGGTAGAGAGTCCGACAAACAGCACCTCCAGCAGTGGAACCAGTGCAAAGGTCATCGGCGCGGCACGATCGCTAAAGACATATTTAATCCACAGCGCCATCGCGGTCAGGATAAAAAACAGCGTGACGCCGTTCGAACCCCGGGCGCAGCGGCGGGTAACGTTGTTGTAGATCGCCCAGGTCAGGGCAGCGATAAAGGCGAGTGCATAGGCGACAGGATTACGCAGCATGTTCTGCCATAACAGCGCAGGCGACCCGCTGCCGCTGCTTTTCATTACCCAGACGATCCCCAGCAGCGACAGCAGCAGTCCGGGCCAGAGCCAGACGCGGAAACGTTGCTGATTAAATGGAATAGCCAGCACGATGGTGAGGCAGGGCCAGAGATAGTTAATCATTCCCAGCTCCAGCGACTGACTGCGATCGCTGGCCAGCCCGATCGCCAGCGCCAGAGAGATTTCATAGCCCACGAAGAGGGTCCCGCCCAGCCATAAATAGATCGCAGGCATTGCGCCGGGCTTTGGCAGGCCGCGGGTCAGGCAGAGCAGGAGCGCTGTGGTGGTATAGATCAGCGCCGCGCCGCCAGTGGCACCAAAGGCTTCACTGACGCTGCGCAGCAGGCCAACGGTGGTGCTCCATAGCAGAATGGCAATAAGTCCGATGAAAGTGGCGCGCGAAACGGTGACAGGCATGCAGCGATCAACAAGGTGAGTGAGAGAAGCCTCCCTTGTCGGGGCAAAGGAGGCGTGGAATTACTTCCAGAAGTCGTCAAATACCGTGATCGGCGGGCGACGTTTGTGCTCGGTCTTCAGATACCAGCCTTCGATGATGCGGGCGTTATCAGGATTGATGGTTTTCCCTTCCAGATAATCATCGATCATCTCGTAGGTGACACCCAGCGCCACTTCATCCTGCAGGCCAGGACGATCGTCTTCCAGATCGGCAGTCGGTTTCTTCAGGTAGAGATGCTCCGGGCAGCCAAGATGCTTCAGCAGCTGTTTGCCCTGGCGCTTGTTCAGGCGGAACAGTGGGTTGATATCAGTGCCGCCATCGCCATACTTGGTGAAGAATCCGGTGACCGCTTCTGCCGCGTGGTCGGTGCCGACCACTACCCCTTTGGTCATGCCTGCGATGCTGTATTGCGCTTTCATTCGCTCGCGCGCTTTTTCATTACCGCGCACGAAGTCGGAAAGCGTAATACCGGCTTCTTTCAGCGCGCGCTCACTGGCCAGCACCGACTCTTTGATATTGACCACCAGTGAACGGTCAGGCCCGATAAACGCCAGCGCGTCCTGACAATCCTGCTCATCCGCCTGCACACCATAGGGCAGACGCACGGCAATAAAGGTGTAGTCATTATCGCCACTCTCCTGACGCAGTTCCGTAATCGCCGTTTGCGCCAGCTTGCCTGCCAGGGTTGAATCCTGGCCGCCGCTTATTCCCAGCACCAGCGTTTTCAGTCCGCTGTGACGTTTCAGGTAGGCTTTGAGAAAATCGACGCTGACGCGCACTTCCTGGTCGGCGTCGATAGCGGGTTTCACACCCAGTGCTTCAATAATTTCCTGCTGCAGTGACATGAACTTCTCCTCAGGTCAGTGGCCTGTCGGCTTAATGCGAACGTTTTAATAAAGCTAACGTGCCTTCGCCAAAACAACAAGCTTAAGCGGCAACTGATTAAGGCTTAACATTGCGAAATCAGTGAGTTTTTACCCGCGGCAGCGGTTTTTTGGCCAGCAGGCTGAACATCAGAATTGCCATCATAAAGCAGCCAAAAATGGTGGCGCACATGCTCAGTACCGAGGTACCGCCGATGCCGGTGATCGGCACGGTAACCGCGCCCAGGGTGAACATGGTGACGCCAATCACTGCGGAGGCGCTGCCCGCGCGGTGGCCCTGACTCTGCATCGCCAGTGATGAGGCGGTGGTGGCGATCACGCCATTACTGGCGATGGTAAAGAACAGTGCCACCAGCAGTAGCGCTAACGGGGCATGTAACAGCGCGGCCAGCAGCAGCAGACTGGAGGCGACAAAGGCCAGCGTCAGCCCGCCTTTCAACACCCGATACTCGCCCCAAAGTGGACAGAGGCGGGCGCTGGTTTGCGAGGCAATGATCAGACCAAATCCGTTGGCCGCAAAACAGAAGCTGAAGGCCTGAGGCGACAGGCCATAAAGCTGTTGCAGGACAAACGGTGAGGCACCGATGTAGGCGAACATGCCGGACATCATAAATCCCTGGGTCAGGCAGAAGCCCATAAAGGGGCGATGGGTTATCACCTGACCCAGCGCTGCGTAGGCGGAGAAAATCGATCCTTTACTGCGCCGTTCTTCTGGCAGCGTTTCACGCAGCTTCCAGCGTGCCAGCAGAATCAGGAGAATGGCTATGCCGCCCAACACCATAAAGATGCCGCGCCAGTTGACTATCGTCATCAGCACACCGCCCAGTACCGGTGCGCCAATCGGTGCCAGGCCGTTGACCAGCATCAGCAGCGCGAAGAAACGCGTCAGCTCATGACCGCTGTACATATCTCGCGCAATCGCCCGTGACAATACCGCACCACCTGCACCGGCCAGTCCCTCGAACAGTCGTGCCAGCAGCAGCTGGTTAATATCCTGCGCCAGTGCACAGCCCATCGAGGCGATAAACAGCAGCCCCAGTGACAGGGTCAGCGGACGCAAGCGGCCGAACTTATCGCTCATTGGACCAAACAGCAGCTGTCCAACGCCCAGACCCAACAGACCGGCGGTAAGACTTAGCTGCGCGGTTGCGGTTTCAGTGTGCAGATCCTGCGCCATTTGTGGCAGGGCAGGCAGATAGAGATCGATGCAGAGCGGGCCCAGTGCGGCCAGCAGGCCGAGCGTAATGGCGTAAACCAGGCGGTTGGCGTGTACAGGGGTCATTTATCCTCGGATTCGTCAGCGATGGGGTGAACAGAAAGCAGGTAAGTCAGTAAATTACAGAGACCCGTTACGCAGCTATCACACTGATCAACGCCCTCATAGATGATGGCCGATGAGTCTGAAAACGGGTCGTTACGGCGTGTCTGTTTTGCGGGGAAGTATACGTCTGCGTTGACAGCAAAACAGCCTTCTTTACGATATCCTGACGTTTACCATGCCACGAATTGTTACTCATAAACTTGATAAATCAGCATTTATGTTCCAGGCTTGTTTCCACATGGACAATAAATGAGGAACAACAAGATGAATAAAGTGATGGGATGTATCGCTGCGGCGCTGACGCTGGCTGCACTGTCTGGTTGTACGACTTACGATCGTGCTGAAAGCTACGTGACTAAGCCAGTTGTTAAGGATGTTAAAAAAGGTATGACCCGTGATCAGGTTCGTCAGATCGCCGGTACGCCGTCTACTGAAATCACCATGGTTCACGCGCGCGGCACCTGCCAGACTTACGTACTGGGCCAGCGCGACGGTAAAGCACAGACTTACTTCGTGAGCTACAACGATACTGGCCGTGTGATGAACTACGGCTTCCAGAGCTGTGCGGAATATGACACCGATCCGCAGGTTCAGCAGTAACACGTAGCACTCCTGAATAGCAAACGGCCCGTCGTCATGACGGGCCGTTTTTCGTTGTGGCGCGGATTACAATCCTGCCGGACGTGGCACCTCAACATAATCACCGTCTATCTGCCGCTGGTAGTAGTGGCCATCCTGCACATAAAAACGTTTACCATTAAAGTCGAGTACCCGCATTTCATTGCTGACCCGCGACCCGGCTGGCGGTTCGACCACCACATATTCATCCCCGTGACGCTGATAATAACTGCCGTTCAGCAGGTAGTAGGTCAGTCCGCCAATCAGCACCGCGGTAGCGGCTTCAGGTAAAAAACGCACCGGGCCAGGACCGCCCCAGTGGGGGCCGGGTCCGCCATGTCGACCCCATCCACCCGGGCCCCAGTCGCCAGGGTGGGCGAAAGCCAGCGCGGGCGTCAACAGCGCCAGCGTCAGAAGCGAGGCAATAATTTTTTTCATCGGATGTCCTCCTCATAAGACTGGATGCAGAATTCGCTTTTTGCCGGGCAAAGACAAGCATTAAAGCGGCGATTTTTCGCCTGTTTACCATGCTTAACGCTTTCTTAACGGCGTCGCCATCAATGGGGAGGATTATGGAGAGGCAGGGCGGAAATAACCTGGCGCGGGCGCGCCAGGTTTACAGCAGATTAACGATGCGCCAGCTCGGCGTTGTCGTCACTTTCCAGTACGCGCTTATCGGTCAGACCTAACCAGCGGCTGGTCAGGGAACCGGCGGTCATGGAACCGTTAACGTTCAGTGCCGTACGACCCATATCAATCAGCGGCTCAATGGAGATCAGCAGCGCCACCAGGGTGACAGGCAGGCCCATTGCAGGCAGAACAATCAGGGCGGCAAAGGTGGCACCACCGCCGACACCGGCCACGCCTGCGGAGCTCAGCGTCACTATCCCAACCAGGGTGGCAATCCACAGCGGATCAAACGGGTTGATTCCAACCGTTGGCGCAACCATCACGGCCAGCATGGTTGGATAGAGGCCGGCACAGCCATTCTGTCCAATTGTGGCACCAAAGGAGGCCGCGAAGCTGGCAATCGAATCAGGTACGCCCAGACGACGGGTCTGCGTCTCTACGCTCAGTGGAATGCTCGCTGCGCTGGAGCGGCTGGTGAAGGCGAAGGTGATCACCGGCCACACTTTACGGAAGAAGCGCAGCGGGTTGATGCCATTCACCGACAGCAGCAGGGCGTGAACACCAAACATGATGGCCAGACCCAGGTAAGAGGCGACCACAAAGCTGCCCAGCTTGATGATGTCCTGCAGGTTAGAACCGGCAACCACTTTGGTCATCAGCGCCAGCACACCGTAGGGGGTCAGCTTCATTACCAGACGAACCAGCTTCATAACCCACGACTGCAGCGTATCAATTGCGACCAGCACGCGCTGACCTTTCACTTCATCATCTTTCAGCAACTGCAGGGCAGCGACACCCAGGAAGGCGGCAAAGATGACGACGCTGATAATGGAGGTTGGACTGGCGCCGGTCAGATCGGCAAACGGGTTTTTCGGGATAAAGGAGAGCACCAGCTGTGGCACGCTCAGGTCAGAGACCTTGCCGACATAGTTGCTCTGGATCGCACTCAGACGCGCGGTTTCCTGCACACCCTGTACCAGACCTTCCGCGCTCAGACCAAACAGGCCGGTCACGAACACGCCAACCAGCGCCGAAATTGCGGTGGTAAACAGCAGTACACCAATGGTCAGTACGCTGATTTTCCCCAGTGACGAGGCATTATGCAGACGGGCAACCGCGCTCAGAATTGAAACGAACACCAGCGGCATCACCACCATCTGCAGCAACTGGACATAGCCATTACCGATGATGTTAAACCAGCTGATAGACTCTTTTACCACTGCGCTGTTTTCGCCGTAGATCAACTGCAAAACCAGGCCGAACAGCACGCCGATCACCAGACCGGTCAGCACTTTTTTCGACAGGCTCCAGTTCTGACGGCTGAAGCGGGAGAGTAATACCAGCAGCACCACAAAGGCCACGATATTAAGCGTAAGAGGAAGGTCCATGCTGAAACTCCAGAGTAATGCGGCTTTCCCACCCGGGAAAGCCGCATAATGTTAATCACGAATTAAGACAGCAGGAATGGTAACAGCAGGTGCAGAGGGTGCCTTATATCCAAATGGCATGGTTTATAACTTAATGGTGTTTTGTGCGGATTTATTGCGCAGTATGACTGGAAATTAATCGACTGACGCCATTTTGTAGCGTATCAAACAGCTGAGCCGGCCAGCCGTTTGCACCAAAATATGGCATGCCGACCGGGAACCACAGCGCATAGCCGACCAGTCCCAGACACAATGCCCGCTCAAGCTGGTTTCCTTTCTGACTGCGCAGAATCGGCAGGCGGAAGCGCCAGCGGCAGGGCCATAGCAGCGGAACACCGGCGGGTGTCAGCATATCGGCCACAATATGACTGAGGTAGCCCAGCGTCAGACCCTGTAGTACGTCTGCCGGTATTGGCGACGACTGGGGCAGGTTTATCTGAAAAAGCCATAAACCGGCGGCCACCGCCAGCAGGCTATGGGTAAAGCCCCGATGACCGAACGCGCGCGCAATAGGATGAGAAAGCCAGCGTAGTCGCTGTCCCAGCAAAGATTTGGGGTGGTCGATATCGGGCAACAGACATGTCAGCAGGGCTGAGGGAACAAGATGCCACCAGTCGGCCTGCGCCAGTACGGGTGTCAGCTCAGCACGCTTCGCAAAGATAGCGCTGGCAATGGCAAAAATAATGTGGCCTTCGCCCGTCATGATAGAACCTGGTTGCAAAGAAAGCTGTCGATGCATCCAGTATAGGGATTTATCCAGTAAATGAGAACATGTGACGCTGTAACGAAGCATGAATATTTTTAACAAGGCGGACAGCGATGAAACACTGCCCGCCCGTTCTGCCAGAAAGATTAACGTGCCAGCCAGCCGCCATCTACCGCCAGGGTATAGCCATTCACGTAGTCAGATGCGGAAGAGGCCAGGAAAACTACCGGCCCCATCATGTCATCAGGCACGCCCCAGCGGCCTGCCGGAATACGCCCCAGAATCTCTTCACTACGCGACTCATCATTGCGAAGCTGTTCCGTATTGTTGGTGGCCATGTAACCGGGAGCGATGGCATTGACGTTAATGCCATGTTTTGCCCACTCGTTCGCCATCAGACGGGTCAGACCCATCACGGCACTTTTCGACGCCGTATAAGAGGGCACCCGGATACCGCCCTGGAAGGAGAGCATGGAGGCGATATTGATGATCTTGCCGCCATTACCCTGCGCGATAAACTGACGGGCAACCTGCTGCGACAGGAAAAACAGGCTCTTGCTGTTAAGATTCATCACGTCATCCCAGTCCTGCTCGCTGAAATTCAGTGCGTCCTCACGGCGGATAATGCCGGCATTGTTGACCAGAATGTCAATTTTACCGGCAGCGGCCAGCGCCTGTTCAACCACTGAGGCCACCACGCTGGTCTGCATCAGATCGGCCTGCACCGGCCAGAACCGGCGACCCAGCGCCTCCACTTTACTGTGGGTATCATCCGGGCCATCACGGTTAACGCCGACGATATCACAACCCGCCTGGGCCAGGCCCAGCGCCATACCTTGCCCTAAACCGGTATTACAGCCGGTCACCAGCGCGACTTTACCTTCCAGGTTAAACGTACTCAGTACCATGGTATTTCTCCTCTGCTCAGCGCAGTTCACTGATTTTGACGTGGTCCATGTCATCAAAGACCTGATTCTCACCCACCATGCCCCAGATAAAGGTGTAACGCTGGGTGCCGACACCGGCGTGAATTGACCAGCTGGGTGAGATCACCGCCTGCTCGTTGTGTACCAGCAGATGGCGGGTTTGCTGCGGTTGCCCCATCATGTGGAAGACGGCGCACTCTTCGCTCATATCGAAGTAGAAATAGACTTCCATGCGGCGTTCGTGGGTGTGGCAGGGCATGGTGTTCCACAGGCTGCCTTCATCCAGTCTGGTTAAGCCCATGGTGAGCTGGCAGGTGGGCAACACATCCGGCACGATAAATTTGTTAATGGTGCGGCGATTGGAGGTCGCGGCATCACCCAGCGTCGCGGTTGCTGCGTCCTGCAGCGTGATTTTCTTGTCCGGGAAGGTGCTGTGTGCTGGCGCACTGTTGTAATAGAATTTGGCCGGCTGTGCAGGGTTCAGGCTGCGGAACTGCAGGTTGCGCGCACCTTTGCCGATGTAAAGCGCCTCTTCGTGACCGATCTCCCAGGCTTTACCGTCAACCTCGACCAGACCCGGGCCGCCAATGTTGATCATGCCAAGCTCGCGGCGTTCAAGAAAGTAACTGACGCCCAGCTGTTTTCCCATCTCATCACCGATAATGACTGGCTTATTAACCGGCATCACGCCGCCAATGATGATGCGGTCGATGTGGCTGTAGGTCAGGGTGTAATTGTCAGCGGAAAAAATCGTTTCAATCAGAAACTCGCGGCGCAGCGCGTCAGTGTCGAGTTGTTTAGCGTGATCGCTGTGAATGCTTTGGCGAATGTCCATCTCAGGCCTCTCTGCAGGTCAGGTTATTCATGCCCCGAATGGGGACGCTTCGGGCATCTTAGGCAGAGCGGGAGGGGAATTCAATAAAAATGAAACGTTGTTTTATTTTTTGCGGGGTAGATCAACTGGCAGGCGCAGTGGGCAAAAAAAAGCCCGCTATGCGCGGGCTGTTTATTATCCCTGCAGATGCTGCAGGCTAAGCTGTGTCAGATTGTCCAGCCGGACATCCGCCAGCGCCCAGCGCGGATCGTCACGGTGTTCAGCGGCGGGTACCACAATCGACCGCATGCGGGCCGCTTTGGTCGCGATCATGCCATTAAACGAATCTTCCAGCGTGACGCAGTTGAGCGGATCGATCGCAAGGCTGGCGGCGGCGTTGAGATAGACCTGCGGATGGGGCTTGCTGTAGGGCAGCGCTTCTGCTGAAGACAGCACATCAAAATAAGGGCGCAGATTGAAGGTTTCCAGCACCTGTTCCAGCATCTTTAGCGGCGATGCGGAGGCCAGGCCGATTTTCAGCCCATGTTCCCGGCACAGTTGCAGTGCCGTTTCCACGCCCGGCAGCAGTGGCCGCGTCTGATCCACCAGCGTCATGGCGCGCGTAATAATCCGCTCAGTGACCTCCTGCTGAGAGGGACCATGCCACGGCAGCGTTTCGTACCACATCCGCACAGTCTGATCGATACGCAGGCCAAGGGTATCGGGCATTTCACTGCGGCGTGACAGGTCAACGTCCAGCGTTGAAAAGATATCCAGCTCAGCCTGATCCCATAGCGGTTCAGAATCGATCAGTAAGCCATCCATATCAAACAGGGCAGCAAGGACAGGGCGGTGCCAGGCCATCAGCGGTCTCCTTATAAATAAAGTCGGTTTAACCATAACATCATTCTCTGCTGACGCCTGCTTCATCCTATTGACCACGCTTTATTTGGGAAATTTCTCCGTTGGCAGGTAGACTGACGGCAAATTGGATTCCAGGTTCAGGAGATATTATGACCTATCAACAGGCTGGCCGTATCGCCATCCTTAAGCGCGTGGTGGGCTGGGTGCTCTTTTTAGTGGCACTCCTGTCGACCATTATCTCAGTATTGAGCTTTATGTTTAAGCACAGCGAGAAGCAGCCAGGTATTGACGCCGTTATGCTTGATTTCGTGCATGTCATTGTCGATATGCTGCGCTTCAACACGCCGTTCCTGAACGTTTTCTGGCATAACTCGCCGGTACCGGAATTTAATGGTCAGATGAACCTGGGTTTCTGGCTGATCTACATTCTGATTTTTGTCGGACTGGCGCTGGAGTCATCAGGCGCGCGGATGGGACGGCAGGCACGTCACGTCAAAGAGGGCATTGAAGATCAGATGATTCTGGAGCAGGCAAAGGGCAGTGAAGGACGCAGCCGTCAGCAACTGGAAGAGAAGGTGCGCGTTCCTCGCCACACCATCTTCCTGCAGATTTTCCCGCTTTACGTCCTGCCAGTGGTGATTGCGATAGCCGGATATTTTGCGCTGTCGCTGCTGGGCTTTATCTGACCGTGAACGCCGTCAGGCCGGTCTGGCCTGACGGGTGCCGAGCGCATCTTCATCCAGCAACTGGCCAATGGCGAACTGCGCATCGCCAGGCCAGTGTCCGCCAAACACGTTAGCCCGATTCAGCAGATAGTAGAGCTGGTAGACCGGCAGACGCTGCGAAAAACCATCCGGTAGCGGCCACACCGCCTGATAGCCATCGTAAATCTGGCGGGGCAGGTCAGGGTACCAGCTCAGCATGGCTAAATCGCACTCACGATCACCCCAGTAACAGGCGGGATCGAACAGCCAGGGGCCACTGTCACTGCTGGCGCAGTTAGCGGGCCAGAGATCGCCATGCAGCAGCGATGGCTGCGGATGATGTGACGCAAGCACCCGCTGCACGGAGGCGATGATCAGCTCGGTATCCCCGTACTGAATCCCCTTTTCGGCCGCCAGCTGCAGCTGCCAGCCAATGCGCTGTTCGGCAAAAAAGACCGACCAGCGTCGCAGCCAGCTATTAGGCTGGGGCGTGGTGGTGATGTTGTTGTCGAAATCGAGGCCGAACTGCGTCTGTTCGCTCCACTGGTGCAGGTGCGCCAGCTGCTGACCCAGCTGATATGCACGCTGCTCATCAAGCGGCTGTGGCCTGATGTACTCCAGCAAGAGAAAGCTCTCCTCGCGATGATGACCCACACCATACACTTTTGGCACTCGAACCGTGCCGGTGCGCGCCAGCAAGGCAAGCTGGTCGGCTTCCCAGGTAAAAAGCGACAGCATCTCGCGGCTGTTACTTTTGACGAAGACATCGTGGTCACCGTAGCGAATATGCCAGGTGGGATGGATATCACCACCCGCAAGGGCGTGACGTTGAGTGATTTCGGCGTTGCCTAACTGCTCGCTTAACAGACGACTGATGGCTGACCACATAGGGCTATCCTCGTTGTTCGCTGCGTAAGTCCGATGCTGATGCCTGAATATTCACCAAAACCAGCGTGATTGCACCTTTTATTCTGGCGCGGAGGTGGCGGGGCGATGACTGGCAGTGTCCCGCAGATACTCTTCAAAGGTCATGACAGTCACATCCGGTTTCTGACCCAGTGCGTTTTCACCGGCAGCCGCAACCTGCTGTCGCAGATCCTCAGCGTCCAGCGTACTGACGATGCCATAACTGTTCGTGCCCAGTTCATGGGGATGGCCGTTTTCATCAGCCAGCGTGGTGGTGAAACCGGCGGCGGTCATCGCGCTGGTCAGCTCCAGGATGTCACTTAATCCCGACTCCTGATAATGAAAGGTCACGATATAACGGGTTAAGGCCGTATTGCTCATGAGGCACCTCCGGGAAAGAGAAACTGAACTGAGCGTAGACTATGGTGAAAATTCAGGCGAATTATGAAAGAGATGCTAAATGTCTGTCGTGACGCATAACGTAAATCAGTGTCAGGAGCCCTGCCATTGACGTAAAAATCTTTCTGCCGTTACGTCTGGCTTTTCATCTGGGCAGCACTATAATGCGCGACGTTAATAAGATGAGTCCCAATTAACATGGGTTGTCAGGGTGATTCCAGGCATTTTGTGTAAGTTAATAATTTTTTACAAAACTTACCGTAAATTGCATTGAATGCCGGGCAAAACGCTTCAGACTCTCCGTTTTTTAAACAGTCGCACGGATCACATTTAATGAAAGCCTATAACAAGCTGTCTGCTGTTCTTTTGCTCTCCGCCGGAGCGTTTTGTCACCAGGCACTGGCCGATAACGCCGTATTCACCTCAATGGATGACCCTTCCACGGCTAAGAAGCCATTTGAAGGCTCTGCTGCTGCGGGATACCTGGCGCAAACCGGTAACACCACCAGTTCATCAATGACGGCTCAGACCAATATGACCTGGTATCAGTCATCTATGGCCTACAGCTTGTGGGGTAACGCAGCGAACACCTCGTCAAATGATGAACGCTCTTCAGAGACGTACAACATCGGTGGTCGTTCACGCTATAACCTCAACTCCTATGACTACCTGTTTGGGCAGGCGAGCTGGTTAAGCGATCGTTTCAATGGTTATGATTCACGTGACGTGCTGACTGCCGGTTACGGTCGTCAGATTCTGAATGGTCCGGTGCACTCGCTGCGTGCGGAATTGGGTCCGGGTGTGCGTTATGACGATTACCACGCTGGCGGTCATCAGACCAAGGCGCTGGGCTATGGCGCAGTGAGCTATCAGTGGCAGTTGACCGACACCACCAAATTTATTCAGGGCGTATCCGTGCTGAGCAGCTTTGGTGAAGACACCACAGTGAACTCCGAAACCGGCCTGCAGGTCGCTATCAATAGCCACTTCGCGCTGAAGCTGGCTTACAACGTCACCTGGAACAACAATCCGGCTGAGTCTGCGCCAGATCGTACCGACACCAAAACCTCAATCATGCTCTCTTACGCAATGTAAGCGCATTTTAAACTGCGGCATGCCTGGCGGTCTGACACTGTGGGTCAGGCCGCTTTTTTTTGTTCGCTCCATGGCTTAGCGAAAAGGGGATGGTTTTTCTCGTCGGCGAAAACTGCTATCATCCGCTACGCACTGCAATCCTGGCGACATTCCGACAATGTGGGTCTGATATCACGCCAGGTCACTCATTTTACATTACGTTGCATGTAAGCTTTCGTGTGGCTTACCACTGCAAATAAGGACATGAAATGCCTGTAATTACGCTTCCTGATGGCAGCCAGCGCGTGTTTGACCGCCCTGTCAGTGTCATGGATATTGCGCTGGACATCGGTCCAGGTCTGGCGAAAGCCTGTATCGCTGGCCGCGTTAACGGTGAACTGGTTGATGCTGTTGATCCCATCACCGACGATGCCGCTGTCGCGATCATTACCGCAAAAGATGAAGCGGGTCTGGAAATTATCCGTCACTCCTGTGCGCACCTGTTAGGGCACGCCATTAAACAGCTGTGGCCGGATACCAAAATGGCGATTGGCCCGGTCATTGATAACGGCTTCTATTATGATGTCGACATCGATCGTACCCTGACCCAGGAAGATATCGACCTGCTGGAAAAACGCATGCATCAGTTGGCTGAAACCAACTACGATGTGGTGAAGAAAAAAGTCAGCTGGCAGGAAGCACGCGACGTCTTTGCGGCGCGCGGCGAAATCTACAAGACCACCATTCTTGATGAAAACATCAGCCATGACGATAAGCCTGGCCTGTATCATCACGAAGAATATGTCGACATGTGCCGCGGTCCGCACGTGCCGAACATGCGGTTCTGCCATCATTTTAAACTGCAGAAGATCTCCGGTGCCTACTGGCGCGGCGACAGCAGCAATAAAATGCTGCAGCGTATTTATGGCACCGCATGGGCCGACAAAAAGCAGCTGGCAGCCTATCTGCAGCGTCTGGAAGAGGCGGCGAAGCGTGACCATCGTAAGATTGGTAAGCAGCTGGATCTCTATCACATGCAGGAAGAAGCCCCCGGTATGGTCTTCTGGCATAATGACGGCTGGACCATCTTCCGCGAGCTGGAAGTGTTTGTCCGCAGCAAATTAAAAGAGTACCAGTACCAGGAAGTTAAAGGTCCGTTCATGATGGACCGTGTCCTGTGGGAAAAAACCGGGCACTGGGAAAACTATAAAGAAGCCATGTTCACCACCTCATCTGAGAACCGTGAATACTGCATCAAACCGATGAACTGTCCTGGACACGTTCAGATCTTTAATCAGGGTCTGAAATCCTACCGTGACCTGCCGCTGCGTATGGCAGAGTTTGGTAGCTGTCACCGTAATGAGCCATCAGGTGCGCTGCACGGTCTGATGCGCGTTCGCGGCTTTACCCAGGATGATGCACACGTCTTCTGTACAGAAGAGCAGGTGCGTGACGAAGTGAACAGCTGTATCCGCATGGTCTATGACATGTACAGCACCTTCGGCTTTGAAAAGATTGTGGTGAAGTTATCCACCCGTCCTGAGAAGCGCATCGGTACAGATGAGATGTGGGATCGTGCCGAGGAAGACCTGGCCGCCGCGTTGAACGAAAACAACATTGAGTTTGAGTTCCAGCCCGGCGAAGGCGCGTTCTACGGCCCTAAAATTGAGTTCACTTTGTACGATTGTCTTGATCGCGCCTGGCAGTGCGGAACAGTTCAGCTAGACTTCTCCCTGCCAAAACGCCTTGAAGCAACCTACGTAGGTGAAAACAACGACCGTCAGACGCCAGTGATGATTCACCGTGCGATTCTGGGATCGATGGAGCGCTTCATCGGTATTCTTACCGAAGAGTTCGCCGGTTTCTTCCCAACCTGGCTGGCACCGCTGCAAGTTGTGGTAATGAATATTACCGACGGACAAGCGGAATATGTTGAGTCTTTGACGCGTAAGCTGCAGAATGCTGGCATTCGTGTGAAGGCAGACTTGAGAAATGAGAAGATAGGCTTTAAAATCCGCGAGCACACACTACGTCGCGTCCCTTATATGTTGGTCTGCGGTGATAAAGAGGTGGAATCAGGCAAAGTTGCCGTTCGCACCCGCCGTGGTAAAGACCTGGGAACGATGGATGTCGATCTGTTTGTTGAGAAGTTGCAACAAGAGGTTCGCAGCCGAAATCTTCACCAATTGGAGGAATAAAGTATTAAAGGCGGAAAACGAGTACTACCGACGCGTCCGAACAAAATTAACAGTGAAATCCGCGCAACTGAAGTGCGCTTAACGGGCATGGATGGCGAGCCGATTGGCATTGTCACATTACGCGAAGCTCTGGAAAAAGCCGAGGAAGCGGGCGGCGACTTAGTCGAAATCAGCCCGAATGCCGAACCGCCGGTCTGCCGTATTATGGATTACGGCAAGTTCCTCTATGAAAAAAGCAAATCTTCTAAGGAACAGAAGAAGAAGCAAAAAGTTATTCAGGTTAAGGAAATCAAATTCCGTCCTGGAACCGATGATGGCGACTATCAGGTCAAACTACGCAACCTGATTCGCTTTCTGGAAGATGGCGATAAAGCCAAAATCACGCTCCGCTTCCGCGGTCGTGAGATGGCGCACCAGCAGATCGGTATGGAAGTGCTTAACCGCGTCCGTAAAGACCTGTGTGAAGATCTGGATTTGGCCATTGTCGAATCCTTCCCTTCGAAGATCGAAGGCCGCCAGATGATCATGGTGCTCGCTCCTAAGAAGAAACAGTAGGCTTTCAAGTAGCAATAGCCGCGCAGCGTTCGCGCCGTGCGGTTATCTGTTCGCCTGTCTGGGTCATGTTATTAACAATGCGAAGTGGATATTTTTAAAATGCCAAAGATTAAAACTGTACGTGGCGCGGCTAAGCGCTTCAAGAAGACCGCTTCTGGCGGCTTCAAGCGTAAACACGCAAACCTGCGTCATATTCTGACTAAAAAATCTACTAAGCGTAAACGTCACCTGCGCCCTAAAGGCATGGTGTCAAAAGGCGATCTGGGTCTGGTTATTGCCTGCCTGCCGTACGCATAAGTAAATTTTTTTCATTAATTCAGAATATTAAACAGGAGAGCTAAATGGCTCGTGTAAAACGTGGTGTAGTTGCTCGCGCACGTCACAAAAAAATCTTAAAACAAGCTAAAGGCTATTACGGTGCACGTTCACGTGTTTACCGTGTTGCTTTCCAGGCTGTTATCAAAGCTGGTCAGTATGCTTACCGTGACCGTCGTCAGCGTAAGCGTCAGTTCCGTCAGCTGTGGATCGCGCGTATCAACGCAGCGGCACGTCAGAACGGCATGTCTTACAGCCGTTTCATCAATGGTCTGAAAAAAGCAGCCATTGAGATCGACCGTAAGATCCTGGCCGACATCGCAGTATTCGACAAAGTGGCATTCTCTGCACTGGTCGAAAAAGCGAAATCAGCCCTGGCGTAAGTCAGATGAAAAAGGGAGCTTGCTCCCTTTTTTATTGCCTGTAACCTACGCAAAAGATTGACATTTTCGTCGCAGAGCTTTTCAATAGACCCCCTGTATCGCATGACAAGGTAACCGCAAGCATGAATGCTGCTATTTTCCGTTTCTTTTTTTACTTTAGCGCCTGACATTCGGGGGCTTTTGCGCATAAGAGAAGAAACGAAAAACCGCGCTAAAAGCCTCCCTCGTGGAGGCTTTTTTGTTTCTGGCGCTAGCATATTGGACCGGCAGGTCCCAACGAGAACTGACCAGCCTGACTGGAAAAAGAGGAAATTATGTCCCAACTCGCAGAACTGGTGGCCAGCGCCACGGCGGCCATCGACGGGGCGACGGATATCGCCGCCCTTGACGCGGTGCGCGTCGAATACCTGGGTAAGAAAGGACATCTGACACTGCAGATGACGACGTTACGCGAGCTGCCAGCAGAAGAGCGTCCTGCAGCAGGTGCGGTAATCAACGAAGCGAAGCAGCAGGTCACTGAGCGCCTGAATGCACGCAAAGATGCCCTGGAATCCGCCGTGCTGAATGCCCGTCTTGCGGAAGAGACCATTGATGTCTCGCTGCCGGGTCGCCGTATTGAGAATGGCGGTCTGCATCCGGTCACCCGCACCATGGATCGCATTGAGACTTTCTTTGGCGAGTTAGGCTTTGGCGTGGTAACAGGGCCGGAAATTGAAGATGATTATCATAACTTCGATGCGCTGAATATTCCTGCGCACCACCCGGCACGTGCCGATCACGACACCTTCTGGTTCGACGCCACGCGTCTGCTGCGTACTCAGACCTCTGGCGTGCAGATCCGCACCATGCAGGCTCAGCAGCCGCCTATCCGCATTATTGCGCCAGGCCGCGTCTACCGTAACGATTACGACCAGACTCACACGCCGATGTTCCATCAGATGGAAGGGCTGATCGTTGATAAAAACATCAGCTTTACCAACCTGAAAGGCACGCTGCACGATTTCCTGAACAACTTCTTCGAAGAAGATTTACAGATTCGTTTCCGTCCTTCTTACTTCCCGTTCACTGAGCCATCGGCAGAAGTGGATGTTATGGGTAAAAACGGCAAGTGGCTGGAAGTGCTGGGTTGCGGCATGGTGCACCCTAACGTGCTGCGCAATGTCGGCATCGATCCGGAAGTTTACTCTGGTTTCGCCTTTGGTATGGGCATGGAGCGTCTGACCATGTTGCGCTATGGCGTGACTGACCTGCGTGCTTTCTTCGAAAATGATTTACGTTTCCTCAAACAATTTAAGTAAGGGCAGGATATCCAATGAAATTCAGTGAACTCTGGTTACGCGAATGGGTAAATCCAGCCCTGGACAGCGCTGCGCTGTCTGAACAAATTACTATGGCCGGTCTGGAAGTGGACGGGGTTGAGCCGGTTGCCGGTGCGTTCCACGGCGTTGTGGTCGGTGAAGTAGTCGAGTGCGGCCAGCACCCTAATGCCGACAAGCTGCGTGTCACCAAAATCAACGTGGGCGGCGATCGCCTGCTGGATATCGTCTGTGGCGCGCCGAACTGCCGTCAGGGACTGAAAGTCGCCGTCGCGACCGTAGGCGCTGTGCTGCCAGGTGATTTCAAAATCAAAGCGGCCAAACTGCGTGGCGAGCCCTCTGAAGGAATGCTCTGCTCGTTCTCTGAGCTGGGTATTTCCGACGATCACAACGGCATCATCGAACTGCCTTCGGATGCGCCGGTTGGCACCGATATCCGCGCTTATCTGCAGCTGGACGACAACACTATCGAAATCAGCGTTACGCCTAACCGCGCCGACTGTCTGGGTCTGATCGGTATCGCCCGTGATGTTGCCGTGCTCAACGGCCTGCCGCTGAACGTACCGGAGATGCAGCCGGTCGCGGCGACGCTTAACGACACGTTCCCGATTCAGGTTGACGCGGCAGAAGCCTGCCCGCGCTATCTGGGCCGCGTCGTGAAAGGGATTAACGTTAAGGCTGCTACGCCACTGTGGATGAAAGAGAAGCTGCGTCGCTGCGGCATTCGCTCTATCGATCCGGTCGTCGATATCACCAACTACGTTCTGCTGGAGCTGGGTCAGCCGATGCACGCCTTCGACCTTGACCGTGTTGATGGCGGTATCGTGGTGCGTATGGCGAAAGAGGGCGAAAAGCTGACGCTGCTGGATGGTACGGAAGCCGCCCTGCAGAGTGATACTTTAGTGATCGCCGATCATCATAAAGCGCTGGCGATGGCCGGTATCTTTGGTGGTGAACATTCGGGTGTGAACGGCGAAACGCAGAACATCCTGTTTGAGTGTGCTTATTTCGATCCGCTCTCTATCACTGGTCGCGCTCGTCGTCACGGTCTGCATACCGACGCATCACATCGCTACGAGCGTGGCGTTGACCCGGCACTGCAACACGTTGCGCTGGAGCGTGCCACTCAGCTGCTGCTGTCTGTCTGCGGCGGTGAAGCGGGCCCGATTATCGATCAGACTCATCAGTCAGCGCTGCCTGTACCCGCCACGATCACGCTGCGTCGCGAAAAGCTGGATCGTCTGATTGGTCACGTGATTGCAGATGAGCAGGTTACCGACATTCTGACGCGTCTCGGCTGTGACGTGACTGTAGGTGAAGGGCAGTGGCAGGCCGTCGCACCGAGCTGGCGCTTCGATATGGCCATTGAAGAAGATCTGGTCGAAGAAGTGGCCCGTATTTATGGCTACAACAATATTCCTGATGTGCCGGTACAGGCGGGTCTGGTGATGACCCATCACCGTGAAGCGGATCTGTCGCTGAAACGCGCCAAAAACCTGCTGGTAGATAAAGGTTATCAGGAAGCAATTACTTATAGTTTCGTTGATCCGAAAATCCAGCAGCTGCTGCATCCAGGTGAAGAGGCGCTGCTACTGCCAAGCCCGATCTCCAGCGATATGTCGACAATGCGTCTGTCACTCTGGACCGGTCTGCTCAGTGCGGTGGTTTACAACCAGAACCGTCAGCAGAGCCGTGTACGTCTGTTTGAGAGCGGCTTACGCTTTGTGCCAGATACGCAGGCGGATTTGGGCATTCGTCAGGATCTTATGCTGGCTGGCGTCATCAGCGGCAACCGCGTTGAAGAGCACTGGGATCTGGCGCGTCAGACAGTTGACTTCTATGATTTGAAAGGCGATTTAGAGTCGCTGCTCGATTTAACCGGCAAACTGGATGAGATCAGCTTCCGGGCTGAGGCGAATCCGGGGTTGCATCCAGGACAGAGCGCGGCGATTTATTTACGTGATGAACATATCGGATTTATCGGCGTTGTTCATCCTGAGCTGGAACGTAAGCTTGATCTCAATGGCCGCACCTTAGTCTTTGAACTGCTTTGGAATAAGGTCGCAGACCGCGTCCTGCCTGACGCGCGCGAGATTTCTCGCTTCCCGGCGAACCGCCGTGATATTGCCGTTGTAGTGGCTGAAAACGTCCCTGCAGCAGATATCATTGCGGAGTGTAAGAAAGTTGGCGTAAATCAGGTAGTTGGCGTAAACTTGTTTGACGTGTACCGCGGTAAGGGCGTTTCTGAGGGCTTCAAGAGCCTCGCAATCAGCCTGATTTTGCAGGATACCAGCCGGACACTCGAAGAAGAGGAGATTGCCGCGACCGTTGGCAAATGCGTTGCGGCATTAAAAGAGCGATTCCAGGCAACCTTGAGGGATTGAACCTATGGCGCTTACAAAAGCTGAGATGTCAGAGTACCTGTTTGAGAAACTCGGGCTGAGCAAACGCGATGCCAAAGAGTTAGTAGAGCTGTTTTTCGAAGAGGTACGTCGCGCTTTGGAAAATGGAGAACAGGTCAAACTGTCTGGGTTTGGTAATTTTGATCTGCGTGACAAGAACCAGCGTCCTGGCAGAAACCCGAAAACGGGTGAAGATATTCCGATTACTGCGCGTCGCGTAGTAACGTTCCGCCCAGGACAGAAGCTGAAAAGCCGCGTAGAGAACGCTACACCCAAAGAGACTGACTGAATTTCAGCGTTTCAAAAAGGCCGCGCAAGCGGCCTTTTTTCATGGTTCCGGTAAGCAGCTTTCAGGGTTTCAGTAAGCCAGGATCCCGCTTCCCGCGCCCGTCAATGCCCACAACAGCCTGGCGCAGAGCCCCTTTCAGCCTTTCTTTTTTCACCAATCTCTCTACAATCAAATCACTGTTTTCTCAGCTAATCCCGCTTATGTCTCTGCTCGACACGTTCGCACGCCAGGCCGGTCAACGCGGCCAGAAGTGGCTGATTGCGCTCGCCCTTATGCTCGCTGCACTGCTTTGTCTCAGCCTCTGTGCTGGAGACAGCTGGATCGCGCCCTCTGCGTGGTTCAGCGATAGCGGACAGCTCTTTGTGTGGCAATTGCGGCTGCCCCGCAGTCTGGCTGTCGTCCTGGTGGGCGCGTCACTGGCGGTATGCGGCGTGGTGATGCAGGCGCTGTTTACCAATCCCCTGGCGGAGCCGGGCCTGCTCGGCGTTTCGAATGGTGCCGGTATCGGCCTGGTGCTCGGCATGCTGCTGGGCAGCGGCTCGCTGTGGAGCCTTGGGCTGGCGGCGATGGCCGGCGCGCTGATTATTACGCTAATCCTGCTGCATTTTGCTCATCGTCAGCTCTCGGTCACCCGGCTGTTGCTGACCGGCGTGGCGCTGGGGATTATCTGCAGTGCCATCATGACCTGGGCGGTTTACTTCAGCACCAGCCTCGATCTGCGTCAGCTGATGTACTGGATGATGGGGGGATTCAGCGGCATTGACTGGCGCTATGGCTGGATGATGCTGGCACTGCTGCCGGTGATGCTGGCGCTGGGGGCGACCGGGCCGATTCTCAATCTGCTGGCTCTGGGCGAGACCTCCGCCCGTCAGCTCGGGCTGTCACTCTTCTACTGGCGTAACCTGCTGGTGCTGGCCATGGGCTGGCTGGTCGGCATCAGCGTCGCGATGGCCGGCGCTATCGGCTTTGTCGGGCTGGTCATCCCGCATCTGCTGCGCCTGAGCGGCATCAGCGATCACCGCTATCTGCTGCCGGCATCGGCATTGGCGGGCGCGGCGGTGCTTCTGGCAGCCGATATCGTGGCGCGTCTGGCACTGACGTCAGCGGAGTTGCCGATAGGCGTCGTGACGGCGACACTGGGCGCGCCACTGTTTATTATTTTACTGGTGAAATCTTCGCGCTAGCTTCGGCTGGCTACTCTGTATCCACAACCGCATCCATTACAGGAAAAAGCATGAACATTTATGAGACTGAACTGGTTACGCTCGACGGGGAAAAAACCACGCTGTTAAAGTGGCAGGGCAAAGTCCTGCTGGTCGTCAACGTTGCCTCGAAATGTGGTCTGACGCCGCAATACGAAGAGCTGGAGAACCTGCAGAAAGCCTGGCAGGATCAGGGTTTCAGCGTACTCGGCTTCCCCTGCAATCAGTTTCTGGAGCAGGAACCGGGCAGCAGTGAGGAGATCAAAACCTTCTGCAGTACCACCTATGGCGTGACGTTCCCGATGTTTGCCAAAACCGAGGTTAATGGCCCGGCGCGTCATCCGCTCTATGCACAGCTGATTGCGGCCCGACCTGACGCGGTGCGTCCTGAAGGCAGCGGCTTTTACGCGCGTATGGAAAGTAAAGGACGCGCGCCGAAAGAGCAGGGCGACATCCTGTGGAACTTCGAAAAGTTCCTGATTGGCCGTGACGGCAGTGTGATCCAGCGTTTTGCACCAGACATGACGCCGGAAGATCCCATCATTCTGGAAACGATTAAACAGGCGCTGGCAAAATAGATGCTGTTGCGCCTGCAACAGGCCGCCGTCCCCGGACGGCTGCTGCCCCTGACCGGCGAACTTGCCGCCGGTCAGTTGCTTCACATTGCAGGCCCGAACGGAGCCGGTAAAAGTACCTTACTGAGTGTCATTGCGGGGCTGCAATCCGCCTCTGGCAGGGTGTTGCTGGATGAACAGCTGCTAAGTAACTGGAACGGTGCGGCACTGTCCAGGGTGCGCGGCTGGCTGCCACAGCAGCAGGCACCCCTGAGTCAGATGCCGATCTGGCACTATCTGCGTCTTCATCTTAAATCGGCGGGGCCGCAGGCCGATGCCCGTCTCAGCATGCTGCTGCAGCGGCTTCAGCTGCAGGATAAGTTATCGCGTTCACTGACCCGGCTCTCCGGCGGGGAATGGCAGCGCGTCCGGCTGGCAGCCGTCTGTGCTCAGATTGATCCTCACATCAATCCTCACGGGCGGCTGCTGATCCTTGATGAGCCGTTGACGGCGCTGGATATCGCCCAGCAAAAAGCGGTGGACGATTTGATTGCAGCGCTGTGCGCGTCGGGGATCAGCGTAATCGCCAGCAGTCACGATCTTAACCACAGCCTGCAACAGGCAGACAGGGTCTGGCTGATGGATAGCGGGCAGGTGATCGCGCAGGGCGAACCTTCAAAGGTTCTGACGCCGCAGCGCCTGACACCGCTCTACCAGATTGCATTCCGGCAGATTGAGCTTGAAGGACGCACGCTGCTGACCGTTCTGCCCTGATACTTGCTACCTGGCGGGCTTTACCGCTACATTATGCCGGTTGCAACTTCTGATAAGGACATTTGGCGATGCGCCTGGGTTTGCTGATTTTAGTTCTGCTGCTGACGGGATGCAGTCATCACGCTCCGCCGATTAATGGTCGTCTTTCCGATTCAATCACCGTGATAGCGGAACTGAACGATCAGCTCGGTCACTGGCGCGGTACCCCTTATCGTTATGGCGGCATGAGTCGTAACGGTGTTGACTGCTCCGGCTTTGTCTATCTGACCTTCCGCGATAAATTTGCACTGCAACTGCCGCGCACCACCTCAGCCCAAAGCGATATTGGCACCCGCATCAGCAAAGATGAACTGCTGCCAGGCGATCTGGTCTTTTTCAAAACCGGACGCGGTGAAAATGGCCTGCATGTGGGCATCTATGATACCGATAACGCTTTTATCCACGCCTCGACGAGTCAGGGCGTCATTCGCTCCTCACTCGACAATGTCTACTGGCGAAAAGTGTTCTGGCAGGCTCGCCGTATTTAACAGCAGGTTTGCGAAATCAGACTTAAGTCCAATTTAAAATAGAGTTAAAACAAAGGGTAAAAGTTTTATTTTAAATGAACGTTTAGCGTGAGGATTTAATAAAAAGAATAATGGCTGATTTAATTTCACTAATAACCGGTGTTTTATCACCTTTATTTGGCTTAAGCGTGATCGGCTGTTGTCAAACGGCAATGGAAGCGTAAAGAAGGTCGTCTCTTCAATGATTTGGCACTATTGCCTGCAGCTGACCATTACTATACGATATCAACATCGCCGCATATTCTGGCATTAAAATGAAAATTCATCTCTCGGCCGACTATCAGTCGGAAATCTGGTTTTATCCTGTCTGTGATGTTGACGGACGGTTGACCGCTGTCGAGCTGGTTACGCAGTTTGTGCATGAAAGTGCGCCCATCACCCTGCCACAGGATCTGCTGCTTCCCCAGCTTGACGAGTCGCAGCAGTTGCGCCTGCTGCAAAGCCAGATTGGATTGCTGGAGCAGAATCGCGGATTATTTGAAACGCATTCCGTGTCAGCCTTTATCCGTATTGATGAAGGCATGGCCCGGACGCTGCTTGCCAGTGAATTAGTCATGCGCAAAATAAAACAGCTGCCGTTCATTCTCCTGAATATCACTGAAACGTTTCCGCAACTTAAGCTGGGCAACAATAATCCGCTGCTGGCGAGCCTGCATGCTGAGTTTAATTTAGCACTTTCACATTTTGGCGCGGGCAAAACACCCTCTAATGCGGTCTACGATAATTTATTCAGCTGCATCTGTCTCGACAAAGAGTTTATTCATTCCCTGGCAAAGCGCGCATCATTCGTGCCGTTTATTCAGAGCATTATTGATAATTTCCGCACGCATTGTGACCGCCTTATTATTTGCGGCATTGACGATGAAGTGCTGTTCGAAAAAGTGAGTCAGCTGAATGGCGCTGAGTTTCAGGGTTCACTCTTCCCGGTGGTAAAATCTGATGCGCTGCATTCGCTACTCTGTGCCGACGAGCGCATGCCATCTTCTCAGCATCCTGGCTGACCTGACCTGTTAATCCCCGCCATCAGCGTTACACTAAAGGACTAACCTACGTATCGCTGAGTATCGCATGGGAGAAACAATGTCCTCAGGCAAGGCCTCTTTTGACAACACCTGGTTCCGTGAGCTTTCCGGGTGTTATACCGCGCTGAACCCCACGCCGCTGGCAGGCGGACGTCTGCTGTATCACAACGCACCGCTTGCAACCTCAATGGGGCTGGATAGTGCGCTTTTTGAGGGTCACGGTCACGATGTGTGGCACGGTGCGGCACTGCTGCCCGGCATGCAGCCGCTGGCGCAGGTCTACAGTGGCCATCAGTTTGGTGTCTGGGCGGGTCAGCTCGGTGACGGGCGCGGTATCCTGCTGGGTGAACAGCGTCTTGATGATGGCAGCAAACTTGACTGGCATCTCAAGGGTGCAGGCCTGACGCCTTATTCCCGCATGGGCGATGGTCGTGCCGTCATTCGCTCCAGCGTCCGGGAGTTTCTCGCCTCGGAAGCGCTGCACCATCTGGGCATCCCCACCACGCGCGCACTCACTCTGTCGATAGGCGATGAGCCGGTCTACCGCGAAACCACTGAACGTGGCGCGATGCTGATGCGCATTTCACCGAGCCACCTGCGTTTCGGTCATTTCGAGCATTTCTTTTACAGCCAGCAGCAGGAGAAAGTACAGCAACTGGCCGACTACGCCATTCGCCATCACTGGCCGCATCTGGAAGGAGAAGCGGACCGTTATCAACAGTGGTTTGCCGACATTGTGTTACGCACGGCTCGCCTGATTGCGCTGTGGCAGAGCGTGGGCTTTGCGCATGGCGTCATGAATACTGACAATATGTCGATCCTTGGCCTGACTATCGACTATGGCCCGTATGGTTTTCTGGATGATTATCAGCCTCACTTTATCTGTAATCACAGCGACTATCAGGGGCGCTACAGCTTTGAAAATCAGCCGATGATTGGCATGTGGAATCTTAACCGTCTGGCACATGCGCTGTCGGGGCTGCTGACCACTGAGCAGTTGCGAACGGCGCTGAGCGCCTATGAACCTGAACTGATGCGGGTCTGGGGTGAAAGGATGCGGGCAAAACTCGGCCTGCTGACACAACAGAGCAGCGACAATCAGATTCTGACCGATCTGCTGGCGCTGATGACGCAGGAGCACAGTGATTACACCCTGACGTTCAGACTGCTGAGTGAGACCCGGCAGACTGAACGTCGCTCACCGCTGCGCGACGAGTTCATCGATCGTGAGGCGTTTGATAGCTGGTATCAGCGCTACCGCAGCCGTCTGATGGACGAGCAGGTCAGCGATGCGGAGCGTCAGGCTGTGATGAAGGCGGCCAATCCGGCGGTGATTCTGCGCAACTATCTGGCACAGCAGGTAATTGAAGAGGCGGAGCGGGGCGAGCAGGGTGCGCTGGCTCGTCTGCATCAGGCGTTACAGCAACCCTTTAGCGATGAAACAGCCGCTGAGTATCGTCAGCGGCCGCCAGACTGGGGCAAAACCTTAGAGGTCAGCTGCTCCAGCTAATCGGAACTCAGAGGCGGTGCGAAACCGCCTCGGCCAGCAGGGCGAGCACCTGTTCGCTCTCCTGCCAGCCGAGGCAGGGATCGGTAATCGACTTGCCGTAAACCAGCGGTTCGCCGCTCACCACTTTCTGATTGCCTTCTTCCAGGAAGCTTTCAATCATCACACCGGCAACGGCTCGCGATCCTGATTTAATCTGCTCTGCCACCTCTGCCGCCACATCCATCTGACGACGATGCTGCTTCAGGCAGTTGCCGTGACTGAAATCGATCACCAGCTGCTGCGGCAGATTAAATGCCCCCAGACTCTCCGCGGCGGCGGCGACATCACTGGCATGATAGTTTGGCTGTTTGCCGCCTCGCAGGATCACATGACCATGCGGGTTGCCACTGGTCTGATAGATAGTCATCTGGCCCAGTTTATCCGGCGACAGGAACATGTGGCTCGCGCGTGCGGCGCGAATTGCATCTACCGCGATCTGCACGTTTCCATCAGTGCCGTTTTTAAAGCCGACCGGGCAGGAGAGGGCCGAGGCCATTTCACGATGGATCTGGCTTTCGGTGGTACGTGCGCCAATCGCGCCCCAGCTGATCAGATCGGCAATAAACTGGCCGATCACCATATCCAGAAACTCCGTGGCAGTGGGCAGGCCCAGCGCGTTGATATCAATCAGAAGCTTGCGGGCAATGCCGATGCCCCGGTTCACATCGTAGCTGCCATCCAGGTCCGGATCGGAGATTAAACCTTTCCAGCCGACAACGGTGCGTGGCTTCTCGAAGTAGGCACGCATTACAATCTCCAGCCGATCTTCATAGCGGCTGCGCAACGCGTTCAGACGCGCAGCATACTCCAGGGCCGCTTTCGGGTCGTGCAGCGAGCAGGGGCCAATCACCACTAGCAGGCGGGGATCTTCACCCGTCAATATACGGGCGATACGTTTACGGGCAGCGGTGACGTTGTCGGCAATCGCCGCGGAGACAGGATGTTCAGCCGCCAGGCTGGCGGGGGTAATCAGACTACCAATGCGTGCGGTACGCAGTTCGTCGGTTTTGTTCATGAGTATCTCGAAAAGGGTTCTTCGCAGCGGTGGAATACCGGGAAGTGATGGTGGTCACAATAAACCATTAGTCTGCGAATTCAACCCGTGATTTGATAATGAAATCAAAACCCACGGCAGCGGCGCTTTACATCTTCGATCTGATTTCCCTTCAATACATGCGGCGTGTCAGGCCCATAATGTCGAGAATTTTGGTAGCGATCTCTTCGACCGAGTAGTTGGTGCTGTTGAGATAGCGGATTTGATGGGTGCGGAACAGCGCTTCCACTTCGCCTACTTCCAGCCGGCACTGACGCATTGAGGCGTAACGGGTATTTTCCGCCCGCTCCTGCCGTATTGCTGCCAGGCGTTCCGGATCGATGGTCAGCCCGAAGAGTTTATTCTGGTGGGCGCGCAGCGCGGGCGGCAGTTTAAGATTATCCATATCGTCGGCAATAAACGGGTAGTTGGCGGCACGAATACCAAACTGCATCGCCAGATAGAGGCTGGTGGGTGTTTTGCCACAGCGCGAGACGCCTAACAGAATCACCTGCGCATCCTCCAGCCCGCGCAGCGAGATGCCGTCATCATGTGCCAGGGCGTAATCGATCGCCGCAATACGCGCGTCATATTTCCCCAGATTACTGGCGTCCAGTCCGTGGGTACGATGTGCCACTGGCGCTGGCGATAAGCCCAGTTCCTGCTGAAGAGGAGCCACCAGCGCCTGCACGATATCCTGACAAAAACCCTCACTCTGCACGATAATGTCGCGCACCTCGGGTGTGACAATGGAGAAGAACACCAGCGGCCGTACGCCGCTCTGCTGATAGAGTGCGTTAATCTGGGCTTTAACCGCCAGCGCCCGCTGGACGTTTTCCACAAATGGCAACGTCAGGCTGGTGATATTGACTGGAAACTGCGACAGCACCGCATGGCCCAGGACTTCAGCTGTAATCGCTGTACCATCGGAGATATAAAAAACGCTTCTGTCAGTTGTCATAATGAATTCTGCCTCAGCCAGGAGTGAGCCATCAGCATGCGCGATGCGACTTAATAAATCATCTCTGATTTTAATTTCTGGAATGTCTGCCCGGATTATTTGTCTGCAGTTTCATTACACTAATAAAAATGAAAAGGCGTTTCGATTCGCCGGAATTCTTTTCAACCGTGATCGGGCTACAAATAGCCCTGCGTCTGTTGCGCAACAAAACAGAATGCATAAGTGGCTGAAAATCTTCAATTTCCTGCCACATCAATCAGTTAGAGGAAAATAGCGACTTTGCGCAACAGCAAAATAATCCGCTCACAATTCCGAAACTGCGGCTGAAATTCTGCTTTAACGATTCAACAGATCGTTATTGATGGGGTGATATGCCAGGCTGGAAACAGCTCACTCTCTGTGTCCATTCATTGATAATTGATTAAGGATAAGCGCGATGTCCACTCAAGAACAGCCACTGGTGCTCTGGTATAACCAGCTTGGTATGCATGATGTTGATCGGGTAGGCGGCAAAAACGCCTCCTTAGGTGAAATGATAACGAATCTGTCGTCGCTGGGCGTTTCCGTGCCCAATGGTTTTGCGACCACGTCGTACGCCTTTAACCTGTTCCTCGATCAAAGCGGGCTGAACCAGCGAATTTATGCGCTGCTGGATGAGACAAATATTGATGATGTTGATGCGCTGGCAAAAGCGGGTAAACAGATTCGTCAGTGGGTGGTGGAAACGCCGTTTCTGCCGGAGCTGGAGTCCGCCATTCTGGACGCTTATCAGCAACTGTCTGCCGATGATGCTGACGCGTCGTTTGCCGTCCGCTCCTCTGCCACCGCCGAAGATATGCCCGACGCCTCCTTTGCCGGCCAGCAGGAAACCTTCCTGAATGTGCAGGGCATCGACGCCGTGATGGTGGCGGTCAAGCATGTCTTTGCTTCACTGTTTAACGATCGTGCTATCTCTTACCGTGTGCATCAGGGCTACGACCATCGTGGCGTGGCGCTCTCTGCGGGCATACAGCGCATGGTGCGTTCGGACCTGGCGTCGTCAGGTGTGATGTTCACCATTGATACCGAGTCCGGCTTTGATCAGGTGGTCTTCATTACTGCCGCCCTGGGACTGGGTGAGATGGTGGTGCAGGGCGCTGTTAACCCGGATGAGTTCTATGTTCACAAGCCAACGCTGGCGGCCGATCGTCCGTCTATCGTACGCCGCAACATGGGCTCAAAAAAGGTGCGCATGGTGTATGCCGATTCTCAGGCGCATGGCGAACAGGTACGCATCGAAGATGTGCCTGAGGCCGAACGCGACCGATTCTGCCTGAACGATGAGGAAGTGCAGGCGCTGGCGAAGCAGGCGGTGCTGATTGAACAACACTATCAGCGGCCGATGGATATTGAGTGGGCCAAAGATGGACATACCGGCAAGCTGTTTATTGTTCAGGCGCGTCCTGAAACCGTGCGCTCAAATGGTCAGGTAATGGAGCGTTATACGCTGCAGGGTCAGGGCAGCGTCGTCGTTGAAGGGCGAGCCATCGGTCATCGTATCGGCGCAGGCGTGGTGAAGGTCATCCACGATATCAGCGAAATGAACCGCATTGAAAAAGGCGATGTGCTGGTGACGGACATGACCGACCCGGACTGGGAACCCATCATGAAAAAGGCGTCAGCCATTGTCACTAACCGTGGCGGACGAACCTGTCATGCGGCAATCATCGCGCGTGAGCTGGGTATTCCGGCGGTAGTGGGCTGTGGCGATGCCACCGATCGGCTAAGAGAGGGCCATCAGGTTACCGTTTCCTGCGCTGAGGGCGACACAGGCTACGTTTATGATCAGCTGCTCGACTTCGACGTCACCAGTTCGCAGGTCGATTCACTGCCTGAACTGCCGCTGAAAATCATGATGAACGTGGGCAACCCCGATCGTGCTTTTGATTTTGCCTGTCTGCCGAACGAGGGTGTTGGCCTGGCGCGGCTGGAATTTATTATTAACCGAATGATTGGCGTCCACCCTAAAGCGCTGCTTGAATTTGATCAGCAGACGCCGGAACTGCAGCAGCAGATCCGTAAAATGATGAAAGGATTTGATAATCCGGTGGAGTTTTACATCGCTCGTCTGACCGAGGGAATTGCCACGCTTGGTGCAGCATTTGCACCGAAACGCGTAATTGTCCGACTTTCCGACTTTAAAACCAATGAATATGCCAACCTCGTTGGCGGTGAACGCTATGAGCCGCAGGAGGAAAACCCGATGCTGGGATTCCGTGGTGCAGGTCGCTATGTGGCGGATAACTTCCGCGACTGCTTTGCGCTGGAGTGTGAAGCGGTAAAACGCGTTCGCAACGAGATGGGCCTGACCAACGTCGAAATCATGGTTCCGTTTGTGCGTACTGTGGATCAGGCGCAGGCCGTGGTGGAAGAGCTGGCCCGTCAGGGGCTGAAGCGCGGTGAGAACGGGCTGAAGATCATCATGATGTGCGAGATCCCGTCTAATGCGCTGCTGGCAGAGCAGTTCCTGCAGCACTTTGATGGCTTCTCTATCGGCTCTAATGACATGACGCAGTTGACGCTGGGGCTGGACCGCGATTCCGGTGTCGTCTCCGCGCTGTTTGACGAGCGTAACGAAGCCGTGAAAGCGCTGCTTTCCATGGCCATCAAAGCAGCCAAAAAGCAGGGCAAATATGTTGGAATCTGTGGGCAGGGACCGTCAGACCATCAGGATTTCGCCGCATGGCTGATGGAAGAGGGCATCGATAGTCTGTCGCTGAATCCGGATACCGTAGTGGAAACGTGGGTGAGTCTGGCACAGTTAAACAAAACCGCCTGACACCGCTTGCAGAAATGATGAAAGGCCCGCACTGCGGGCCTTTTTCTGTTATAGCTGGTCAGGTTCAGGCAAAAAAAAAGCCCATCACAGGGGATGGGCAAAGACTACACACAGCAATTCTTTACGCTACTCAGGGGAATCAGGTTGTCTGAAAATCAATAGCTTGACTTCGAACATAGGAAACATGTTATTCATACCGCTGGCTGGCGTCTTTAAGAATCCTCTTATTAGTTTAAAGCCGATAATCTTTTGTCACCTTTACTTCGCCGTTTGACTTAAGAAACAGTGCAGAAAGTAATCTTTTTTAGGCCGCAAAGGTCAAATAAAGGCCAAAGATGGCTTTTTTCTTAAAAATCGCTAATGGAAAACAGAATTTATCTGATTGGTGAGAGTAGGTGCGGTTAATCATCATTAACCGCACTAATCAATGCTCAAAAGGGGGATTGGCGAAACGCGTTACTGCATCGCATCAGACGGCAGGCGGGGTTCCCTCATGATCGGCCAGCGCATCTGCCACGGCCAGCGGGTCATTATCTGGCGCTGGCGCTTCATGAACCCAGACGGAAACGAGACGGTAAGAAACAGCCAGAACTACCGGCCCGATAAACAAACCAATCATGCCGAAGGCAAACAGGCCACCTATTACGCCAGAGAGGATCAGGATCATCGGCAGATCGGCACCCATCCGGATTAACATGGGGCGCAGAACGTTATCCATTGTACCGACCACACAACTCCAGACCAGCAGCACGGTCCCCCAGGTTGTATCGCCGCTCCAGTAGAGATAGATAATGGCCGGGACCAGCACCAGCAGCGGGCCAAGCTGAACCAGACAGCAGAGGATCATCAGCACCGTTAACAGCGTGGCATAAGGAATGCCGGAGATCGCCAGACCAATACCGCCCAGCACGCCCTGCACCAGTGCCGTCACTACCACGCCAAGCGCCACGGCACGAATGGACTGTGCTGCCAGCAGCACGGCGGCATCACCGCGCCGTCCCGCCATGCGGAAAGCAAAGTGACGGATGCCCTGGGCAGCCTGTTCGCCGCGCCAGTAAAGCAGCACACTGAATAGCAACATCACGCCCAGATGGATCATAAAGCGGCCAAAATGACCGGCCTGCGCGACAAAAAAGCCGGTAGTACGGCCAATGTAGGGCTGAATTTTGGCCATGATGCCGGCACCACCGCTCGCTACCAGCGTGTCATAACTGACATAAAGCTTTTTGCCGACCATCGGCACATCCCTGAGCCACAGCAACTGCGGCATTGTATGACCCTGGGTAACCCAGGCGATAACCGGGGCACTGTTATCGATCAGGCTGCTGACCAGCAGTGCGATAGGGATGATAAACAGCAGCAGCAGCAGCATTGTCATCACGATCACCGCCAGCGAACGGCGCCCCCATAACAGTCGCTGGAATTTCAGCATCAATGGCCAGGTCGCAATCACCACCATGCTGGCCCAGGCAAAGCCCAGAATAAACGGCTGCACCACCCATAAGCAGGCGACGATCAGCAGCAGAATGAACATCAGGGTGAAGAGTATTTGCGGTAAATCCATATCCCGGTACTGGCTTTTCATCATTGACTCATAACCTCGTCTTAATCCTTCATTTCAGGGCATTCGGATGCCCGTTTTTATCATGATCTATTTGCCAGGGTTTAAACAGCGTCGCGGAGAAAGGTTTTTGTCTTTTCTGAAAAAAGGGCAGTCGCAGAAAAAATATGATAAAACGAGAAATCGCTCACGTATAAACGCAAACGTTTACAACACCTTCGGTCAGACAATCATGATCCCACAGATTTCGCAGGCACCGGGCCTCGTTCAACTGGTGCTGACGTTCCTTGAGTCGCTGAAAGAGCAGGGTTTTACCGGCGACATTGCAACCAGCTATGCCGATCGTCTTTCACTCTCCACCGATAACAGCATCTATCAATTGCTGCCCGACGCGGCGCTCTTTCCGCGTTCGACGGCGGACGTTGCGCTGCTGGCCCGTGTGGCTGGAGAAGCACGTTTTGCCAGCCTGGTGTTCACCCCGCGCGGCGGCGGCACCGGCACCAACGGTCAGTCGCTGAATCAGGGCATTGTGGTAGACATGTCGCGCTACATGAACCGCATCCTGGAAATCAATACCGATGAGGGCTGGGTACGCGTCGAAGCCGGCGTCATCAAAGATCAGCTGAATGCCTGGCTGAAGCCTTTCGGCTTTTTCTTTTCGCCTGAATTGTCCACCAGTAACCGCGCCACGCTGGGCGGCATGATCAATACCGACGCGTCGGGCCAGGGATCGCTGGTCTATGGCAAAACCTCAGACCATGTACTGGGCCTGCGCGCCGTGCTGCTGGGCGGCGATATTCTTGATACGCGGCCGATGGCCACCGCGCTGGCTGAAACGCTGGCACAGACGGCAACCCTCGAAGGCCGTATTTATCAGCAGGTGCTGACACGCTGCCGCGAGCACCGCGATCTCATTGTGGAAAAGTTTCCCAGGCTGAATCGCTTCCTGACCGGATATGACCTGCGTCATGTCTTCAGCGACGATATGCAAACCTTTGACCTGACACGTCTGCTATGTGGCGCTGAGGGCACACTGGCCTTTGTCACTGAGGCGCGTCTCGATATCACCCCGCTGCCGAAAGTGCGGCGGCTGGTGAACATTAAATATGACTCCTTCGATTCTGCCCTGCGTAACGCGCCCTTTATGGTGGAAGCGCAGGCGCTGTCAGTTGAGACCGTTGATTCCAAAGTGCTGAACCTGGCGCGGGAAGATATCGTATGGCACTCGGTACGTGAATTGATTGCTGACGTACCCGATAAAGAGATGCTGGGTCTGAACATCGTTGAGTTCGCGGGTGACAATGCCGCGCTCATCGATCAGCAGATCGAAAAACTGTGTGCCCGGCTTGATGCGCTGATGCAGCAGCAGCAGGGCGGCGTGATTGGCTATCAGTTCTGTAACGATCTGGCGGGCATTGAGCGCATCTATAACATGCGTAAAAAAGCGGTAGGTCTGCTGGGAAATGCTAAAGGCCGGGCTAAGCCGATTCCGTTTGTCGAAGATACCGCCGTTCCGCCGGAAAAACTGGCGGACTACATTGTCGAGTTTCGCGCGCTGCTCGACAGTCACGGCCTGAGCTACGGCATGTTTGGTCACGTCGATGCAGGCGTCCTGCACGTGCGTCCGGCGCTGGATATGTGCGATCCGCAGCAAGAGATGATGATGAAACAGATCTCTGACGAAGTGGTGGCGCTGACCGCGCGCTATGGCGGCCTGCTGTGGGGCGAACATGGCAAAGGGTTCCGCGCCCAGTACAGTCCGGCATTTTTCGGTGAGACGCTGTTTAATGAGTTACGTCGCATCAAAGCGGCGTTTGACCCGCTTAACCGCCTGAATCCGGGCAAAATCTGTACGCCCTTTAACAGCAACGACGAGATGATGCAGGTTGATGCGGTTAAGCGCGGAACATACGATCGGCAGATTCCGTTAACGGTCCGGGATGAATGGCGTGGATCGATGGAGTGTAACGGCAACGGGTTATGTTTCAATTTTGATGCCCGCAGCCCGATGTGTCCCTCCATGAAGATCACCCGCAACCGTATTCACTCGCCAAAAGGGCGGGCAACGCTGACGCGGGAGTGGCTGCGGCTGCTGGCCGGGCAGGGCGTTGATCCGCTGGTACTCGAAAAACAGCTGCCGGAAAACAGCCTGTCGCTACGCGGGTTGATCGCCCGTACCCGCAACAGCTGGCACGCCAGCAAAGGGGAGTATGACTTTTCACACGAGGTGAAAGAGGCGATGTCCGGCTGTCTGGCCTGTAAAGCCTGTTCCACCCAGTGTCCGATTAAAATTGACGTACCTGCTTTCCGTTCGCGCTTTCTGCAGCTCTATCACACCCGTTATCTGCGCCCGGTCAGCGATCATCTGGTGGCGGCAGTCGAAGGTTATGCGCCTCTGATGGCGAAGGCACCAAAAGTGTTCAACTTCTTCCTGCGCCAGCCGTGGGTGAAAGAGTTAAGTAAAACGCATATCGGCATGGTCGATCTGCCGCTGCTTTCGTCTCCTAACCTGAAACAGCAGCTCAGCGGCCATCCCGCCATGAACATGACGCTGGAACAGCTGGAGGGACTGACAGCCACGGAACGCGCCAGCTGTGTACTGGTGGTACAGGATCCCTTTACCAGCTTCTATGAGGCACAGCTGGTGAACGATTTTGTCAGGCTGATTGAGAAGCTGGGTTACCGCCCGGTGCTACTGCCTTTCTCGCCAAACGGTAAAGCGCAGCACGTGAAAGGCTTCCTGCAACGTTTCGCACGCACGGCAGCCCGTACCGCTGATTTTCTCAATCGGGTTGCAAAACTGGAACTGCCGATGGTCGGCGTCGATCCGGCTACCGTGCTCTGCTATCGCGATGAGTATCGTCACACGCTGGGTGAATCGCGCGGCGACTTCAACGTATTGCTGGTGCATGAATGGTTAGAGCGTGCCCTGGCAGAACGTGAGGTACAGGCCACGGGCGGGGAGTCCTGGTATCTGTTTGCACACTGCACTGAGGTAACAGCGCTGCCTTCAGCGCCCAACCAGTGGCAGGCGATTTTCTCCCGTTTTGGCGCAAAGCTGGAGAACATTAATGTAGGTTGCTGCGGCATGGCGGGCACTTATGGGCACGAAAGTCAGAACCTTGAAAACTCGCTGGGGATCTATGCGCTCTCCTGGCATCCCCAGCTTCAGCGACTGCCGCGCCAGCGCTGTCTGGCCACCGGCTATTCATGCCGCAGCCAGGTCAAGCGTGTGGAAGGCAACGGCATGCGCCATCCGCTACAGGCATTGTTAACGCTAATGTAAAAAAATTGTGCGCGACGTCACGTCGTGACTGGATTAGAATATCCAGCCTGCGTGACGCACGAAGTCACTTTGCAGCACGGCGGCTTTGTTCCACTCTCCGACCATAGCCAGTTGATGGCAGAGACGGGTCAGGGACAATCGCGCCAGTTGATAGGCCTGAAGGCGA
Source organism: Pantoea sp. X-Soil-ISGK-355 (assembly GCF_059730805.1). Classification (NCBI taxonomy): domain Bacteria; kingdom Pseudomonadati; phylum Pseudomonadota; class Gammaproteobacteria; order Enterobacterales; family Erwiniaceae; genus Pantoea; species Pantoea sp. X-Soil-ISGK-355. The sequence continues at coordinate 1,816,905 of NZ_AP035971.1, forward strand.
AACAGGCGATCGCGATCGTTGTTTCCCATCTCCTGCACCAACCGGTGATGCAGTTTACCCATCGCATGCAGGTAACTCTGATCGTCACCGTTCAACTGGCAGACTTCTGCCATATCCTGGCAGGCATCGTTAAACTGACGTAGCTGATGAATCGTGCAGTCGGCCCGGTCGAGTTTTGCCTGCGCCATATAAAAGTCGACGGTGATATCACGCACCGAAAACTGGTACTCGTCGATTTTATGCTGCAGCCAGGCGGAGACAGAAAGCATTATGGCGTCACCCTCAATGTTAATGATAATAATTATCATATTCATTTGGGGCGCGATTGCAATTGCAGGAGAGAAAAATTTATCGATTTATCCTGCCTGTCGGTATAATCGGAAATAACAATCTGTTTACATCAGAGAAAGGCGTAACCTATCAATAAGCATTTTTATCAAAAATGGTTATTTCAAATAGAGTGATTTATTAATAGGTTATCACTGGCTTATTGAGACTGACTCTGTTCACACAGGATGAACGGAAGCAGCTATGCTTAATAATTGAGCGAATAAAACAGCACAAGATGATTATCCCTGCAAAACAAGAGGTTGAAGTGATTGGTCAGATCACTACCATAGGGGGATAGCCTGAAAAGGTCCGGACTCAAGAGGTATCAACATGGCATCTGTTAATACAGACTCTTTCTCACCCGACGATTTTGTCTGGAAAGGTCTGACGCTGACTGAAACCGCAGCGCAACAAATTCTCAATCTGGCGGCTCAGGACCCTGAAGTCAAGGGGCTGCGTCTGGGCGTAAAACAATCCGGCTGCGCCGGTTTTGGTTACGTCATGGATCTGGTGAAAGAACCCGTCGAAGACGATCTGCAGTTCTCATTCCACGGCGCAACGCTGTTTGTGCCGCTACAGGCGATGCCATTCGTTGATGGCACTGAACTGGATTACGTTCGCGAAGGCCTGAATCAGATTTTTAAATTCAATAACCCTAAAGCTCAGCACGCCTGCGGGTGCGGTGAGAGCTTTGGCGTCGAGTAAGTGAAATATGTCACGACACAGCGAAACATCTGACGATGTACAAATCTGGGAAGGCAAGCTCAACTACAAAGAGGGCTTCTTTACCCAACTGCAGACCGAAGAATTTGCCAACGGCATCAATGAAGATGTGGTGCGGGCGATCTCGGCTAAGCGTAACGAGCCAGAGTGGATGCTGGAGTTTCGTCTTAAAGCGTTTCGTGCCTGGCTTGAAATGGAAGAGCCGCACTGGCTGAAAGCGCACTACGAAAAACTCGACTATCAGGATTACAGCTACTACTCCGCGCCCTCGTGCGGTAACTGCGATGACACCTGCGCCTCAGAGCCGGGTGTGACGCAGGCTTCAGGCAGCGCGCCAGCCAGCGACTACCTGACGCAGGAAGTGGAGAACGCTTTTAATCAGTTGGGTGTGCCGGTGCGTGAAGGGCGGGAAGTGGCGGTTGACGCCATTTTTGACTCCGTCTCTGTGGCAACCACCTATCGCGGCAAGCTGGCGGAGCAGGGGATTATCTTCTGTTCATTCGGCGAAGCGATTCAGGAACACCCGGAGCTGGTGAAGCAATATCTCGGCACGGTAGTTCCGGCTAACGATAACTTCTTTGCCGCACTGAACTCGGCGGTGGCCTCTGACGGCACCTTCGTCTATATCCCGAAAGGGGTGCGTTGCCCGATGGAGCTGTCGACCTATTTCCGCATTAACGCAGCGAAAACCGGTCAGTTCGAGCGCACCATCCTGATTGCCGATGAAGACAGCTACGTCAGCTACATCGAAGGCTGTTCAGCCCCTGTGCGTGACAGCTATCAGCTGCATGCCGCCGTGGTGGAAGTGATCATCCATAAAAATGCTGAAGTGAAATATTCGACCGTTCAGAACTGGTTCCCTGGCGGCGAAGGCGAGGGCGGTATCCTCAACTTCGTGACCAAGCGTGCGCTGTGTGAAGGTGACCACAGCAAGATGTCCTGGACCCAGTCTGAAACCGGTTCAGCGATCACCTGGAAATACCCGAGCTGCATTCTGCGCGGGGATTATTCGGTGGGTGAGTTCTACTCGGTGGCACTGACCAGCGGTCGTCAGCAGGCCGATACCGGCACCAAGATGATCCACATTGGTAAAAACACCAAATCGACCATTATCTCCAAAGGGATTTCGGCCGGTAAAAGTCAGAACACCTATCGCGGCCTGGTAAAAATCATGCCAACTGCCACCAATGCCCGTAACTTTACGCAGTGTGACTCAATGCTGATCGGCCCTGATTGCGGCGCACATACGTTCCCGTATGTCGAAACCCGCAACAATACTGCCCAGCTTGAGCATGAAGCCACGACTTCACGTATCGGCGAAGACCAGATGTTCTACTGTCTGCAGCGCGGTATCAGTGAAGAAGACGCCATCTCGATGATCGTGAACGGCTTCTGTAAAGACGTATTCTCGGAGCTGCCACTGGAATTTGCTGTGGAAGCCCAGAAATTGTTAGCCATCAGCCTTGAGCACAGTGTGGGCTGATGCCGTCACACGCCTTGCCGGAAGCAATGTGAAGGAATAAGAATGTTAAGCATTAAAGATTTGCAGGTCAGTGTTGAAGATAAAGCCATTCTGCGTGGCCTGAATCTCGAAATTAAACCGGGCGAAGTGCATGCCATCATGGGGCCGAACGGCTCAGGTAAAAGCACGCTGTCAGCCACGCTGGCAGGCCGCGAAGATTATGAAGTCACTGGCGGTTCAGTCAGCTTCAAAGGTAAAGATCTGCTGGAGCTGGCCCCTGAAGAGCGTGCCGGTGAAGGCATTTTTATGGCGTTCCAGTATCCGGTAGAGATTCCGGGCGTCAGCAACCAGTTTTTCCTGCAAACCTCGGTTAATGCGGTGCGCAAATATCGTCAGCAGGACGAGCTGGATCGCTTCGATTTCCAGGACTTCATTGAAGAAAAAATTCAGCTGCTGAAGATGCCGGAAGATCTGCTGACCCGTTCAGTGAACGTTGGCTTCTCAGGTGGTGAGAAGAAACGTAACGACATCCTGCAGATGGCGGCGCTTGAACCTGAGCTTTGCATCCTGGATGAGACTGACTCCGGTCTGGATATTGATGCCCTTAAAATCGTGGCTAATGGCGTGAACAGCCTGCGTGACGAGAAGCGTGCCTTTATCATCGTCACTCACTACCAGCGTATTCTGGACTACATTAAGCCAGACTTCGTTCATGTTCTGTATCAGGGCAAAATCGTGAAATCTGGCGACTTCTCGCTGGTGAAACAGCTGGAGGAGCAAGGTTATGGCTGGCTTACCGACGAAGAGTGATTCTGCGCTGCAACAGTGGCATCACCTGTTTGAATCACGTGGCGACGTGCGTTCTCTGCAGGCACAGCAGCACTGGCAGCAACTGATGCGGGTTGGCCTGCCAACCCGCAAGCATGAAAACTGGAAGTACACGCCGCTGGATACGCTACTGTCCCAGCAGTTCGTGCTGCCCGATGCGCCGCAGACCCTGAGTGCTGAACAGGTTGATGCACTGGCCCTGCCGCTGGATGCGATCCGTCTGGTGTATGTCGACGGTCAGTTCCAGCCCGCCTTCAGCAGCCGCGACGTCGAACTGTTTGAGATCCAGCACAGCGTGGCCGCCGAGCGCCGTCCGCTGCCTGCAGCGGTTCAGCCGGAAGTCTTCCTGCACCTGACCGAGAGTCTGGCAGAAGCGGTGACGACACTGCGTCTGGCACGCGGTAAAGCCGCAGCCCGTCCGGTCTACCTGCTGCATATCACCAGCGGCCAGCAGACGGGCATGAACACAGTTCACTATCGTCATCACCTGCAGCTGGAAGAGAGTGCCGAGGCGGAAGTCATTGAGCACTACGTTTCACTGGATGAGCGCGCCCATTTCACCGGCACGCGCTTTACCTTTGCGATTGGTGACAATGCGAAACTGACTCACACCAAGCTGGCCTTTGAAAGCAGCGCCAGCTACCACTTTGCGCATAACGATCTGGTGATTGGTAACGATGGCCAGGTCAGCAGTACCAGCTTCCTGCTGGGTGCGGGCCTGTCGCGTCACAATACCAGTACTCAGCTGAATGGCGAAAATACCACGCTGGCAATTAACAGCCTGGTTCTGCCGGTGAAACAGGAAGTGGCGGATACCCGTACTTACCTGGAGCACAACAAAGGCCACTGTGTCAGCCGCCAGATGCATAAAACCATCGTGCGTGACAAAGGGCGTGCGGTGTTTAACGGTCATATCAAAGTGGCGCAGCATGCTTTGAAGACCGACGGGCAGATGACCAATAATAACCTGTTGCTGGGCAAGCTTTCTGAAGTCGATACCAAACCGCAGCTCGAAATTTACGCGGATGACGTTAAATGCAGCCACGGTGCTACCATTGGTCGTATTGATGATGAGCAGATGTTCTATCTGCGTTCTCGCGGTATTGAGCAGGATGCGGCACAGACCATGATTATTCATGCGTTTGCAGCTGAACTCACCGAAACACTGGAAAATGAGGTGATGCGTCAGGCCGTGCTGCAGCGTATCGCGCAACGTTTTCCCGGAGGCGACATATGATGAACTTCGATCTCGAACGCGTCAGGGCTGATTTTCCTATCCTGAAGCGTGAGGTCAACGGTCATCCGCTGGCCTATCTTGACAGTGCGGCCAGCGCACAGCGTCCACTCTCGGTGATTAACGCCGAGAGTCATTTCTATCAGCACGGCTATGCGGCCGTGCATCGTGGTATCCATACGCTGAGCCAGCAGGCGACCAGTGATATGGAGAACGTGCGCGATCAGGCTGCCCGTTTCATTAACGCCGGCTCACAGGAAGAGATTATCTTCGTTAAAGGCACCACCGAAGGCATCAACCTGGTGGCGAATACCTGGGGCAGCAGTAACCTCAGGTCTGGCGACAACCTCATCATCACGGAGATGGAGCATCACGCCAATATCGTGCCGTGGCAGATGCTGGCACAGCGTACCGGTGCAGAAGTGCGTGTTCTGCCATTAAATGACAACGGTGAGCTGGCGCTGGAGCAGCTGGCGGGGCTGATAGACAGCCGCACGCGCCTGCTGGCGGTCACGCACGTTTCTAACGTGCTCGGCACCGTTAACCCGGTTAAAGCCATCGTGGCCCAGGCAAAAGCCGCTGGCGTGATTACGCTGGTGGATGGCGCGCAGGCCGTGATGCATGACAAAGTGGATGTGCAGGATATCGGCTGCGACTTCTACGTCTTCTCCAGCCATAAACTCTATGGTCCGAATGGCGTCGGTATTCTCTATGGGCGCAAAGCACTGCTGGATGAGATGCCACCGTGGGAAGGCGGCGGTTCGATGATCGGTCAGGTTCTGCTGCCCACCGGCACCACCTGGAACAGTGCGCCGTGGCGTTTTGAAGCAGGTACACCGAACACCGGCGGCATTATCGGCTTTGGCGCGGCGATGGCCTATGTGCAGGCGCTGGGACTGGATACCATTCATCAGCGTGAGACGGCATTGATGAATTACGCGCTCGATAAGCTGGGCACCGTTCCGGATATTCAGATCTATGGCCCGCAGTCTCGTGCCGGTGTTATTGCCTTTAACCTGGGCAAACATCATGCTTTCGATGTCGGCAGTTTCCTGGATCAATACGGTATTGCCATCCGCACCGGACATCACTGTGCGATGCCACTGATGCAGCACTACAATGTCCCGGCGATGTGCCGTGCTTCCTTCACCTTCTATAACAGTGAAGAGGAAGTGGATCGTCTGGCTGCTGGTTTGGCACGCATTCATCGTCTGCTGGGCGGCTGAACAGTTTTAACGGAGTCACTGATGGCAAATTTGCCTGAAAAAGAGAAACTGGTTCGCAACTTCAACCGTTGCGCTAACTGGGAAGAGAAGTACCTCTACATTATCGAACTGGGTTCAAAGCTTCCGGAATCTTCTGAAACGTTACACCAGCCGGAAAACGCGATTTCGGGTTGCCAGAGTCAGGTGTGGATTAGAATGACCCCGCAGGCCGATGGTTCCATCGCATTTGAAGGTGACAGTGACGCTGCTATTGTTAAAGGTTTGATTGCTATTGTATTTAGTCTCTATCAGAACCTGCCACCCGCTGAAATTCTGGCGCTGGATGTGCGCCACTGGTTTGGCGAACTGGCACTGGTGCAGCACCTGACGCCCACCCGATCGCAGGGGCTGGAGGCGATGATTCGGTCTATTCGCCATACCGCTCAGAACCTCAGCTAAGTTACACTCGACAGACGCCATCCGGCGTCTGTTTTTTTATCTGACGAGAAAATTGCATGAAACCTGCTTTACGTTTAGCCGGTGCATTGCTGCTGACCTGCTTTGGGCTCTCTGCACCCGCATTCGCCACCGAATACCCGCTGCCACCGCCTGACAGTCGCCTGATTGGCGAAAACGTTCTGACTCAGGTTCCTGATGATAAACAACCACTGGAAGCCATTGCAGCCCGCTACCAGGTCGGGCTGCTGGGCATGCTGGAGGCGAATCCCGGCACCGATCCCTGGCTGCCCAAAGCGGGTACCCAACTGACGGTACCGCTGCAGATGATCCTGCCCGACACGCCACGCGAAGGGATTGTGGTGAATCTGGCCGAGCTGCGTCTCTACTACTATCCCAAAGGGGAAGATAAGGTTATCGTCTATCCCATCGGCATTGGCCAATTGGGTGCGGCAACGCCGGTCATGGTGACCCAGATCAGCCAGAAAATCCCGAATCCGACCTGGACCCCCACGGCTAACATTCGCAAGCGCTACGCCAGAGAGGGCATTACATTGCCTGGCGTGGTACCAGCCGGACCGGATAATCCAATGGGACAGTTCGCCATGCGTCTGGCACGGGGTACCGGCCAGTATCTGATCCACGGCACCAATGCGAAGTTTGGCATCGGCATGCGGGTCAGTTCAGGCTGTATCCGTCTGCGTTCAGAGGATATAGAAGCGCTGTTCAACGCCGTCCCCAAAGGCACGCGTGTTCAGATCATCAATCAGCCGGTTAAGTACGCGGTGGAGCCGGATGGAAAACGCTACGTGGAAGTGCATCAGCCGCTGTCGCGTAACGATAAAGACGATCCACAGACCATGCCCATTGCGATTGGCAGTGACCTGAAGAAATTCATGAAGAGTGCTAAGAGTGATAGCGCGCTGATTAAAGCCAGCTTAACGCGACGCTCAGGCATGCCTGTACTGGTCAGCAGTGGCGAGCCGGTGCAAAGTGATACCGTGCCGCCTGCGGGGCTGGAGAGTGCATCTGTGGGGGCTGATAGCCCGGTGACACAGGCTGAGGGTAACGCGGTTCAACCCTGACTGGATAAGTGTCTGTGGAGGGCACTGAATTCGGAGCAAAAAAAATGGCGCCATAAAGGCGCCATTTTTAAACCAGAACTCTTACTTACGGTAAGAGTGAGCCTGGTTGTCCAGACGCTGGTTAGCGCGAGCTGCGTCATCTTTAGCAGCCTGAACGTCTGAACGCACTGCGTTCACGTCGTTGCTCAGCTGGTCAACTTTAGCGTTCAGAGTCTGAACGTCTGAAGACAGCTGGTCGATTTTAGCGTTGCTTGAGCAACCAGCCAGCATAGTTGAAGCCAGAACTACCGCGCCCAGTACCAGTTTAGTACGATTCATTATTTATACCCTCTAGATTGAGTTAATCTCCATGTAGCGTTACAAGTATTACACAAAGCTTTTTAAGTTGAGAATAAATTTTTGATGAGAAGATGCTTAAATTTGATCGTTCGCTCAAAGAAGCAGCGAATCCCAGAATATGATAAAAAAATTTAGCGAAAACAGAGAGATTTAATCGGGTTAACCTTAATATTAAGAGTATTTGAATAGTTATTTTCGATTGGAATTTTCCGGGATTTGGTTTAAGTAGAAATAAAAAAAGCGCCTCATTAAGGCGCTTTAAAATAATGGCAAAAAAGAGTTTTACAGTACGTGTACAGAGGCGGTGTTGGTAGTTCCGCTTGGTACTAATGCACCTGACACCAGCACCACAACATCACCTTTCTGTCCATAACCACTTTCCAGCGCGGCTTCTTTACCCAGACGATAGAAATCATCGGTTGAGGCGATTTCAGTGACCAGACGGGTCTCAATCCCTTTGCTCAGGATCAGCTGACGTGCGGTGGTCTGATTGGTGGTCAGTGCCAGAATGGTGGCGTTCGGGAAATATTTACGTACGGCTTTAGCAGACTTACCACCTTCGGTCGCGACCACAATCAGTGGCGCTTCCAGCTTCTCAGCCGTCTCTACCGCACCACGGCAGACTGCTTCAGTGATACGCAGCTTGCGGGTATCGTTCTGGCTGTCGATGCGTGACTTCATGACGCGGTCGGTACGCTCACAGATGGTCGCCATGATGGTGACCGACTCCAGCGGATAACGACCCTTAGCGCTCTCACCGGACAGCATGACTGCATCGGTACCGTCGAGGATGGCGTTCGCTACGTCACCGGCTTCTGCACGGGTAGGGCGCGGGTTCTTGATCATGGAATCAAGCATCTGCGTCGCGGTGATAACAACTTTGCGTGCTTTATTACATTTTTTGATCATCATCTTCTGCGCGAAGATCACTTCTTCGACCGGGATCTCAACACCCAGGTCACCACGCGCAACCATGATGCCGTCTGACGCTTCGAGAATTTCGTCGAAGTTATTCAGGCCTTCCTGGTTTTCGATTTTAGAGATGATCTGGATATGCTCGCCGCCGTGCTGTTTCAGGTGCTCACGAATTTCCAGGACGTCTGAACGCTTGCGGATGAAAGAGGCGGCGACAAAATCTACGCCCTGCTCACAACCAAAAATCAGGTCGCGCTTGTCTTTTTCAGCCAGAGCAGGCAGCTGGATGGAGACGCCCGGCAGGTTAACGCCTTTGTTCTCACCAAGATCGCCATTGTTCAGGACTTTGCACACGACGGTATTTTCAGTGACTTCGGTCACTTCCATGCCAATCAGTCCATCGTCGACCAGCACGGTGTTACCAATTTTCAGGTCGGCTGTGAAACCCGGGTAGGTCACCGCAACGCGTTCGCTGTTGCCGATCACACTCTGGTCGGTAGTGAAGGTAAAGGTCTGGCCAGCTTTTAGCACCGCATCGTTGCCGCCTTCCAGCTTCATGGTGCGGATTTCAGGGCCTTTGGTGTCCAGCAGGATAGCCGCCTGACGACCGGTTTTTTGCATGACGGCACGCATATTAGTTATGCGTTGACCATGCTCAGCGTAGTCGCCGTGAGAGAAGTTAAGACGCATAACATTCATGCCCGCTTCAAGCAGTTGAGTCAGCATCTCTTCGGATTCGGTTTTCGGGCCGATTGTACAAACGATTTTAGTCTTTTTCATGACGGATTTTCTGTAAGTTGTGATGGATGAATAAGGGCGAAATCCGATGGCAGCGCATCGAAGTGAAAATTCTGATTGAGACTGAAATGGGCAGTACTGAGTAAGAATAGGTGACGAAGGCCAGGCGTGCAGGGAAGTTGTGTGGTTACGGTTGGTAACCACCACGCTGTTGTTGCGCAAATCATTTGAGTTATCGCAGTAAGCACGTGATCGCTGAAACCTTTCAAGTAAGCAACGCGGGACAGTATAGACGCTAAGTATGCGAAAACCAATCAAAAAGCAGAGGGGGGAGCGATGCAGATCAATAAAAGGGAGAGTTGCGCAAGCTGAAGAAATTCTGAAAGTGGTGCGCTCTAATGGACTCGAACCATCGACCCCCACCATGTCAAGGTGGTGCTCTAACCAACTGAGCTAAGAGCGCATACTGAATATTGGTGCGTCCGAGTGGACTCGAACCACCGACCCCCACCATGTCAAGGTGGTGCTCTAACCAACTGAGCTACGGACGCACTTGGTGCGCTCTAATGGACTCGAACCATCGACCCCCACCATGTCAAGGTGGTGCTCTAACCAACTGAGCTAAGAGCGCAACATGCTGTCAGGGCGACAGCGGGGACGAATATTAACGGCAGCGCAGAAGCCTGGCAAGGGGAAAATAGTTTTTTCGCCATGACTGAGCAGCAACTGTGCTAACCGTCGTTTTTTTCGTCATCGCGGGCCATAATTAACCCGCTTTTACGGTTATCGCGCCGCGCGCGCCAGAATGATTTCCGCAGGTGACCGCTGTAAGCGTCTGATGCGCCAGATCATCATGACTGCCGCCGAGGTCAGACCGATAATAAAGCCGCACCAGAAGCCTGCTGGCCCCATCCGGGGCACCAGCCAGTCAGTCAGCGCCAGCAGATACCCGGCGGGCAGTCCCAGCAGCCAGTAAGCGATAAAGGTAATAAAGAAAATGGACCTTGTGTCTTTATACCCACGCAGGATCCCGCTGCCAATCACCTGTATCGAGTCCGAGAACTGATAAATCGCTGCCAGCAGCATCAACTGCGCCGCCAGTGTGACCACTTCAGGGTTGTCGTTATAGAGCAGGGCAATCTGGTGACGAAACGTCACGGTAAAAATCGCGGTCAGCGCTGCCATGCTGATGCCCACACCCTGAGCGGTCCAGGCGGCGACTTTTGCCTGCTCGGTAGAACCCTGACCCAGACGATAGCCGACGCGGATGGTGGTTGCGACGCCCAGCGACAGCGGTAATACAAACATCAGTGAACTGAAGTTCAGCGCGATCTGGTGACCGGCCACATTCACGATCCCCAGTGGTGAAACCAGCAGGGCCACAACGGCAAATAGCGTGACCTCAAAGAACAGCGCCAGTGCCACCGGCAATCCCAGCGTCATGAGACGGCTCAGAATCGGACGCGAAGGCGGCGACCAGTGGCTCTCCATACGGATATCGCGCATGCTGCCCATCCGGCGCACCCAGAAGCGCATGCAGATAAACATCACCCAGTAGACCGATGCCGTTGCCACGCCGCAGCCGACACCGCCCAACGCGGGCATGCCGAAGTGGCCGTAGATAAAGACATAGTTCAGCGGGATGTTAAACATCAGGCCCAGAAAGCCCAGCACCATGCCGGGTTTGGTTTTCGACAGCCCCTCGCACTGATTACGCAGCACCTGAAAGAAGAGATAGCCTGGCGCGCCGAACAGCAGGGCATGCAGATAGCCCTCGGCTTTAAGCGCCAGCGCGGGATCGATGTCATGCATCGCCCGGATAAGATAACCGGCGTGCCACAGCAGCACCATAATCAGCAGTGAGACAAAAAAGGCGAGCCAGTAGCCCTGGCGGATCTGTTCGCCGATGCGTTCGCGGCGGCCTGAACCGTTGAGTTGCGCAACGGTGGGCGTCAATGCAAGCAGAAGACCATGACCAAACAGGATGGCCGGAAGCCAGACAGAGGTGCCGACAGCAACGGCGGCCATATCCGTGGCGCTGACTGCGCCGGCCATAATGGTATCCACAAATCCCATTGCGGTTTGGGCCACCTGAGCAAGGATGACCGGAATCGCAAGGGCCAGCAATTGACGCGCTTCTGTTAAATACTTCTGCACGTTAACACCTGACTTATTAAATGAATTAAAAGGGCAGAAAAGCCCTTGGGAATAGCGCGAACCAGTGTAACCGGGGTAACAGAATTCGCCAATCTTTGTCACACAATGCGTTTTGCCACAGATTACAGAGGCGGCGCGGGCTGAATTCTAACAGCCTACCGGAGCTGTGATAAACTAGCGTAAACTTCGCAGAGGCAAAGACTATGTTTACCGGTATTGTGCAGGGCACCGCAGAAATCGTGTCCATTGAAGAAAAAGAACTGTTTCGTACCCACACTGTCCGACTGCCGGAAGAGCTCTTACCGGGCCTGGCGCTGGGCGCATCTGTTGCCCATAACGGTTGCTGTTTAACCGTAACGGCCATTGAAGGCGATTGCGTCAGTTTTGATTTAATTAAAGAGACGCTGCGGGTCACTAACCTTGGCGATTTACGTCAGGGCGATGTGGTTAATATTGAGCGTGCAGCGAAATTCAGCGATGAAATAGGCGGTCATCTGATGTCAGGTCATATTATGACCACCGCTGAAATCTGCAAGATTATCCAGTCAGAACACAATCGCGAAGTCTGGTTTAAAATCCAGGATCCAATGCAGATGAAATATATCCTGCATAAAGGTTTTGTCGGTATCGACGGCATCAGCCTGACGGTAGGCGATGTGACAAAGACTAAATTCTGTGTCTATCTGATCCCGGAAACGCTGGAGCGCACCACTCTGGGCGCGAAGACGTTTGGCGACCGGGTCAATATTGAGATCGATCCGCACACGCAGGCAATCGTAGAGACCGTTGAGCGGGTGTTAGCACAGCGCGATGCCGCGGCGGCAATGAGCATGCTGACCGGCCATCCAGCCTCCGAGAATGAATAAAAGGCGTGTAAGCGCTGCAGGCAGCCAAATCGGTTTTAATCTGTCAGCATTATAAAAGTTCAGGGCGCAGGGAATCAGGTCAGAAGAGGAAAGCGTCTCGCGCTATGGACAAAAACGCCAGGCGTTTTTGAACAACGCAACGTGTTGGCCCGTTAACGGGCGCACCTCAGGGATGAGGTGCATAATCGCGCGGGCCGAACATGTCAGGGATGACGGGTTTTGCGACTTTCCAATCTGACCCCGTTTCGTGCGCAACGCTCCCTGTTAAAGCAAAACAGACCTTTCTTTTCAGGTCTTCGGCCGGGAAAGCGCCTTCGTAATTACCAGCTTTTATACTCCCTATCGCGCCACCCGTAATCCACCCTCAACACCGCGGCTGAACACAATCTGCCACAGCTGAATATCGCGCGCCCGGAAGGCACCGGCACAGGCATTGAGATAATAGGAGAACATTCGCTTAAAGCGTTCGCCATAGTTGTCGGCCAGCGCCGGCCAGGCCTGCAAAAAGCGCTCATGCCAGGCCATCAACGTTTTGTCGTAATCGGCCCCGAAGTTATGCCAGTCTTCCAGAATAAAATGCGGCTCGCTGGCATCCGCCACGTGACGCACTGAAGGCAGGCAGCCGTTAGGGAAGATATATTTGTCAATCCAGGGATCGACGCTCATATCGGTTTTAATCGCGCCAATGGTGTGAAGAAGGAAAATACCGTCAGGTTTTAAATTACGATCAACCACATCAAAATAGGTGGCGTAATTCTTTGGCCCGACATGCTCGAACATGCCTACTGAAACGATGCGATCAAACTGCTCATTCAGATCGCGATAATCCTGCAACAGAATCGTGACATCTAATCCGCTACAGCGCTGCTGCGCCAGTTTCTGTTGTTCGGCGGAAATCGTCACGCCATGCACTTTAACGCCATAATGACATGCGGCAAATTCCGCGAGTCCGCCCCAGCCACAGCCGATATCCAGCAGCGACATTCCCGGTTCCAGCGCTAATTTACGGCAAATCATATCCAGCTTGGCTTCCTGCGCCGTCGCCAGGGTCGTGGCCTCTTTCCAGTAGCCACAGGAATATTGCATATAGGGGTCAAGCATCAGTGAAAAGAGATCGTTACCCAGGTCGTAATGCTCTTTACCGACAATCCAGGCCCGCTTTTTCGACTGCAGATTGGTTAAGCGGGCAGCGGCGATGCGCAGCGTATCTTTAAAGTGATGCGGGAGTTGCTGATCGAGTTTATGTTTAAGCACCTGATGGAAGAAAATATCCAGCCGGTCGCACTCCCACCACCCATCCATGTAGCTCTCACCGAGCCCAAGCGATCCTTCCTGCAGAACGCGCTTAAAAAAGCCGGGATGATTAATATGAATATCCCAGGGACGTGAACCATTAATTTCAATATCCGCTTTTTCCAGCATTTCGTGGACGATGCGATACCAATGGTTTTCTTCAGGGCTCACTGCTTCTGCATAAGATGAACTCATAGCTTTTCCACCACCTGTCCAATCTGAACCTGAACAAAGAGTAGTCAATTTTGTCAGGCATTGAGAAACGGTACGGATGATTCCGCACACCGGTTGACTGTGTGATACAGAGGACTGGAATAGCCTGCAGCAGGTCGGTCAGGCTAAGAATAACGCGCGCGAATACCGTCCCGGCAACAGGGTGCCAATCAGATTATTACGTTAGTATATTATTGATTTATTACAGGTTTGTTGACCCGAATGAGTATATTCTCACGCGGGTCAATATTCAATGACTTATTGTTAGGATGCTAACGAAAAAGTCAATGTGTCACTGGTTATCCTGGCAGGCAGGTTGCGGAGAGGCAACAACAGATTGTGCGCTTGCGGTACGCTGCATGGCGTAACCGAGTAGCGCCAGCAGAATCGTTACCGTCATTATCAGCGTAGTGGTAAACAGCGCCTGGGTTAATCCGGCAGAGACTGCCAGGCTTGCAGCGAAGCAGAGTCCGAGTTGTAAGGTGTTCTGCAATGCGGCCGCTTTACCGGTGGCGTGCGGGAAGGGCGTCAGCGCACTGGAAACCACAATCGGATAAATTGCGCCGTTAGCCAGCGCCATCCCACAGAACGGCACCATCAGGCTCACCAGCGTACTGTTGCCTGCAAGTGCAACAGCAAACAGCGCCAGAATGCTCAGGCTGTAGACGCCTAACAGCCAGGGGAGCAGCTGTGCGCCGTTAAAGCGGTTGAGCAGGGCGCGACAGCCAAATCCACCGATTAAAAAGGCGAGGGTCTGGGGTACATAACTCAGGCCGATATCGGCGGGCGAGAGACCCAGATCCGCCAGAATGAACGGCGATCCGGTCAGCCAGGCAAAGAAGCTGGCAGAACAGGCAGAGTAGATCAGCACGTTGCCGCTGTAGACCCGGGATTTCAGCAGGGTGAGAAAGCCGGGCTGTGCTCCTTTTTCGCGTGCTTCCGGGCGTACTGTGGGCAGACGCAGGGTGGTCAGAATCAACGCCACCGCAATCAGTGTCAGCACCAGAAAAATCGAACGCCAGTGGAAGTGACCGATCAGCCAGGCACCCAGCAACGGGGCCAGCGCCGGGGAGAGCGCAACCAGCGGCATAATCGTTGCAAAGACTTTGTTGGCGCGCGCGGCGGGGTAGCGATCCACCACCAATGCCTGCCAGCTCACGGCGGCAGCACAGACGCCAATGGCCTGCACAAAGCGCAGCGCCAGCATCAGAGTAATATCATTCACCCACAGCATGCCCGCACAGCCGACGCCAAACAGGGTCAGTCCGGCCAGCAGCACCGGCTTACGGCCGATGCGGTCGGAGAGCGGTCCCCAGAAAAGCTGACCCACGGCAAAGCCTCCCAGAAAGAGGCTCATACTGGCGCTAATCAGGCCGGGCGAGGTATTAAAGGTGTGCTGCATCGCACCAAAGGCGGGCAGATACATGTCAGTGGCTAAAAATCCGAGCATGCTCAGCAGGGCAAGATAGGGCATAAATCCTTTATTCGACAGCATCTCATTCTCATTTTTGCAGGATAAACGCGGCAGAGTGTAAAAGGTGCGTTTGCCGCTGTGAAACGGTAATATTTGCCGGTTGCTGTTAAAATTTTTGAAGGCAGATTATGTGGTCAGAATATGCATTAGAGGTCGTTGACGCGGTTGCCCGAGGGGGCAGCTTCAGCGCAGCCGCGCAGGAGCTGCATCGGGTACCTTCTGCCATCAGCTATACAGTGCGTCAGCTGGAAAACTGGCTGGCGGTGCCGCTGTTCGAACGCCAGCATCGTGAAGTGGTGCTGACGCCAGCAGGCGAACATTTTGTCCGGGAAGGGCGCAGCGTCATCAAAAAAATGCTTGCTACACGGCGGCAGTGTCAGCAGCTGGCCAATGGCTGGCGCGGGCAGCTCAGCATTGCCGTTGACCGTATCGCCAAACCTCAGCGCACCCGGCAGCTGGTCAAAGATTTCTATCGCCACTTCCCCGATATGGAGCTGATCATCAGCTATGAAGTTTTTAATGGTGTCTGGGATGCGCTGGCCGATGGCCGGGTAGAAGTTGCGATTGGGGCCACCCAGGCAATTCCGGTGGGCGGACGGTTTGCGTTTCGCGATATGGGTACGCTCAACTGGCGCTGCGTGGTCGCGCCCGATCATCCGCTGACGCAGGCGAGCCAGATAGATGACGACACGCTGCGTAGCTGGCCGTCCCTGGTGCTGGAAGATACATCACGCGCACTGCCGCGTCGTATGACATGGACGCTGGATAACCAGCGCAGGCTGGTGGTGCCGGAGTGGCAAACCGGACTGGAATGCGTGCAGGCGGGCTTGTGCGTGGCGATGGTGCCGGGGCATCTGGCCAGGCCACTGCTCGACAGTGGCGAGCTGGTGGAGCTAACGCTTCCGGTAGCATTTCCGGACAGCCCCTGCTGCGTTAGCTGGGCCGAGGATCGCGCATCACCGGCGACAGGCTGGTTGCTCAGCTATCTGGGTGATGCGCAAACGCTTAATCAGGAGTGGTTAAGCGAGGATTAGCGGCGATAGTCGCGGAACGGACCATCGGTCACTGAACGGCGCTCAATCAGCGTCGGATGGACTTCAATCGTTTGTGACACTTCGCGCTTACTGGTGATGCGGTCGAGCAGCATATCCAGCGCCTTCTCACCCAACTGGGCTTTAGGCTGATGCACCGTGGTCAGGGCAGGGGCGAAATAGCGTGCGTTGCGCACATTGTCATAACCGATTACCGAAATATCCTGCGGCACGCGCAGACCCATCTCGTCGGCGGCGCAAATGGCCCCCATCGCCATGATGTCGCCGCCGCAGAAGACGGCGGTCGGGCGCTGCTTTTGCGACAGGATCTGCTGCATCGCCTGATAACCCGACTCTGGCTCAAAGTCACCCTGCACAATCCATTCCGCGCGCGGCTGAATTCCCGCTTCTTCCAGTGCCTTCAGGAAACCGGCATGGCGTCCGCCGCCGGTATTGCGCTCCATCTGACCCGGAATGGCACCGATATCGCGGTGTCCGCGTTCAATCAGATAGCGTCCCGCCAGATAGCCGCCCTGGAAGGCATTATCGAGAACCGTATCGGTAAAGTCGGCGCGCGATTCGCCCCAGTCCATCACCACCATCGGGATATTGCGGTTCTCTTCCAGCATCTGCAGCAGATCGTCCGGATACTCAGAGCACATCACCAGCAGGCCATCGACACGCTTCTGCGCCATCATGCTGAGGTAGGCGCGCTGTTTTTGCAGGTCGTTATGCGCATTACCCAGAATCAGCGTATAGCCTTTATCAAAACAGTGATTTTCAACCGCCTCAATAATTTCAGCGAAATAGGGCGCTTCGCTGGAGGTGGCAAGCAGACCCAGCGTCTTGGTGTGGTTTACTTTCAGACTGCGTGCTACAGCGCTCGGCGAGTAGTGCAATTCTTTAATTGCCTGCCAGACCGCCTCGCGCGTCTCTTCAGCGACAAAGCGGGTTTTATTGATGACGTGCGAAACGGTGGTCGTTGAGACGCCAGCGCGTTTCGCCACATCTTTAATTGTTGCCATGAAAATCGGACTCCAGTGCTTACCTAACTCTATGATAAGCGTAATGTTAAACGTTTGCGTCTGCTCAGGGTTTTTTCCGCAAAAATGCGGCTTTTCTGGCCGGTAAACAGGCTTCTGGCGGAGAAAAAACGCCTCAAAAGATGCGCAAACGGAATCAGGGTTGCACGCGTTGCGCAACAAAGGCGAGATTCTAACAAGGCTGAACGGATAAAACGAGATTTTTACCGGACCCTGTGGGAAAATGCCATATCCCTACAAAGTGTGTGACTAAGGAGCAAACAATGAGTACCGATCTTAAACTGGCGTTAATGACCACTGTCGGCTGTCTGCTGATGATTGTGGCTTTCAGTTTTACCGCCATTCTGCACTAATAAAAAAAGCCGGGATAATCCCGGCTTTTTTCGGACTGTAGTGCTGCTCAGCGAATGGTTTTCGGCGTCATCACCCGACGGGCACCAATATAGTGGCGCTGCCAGTAATCTTCGCCTAATGCACTGATCTGAATATCTTTGCCGGTACGTGGCGACTGAATAAACTTGCCATCGCCCAGGTAAACGCCGACGTGGTCCGCCGTACCGCGACCGTTAATGCGGAAGAAGACCAGATCGCCTTTCTCCAGCGATTCACGCTTAATCGGTGCTGCGTCACGCAGGTGATACATCTCGTTAGCGGTACGCGGGATCTTAAACTTCACCAGATCTTTATAGGCATACCAGACCAGACCGCTGCAATCGAAACCAGTATGTGGTGAGGTGCCGCCCCACTGATACGGTTTACCCAGCTGTCCCATCAGCTTCGTCATCGCGGTTTCTCGCGCTTTCTGGTAGCGCTGACGGTGTGATTTGCTCATTTTAATCGTGCCAGGTTCGCTGGTGGTGACCTCAGCGGTTTTCAGCAGGCGCTGATGACCATAGCGTTTTTTTTCTTTATTTTTTTCTTTGCTTTTGCTGATACGGGCGGTTTTAAGCGAGGTCTTCTTAGCAGGCGTCTGTTTAGCAGTGAGTTCGACTTTTTTCTGTTTTTTCGTTTTGAGTTTTTGAACAGGGCTGAGGCGAGTTTTTTTGGTCACCGTTTTTACCTGGCGACGCTTGCGGCGCTCATCATCGCGCGCACTCTTTTTTTCTGCTTTATGCGTACTGACGTTCACCGGCGTGTGCGGGGAAGCAGCAGCGACGTTGAAAAACAGTTGCGCAAAGGCCAGCATGAAAAGCGTAATGATTAAACGCATAGTCCGTTGATTAGTTAAGTTGTCAGGGCCACTACGCACCGCGACAAAGTTGAGATTAATCTGATCCAGGATCAGTGCCCAGGCCATTCTAGTCCAGTTCTTTTAAAAACTGTAATGCCTTTTAATATTAATCTTTGCAACCCATGCAATCGCGCTGAAAATGAACATTTTCAGCATCTTATCTCAACGAAATTATTACGAATTATTAAACTGTTACCAGCTGTTAATAATCAGGCATTCAGGCGTCCCGAGGCGGAACTTAACAATGATGGCGATTTAATCGGACAGCGGTAAAATCTCGTTTTCAGTCACGCTGCGAAGTCGCTACAATAAACAAACACGAAGTAACGAATTAAGGAAGGCAATTATGAGTACTGTAGAAAAAATTCAGCGCCAGATCGCAGAAAACCCGATCCTGCTGTACATGAAAGGTTCCCCGAAACTGCCAAGCTGCGGTTTCTCTGCACAGGCGGTGCAGGCGCTGTCAGCCTGCGGTGAGCGTTTTGCTTACGTGGATATTCTGCAGAACCCGGACATTCGTGCCGAGATGCCGAAATTCGCTAACTGGCCGACCTTTCCGCAGCTGTGGGTCGATGGTGAGCTGGTTGGTGGATGCGATATCATCGTTGAGATGTTACAACGTGGTGAGCTGCAGACACTGATCAAAGAGACTGCAGAAAAGTTTAAAGAAGCAGAATAAAAAAAGGCCGACATCATGTCGGCCTTTTTCATTGTGGCATCCCTTATGCGGAGGCGCAGGCGTCTGCGTCGCCCTCGGCGAAGGGCAGTGGCCAGCCGCCTAACCGTTTCCAGCGGTTTACCAGCTCGCAGAACAGTGTCGCTGTCTGCTGAGTGTCATAGAGCGCAGAATGCGCCTGCGTACTGTCAAACTCCATTCC
Organism: Pantoea sp. X-Soil-ISGK-355; assembly: GCF_059730805.1. Classification (NCBI taxonomy): domain Bacteria; kingdom Pseudomonadati; phylum Pseudomonadota; class Gammaproteobacteria; order Enterobacterales; family Erwiniaceae; genus Pantoea; species Pantoea sp. X-Soil-ISGK-355. The sequence goes on from NZ_AP035971.1 coordinate 1,836,406, forward strand.
CGCCGCAATACAGGCTTTCGCCAGCACCGTCTGACCCAGCACCAGTCCGCTCAGGGCCGCAGTATCAAAGGTGGCAAACGGGTGAAACGGGTTGCGCTTCAGGCTGGCACGTTCTGCTGCCGCCGACATGAAATTCAGATCAAACGTGGCATTGTGCGCCACCATAATGGCGCGATTGCAGCCGCTGTCTTTAATGCCCTTGCGGACCATTTTGAAAATGGCATGCAGTGCTTCATATTCACTGACTGCGCCGCGCAGCGGATTACTCGGATCGATACCGGTAAAGGCCAGCGCTTCCGGATGCAAAAGCGAGCCGACAAAGGGTTCGACGTTGAAATGCAGCGTCTGATCAATCTGAATCCATCCCTCTTCATCCATTTTCAGCGTGATAGCGGCAATCTCCAGTAACGCATCGGTTTGCGCATTGAAACCCGCGGTTTCAACGTCGATCACCACCGGATAGAAGCCACGGAAACGTTGATTGAGTGCATTAGGGGAATTCGATTCAGACATCAGGATCTCGTTGCAGAAAAAGGGCAGCGCGTATTATGGCAAAAAACAGGGCCGGGTGCAGCAGATGAAGCGCAGAGAAGGGGATTCAGCCCACCTGATCAGGCAGGCTGAGAGGCAGGTTTAGTTGCCCAGGCCGTTACCGGCATCTTTGTTTTCGATCAGTTCGATTTTGTAGCCATCGGGATCTTCAACAAAGGCAATAATGGTGGAGCCGCCTTTGACCGGGCCCGCTTCACGGGTCACATTGCCGCCATCTTTGCGGATACGTTCGCAGGCTGCTGCTGCGTCATCGACGCCCAGCGCGATATGACCATAAGCATTACCGAGGTCATATTTATCAACGCCCCAGTTGTAGGTCAGCTCGATCACCGCACCTTCGCTTTCGTCGGTGTAGCCCACGAATGCCAGGGTATATTTATATTCGGTGTTTTCACTCTGACGCAGCACGCGCATGCCCAGCACACGGGTGTAGAAATCGATTGAACGTTGCAGATCGCCAACGCGCAGCATGGTATGAAGTAAACGCATAACATCCTCTTTTAAATAAAACGCCATCGCCGGATGACCCAGGCGCTAAGTATAGCGACGAAAATCGCCATTGAATAATGGCTGCCGTCATCGTCCCGGACGGCAGCCCAAACAGATTACAGCGTCGGGTAGTCGATATAACCTTCCGCGCCGCCGCCGTAGAAGCTTTCCGGACGCTGTGGGTTGAGTGGGGCATCCTGCTGGAGACGCTCAACCAGATCCGGGTTAGCAATGTAATCACGACCAAACGCAACCGCATCGATTAGACCGCGACCAATCAGATCATCTGCTTTCTCAACGGTGTAGGCACCGGCACCAATGATGGCACCCGGGAAGAGATCACGCACTTTCTGACGGAATGCGTCGGTGTAAGGCTGACCACCGGCCCAGTCTGGCTCTGAGAGATGCAGATAGGCGATGTTGCGTTTTGCCAGCTCGCCGATGTACCACAGCGCCGCTTCTTCTTCGTCCGGACCGTTGTCCAGATTCTGGAAGCTGCCGATAGGCGAGACGCGGATACCAATACGATCGGCTGACCAGTTAGCGATCACCGCATCGACCACTTCCAGCGCAAAGCGACCGCGTTTTTCGATGCTGCCGCCATATTCGTCAGTACGCTGGTTTGAACCCGGCGCCAGGAACTGATGCATCAGATAGCCATGTGCGGAGTGCAGCTCAAGCAGGTCGAAGTCTGCTTCACGTGCGTTCGCCGCAGCCTGACCAAAATCGGCTACGATCTGTTGGATCTCAGGCACGGTCAGTTCGCGCGGTACAGACGTGTCTTCGCGATAGACGCTGCCATCTTCAGCACGCAGTGACGTACGCGTACCCGCAGCAATGGCTGATGGCGCGACCGGTGCTTTGCCTTCCGGCTGCACGCTGTTATGCGAGATACGGCCGGTGTGCCATAACTGTACTGCGGTGTGACCGCCCGCCTGATGGACACCTTCGTTAATCACTTTCCATGCGGCAATCTGTGGCTGAGTATGCAGGCCTGGCGCACCGGCATAGCCTTTTGCCTGGAAAGAAATCTGGGTTGCTTCGGTGATGATCAGACCGGCGCTGGCGCGCTGACGGTAATACTCCGCCATCATCGGGGTAGGGATGTCGCCTGGCTCAATGCTGCGCAGACGGGTCAGCGGTGCCATAAATACGCGGTTTGGGACGGTAATTGCGCCAACTTTCAGCGGATGAAACAGCTGGGTACTCGCCATAATAGCTCCTGATTAGTAGACCAGTCGTCTACAAACACGTTTTTTAAAAATCAGTGGCTTTTAAGCCACTGTTCGATGGTACTCAGTGCCAGACGCAGTGGCTGCGCCTCGCGGGAAATTTTGCTCTGCAGGCTGGCGCCCAGCCACAGCAGCGACAGCAACTCAGCCATCTGCGCGGGGGGCTGCGGCAGGCTCAGCGACTCCTGCTGCTCTGCGGCAATCAGCGTCCGGGCATAAAGCGCGGTAATCTTTGCTGCACCCTGCTGCAGTGCATCACGCATCGGCTCAGAGAGATCGCACACCTCAGCAGAAACTTTCACGCCCAGACAACCAACGATGTGACCCTGCTGCACAAACAGCTCAACGGCAGCACGAAAATGGTTAAGCAGACGTTCACGCGGCGTGCCGTCTGTCTGGTTGAGCTGTAACTCCACATCCTGCAGGTAACGCACAAAGTAGCGTTCCAGTAACGCCACACCAAACGCTTCTTTAGATCGGAAGTAATAGTAGAAGGACCCTTTCGGCACCGCTGCCTGAGTCAGCAGTTCACTAAGGCCCATTCCGGTAAAGCCGCGTTGCAGACAGAGCTGTTCACCTGTCTGGAGCAGGTGTTCGCGGGTTTCATTGCGTTGTAGCGTCTTATTCATGGCAGAGAGAGTAGTAGACCGGTTGGTCTAATGCAACGCGGCACCGGGCATTTGGCACAGAGTGTTCATGCACCCGCTAAAGAAAAGGATAATTCTGACGGGGCATGGCTTAATTCCTGCGCAACCAGGCTACGCTTTTTACTGGACTGTTTATTCTGTGAATCCGGAGTCATGGTGGCCGAGCAGCTTGAGTTTTTCCCGGTTCCCAGCCCCTGTCGCGACATCTGCCAGACGGATGCGCGCGGCTACTGCCTGGGATGTTTACGCAGCCGCGATGAGCGGTTCAACTGGCTGCGCTTCAGCGATGCGCAAAAGCGGGAGGTCATTCGTCTCTGTCAGCAGCGTCGTCTGCGCCTGCAGCGGCAGCAGAAAGGTGAGGAGCCACCTGAGCCACAACAGCCGGAGTTATTCTGACGACTTTCCGCTTTCCGTTATACTCTCTGACACATTAATTACAGCCAACGCGCAACAGGGAGAACGCCATGTTAGAACCGCAGGCCATCGCTTTACAGGGCCCCGATTTTTCACCGCTGGTTATGGGGTACTGGCGTCTGATGGAGTGGGGCATGTCGCCGCAGGAGCGGGTTGCGTTTATTGAGCACCATCTGAGGCTCGGCATTACTACCGTTGATCATGCGGACATTTACGGCGACTACCAATGTGAGGCGGCTTTTGGTGAGGCGCTGAAGCTGGCTCCCGGACTGCGCGATCAGCTTCAGATTGTGACCAAGTGCGGCATCGCTACCCGCGCCCGGCCTGAACATCAGATTGGGCACTACATTACCGACAAAAATCATATCCTGCAGAGTGCTGAAAACTCACTGCGTCATTTCCATACCGATCGTCTTGACCTGCTGCTGATCCATCGCCCCGATCCGCTGATGTCGGCCGATGAAGTGGCCGAAGCCTTTATGGCACTTCATCAAAGCGGCAAAGTGCTGCATTTTGGCGTCTCGAATTTCACGCCATCCCAGTTTTCACTGCTGCAATCCCGTTTGCCGTTCTCGCTGGTCACGAATCAGCTGGAGATTTCACCCGTCCAGCAAAGCGTGCTGCTGGATGGTTCGCTGGATCAGTGCCAGCAACTGCGCATTCGTCCGATGGCCTGGTCCTGTCTCGGCGGCGGACGCCTGTTTAACGATCCTCACTTCCAGCCACTGCGTAATGAACTGGAGGTGGTGCGGCAGGAAACCGGTGCGACCAGTCTGGAACAGGTGGTTTATGCCTGGATACTGATGCTGCCGTCGCAACCGCTGCCCATCATTGGTTCAGGCAAAGCGGCGCGGGTCAGCGAAGCCGCCGGGTCACTGAATTTGTCCCTGTCCCGGCAGCAGTGGTTCCGTATTCGAAAAGCGGCGCTGGGATTTGATGTGCCCTGAAGCGTAAAACTGCGTCAATCTTCGGCAAAATAGTGCAACAGCGGCCAGACTTATCTCAAACCCTGGGATACAAATGGAGTCACCATGAAAATGAAAGCAGTTGCGCTTTTTGCCCTAATTGCCTGCGGCTCAGCACAGGCTGCCAGCGAGCAGGTAACAATCCATCAGGTTACCGCTGAAGGAACAGGAAAATCGCTGGGCACCGTTAAGATTGACGAGACCCAGTATGGTCTGCAGTTTACGCCGGAACTGCAGGGACTGAAGCCGGGCATTCACGGTTTTCATGTCCATGCTAAAGGCAGCTGTGAGCCAGGCGAATCTGAAGGCAAAGTGGTCGCTGCCGGTGCGGCAGGCGGTCACCTTGATCCGGCTAACAGCGGCAAACATCTGGGGCCCTATGCTGAAGGGCATCTGGGCGACCTGCCCGCGATTTATGTCGATGAGAAAGGCAACGCCTCCTATCCGGTACTGGCACCACGGCTGAAGTCGTTGAAAGAGATCAAGGGTAAAGCGCTGATGGTGCATGCTGGCGGGGATAATCATGCCGATCATCCTGCCCCGCTGGGCGGCGGCGGAGCGCGTTATGCCTGCGGCGTTATCTGAATTTCCGGGCGGCAGGCGATAGCCGCCCTTTTTTATCCCGCCTGTTTATGAATTGTTATACCATCCCTGACATTTCCCCCCTATGATATTGATTCAGGTAAGAAAGCGTGATGGGGAAAGGAGCAGGAAAATGAAATTCAAGGGCGCATTACTGCTGTGTCTGCTGCTGGTGGGATGCGATAAACCCAATGATACGCAACTGGTCACTGAAACCGGACGGGAGCTTCAGCGCACCATTGATACCAGTCCGATGCGGGTCACCTGTGAAAAGATTGCTAAAGGTCGTGAATGGCTCAGCCGCCACATGGTGCGCAAGCTGGAAGCGCAGGGATGCGATCAGGTCTTTCGCAGCGCAACTGAAACCAATTTTACTGACACCACGATCTATCGCCGCACCATGACTATGGTGTGCGGTGGCATTCATGGTCAGAGTTTCACCGGCACTGAACTGACACGCCGTTTTATCTTTTCACCTGATGAGAAAGCGCTGGTGATTGAACCGATGACCGAGATGGATAAAACCCGTTTTGAGGGCCATAAAACGCTGCAACAGCTGCAGGATGATTTTAACCGGCAACAGCAGCAGTATTGCCAGTAATCACTCCGGCACAGCCTGCTTCAGCTGTGCCAGTGAACAGCGTAACCGCCAGATAATCCCCGCCAGTTCGCTGGCCTCGTTGTTTTTCAGGGCCAGTAACGCGGTAATCGTCGCTTCCAGTTCCGTCAGCATCTGATCCAGCGAAATGTGCCGTACGCCGCGGCTGCTGATAATCTGCTGCAAATTCTGCAGGCTGTTATCGCGAAACGCCATCAGCGTTGCCGAACCGGCGCGCCATTCACGCAGCTGCCAGACGATATGCGAGCAGTTAAGCAGCACCACTCCCCAGCGCAGTAACCAGACACGCGCCTGCTCATCCCGGCTGTGACTGAGCTGGCTGATGCGATGGTAAATCTGCGATTCAAAGCGGCTCTCGCTGAGCCGTGGCCGTTGCCGCAGTTGATCGAGAAATGCCAGCCGCAGCGCCCGGATATGCCGCCGGCTGCGTCGCGCATCGGAGCTGGGCCGCAAAATCTGAAACGCCAGCCAGGCGAGCAGCACTCCGCAGACTTTGGCGATGTTATCGTTAAAAAAGTCCTGATAATCCCAGGTGGGCGGATTAGTCACCGCGATAAACGAGCCCATAAAGACGATGAACTGTCCCCACATCCCGGCGCGCTGTTTCTGCTGCAGTTTGAAGAGTTGCAGCGTCACCAGCAGCGGAAACAGAAACAGTAAAAACGGCCATAGCTGACCGATCTGCACCATCAGGCCAAACTTCATCACAAAACTAAATGCAAACAGCCACAGCAGCGTTTTCAGCAGCAGCGTGACGCTGCCGCCGGGTGAAGGGGCAGAGGCATAGAGCACGCAGGCAATAGCGGTCAGGGTAAGCGCCGAGGCCCCGGAAGACCATTGCGTATTAATCCAGAAGGCGCAGCCCAGTACAATCGCACAGAAGGTGCGCAGGGCGCTCCAGCCCGCTTCGGCACTGTCACTGTCACGCGCCAGCGCCGGAACCGGCGGCGGCTGAAAGCGGGTATCGGCATCGGCGCGATCCAGCAGGCGGATCCAGCGCAGCACGTTGAGGTACATCCAGCAGAAGTAGCGCAGCCGCTGACAAAAGGCGCGCTGCCGGTAGTCCCCCTCTGCCGCAGGCGTCACGCTACGCAGGATTTGCGCCAGACGATATTTATCACACGCCGGTTTCGCCAGCTCCGCCAGCAGTTGCTGCAGCGCCTCAAACAGCGCCTCTGGCGCGTCGGGCCAGTTCAGCAACATGCGGCGCAGGCTGGAGAGCACGCTGGTGAGTCGCAACTGCTGGTGCAGCACATAGTTCAGGACGTTGTTCTGTCGGCGAAAGCGGTAGTGGCTCCAGAACGCCTGAATCCGCAGCAGGTTCATGGTCAGGATCTGGCTGATGACGTTTTCATGTGCGGTGCGAATGGTGTCGCTGGTCGAGGGCTGCAGCAGTAACACCGCATGTTCCAGCAATCGCGCATGCATCTGTTTCAGGGAGGTAATCAGCGTTTCGCCATCGGAGGTGCTCGGCAGCACCATCATCATCAATCCAGCGCAAAGAATACCGGAGATCACCTCACAAACGCGTGCCTGGGCGATCGTCCATAGTGAGGTGATATCAGTGATATTGACGCTGCTGAAGGCGATAATAGCGGCGGTGTAGCCCGCCAGCGAAAAGGCGTAGGCAACGTTGTTCTGGTAGTGGTTTGCAATGCCAGTGCACAACGCCAGCCAGCCGGCAATCGCAAAGGTAAACAGCCAGGGTTCATTCAGGGTATGTCCGGCAATCAGCAGCGCGGCGCTCGCCCCAAGCAGACTGCCAACGATGCGGCCAAGACTTTTACTGATTGCGCCGCCAACGGTAGGAAAGCTGATTACCGCAGCAGAAGTCATTGCCCAGTAAGGTTCATCAAGATCCAGGCCATAGGCGATGCTCAGCGCCAGACACATCGCGATAGCATTCCGCAACGCATAGCGCCACTGACCGGCATTCGCCTTAATCCAGGGCAGTTGATCCCAGGCCAGCCACTGAACATTCATGGCTGGATGGTGATGGTGCAGCTGGTGCCTGCCACCAGATTGGCATCAACCGGTAGCGTATCGAGACGAATGCGCACCGGCACCCGCTGCGCCAGCCGTACCCAGGGCACATTGGGTTTGATATCGGGCACCAGGCCGCTGTCAGTCTCAATGCTCTGGTCATAGATAGCGCGGCCAATGCTGTCCACCTGGCCCTGCAGCTGCATGCCATTACTGTAAAGCACCACCTGCGCCGCCGCGCCTGTGTGAATATGGCGCAGCTTGGTCTCTTCGAAATAGCCTAAGACGTAGTAAGAGTGGCTGTCGACCAGCGCAAACAGGGGCGATCCCGCTGTCGCATAGTTGCCGGGACGAAGTGTCAGATTCGTGATCCAGCCATCAGTCGGTGCAGTAAGCGTCGTTTGCTGCAGATTCCAGCGCGCCCGCTCCAGCTCCGCCTGCGCGGCTTTGGCACTGGCGGCGGCGGCTTCCGCGCTTAAGCGTGCCGCATCAAGATCCTCGGCGGAGATGATGTTGCGCGGCAGGCTGCTGCGCCGGTGATATTCGTGCTGCGCTTTCGCCAGGTCCGCCTGCGCTTTGCTGAGCTGAGCGGCAGCGTTGTCGAGCGCAATCTGCCATGGCACCGGGTCCAGCGTTAACAGCAGCTGGCCCTGATGCACGAACTGATTGTCTTTGACTTTTAGTTGCGTAATCCGGCCCGACACCTGGGGCGTGATATCCACCAGCTCCGCCCGTACTTTCCCGTCACGCGTCCAGGGCGACTGCATGTAGTAGTTCCACAGCCAGCCAGCAGCCAGCAGCGCCAGCGCAAACACAATCAGCGTTGAGAAATATTTTACCGCGTTAAATTTCATATCGATTATCCGTGACCGATGAGCCAGAGTGCGGCGGTAACGCACAGCACAAACAGAGAGAGATCAAACAGGGTGGGATGCCAGACATCGCCGGAGTAGATCCAGCCGCGCACCAGCGGGTGAATCAGCAGCCAGAAAAAGAAGCCGAGCAGTACCGCTTTAAATATCGGCGGGAAAAAAAGCGAGGCGCCCACGACCAGATCGGTTAGCGGTTTCGCACCTGAAAAAGCAGGAGTGAGCACGTGATAACATCCTTCGTTAACCCAAACGGCAGACTGAACGCGCTGCCGCGTAATCGTAGCCTGGTCCGGGATTTGTAATTTGTCCTGTAAACTCGCAGAATAGTGTAAAATCTGGCTTGATAGCTAGCAAGCTAATTATAAGGAGATGAAATGGATACGCCCCTCGGAACGGATTTATCTCGCCTGGTGCGCATCTGGCGCGCGTTGATTGATCAGCGGCTCAAGCCGCTTGAGCTGACTCAGACTCACTGGGTGACGTTGCATAATATTCATCAACTGCCGCCCGAACAGTCGCAGATTCAGTTAGCCAAGGCGATTGGTATTGAACAGCCTTCTCTGGTGCGGACGCTGGATCAGCTGGAAGAGAAAGGACTGATTACCCGGTCGACCTGCGCCAACGATCGTCGTGCCAAGCGCATTAAGCTCACGCAGCAGGCTGAGCCGATTATCGAACAGGTTGAGAGTGTGATTGATGAGACGCGGGATGACATTCTGTCCGGCATCAGTCGGGAAGAGATCAGTCAGATGGTGACGCTGATCGCCCGGCTTGAGAAAAACATTCTCGAACTTCAGCACAAAGAGAAATAAAAAAACCGACGCCTGCGCGTCGGTTTTTTGTTTTGCAGCCTTAGCGAGGTGAAACCGTCACCTGGCTGCCGTTGGACGCCATCGCTACACGCTGGCCAACGGAGTAACGTGAGGCAGCCTGCTTCTGAACCACCATGATGGTGTTGCCATCATCCTTGCGGATTTCCAGCTCAACGCCATCGGCTTTATTGACTGCGCCCTGTACGCCCTGGCCTGCTACGCCGCCCAGCACCGCACCACCGGCTGTCGCCAGGCTACGTCCGGTACCGCCACCAATGGTGTTACCCAGGAAGCCACCCAGTACCGCACCACCGATTGCACCGATGACGTTGCTCTCATCACCGCCCTGGATTTTCACCGGACGCACAGAGACCAGAGTACCGTACGACACGCTCTGCACCTGCTTCGCTTCACTGGCACTGTAGGTATCACCCGACAGCGTACTGGTATTGCTACAACCTGCCAGCATCGCACCGGCCAGAGCGACCACAATTACACGCTTAATCATTTGAAACTCCTTTAGTCGAGAAGGCGCCACGTTTATCGCTGTATCCTGCACACAGTATAAGACACAAAACTGGCAAATTAATCCCTGTCCGAATAAAACACGGTTGGACGAAGCATAGACTATGTAAGATCAACAATAATTCAATCGTCGTTTAAAAATAGTCCCGTAACGTAACTGGTTAGCACGATCGGATAAAAAGAATTTAATCATAGAATTAGCGATCATTATTTGTCAGGCTAGCCGCAGATGAATCGCACTTCCCGCCGGAAGTAAGGAATGGTTATGAAATCAGGACGCTATATCGGGGTAATGTCAGGCACCAGCCTGGATGGCGTGGATGTGGTGCTGGCCGCCATTGATGGGAATATGGTGGCGCAGCAGGCGAGTTACTGCCATCCGATGCCATCTGCACAGCGTCAGGCCATTCTGGGGATTTGCCAGGGACAATCCCTGACGCTGTCACAGCTCGGTCAGCTTGATACCCGCCTCGGCCAGCTGTTTGCAGAAGCCGTGGTGACATTAATGAAGCGCGAGTCGCTGGATGCCAGCGATATCACGGCGATTGGCTGTCATGGTCAGACCGTCTGGCATGAGCCCCAGAGTGACGCGCCGAATACGCTGCAGATTGGTGACAATAACCAGATTGTCGCGGCAACCGGCGTCACCGTGGTGGGCGATTTCCGCCGTCGTGATATGGCGCTGGGCGGGCAGGGCGCGCCGCTGGTGCCCGCTTTTCATCAGGCGCTGCTGATGGATGCCACGGAACGCCGCATGGTGCTGAATATTGGTGGCATCGCCAATCTCTCGCTGCTGATCCCGGGACAGGCGGTACGCGGCTTCGATACCGGTCCCGGCAATATGCTGCTGGACGCCTGGATCTGGCGGAATCAGGGACAGCCGTATGACAAAGATGCGCAGTGGGCGCGCAGCGGCTCGGTGATCCCGGCACTGCTGGAGGCGCTGTTACGTGAACCCTGGTTTGCGTTGCCGCCGCCGAAGAGTACCGGGCGCGAACACTTCAACCTGGGCTGGCTGGAGCAGCATCTGCGCTATTTCCCGGGTCAGGCACCGCAGGATGTGCAGGCCACGCTGGTGGAGCTGACCGCCATCACCATCACACAGCAGGTGTTACTCAATGATGGCTGCGATCGTCTGCTGGTGTGCGGCGGCGGCAGTCGCAATCCACTGCTGATGGCGCGGCTGGCGGCGCACCTTCCCGGAACGGAAGTGGCGACCACCGATGCGGCGGGTATCAGTGGTGATGACATGGAAGCGCTGGCGTTTGCCTGGCTGGCATTTCGCACGCTCTCCGGCCTGCCGGGCAATCTGCCTGCGGTGACAGGCGCACGGGAGAAAAGCGTAATTGGCGCAATCTATCCGGCTAACGCTCTCTATCGACGCTAAGCAGGAGTACGGGGGCAAGTTCTGCCCCCTGATGTTACAGGCGGCCGTCAGGCGGCGCCGGAGAGATGCGTCAGATTACGAACCCCGGTGATCACCGTGGCAACCATGGTTTCACGTCGGGTAATCACCTCAACCTGATAAAACCGGCTGCGGTAGGCGATGGAATAGATGATGGGATGGTACTTATTACCTTCTCCGTAGCGGGCGTAGTGCGCTTCGAGCGCACGGGTCGCTGCCAGGATATGGGAGGGTTCTTTATCACCGCGGATGATTTGCTTCATTCAGTTCCTCAAATGCTGTCCCTGGAGTCACGTCGCACGTAATGGCGCGTAGCGCTGGCCTAACACTGAACATCTGACTGCTAAACATTTAATCACTGATGGGGGTTATGACTGACTGTGACGCAGGAAGATGACAGAAAGATGATCCTCCGGCGCTGTTAATTATTTAGCAGCAGCCGGATGATCCAGCAAGGCAGGGAAGCGTAAATTCATCCAAATCGCAGGGGTTAAATCAGCTCCGGCCAGGCGACGGCCGCAACGCCATTCAGTTCAGGCCTAGAGAACAGGAAGCCCTGAAACTGGGTCACGCCCGCGGCTTCAAGCCACATCCACTCTTCCGGTTGTTCTATGCCTTCGGCGATAACGCCAATCTCCAGTGAGGCGCAGCATTTCAGAATGGCATGAATGATTGCCTGTTTGGGCCCACTTTTATGCACGTCAGAGATGATGGCGCGGTCGATCTTAATCTTGTCGGGCTGAATGCGGGTCAGCAGCGACAGCCCGGCAAAACCGGCACCGAAATCATCCAGCGCCAGGCTGATGCCGGCTGCTTTCAGCTGCCTGATGGCGGCTTCAAATGCCTCCGGCTGCGAGATGATTTCATTCTCGGTAAACTCAACCATGACCTGCTCTGGCACCAGTCCCTGGGCCGCAATCTCATTCAGCAAAAAGGGGACGGCGTCGGGCACTTCCACCAGGGTCATCGGCAACAGATTAATCGACAGGGTCATCCCCTTAATCTCCAGCTTCTTCGCCTGAGCAAAGGCGATCTTTTTTGACCGAAGATCGACCTGATAAAGCTCTTCGCGTGTCAGTCGGGCAAAATAGTCGAGCGGCGATTCTCCCTGCGGACCGCGCAGCAGTGCTTCCAGCGAAACGATCTCGCAGGCGAAGGGATCAATAATAGGCTGAAACGCAAAGCTGACTTCATTCGTAGCCACCAGCGCCGCATCGCCTTCGCGCTGCTCTGTCTCGTTACGAATAAACGTCCAGCCGCTGGCGGCAGGGATCTCGAAATAGTTCTCTTTTTCGCGCGCTTCAACAAAGGTGCGCAGGAACTGCAGTGCGCGATCGGCATAGGTCATCTGATATTTCGTGGTGCATTTTTCCAGCACTGACTCCAGCACGGTTTCCTGATCGTGGAGCCGCAGATCGAAGAGCTCCATACCAACATGACCAAAACGTCGCGCCGGGGCGTAATCGCGCAGCAGTTCGACCAGATTATGGTGGCGCGGATCCTGGCAAATCCGGCTATAGACCGCCTTTACTGCCGCCTCCGGACCCTCCAGAAGCTGGAAAAAATGCGTGCCATTGAAAAGTAAAATTCCGGTGACATTGGACGATTTGTTGATTTTATTTGCTTTCCGCGCCAAATCATTCAGGGTCTCGAGCTGCACATTTTCAGTGAGGTGGCTGCGATAGATGATTGTCGACAACATAAAGGTTTCCCGACTTTTTTATTTTTTTGTTAAGGCACTTTACCAGAAGCTTCTCCTGGGGAAAACGAGGGCCAGTATGACTTTCTTATTCTTACGCTATTATTTTAATCAACTGGCGGCGTGGTATCGCCGGTTCCCAAAGAACGTTGCATGAAAACGGTATCCAGCCAGCGGCCCTGTTTGAAACCCACCGAACGCAGGATGCCTGTCATCTCAAAACCTGCTGCCTGATGCACGGCAATCGACCCCTGGTTCTCGCTGTCGCCCACGTTGGCGATCATCTGACGAAACCCTGCCTGCTCAGCCCAGGCAATGGCATGCTCTAACAGACGTGAGCCGGCACCACGCTTCTGAAAGCCGGGATCGATATAAATCGAGTCTTCCAGCGTATGCCGGTAGGCGTAGCGCGGGCGATAAGGTGCCAGATAGCAAAATCCACGTACGTCGCCGTCGCTGACAGCAATGAACCACGGCAGCCCTGCCTGTTGAATCTTACGCATTCGCTCGCCCATCTCTGCAGCGTCAGGGGGCACGGTCTCAAATGAGCCGGTGCCGTTAAGGACATGCCAGGCGTAGATCTGCTGAATCGCCGGGATATGGCGTTCATCTGCATCAAAAATTTCCATCATGGGGTTTTGCCCTTATCGTCTGCACCTGTTGGAAAACAACGGTATAGCGGGCGCTCATAGCGCGCAATGTAATTCTCGTGCGCATTAGCAATTTTATTATGGGCGCTTCCTCCAGGACTATTCCTGGCGAAAAAGAGAGACTCATTCCTGCCGGTTGAGTCCCGCTACTGAATGGCGGTTAAGCCTATTCTGAAAACAGCGTTAGCCGGATGATTCATGCCGTGGTTAAGGCTATTATCTGTGCCGTTCCGATAGGGTTAATAATTCACGGGAGGCGCAGCGTGATGCGATTTGTTGATTTTCTGAATAGTAAGCAGGGGCTGCGTGCAGCACGAAATCACTGCTTCGAATTAAATGGGGTTGTGCTGGGCCATTTCACAGCGTTATTCCTGCAGGATAATCAGATTATTTTCACCAAAGATGGTAAGCAGTGTGCGGTGCCATATTATCTGGGGCCCGATGAAGATTTGCTTCAGCAGAAGGTCAATCCACGAATTAAAAATATCCGCGCGATCTGAAAAGCGTCGGTGCTGCCTTTATCCGTTTAATTATAAAGTGACATGGTTATTCCTGATGAACCGTACAGTTCTGTTTTACGCTGTCTGGCAAATAATATAACCAGTTAACTCCCCGGCTTTATGCTGCTTTTAATTATTAACGTCTTATTTATCTGATGCGTTACTATTCTGCGACGGTGTAATAAACAGCAGGAGCAGGGCACTGAGTGCAAACAGCGTTAATGCCGTAATGGCACCCAGCGCGGCGTAAAGCTGACCAAACAGCAGCGATCCTGCGACCTGACCAGCTGCCAGCATAAAAAAAAGGATACCGACGCCTGTCGCGGGCTCTTCAGCTGTGGCCTGTGCTCCCCACACCAGCAACACGCCCGACAGCGTGACGTAACCTGCGCCGCAGCAGGCCACCGCAATCAGTAAACCGGCAGATTCACCGTGACTGAAGGCCAGAACCAGCAGTGGCAATGCCATTCCGCACAATGACAGCCGGTAAACCGCGTTCAGCCCGATACGGGCAGCGACCGGGCCGGTTGCGGCACCCACAATGCCTGCACCTCCGGCAACCAGCCAGAGTAAACGGGCGGTCTCTGCATCAACGCCGACATGCTGGCGCAGCAGCGCCGACCCAAAGCTCCACCAGGCCGCACTGACAAGACCCGACATCAACGCTATGCCCATCAGCCGCCGCATCGCGCGACGGTAAAGACGCTGGTACCAGCGGGTGACGCGGGTGACGCGGGCGGCGCGACCAGCCCCATGAACCGACAGCACGCGCATCACCGGCAGCAGACAGGCCAGTGACAGCAGGGCGAACAGCAGGCAGGCGGCCCGCCATCCGCCAGGCAGCACGCTCAGGATCACCACGGTCAGAATGATACCTGCGCTGGTGCCGGCGTTGATCAGGGTATTGATGCGCGGCTGATCGGCAACCGCAATCCGGTTACTGACTGCCGCGGCCAGAGCGGGCGATGCAAGCCCTGAACTCAATCCTGCAACAAACAGTCCTGTCGCCAGCAGTAGTGGTGAGGAGGCACAGGCGAGCAGCAGCAGCCCTGATGCTGCACTCAGGGCCGCCAGCAGCGCGGTCTGTCGGGCACCATAGCGGTCTGCCAGTGCGGCTGCGGTGAGAATAGTGAGGCAGTAGGCCACAAAGCTGCAGGCTGACAATAATCCCGCCTGCTGCGGGCTGAACGGAATATCTGCTGAAATCGAAGGCAGCATTAACCCCCACGAGAAGCGCGCCATGCCGTAAGTCACAGCAATCAGGCTAAAGCCTGTCAGCGCCAGCGTGGCGGGTGACCTCATCAGACCGCACCACTCTGCAATAACTGGCTGGCGACCTGTTCCGCCTGCCGCACAGCGTCAGGACCGGTAATCAGCGCTGTGGTAATCGCCCCCTCAAAGAGTATCCAGATGGCATCACTCAGCTGCTGATTAACGCCGCCGCGCAGATGCGTCACGCATTGCGTAATGTAAGCACGCATCGTGGCGCGAAAGGTCAGTGCCTGCGATGCCAGCTCACTATCCCGCTCGGCATACTCTCCCCAGGCTTTCAGAAAGAAGCAGCCACGCGCGCCGTTTACTACCGTCCACTCATTCAGCACTGCAAACAGATGCGCGATTGCCTCAGGCTGTTGCGCTGGCAACAGTTCCGCCATAAAGCGCTGCTCGCGGGCGTCAAGCACCGCGGCGGTAAGTGCTTCGCGAGAGGCGAAATGATGATAAAGCGTGCGTGTTGAGACGCCCGCTTCGCGACAGAGTTGATCGGTACTGGTGGCGTGGAAGCCATGGGTATAGAAGAGCCGCTCGGCGGCCTGAAGAATATCGTCTCTCTTTTTCATTCCTTAAAAGTAAACCGATCGTTTTACTTTTTCAAGCCAGTTACGGTTAATTACTCCCGCCGGTATTGATAAACCCCTGACTCTGCCTGTATCAGCGCTTCGCTAAAAGAGAGGCGCTCTGCCGCTTTCACACTTTTTCAGCCTCAGTTTATCAATACTCATAAGTACCCCTGCGGCGAGTAATATCGTTTGTTGTGGCTCTAATCATAACGGCCGTGACATATCAGGCTGGTTATAGTGAAATTTCAAATAAATTACTGTTTTATAACGATTATTAGGGTTGCTGGCTTTTTATTGATGCATTAGAACCCTAAATGAAAGCGGGGCTGTAAAGCGGGGCGGGAAGTTTAAGCGCGCTGAATGACTGAAGCGATAATCGTGGCTGAAAAGGGCATATTCTCAAAGTCGGTTTGAGTGACGCAATAAAGTGGTTTTAGGGATAATTCTCAGTTAGTTTAATAAAGCTTCAGATTACAAATAAAAACTCTTACGAATTTTGGTTCGTTTTTTACGATACATACAGCAACTATCAGGATGACTACCATGCTCAAAGCCAGCTATTATTATCTGTGCCCGCGTCCCATGGGTGGATGGATTTTACACAAAGAAGGTTGCGTAAATCTGTCAAAGAACGATAAACGCGTTTTTATTGGTTCGCTTTATACCCGACAGCAGGCGCTGGCGGTGGCGAAAGTCCATCACGCTAATGCCATATTGTGTAATGCCTGTCTGAGCACCTTTATTTGCCCGACCACAACCAGCACGGCAATTAAACCGGCCCGGGCGGCAACGCCAACCCGCCACACGCCAAAACATTGATTGCTGAAATTAAATGGCAGCAGTAAAAGAGAATAAAAGGAATTAGCAGGGCGGGGCGTTCAGAATAAAAAAGGCAGCGTAATACGCTGCCCTGATACTTATGCCTGCTTAGGCTGGCCATTTGAGGCGGTAATTCCGCCATCAACCGGCAGATTGACGCCGGTAATATAACTGGCTTCATCGCTGGCAATAAAGAGAATCGCACGAGCAATATCATCCGCTTCACCGGCACGGCGCAGCGGAATACGATCGTAAAAACGCTCCAGCAGTTCCTGATCCTGTTTGGCATCTTCGGTGAGATCGGTAAAGGTGAATCCGGGACAGATAGCATTGACCCGCACGCCATCCGCACCGTAATCCATCGCCAGCGCACGGGTGAAGTTGGTAATCGCCCCTTTAGCTGCGTTGTAGATGCTCATACCCCAGTCGCCGCCTAAGCCGGAAACGGAGGAAATGTTGACGACGTTACCTTTGCTCTTCAGCAGCGCTGGCATGAAGTAGTGAACACCGTGGAAAACGCCGTCGAGGTCAGTTTTCATCAGGGTTTTCCATGCGTCGAGGTCGACTTCATGGATGCGACCCTGAACGATAACGCCCGCATTATTTACCAGCACATCTACACGGCCATACTTCTTCAGCACCGTTTCTGACAGCTGTTTAACCTGTTCGGCTTCTGAGACGTCGCAGGCAGCCACCAGATGATCGCCCGCCGTCATTTCGGCCAGCGTCTCTTCCAGTTTCTGTCGGGTGCGTCCTACCAGCACCACGGATGCCCCTTCTTCAGCAAAGCGCTTTGCGCTGGCTTCGCCAATGCCGGATCCGGCACCTGTCACAACCACAACCTTCTGTGTAAATCTGGACATTATGCCTCCTTATCAGCATCAATTCTTACTGTTAACAACCGGTTAAGCCTGGCAACGATCTGCAAAAAAACAAGCGCAGCGCGAAATGCGCTGCGCCTGATGCCTGATTTTTAACCTGTTCAGTGACTAGGGACGTCTGAACAGGGCAAAGCTGCGTCCTTCCAGCTCGAAATCCTTCTCTTTGGTGATCACCAGTCCCCGCTTTGTCACGTCGCTGGTGGTCAGCTCCAGCACCCAGCCGCCTTCGCCAAACTGTGGAATGCGGAAGGGCACATTGCCTTCGAACGGATTAAGCAGCATCAGGACGTCATGCCAGATGCCTTCCTCGGTCTGCAGATCCGGCCGGCCGATATAGACGCCCAGCGTTGAGCCTTCATCCCACTGCTCACTCTGCTGGAAGCCGCCACCGGCGTTAAACCACTTGATATCCATGCCGTCGCGCCAGTTTTCACGGCGCAGCAACGGTTGCTGAGCACGCAATGTCAGGATCTGACGGGTGAACTCGCGCAGCGCCTCGGCAGATTCCGGCAGGTTATCCCAGTGTACCCAGGAGATTTCGCTGTCCTGGCAGTAGCCGTTGTTGTTGCCCATCTGGCTGCGGCCAAACTCGTCGCCTGCCAGCAGCATCGGCGTGCCGTGGGAGAAGATCAGCGTGGCGAGGAAGTTGCGTTTCTGTCGCTCGCGCACCGCGTTAATGCCTTCGTCATCGGTCGGGCCTTCAACGCCATAGTTGTAAGAGCGGTTGTCGTTGTGGCCATCGTTGTTGTCTTCACCATTCTCATCGTTATGTTTGTCGTTGTACGACACCAGATCGTTTAGCGTGAAGCCGTCGTGCGCGGTGATAAAGTTGACGCTGGCCCATGGACGCCGACCATGCTGATCGTAGAGATCGCCGGAACCCAGCAGGCGGGCAGCAAAGTCTGTGGAGACGTTGTTGCCTTTCCAGTAGTCACGCACCGTATCGCGATACTGATCGTTCCATTCTGCCCAGCCTGGCGGGAAGCTGCCCACCTGATAGCCGCCCGGACCGATATCCCAGGGTTCACCAATCAGCTTTTTCTGCGACAGGATCGGGTCCTGCATGATGGCATCGAAGAAGCCGCCGCGCGGGTCAAAACCATCCGGTTCGCGCCCCAGAATCGTACCGAGGTCGAAACGGAAACCGTCGATATGCATCGACTCAGACCAGTAGCGCAGTGAATCGAGCACCATCTGCAGCACACGCGGATGCGAGGTGTTCACGGTGTTGCCGGTGCCGGTGTCGTTGATGTAGTAACGATGCTGGTCGGGCATCGTACGATAATAGGAGAAGTTATCGATGCCTTTAAATGATAGCGTCGGCCCCAGTTCATTGCCCTCGGCGGTGTGGTTGTAGACCACGTCGAGGATGACCTCAATACCGGCATCATGGAAGGCACGCACCATGTCACGGAAGCCCTGAATGCCGCGCGGCCCGAAGTAGCGGGTCGCGGGCGCAAAGAAGCCCAGCGTGTTGTAGCCCCAGAAGTTTTTCAGCCCCTTATCCAGCAGGTGCTGATCGTCCGGGAACCAGTGCACCGGCAGCAGTTCGACCGAGGTAATGCCTAAGCTTTTGATGTAGTCAACGGTCGATTTGTGGCTCATGCCGTCAAAGGTGCCGCGCATTTCAGGTGGCAGTGCGGTGTTGAGCTGCGTAAAGCCTTTCACGTGGGTTTCATAGATGACGGTTTTCGGCCACGGCACATTCGGGCGGTTTTTATCCTGCCAGTCGAATTCATCAGGGTCGATCACCCGGCACTTTGGCGTAAACGGCGCGCTGTCGCGGGTGTCGAACGTCAGATCTTTATCGTCATGGTAGAGATCGTACGCGAAGTGCGCCTCGTTCCAGGCGATGTCGCCCGCCAGTTCACGGGCGTACGGGTCGAGCAGCAACTTGTTCGGGTTAAAGCGGTGACCATTTTCCGGGTCATAAGGGCCATAGACGCGATAGCCATAGAGCGCGCCGGGCTTCAGACCTGGAATGTAGCCGTGCCACACTTCATGGGTATATTCCGGTAGCTCCAGCCGGGCAATTTCCGTTTTGCCGCTGGGATCGTACAGACAGAGTTCAACCCGCTCGGCGTGGGCGCTGAACAGGGCGAAGTTCACGCCCTGGCCATCAAAATTGGCCCCCAGCAAATGGCTGTAACCCGCCGTAATTTCAAAACGCTGACTGTTTGACATTTATGCCTCGTTATTCAATGAACAGATTGACGCGTAATAAACAAATTCTTTCTGACTTCACTGTGCCACCAGCACGGCGCACCACTGTGACGCCAGTGCGGTAAGCGGCAGCGGGTCGCCTGCATTGAGGGTTTTACCGCTCAGCACATCCTGATAGCCGCGCTGACCGAGTGCCGCGGGCAGGGCGATATGCGTATCAGCCCAGCGCGCCTCAGACGGCTGATCGAGATTCTCCGGCAATGCGTTAAAAACCCGGCGTGAGACAATCACGATGACCGCCTGATCCTCATGGGTGCGGGCAAAGGCGAGCACGTTATCCTGCTGCGCGCCCTCTGCGGACAGCGGCAGGTAGTCACCGTGGCGGAACAGCGCAGGCTGCTGCTGACGCAGCGTTAACAGCTTTACAATCGCCTGCTGATTGACCTGACCGCGCAGCCAGTGCGTCTCACTGTCATCGTGCTGTGGCGCGTTAAGCATCGCCGCCAGCGCATCAAAGTCGGGTTCGCGGCGGTTATCGGGATCAACCAGGCTGAAGTCCAGCGCCTCGCTGCCCTGATAAATATCGGGTACGCCAGGTGCGGTCAGTTTTACAACGGTCTGGGTAAGGCTGTTGACCAGTCCGGCGCGCATAAAGGGTTGCAGCGACTGACAGAAATCAGTCAGGAAGGTGCTGTTGCCGGGCGCAAGCAGATGACGGGCATAGCTCAGCACCGCCTCTTCATAGTCATCGTTATTGTCGGCCCAGTCGGTGCGCAGTTTGGCTTCACGCATCGCTTTCTCAACATAGACCACAAAGCGGGCTTCCAGCGCCGCCAGACCTTCCGCATCCTGCGGCTGCAGGGTGGTCGGCCAGACGCCGGCCAGCGCTTCATACAGCATCCACTCAACCGCCGGTTCCGGTGCCGGGCCATCTTTCAGGCGTACGACGTGATCCCTGTTCATCTCCCGCCAGCGGCTCACGCACGCCGCCCAGCGCTGTGGCGCTTCGGTCAGGGTATAGAGCCGCGCACGGGCATCTTCACCGCGCTTGGTGTCGTGCGTTGAGGTGCCCGACAGCGCATCGGGTTGATGTTCGCGCCGCGCCTGCATTTCCGCATGGAATTGATCCAGCGAGAAGTGGCGCGCCAGCGGCTCAGCGCCGACTTCATTCAGCGCCAGCGCCATATGCTGGCGGAAGAAGAGGGTGTCCTCGACGGATTTCGCCATCAGCGGACCAGTCAGCTGCTGGAAGCGGGTGCGGAACTGCGTGGCATCGTCACGAGCCGTGTCGCCCACCTCTGCACGCAGAATGCGGGTCAGGAAGTCGAGCGCCTGTGTGTCGGGCGCGTGTGCACTGGCTTTGACCTGGCTGACCACCTGGTCCAGCAGCGCGGTATCGGCTGGCGTCAGGCCTTCCGGCGTGCCATAGGTGCGGTAAACCGGGAACGCGACCAGCAGCTCACGCAGGGCATTTTTCAGCTCTGCTTCCGGCTGAGTCGTGCCTTCTGCCTCAACAATCTTCAGTGCCAGTTGCAGTAAGCGGTTAAATTCGCCAGCAAAGTTGCGGTTGGCCATCAGCAGCTTAGCGGCACGCAGCTCCGCTTTCATGTCGACGGTTTTGCCAATCACGGCCTGATAGGCTTTACGCAGTCCGCTCAGGCGATCGCTGTCGACCAGCAGATTAGCGAGTGCAGCCATAAACTCATAACCGGTGGTGCCGGAGACCGGCCACTCGTCCGGCAACTGTTCATTGTCACCAAGAATTTTTTCCACGGTGAGATAGCAGTCGGGACCGGCAGCCTGGCGTAACTGCTCCAGATAGCCGCGCGGATCGGCCAGACCATCCACGTGGTCGACGCGCAATCCCTGCACCGCGCCGCTGTGGACCAGTTCGAGGATCAGCTGATGAGCGGCATCAAAGACGGCCTTGTCTTCCACGCGCACGCCGACCAGACCGGTCACTTCAAAGAAGCGACGGTAGGAGAGATCGTTGGGTGCGTCGCGCCATGACATCAGTCGCCACGGCTGCTGGTCGTGCAGCTCGGCGATCTCTGCGGCATCGCGCAGGGCGAGTACCGCCTCTTCACGATCCTGCCAGGTCTCAGGTTTCAGCGGATAGAAATTGTCAAAGTAGGCCAGCGCCGGTTTACCGGTCTGCGGATCGCGCTGCACGCTGATATCACCGTTTTCCAGCACCGCCTCAAACGTGTCACCGAGGAACGGCAGCGTCAGGCGGCGTGACCAGTCGATATCGAAATAAGTGGCATAGCGACTCTGTTGGCCATGCTCAATGACGTCGCGCCACCACGGGTTCTCCAGCGAGGCGGCCATATGGTTAGGCACGATGTCGAGGATCAGCTCCAGCCCGGCCGCTTTCAGCGCGGCCACCATGCGGTCAAAACCTTCCCGGCCGCCAATCGACGGCTCAATCTGGTTAACGTCGGTCACGTCATAGCCGTGGGTTGATTCAGCGGTAGCGCTGAAGATCGGCGAGGCATAAAGATGGCTGATGCCCAGCTGTTTCAGGTAGGGCACCAACGCCGCCGCACGGTCAAAGGTCATGCCATTGCGGAACTGGATGCGGTACGTTGCGGTTGGAATAGTCATTCTGCTTCTCTCTTAGCCAGACGCACCACGATAGCGTTGGGAATCAGTTCGGTTGCGGTCTGCGGCCAGGCAAACAGCGTTTCACCCGGCAAATCCGGGATTGGCTGCGTGCTGTCGCCAACGTTCAGCGCCAGTGATAGCGTGCCCAGCGGGAAGTCCCAGCGCACCGCCAGGAAATCGTCTGCTGTTTTCACTATCTGCCCGGCATCACCACCAGCGGTCTGTAGCAGCGGCACAATATGTTCCTGACGCAGCGCCAGCAGATGACGCGTCAGCGCCAGCCACTGCTGACCTTCAGGCGTTTCTGTACGCGGCCAGTCGAGTTTCGACTGTTCAAAGGTGGTGATATCGTTAGGATCCGGCACGGTTTCGCCGTGACCGGCATGGCCTTCAAACTCGCGGGCGCGACCTTCACGCACCGCTTTAGCCAGATCGCCGTGGAAATCGGTGAAGAACAGGAACGGTCGGGTTTCGCCATACTCTTCGCCCATAAACAGCAGCGGAATGTGTGGCGAGACCAGCAGCATGGCCAGCAGCACCTGCGTCCGCTCTGCACCCGCCAGCGAGACCAGCCTTTCGCCCTGCGCACGGTTGCCCGTCTGGTCATGGTTCTGGATGAAGTCGACAAAGGCGACCGGCGGCTGACTGCTGCTCTTCACGCCGCGCGGCTCACCCGACTGCTTTGAGATTTCGCCCTGATAGACAAAGCCTTCTGCCAGCGCCCGCGCCACCCGCAGTGCCGGCTGTTCAGCGAAATCCTGGTAATAGGCGTGAGTTTCACCGGTTGCCAGCACATGTACGGCGTTGTGGAAGTCATCGTTCCATTCGCCGGTAAACAGCGGAGCGTCTCCGTTTTCGTCGCGCGGATGCAGGAAAGTGACGTTGCGGCAATCTTCCGTGGTGAGATGAATGGGGCGATCGGTGATGGTGGCGCGGATGCGCTCGGCAATCTCAACCAGCACATGCTTTTCGCTCGGGTCATCAATCTGATCGATGGCATCAAAGCGCAGGCCATCCAGATTAAACTCCTGCAGCCAGTAGAGCGGTGCTTCCACGATATAGCGGCGTACTGCATCAACGTCATAGGCGATACCGGCGCCCCACGGCGTCTGCCGCTCTTTATGGAAGAAGTCTGGCGCGAGCAGCGGAAGATAGTTGCCCTCCGGGCCAAAGTGGTTCAGCACGATATCCAGCACCACCGACAGGCCGTGACCGTGCGCCGCATCGATAAAAGCTTTGAAATCATCGGGTGATCCGTAGGCGGCATGCGGTGCATAGAGCAGCACGCCATCGTAGCCCCAGCCGCGATTACCGCCAAACTGCGACACCGGCAGCACTTCAATCATGGTGATGCCGGTCTCAGCCAGCACTGGCAGTTTCTCAATCGCCGCCCGGAAGGTGCCTTCCTGGGTAAAGGTGCCGATGTGCAATTCATAGACCACTGACTCTGTCCATGGACGACCCTTCCAGCCCATGTTCTGCCACTGATACGCGTCAGGATCGATCACCAGTGAGGGACCGTTGACCTCCGCTTTCTGGGCGCGGGCGGCGGGATCGGGCACTGCCGTGCCATCTGCCAGCACAAAATCATATTCGGCATTCGCCGCCACACCGGCGACCTGGGCTTCAAACCAGCCGTCAGCCTGCGGTGTCATCTCAATGTCTTGACCGGCGAGACGCAGCGTCACGCGTTGCTGACCGGTTGCCCAGAGGCGGAAACGCACCTCGTCACTGGCAACCCGTTCAGCGCCCCAACTTTTAGAAAAAGATTTGGATTCCATTCAGTTGCCTCATTTAGCCTGGAATTACGCGATGGTGACCATCGCGCGAATAGGATGTCGATGACGCAAGCGTCAAAAAATCGTAAAGCTATCAGTGAGACCCGGATGCCAGGTGGGCTGGCGCGCCTCTTCAGCCAGGAAGCTGGACTGGTATTCAGCGTGGTGCGTCGGGAAGGGAAAAGTGAGACCGCTTCCACGCGGCATACAGAGAGTAATCATAGACTAAGATGTTGCAGTCGCAGGGCGGCAGGCGGTTCAGGCGCATTAATTTGCGTTAATTGCCTGGAATCGGCCTCTGACAGGGGGAAATCATGGAAGGCAGGTTCAGAAAACCCTGCCGGATGGCGCGGATTCGCTATAAGCTTAAGCGCGAGCGCGCCGGTCACGCTGGAGGACCTGCGACACTGAACATATCAAAAGGATATTACGTGAGGAAACGCGTTCTGTTAGTCACGCTGCTGCTACTGATTTCCGCCTGTTCTAACCGGGTCGGGCACCGGCTGGACAGCCGTAATCTGCAGCAAATTCATGCCGGTCAGACGACTAAAGCCCAGTTGATCGCGCTGTTTGGTCAGCCTGACAGTGAGACGCCTTATCCGGACGGTCAGCGGTTGCTGAAGTGGACCTACAGCGAGGCGCGCACGCTGAACACCACCGAGGGGCAGACGCTGACCGTGCAGATGAAAAATGACAAAGTGCTGAACTATGCGCTGAGTAAGAGCTAATGACCTGAGCCTCAGTGAGCTGCTGTGGCGGTGCGGGACTGCCCCAGCAGGTCACCGGTTACGGCATGCCGTTTGGCTCTGCATCCCCGCTGACGGGACGCGGCTGCGCCAGACGGGCGAAATCAGACCCTGCCGGATGCTGGTAAATCTGTAGCTCAAAGTGGCGGGCCATGGCAAAAATATACTCAAAAATCGCCGCCTGGGTATTTTCATAATCGGCCCAGAAAATGGATGAGGTGAAGCAGTAGATCTCCACCGGCAACCCATCCGGCGACGGTTTCAGTGGCCGTACCACGATATACATCTCTTTCTTAATATCATCACGCTGCGCCAGCCAGGCGGTCAGGAATTTACGGAACACCATCAGGTTAGTGATGCCGTTCTCCATAAACCAGCGGTCGCCAACGGCGCTGATATCCCGTCCATCCAGCAGCTCAGTAATTGATTCGCTGGCGATGCGGATCTGGCTCATCGCCTGCAGCATCTCCTGATTTACAAAAGTGATCGATTTCTGATCAAGATAAAAGCTGCGCATGATGCGGCGTGCGCCCGAGGAGAACATCGCCTGCCAGTTGGTGTAGGTTTCGGTCAGGAAGTTCTTGGTCGGAATGCGCGAAATGGTGTTATCCCAGTTGCGGATGGTGATGGTATGCAGCGCAATATCGATCACCTCGCCGCTGATATTTCTGTCCGGCATCTCAATCCAGTCACCCAGTTGCAGGACATCGTTGGAAGAGAGCTGGATATTCGCCACCAGCGACAGCAGCGTATGCTGGAAGATCAGCATCAGCACCGCGGCGACCGCACCCAGCGAGGAGATGATAATCGCGGGCGACTTGTTGGACATAATCGCCAGAATCATGATCGCGGCAATAATATGCACCAGGATTTTGCCAATCTGGATATAGCCCTTGATCGAGTGATTCTTGCGCTTCGATTTGCGTGAGTAGGAGTTGTTAACAATCTCCAGCACTTCGTTGAAGAAGATCGAGAGATAGACAAAAAACAGGATGCCGCAGATGGTCTGAATCGCCACTTTCAGGTTTTCAGGCAGGCCCGGCATAAATTGCAGGAAATTGTAGACCACAATCACCGGCACAAAATTTGACAGCTTCTGAGAGAGGCGGACATCTTTATCCAGCGGAACGTCTTTTTTATGACCGCTGAAAAAGACCTTCCTGATCACTTTGACGATGAAAAATTTGCAGATCAGGTGAGTGACCATCCCGGCCATAATCAGCAGCAGCAGGCTGAAGCCGATCGACAGCACCCGGTTTCCCTCAATAAAACTCATCAGACTCTGAATGTAATGCATGTTAACCACGTGCGAAAAATGTAAGGGGCGAATTCAACCACAGCATGGGGTTGCTTGTTAAGCGCGGAATGCGTTCAGGCTCCGTCGCCCCCTTTTTTCAGTGCAGTACGACGGGCTGGCTGCATCCGGCGTGTTGCGGAGAGCAAGCTTCTCAGCGACTGTGCTCAGATAAATGCCTCGCTGGCCGATAACAACTTTATCTTCTCTGATATGAGTCTGCGGACATGCTTAAAAATCTTAAAATAACTCACGGTATTCTGGCGGTGCTTGCCGTCTTTATTACGTTACTGACCCTGACCGGATTTCTGTTCTACAACGGCGTATCCAAAGCCGACAAAAACTTTGTGGCGGCCGAGCAGTTGACGCTGCAGCAGCAGCACCTGAGTGATGCCGTAAAAACCCTGATAAAAACCCGCGTCACCATCAACCGCGTGGCGATCCGCTTCCTGAAAAATCAGCAGGACCCAAAATCCCTTGCGGCGATGGCTGCGCTGCTAACACAGGCAGGTCAGTCAGCGGAAAAAGCGGATGCAGACTTTAAAGCGTGGCAGGCGATGCCGCGTAAAGCAGGACAGGGCGAAGCCCAGTCAACGCAGGTTCAGACTGCCTATCAGCAGATGCGTGACACCATGCTGGCCTCCATTACCTTTCTGAAGCAGGGCAACTACCCGGCGTATGGCAATCTCGAAGCACAGGCGGCGCAGGACCAGCTCGACACGGCCTATGAAGCCTGGCGTGCGGTGAACATCCAGCTCATGAAAGATACCTCTCTGCACAACCAGCGCAGCCTGACCGACGCGCTCTGGGCGCTGCTGACTATCGGCCTGATTACGGCTGTGATTGGTGTGGCAGTCTGGATGGGACTGCAGAAGCTGCTGATTAACCCGCTGGCCAGGCTGACCGCGCATATGCGCGCTATCTCGGCCGGTGATTTAACCTCTGATATTCAGCACGAGGGCCGCAACGAGATGGGCCAGCTGATTCAGGAGCTGCAGCAGATGCGCGATGCGCTGGTGGTCACCATTACCTCGGTCGATGACGCCACCCGCTCGATCTTCACGGGTGCAGCGGAGATTTCCGCCGGCAGCACCGATCTCTCCTCGCGTACCGAACAGCAGGCAGCCGCGCTGGAACAGACTGCCGCCAGCATGGAGCAGCTTACCTCGACGGTGAAACTCAACGCAGACAATGCGCAGCAGGCGACCACGGTGTCGAAAGAGGCATCAGCTACGGCTCTGCAGGGCGGTGAGACCGTTGCCCGGGTGATCGCCAACATGGATCAGATCAGCGAAAGCTCGAATCAGATCGCCGGTATTATCGCCATTATCGACAGTATCGCCTTCCAGACCAATATTCTGGCGCTGAACGCCGCCGTTGAAGCCGCGCGTGCCGGTGAGCAGGGTCGTGGATTTGCAGTGGTAGCGGGTGAAGTGCGCTCGCTGGCCGGACGCAGCGCCAGCGCCGCGCAGGAAATTCGCGGACTGATCGACCGCTCAGCTGAGCGCATCAAAACCGGTGCCGGCCATGCTGCGCAGGCGGGCGTCGCGATGGAGAGCATCGTGACGTCGGTGAGTCGCGTCACGCAGCTGATCGAAGAGATCGCCGCCTCCTCGACGGAACAGACCCGTGGCATTGAGCAGGTCTGCAAAGCGGTCTCGGAAATGGATGGCGTGACGCAGCAGAACGCCGCGCTGGTGGAGGAATCCGCCACTGCCGCCGCCTCACTGGAAGAGCAGGCGAGCTACCTGCGTAAAACGGTATCGGTATTCAAAACCGGCACGCTGCATACGGCGTTCTCTGCCGCACCGGTAGCGAAGGCGATTGTTGTGCCAAAACGTCAGCCTGTCGCTGTGATGGATAATGAGAACTGGCAGACCTTCTGATAATGGAACGTCTGACGGATCACCGCACATGCGACAGTGCTCCGGTTTTCAGCATAAAAAAACCGCCCCTGGAGGCGGTTTTTATTCACTCAACGCATCAGGCCGGGACGGACTGTGCCTTCTGGCTGCGCGACCAGACGCGGTGCGCTTTCATCGCCTGCGTGAACTCTGACATCAGCGCGCTCTCCGCCGAGTCGCCCTGCACAATACCTTCTTCCTGATCCGCATCTTCCAGACCGAACTGCGCTTTAAAGCGACGCGCGTTACCCACCAGACCAATCACCTTAAGGTGCTTGTAGGCTTCCAGCAGGAAATAACGGGCATCGCCGCTTAACAGCAGGGCATCGATATTGCCATCCGGTACGATGACCGCATCAAAGGTCAGAGAAGGCAGGCCGGCAAAGGTGGCATCAACCGGCAACACAGAGCCGTCATCCGCGCGCACCTGACCCATATGCGGCGCCAGCAGTTTGGCATGCACACCTTCCGCTTTCAGCGCCTGCAAAATCGCCAGCACATCAGCGGCTTTTACACCATCGCTCAGCAGCAGCGCCACCTGACGACCTTTAATCTCACCATCCGGGATAGCGTAAAGGCTCAGGCTGTCATCTTTGGTCAGGCCGTTCACCGCAGCCGGTGGCTGGAGATTGAGCTGCTCATCAGTCAGGGCAAGTCCGAGGTTATCCGCCACGCCCTGCGCCAGTCTGGTATCAATGCGTGCCAGATGATCGACCACACGCTCACGAATATAGGCGCGCGCCACTTTACTCAGCTCAAACGAGTAAGCACCGATGATGTGCTGCTGCTCGACTTCAGTCTGGCTGTTCCAGAACAGGCGCGGCTGGGAATAATATTCGCCGAATGACGGGCTGCGCTCGCGCACTTTGTGGCCCTCAACCCGCTCCTGATAGCTTTCGAAGCCGCCGCCTGTTGCAGCAGGTGGGGTTTCGCGCGGCCAGTTGTCGTTGATTGAGTTCGGCTCGTAGTTTGCCGGATTGGTGTCGATATCCTGACGATGCATGCCCTGACGCTGGAAGTTATGGTACGGGCAGGTCGGTCGGTTGATCGGGATCTCATGGAAGTTCGGTCCGCCCAGACGACTGATCTGCGTGTCGGTATAGGAGAAGAGGCGACCCTGCAGCAGCGGATCGTTGGAGAAATCCAGACCCGGCACGATATGGCCAGGGTGGAACGCCACCTGCTCGGTTTCGGCAAAGAAGTTGTCCGGGTTACGGTTCAGCACCATCTTGCCGACAATTTCCACCGGCACCAGTGCTTCCGGGATCAGCTTGGTGGCATCCAGAATATCGAAGTCGAATTTGAACTCATCTTCTTCCGGGATCAGCTGCAGGCCCAGCTCATATTCCGGGAAATCACCCGCTTCAATCG
The DNA here is from genome assembly GCF_059730805.1 of Pantoea sp. X-Soil-ISGK-355. NCBI lineage: Bacteria > Pseudomonadati > Pseudomonadota > Gammaproteobacteria > Enterobacterales > Erwiniaceae > Pantoea > Pantoea sp. X-Soil-ISGK-355. The sequence continues at coordinate 1,865,753 of NZ_AP035971.1, forward strand.
CTTCCCACAGATCGCGGCGATGGAAATCGGGATCGCGACCGGTCAGTTTCTGCGACTCGTCCCACAACAGCGAGGCTTTACCCGCCACCGGCTTCCAGTGGAAACGGACAAAGGTCGCTTTGCCTTCGGCGTTAATCAGGCGGAAGGTGTGGATACCGAAGCCTTCCATGGTGCGATAGCTGCGCGGAATGCCGCGGTCAGACATCGCCCAGATGACGTTATGCATGGTTTCCGGCTGCAGAGAGACGTAGTCCCAGAAGGTGTCATGGGCGCTCTGGCCCTGCGGGATTTCGTTGTGTGGCTCTGGCTTCACGGCATGCACAAAGTCAGGGAATTTGTGCGCATCCTGAATGAAGAATACCGGCGTGTTGTTGCCGACCAGGTCAAAGACACCCTCTTCGGTGTAGAACTTGGCGGCGAAACCGCGAATATCACGCACGGTATCAGCCGATCCGGCACCGCCCTGAACCGTAGAGAAACGCACGAAAACCGGCGTGGTCTGCTCGGGATCGCTGAGGAACTGCGCTTTGGTCAGATCTTTCAGGGAGCGGTAAGGCTGAAAATAGCCATGTGCGGCAGAGCCACGGGCGTGCACGATGCGCTCCGGGATACGCTCATGGTCAAAGTGCGTGATCTTCTCACGCATAATAAAGTCTTCCAGCAGCGTCGGACCGCGCGAACCGGCACGCAGTGAGTTTTGATCGTTGGCGATGCGTGTGCCCTGGTTGGTTGTAAGGGCGCGGTCGGTGCCGTTTTTACGGCTGGCTTCAAGCTGGTCAAGTTTGGCGTTGTGCGTCTGTGGTGCTTTCAGGCTGCCTGGGGCGGTAGGCTGCTTGCCTGGCGGGGTCGGTTCGGCTGGGGGCTGATGCGAACCATCTTTCGGTGCCAGCGATCCCAGACCCGGCTCTGATGATTCCGGGCCGGTGGTCGGTGCGCGTTCGCTCAGGGGTTTCTTCTCAGTTTCTTTCGACATTAATTCATGCTCCAGCTGGTATTTTACGTTCGGCGACACTAAATATAGAACAACCTGAACAATGCTGAGGTTAATTCGGCCATTTAACTGTAGTGACAGCGCCTTTTTCATCCGACAGCAAAACCGGGCTTATCGCTGACTGCTGATTATCGCTTCGCTTATTTACACCTTGTGCCGTCTGGCTTAGCGGCCTGCCAGCTCGCGCCTGCTGTGCTGGCAACGCGCTTTACAACCCCGTCAGATTGCTCTGCGACAGGAGAAGGCTATGCACCAGAAGATGACTCTGATCATTAAAAAAATTAATAGGGCGACAGGCAGATTTAGGTTGAATTGTGAAATGTTATATCATAACATTTCATCCTGTTACATGAATCGGGGATCGGGCTTTGAAAAATCATGCAGGTAAATGGATAGGAATCGCAGGCACGCTGTTAATCAGTCAGCAGGCGCTGGCACATGGTACGCATGCCCATGGAAAACCGCTGTCAGCGATGGAGCAGAAGGCGGCTGAAGGCATCTTCGCTGACAGCGATGTAAAAGATCGTCCGCTCTCTGACTGGGACGGAATCTGGCAGTCGGTCTATCCGCTGCTGAAAAGTGGCGAGCTGGACCCGGTCTGGCAGAAGAAAGCCCAGCAGGACAACAGTAAAACGGCAGAACAGTACAAGGCCTATTATCGCAAAGGCTACGCCACCGACGTCGATACCATTGGCATCGAAAATGGCGTGATGGAGTTCCATGTCGGCGATAAGATCAGCGCCTGCCACTATCACTATTCAGGGCACAAAATCCTGACCTACACGTCCGGGAAGAAAGGGGTGCGCTATCTGTTCGAGTGTCAGGACGCCAGCAGCACCGCCCCGAAATATGTGCAGTTCAGCGATCACACCATCGGGCCGCGTAAGTCCGCCCATTTCCATATTTTTATGGGTAACGCCTCTCAGCAGGCCCTGCTGGCGGAGATGGACAACTGGCCAACCTATTACCCTTACCAGATGTCGAACGCACAGGTGCTGGATGAGATGCTGCACCACTGAGTGCCGGGGCGGGGGCTGATGGCGTGCTGGTCAGGGCGGGTTTTCATTATTACCTTTCGCCGCCTTTATCCCACCCACACCGGGCGGCGTGAGGCAGGGATGCCGCGCACCACCCGCTGATATGACTCCTCAACCAGCTGCTGAATCAGGCCTGGCGACAGGCCGTCGCCGGGATAAACCGTAATCCAGTGGCGCTTATTCATATGGTAACCGGCGGTAATCGAGGGATAGATCACCCGGTGCAGCTCCGCCTGTTGCGGTTCGCATTTCAGGGTGATAATCGGCACGCCCCGCAGTTCGGTCAGCAGTAAAAACACTTTCCCACACACTTTAAAAACCTGATGTTCCGGCCCGAACGGATAGCCCGATTCGGCGGCGGGCAGCCGTTCAGCTGCGTCGATAGCGATACGCTGGATCGCGTGACCCTGCATAGTCTCTCTCCCTGTCATTATTCACTCTGCCTCTGTGGCCCGCGACTGGCTGGTCGCCAGAGGCCTGTTACACTTCTGATAAGCATCAATCAGGAGCAGTCATGAAATTAGGCTTTGCATGTAAGTATCTCAATAGCGACGGCAAACAGTTTTTCCCGTTTCGCGCGACTACCCGTAAACGATTTCTGAGTTTACCGCACGCTGAACGTCACCAGCTGGTTCATGAGATCACCGTTACCAATCTCAATAATCTCTACCTGACGCTTGAGCATCTGGCCACGTTACCCGCGCCGCTGCGAATGATGCGTATCGGCAGCGATCTGCTGCCGCTTTATACGGTGCCCGAAGCGACGCCGTTGTTTGCGGAATTCCTGCCTGAACTCTACCCGCTGTTTGCCCGCTGTGGTGAGCTGGCGCGGGCGCATGACATCCGGCTCTCATTCCATCCGGGCCAATATACCGTGCTGGCTTCCGACAATCCCGATGTCGTGGTGCGAGCCCTGGAAGATGTGGAGTATCACACGCTCTGCGCCTGTCTGATGGGCTACGGCAAAACCTTCCAGGATTTTAAAATCAACATTCATATGAATGGTAAGGCGGGATTCGACGGCTTTAAACACTCATTTAATCAGCTCAGCCCGGAAGCGCGACTGATGCTGACGGTGGAGAATGATGAGATTTCCTGCTCGCTGGATGATGTGCTGCAGGCGGCACCCCTCTGTCCGGTCGTGCTGGATATCCACCATCACTGGGTAAAAGAGAGTGAGTTTATTCAGCCGGATGATGCGCGCGTTGCCAGAGTAATCGACTCATGGCGCGGCGTACGGCCGGTGCTGCACTATTCGATTTCGCAGGAGGGGATTATTCCGCAGGCGGGCTGGCCCGATCAGCAGCAGCTGGGCGTAAGCAAAAGCAAACTGCGGGCGCACTCCGACTTCTTTTTCAATCCGACGCTGAATGGCTGGGCGCTGTCGTTCCACGCTTTCGACATCATGTGCGAAGTGAAAATGAAGAATCTGGCGCGGGAGCCGCTTTATCAGTGGGGAATAACGCAGAAGCTGATAGAGAATCCCCTGGCCGAAGCGACCAGGGAATCGGCAAACGTTAAATAATCGCCACGCCGCCTGTGACGGCGATGGTCGCCCCGGAAATGTAGCTGGCTTCATCACTGGCCAGCATCACATAGGTTGGCGCCAGCTCAGCAGGCTGACCGGCACGTTGCAGCGGCACTTCACTGCCAAAGGTCTTCACCTGTTCAACCGGCATGGTCGACGGGATCAGCGGTGTCCAGATGGGGCCGGGCGCAACCGCATTGGCTCGGATGCCTTTTTCCGCCAGCAAGGCGGCCAGGCCACCGGAGAAGTTAACGATGGCGGCTTTGGTGGCGGAGTAGGCGAGCAGTTTCGGTTTCGGCTGGTCAGCATTGATCGAAGCCGTATTAATGATCGACCCGCCTGCAGGCATATGTTTTGTGGCCGCTTTAGTGATGTAAAACATCGCGTACAGGTTAGTCTTCATCGTCCGATCAAACTCGTCGTCGCTGATCGCATCCAGCGAGTCGCGCGTCATCTGATACGCCGCGTTATTCACCACAATGTTAATCTCACCAAAGGCTTCAACGGCTTTATCAACCAGCGCGTTGCAGTGTGACGCATCGGTAATGTCGCCGGGCACCAGGACAGCTTTCTGACCGGCGGCCTCAACCAGTCGGGCGGTATCCTGCGCATCCTCATGCTCATCAAGATAAGAGATCAGCACGTCAGCACCTTCCCGGGCAAAAGCAATCGCCACGGCCCGGCCAATGCCGGAATCGCCGCCGGTAATAATCGCTTTTTTACCCGCCAGACGGCCTGAACCCTGATAACTCTCTTCACCATGATCGGGCTGTGGCTGCATCGCGGCGGTGCTGCCAGGCCACGTCTGCTGCTGCTCTGTGAATGGGGGTTGTGGACGCTGAGTGGATGACATGACTTCTCCTCCGTAAAAAATGGAAAAACCTGTCAGGGCATTGGTCCCTGACAGGCGGGTAATTATGGTTTCGGTGGCGTAACGCCATCAATCTGCTCTGACTGTGCACCGGAGCCGGGACGGGCATTGCCCAGCAGCGGCTCATCACCCAGAATCTCGGGCTGCTGCTTCGCGCTGAACTGCCCATGACCATCGTAAGCCGGGCCACTGCTCCAGCGACCTTCCGGCAGCGGTTTGTCCAGTGAGGTATTCAGGCAGTAGTACGAGTGCTCCTGCGCCTCATGTTCCTGCGGGAAGCTGTTCGGGATCGGCAGCGATGCGTTCAGGCCACCCATCTCTTCGATCACCGCCAGCCACTGCTGCTGGTGCATCGTGTCACGGGCGATCAGGAAGGAGAGGAAGTCCTTCATCCCTTTGTCTTCGGTCATGTTGTAGAGCCGGGTAGCCAGTACGCGGCCGGTGGCTTCTGCAGTGACGTTAGCCAGCATATCTGCCGCCACGTTGCCGGAGGCGTAGATGTGGCTCATGTCGAACGGCATGCCGTTGGCATTCACCGGCATCGCAGCCAGACCGGAAGAGAGGATATGGCGTGGGTTCATGCCACCCAGAATGGCATTAACCACCGGGTCTTTGGCTGACGCTTCCTGGTAAGAGAGCGGTGCGCCTTCAAGGTTCAGCGCCACGGCGTAGCCCAGCATTTCGATATGGCTCAGCTCTTCGGTGGCGGTGGAGATCAGCAGATCCCGAATCCGCACATCACCCCGCGCGCCCATCGCCTGGAAAAAGTATTGCATCGCTACACGAATCTCACCTTCGACGCCGCCGATGGCCTGCTGTAACAGCATGGCAAACTCTGGATCGGGCTTCTCTACACGAACCGGGAATTGAAGTTTTGATGAATGATGAAACATGATTATTTTCCTCGTCTGTGTTTGCAGTAGATGCAGAAAAAGCCTGGACACAGATATCGGATAAATAAAGCGAACCGAGAGCAATTAATCGCAATTTAAGGTGAAATAAGCGGCAAAAACGGTAAATAGTAGAGCTATATCTGGTCCGGCAGGGCAGGCAGTACGGGAGGTGAATATAGAAGCGGGTGATGCAGTGCAGCAGAAATAAAAAAGCCCCTTTAAAAGGGGCCGATTCCGTAGTGGAAAAGCATCCGTGCTAATTCGCGTTCCGTCATGACAGACACAGGTTTTTAGCTTTCGCTGGTGGCCGTTGCACGCTGCAGAACATGTTCAAGAGCCTGACGGTAAATATCCTGCTTAACCATGTCGCGCTCGCTCTCCAGGCGGTGAATCAGACCCAGCACAATGTCTTTATCGGAGACATGGGCTTTGGCTCGCGCAAGTTCAGCATGAACTGCGGCGATCACCTGTTTTTCTGTGGTCAGCGCTGTACCAGAGTTCATGAAGTAATCAGAAATCTGAGACTCTGTATTCATCGTTGTTTGCATGTCAGGCCTCATAAGAAATTGGGAAGGAATGCGTTGATTCAGATCCGGTAACCGGCTGACGCAAAAAAATTGCATCTGAAGGTGGAAATCCACAACACCTTCAGATGCGGTGCAAAGCACGCTCGTTACAAGTGATTTAACATCACGAGGTAAAGTTATACAAAAATGGCAAAGTTGTACAATAAAATTTGACAAAAGATCACTGGTCAGATGTGTTGAGGGAGAGATGGCACACAGGACAAAGCGAGGCTTTCACTCTTTATGTTATATTATTCAGTGAATTAACAGGGATTTCCCATAAGATGATAACGTCTGCTGGTGAGTGCCAGCTATTTTTCTGCCGTCCTGTAAAACGATACAATAGCCGTTCAGGCAGACATTTTTGCAAAAAACCTGTACAGCCCGTACAGGTTTTTTTGCGCAGGAAAAGCGGACAACGCAACACAGCTGCTGCAATCCTGTCCGCCTGACAGGTCATGCCACATAATTCACTTCCCACGCCTGATGCAGAAGGCTAAGGTTGAGCCCTTATTCATCACAAGGAAATGATCATGGTTCACGACTATTTTGCGATTCCGCCTGCGGGCGTGACGCAGGAACAACATAAACGTTCAGTGGCTGTGGCAGCGGCGCTGTCAGTGGCAAAGGAATCCGTCAGCGCTTCAACGTCAGCAACCGGTTCAAAAGCCTCCTGGGACCTGCAGGCCGTGGCGAATGAAATTGGTAATCTGGCCGATGCGATTCAGGATGCGCTGGAGAGTGATAGCCAGGCTTAAAGGCTAATCCGCAGCGTCTCAGACGGCTGCCGGGACGGGGCAGGGGATGGCAGTGTTCAGGAGCCGGTAACGTCCGGTGAGCGGACGCTGCCGGAGAGTCCTATTCCATCGTGGGTGGCTCATATTTAATATACTGACGCAGGGCGTCATGGATTGCCTGATTATTGCCTTCCTCCAGACCACGTTCGGCATATTCTTTCGCCAGCGCGGCCAGCACATCGTCAAATTTCCCTTTGTAGTTGAGATTATTGAGCGCAATTTGCTGACCGAGTATCGCTTTTAATACCGTGGTCTCAACCGTTAACTGCGCAACGGCTTCTTCCAGATGTTTAATTCTATCGTCGTCTGTCATAACCCCTCCATGCCTTAAAAAAGGCAGAATAACCAGCCCGCTCTGAATATTCAAACCTCGGCGAATGCCACAGAGACGTTGTCAGATTTTCCTTAAGTAAAAATAATCAGCGGGTGAATTTATAAGATTAGTTACTGAAAGAAAAAAACGCTGATATTCCCGTGCTGCGGCAAAAGTAACCCGTTTCCGCTTACTCTCACAGCAGTGAGAAAAAAGAGGATTAAAAAAGTGTATTACCATCAACTCCTTTGCTTAAAAATGTTCCGTGTCACTTGATTAAAAGGGGGATTAGCTATTACTGTATTTATATACAGTAATCTGAGCAAGGAGTGAAATTGTGGAATTCATTAAACCTGCGGACATTCGCGCCGTTATGCCTTTACCGCTTTATATCGAACGTGTGCCGTGCGGATTTCCCTCCCCGGCGCAGGATTATGTCGAACAACGTATCGATCTCAATGCGCTGATGGTGCAGCATCCCAGTGCCACCTATTTTGTCCGCGTCAGCGGCGAGTCGATGATTGAGGCGGGCATTAACGATGGTGATATGCTGGTGGTCGACAGCTCGCTCACCGCCTCACACGGCGATATCGTGGTGGCCGCCGTCGATGGTGAATTTACCGTTAAACGTCTTCAGCTTCATCCCTGCCTGCAACTGATGCCGATGAACACCAAATTTAAACCGATCGCTATCCAGACCGAAGATGCGCTGGAAGTGTTTGGTGTTGTGACCTTTGTTATTAAATCGACGCACTGACCATGTTCGCGCTGGTCGATGTGAACTGCTTTTATGCATCGTGCGAAACCGTTTTCCGGCCCGATCTGAAAGGCAAACCGGTGGTGGTGCTGTCGAATAACGACGGCTGTGTGATTGCGCGCAGCGCCGAGGCAAAAAAAGCCGGCATTAAAATGGGTGCACCCTATTTTAAAATGCGTGAAGAGCTGACGCGTCATGCGGTACAGGTCTTCAGCTCAAATTACGCGCTCTATGCCGACATGAGTGAGCGGGTGATGACCATCCTCGAAGAGATGGCTCCCTCGGTGGAGATCTACTCGATCGACGAGGCGTTTATGGATCTTACCGGCGTGCAGAACTGCATGGCGCTGGAGACCTTTGGCCGGCAGGTTAAAGAACGGATCCGCAAAGAGACCCATCTGACCGTCGGCGTCGGCATTGCACAGACCAAAACGCTGGCTAAGCTGGCGAATTTTGCGGCCAAAAAGTGGAGCAAAACCGGCGGCATTGTCGATCTGTCGGACCCCGAACGACAGAAAAAGCTGCTGGCGCTGATTGATGTGGCTGACGTCTGGGGCGTAGGGCACCGGATCGGCAAACGGCTCAACGCCATGGGCGTTATGACGGCGAAAGATCTGGCCGATCAAAGCACCGAATCCATTCGCAAACAGTTCAGCGTGGTGATGGAGCGTACCGTCAGAGAACTGCGTGGCGAATCCTGCCTGGAACTGGAGTCAGTGACACCGGATAAGCAGCAAATCATGTGTTCCCGTTCGTTTGGCAGCCGCATCTCCGATTATGACCAGATGCGTGAAGCCGTCTGTGCCTATGCTGAGCGTGCGGCAGAGAAGCTACGCCGCGGTAACCAGTATTGCCGTCAGGTGGGGGTCTTTGTGCGTACCAGCCCGCATGCTACGGATGAACCCTTTTATGGTAATCAGTCTACCGGCCAGTTGGTCATCCCGACACAGGACACGCGCGATATTGTCGGCGTTGCGATGGCGTGTCTGGATAACATCTGGATTGAGGGGCATCGCTATATCAAGGCGGGCATCGTGCTGGGGGATTTTTTCAGTCAGGGCGTGGCCCAGCTTGATCTGTTTGACGAGCATCAGCCGCGCCGCAACAGCCAGGAGCTGATGCAGCTGATTGATAAAATTAATAAAATCGGCAGCGGAAAACTCTGGTTTGCCGGGCAGGGGATCAACAAGGCCTGGGCAATGAAGCGCGAGATGCTGTCACCTGCCTATACCACGCGGGTAACGGATTTGCCGGTGGCGGCGGTTAAGTAGGCGCGGGTCCGGCTTCCTCTGTTGCTGACGTAGCAGCTGTTATACGCTTTTTTATCACGCGATTAAAGTGACAGGAAGTGATGCTTTGCCTGGCCCGATGAGTAGTTTTTCATCGGGCATTTTAAAAAAATAACCACGTAAATATAGTGGGTTTCAGAGCGTTTGAAGCCAGAGTCATGCTCTGGCCTGCAATACAATTCACAGCAATCATTCAATCCCGCCACCATGACGACGATGAGATTTATGTGGTCGACGGCAACAGCACTATAAAAACCCGACTCTTTTTATGTTTTGCTGACAATGAGCACCACGCCAGCCTGCTTATTAAGCAGTCTATGTTATGGCTGATTAAAATAAACACGCAGCAACGGGCAGATCGCCGCAAAGAGACCGCGTTATTATCTGAGTAAATCGTGACCGGTTTGCTCTGTAACCTCTGCCGGGTTGCAGGGTACAACCGGTTACTCCCCTTGATCATCAGGCGACAGAAACGGACAGGCGTCAGTGTCAGGCCGCTATCTATACTTGTTACCCATGCCTGGGATAGAATCCGGGCTGATTCTGACAGGAACGTCCTTACCAGACCGGTAACAATGATCATGACAGCGACAGCGCAAAAAAACAAAGAGCGGGGACGTCCCAGAGAGTTCGATATTGAACAGGCTCTGGATCAAGCCATGATCGTTTTCCGACAAAAAGGGTATCACGCCACATCAATAAGCGATCTGGGTGAGGCGATGAACCTCTCTGCAGGCAGCATCTACAAGGCCTTTAAAGATAAGCGCTCGCTCTTTCTGCAGGTGTTTGAACGTTATCTGTTGCTCAGAAATACCGAGCTGCGCCGTCGTCTGGCACCCTGTGTCAGCGGACGGGAAAAAATAACCGAGCTATTGCAGTTCTATCTTGACTCGGCGCGCGCCATCGAAGGGCGGCGCGGCTGTCTGGTCGTTGCCAGCGCCATTGCGCTGCAGACGATGGATCAGGCGCTGGGGCAGCGCATTGATGAGGTGGTTCAGCGTAATCAGCGCTTCCTGGTCTCGCTGCTGGAGCTGGGGCAACGGGATGGCTCAATCGATAACACACTGGACAGTGAAGCGGCAGCCGGTTTAATCCTCTGCATGGCATACGGTATGCGGGTTGCAGGCAAGGTCAGCGATGTGACCAACGAACAGCAGACGCTGGCGCTGGCATTGAAAGTGCTGGGGTAATCATTACGGGGAGGGGCATCAGTATACCGGCATTTCCCCGCCCACGTTTTTCGGACAGAAAAAGTCTGCAGTGCGCTTTTCCCGACGCTGTTTATGTGCCAGGCTTTTACGCTTTATTCTGTAGCGTAGAAAATTAAGGCCTGCTTCGTGAAAACCTCAATCTTACTGACACTCGTCGCCGCTATTGGCTGCTCTGTCTTTGCTGCACAGGGGGGATTTGAAACCCGCGCAGTGAAACATCCGCTGCAACAGCAGGTGACGGAAAGCGGAGAGCCCTGACGCGCTGACAGAAGTCGCTGGCAGAGAGCGTCCGCTGCTTAACGGCCAAACAGCAGGCTGATGAGGGCACGGTAATGACGCTCCTCTTCCTGCGTGGACGCTGTCTCCAGCCGACGGAGAAGTTTGGTGCAGATCGATTTACGGTTTACGTTCCCGCCTGCATGCAGAATTTCCACCACCACCTGACCCAGCGTTTCCTGCTGTGAGGGCAGGCTTGCCGCATTAAAATAACGGGCAATATCGTCTGCCGTCCGCGGCAGTCTCTGGTTCGGGTACATGGATAATTTCCTGTGAGGTGATGGAAAAACGATCGGCTTGCGCCGAAGTTATACAAAAAAATCGAATCTGTATAGCTATTTCAGCGCAGGACCGGTGGTTTTCGTGCGATCTGCATAGCTTCTGGCGATAAACAGAAAAAATGCAAAAACTGGCGTGATGCCGCGGAGTGGTGAGTGGCACCAGGCGAGGCCTGGCACCCTGAACCGACAGGACATTCTTTAGCACATTAGCGGTAATCTTTAAGGTAAACCGGCGCCTGTCCGGTTTCAACCAGCCAGTTTAATTCGGCGCGGTCGCGCGTTGAGGCCTCGATAAAGCCTTTAAGCCAGTTGCGTGTATCAGCAATCTGCGCGACGCGCTCATCGCTGCGTTCGTTTTCAGCCATTTCAGCCAGCTGGCGAATCAGTGATACCAGCGTGATCTCCTGCTCTTCAAACGCCAGATTAATGGCGGCTTCACCAAGAATGATATGACCGATTGTTTTATCATGGTAAACCATCAGCGACCTCCTGATTGAATAACGATATGAATAGTCTAGTTAAAGGTCATCCGGACTAAAAGATCGGAAACCGCCGATAAACACAGTTGAAATGATTAAAAAATAAAATGAACCTTTAAGCGAAGCGATAAGCCTCTAATAAAAAAGAATAAAAACAGAGTTCTGTTTTACGGGTAAAAGAGCTTGAGCTATTAAGCTGGTTAAAAAGGGTAGGGGTTGCCTGAAATTCAGATAAGTAATAAGCAGGTGAATCACGATTACTGTCATGTTGACTGCCATATTATGGCTATAACATAACGGATATTTCTGATTCGAATCGGCAGGTGGCGGGAAGCTTCGTTCGTACCACATGTTGCGCTAAGCACAGGAAAAAATAAAGCCGCCTACGGGCGGCTTTATTAAATGAACGATAGTGCCCGGTTTATTTCTTCGGTACTTCAGAAACCGCTTTAACGTCCGCTTTATTAATCTGTTGCTTCACGCCATTGGCGTCGGTGTAGGCCAGCAGACCGGCATCTGACTCAGAAGGCTTGCCATCACTAATAATGGTACGTCCATCATTAGTCTGAATCGCATAACTGGTACGGGTGCAGCCGGTTAATACGGTCATACCAATCAATGCGGCGAGAGGTAAAATCAGCGCTTTTTTCATCTTATTCACCTTATATTAGTTGTCGAGTTCACTCATATTACTGATCTCATTGCGATTGATCTGCTCAGTTTTTCCTGTCTGAGCATCGCGATAAGAAACCAGGCCAGTATCTGAATCGATCTGCGGTTTACCATCAGTGACAATGGTACGGCCATCAGTGGTCTTAATTGACTGATTCGAGGCGCAGCCTGCAAGCGTACCTAAAGAAAGCGCCAGCAAAGCAATGGCTGACAGGGATTTCATTTTCATTTTTTTTAACTCCATGAAGTATAACCAGACGTTTACAGCATAGACGGCTTTATAGAGTTTGCTGACCCTGTCACGTTTCGCTGCCGGTTTTTTAGACAAAAAAGGGGGGTGTAGCGATTATTCACGGGAATGACGGTGGGGAATAGCATTTATTGCAAATGTGCACGGCTGTTTATGCCGTTTCAGCAGAGGCATTACATGGCCTGAATAAAAGTGAGGTCAGGGTGGAAAATAAGCACGGCAGCCGGAGCAGATATTCTTCGTTAAAGCCAGCGTCGCCATAGGAGTAATCGTCTGCACCAGCGTTAACGGCTGCTTATATCCGCTGGCCCGATACCCTGATGACTATCGGGCCAGTGAAGAAGGGGATCAAAGAATGGAGTCTTCGCCGGCTTTGGCTGCCGCTTTTTCCGCTTTCATGGCGCTGACCGGATCGGATGCGCTCAGCCAGCGATCAAATTTCTGGTAGGTGTCGATAAAGGTTTTAAAGTAGCTGCTGGCGACGGTGGCATTCTCTTTGTGGTTCATAAACGCCACAGCCAGCTTAAATGCATCTTCGTTATCAAATTTCATATTTGTTTTCCTCGCTTAAGATCTATAGAGCGTAGCCTGAGAACGCGGTCTGTGCATTCAGACAACCGCCTGAAAATGCGGAATAATTCAGGCGGCATGACAGCATCCACCAGATTGGCGCGGATTCCCACTTACTTCGCGCAAAATCCTTCTTATAATGCCAGCTTCACTCGTGAAGGAGACCCGCTTATGTTGAAAGGATTGACCGTTGCCGCGGTGCTGTTGCTGTCCGGCTGTAGTCTGATGCATAAACAGCCACCGTTGCCGCAGACCCTGCATTATCGCTGTGGAACCCTGCCCCTGACCGTGACACTGGATGAGGCGAACGAGCAGGTGAGCTTCATCATGGATGGCCAGCCCCTGACGCTGAAGCAGACGGTATCGGCTTCCGGCGCACGCTATAGCGACAACACCTATGTGTTCTGGTCCAAAGGAAACGGCGCATTTATCGAACGTAACGATAAAATCGTCGTGAACGATTGTGAGCTGCAACCTGCCAGCTGACTCTTTATCTGAATAGGCGAGCATTATGAGCGACAGCGAAACGCTACACACCATTGCCCATCTGCGGCGTGAATATACCCGCGGCGGATTGCGTCGTAAGGATCTGCCGGATGATCCGATTGCGCTGTTTGAACAGTGGCTGAGCCAGGCGTGTGAAGCAAAACTGCCCGATCCCACGGCAATGACCGTGGCCACCGTGGATGAGCAGGGCCAGCCGTGGCAGCGTATCGTGCTGCTGAAGCACTTCGATGCGCAGGGCATGGTGTTTTACACCAATCTTGGCAGCCGCAAGGCGCTGCAGCTGGCGCACAATCCACGTATCTCCCTGCACTTCCCGTGGCACTACCTGGAGCGTCAGGTGATGGTGCTGGGCGAAGTGGAGAAACTGTCGCCGCTGGAGGTGCTGAAATATTTCCACAGCCGCCCGCGCGACAGTCAGATTGGAGCCTGGGTGTCGAAGCAGTCGAGCCGTATTTCGGCCCGTGGCATTCTGGAAGGGAAGTTTCTGGAACTGAAACAGAAGTTCCAGCAGGGTGATGTGCCGCTGCCCAGCTTCTGGGGTGGATACCGCGTGAAATTTCACACAGTGGAGTTCTGGCAGGGCGGCGAACATCGCCTGCACGATCGTTTCATCTATCAGCGCGATCACGATGGCTGGAAAATCGACCGTCTGGCACCCTGAATCTGCATGATTTCCCCCTATCAGCGCTGGCACAGAAGGCGTCAGCGCTTTATGCTATAGCCCTCATTTTTTTCGATTCCGCAACTCAGCGGAAAGCTGTGTACCAGCATAGGTGCAGTCTGATCAATTTGGAGTCAGTAATGACCAGCAGTAACCTGATACAACAATTGCAGGAGAGGGGCCTTATCGCCCAGGTGACGGATGAAGACGCGTTAACAGAGAAACTGGCGCAGGGGCCAATTTCGCTCTATTGCGGCTTTGACCCCACTGCTGACAGCTTGCATTTGGGCCATCTGGTACCGCTGCTCTGCCTGAAGCGTTTTCAGGATGCCGGCCATCAGCCGGTGGCACTGGTCGGGGGTGCAACCGGCCTGATTGGCGACCCGAGCTTCAAAGCCGCAGAGCGTAAACTTAATACCAGCGACACCGTCAACGAATGGGTTGAGAAGATCCGCCAGCAGGTGGCGCCATTCCTCGACTTCGATTGCGGCAGCAACAGCGCAATCGCCGCCAACAACTACGACTGGTTTGGCAGCATGAACGTGCTGACCTTCCTGCGTGACATCGGTAAACACTTCTCCGTTAACCAGATGATCAATAAAGAAGCGGTGAAGCAGCGTCTGAACCGTGACGATCAGGGCATCTCCTTTACCGAATTCTCTTACAATCTGCTGCAGGGCTATGATTTCGCCTGCCTGAACGAGCGTCACGGCGTATCGTTGCAGATTGGCGGTTCCGATCAGTGGGGTAACATCACCTCCGGTATCGACCTGACCCGTCGTCTGCATCAGAACCAGGTCTTTGGTCTGACCGTTCCGCTGATCACCAAGTCTGACGGCACCAAATTCGGTAAAACGGAAGGCGGCGCAGTCTGGCTCGATGCGAAGAAAACCAGCCCGTACAAGTTCTATCAGTTCTGGATCAACACCGCTGACGCCGATGTCTATCGCTTCCTGAAGTTCTTCACCTTCCTGAGCATTGAAGAGATCAACGCGCTGGAAGAGGAGGACAAAAACAGCGGCACCGCGCCACGTGCGCAGTATGTGCTGGCTGAGCTGGTAACGCGTCTGGTGCATGGCGAAGCGGGTCTGTCGGCGGCAAAACGCATCACGGCCAGCCTCTTCTCTGGCTCCGTGAGCGACATGACCGAAGCCGATTTTGAACAGCTGGCGCAGGATGGTATGCCCACTATCGTACTGGGCGCTGACGACGATCTGCAGCAGGCGCTGGTGAAAGCCGAGCTGGTGCCGTCTCGCGGTCAGGCACGCACCATGATCGGCTCCAATGCCGTTTCTCTGAATGGTGAAAAGCAGTCTGACGCGGAATACCGCTTCAGCGACAGCGACAAACTGTTTAACCGCTTTACGCTGCTGCGTCGCGGTAAGAAACATTACTGCCTGATTAACTGGCAGTAAGATTTCAGGGCCGGTTTCCGGCCCTTTTTTATGGCAAGGCAGGACAGGGCAAACAAGTGAAAAATATTTTAGCGATTCAGTCGCATGTTGTTTTTGGTCACGCCGGTAATGCGGCGGCTGAGTTTCCGATGCGCCGTCTGGGAGCAAACGTCTGGCCGCTGAACACCGTGCAGTTTTCCAACCATACGCAATATGGTCACTGGACCGGCACGGTGATGCCTGCCACGCATTTAACTGACATCGTTAAAGGCATCGCAGATATTGACCGTCTGAAGACCTGCGACGCGGTGCTGAGCGGCTATCTGGGTTCGGCAGAGCAGGGTGAGCAGATTCTGCAGATTGTTCAGCAGGTCAAAGCGGCTAATCCAGATGCCTGGTACTTCTGCGATCCGGTGATGGGTCATCCCGAGAAAGGCTGCATCGTGGCACCCGGCGTGGCGGAGTTTCACTGTAAAATGGCGATGCCGGCCAGCGACATCATCGCCCCGAACCTGCTTGAGCTGGAGATGCTGAGCGAACGCACTGTCACCGACGTCGACGCGGCAGTCGACGCTGCGCGGGCGCTGATTGCCCAGGGACCACGCGTGGTGCTGGTGAAGCATCTGGCGCGCGCCGGTCGTCGCAGCGATCGCTTTGAGATGCTGCTGGTGACGGCGGAAGACGCCTGGCACATCAGCCGTCCGCTGGTCGATTTCGGTGTGCGTCAGCCGGTCGGCGTAGGCGATCTTACCAGCGGTCTGCTGCTGGTGAATCTGCTGCACGGCAAATCATTGCAGGATGCGCTGGAGCACGTCACTGCGGCGGTCTATGAGGTGATGCTGAAAACCCATCAAATGGGCGAGTATGAGCTGCAGCTGGTGGCGGCCCAGGATGCCATCGCCAGTCCAACGCAGCACTTCACGGCCGAAAAGCTGTAATGCATCAGGGCCGGTTGACCGGCCCTGTTCACTCAGGCTAAGCCTTCCGCTTTCAGCGCCGCCTGCACCGCAGGACGTTCCGCAACACGATCAAACCACGCCTCCAGCGCCGTAAAGCCGGACAAATCCAGTCCCAGCGCTTTTGCCCAGCGCGTCACCACAAACAGATAGGCATCCGCCACGCTGAAATGCAGCCCCATCAGCCACTGTTTGTCACGCAGTGACGCATCGACATAGCGGAATTTCGCTTCCAGCTGACTGCGCGTCTGCGCTTTCACCTCATCGGAGTAACCCGGGCGAAACAGCGGCCCGAAGCTTTTGTGCAGCTCACTGCCGATGTAGCTGAGCCACTCCACGGTGTGATAACGCGTCAGGCTGCCGACCGGTGCCAGCAGATGACGATCGGGCTTGAGATCTGCCAGGTACTGCACAATGGCAACGCCTTCCGTCAGCACGGTGCCGTCGCTGAGCAGCAGCGCGGGCACCTGACCTTTAGGGTTAATCTGGCGGAAATCATCGCCCCGTTCAGTGCGTTTTGTGGCCAGATCAACGTTCACCTGAGTGAAATCGAGACCGCATTCGCGCATGACAATATGGGGAGAAAGAGAGCAGGCTCCTGCTTTGCAAAACAGTTTCATGACCATGTACTCCTTGTTGCAATGGGATCACAGCATAGTAAAGGCTCAGGGTGGAATTACCAGTGATAAGGATCAGGGATCGATGAGGGGAAAGGGTCAGCAATAAAAAAAGCCGGGCAGAGCCCGGCTGATTCGTATCACGGCAGCGATGACGCCTGCACGTTATTTTTTCGCGTCAGGATCCTGCGCCATGCGGTTCAGCATCGGCGCCGTAATCAGCATCAGCAGGGCGATCACCGCCGTCACGATACCAATCTGCTGGAATACGCGGCTGTAGGTCGCCAGCGAAATCAGTGGATCGGTAACGTTTTCCGGCACCGCCATCAGGTTGGCCACTTTACCGGCAATGACCGCCGCGCCTGCGGTGGTCAGGAACCAGGAGCCCATGATAAAGCCCATCAGACGCTGAGGCACCAGCTGTGCCACCATCGCCAGGCCGAGGCCGGAGATCATCAGCTCACCGATACTCTGCAATGCATAGCTCAGGATCAGCCAGTTAACAGAAACGATACCGGCATCGCTGGCGAACTTCGCGCCCACCGGCAGCACCAGGAACGCCGCGGAGCAGAGCACCATACCAAAGGCAAACTTGTGCGGCATAGGCAGCTTATCGCCCAGCTTGTTGTAGAGCGCCGCCAGCAGCGGACTGGCCAGCATGATCCAGAACGGGTTCAGCGCCTGGAACTGCTCGGGCGCAAAGGTAATGCCGAGAATCGTGTGCTCAACGTTGCGGATAGCAAAGAAGTTGAGTGACGTTGGCATCTGCATGTAGAGCACGAAGAAGAGAATCGCTTCGACCATCAGCAGGAAGGCCACAATCATTTTACGACGCGCCGCGCCCTGCAGTGCAAAGGCTTCTTTAGCAAACACCAGCACGATACCCAGCGCAATGACCGCCAGCACCAGGCGTGCAATGACCTGATGATGCAGCATCCAGTTCGCCAGCGCGATTAGCACCACGACGCCAACCAGGGTCATCAGCAGTTTTCCAACCTGCAACGGTGCAAAGTCCGGCTTAGAACCGTAATCCTTGACCATGCGTTTACAGAACAGGAAGTTAAACAGGGTGATGATCAGACCGATAACGCACAGTGAGAAGGCAACGCTATAACCATATTTCGCCGCTAACCACGGGGTGAGCATCATCGAAAACAGTGAACCGATGTTGATCGACATATAGAACATGGTGAAGGCACCATCGATACGCGGATCATCTTTTTCGTAGCAGGTGGAGAGCAGAGAAGAGGGGTTCGCCTTGAACAGGCCGCTGCCCACGGCGATCGTTGCCATACCGATATAGACGATGCTGACGTTATGACCAGAGAATGCCACCAGCGCATAACCCAGCGCCAGCACCAGCACGCCCAGCACAATCACACGTTTGGTGCCCAGCACTTTATCGCCGAGCCAGCCGCCAATGGCGACAAGTCCATAAACCAGCGCGCTGAATGAAGAGAACAGGGTGATGGAGTCTGATTCAGACAATCCCAGTTGCTTCACCAGGTAAACCGCCATAATGGCCTGCAGGCCATAGAAGCCAAAACGTTCCCATAACTCAATCGAGAAGATTAAGTAGAACGCCTTCGGCTGTTTAAACGCATTGAGACTGACAGCCTCATCAGTGTGTTTGTTTGCAGTTGACACATGTACCTCAGTTTTTTCATACCCTGTTTCGGGACAGCAATTAAGTCCGCGTCATGTGAATTTTTCATGCGCGAGATTGTTATTAGAAGGGAAAAGCGGCGACTAATTTGGCTGATTACGGGCGGCAGGGCAAGAATTTTCTGACAACCTGCCTGAGCTGATAATCCAGAGTTAAAAACCTTATAACAAACTGTTGATCAGGTTTTAATATTGATGGAAAAGAGTATATCAGTATAAATCAACTGAATGCGAGTGAGGCGCTGGATGAATTTAACATTAACTGCTAATGAAGAGTAATTCAGATGAAACGTTTGCCGCAGATTTTATCAGCAGCATTTACAGGAGGTTTCAGGCCATTATTCAGGCAATGTGACGAAAAAGTAAACGTTAACGTGTCTCATCTGGCGGCAAAGCATACAATTGCTGATCGAGAGCACAAACCAGCGATTTAATTCAGAAAGCAAAAGAAGAAACCGATTGCGTTGCTGCGCAGGAAAGCTAAAAAGCCTGTCGGCAGCATAAACCTGCAAAAAAGTTTCCGCTGAAGAAAAGAGAAGCAGACTGTGATGAAGGCATGATGCTCCCTGTACTGAGTGGCAGCATTATGACGCGACTGTCAGGCCGCTCGACTTGAAGTTAACATTCCTGTAACTTCTCCATTTCTCCGGAAAGGATCATTCCAATGTCGTCTCCCCTGCGCTTATCTCTGGCTGGTGACTACCGCGCGGATGCGGTTGCCCATCAGGCCATTCCTCTTGCTATTGAACGTGCTGCCCGCTGGCTGAACATAGCGGTTGAAGCTGAATGGGTTGCCAGCGAAAAACTCGCTGAATCCGATCTCAGACGCAGTGACGCAGTCTGGGTGGTGCCGGGCAGTCCCTATCATAATGATGAGGCCGTTTTCGATACCATTCGCTGGGCGCGGGAAAACGGAAAGCCTTTCCTGGGCTCCTGTGGGGGATTCCAGTATGCGGTCATCGAGTATGCACGCAATGTACTGGGCTGGCACGATGCCAGTCATGCCGAAACCGACACCGGTGGGCGCATGGTCATAACCCCGCTGAGCTGCTCGCTGGTGGAACAGCGCGGCGCGGTCAGATTCGAACCTGGTTCGGGTATTGCTACGGCCTACGGCACGCTGGAAAGCGATGAAGGCTATCACTGTAACTTTGGCGTCAACCCCGAATTCAGTGCGGCGCTGGGTGATAACACCCTGCGTATTACCGCCTGGGATGAAGCAGGTGACGTACGCGGTGTGGAGCTGCCAGATCATCCTTTCTTCGTCGCGACGCTGTTCCAGTCAGAGCGCGCGGCACTACAGGAGAAAGAGTCTCCCCTGGTCATTGCCTGGATGCAGGCGGCGCTGGCACAACGTTAAACGCGGCCATCCTGTGACACTGTCACAGGATGGCCGTCATCAGCGCAGCAACGCCGGGCGTTTGGCGTTAAACGACCAGTTATCAATCAGAAACTGCATGCCCAGCGCATCGTTACGATTTTTATCCGGCAGCGAATTGTAGAGTGCATGTGCCGCTTCGACTCGTTCCATATTCAGGGTAATACCCAGCCCTGGCCCCTCTGGCAGTTCCAGATGCCCATCCCGAATCTGCGGCGCATGCTGCGTCAGCTGTTGTCCATCCTGCCAGATCCAGTGTGTATCAAAGGCCGTCAGGCGACCGCCGGGTGCAGCCGCCCCCAGATGCGCCACCATCGCCAGTGAGACATCAAAATGGTTGTTTGAATGGCAGCCGGTGGTCAGCCCCCACTCCTGACAGAGCTGTGCCACGGTATGCGCATTGCGCATCGTCCAGAAGTGCGGATCGGCCAGCGGAATATCAATAGCATTGAGCTGTAACGCATGCTGCAACTGTCGCCAGTCATTGGCGATCATATTGGTGGCGACCGGAATACCGGTGGCCCGTTTAAACTCGGCCAGCGTTTCCCGGCCGGAGTAGCCCTGCTCTGCGCCACAGGGATCTTCCAGATAGGGAATGCGGCCCGCCAGCTGTTTACCATAATAAATGGCTTCGTCCAGCGACCAGCTGGCGTTAGGGTCGACCGTGACACGAGCCTGCGGAAAACGCGCCAGCAGGGCATTAACCGTCTCGACCTCCACTTCACCGTGGTGTACGCCGCCCTTGAGTTTGAAGTCGCGGAAGCCATAGCGTTCCGCTGCGGCCTCAGCCAGCCGCACGACGCCTTGCGCATCCATTGCTTTTTCATGGCGCAGTTGCAGCCAGGCATCACCGCCGGCCTGGCCTGCCTGATAGTTCATACTGGTCAGGTTGCGGTCGGCGATATAGAACAGATAGCCGAGCACCGGCACCCGATCGCGCTGCCTGCCGCTGGCAAGTAATTCGGCAACCGGCAGATTCAGGTGCTGGCCCATCAGATCAAGCAGCGCGGCTTCAATCGCTGCGGTGGCGTTGTAGAACTTCTCCGGGTTCATCTGCGGAATGTGGATGTCATCGGTGTGCGCGGTCTGCTGATGTCGTGCATCACTCGCAAACAGCGTGGCGATCGTCGCATTCAGCCGCAGCAACTCGCTGCCCTCAATCTGCGGTCGAAAACGTGCCAGCAGCGCCAGCGTCGAAGCGTGACAGGGACTTTCGCCAACGCCGGTACGGCCAGCGGAATCGGTCAGGATTACCAGGATGCGGGTAAAGTAGCAGTTATGCGCGCCACCAACGTTCAGCAGCATGCTGTCATACCCGGCGACCGGCACCACACGCATTGTTTTAATGACTGGACTGTCTGACATGGTGATTCTCCATAGGATCAAGGGAAGGCGGGGATGGCCTGCGGCGCAGCAGCAGCCACAACCCGGTCAGCAGCGAGACGCTGGTCAGGGCATAGAGGCCGCCGGTAGTGGAGCCGGTTTTCATCTCCAGATAGCCAAACACCGTCGGTGCGAAAAAACCGCCAAGATTGCCAACAGAATTCACCAGCGCAATACCCGGCGCGACAATCGAGGCGGGCAGTTCTCCCTGCGGCATCGGCCAGAAAAAGGTGGCGCTGACTTTTGAGCCGATGCAGGCCACGATCATCGCCAGGAAGCCAAACCACGGGGAACCTAACGTCGCCATAAAAGTGCCGCAGGCCGCGACCAGCATGGCGACGCCCAGCGCTTTATCGAGTCTGTCACGGTGGCGATCTGAAAAGCGGCTCAGCAGGTTGATGGCGATAATGGCGCACAGCCAGGGCACGGCGGTGAGAATGCCGATACCAAAACTGCTGAAGCCCTGAATGCGCTGAATAATCTGCGGCAGCCAGAACACCAGCGTGTAACCGGTCATGGTCATGGTGAAGAAGATTGCGCAGAAGAACAACAGGCTGCGATTGCGTAACAGCGACATTTTTCCCGGCTCACGATTAAGCGCGTCACGCTGCGCCTCTTCACTATCCAGTTGCTGCACCAGCGCCTGTTTCTCCGCGTCACTCAGCCAGCGCGCATCAGCAGGACGCGACACCAGTACCCAGGCGGCGAGGATCCCGATCAGTACCGAGGCACCACCTTCGAGAAACATCACCCATTTCCAGCCCGCTATTCCCAGAAAATTATGCATCATCAGGATAGCGCCTGTGATCGGCCCGGAGAAGAGGAAGGCGCCAGCCGTGGCGCTCAGGACCATTGCAGTGGCCCGACCGCGCCAGGCATTGGGCACCCACTGACGGAAATAGAACAGCACGCCGGGAAAGAAGCCCGCTTCGGCGACGCCCAGTAAGAAGCGCAGCAGGTAAAATTGAATGGGTGAGGTGACGAATCCGGTCAGGACCACCACGAATCCCCAGGTAATCATGATGCGTGTCAGCCAGACGCGTGCGCCAAATCGCTTCATCATCAGATTGCTCGGCACTTCAAACAGCGCATAACCAATGAAAAAGAGGCCCGCACCCAGACCAAAGGCGGCGGCGCTGATCCCGGCATCGGTGCGCAGCTCGGCTTTAATAAAGCCAATGTTGGCGCGGTCGATCTGATTAATGATCAGCATCACCACCAGCATTGGGATGATATGGGTGAAGAATTTTTTGATGGCGGAGGCGATCAGCTCATCGTGCTGCGGGGATAAGGCGCTATCCATCGTTCTTCCTCATGAGAAACGTAAAGAAGAGCAAAGTGTAGGGTACTGAAAAGGCGGGCTCTATGGGCATCCGCCCAGGACCGGATGGGCGTCCGGCCTGGGTGGCTGTGTTATCAAGATGTTACTGGAAAGGTGAGGCGAAGCGGCTGAGCAAAACTGTGGCAGCGATCAACGTTGTGTGTGTCAGTCGGCCACGCGGAATATGCCGACAGTACAGGATGCGCCAGCAGCGGTCAGACTTCAGCCGCTAAACTGACGGCGCTGCGCAATCTCTTCAGCGCGCAGCAGCAGCGCCTGCAAATCATCTTCGTCAATATCCAGCAGTTCGCCGCCCTGTAAAGCCTGATGCAGATCGGCACGCGTGAGCGGGACCGGCATGGCAACCGGCTCGGGTTTAACTTCCTGAGGCGCCAGCGGATGGGGGTAGCGACGACCGGCCAGATTATTTAACAGCAGGGCCAGCAGAGCCAGCGTCAGTGAGTTAAGCAGAATCGGCGTCAGGACAAAGTGATAACCCAGCTGCTGCACTGAAGGCCCGCCCAGAATAGCGGTCAGCGCCACTGCGCCGCCGGGCGGATGCAGACAGCGCAGCTGGAACATCAGCAGGATCGCCACACAGGCCGCGACACCGCAGGCGATGGCCGGATCGGGAATCAGCTGGCTGACAGTGACGCCTGCCAGCGCGGACAGGCTGTTGCCGCCGACGATTGCCCACGGCTGCGCCAGCGGACTGGCAGGCAAACCAAAGAGCAGGACTGCTGATGCGCCAACCGGGGCGACAAACCAGAGGTTCAGCTCGCCCAGCATCCAGTGGCTCAGCAGACTGGTCAGCACCAGGCCAATGCCCGCACCCAGTCCGGCGATCACCACATGTTTTTTACTGACTGCCAGCGGATGCGGCCAGAGGCGTGCCAGAAGCAGGCGCAGAGGAGGCCTTCCAGCAGAAGGGCTTTTCTTCATTACGTTACTCACCGTGTCATAACTTTTTCTTATCATCAGGGGCGGCGATTTTCCATCATCAACATCAATGTAACAACCCGACAAACTGTGCCGGTATTCAGGCGCGTCGGAAAGCGTGGTGAAAAGGCGGATCGCGCAGGAGAGGTCATGCAGCGGGCACAGCAAGATAATAAAAAACCCGCCGCAGCGGGTCAGTTATCAAATCACTCGACTTTGTCGGGGTACTCGCAGAGATCTTCAATCAGGCAGGCGCCGCAGCGCGGTTTACGTGCCACGCAGGTGTAGCGGCCGTGCAGTATCAGCCAGTGGTGACAGTCAACCTTATAGGCTGCCGGAACTACCTTCAGCAGCTTCTGCTCGACCTCTTCCACATTCTTACCCGGCGCAAATTTTGTCCGATTGCTGACGCGAAAAATATGGGTATCAACGGCGATCGTCGGCCAGCCAAAGGCGGTATTGAGCACCACATTGGCGGTTTTACGGCCAACACCGGGCAGGGCTTCCAGCGCTGCACGATCTTCCGGCACTTCGCCGTTGTGCTGCTCCAGCAGAATGCGGCAGGTCTTAATCACATTCTCCGCTTTGCTGTTAAACAGGCCGATGGTTTTGATGTATTCCTTTACGCCATCCACGCCCAGCGCCAGCATCGCGGCAGGCGTATTCGCCACCGGATAGAGCTTCGCGGTGGCTTTGTTCACGCTGACATCGGTCGCCTGCGCCGAGAGCAGCACCGCAATCAGTAGCTCAAACGGCGTGCTGAAGTTCAGCTCGGTGGTCGGATGCGGATTGTTCTGCTGCAGCCGGTGGAGGATTTCGGTGCGTTTGGTCTGATTCACACCGCTTTCCCGGCTACGCCCTGAGGGGCCGCGGTTTCAGCCGCCTGAGCACGCAGCGCTGCACGCTGTTTCATCTTCTGATCGATCAGGTACTTGGCCGCCAGCATCATGCCCAGGCCGATAAACGCGCCAGGCGGCAGCATGGCCAGCAGCATCGGCGAGTCGAAATGCACCACTTCGATACGCAGCGATTTTGCCCACGGGCCAAGCAGCTGGTCGGCACCGTTAAACAGCGTGCCGCTGCCGATGATTTCGCGCAGCGAACCCAGCACCACCATGGCGCAGGTTGCGCCCATACCGATGGCGAAGCCATCCAGCGCCGAGAGCGGGATGCTGCTTTTAGAGGCGACGGCTTCAGCACGGCCCACCACGATGCAGTTGGTCACGATCAGCGGGATAAAAATTCCCAGCGACTGATAGAGACCGTAGGCATAGGCGTTGATCAGCATCTGCACGCAGCTCACCACCGAAGCGATGATCATCACATAAATCGGAATACGGATTTCCGACGGCACCCAGCGGCGCGAGGCGGAAATGAAACTGTTGGTCAGGGTCAGCACCAGCGTGGTAGCCAGACCTAAACCCAGCGCGTTCGTCGCCGTCGCCGTTACCGCCAGCAGCGGGCAGAGGCCCAGCAACTGTACCAGTGCTGAGTTATTCTTCCACAATCCACCAACCAGCAGACTTTTAGCTTCACTCATTTGTGTCTCCACATGCCGGTAACGAAGAGAGTCTCTCCGGAAGCGTTTTCATCAATAGCGCGGTGCGTTTCGTCGCATTGACCACCGCGCGTGGGGTAATGGTGGCGCCAGTAAATTGATCGAAATCGCCGCCATCTTTTTTAACTGCAAAAGCTTTATCCGCCGGACCCTGCACCACTTTGCCATTAAAGCTGTTGATCCAGTCAGAGATGCGCAGTTCGATCTTATCGCCAAGGCCAGGCGTTTCATGGTGTTCAATCACCCGCACGCCCAGTACTTTACCCTGGAAATCGGCACCGACCAGCATCTGTATCGCACCAGAATAGCCGTCAGGTGCGGTTGTCTCCAGTGCAGCCGCGACCGGCTGGCCCCCTTTACGTGCCAGGAAGAGATGATGCGGCGCATTGTTGCCCAGCGCTGCATCCGTGACAACGTAACAATCCTGCTGAATGTTGTTGTCATACAGCTCAACCGGCACCACCTGGTCCAGCAAACTTTTCTGCTGTAACTGGGTCTGATGCTCCACCGTTGGTTTGGTGACCGTATTCACCACCGCGGTAGCGGCCGTGGTAATCGCGGCGAAAATCGCCAGCGTGACGCCATTTTTACGAATCGTCTCCAGCATCGCTTAATCCTTCTGATGGCCGTAAACGCGCGGCTGGGTGTAGTAATCGATGAGCGGCACGCAGATGTTGGCAAGCAGAACCGCAAACGCCACGCCATCGGGATAGCCGCCAAAGCTGCGGATCAGCCAGACCAGCAGTCCAATCAGCGCGCCATACACCAGGCGGCCACGGTTAGTCGTTGAGGCGGTCACCGGGTCGGTGGCAATAAAGAACGCGCCCAGCATGGTGGCACCGGAGAAAAGGTGAATCAGCGGACTGTTCAGCGATTCCGGGGAGAAGAACCAGCCCAGTGTGGCGCAGAACGCCAGTGACAGCAGCATGGCGGCCGGAATATGCCAGCGAATCGCACTCTTCCACAGCAGGAACAGGCCGCCCGCCAGGTAACCGACGTTCACCCACTGCCAGCCGAGCCCGGCCAGCACGCCGCTGTAAATCGGCTGCGCCAGCAGATGTTCGGCACTGTGGCCGGCACGTAAGCCGGTTTTAAAGGTATCCAGCGGGGTCGCCTGGCTGATGCCATCCACACCCAGCTGCAACTGCTGCATGGTGTCACCCGCCACCGTGTGGCCCTGGAACACCATGCTCAGACTGTCCATCAGTCCGGGTTTAATCGCCTGTAGCATGTCAGGCGGCAACCAGCTGGTCATCTGCACCGGGAAGGAGATCAGCAGCACCACATAGCCAACCATCGCCGGGTTAAACGGGTTCTGGCCCAGTCCGCCATAGAGCTGTTTGGCAATGACCACCGCAAACAGGGTACCAATGACCACCAGCCACCAGGGCGCCAGCGGCGGCAGGCTGATACCGATCAGGATGGCGGTCAGCAACGCCGAGTTATCCGCCAGGGTGCTGGCAACCGGTGCTTTACGCAGACGCAGGATCGCCGCCTCTGTCAGCCAGGCGGTAAGGGTCGCCAGTAAGACCTGTAAAACGGTGCCGTAGCCAAAAAAATAACACTGTGCAGCAAAACCGGGCACCGCCGCCAGCACCACCAGCAGCATGATGTTGCCGGTACTTCGGCGGTTATGGGTATAGGGAGAACTTGCGATACGAAAAGCCATTTAATCCTCAAGCGTCGTAGACGACTGCGCTTTACGCGCTTTGGCACGGGCGATGGCGGCGGCAATAGCGGCCTTGCGCGCATCATCGGGTTGATTCAGTTCAGGTGCCTGTTCAGGTTCAGCATTGGCGTTATTTGCCTGCTCCTGCGCCTGTTCCGCGTTCTCTACCGCAAAGTGTGCGGCGGTGGCGAGCGCTGCGGCGTCACGTGACGCGGCATCCGCCGCACTTTCAGCCTGCGCGGCTTTCTTCGCTTTGGCGCGGGCGATAGCCGCCTGAACGGCGGCTTTACGCGGATCGGTTTCAGCGGCAGCGTCCGACGCGGCCTCTGTAACGCTCTCCGATACAGCCGGAGCCGTCGCATCAGCGCCTTCTGCCTGCGCGGCTTTCTTCGCTTTGGCGCGGGCGATAGCCGCCTGAACGGCGGCTTTACGCGGATCGGTTTCTACGGCGGCGTCCGACGCGGCTTCTGGAACGCTCTCCGAAGCAGCCCGCGTCGTCGCATCAGCGCCTTCAGCCTGTGCCGCTTTCTTCGCTTTGGCGCGCGCTACAGCGGCCTCGACGGCGGCTTTACGCGGATCGACACTGGCGTCAGCAGCCGTATCAGCCGGTGAAACTTTCTTCGCTTTTGCCCGAGCAATAGCCGCTTCAACCGCCGCTTTACGCGGATCGACTGACTGACGCGTCACCGGCTGGGTTTCAGCCTGAGCCTCTGCCTGACGCAGACGCGCCTGCGCATGGCGGGCCTCACGCTGCGCTTCAAGCGACGCTTCATCCGGTTCAGCGGCCTGGCGGGCTTTCACCCGCGCTTTGGCTGCGGTCAGTTCGCTGGTATCGGTGCGGGCAACTCGCTGTTTCGCCTCTTCATGACGCGCTTCACGGGCCTGCTTCTCACGCTCCAGGCGCGCCTGACGCGCTTCGAAGCGGGCTTTGGCCTCCAGCGTGCGTTTCGCTTCCAGATCGATGGCGCGCAGTTCCGCTTTTTCCTGACGGTAATATTGCACCAGCGGGATATTACTCGGGCAGACATAGGCGCAGGCACCGCATTCGATGCAGTCATCAATATGATGTGCACGCGCTTTATCGTGATCGCCGCCCTGGCTGTACCAGTAAAGCTGCTGCGGCAGCAGCTTAGCCGGACACGCATCGGCACAGGCAGAGCAACGAATGCAGGACTGCTCTTCGTCGTTATTGCCCATCTCACTGGCAGAGGGCGCAAGAATACAGTTGGTAATCTTCACCACCGGCACATCCAGCGATGGCAGGGTAAAGCCCATCAGCGGACCGCCCATAATCACCATCTGACGCGGTGCAGGCGTGAAACCCACCTGATGCAGCAGATGGCTGATTGGCGTGCCAAGACGACTCCAGACGTTACGCGGCTGGGCAATCGCCTCGCCGGTGAGCGTCACGACGCGTTCGGTGATCGGTTCACCATTGATGATGGCCCGTTTAACCGCCCAGGCGGTACCGACGTTCTGCATCAGCACGCCGATATCGGTTGAGCGTCCGCCGTGCGGCACTTCCATGCCGGTCAGAATGCGGGTCAGCTGCTTGGCACCGCCGGAAGGATATTTGGTCGGGATCACCCGGATTTGCAGATCGCGCTCGCTGCCCAGCGCCTGTTTCAGTGCGGCGATCGCTTCGGGTTTATTATCTTCAATGCCAATCAGTACCCGTTCAGCCTGTAACACCCAAGCGAGAATGCGGCTGCCTTCCAGCACTTCGGCGGCGTAATCCTGCATCAGGCGATCGTCAGCGGTGATGTAAGGTTCACACTCCGCCGCATTAATAATCAGGGTTTTAACCCCGCGCAGGCCGCCTTTCAGTTTGGTGGCGGTCGGGAAGCCCGCGCCGCCCAGCCCCGCGATGCCCGCATCATGAATTCGCTGCACGATGTCGGCGCGCGGATGCTGACGGTAGTCTGGCAGCGGATCGAGCGGCATCCAGCGGTCTTCACCATCGGGCGTCAGGAAGATGCAAAGTTCGGACAGACCAGAAGGGTGCGCGGTCATATGCTGACCGATATCCGCAATTACGCCAGAGGTGGGTGCATGGACCGGCAGCATACGGCCGGTACCAAAGGTCAGGGGCTGGCCGCGCAGCACTTTGTCGCCGGGCGCAACGCAGATCTCACCTTCATGTCCGATGTGCTGTTTCAGCGGAATAATAAAACGGTGCGGCAACGGCAGTTCGCTGAGCGGCGTGCCGTTGGACTGGGTTTTCATTTCGGGCGGATGAATGCCGCCCTGAAAATCCCAGACCTTCTCTTTTTTCAGGAAGTTAAACAGATTAAGCATGAGTTTCTACCGGGATCACCCGTACAGGAATGGTATTCAAATCCCACTTCCAGTTAGCTGGCGTGGTGGCGACCGGACGCATTTCAATACAGTCAGTCGGGCAGGGCGCGACACAGAGATCGCAGCCGGTGCAGACATCGCTCAGCACAGTGTGCATGGCGCGGGTTGCGCCGACAATCGCATCAACCGGACAGGCCTGAATACATTTGGTGCAGCCAATGCAGTTGGCTTCATCGATAAACGCCACGGTGCGCACCGGCTCTTTCGCCGTTTCATCGCCATCAATCGGCTGCGGTTCAACGTTAAGCAGCGCAGCCAGCTTGAGCATGGTCTGCTCCCCGCCCGGCGCGCATTTATTGATTGCTTCTCCGTTGTTGCCGACCGCATCGGCATAGGGTCGGCAGCCCGGATAGCCGCACTGGCCACACTGGCTCTGTGGCAGAATGGCATCAATCTGCTCAACGATAGGATCTTCTTCGACCTCAAAGCGGCGCGAGGCGTAACCCAGCAGGGCGCCAAACACCAGGCTCAGGGCGCTTAATACAGCTATAGCAATCCAGATCGCGGTCATCAGAATTTCACCAGACCGCTGAAGCCCATAAACGCCAGCGCCATCAGGCCTGCGGTAATCAGGGCAATGGAGTTACCTTTGAACGGCGCAGGCACGTTGGCCAGCACCAGTCGCTCACGCATTCCCGCGAACAGCACCATGACCAGCGAGAAGCCGATAGAGGCACTGAAACCATACAGCGCGGCCTGCATAAAGGTGTGGTTAAGGTTAACGCTCAGCAGAGGCACGCCCAGCACTGCACAGTTAGTGGTGATCAGCGGCAGGAAGATACCCAGCAGGCGATAGAGCGACGGGCTGGTTTTACGCACCACCATTTCGGTGAACTGCACGACGACAGCAATCACCAGGATATAGGCCATGGTGCGCAGATAGACCAGGTCCAGCGGCAGCAGGATCAAGTGGTTGACCAGCCACGCGCAAATAGAGGCCAGCGTAATCACGAATGTCGTGGCGAGGCCCATGCCAATCGCCGTTTCCAGTTTTTTGGAAACGCCCATAAAAGGACAGAGGCCGAGAAACTTCACTAAGACGAAGTTATTCACCAGCACGGTGCCAACAAAGAGAAGCAGATAATCGGTCATTTTTTCGCCTGGGAGCCGGAAAGCGGCTTATTATCATTGATAGCGCGGCGTATCTCAATATCCGCGCCTCCCGCAAGGCGGCAGACCGCACTCAGAATTAAATTCCTGACATAACTCACAGCGTTACGGCGCGATAAAGGTGGTTTTTACCCGCTTTGAACGTTTGAAATAGGGTGCAAATACCGCCGCCGCGAGCAGTGACAGCAGTAACGTCTGAAGAGCACGGCTATCGGCAACCGGCGTAAAAGCAAAGGTTTTCAGCGCCAGCAGCACGGTTATGAGCAGCCAGAGCAGATAGTGGCGCGGCAAACGGCGCGAGCGCTTAAAGAAAAGCCAGCTGATCCAGAGGCTGTAGGCCCAGACCGCCACGGCGGTAAGCAGCGAGATGGCCCAGTAAGAAAGGAGGGTGCTGCCGTGTGAAAACAGCGCCACACGCCATTCCGGATTAAAGAGGGGGGTCAGATACATCGCCAGCACCAGAACGGTGGTTAACAGGGTCATTATCAGCCAGGCCAGCGGCAGCAAAAGCCAGCCACCAATACGCGGCGCAGCAACCTGTTCATTCATCGTGGTTATTCCTGTCTCGGGGAGTCGAAGCGCAGCAGAATAACATGTCCAGAGGGGCACGCCCATCCGGACAAGGTCAGAGGTAAAGAGAGCGATTAATCAGCCGGATATCAGACCACGTAGCGCCACACCGTTTTAGGGACACAGCCAAGATCATATAATCGTCCGCCAGAAACCAGTTCGGCACGACGATGATCGGCAGCCCGATACATATTGATGATTTCCATATCATTTGTAAGGGAGTAGTTAAGGTGATCGAAAAGCTTTTCCAGACTGTCTGAATTATTTACTTTGCGGAATTTAAGCAGGTAATCGTGCGCAGTCATCATTGCCATAACAGATAGAAGTACAAAGGAGTGCTCAGTATAGGGGGCAAGCCAGGGCTGTCCAGATCGGGCCGGTTAAAAAAGGCGAAAATCAGACTAAAGCACCTTATCAGCTATTAAAAGTCCAAATCTGCTATTTTTATCGCAGTCAGTGCCAGCCTGCCCGCGGGATGATAGTAAATATGGCATTAGCTCACAGAAATCCATGCCGGAATACATCGTTGAACGCGTATTTTAAATATCATTTTGCATTCCTTCAGGCCAGCCAATGCATCAATGCCTCCTTTCTGACAATTTCCGGTCAGAAGAAATAATCCTTTTGAAACCACGCGCATAGAAACGTTTCGCGTCCAATCAGCACGCGCAAACGACTGTGCGGGCAATCACAAATCCCATTTTTTGTTCATCGCAGGCCGGATAACCCATTTAGTACGCCTGTCTGTAATCGTTTCCAGTGGCGTTAAGCATAAGCGATTCTGTTTATTACAATTATTTAACGGACATTGTTTTATTACTCAGTCGTTTTATCCATAACACTGTGACCAGCGAACCCGTCTGGCTGCACGTAACTCCTTTAAATTGCTCTGATTTGTGAAGTGTGTCGCCATTATGCACGCTTTTTTAGTCCAGTCTAAGCAGGCTCTCTACCCTAAACAGCAAACGCCTTTCAGAGGATTAAAAACTATGTGGAAACGTTTACTTCTGACCACGCTGGTCAGCGCCGCGTTAACCGGCCCGGTGCTCGCTGCAGATATGACGGTGGGCTTCTCGCAGGTAGGTTCGGAATCTGGCTGGCGTTCGGCAGAGACCAGCGTGGCGAAAAGCGAAGCCAAAAAACGCGGAATCACCCTGAAAATCGCCGACGGGCAGCAGAAACAAGAGAATCAGATCAAGGCAGTACGTTCGTTTATTGCGCAGGGCGTTGATGCCATCTTCATCGCGCCAGTCGTACAGACCGGCTGGGAGCCGGTTCTGGAAGAAGCCAAAGATGCCAAAATCCCGGTTTACCTGCTGGACCGCGCCATCGTGGTGAAAGACAAATCGCTCTATCAGGCCGTCGTGACGGCGGACAACGTGCTGGAAGGCAAACTGATTGGCGACTGGCTGGTGAAAACCGTGGGTGACAAGCAGTGTAACGTGGTGGAACTGCAGGGTACTGTCGGTGCCAGCGTGGCAATCGATCGTAAGAAAGGCTTTGCTGAAGCGATCAGCAACCATCCAAACATTAAAGTGATCCGCTCGCAGTCCGGTGACTTTACGCGCAGTAAGGGTAAAGAGGTGATGGAGAGCTTTATCAAGGCTGAGAACAACGGCAAAAACATCTGCATGGTTTACGCGCATAACGATGATATGGCGATCGGTGCCATTCAGGCGATTAAAGAAGCCGGCCTGAAACCAGGCAAAGACATTCTGACCGGCTCGATTGATGGTGTGCCGGATATCTACAAAGCGATGCTGGCAGGGGAAGCCAACGCCAACGTGGAGCTGACACCGAACATGGCTGGTCCGGCATTTGATGCCCTGGAGAAATTCAAAAAAGATGGCACGCTGCCGCCTAAAGTCATCAAGACCGAGTCGAAGCTGTTCCTGCCTGCTGACGCGCAGGCGGAACTGGATAAGAAAAAGGGTATGGGTTACTGATCCACAGACCTGCCAAAGACCAGCCGCAGACCGCCCTACGGGGCGGTTTTTCATGACGTGAGGCGGAGTGAGCAGAATGACCACGCAAAATGAAACACCGCTGTTATCCATCAGCGGCGTCAGCAAAGGGTTTCCCGGCGTTAAAGCGCTGAGTCATGTTTCCTTTGATATTCGCAAAGGGGAGATCATGGCGCTGCTGGGGGAAAACGGTGCGGGGAAATCGACCCTGATAAAAGTGCTGACCGGTGTTTACAGCCGTGATGCCGGAACGATTACCCTCAATGGTGAACCGATTACCCCGCATAACACCGCGCAGGCGCAGGAGATGGGCATCGGTACCGTTTATCAGGAAGTGAATATGCTGCCGAACATGTCGGTGGCAGATAACCTCTATATTGGTCGTGAGCCGCGTCGCTTTGGCATGATCGACCGTCGCCGCATGGTACGCGATGCCGATGCGCTGATGCGGAACTACGGTTTTTCCCTCGACGTGACGCGCCCACTGGGCCACTACTCGGTGGCGATGCAGCAGATTATTGCCATCTGCCGCGCGGTGGATCTTTCGGCGCAGGTGCTCATCCTCGATGAGCCAACCGCGAGTCTGGATGCCAGCGAAGTCGAAATGCTGTTTACCCTAATGGCGCAGCTAAAAGCCAAAGGGATGAGCCTGATTTTTGTGACCCACTTTCTCGACCAGGTGTACCGCATTACTGACCGGATTACCGTGCTGCGTAACGGGCAGTTTATCGCCACCCGCGATACCGCCACGCTGCCGCAGATTGAGCTGATTAAGCTGATGCTGGGTCGCGAACTGCTGGAGACTGCATTACAGCGTCAGGGCAGCACGCTGCGCAGTAATCAGCCGGTGGTGTCGTTTGAAGATTACGGCAGGAAGGGCACCATCGAACCCTTCAACCTGGCGGTGCGTCCTGGTGAAGTCGTCGGCCTGGCCGGGCTGCTGGGATCTGGCCGCACAGAAACCGCTGAAGTACTGTTTGGTATTCGTCGGGCCGATCGCGGAACCGCGAAGATCAAAGGCAAAGTGCAGCGCATTACCAACCCGGCGAAAGCCTCACAACTTGGCATGGGATTTTGCCCGGAGGATCGGAAGACGGATGGGATTATTGGCGCAGCCTCCGTTCGCGAAAATATTATTCTGGCGTTGCAGGCGCAGCGCGGCTGGTTAAGGCCAATTAAGAAGCGCGAGCAGCAGGCGATTGCTGACCGTTTTATTAAGAGCCTGGGCATTCGCACGCCACACGCCGAGCAGCCGGTAGAGCTGTTATCGGGCGGCAACCAGCAGAAGGTGCTGCTGTCGCGCTGGCTGGTGACTAAACCGCAGTTTTTAATCCTCGACGAACCGACGCGCGGCATTGATGTAGGCGCACACGCCGAGATTATCCGTTTAATTGAATCCCTGTGCGCCGATGGTCTGGCGCTGCTGGTGATCTCCTCTGAACTCGAAGAGCTGGTCGGTTATGCCGATCGGGTGTTGATCATGCGCGATCTGAAGCAGGTGGCAGAAATTCCGCTGGAGCAGCTTTCGGTGGCGTCGATCGTCAATGCTATCGCGGACGGAGGAGCAAAACATGCTTGAGTCGCCTATGACATCTGAAAAACCACCACGTCGTAAGCTGAAGTTTCCGCCAGGGATGCCGCAAATCGCCGCGCTGCTGCTGGTGCTGCTGATCGACAGTCTGGTAGCCAATAACTTTTTTGCCGTGCACCTGCAGGATGGTCGCCTGTTCGGCAGCCCGATCGATATTCTTAATCGTGCGGCCCCGGTTGCCCTGCTGGCAATTGGCATGACGCTGGTGATCGCCACTGGCGGCATCGATCTTTCCGTGGGTGCGGTGATGGCGATAGCGGGCGCGACCGCCGCCACACTGACCGTCGCCGGACACGGTGTGCCGTTCATTATTCTCTGCACGCTGGGAACCGGTTTAGCCTGTGGGTTATGGAATGGGGTGCTGGTGGCGCTGCTGCGTATTCAGCCGTTTGTTGCCACGCTGATTCTGATGGTCGCCGGGCGTGGTATCGCTCAGCTGATTACGCAGGGGCAGATTGTGACATTCGACAGTGACAGTCTCGGCTGGTTTGGTAACGGCTCGCTGTGGATGTTGCCGGTCCCGGTCTGGATCACGCTGGTGGTGGCGCTGGCCGTCTGGCTGCTGACGCGCAAGACCGCGCTGGGTCTGTTTATCGAAGCGGTGGGGATTAACCTGCGCGCTGCCCGCAATGCGGGCGTGACGGGCTGGCTGGTGGTGATGTCCACCTATGCGCTCAGTGGCGTCTGTGCCGCTGTTGCGGGTCTGATTGTTGCGGCGGATATTCGCGGTGCGGATGCCAATAACGCCGGTTTGTGGCTGGAGCTGGATGCGATTCTCGCCGTGGTGATTGGCGGTGCATCGCTGATGGGTGGCCGCTTTAATCTGGTGTTGTCGCTGATTGGCGCACTGATTATTCAGTCGATGAATACCGGGATTCTGCTTTCTGGCTTCCCGCCGGAGCTGAATCAGGTGGTGAAAGCGGTAGTAGTGATGTGTGTGCTGCTGCTGCAGTCACCGCGGTTTATTGCGATGTTGAAACGGAGACGCCCGACATGATTAAACGTCATCTTCCGCTGATGATCACCTTGCTGGTGTTTGTGGCGGGTTACCTGTTTTGTCTGAGTCAGTTTCCCGGCTTTGCCTCTACCCGGGTGATATGCAATATCCTGACCGACAACGCCTTCCTCGGGATTATCGCCGTCGGCATGACCTTTGTGATTTTGTCGGGTGGTATCGATCTGTCGGTTGGCGCAGTCATTGCCTTTACCGGCGTGTTCCTGGCGCGGGCGATTGGCGATTTCCATGTCGATCCGTTGCTGGCGTTTGCGCTGATTCTGTCACTGGGCGCGCTGTTCGGCGCCATGATGGGCTGGCTGATCGATGCGCTGAAGATCCCGGCCTTTATCATTACTCTGGCGGGGATGTTTTTCCTGCGCGGCTGCAGTTATCTGGTGTCGGAAAACTCGATTCCTATCGATCATCCGTTTTACACCCTGCTTTCCAGTCTGGCGTGGAAAGTGCCGGGCGGAGGGCGTCTTAGTCTGCTGGCGGTGATTATGCTGGTAGTGGTGTTGGGCGGGATTATTCTGGCGCACCGCACGCGGTTTGGTAACCGGGTTTACGCCATCGGCGGCAATATGACGTCGGCTCAGTTGATGGGTGTTTCAACCCGAGCCACCACCATTAAGATTTATATGCTTTCCACCACGCTGGCGACGCTGGCTGGCATCGTGTTTTCGATCTATACCTCGGCAGGTTATGCGCTGGCCGGGTTGGGTGTGGAGCTGGATGCGATTGCGTCGGTGGTGATTGGCGGCACGCTGCTGTCGGGCGGTGTCGGTACGGTGCTGGGCACGCTGTTTGGCGTGCTGATTCAGGGACTGATTCAGACCTGGATTAATTTCGACGGCACGCTGAGTTCGTGGTGGACCAAGATCGCCATCGGGATCCTGCTATTTGCGTTTATCGCCCTGCAGCGGTTACTGACGGTGATCTGGGATCGTCAGCAGAACGCGCCGGTTAAGCGAATCCCTACCTGAATAAATGGCTGAATGGCGGCTCTCAGGAGCCGCCATTTATTGTGCCAGATGCAGTACCATCACCGTGACCGCTTCACCCGCTACCTGCCGCTGTTCCACCGCCTGCCATCCTGAACGCTGATAGTATGCCTGTTGATCGGGTGTATAGAGCCAGAGCTCGCCAATCTGCTGTTGTTTTGCCCGGACAATCGCCTGCTGGATCAAGGCTTTCGCCACGCCCCGGCCCCGGTATTTCTTGTCCGTCACCACTTCACCTATCCAGTATTCCCTTACCGCGATGTCGTCCAGTTCATAACGGATGACACTACAGGTCGCGATAACCGTTTCACCGTCCGATGTGGCGACGAGAGTTAATTCCGCCGAGCCGGTCTGATTCCGTTTTGTTAAACGCGTAAGGATAGTGTGATGATCCGACCATGCAGGAAGATGTGACCATTCAGTGTGCAGCAGTTTTGCGGTTTGTGGGGCGTAGTCGGGATGTTGGTTCAGAACGGTAATTTGCATGGCGATGGCACCTTGTTTTATCAGGTATGTAGCGATACAGGCTGGTGGGAGAAAGTGCAAGATGATGAAAGAGTAGCGTTATAGCAAAGACTAAAGCGCTCTTTTGTATGTCCGGAAATACAATCGCTATGGGATTTGTGTGCAAGGTCAGGAAAGGTATGCCTGATCGCAAAGAATTCCCGCATCCATGCGGATCGGCCGCGCCATCCCTGGCGCGGACGCTTTGCTCTTCAGGCATACCATTCCTTCCCGGTTGGGTTTGATCATGGCTTTTAACAACTTGCACTGAGCTATCAAAAAGGAAGGAATCGTAGGCGGTTGAGTGAAACATCTGACGCATGAAGTTATTGCTAATACGCTTGATGCTCTGAGCTTTGAAATATTCGCTCAGACTCAACAAAAAGGAGGGGATGGCGGGCAGTGGAGTAAAGCGTCCGCCGCATGGATGCGGCGGCCGAGCCTACAGGGATGTATTTACGGCGACTTTACGTAACGCCCGCCATTCCCGACTGAATAGCACAGTTTTTATCAAAACCGACGCGGAATTAATTCCTGCGTCGGTCTTTTTTAATCACTTAGGCACGCTACCAATCAAAGAAAGGCAGCACCAATCACCTATTAACGTTTCAACAGGTAATACGCTTCATTCCAGCGCAGCGCGTCTTTAAATGCTGGCAAGGTGGTGTGCTCATCAATCACCAGCACTTCGATATCATTCATCTCACCATACAGATACATATCGTCGAGCGTCAGCGCCTGACTGAACACCGTATGGTGCGCACCGCCGCCCAGAATCCACGCTTCGGAAGCGGTCGCCAGTGAAGGCTGCGCTTTCCACAGTGCGCGGGCAACCGGCAACTTCGGCAGCGGTTTTGGCTGCTCAATAGCATCCACCACGTTAACCAGCAGACGGAAACGGTCACCCATATCGATTACGCTGGCGTTAACCGCACGGCCCGCTGGCGTGGAGAAAATCATGCGCGCCGGGTCGGCTTTATCGCCAATGCCGAGGAACTGCACATCGATTAATGGCTTCTCTTCAATGGCAATCGACGGGCAGACTTCCAGCATGTGCGAGCCGAGCAC
This sequence comes from Pantoea sp. X-Soil-ISGK-355, assembly GCF_059730805.1. Lineage (NCBI taxonomy): Bacteria > Pseudomonadati > Pseudomonadota > Gammaproteobacteria > Enterobacterales > Erwiniaceae > Pantoea > Pantoea sp. X-Soil-ISGK-355. The sequence goes on from NZ_AP035971.1 coordinate 1,903,745, forward strand.
CAGATCGTTGCCCGGTGAGAAGTGATAGGTGTAATCCTCCATAAATGAGGTGCCACCTTTGCGATCGCCTGCCAGCACTTTGAAAATGCGCAGCAGCGCAGCGGTTTTCCAGTCACCTTCGCCGGCGAAGCCATAACCCTGACCCATCAGACGCTGAACCGCCAGACCGGGCAACTGCGTCATGCCGTGCAGCGTCTGGAAGTTAGTGGTGAAGGCGTGGCAGCCTTCCGCTTCCAGGAAACGCTTCAGACCGAGTTCTATGCGCGCGGCATCCAGCACGTTCTGACGTTTTTCGCCGCCAGACGCAGCGACATCAGTAAAGCGATAAAGGCTTTCGTACTCGTCCATCAGTGCATTCACGTCGCCATCGCTGACGCCATTGATCACCTCAACCAGATCGCCGACGCCCCAGCCATTCACGGAATAGCCGAACTGAATCTGTGCAGCGACTTTATCGCCTTCGGTCACGGCCACTTCACGCATGTTGTCGCCAAAACGGGCGACTTTCAGCTGCTGGCTGGCCTGTTTTGCCAGCGCTGCACGCATCCAGTTGCCCAGACGCTGCTGACTGGCGCTGTCTTTCCAGTGACCGGTCACCACGCTGTGCTGCAGGCCCATGCGCGCGCCGATGAAACCGAACTCACGGCCGCCGTGCGCGGTCTGGTTCAGGTTCATAAAGTCCATGTCCATGCTGTCCCACGGGATCTCCGCATTGAACTGGGTATGGAATTGCAGCAGCGGCTTATTCAGCACGCTCAGGCCGCCAATCCACATCTTGGCCGGGGAAAAGGTGTGCAGCCAGGTAATGATCCCGACGCACTGCTTGTCATAGTTGGCGTCGCGGCACAGGGCCAGGGCTTCATCCGGTGACTTCACCAGCGGTTTCAGCTCCAGACGCACGGGTAAACCGGCCTGATTCAACCCCTCGACGACCTGACGTGCATTCTCTTCAACCTGGCGTAATGTCTCCGGCCCGTAGAGGTGCTGCGTGCCGATGACAAACCACACGCTGTAGTTATTTGACTGTTCCATAAAACCACTCCTTCACTTAGCGGAAGCGGGGCGGGCGGCGTATTGTGGTTCTGCCGTCACGCACCATTGTTGATAGCGTTGATAAAGTTGTTGATAGCGGGCGACGCGCGCCGGATCGGGCTGCAGCGTCACGGCAATCGGGCTGGCCATGACCTGCTGTGCATCCGGTACGCTGGCGTGAACACCGGCGGCGACGGCGGCGAAAATGGCCGCACCCAGCGCACAGCACTCGTCAGAGGCGACGATATCCAGTGGGCGGTTCATCACATCGCAGCAGGCCTGCATAATCGCCGGGGATTTCCGCGCGATGCCACCGAGTGTCAGAATGCTCTCGACCGGAATCTGCTGCTGCTCGAAGCACTCCATAATGGCACGTGCGCCAAACGCGGTTGCCGCGACCAGACCGCCAAACAGCGCGGGGGCATCGGTGCCCAGATTCAGGTCGGTAATCACCCCTTTCAGCCGCTGATTGGCATTTGGCGTGCGGCGACCGTTAAACCAGTCCAGTACCACCGGCAGATGGTCGAGCTGCGGATTGGCAGCCCAGGCCTCGGTCAGATCCTTAATCAGATTCTTTTGCATCTCAGCCAGCTGAGGCTTCAGCTCAGGATGCTGCTGCGCCGCCAGCTGTAACGGCCAGCCCAGTAAACGGCTGAACCAGGCGTAGATATCACCAAAAGCAGACTGACCCGCCTCCAGTCCGATAGCGCCTGGCACGACGCTGCCATCGACCTGACCACAGATGCCTTTAATAGCGCGATCGCCGACTTTATCTGCGTCAGCAATCAGAATGTCGCAGGTGGATGTGCCGATCACTTTCACCAGGGTATAGGGTTTAGCTCCGCCACCGACTGCGCCCATATGGCAGTCAAACGCGCCACCGGAGAGCGTGACGGTCTGCATCAGGCCCAGACGCTGTGACCATTCCGGACTGAGCGTGCCGACCGGCAGATCCGCGGTCCAGGTATCCTTGAATAACGGGGAGTCGAGCTGCTGGGTTAACAGCGGGTCGAGCGCATTAAGGAAATCGACATCGGGCAGGCCGTTCCAGTCGCCGTGCCACAGCGCTTTATGCCCGGCCGCACAGCGGCCACGGCGCAGCTTATCTGGCGCGGTCGTGCCGCTTAACAGGGCGGGTACCCAGTCGCACAGTTCGACCCAGGAGACCGCGGCCTCACGTACGGCCGCATCTTCACGCGACACGTGCAGAATCTTCGCCCAGAACCACTCCGAGGAGTAAATGCCACCGATATAGCGGCTGTAATCCTGGAAGCGGCCGCTGTGACACAGCTGATTAATCTCTTCTGCTTCTTCTATCGCCGTGTGATCTTTCCACAACACAAACATCGCGTTGGGGTTCTCCGCGAACTCGGGGCGCAGCGCCAGCACGTTGCCGTCGCGGTCAATTGGCGCCGGGGTTGACCCGGTGCTGTCAACGCCAATGCCGGCTACGGCGGCGCGTTGATCGTCGCTCAGTGCATTCAGCACGCCGAGCAGCGCCTGCTCCATCGCGTCGATGTAATCCTGTGGATGGTGACGAAAACGGTTAGTGTGCGGATCGCTGTATAAGCCCTGCTGCCAGCGCGGGTAGCTGCACACCGCACTCTGCAGCTCTTTGCCGCTATGACAATCTACGGCCAGCGCACGCACCGAATCACTACCAAAGTCCAGCCCAAGGGTGATGGCTCCAGCACGCATCGGAATCTCCTGTAGTTAGTTAACTCCTGTATCCTGGGTTCGGCGCGCCAAATCAGTTAGTCATCGCTGGCTGACAATATGCACTTTTCTGTCATCGGCAGTGATTTTGTGATCCATTGCAAAAGTTAAGGTCCGGTTAAATTTGCTGAATATATGGATCATTTTGTCGTGATTTTAATGTGTGATACCGCTCTACATTTTTCTTCGCTAATACCGCTAAAACTAGCCCAGCGTCTGGACAGTCTGTCGGCACATGCCAGCCTAACGCACTGATTTATGGCTGTACCCACATAAGAAAATTAACTGGTAGCGTTTACACCAATTCGTTATTAGCAGCGAAAAATAACCTGGTACCGGAGAGCATCATGCATAAATTCACTAAAGCATTCGCGGCCATCGGCCTGGCAGCGGTTATGTCACAATCCGCTATCGCCGAGACCATGAAGCTGGGTTTTTTAGTCAAACAACCAGAGGAACCCTGGTTCCAGACTGAATGGAAATTCGCCGACAAAGCGGGCAAAGATCTTGGCTTTGATGTCATCAAAATTGCCGTGCCGGATGGTGAAAAAACCCTGAATGCCATCGACAGCCTGGCGGCCAATGGCGCGAAAGGTTTTGTTATCTGTACCCCCGATCCGAAACTTGGCTCTGCCATCATGGCAAAAGCGCGGGGCTATGGTCTGAAAGTCATCGCTGTGGATGACCAGTTCGTCACCGCGAAAGGTAAACCCATGGACACCGTGCCACTGGTGATGATGGCGGCCACCAAAATTGGTGAGCGTCAGGGTCAGGAACTCTATAAAGAGATGCAGAAACGCGGCTGGGATGTAAAAACCACTGGCGTGATGGCGATTACCGCGAATGAACTTGATACCGCACGTCGCCGTACCGGCGGCTCAATGGACGCGATCAAAGCCGCAGGCTTCCCGGCAGCGCAGATCTACCAGGTGCCAACCAAATCTAACGATATCCCAGGCGCGTTTGACGCAGGTAACTCCCTGCTGGTGCAGCATCCTGAAGTTAAACACTGGCTGATTGTCGGCATGAACGACAACACCGTGCTGGGCGGCGTGCGTGCCACCGAAGGCCAGGGCTTTAAAGCGGCTGACGTCATCGGTATCGGCATCAACGGCGTCGATGCCATCAGTGAACTGTCGAAAGACAAGGCGACTGGCTTCTACGGTTCGCTGCTGCCAAGCCCGGATATCCATGGCTATAAAAGCAGCCAGATGCTCTACAACTGGGTCAGCAAAGGTGAAGAGCCACCGAAATTCACCGAAGTTACCGATGTGGTGCTGATCACCCGTGACAACTTCAAAACTGAACTGGCGAAAAAAGGACTGATGTAACCCTGAGCCTGTCGGGCTGTCCGCAGCCTGGCATCCTTAATAGCCGATTTCGCGCCGCCCGCCGTAACAGGCCGGTGGCGCGAAAGAGTGAGGACCAACATGAACACTGATTCAGCATTTCTGTCGTTTCATGGCATCAGTAAAACCTTCCCGGGCGTGAAAGCGTTGCAGGATATCTCCTTCAACTGCCGGGGCGGTGAAGTCCATGCGCTGATGGGCGAAAACGGCGCAGGCAAATCGACGCTGTTAAAAATACTCAGCGGCAGTTATCAGCCGAGCGGCGGTGAGATTCGTATTAAAGGCAAGCCAATGAGCTTTCAGCGCACCACAGATGCGCTGGACGCGGGCGTTGCCATTATTTACCAGGAGCTGCATCTGGTACCGGAAATGAGCGTGGCGGAGAACATCTACCTCGGTCAGATTCCGCACAAGCACGGGCTGGTTAATCGTAAGCTGATGCGCTTTGAGGCGGGCGTGCAGCTGAAAAATCTCGGCATGGATATCGATCCCGATATGCCGCTGAAATACCTGTCGCTGGGGCAGTGGCAGATGGTGGAGATTGCCAAAGCGCTGGCGCGCAACGCGCGCATTATCGCCTTTGATGAGCCAACCAGCTCCCTGTCAGCGCGTGAAATCGACAACCTGTTCCGCGTCATCCGCCAGCTCCGCGAGGAGGGCCGGGTGGTGCTCTACGTTTCTCACCGCATGGAGGAGATCTTTGCCCTCAGCGATGCCATCACCGTCTTCAAAGATGGTCGCTACGTGCGGACCTTTACTGACATGGCCAATACTCATCATGACGATCTGGTGCAGGCGATGGTGGGACGTAACCTGGGTGATATCTATGGCTACTCACCGCGGGCCAAAGGCGAAGTGCGGCTGGAGCTGGACAAGGTTGAAGCGAAGGGCGTGCGGACGCCAATTTCGCTGAAAGTTCATGCCGGTGAAATCGTCGGGCTGTTTGGCCTGGTCGGAGCCGGACGCAGTGAACTGCTGAAAGGATTATTTGGCGGCACGCGGCTGCGCGGCGGTCAGGTGATCCTGGACGGTAAACCGCTGCCGCTGCGGGAGCCGATCGATGCCATCCGCGCGGGCATCATGCTCTGTCCGGAAGACCGCAAAGCCGAAGGCATTATTCCGGTGCACTCGGTGCGCGACAACATCAACATCAGCGCCCGTCGTCACAATCTCACCGCCGGTTGTCTGATTAAAAACGGCTGGGAAAACAAAAACGCCGACAGTCATATCCGCTCGCTGAACATCAAAACGCCCAGCGCTGACCAGCTGATCATGAACCTCTCCGGCGGTAACCAGCAGAAGGCGATTCTGGGACGCTGGCTCTCTGAGGATATGAAAGTGATCCTGCTGGATGAGCCAACGCGCGGCATCGATGTCGGTGCCAAACATGAAATTTACAACCTGATTTATCAACTGGCGAACCGGGGTATTGCGGTGCTGTTCGCCTCAAGCGATTTACCGGAAGTCATGGGCCTGGCCGACCGCATCGTGGTAATGCGTGAAGGTGCCATTGCCGGTGAACTGCTGCACGACGACGCCACGGAGCAGCAGACGCTGAGCCTGGCGATGCCCAAAACCACTCAAGCGGCCGCCGTGGCCTGACAGGAGATCATCATGGCTTCATCCACGACCTCAAATACGCCGCAGCCCGCTTCACGCGGCGGCCTGCAGTTAGGTCGCATCTGGGACAACTTCGGCATGCTGGTGGTATTTGCACTGCTGTTTATTGTCTGTGCGATTTTTGTGCCGAACTTCGGCTCGTTTATCAATATGAAAGGCTTAGGGCTGGCGATGTCGATGTCCGGCATGGTCGCCTGCGGCATGCTGTTCTGTCTGGCCTCCGGGGATTTTGACCTGTCGGTTGCGTCAGTTATCGCCTGTGCAGGTGTTGTGACCGCCGTGGTGATCAACATGACCGAAAGCCTGTGGATTGGTGTAGCGGCCGGTCTGGTGCTCGGCATGATCACCGGTTTTATCAACGGTTTTGTGATTGCCCGACTCAAGATCAATGCGCTGATCACCACGCTGGCGACGATGCAAATCGTGCGCGGCCTGGCTTATATCTTCTCTGACGGTAAAGCAGTCGGGATTGAAGATGAGCGCTTCTTTGAACTCGGTTTTGCCAACTGGCTTGGCGTGCCTGCGCCCATCTGGCTGACGCTGGCTACCATGCTGATCTTCGGCTTCCTGCTTAACAAAACCACCTTTGGCCGTAATACCCTGGCGATTGGCGGCAATGAAGAGGCCGCGCGACTGGCCGGTGTGCCGGTGGTGCGAACCCGTATCATCATCTTCATTCTTTCCGGTCTGGTTTCGGCGGCCGCGGGCATCATCCTGGCGTCACGTATGACCAGTGGTCAGCCAATGACCTCCATCGGCTATGAGCTGGTGGTGATTTCTGCCTGCGTACTGGGCGGCGTGTCACTGAAAGGCGGCATCGGCAAGATTTCCTACGTGGTGGCAGGGGTGTTAATTCTCGGCACCGTCGAGAATGCGATGAATTTATTGAATATCTCGCCATTCTCACAGTATGTGGTGCGCGGTCTGATACTGTTAGCTGCGGTGATTTTTGACCGTTACAAACAGAAAAAAGCCTGACTGATCGAGCCGTTGGCCCGCAGAGGCAAAGGTCTCTGCGGGCTATCCGAACAATAACAGACTGAGTGAGGACGCTATGTATCACCGCGAATTACCGGCCGAGCAGCAAAACCCCTTGTTGCCGGGCTATTCATTCAATGCCTGGCTGGTGGCGGGGCTGACGCCCATCACCGCTGATGGCCCGCTCGATTTCTTTATCGATCGCCCGCACGGCATGAAAGGTTACATTCTGAACCTCACCATCAAAGGCAAAGGGCGGGTATTCGACGGCGAGCGGGCATTTGACTGCGAACCGGGCGAAATGCTGCTGTTTCAGCCAAAAACCGCTCACTATTATGGCCGCGCGCCGGACAGCCCGCAGTGGTTCCACCGCTGGGTCTATTTCCGTCCACGCGCCTACTGGCACGACTGGCTGCGCTGGCAGGATGAGCAGGAGGGCGTGGGACGACTGCTGCTGCCGGAATCGCTGCGCGGCGAGTTCGACCGCCTGTTTGCCAGTATCGAACAAACCCATAACTCGGGCCGTCGCTTTGCGGAAGAGCTGGCGATGAACCTGCTGGAGCGACTGCTGCTGCGCGCCGTTGAAGAAGATCCGCGCAGCCATCAGCTAATCCGCGATCCGCGCGTGATTGAAGCCTGCCAGTATGTGACCAACCATCTCGCCAGCGAGGTGAAGATTGAAGAGGTGGCACGTCACGTCTGTCTTTCACCGTCGCGGCTGGCGCACCTGTTCCGCGAGCAGATGGGTGTGAATTTGCTACGCTGGCGTGAAGATCAGCGCGTTATCCGCGCTAAACTGCTGCTGCAGACTACCCAGGAACCTATCGCCTCGGTAGGGCGTGAAGTGGGTTACGATGACCAGCTCTACTTCTCACGGGTATTCCGCAAGCGTGTTGGCGTCAGTCCCAGCGACTTCCGCCGTCGCAATCAGGATGCGCACGACAGCCTGGCGGCGCAGACGGCCTGGCCCCTGGCGCGAAGTGCTATCTCCTAGTTTTTTCGGGGGATTCCGCCTTGTCCTCACCTGGTTAATAGTCTTAAATCAATCAGGTTATCAACTAAGAGCCTGCCATACAGGCTCTGAGAGGAATCCAAATGAGCGATAAATTACGTGTTGGTCTGATCGGCTACGGCTTTGCCAGTAAAACGTTTCATGCCCCGCTGATTGCGGGAACGCCGGACGTCGAACTGGCCGCCATTTCCAGTAGCGACGCCAGCAAAGTTCACGCCGACTGGCCCGCCGTAAAGGTGGTGGCCGATCCTCAGGCGCTGCTGGACGACCCGACTCTGCAATTGATTGTTATTCCTACCCCTAATGATACCCACTTCCCGCTGGCTAAAGCGGCGCTGAACGCCGGTAAACATGTGGTGGTCGATAAGCCGTTTACCGTGACGTTGTCACAGGCACGTGAGCTGGATGCGCTGGCGAAAGCCAAAGGGGTGCTGCTGTCGGTGTTCCACAACCGACGCTGGGACAGTGACTTCCTGACGCTGAAATCCCTGCTTGAAGCAGGTTCATTGGGTGACGTGCGCTACTTCGAATCGCATTTTGACCGTTTCCGTCTGGAAGTGCGTAATCGCTGGCGTGAAATGAAGGGCGCAGGCAGCGGAATCTGGTATGACCTGGGACCGCATCTGCTGGACCAGGCGCTGCAGCTGTTTGGCCCGCCGGTCGCCATCAATGTCGATCTGGCCGAAATGCGTCCGGGTGCGCAGACCACCGACTACTTCCACGCCACGCTGACCTATCCGCAGCGCCGCGTCGTGCTGCACGCCAGCATGCTGGTGGCAGCGGAATCTGCGCGTTATACCGTCCACGGCACGCGCGGCAGTTACGTCAAATATGGTCTGGATCCGCAGGAAGATCGCCTGAAGTCAGGTGATTTCCCGCCGCAGGCAGACTGGGGCTATGACATGCGCGACGGCACACTGACGCTGGTTGAGGGCGACTCCCTGACCGAAACCACGCAGTTGACCCAGCCGGGCAACTATCCTGCTTACTATGCAGGCATCCGCGATGCGATTGCCGGACGCGGTAATAATCCGGTAACGGCGGAAGAGGCGATTCAGGTGATGGAGTTGATCGAACTGGGTCTGCAATCCGCCGAAAAACGCCAGACGCTGTCGCTGAAGCGCGTTTAATCTGTAGGTGTAATACGGGCTGGGTACCAGCCTGTCAGATTGCTAACAAGCCCAAAGTAGCGTGAATCAGACAGCAATAAATCTGTTTAGCGCGCAGGGACTACGGTCAGAAGAGGAAAGCGTCCCATCTGACCGTAGTCTTTGCGCAGGCTCGGTCCCATAGCGAAAAGATCTATACCTCGTTACCATAAAAACGGGCCGGTTATCCGGCCCGTTTTTTGTCGCTACGCTTCAGGATTACTGCACGCGAGCGCGAATAGCCGCTTTCTCAGCGTCGCTGAGGAAGGCAATCGTCAGACCATTCTCCTGCGCCTGACGGATCTGTGCCGCGCTCAGACCGGCAGCCGGTGCGGCATGATGATATTCATGCGCCAGTTCAATGCCCTGAACCGCGGGATCATCGGTATTGATGGTCGCCAGAATGCCATGCTCAAGGAAGGTCTTCAGCGGATGCTGCGCCAGTGAAGGCACGGTGCTGGTCTGGATGTTGGAGGTCAGGCAGGACTCAATACCAATATGGTGCTCCGCCAGGAAATCCATCAGCGCGCGATCTTCAATCGCTTTCACGCCGTGACCGATACGTTCTGCGCCCAGCTCACGAATCGCCTGCCAGATGCTCTCCGGACCAGCTGCTTCGCCCGCATGCACGGTAACGCGGAAACCGGCATCGCGCGCCTGGGTAAAGTGACTCAGGAACTCGCTGCCCGGGAAGCCCAGCTCATCACCCGCAAGATCGACCGCAGTGATATGATCGCGGTGGGCAAGCAGACCTTCCAGCTCGCTGAGGCAGGCATCTTCGCCAAAGGTCCGGCTCATAATCCCAATCAGACGCACGTCGATATCGTGCTGCTGACGGCCTGCGCGCACGCCGTCAATGACCGCTTCCACCACACCGGCAATTGGCAGATTGTGGGTCATCGCCATATAACCGGGCGAAAAACGCAGTTCAGCATAATGAATGCCCGCGCGCGCGGCATCTTCGACATTTTCCTGCGCAATGCGGCGGCAGGCATCCAGATCGCCCAGCACTTTCACGCCCCAGTCGAGTTTCTGCAGGAAGCTCACCAGATCAGGTTCATTCTGGCCAACCTGCACATGCGGACGCAGCGTCTCCAGGGTTGATGCGGGCAGGGCGAGATTAAACTGGCGGCCTAAATCAAGAATGGTTTGTGCACGAATGTTGCCATCAAGGTGGCGGTGAATATCAGTCAGAGGAATTTTAGAATCGATCATGGCGCACTCGCTGAGTTGTCGGTGAAGTGCAGAGCATTATAAAAATATCTTGCGCAACAGCGCCAGCTATTTGCGCAACAGCCGCGCCGGATGCTGCTTAATTACCCATAACTGGCGGGCAAACTCACTTCCGCAGCGGTCAGGCATAAAAAAAGCGACCCGGAGGTCGCCTTTGGTGGAAGACAGCGCTTACTGCGGCATGCCTTCGCTGGTCGGCATACCCAGCATATAACGGGACAGAAACTGTTCCAGCGTCATCTTGTCGCCGTTCATGTTCACCTGACCGTTGGTGTACTGCAGGCTGGTCACGATGTTGTTATCCTGCTGTTGAGTCAGGCGGAACATCTGACCCATCGCCGCCAGACCTTTAACCTGCTGATCCGCCAGCTTCTGCGCGTCGTCGGCCTGATAACCTTCAGCCAGACCCACTTTATGCATGGTTTCGGTTGCCATCGGCATATTGATGACCAGCTTGCTGTCCAGACTTTTCAGTACCCGATCAACCATAGCGCTCAGAGTCTGGGCTTCACCGGTAACAGCAGAAGGGTCATTGAAGCTGGCCGTCAGATTAAAGGTGCTTTCACCTTTGTCATTCTTCCAGCTCAGCGGAGCGATGCTGATGGATGGCGAGCCTTTCAGCAGCATCGGCAGATTGGCCATCAGAATCTGATGTATGCCTGCCTGATAGCGGATAGGATCTTCTGCAACGCCAGGCTGGGTCAGCAGTTCCTGCATCTGTTGGTTATAACGATCGGAGAACGCTTTGACCGCCTGCGCATCAAACTGTGACAGCTTCATTTTCAGCGCTGCCTGACCAAAGTCCTGCTTCTGCAGCTGAACGCTTTCAACCTTGTAGTCGATATCGCCGCCAATTTTACCGGCGCTGTTGTCGAAAGAGGAGGTGCCTTTCATTTTGTGCAGCGTCAGGGCGTCCTGACCATTGATGCTGGCATTTACCTTCTCAATACCGACCGACTGATCGCCGATGCGTACGCCTTCGGGGCTGAGGTGCGTGTTACCGCTCAGCTTCAGACCATTGACAGTGAACAGTACCGGCTGGCCCATCTCATTTTTACTGGTCAGCGCGAGGCTATCCACATCGCTGTCCAGCGACACTTTATCGCCTTTATTATCGGCGCTGATGTTGAAAGTGCCACCATTGGTGGCAAAACGTTCACCGGTTTGCGCATTCTGATAATCAACCGGCAGGACACGCAGTGCGGTATCGGTAGCACCGCTGTAGCCGATGCGGGTGTCTGCGTTAATCAGCGATTTATTGCCGGTCAGCTCAAACAGCTTCTTCACCGCATCGGTGTTAGCCAGCTCGGTATGAACAGATGCCATGCTCGGGATCAGATTGAAATGCCTGAGCTGCGCAAACGGGAAAGGGCCATGATCGATGGTTTCATTCAGGATGATGCTCTGACCCGGCTTAAGCAGCGGATTATCTTCCGTCTGCGAATTGGCCTGAACCACCAGATTCACCTTGCTGCTGAACACGCCGCGCTGATAGTCCTGATAGCTGATCTTCAGTCGACTGTTAGGGGCATAAGCGTTCAGCTGTGCATTGGCGTTCTGCACCAGCTCATCCCTGTGGCTTTCAATTTGCTTGCCGGTGAACCACGCCGCGCCAGTCCAGACTACGCCCAGTGCGATGATGACACCTACGGCAACATTGGTCTTTTTCATTGCTGATTCGTCCTTATCCTTGAGTCCGCTTATGCCGCAGGTTTACCCCAGCGACCGAAGAAAAACGCCCGCAGGCGTTTAAAAGCTAATAGGTTGAAATAATAGCAGTTAACAGAGATTCCGTCAGCCGCGCTGCCCTAAGTCGTTAAATACCCGCGCCAGTCGGCCCGTACCGGCGACCGTTACTGGCGATTCGCTGGCGGCAATGAAGCAGGATTCACCCGGTTTTAGCGTCAGTTGCTGATCGCCTTTGGCGATGACCGCCTGGCCTTCGATGCAGAACAGCAGGGCAGCGCTCTGCTGCGCCAGCGATTGCGGTTCTGCATTCAGGCTATGGATGGCAAAGGCAAAATCTTCCACCGGAATCGGGAAGCGCAGCATGTTGCCCTGTTGCTCTGGCTCCGTCAGCAGCGAGCTGGCAGGCTTCTCCTCAAACTTCAGGTTGGCCATCAGCTCGTCGATATCGATATATTTCGGGGTTAAACCGGCTCGTAATACGTTATCAGAGTTGGCCATCACCTCCAGCGCTACGCCTTTCAGATACGCGTGCGGGGTTTCAGCGTAGAGGAACATTGCCTCGCCGGGCTGCAGGGTGATGACATTCAGCAGCAGCGGTGAAAACAGGCCGCTGTCGTCAGGATATTCAGCCGCAATCATGCGGATGGTTTCCCACGGCTCGCCCTGCTGCGCATCAAGTGCAGATTTCAGCACGCCCAGCGCCAGCGATTTCGCCTCACCCTTCAGTGACAGCAGGGTCGAGAACAGCGCAGCAAGCGTCTCCCGATCGGGATGTTGCAGAAAATGGGCAATCTGAGGATGTGCACCTGCAACCGGCTCGAGCAGTGAGACCATCTGCGTCAGCGTGCGAAAGCCATTCATTGCCTGAAACGGCGTCAGCGCATAGACCAGCTCCGGCTTGTGGTTTGCATCTTTATAGTTGCGCTCGGCGGCCGTCAGGGGAATCCCCGCCGCATTCTCACGGGCAAAGCCCACTTCGGCCGCACGTTTGCTGGGATGGACCTGAATCGACAGCGGCTGATCGGCACACAGCACTTTAAACAGAAACGGCAATTCACCAAAGCGCTGTGCCACCGCGTCGCCCAGCATCGCGGCGGGCGCCGCATCAATCACGTCACGTAACGAACGCTCGCTGCCCTGATCCATCACGATAGAGGGACTTTTCGGATGTGCGCCCATCCACAGCTCTGCCATCGGCAGGCCCTCGGGATTGGCAATCCCATACAGCTCAGTCAACGCTGTTTTGCTGCCCCATGCGTAATTTTGCAGCGAGTTATTCATTTTTTGCATTGTGTAACCCTTTATCACGGGAAATTATTGCGGCTATTAAAGCAGAAACTACCGGTAAAAATACATATCCAGCGCAAAAGGACGCTAAGCTCTGATAATGTTAAATTATTGTATATCAGTATCCTGACCGCCGGGTTATCGATTGCGATGACAGAACGGGCGATCATTCTTTTAAAAAACAGGTGAAGGAGACGTATTCATGGCAGCCAATCGCATTGAGAAAGATTCAATGGGCCCCATCGATGTACCGGCAGACAAACTGTGGGGCGCGCAGACGCAGCGCTCACTGGAACACTTCCGTATCTCAACCGAAAAAATGCCGACCGCGCTGGTGCATGCGCTGGCACTGACCAAGCGCGCCGCGGCCAGCGTAAACCGCGATCTGGGGCTACTGCCTGCTGACCGCGCGGATGCGATTGTCAGCGCGGCGGATGAAGTGCTGGCGGATAAGCATGCGGACGAGTTCCCGCTGGCGATCTGGCAGACCGGTTCCGGCACCCAGACCAATATGAACATGAATGAGGTGCTGGCAAACCGCGCGAGTGAAATCCTCGGCGGGGAGCGCGGGATGTCGCGCCTGGTCCATCCTAACGACGATGTGAACAAGAGCCAGAGCTCCAACGACGTCTTCCCGACGGCGATGCATGTTGCCGCCGTGATCGCCCTGCGCGAACAGTTAATACCTCAGATTCAGGTACTGAAAAAGACGCTGAGCCAGAAGTCTGACGCCTTTAAAGACATCGTTAAGATTGGCCGTACTCACCTGCAGGATGCGACGCCGCTGACGCTGGGCCAGGAGATTTCCGGATGGGTAGCGATGCTGGAGCACAACCTGAAGCATATCGAACAGAGCATTCCGCACGTGGCGGAGCTGGCGCTGGGCGGAACCGCCGTAGGCACCGGTCTGAACACCCATCCGGAGTATGCAGTGCGCGTGGCGAAGGCGCTGGCCGATCTGACGCAGCAGCCATTTGTCACCGCACCCAACAAGTTTGAGGCACTGGCAACCTGTGATGCGCTGGTGCATGCGCATGGCGCGCTAAAAGGGCTTGCCGCCTCGCTGATGAAAATTGCCAATGACGTACGCTGGCTCTCTTCCGGCCCGCGCTGCGGCATTGGCGAAATCGCCATTCCGGAAAACGAACCAGGCAGCTCAATCATGCCGGGCAAAGTTAACCCAACGCAGTGTGAAGCGATGACCATGCTTTGCTGTCAGGTGATGGGAAACGACGTGGCGATCAACATGGGCGGCGCGTCGGGTAACTTTGAGCTTAACGTCTTCCGTCCGATGGTGATCCATAACTTCCTGCAATCGATTCGCCTGCTGGCGGATGGCATGGACAGCTTTAACCATCACTGTGCCGTCGGCATTGAGCCGGTGCGTGAGCGCATCGATCAACTGCTCAACGAATCACTGATGCTGGTGACCGCGCTGAACACCCACATCGGCTATGACAAAGCGGCTGAAATTGCCAAGAAGGCGCATAAAGAGGGGCTGACGCTGAAGGGTTCGGCGCTGAAGCTGGGGTATCTGACCGAAGAGGAGTTTGATGCCTGGGTTCGTCCGGAAGAGATGGTCGGCAGCATGAAGTCGTAAGGTCAGCGATGAAGAAGAGGCCAGCGAATGCTGGCCTTTTTTTTATATCGGGCAATCGACCCACAGATGCAGTCGGGGTATCAGCAGATTAAGCGGTTCAGCGGCGGGCTTATGACGATGCGTAATGTTATCGGCGTCGTAATTAAGCAGCTCGCCCAGTACCGGAACCTGACTGCGATCGCGACAGATCACCAGGATCGGTGAAGGGCAGGCCAGCTGGGTCTGTTTTTGTTCATCCGCGCGCCAGACGCGTGCCACCGGCTGGACTTTCACCGGGCGCTTGATTTTCAGCCGTGCCGAGGCGGGCAGGGCACGCACGCTTGCCAGCTCCTCCTGCACTTTTTCCGCCCACTGTTCGCGTGACCAGGGTGCCTTCGCGCGTCCCGACTTCAGGCTTTTTTCCAGCTGGGCGATCACCTCTTCACGCTTAAGATTCTTGATAATGTGCTTGTTGGCCCAGCCGAAACGCAGGCTGTCAGGGGCGCTGAGCAGGGTGATCGTGCGATAGGCATTCAGGGTAATCAGGCCGCGCAGGTGCTGGTGGACGAACTCAAAACGCGCTTCGCTCGGCAGGCCCGAGTCTACCGTGATCAGTTGCTCCAGCCGGGCTTTCAACTGGTTGATGAGGTCGACCAGCGAGCCGATCTCCGCTTCCCGCTGCGCATCGCATTCAATACAGAGCGCGCCGGGTAAGCGAACAGCAGCCTTGGTGCTGAGCTGTTCGGACTGATGCTGCATAAACAGGCGGCAATAATGATCAAGTGCCATCTTCAACGCGCTCTCACCGAGATGCTGTTCAACGGCAATCTGAGTTATCGCTTCATGTTCACGGCCTTTCACCACCGGCGGCAGGCTGAAGATGCGGGCGATCAGCAAAGGCTGCGCCTCAATCTGCTGACGCAACTCGCCCAGCGCCAGTTCCAGGTCGTTTACACACTGATGCATATCAGCCACTAAGTCGTAGCGCGTCATGTCGTGCCTCCATAGTTACAACGTTCACAATGTGGCAGAAGCCTGGCGAGGATGCAAGCACCATATAGTTACAACATACTGAAAGTATTTTACTCAAAACCGTGCGGCCTGCGTAGCTATCCAGTCAAAAGGGCATCACGCATTTTGGCTTATCGCGGAACATGTTATAAAAACGGTTCGCCTGCTAACCAAGAGATTGCCTGTGAATCAGAACAACAAACCCGGTATCGCCGCCATTTTCACCCTGGGCCTGGTGCAGATCCTGTCATGGGGCGGGTCATTCTACCTGATGGCGGTGATGGCGAATCCGATTGCGGCTGAGACAGGCTGGTCACAGCAGTGGATCTACGGCGCGCTCTCGACGGGAATACTGGTGTCAGGCCTGCTGTCACCGCTGGCTGGCAGGATTATCGCCCGTACCGGCGGTCGTCTGTTACTGGCGTTAAGCGGTCTGGTAATGGCGGTGGGGCTGGTGATAATGGCGGTCAGCGACTCGCTGCCGCTGTTTCTGTTTGCCTGGGTGATCATCGGCATCGGTATGGCGATGGGCCTTTATGATGCCCTGTTTGCCACACTCGGCACCTGCTATGGCGGTCAGGCACGTTCAGCGATCACCGGTATTACGCTGATTTCAGGCTTCTGTACCACGCTCGTCTGGCCCGGCACAGCGTTACTGATTCATGGATTTGGCTGGCGGGATGCGTCACTGATTATTGCGGCAATGATGGTGATCTGCGTGCTGCCTGCCTATCTGTTTGCCTTACCGGCGAGCCATGCTAAGCCGCCTGCAAAAAGGGCGGTTAAACAGTCTGCCATGCCGGAGATTGAACCTGCGCTGTTCTGGCTGCTGTGCGCCATTTTTACTCTCGCGTCTGTGATCATGACGGCGATTTCTGTGCAGCTTATCGCGCTGTTGCAGGCGAGTGGCCATACGCTGACGTCGGCGCTGGCGATCAGCGCCGTACTTGGCCCGTGCCAGGTGGGATCCCGACTCGTCGATATCGCCTTTAAACGCAGTCATCCGATCCGCACTACCTTTTTTTCTGTCGGGCTGGTGGCGCTGGGCCTGCTATTACTGGCACTTTTTCCGCAGATGGCGCTGCTGAGCATGGTGCTGTATGGCGCAGGAAATGGCTTACGCGCCATCGTGCGCGGAACTTTACCGCTGGCGATGGTCAAACCAGAGTCTTACGCGATTGTAGTGGGTAAAATGGCCCGCCCGGCATTAATGGGACAGGCACTGACACCGCTGATGGGTGGATATGTGTTTGAAAAGATGAGTGCATCGGCGACGCTGTGGTTGCTTTGCGCTTTAGCAATCTTTAACGTGGTGCTGGTTATGGCGCTAAAGCAGCGATTACCGGCGGCGTCGGTCACCACCGCATGATCGCACTGTTCTCCGTGTTCAGCAGAATAAGGACAAAGAACAGGGTAAGCACCTTGTGCTATCAGGCCTCAGCCTTTGGTGAATACGTGCCTTGTCACCGTGGGCTTGCTTCAAAAAAGCAACAGTGTTTGTTATATTTATTGCTCATTGATTGTTCACTTATGCGGCAATAAAACAATAAGATGCACCGCAACTCAGGATAAAGAAATGCTTGATTACCGCTTCCCGACAGCTTTGCAAATGGTTCTGAGCGTAGCGATGGCGGAGCAAATGGGTAAACGCTCTACCAGCGCGATTCTGGCCTACGGGCTTGAAGCGAATCCCAGTTTCATTCGAAAATTAATGGTCCCGCTGACCCGTGACGGCATTATCGTCTCTACGCTGGGCCGAACCGGTTCGATTCATCTGGGCCGTCCTGCGGCGGAAATCACCCTGCGGGATATCTATGTCTCAGTGATTGAAGACAAAAAAATCTGGGCTGCGCGCCCTGACGTCGCGCCGCGCTGTCTGGTCAGTGCCAACCTCTGCTGGTACTTTAAGTCGATAGCCGATGAAGCCGAGCAGGCGTCGCTGGATGTGCTGGCAAAACGCACCGTGGCAGACGCACTGAACGAACTGAAGAAACGCGATACCAGCAACTGCACCGCCGTGCCGGAACCTGAACCCGAAGAGAGTGAAGAACTCTGCAAAAAAGGCCGCTGATTAGCGGCTTTTTTTATGCCTGCTGAACGTCCATTTCTGAGCCACTTCTTTCCCAAACCTGCAACACAGGCCTTCTCTCCGTAAATTCCATCTTGACCTCTTACCGTATCGTAATAAAATGACTTCACTGGATGAAGTCGCGAAGGTCAGGATGAACACCGTTGTCAGGGACTTACGGAAAAAACAGCGTGAAACGTTGGAGCAGGTTTTTCAAATGCCGCCGCCGTCCGGACTGAAATGGCAGGCAGTTGAGTCATTAATCAGGGCTCTGGGTGGTGAGATTAAAGAAGGCAGTGGTTCACGGGTGCGTTTTCTTCTCAGAGGAAGAATAGCGCGTTTTCACCGGCCGCATCCTTCGCCAGACACCGACAGAGGGGCTGTTATTAATCTGCGTGAATGGCTGGAAAGTATTGGAGTCGATCCTTATGAATAATCGTTCAAATTCATCAATCACCGTCGCCGGGCAACCCGCCGTGATCACCTATGTTCCTGAACTCCACATGTTCCGTGGGCGTTTTACTGGCCTGTCAGGCTACTGTGATTTTGTCTCTGACAGCGTACAGGGGCTGTACAAAGAGGGCGAGATTTCGCTGCGCGAATACCTGGAAGATTGTGCAGCCTCCGGCATTAATCCCTATGCTGAGCAGGAAAAAATTAAGACCTTTACGCTGCGCTATCCTGAATCGATGGGAGAGCGCCTGTCTCAGGCTGCCGCGCAAAATGAAACCTCGCTGAATGCGTTTATCATTGAAACGCTGAATGAAAGATTGAAGCGGCGCTAATCAACATGTTGCCAGTCACAGACAAAAAAAGGGGCGATCATCCGATCGCCCCTTTTAATGTTGAGTGTTTACGCCGTCACGGTTTCGGCATCACCTGACCGGCGCGTCACCAGCTTGCGCAGGGCGACGTAGAACACCGGCGTCAGGAACAGGCCGAAGAGTGTCACGCCGAGCATGCCAGAGAAGACGGTAATCCCGGTCACGCCGCGCACTTCTGCACCCGCACCTTCACCCAGAATCAGCGGGATGGTACCGGCGATAAAGGCGATTGAGGTCATCACAATCGGACGCAGACGCAGGCGACACGCTTCCAGCGCCGCTTCGATAATCCCTTTGCCCTGAATCTCCAGCTCACGCGCAAACTCCACGATAAGAATCGCGTTCTTACAGGCGAGGCCCATCAGCACCACCAGTCCGACCTGCACGAAGACGTTGTTGTCACCGCCGGTCAGCCAGACGCCAAACAGCGCAGAGAGCATCGTCATCGGCACAATCAGGATCACTGCCAGCGGCAGCGTCCAGCTCTCATACAGCGCCGCCAGCACCAGGAACGCCAGCAGGACGGCCATCGGGAAGACAATCAGCGCGGTATTACCCTGGGTTGACTGCTGATAACTCAGGTCGGTCCACTCGATGTTCATGCCGTTCGGCAACAGCTGGCCGGACATCGCTTCCAGCTGACTCATCGCCTGCGCCGAAGAGAGCACGCGTGGATCGGCATCGCCAATTAAATCCGCCGCAGGATAGCCGTTATAGCGGATCACCGGATCGGGGCCGTAGGTGGTGGTGATGTTAACCATGCTGCCAATCGGCACCATCTCACCGCGGTCGTTGCGGGTACGCAGGTTCGCAATATCTTCGACGCTGTCGCGGAACTCCCCATCCGCCTGCGCCATGACGCGCCAGGTGCGCCCAAAGCGGTTAAAGTCATTCACGTATGACGAGCCGAGATAGGTCTGCAGCGTGCTGAACAGTGCGGTCAGCGACACGCCCTGAGCTTTGGCTTTATCCCGGTCAACCTGCACATCAAGCTGTGGAACATTGGCCTGATAGGAGGAGATAGGGAAGTGCATCCCTGGCGTCTGCATGATGCTGCCCGACAGCGTATTAATTGCCGTTTGCAACGCGCCATAGCCCAGACCGGCACGGTCCTGCACATAGAGCGAATAGCCAGAGCCCTGACCCAGTCCCAGAATCGGCGGCGGCATAATCGAGAAGCCAAAGCCCTGCTGGATCTGCGCGATTTTTGCATTAATCTCCGCGTTGATCTCTGCCGCCGTATGTTTGCGCTCATTAAACGGCTTCAGACCAAAGAACACCGTGCCGCTGTTCGGGGTGTTGGTGAACTGCAGCGCATTCAGGCCGGGGAAGGCCACCGCATAGGCGACGCCTTCGGTCTGCATACCGATTTCGCTCATCTTACGAATCACTTCATCGGTGCGGGCCAGTGAGGAGCCTTCCGGCATCTTCACGCCGCCAATCAGATAGAGCTTATCCTGGGTTGGGATAAAGCCACCCGGCACGGTGTGGAACATAAAACCAGCACCGGCCAGCAACAGGATATAGACGCCAAATACCGCGCCACGGCGACGCAGCGTGCGGCCAACCAGCGATTCATAACCGTGCGCACTACGCTGGAAGAAGCGGTTAAACGGACGGAACAGCCAGCCGAACAGGGCATCAATGATTCGCGTCAGCCGATCTTTCGGCGCATCATGTCCTTTCAGCAGCATCGCCGCCAGCGCGGGCGAGAGCGTCAGCGAGTTAATCGCCGAGATCACCGTGGAGATCGCGATAGTGGTGGCGAACTGCTTATAAAACTGCCCGGTCACGCCAGAGAGAAACGCCATCGGCACAAACACCGCGCACAGCACCAGCGCGATGGCGATGATCGGCCCGGAGACCTCGCGCATTGCCTGATGGGCGGCGGCGCGCGGAGACAGTCCCATCTCAATGTTACGTTCGACGTTCTCCACCACCACAATGGCGTCATCCACCACGATACCGATCGCCAGTACCAGCCCGAACAGGCTCAGGGTGTTCAGCGAAAAGCCGAGCAGATAGAGCACGCTAAAGGTACCGACCACCGAAACCGGCACCGCCAGCAGCGGAATAATCGAGGCGCGCCAGGTCTGCAGGAACAGAATCACCACCAGTACCACCAGGATTACCGCTTCCAGCAGGGTCTGCACTACCGCTTTAATCGAGTCGCGGACAAACACCGTTGGATCGTAAGGTGCAGCCCATTTGACATCGTTGGGGAAGCGGGTTGCCAGCTCATCCATTTTGGCGCGAACCGCATTGGAGAGATCGATAGCGTTAGCGCCCGGAGCCTGGAAGATGCCGATACCGACCGCATCTTTGTTATTGAGCTGCGAGCGCAGGGCATAGCTGCCTGATCCCATCTCAATCCGCGCCACATCGCGCAGCCGTACCAGCGAACCATCTTCTGAGGTTTTCAGGATAATATCGCCAAACTGCTGCTCGCTCTCCAGTCGTCCCTGGGTGTTGATCGACAGCAGGAAGTCACTCTGCTTTTTCAGAGGCTCCGCGCCCAGCTGACCGGCAGAGACCTGCACGTTCTGCTCCTGCATCGCCGTCACTACGTCAGCGGCCGTCAGGCCACGCGCCGCAACTTTACTGGGATCAAGCCAGACGCGCATCGCATATTCGCCTGCGCCAAAAATCTGGATCTGACCGACACCCGGCAGGCGCGCCAGCTCATCTTTGACCTTGAGCGTGGCGTAGTTACGCAGGTAGAGCGAATCGTAGGTATTGTTCGGTGAAAACATGTGCACGACCAGCGTCAGCGTCGGCGACATCTTCTGGGTTGTCACGCCCAGCCGACGCACATCTTCCGGCAGACGGGCTTCCGCCTGTGCCACGCGGTTCTGCACCTGTACCTGTGCCTGATCGGGATCGGTGCCCGGACGGAAAGTAACGGTTGTCACCAGCACGCCGTCCGAACCGGCCACTGACTTCATGTACATCATGTTTTCGACGCCGTTGATCGCCTCTTCCAGCGGCGTTGCCACGGAATCCGCGATCACTTTCGGGTTAGCGCCAGGATACTCGGCGCGCACCTGCACGCTGGGTGGCACGACGTCGGGGTACTCACTGATTGGCAGCAGCGGAATGGCAATCATGCCGGTGACAAAAATCAGGATCGACAACACCGCAGCAAAAATAGGCCGGTCGATAAAAAAGCGGGAAAAGTCCATAGCGGCCTCGAATTATTGAGCGGCTGCCGCACGCATGGCGACCTGCTGAGCTGTGACCGGCATGCCGGGCATAAAGACTTTTTGCAGACCGGCGATGATCACCTTGTCACCGGATTGCAGACCCGATTTAACGATACGCAGGCCATCTGCCATTGCGCCGGGCTGGATATCGCGCCGCTGCGCTTTACCTTCACCATCCACCACGTAGACATATTTGCGATCCTGGTCGGTCAATACCGCTTTATCATCGATTAGCACCGCCTCAAACTGTGCGCTGCCGGGCAGACGTACGCGGGCAAACAGGCCAGGCGTAAACTGCCGCTGTTGATTGTCGAGCAGGGCGCGCATACGAATGCTGCCGGTACTGGCGGTCAGCTGGTTATCCAGAAAATCAATTTTGCCCTGGTGCGGGAAACCCTGTTCGCCGACCAGCGCAATCTCAACCGGCAGCGCATGGCGCTGCTGGCCCTGACGCGCCATCGCCTGATAGTTCAGGAAGGTGTTCTCATCGACATCGAAATAGACATACATCTGCTGCTGCGACACCAGCGTAGTCAGCACACTGGCGCTGTCGCCGGCGGTCACCAGGTTACCGGCGGTGATCATCGCCCGGCTGGCGCGGCCATCAATCGGTGCGGTGACGCGGGTAAAGTCGAGGTTCAGCTGCGCCATATCGACCGCAGCTTCAGCGGCCAGCACATCGGCCTGCGCCTGACTGGCGGCTGAGCGACGCTGTTCCCATGTCTCGCGGGAAATCGCCTGGGTGCCGATCAGCTTCTCGCTGCGGCCTGATTCGCTGCGGGCCAGACTGGCCTGACTGCGCGCCCGCGCCAGTTCCGCTTTGGCCTGCTCCAGCGCTGCGCGGTAGCTGCGGTCATCGATGGTAAACAGCACCTGACCTTTTCTGACCTCATCGCCTTCACGATAGTTAACGGCGTCGATATAACCCGAGACGCGCGGCCGCAGCTGTACGCTCTGCACCGCTTCAACCCGGCCATTGAAATTGTCCCACTGGCTGACCGGCTTGATCAGCACCGGCGCGGCACTCACTTCAGGCGGTGGTGGCGGGGCGTTTTGCGCCACACCTTTATCGCAGCCGCTCAGTTGCGTGATGAGCAGTACCATCCCTAAGAGGGTTAAACCCTGACGAACCCGGTTCGTAATCATTGTTGTTATTCCGCGATAGATATAAAAGACGACCTGCAGGCCAATATTTGCAACTTTTAATATTGCAATTAATCGCAGGGAGTGTAGGCTTGCGTCGCGGGCAACTGCAAGAATAACAGATACACTTTATGTGCGGTTTGGGGCAGAGCGATGAAAGCCTGACCAGTTGCGCTAAAACCCTATAAACAGTGCGGCATTTAATGTACTAATAAAACTTGCATTAAATGGCATAGTCAGCCACCCTTAAGTGTAACTGCAACTGATACTAATACTTTTCGCCATGGCGACAGGAGAGACTGGAATGATGAGTGATGCTTTTATTCACGATTTAATCGACTGGATTGATAACAACATCGAAGCACGTCTGGATCTGGATACCGTTTCAGAGCGCGCGGGCTACTCCAAATGGCACCTGCAGCGCATGTTTAAAGAGCACACCGGTTATCCACTGGGTGAATACATCCGGGTTAAGAAGCTGAAGAAATCAGCCGATCGTCTGACCAGCACCGATGAACCGATTCTCAATGTGGCGATCTCGTTAGGTTTCGACTCCCAGCAGTCCTTTAACCGCAGCTTCAAACGTCAGTATGGTGTCGCGCCGGGTGCATGGCGTCGTCACAGCGGGGAATCGCACGCCGCATAACCTCGCCAGGGCCAGCTTGTCTGGCCCGCGCTTTTCTCAGCGCACAAAACTGGTATTATCTGCGTCCTGTTGTCTCGGATGCCATCATGTCAAAAAAACTCTGGATTGGACTTTTCCTTGTCCTCGCGGCCTGTTTCTACGGCCTTAAACCTTATCTGAACACTGTTTCAGCCCCTTCTCAGGCAGATATCGCCACCCTGACTGACGCCCATACCGTGGCGCGCTGGGTGCTGCAGCACCAGCAATTACCGGACTACTACCTCACTAAAAGTGATGCGCGTAAGCGTGGCTGGAATCCGGCCACAGGTAATCTGTGCGAGGTACTGCCGGGCAGAGCTATCGGCGGCGATCGCTTTACCAACCGTGAAAAGCGGCTTCCCGCGCGTGCGGGCCGTCAGTGGTATGAAGCGGATGTGAATTATCGCTGCGGTCACCGCGACGCCGACCGCCTGGTATACTCCTCTGACGGGCTGGTGTTCCTCTCCACCGACCACTACCGCAGCTTCAGACAGGTGCCCTGATTATGCTTAACCTGACCTTCGACCTGCGTCAGCTCACCACGCGTGCGGCCTTTTATCAGCAGTTTGCTGAGCAGAGCGGCTGCCCGCAGCGCTTCGGCCATAATCTGGATGCGTTATGGGACTGGCTGACGGGCGGCATGGCGCTGCCTGCTACGGTCTGGCTGCAGCACTATGCTGCGCATGAAGCGGATTTAGCGCCGGTGCTGGCGCTGCTGGAAGAGGCGACGCAGTCGCTGGAGGGCGAACTGCGCCTGATTATCGATTAAGTGCGCAGGGGCTTAAGAAGAGCAATCAGCGCTTCACGGGCCGCCACCGGCAGGTCGCCGCCGCCGGTATAACCATTGTTTTCAATAATCACCTGATTCAGCCCCACCAGCCAGTCGTAAATATAGTAGGCGGTGTGGTTGGCCGGAGCAGCAGAGAGTTTGGTCAGGCGCTGACCGGCACTGAAGCTGACGCTGGGTGCCGGAGGACGGGAGAAAATTGCCTGACCCCGGTTAACCCGGCTGGCCGGACGTTCGGATTCAGGACGCTGTAAAAAGCCGAGCCAGGCCACAAAATCCCCCAGCACTGTCATCGCCCGCGTCACCTGACGATCGGCGCGTGATTCATAGCTGACGCTCTGCGTATCCGGCTCATGCAACGCCTGCTGCAGTTTCTGCGCGATATCGGTGCGGAAACCGGCCGTAATCAGCTCTTCAACCAGCCACTCCATCGTCGCCTTGTCGACGTTAAGTAATGCCAGCAGGCTGCGATTTTCCGGCAACTGGCGCAGATGATCCAGCCACAGTAGCAGCACCTGACGCGGATACTGCTGAGCGCTCTGCAGACTCTGACGCGGCTGAACCGGCGCTTCCGCCGGACTTTCGCTGAACAGATCAAATTCAAACCCGATGCCAAACTGATTTTCCGGTGCCTGAATTGTGGCCGGTTTGCTGCCTGGCTGGGCCGACTGATTGAGCCAGAGCTGGCGCAGTGCTTCACGCGGCGGCTGCAGGCGCTCGAGCAGCTCGCCATGCAGACCGGTGCGATGCTGCAAACACTTCAGCAGCGTGTCGGCGATATTCTGTTTGCGTGCCGCCTGCTCCGGGCTGGCCCCCGCTTCGGTCCAGGGCAGCAGACGTCGCTCCACCACGGTGTGCTGGATCTGCGCCAGCTGAGCCAGCAACATGTCGCGGCGCGCTTCCGGCTGCATTTCGTCCAGCAACCAGCTCGCCATGCGATCGACGCCTGCGCGATCCAGTGCCAGCATCGACCCCCAGTGCTGACCGGGCTGTCCCATCTGACGCTGAACGGCTTCATCGACATTGACCTGCTGATGACGGGCATCGAAAGGAGTAATCGCCCAGATCAGACGCGGTTTCTCTGCAGATTCCTGGGCAGGCTGGTGGCGCTGCCATTCACGCAGCGTTTCGCTGGCGAGGTCAGCATCCTGACGCTGGCTGGCGGCAGTGCAGACCAGCAACAGATCAATCGCCTGCCGCGCAGCATAGAAGCCAGGCAGCAGGGCGCGTTTCTGTTCCAGCAGCAGTGCTCGCAGCGGATCCTGCTGCTGCAGGCGCTGACGATCTTCCTGCGTTGCCGCATCACTGGACTGACCCGGCGCGGGCAGCTCCAGCATATCGGCATCATCATAAAGCGCGGTTCGCGGTGTGGAACTCAGCGGGACCAGTACCTCCAGCGTCAGCAGCGCCAGTAGCCCCAGCGGCACGTTCTGCGCCTTGCCGATGCGGTTACCGTTCATCGGGCAGACTTCTACTGACTGCTGTTGATCCTGCTCACTGGCGGGCACAATCAGCTGCTCGGCAGGCAGCAGTGACGCATCGGTCAGCAGGCTCAGCGGCGCGAGTACCCGGCTGCTGTTACGCAGTTGGTGACGCAGATGCAGCAGGGTACGCAGCATCTCATTCAGGGCTGGCTGAGCAGGCCACAGCAGTGAAAAGAGCTGCACCCGGTCGTCAACGCTGAGCCAGGGCGCCAGCTCAACGGCCTGTGGCCAGAAATGGCGATCCAGCCGTGCATCGTGGTGCGGGCGACGGCGGCACCAGGACCAGAGTGTGACCAGCGCGTCGCCTTCCAGACCGGCCAGCGGCGTGGTGAGACGATGACGCTGCAGGCGCTGCAGGGTGCTGTCGATTTGCGCGGTGTCGGGCGTGGACGTTCTGGCACAGGCGACCATCAGCCGCACCAGTTCCGCTTCGCTCAGCAGCGTCAGTTCAACCGGCCATTCGCCTGACAGCGGTTCGCGCTGATGGCTGAAGCGAGTGGCGGTCGCAAAATCGAGGTTGCCGGGATTGATATGCTGAAACCAGCTCAGCTGTTTATCACCCATGCGGGTGACTAACTGGCCCTGTGCATCGGCCACCATTTCGTTCAGCAGCCAGGCTTTACCTGCCTGCGACTGGCCAAACAGCGCCAGCGTGACCGGACGCGCCACCTGCTGCGCCAGCGCCTGAGTCTGCACGCGCGCCTGGCGCAGTTGCAGCGTCAGGGTTTCGGCTTCCAGCGCCAGACGCGGCGACTGCTCACGTGTGGTCTCAATCCAGTTCAGGCTGTTATTCAGGGCGTCCTGCAACAGGCTAAGACGTTTTGCCAGCGTTTGTGGCTGACGGGGTTTTAACGCTTTCATCGTTTACACACGCTCCCGCTGTCAATCCAGTATTGCGCATTGGCATTGCCGGTCGGCGACAGGGTATTCAGCTTCAGACTTAACTGCTCCAGCGGCACGCGGGTGCCATCGTCCAGGCGCGCATCGCTCAGCACCAGACTTTCCGGGCCGGCGGCGTCGGGACCGGCTTTGACGGCCAGACGAATACGCAGCACGCTCTCACCGGCTACTTTACGCGCCAGCGTGGCGTCGTTCAGCGTCAGGCTGTAAAGCGGCGAGGCGGGCCAGCGTTCATTATCCAGCTGACGGAAACCGAGACAGACGTTGCCGCGAATACGGAAACTGCTTTTTTTATCCAGCGCATAGCCAGGATCGTCGAGGTCAATTTCGCTGTAGCAGAGGTTCTCGTCCGTCAGCGCCTGATTTTCATCGAGCATACCCAGGTAGCGAATGGTCGAATAGGGTTCAAAATCCCCGGCGCGGAACCAGAAGCTGCTGAGACGCAGATCCAGCGCCAGCAGGCAGAGCATCGCGCCGACTGCTGCAGTAGATTTCGGGTTGTCGATGCGGCCATGTTTGTTAAACGGATACCAGTCGCTGGTGTGATAGCCTTCCAGCGACAGAATACGGCTGCCCGGCAGCGGTTGCAGATGACGGACCAGCGCCTGAATGCCCGGGAAGCGCGACGGACGACCGGTCAGCAGCAGTACGTCACACTGATAGAGCGACACCACTTCACACATGGAGCGCAGCGCCGGAATAATCGCCATGCGGTGCTGCATAAACTCACCATGCAGCAGCGACAGGCTCACCACCAGAGGCACCTGCAGCAGGTCAAAGCGGCTGTTACCGCCCAGTTCGCGCTGAATTTCGCCGTTAACAAACGCCAGCACCGCCTCGCCCGGTGGCTGCTCGACCAGCTCGCCAAACAGCTCATTGATCTCCGCATGGCTCTCCAGCGGATCCCAGTTTTCGTAACGCTCAAGCACCGCCTGCGCCAGTGGAATAAACAGCTGTAAGGTAACCTGCTGACGCAGTGTCGCCTGACCGTCCATGCGGCTGTCGTGACCAAACAGCTTGTTCATCAGCGGTTCCGCCAGGGTCAGGCCCGCTTTCTGCAGATGCTGCTGCAGCGCCGGTAAAATCCATAGCTGAATCACATCCAGCAGGATGTCGTCGCCCGCCACTTTAAAGCCTTCGCGGAACAGCAGACGCGGCGTGATTTTGACGTTGTTGCCCTGACCATCATCCAGACGATACTGGGTGATGGCGAGGTCGGTGGTGCCGCCGCCGATATCTATTGAGGCGATACGCAGGCTTTTGCCTGGCAGTTCGTCGGCCTCGCGCGGGCGATCAGGACGGGCCATGCTGCTGAAAAAGTCTTCGGCGCGACCGGCAAAGTTGACCTGGGTTTCGTTAAACAGCCAGACCATCTGACCACAGGTCGCTTCATCCCACTCCATCTGCACATCCGGCAGCGGTTTCGGGTTCTGACGCGGCAGAGAAGGTGACAGGTCATCGTCGTCCGCCAGCCAGCCCTCGGCTTTCCAGACCAGCGCCAGCGCTTCCTGCATCCGGCGGCGGAAAATTTCGCGCTCCGGCTTCGGCATCGCTGACGGCAGCGTCAGGATCACATGGCGCAGCTGACGCGGCGCGTGGCTCTGCGGCATACGCTGACGCTGTGCTGCACTGTTCATCTGCATCAGCGCCTGTGCCAGCAGCTCACACAGCATAAAGGTCATCAGCGAACTGCGGCTATAGTGCGGTGAAAAGACCGGCAGACGATCGTCGGGTGCCAGTGAGGAAAGCGGCTGGCCTTCGTCGTTGAGCAGGGTGGTAAAGGGTGCGGCATAAGCCAGGGGTTCAGCCTGATCGCCAGGGGTGTTAAAACGCCAGCCTGGCTGATAGCGGGCTTCATCCCACAGGTAACGACGTGGACTGGAGAGGCCGGTGCTGCCTTCCAGACCCACACGCTGCAGCGCCAGACGGCTTGCTTCGCGTCCCACGCGCGTCAGGGAAGGCCACATAAAGGCCTGCTCACGACCGCTCTCCAGCGAGAAGCTGGCTTTGCCGAAACGCGCCTCAGCAAACTCCAGACGGCTGTCAAACAGCTCGTTATACACCTGATGCGGCTGCGAGAGATCGCGCAGCTGCAGCTCATAGGTCTGCTTCAGGCCGTTGCTCTCTTCCGGGTGATCTTCCACCAGAATGCCGCAGGTATGAGAATTGCCGACATCCAGAATGATATCGACGTTGACCGCCGGGGTCTGTAGCGTGGCGGCCTGGATATGGATCTCGCTGAGGTCGAGCTGCTCGCCCATCAGTTCCAGCAGATTGAGGTAGTGCGCCTGATACTCAAACTCGCGCAGGGCCTGATTAATTGCCTGTTCGCGGCGATCGGAAACACGGTCGGTAAAGGATTCTCGCAGCCAGCCGTCAACCCAGGTCAGGTCAAGAAAATCGCCCAGCTCGTAGTTGTGCCAGGCCAGCGCAAAGGTCACGCCGTTCTGCGCATCGGCAGCGCTAAGGCCGAGCTGTTCGCCGCCATCCTGTTCCGCTACACAGCGGGTATCAAAGGCCAGAGTAACGCGATGGGTATTGCCTGCCGCATCGGGCGCGGGCAGGGCCACCAGACGCATCCGCGCCCAGTTTTCCGGGCCGCCGATAAAACGACGGCCGCTGGCGCAGCGCAGCATCGGCAGCGGCAGCCAGCAGGCTGACAACAGTGTGAGTGAGTCTGCCAGGGCGATATCCGATTCCGGTCGCACCACTTCAGCAGCGCCCCCATCTTCCGGGTAGAGCATGAATTTACCGCTGTTGCCATCGACGTTCAGGCGCAGCAGCGGGCCGTTAGCGGTCTGGCGCACAAACTGACGGCGTGCCTGGGTAGCTGAGAGTTGCAGGCCAAAATCCAGAAACTGCACACCGCTGTTTTCAATCAGCGAAATTTTTTGTTTGTCATCGATCAGGGGAGCCAGCATCGTTATTTACTCTCACGCTTAATCGTCATCGGGAATACCCGGTCTTCAGCATACTGTGCTTCACACACGGCGGCGCCCATACTCGCATGGCAGACCAGCAGTGGCATACGGTAGCGCGAACTGTTCTGACACTTCGCCGTGTAGCGGCTCTCAATCACCAGGTTACCGGCACTGGTCATGGCGGCGCTGACATCAGCTTTACAGGTGGTATTACCCTGGGCAACCTGCACGCTGCCTTTGCCATTTTTAAACTGGAAGCGCATCACCGGCGGCTTACCGGTCGGCGTCGGCATCTGGTCGATAGTCACACGCCAGCGGCCATCAATCACCTGTACCTGACCTTCGCGCACGGCGTCCGGCGTGACAATCAAATCATCAGGCTTAGCCGGAACCGGCGGGGTCACCGCACTGGCAAGGGTAGCAGATGAAGCGGCTGGTGCGGCTTCGGTCGTGCCAGCGCTGGCTGGTTTTTGCGGCTGCGACTCGGGTTGTTTCTCAGCTGTTGCTGTCTCCGCAAGTGTCGTTGCTGCCGGTGTAGCGGCAGGTGTGGCCGCTGCCGGGGCCTGACTCGCCGCAGAGGCAGGAGTAGAAACCGCGGCGGGCGCTGAAACAACCGCAGGGGCGGCGGCTGGCTTCGTTGATGCCACCGGTGTGGCGACAGGTTCAGGACGATGCAGCAGCACGGCCACCGTTACGGCGGCAGCAATCGCCACCGGCGGTAACAGATACCAGACGCGGAAACGACGGCGAGCCGCTACAGGTGCAACCGGCTCAGGCGCAACGGCTGCCGCGACTGGCAGCGGCTCCTCTTCAGGTTCAGGTGCAGGTTCAGGCTCAGCGACGATGACCGGCTCGACGGCAACAGGTGCGGCAGGCAGCTCAGGCAGCGGTTCAACCAGCGTCACCGGCAGATTCTCTTCCAGCGTGTCGCGCAGGCAGGCCAGCGCATCGTCACGGCTGCGTGCCTGGGCATCAACAAAGCCCCAGAAGGTAATGACCGGTTTGCCATCAACCAGATAAACATACTGCTGATCGGGGAATTGCAGGGTTTTGCTCAGCAGCGCACCAAACAGCCGCATCGACGGGTTCTCTGCCGCGCGCGCGCGCGTACTGAGATCCTGCATATCCTGCTGGCAGGCGGTAAGCTGCTGCAGTGCCACCCGACGTTCATGATCGCTGGCGCCCAGCCAGGATTTCACCCGGCCGCTGAAAGGGGCATACCAGTCGAGGCGGTCGCCCCGTTCATTGGCCTGAGGAATGGCCAGGCAATCTGCCAGTGCGCTCTGACGGCGCAGGCGCAGGGTTTCACGAATTTGCAATGCTGAGGCATAGACCGGCTGGCCATTTTCACCTAATGCCAGAACTGCATCTAAATTACCGCTGCGCAGAAAAGTTTTTGCCACCTGTTGGGCCCTTATCGGTCGTTGTCTGAGGCAGAAAATCGCGTGTTATCGACGATTAGGTTGATTTTACGCGGGGCAATGACAAATCAAACGGCAGAAAAGGAGGTAAATCCAGTGTTTTTTTCACCGGCGGGCGGAAAAATAACCGATATTTCAGCAGCTATCACGCAATCAGGCGGTTTTACGCACCAGCACCAGGTGAGCGATAACGCCACCGATCAGTCCCCAGAAGGCAGGGCCAATACCCAGCAAAGAGACGCCTGATGCGGTGATCAGAAACGTGATTAGCGCACTGTCGCGTTCGGCAGGCACATCGAGTGCGCGATGCAGGCTGCCGCCCAGGGTAGCCAGCAGAGCCAGACCCGCCAGCGCCTCAATCAGCACCGCAGGTAGCGCACTGAACAGCACGGCAATCAGCGCACCGGACGCGCCCGCCAGCAGATAAAAGACCCCGGCCAGCGCAGCGGCACGCCAGCGTTGCTGCGGATTAGCGTCGACTTCATCGCTCATGCAGATCGCCGCCGTAATCGCCGCCACGCAGACCGAAAAGCCTCCAAAAGGCGACAACAGCAGCGCTGTAACCCCGGTCCAGCTCATCAGAGAAGAGACCGGCGGACGGTAGCCGTGCGCCTGTAACGTCGCGATGCCAGGGGCATTCTGCGACGCCATGGTCACCAGGAAATAGGGCACGCCGATCCCCAGCAGCGTGGTCAGGGTAAAGTGCGGCATCACCGGCTCCGGCAGTGCCAGCATCATCGCCTGCGGGGGAAAATGGATGGCATGCTGGGCCAGTGCCACGGCAATCCCTACCATCAGCGTCACCAGAATGGCATAGCGTGCCAGCCAGCGACGGGCCAGCAGCCAGGCGAGGCACATGCTGCCACACAGCACAAAGTTGCTCTGCAAATCGGCAAAGGTCTGCAGCCCGAAGCGCAACAGAATACCGGCTAGCATCGCCGCCGCCAGCGAGGCGGGAATATGGTTCATCAGCCGGGCAAACAGGCCGGTCACGCCGCACACCACGATCAGCAGATTTGCGAAAACAAACACGCCCACCGCCTCATTCAGCGTAACGCCGTGAAAGCTGGTCGCCAGCAGCGCGGCACCGGGCGTGGACCAGGCGGCCAGCACCGGCATGCGGTAGCGCAGTGAAAGACCCAGCGAGACAATCCCCTGCGCAAGACCCAGCACTGACAGCCAGCCACCAATCTGCGCCGGTGAAGCGCCCGCCGCCTGAAACATCTGATAAATAATCGCGCCGCTGCTGCTGTAGCCCACCAGCACAGCAACAAAGCCGGAGACCAGCATCGGCAGGGTAAAACGGGACGGTTCGGCTCTCGTCATGGTCAGACTCAATTTAAGGTGTGCGTTATAGCGCACATGTTCGCATAGTGCGCTATAACGCACAAGTGTTACACTATCGGCATAACGTCACCTGCCAGGGTGACGAGAACTCAGGAGAAAAAATGGCAGATTTTCAGCAACACCTGAGCGGTGCGCTCAGACAGTTGCGCCAGGCCAATGGCTGGAGCCTGACGCTGACGGCGGAGCGAACCGGCGTCAGTAAAGCGATGCTGGGGCAGATTGAGCGGGGTGAATCCAGTCCGACCGTGGCGACGCTGTGGAAGATTGCTACCGGGTTTAACGTGCCCTTTTCCTTTTTTATCGACGGGAGCGCGTTGCCTTCCGGCACCATATCGGGATTCAGTCAGCCCAACGCTGACATGTCGGTACGCTCCGTGCTGCCTTACGATCCGCAACTGCGATTTGATCTGCTGGCGGTGGAGCTGGCCGCGGGCGCGCAGAGCCATTCCTCGCCACATGAAGCGGGCTGCGTGGAGCAGGTGGTGGTTATTGAGGGCGAACTGTTGCTGGGGGTCAACGATCGCTGGCGGCGTCTGCTAAAAGGCGAGGCGTTTCAGTTCAGCGCCGACGTGCCGCACAGCTACCGCAACCCGCTCAGCACGCCGCTGCGCTTTCACAGCCTGATTCACTATCTGCAGCGCCCGGACGTTACAAATTGATACCGGAGCAAACTACACAGTTTACCTTCGTATCTTTATACTTTCGCTTATCGATGGAGACGGGAAATGCGCGATCTGACTGAATCTGCTGCCACGCTGCGCATGCTGGTGGGCAAGCTGGGCCGCCGGTTGCGCGAATCGGCACCGCCTGGCGAACTCACCTGGTCGCAGGTGGCGGTGCTGGGGCATCTGGTGCGCGACGGGGCGATGACGGTGACGCAACTGGCCGCCGCCGAGGGCGTGCGCACCCAGTCAATGGGGACGACCGTCGCCGGATTAGTGGCGGCAGAACTGATAACGGGCGAGCCCGATCCCCATGATGGCCGTAAAACACGCTATCTGCCCACCGCATCGAGCCTGGCGGTAATTACGTCGAGTCGTGCAATGCGCGATGACTGGCTGGTCAGGACACTGGATGCGCGGCTCAGTCCGGCAGAGCAGCAACAACTGACCGACGTTCTCCCTCTGCTGCAACGACTCACTGACTATTGAACCTGAGGATCCAACATGGCTGTAACCACACTTGATGCAAAAACTGCGCTGATTGTTATCGACCTGCAACATGGCATTGTAGCGCTGCCTCTGGTCCATGAGCCGCAGCCGGTGATCGAACGCTGTGCCGATCTGGCTGAGGCATTTCGCGCGCACGACCTGCCGGTGGTGCTGGTTAACGTGGCCGGTGGGGCACCTGGCCGTAACGAGCAGGCGCGTCACAACGGCGATCTGCCTGACGACTGGGCCACGCTGGTTCCGGCGATGACGCCGCAGCAGAATGATCTCACCATCACTAAGAAAACCTGGGGCGCGTTTCATAACACGGCGCTGCATGAGGAACTGCAAAAGCGCGGCATTACTCAGGTCGTGATCTGCGGTATTGCGACCAGCATCGGCGTGGAGTCGACGGCACGTCAGGCGTATGAATTAGGTTACAACGTCACGCTGGCGACCGATGCGATGACCGATCTCAACATGGATACGCACAACAACAGCGTAAAATTGATATTCCCGCGCCTGGGTGAATCCGGCAGCTGTGACGATATTGTGGCGCAGCTAAAATCCCGCGCCTGATAAGCGTATGGCGGTATGATCCGGGCCACCGCAATGGTGGCCCGGATAGTTTTAACGGAAGGCGTAACCCAGCGTCACACCGACGCTATAGTTGCGGCCCGGCGCAGACTCGAAGTAGCGACCATTGCTCTCATTCACAATCACTGAACCCACGTAGTGCCGGTCAAACAGGTTATCGACCCGGCCAAACAGATCCAGCGTCCAGTTCTCCACCAGCCACTTATAGCCACTGTTTACGGCCGCCACGATGTAAGACGGGGTATTCACGTTGTTCTGATCTTCAGCGGCGATCTGGCTCAGATAACGCACTTCACTGCCGGCGTAAAAGCCCTGTTCCGGCAGATAGCCGAGTCCGGCGTACGCCATGTTTCGCGCGATGCCCGGAATGCGGTTGCCGTCACAGCTATCGCTGCCGCAGGCGTTGCTGCGATAACGCGCATCCAGCAGTGTATAGGCCATCTTCAGCCGCCAGTCCCAGGCAAACTGCTGATCCAGGCTTAACTCCAGACCGCGGCGGCGGGTCTGACCGGCATTTTTATAGGTAGTTCGTCCGCCGCTGCTGGTATCCGCCACAATCTCATCGCGGGTATCGGTCTGGAACAGCGCCGCGCTGACCAGGCCATTGCCGATGCGTTTTTTGCTGCCGATCTCCAGCGTGTCGCTGGTGGCCGGTTTCAGCCCCAGGTTCAGGCCGGTCGCGCCATCCGAGCGGTAAGAGAGCTCATTAATGGTCGGCGTTTCAAAGCCGCGTCCGGCGGAGATCCACGCGTTCCAGCTCGGGTCAAACGCATATTTCAGCGCCGCCGCGGGCAGCCACTTGTGATACCGCGCCTCACCGCTGTCGTCACCGTTACCGGGCCGGATATAGAAGTCATTGGAATCAAAGTCAACGGTGCTGAAGCGCACGCCTGCATCCAGCGACAGTTTATCGGTGAGCTGCCAGTTGGTCTGCACATAAGGATCGAGCGTCCACATCAGGTTGCGCTCGTTGCGGCGCAGATTGCCCTGTTCGCCCAGCTGCGTTACGCCGCTGCTGACGGTGTAGTTTTCATAACCCTTGCGGCGCTCGGTCATGGTTTCGTAGTCGAGTCCGCCGGTCACCGCCACCGGCATCGACAGCAGCGTGTCGCGATGGGTCCAGCGCGTATCGACGCCCTGATAGTGGCGGGTAAGGTCGATCACGCCTCCTGGATGAGAGGGATTACGCTGAACGGCGGCAGGAATGGACTGGAACTGCGTGGTTTCACGCACTCCTGCATAGAGCATTACGCTGAGGTCATCGTTTTCACTCATCTGGCGCTGATAACGCAGGCCGCCCTGGGTCTGATCGACCGTTTTACGGGTGTTGTAAAGCGTAACGTTACTGACCACCTGGCGCGGATTGTCACGCCACTGCGCTTCGGTTAAGCCGCCGGGATCCTGGGCGTCAATGTGCACGCTGTTAAACAGCAGCGTCAGGGTACTGACATCATCGATGCGCACGCCGAGCCGGGCGTTGCCGAGGTTCTTCTGCGCAGAACTGTGATCGCGATAACCGTGGGTCGTAAAGCGTGAGGCGGAGACGGTGTAGTTCACATCCCCGGCGTGCGTGCCGTCACCGGTTGCGCCACTGGCTTTAACGCTGTTGCGCCAGCTGCCGTAACTGCCGTACCAACTGCTCGCTTCCAGCGTGGCCGGCTGCTGACCCTGCTGGGTGGTCACATTGATCACGCCGCCCGATGCGTTGCCATAGAGCGCAGAAAAGGGGCCGCGCAGCACCTCGACATGATCAATCGAGCCGATATCAATATTGGAGGTCTGCGCCTGACCGTCCGGCATGGTGGCCGGGATGCCATCCACATAGATGCGCAGCCCGCGTACGCCGTAGGTTGAGCGGGAGCCAAAGCCACGCATCGACAGCTGCAGGTCCTGGGCGTAATTCTGGCGGTTTTGGATCTGCAGACCCGGCACGGTGCTGAGGTTTTCCGACAGGTTAACGCGCGGCGCAGCCTGACGCATATCGTCGCCGCTGACCACACTCAGGGCGGCGGGGGTATCAAGCTCGTTAAGGCCCGTTTCTGGCGGGGCGGCCGTGACGACCAGGGTATTGTCATTGTCTGCTGCCAGCAGCGGCAGCGGCAAAATGGCAGGCAACATCAGCAGCGTCGCCTGCCGCAGAGAGAGTATTTTCATTATCAGAGGCCTGAAAAGAGAAGCATAAATGAACCAGGTGGAACAATTGCCGCATAGGGTAAGGCTTCGGGGTGCCGGGGTACACCGTTTCACGCTGGATTTTTTCTCTGTTTACCGCCAGGCTGGAATCCATCTTTTGCAGTAATAAGGCATCCAGCATTGACAGATGCAGACACAAACTTATGGGAGTCAGCATGAAACAACCTGAAGTGGCGGTTCTGGGATTAGGCGCAATGGGGCATGCATTTGCCGCCAACCTGCTGAAAAAAGGCTTTCGCGTACACGGCTGGAACCGTACCCGCGCGCGCGGCGAGGATTTGCTGGGCGCCGGATTGCAGCTGGCTGATTCACCGGCAGAGGCGGTACGCGAGGCAGATGTGGTAATCGCCATGCTCTCCGACGGTGACACCACAGAGCAGGTGCTGCATCAGGCCAAAGCGGCGTTTAAGCAGGGTGCGACGCTATGTCAGATGGGCACCATCGGCGTGGAAAAAACCGATGCGCTGATCGCCTTTTTCACAGCGGAACGACCGGATCTGCTGTTCATCGACGCGCCGGTTTCCGGCACCAAAGCACCCGCAGAAAACGCACAGATTCTGGTGCTGGCCAGTGGCGATCAGAGCCGTGCCCAGGCGGCAGAAACGGTGTTTGCCGCCATCAGCAAAGAGACAAAGTGGCTGGGCGAGGCGGGCAAAAGCACCCGCATGAAGCTGGTCATCAATAGCTGGCTGATTGGCATGATGCAGAGCCTGGCAGAGAGCACCCGGCTGGCGGAGGCGTTCGGCTTTTCTACCGACGATCTCTGGCAGGTGCTGGAGGGCGGTCCGCTGGCCGCACCGTATGCAAAAATGAAGCTCGGGATGATCGCCAGCGACGACTTCACGCCGCAGATGCATCTGGTCTGGGCGCTGAAAGATGCCCGCCTGGCGCTGGATGCCGCAGAGACGCCGCTGCCGGCGCTGGAGAATATCGCCCAGCTCTGGCAGCAGGCGGTGGAGGCCGGACACGGTGAAGAGGACCTGGCGGTGATCTACCGCTACCTGAAGGCGCAATGAGTCAGCAACATTTTGACTTCAGCACGCGTCCGCTGGTGCCGCTGGCACACGATTACCTGCACGGTGCCAGCGAACCCTGGCACCAGCACGCCTGTGCCCAGCTGATCCACACCCTGAGCGGCGTGGTACGGGTGGAGACGGAGTATGGCAGCTGGATTGTGCCGCCGAGTCGCGGCGTCTGGCTGCCCGCATTTACCCGTCATGCGCTGCAGATTACCGGCAGTGTGGCGGCGCGCACGCTGTTTATCGATCCGCTGGCGCGCGCCGATCTGCCCGCCAGTTGTCAGGTGGTGCAAATCTCACCGCTGCTGCGCGAACTGATTGTCACGGCGCTGAGCCTGCCAGATCGTTACGCCGCAGGCAGTCGGGCCGAGCGGGTGATGGAGTTGATTCTGGATGAAATCCGCGGCATGGAGGTGCTGCCATTTGCCTTGCCGACGCCCGACAGCCCCCGTTTACAGGCCCTGTGCGAGCTGATTCAGCAGACGCCCGGTGAAAGCTGGACGCTGCTGCGCGCCAGCGCCCACCTGAATGTTTCGGGCCGCACTCTGGCCCGCCATTTTATGCGCGAAACCGGCCTGCAGTTCAGCGACTGGGTGCGCCGCGCCCGCCTGGCTATCGCCCTGACGCGACTGGCGCAGGGCGACTCCGTACTGCGGGTGGCGCTGGAGCTGGGCTATGAAAGCCCCAGCGCGTTTAGTGCGATGTTTCGTCGTCTGCTGGGCGCCTCTCCGACGGACTACTTTTCGCCTGCAGAAACTGGCCTGCTGCGCTGAGCAGCGCCTGCATCGCGGCGCGGGCGGTGTCATTGTCGATACTCACTCCCCAGGCTCGCGCGCCACGGGCATCCACGCAGCTGATATAGGCCACCGAGCGGCTGTCACTGCGCCGTCCCAGCGTATGCTCGTGATAGTCCTCGATGGTCAGATGCAGATCAAACGCGCTGCGCAGGGCATTGACCGCCGCCGACAGCCAGCCGTTGCCGCTGCCGGTCAGCATCAGCGATTGCGTCTGATACACCACGCTGGCGCTAATCTGCGTCTGCCCGCCGCTGTCACTCTGGCTGTCAGCCCGTTGTAATGCCAACGCGGGCTGCGTTACGCCATACTGGCGGCAGAAGAGCTGCCACAGCGCGTAGTGCGTCATCTCTCCGCCGTGCCGGTCAGTCTCCTGCTGAACACAGCGGCTGAAATCCTGCTGCAGCGCTCGCGGCATTTGTAACCCGTGATTCTGCTCCAGCAGCCAGGCGGCCCCGCTTTTTCCCGACTGGCTGTTGACGCGGATCACCGCCTCATAGCTACAGCCAATGTCGGCCGGGTCCAGCGGCAGGTAAGGCATCTGCCACTCTGTTTCCTGCTGCTGAGCGCGGATGGCAAACCCTTTTTTGATTGCATCCTGATGAGAACCAGAGAAGGCAGTGAAGACCAGCTCGCCCGCATAGGGATGGCGCGGATGAACCGGCAGCTGGTTGCAGCGGGTTACCACTTCAATCACCTCATGCATCTGGCTGAAATCGAGCTGGGGCGAAACGCCCTGGGTATAGAGATTCAGCGCCAGCGTCACCAGGTCCACATTGCCGGTGCGTTCACCGTTACCAAACAGACAGCCCTCGACCCGGTCAGCGCCCGCCAGCAGCGCCAGTTCTGCGCAGGCGACGCCGGTGCCGCGATCGTTGTGCGGATGCACGCTGATGCAGACGGCATCACGGCGGCTGAAGTGACGGCAGAAATACTCAATCTGATCGGCATAAACGTTGGGGGTATTGACCTCTACCGTGGCGGGAAGGTTAATGATCATCGGGCGCTGTGCGTCCGGTTGCCAGACATCGGCTACCGCCTCGCAGATCTCCAGCACAAACTCCGGCTCGGTAAAGCAGAAGGTCTCTGGTGAATATTCAAAGGTCCAGTGGGTGTCCGGCTGCGCCTCGCATTCGGCGCGGATCTGCCGTGCACCAGCGGTGGCCAGCGCCACGATTTCCGCTTTGCTCTGCTTAAATACCCGCTCGCGAAACAGCGGCGCGGTGGCGTTATAAAGATGCACGATGGCGCGCGGGACGCCCTGCAGCGCCACAAACGTGCGGGCAATCAGGTCTTCCCGCGCCTGAGTCAGTACCTGTAACGTCACATCCTCCGGGATACGCTGTTGCTCAATCAGGTCGCGGACGAAACCGAAATCCGTCTGCGAGGCAGAGGGAAAGGCGACCTCGATCTCCCGAAACCCGCAGCGCAGCAGCAGATCCCAGAAGGCCATTTTGCGTTCCCGATCCATCGGTTCTGCCAGCGCCTGATTGCCGTCACGCAAATCGGTGGAAAGCCAGCGCGGCGCCTGGGTCAGCTGGCGTGAGGGCCACTGGCGATCGGGCAGGGTGATCAGCGGGGAGGGACGATATTTATCAGCGGGTCGGGTCAGCATAGGAGTCTCCTGTGGTTTTTTTATCAGTCTGCCGACACGGCTCCGGGTCCGCGCGCGCAAGGCTGCCAACCTGACGCGCAAAAGTGACAATACCCTGCATGACCTGTGTTGCCCTGCGTGCGCTCTGGTTTGGTGAATCCGCCGGGCAGGGTTAGCATGGTCACCTGTTTATCCGGGTGAACACTTATGCTGATTTTTGACGGCCACAATGATCTCTTGCTTAACCTCTGGCTGCATCATCGCGATGCACCCGTGCAGGCGTTTTATCAGGGCATTGAACGGGGCCACCTCGACTATCCGCGCATTCAGCAGGGCGAGATGGGCGGCGGGCTGTTTGCGATTTTTGTGCCGCCGCAGGCGTACATTGCCAGCACTGTTCCGGCCCGCGCCGATGAGCCGTATGAACCGCTGCAAATCATGTGGCAGCAGCTCGATATCCTGAGGCAGCTGGCCGAGGCACCAGGCGGACGGGCGCGACTCTGTCTCAGCAGTGACGAGATTGCCGCCTGCCGCGCGGAAGGCGTGCTGGCGATAGTGGCGCACATTGAAGGTGCTGATGCGCTGGACGAAGAGGGCGAGCAGCTGCACGCCTTCTGGCAGGCGGGTGTGCGCAGTATCGGGCCATTCTGGAATCTGCGCAGCCGCTTTGGTGAAGGCGTCAGTGGCTCGTTTCCCGGCACGCCCGATACCGGGCCGGGGCTGACCGCCGTCGGTGAAAAGCTGATTCAGCAGGCGAGTAGCCTGAAGATGATGATCGACGTGTCGCACATGAATACCAATGCGTTCTGGGACACCGCCCGGCTTTCCCGTGCGCCGCTGGTCGCCAGCCACTCCAACGCGCACGCCCTCTGTCCACAGCCGCGCAATCTGACCGACGATCAACTGGTAGCGATCCGCGACAGCGGCGGTCTGGTTGGCATTAACTTTGGCAATGCGTTTCTGCGCGCCGATGGAAAACGCGACGCTGAAACGCCATTAACAGAAATTGTTAAGCATTGTGATCACCTGTTGAAGATAATGGGCAGCGACCATGTGGCCTTTGGCTCTGATTTCGACGGGATTACCCCTCCGGCCGCGCTGGGCGATGTCAGCGGAATGCCGCGATTGCTCGCCGCTTTTCAGGAAGCGGGCTATGATCAGAGACTGACAGAGAAGCTGGCATGGGGAAACTGGCAGCGGGTTTTACATCTGACCGGGCTGTGATAACAATTTCCTTATGTTCCGGGCTTGATCCCGACGCGCCATTGGCGCAACATCTGCCTGGAAATTGTGACGGTGTTCTCATTTAACAGCCGTCACGCCGATTTCAGACAGCACATTTACTGTTAACTAAGAGGAAGTAACTCATGTGGAAAAAACCAACTTTCGTTGATATGCGTCTCGGTCTGGAAGTGACTCTTTACATCTCCAACCGTTAATCGTTCTGCCCGCCCTCTGAGCGGGCATTTTTTTCAACTTCTGGTTGTCCTCTATGTTTATCAAAATCCTCGGCTCAGCCGCGGGTGGCGGGTTTCCGCAGTGGAACTGTAACTGCGCCAACTGCCACGGCGTGCGAAATGGCACCATTCAGGCTCAGGCACGCACACAATCGTCGATTATCCTCAGTGATAACGGCGAAGACTGGGTGTTATGTAACGCGTCACCTGACATCGGCCAGCAGATCCTGCACACGCCAGAACTGACCCGTAAGGGCGTACTGCGCGGCACGGCGATCGGGGGAGTTATCCTGACCGACAGCCAGATCGATCACACCACCGGGCTGCTGAGCCTGCGTGAGGGCTGCCCGCATCAGGTCTGGTGTACGCCGGAAGTGCATGCCGACCTCAGCACCGGCTTCCCGATCTTTCCGATGCTGACCCACTGGAATGGCGGTTTACAGCACCGGCCGATTGCGCCACTGACCCCGTTCAGCGTCGATGTCTGCACCGATTTGCAGTTCACCGCGATTCCTATTATCAGTAATGCACCGCCTTACTCGCCGTATCGCGACCGGCCGCTGCCCGGTCATAACGTGGCGCTGTTTATTGAAAACCGGGCGAATGGGCAGACGCTGCTCTACGCGCCAGGTCTGGGCGAACCGGATGCGGTGATCCTGCCGTGGCTGCAAAAAGCGGATTGCCTGCTGATTGACGGCACCGTCTGGCAGGATGATGAACTGCTGACCACCGGGGTGGGTCACAACACCGGCAAGGCGATGGGGCATCTGGCGCTGGCGGAAGAACAAGGGCTGATGGCGCTGCTGGCGTCGCTGCCGGCAAAACGTAAAATTCTGATCCACATTAACAACACTAATCCGATCCTTAATGAGCAGTCACCCCAGCGTCAGTTTCTGACGGAGCAGGGAATAGAGGTGAGCTGGGACGGAATGGCGATCCACCTTCAGGGCTAAATCATGCAGATTACTGACACGCTGTCGCCGCAGGCTTTTGAACAGGCCCTGCGCGACAAAGGCGCTTTCTACCATATTCATCACCCGTATCACATCGCGATGCATAACGGTCAGGCCACGCGCGAGCAGATTCAGGGCTGGGTGGCGAACCGCTTCTATTACCAGACCACTATTCCGCTGAAAGATGCGGCGATCATGGCGAATTGCCCCGATCCGGCTACCCGCCGTAAATGGGTGCAGCGCATCCTTGACCACGACGGCAGTAACGGCGAAGAGGGCGGCATTGAGGCCTGGCTGCGGCTGGGCGAGGCGGTCGGGTTGACGCGCGAAGAATTATTGTCTGAGCAACATGTGCTGCCGGGCGTACGCTTTGCGGTCGATGCCTATATTAACTTCGCCCGCCGCGCTAACTGGCAGGAGGCGGCCTGCAGTTCACTTACCGAGCTGTTCGCCCCGCAGATCCACCAGTCACGACTCGACAGCTGGCCGCAGCACTATCCGTGGATCAAAGAAGAGGGCTACTTCTACTTCCGCAGCCGCCTGGGTCAGGCGAACCGCGATGTGGAGCATGGCCTGGCACTGGCGCTGGAGTACTTCACCACCGCCGAAACGCAGAACCGGATGCTGGAAATTTTGCAGTTTAAGCTCGATATTTTATGGAGCATGCTTGACGCCATGACCATGGCTTATGAGCTGAAACGTCCGCCTTATCACACCGTCACCGACAAGGCGGCGTGGCACACCACCCGACTGGTATAACAGATGAATGAAAACTCGATTGCCGCGTTTCGTCGCGGCTACCGCATGCAGTGGGAAGCTGCCCAGGATACCCATGTGGTGCTCTATCCCGAAGGCATGGCGAAGCTGAACGAAACCGCCGCCGCCATTCTTGAGCTGGTGGATGGCAAACAGGATATCGCCGCAATTATCGCAACGCTGGATAGCCGGTTCCCTGAGGCGGGCGGTGTGGGGCCGGACGTTTTAGAGTTCCTGCAGTCAGCCCATGAACAGAAGTGGATACAGTTCCGTGACCCCGCATAAACCTGGCGTGAATCCGCCGCTCTGGCTGCTGGCCGAGCTGACCTATCGCTGTCCGCTGCAGTGCCCCTACTGCTCC
The DNA here is from genome assembly GCF_059730805.1 of Pantoea sp. X-Soil-ISGK-355. NCBI lineage: Bacteria > Pseudomonadati > Pseudomonadota > Gammaproteobacteria > Enterobacterales > Erwiniaceae > Pantoea > Pantoea sp. X-Soil-ISGK-355. The sequence goes on from NZ_AP035971.1 coordinate 1,947,033, forward strand.
AACCCGCTGGATTTCGCACAGCAGGAGAAGGAGCTGACCACGGAACAGTGGATTGAGGTCTTTCGTCAGGCGCGCGCCATGGGCAGCGTCCAGCTCGGATTCTCCGGCGGCGAACCGCTAGTGCGTAAAGATCTGCCAGAGCTCATTAAAGCGGCGCGCGATCTCGGCTTCTACACCAACCTGATCACGTCGGGCATTGGCCTGACGGAGAAGAAGCTGGATGCGTTCAGCGAGGCCGGTCTGGATCATATCCAGATCAGCTTCCAGGCGAGTGACGAAACCCTGAATGCGGCGCTGGCCGGGTCGAAGAAAGCGTTTCAGCAGAAGCTGGAGATGGCGAAAGCGGTAAAAGCGCACGGCTATCCGATGGTGCTGAACTTTGTGCTGCATCGCCATAATATCGACCAGATCGACAGGATCATTGACCTCTGCATTGAGCTGGAAGCGGATGACGTTGAGCTGGCAACCTGTCAGTTCTACGGCTGGGCGCAGCTCAACCGCGAAGGCCTGCTGCCGACGCGTGAGCAGATCGATCAGGCGGAAGCGGTGGTCAGGCGCTACCGCGAGCGGATGAGCACCACCGGCAATCTGACCAATCTGCTGTTTGTCACGCCGGATTACTACGAAGAGCGACCTAAACCCTGCATGGGTGGCTGGGGTGCCATTTTCCTCAGCGTCACACCAGAGGGCACCGCGCTGCCGTGCCACAGTGCGCGCCAGCTGCCGGTAGAATTTCCGTCGGTACTGACACAGCGCATGGACGATATCTGGTACAACTCGTTCGGCTTCAACCGCTATCGTGGTTTTGACTGGATGCCGGAGCCGTGCCGCTCCTGTGATGAGAAAGAGAAAGATTTTGGTGGCTGTCGCTGTCAGGCGTTTATGCTGACCGGTAATGCTGACAACACCGATCCGGTCTGCAGCAAATCACCGCATCACGGCAAAATCCTTGAGGCCCGGCGTGAGGCGGATTGCAGCGACATTAAAATTGGTCAGCTGCAGTTCCGCAACCGCAGCAACTCGCAACTGATCTACAAAACCCGGAACCTCTGATGACCCCGCGCGGCCTGGTGATAAACGGTCTGATGGTTGAACTGGTGCATCAGGCTGATGCCAGCCAGGCCGCCGCCCTGATTCAGATAGGGGCAGGGAGTCACGACGAGCCGGATCGCTGGCCCGGACTGGCGCATCTGCTGGAGCATCTGCTGTTCACCGGCAGCACCGGCTGGCCCGATGAGGGCCGGCTGATGAGCTGGATCCAGACGCAGGGCGGCAGGGTTAATGCCACCACGCTGGCCCGGCGCAGCGCGTACTTCTTTGAGGCCACGCCGTCACTGCTGGCAGACGGTCTGGCAAGACTGCAGGATATGCTGGTCTCTCCGCTGCTTGATAATCAGGCGATTGCGCAGGAAGTGGCGGTCATCGACGCGGAATATCGGCTGTTGCAGCGTCATGAGCCATCCCGCATCGAAGCGGCATTGCTGCACGCCGCAGCAACCCCCGCTGAATTTCAGCGCTTTCATATTGGCAGCCGGGCGAGCTTTGGCAATGAGCTGTCGGCGCTGCAACGGGCATTGCGCCAGTTTCACCAGCGCTACTACGTTGCCAGCAATATGCGGCTCTGGCTGCAGGGACCGCAGTCGCTGGATGCGCTGGAAGAGCTGGCGCGTCAGTTTGCCGCCGCGCTGCCTGCCGGTCAGTGGCAGCAGGATCTGGCGCCGCCGCAGCTCAACAGCGATACCTGCTGGCAGCTGGCAGAGACTGCCCAGGCAGCGTTATGGCGCACCTGGCTGCTGGATAAAAGTGACGGTGTCACGTTATGGCGTGAATTTCTGTTGGATGAAGCGCCCGGCTCGCTGCTGGCTACTCTGCGTGAGCAGGGACTGGCGGAGGCGCTGGAGCTGAAATGGATTTATCAGGCTGAAGATGCGTGCTGGCTGGCGCTGGGTATCGAAACCAGCGAGCCTGCGAGGGTAAATCATCTGGTTAATGGTTTCATCGATGCGCTGCGCCAGACGAATAATCAGCAACATCAGCACTATCATCAGCTTGCACATCACTACTTTGTGACGTTGTCACCACTGGAGCAATTGCGTCAGCGCGCTATCGGCTTCGCACCTGATGAAAGGCTGCCTGCGCTGCAGCCGTTGCTGAAGAAACTCACCCATGCGTCTGGCACAGTGCTGTGCTGTACGTCACAACCGGCAAGGGAACACATCGTCACGCAGGGCTTCACTCTGGCGCTGACGGCCTGTGAGCCAGCCCCGGATGAGACGCTGCCCGCTGCCCGTTTCACCTTCTATCCGCCCGACATCACTGCGACGCCTGCGCCGCTGCCCGCGCAGGCGGTGGCATTGCCGCATCATCAGTCAGATGACCCGCAGGCAACGCTTATCCTGCGACCGGAGTTCTGGTCAACCTTTACTGCGGAGACGGGAGAAACGCTGGGCCGGCGGTTGCGTCCGCTATTTGCGGCGCTGCGTCATCAGGGGGGGCACGGCAGCTGGCAGGAAACAGAGGGCGTGTGGCAACTGACGCTCCGCCTGACAAAGGATGAGGCGGTAACTGACCAGACGCTGAGCCAGATTGTCTCTGCCCTGACATTGCCGGTTGAGGCAAATCTGCCATCGCCTGTCGAAAGCATCGCTATCCGTGCGTTGCTGCGACAGTTGCCTTATCAGCTGGCAGCCAATGTTACGCCAGGGTGCTGGCGGGCGGCGCTGAAGGGTGGCAACGCCGCGCTGCATTCACGCATTGCCCGACGGCTGAGCGCGCTGTCGCTGCCGGTTAACCCGGACACGCCGCCCAAGCGTATGACCACGCAGACCGGCATGACGCGCCTACCACACGCCAGTGCAGACAACGCGCTGCTGCTGTTTATTCCGCTGCAGCGTCCTGAACAGCTGGCTGCATTGCGCGCACTGGCGCTCATCTACGAGCCACGTTTTTTCCAGCGCTACCGCGTTGAGCAGCCAATAGGTTACGTGGTCAGCAGCCGCTATATGCGCTGCGCTGATGAAGAGGGGGTGTTATTTGCGCTACAGTCGCCCGATTACAGTGCGCTGTCACTACTGCGCTACTGCCGTAACTTCCTGCGGTCACTGAACGAGACGCTGGCGGAATGTGATCTTGTGGCCCTGAAAGCGCGACTGCTGAGCCAGCAGGTTGAGCAGCCACTGGCCCTGCTACGCCGTGAAAATGGCCTGGCAGAACCGGACGCGACGCAGATTGCGGCGCTGACCCTTGCAGATTTACTGCAATTGCACCGCACGCTGATTCAGGATCGCCGCCGCTGGCGGGTGCTGTTTACCGGCGGGAATACGTAGTGACCGGTTTTAAGGTTGCTGAATTTATTTGAAAATTACCGACAAATCTCTTCACTGTCTATTCCGGGAAAACTGGACCACACTCAATTCACTTTTGTCCGCATAAGGAATTGACCGTGAAGAACTTCAAACGTATTGCACTGCCCCTGTTAGCCGCTGCTACCCTCTACGCTCCGTTATCTCAGGCTGAGGCGATGCACTACCAGCTGAACCCTGAGCATACGTCGGTAATTGTTGCCTGGAACCACTTTGGCTTCTCAAATCCTACCGCGGATATCCCGGACGCAACCGGTACTCTGGTGTTCGATAAAGATCATCCGGAGGCCTCACGCGTTGACGTGACCCTGCCAGTCAGCAAAATCGACAGCCACGTCGCGGCGCTGACCAAAGAGTTCAAAGGTACCGAATACTTCGACACCGCCAAATACCCGACAGCGACCTTCCACAGCACCAAAGTGGTGGCGAAGGGCGACAATAAATTTGACGTTGAAGGTAACCTGACCCTGAAAGGGATCACCAAACCGGTTACGCTGCACGCGACGCTGAACAAGCAGGGCGAGCATCCGATGGTCAAGAAGCAGGCGATTGGTTTTGACGCCACCGGCACCATCAAGCGTTCTGACTTCAAGCTGGACAAATATGTCCCTGCGGTAAGCGACGACGTTACGCTGACGCTGTCTACCGAAGCTTACGCGAAGTAATCAACGGATGGCGTAGCCCCTCTGGCTGCGCCATCGTTTTTCCCTTTAATTCGTCAGCTCTGCAGACTCTCCAGCGTGACAGACGCCCCGCCACAGACGATAACCAGCACGTTATCATCCGATTTAAAGCCGATTTTCCCGTCATACAGCATCGATAATGAGACGCCACAGGCTGGCTCTGTCAGAACACGATGATCGTCCAGGAAGCGGCGACAGGCATTCACAGCTTCATCATCGCTCACAACCTTTCCCCTGACATCTGCGCGGCGTGCCACGTTAAACGCATTTTCACACACCTGACTGGCTGCCAGCGTAGTGGCGATACCGCTGACCCGGTCCAGCGTGACCCGCTCCCCGGCTTCCAGCGCAGCGTTAAGCGACGCGGTTTCCCTCAGTTTCAACCGCATAAATCGGGATATGGCTGAGCTGATGCTTTTCCAGACCCTGGGCAATGCCGGAGAGCAGACTGCCTCCGCCCACGGAGAGGATTACCGCATCGGGACGTAACCCTTCATCAATCACTTCATCGACCAGCGTACTGATACCGTCCCACAGTAGCGGATTGTCAAACGGATGGATGTAGATATGTTCCTGCGACGCCAGCGATAAAGCGTACGCGTTGGCCTCACTCCAGACGCTGCCGTGTACGATCAGCCTGGCACCTTCCTGTTCGATAAGCTGTCTGGCGCGCGCCGGGGTCGTTTCAGGTACCACCACCGTGACCGGGAGCCCCAGCCTGCGGCCGCTGTGCGCCACAGCAATACCCGCATTGCCGCCGGAGGAGCTGACAAACGCCTTAGCGCCCTGTGCAGCGTAGTACTGACAGATATGGCCTGCGCTTCTGAGCTTAAAGGATCCGGTCGGCTGCGCCGATTCCATTTTCAGCCAGACGTTGCTGCCGCTGAGCTGACTCAGTGGCAGGGAGTGAATGAGAGGGGTACGGATAGCTATTTCCATGCGTCTGGTCCTGGTTAAATGGGGTCACAGAGAACCGGTTTGTCGTCACGGTGAACGTCGGTTTTGCCGTGCGGAATAGCAGCGTCGGACGCAGAAGAGAAAGTCACCCCTCAGAAAAAGCGTGGAGGTTTTTCCTTAAAAATCATTATCGTCAGGCTACCTGTTCTGTCTACATAGAAAGGTTATACCGAAGAATACGACTTGTTCGCAACAGCGATGCTGAATCGGCTTGCAGATTTTCTTTTTGCATCTTAATTGCGGTTTCTGTTCTGTGAAACCGGGAAAAATGAGGTGAAAGTCACAAATCTGCAACGCCACGTGAATGACCGATTTTACCTCCTCCTGCTTTCTGGCCAGCTCACCCCCGTCATCCGCTAACCCAATGATTTATATCGATTCGCCTTAAGCGCAATAAGTAGGAATAGTGTGAGTTAAATCACAAATAAAGGAGTGTGAATTGCCCTGTCAATATTCCTGTCTGAGAAAAACCGCGCGTAACTGTGATCTCCTCTGCAAATAGCAACCCCGCTAACCGGAAGAATAACCTTCAGCAGAGTAAGCCAGCGAGGTGAGGGTGATGCGAATTGGAATGGTGATCAGTGGCGGTGACGTGACCGGCATTAATAATTTTGTCTTCCAGATTGGGCGTATGGCACAGGCGGAGATGGTGATATTTGATGGCGGTATTCCCGGCCTGCTGCAAAATCATCATCGTGAGATCAGCCAGCGCGATCTGCTCGACTTTTCCATCGCCTCTATTCCGGTTATGCAATCGGGACGCACTGAAAAGAAACTGGTGCGCAGCGAATATGAGTTAATTGCACGCCAGCTGAAAAGTGCCCGGATTGACATATTAATTATGGCGGGTGGAGACGGGTCGCTGCAATTTCTCCATACCCTGTCGGCGTATGGCGTGAATTGTTTTGGCGTCGGCATGACCATCGATAATGATGTTTTCGGCAGTGATTACACGCTGGGATTCTCCACCGCCTGCGAGCAGGTATTTAAAGAGGTGGCGAAACTGCGCAATACCGGCCGCGCCTTACCGGGCCGGGTTTTTATGCTGGAGTTGCTCGGTGGCTATTGCGGCGAATTAACGCTGCAATCCGCGATTAAATCTAACGCAGATATTGCGTTAATTCCGGAGTGCCAGATCCCGCTGCCACAACTGGCACAGCGCATCACCGGGCGGCTGGCAGCGCAGAATAGCGTAGTCATCCTCTGTTCGGAAGGCTACACCCGTGAATATTCGCCCGGTTTTCAGGGGGCGATCGACACCTTAATCAAACAGCTTGAACCCCTCATTGGCGTGCGCATCCGTAAAACCATTATGGGTTACGGGCTGCGCAATGGTGATCCCACCTGCGAAGAGATCTTTCAGGGCACCATTATAGCCAGTGAAGTGGTGCGTTGTATTCAGTCAGGCATGCGGAATAAAGCGGTCATTATTAATGGCAGCAATAAACCAATCCCGATTGATTTAATAAGCATGCAAAAACGCCTGGTCGATATTGACGGGCACCATTACAAACTCGCTAAACAACTCAATATAGTGTGAGGAAAAACCATGCTGAAAATATTATGTGTCTGTGGTTGTGGATTAGGTTCCAGTTTTGCGATTGAGATGAGCGCAAAAGCGGTATTAAAAAAACTGGAGATTGAGGCCGATATCGATCACACCACCATTTCAGAAGCGAATGCCTTTAAGTCAGATATGATCCTGACGCAAAAAGCGTTTGCCGATGTTTTAAACGCCGACGCCAGTCCGGAGCAGATTAAACGGGTCATAATTCTTAACCGGCTCACCGATAAAGCGGAAATTGAGCAGAAGATCCTGGCCTTTTTAAAAGAACGCAATCAGAAGGTCGCCGCCCATGAATAGTGTGATCGACTTTCTGGTAAAAGATCTGCTGGGGCAGGCGTCGATTCTGATCGCCTTTATTGCCCTGATTGGTCTGCTGCTGCAAAAAAAATCGGCAGGCAAGGTGGTGGAAGGCACCTTTAAAACCCTGCTCGGCTTTTTAATTATGATGGCGGGTATCAATATTATTGTAGGCACCCTGACGTTCCTCAATACTATTTTTACCCATGGCTTTGGCATGCGCGGCTATATCACCGATGTGGCCGCCATTGCCGGGCTGGCTAACCGTGAGCTGGGGTCTGAAGTCGCGCTGACGCTGCTGGTGATCTTTATCGTCAATATCATCGTCGCGCGACTGACGCCCTTTAAATACATCTTCCTGACCGGCCAGGCGTTGCTGTGGATGGCGACCATTGGCGCGGTGATCGGTTATAAAGCGGGGCTGACCGGGCTACCGCTGATCCTGACCGGCGGTATCTTTGGCGGAATCATGGCGGTCGTGATGCCCGCGCTGGCGCAGCCGGTGGTGCGGCGCATCACCGACTCTGACGATGTCGCCCTGGGTCATTTCTGCACCATCGGTTATCTGGTCACGGCGGCGGTCGCCAAAGTGGTTGGCAAAGGATCGCGCTCCACCGAAGACCTGAAGCTGCCCGATAACTTTAAGTTTCTGCAGGATACCTATCTGTCGATGGCGCTGGTGATGGTGCCGATGTACCTGATTCCCGCCGTGGCAGCCGGTCCGGCCTTCATTGCCCAGTACAGCAACGGCATGAACTACCTGATGTACGCCTTTATGCAGTCGATTCAGTTCGTGGCCGGGGTCTTCGTGCTCTACAGCGGTGTCCGTCTGCTGCTGAACGAGCTGGTGCCTGCCTTCCGGGGTATCGCGATGCGCGTCGTGCCGGATGCGAAACCGGCACTGGACTGTCCGGTGATGTTTCCGTACGCCCCGAACGCGGTGATCGTTGGCTTCCTTGCCACCACACTTGGTTCCATCGTCGGCATGCTGGTCTTCCCGATGTTGGGTCTGGCGATGATCCTGCCTGGCCTGCTGACCAACTTCTTTGCCGGTGGCACCGCCGGCGTATTTGGTAATGCCATGGGCGGACGGCGCGGCGCAATGATCGGCGGCTTCGTCCATGGACTCTTTATCACCATTCTGCCTGCCATCCTGGTGCCGATGCTGGAGAGCTACGGCTTTACCGGCGTCACCTTCAGTGACTCCGACGTGATCAGTACCGGCCTGGTGCTCGGCCATGCCTTCCAGAATAACTGGCTGTTCGTCGCCCTGTTTATTGCCTTTGTTACCGCGCTTGCCTGGTTTGTTAATGGCAAATCGACCAAACCTCAGGAGGAAAAAATCCATGAAACTTTATAACTTCGCCGATCTGTTACAGCTGGCCAAACAGCGTGACTTTAAAGCGGTCGGTTCGTTTAATCTTCACTGTCTGGAGATGCTGCCCGCCTATTTTAAAGCGGCAGAGAAAACCAACAGCCCGTTAATGATTCAGATCTCTACAGGCACGGCGAAATATCTTGGCCACAAGCTGCTGGTTGATGCGATTAAATCGCTGTCAGAGAGTATGAATGTGCCGACCTGTCTGCATCTGGATCACTGTTCCGATTTAGCCGCGATTCAGACAGCGATTGATGCCGGATTCAGTTCTGTCATGTATGACGGCTCCCATCTGCCCATTGACGAGAATATTGCGAATACCCGCCGGGTCATCGATATGGCGCGGCCACACAATGTCTCGGTCGAGGCTGAGTTGGGTGCCATTGGCGGGTCGGAAGATGGTAAATGCGTAGAGATGGAGGCGATAGCGTTCACGCCCGTGGAAGATGCTCGCCGTTTCGTCGAAGAGACGGGCGTCGATATGCTGGCGATCTCTATCGGCACCGTACATGGCCTTTACACCGGTAAAGCGCATATTCAGCATCAGCGACTGGCGGATATTACGGCGGCAACGCATACGCCACTGGTGCTGCACGGCGGCACCGGCGTCAGCGATGAAGATATGCGGCTGGCGGTCAGCAGCGGGATTGAGAAGGTGAATGTCGGCACCGAAATGAACGTGCAGTGGGTAGCGCAGTGCAAATCGACCTTTGAAAAAGGCAAGGTCAATGACAGCGTGCGTAATTTCCTGGTACCGGCCAATGATGCAGTAACCAATGTACTGGTAGAGAAAATGCAGTTATTCCGGTAATGACACGTGCCGCCATCACCGGCTTAATGCGTTAACGATCTTTTATTCTCTGTTTATATTAGCCACCCCAATATTATGCGGGGCAGGAGAGCCTATGTTTGGATTCCTCAAAAAGTCTCAGGCTGCGGAACCACCCAGCGAGCAGCAGCAGGATCATCTGGCGGAATTAAGTCGCGAGAAAATAACGCAACTGGAGCAGCAGCTGGCGATTAATCCGCGTGATGGCGAAACGCAAAAACAATTAATGCTGGAATATAATCGTGCATTAAGCCTGTTTGCGAAAAGCCGTCGCTACCGCAATGAAATTGATGCGCTGTTTGTCAAAATCGATGAATTACGCAATGTGGTTCGCCAGTCGATTTAAGGAGAGCTGATGACGATTAAGCAGTTATTGCAAGAGGCAAACGCTATTCAGATTGGGATTGACGCCACGGACTGGCGTCAGGTTATCGCGCTGGCTGCCGAACCGCTGGTCAGCGGCGGTTATCTCGATGCCACCTATCCTGATGCCGTGATCGCCAATACGCTGGCCCATGGCGCTTATTATGTGTTTGAGGAGGGGATCGCCATTCCCCATGCGCGACCGGAAGCGGGGGTGATCCGCGACTGTTTCAGTCTGATCCTGCTGAATGAGCCGATCTCGTTTGAAGGCAGTGACAAGGCGGACATCGTGATTATGTTTGGCGCGCGCGACAGCAACGCGCATATCGAAGAGGGGATCCGCGCGATTGTGTCGCTGCTGGAGGATGAGGAGACGCTGGTCCGGTTACGTCAGGCCAGCAGCGTGGCGGAGGTTATCGACATTCTATGACGCAAAATACCCCCCTCAAACGCGTGGTGCTGGTTAACGGTATTCCGGCATCGGGTAAAAGCACCCTGACGCACGCGCTATCACAACATTTTGGCTGGCCGGTGCTGACACTCGACAGCCTGAAAGAGCCGTTTATGCAGGTTTTTTCCCCAGTCGATCGCCAGCGCAACCGGCAACTGGGCTGCGCGGCTTATCAGGCGATCTGGAACATCGTCGACCAGGCACCCGCCAGTCAGATCTGGCTGATTGATGCCTGGTTTGGTTTTCAGCCGCGCGCGCTGCTGGAGCAGGGACTGAAACAGGCGGGTGTCGATGAGGCGCTCGAACTGTGGCTCAGGATTGAGCCGGAGGTGGCGGTGGCGCGCTATCAGGCGCGACTGTCGCAGCGGCTGCCAGGTCATCCGGGGGCTGAGTATCTGCCGGAGCTGCGCCAGCTGGCGCACCAGGCCAGTCCGATGGCGTTGGGGCCGGTGTGTGAAGTGGATGCCTGCGCTCAGGATCTTGCGGCCGTTATCCGCTGGCTGCACCAGCAACTGACCAGAACCCGCTACACTTCAGCTCATCATCAGATGAGTGAGGAGTTGCAGGATGTCGTTACCCCCGTATCTGCAAACCGGTGAAAGCGCCGTGCTCTATGACGGCGTCTGTAAACTATGTAACGGCTGGGTTCAGTTTCTGCTGCGTCACCATCTGGCGCGGCAGGTCCGTTTTGCCTCAGTACAGAGCGAGCAGGGCAAAGCGCTGTTGCGCTGGGCCGGTATGCCGGAAGATAACATCAGCACCATTGTCTACATTGACGGTAATCAGCACTGGCTGCGGGCGCAGGCGGTGTTCCGCGTGATGCAGCATTTGCCTGCCCCGTGGCGCGGGCTGGCGGTGCTGCGCCACTTTCCCGACGCGATCAGTAATTTTGCCTACGACCGCATCGCGTTAAACCGCTATAAGCTGTTTGGCCGCTACAGCAGCCAGCACGCGATCCAACCCGATTATCCGGGTCGATTTCTGCATGAGGTGGAGACGTCCCATTAAGGTTTTACCGTCAGCAGCAGGTGGCAATGAGATCAGTGAGAACAATGATGTTATTGTTACGTTTCCTCAATGTTAATTGCTAGCACTGACAGACCACGGATAGAAGGACTTATGCCGGTTAATTTCGATCTCAATGACCTCTACGCGTTTCGCGCGCTGGTGGAGTTTGGCAATTTTCGTCTGGCGGCGGAATCGATCTGCCTCTCACAGTCCGCGCTGAGCCGCCGGATCGACAAGCTGGAAACTACGCTGGGGATCAAACTGTTTGAGCGGACCACGCGCCGCGTCACGCTGACGCTGAAGGGGCATGCGTTTGCTCAGCGCTCGGAAAAGCTGCTGGCTGATTTTGAAGAGGTGATGGCCGATCTCAGTGAAGTGAGCTTAGCCCGCACCGGTCTGATCACCGTCGCCTGTGTGCCGTCAGCTGCCTACTACTTTATGCCTAACATCATCCGGCTGTTTCAGGCGCGCTATCCCCGCGTACGAGTCAAACTGGTCGACAGCAGTGCGGCCAACGTCTATGACGCGGTGATTGGCGGTCAGGCCGATTTCGGCATCAGTTTTTCCAGCCGGTCACAGCCGGATGTGCACTTCCAGCCGCTAATGGACGATCCTTATGTGGCGGCCTGTCGGCGTGACCATCCGATAGCCGGCAAAAAGAGTCTGAGCTGGCAGGCGTTTTATCAGTATGAGTGGGTTGGGCTGGATAAAACCTCCGGCAATCGCAACCTGCTGGATCTGGCGTTGCAGGCGGTTATGCCGGAGAAGTCCTGTATCTGCGAAACCCGGCACGTGACCACCATGCTGGGGATGGTTGAGGCGGGGCTGGGCATTGCTGCCGTCCCCGCCATGTCGATGCCAGGCTACGATCACGCCCTGCTGATGGCGGTGCCGTTAACCGATCCGCAGGTGAAACGCACCGTGGGACTGCTGCGCAAGAATGGCCGGACGCTGTCGCATATCGCCAGCGAACTGGAGAATCTGATTATTGAACAGTATCAGCGACGTTAGCGGGTTTTGACGCCATTACGCTGTGCAGGCCGCTGGCGTGCACTGCCTGCTGCGCCTCAGGCGAGGCGAGCCAGTGCAGCAGCTTCGCCGCCTCGTCGGGCTGCGCTGACCTGCGTACTACGGCACCGGCAAAGCGGGTGGTGTACTGCAGCGTGTCCGGCAGTTCGCCAATAAAAGTAACGCCTGATACCGGCAGCAGCTCACTGACCTGCTGAAAGCCGATGGCGTATTTACCGGCCGCGACCTCGGAGGCCACCGGAATGCGCTCAACCTTGACCGCCTTCGCTTTCACCTGATCCTCAATGCCCAGTCGGCTGAAGAGCTGACTGCTCACATATTTGCCACTGGCGCTGTCAGAGTAGGCGATAGAAGAGGCGTTCAGCAGGGTGGTACGCAGTGCGCTTTCGCTGCCGATTTTCACTGGCGTGGCACCCTGTTTGATCACCGCACCGATGCGCGAGTCCGCCAGCTCAACCCGTGAACCCGGCAGCGTCGCCCCCTTTTTTTGCAGATCGCTTAGCGCATCACCGACCATAATCACCACATCGGCCGGTTCACCGCGCGCCAGCCGCGCCGGAATGGCCTGTGGCGTCTTGCCCATTGACGGACCGGCAACCGTGTTAATGGTGATCCCTTCACGTTCGGCAAAGCGTGGCGAGAGCGTATCCCATGCCGCTTTAAATCCGCCGGAGATCATTACCGTCAGCTCTTTCGCCTGCGCCGTGGCGCTGCCCGCCACGCTGAACAGCAGGGCAGCGTACAGCGACATCGTTTTCAGTTTCATTTTCATTTCCTCAGCTAACGGTTTTATGGACAGGTGAGACGGCACTACGGGTGCGGCGATAGAGATACAGTGTTGCGCCCAGTGCGCAGACAGCTGCGAAACTCATCCAGTAACCTGGCGAAGCTTTGTCGCCGGTCAGCTCGATCAGGCCGGTCGACATCACCGGGGTAAAGCCACCAAACAGCGCCGTTGCCAGGCTGTAGGCCAGCGAGAAGCCCGCCACGCGCACTTCCGCTGGCATGATTTCGGTCAGTGCCGGGATCATCGCGCCGTTGTAGAGGCCATAAATCATTGAAAGCCACAGCAGCACGCCCAGCATCATGGAAAAGCCCGGTGCCGCCGCCAGCATGCTCAGGGCTGGATAGCTGGTGGCGATTGCCAGCAGCGTCATGGCAACCAGGACAGGTTTGCGGCCAAAGCGGTCAGAGATCGCGCCGCCAATCGGCAGCCAGATGAAGTTAGATACCGCCACCAGCAGCGTTACCAGCAGGCTGTCAGAGGCGCTCAGCAGCAGGACTTTCTTGCCAAAAGTCGGCGCGTAAACCGTAATCAGGTAAAACGCCGTGGTGGTCATCGCGACCATCAGCATCCCGGCAATCACCACCTGCCAGTTACTGAGCAGAATGCGGAACACCTGTTTCACATCAGGATGACTGCGACGATTGCTGAACTCCTGCGTCTCTTCCAGCTTGCGACGCAGCACGAAAATAAATGGCACAATCAGACAGCCAAACAGGAACGGAATGCGCCAGCCCCATTCGCGGATGGCACTCTCTTCCAGCACCGCGTTGAGGATAAAGCCCATCGCCGCCGCGACCATAATCGCGACCTGCTGACTGCCCGACTGCCAGCTCGTGTAGAAGCCTTTGCGGCCCGGCGTCGCGATCTCGGCCAGATAAACCGACACGCCGCCCAGCTCTGCTCCCGCGGAGAAACCCTGCAGCAGTCTGCCGATCAGCACCAGCAGCGGTGCCCACAGGCCAATACTCTGGTAAGAGGGGATCAGCACGATCATAAAGGTGCCTGCCGCCATGATGGAGAGCGTGACGATCAGCCCCTTGCGACGGCCGACCTTATCGATGTACGCCCCCAGCACCACTGCGCCAATCGGGCGCATCAGGAACCCTGCACCAAACACGGCAAAGGTCATCATCAGTGAGGCAAACTCACTGCTGGCCGGGAAGAAGGTATGGGCGATATAGGTGGCATAAAAACCGAACAGGAAGAAATCAAACTGTTCGAGGAAATTGCCAGAGGTCACACGAAAAATGGCGCCAATCCTGGCGCGGTGAGTCATGGGTGAGGTTGTCTGCATCAGTAACTCCAGTAAGGTATGACGCTTTTTGCCGCGCCTGTGACTGAAGAGTGGATCAGTGCCCGGCGCTAAATAAGTGCAAAAAGGACAATGATTAATGTGCGCACCGCATGATTTTATAGGGTTACTATTTAAAAGCATTTTGATTCATAAAGTTACAGAGACTGCCGATTTTGTCGGCGTGTTATCGGCTCTGAGGTGAGTTTGCGAAAATGTGACAGAATTCATAAGCCTGTTACGGGCAGATAAGGGGATTCCGGGCAGTGTGAAGCCGCCCGTGCAGAGTCTTGCGGCAAAGGGTCTCTGAACTCAGGCGAGCCATATCGCTCCAGGCTCGCCAGGACGCTGCTGCGGTAGCCTGCGAATCAACGGGACATTTACCGCCTCGACGGTGATCCGCTCCGCTTCCAGCACGGCACGCGCCCGTTCGCCTTCCGCAACCAGAAAATGGGCATGGCTCTGCGCACCAGACGAGAAGAGGCCGCCGCCTTCCAGGCCGATTCCATTACGGCCCAGCAGCGTGGCGAGACGGGAAAGGGTGCCTGGACTATTTTGCAGGATCACATGAATATCGAACATGTTAATTTACTCCCTGTTGTGAGGCATATTCTCTGACCAGCGCGGCGATATGAATGCGATAACCGGCAAAGAGGGTTTCACGGCCTTCACGCTGTGCGGCCTGGTGGCAGAGGTTATGTTTCCAGGCCTGCACCGCGGCGTCATCGCGCCACCAGGAGAGCGAGAGTATTTTTCTCTCATCACCCAGGCTCTGAAAGCGTTCAATAGAGATAAATCCATCACTGTCCTTTAACAGCGGTCTCAGGTCAGCGGCCAGTTGCAGATAACGCATCTGGTGTTCGGGGCGGGCTTCAGCTTCAAACAGTACGACAATCATCGCTATCTTCCTTCAGACGAGAGTAAAGAGGGTGATGGCGCAAAAATAGCGGGCGGAGCCAACCGATGCTTCGGCCCGTAACGAAATATGGCTGTGCGGACGAACGTCAGCCAGGCAACGCATTCTTACGATGGAGCAGATGATATGTTCAGCGGACTCAGTGCCTTTCCCCTTACTCCCTTTGCCGAGGGTAACCCCGATGAAGCGGCCTTTCTGCGGCTGCTGAGCAGGCTGACGGAGGCAAAAGTCGACTCCCTTGGTGTGCTGGGATCAACCGGCAGCTATGCGTATCTGACCCGCACGCAGCGCAGGCGCATCGCAACGCTGGCTGTGGAACATGCAGATTCGATTCCGGTGATGATCTGCGTGGGTGCGGTAAGCACCGACGAGGTGCTGGCGCTGGCGGAAGATGCGCAGCAGGCGGGTGCCGCCGCGCTATTACTGCCGCCACTGGGTTATCAGGCATTGAAAGAGGAGGAAGTGTTCACGCTCTATGAGACCGTAACGCGTTACGCCTCGGTGCCGATCTGCGTCTATGACAATCCGGGCACAACCCATTTTACGTTTTCGGATACGCTGCTGGGCCGTATCGCTGAACTGCCTGGTGTGGGTTCAGTGAAAATTCCGGGTGTACCGGCGGAGCAATCAGTAGCGAATGATCGCCTCATGCAACTGCGCGGCACGCTGCCTGCTTCCGTGTCGGTTGGCGTCAGCGGTGATGCCGCTGCCGCCAACGGATTGATTGCAGGCTGTGATGGCTGGTATTCGGTGTGCGGCGGGCTGTTTCCGCGCGTCGCAAAAGCGATGACCGATGCGGCAGCCGCAGGCGATTATGCGAGCGTCAGAGCGCAGTCCGATCGTCTTCAGCCATTGTGGGCACTGTTCCGCCATCACGGCGGCAGTTTCCGGGTGATCAGTGCCGCAGCAGGGCTGCTGGGGCTGACTGAACGCGACTGTGTACCGCGCCCGCTGTTGCCGCTTTCTGCTGCCGATTGTCGGGAGATTGCTGACGTGCTTGCCGCTCTCGGACTCTCCTGATATCAGAAGACGTTAAACGTGGCGCACCAGATGAAAGCCTTCTTCCTCCTGCGGCGGTTCAAAATAGCGGGTAATCAGCGCGAACTGCTCCTCCGTTGCAGCAAAGGCATGTTCGCCGCTCTGATTACGGGCGTGCAGACGCGATTTACACAGTGCGTCCGGCACGTCCAGATAATGCAGGCGATGATCAGCAGAGGACGCCTCTATCACCGAGCGCATCCAGTCACGATTTGCCCGGGTGTTGGCCGGAAAATCGAGCACCACCGGGACACCCGCGTTAAGCAGCGCCACCAGATGGGGCGTCATCGCCTTCCTGAGTTTTGCCGCAACGCGCACGTAATCGGCCACTGAATGCATCTCGTCCTGGTAAAGCGCGGCGAGCCACTGATCCTCGCTGAGGACGACGTAACCGGGCAACGCGCCCAGCTGAGCCGCCAGCGTCAATTTTCCTGAAGCAATTTTGCCGCACAGCAGATGCAGTGTGGCAGGTGCAGAGGTCATGAACATGTCACTCCTTTAACAGACGGGGAATAAACCGTGCGGCCGATGTAAGACGCGTCTCGTCGATGCGCGATTCAGGCTAACAAAAGCATGGAGGGATAAGCAATGAGAGGCTGGGGGCGTGTAAGTAAACCCGCATTGACCACCCGGATCAGCATCCGTAGCTGTGGGCAATATGGTGTTGAGAACACCAGGCAATGTTTACACAGACACTAATACGCCTGAACGGCGGAATGCGGTCAGGCGTATGTGCGGAATATCGATGAACGTCCCGAAGCGTAGTGAAGCTGCGCTGAACAGCCAGCCACAGGCATCATTTTTGTGCCATCAGCAACGTCAACAGTTCGCGGCAGCACGCTTCTTCTTCGGCACTGTCCGCAGAGGCCAGATGGCGCAGCAGTTCCATGCAGCTTTTTTCTTTGCCTGCTTCCAGTAATTCCTCAATCAGAAAATTGAGTTTGTCCTGCTCAGAGGCGGCAAAGGATGATGTGAACTCATTTTTGACCGGGATGGTATGGTTCACCGGCAGGGTCAGGGTGTTTTGCATTGGCATATTATTGTCCTGTTTCGGGTTAAAAAACGCACTGATGTTGCTATTAAACTTATACAACGATCCGGTTTTTGTACAGGAATCTGCCTGAATGATTTTTAAGCCGGGGCTAAGCGCAGCGCGGCTGAAGAGGAAGTGCTGGCTAATCATTCAGTTAGGAGTGAACGGAATTTCAGAAAAATTGTACCGGTTTTAAGTTAAATCCGGCGGGCAGGGAAAAGACACAGCATTGGGCAGTTAAACAGGCGGCCCATTGGGCCGCGTGAATTATTTAGCGGCGAGGAAATCTTCGCGCTGCGGTGTAAACGTATCCAGTAACGTGCCCGCCTCAAGACAGACACAGCCATGAACCACATTGGGCGCTTTGTAGAGTGTATCTCCTGCGCCCACCTCACGCGTTTCCCCATTGATGGTGAAGGCAAAACGTCCGCTCAGCACATAGGTCAGTTGCTCGTGGGGATGGTGATGCAGCGGGCCGACAGCCTCTTTCTCAAAAATCACTTCTACCGCCATCATGGTGCCGCCGTACGCCAGCACACGGCGGGTTACGCCGTTGCCCAGATCTTCCAATGGTCGCTCTTTATGGTAGATAAACATCGCAATCCTCCTGCGGTTGCCCCTGCTGCGGTAACCGTTTTGTGATGGATCTCACAGCACTCGGGTGAATTAGTTCATGCACATTAGTGGTTTTTCACTAAAATGAAACGGTGTTTCAATTAATTTATAAGGGTAGATCATGAAAATCGCGTTAATGATGGAAAACAGCCAGGCCGCTAAAAACGTTACCGTGCTGAAAGAACTGGAAGGCGTCGCACAGCCGCTGGGCCATCAGGTCTTCAACGTCGGTATGAGCGATGAGCAGGATCACCATCTGACCTACATTCACCTCGGTATTCAGGCCAGCATACTGCTCAACAGCCAGGCCGTGGATTTCGTGGTCGCGGGCTGCGGCACCGGGCAGGGCGCGCTGATGTCACTTAATATCCATCCGGGCGTCAACTGCGGCTACTGTATCGATCCGGCGGATGCCTACCTGTTTGCCCAGATTAACAACGGTAACGCACTGGCGCTGCCGTTTGCCAAAGGGTTTGGCTGGGGCGCAGAACTGAATCTGCGCTTTATCTTTGAAAAAGCGTTTACCGGTGAGAAGGGCAATGGCTATCCGCCAGAGCGTAAAGAGCCGCAGGTACGCAATGCCGGTCTGCTGAATCAGGTTAAGGCTGCGGTGATTAAAGATAACTATCTCGACACCCTGCGCGCTATCGATCCTGAACTGGTGCGTACCGCGGTCAGCGGCCCGCGTTTCCAGCAGTGCCTGTCTGAGCATGGCAAGAATCAGGAGATCGTTGCGTTTGTGCGTCAGCTGACGCACTAAGCCATCCGATTTCACGAGGCCGGTCTGACCGGCCTTTTTTATTTTCTCTCGGCGTCCATTGCTCTTCACCTCTGCTGCGCAAGCGCCGGAGGGTTGTGGCGACTCGCCTCGACCAGCATCCGCGTATAGGGCATCGCAGCGCGATCCGCCACCAGCGTCGGCACATCCAGCATCTCCAGCACCTTACCCTGTTGCATGACCGCCACGCGATGGCAGAGATGCGCCACCACGCCCAGATCGTGTGTCACCATCAGATAGGTCAGGTTCTCCTGCTGCTGCAGATCGCTGAGCAGATTCAGGATCTCCGCCTGCACCGAGACATCCAGTGCGGAGGTTGGCTCATCCAGCAGCAGTACGCGTGGCTCTAAAATCAGCGCCCTGGCAATCGCCACGCGCTGACGCTGGCCTCCCGAAAGCTGGTGCGGATAGCGTGTCTGCCAGGCGCGATTCAGCCCGACCTTATCCAGTATCGCCACCACCCGCTGCTGGCGCTGCCCGATACCCTGAATCTGCAACGGCTCTTCAAGGATGTCGCCCAGCGTGTGACGCGGATGCAGCGAACCATAAGGATCCTGAAACACCATCTGCACCTGACGACAGCGCGCCCGATCGATGCGGTGCGCCAGCGGCTGATCATCAATGCTCAGCTCACCCTGCCAGTGAGTAAACAGTCCCGCCAGGCACTTCAGTACCGTAGTTTTGCCCGATCCCGACTCGCCCACCAGCCCGAAAATTTCACCCGGTTTCACCTGCAGATTTACGTCGAACAGCACCTGACGCTGGCGAGCGTCATCACCAAAACTCAGGCTGAGATTTTTCACATCAATCATCACGTACTCCTTAGTCCGTCAACCAGCTGGCATGACGTTGTAATACCGGCAGGCGTGTACGGCGGTGATCAAGGTCGGGCAGTGCCGCCAGCAATCCCTGGGTATAGGGATGCTGCGCGCGATCGAGTTCACTGGCGGCCAGCGACTCCACCACGCGTCCGGCGTACATCACCAGCACCCGATCGCAGAAGCTGCGCACCAGACTGATGTCGTGGCTGATAAAAATCAGCCCCAGCCCGCGCGCCTTCACCAGATTGTCCAGCAGCGCCAGCACCTGCAGGCGAACCGAGACATCCAGCGCAGAAGTCGGCTCATCGGCAATCACCAGTTCCGGCTCGGTGATCAGCATCATGGCGATCATCACCCGCTGCCCCTGACCGCCGGAAATCTCATGAGGATAGAGCTGATAAACCCGTTCAGGATCGCGGATCTGCACCTCTTCCAGCATCGCCAGCGCCCGCTGACGGGCCGCCGCTTTCTGGTCGCGATGGTGACTGCGCCAGGCTTCGGCGATCTGCTCGCCAACCCGAATCACCGGGTTCAGGGAATATTTCGGATCCTGCATAATCATGGAGATGCGTTTACCGCGAATGGCGCGCATCTGTGCCGGGCTGGCGTGCAGCAGGTCAATATCACCAAACTGCATCCGGCTCGCCTCAATGCGCGCCCTGGCCGGATGCAGGTGCAGCAGGGCGCGGCCCACGGTCGATTTACCGGAGCCGGACTCGCCGACAATCGCCAGCTTCTCCTGTCCGAGCTGAAAGGAGACGCCGCGCACCGCCGGGGTGATCTGGCGTCCGTTAACAAAGTTCACGTGCAAATCGCGCACGTCGAGCAACGGCGAGGCGTTACTCACTGCGGGGATCGAGCAGGTCACGTAGGCCATCTCCTAAGAAGTTAAATGCCAGGCTGTTAATCAGGATCGCCAGACCGGGCACGGTCACCACCCACCAGCACTCCAGCATGTAGGTGCGGCCGCTGGCGATCATCGCGCCCCATTCCGGGTCCGGCGGCTGCGCGCCCAGCCCGAGAAATCCCAGCCCGGCGGCGGTAAGAATAATGCCCGCCATGTTCATGGTGATGCGGATAATCACCGACGGCAGGCAGAGCGGAATAATGTGCTTCCAGAGCACCCGCAGCGGCGACGCACCCTGTAAACGCACCGCCGAGATAAAGTCCGCCTGGCGCAGTGACAGCGTTTCAGCGCGCGCCAGACGGGCAATGGGTGGCCAGGCGGTGAGGGTAATTGCAATCACCACATGCTCCAGACCCGGACCCAGCGCCGCCACAAACGCCAGCGCCAGTACCAGGCTGGGAAAGGAGATGAAGATATCGGTGACGCGCATCAGCACGCCATCGACTTTGCCGCCAAAGTAACCCGCGGTCACGCCCAGCAGCAGGCCCAGCGGCCCGACGGTCACTGAGACCAGCAGCACGATGTAGAGCGTGATGCGCGCCCCCCACACCAGACGGCTGAAGATATCCCGGCCAAACTCATCAGTGCCGAACCAGTGGGCCGCACCGGGCGGCATCAGGGCGTTGTCCAGATCCTGAATCAGCGGGTGATGCGGTGCGATCCAGGGGGCAAACAGCGCTACGATGCAGAGCAGCAGCACAATGCCACCGCCGATGGCGGTCAGGGGATTACAGGCCATGCGCCAGAGGAAAGTGCCGCAGCGGGCAGCAAACCGCCGACAGCGCGCCAGCCGCTCGCGGGAAGGACTGACAGACGCAGCATCAAACGAGATAGTCATACTTTGGTCCTCGGATCGAACACCTGATAGAGCAGGTCGGAGATCAGGTTAAGCAGCACAAAGATCAGACCCACCACCAGCACGCAGCCCATTACCGCATTCATATCGCCCAGCATCAGGCTGCCCGTGAGATAGGAACCAAAACCGGGCCAGGAGAAGACTGTTTCAATCAGCACGGCACCCTCCAGCAGCGAGCCATAGGCCAGCGCCACTACGGTCAGCAACTGCACCAGGATATTGCGGAACGCGTGCTGCCAGATAACCTGCCATTCGGTCAGACCTTTGACCCGCGCGGTCAGAATGAACTCCTGCGACAACTGCGCGAGCATAAAACTGCGCGTCATCCGGCTGATGTAAGCCATGGAGTGAAAGCCGAGCAGCGAGGCGGGCAGCACCAGATGATTCAGCGCATTCCGGAACACCTGACCGTTGCCCGCCAGCAGGGCATCAATCAGCATAAAGCCGGTACGGCGCGGCACGATGCCATCCAGGCTGAAGTCCACACGTCCTGCACCGCCAACCCAGCCGAGATGGGCATAGAAAAGCAGCAGCCCCATCATGCCAACCCAGAAGATCGGCGTGGAGTAACCGGCCAGGCTGAGCATCCGTACCAGATAGTCGATGCCGCTGTTACGCCGCGCCGCCGCCAGCACGCCCAGCGGGACGCCCAGCCCTGCGCCAATCACAATTGCCAGCGTGGCCAGCTCAACCGTGGCGGGAAAGACGCGCAGAATGTCATGCACTACCGGCTGGCCAGTGAGCAGCGCGTGGCCCAGGTCGCCATGCAGCAGCGCATTGAGATAGATGCCAAACTGCACCCACAGCGGTTTATCAAAGCCAAGCTGGTGGTAGACCTGCTGATAGGTGGCCTGGTCGGCGTCGGGGCCGACTATCGCCAGCACCGGATCCAGCGGCATCACCCGGCCAATAAAAAAGGTCAGCAGCAGCAGGCCGAACAGCGTAATTAACACCTGCATCGCGCGATGGCTGATGCGGCGGCACTGATTTCGTGTCAGGGTCATCATCATGGTGTGCCTCCCGCCAGGGCTTCAGGCGTTTTCCAGACGTCGCGCAGGAAGGTCGTTGCAGAAGGATGCGGCTGATACGCCTGCACACGGTTACTGACCACCACGGAGTCGAGCATTTGTGAAATCGGCATCAGCGCAGGCACCAGCTGGTCATAGCGTTGCTGGATAGCGAAATAGGCCTGCTGCTGGCGGGTTTTGTCGCGTTCCACCAGCGCCTGATCGATCATGCGGTTGAGCTGCGCGTCGTAGAAACCGGTTCGCCAGCCCTGGAAGTTGGTCAGCCGGGCGCTGTCGGCATTGTTCGGGTTGTAGACCAGCGCGCGCAGGCTGGAGTGGGGGTGCGGCTCGACGCCGCTGCCACCGCGTCCGACCAGCAGGCTGAACTGGCGATCGCGCATCGCGCCATAAATCTGGTTGCCGGTGCCGGTAATGATTTTTGCCCGGATGCCGCCCTGCAGCAGCGTTGACTGAATGGCGATGGCGATATTCAGGAACGGCTGATCGGCCAGCACCCGCAGCGTAGTGTCGAAGCCGTCCGGATAGCCGGCTTCAGCCAGCAGCGCACGGGCGCGCGGCACATCAAGCCGGTAACCGGGATCGGGCAGCGTGGCGGGCATCCCCGCCTGAATCGGGCGCTGATGCAGTTCGCCGTAGCCGGTCATCAGACTTTTGTTAATGCCCTGGTAATCGACCAGGTAGCGGACCGCCTCACGCACGTTGTTATTGTCGAAGTGCGGATCTTTCATGCTCATCGCCAGGTAGTAGATTGTCCCTTTTCTGACGGCATTAATAGTGAGGTCGGGATCGTGACGCAGGGCGCGCACGTCGGGGATCGCCATGTTGCTGGCGATATCAAGATCGCCTTTCTGCATCATCAGCCGCAGGGTCTGCGATTCCTGCAGGTGACGGAACACCACCCGCGACATCTTCGCCTCACCGCGCCAGTAGTCTGTCGCGCGACTCATGCGCAGCACATCTTTTGCCTGCCAGACATCCAGCCGGAACGGACCGGAACCCGCTTCATGCGTGGTGAGCCAGCGGTTGCCCCAGTCGCCATCGACTTCATGCTGCTGCACCGTTTTGCGGTCCAGCACCACCATGCTGCCCAGCGCCGCCAGCGAGTAGATCACCAGCTGCGGATCGTTGGGTTTAGGCAGGGTGATCACCAGCGTGCGGTCGTCGGGGGCGGTGACCATCTGGTCCACATTGTCGCGGCTGAAACCGTAGGACTTCCACACCGACGCCTGCGCCAGATTCAGATGCAGCACGCGACGCATAGACCAGACCGCATCGGCGCTGGTGAGCGGATTGCCGGAGTGAAACCTGACGTTGTCGCGCAGGTGAAAGGTCAGGGTGCGGTTATCCGGGCTGACTGACCAGCGTTCCGCCAGCGCCGGGCGTACTTCGGTGAGCTGCTGCGGATTCAGCTCCACCAGGCCGTCATAGAGATTCACCACAATACCGACCACCTCGTTGCCGGTCATCGCGGCCGGATCCAGGGTAAGCAGGTTGTTCATGTTCATGCCGACGATCAGCTGGTCATCCGGGGTCTTTGCCTGGATTGACGCGCTGCCCGTGAGCACCAGCAGCGTGATCAGCCACGCGCCACATCGTTGTGTCAGGGTCATAGGTAAAGTCCAGCAGGTCAGAGGTTTTTCCCGTTTACCGCATCATCAGGGCTACGCGGCAACGGGGTTATTATTGTTTGCCGTACTTCATTACCAGCGGTTCAGCGTGTGGGTCTCAATCCAGCTGAAGTTGATATCCTCTCCCAGCCCGCTGCGGGTGGGCAGGGTGACAAAGCCCCGATCGTCCATCGGATCAATCAGGCTGTTGAGATACGCAGGCGGCGTCTCATAATCCAGGAAGGGATGCAGCAGGCCGCGCTCATACCAGCGGCAGTTACGAATTGCCCCGACTACCGCCAGGCTGGCTGCGCCGTTGCCGTGAACTTCGCAATCCATGCCAAAGGCTTCCGCCAGACTGGCCACTTTCATCGTGGCGGAGATGCCGCCTACGCCATTGGCCCCGGCACGCAGAATGTCGCAGGCGCCAGCACGGACCCAGTCGGCACGGCTGTGATGTTTGCCGCCCAGGCTCTCCGGGCCGAGCACGTCGATAGAGAGGTTGTCCGCCAGCCAGGCGTAAGAGGCCATGCTCTCTTCCTCCATCGGCTCTTCAAACCAGGTGAAGTTAAGCTTCTCCAGCGCCTTGCCGATGGTCAGCGCGTCACTGCGGCTGTACCAGTGGTAGCCGTCCAGCATCAGTGCGATATCCGGGCCAACCGCTTCACGCACCGCGGTGCAGGCTTTGATATCCATGGCCGGGCTGGGCGCAAAGGCGACCGGGGGCATCCAGGTGTGCAGCTTGATTGCCCGATAGCCGCGTGCCACCAGCTTCTCCGCGAACTGTGCGTACTCATCCGGCGTCGATAAACCGCCGCTCATTTCGTCGCCACACATGGTGCTGCCGTAAGCCGGGATCTTCTCGCGATAGCCGCCAAGCAGCTTATGCACCGGCTGTTTCAGCCTGCGCCCAATGAGATCCCACAGCGCCTGCTCAACAGCGGAGAGCGCACGCTCGGTGAGCTGATGGGCGCTGCCGCGCTGCCAGTGCACCAGATCCTGCCATAGCCGCTCGCGGTCAAAGGCGTTCTGACCGATCAGCACCTTGCGGAAGAAGGCGTTAACGACATGAGATCGCACCACTTCAGGCGGCGCAAAGGCGTAGCCGCAATCGCCATCCTCGCTGCTGAGGGTCAACAGCGCCATCTGCGCATCATTTTCCGGGCCGGGATGGGAGTGGCCGGCGCTGTCGGCAACGCGCCGGGTAGGATAGGTAAAGAGGGTGACATCTATGGCGCTGATCTTCACGGTTATACTCCTGTGGCTGGCTTTCCTGATGGATTATTAAAACGCTGTTTCATTTTTAATCTAGCCTTCACAATTCATTAACGCATTGGCCAAATCGATACGATTAATGGCTAATATGTGTGCAGTCGCCCAGGGTGTTGTGAGCATATTCACGAAAGCTGTCCGTTTTGTGAGCAGCAACACGCTGCGCTTTACCCTGATCCGGATCCCGGTTCATGGCCACTTAACTCATTAACCTCGCCGCAAAAAACATTTAACCGGATGACTTCCCCTGAACGCCGTTTTAGGTGATAGTAACGCCGCTTTACATTAATAATTCTCATTATCATTTGTGCGGGTTTTCATCATGAAAAAATGGTTTTTAGCGCTGGGGTTGCTCACACTGGCAGGGACGGCTTCGGCCAAAATGATTACCGATGTCGCAGGCCGTCAGGTTGAGGTGCCGCAGGAGGCAAAGCGCATCATTCTGGGTGAGGGCCGTCAGATCTATCTGCTGGCCGCATTTGATACCGACGCCCCGTTTAAACGGGTGATTGGCTGGCGTGATGATCTCCACAAAGCGGACTGGGACGGTTATCAGGCCTATGAAAAGCGTTATCCGGAAATTAAAAAATTACCGACCTTCGGCGGCGCGAAAGATGGCACTTTCAACGTCGAGCAGGCATTAACCCTGAAACCCGATCTGGTGCTGATGAATCTGGAGTCGAAAGCGGCGACTGATGAAGGCAAGCTGATTGAAAAATTGCAGGCCGTGGGTGTGCCGGTGGTGTTTATCGATTTCCGAGAAGCGCCGATGGTGAATGCTGAGAAAAGTATCCGCATCATGGGCGAACTGGTGAACAAGCCGGCGCGTGCCCAGGAAATTATCACCTTCCGCCAGCAGCAGATTGACCTTGTGACTTCGCGCCTGAAGAACTTTACCGGCTACCGCCCGAAAGTGATGATTGATCGCGCAGGCGGCTACAGCGACGAGTGCTGCATGTCGTTTGGCAATGAAAACTTTGGTCAGATGGTGGAGATCGCGGGCGGTCGCAACATCGCGAAAGACCTGATCCCTGGCACCTTTGGCACCGTTAACCCGGAGCAGATTATCGCCAGCCAGCCGGACGTGGTGGTGGTAACCGGCGCGAACTGGAAGAACTACAACACCGTGGGCAAATGGGTTGGCGTCGGTCCGGGTGCCAATGTCACCGACGCGACGGCGCGTCTTAAGGCGCTGATGATGCGCGATGCCTTTAAAACCCTGCCGGTGGCACACAACGGCAACGTCCACGCTATCTGGCATCAGTTCTATGACAGCCCGTATCAGTTTGTGGCGATTCAGACGCTGGCGAAATGGCTGCATCCCGATCTGTTTGCCGATGTCGATCCGGATGCCACTTTCCGCACGTTCCACGAGAAGTTTCTGCCGCTGCCTTACCAGCCAGGCTACTGGGTCACTTTACCCGCTGATAAGCCCTGACTGACCGGCGATGACAGGGACGTCATCCGCCTGATTTGCAATTCCTCCTGAATAAACCCTCTGTTTCTCTTCAGATTTACTAATATTTTACAGGCGCGGGGTCGGTTGCTCTGAGCAGCGCGACATCTGACCTGGTCCGCATTCACGTTAAAAATGGAGAGAAACATGCGCAATACCTTGGGAAGATCGGCGTTTGCCGTGACGCTGTATGCTCTGCTGGAGCCGGTACCGCTGGGCTTTTTTGTGGCGGCCTGGCTGTTTGACATTCTCTACATGCAGACCTTTGTGCAGTTCTGGACGGATGCCGCAGGCTGGCTGATTGCGCTGGGACTGATACTGGCCATCGTGCCACGTCTCATTGCACTGGTTTATCTGTTTCGCGGCAGTGACAGCGCGGAAAAGGGCCATTTCTGGCTCTGGCTGGTGGCCATCATCATCGCTATCGTCAATGCATTTATTCACAGCCGTGATGCCGCCGCGGTGATTCCGTTGGGCGTAACGCTCTCGACGCTGGTAGTAGCGCTGCTGCTGCTGGCGAATGTGCAACTTGCGTTACGTCAGCGTAGCGCTTAAGGAGGAGCCACCATGAACATACCGCATAAAACGCTGCTCGCGCTGACCCTGACCGCATTGCTGGCAGGCTGTGATGATGGTGCGCTGGTCGATCCGCAAAAGCAGATCGGACCGAACCCCGAACTGCCGCAGGCGCAGAATTTCTTTATGCCGCCGATGCAGGTGCCGGAAGGGACGCCGTGGAAAGCCGGGGAAATGCCAAAAGTGGCTGACGGGCTGAAGATTGAAAAGATTGCTGAGAATCTGCAGCATCCGCGTCAGGTCTACGTGCTGCCAAACAATGATGTGCTGGTCGCGGAATCCAACGGCCCCTCAAAACCGATCACCCGACCTAAGCAGTTGATTATGGGCATTGTGCAGAAAGCGTCAGGTAAGGGCGGCGCAGGCGGCAACCGCATTACGCTGCTGCGCAACGTCAATGGCAAATGGGAGCAGCACCGCTTTATCGAGAATCTGCACTCGCCGTTTGGCATGCAGTTGATTGGGAATACGCTCTATGTGGCGAATGCTGACAGCCTGGTGAAGTTCCCCTATCGCGAAGGGGACACGGAGATCCGCACCGCACCTGAAGAGGTCACGGAGCTGCCGGGCGGACCGATTAACCACCACTGGACCAAAGCGCTGTTAGCCAGCCCTGACGGCAGCAAGCTCTATGTCGGTGTCGGATCCAACAGTAACGTCACCGAAAACGGCATTGGCGCAGAGTATCGCCGGGCAGCGGTGCTGGAGGTGGATGCGGCCAGCGGTGCCAGCCGTATTTACGCCAGCGGTCTGCGCAATCCGACTGGCCTGCAGTGGGAACCGCAGAGCGGCAAGCTGTGGGCGGTCGTCAACGAGCGTGATGAAATCGGCTCCGATCTGGTGCCGGACTACATGACCTCGGTGCAGGATAAAGGTTTCTACGGCTGGCCCTATAGCTACTTTGGTCAGCATGTGGATACCCGTGCCGAACCGCAGCGTCCCGACCTGGTTGAGAAGGCGATCAAGCCGGATTATGCCCTGAGTTCGCATGTCGCGCCGCTGGGCCTGTTGTTCTACGGTGATGACAACATGCCGCAGTACCGTGGTGGTGCGTTTATCAGCGAGCATGGCAGCTGGAACCGGACGCCGCTGAATGGCTACAAAGTCGTGTGGGTGAAGTTCGAAAACGGCAAGCCGGTGGGTCAGCCGCAGACGGTGGTCTCAGGCTTCCTGACGGACGATGAAAAGCAGGTCCGTGGTTTGCCGGTGGGTCTCGCCAGCGATAAACAGGGCGGCGTGCTGATTGCTGACGACGCAGGGAACACCATCTGGCGTATCAGCGCCGCGAAGTAAGTTCTGCGCGGGTTGAGTTATCGCCCTAAAACAGGCATAAAAAAAGGATTTGGCATCTCGCCAAATCCTTTATTTTTTTGTTCGCTTCCCGGCTGGTAACCGCGTTGCGAACGAGGTGCTCAGCACTCTCCACAAACAAGATTGTAAAATGTGCGGCTAAGGATTTCAAGTTTCGCCAAAATACTGTATGTTTATACATGTGTTGAGTGTTGAGCATCGCCTCATTGTCGACTGGCCGCTCCCAGGGGCACGGTTTTAAAATCCCGGCAGGCATCAGGTGGTGCTGGCCTGTGGCTTTAACCATGAGTGCCGCTCAGCCCTCTCCACAAAGATGTGCTTAGGCGCCCGGCGGGTAGAGTCAAAGCCCTGGTTGCCGAACAGCGCGCTCCTGAAAAAGGAGAAGGAAAGTGATGGAACTGACTAAGCTGATTCTGGATCTTATCCGGGTCATCTTGCAGATCATCGTTGCCCTTATGCAACTGACCGGTCACGCAGGTTAACCGGAACTTGAAACAAGGCGGAGCTAACCACTCCGCCTTTTTTCTGTGTCAATTCTCTGTCATTAAAGGTGGGTATGGTGGTGCGGCAAAAGCACGCCGCCGGGGTGTTGCTTATCCTGACCGGGAGTAATATGTCCATTGCCGCCGCTATGCCCGCCCGATTAACGCACACCTGGATTGATGAAAGTGTACGGATGCGGGAAACCACCGTGGGTCAGCAGTGTGAGATCCTGGCGCACAGCACGCTGGAATACAGTGAGCTGGGTGACTTCTCCTATGTCGGCGAGCACTGCTGCCTGGCCGACACACAGGTGGGGCGTTTCTGCGCCATTGCCAGTCAGGTGCGTATCGGTGCGCCGAATCATCCTATGGAGCGCGCCTCGCAGCATCGCTTTACCTACTGCCCGGAGTATTATCATCCCGACGCGCGGCGCGATCAGAGCTTCTTTGCTGCCCGTCGTGCCGATCGGGTGGTGATTGGCAATGATGTCTGGATCGGGCACGGCGTCATTGTGCTGCCCGGCGTCACTATTGGCGATGGCGCGGTGCTGGCCGCGGGCGCAGTGGTAACGAAAAACGTTGCGCCCTACAGCGTGGTGGGCGGTGTTCCGGCCCGGCCATTGCGGGTCCGGTTTACGCCTGCGATTGCCGCCCGCCTGCAGCGCATTGCCTGGTGGAACTGGCCACTGGAGAAACTGCTCGCGAATCTGCCCGACTTTCAGCACGGTAACATCGAAGCGTTCTGCCAGCGTCACGAAGGTTAATTATCCTCCCGGGCCATTCTCCCGCTGACTGAGGGCGTGCCGGCCTATTTAAAAAAGAGCCAGCCCGCCACGCTAAGCAGTCCCAGGGTCAATACGACAAACACTTCGCCGCGGGCAAAAGCATTCTCCCGGTGCTGCTCGTCATTTCGAATATCATGAAAACGCGCCAGCGCACGCTTTTCATCAGGGGCGGTGACTTCTTCAAACTGTTTCTCGTAGCCGCTCTGTGACAGCTGATCCATACCCGCGCTGTCGCTTCTCTCCAGCACAGTAATCTGGTGACCCTTTTTAAAAAAACAATACTCTGGCATGTGCTCCTCCTGGAACAGGGTGGCTGTGAGAAATAACCTATATGAACCGGCAGGGCGTTGTATACCAAAGTCTTCAGGCAGCAGGTTCAGACGTCGCCCGCCGGAGGGGGCGCCTGTCCCGCAGGGCAACTATCACGCACCGCGCCGATCTGCGCTTTGTCCCGCCCGGAGAACGCCACCGGGTCATCGGTAATAAGGAAAATGGTCAGCAGACCAGGGTAATTTTATGATTGACCTGCTCTGCACCCGCACAGAAAGGCGCAGGCGCTGACCGCGGCACCGGCATAGCAGACGGCATGCCATCCCCAGAGGGCGTAAAGCTGGGTGGCGGCAGTCGCGCCCAGCGCACTACCCAGCGAGTAAAAGCACATATAGGCACCCACCAGACGACTGGCCGCCTCGGGCCGGGCCGCCACGAGCAGGCTCTGATTAATCACATGCACCGTCTGGATAGCGAAGTCTGGCAGGATCACCCCTAAAACCAGCAGCAGAAGCGCGCTTTGCAGCGCGGCTATCGGCAGCCAGGAGAAGGTCAGCAGCGCCAGTGCGAATCCCGTGGCGCGTTGCCCCCGTCCCTGATCAGCCCATGTGCCCGCTCTGGAGGCCGCCAGCGCCCCGGCCAGGCCCGCCAGTCCGAACATCCCAATCTCAGTGTGTGTCAGCGACAGGGCGGTCAGCGGCAGCACCATCGGGGACCAGAGCATACTGAAGGCCGCAAAAATCAGCAGCGCCAGGATGCCTCGCCTGCGCAACAGCGGTTCTGTGCGGAACAACCGACGCACCGACAGTAACAGCTGAGGGTAAGCGGTGCGCGGCGTCTGGCCGGTTGTAGCGGGCAGCACTTTCACCAGTATCAGCGAAATGAGCAGTAACAGGCCCGCGGCCGTTAGATAGACCGCACGCCAGCCCGCCAGATCGGCAATCATCCCGGCAACAAAGCGCGCCAGCAGGATGCCGATCACGATGCCGCGGGTCACGCTGCCCACCACCTGTCCGCGCTGTTCTGGTGACGCCAGCATGGCGGCCCACGCCACCATTAGCTGCGTGACCACCGCCATGAATCCCACCAGCAGCATTGCGCAGAGCAGCGTCATCAGGTCTGGCGCAACCGCAGCAGTGATTAACGCCAGCACGGAAAACAGCAACTGGGTAATCACCAGTTTTTTGCGGTTCACGCAGTCGCCCAGCGGCACCAGAAAGATCAGCCCAAGGGCGTAGCCGCTCTGCATAGCCGTTACCACTGTGCCAATGGTACCGCTGGAAACCTGCAGGCTGGCGGCGATCGATTTCAGAAGAGGTTGTGCCGAGTAAACATTGGCGACCGCCAGCGCAGAGGTGAGTGAGAACAAAAAGATCATCCGGGACGAAAGCGCAGGGATCGCGGCTGGGGGCGAATCGGCTTCAGGATCATGCGCCTTGCCAATCGTACAGGTCATGTTGCTTTCCTTTCTGGTTTTTATTTGAAACTGGATTGGCGATATCTTTAACCGGGCTGGTTTTTTTTTGCCACTCCTTTTCGGAGTGGCTAAACTGGCATCATGAGACAGGCAGCGTGAGAGAAGAGCATGGCTAAGCAGGAATCCCTGAGAACCAGCGAGTGTCCGATCGCCAGAACCCTGGAGTCGATAGGTGAGCGCTGGTGCATGATGATCGTGCGTGAAGCCTTTGATGACGTCCGCAGATTCAGTGACTTCCAGCGGAATTTAGGGCTGGCGAAAAACATCCTGGCGTCACGCCTGAAGCTGCTGGTGGAGATAGGGGTGTTTGAGATTGCGCCAGCCTCCGACGGCAGTGCCTACAGCGAATATGTTCTGACCGAAAGAGGTCGTGCGCTGTTTCCGGTTGTGGTCGCGATGCGCCAGTGGGGCGAGCGTTACCTGTTTGAGAAAGGCGAGACACACTCCGTGCTGCTGGATAATGCGGAAGGAAAGCCGCTTGCGCGGCTGGAGGTTATTTCCTCACAGGGGCAAAAACTGGAACCGGCCGACTGTCATCGTCAGCGAGTGGTTGCTGAAGGGTAACCGTCAGGATTTTTCCTCTTCCGCACACTCTGAAACGGACAGGCCTGACATCGCACGCGTTACCCGATCATCGCTATTGTCGGTGGCGGTGATCGAACAAAATGCCTTACTCCCGTTTTACGCTCCGTCATAAGGGCGTTATCCCCGGAAACAGGTCCCCGCGCTTCCTCATCCTTTCGTGCCCCGCATCATGACAGGCCTGTCGATATCATCACATTTTCCAATGACCGGTTGCCTTGTAACTTGTCAGGGCGCATGACATTCTCGCTAATTGTATAGACATGTATCTTCAACCAGAAACCGGGCACATTACTTTTTCAGTTAACGCGTCTCTTACTGTTCCAGCGAGGAATCTATGTCGGTCAAATCATCTGTATCAGCTTATTCAGGCGCAGAGAAACCACGCCTGTCAGAAACCCGTTCCATTGATTACATCCCGCTGCGTGAGCGTCATGGTCACTCCTTTAGCCAGTTCACGCTCTGGTTCGGTGGCAATCTGCAAATCACGGCCATTGTCACGGGTGCACTGGCGGTGGTGCTGGGTGGAGACGTCGTGTGGTCGCTTATCGGCTTACTTGTGGGACAGATTCTGGGTGCAGCGATCATGTCTTTGCATGCGATCCAGGGCCCGCGTCTGGGTTTACCGCAGATGATCACCAGCCGTATGCAGTTTGGCGTGTTTGGTGCCGTCATTCCGCTGGTGCTGGTGTGCATGATGTATGTGGGATTTTCCGCCAGCGGGACAGTGCTAGCGGGACAGGCGCTGGCTAAACTTATCGATGTCAGCAATTCAGCTGGGATGATCCTGTTTAGCATGCTCATCGTGATCATCGCGGTGCTGGGCTATCGCATGATTCATCAGCTCGGGAAGGTCGCGAGCGTCATCGGCGTTTTAGCTTTTGCTTATCTGTTTATCACGCTGTTCACCACGCATGACTTATCCGCCGTGTGGCAGAATCAGCACTTTACCCCGGCAAATTTCCTGCTGGCGGTTTCCCTTTCTTCCTCCTGGCAGATTGCCTTCTGTCCCTATGTGTCGGACTATTCGCGCTATCTGCCAGCTGATGTCTCCGCGAAGAAACTCTTCTGCTCGGTCTTTTTTGGCACCGTACTTGGCACGCAGGCTTCAATGACGCTGGGGGTGATTGTTGCTGCCATTGCCGGAAGTGCGTTTGCAGGCAATGAGGTCGGTTACATCGTGAACATGGGCAGCACGGCGACCATGGCCATGGTGATTTATTTCGCCATTTGCTTTGGAAAAATCACATTTACCACGCTGAACGCCTACGGCAGTTTTATGTCACTGACCACCATTATCTCTGGCTTCCGTCAGCAAACCACGCTGAGTCGGGGCGGGCGTATTCTGTTTGTGGTGCTGATGGTGACGCTGGCCTGCGTCATTGCTCTGGTCAGTGAGCCGGCCTTTCTGAAATCCTTCACCCACTTCCTGCTGTTTCTGCTGGCTTTCTTTGTGCCGTGGAGCGCGATCAGCCTGACCGATTTCTATCTGATCACCAGGGGCAAGGTTGATGTCCCGGCACTGTCGCAGCCGGGTGGACGCTATGGTCGCTGGAACCTGGCCGGTATTACCGTCTATTTTCTGGGCGTGCTGGTGCAACTGCCGTTTATCGATAATCCGCTGCACCATGGATCGCTGACCTGGATTTTTGCCGGTAATGATGTCTCGTGGATCATCGGCTGGTTTGCGACGGCACTGTTATGGCTGATCGCCAGCCGCTGGGATCGCCGGGGCACACCTGAACAGTCAGTTTATCCCGCAGAGTGACACGCTGAAGCCTCTGAGCAACCAGCGCTCAGGGGCTGTCAGTCTGTGTGGGTGTGATCGCCCGCATGTCAGATGACCGTCGTGCCAGACAATCTGATTGTCTGAAATCAGGCGGCTGAAACATCCGCTGCGCCGGTCTGCGCCTCTGCCACCAGCGGTTTCTCCGGTTGCAGCAGCGTCATTGCCAGCATACTGCCAAAGGCGATCAGCGCGGTGACGGTAAACATTGCGTTGTAGCCGTAATATTCCGCCAGCCAGCCGCAGAGCATCGGAGAGATAATCGCTGCCAGATTGGCTATCGCCAGCGTCATGCCGCTGTAGGTGCCCACCGACGCTTTCGGGGTGACATCAATCACCACCGACCAGTAGACATTGTTCACCAGTGCATTCAGTGCATTGCCCAGGGTCATCAGTGCAATAATCCCGGCAGCCGACTGCACATAGGGGATCGCCATAAAGCAGCAGGCAGTGCCGCACAGCGTGACGGCGGCAAACAGATTGCGCGCCAGACGCAGGTTACGGAAGCGGGCCAGCAGGGCGTCGGCAATGCGACCGCCCAACAGCACCGTGATACAGGCGCCGCTCCACGGGATCATCGCGACGTACCACAGTGAGTGCAGGTCGTAGTGGAAATTATCCTGCAGATATTTCGGCATCCAGGTCACCAGAGTAAAGGTGATGTAGAGGAATGAAAAGTAACCGAGCGCGTTGCAGACCAGGGTGCGGCTGGTAAAGAAGCGCCACCAGGGGAGGGGGACACTGTCGCCCGCGCTGCGGCGCTGACCAGTCTGGATAAGCTGACGTTCTGCGGCGTTGGTATGTGGACTTTTCTCCGGGCTGTCGCTGAAGGTGCGGGCAAACAGCGCCATCGCCAGCAGGGAGAACACACCCAGCAGGATAAACATCATCCGCCAGTCATGGGTCAGCAGCAGCAGGCCCACCGCAATCGGGGCGGTCAGCAGCGCACCCACCTGGGTCGAAAGCAGGCCGATACCCAACGCGAAGCCACGCTCGCTGTCAGGTGCCCAGTGGGCAATCGCCTTGTTCATCAGCGCATAGGCCGGGCCTTCGGAAAAACCAAACAGGATGCGCAGGGCAGCAAAGCCCATAATGGCGGAGCCGCCAAACAGCGCCATGCCCAGTTCACCCGCCCAGGCGGTGGCGATCTCCAGCAGCGACCAGAGCACGCCGGCCAGCAGCCAGACTTTTTTCGTGCCGATACGGTCGGCAAGAAAGCCGCCACACAGCGAACCAAACAGATAGCCAAAGCCAAAGTAACCCAGCACGGCACCGAGCTGGACTTTGCTGAAGTGGTACTCCGCCGCTATGGCGTTGGCCGCAAATGACAGGGCGCCGCGATCGATGTAGTTGATCAGGGCGATCAGGAACAGCAGTGAAAATATGGTGTAACGGTAACGGCTGGTTGTCATCTCACTTCTCCTGATTAAATGTCTCAGGAGAGCAGAAGCAAAATTGATGCCGGAAAGGGCATTTATCCGGCAAACAGCGGACAAGCACTGGGTACGGGCCGCTGAGCCCGCCCCGTGTAGGGTTAGCTGATCCCGCTAATTATTCGCCTGCGCATCAATGCGGTGCAGTCATTGCCTGTCGATGGTGAACCTCAGGCAGCGTTATGATGCGTGCTGCTGACGTGGGGCAGTGGGATAAGCACGACGTCCGCTTCAGCCGTGGTTTTATCATGTGGCATTTCGCCAACGTGCTGCAACATCTGCCGCTGATACGTCGCATCAGCGACTGTTGTCTGTTCACTCAGCAGCACGCCCGCTTCATTAACATTTTTTCCTGCCACTTTTACTTTGCTGGTGGCACTGGCCAGCATCCACTCATATTCAATATCGACATGGCCGCTATCAATACAGCGAATTCCGCGCTGACTTAAATCATACGCCAGCACGGTTGCCGTCGGCCCTAATGAAATTAAGACCAGGTCAAAGTTGACGGCATTCGCTAATACCGTATCGAAAAGACGATCATAAACGGAAAAAGCATTACGGTTCAGCGTCGTAATACGTTTAATTTCGCTGGCCCCCTCCAGTAAATCATTGCCTAATCCCAGACGTGTGCCACTGCCTTCAACAATTAATACCCGGCGACCCTGATAAAGCTGTTTAAATTTATCGAATATCGTCCTGGATAATTGTTTGCTTTTATAATCGTGATAAGGGCGGGTCACTGAGGTATTGCCATACTGGTACTGATGATTCAGCAGAGCATCATAATGTTTAAAGTAAAATGATTTATGGAAGAACCAGAACAGGGCCGATCCATTTTTCATACTGCGGGTGGTGCGAAAAGCATCCGGCAGGCAAATCAGACAGTCCGGGTTGTCCTGGGGGGCCTGCAGCAGCAGCGCCTTGAGCCTTGCCGACAGTTTTGGGTCAAATGGCTGAAAGCCAATGTTTTTATACCAGGTCATCTCCAGTTCCCCGTCGCCGTAACGGGCCAGTGATAATTGCGGTTTACGTAATAGCAGATCGATAGTTTCTTCTATCGACATGACGGAATAACGCTTTACCCGTACCTGCGCGGCAGGATAGCGAATGGCTGCATTAATAAATTTAAACGGGAAACGAAACTTACGATAAATACTGTGAAGTGCGGACATAGTTAGCCTGCCTGGGTTATTGCTGCCAGAGAAAATCCCGCCTGCTGGCCGGATAAATTCTTATAACAGTGCTGATATATATCACAGATAGAAACAGCGTCAGGCTACGGAATATCTGAAAGCGATTTCATGGTCAGAATCCATTTTATTATTAATCTGTTTCTTATTAAATGAAGCGCTAAAAAAATAATGGCAGATTAAAGTCAACTGCCAGAATTAATACTTTGAAAATCATTGACACCGCATGAGCACTGATCAGCAGACAGTTTAAAACTGCAGTGTATTAAGTTTTCTGCTTATAGCATTAAGAGCTTTTGCAGCACGACGTGAATAAACCATTAGGCTTATTTGACACTTATTACCCCTGTTTGATCAGACTTAAGCTGGCGTTCATGAAGCGCAACGGATCTGTCAGTTATTCACCTTTGAACAAAAGATGCGATAACGCACGGCCTATCGTTAATTTTTTGTGATGGATATCGCGTATTTGGCCCTTAGGAAAGTAAATAAAGCGGTGGTAAAGCCTCTGCAGTCGACATTTCTAATAAATATTACTAATGATTTACGCCTGTACACGTTTTTACATATTTCTCATGTACGTTAAAATCTCGTTGAATTTATGTTTCCAGCTTAACTTTCTGATGACCGCTAATGACCCGAGGATGGATCATGATCAATAAAATAACCAGCGTAATCATGGTGATATTTGCCATCGCCCTGATTTACATGGGAGGACAACTTCTGCTTGCAGGAGGCAGCGCGTTCTATGCGTTGATGGGTGTGGGCGTTCTGCTCAGCGCGATTCTGCTGATGATGAACAAACGTAGTGCACTGACGCTGTATGCGCTGCTGATGTGGGTTACGCTGTTCTGGACGATCTGGGAAGTGGGCTTCGACAAATGGCAGTGGATCCCGCGCGGCGACCTGTTTGGCGTGCTGGGTCTCTGGCTGGCGCTGCCATGGGTGGTACGTCCTCTCTATCAGGGACAGCGTCGCTTCCATCCTTTCCTTGGCGGCTCAGTGGTGCTGATGGTGCTGCTGGTGATTGGCCTCTGCTTCTACGATCCGCTGCCGCAACAGGGCACCATTAACACCCAACGTAATAGTTCCGCGACCGGCGGTGCTACTGAAGAGTGGAACGCCTATGGCGGTACGACGGATGGCCAGCGTTTCTCGGCACTGAAGCAGATCACTAAAGATAACGTGAAAGATCTGGAAGTGGCCTGGACCTATCACACCGGCGATTTGCGCCAGGGTGATGATGCGACTGAATACACCTTTGAAGCGACACCGCTGAAAGCCAACGGCATGCTCTACTTCTGTACGCCGCACAATGAAGTCCATGCTCTTGATCCGGAAACCGGTGCGGTGAAGTGGAAAACAGCGCCGGATAAAAACCGCTCTTATCTGCAGCAGCACCAGACCTGTCGTGGCGTGAGCTACTTCGATGCCGGTCAACAGGCGGAGCAGCAGACAGGCGCATCCCCGGCTATCTGCCGTAAACGTATCTTTAATGCGACTACCGATGCCCGCCTGCTGGCGCTGGATGCCGATACCGGTAAAGCCTGTGCTGACTTTGGTGACAACGGCGTGGTAAACCTGCGCGCCAACATGGGCGAGGTGCGTCCGCACGCGCTGATGCAGACTGCCGCGCCACTGGTGGCAGGCAATCTGGTGATCGTTGGCGGTTCGGTGATGGATAACGGCTTCAACAGCGGCAACCCATCGGGTGTGATCCGTGCCTATGATGCCGTTACGGGTCGTCTGGTGTGGAACTTCGATCCGGCTAATCCGGATAACACTGCACCGGTCGCCGCAGGCGCAACCTATCCACAGGATACCCCGGTCGCCTGGGCCACCCTGAGCGCCGACCTGAAAAACGGCCTGGTTTATGTGCCGTTTGGTAACGCCTCGCCGGATGAAGTGGGACTTGAACGCGATCCCGCCAGCAACACTGAAAAATTCCGTGATGCGCTGGTGGCACTGGATCTGAATACAGGAGCGTTCAAATGGCGTTATCAGAGTTCGAACCACGACCTCTGGGATCGCGATAACCCGTCACAGCCGTCGCTGGTGGACATCAACTATCAGGGCAAACCGCAACCGGCGGTGATCCTGCCGACGAAAACCGGCAACCTGTTTGTGCTGAACCGCCTGACCGGTGAGCCGGTTTACCCGGTAGAGCAGGTTAAGGTCTCCACGGATGGCATTAAGGGCGAACAGTACGCGGCGACCCAGCCGGTCTCCAGCCTGAACTTCATTCCGCAGCCGCTGACTGAGAAGTCGATGTGGGGCATTACGCCATTTGACCAGATGGCCTGTCGCACGACCTTCCGTGAGCTGCGTTATGATGGTAACCCTTGGACGCCGCCAACCGAGAAGGGCTCGCTGATCTTCCCGGGCAACATCGGGGTGTTTAACTGGGGTTCCGTGGCTGTTGATCCGCAGCGTCAGATGCTGATTGCGGCACCGGTGCGCCTGGCCTACAAATACAACCTGATTAAGCGCACGCCGGAAACCGAAACCCAGCGTACTTTCACCAAAGATGGCACGCCGTACTGGAATGAAAACTTCCACGGAGATTACGCTATCCACATCCAGCAGATGGCGTCGGGTCTGGGTATTCCCTGCATCGCGCCACCGTGGGGACGGATGGTCGGTGTGGATCTGACCACCGGCAAAACTGAATGGCTGCGTCGCGTCGGTACCACCAAAAACCTCAAGACCAGCTTCCTGCCTGGCCGCTTCCCGCTCGGTTTCCCGATGGGTATGGTGGCGCACGGCGGACCGCTGCTGACGGCGGGTGATCTGGTGTTCCACGGCGCAACGGCAGATAACTTCTTCCGTGCTTACGACAGCACCACTGGCGAACTGCTGTGGCAGACTGAACTGAGCGCGGGTGCGCAGGCCACGCCATCCACCTTTATGGGCAAAGATGGCAAGCAGTATGTGGTGATTGCCGCGGGCGGCCACGGCTCGCTCGGCACCACGGCGGGCGACAGCGTTGTCGCTTTCCGTCTGAAGTAATCCTGACCCGCTGAGCGCCGCCCCGGCGCTCAGCTTTTTTCACACCTCTGCCTGTCAGATCTCACGCCCGGCTTATCGCGACAACCTGTTGTATTTCATCTCAATTCTTTCATCTCCGTATTCACACCATCTGATAACGCATCGAAACCATTTCGTGACAGCGCTCCCGCTTTAACGATTTCTCCTGCCTGACAGACTTGCGCATTAAGCCGCGAGGCGTAGATTAATATATGACTTCACAATTAATCGTGAATACGAAAAGTACTTCACAATACGCACTCTGAAGGATTGATGCTCATGTCGGAACTGAAATTTGCTACCCGTCTTAACTCTTTCGCCTCGGGGGCGCACCTCTACTGGCCCGATCAGCAGGGCAAGCCCTCTGTGCTGCAGATGGTTGCCCGTGCAGGCAAGGTCAAAGGCTTAACGCATCTCGACCTCAACTATCCGCAACATCTCACCAGCGATATCGCCACACTGCGCCAGGCGATCAGTGATGCGGGTCTGGCCGTTAACGGTATGCAGATGCGCTGGGACGCGCCGCAGTTCAAAATCGGCGCGTTTACCCATCCCGACGCGAAAGTGCGTCGCGAAGCGATTGAACTGACCAAGCGCGGCATCGACGCGGGTCGGGAATTTGGTTCACGGCTGATGACGCTGTGGATGGGGCAGGACGGTTTCGATTACTGCTTCCAGGCGGACTATAAGAAAATCTGGGAGGATGCGGTCAGCGCCGTGCGTGAAGTGGCGGAGTATGCACCGGACGTTGACGTCAGCATCGAATATAAACCCAATGAGCCACGCGCCTACAGCATCTTTCCCAACGCCACCACCTGTCTGCTGGCTGTGGAAGAGGCGGGCTGCGCCAACCTGGGGATCACCCTGGATTTTGCTCATGTCCTGTTTGCCAATGAGATCCCGGCTTACGCCGCCGCCATGGTGGCGCGCCGCTCACGGCTGCTGGGGCTGGACCTTAACGACGGCTGGGGCAAGCGTGATGACGGCCTGATGGTTGGCTCAGTTAACCCACGCGCCACGCTGGAGTTTCTCTGGCAGATGCAGCGTGATGGCTACCGCGGTGCCTACTACTTCGATACCTTCCCGGATGCCAGCGGTCTTGACCCAATCCGTGAGGCAGAAAGCAATATTGCGACCGTGACCCGTCTGCTGAGGCTGTGTGACCAGCTGCACGACAACGCGGCGTTACTGGCGGCCATCGGGCGTCAGGATGCGGTGGCCTCTCAGCAGATCGTCAATGACATCATGCTGGCGCGCTGACAGCCGATTAATCATAAAAACATCACACCTCTACCCAACACCCTGAGAATAAAAAATGAAAAAACGCCTGCTTGCTCTTATCGCCTCCTCACTGCTCTGCAGCACGGTTTATGCGGCAGAACTGGCACCGCTGCAATCCGATACTGAACCGGATCGCACCGACTGGACCCAGCTCGACACCAGATATGGCGCACTGCCAAAAGTCGATAAGTCGCTGAAGATTGGTGGGGTATCGAAAACCCTGACCAATGAGTACTGGCGCTCACTCGGCCAGGGCTATCAGAACGTGGCGAAAAAGTATGGTTTCACTGTCGCTTATCAGGCGGCAGCCAATGAAGACGATCAGCTCGGTCAGCTCTCCATTGCGGAAACACTGATTTCGCAGGGCTTTAACGGCCTGCTGGTTTCGCCGCAGACCGATATCAACCTGGAGCCTGCACTGGAGAGTGCCAACAGTAAAAATATTCCGGTGGTGAACGTTAATGATGCAGTAATGCCGAATGCGCGCTACTACGTCGGCAACGTCCAGAAGGATAATGGCGTGCGGGTGGCGAAGTGGTTTATTCAGCACCATCCGCAGGGCGGCAAAGTGGCGGTGATTGAAGGGCAGCCAGGGGTTTATGCCGCCGGACAGCGCACCCGTGGCTTTAAAGAGACGCTGGACAGCGCAGGGAAGTTCACCATCGTGGCCAGCGTGCCCGCTAACTGGAGTCGCGAGCATGCCTTTAACGCCGCATCGACCATTCTGCAGCAGCATCCTGATTTGATCGGCTTCTATGCCAACAACGACACCATGGCGCTGGGCGTGGTGGAGGCGGTACGCGCGCAGAACAAAGCGTCACAGGTGGCCATCTTTGGCACTGACGGTATTTCCGATGCCTACGCCTCGATTAAGCGCGGCGAGCTGACCGGCACGGTCGACAGTTTCCCGGTGCTGACCGGTGAAGTGGCGATGGACGTCATTATCAGGCTGATCAACGGACAGAAACTGTCGCGCGTTGTCTCGACACCTCAGGCGCTGATCACCAAAGAGAATGTTGAGGCGTTCTCAACCAAAGACAACAACCGGTTGCGTCAGCTGCTGGCTCAACAATAGGTCTGCGGGAGCGGGTATGGAACAGTTTCGCTTAATGATGTGTGGCATCAGCAAAAGTTACGGTAACGCCGCCGCGCTGCAGGAGGTCGATTTCTCAGTGCGGCCCGGCGAGGTGCACGCGCTGATTGGGGAAAACGGCGCGGGTAAGTCGACGCTGCTGAATATCCTCTCCGGCGTTCGCGGCGCGGACAGCGGAGAGATCTGCGTCAACGGAAACCGGGTGCAGATCCGCAGTCCGCTCAGCGCCCGTCAGGCCGGGATCGCGATGATCCACCAGGAGTTGCAGCATGTGCCTGAGCTTTCCGTGGCGCAGAACATGTTTCTGGGTCGCCCGCTGACCCGCGCCGGGGGCTGGTGGGTGGATAAAAAGGCCCAGCTGGCGCGGGCC
The DNA here is from genome assembly GCF_059730805.1 of Pantoea sp. X-Soil-ISGK-355. Classification (NCBI taxonomy): domain Bacteria; kingdom Pseudomonadati; phylum Pseudomonadota; class Gammaproteobacteria; order Enterobacterales; family Erwiniaceae; genus Pantoea; species Pantoea sp. X-Soil-ISGK-355. The sequence goes on from NZ_AP035971.1 coordinate 1,989,028, forward strand.
ACCCTGATTCTGAAGACGCTGGATCCCACTATCGATCCCGATACGCCGATCAGGAACCTCAAGGTATCGCAGCAGCAGATCGTTGAGATTGCCCGGGCGCTGCTGGATGACGCCAAAATCATCGCCATGGATGAACCGACCTCCAGCCTGACGCCACGCGAATTTGATCGGCTGGCGGAGCTGATTGGCGATCTGAAGTCGACCGGCGTTTCGCTGATCTATGTCTCGCACAAGATGAATGAGATTTTCCGGGTGTGCGACCGCGCCACCATTATGCGTGACGGAAAGCAGGTTGGGGTGGTCAACATCAGTGATGAGGATGAGGAGAGCATCGTCGCCAAAATGGTCGGACGGAAGATCGACAAGCTTGACCATCAGGCATTTGTCACCGATCGCGAAGTGCTGCGGGTAGAGGCTCTGACGCGTGGCAATGAGGTGGTGGCGGCCAATTTCAGCGTTCGTGCGGGCGAAGTGCTGGGGATTGCCGGGCTGGTGGGTGCCGGGCGCACAGAACTGCTGAAGTTGATTGCTGGTATCGACCGGCGCACCCGTGGCACGGTGAGCGTCAACGGTGCCGCGGTGAAGAACCACAACGTGCGTGCGGCGATCAAGGCGGGCATTGGCCTGGTACCTGAAGACCGCAAAAAAGAGGGCATTATCAAAGAGCGGGCGGTGAAGATGAATATGGCGCTGCCGTCGATGCACCGCTTCACGTCGGCGGGGCTGATGAACCAGGCCCGGCTGGACCGCGAGGCGCTGAAGGTCATGGGCGACCTGAAACTGCGCCCGCTCGACATTGAGAAAACCATCGGCACGCTGAGCGGCGGCAATCAGCAAAAAGTGATCATCGGCCGCTGGGTTGCGGCGGATGCTAATGTATTTCTGTTTGATGAGCCGACGCGCGGTATTGATATTGGTGCCAAGTCTGAAATCTATCACCTGATTGAAAAACTGGCCCAGGCGGGCAAAGCCATTGTGGTGGTGTCGTCAGAAATGACCGAGATCATGCGCATCTCCGATCGGGTGCTGGTGATGCGCGAGGGCCGGATAACCAAAGAGTTAACCGGCAGCGCGATCACCGAAGAGAACATTGCCCGTTATGCCATCAAAGATATCGACCAGACCGCCTGACCGCTTACCTGACACTATTTAAGGTTATAACTATGACAACTCAGACATCTACCGGGCCGGGTACCCGACCTGCGCTGCGGCTTAAATTTAATCTGCGTGATGCCGGTACCTTAATTGGCTTACTGATTATCGTGGTGACATTTTCGTTTCTGTCGCCGGTCTTTTTCACCCTGCCTAATCTGCTGAATATTCTGCAGCAGTCCTCCATCAACGCCCTGATTGCACTGGGCATGACGCTGGTGATTATCTCCGGCGGGATTGACCTCTCGGTCGGTCCCACGGCGGCGCTCTCTGCGGTGCTGGGTGCAACCCTGATGGCATCGGGCGTGCCGGTGCCGCTGGCGATCCTTGCGACGCTGGGTGTGGGCGCGATGTGCGGGCTGTTCAGCGGCACGCTGATCGCCTATGCCGGGCTGCAGCCGTTTATTGTCACGCTGGGCGGCCTGTCGCTGTTCCGGGCGATAGCGCTGATCTACACCGGCGGCAATCCCATCTTTGGTATTCCGCTGGAATTTCGCAGCCTGATCAACAGTACGCTTTTCGGTATCCCCACGCCGATTGTGATTGTGGCAGTGATTGCGCTGCTGCTGTGGACGGTGATGAATAAGACCCCGCTGGGGGAATATATTCTGGCGATTGGCGGCAATGAAGAGGCGGCGCGGGTCGCAGGTGTGCCGGTTAAGCGCACCAAGGTCACGGTCTATATCTTCTCCGGCCTGCTGGCCTCACTGGCCTCGCTGATTCTGATTGGTCGTCTGGGGGCTGCCGAACCGACCATCGGCAACCTGTGGGAACTGGATGCGATTGCGGCGGCGGCGATTGGCGGTGCGTCGTTAATGGGCGGCAAGGGCAGTATCTTCGGGACGCTGATCGGCGTGGTTATCCTCGGTGCGTTACGTAATGGCTTGACCTTACTGAACATTCAGGCCTTTTACCAATTGCTCGCTACCGGCCTTATTATTATCATAGCGATGTTGATTGACCGGGCGACCCGAGGCAAGTAATGAAGCAAGATCCGCGAGCCATTGGCGCTCAGATTCGTATGCGTTTGCCCCAGCTGACGCCGTTAGAACGTCGGGTAGCTGAGGCGATAATTGCCCGAACCGACATTACCGAGCAATCCTCATTAAAGGAGATTGCGCGGGAGAATAATGTCTCTGAAGCGATGATCGTTAAGATTACCAAAAAACTTAACTTCACCGGCTTCAGGCATTTCAGAAGTGGCCTGATTTATTACAACCAGTCTGAAGTGGCAGGGCTGCATGCGGAAATTGAGCCGGATGATTCATCGGAGCAGTTGCTGGCCAAAGTTTTCAGAACCTCTATCCAGGCGATTGAAGAGACCTTATCGATTCTGGATGTTTCTGAATTCAATCGTGCGGCGGACATTATCTTTAAAGCGCGTCATATCGATCTCTACGCCGTGGGCGGTTCTGCCGCCGTGGCGCGGGACCTGTCACACAAGATGCTGAAGATTGGCATTAAGTCGACTGCCTATGACGACGCCCACATCATGCTGATGTCTGCCGCCGTGTTATCTGATGACGATGTGGTTATCGCCATCAGCCATTCGGGTGCTACGCGTGCGGTGAACGATCCGGTCAGACTGGCGGGAAGGAATGGCGCGAAGGTTATCGCCATTACCAACTACGCCGAATCCCCGATCGCGCAGAGTGCGCATGTGGTCCTCAATTCAACCTCTCAGGGATCGCATCTGCTGGGTGAAAACGCCGCGTCACGCATCGCCCAACTCAATATTCTGGATGCGCTGTTTGTCGCTATCGCCAAGAAAGATCTGAAGCGGGCGGAGAAGAACCTGATGAAAACCCAGCATGCGGTTCAGGATCTGCGGGAATTCTAGCTATGAGCAAAATTGCAGTCACCGGCAGTCTTCACTACGACATTATGCTGGATGCACACCATCGCCCGGAAAAAGGCGAAACCGTGATGGGCAGCGCCTGTCACTATAAGTTTGGTGGCAAGGGAGGTAATCAGGCCGTCGCAGCGGCACGCGCGGGTGCCACAGTGCGCTTTGCCGGTTCAGTGGGGCGCGATCAGCAGGGGCAATTCCTGCTGGATCATCTGCAGCAGGCGGGGGTCGATTGCACCGCCGTCAGCATCATTGATGCGCTTCCCTCCGGGATGAGCGTGGCGATTACCGATGCCGAAGGAGATTACGGTGCTGTGGTGGTCTCCAATGCCAATCAGCAGATCCCGCTGGAGACCTTTGTGCAACCCGGTTTCTGGCAGGAGGTGTCGCTGCTGGTGCTGCAAAATGAAGTCCCGGAAGCGGTGAACCTCTGTGCGGCCCAGGCGGCACAGCAGCGGGGGATTACGGTCTGCGTCAATGCCGCGCCCGCCCGGCCGTTGTCAGCCGCGTTTGAAAACTGTATCGATCTGCTGGTGGTGAACGCCATTGAAGCGCGCGATATGTGCGGGATTAGCGTGCAGGATTTGACGTCGGCGCGCTCAGCGGCAGAATCGCTGGCCAGCCGGTTTGCCAGAGTGGTGGTTACCGCTGGTGAACATGGTGTGGCTTACAGCGAGGCGGGAGAGACGCATACACTGGCGGCGCAGAAGGTGACACTGGTCAGCACCCACGGTGCCGGGGATTGTTTTGTCGGCGTGTTGTGTCAGCGCCTGAGTAGCGGGGTAACGCTGGCAGAAGCGGTGAGTGCGGCAAATCGTGCAGCTGCCGAACACGTTTCCCGGCAGCCGCACTGATTAATGGCGTGCCACGTCAATGACGTGGCACGCTAACGTCATCAGGCGCCGACGTTCACCACGGTTTTACCGAAGTTTTTGCCATTCAGCATATCGATAAACGCCTGTGGCGCGTTCTCTAACCCTTCAATCATGTGCTCGCGATAGTGGATTTTTTTGCTCTCCACCAGCGGACGCATCGCCTCCAGGAACTCCGGATAACGGTCACCGTAATCCTGGAAGATGATAAAGCCCTGCATACGGATGCGGCGCTTCAGAATGCCCGCCATGATCAGTGAGGTTCTGTCCGGGCCTTCCGGCAGCTCACGCTGGCTGTAAGCCGAGACCAGACCACAGACCGGCACGCGCGCAGCGGTGTTCAGCAGCGGGAACACGGCATCAAACACTTTGCCGCCGACGTTTTCGAAGTAGATATCGATGCCATCCGGGCAGGCATTTTTCAGCTGCTCTTCAAAGTCGGCACTGTGGTGATCGAGGCAGGCATCAAAGCCCAGCGTATCGACCGCGAAACGGCATTTCTCTTCACCGCCCGCCACACCGACGACACGGCAGCCTTTCTGTTTACCCAACTGACCAACTGTTGCGCCTACCGGACCGGTTGCGGCGGCAACGACGAGGGTTTCACCCGCTTTTGGCTGACCGATATCCATCAGGCCCATATAGGCGGTAAAGCCTGGCATCCCGAGAATGCCCAGCGCCCATGACGGATGTGGCAGATCGTTGCCCAGCTTCGCAATCTCTTTGCCATCGGAGACGGCATATTCCTGCCAGCCGCTCTGCGCCAGCACCCAGTCACCGGTTTTAAACTCGCTGTTTTTCGATTCGACGACCTGACAGACGGTGCCGCCCACCATCGGCTGATCCAGCTCTGCCGGCGCGGCGTAGGATTTACCCTCGTCCATCCGGCCACGCATGTAGGGGTCAAGCGAGAGATAGATGGTCTTCAGCAGCAGTTCACCCTCTTTGATTTCCGGGACGGGCTGGGCCACATGGCGGAAATTCTCTTTGGTCGGTTCACCGTGAGGGCGTGAAGCCAGTAACCAGGCGTGGTTCTGGGTTGCTTGTTCAGTCATATTGTCATCCTTTTATAGCCGGGCAATGCTCAGGGCATCACCATATGAATACCGGGAAAGTGTAGATGACAGCGGCGGGAATGCGTTTAACGCTGTGAGCGGTAAGCATGATTTACCGATAACAGCGCATAAGGTGCTAACCGCGGGGACACCGCGGATGCAGGACCATTCATGTCGCGGGTTCAGACTGACGGCTGTTCACATCCGCTTGCAAAAAAACGGGCAGGCGAGTCTTCAGCGGTGTGGTATGACACGCATTACGCGAAGCAAACGCGGGTTGACTGTCAGCTCCCTCCCAAACCCGCTAAAGCGGGTTTTTTATGCTTTCAATTTATGGACATGGGAAGTTGCTGCGCATCCGGCGTCACGGGTAGCTCTGAAGATTGTGATAAATATCAGGGAATTTTACAGGGAGAGAACCATGATTATCCAGCATCTGCGTATTGCCCGACCGGTGACAGACCTGACGCAAAGCAGTCATAGCTATTGCCACGGGCTGGGGTTGCAAGAAATCGGTGAGTTTACCGATCATCAGGGGTTCAGTGGCGTGATGCTGGGCGCTGAAGGGCTGGGCTGGCATCTCGAATTCACGCTCTGTCACACGCATCCCGTCCGGCCATCGCCAACGGATGAGGACCTGCTGGTGCTCTACATTCCGCAACGGCCTGACTGGCTGGCCCGATGTGCCTGTATGGATGAGGCAGGATTTCTGCGGGTTCCTGCATTTAATCCTTACTGGGATCAACGGGGCGTGACATTTAGCGATAAGGATGGTTATCGTGTTGTTATCCAGCATGCAGCCTGGCAATCCGCAATCTGACGTGTAACGGAGCTCACCCTGAACATTCTTTGCTTTCACACCGCGGCCAGTAATATCGCAATATTTGATGATGCCGCCAGCGCACTGGCATATGAGACGTCGCCGCTGAATCATCTGGTAATGCCTGCGCTGCTGGCAGAAGCGGAATGCAGCGGCGGGATGACAACTGGGTTACGCCGCCGCATTGCCCAAATGATTGAAACGCTGCTGCCGCAGTTCGATGCGGTGCTGATCACCTGCTCGACGCTGGGGCCGGTTGCCGGTGATTTCAGCGCGCAGGATCGGGTTATGCGCACCGACGGGATGTTAGCGGAGGCGCTGCAGCGGCAGGCAGGGCGGACAGTCGCGCTCTGTGCGGCAGAATCAACACTGGCGGCGACGCGGACGCTCTTCTGCCAGCGGGGCAGCCAGACAGAGATTGCGCTGGTGGAGGGCGCGTGGGCGGCGTTTAAAGCGGGGGACACAACACGATACTTTGCACTGATTGCGGCAGCCGCCGAGCAGGCGTATCAGCAGGGAGCCATTGCGGTGGCTTTGGCGCAAAGCTCAATGACGCCGGTTGCCCTGCAGTTTCCCGCGGCACGGCGACCGCTGACAGGCCCGCATCTTGCGCTGCACGCCTGCTACGAACTCAGATGATCGTCACACCCTGCTGGCTCAGCGCCAGTTGCAGCGCGTCGTCCGGCTGCGTTTCTACAATCAGCGTGCTGGCCAGTGACAGATCGCCAATGGCAAAGGCGGAGGCGGAATTCAGCTTTTCGGCTGATGCCAGCACCACGGTTTCTGCTGCACGTCCTGCCAGCGCACGCTTCACCGTCGCCTCTTCGTAATTGCCGGTGGTCAGCCCGGCCGCCGGATGCACACCGGTCACGCCCATAAAAAAGAGATCGGCATTAATGCGGTTGATCGATTCCAGCATTGATGCGCCCACCGTCACCACTGAATGCTTATAGAGCTGCCCGCCAACCATAATGATCTCCACCAGTGGATGATCGGCTAATGCCAGCGCCACGCTGGGACTGTGGGTGACGGCGGTAAAGCTCAGCGCTGCGGGTAACTGTCGCACCAGTTCCGCGCTGGTGGTCCCGCCATCAATCAGCACAATCTGTCCCGGCTGGATCAGCGAGATTGCCTTCTGCGCGATAACCTGCTTTGAGGCGGTCTGCACGCTTTTGCGCGTTTCAAAGGTGGCCAGCGCAGCGGAAACCGGCAGGGCACCGCCATGCACCCGCTGCAATAAGCCTTCAGCCGCCAGTTCACGCAGGTCGCGGCGGATAGAGTCTTCGGAGAGGCCAAAGCGCTGGCTGAGGTCGCGCGATTGCACCTGTTTTTCCTGGGCGAGCAGGGCAAGAATCGTCTGTTTTCGCTGGCGGGATAGCATGACTGGCCTTTGCATGTTTTTTCTTGAAGTTGCACGATTTTGCATGATAGCGTGATAGCTGTCTACTATACTGGAGAGCATCATGCAGCAGAACCATCCCCGCGTGCGCATCATCAATGAGCAGTTGCTGTCAGATAACTGGTATACCCTGAAGAAATATACCTTCTCGCTGCTGCGCCGTGACGGCCGCTGGCAGGAGCAGAGCCGTGAAGCCTATGACCGCGGTAACGGCGCAGTGATCCTGCTCTACAACCGTGACAAACGTACGGTGGTGCTGACCCGTCAGTTTCGCTTTCCGGTTTTCCTGAATGGACATGATGGCTTTCTGATTGAAGCGGCCGCCGGTCTGCTTGATAACGCCTCGCCCGAAGCGCGTATTGTTGCCGAAGCGGAAGAGGAGACGGGTTTTCGCGTCAGCCATGTTCAGAAGGTGTTTGAAGCCTTTATGAGCCCCGGCTCGGTGACGGAGAAGCTCTATTTCTTTATTGCTGAGTATGACGATCAGCACCGCAGCGGCGAAGGCGGCGGAATTGCGGAAGAGGGTGAGGATATCGAGGTGCTGGCTCTCGATTTTGATCAGGCGTTACAGGCCATCGATCAGGGCAGGATTGTGGATGCTAAAACCATCATGCTGCTGCAGCATCTGCGACTCAAAGGTATCTTATAAGAAAGCGGGCAGAGCAACGTCTATGTGTTCTGCCCGTAAAGCTTACTGATCCTGCGTCAGAATGCCTTTAACATCATGTGGCTCAGAACGCAGATATTGCGGCGGAACCTGGACTTTGCCTTCCAGCACAGCCGCAGCGTGCCAGGGCCAGCGTGGATCGTAGAGAATACCGCGCGCCAGTGCGACCAGATCGGCATCGCCCTGTTGAAGCACACCTTCCGCCTGCTGCGGTTCAGTAATCAGGCCAACCGCAATCACCGGAATCGACACCTGTTCACGGATATCGCGTGAGAACGGCACCTGGTAGTTAGGCCCCACGCTGATTTTCTGATCTTCCGACAGACCCCCACTTGAGACGTGGATATAGGCGCAGTTCAGCGCTTCCAGCTCACGTGAAAAGGCGATCGACTGCTCGATTTCCCAGCCGCCTTCGACCCAGTCCGTAGCAGAAATACGCACGCCTACCGGCACGGACGCGGGTACGGCTTCACGGACGGCTTTGAACACCTCCAGTGGGAAGCGCATACGGTTTTCCAGCGAGCCGCCATATTCATCACTGCGCTGATTCGACAGCGGCGACAGGAACTGATGCAGCAGATAGCCGTGTGCGGCATGGACTTCGATCAGCTCAATATCCAGACGCACCGCGCGTCGGGCGCTATCGACAAAGGCCTGTTTTACCCGCGCCAGATCGTCAGTGCTCATGGCAACCGGCTTCACTTCATCCGCGCTGTAGCTCAGTGCGGACGGTGCCACGGTTTGCCAGCCGCCGGCTTCAGGTGCAATCTGCTTACCGCCTTCCCAGGGTACGGCACACGACGCTTTGCGGCCCGCATGGCCGAGCTGAATGCCCACCGGAATAGAGGAGTAGCGGCGCACATCTTCCAGCACCGTTTTCAGCGCAGCTTCATTGTCATCATTCCACAAGCCCAAATCGCCGGGAGAGATACGGCCAATATCCTCTACGGCGGTGGCTTCAATAATCATCAGACCTGCGCCTGAAAAGGCCAGCTGGCCAAGATGGATACGATGCCAGGCGGTGGCATTGCCTGCTTCAGCGGAGTACTGGCACATCGGCGCAATCACAATGCGATTATCCAGCGTAAGTTCGCCCAGCGAGACAGTGGAAAAAAGTTGGCTCATGTTATCTCCATGGTTTTATGACTGACGTGACAGGCAATAACTATAGCGGGGGATTGGAGAGACCGGGGTTAATGCAACGTGACATTTTATGACTACGTACCGGGTAACGGGTAGATTGCAGCAATCCCTGCGGGTTCTGAAGCAGGGACTGATACGTTAATGGTTCAGCCAGGCTGTACTGTGCAGGTCTGGCTGAACCGGGAGTTTGTCGCGGAAGCTTCGTTACGGTTCGAACGTCAGGGAGTGAAAGTTAAGATCACCAGAGCGCATCGTATTGGCCTCAATGAGAGTAACGGGCATCTGGCCGCGGGACTGGCTGGGCAGGGTTCATTAAGACGTTCAGCTATTCGCTGTCATCAATTTTGCGGCAGGGTGACATGGTGGAGATCCTGCGCGACTGGCGTCCAGCGGGTTATTCGTTTCATCGGGTTTATCCGCAAAACCGGCACGTGAAGCAACGGTTACGGGGGGGTTATCGACTGGCTGGTGGCGTGCTTTCCGGCGCGGGTTGCAGAAGAGTGAGGATCCGGCACCTGAGTGCCGGATTGGGCAGATTAGTTGCCGCGATAGGTTGAGTAACCAAACGGGCTCAGCAGTAACGGGATATGGTAGTGCTCACCGCTGGCGTCCATGTTGAACTCAACCGGGATCTCAGGGAAGAAGGTTTTCTGATTGGTTTTTTTATAAAAGTCACCGGTTTTAAACACGACACGGTAGCTGCCCGCGCTGGCCGTTTTGTCCTGCGGGAACAGGGCGCTGATGCGACCATTGTTATCGGTGACGCCTGATGCCAGTTTCACCCAGTTATCCTGCTGCTTCTGATCCAGTTCAACTTCAATACCGGCTGTTGGCTGGCCGGTTTGCAGATTAAGAACGTGCACGCTCAGTGGATTTTTAGCGGTAGCAGGCTGAGCTGCGATAGCGGATGCGCCAGAGGTCATCAGTAATGTTGCAATTAAAGCATATGAAGTTTTCATCAATGTTTCCTTTATTGATTGGTTGAAGTCGGATGACAGTTCAGAAAGAGTAATGCGCCTGAGGGCAAAGAGATATTCAGCCGCAGGAAATGTGAAATTTCTGAGAAAAGACACACTTTTTTAGTTACATCATACAAATATCAAATATAAACCTCAGATCTGCTTGAGTGCAGGCATTGCTTACCAGAATAAAAGTTCATGTTAAACCACTTCTCAATTCTGTCCTGAAAGCAGGGCGTTAACGGGTATGAATTGTCTTTATATGACGTGAGTCAATAAGTTACAGGCTTCACTAATGAAAATAGCCAGAGCGGCGCTGCACCCAGAGTAGCGCCGCTCTTTTTTATTACTCCTGCTGTCCTGATCCGGCATGGCAGCGCAGAGAATCCCTTCCTGGCAATGCCGGTAATCATTATCAGAAGGCATCAGGACGATGGCTATCGCCATACCACATAAACAACCCTATTCAGGACGACAAGCAATGAGAATGCGTAAACTGGCGCTGGCCCTTATGTTACTGGCAGGCGCTACTGATGTTTCAACGGCAATGGCGACGGAGTTATCGACTGCCGATCCCGCCTTAAATAGCCCGGTGAATACCCAGCCTGCACCTGCAGCAGCAGCGGTTTCGCAACCGGAGGCGAGCCCGCTATCGCCAGCCAGTACTGAAGCACCAGCCGCGACAACAACCGCTGCTGCATCGCAGCAACCGGCTGGTTCTGTAGCGACAACTTCATCCAGCCCAATATCAGAGCAGCAATCCGTCGCAACGGTGCCAGAAGCTGCATCCGGTTCAGCGCCGGCAACGCAGCAGGCTGAGACTTCTGCACCGGTTCAGCCCCAAGCGGACAGTAATCAACCGTCACCGGCTACAAAACCGACAGCTGATTCATCTTCCGGGGCAGAAATGAGTGAGCCACATCCGGCAGTAACCTCAGAGCAGCAGGCCACAGACGAAAACACCTCGAAAAAGCCTGCCCGGACTCAAGCTGCCGCCGATGAACCGCTGTTTACACCTGAACAGGAAGCCCGTATTGGCGAGATAGCGCAAGCCTGGCTGCTGAAGCATCCGGAATTACTGGTTGAAGTGGATCAGAAACTGCAGAAAATTCAGTATGACGAGCAGATGAAAGCGATGACCACTGCGGCAATTCAGCATCAGGATGAATTGCTGAATGATAAAACGGTGCCTGCTATTGGGCCTGAGAACGCTAAAGTCGCGGTTATAGAATTCTTCGACTATCAGTGCAGCGTCTGTGCCCGTCAGGCCCCCGTTATTCAGTCACTGATGAAAGCGAATCCCCAGGTACGCTTTATCTTTAGAGAGTGGCCCATTTTTGGCTATCGCTGGAAACCGTCTTTCCAGGCGGCTGAAACCGGTTTACGAATCTGGCAGCAAAGAGGCGGTGATGCCTATATGAAGTATCACAATGCGCTATTTGCCAGTGGTCATATTGAGGGCGCGCTGACACAAAAGGATGTCACTCAAGCCGCTTCTGCAGCCAGTGCCGGTAAGTTAAAAAATAACGATATGCTCGACACACTGTCCCGCACGGATATTCTGGCGAAAAATACAGGCTTTCAGGGTACGCCAGGAATCGTTGTGATGCCTCTGTCAGGTGCGACCGCAGATACGGTGACGATTTTCCCGGGAGGCGCGATGGAATCGATGCTGCAGGATGCGATCAACAAAGCCTCTGTTCAGGCGGGGCACTAGCCGACAGCGAATAACATCACCATAAACTGCCGGCAGGACAAAGGATATCCTGCCGGCATCTGTTCTGTTCCGGATGTTCACCGTTGATGCGCTCTGCGATTAACCGGCAAAATCCCCATCCTCCTGTTTCGTCATGATGCCTCGCGTTCAGCGCCCACATAATTCTGCTGCTCTTAACCTGAGCTGTTCCCGGGTTCATCTGCCTTACCCGATTTGATAATTATCAACGCTGCTCCGGCAACCCGTACATGTCAGGTTTAAATTAATAATGAAACAGTGTCCTTTTCTGGCTATTTATCTTTCTGTGTAACTTTCTGTTTGTGGTAATGATTCTTATTTTTGATTTGCGGTGGTTTTTAATTTCTTCGATTGTCATTGGTTTGTGTTTATACCTGGTTTAAGAAGTTAAACCCTTCAGAAACGAGATGGGTAAATGTCTGGTTAAATTAATTTCGAACTTTTGTTTTTTTAAAATTTATATTCATAACATTAGCATTCATCTGGCATGCATATTTATCTAACCTGCTGTTTTATAATAAACCCGGTCTGGCTATTAATTAGCCTGTGGCGATTGCTGTATTTAAATTTTCTGTTTTTTTGCTCGTCATCTTTAAACGGAGTTAAGGGGTGATGATTGTTATCTTTAAACGCCGGCCTTATACTCTGGACCATCAGGCGATCAGAATAGAATTATTTAAATCGTGACTTCCCTGTTGCGTGAAAAGGGGTGGCTCGCCGGTTTGATTAGGTTAAATGTATTTAAGAAGATGCTGATGCTGTATGGCGTAACTGTTTCGTGCAGATTAAACAGATTTTTAGATTCATTTTTGAAAGAGTCCGTTTAATGAACAACAGCGTAATATTTGATCTTTCTCTGCGACTTAAATAAGGCGCAGAAGCAGGGCACTCATGACTCTCACGGGGCGGAATAACCGGGAGAAGCGTGAAGTTATGTTGTGTAGTTACAGAAACTTTAATCAAGGGATATAAAATGAAAATGAAAAAACTGGCTGTCGCCATGAGCACAGCAGTCGCTTTATTTGCAGGTGTAGTCCATGCTGAGACTACTCCAATTACTGTTAATGGCGGCACGGTCCATTTCAAAGGTAAGCTTGTTGCTGCACCTTGCTCAGTAAGCACCGACACCAGCGACCAGGAAGTTAAACTGGGCGAATACACCACTCACCATTTCAAAAGTGCTGGCGTGCTTGGCTCGATTGTACCCTTCCAGATTAAACTGGAAGACTGCGATACCTCTGTAGTGACTACCGCAGCGGTTGCTTTCTCTGGCCGTGCAGATGCGACAGATCCAACACTCCTGGCAGTAGACCAGGACCTTTCATCGTCTAACAGCGGAACTGCTACCAACATCGGTATTCAGATTCTGGATAACAGTTCTGCCGTGGTGAAACTGGATGGTTCTACCTTCACTGATAAAACCACACTGATTAATGGCGAAAATATCCTTAAATTTGCTGCGCAATATAAGTCAACCGGCGTAGCAACCGCGGGTGATGCGAACGCTGACGCGAATTTCATCATGCAGTACAACTAAGTTCTGTGCCCATTTCGTCCGGTTGTTGAACGGGCCGAATGGGCATTTCTTAGAGGCTGAAATGATGATGCGTTCTGATTTTATCACCTTGTCTGTTGGCTTATTGCTGACTTCTTTCGCCGGATATGGCGCTATGAAAAATGACGTTGCTGAAATAACAAGTGGGAAATTACATATTCACGGCAAGGTTATTTCCGGGGCCTGCGTAGTCACCTCAGATAATGTGGATATGCACGTTGATATGGGTCAGTTTACGTTGCACGGATTTAAGCAGCCTGGTGATATCACCACCGCGGCGCGGCCCTTTACGGTTCACTTAGCTGACTGCAAAAGTGAAATCAGCAGCGGCGTAAATATTTCCTTTTCAGGAAGGGCGAACCCGCAAATGCCGAACCTCTTTCAGGTTTTGTCCGATGATGAGAGTACGGAAAACGTCAGCCAGAGTAGTGAAGATAGTCATGTAGGATTATTAATCTCTGGCCCACAAGGGAAACAGATTAAACCGGATGGGGCACCCGTGGTGCTACGTCAGGCGAGTGGAAAGGATACGGAGATCCATTTTATCGCACGTTATCTCGCCTCTTCTGTACGTGTTCATCCTGAAGAGCTGCACAGTGAAGTTCGTCTGAATATCGCGTACCCCTAATCTGAATCCCTTAATCAGGTCAAGTAATCATGCTGAAAAAATCATTAATCTCTGCGGCCATGCTGGCTGCCTGTGTAGTAAATACGGCTCATGCTGGCGGTATTGCGCCAGGGGCCACCCGTATTATTTACCCGGAAAGTGACCATCAGACATCGCTATCAGTCACCAATAGCGACAGTCATGAGCGCTATCTTATTCAGGCATGGGTGGAGGATGAAAAAGGGCAGCGGGTAAATGATTTTATCGTCACGCCACCGCTGTTTGCCGCGGCACCAAAAAGTGAAAACAATCTGCGTATTGTTTATACCGGCGCGGCCCTGCCCAAAGATCGTGAAAAAGTTTACTGGATGAACGTAAAAGCGATTCCGGCGGTTAATAAAGAGGCGATGAGCGGGGGGAATACCCTGCAACTGGCGGTTTTGTCAAGAATGAAGCTTTTTATGCGGCCGGATGGCTTACCGATTAGCGAAGTGGAATCGGCGAAAAAAATCGGGTTTCAGGAAAGAGAAGGGCAGCTCACCATTAATAATCCAACGCCCTATTATCAATCGCTGGTCAATATCAGCGTGGGAAATAAGAAGCTTGAAAACAGCATGGTTGCCCCGTTTGGTCAGCTCGCGCTTTCATTACCACGAGGCGTCTCAGGAAGCGTTCATTACCAGACCATAAATGATTATGGTGCTATCACCGCGCCACAAACCAGCGGCACGCATTAATCGCTTGCCACGATTTCATCTTTTTTAAACGCTCAGGGACACGATAATGCGCCACTCGGTATTTAGCAGGCCGGTTCAGGAGAAGATGCCCTCTTTTCGGTATTCAGCTCTTGCCCTGTTTGTCGCGCTATCCGGTTCGGCTCAGGCTCAGGACTGGTTTAACCCGGCCTTTCTGACGAAAGATGGCAATGAAGTTGCCGATCTCTCTCGCTTCGAAAACGGTTCAGGACAACTTCCCGGCGTTTATCGTGTTGATATCTGGCGCAACGATGAGTTTGTGACCACCAGTCCGATGCGCTTTGTTGCCGTTGCTTCTCAGCCTCAGGTCAGCCCTGCATCTGAAGCGGTGAAACAGGACGGGACAGGATTGCAACCCTGCGTGACTGTAGCATGGATGAAACGGCTGGGCGTTCATACTGAAAATCTGACGGCGTTAAAGGCGACGGATAATCAGGATCAGTGCATCGATCTCGCGAAAAGCTTTCCGGGTGCCGCCTCATATTATGATTTTGCCTCCCAGCGCCTGATGCTGACCTTTCCTCAGGCTGCGCTGAGAAACAGTGCGCAAGGCTATATTCCGCCAGAGGAGTGGGACGAAGGTATCAATGCGGCGCTGCTGAATTACACGCTCACCGGCAGTAAAGGTGACAGAAACAATAGCTATTATCTGAACCTTACCAGTGGTCTGAATATCGGAGCATGGCGGCTCAGAAATAACGGTGCCTGGAACCACTCCGATTATGCTGATGGCTATCATCAAAGCCAGTGGCAGAATATCTCCACCTTTGCGGAACGCACCATCATTCCGTTTAAAAGTGAACTGGTTCTGGGAGACAGCAGCAGCTCAGGTGATATCTACGATAGCCTGGGATTTCGCGGCGTACGGCTCTACTCCTCAGATGCGATGTACCCAAACAGTCAACAGGGCTATGCGCCGGTGATTCGTGGCATTGCATCAGGGCGCTCGCAGATTACGGTGCGGCAAAATGGTTATGTGATTTACCAGAATATTGTGCAGTCCGGTGCATTTGAAATTACGGATTTGAATGCCACATCATCCAGCGGTGACCTGGACGTTACGATTAAAAACGATGCCGGTGCAGTGCAAAAATTTGTTGTGCCATATTCTACCGTGCCGCTGCTGCAGCGCGAGGGGCGAACAAAATATGATCTGGTTGCAGGTCGTTATCGGAGCGGTCTGGCAGGTAAGGAGGATCCTTTATTTGCTCAGGGCACGCTTGCCAGAGGTCTCAGCAATGGCACAACGCTGTATGGCGGGAGCCAGATTGCCAGAAATTACCTCTCGGTTCTCACGGGGCTGGGACGCAATCTCGGTGACTGGGGTGCAGTCTCTGTTGATATCACCGCTGCCCGCAGTGAACTGGCGGATGGCAGTACGCATAATGGCCAGTCTGTCCGGTTTCTTTATGCTAAATCGCTGAATCATACCGGCACCACATTTCAACTGCTGGGTTATCGCTACTCAACGCGCGGCTTCTACACGCTGGGTGAAACCGCATGGGAAGCGATGAACGGATATCAGAATGAATGGAAAGATAGGGGGGACGGGCGCGGTCCGCAGCTTGAACCCGTCAGTTACCACAATCTTATGAACAGCAAAAAAGGGCGCTTTCAGCTGAGCGTTGCCCAGCAGATCAGCGACTGGGGCTCGCTAAGTCTAACCGCCACACATCAGGACTACTGGAATAGCAGCGGCAGCGATGAATGGTATCAGGCTGGTTTCTCCAGCGGCTGGCACGGCATTAATTACAATCTCTCCTATGCGCTCAGCCGCAGCAAGGGGATGCCGCAAACCGACCGGCTTATCTCGCTGAACATCTCGATTCCATTCGGACGCTGGCTGGGCCATGACATGGCCGAGCATGAAGCACTCAACAGTATGTATGCGACGGCCCAGGCTAACCGCGATCAGGATGGGGTTACCCAGATGCAGACGGGGGTGACCGGCACATTGCTGCAGGGCAATAACCTCAGCTATAGCATCATGCAGGGACACAGTAACCGAAATGGCGACAGCGGTAATATGAACGTCAGCTGGGACGGGTCAGATGCCAGAGCGAGCGGGGGTTACAGTTACAGTAATGGCAACCACGCGATGAACTGGGACGTTTCAGGCGGGATCATCGCCCATGCCAACGGCATCACGTTCAGTGAGCCACTTGGGGATACCAATGTCCTGATCAAAGCGCCGGGTGCTAAAGGTGTGCATGTCGAGAATGAAACCGGCATCAGTACTGACTGGCGGGGCTATGCGGTCATGCCGTATGCCTCGGTTTATCGCAGTAACCGGGTCGCGCTGGATGTAAAAAGCCTGGATATGCACACCGATCTTGACGATACCGTCCGCGAAGTGGTGCCAACGGAAGGCGCGATCGTGCGGGCGGAGTACACTGCCCATGTCGGATTACGCGCAATTTTCAGTCTGATGCACAACGGTCGTCCCGTTCCCTTTGGGGCTTCAGTGACCGATAAAATCACCGGTGCGACCAGTATTGTTGGTGACACTGGCGACGTCTATATGACAGGGATTAAACCTAAAGGCACGCTTTCTGTGATATGGGGAAGCGGCTCGTCGGATAGTTGCATGATTCCTTATGAGCTGCCTGCAGAAAGTGAAAAATTACCTGTCGCGCGTATGACACTTAACTGTATTGCTATGGTGAAAAATAATAAATGACTCTATTGCCGGGACTAATGCACAGAAAGTCAGCACTGTCTGCTTCAGTGCTTTTATATTTATCATTACTGGCAGGCAGCGCGCCTGCCTTTGGCTACAGTTACCACTGCACCGCACAGGGTGGAACGCACAATTTTGTAATTGATAATATCCAGAAGGATATTTCAGATAAAGATAAGGATAAAGCGGGGGCTATTATTACCGATGCGGAAGATTTTCAGGGGCAGGGATCGTATACCGGCCATTGTGATGAACCCCCTTATCCTTTTACAGCCGAAGCCTATGCGACAGCGGTCAGTCCGCTTCAGCCCTCAGAAAAAATCGGCGACACGCAGTGGTATAAACTCAACGACTATCTTGATGCATCGTTTCAGGTTTTTGTAGGCGGGAACAGTCAAACGTTTCCACAGGTGCCTTTTTATGATGTGTCAAATAAATTACCGATGAACCGGAGCCAGATGAGCAGTGGCTGGGGAACCGGCAACAGCGGAAAGATCTCGTTAAGGATCCGAAAACCTTTTATCGGCTTCTCACAATTCAGCGTTCTGGCGCTACAGACCTACTTAAATACGCAGCAGGGCATTCAGGTCAGCGGTGAGGCTATCGCCAGCGTAACTATTGGCGGACAAATTACCATTCCGCAAAATTGTGAATTTTCGCCAGATAAAATCATTACGATTGATTTTGGTAATATTGGTGCCTCTGCGTTTGCCGCTGCAGGCGCGGGCAATAAACCCGCCGGTGTAAATCCGCAGACCCGCAATATTGGTATTTCATGTAAAAATATTGATGCGCAAGCCATGCTCTCCTTAAGGCTTGAGGCGAACAATGTCGCCAGCAATGCGATTGTCTCGGATAACCCGGATCTCGGTTTCGTTCTGGCCGATAAAGACAGTAAACCCTTAATTCCCAATAATGCGGAGAGTAAAATCCCTTTTCAGCTTGATGGCAATGCCTCTGCAACCGTTCCCATTACGGCCTGGCCCGTCAGCATTACCGGCAATAAGCCAGCGGAAGGCAGATTTACCTCCGAAGGCTATCTTCGGGTCGATTTTGATTAAGGCGGGAAGATAATGGCTATGAATCAGTCAGGTCGCACTATTTTGCCAAAAATCATCCTGATGGCCGGTGGTGCAGCGATACTTTTTTATACCTCGCAGTCGGTGGCAGCCGATGCGCTGGCACAAATTAATATTCGCCTTACAGCAACCGTCGTCGCGGTCGGTTGTACGGTCGATCCGGGCGACGTCAATAAACCCGTTGACCTCGGCGAATGGCAGACTAAGCAGCTGGTTAAAACGGGGCAGACAACCAAACCGGTGCCGTTTAGTCTTCATCTGACCGGCTGTAGTGCCGACAATGCAAAACTGACGTTCACCGGCACTAAAGATACCAATGACAATACGTTACTGGCCATTGATAGCAGCGATGAGAATGCCGCTTCCGGTGTGGCGATTGAGATTCTGGACAGCCAGCATCATCGTATCCCGATGGGTGGGGATACGCCGTCTGCAGTGATCGATGCAAACGGAGATGCCACCCTGGATTTCTGGGCTGATTATGTTTCAACTGACGTGAAAAACGTAAAGCCAGGGGATGCGAACGCCGCGACGCAATTCACACTGACTTATGATTGATGGATAGCTGTGCGACCTCCGGAATTGTGGTTGCTTTCGGTGCAGAAAGAAAACAATCAATGTGTTCAGGCCCGACAGGTAAGGTGGCAGTGGCGGTGCGATTTCAGAACAGTGAAATGGCACGCTTGCCAATCGCGATTTACAGACCCTCAGGGACAGAATGAACCTAATGATTCAGGGTTGAAGCAAAGCAGGGAACGTCGGACCCGCAGTTAAGCCTGCAATAATCTCTATCATTTAACATAATATACATTATGCGCATACTCATTATGGCCGGAAGCGTGATGCTCTGTTGTATGGTCTGCTCACCATTTTGGGCTGATCCTGACGGTTTTCCTCTTTACAGCAAAATCTGTCAGAAACGATCACAATGTCTGCCTGGCCTTGTTACTGTCGCTTACTCTGTTCCGAAACTGAAATAATGTGATGCTACTTATTCAGCATGGCTTTCCCGGCGGGACAGCTTCTTCAGTGACGCTACACGCTATCCTCTTACCAACAAATCTGATGTCGAAAATGTGCAGTCGGACGATGCGATGACGGCTTCGCCCTTTGCGGCTGGCTGAATGCACTGCTGCGTATTCTGACCGTTTCTCTGCTCAGGTGCTTTGCACAACTTAAGCAGTGACGTCGCTACGTGAAAATTAGCGCATTCATCAGGGCTGTCGGCCACAAAAATGCTGTAGAGGCGTCTATACATCACCGCTTTATGTTCATCCTCATAGTCTGCCGTGCAAACCACTAAGTTGTCGTAAACGCGTCCACGTGTAACTACGCTTTCTTCACTCCGTTCCTTGCCAGGTTAATCCTGTAATAAGCAAGAAAGCCTGAGTCAGCTTTCTGCTGGCTGTCTGGTCAGCCGGACTCATACTGGCTATTCGCGTTTCGATTGCAAGGCAGTCACCGTGGCGCAGTGATGCTTTTGCCCTGAGCCTTGAAAATAAAAGTCAGTGACATCCGGTTGTTTTCAGTACTATCAGCGACACGCAAAATGAGACGTAACGTCCCTGCTCTGTCCCGTCATCCAATAACTATCTTGTATAATCTGACAAAAAAGAGAAACGTAAATTTCGCACAGCAAAGATGATTCTTCGCATACAAATTCTGAATGATAACGCCCGGGAAAGAAATAAATATAGATCTCTTTTCTTTTAATGACACTGCCAAAAAGAGTGATGTTTTCATGCGCTAAATAACTGATTTAGATCAATATTTATAGCAAGTGCGTCAATTAACATATTTGTTACCAGGAGTATTCTTAATTAAATGGGATGTGAACGATAAATATCGTCGCTAATTTTTTTATTAAACCCATTTAAAATGCAGCTCGTTTCAATGAAAAAGGGAGTAAGTCCTGATAGAGCCAGTAAAAAATCATTTATCAATGCCATCATAGTGGCCGTTATAGACAAAATCGGCCACTGAACAAAATTCGCTCACATTTAGCATTGAGTGCGGAATTTTTATTGATCAAAGTGGCGTTATTTGCGAAATATTCCTAACGGACGTAAAAAAATCCTGGTCTCTCAGCACTGCTGAAGACGTCGTCGCCCTTTTTTTCCCGAATTTTCAACAAATATTACTCCCGCCCGTGGAGGTGGCTCCTTAAGAAAAATCCGAATAAAGAAAATAGCGGATAATTTTCATCGCCTTGAAAGGCGGAGATTTTTATCGATAAAATAATCACAACTCTCGCAACAACGCCAAAATATTATGATAAAGATAACCAGAGAGGAAATTCGCTGCGCCAGTTGTAAATATGGCTGTGATCTCACCCATCGCGCATCAGACATTTATAACAGATGTCCGTTGCAAAAAATTACCACCTGGCCTGGAGGGAATCATTTTTTCTCTTCATCCATACTCAGCATGGTCGCTGGAAAATATGAGAGCCTCTTTTGCAGAGGATGTGTATTCGTTGACTTCTCCAGGGAAAATGTCAGGTACTTTACCAATAGCAACTGGATTGAGTATTTAAAACATACCGGATTAATGCTGATTATCGTCAGTGATCGCCATATGGAGCCGCTTGCGGCTTACTGGCAAAAAGAGGACCTGCGTATACAAACTGTGATTTATGCCGACCTGTCCCTGGAGGAGATAAACGGACAAATCCAGGGCTGTTATTTCGGTTTAAAAGGCGAAGTCAGGAAAAAAGTGAATGCACTTAAACAGGATGAAGTTCGGTTCCTTGATCTGGCGATGAACGGACTTTCACTGCCGATTATTGCCAGAGAAATGGGAGTTGAAGTCAAGCGTGTTTATAACATCAAAGATGCCATTCGCCGGAAAATGGGCATCAGCCTCAATCAGTTATTTTCCGCATAATTATGATAAAGGAGTATTAATGAACACCAAACTCAGAACGCTTAATTTTGCTGTGTTAATCAGTGCCGGACTGGTGTCAGCCAGCGTGTTTGCAGCTTCAGATAACACCATCAATTTTCAGGGAGAAGTTACTACTGAAACCTGTTCTGTTTCCGTAAATGGCAACAATGCATCCCCTGTCGTGTTGCTGCCAACGGTCAGTACTTCGGACCTTGCTGCCTCTGGTGCAACTGCGGGGGATACCACCTTCACCGTGGGCGTTAGCGGCTGCGCCGGGGACAGTACCTCGGCCACCAAAATCTCGACGGTGTTTGTGGGGAATAACGTTAGCGCTGCCGGTAATTTATCTAACACCGGAACCGCAAAAAATGTTGAGGTACAAATCCTAGATCCGAAAGATGCAGTGGTTAATCTGACCAGCGGTTATACCGGCAGCGGTGATCTGACATTGCAGACCGGTGAAACTTCTGGCTCTGCCACCTACTCTGCCCGTTATTACGCATCAGGGACGCCAACGGCGGGTACCGTTACCGCATCACTGCAATATGCCGTGACTTACCAGTAATATTTTTCGTGCGTATCCGGATAGCCAGATACGCACGCCACGCTTGAGATATCCGACATGTATTCGCGCATTATGCTGTTCCCATTAAAAATGGTAATACTGTTTTTTTTGATGACGTTTATTTCGGATAACGTCCAGGCAAGCGTCACTATTCTTGGCAGCCGAATTATTTATCCGGGCGATGCTCTCTCCGTCGATGTTCAGTTAAAGAACAACGATAATATGCCTTATGTCATTCAGGCCTGGCTTGATAATGGCAATATGGATTCGCAACCTGGCGATAAGAGTGACGTGCCTTTTATTATCACGCCACCACTGTTTCGGATCCAGCCTCTGACCGGTCAGGTTTTAAGAATCCGATTCCTGCCAAATGTCTCATTACCACAGGATCGCGAAACGATTTACTGGTTCAACTCTCTGCAGATCCCCCCTGGGAATATTCAGGCGGAATCAGGTCGTAACAGTATTGTTTTAATGTTACGTAACCGCATGAAACTCTTTTATCGTCCTAAAGTGATTGGTCAGCCGGTTAATGTTTTCGACAGTGTAAAAGTAACGATGCAAAAAGAGGGGGTTGAAATCAACAACACTCAACCCTGGTATCTCTCACTTACAGAAGTTGCAATAAAAACAGCCGAAAAAAAAACAGCCTGCAAAGCCGACATGATTGCGCCCTTTTCCAAAAAAATCGTCAGGTGTAAACCGACAACGCACTCTTTATCAGCTAATAGCGTGATTTCTCTTTCAGCAATGAATGACCAGGGAGCTAAAGTCAGTGAAGACTATCCGATTGCAGGCAGGTAATATCCGCATCTTTTTTTTTCCTCTCTGTGCATCATTTACTTTTTCAACGTATGGACACGCTGATGAGTACTATTTCGATCCTTCACTGTTTAAAGGTTCCGCCTTTGGCCAGAATATTGATCAGTTTAACCATCAGACTATCGCCCCCGGCAACTATTATGTCGATATCTATGTTAACAATAAGCTGGTTAAAAGCGGCGTCACCCTGAACTTTCTATCAGCAGAGAAAGGTCAGCCGATAGAACCTTGTCTCCCGCTGACGGTGGCTGAATCATTAAGCCTCAAGTCACTGAATAAATCTTCAGCCAGCGAGGACTGTCAGCCCTTGCGTTACTGGTCATCAGCGGCCCGCTGGCAATTTGATCAGGCTTCACTGCGGCTGCAATTCACCATTCCGGATGCGGAGTTAATTCATCTGCCCAGGGGAAATATTCCCGTCACCGAATGGGATAAAGGGATCTCTGCCCTTTTCATCCGGCATAACACCAATTATAGCTGGACGGAAAATACCGCTTCTGGTTACAGATACCAGTATCTCTGGAGTGGCATCACGGCGGGCACGAATATTGATAACTGGCAGCTGCGCCATCAGGGCAATCTGCGGTTTATCGACAATAACGTTACCGGCAGCGATGTTCGCTACACAACGGTCAGAACCTGGCTTCAGCGCCCCATTGAACCGCTGAACAGTCTGCTGACGCTGGGCGACAGTTATACAGAAAGTTCGCAGTTTGGCAGCCTTTCTTATAATGGCATTAAGCTCACTACCGATGAAAGGATGCGTCCGCAAAGCCGGCGTAGTTATGCGCCCGAAATTCGCGGTGTGGCCTCCTCCAGTGCCCGGGTTATCGTCAGGCAGCTGAATCGCGTTATTTATGAGACCAGCATTGCGCCTGGTCCCTTTGTTATCAACGATTTGTACAATACCCGAAGCCAGGGCGATCTCGATGTTGAGATTATTGAAGCCAATGGCAAAACGTCCTCGTTTACCGTTCCTTATGCCTCCGTGCCTGATTCGGTCAGGCCGGGAAACTGGCATTACTCGGTTGCATTGGGTCGGGTACGGCAATTCTACTCAGTTAATAACACCTTCTTCGAAGGGCTGTTGCAGCGCGGTATCAGTAACCGACTGACCGCTACGGCAGGAGCGCGGCTGGCTCAGGACTATCAGGCCTGGCTGCTTGGCGGTGTCTGGACCTCGGCGGCGGGCGCAGTGGGATTAAACACCACCTTTTCTGATGCAAAGGTCGCACAGAACAGAAATGCTTCGGGATGGCGCGCCGAGCTGAGCTACAGCAAAACTTTTGCTACCGGCACCAACCTGGTCCTGGCCGCCTATCGTTACTCAACCAGCGGTTATCGCGATCTGCAGGATGTGCTGGGCGTTCGGCGCCAGCAGGACAATGGCGTCAGTTACTATTCAGATACGCTGCATCAGCGTAATAATTTTTCTGTGACCCTGAGTCAGTCTATGGCCGATTATGGCTTAATCAGCCTGAGCGGCAGCACGGCGGATTACTATAATAACCGGTCACGTATTACTCAGCTTCAGTCAGGTTACAGCAACAGCTGGAATAACATCAGTTACAGTCTCAACGTTGCCCGTCAGCGTACTACCTGGAATTACGATCGTTTCGGGCTGAACCTTGACGAGGGTAATAACTCATACCGCGAGAAATATACCGAAAATACCGTTTCACTGAATGTCTCGGTTCCGCTGAACTGGGGCAATCACACTACCTCAGTGGCCTATAACTACAACCAGTCTAAAGAAACGCGCAATTCGACTCTCTCACTGACCGGTTCATCTGGCGAGAATAATCAGCGATCCTGGTCCCTGTATGGCGGAACCGAAAATACGCAAAGTAACACCGGCCACCGTGTCTCGTTCGGCGGAAATATTCAGCAGAATACGCGCGCAGGTGCGGTCAGAGCGAATTATGGTCAGGGGGATAATTATCGCCAGGCTGGATTAGGGCTTTCTGGTACGTTGCTGATTCATCGCGGCGGCGTCACCGCCGGACCTTATACCAGCGACACTTTTGCGCTTATCCATGCGGAGGGTGCCCAGGGCGCCAGCGTACGCAATGGTCAGGGTGCCGTCATTGATCATTTTGGTTACGCTATTCTGCCGTCGCTGACGCCATATCAGGCCAACACCGTCAGCCTTGATACACGCTATATGAATGCTGATGCCGAATTAAGCGGCGGAAGCCAGCGCGTTGTGCCCTATGCCGGTTCCGTTACCCGAATTAATTTTGCCACGCTGCAGGGTAAGGCCGTCTTAATCGCGCTCAAAAATGAAGATCATGAAATCCCGCCAATGGGCACTGAGGTCCGTGATGCTGATAATACCGTGATAGGTATTGTGGGCCAGGGTGGGCAATTATATGCACGTGTACCGCATGACTCTGGAACCTTAAAGGTAAACTGGGAATATAAGGGCAACAAAACATGCTTTGTTAATTATCAAATAACCGGTCGCGTCAATGAGGATATTGTTCGCCTGGATGCTGTCTGCCATAAGGGTTAAACGTGTGAGAATCGAAAACTATTTCCTGTATATCTTTTTATTGCTGTTCAATATGCCCGCCTGGGCTAATTGCAGCGTTGTTACCGCCACATCCTCGTTGTCTCAAAGCGCGATTGCAGCAGGCTATACCGCCGCCTACTGGACCGGCGCCTGCGACACCTGCTCAGGGAATGTGGGCCTGCCATCTGTAATCAGCATCAATAGCGGAAAGACCTTCCAGCCCTCCGGCACACTGCTGGCCAGCTCGGTAGGCAGCTTTCTGTCTTCGGCCAGCAATGTTCCCTACTCAGCTAACCAGATTCTTTACCGCTGCGCCGTGGCAGATGCAGACAGTTTGTATGAGATGTATGCCACCAATGGCGACAGCCCCTATGCCGGTCAATATATTACTTCTGAAGTGGACGGTGCCTATTATGATGTCGCTGCAAATGTTGCCGTCAGGCTAACTAACCTGACAACCGGCGAATATTACAGTCGCTACTGGAAAGCCCGACAGCTGACGGCCAGTGACTGGTATTCTGATGGCACCTATATTTATATTCCGGCCAGTGCTTTCAGTAATGTGCTGTATGAAATGTTTAAAATAGACTCTACGCGCTATTACGCCAGCAACAGCAATCGCTATGTGGACAACTGGACACAACCTCGCGGATATATTGCTTTTAAAGGACCCGGGCTGGATACCAATAATCTGAAAGTGGGCCAGGATAGTCTCTCTTACTGGTATGGTTTTTATCGTAACTGGCCCGCCGCCTGGAGCACCTTCTCAAATGTCACCTATGTGCGTGGCGCGCTATGCGAAGTCCAGGATTATCCTTCGGTGGTGGTGCTGCCTACCGTAAGCGTGAATACCCTTGCCGCGGGCGGGAAAAGTCAGGCTCCTTTTACTATCACTATCCAGTGCGAGTCCGGTGCCATCTCCGGCACCACTACATCGACGATCACGTCAGCAAATGTCGCTATGGGCTTTCTCGTTAACCAGTCAAATGCGGTGACGCAGGCAAGAAATCTGGGGCTGACTACAGCTGGCGGCGGGTTAACCTGGCTGCTGGATACCCACTATGGTAGCAGCGCTGCCGCCTCCGGTGTCGGTATAAAAATTTATGACAGTCATAATATGGCGCTCAATTTACTGCCTGACAGAACGGTGACGGGCGCGGGCAACAGCCGTGGCTGGTATGCCTATAAAGATTTAACGTCGCAAATCTCCTCAGGAGGCGCTGATATTTACAGTGGTGATTTCACCGCCTCTCTTGAAGCGCTCAGCGGGCAAACTATTACAGCAGGAACAGTCAATGCGCAGTTACAGGTTGTGGTCAGTTTTCAGTAACGTCGTCGTGCTATCTGGCTTCCTGCTCTCATTCAGCGTCTGGGCGGTGGTCAATGTGGATAAAACCCGGATCGTTTTCAATCAATCGGATCTGAGCCAGTCTGTTAACGTCGTCAACAGCGGCGAAAACGAAACGTATCTGCAAATCTGGACGGATGACGGTGACCTGACTCTCTCACCCGATGCCAGCATCACACCCGTCATAGTCATACCGCCGGTGGTAAAAATGTATCCGGAAGAAATGCGATCGTTGCGTCTGTTACTTACTTCACGTCAGGGGCTGCCCGCGGACAAAGAGAGCCTCTACTGGTTAAATATTTATCAGATCCCTGCGCTGAAAAAAGAGCTTAACGCGGCTGAACGTAAAGTGGTGTTACCGCTACGAATCCGGCTAAAAATCTTTATCCGGCCTGAGGGACTAAACGCCCCGCTGACCACCGATCCGGAAAAGCTCCGTTTCGCGGTAAAGGGAAATAAAATCGCCATAACGAATCCTACTCCCTGGTTCATGAGCTTGAATGTCTATTCTGAAGGTCAGCAATCAATAAAAAATCTCACTCTTGCCCCACAATCTGATGCTTATATTGACAGTCACACTCCGCCGAAACCCGGTGAGTCAGTGAGTTATGCGGTGATCAATGACCAGGGGATTCCGGTTAATTACACGACAATCTTGAAGTAACCGGACGGGAGTGCCATCTGCCAACAGGCAGAGTGCACATAAAACCGACCTTTTGCGGCAGTCCTGGGCGTCGCTACATGAATTCTGCGCATCTGATGGGGCTGGCAGTAGGCAGAATTTACCTGTGCATGGCGTTTTGAGAGGCTCATGAGGCGGTTCCGCAAGACAATCCATTTTAGCCGCGCTAGAGTTGCTGGCTTCCACTGTTTCAACAACGAGAAAAAATGAAACGCTTATTTGTCTATGGCACTCTCTGTCCGGGCCGCGAGAATGCCCATATCCTGGAAAATATTGGCGGAGAATGGCTGGCCGGTTCGGTTAACGGTACCTTCTATCAGCACGGCTGGGGCGCAGCGGCTGATTTTCCGGGCATCGTTCTGGATGAGCATGGCCCCGACGTGCCGGGTTATCTGTTTCTCTCCGACCAGCTGGATGCCCACTGGCCGATGCTGGATGCGTTTGAAGATGGTTACGATCGCGTCGAGGTTTGCGTTTCTGCCGAGGATAATCGGCAATACAGTGCGTGGATTTATCAACTCCAGCCGCAGGAAAGCCGCTGAGTTATTACCGCTGAACTTTTCCTGCATCAACCCTGCTTTCCTGCAGTGAGATGCACGCGCCCTGCTCTTATTGCAGGCTTCTGGCGCAGCAGGACGCGTTTATGACTGGTTTCAACCAGGCGTGTCTGGCCAGAGAATCGAATGCAACAGACTGAATTAAAAGCGGTATAATGCCTGCGCTTCACGCTCAGGCCATTGCTGGCCATTTCTACCAACCAACCTTTCCGCTTTGCTGACCTTATTTTTCTGCAAGACAATTTATATGGGCACGTTGCCTGATTCATAATTCAACTAAGATTTAATGAATGATGTAACTAAAATCAGATCATCCGCTCTGGTCCTGGCAAGCCTCTCTTAGCCCCACCAGCCAGCCCTGTTACACCGGGTTAATCTGGCCAGCGCTGATGTGGAAATAGTGATACCCGAATATTAAACAGATGGATTAACGGTGCAACTGCACCACTCTCCTGTCGGGCAATCGGCTCTAGCCGCAGCAGTAACAGGTCCAGCTCATCCAGCAGATCCTGATGCGGCGCAAGCTGTAGCCTCTTCATCTTGCGCTTCAGATAGAGCGCCAGTTCGTGAAACATCTGTCCGCTATCAATCCGATGGCTTTCAAGCACCTCACGATAGCGCGCATAAAAATCATAGCAGTTAGCACCCAGCCAGGTTTCGGTAATCAGATACCCCCCCACCACGATATCCGGTACCGGATCGAGCCGTTTACGCGGCAGAATCACGTTCACCCTGTCGAGCATCCGCGCAATAAATTGCTGGCGAGTCAGCAGCGTGGCCGAATTGCGCTCCACCATTTTGATAAACCCTAACAGATCGCGAAGTCCGCGCTGCACCGCTCTTCTGGCAATCCATGACGGTCGTTTGTTACGGATCAGCGCCGTCAGCACCACCGCAAACATAATCCCCACCATTGATGAGATGGCCGCATTAAGCGTGACGATCAGGTTCGGGACATAGTGATGGCTCAGGCCGATAAAGCCAGGGATCTGAATGGCAACACTCAGCCCCACCATATTGGTCGCCGGGTTAGCAATGACCAGACTCAGCAGCATCAGACCCGGCAGCAGACAGATCATCAGCGCCTGCAACGTGTTAGCCTGCGGGATCAGAAAGGCGATATAGAACAGACTGACCACCAGGGCAATCATTACCCCTTTCACGAACAGTTTCATAGGCGTTACCGGGGAATCAACGCCGGCAAAAAATGAGCTGATGATGGCCGCCATTAAAGGTGCATTCGCGCCATCGGCCCAGCCGCTGCCAATCCAGAACAGGCTGGAGAGAAAGGTTGCCAGAAAAGCGGTCAGCGCAGAGAGTCTCAGCAGCCCCTTGTCGATATGACGGTGTTCGCGGATATTGCGGATCGCCGCCCCATCTCCATGGCTATAGAGATCCCCGGCGCGCGCACTGACGTTCTCAAAGGCATCGGCAATACGGACAAAGTTAGCCATCCGCTCCAGCAGGCCGATCAGCAGCAGACTCTCTTCGGTGGCAAGCTGCCCTGCCCGCCATTGATTTTCCAGGGTGGCCTGACTGGCAGCAATCGCCTCACGCAGTCCGGCGATATCATTAATGCGGTCATGATGCAGCCACAGCAGAAACGCCTGAAATACATCGGTAACGCACTGCGGAAAACGGATATTCAGTTCGGCCAGCACACCCAGCCGTGCCTCAATCGCGGTCAGGGTTGGCAGCAGATAGGTCAGATGCTGATACTGCACGCTGACCAGACGAATGACATTACGCGCCGCTTCGCCCTCATAAACACAGTGGGTCAGCAGCGTTTCAACACTCAGTGGATAACCCGCCATCTGGATCAGGATATCTTCCCGCTCCAGCGATTTGTTCTTTGCCATCCCGCTAATCAGTTCATCGCATAATTTGCGCGCGTTCTGAAACCAGAGATTGACGCTCTGCCCCAGCAGATGGTGCATCGACACCGGGAACACCAGCCGGTGAACCAGCGTGCTGCAGAGGATCCCCAGCGTGATCTCCTCAATACGTGAAATCACGGTACTGATAATCGCAGATGGCGTATCCACATCGGGAAAGCCCATAATCGCCGCGCTGTAACCCGCCAGCATAAAGATATAGCTCTTCGGCGTGCGGTCATGCAGAGAAAGATACAGGCAGACCGTCACCCATAGCGACACACAGAGGCTGAACAGCACCGGCGACTGCACGGTTTCGGGATAGATTAGCAGAATAAAGATGCCGCCGAGCAGCGTGCCCATCAGACGAAACAGCGATTTCGAGACGGTCGAGGCGGCATAGAGTTGTGAGGTGACAAACACGGTGGTTAGTGCCCAGGCCGGTTTTTCAAAGTTGAGTAACAGCGCCACAGAGAGTGCGATAAACGCGGCAAGGGAGGTTTTGCAGGCAAACAAAACCGCGTTTTTGGTAAACCATTTCATCGAATGAGAGCAACCAGGAACTTTCTGAGGCGCGTATCCTGACAGATGCGTTTGGGTTTTACTCTCAGTTAAATTTTACAAATTATTACCGGCCTGAGGCGGCCGGTTCATTCTCTACCGGCGCACCAGCGCACGATGCTTATCCAGTAAGAAAGGGCGCAGATAGCCTACCGTGTTCGAGAGCAAAATCACCTCCCCGGACAACCGGATTTTCAGTACCTCGGTCAGGTAGGCTCTGCGCCGGGTCATACGCTGCCACACCGCCGGAAAACGGCTCGCCAGCTCGTCACGCAATGCGGCGTCTGCCAGTCCGACCGTATCTTCAATACTGCAGCCGCCATAACCCGGCACCGATGGGATAATATCAATCTGCAACAGCATACCGCTCTTCAGGGTCACTGCTGAATCGGGATAGATGGGCGAGCTTAACCACTCTTCGTCAGCCACCAGATGTCCTGGATTGAGATGCCAGCCATATTGCGCTTTGGGCAGTACCGTTTCGATATGCGTATAGAGTTCGCCGCCGGTAATTCCGATTCGCAACTGCTCCAGCCAGCTGACCACAGCATGATAATAGGGGATCGCCAGCCGGTCTAACCAGTCAGAAACGTGACACTGTAACTCAGAAGCCTCACTGACGACATACGCAGAGCGGCTGGTCAGGCCGCCTTTATAGCCGACCGTCAGTGAGAGTTTGTCGCCAGTTGAAATCTGTTTGTCTGACGGATAGAGGCGGGCCTGGGCGAAACGATCGCCGGTCGCGGCAATCGTGACGACACTGTTTGGCTGCCCTTCTGCATTCAGCCGTGCGCCTGACGCCTTCTCTGTCACACCCGGCGCTACGCTATCCAGCGCAGCCAGCATCGCGGTTGACGCAAGATTGGCGCCAGCCTCATAAAAGGCGACTTCATCGGCGCAGTTAACGCAACGCGCACCGAGGTCTGGCGAGATAAACAATCCGGTGGCGTTAACCAGATGCACATCGCCACCCGCCGCCTGAGCCGCTGCAGCGTAGACGAACTGCGGCAGATCAAAAAGCGCCTGCTGCCTGCCGGTAAACAGCTTCCAGCCCACCAGCCCGGTGCGTTCATCCGCCTTAATGCCTGCCTCTGTTAACAGCTGATCCAATGGCTGCTCCCCATGCATCGGCTGATTGGGCAACGAAAAGATCGGCGCATGCAGACAGCGTCCCGGATTGCGGGCAAAAGGCACCAGCTTGAGGTTCTCATTACCCATGATATAGGTAAGCTCGCCCTGCTGATTCACCACCAGCAGCGCCTCCTCAAAACGCGGAATGAATCCCGCCAGATATTCAAAACTGCTGCCGTGCTCTTTGTCGGCATAGATAATCAGTTGCGCAATCTGCTGCTGCTGCATCCGCTCAATAATGGCGGCCAGACGGCGATGCAGTGTTTCATCAGATATCACAGGGCTGGCAGCACCGGGAAAGACCGGCGGTGACGGGATTGTTTTCAGGGCATAGCGATTGGCATCCATAACGCACTCCAGTGGCCAGATTGATGTGATTGTGATTCCCGTTCCCAGGGTAAACCTGAGGTTTCTCCTGTACGGTGCCACCATCACACAACTTACTCGTTGCGTGTTATCAAAAGAGGGACATTCCCTTATAACGATTTTGCCTGCCTTGTGCAGGCTTTTTTTATCTTCAATTTGTGAGCATGCACGGTGTTTGATATTTAAGCATCACTTATTAGCAACCTGTTTGAAACTTTTACACTGGCCTGATGCCTGGAGTACGTTTTACAGAGATTCTTTATTATTTTGTAATTTTTTGGCCGAGATCATATTTTCTTTTTAACCGCATCAAAAAGTACAGATAACGTAACGAAAAGGTAATTTTACGCTTAACATGCGGTATAATTGTTTCAAATAATGTGAAAATTTTGCCAGGAAGGTTTGTTAGCCAATGATTTACGATTGTTTCCTTTACTACGATGAAGACATGCTTCTTGAGCTTCGGCTGAATACGCTTTATGAACATGTTGATAAGTTCGTCATTGTTGAATCCCTCTATACCTTTACTGGCAAGCGTCGAGAAAAACTCAGTTTTAATATCGAAAAGTTTGCGGCATTTCGCGAGAAAATTATTTACGTCGTTAATGACTCAGTACCGACGATCCATCAGCATGATTTCGTGTCTGGCAGCTCAATGGTGAAAGCCGGTGAATCCGACCCGTGGGAAAATGAGACGATAGCGCGTAACGCCATTATGCGCGGTCTGGACTTCGCTGAGGACGACGATATCATCATCGTATCAGATGTAGATGAAATCCCCCGTCCTGAAGCCCTGAAGCAGTTCAGCCCGCGCCACCTCTGCACGACGCTGTACCATAACTTCTATAATTATAAATTTAACGTTCAGGTTTTTAATGACGATGGCTCTGCCCGTCTCTGCCGCCTGCCAAAGATGACCACTATGAAGAATCTGAAGCATTTTTTCAGAGGCCAGCCAGAGCTGTTACGCAACGTTAAACGCAAGGGTACGCCAATCAGGGACAGCTGGTGGCGCTGGAAGCTACTGAAGATGCGTACCAGAACAATTGAAGACGCTGGCTGGCACTTCTCATGGGTAATGACCGACGCGCGTATAAGCGAGAAAATGGAGACGATTTCTCACACAGAAAATAATCTCCCTGAGTTCAACAATCCCGATCATATTCGGCGCTGCGTTGAGCAGAATATTGATATCTGGAACCGCCCCCGCAAAATGGTAATCCGGCCAGTAACGCAGGAATATTTGCCTGCATGGTTGGTGGATAACCAGGCCCGTTTTGAAGAGTTTCTCAAGCGGTGAATGAATAAAACGAAAGCCCGCACTAAGCGGGCTCTCTGTGTTATTTAACAGGCACGCCGGCATTCTCCAGCGCTTCAGCCTTTTCGGGGTACAGCTCCGACGTTCCGGCATTCATAATCACCGCGCCACAGCGGATGCAGTGATCGCCCTTTACATCCGGCACAACGTCCTCGGGATTACCCGTATTAAGACTGACGTCGCGCGTGGCGTACACAAACGCCTCTCCTTCACATCCCGGACACTTCATACCATGACTCTCCTGTTAAGCCTGTCAGATAAGCATAGCCGACAGGCTTTTAGCCATACACAGGAGGCGAGGTTTTTCAGGATAGTGCCAGCTTATAGCGCCATCACTCTTTGTGCCGCAGCCGCTCCAGCATAATCAGTGAATGACTGAAAATGGCGTCGGCGATGTGCTGTGGATAATCGGCCGGTAAGGCCTCGCGCACTGAGACCACCGCTTTGGGAAACTCACGGACGAAGAAGTCGAAGATCTGCTGCAAACTGTCACGATCAAAACTGACGCTTTTTGCCGTGGCGATAAAATGGCGCGGAAAGATTTTGTCGATTTCTGTCTTCTTCCCCTTAGTGGCACGCAGCCCCATCGCAAGCTTTAGTGCACGCCTGTTCAGGCCGGTACCGCCCAGCACCGGATAAGCGGAGATCACATCATAAAAGGGTGTCAGTCGATAACTGCCGCCGCGCTCAATAAACAGCGAGAAGTTTTTTGCGTGACCATCGGTAGCACCAATCAGCCACTGAAACACCTGGAACATCATAAAGCGATAGCGATCTTCAATGGCGTTGCTCGATCCCATCAGTATCTGCATTATTTCTGCAATGCCCGGCCCGCCGTCCGACGCATATTTGGTCGAGGATGGTAGCCCCAGCGCCTGACAGAAATCCTCCTGTGGCAGACGAATCAGCCGGGTTCGGTCGCGCGACCAGCGGCGATCAAAGCGCTCAACGGCCAGGGCGCGCATCTTACCGGCCCGGATAATCGTCGCCTGCGGCACATCAATACCCAGTGCGCGGGCCAGCGCCAGACAGAGATACTCATTCTCTACGCTTTCACGCATATCCAGCGTCGCGGCTGGCTGTTTAATCTCACCGATCGGCAGCTTAATGATGTGCGAGGTGGGCGTGGCACCGGCAGGAATGCTCCAGCCCTCTTCGGTCAGCAGCAGCGCCGTTTTCTCCTGTGCGCCCGCCACCGAAATGCGGAAGTCAGTCTCTTCACGCAACATCCCCAGCGGGATATCTGACTGATAGGCTGACAGCACACTCTCAAGCCGGGCTTCATCCAGCACCTCATAGCGAGCCTGCAGCGCGGGCAGCGGCATATCGGGCGGCAACAGCATAGTCGCCCCGACGCTGTCACGTCCCACTTCCTGCAACAGGTCAAACGGCTGACGGGATTTAATCTGGTAACGCGCCACGATTCTGTCACGAATCAGCGGGCTATCTGGCAGCAGGTTATCGAAGAAGTTAATCACGGCGTGTGAGGTGATTGCCTTAACCTGCAGCGGCAGAGAAAGTGACAGTGGCCTGGATAGCGGGTTACTCAGCCAGCCGGTGTCATACTGAAACTCATGAGCGCCATTCCGCTGCCGGGTGAGCACGCCTACCCGCTCGCCGTTCATCCACGCAATCAGCCTTTGCATTACCACGCATCCTCATCATGCAATTGAGGCGCACTGGCCTCCTCTTTTTCCACTACGTCCAGACTCACTTCCAGCGCCTGTAAAAGCTTAAACAGCGTGGCCAGCGAGGTAGTGTCAGGCGCATTTTCAAAGTGAGAGATGGTAGCCTGTTTCAGGCCAACCTTTTTCGCCAGTTCACTCTGGGTCCAGCCGTTGCGCTGGCGGATAAGCTTTAGCCGGTTTGCCAGCTGTAGCGGGCTGTATATCATGGGGTAACTCCTAAAGAATCACAGGCTGTAAGCATAGCGCAGAGGGTTTATCCCCGATAGGGTATAAAGCGCAATTTATACCCTTAAGAGGATAATATACAGATTATACCTTTTAGAGGGTAAAATTGAATTTATCCTTTTTGAGGGATAAAGACAACGCATGGATAAGAGAGGAACAGGATGAGCACATTTATCCTTACCCATCAGCAAAACGACGACGATCGGGAAGCGCTACTGGCAGGATTAGGGGCTTACAACCGGCAATTTATCAGTCGGGAGAACTGGGGGCCGCTGTCGGTTTCTCACAAAGATGCAGAAGGTGTGTTACGCGGCGGATTGATCGCCTCGCGCAAAGGAAACTGGCTCTGTATTGATTATCTCTGGGTGGACGAAACGCTGCGTGGCAGTGGTCTGGGGCGTGCGCTGATGGAAGCGGCAGAGCAGGAGGCGGTTAAACTGGGCTGTCTCTTTGCGCTGGTGGATACATTTAGTTTTCAGGCGCTGCCGTTTTATCAGAAACAGGGTTATCAGCAGCAGATGTCCCTGCCCGATTTTCCGCAGGACGGCATGCAGCGCCACTATCTGACGAAAACGCTAAGCCCTGCGGCATCACGCTGACCTGAGTACAGTCAGCGTGACAGGGTCACTGAACTACAAATCAGCAATGCGGCGGAGGTCCGCTTCGGCGCCGGGTGCCACAGCAAGCACCTGGGCCCCTTTAGTGATGCGGTCGCCTTCGGTATTGAACGGGTGGCACCAGCCGCCCGCCTCTTTCACCAGGCAGTAACCCGCCAGGCAATCCCAGGCGTGCATATAAGGTTCGTAGTAACCCACGACCCGACCAGCCGCGACCCAGGCCAGCATCAGCGCGCCGGAGCCGATGCGGATAAAGTTACCGCCCGCCGACAACAGCGCCGCCACAATCTCGCCCACCTGTTGCGGACTGACATAGCTGTTAGCACCAAAGCCGGTAACGTGGTTTTGCAGCGTGCGTGTGGCATCGACCTGCAGACGACGCCCGTTAAGCGTCGCGCCCTGCCCCAGTGCCGCTACGTAGCACTCCTCATAGGTGGGTGCGAAAATCACCCCGATGACCGGTACATCGCCACGCAGCACCGCCACGGAAACACACCAGCTCGGCATCCCATTGAGAAACGGGCTGGTGCCATCGATCGGATCCACCACCCAGGTATAGTGAGAGGTTCCCGCCTGCAGACCCGTCTCCTCGCCCAGGAAGCCATCATCGGGAAACGCATCCCGTATATAGCTGGCGATCAGCTGCTCCACTTCCCGGTCGGCAATAGACACCACATCCTGCAAATCGTACTTCGTCTCCACTACCAGCGTCTCGCGGCGATTAAACCAGGATAACGCGGTAGCGCCCCCTTCGCGGGCAACGGCTTCCGCTAACGCCAGTCGCGCCATTATTTCCTGCGATTCCATGCGAACTCCTCGGGTTAATCAGATTAACGGGCTATCAGGGCTAAACCATGCGGCTTAAAGTTGACGCCAACCGTGGCGGCGAGCGGCAGACGCTGTTCCATCTGCGGGTCGATAATGAACAGCGCGCCAAGCTCGGTAGCGACTTCATATTCGATATGATCGCCCAGCCAGGTGCTGTGGATCACTTCACCCTGCAACGCACCCTGACCGTCGCCGGACAGCGTAATAAACTGTGGCCGCACCGCCAGCTGAGCAGTGCCGGGTTTAGCGCCGGCACCCCGCACCCGGAAGCGCTGATTACCCAGCCGCACCAGCGCGTCATCTGCATCCGCCTGTTCTACTTCACAGGGCAGAATATTGGCTTCACCCATAAAATCCGCGATAAAGACTGAATTGGGCGAATGGTAAAGCGTCTCCGGCGCGCCCTGCTGAGCAATATCTCCCTCTTTCATGACAATAATCTTATCGGAGACCGCCAGCGCCTCCTCCTGGTCATGGGTCACGTAGACGGCGGTAAACCCGAGCCGCTGCTGCAGATCGCGGATATCGGTGCGCACCCGACGGCGCAGACGCTCATCGAGGTTCGACAGCGGCTCATCAAGCAGCAGCACCTGCGGTTCCAGCACCAGCGCACGGGCCACCGCAATACGCTGCTGCTGTCCGCCGGACAGTTCGGATGGCAGCCGCTGTCCCTGACTCTCCAGCCCCACCAGCTTCAGCCCCTCGCGCGCCCTGTCCTGCGCCTCGCGTTTGTTCATGCCAGAAGAGAGCAGACCGTAAAGAATGTTGTCGATGGCGTTCATATGCGGAAACAGCGCGTAGGACTGAAACACCATCGCCACGTCGCGCTCATTAGCGGGCAGATGGGTCACCTCTTTGCCGCCAATCAGAATCCGCCCCGAGGTAGGATGCTCCAGCCCGGCCAGCAGCCGTAGCGTGGTGGTTTTACCGCAGCCGGATGGCCCGAGCAGCGTTACCAGCGTGCCCGGCTCTACGGTAAGCGACAGATCCGGCACTGCAGTAAAACCAGCAAATCGCTTCGCGACATGTTCAAACACCACCGATCCGGCGTTAATGGTCGTCATACGGCTCTCTCCTGAGTCAGAGTAGATGCAGAGGGTGCGGCAACAATTACCGCCGGTTGGGTTGCACGGCGCAGGCGACGATCGCCCACCAGCAGCTGGAAAAGACCAATGATCAGCAGCATCACCACAATCAGTACCGAGGAGTAGGCAATCGCGACGCCATACTCGCCATTCTCCACCAGCCCGACAATATAAGAGGTCGCCATGTTGTACTGGGCGCTGACCAGAAAAATCACCGCACTGATCGAGGTAATGGCCCGCACAAAGGCGTAGACGAGCGCGGCGCTGATCGCAGGTTTGAGCAGCGGCAGTACCACTTTGCGCAGCGTGCGGAAACTGTTGGCGCCCAGCGTCAGTGAGGCTTCATCCAGGCTTTTATCCAACTGGCTCATCGCCGCCATCCCGCCCCGCACGCCGACCGGCATATTACGGAAGACAAAGCAGGCGATCAGGATCATCGCGGTGCCGGTGATCTCCAGCGGCGGCAGGTTATAGGCCATCACATAGCTCACACCTATCACCGTGCCGGGAATGGCAAAACTCAGCATCAGCATGAATTCAAACGTCTGACGGCCGGCAAACTTCTGTCGCACGATCAGCCAGGCAGTCAGCAGCCCCACAATGGCGGTGAGCGGTGCGGCAATCAGGGCGATTTCCAGCGTGGTCCAGAAGGAATTCCAGGCGACGCCGCTCCAGACCAGCTGCCCCTGATTCACGCTGACACTGAAGGCGCGGATATAGTGATCCAGCGTCAGGTTATTATTCAGCCC
Source organism: Pantoea sp. X-Soil-ISGK-355 (assembly GCF_059730805.1). Taxonomy (NCBI): domain Bacteria; kingdom Pseudomonadati; phylum Pseudomonadota; class Gammaproteobacteria; order Enterobacterales; family Erwiniaceae; genus Pantoea; species Pantoea sp. X-Soil-ISGK-355. The sequence continues at coordinate 2,027,172 of NZ_AP035971.1, forward strand.
CCAGGACTGCACAAAGCCGCCAATCATGATCATGCCGTAGATCACCAGGGTGAAGAGTCCCCACGGGATCACCATGCCATAGACGCTGTAGCGCACCGGACGCGGCAGCATCACATGACGGCCGCCGTCGCCTTTGCCGGTTACGGTGGCGAAGCTTTTGCCGGAGAGCCAGACGCGCTGCACCAGAAAAGCGGCAAGGGTAAAGCCCAGCAGGATCATCGCCAGCACCGCCGCGCGGCTTGGGTCGTTCTGAGCGCCGACCACGGAGAAGAAGATCTCTGTCGAGAGCACGCCGTGACTGCCGCCCAGCACCATCGGGTTGCCGAAATCGGCCATGCTTTCGATAAAGCTGATTAAGAACGCGTTGGCCAGACCTGGCGCCATCAGCGGCAACGAGATGCAGGAGAACGTGCGCCAGCGGCTGGCGCGCAGGGTCTGCGACGCCTCTTCCAGTGACGGACTGACCCCCTCAACTACGCCAATCAGCACCAGGAACGCAATGGGAGTAAACGACAGCACCTGGGCAATCCAGATGCCGGTCAGCCCATAGAGCCAGCGGCCCGGCTCGATACCGAACAGCGTCGCCAGCGATGCTGTCACCACGCCGGAGCGGCCAAACAGCAGGATCAGTGCCAGACCGATAACAAATGGCGGCGTGATAATGGGCAATATGGTCAGCATCCGCAGCGCTTTTTTATAGGGCAGCCCCGTACGCGTGGCCGCCAGCGCAAACGCCAGGCCCAGCAGCGTAGAACCACTGGCGGTCATCAGCGCCAGTCCCAGCGTGCGCCAGGCCGTGCCGCAGGAGCCGCCGGTGAAACAGCCGAGGCTCCAGATGGCGGGATCCTGCACATTGGCAATCAGCCCGTCCGGTTTAAAGCTGCCGTCACTATCCTGCACCGAGGCAACAAACAGGCTCAGCACCGGATAGAGCACAAAGGTCGTAACCAGCGCCACCAGCAGCACAATTGACGCCACCACAAAGGCATCGCCTTTCAGCACGCCGCGCTCCGCCAGGGCAAAGGCGAAGATGAGCAGAAAGACGGTCAGCAGCAGCAGTGCGCCCGCACCCATCGCCGGTTGCCCCTGCGCCAGCGGCCCGAAGAGGTTCTCCAGCCACAGCCAGTTCCAGCCACTAAACCCAATGGCATGCCCTTCCAGCACCAGAAACAGAATGCCCGCCACGCTGAACAGCAGCAGCAGCGTGCTGCGGAAGCGGCCTGGCGGCAGAAAGACGCTGGCCGCAGAGAGCAGCCATAGCGCGACGGCGATCCCCAGCCAGCTGCGTAACGCGAGCTGCCCCAGCGCCGGTGTGTTGTTCTCATCGGCCCACAGGCTAGACAGCCAGTCTCCCGTAAAAAAGCTCTGCTCCAGGCTATACCAGGGCAGCAGCGTCAGCGCGATGGCCCCCGCCAGCAGCGTGCCGGTTAAGCGACGATTGTGCGCATTCATAAATCACCTCCATCAGGAAGCGGACATCAGGCTTACGCCACCGCGGTCTGGCACAGACCCGGCTCAGCAGGCCGGGCGCACACCACCGTTATTGCGCGCTGGCACCAATCTCTTTATCCCAGCGACCCAGCAACGCCTTGCGTTTTGCCGAGTCACCATAGGTTTTGAAGTCATAATCGATCAGTTTGATATTCTCGAAGCGCGGCGCGTATTGAGAGATCTCCGCCTTGCGGTTAGAAGGCAACTGGAACGACTTCGCCTCTTTCATGTTCGACTGAGCCTCCGCGCTGAGCGCCCAGTCGTACCAGCTTTTAGCATTAGCCAGATTGCGCGCGCCTTTAATGATCGACATTGAACCAATTTCATAGCCGGTGCCTTCGCAGGGCGCGACGGGCTTAATCGGGAAGCCATCCACCTCCATCGCCACGGCATCATGCATAAAAACAATGCCGACGGTGGTTTCACCGCGCGCGGCGGCCTTAACCGGTGCAGAGCCGGACTTAGTGTACTGAGAGATGTTGGCATTGAGCTTCTTCAGGTAGTCAAAGGCCTTGTCTTCACCCATGATCTGCACCAGCGTCGACAGAGTGTTATAGGCCGTGCCGGAGGAGTTAGGATTGGCGATCTGAATTTCCCCTTTAAAGCCAGGGTCGAGTAAATCCGCCCAGCAGGCCGGGACCTTCAGCTTTTTCACCGCCAGCAGTTTCGTGTTGTAGCCCCAGCCCAGCGCACCGGCATAGACGCCCACGGTGCGATACCCGGAGATCTCCGCGACTTTCTGTGACCACGGCTGCTGCTCATCGAGCAGAGGAGATTTGTAGGCCTGGGTTAAGCCCTCTTCGGCGGCCTGCATATGCGGGTCACCGGTGCCCGCCCACCAGATATCGGTACGGGGATTGCGCGCTTCACTGCGGATACGGGCATAAGCTTCACCGGCAGAGAGCCGCACCATGCTGAGTTTGATGTCGGGATGACTCTGGCTGAACAGCGTGGTCATCTGTTCACACACCACCACATCAGCAGAGCAGATCATATTAAGGCCCGCCGCCGAGGCAGCAAACGGCACCAGAGGGCAGATGATGACAGCAGCGAGCAGAGAGGGATAACGCATGGTGTTCTCCTGGGGCTGGATGACGCATGTGCGCCAGCTTTTGCACATGTGTGCAAAGATGTAAGCAAAGTAGTACGGCGACCCGGCGACCCTGTCAATTGAGTTGTTATGCAATTGTCAGGGTCTGTCACAAATTTGAAACATCTGGCAGGCAGGCACCCTTTGCACACCCTTGCAATTTCAGGCAGACTCAGTACAGGCAACAGAGGGGCGAGGAAAAAGATGCAGCAGCTTAAAGCAGTAGTGAGTGCGCAGGATGTCGCTGACCGGGCAGGCGTCTCCCGGTCAGCGGTCTCCCGCACCTTTACGCAAGGTGCCAGCGTGTCGGAGTCCACCCGTCAGCGGGTGATGAAAGCGGCTGAAGAGCTGGGCTATCACGTCAATCATCTGGCTCGCGGTCTCGTACGCAACCGCAGCGGCATTGTCTGCTTAATCGCCTCCGAAGTGGATACGCCCTACCGTGCCAGCCTGGTGCGCTGGATGACCCAGTATTTGCAGGAAGCGGGAAAAGTGGCGATGCTGATCAACACCGACCGCTCGGATGCGCGGGTTTCCGACGCACTGCAACAGGCGATTAATTTCCGTGCCGACGCCTCAATCATTCTTTCCGGTATGCCGGACAGCGGCATTACCCGGCTCTGCTACAAGCACGGTCAGCATCTGGTGCTGATTAACCGCGACGAATCCCTGCCCGGCACGCTCAATATTAATCCCGACTCCCGCCCTGCCGCCGAAATGGCGGTTAACGCCTTTGTCCGGGCAGGCTGCAATCGCATCGCCTTTGTCAATTCGCTGGCAGGCACGCCGAGTCTGCTGAAGCGCGAAGCCGATTTTCTGGTGGCGGCGCAAAAAGCGGGTATCACAGTTCAGGTGGAGCGATTCGGCACCACCTCCTATGACAGCGGCCAGATTCTGGCCCAGCGTCTGCTGACGCGTAACATTCGCCCGGATGCGGTTTACTGTGCTACCGACCTGCTCGCCTGCGGTTTTATGGATGAGGCGCGTCACCGCTTTGCACTGCGTATTCCGGAGGATCTCTGCATCATGGGGCATGACAATATCCCGCAGTCGGGCTGGTCCTCGTATAACCTCACCACCTTTGCGCAGCCAGTGGAGCAGTTTGCCCGCGATGCGATTGCCTGGCTGGTGGAGAAAGAAGCGCAACCGGAAACGCTAACACCCAAAAATGAACAACAGCAGGAGCGGAGAATATATCCGGTCGATGTGGTCTGGCGGGGTTCAGTACGGGGCGGTTAACTGCCCTTTGTTTATTTTCAGCCGGAACATTTCACCTGCTGAAATAATCCCCAGTCGGTTTTACGCTTCGCTTTACTTATTTCCTGCCCCCTTTGAAAATAATCGGACAGTGCCGCACACAATATCGATTTCCTGACTACGCTTTATCTGCATTATTAAGTTCTTCTGGTTTTATCTGCTCAATGAATCAGCAGTCAGATGTGACAAATATCACATTTGTGCCAGGCTTAATGTCTCAGATAACTCTGTTCAAGGAGCATACAATGGCTACACCAACTAACAAGACGCTCGATCTGGATCAATTTCCTAAGCCTCCATTTGAGGACCAGCCACAACAGGCGCCAGGCCTGGCCAGCAAGATGATCCCGGTTCCCGACCACGGTGAAACCAGCTACCGCGGTACTGGCCGACTGACCGGCCGTAAGGCGCTGATTACCGGCGGTGACTCCGGAATTGGCCGCGCTGTAGCCATCGCTTATGCCCGTGAAGGCGCAGACGTGGTGATTAACTACCTGCCGGAAGAACAGCCCGATGCCGATGAAGTGATTAAATTAATCGAAGCGGAAGGCCGTAAAGTTTTCGCTATTCCCGGCGACATTCGTTCTGAAGAATTCTGTCAGCAGCTGGTGAAAGACGCCGCTGATAAATTAGGCGGTCTGGATATTCTGGTGAATAACGCCGGTCGTCAGCAATTTAATGAGTCCATTCGTACTCTGAGTACGGAAGATTTTGACGCAACGTTTAAAACCAACGTTTATGCGATGTTTTGGATCACCAAAGCGGCGCTGGAATATCTGCCACGCGGTGCGTCGATTATTAATACTTCATCAGTACAGGCCTTTAAACCCAGCGATATTCTGCTCGACTATGCGCAGACCAAAGCGTGTATCGTTGCCTTCACCAAATCGCTGGCTAAGCAGCTGGGTGGCGACGGTATTCGCGTCAACGCAGTCGCGCCAGGCCCATACTGGACGCCACTGCAATCCAGCGGCGGACAGCCGATGGAAAAAGTGAAGCAGTTTGGTGCCGATTCACCGATGGGCCGTCCCGGTCAGCCGGTTGAGATCGCCCCACTCTACGTTACCCTGGCCTCAACCGAAAGCAGCTACTCCTCCGGTCAGGTCTGGTGCTCTGATGGCGGCACCGGCACGCTGTAAATTGTCTCTGATGGCCGCATAACGCGGCCATTTTTTTGTCCCGTTTTTGCCCACAGAAGAATTCTCGTTACAGTGAAATAAGGAAGCAGACCATGCAAAACCCGATCATTCATTCGCCGGTCAGAGAAGATGGCTTTGCGGGTCTGGGTGATTATGCCGCCATTGGTGAAGGCCGCTCGGTGGCGCTGATCGCGCCGGATGGGGCTATTGACTGGTGGTGCGCGCCTAATCTCGATGCGAAACCGCTGTTTGATCGCCTGCTTGATGCCGGACTCGGTGGCTACTTTCAGATCGTGCCGCGCACGCCCTATCAGGTTTCGCGCCGCTACCGTGACAACAGCAATGTGCTGGAAACCCGTTTCGAAACGGACAGCGGCAGCGTACTGTTGACGGAATCAATCAACAGCACGCTGGCGGGCCGTCTGCCGTGGTGTGAACTGGCGCGTCGCATTGAGGGCGTCAGCGGGGAGGTGGAATTAGCGATCACCCTGCGTTTCGGCACTGCCGCTGAAACCCGTTCGCCCTGGGTGGCTGACAATGAGAAAGGCAAGGTATTTCACATCGCGGAGATCATGGCGATGTTTCGCACCAGCGAAGATATTCAGATAACCGAGCTGGATGATGAGCAGGTCTGCGCCACGCTGCGCACAACGGCCGGTTCCCGATCGCTCTGCGCGCTGCTGGTGACCGAAAAAGAGCCGCTGGCGGTGCCGCCACTGGAGGCTATCGATCAGCGGATCGAAACCAGTCACACCGGCTGGACCAGCTGGGTGGAGAGCCTGCGTTACGCTGGCAGCTATCCGGCACTGGTAAAGCGCTCTGCCCTGTCGCTGAAGTTTCTCTGGTACTCTCCGACCGGTGCGCTGGCCGCTGCCGCGACCACCTCCTTACCGGAAGGTATCGGCGGCGAGAAAAATTATGATTACCGCTACGCCTGGGTGCGCGACGCCTGCCTGATTATTAAAGCGTTCGTCTATATCGGGGCGCTGGAAGATTGTAAGGCGGCCTTTTCCTGGCTGTCGCAGACCATTATGCGTCACGGTGTCAGACTGCGGGCCTGCTATGCCCTGAATGGCGATGAGGTGCCCGCCGAGCGTTATCCGCCGCTGAGCGGCTATAAAAACTCTCAGCCGGTGCGGGTTGGCAACAACGCCCGCGACCAGCTGCAGCTCAGCATGTATGGCGACATGCTGGTCACCGCACAGCACTTTATTGAAGCGGGACACGTACTGGATATCACCACCTCGCGCATGCTGGGTGAGCTGGCAAACTGCTGCGCCGATCACTGGCGGCAGAAAGATTGCGGCATCTGGGAACTGCCGGAGCTGCAACATTACACCCACTCCAAGATGGCCTGCTGGATGGCGCTGGACCGGGCGGTCGCGCTGGCCGAAAGCCAGCATATCGAACCGACCTGGCTGGGACGCTGGCAGCGGGAACGTGACCGCATTCGCGACTGGATTGAGTCGCACTGCTGGTCAGAGCAACAGCAGGCTTATCTCTTTTACGCCGGCAGTGACGATCGCCTCGACGCATCGCTGGCGCTGGTTCACGGCTACGGCAACGCGGTTAATCCGCAGCGGATGCTTTCGACCTACCGCGCAATCCAGCAGGCGCTGGGCGACGGCAGCGCCATGCTCTATCGCTACAGCGGCGTCAGAGAGGAAGAGAGTACCTTTCTCGCCTGCGCCTTCTGGCTGGTAGAAGCATGGGCAGAGATGGGCGAGACCGGCCAGGCGGAACAGGCGATGCAGGAGATTCTTGATACGCTGAACGGCCACGGTAACGTCGATATCTTCAATGAGATGTATGATGTCCGCAGTCAGAGCTGGCGAGGCAATATGCCGCAGGGGCTGAGCCATCTGGCATTGATCTGTGCGGCGCAGGCGTTATCGGAATCGCAGTCGTCAGCATGATGCATCACTCATGTTACAGGGAGGTCAGGGAACCGGCGTCCTGTTGCAGCCGGAAGCGCGGGTCGAAGAAAAACGGTTCTGCCACCACTTTACTGATGATGCCCGCTGCCGCCGGATGACGGGGATTGAATAGCGCGTTCCATTCACCCGTCAGCGTGCTCGGCACCTTGAGCACCAGGCCGTTGTCCGGGCTGGCGAGCCAGTCATCACCAATTTGTCGGGTAGAAGATGGTGCAGGATCGGCCTGCCAGTCAGCGGGTAACGCCGCCAGCGAAAGCTCGGTGATCAGCGATTCCGGTACGTTAATCGCCAGCATTGTGTAGTCATGCGCCAGATCCTCAATGGTGAGGTGCACCAGCGCCTCCAGCACACAGAGCGCCCGGCTCGATCCCATATAGACACAGATCGTTCCCACAGAATTCCAGCGCCCGCCATAAGTACGGGCACCGAACCCATCAAAGGCGGTCATCGCATACTCACGCTTCACCAGGCGAAAGAAAGGCACCGCCATCAGGTGATCACGCCATGCTCAAGCTGACCAATCAGGTTAATCACCGCTTCAGCGCCCACCACCGTGGTGGTCATTTCGGCTGGTTTTTTACCGCCCAGCGCTTTGGCGGGCGTTTCAAGCCACTGCACCAGCCGCTCTCTGTCGTCTCGAAACAGGGTGCTGGCGGCAGAAAGGACGCGGATCAACATATAGATCCGTCCGCTCTGATCGGGCGAAAAGGTCTGCTGCGGATCTTTGACTTTACGGTTATAAGTGGTGCGATCGATGCCCGCCAGACGGCACAGCCAGCCCTCATCAAAGGTGGACAATGACGCGGTGCGTTTCAGCACGCCGCTGCTGAATCCTGTTGCGATACGCTGGTGTGCATCAGGCAGCGTTTCCGGCAGGTTCAGGGCGTGCAGGAGCGAACGGTTGTGCTGATGCTGAGCGGGTGTGTAGATGGCGATGGACATAGCAGCCCTCCTGTTCATTTGATTTTCATTTTAGCGCAAATGAACAGAGGTTGCCAGCCTGCTCGGGCTGAGCAGGCGTGAGGCGTATTATTCAGCCGTACCCTGCCGGAGCGCCTGCAGAATCTGCCACGCTACGCGGATGCGAAGCGGATTGGGGTAATTTTTGTTGGCAAGTAGCACGATGCCGCTGTTCTGCTCAGGAATAAAAGCGATATAGGCACCAAATCCATTAGTAGAGCCGGTTTTATGCACCCAGCTGGCGCTCTGCGACGGTCCGACCGGATTGATCAGGGTCGCCGGACGCGGTTTCAGCGCCACGCCATTATCGTTGTCTTTGAGCAGCGTCTCAGCATCGACGGGCCAGTCGTAGATCTCCCAGCCCAGCCCCTGGTAAAGACTCCCGACGTTAAAATAGCGCGACTGCGCGGTGCGGATGGCATTGCGCAATACGGCATTGCCCGCCGACAACCGGTTGGGATCGACGTTGGCCTGCATAAAGGTCAGCATGTCACGCGCGGTGGATTTGACGCCATAGGCCTCGGCATCCAGCATGCCGGGGGAAACCCGAACCGGCTGACCATTTTTATAGCCCCAGGCGTAGTTCAGCATCATCGACGGCGGCACGGTAATGTAAGTGCGCGTCAGGCGCAGCGGCTGAAACACATGTCGCTCCATCGCCTGCTCATAATCGCCCTTCACCATCAGCGAGCCAAACAGACCGATACTGGCGTTAGAGTACTGGCGCTGCAGACCGGGTGCTGCCTCTGGCTGCCAGTTCTGATAGAAGCGGAGCAGCGAAGCCTGATCGGTCACCTCATCGGGCAGCTGTAGAGGCAGGCCGCCCGCAGTATAGGTCGCCAGATGCAGCATCCGCACCGGACGCCACTGCTCACCCGTCAGCTGCGGCCAGACTTTCTGTACCGGATCGTTAAGACGGATTTCGCCGTTGCGGATCATGATTCCGGCCAGGGTGCCGGTAAAGGTTTTACTCACCGACCCCAGTTCAAACAGCGTGTTTTCCGTAACCCGGCGGCGTGACTCAAGATCGGCCACGCCGAGGTTCACAAACTGCGCCCGGCCCTTGTAAAGCACCGCCACCGACATACCGGGGATCGCCTGCTGCTCCATTAGCGGTTCGATCACGGCTTTAACCAGAGAAGTGACCTGCTGTGAGGAGAGATCGGCGGCAACACAGCTGGCAGAGAGAGAAAATAAAGCAAGGTAAAAAAAGGACTTTTTCATTGTTAACTAAGCGTTCTTCACTGAATCGAATTATTTACACTGGCTGGAACAGGCCTGTACGCACATCTGAGCCTTTGAGCTACAGGCACCGCTATCCCGGGTGTTGCAATGGGATTGCTCTACGTAGCAATTGGTCTGACAGGTGGAGAGATCGCAGCGGTCAGCGACGGGCGTCAACTGCACCAGCGGCGCGCGGGCCGGAAAAATCGGTGCAGGCTGAGCGAAGGCGCTGCTGCCCAGTAATCCGGACAGCAGCAGAGCGAGGATAATTTTCATAACATTTCTCCTGAGGTACGCAGCACTAAGTATGGCCAGTCTGGCGCGCGCCGTCAGAGAAATCTCATCAAATTGAGACCCCAGGAGGGTGTTGAGTGACATTCATCACGCCACGACTGTAGATATCATTGAGCCGGGCGATATAACGCTGGGTGTCATGCTGCTCTTTAATACGCAGAATGGCCGCGTCCCCTTTCTCCTGCAATATTTCAGGACGTTCAATGATGGCGAGCAGCGTCGATTTCAGCCCGTCCACCAGCGACCGGCGCAACTGCGATTTTTGCTCTGCCGAGGTGATGCTGTATTCGCGATCGGGGTTCAGCGGACTCGCAATAACCCAGCCCGCATTGGCAGGATTGATTTCCGGCAGCGCACGCACGTTGCTGGTGATGACCGGACAGCCGTTGGCCTGCATCTCCAGCACGGAGAAACCGTAAGTCTCCTGCCAGGTCGGTAATAAACCGGCATCGCTCTGACGGAACAGCTGCATCAGCGCACTGTTTTCCATCTGTGAATGATGCGTAATGCAGCGATAGCGCTTGATGCGGTTCTCAATGTCGCGACAAAAAGCATCATTATCCTGGAATTGACGGTGAGCAACATTACGACGTTTGGTGAGATCGCCAATCAGCTGCAGATCCAGCTGCGACTCGTCCAGCCGGTGCTCTTCAATCAGCTCACTGATTGCCAGCACCACTTCCGCCCCGCCTTTACGGTAGAACTCATTACCGGCAAAGATCAGCTTCAGAATACCGGGCTGACGCGGCGTTTTTTGCTGAACGAACAGCTTTTGCGGCGGATGCAGCACCAGGGTTTTACGGCGGATTTGCTGCGCAACATCCGGTTTGAACAGTTTCATCTGAATGTTCAGCGTAGCGTCTGAGATGGCAATCAGCCCCAGACAGTTATCTTTTAACAGATAAGGAATAAGCCGTTGCAGCTCAGGGTTATCCTGCTTGGCAACACCCGCTACCGGCAACACGCGCGGCAGCTCGGTTTCAAACGAGGCGACCCACTTCTGCTGAGTGATGGCGACTTCGTTGAACAGATGAAGGATGTCAGCCCGCGATGCCCCGGAAAAAGGCACAGGCTGAAAGACAAAGGTTTTATTCTTTTTAAGCAATCGGGTACGTAACGGATTAATAAAATAGAACAGATTGCTCTTTTTCAGATTTATATAGTCGTTATCCGGATTAACTAAGATATTACGTTGCTCCGGATACTGGTTATTCGTGATTCCAATTTTCATGATCGTCTTCCAGAGTCCTTTATGTCCAGAGTGATCTATATCACGCGATCGCGGCGGATACGTTTGAGCAATTTCCTAAAAGCCCTTTCTGCTGTGGCTTGCACAGTTTTGCTAATGATTGCGCCCGGTGATAAAACAGTCATAACTGTGTCTGTTTATGAATCTGCATTTTTTATTAACAGGTATGTTTAATTGTTTCAGCCCAACTAACTGTTGAATAAGGCAAGGATTTCCCGGGCAATACCTGCGCCATTTATTATGTGTATGTTTAATTATTTGTTAGTAATGTTATCAAAGCGAGGTAGTTATTTAGTTTACAACTTTTAAAGTAATTTACGGCGCGGGATAACGGGATGTTGACTCTCACTGACTGATGAATGTCCCGGAAACCTGATAGCGACCATAAAACAAATGATGAAACAAAAGATGCAGCCTGATCACATCTGCACTCTTCTGGCTCCCTGAGTTGCCACATTTAAGTGCATCACATCAGAAAGAGGTTGCCTGCCGCACACCGCAAGAATGAAAGTAAATCCATGTTTTAATTTAATTTTGTAGCAAACCCCAGCGTAGCCACCTCTCTGGTACAAAAGTTGCAGGAGTCTCTCCATGCAGACAGGAGAGCATTATGAAAGCAATCGTAATTGGTGGCGGTATTGGCGGAATGAGCAGCGCGATTGCGCTGGAGAAAGCCGGGATCGACGTTGAGGTGTTTGAGGCCGTTCAGGCGATGAAACCCGTCGGCGCGGCGATTTCTATCTGGCCCAATGGCGTTAAATGCCTGAATGCGCTGGGAATGAAAACCGCGCTACGTAAGCTGGGCGGCAATATGGCCTATATGGCCTATCACGACGGCGCAACCGGTGCGCCCCTGACCCGCTTCAGCATGGCTCCGCTGGTACAGCAGGTGGGCGAATATCCCTGTCCGGTGGCACGAGCAGAACTGCAGGCGATGCTGATTGATACCTTCGGACGAGAACGGATGCAGTTTGGCAAGCGGGTGATCCAGGTCGAACAGACTGAAAATGGCGTCATCGCCACTTTCTCTGACAACAGTCAGGCGCACGGCGATTTTCTGATTGCCGCCGATGGCACCCATTCCGTCGTCCGTGACTATGTGCTGGAGCAGAAGCTGGAACGACGTTATGCCGGTTACGTTAACTGGAATGGCCTGGTCACCATAGACGAACATATTGCGCCCGCCGATCAGTGGACCACCTTTGTTGGTGACGGTAAGCGTGTTTCACTGATGCCGGTCAGCGGCAATCGATTCTACTTCTTCTTTGATGTGCCGCTACCGAAGGGACTGCCGCAGGATCGCAGCACGGTGAAAGCGGACCTGACCGGCTACTTCCAGGGCTGGGCGGAGCCGGTGCAGCAACTGATTGCGGCAATTCATCCCGACACCACTAACCGGGTTGAGATCCACGACATTGAACCGTTCAGCCGCTTTGTCAAAGGGCGTGTAGCGCTGCTTGGTGATGCGGCCCACAGCACCACGCCCGATATTGGTCAGGGTGGCTGTGCGGCGATGGAAGATGCCGTCGTGCTGGCCGCGACGCTGGCCTCTCATTCGCTGGGTATAGAAGATGCCCTGTTGCGCTATCAGGCGCGACGGGTTGAGCGGGTAAAAGATCTGGTGCTGAAGGCACGCAAACGCTGTGACGTGACTCATGCGCGCGACCCGGCGGTCACGGCGGAGTGGTATCAGTCATTGAAAAACGAAACCGGTGAGCGAGTGCTGGCCGGAATGTGCGAAACCATCGAAGGCGGCCCGCTGGGCTGACCAAAAAAACAGGGGCTGTCACCATGACAGCCCTTTTAATTATCAATCCGCCAGACCGCGATTCTTCAGCATGGGCTCAAGCTGAGGTGCTGCGCCCCGCCAGCTTTCATACAGCGTTTTAAGATCGCTGCTGTTACCTCGTGACAGAATCTTCTGCCGGAAGATGTCGCCGTTTTCACGGGTCAGTCCGCCATGCTCCGCAAACCATTGATAGCCATCGTCGGCGAGCATCTGCGTCCAGATATAGGCGTAATAACCTGCGGCGTAACCACCGCCCCAGATATGCTGGAAATAGCTGGAACGATAGCGCGGCGGCACCGCCGACAGCGCCATATTGTCGCTCTGCAACGCCTGCTGCTCGAACCCTTCTACGCTTTGCGGTGCGGCATCACGGTTAAGGCTGTGCCAGTGCAGATCCAGCAGCGCGGCAGCCAGCAGTTCGCTCATCTCATAGCCTTTATTGAACGTCGCGGCCCGGACGATCTTTTCATGTAGCTCAGCAGGCATCAGCTCATGAGTCTGATAGTGACGGGCATAGTTTCGGAACACCGCTGGCTCGCTGGCCCAGTGCTCATTGATCTGCGAAGGAAACTCAACGAAATCGCGCGGGGTTTCCGTTCCCGACAGGCTCGGATAGCGCTGGCTGGCAAACAGACCGTGCAGCGTGTGACCGAACTCGTGAAACATCGTGATAACGTCGTCCCAGCTCAGCAGCGCCGGTTCACCGGCTGGCGGCTTGGTGTAGTTACAGACGTTGTAGATCACCGGTTTGCTGTCGAGCAGCGTAGACTGGTTGACGAAGTTGCTCATCCAGGCGCCGCCGCCTTTGCTGTCGCGCTTAAAGAAGTCGGTGTAAAACAGCGCCAGGGGGGTCTCATCGGCGTCAAAAATCTCGTAGACCTGGACGTCGGGATGGTAAACGGGCAGATCCTGTCGCGGCGTGAAACGGATGCCATAGAGTTGCGTCGCCGCCCAGAACACGCCATTCTGCAGCACTGAATTCAGTTCAAAGTAGGGCTTAATCTGGCTCTCATCCAGATCGTAACGGGCACGCCGCACCTGTTCGGCATAAAAACGCCAGTCCCAGGCCTGCAGGGTAAAGTCGCCCTGCTGCTGGTCGATGGTCTGCTGGATAGCCGCCGCTTCACGCTCCGCACGACCGCGCGCGGCAGGCACGATGTTATGCATAAACGCCAGCGCCGCCTTAGGCGTTTTGGCCATCTGATCCTGTAACTTCCACTCGGCATAGCTGGCAAATCCCAGCAGCCGCGCCTGCTCCGCCCTGACCTGCGCCAGACGTAATACCAGCTCGCGGGTGTCGTTCTCATCGCCTTTTTCCGTGCGCGTCACGCCCGCCTTAAACAGCGCTTCACGGGTTGCGCGATCGGCCAGGCTCTGAAGTGCGGGTTGCTGGGTGGTGTTCTGCAACACCAGCAGCCAGCGCTTTTCCAGTCCGCGTGCCTGCGCTTCCGCCTGCGCCACCGCCAGATCGGCCGGTGAGAGTCCCTCCAGCTTCTGCAGATCATCGACGACCAGCCCACCCGCTTTAGTGGCGGCCAGCAGTCTGTTGGTGAAGCGGGTGCTGAGGCGGGCCGCCTCCTGATTCAGTGCCTTAAGCTGCTGTTTCTGCGCTTCCGGCAGATTGGCCCCCGCCAGCTGAAAACGCTGCCAGATCACCTCGACCAGCCGTTTTGATTCAGCATCCAGTTTAGCGCGCTGCAGATAGACCGCATCGAGCCGCGAAAACAGCGGGCGGTTCAGCATGATGTCATCGTTGAGCGCGGTAAGCTGAGGCGCAATCTCCTCATCCACCTGCTGAAGATACGGACTGGTATGCGCCGAGGTCATGGCACTGAACACCAGATTCACCCGGTTGAGCAGTTGTCCGCTCCTCTCCAGCGCCTCATAAGTGTTGAAAAAGCTGGGCGAGTCGCTGTTCAGTGCGATCGCCTCGATCTCCTGACGCTTCTCCTCAATGCCCGCCTGCAGCGCGGGCAGAAAATCCTGCTCCTCAATCTGGTCAAAGGGAGGCGCCTGATAAGGCAGTGTGCTGACGCTAAAGAAGGGATTCTGACGGGCGTTCATGGTTCGCTCCTGGTGGGCATCGCAAAGTCTTATCCTGACAGGTTGCCGCGAAAGCGCAACTCAGGCGATTTGCTGCTGATACACGCTGATGATTTCCCCGGCAATCGCCACCGCAATCTCGGCGGGCAGCTTGCCTTTGACGTCCGGCAGGCCAATCGGACAGCGCAGGCGCGCCAGCGGCTCGCTTGCCACACCCTTGCCTGCCAGCCTGTAGCGGAAACGCTGGTTTTTCGTTTCAGAACCGATCACCCCGGCATAGCGGAAATCGCCGCGCTTCAGCACCGCCTCGCACAAATCGAAGTCGAGGGGATGATGATGGGTCATGATGATGAAGTAGCTGCCCGCAGGCGCCTGGGTCACACAGTCGAGCGGATCGTCCGGCTGCAGTGTCATCACGCCAGCGGGAACGTGGCTGAACTGCGCCGGACGGCTATCGATCCAGTTTACGTGACAGGGTAACGTCGCCAGCAGATTCACCAGCGCCTGTCCGACATGGCCCGCGCCAAACAGGTAAATTTCCGGCTGCGCCTGAAGCAGCGGCTCAAACAGCAGTGTGGTTTTGCCGCCACAGCACTGTCCGAGCCGCGCGCCGAGGCTGAAATCCTCGATGTGGGGCGCAGTTGCCCCGCTCTGCAGCATCGCCCTGGCCTGAGCGATGCACGCAAACTCCAGATGACCGCCACCGATAGTGAGAAAACTCTCCTGCTGCGTGACGACCATTTTGCTGCCGCTGTCACGCGGCACCGAACCGTGCTCACTGAGCACGGTGATCAATACGCAGCTCTGGCGTTTTTCACGCAGCTGATGCAGCACGCCGATCCAGTCATGATAGATCATCAACAACTCCCGTCAGGCGCTGCACGCCCCAGAAGATCCGCTCCGGTGTCGCAGGCGCATCCAGCCCAGGGTGCTGCTGGTAACCGGCGACGCTGGCGACCGCATCCTGCAGCGCACACCAGGCGGCTATCCCTAACATAAACGGCGGTTCGCCTACGGCCTTGGAGTGAAACACTGTGTCTTTCGGGTTTTTGCGGTTCTCCACCAGCGTGACCCGCAGGTCCGCCGGAACGTCGCTGATGGCAGGAATTTTGTAGCTTGCCGGACCATCGGTCAGCAGCTGGCCTTTGTCACTCCATACCAGCTCTTCGCAGGTGAGCCAGCCGACGCCCTGCACAAAGCCCCCTTCGACCTGCCCGATGTCGATGGCAGGGTTCAGCGAGGCCCCGACGTCATGGAGAATATCGGCGCGCAGCAGGCGGGATTCACCGGTTAAAGTATCGATCACCACCTCGCAGCAGGCAGCCCCAAAGGCGTAGTAGTAGAACGGCGTGCCACGCCCGGCCAGCCGGTCGTAATGAATCCCCGGCACGCGATAATAGCCGGTGGCAGAGAGTGGCACCTGATTGAGCCACGCCAGCTTCGCTACCTCGGCAAAGGTATAATGCTTTTCGCCAGCGCGCACTACGCCATTACGAAAGCTCACCGCCGCCGCATCGCACTGATGCAGTTCGCAGAGCATGGCGGTCATGCGGTCGCGCAGGATTTCCGCAGCGTTTTGCGCTGCTTTACCGTTAAGGTCAGCGCCGCTGGAGGCCGCCGTCGGCGAAGTGTTGGGCACTTTGCCGGTGTCGGTGGGGGTAATCTGGATTTTATCGGTTTCAATCTGCAGCACTTCGGCAACAATCTGAATCACCTTGGTGTTCAGTCCCTGGCCCATTTCGGTGCCACCGTGGTTAAGCTGCACCGTGCCGTCGGTATAGATCAGAATCAGCGCGCCCGCCTGATTGAGGAAGCTGGAGGTAAAGGAGATGCCGAATTTTACCGGCGTCAGCGCCAGGCCGCGTTTCAGCAGCGGACTGCGGGCGTTAAACGCTGTGATTTCCGCGCGCCGTGCCTGATAGTCGCTGCTCAACTCCAGCTGTTCAGTGATCTCATCCAGCAGATTATCCTCTACCTGCTGGTGGTAATGGGTGATGTTACGCTCCTGCTTGCCGTAATAGTTACGCTTGCGCAGCGCCAGTGGGTCCAGTCCACGGTCGCGGGCGATATGATCCATGATCTGTTCAATCGCCACCATGCCCTGCGGTCCGCCAAAACCGCGATAGGCGGTGTTCGAGGCCATATTGGTGCGGCAGCGATAGCCGGTTATTAGCGCATCGCCGAGGTAATAAGCGTTATCGGCGTGGAACATGGCACGATCGACGATTGATCCGCTAAGATCCAGCGAATAACCGCAGTTGCCGGCAAGATCGATTCTGATGCCGCACAGACGCCCGTCCTCTTCAACGCCCGCGTCGTAGCGTACAAAGAACGGATGGCGTTTGCCGGTGACGCGCATATCGTCGCGGCGTGAGAGCCGCATCTTTGCCGCCCGGCCGGTCTGACGCGCCACGATCGCGCAGAGGCAGGCAACCCCGGCCGCCTGTGTCTCTTTACCGCCAAAGCCGCCGCCCATCCGGCGCATATCGATGGTCACCTGATTCAGGCTGATGCCCATCACTTCCGCCACCAGCTTCTGCACTTCGGTGGGATTCTGGGTTGAGGAGAAGACCTGCAACTGCTGATCTTCGCCAGGAATGACCATTGCCGTCTGGGTTTCCAGATAGAAATGCTCCTGGCCGCCGATATGGAACGATCCGCTGACCCGATGCGGCGCGCGTGCCAGTGCCGCGTCTGCATCCCCGCGCTGGTGAATGTGCGGTTCCTGCACAAAGCTGCCCTGCGCCAGCGCCTGCTCCACATCCAGCAACGGTTCCAGCACGTCATACTCAATCACTGCCGCGGCCGCGCCAAGACGCGCAGTGTCAGGGGATTCCGCCGCCACCGCAATCACGATCTGCCCCAGGTACTCTACTTTGTCATGTGCCAGCAGCGGATCGCCCGGCTCCAGCGGCCCGACATCATTGATGCCCGGCACATCCTGCCAGGTTAATACGCTCACCACGCCGGGCACGGCATAACAGGGCTGCACATCTATGCGCAGGATGCGCGCATGAGCATGCTCACTCAGGCGCGGACAGAGGTGCAAAAGACCAGGCAATTCCGGCTTGTCGTCGATAAAACGCGCCTCGCCGGAGACATGTTTTTCCGCGCTCTCATGACGATGACTGCGACCCACGCCGCTCTGTAAATCCGCGGCATACTGCGCCTTGATCACCTCTTCGTTGAGTTCAGGACGGTTATGAGACATAGCGGGAGACCTCGAGGCAGGTGATTTCGCCGTGGTGGCGATGCCAGTAGCGGCGGAGCAGATTGCGTGCCACCTGAAGGCGGTAGTTACTGCTGGCACGGAAATCAGAAAGCGGCTGGAAATCTTCTGCCAGCGCGGCGGCTGCTCGTGACACTGTCACGGAACTCAGCAGCTGACCGACCAGCGCCTGTTCACACTGCCGGGCGCGTTGCGGTGTGGCCGCCATGCCGCCAAAGGCGATACGGGCGGAACTTACCACGCCCTGTTCCATCTGCAGATTAAAGGCAGCGAACACGGCGGAGATATCATCATCCAGCCGTTTAGAGACTTTCCAGGCAACAAAATCTGGTGACACCGTCACTTTATCGATGCGAATAGCGCGGATAAACTCCCCTTTTTCCAGCTGCGTCTGGCGATAGCCGGTAAAGAACTGATCCAGCGGCAGGCTCCGCTGCTGCTCACCGCGCTGCAGCAGCAAGCTGGCATTGAGGGCCAGCAGCACCGGCGACGCGTCCCCTATGGGTGATGCATTACCGATGTTACCGCCGAGTGTCCCCTGCAAACGGATTTGCAGTGAAGCAAAGCGTTGCAGCATCTCGCTGACGCCGGGAATGCGGCTGGCAAGAAACTCGCTAACCTGCTGTAGCGATGCGCCCGCACCCAGCAGATAGTGATCGTCAAATTCGCTGCAGACTTTCAGCGCGGCAACCTGCTCAAGTGCAATCAGTAGCGGTATTTTTTTATGCTGCTGGGTGATCTGCAGGCTGAGATCGGTGCCACCCGCAATCAGCTTCGCATCGGGATGTGCCTGATAGATTGCGGCCAGCTGGGATGGAGTTTTTGGCAGAAAGCAGCGATGACCCTCAACGCCTATCTCCTGCATCTCGGGAGTGGCCAGCGCCGCCAGCCGCTGTACGGTGCTGGCGGCACTGTGATCGAACTGGTCATTGACCGGCTGCGAGCAGAGCTGTTCGGCCGCAGCCATGATTGGCCGGTAGCCGGTGCAGCGACAGAGATTGCCCGCCAGCGCAGTTTCCGCCTGATGCCGATCCCAGCCCGCTGACTTTTTTTGCAGGCTGAAGAGCGACATTACAAAGCCTGGCGTGCAGAATCCGCATTGTGAGCCGTGGCAGTCGACCATTGCCTGCTGCGCCGGATGCAGTGCGCGACCGTGGCGCAGATCCTCAACCGTGATCAGCTGTTTGCCCTGTAACGCGGAGACCAGCGTCAGGCAGCTATTGATCGTTTCATACTGCATCTCACCGCCGACAGCTTTACCCAGCGTGACGCTGCAGGCACCGCAGTCGCCGGAGGCGCAGCCCTCTTTAGTGCCAGGCCGATGCTGACAAGTGCGCAGGTAGTTGAGCACCGTGAGATTCGGGTCGAGCGCATCTTCGCTGACCAGCTGGTTATTTAACAGAAACTGGATCATGCGGCTTGCTCCTGTGCATCGCGCTGCCAGACCGGACGACCACCGACCCAGGTCTGGGCAATGTTGCGGTCGTCGCCCAGCGTCATTAATACAAACAGTTTTTCCCAGATGTCTTTGCTGTTGCCGATGCGGAGTTGCTGAAGCGCAGAGACCGCCGGATCGAGCACCACAAAGTCCGCCTCTTTACCGACGCTGAAGTTCCCGATTGCATGGTCGAGATCCAGCGCGTGCGCCCCGCCCAGCGTGGCATGATAAAAGGCTTCGGCGGCGCTGAGCCGGTAGTGCTGCAGCTGGCCTACCTTGTAGGCTTCGCCCAGGGTCTGCAGCATACTAAAGGTGGTGCCTGCGCCGACATCGGTGCCAATGCCTGTTTTCACGCCCTGCTGCCAGCTGCGTTTAATGTTAAACAGGCCGCTGCCGAGGAACAGGTTTGAGGTAGGACAGAAGGCAATGGAGGAATCGGTATCGTGCAGACACTGCCATTCCTGCTCTTCCAGATGCAGGCAGTGCGCAAACACGCTGCGGCGACCCGTCAGCTGGTAATGATGATAAACATCCAGATAACCCTCGCGCTCCGGGAACAGTTCTTTTACCCAGGCAACCTCCTGCGGGTTTTCGCTGAGATGAGTGTGCAGCCAGGTATCCGGAAACGCCTGACGCAGCTGCTGCACTTTCTCCAGCAACTGCGGGGATGAGGTCGGCGCAAAGCGCGGTGTCAGTGCATAATTCAGCCGTCCACGCTTGTGCCAGCGCTCAATCAGCGCTCGCGTCTGCTGGTAGCTCTGTTCCGGGGTTTCGATGAGATTGTCGGGTGCATTGCGATCCATCATCACTTTGCCGGCAATCAGCCGCATGTTCAGGGCTTCGGCCGCGCTGAACAGCGCATCGACGGATTGCGGATGCACGGTGCCAAACACCAGCGCGCTGGTGGTGCCGTTGGAGAGCAGCTGATGCAGGAAAAAGGCGGACATCTTTGCGGCGTGATCCGGGCAGTGATACTGCGCTTCAACCGGGAAAGTGTAGTGATTCAGCCACTCCAGCAGCTGTTCGCCAAAGGCACCAATCATCTCCGTCTGTGGATAGTGAATGTGGGTATCGACAAAGCCAGGCACAATCAGTTTGCCGCGCATATCGGTAACAGGCTGACCCGCCAGCCTCGCCTCGCTGTTCTCCCAGCTATCCAGCCCAACCACGTGTCCGTCACGCAGCAGCAGCAGGCCATCCTCCAGATAGCGAGCCTTTCCTGTCAGGTCGTCGGGATGATCCACCACGCCTGTGAAGTCAAAAAAGCTGGCGCGTATCGCCGTATCGGTTGCTGATAGCATGGTATGTCCTTTCTGAAAGCGCGATTGATTATCTGCAGATGAATCTCTGTAAAAATCTTGCAACCTGCGTGCCAGATCTGAAATACAATAAAACCTTTAAATATCAACACACTATAGACAAAAGTTAAGCGTTGCGCAACAAAGGTAGCCTTCGTTAGCGTCGCAACCGTTTGCGAAGCCGATGCAAACGGTTGCGATTCGATATTGCCCGGATGACTTAATGTGAGTATGGCCTGTTGCCTGACAATCTGCCCTTTTGCGGTGCAGACTGCCCTGAAAAGGCGCAGCGGGATGCCCGTTAAAATCCGTTTACGGGCCAGGCTGCTTTTCCTCGCGCAGAAGCAGAAATGAAATGCTATGGTGAAGCCATCGACTCTGAAAATGGCATAAGGAACAGTGAGATGATTATCTTTGTCACCGGCGCGACTGCCGGTTTTGGTGAAAGCATCACCCGCCGCTTTATTGAGAACGGTCACAAAGTGATTGCGACCGGCCGACGCGCTGAACGTCTGAAAGCGCTGAAGGATGAGCTGGGCGACAACCTTTATACCGTGCAGCTGGATGTGCGTAACCGTGCCGCTATTGAAGAGGCGGTGGAACAGTTACCGGCCGAATGGCGCAATATCGACGTGCTGGTTAATAACGCCGGTCTGGCACTGGGCATTCAGCCTGCGCACAAGGCTAACGTGGAAGACTGGGAAAACATGATCGACACCAACACCAAGGGGCTGGTCTATATGACCCGTGCCCTGCTGCCACAGATGGTGGAGCGGGATGCAGGTCATATCATCAACATCGGGTCCATTGCCGGCAGCTGGCCGTATGCCGGAGGCAACGTTTATGGGGCGACCAAAGCCTTTGTGCGCCAGTTCAGCCTGAACCTGCGAACCGATCTGCACGGCACCGCACTGCGTGTGACCGACATTGAGCCGGGTCTGGTTGGCGGCACCGAGTTTTCCAACGTGCGCTTCAAAGGCGATGATGACAAAGCCGGTCAGGTCTATGAAGGCGCTACTGCTCTGACGCCAGAGGATGTGACAGAAGCAGTCTGGTGGGTCGCCACGCTGCCTAAGCATGTCAATATCAATAGTCTGGAGATGATGCCGGTCAGCCAGACGCTGGCGGGTCTTAAAGTACATAAGCCGTAAACCTCTGCCGCGCCAGCCATGATGGCTGGCGTTAACCGCGTCCCCAGCCCATGACGATGATCAGCATGCCGCTAAAGGCAATCAGTGCCCCGCTCCAGTCCCACGCACTTAACTTCACGCCATCCACCACCCGTAACCAGAGCAGTGCGGTGAGCACATAGACGCCACCGTAGGCGGCATACACTCGTCCGCTGGCAGCCGGATGCAGAGTCAGCAGCCAGACAAACAGCGCCAGACTGGCCGCGGCAGGCAGTAACAGCCACGCCGATCCCCCTTTTTTAAGCCATAGCCACGGCAGAAAGCAGCCGGTAATCTCCGCCAGCGCGGTTATAAAAAACAGCAAGGCGGTCTTAATCAGCACCCTTACCTCTCCTGAACGTAAACAAACGACTCACCGCTGGTGAGCAAAGAAACGGCGATGATATACTATGAGAACTCGCTGCAACAGCCGTCCCGGATGGCGATGTTTGCGTTAACTAAAGGATATTGTGATGAAAAAAATGATCCCTGCCGTGCTGATGGTGCTGCTCTCTACCGCGGCGTTGACTGCCACTGCGAATACTAACCGTCTGATCATTGAAGATGGCAGTTCTGCGCTGAGCAATGAAGCAGCGCGTCAGGACAAAGAGCAATGGAATGACACACGTATGCTGCGCAACAAAGTAAACACCCGCGTCGAAAAAGAGTTTGATAAAACCGACCGCGCCTTTGATACCCGAGACAAGTGCGAGCAGAGCCTCAATCTCAACGCGTACTGGGAACCTAACACCCTACGTTGCCTGGATCGCCGTTCAGGTCGCCCGGTAGCGCCGTAAATTTGAGCTATAGTAATGACGGACGACTAACATAAGGAAGACGTGATGAAGCTACAGAGGGTTTTGTTAAGCGCGGCGTTTTTATCTCTGCCGCTGATGGCGCAGGCATCCTGTGAATCGGTGAAAGCCGATATCAGCCAGAAAATCATTCAGAACGGTGTGCCTGAATCAGGTTTTAGTCTCGACGTTGTTGCCAACGATCAGGTTGATCAGGCGGGCGGTCAGGTCGTCGGACATTGTGAAAACGACACACAAAAGATTGTTTACAAGCGAACAGGCCGTGACGATGAAGCCAGCGTCCCTGCCAGTGCCGGCAGTTCTCAGGACGCGCCAGCACAGTAGTCAACGTCAAACCAGGGCGACATCCCGTCGCCCTGCCAGCTAGTCCGCCTGTTCCGGCCGCTGACGCGGCATCATCCATGCCACCCCCACCGCAAACAGCGCAATGACCAGTGCGACTACAAACACCCAGTGCAGTGAGACGGCTATCGCCGCCACCATCTGCTGCAGGTTTTCCGGCTGTAACTGCTGACGACCGGGTTCAGACATGACCTGCTGTACCGGATCCTGCACCTGCGGTAGTCGCCACTGCAGATTGAGATTCAGCACCGCGCCCATAATCGCCGTCCCCACCGCCGACCCGATCATCCGGCTGAACATGATAGACGCGGTACAGATCCCGCGGATCTGGTAGTCCGCCTGGTTCTGCACAGAGACCAGGAAGGTGGTACTGGTCATCCCCATGCCGGTGCCAATCAGAAACGCCGTGAAGCCTGCCTGATAGAGGGAGCTGGCGGGCTGCAGGAACAGCAGCAAGGCGCTGCCAGCGACCAGCAACAGCGCGCCGAGCTGGGCGGTAAAGCGGTAGGACGTGTGGAGCATCAGCCTGCCGCTCAGCGTGCTGGCCAGCGGCCAGCCAATTGACATCATCGCCAGCACACTGCCCGCCTGTAACGGTGAGCCGCCGTGTATCCCCTGAATCCAGGTGGGCAGAAACGCGCTGATGCCCATCATAGCCGCTCCGATAATCAGGTTGCCCGCATTGCCCGCCACAATAAGCCGGCTGCGCCAGATGATTAGCGGAAACAGCGGTGCCGCTGAACGCTGCTCATGGCGTTTAAGCTGCCAGCCCGCGAACAGGGAGAAAAGCAGGAACGGCACCAGCCAGACGCCAAGCTGTTCAGCCTGCAACAGCGCAATCAGCAACGCGGTCACGCAGAGCATCAGCCAGCTACTGCCCGCCAGATTCAGCGGCTTCGCTGTCTCCTCCTTCTGGTGCGCCGGTAACCAGCGCGCCAGCATCAGCATGCTGATCAGGCCTATCGGCAGATTGACCCAGAAAATCACCGACCAGCTAAAGTGCTGCACCAGCCAGGCGCCGGTCAATGGCCCGACTATCGCCGCCACACCCCACACGCTGGAGAGCCAGCCCTGCACGCTGGCGCGTTCACGCGGTGAATAGATGTCGGCCACAATGGTGGAGCTGAGCGGCATAATCGCGCCCGCTCCCAGGCCCTGAAACGCCCGGAAAAGAATCAGCCAGGTCATGGTGTGGGCAAAGCCACACAGCACCGATCCCACCAGGAAGATGGCGGTGCCGACAAATAACATCGTTTTCCGACCCACCATATCCGCCAGCCGCCCGTAAAGCGGCACGCTGACCGCCTGCGTCAGCAGATAGATTGAGAAGACCCAGCCAAACTGAGAAAAACCGCCAAGGTCAGCAATAATGGTCGGCATCGCAGTGGCCACAATAGTGACTTCAATGGCCGCCATAAACATTGCCAGCATGCAGGCAATTAAGATCCAGTGGCGATGCCCGGTCTGGAGTTGTGCGCTTTCAGTCATAGGGTTCCTTTTTTAATCTGCAAGGCTAGCTCAAAAACAGCCAAAGCAGTTTCCCGCGCGTGCGCATCTTCTGCGCCATCTGTGACGGTGTCACCTAAAGTCGATGAATATTTTTTATTGTCGCATTAGCCCAGCGGCTACGCGGCTTTAACACACTTTTAACCTGTTTCTATCTGCCTGATAGATGGCTTAAAAGCTGGCTTGTGCAAAAAAGGCCTGCTATAGCATTACCCCATCTTGTTCGGTATTTACTGAAAAAGAGTGGATAAACAGTCATTTTATCTACATTTTATCGCAGTTTCGGTTTTGGGCGCGGCGGCAGTTTTTGTCGCACCTGTCGGGCTGTTTATGGTTGTTATAACAATTGAGATCGTCATCAGGGAGATTCTCCTATGCAAAATGCTTCACTGGCCCGACGCGCCGGTCTGGCACTGCTTGCAGTGGTCGCGGTGATCGCAGTACTGATCTGGGGCTTAGGCTGGGATCAGCTGGTCGCACGTAAAGTCGATCTGCTTTATCTCGGGCAGCAACACCTCTTCTTAGTTTTCTGGTCAATGTTGTTCGCTCTGCTGGTCGGTATTCCCAGCGGCATCCTGCTCAGTCGCCCGTTTGCGCGTCGCTGGGCCGAGTATGTGATGCAGATTTTCAATGTCGGTAACACTCTGCCACCGCTCGCGGTACTGGCACTGGCGATGGTTATCATCGGGATTGGCGACCGTCCGGCGCTGATTGCGCTGTTTCTGGCGTCGCTGCTGCCCATCGTCCGCAACACCTTCTCCGGTCTGAGCGCAGTTCCTCCGTCGCTGATTGAGGCCGCCAACGGCATCGGCATGACCAAATGGCAACGTCTGCGTCAGGTTGAACTGCCTAACGCGATGCCAGTGATCCTGGCAGGCGTGCGCATCGCCACCGCCATCAATGTCGGCACCGCGCCACTGGCCTTCCTGATTGGTGCCAGCAGCTTTGGCGAGCTGATCTTCCCGGGTATCTATCTGAATGACTTTCCGACACTGATTCTGGGTGCCGTTGCTACTGCGCTGGTGGCACTGGTTCTGGATATGATGCTGGCCGCGCTGGGCCGCTTTCTGAGTCCGCACGCTGCGGCCTGACCACAAGGAGCTTTGCAATGCTAACGAAGTGGATTAAGAAAAGCGCTGTCGCGCTGACCGCGACGCTGCTGCTTAGCCAGACGGCACAGGCGGCGGCCCCGCTGGTGATGGCGACCAAGAGCTTTACCGAACAGCATATCCTGTCAGCGATGACGGTGCTGTGGCTACAGAAAAAAGGCTTTGAGGTGGTGCCCAAACGTAATATCGCCACCACCATTGGCCGTAACGCGCTGCTGAATAAGCAGATTGATATGGTCTGGGAATATACCGGTACGTCACTGATTATCTTCAACCACATCAGCCAGCCGATGTCTTCACAACAGGCCTATGAGACGGTGAAAAAACTGGACGGAAAACTGGGGCTGGTCTGGCTGAACCCGGCACCGATGAACAACACCTACGCCTTTGCCATGACTCAGGAGCGGGCCAAAAAAGAGGGCATCACTACGATGTCACAGCTGGTCGCGAAAGTGGAACAGGTTCGTCAGTCTGACCCGGACCACAACTGGCGACTGGGACTGGACCTGGAGTTTGCAGGTCGTTCAGACGGCCTGAAACCGCTGCAGAAGACTTATAATCTGGCGCTGGATCGCCCGCAGATCCGTCAGATGGATCCGGGCCTGGTCTATAACGCCATTCGCGACGAATTTGTGGATGCCGGTCTGATCTACACCACCGATGGCCGGGTTAAGGGCTTTAACCTGAAAGTGCTGGAGGATGATAAACACTTCTTCCCGAGCTACAACGTGACGCCGGTCGTGCGTCAGGATGTGCTGGCGAGTCATCCAGGGCTGGATAGTGCCCTTAATCAGCTCTCTGCACAGATCACCAATGAGGCGATTACCGAGCTGAACAAGCGGGTCGATATCGATCATCAGTCACCGGAAAAAGTGGCACGTGATTTCCTTCAATCCAAAAACATGCTGTAAGGAGGCACTGTGGATACCCTTCACTACATCATGGATAACTGGAGCACCCTGCTCACTCTGAGCTGGCAGCACAGCTGGCTGGTGCTGGTTGCGGTCGGTCTGGCCATTGTGATTGGCGTGCCGCTGGGCATTCTGATCGTGCGCGTCAGATGGTTAGCAACGCCGATTCTCGGTATCGCTACCGTAGTACTGACTATCCCGACCATTGCGCTGTTTGGTCTGATGATCCCGCTGTTTTCGCTGATCGGTCAGGGCATCGGTGCGCTGCCAGCCATTACCGCCGTGTTCCTCTACTCGCTGCTGCCGATTGTGCGTAATACCCATACCGCGCTGGAGAATCTGCCGGACGGTCTGCGTGAAGCGGGTCGCGGCATTGGCATGACCTTCTGGCAGCGTCTGCGCTGGGTTGAAATCCCGATGGCGCTACCGGTGATTTTTGGTGGCATCCGAACCGCTGTGGTGATGAACGTTGGCGTGATGGCGATTGCCGCCGTGATTGGCGCGGGCGGTCTGGGCCAGCTGCTGCTGGATGGTATCAGTGGCAGTGATATTCGTATGTTAATTGCCGGCGCATTGATGATCTGTCTGCTGGCTATTTTTCTTGACTGGCTGCTGCACCGTTTGCAGCAGGCGCTGACTCCAAAGGGGATTCGATAATGATTACGCTGGAAAACCTGACGAAAACCTTTACCCAGAAAAACGGCATGACTAATAAAGCCGTCGATAACGTCAGCCTGCATGTGCCAGCCGGTGAGATGTGCGTGTTGTTGGGGCCATCAGGCTGCGGCAAAACCACCACGCTGAAGATGATTAACCGTCTGATTCCGGCCACCAGTGGTCGGATCCTGATCAATGGCGAAGATACCAGTACTCAGGACACCACCACCCTGCGCCGCAACATTGGCTATGTGATCCAGCAGATTGGCCTGTTTCCCAACATGACTATCGAAGAGAACATTACCGTTGTGCCACGCATGCTGGGCTGGAATAAGAAGCAGTGTCATGAGCGCGCCACGGAATTAATGAGCATGGTGGCACTGGACCCTAAAAAGTTCCTGCACCGCTATCCGCGTGAGATGTCTGGCGGTCAGCAGCAGCGTATCGGCGTCATTCGTGCGCTGGCGGCGGATCCACCGGTATTGCTGATGGATGAGCCGTTTGGTGCTGTCGACCCGATTAACCGTGAAGTGATTCAGAACGAGTTTCTCGACATGCAGCGTCAGCTTAAGAAAACCGTGATGCTGGTGAGTCACGACATCGATGAGGCGCTGAAACTCGGCGATCGCATCGCGGTATTTGGTCAGGGCAGGATCGTGCAATGCGCCAGTCCGGATGAACTGCTCGCGACGCCAGCCAATGATTTCGTTGGCTCGTTTGTCGGTCAGGACCGCACGCTTAAGCGTCTGTTACTGGTGCAGGCGGGTGACGTAACCGATCAGCAGCCGACCATCACCGTGCGCCGCTCGACGCCGCTGGATGAAGCCTTTGGCATGATGGATGATAACGACATGCGGTCGATTACCGTTGTTGATGAGGATGGCAAACCGCTGGGCTTCGTGAAGCGTCGTGAGGCGCGTAACGTTAGCGGCCGCTGTGAAGAGAAGCTGCATACCTTTAAGGTGACCGGTAAAGCCGAAGAGAACCTGCGAGTGGTGTTGTCGAAACTCTATGAGCACAACACGGTCTGGATGCCGATTGTTGATGAAGAGGGGCGCTACAGCGGGGAAATTTCGCAGGATTATATCGCGGATTATCTCAGCTCGGGTCGTACCCGTCGTCGTCTGAATCCATAGTGCAGTCAGACGAAAGGGCCGCCATGGCCCTTTCAATCGCAGAGAAACCCTAATCCGGGTGAAACTGACAGCAATACAAAAGTTTAATGCGCAGGGAACCGGGTCAGAAGAGGAAAGCGTCCCGCGCCATGGACAAAAACGCCGGGAGCGTTTTTGAACAACGCAACGCGTTGGCCCGGCTACGGGCGCACCTCATGGATGAGGTGCGTAATCGCGCGGGTCGAGCAGTCAGGGATGACTCTTTTGCGTCTTTCCGATCTGATCCGGTTCCCTTCGCAGACTCGGTCTTATAGCGAATCAGTTTACGGGCTACATGGGACCATTCTTTCTGGTATTTCAGGTAATGGCTCAGGGAGCATACGCCCGCCGCAAAGACGCAAAACCCGCCATCCCTGGCCCGCTATACTTTGCTACTGGCGTATGCTCCCATCGCTTTGAATTTCTGCGTTGTCTGTAAGGACAACATCGGCCCTTCTGCATTTAACGGCTTTTTAGCTTTTAGCTCTCCGTGAGCGTTTCCGCCTCCACCTCTGCCACCGCAGGTGCCTCGTCTGGCAGGACCAGATTGAGCACAATCGCCAGAATGCCGCCGGTTGTCACTGCGTGACCAAATAAATGGTTAATCAGCGGCGGGAACTGCTTCAGCACCTCCGGCACCGCTTCCACCCCCAGACCAATCCCGAATGAGATCGCGACAATCAGCATCTCGCGGCGACCCAGCGGCGTCTGGGTCATTACCCGGATACCGGCAGCGACTACACTGCCAAACATCACCACTGTCGCTCCACCCAGTACGGGTGGCGGAATCTGCTGCAACAGCGACCCAACATAGGGAAAGAGCCCCAGCAGCGCCAGCATAATCCCCAGAAGCATACCGACATAACGACTGGCGACGCCGGTCATCTGGATCACGCCATTGTTCTGCGCGAAGGTGGTGTTTGGAAATGCGGAGAAGACCGCGGCCAGCACGCAGCTCAGGCCGTCGGCAACAAGGCCGCCCTGCAACCGCTGCTGAAAAGGTTTACCAGTGATTGGCTGCCGGGAAATCAGGCAGTTAGCGGTGAGATCCCCGACCGCTTCAATCACCGCAATCACAGACACCAGCGCAATCGGCAGAAAAATGGTCCAGTCAAAGGCGAAACCAAACCGGAAGAAAGCAGGCAACACCAGCCAGCTGCTCTCCGGCGCGGCCCTGAGTTGCAGATGACCGGTTAAGGCTGCTGCAATACATCCCACCGCGATGCCGGCCACTACCGCCACCAGTCGCGCCCAGCGGTTACGCGAGCGGTTCAGCGCCACGATCACCAGCAGCGTCAACGCACCCAGCGCCAGATTCCCCGGCGAGCCAAAATCTGTGGCGTTGTGACCACCCGCCCAGTCAGTGATGCTGACTTTTATCAGGCTGATGCCTATCAGGGTTATTACCGTACCGGTTACCACTGGTGTCAGCACTTTGCGCAGCGTGCCGACGCAGCGACTGATCAGAACCGGGATCAGCGCCGCCGCCAGGTTGCAGCCAAACAGCATCGCCATAATCTCTTCGGGCGAACCGCCGCGCCCTTTTACCATCAGGCCACCGGAGAGAATCACGCCCAGAAATGCGAAACTGGTACCCTGCAGGCAGATCATGCCCGCCCCGACGCCATAAAAACGTCTGGCCTGCATAAACGTGCCTAAGCCGGAGACGAACAGCGACATGCTAATCAGATAAGGAATATAGGCCTGCAATCCCAGAACCGAGCCAATAATCAGGGGGGGTGTGATAATGCCCACCACGCTGGCCAGCAGATGTTGCAGCGCGGCAAAGAACGCCGGGATGGGGCCAATGCGGGCTTCAAGCCCATATAACAAACCTTTCTCGTGCGAGTGCGACATGATGGGGCTCCAGCTCAGTGTGATAAGCGGAGTTAATGCATTTTCTGCGCCATGACGTCAGGGTTTCGCGATATCCGATCCAGGTCTTTCAATTCTAAATGGAAATAGTTAAAGACAGCCGACAACAAGCCTGAAACTTTAGGCTCATTGCCGACTCAGATGACTTAGTTTGTTTCATAATCAGGCGATCTTTGCACTCACAGCGTGCAGATTGTTCTGCTCCAGCAGAGAAATATCGATGTAAGAGGTCAGATCACGCTGTTCTGCACGCGGCAGATAAGGCAGCTCGCCGAGTAGCGGCGCACTAATTTTTTCACGCAGAATCTCAATAATGTCGCTGTACTGCGCCAGTCCCGGATTGATGCGATTGGCCACCCAGCCCACCAGTGGCAGTCCATCCTGCGCTATCGCTTCTGCGGTTAACAGGGCGTGACTGATACAGCCCGACTGGATGCCGACCACCAGTACCACCGGCAATTGCTGCTCAACGACCCAGCAGGAGAGCGGACGTCCGTCGTTCATCAGGCTGCGCCAGCCACCTGTGCCCTCAACAACCACCCGATCGGCCTGCTGCGTCAGGCTGGTTAATCCCCGGGTCAGCAATCCGTAATCGATAATCTGCCCCGGATGGGTGCAGATCTCCTCTTCCTGGAAAGCCAGCGGATTGATCGCCTGGTATGCCAGGTCGATTGACGACGCGCTTTGCAGAACCTGTGCATCTTTGTTACGCAGGCCATCCGCGGTTTTGACAGCACAGCGCGCGACGGGCTTGAAGCCCACAGCACTCTGTCCGGTCTCGATAAAACTTTGTAACAGTGCGCGGGACACTACCGTTTTGCCTACTGCGGTGTCGGTGCCGGTAACAAATAGTCTGTTCACTCAACTTCTCCTCTCGAACCGTTGCGGTTAATCGGTGATTAACCTTGCTGCGAACCGGCATTTTAAGGAATGGAGGATGAGAACAGATTGCGTTAGCGCAAGTTCAGGCCTGCTTAACCTTGCAACAGTTTCACTAACAGGTGTCCGTTGTAGAGCGCATCTTTGATCAACGCGGCTCCGCCCAGCGTTCCAGGCTCGCTGAATTCAGTAGGTGCCAGCTGAATACCAGCACTGTAGGCAGGCAGTGACTGCTGCAGAATAGTGTTGCGCACTGCGGGAAACAGCACATCAGCGGCGGCATTGAGAGGAGAACCGATAAGAATATGTTGTGGATTAAAAATGTTGACCATCATTGCCAGGATCCGCCCAACGTGATGCCCGACGCTGGCAATGGTGTCACGCGCCAGACGATCACCCGACTGCGCGGCCGCACACAGTGAAGTCAGCGTCAGCGGCTGGTTATTGAGCAGACTGTCAGGCTGGGCAGGCAGACGCTGCGCCGCCAGCGCCAGCAAACTGCCGGTGCTGGCTACCGTCTCCAGACAGCCATGATTCCCGCAATAGCACTGCTGGCCATAAGGGTCGATCTGAGTATGGCCAATCTCAACCAGCGCCCGGCCACTTTTATGCAGTAGCTGACCGCCACTGATGACGCCAGCCCCCACGGTTTCATCAATCACAATCTGAATCACATCCTGCGCGCCCCGGGAAGCACCAAACAGCGACTCCGCCAGCGTCCAGGCTGAAATGTCATGCTGCACAAACACCGGTAAGCCGGTTCGCGCCGCCAGCGCATCGCCCAGCGGCATATCGCGTACCTGATAACCCGGCAGCCGATGCACCACGCCTGATGCCGCGTTGATCAGCCCCGGCAGCGTAATGGCGATGGCCGTGAGACGCTCCAGCTTCTTCTGATGACGAATAAAGAAAGCATCGACCTGGTCAATCAGCGAGGTCAGTAAGGGCTGAGCAGCTTCATCCGGCAGAGGGAGACTCTCTTCTGCCAGCTCACGGCTGCTGAGATCGCGCAACGTAAAGGTCATGGCACCGCGATGCAGACGAATCGCCAGATAGTGCCAGGCGTCGGTATCCAGTATCAGGCCAATGGCCGGACGGCCACGGCTGCCGGGATCCTGAAACTCAGTCTCCTGCACCAGATGCGCATCCAGCATCTCGCGCACAATTTTGGTTATGCTGGCCGGAGCAAGCTGGGCACGGCGGGAAAGTTCGATACGCGAAATGGGACCGTAACGGTCAATTAATCGATATACGACACCTGCATTAGTCTGCTTGATCTGGTCAATGTGGCCAGGTTGACTGTCCGGATTCACAACCCTGCTCCCGGTTATTTTCGCGCTTCTAAATAAACATGCGCCATGGTGAGGCAGATCAGGCGACAGCGTCAAATATTTGATTAGAAATGTGATTTATCGCACAGATTGATGCTGTGTCACGCTCGCTTCAGGCGTGGTTTTCACGCAGCAACGCCATCATATTCTCCATCTGCGCATTTATTTCGCGTCCGGCTGACCAGACCAGCCAGAGTTCTGAAATCGCATCCTCTTCCGTTAAGGGCAGCCAGACCAAATCGGCCAGCCGTGCCCGGCGAAAGGAGGCGGGCAGAATGGAAACGCCTAAACCGGTTGCCACCAGCCCCAGGATGGTCATCGCCTCACCCACTTCCTGGGTGATGTAAGGCTTGATGTGGTAGCGGTGCAGCAATGCCAGAATATCGCTATAGAGCGCGGTTCCGCCCTGAGGATCGAAAAAGACAAAGGGTTCAGCCGCCAGCGCCGTCACAGAGATCTTTTCAGCCTCAGCCAGCAGATGCGCCTTGTGCACCACGGCATAGAGCGGCTCGCTCAGTAGCAGCTGATGACGCAGGTCGGCGGGCAGCGGCGTGTTGCGCATCACGCCGAGATCGAGCCGTCCGTCATGTAACGGTGCCAGTTGCTGGCGAGTGTTGATCTCCTGCATCTGAATATGCACCTGCGGCCAGCGCTGACGAAACTGGAACAGCGCATCAGAAACCACGGCGGTAAACGGAGCCGATGAGGTAAAGCCGATCCGCAGCTCTCCCTCTTCGCCACGATGTAACCGGGAAGCGCGATCGGCAGCCTGCTCAACCTGCAACAGTATCGCCCGGGCATCGCTCAGCAACTGATGGCCGGCGGCGGTCAGCTGCACGCTGCGGTTGTTACGGGTAAACAGCCTTGCGCCGGTCTCCGCCTCCAGCTGAATAATCTGCTGGCTGAGCGGCGGTTGGGAAATATTCAGACGCTGGGCTGCCCGCCCGAAATGGAGCTCTTCCGCCACCGCAATGAAGTAGCGCAGATGACGCAGTTCGATATTCATATTTTAAACGTCTTATTTGAGATTATTAATATATTAGACAACATAATGCCACTTTCCTATGCTGACGACAGGTTTTCAGACTGAGAGGAAGATGTGTGAGTCGCTCAATACAGGCCACAGTGGATGAGAAAGCGGTGGCTGAACCGCAGGAGTCCGTTGCCGCAGCAGGTCATATCCGGCGGGGAACACCCGCTTTTATGCGCGTCACGCTGGCGCTTTTCTCTGCGGGGCTGGCGACGTTTGCCCTGCTCTACTGCGTGCAGCCGATTCTGCCGGTGCTGTCACAGCAGTTTGGTGTTTCTCCGGCGACCAGCAGCCTGTCGCTCTCTATCTCTACCGGCCTGATGGCGCTGGGTCTGCTGGTGACCGGGCCGCTCTCTGATGCTATCGGGCGCAAATCGGTAATGGTGACCGCTCTGATGCTGGCGGCCATCTGCACGCTGATCTCCGCCACCATGACCAGCTGGCACGGCATTCTGATTATGCGGGCGCTGATGGGACTGTCGCTCAGCGGTGTTGCGGCGGTCGGTATGACCTATCTTAGCGAGGAGATGGATGCGCGGGTCGTCGCCTTTTCAATGGGGTTGTATATCAGCGGTAACTCAATTGGCGGGATGAGCGGGCGTCTGTTAAGCGGTGTCCTGACCGACCTCTTCTCCTGGCGCATCGCCGTGGCGGTGATTGGCTGTTTTTCGCTGGCCTCAGCGCTGATGTTCTGGAAGATCCTGCCTGCATCGCGTCATTTCCGCCCCATCACGCTGCGTCCGCGTAATCTGCTGATTAACTTCCGGCTGCACTGGCGCGATCCGGGCCTGCCCTGGCTGTTTGCCGAAGGCTTTCTGCTGATGGGTGCCTTCGTCACCCTGTTTAACTATATTGGCTACCGTTTACTGGATGCGCCCTGGCATCTCAGCCAGGCCGTGGTGGGTCTGTTATCAGTGGTCTATCTCACCGGCTCATGGAGTTCACCTAAAGCGGGTGCGCTGACCAGTCGTCTGGGACGCGGGCCGGTGATGCTGGGCGCAACAGCCATCATGCTGCTGGGTTTGCTGGTCACTGCCTTTAACTCGCTCTGGCTGATTCTGCCTGGAATGATGCTGTTCACCGCCGGTTTTTTTGCCGCTCATGCGGTCGCCAGCGGCTGGATTGGTCCCCGTGCACGCCGGGCGCGTGGGCAGGCTTCCTCGCTCTATCTGTTCAGTTACTACGTGGGTTCCAGCGTGGCGGGCACGCTGGGCGGTCTGTTCTGGCATAATTTTGGCTGGAGCGGAATCACGCTGTTTATCAGCGTTCTGCTGATCCTGGCGCTGCTGGTTGCCTCGCGTCTGCATAGAAAAAGACTCTGACCGTTTTCTCCCGAGCCAGGCTCCGACCTCTCCAGCGGGCCTGGCAGCTTATCATGCTGAACATTCCCTTCAGATCCATAACAAACAAAACGTGCTTTTCCCGCTATAATCCTTTTTATTGTAATAATTCATCTGCTTTGCCTTTTAACACGGCAACAAGGACCGCCTGTGGCTCTCTACTACTACGTTAATAAACAATCGGGATATAACGATAATCATGTTGTTCATGCCGCGGGCTGCCCCCATCTTCCTGACATGGATAACCGACTGTTTCTGGGCAGTTTTTATCATGTGAATGCCGCCATTCTGCAGGCAAAAAAATATTATGCGGGAGCCATCGGCTGCGAAAACTGCTGTCCGCTTAATCACAGCGACCCGCAGGCCAGTCAGCTTAGTGTGGCCCTGAAACATACTACGCCATCGCGTTAATCAAACGGACAGCCCAGAGGTGAAACGCTTCCCGCTGTGCTGTTCCATGACATCCTGCCTGAGGGTAACCCGCTGCTCTGAATGATGATTGCACCTCTTCGCTCCTGATAACCTCAGGCTATCGCCCTGTGACAGGGAGATAATTAAAAATCAGCAATAAAAGGCATTTATAAGGTTTCGCTTCCCGCTTTATTCACTACAATGGTCAGTAATTTGTGACGCAGGTCACTTTCACTGGATGTTTCTGCCACATCCGATTTCGCTGTACTGACTGACTTGACTCCTCATGCAACCAACAACTGTTTCACGTAAAACTGCCTGGCTACGCGTGGTATTGCTGGCCATCGCCGCATTTGTCTTCAATACCACCGAGTTCGTGCCGGTTGGCCTGTTGTCCGATATCGCTGCTGACTTTTCAATGCAGACGGCTGATGTCGGGATCATGCTGACCATCTACGCCTGGGTAGTCGCACTGCTTTCACTGCCGCTGATGCTGCTGACCCGCAACATTGAGCGACGGCTGCTGCTGGGCGTGTTGTTCCTGATTTTTATCGTCAGCCACATACTTTCGACCGTCGCCTGGGATTTCCGGTCGCTGATGGTATCGCGCGTCGGCATCGCCCTGTCTCATGCGGTGTTCTGGTCGATCACCGCCTCGCTGGCGATTCGTGTTGCCCCGGCGGGTAAAAAAACCCAGGCGCTGAGTATGCTGGCGACCGGTACCGCGCTGGCGATGGTGCTGGGCGTGCCGATTGGCCGCGTAGTGGGACAGTATCTTGGCTGGCGCACCACTTTCGGCGCAATTGGGCTTTCGGCTCTGGTGCTGATGATCATGCTGGTACGTATTCTGCCACGCTTGCCGAGTGAGCATACCGGTTCGCTGAGCAGCGTCCCGATGCTGTTTCGTCGTCCGGCGCTGGTCAGCATGTATCTGCTGGTGACGCTGGTGGTGACCGCGCATTACACCGCCTACAGCTATATCGAGCCATTTATGCAGACCGTCGCGCACGCCAGCGGCAATTTCACAACCCTGCTGCTGCTGCTGTTTGGTTCAGCGGGCATTATCGGCAGCCTGCTCTTCAGTACGCTGGGTAACAAATTTCCTTCCGCCCTGCTGATTGCTGCCATTGCGCTGATCACCCTTTGCATGGGCCTGCTGATCTTTGCCGCCGTCCGCCCTGCAGCTATCTCCACGCTGTGCGTTGTCTGGGGAGTGGCGATGATGATGATCGGGCTGGGTATGCAGGTGCGGGTACTCTCGCTGGCACCAGATGCCACGGATGTTGCAATGTCGCTGATGTCCGGTATCTACAATATTGGTATTGGCGCGGGCGCGCTGCTGGGTAACCAGGTCAGTCTCCATCTGGGCATGGCTGAAGTGGGGAATGTCGGCGGGATGATTGGTCTGGTGGCGTTGCTGTGGTGTGTTTATATTTTCCGACGCTATCCGCAGTTACGCAGTAACGGATAATCAGCGCGGTACTAAATAAAAAAGGCTTCAGATAAGTAGGTTTATCTGAAGCCTTTTTATGATTATTTATAGCGCCTGTTACTTATAAAAAACGGCTGTGCCATGCAGGTTGTTGCTGCCAGAGGTCGAAGTGATGCGGAAAGACTTTGCGCCGACATCGCTGGCCTTCTCTGACAGCTGCTGCTCCAGCGAGGTCAGATTCGTGCTGCCCGTTGCGCTGATGACACCGATTTTTTGCTGATCCAGCGGGGTGCTGCTTACCTGTTGGGCCGCCACGCTGGCAAAGGAGAGGCCACTTAGCACCGCCGCCGCGACCATCATATTGATACGTTTCATAACGAACCCCTTCTCACTTCATCTGTTGAAACCAAATTACTGATAAATCACAGCCGTGCCGTGCAGTTTATTCTGGCCGCTGGTTGAGGTGATGCGGAATGATTTCGCACCGGCTTCATCAGCTTTGGCACTCAGCTGTGATTCAAGGGAAGTCAGGTTGGTGCCACCTTGTACTGAGATGGTGCCTACTGGCTGCTGATTAGACGGCTCACTGGTCACGAGATCAGCGGCATAAGCGCCAAAGGTCAGGGTAGTCAGTAGCAGTGCTGCCAAAGTAGTTTTGATGGTTTTCATAAAATTCTCTCTATTCGGTATTTGAATTCGGATGGTCTGAGTCAAGTTGTCGTCGTTTAATTAACGAACGTTAAATAAATGATAGACTCTGATCCGATTCGTCGTCAATATTTATTTAATGAGCGTTATTTTATTCGTGATGTGGCGTGATTATGGGCTTCAGCCCCTTTTCTGACTTAACCATAGGGGCGGTAAGATTGCGCCGACGCACAAAATGACAACGCTTGTGGGTGACGTTTTTAATGGACCTTGCACATTTTTATAATGATCGGTAATTTAATAAGATGTTTTACTGTCTGAGAGGGTGTATGAGTCAGGTTCAGGATTGCGATGTAAAAAAATGCCGCGGCCGACCCAAAGTGTTCGATCGCGAAGCCGCGCTTGATAAAGCTCTGACCCTGTTCTGGACGCACGGTTACGAGGGAACCTCTCTCGCCGATCTGGTCGCCGCAACCGGCGCAAAAGCGCCAACCCTCTACGCAGAATTTGTGAATAAAGAGGGACTATTTCGCGCAGCGATGGAGCGTTATGTAGAGAAGTTCAGCGCATGGCGTAAAGCGGCATTAGGCGATGATCAGTTACCGGTGGATCGGGCCATTGAAGCCTATTTCCGCTCTACTGCAGCCTGTTTTACCGAACGTGACTCTCCCGGTGGGTGCTTCTTTATCTGCACCTCAACTGCCCTGTCGGCGGCGTCGGCAGAGATTGCCGCCATGCTACAACAGCAACATCAGTCGCAGGAGCATGTGCTGAGTGATTTTTTGCTGGCGCGCCAGCGACATGGCGAACTGAGTGCGGCAGTAAATATTCCGGCGCTGTCACGTTATCTGAGTTGTATGCTGCAGGGCATGTCAGTGCGCGCGCGCGAAGGCGCAGAGCGTGACGATCTTGAGGGTATTATTGATACGCTGATGGCCATGTGGCCAACGCTGACCGGCTTGTGTCAGGCTAAGCGTTAGAGTATCAGGGCGGCGATGCCGCCCTTTCCCTGCTTTATTCCAGAAAGAACACTGGTTTCAATGACTGACTGATCGGGCTGTTATCCGCATTAGACGGCATCACATCTTTCATTGATGCCCACCAGCGCTGACACACCTCGGTTTTTGCCACCGCTTCCCAGCGTGCTTCAGATTCAATCTCAACGCTGGCGAACAGCAGACTCCGCTCTGCGTCCAGCCAGATGGCATAGTTATGCGCGCCGTGTGCTTTCAGCGTCTCAGCCAGTTCAGGCCAGATTGGGGAGTGACGACGCTCATACTCTGCATGACAGTCGGCATTCACCTGCATCACAAAGGCTTTACGCAGCATTGGCTGGCCCCACATCCAGCGCCGGTTGCCACGGCTTCACGCCAAAGCGCTCACCCAAGGCAATCAGCTGTTCGGTGGTGATGCTCTGGCGAATTCCGCCCATTGAAAGCACTTTGACGATCACTTCTGACGATTTTTCCGCCGTATCAATCAGACCAAAGGTTTCATCGAGTGTCGGGCCTGTGCCAAAGACGCCGTGGAATGGCCACATCACCAGGGTGTGAGACTGCATCTGTCCGGCAGTCGCAGTGCCGATTTCATCGGTGCCAGGAACCATCCATGGCAGCACACCCACGCCATCCGGGAAGACCACCAGACATTCGGTACTGCCTTCCCACAGCAAACGGGTAAAGCGTGCAGAGTCCATCTCAACCACGTAACTCAGAGCCATAAAGTTGGTCGCATGGCAGTGCATTATCACCCGATCTGCGCCTTTGCTGACGGCTTTACGTACCGCATGAGACTGAAAGTGTGATGCCAGCTCAGAGGTGGGCAAACCGCCATTCGACAGGCCCCAGTGAATTTTATAGGAAAGTCCCTTGTCATCCACCTGCAGCAGTGCCAGACAATCCGCCGGATCCAACTGGACGTTGCGCATGAATTTACCTGACCCGGTTACCAGAAACCAGTCATTCGCCAGCGCTGGCGCTGGCTGTGTCAGCTCAATGCAACGCGGCTCCTTATAGAAATCGGTGGCGAAGGGCTTAACCTCCTCCTCCAGCAGACGGAGGCTGACGTTACCGCCGTTACGTTCGTCCCAGCCCTTGAGCCACATGTCGCTGGTCGCTTTGACCATTCCCTTAACAAATCCGGAAGAAAGAATGCTTTGCATAGTGAAATCCTTAACGTTGGCTCAAGATCTGTTGTTCATAATGACGGACATCGCCTAACCAGCTGGCATCAGCCGGGACGTCATGGCGCAGGCACCACGCTTCCCAGACCGCCTGCCATGGCAGTGATTTTTGCTCTTCCAGCAGGGTAAGCCGCGCGGTGTAATCGCCGCTGTTCTCGGCCTGCCGTAAGCGGTCGGTTGGCTCCAGTAAGGCACGCAGCAGCGCTTTTTTGGTATTACGGGTGCCGATAACCCAGGCGGCAATACGGTTAATTGAGGCGTCGAAGAAGTCGAGGCCGATATGCACTTTGTCGAACAGCTGGTGACGGACAATCTCACTGGCGATAGCCTGGGTCTCATCATCCAGCAGCACAACATGGTCGCTATCCCAGCGCACCGGACGGCTGACGTGCAGCAGCAGGCGCGGCACATAGAGCATGGCGGCGGAAATTTTGTCGGAAATCACTTCAGTGGGATGGAAATGTCCTGCATCCAGGCACAGCGCCGTCTGGCGACTGGCGGCATAGCCAAGATAAAACTCATTAGAACCTACGGTGTAGCTCTCAGCGCCTATGCCAAACAGCTTGCTCTCAACCGCATCGATATGATGCTGCGGGTTGATTTTTTCTGAGATGATTTCATCCAGCGCACTCATCAGGCGCTCACGCGGGGCAAGCCGATCCACGGTGATATCTTTCATACCGTCCGGCACCCAGATATTCATCATTGAGGGGGTGCCAAGCTGCTCACCAAATGAAGCGGAGATGCGGCGACTCGCTTTGCAGTGGTCGATCCAGAACTGACGGACGGTTTTATCACTGTGCGATAGCGTAAAGCCATCAGCGCTCTTTGGATGCGAGAAGCAGCTTGGGTTAAAATCGAGGCCCAGCTTATTCTCTTTGGCCCAGGCGACCCAATTGGCAAAATGGGCAGGTTCAATGGCATCCCTGTCCACCGGCTTGTCGCTTTCAAGGTAGATAGCGTGCAGGTTCAGGCGTTTAGCGCCAGGAATCAGCGACATAGCCTTGTCGATATCACTGCGTAGTTCACTGGCATTCCGTGCCCGTCCTGGGTAGTTACCGGTCGCCTGAATGCCGCCGGTCAGTGCGCCCTGGGGGTTCTCAAATCCCCGGACATCATCACCCTGCCAGCAGTGCATGGAGATCGGAATGCGATCCAGCTGGCGGATGGCCTGCTCAACATCAACCCCATTTTCAGCGTAGCGTTGTTTAGCCAGTTCAAAAGCCTGTTCAATCTGCTTAGTCATAAGCGGGTTCCTTAGCGGGTTGACTCAGCGTCGCGAAGCGTGCCTGACTGGCACTGAAGACGCTGTGTGTTTGCGGTTCGAATTTTTCGAGTGGGAAGTTGTTAATGACGCTGCAGCGGAAATCAGCCACATCGGTCAGCTCGCCCAGTGCAATCAGCTGGCAACCAACGTTACCCAGCGTGGAGGCTTCAACCGGGCCTGCCAGGACCGGGATCTGGCAGGCATCGGCGCAGAGCTGATTAAGAAAGTGGTTCTGGCTGCCGCCTCCCACCACGTGCAACTGGCTGAAAGGCTTGCCGCGCAACTGAGCCAGCTCCTGGATTACTTCACGGTAGAGCAGCGCCAGGCTATCAAATATGCAGCGAGCCAGCGCAGCGGCAGATTGTGGCACCGGCATGCCCTGCTCTGCGCAGGCGTTCTGAATCTCATTGACCATGCTGTCTGGATTGATGAAACGCGCATCATTGGGACTGATGAGTGAAACACAGGCGGGCTGACGGGCTGTCTCTTCAATCAGCATGCTGAGATCGTCAATCTGCAGTTCGCTGCAGATTCGCTGCAACAGCCACAGCCCCATGATGTTTTTCAGTACGCGATACCCCTCTGCGCCGCCTTCGTTGGTGATGTTGGCGCGCAGTGCAGTATCGCAGGCATAGGGCTGCAGACTTTCGAAGCCCATCAACGACCAGGTACCCGAGCTAAGATAGGCGGCGTCGTCCTGCATCAGCGGCGTTGCAAGAACTGCGCTGGCCGTGTCGTGAGTGGCGACGGCGATCACCGGAACCGCCGTGCCTGCGCGATTGATCCAGTGACCGACGGTATTGCCTGGTGCCTGCGGCTGGCCAAACCATCGCGCATCAACGCCCGCCCAGGCGAGCAAATCGCGATCCCACTCACCGCTGTGAATATTGAGCATTTGCGTGGTGGTCGCGTTGGTGTATTCCCAGTTGAGATTACCGGTCAGGCGATAATGCAGGTAGTCAGGTATCATCAACGCATGCGCCACGCGGGCCTGCCAGTCGGGCTGCTGCTGATGCAGAGCGCGCATCTGATAGAGTGTATTGAACGGCAGAAACTGAATGCCGGTTCGGGCATAAATGGCGCTACGGCTGAGCTCGTGCTGCGCCTGCTCCATCAGGCCATGCGTGCGCGCATCACGATAGCTGACCGCTTCACCCACCGGCTCACCCTCTGCATCCAGCAGCACCATATCAACACCCCAGGTGTCGATGCCGATACTGTCAGGGACGATGCCTTCATCATCTAACTGAGCCAGCCCGGCGCGTATCTCCTGCTCCAGCATAGACAGATCCCAGCAGTCATAACCGGCACGACGCTGGCGCTTATTTTTAAAGCGCCGGACCTCACGCAGTGCCAGCTGGCGCTGCGCGGCATCCCAGCTGGCGAGCATAACCCGTCCGCTGGATGCGCCGAGATCGATAGCAACAATGTTTCTCCTGGTCATGGCGACTTTTCCCTGTGATTAAGTGGTCACAGAGTAAAAATCTTGCCTGGTCGTCACCTTCCCGAGAATGCCAACAGGCGTTAGTGGCTGGCAGATGGGCAAAGAACTTCGTGAGAGAGATCACAGAGATGGCAGCAGAGGCGATGTGACCCCTGCCGCAAATCTGTTAACTGCCAGGGATTTCTTGAAAAATCAGCATGATTCCTGCTGAGTCCAGCTGAAAATTCAAGGTAAGGTAACAGCGTCCTGATTAGACTGCGTTACGGTTTTGTTAAGCAGCGAGAGACGACGATGACCATATTGCACAGTGCAGATTTTTTTCCCGAAGGCGATTACGCGATAGCGATTGAACCCCGCATACCGCAGGCAGCTTTTCCGGAACATCATCATGATTTTCATGAGATTGTACTGGTGGAGCAAGGCTCCGGCATTCATGTGTTTAATGGTCAGCCGCAGACGCTATGTGCGGGCTGTGTCTGCTTTGTGCGCGATCACGATCGTCATCTCTATGAGCAGACCGACAATCTTTGCCTGACCAATGTGCTTTATCGCAGTCCCGGCGCGTTTCGCTTTCTCTCCGGGCTGCAGGCTTTGTTGCCCTGCGATCAGGACGGGCAATATACCTCTCACTGGCGTATCAATCATAAAGTAATGGCGCAGGCGCTGAGCGTGACAGCGAAAATGCAGCAGGACGATACCTGGTCGCTGGAGAAACAGGCGCACCAGGAACAGCTCTTTTTACAGTTGCTGGTGCTGCTGCGTGAAGCCTGTATTGACGGGCAGAGTCAGGATCAGGAGGCACGGTTGCATCGCCTGCTCGACTGGCTCGGCGACCATTACAGTGACGAGATTGTCTGGGAGGAGCTGGCTGATCGCTTCTCCCTGTCACTGCGAACCCTGCATCGGCAGATGAAACAGCAAACCGGCAGTACGCCGCAGCGCTATCTGAACCGTTTGCGGCTGTTACAGGCTCGTCATCTGCTGCGTCACAGTGATATGCGAATTACCGATATCGCCTTC
The DNA here is from genome assembly GCF_059730805.1 of Pantoea sp. X-Soil-ISGK-355. Lineage (NCBI taxonomy): Bacteria > Pseudomonadati > Pseudomonadota > Gammaproteobacteria > Enterobacterales > Erwiniaceae > Pantoea > Pantoea sp. X-Soil-ISGK-355. Next base: position 2,070,132 of record NZ_AP035971.1, read on the forward strand.
CAGTGTGGATTTGGTGACAGTAACCATTTCTCAACCCTGTTCAGGCGCGAATTTGGCTGCGCACCGCGAGCGGAGCGCCAGCAGATGTTGTAAAGGAGCAAAGTATGGCGTTGATACTCAGTCGGGATGACTATTTTCCCGCCGCCAGTTTACCGGTGGCGGTTGCCGAAAGGATGCCCCAACCCTCCTTTCCGCCCCATCAACACGAATTCAGCGAAATCGTGATTGTCTGGCGCGGTAACGGCCTGCATGTCCTCAATGATCGTCCCTGGCTGATAACCTGCGGCGATGTTTTTTATATCCGCGACAGTGACTGCCATAGCTACGATAGCGTCAACAATCTGGTGCTGGATAATATCCTCTACTGCCGTGACCGCTTTGGCCTTAGCCTTGACTGGAATCAGCTCCTGCCACAACAGGGACCGGACTCGCCCAGCTGCTGGCGTCTGACCACGCGCGGCATGTCACTGGCCCGTGGTGTTATCAGCCAGCTGGAGCGTGAAAGCCGCAAAAGCGATCCGCTGTCAGTGCAGCTCTCTGAGGCACTGTTTTTACAGCTGGCATTGATTCTGCGCCGCCATGGTTACGCTGCCGATCGCCCCTGGGCATTGCCGGAGGGGGAACAGCTCGATCTGCTAATGTCAGCCTTGCAGGGTGCCCTTGCCCGTCCCTTCGATCTGGCGGCATTTTGTCAGCAGAATCAGCTCAGTGAGCGGGCGCTGCGGCAGCTTTTTCGTCAGCAGACCGGAATGACCATTGGTCATTACCTGCGCCAGTTGCAGCTCTGCCAGGCAAAATATCTGCTGCGCACTCAGGATTGCCTGATTAGTGAGGTTGCCGCCCGCTGCGGCTTTGATGACAGTAACTATTTCTCGGTGGTCTTCACCCGTGATACCGGTTTAACGCCCAGCGCCTGGCGTCAGCGATTTATTGCGCCACGGCAGGTTTTGAAAAGTGCCGAGTCTGAATAAAAAGGGCCTGTGTTGGAGACCCATTCAACACCCTTGCGGCAAACAATTTAGCGCACTGAGATTGCCGCAATGAATGAGCAGCAATGCACATGCTACAAAGCGCAGGGAACACGGTCAGAAGAGGAAAGCGTCCCGCACCATGGACAAAAACGCCAGGCGTTTTTGAACAACGCAGAGCGCTGGCCCGGTAACGGGCGCACCTCAGGGATGAGGTGCGTACTAAAAACGCCGGGAGCGTTTTTGAACAACGCAGAGCGCTGGCCCGGTAACGGGCGCACCTCAGGGATGAGGTGCGTATTAAAAACGCCGGGAGCGTTTTTGAACAACGCAGAGCGTTGGCCCGGTAACGGGCGCACCTCAGGGATGAGGTGCGTAATTGTGCGGGTAGAGCATGCCATGGATGGCGGCTTTTGCGTCTTTCCGATCTGATCGTGTTCCCTGAGCGCGCACGATCTGACCGCATCTTTGCTAACGCTAAGGGCCTGTTATTCAGGCCCTTCCTGCATAAAGACAGCATTACTCTTCGCAATCAGGCCGCCATACCCAGCCCGACGATGTTAGCGGCAATGATGATCACCACACAACCGATCGATAACACGCTCACCGGGCGACGCCCTGCTGACTTCCACTCTTTCATCAGCAGGCCCACCAGGCCACCACACAGAACGTAAAGGCTCATGTGCAACATCCAGCTGACGTAGTCATACTGCGCCGGGATTCTGGCGTGGCCCCAGGCGTAAAAGAAGATCTGCAGATACCACATGGTGCCGCCGAGCACCGCAAAAGCGGTATTGGCAATCAGCAGCGACTTCCCGACAGAGAAATCTTTACGTACCGACAGCTCAGGCCGGGTGGCCAGCCGCCAGAAACAGAAGGCCAGATTCACCAGTGCACCGCCGCCCATGATAATGACGTAGCTGGGTAAAGCCACATAAAGCGGATCGATGCCCAGATTAGCGGCGGCCTGATGCATCGGTTTCGCCGCATCCATCGCAAAGGACATACCCGCTGAGAAAATGCCGCACATTACCGCCAGCAGCAGTCCTTTTCTGAGATTAAACTCTTCGGCGTTTATTCCCAGCGCCCGCTCCTTTAATAGCCCGGCACGTGTCACAATCCCAACGCCAATCAGCGCCACCAGCACGCCCAGCAGGGTTAACCGGCCCCCCGCCGAGGCGAACAGTTCGCCAAAACGGCCCTGCAGGAGTGGCGTCATCAGCGTGCCGACCACCAGGGTAATGCCAATTGCGATACCGATTCCCATCGACATGCCGAGGTAACGCATGGTCAGGCCGTAGTTAATATTGCCAATGCCCCACATCGCGCCAAACAGAAAGACCGGCGTCAGTTGCGACAGCGTGAAACTGCTGTAATAGGTCATAAAGTCTGGCAGTAAAATGGCACTCACCGCCCACGGCAGGATCAGCCACGACATCAGGCCACCAATTGACCACATGGTTTCCCATGACCATCTTTTCACCTGTTTAAAAGGCGCGTAAAAACATGCGGCGCTGGCAGCACCGACAAAATGCCAGAATATACCTGCAATAATGGCGCTGTTCATTGTTATTCCCCGGTTAGGTTGAGGCCTGTCGGAAACCTGTCAGCTTCCGTTCAGCATGCAGTCTACGTTTTGCAGGAATTCCTCAGCCTTTGGATAAATGCCGGAAGCCGCAGCGAAGTGGCAATATTTACCCGTTATCAACGTTAAGGATCACAATTTCAACGTTGTCAGATAACCGGACAATGAATATGTTAAGTATCTTATTATTCTGACTTTTTTATCATTTTGCTGTGTGGCGCAGCACACTTTTAAACTGACTGCCATTTAAACTGGTATGGTGGCAAAAGGGCAAAGAAGCCTTCTTTACCGCAGAGAAGGTCGTATAAACTGGGGCAAATTGATTGGATCAGGGATTGGGATGACAACGAAGTGGTTAACACTGTTTCTTTCGCAGTCAGTCAGCCGGGTGATGCTGGATGATCTCCGGGCGATATTACCTGCAGATGCGATAAAGGTGTTTGTGAATGGTCTGGATGAAACGCACTATGCCACCATTGAGTGTGTGCAGGCGGAGCAACATTGCGCCCTTATCACCTCGGCGATTGTGGTCTGGCGTCAGCTCGGCCATGTACATCATATTATTTATAAAAAAGGCGAGGTGCTGCGTGAGGAGAACGAGGCAACGCAGTTCCAGCTTTTCACCCTGCTGAAAACCCACCGCGCAGTCCTCCAGATCTCATGATAAGATCGCGCTCCCTGAAATCGCTGTTTGCAGCAGGTTGAATATGAGAATTGGAATTCTGTTTCCGATCGCCATCATCGTGGCGGGCGTGGGCTTTCTGGCGTGGTTTATTGGCAGCGGCCTGGCGATGCCAGGCTCCTGAGAGTTAGCGCAGCTGACTGTCTTTACTGCCCCGACGGTTATATAAGCTGCTGGTCTGCTGCTGTTTGTCGATTTTTTCCTGACACGCCACGCAGTAATGTACCCCTTTGAGTGCCTGACGGCGCGCTTCGGGAATCGGTTCGCCGCAGAGTTCACATTCGGTGGCGCTTTCGCCCTGCCCGAGCGATTGTCTGACCCGCTCAATCCCGTCGTTAACGGTGCTATCAATCTGTTCCTGTACTGCGCCTTCTGCCGCCCATCCGCTTGCCATGATTTAACCCCTTTTTCACGATTTCACTCCTTTAAATCTACAACAGATTGACGTTTTTGCCGCATAACTCACCGATATCTGTGATTGGCTGCCATCCGGACCACCAGGCTGGCAATAAGCTAAAGGTCACGTTTAGCGATCTGTTTCACCCTGCTATCACATTACTGCAACGTATCGATAGCGGAGAGCTAAGCGAATGACAACACATCATCAACATTACATTAATGGCGAGTTTGTCGCCCATCAGGGTGACCAGTGGATTGAAGTCACCAATCCGGCCACTGAAGCGTTGCTGTCACGCATACCCCAGGGCACCCGTCAGGATGCCAGCCTTGCGATCAATGCCGCCGAAGCCGCTCAGCCGGCGTGGGAAGCGCTGCCTGCGGCAGAGCGCGGCGTCTGGCTGCACAAAATCGCCGGCGCCATCCGCAACCGCGAGCCTGAACTGACGGCAACCATCGTGGCGGAAGGCGGCAAAACCCAGGGACTGGCCAGGACGGAAGTGCTGTTTACCGCCGACTACCTCGATTACATGGCGGAGTGGGCCCGCCGTTATGAAGGCGAGATCATCAACAGCGACCGCCCCAACGAAAACATCTTCCTGTTTAAAAAAGCGATTGGCGTCACCACCGGGATTTTACCGTGGAACTTTCCCTTTTTCCTGATCGCCCGCAAAGCGGCGCCAGCCCTGATCACGGGCAACACGATTGTGATTAAACCCAGCGAGCTGACGCCGAACAATGCCGCACTGTTTGCCGACATTATCCAGACGCTGGGTCTGCCCACTGGCGTCATCAACATTGTCTATGGTCTGGGACCGGAAGTGGGACAGGAACTGGCGGCAAATCCTAAGGTCGGGCTGGTGAGCCTGACGGGCAGCGTCGGCGCAGGTATCGCCACCATGGAAGCCGCAGCTAAAAATGTGACCAAAGTGTCGCTGGAATTGGGCGGCAAAGCGCCCGCCATCGTGATGGAGGATGCCGACCTGGATCTCGCGGTGCGATCTATTATCAGCTCACGAGTTATCAACAGCGGCCAGGTCTGTAACTGCGTGGAGCGCGTCTATGTGCAGGAAGGTATTTACGATCGTTTTATCAGCGCACTGACTACCGCATTTCAGCAGGTGACGTTTGGCGATCCCGCCGAACGCAGTGATATCGATATGGGACCGCTGATTAATGCCGCCGCACGGGATCGGGTCGAGCAGAAAGTGGCAGACGCCGTTGCCGCAGGCGCAAAAGTAGTACTGGGCGGCAAGCGTGCCGGAGAGCGAGGCTTTTTCTTCCAGCCCACGCTGCTGACCGATGTCCGTCAGGAGATGGCGATTATGCAGGAGGAGATTTTTGGTCCGGTGCTGCCGGTAATGACCTTTAAAACGCTGGATGAGGCAATTGCGCTGGCCAACGACTGCGAGTACGGACTGACCTCCTCAATTTATACGCAGAATCTCAATACCACCCTGATTGCGCTGCGCAAACTTAAGTTTGGCGAAACCTATGTTAATCGTGAGAACTTTGAGGCGATGCAGGGCTTTCACGCCGGATGGCGTAAGTCGGGTGTCGGCGGAGCCGATGGAAAACATGGTCTGGAGGAGTATCTGCAGACCCATGTTGCCTATCTGCAATTCAGTTAAGCGCAGGCTCGATTTTCAGACCTGACAGAGTCATGACAAGACTGAATCAGTGTGAGTGTGGCAGCACCCTATAGGCTCAACGCGCAGGGAACACGGTCAGAGCAGGAAAGTGTTCCCCGCCACGGACAAAAACGCCGGGAGCGTTTTTGAACAACGCAACGCGTTGGCCCGGCAACGGGCGCACCTCAGGGATGAGGTGCGTACTAAAAACGCCGGGAGCGTTTTTGAACAACGCAACGCGTTGGCCCGGCTACGGGCGCACCTCAGGGATGAGGTGCGTACTAAAAACGCCGGGAGCGTTTTTGAACAACGCAACGCGTTGGCCCGGCAACGGGCGCACCTCAGGGATGAGGTGCGTAATCGCGCGGGCCGGGCATGCCAGGGATGGCGGCTTTTGCGACTTTCCGATCTGACCGTGTTTTCTGCGCAGGCTCGATCTCACCACAGAACGTTTCTGATTCTGCTATGACACCCGCTTACTGCAGCGCAGCAGCGCGATACCGCTCAGCACAGCCACTGCCATCAGGTAGTAGCCTGGTGCCAGACTGCTGCCGGTGGCGGCAATCAGCATGCTGCAAATCAGCGGCGCAAACCCGCCGAATACCGTTACAGCCACGTTGTAACTGATCGCCATCCCGCTGGCGCGGGTAGTCGCCGGGAAGAGATCGGCCATCACCGACGGCACCGTCGAGAAGTAGATCGACTTCAGCAGCGCCATCCAGGCCACCAGCAGGATCAGCGTGGTGGGCGTGGTATGATCGACCATCCATTTAAATGCGGGATAGATGGTGACCACCAGTAACAGCAGCGATCCCCACATCAGCGGCAACCGGCCAATACGCTCCGCCCACAACCCCATGATGGGCGTTACCACCGTCAGGATAATCCCCGCTATCAGCGTGGCGGTGAAGGCGACCGAGCCTGGCAGGTGCAGCGTTTTGGTGGCATAGGTCGGAATGTAATTGAGCATGTAGTTGACTGCGGTCGAGATCACCATCACGCCAATTGCCAGCGCGATCAGTGCTTTCTGCCGCCCGAACAGCGTTTTAAGCGGTGCGGCTTCCTTTTTCTGCGATGCAAAGCTGGCAGGTTCCTGCACATGACGGCGAATGTAGATCCCCAGAGGCCCAATCAGTAAGCCGAAAGCAAACGGGATACGCCAGCCCCACGCCTGAATCTCACTTTCGCTCAGCCACTGTGTCAGCCCCAGCCCAAAAACCGATGCCATCAGCGTGCTCGCCCCCTGGGTGGCGAACTGCCAGCTGGCGATAAAGGCTTTGCGCTCAGGAAAGTGCTCCACCAGGAAGGCGGTCGAACTGCCAAATTCGCCGCCGGCAGAGAAGCCCTGAATCAGACGCGCCAGGATGATCAGCAGCGGTGCCGCCAGACCGATGGTGGCGTAGCCCGGCATAAAGGTAATGATCGCCCCGCCCAGCATCATCAGGTTAATCGACAGCAGCAGCGCCTTTTTGCGACCATGCCGGTCGGCATAGTTGCCGAGCACAATGGCTCCCAGCGGACGGATCAGGAAGGAAATACCAAAACTACCAAAGGTCAGCAGCAGCGATACCGACGGATCGCTGACCGGGAAGAAGACGTGCGCGATATAGCTGGCAAAAAAGCCATAAACCGCAATGTCGAACCACTCCAGCGCGTTACCGATGCAGGTGGCGAACAGCGTTTTGTGCAGGCTCGGTTTCACCTGCGGGGCACTTTGCGCGATGCTGCTCATTGTTCACCTCTCCGCCACTGATGGTGGCGCGTCATCAGCTGTTCGCCCTCTTCTCCCAGTTGCCAGAACAGCCGGGTCATGATTGCCAGACCCTCCCGTGCAATCGAGTTGAGCATATGTTCGTTAATGCCATGCTGGCCGCAGGCGGGATAGGAATGTGGCACCCACAGCGTCGGCAGTCCCAGAATGTCGGCGAAGACCTCATTGGGAAGCGAGCCGCCGAGATTGGGCAGCAGTGCCGGTTTTTTGCCGCTGCTACGGGCCAGCGTATCCAGCGCCCAGTCCACCAGCGGATCCTGCGGATCAAGCCGTGTTGCCGGTGAGCCGCGCAGAAACTCCACGCTGACGTTATCGAAACCGTGCTGATGCAGATGACGTTCGACATGCTCAACAAGATTTTCCCAGTCGGTGCCGACCACAAAACGCAGCTGACATACCGCTGTGGCGCTGCCCGGAATCGCGTTCATGGGTCGTGCCGGATTGCCGGTTTCAAAGGCCAGCACCTCCAGCGTGTTCCAGCCATAGAGCCGCTCGGCAGGTGTCAGACCAGGCTCGCCCCAGCCGTCAGCAAGTGTGGGATCGCCCGGCTTGCCGCCCACATCAATATCACTGAGGATGGCGCGCACGGCGTCGGTCAGAGAGTCCGGTTTCAGCGTGGTAACCTGTAATACGCCCTGCGCATTCACCAGGCAGGCGATCGCACTGGCCAACTGGGTACCGGGATTGCTCAGCAATCCGCCCCAGTTGCCGGAATGGTAGGCGTTGTCACGCGCCCGAATAGTCAGACGAAAGTTCACCGCACCGCGCGAACCCAGAAACAGTGTTGGCCGCTGCGCATTAAGACGCGGGCCATCCGAGGCGATAAAAAGATCGGCCTTTAACAGCGCCTGCTGTTGATGGCAGATCTCAGCCAGCCCCGGCGAGCTGATCTCCTCACCCATTTCAAACAGGATTTTGCAGTTGAAGCCTAGCGCGCCGCCGCGTGCCTGCCACACCTGCTCCAGCGCCGCGAAATTAACGCAGTGTTGCCCTTTGTTATCCGCGCTTCCCCGTCCATACAGGCGGTCGCCTTCAGCTGTGAGTTGCCACGGCGATAATCCTTCTCGCCAGTTTTCATCGTCGCCAAACACGACATCGCCGTGGCCATAGCAGAACAGCGTCGGTTTTAGCGGATCTTCAATGCGGGTGGCGATCAGAAACGGCGGGCTGCCGGGTTGCGGATTGTCAAACGGGTGCAGCGTAAACCCCATCTTCGCCAGTTGCGGGCCAATTTCCTGCTGCAGATAGTGGTCCAGCTCTGTCCGTCGGTTGGTGAGCTGGCTTTCTGTCACGCAGGCGACACGCCGTGCCAGCAGCTTCTGAAACTCACCGCTATCGAAATAGTGCATCGCCTGGTCAACTGCCTGTTGCTCTGTCATGTTTGCCCTGTCTGTTATTTTTATCGTGCTTTATCTTTGACAAACTTCACCCTTTGCCACAATTATCAATTTATCGAGTGCGCTTTGCTTTTAAAGCAAGGCTATGCTGCCCTTTTATGATGCATTTTGTCGGAGTGACCATGTTAAGCAGCGAGATACGCTATTTCCTGGCGGTTGTTGAGAGCGGCTCGCTGAGCGCCGCCAGTGAGAAACTGTTTGTCGCGGTGTCGGCGATCAGCCGTCAGATTCAGCGGCTCGAAGCGCAGGTTGGTGTGCCCCTGTTTGAGCGGCATGCGCGCGGCATGGTGTTGAATGAGGCGGGTGAGATTTTTGCGCATCACGTGCGTAAAAGTCAGCTTGATATGGAATATGCGCTTGCGGAGATTAAGGGCTTGAAAGCGGTACGCCGCAGCCTGATCCGTATCGCCTGCACGGATGGCATGGCGTTTAGTCTGTTGCCTGGCCTGCTGGCGGAGTTTCGACTGGCGAATCCCGGCGCACTGTTTGCGATTATTGTGACGCACTCCCAGGGCGTGGCGGCATGTGTCAGGGCGGGTGAATGCGATGTGGCGCTGCAATTCAGTCTCCAGCCTGAGCGCAGCGTTGAGGTGCTTGGCTCGTGGCCTGCCCCGGTGTTACTGGCGATGCATGAGTCACATCCGCTGGCGTCACGTGAGGTAACACTGGGCGATCTGCATCGCTGGCCGCTGGCGCTGCCGGGCCATCACACGACCGTGCGGCAGCTGTTTGATCTCTCCTGTCAGATGAATGACTCCGTGGTTGAACCGGTATTGACCTGCGACTATTTCGCTACGCTTTATCACTTTTTGCTGCATACGCCGCAGGCGGTGACCATCTGTAGCGCGTTTACCCTGTTGTTTGAGCGCGAGTCCCGAAATCTGGTGTTGCGATCGATGGGGGTGGACCAACTGAGTCAACGCACGCTGCAGCTTCAGACAGTGTCGGGACGTCAGCGCAATGCGGCTCTGACGCTGTTTTTGCAGTTTTTGCAGCATCGGCTGACTGAGATGGATCAGCAGGTGAGGATGGGATAAGGGGTACACTAGCGTGGGTATTTTGAATGGTATTTAAGATCTGCGCCGATTCGCTGTGAGACGGTGCCGGCTAAGGGAATACGACCAGACCGGAAAGTCGCAACAGCCGCCATCCATGGCATGCCCGGCCCGCGCGATTACGCACCTCATCCCTGAGGTGCGCCCGTTGCCGGGCCAACGCGTTGCGTTGTTCAAAAACGCTCCCGGCGTTTTTAGTACGCACCTCATCCCTGAGGTGCGCCCGTTGCCGGGCCAACGCGTTGCATTGTTCAAAAACGCTCCCGGCGTTTTTAGTACGCACCTCATCCCTGAGGTGCGCCCGTACCCGGGCCAACGCGTTGCGTTGTTCAAAAACGCCTGGCGTTTTTGTCCATGGCGCGGGACGCGTTCCTCCTCTGCTCGTGTTCCCTTCGCATTCAGCTTATTTGTTGCGGTTAGAATCAAACTCATGTGAGTTTGTCAGCAGTTGCAATGGCCCACTGATGTGCGGGCCATTGAAGTTAACTGCTACGGGTTACTGCTTAATATCAACCTGATAGAAGATGTGTTTGCCGAACGGGTCGACCTGATAGCCGCTGACCGATTTGCGCACCGGCTCAAAGATGGTGGAGTGTGCAATCATTACGGCGGGCATCTGGTCATGCATCATCTGCTGCGCCTGCAGATAGAGCGCAGTACGTTTGCCCTGATCCGGCTCAGCACGGGCTTCGGTGATTAACTTCTCGAACGGCTGATAGCACCATTTTGAGGAGTTGGAACCACCCTGTGCAGAGGTGCAGCTGTAGAGCGGGCCAAAGAAGTTATCCGGATCGCCGGTCGCGGTGGTCCAGCCCATCAGCGCCGCCTGATGCTCGCCGCTGCGAACGCGTTTCAGGTACTCGCCCCACTCATAGCTGACGATACTGGCTTTGATGCCAACTTTGGCCCAGTCCGACTGAATCATCTCCGCCATGCGGCGTGCATTCGGATTGTAAGGCCGCTGAACCGGCATCGCCCAGAGTGCAATCTCGGTGCCCGGTTTCACACCCGCCTGTTGCAGTAACGCTTTGGCCTTTTCTGGATCGTAGTCGTAATCTTTCAGATCTTTGTCCGCACTCCAGACGCCTGGTGGCAGGATATTTTTCGCGACCGTGCCGGTGCCTTTAAATATCGCCTCGATGATCGCCAGTTTGTTGATCGCCATTGCCAGCGCCTGCCGCACTTTAACGTTGTCGGTTGGCGCTTTGGTAGTGTTGAATGCCAGGAAGCCGGTGTTCAGACCCGCCTTCTGTTCCAGGGTGATATCCGGATTGGCGCGCATTTTGTCGAGATCGGCGGGATTCGGGAATGGCATCACCTGGCACTCGTTCTTCTCCAGCTTGGCATAGCGCACAGAGGCATCCGGCGTGATGCTGAACACCAGTCGATCAAGCTTCGCCTTACCCTGCCAGTAGTCCGGGAACGCTTTGTAGAGGATGCGGGAATCTTTCTGGTACTGCACCAGCTCAAACGGGCCGGTGCCGATCGGGTTCATATCGACCTTCTCCGGCGTCCCCGCTTTCAGCATGGCATCTGCGTATTCAGCCGAGTGGATTGAGGCGAAATACCACGCGAGATCGGCAAGGAACGGCGCTTCAGGATGGGCGAGCGTAAAGCGCACGGTGTGGTTATCAACCCGGTCGATACTTTTAATCAGCGTGGAGAGTTCGAGGCTTTCGAAGTTGGAATAGGTGCCGCCAGAGACGTTATGGTAGGGATTTTTCGGGTCCATCTGGCGCATAAACGAGAAGATCACATCATCGGCGTTAAAGTCGCGGCTGGGTTTGAACTGTTTGTTGCTCTGGAACTTCACGTTTTTGCGCAGATGGAAAGTGTAGACGGTGCCATCCGGGCTGATCTCCCAGCGTTCTGCCAGGCTGGGCACCAGGTCGGTGGTGCCAGGCGTAAAGTCCACCAGCCGGTTAAAGACCGGCACCGCACTGGCGTCAACACTGGTTCCGGAGGTATAGAGCTGAGGGTTAAAATTCTCTGGCGATCCCTCAGAACAGTAGACCAGCGTTTTGGCGTTAACGCTGCCAGCCAGCGCTATCCCAGCCGTAACAAGCGCTAAGGTGGCTATCTTGATTTTCATTATCATCCTCGCTTTGTATTGACTTCCGGTGATCACAATATCTAAATGAATCATTCAGATGCTTCATTGATAGCACGATTCGGCACCATAGCGAACCCCGCCCATGGCTGACTAATAAGGAATAGTGATGACAGACAAACTTGAGTCGCAACTCACCGAACGTTTTTTCCGTTACCTCGCCGTCAGCAGTCAGAGCGATGCCAAATCCACGACTCTGCCGAGTACGCCGAGCCAGCACGCCATGGCGGAACTGCTGGCGGACGAGCTGCGAGCGCTGGGGCTGGATGAGGTGGTGCTTGATAAACATGCTACGGTGACCGCGGTGAAACGTGGCAACCGTCCAGACGCACCGCGCATCGGGTTTATTACGCACATCGACACCGTTGATGTCGGTTTGTCGCCCGATATCCACCCGCAGATTCTCACCTGGCAGGGTGACGATCTCTGTCTGAATGCAGAGCAGGATATCTGGCTGCGCCGCGATGAGCATCCGGAGATCGCGCCTTACGTCGGCCAGCAGGTGATCTTTAGCGATGGCACCAGCGTGCTGGGCGCAGACAATAAAGCGGCGGTCACCGTGGTGATGACGCTGTTGGCGAACCTCAAAGGCGATCATGGCGATATCGTGGTGGCCTTTGTGCCGGATGAAGAGATTGGCCTGCGCGGTGCGAAAGCTCTGGATCTGGAAACGCGCTTTAATGTCGATTTTGCCTGGACCATCGACTGCTGCGAACTGGGCGAAGTGGTGTACGAGAACTTTAATGGTGCCGCGGCAGAGATTGTGTTTACCGGTGTGCCGGCACATCCGATGTCGGGCAAAGGCGTGCTGGTCAATCCGCTGTTGATGGCGCATGACTACATCAGCCTGTTTGATCGTCAGCAGACACCGGAGCACACCGAAGGCCGCGAAGGTTACATCTGGTTTAATGAGATTCAGGCCAACGCCAGCAAGGCGACGCTGAAGGCTTCAATCCGTGATTTTGATCTGACAAGCTTCGCAGCCCGTAAGCAGCAGTTGCAGCAGGCGGCAGCGGATCTTGCGGCGCGCTATCCCACCGGCGAGGTCAGCATCACGATCAGCGATATCTACAGCAACATCAGTAATGCACTGGGTGAGGATCGCCGGGCAATAGATTTGATCTTCAGCGCCTTTGCCGCGCTGGAGATTGAGCCGAAAGTGATTCCGATGCGTGGCGGCACGGACGGCGCGGCACTGTCCGCCAAAGGGCTGCTGACGCCGAACTTCTTTACCGGCGCACATAACTTCCATTCACGTTTCGAGTTTCTGCCGATACCGTCGTTTGTGAAGTCCTATCAGGTGGCAGAAAAGCTCTGTTATATGGCGGCGGGTTAAGCAGGGAAATCGGGCGCAGAACGCGCCCGATTGCGATTATGGCTTCGCGCTGACATCAATACCCGGGAAGTATTTTTCAGCCAGCTTTTTGAGGGTGCCATCGCCCTGCACTTTGGCGATCGCCGCGTCCAGCGACTGCTTCAACGACGCATCATCTTTGCGCAGGCCATAGCCGATGCCTGAGCCGAGAATCGCGTCATCTTCGACGGGCTTGCCCACAAAACCAAACCCTTTGCCCTGTGGCTTATCGAGGAAGCCAGACTGACCGGCGGCAGACATCACCAGCGTGCCATCAAGGCGGCCCGCGACCATGTCGTTGTAGACCTGGTTCTGATCCTGATACGACGTCACCGTCACGCCCTGCGTCTCCCAGTGCTTCTTCGCATAGGTTTCCTGAATCGATCCCTGCAATACACCAATGCTTTTGCCTTTCAGACCTTCGGCGGTCGGGGCCAGATTTTCACCCTTTTTCGCCACTAACATGGTCGGAATACGGTAGATTGGCTGCGTAAACGCGATGCTTTTGGCGCGCGCTTCAGTGATATTCATCGCCGAGTTAATGGCGTCGAACTTTTTCGCCTGAAGTGCCGGGATCAGCGCATCAAAGCTGCTCTCAACCCAGTGGCAGCTGAAGTTGCCTGCCTTACAGATGGCATTACCCAGTTCAATATCAAAGCCTTCCAGCTCACCTTTAGCGTTGCGGCTTTCAAACGGCGGATACTGTGACTCCACGCCGTAACGTAAATCCTGAGCCAGTGCCTGTACCGTTGTCATCATGCCCAGAGCGAGAAAAAGCGCGTTCAGTTTTTTCATTATTTATTTACCCCGAAAAGTCCTGGTTACCTGTTCCCCGTACTGAATCACGCTCGCGTGATTCAGTGAGAAAAAGCACATAGCGCAGCCGCGCCAGCCTCTAGTGTCGCCTCGTCTTTCGCAAAAGAGAGACGAATCAGTTTGTTGTCTGTGCCATCCATATAAAACGCCGACAGCGGTATGGTTGCCACACCGTGATCGACGATAAGACGTTTTACCATTTCACTGTCCGGTTCGTCACTGAAATGTCCATAGCTGGCGAGCATAAAGAACGAACCGGCGCTCGGTAGCAGCCGGAACGGCGAGTCCTGCATCAGAGCAATTAGCCGATCGCGCTTCTGCTGATAGAAAGCGTTAAGTGACAGGTAGTTCTCTGGCGTCTGCAGATAGTGCGCGAACCCAACCTGCATCGGCGTATCGGCGGCGTACATCATAAACTGATGCACCTTCACCAGTTCGGTCATCAGCTCTGCCGGTGCCAGACAGTAGCCTACCCGCCAGCCGGTGACGTGGAAGGTTTTACCAAACGAGGAGACGATGATACTGCGTGCGGCCAGCTCCGGATGCCTCGCCATGCCGCAGTGCGGCCGGCCGTCAAACAGAATATGTTCATAAACCTCATCGGAGAGCACCACGATATCGGTGTTGCGAATCAGAGCCGCCAGCTGATTGAGATCGTCGGGCGTCAGCACCTGCGCGCTGGGGTTGTGCGGCGTATTAATAATGATCATCCGGGTGCGCGGCGTGATCGCCGCACGCAGCTGATCCCAGTCGATAGCAAAAGACGGCACCTGCAGCTTCAGGCCTATCGGCGTACCGCCCTGTAACCGCACCACCGGCGCGTAGCTGTCAAACGCCGGTTCAAAGAAGATCACCTCATCGCCCTGATGAACCAGCGCGGTAATCGCCATATAGAGTCCCTGACTGGCGCTGCCGGTGATCAGTACCTCACTCGCGGCATCATATTTCTGTCCATAGAGCGTCTGCACTTTGCCGGCGAGTGCCTCGCGCAGGGCCGGCAAGCCCATCATAGCGGCATACTGATTGTGCCCCTCCTGCATGGCACGGCTGACCGAGTCGACCAGCGCCGGATCGCAGGGGAAACTGGGTGCGCCCTGCGACAGGTTAATCGCCTGATGCTGCGCCGAAAGCTGACCAATTACGCTGAAAATAGTGGTGCCGACGTCCGGCAATTTTGAGTGAATAGCGACAGGCGTTTTCAGGGACATATTTTCTCCGTCAGGTGCATAACTGTTCAGATGCGATAAATCGTTATTCAACGGGCTGTGGCTTGAGTCGGCAAGCGAAATGTCGTCATAATAGCCATGACAAAATTGCATAGCTGAGGTCCACCGTGTCACGCTCATCGCTGCCACTCAATGCCATTCACGCCTTTCTGGTAACAGCTCGTCACCTTAATCTGACCCATGCTGCCCGTGAGCTCTGCCTGACCCAGGGCGCGGTCAGTCGTAAGATTGCCGCGCTGGAGCAGTGGCTGGGCGTGACGCTGTTTGACCGCCATGCGCGCGGGCTGCGGCTGACCCCGCAGGGTGACGCGCTGCTGCCTGAACTCAGCCAGGGCTTTGATCTGATGGTCCAGGCCAGCGAAAAGGTCCGTCGCAGTCAGGTCAGCCTTCGCCTGAAAGCGCCGACCTGTGCTATGCGCTGGCTGGTACCGCGGCTGATGGCGCTTGAACGTCACTGCCCTGAACTGCATGTGGCCCTGACCACCACGCTGGATCATGCGGCCCAGCTTGAGAACTTTGATGCGGCGATTATCTATGGCAAGCCGCATCCTGACGGGATCTGCCTGTTCAGCGAGTCGCTGACGCCGGTGATAGCGGCTGGTCAGCCCTGCCCGGAAACGACGGCGGCGCTGGCCGCCATGACCTTTTTGCATCCCACGTCAGACACGCGTGACTGGCAGTGCTGGTTACAGGCGCAGCAGGTGACGCTCAGCATGAAGCGAAATCAGCATTTTGCCACGATGGATTTAGCGATCAGTGCCGCGATTCAGGGGTTTGGTGTGGCGATTGCCGACAGCAATCTGGTGGAGAGTGATATCGCCAGCGGCAGGCTGCTTAAGCCGTTCGCTGGCGAGGTCAAAACCGGAGCCGTTTACAGTTTACTGCAACGGCCCGCGCCGGATGCGCCACCGTTCCTGGCGGAACTGGTGGCGTGGCTGTGCAGGGATCAGAAGGTGACCCAGTCGCCGTTATCCGCCGGTTTAGCCTGAGGCGCATTCAGCACGGTTGCTTTCGGCGCGGCAGGTTTATTCGTGATGACCGGTGCGGTCTGGCGGTTGCTGGAGAGACGGAACTTCGACACAGAGGCCTGCAGCGCTTCTGTCTGCAATGCCAGTGCGCTCGCCGCGGCAGAAACCTCTTCAACCAGTGAGGCGTTCTGCTGGGTCACGCTATCCATTTCGGTTACCGCAGCACCCACCTGAGAGATGCCTTTGCTCTGCTCTTCCGAGGCGGAAGCAATCTGTTTCATGATCGCATCCACATCCTGCACTGATTTCAGAATATTGTTCATGGTGCCGCCGGTGGTGCTGACCAGCTCCGCGCCTTTCCCTACACGCTGCACCGAGTCTTCAATCAGCGTCGCGATCTCTTTGGCGGCGTTGGCGCTACGCTGTGCCAGGTTACGCACTTCAGATGCCACGACCGCAAAACCACGCCCCTGTTCGCCGGCACGTGCCGCTTCGACCGCAGCGTTCAGCGCCAGGATATTGGTCTGGAAGGCAATGCCGTTAATCACGTTGGTAATCTCAGCGATCTTCTTCGAGCTGCCGGAGATGCCATCCATGGTGCTGACCACTTCACTCACCAGCTGACCGCCACGTTGTGCCGTGGTGGTGGCGGTTTCTGCCAGCAGGCTGGCCTGACGAGCGTTATCGGCGTTGAATTTCACCGTGGCCGTCAACTGCTCCATGCTGGCCGCAGTCTGTTCCAGCGCAGCGGCCTGCTCTTCGGTACGTGAAGAGAGGTCATTGTTACCGGCAGAAATCTCTGCAGCACCGCGCGAGATGTTCTCGGTGCCGCTGCGAATGGCGCTGACCGCTTCCCGCAGACTATCCTGCATAGCGCTCAGCAGCGGCACCAGTTTACCGACACAGTTGCGACCGAAATCGGCTACCGGCTGGCTGAGATCGCCTGTCGCGATCACCGCGAAGTGGGTACGAATACTTTCCAGCGGACGAACCAGCATCGCCACCAGATAGCGGTCGGTAAACAGCAGAATCAGCAGGCCAATAATCACCGTGATGGTAATAATCGTTTTGGTCATCGCGGTGAGGTGATCAACTTCAACCCGGGTTTTGTCCAGTTTTTCGGCTGCGCCCTGGTTAAACTTCTCTGCGCTGACGCCAAAGGCACGACTGAGCGGCGGTGTGACATTGTTCGCCTGCTGGCGATACGGGTCCGGTGAGGCCTGGCGGGCCAGTTGCAGTTGTGGCGTTACGCCCTCATCCACCAGCTTTTGCCAGCTCTGAATTACGCCATCGACGACTCCCGGATTCATCGGACCGGGTGCAAGCTGTTTAAAACGCGCCAGTTGCTGAGTCATGCTGTCCAGCGCCTGCTGCACAGGGGCATAGGCCTCATCAGTCAGCGTTTTACCTGCTGCTTTGCTTTCCATTACGCGGGAAAGGCGCGTGATAACACGAAAATATTGATCGTTGCCTTTGCTCAGCACCGTCATTTGCTCAACCAGATGACGGTCAACATTGTTGCCTTCGCTGAGCGCGCCAAGCGAGTGGATGCTGTACAACCCGACGCCGCTCCACAGTAAACAAAACAGGCCCAGAATAGTGAGCATCACTGCGCGAATGGTAAAATTTTTGAGCATTCCCATACCAAAATCCTATACACGTTGACCCGCAAGCGTCGGGCATAGGAGATTTATCGGCATGAGATAGTGAAAATGTAACTGTTTTGTTACCTATTAATTTACAGCGTCAACGATGAGTTAATCAGTAAAAAATCCTTAAATTCATAAAGTTAAAATTAAATAAGTAGATTAATTGCATTCGCATAACTTAATGGTTAGCAGGCTAATTTTCATCATCTGCTTAAAGCCTGACCATACGCGTCATCAACAGCCTGAAAAGCCGCATACGGGCGCGCATAAAGTTTCTTTTCAGAGTCAACCCGCTCATACGCTTATCCCCAAGTGACATTGTCACGTCATTGCCTGGATGCCAGGCTGGCCAGATAACTTCGCCTTCAAGCTGATGCTTATATTCCGTGGCGTCACGGGCAAAGGTAAACCAGTATTCGCTGACACGTGCCGCAAAAGCGCGATCGGCTTCACTGAATGGCCGCGCTTCATTGGGATCCGGCATCTGACTCAGGGTGTTCAGGACATAAGGCATTTCGTTACCGTGCCAGGTGCCATGGGGATAAAGGTCGCGAGCGTGCTCAGAAACATAATCGAACCAGTAGCGCCAGCCCGGCATGCCGGCATTGTGCTGCGCCCGCATCACCAGCCACGGCACCAGGCTGAAAGCCATATCACGCGCCACGGCACGTCCCAGCAGCTGATCGTCATGGATGTCATACATCCATTTCAGCGTCCGATAGGTGAGCCGGTTTTTATTGCGCAGCTGATGCAATACTGCGGTGGCATCCACGCCAAAATATTCCAGCACGCTGGCTTCATCGCTGTTACTGCCCGCCATCAGCGGCAGGCGATGCTGTTTAGCTGCCATAAAGGTTTTCAGCATCGGCTCAGGCAGCACGGCATCACCGGCAATCGGCACCGGCGGGATCGCCAGTGGCCCTTCCAGCGACCAGAAGGCATCGGCAGGCAGTGCGCGCAGGTCATCCGCGCTGGCATCGGGCGGCAGACCAAAATGGCGGGCTACCGCTATTCCCTGCTGACGCGCTTTTTTCAGCGGCGTATCCGGCAGGCTATAGGCACTTTGCACGATCCCTTTATGGAACAGCCCTTCAGCCAGCGGCGAACAGCAGTGGGAGAGCACGCTGCGCGCGCCAGAGGATTCACCGAAAAGCGTCACATTGTGGCGATCGCCACCAAAAGCTGGAATGTTGCGCTGCACCCACTGCAGTGCGGCAATCTGATCGAGCAGGCCAAAATTGTTTACTCTACCCGCAGCAGGGTATTCCGCATCCAGCGCAGGATGGGAGAAGAAACCGTGGTGACCCAGCCGGTAATTCAGCGTGACCACCACTGCACCACGTGACGCCAGCGGCTTACCGTTGTACGGCGCCAGCCCGCCTGCACCGATGGTGAAGCCCCCACCGTGCAGCCACACCATTACCGGCAGCGGCTTTGACGGCGCCACATCGGGTGTCCAGACATTCAGGTAGAGGCAATCTTCACTAAACTCACCGGGATCGCCACCGCCCACCGCCTGACAGTATGTGCGATTTTGCCAGCCAGAAGCCCCAAATGCGGTGGCATCGCGCATCTGATGCCAGGGCGTGACCGGCTGTGGTGGACGCCAGCGCAGCGCGCCAACCGGAGCCGCCGCATAAGGTATGCCTTTGAATACGAAAAGGTCATCGTCCATGCATCCACGCAACTCCCCCTCGGCCGTCATGATCCTCAGACCTGTTTCGTTTTTCATTCCCGTTTCCCTGTTCAGACGTTCCTCCATTATTTGCAGGCCCGCCACCATTGTCCAGGTATGGAGGGGATTTGCAGATTATGCCGAAACATCAGAGGCGGGCGTGAATATGCTCATCAACAGGTTCAGAGCTACTGTCTCAGTCAGGGTTTAGCATTGTTTATCCTTTTACCCAGGATGAGTACCGTGCCATATCGCCTGAAAGCGGTGACCGGCTGTGATTCTGTGCAGTTTTTAACATCGTTAAGTAGTCAGAATGCTAACCGATTAAGATACTTACGCCGCGAAATCTGCGCTGGCCGGTAAAGGGTAATTTTTCTTTAATGAGATCAGTCTGTTTCCCTGTTGCTCTGCTTCAGGAGCAGAGCTTTAATATCCGGATTAGTTAAGCTGTTACGGGCAACGGAGGTGTTGCCCGAGGATAACATCAGGACGGCCGTACTCCGCACTGTGCCAGCGAGCGCTGCTGGCGCTCTTCGTATAACACCATCTCATCCAGCACCGCAGAGCCCAGCGCTGCTTCAAACGTCTGCCGGCTCGCCTGTCCCGCTGAACGGACCTGCGCCCGATCGCCGAGGTTGGACTGAAAAATTCCCGCCGCGCTGACGGGCAGAAAATCTTCATAGACGATCGGGTCTGCCAGTACACGCCCCTCCCTGATCAGATCCTCAAGCACTTCACCCTTGTCCGGCGGCGTGGCAACGCCCTTTTCACTCAGGCGATAGTGGAACCAGGCCAGCCCCTGCTGGCGTAGCGTGGTCTCGTCGTCGGGAAAGTCGCGGAATATGGCCGCCAGATGTTGCTGGTGCTGCTGATTGTCCTGACCACTCCCCGCCTCGCTGAGCAGCCGATCGTAGAGCGCACGACCTGCAGGCGTCAGCGCCGCGCCGCGCTGCTCAATTTCACCGAAGCGCGCTGTATGGGTGCCCTGATGCCCGTCCTTAAAGATGATCGGCTCTTCCAGCGCTTTGAAGCTGGTCTGACGCAGCAGAATCGGCACCTGACGACGCGGCGGTCCTTCGATCAGCGTTTTCGGATCGATGCCGCGCGATGGCATCAGTTGCTGAACGCGGTCAATATCGAGCGTGCGCGGGGTGAGATGGTTGATGTGGCAGCCGGGAAAGCAGACGACATCTGCGATCAATCGATGCTGCTGGTTCAGCGCCTGATAGGTCTGACTGTCCACGCTACTGTGGGCGTGCCAGCGGAAGGTTTCCAGTGCTTCGGTAACAAACTCGGTAGCCTGAACGTCAGTTAATCCGCCCTGCTGCTCATGCAATTGCAGCAGCGCCCGGCAACGGGAAGTGAATATGTCGCGTGCGGCCAGAATCTCCGCCGTCTTTTCGCGCAGCGCGGGATCGTCGATCAGTTCAGGACGTAACAGCGAGGTAAAGACCCGGAAAGGATTGCGCCGCAGCGCCGCATCGGTGACCGGCCGGAACGCCGTAGAGTGCACCGGCACACCCGCCTGAGAGAGATCGTAATAGCCAACCGGATACATCCCCATCACCGCAAACAGCTGCCGCAGCGTGGCTAATTCGTCTGCCGTGCCCACACGGATTGCGCCGTGTCGTTCAAGGCTGAGTCGGTCAATTTCATCGGCGGCCGTGAGACGATCTTTCAGCGCGATATCGGCTTCCAGCGAGCGCTCGTTGACGGTGGCGACCAGTTGCATCAGCGTGCCATACTGCGGCACCTCCTGCTGGTACATTGCTGACATCGCCTGAGAGAAACGGGTGCGGATGAGATCCGCACTGATAAACTTGTCCATCTTATCCACCTGACACCATGAGCGTTGCTGCTAATGTAATGCAACGCGCTGGCCTCAGTGGAAAAAATCACGAATCTGTGATCGGCTTAAAGCCGTAGCGGTTTTTTAACAGCAGCATCAGGGTAGTGATCACAGCGGGTATCGCCAGCAGCAAAAATATCACGCTGAAAGACCAGCCGAGTGACATCATCTCTGCGCCGACGAAGGCGCTCAGAATTGCGCCGATGCGCCCCACGCCATGCATCCAGCTGGAGCCGGTGGCGCGAGCGTGTGTAGGATAGTAGCTGGCGGATAAGGCATTCATCCCGGTATTAGCACCGTTAAAACAGAAGCCACTGCAAAAGGCGATCGCGCTCATTATGCCGACTTCGGCGGGCGAAAAGCCAAGCGCCACAATAAACAGTCCGCCGCAGCCGTAGATGGCCGCCAGGGCCAGATTGGCATTGAAGCGATCCATCATCCAGCCCGCAAAGAGTGAGCCCAGCGTTCCGCCTGCCTGATACATGGCGGTGATGATCGCCGCTTCGGTCACTGACATACCCAGGGTATTCACCAGAGATGGCAGCCAGCTGCCAATCAGGTAGACCATGAACAGTCCCATGAAATAGCCCCCCCACAGCATTGTGCTGCCAAACAGATAGCGGCGCGACAGGACGGTGCTAATCGCGCCGCCTGCCGGCAATGTCGCTTCAGGCGCGTGAAATGCGCAATCAGGCGCCGTTTTTCCCGGCATCATCCGTTCGAGGATGGCGTGAATGCGGGCAGCGGGTGCGCCACGACTGATAAGAAACCGCACTGACTCCGGCAGGCCGCGGAACAGGAATGGCAACACCAGCAGCGGCAGAATGCCACCCAGCAGCAACACAGAGTGCCAGTTATAACGCGGTAATAGCCAGGATGCGGCAAATCCACCACTGGCGGCACCAAAGGTAAAACCGCAGAACACCACAGTGATAATAAAGGCCCGTCTCCGTTCAGGCGCATATTCCGCCACCAGCGTACCGACGTTGGGCATTGCCGCACCCAGTCCCAGACCGGTCAGGAAGCGGAAAAGCATCATCTGCTCGATGTTCTGAGACAGCGCTGTTGCCAGTGTCCAGAGACCAAAAAAGAAAACGCTGAGGATAATCATCATACGTCGGCCATAGCGGTCAGCCAGCGGGCCCGCGACCATGGCTCCCAGCGCCAGCCCGATCAATGCTGCGCTGATGACAACCCCGAGCTGGTGATTGGTGACGCCCCATGCAGCTTTAAGTGTTGGCGCAATAAATCCCATGATCGCAATGTCCATGCCATCGAGTGCCACCACAATAAAACAGAGCGCAATGAGCCGTTTTTGCCAGTGGCTCAGGCTCTGCTGGTTGATAAGCTGGCGGACATCTACCGCCCCGATGCTGGTCAATGAACACTCCCTGGCAATAGCGCAATCTGGCATCAGATTAAGTAAAAAAAACGGCGTTTATGATAGCCCATCGTTAACCTTAAGCGGTCAGATTTTTATATGATAGTGAGAATTATTCAACTTTAAGCCGTTAAGCTCTTGATATATCGTAGTCTCAGAAACCAGTGCGTCTGTGACAATATGAGATGAGCGCTTCTTAATCAGAGAGTTAGCGGATTAAGTAGCCATTCTGCCACGCTTGTTAAAATAAATTTGCAGCAAAGTTAACAGAATTCATTTTAAACAGTTGCCTGTAAGCGGTCATTCTCATTAAGTTTAAGGTATGGAAAAAAATATCCTTTTCAATCAGCGCATTCGCTTGCGCCATCTACATACCTTTGTTGCTGTCGCGCAGCAAGGCACACTGGGCCGGGCAGCAGAGACGCTGAGCCTGAGTCAGCCTGCTCTGTCCAAAACCCTGAATGAGCTGGAAGAGCTGACAGGCGTTCGTCTGTTTGAGCGGGGTCGCCTGGGTGCCCAGCTCACCACGATGGGAGAACAGTTTCTGACGCATGCAGTGCGGGTGCTTGATGCGCTGAATCATGCCGGACAGAGCTTTAATGAGCAGTCGGGCGATGCCCCAGTGATTATCCGGCTGGGCGCGCTGACTACTGCTGCGATGGGCATGCTGCCCCGCATCCTTGATCGTTTTCATCAGCTGCAGCCTAACACCACTATCCAGGTGGCGACGCTGCATAACAATGTGTTACTGGCGGGATTGCGCGGCGGCGAGTTTGACATCGGTATTGGCCGGATGGCGGACAGCGATATGATGACCGGGCTGACTTACGAACTGCTGTTTCTGGAGTCACTGAAGCTGGTGGTCAGGCCCGAACACCCATTATTGAGTGACAATGTCACGCTGTCGAGGGCAATGCAGTGGCCCGTGGTGATTTCCCCGGAAGGCACCGCACCGCGCCGGATTGCGCAGCAGATGCTTGATGAACAGGGCTGCACGCTGCCACCCCATTGCATTGAAACGTCGTCGACTTCACTGGCGCGCCAGCTGGCGCTTCGCTACGACTACATCTGGTTCGTGCCGTCCGGCGCGATTAAAGAGGACCTCAGCCATAACGCGGTCTGTGCGCTGCCAATCAACTCCTCCGGGCCAGGCGAGCCAGTGGGCATCATTACCCGTACCGGCGCAGAGCTGAGCCTGAGTGCTGAAGTGTTAATGTCCACCATCCGTAAGTTTCACAGCTAGCGGCTGCGTTTCGCATGCCGTTCGCGGTTTTCAAGGCGCGCCTTATCGGTCTTCCGCAGTCCCACATAGAGCGCCCCGGCTCCGCCATGGCGGGTCTGGGCCACGCAGTAAGTCTGCACGTCATCAAACTGCTGTAACCAGCGCGCCAGATAGCTGCGCACAATATTGGCATGGGATTCGTCATCACGGCCCTTGCCATGAATGATAAGCAGATTCCGTAAGTCCTGCTTTTGCGCCTGCATCATAAAGTTAAACAGCGCCTGACGGCAGGTCTCCACTGGTTGCCGCAACAGGTTGAGACTGGCATCCAGTTTGTACTCACCCCGACGCAGCTTATCCAGAATACCCTGCTGTATGCCGTCGGCTTTATACTCCAGCGGTGTGTTAAGCGGGATAATCTCCAGATAACCCCGTGTCAGGAAATTCTCCTGCTCCTTCTCTCCTGGCGGTTTACGGGGCGCTTTAGTCGAGGGCGACTTAAGCCATAACGTTGTGGTGGTGTCTTTTAACGGCGTGACATCGCCCATGGCATCCCGAAAGAGATCGTTGTCATCAAGGTTCATGGTTTTCTCACACCTGATTAAAATTGATGGAACCTACAAAACAGGCTTAAGCAGTTAGCGTAGCAAAAGCTGCAATCGCCGGGCTACCCCGCTTTTATCCATGTTGCCGCTGATGAAGATATGGGTAACAGATCACAAAAGCGGAAACTTTTCGTGACAGTTAACGGTAACGGCATTCTGAGAAGCCCGTCACATCAGCGTTTATCGATGTGTGCTTCATCCATAATGTTTGTGGGTGTAAAACTGCTCGGATGAGTTCCCTTCAGCACAAAAAATGTTAAAATTGACACCAGTCAATAATCGTCGAGCAAACCATTATGATCCCTGAAAAACGCAGCATTCGTCGTATTCAGTCGGGCGGTTGTGCCATTCACTGCCAGGATTGCAGCATCAGTCAGCTCTGCATCCCCTTCACGTTAAATGAACATGAGCTGGATCAGCTCGACAATATCATTGAGCGTAAAAAACCAATTCAGAAAGGGCAAACCCTTTTCAAAGCAGGCGACGAACTGAAATCTCTGTATGCGATTCGTTCCGGCACGATCAAAAGTTACACCATTACCGAGCAGGGTGATGAGCAAATCACCGGTTTCCATCTGGCGGGCGATTTAGTCGGCTTTGATGCCATCATGGGTTCCAGCCATCCCAGCTTTGCGCAGGCGCTGGAAACTGCAATGGTCTGTGAAATCCCGTTTGAAACCCTGGATGACCTGTCAGGAAAAATGCCTGCCCTGCGTCAGCAGATGATGCGTCTGATGAGCGGTGAAATCAAAGGCGATCAGGATATGATCCTGCTGCTGTCGAAGAAAAATGCCGAAGAGCGCCTGGCGGCGTTTATCTGGAACCTTTCCCGTCGTTTCGGCCAGCGCGGTTTTTCTCAGCGTGAATTCCGCCTCACCATGACGCGTGGTGACATTGGTAATTACCTGGGCCTGACGGTTGAAACCATCAGTCGCCTGCTGGGTCGTTTTCAGAAGTCCGGTATGCTGGCGGTGAAAGGGAAATACATCACTATTGAAAACCACGCCCTGCTGGAAGAGTTAGCCGGTCAGAGCCATCAGGCCGCCTGATCCGCAGCCGGATCAATAAATCTTATTTTGTTGATCCGGCAGTAACTTTTTCCCTTCTTCCGCTGTGCAACATAGGCTATCTTTATTCCAGTCGCTCTGGTTTAAGGAGAACGCCTCATGTCCCAGTACCAAAATATTCTGGTCGCCATTGATGCCCAGCAAGACGATCAGCCCGCGCTGCGACGTGCGGTCTATCTGAATCAACGCATTGGCGGAAGGATCAAAGCCTTTCTGCCTATCTATGATTTCTCATACGAGATGACCACCCTGCTTTCGCCTGACGAACGCGCATCAATGCGCCAGGGCGTCATCAGCCAGCGCACTGAATGGATCCGTGAGCAGGCCCGCGCTTATCTGGATGCCGGTGTCGAAATTGACATCAAAGTGATCTGGCACAACCGTCCTTTTGAGGCCATCATTCAGGAAGTGCTTGCCCATCAGCATGACCTGGTGCTGAAGATGGCTCATCAGCATGATCGTCTTGAATCCGTGATCTTCACCCCGACTGACTGGCATCTGCTGCGTAAATGCCCGTGTCCGGTCTGGATGGTCAAAGATCAGCCGTGGCCGGAAGGCGGTAAAGCTATTGTCGCGGTCAATCTTGCCAGTGAAGAGCCACATCACGATGGCCTGAATCAGAAGCTGATTCGTGAAACGGTGAAACTGGCAGAAAAAGTGAATCAGACCGAGGTGCACCTGGTCGGCGCTTATCCGATTACGCCTATCAACATCGCTATCGAACTGCCGGACTTTGATCCCAGCGTTTATAACGATGCGATTCGTGGTCAGCATCTGGTGGCGATGAAAGCGCTGCGGCAGAAGTTCTCGATTGGTGAAGAGTTCACCCATGTGGCTAAAGGCCTGCCGGAAGAAGTCATCCCGGATCTGGCGGCGCATCTGGGTGCTGGTGTGGTGGTGTTGGGTACCATAGGACGTACCGGCCTGTCGGCAGCCTTCCTGGGTAATACGGCGGAACAGGTGATTGATCATCTGCGCTGCGATCTGCTGGCGCTCAAGCCTGACGATTTCAAATCGCCGATTGACCTGGATGATGAAGAGGATGAGGAGGATTGATTCTCCCCTGATAGAGGACGGGCGGCGGATTAGCCGCCCTTTTTTTATTACAGCGCTTTGAGAATGGCTTCCACGCTGGCTTTGGCATCGCCAAACAGCATCTGACTATTCTCTTTGAAGAACAGCGGATTCTGTACGCCAGCATAACCGGTGTTCATTGAGCGTTTAAACACCACGACATTGTGCGCTTTCCACACTTCCAGTACCGGCATGCCCGCAATCGGGCTGCGGGGGTCATCCTGCGCCGCCGGGTTAACCGTGTCATTGGCACCGATAACCAGCACCGTGTCGGTGTCGCTGAAATCGTCATTGATCTCATCCATCTCCAGCACCACGTCATAAGGTACTTTGGCCTCGGCCAGCAGCACGTTCATGTGACCCGGCAGACGCCCTGCCACCGGATGAATGCCGAAGCGCACGTTGATGCCGAGTGCACGCAGTCGGGCAGTAATTTCCGCAACCGGGTACTGCGCCTGCGCCACTGCCATACCGTAGCCAGGGGTAATAATCACCGAGCTGGATGCCTTGAGCATCTCTGCGGTTTCTTCAGCTGTGATTTCACGATGCTCGCCCGCTTCCTGACTGTCATCGCCGCTGCTGACTTCCGTGCCAAACCCGCCCGCAATCACGCTGATGAACGAACGGTTCATCGCTTTGCACATGATGTAGGAGAGAATCGCACCCGACGACCCCACCAGTGCACCGGTTACAATCAGCAGATCGTTGCTCAGCATAAAACCGGCAGCGGCAGCGGCCCAGCCTGAATAGGAGTTCAGCATCGACACCACAACCGGCATGTCCGCGCCGCCGATAGAGGCAACCAGATGCCAGCCAAACGCCAGCGCAATCACTGTCATCAGGAGCAGTGCAAACACCTGAGCACCCGTGCTGCTGGTGTTAACAAACCACAGCAGCAGCAGGAACGAGACGACCAGCGCCAGCAGATTCAGCTCGTGACGATGCGGTAACGCCAGCGGTTTTGAAGAGATTTTGCCGCACAGCTTGCCAAACGCTACCAGCGAACCGGTGAAGGTGACAGCACCAATAAAGATACCGATAAACACTTCGCTCAGATGGATATTCTCCATCACGGCTGGCAGGCCAGGCGCGTGGTCGATGTAACTGTTGATGCCGACCAGCACAGCGGCCAGGCCGACAAAGCTGTGCAGAATCGCGACCAGCTCCGGCATTTCTGTCATTTCGACTTTCTTCGCCAGACGAATCCCGATAGCGCCGCCAATGACCATCGCCAGCAGGATCCAGACGACATTTCCGCTGTCCGGGCCAAAGATGGTGGCAACCAGCGCAATCGCCATGCCGCTGATACCAAAAATATTCCCGCGCTTTGAGGTCTCGTGACGCGAGAGACCCGCAAGGCTACAGATGAAAAGAATTGCAGCCACAATATAGGCTGCAGTGACTAATCCGCCAGACATGTGTTACCCCTTACGAAACATTTTCAGCATGCGCTGGGTGACGGTAAAGCCACCAAAGATATTGATGCTGGCAATCAGCACGGCAATAAAGGAGATAAAGGTGACCCAGCCACCGTGGCCCATCTGCAGTACCGCACCGATGACGATAATGCCGGAGATGGCGTTGGTAACGGACATCAGCGGCGTATGCAGCGCGTGACTGACGTTCCAGACCACGTAATAACCCACTACACAGGCGAGCGCGAACACGGTAAAGTGGGAGAGGAACTCAGCTGGCGCTACGTTTGCGAGGCAGCCAAACAGCACGACAGCCAGTGCGATCAGCAGGTAGTTACGCCACGGAGACACAGGCTTTGCTTCAGCCTTCTCTGCGGGTTTCTGGGCTGCCGGTTTAGCCTGTGGCGCAGCAGAGACCTGAATCGGCGGTGCTGGCCAGGTGACTTCACCCTCACGCACGACAGTCACGCCCCGCACCACTACATCGTCGAAATCGACCTGGATTTCGCCATTTTTCTCTTTACACAGCAGCTTAATCAGATTGACAAGGTTGGTGCCGTAAAGCTGGGAAGATTGAGTTGCGAGACGGCTGGGCAGATCGGTATAACCGATAATTTTCACGCCGTTAGGCGTTACGGTCACCTGATCAGCGACGGTCAGCGCACAGTTGCCGCCGGTCTGCGCCGCCAGATCAACAATTACGCTGCCTGGTTTCATGCTGGCGATCATCTCTTCGGTGATCAGTTTCGGTGCCGGTTTACCTGGGATCAGCGCCGTGGTGACAATGATGTCCACCTCTTTAGCCTGGCTGGCAAACAGTGCCATCTCCGCTTTAATGAACGCCTCGGACATGACTTTAGCGTAACCATCGCCACTGCCCGCTTCCTCTTCGAAATCGAGTTCAAGGAATTCGGCACCCATACTCTGCACCTGCTCTTTAACTTCAGGGCGGGTATCAAAGGCCCGGACAATCGCGCCCAGACTGCCCGCTGCACCGATCGCGGCCAGCCCTGCCACACCGGCCCCAATCACCATAACTTTGGCCGGTGGCACTTTTCCGGCGGCGGTGATCTGACCGGTAAAGAAGCGTCCAAATTCATGGGCGGCTTCGACGATAGCGCGATAACCGGCAATGTTCGCCATCGAGCTCAAAGCATCCAGCGACTGCGCCCGCGAAATACGCGGTACCGAGTCCATTGCCATGACGGTGACCTGACGCGCAGCCAGCTTTGAAAGCAGGTCGGGATTCTGTGCAGGCCAGATAAAGCTGACCAGCGTGCTGCCCGCCCGGGTGAGCGCAATCTCATCCTCATCCGGTGCATTCACCTTCAGAACGATATCGGACTGCCATACCTGTTTCTGGTCGCAGAGTGTGGCACCTGCTGCTCTGTAGCTTTCATCATCAAAGCTGGCGCGTTGACCGGCGTCATGCTCCAGGGTGACGCTGAAACCCAGCTTAATGAGTTGTTCCACGGTCTTTGGCGTGGCAGCCACGCGCGACTCGTTTGGCAACCTTTCCTTGGGGATTCCAATTAACATAGTGTTTCCTTTCATCGGTTAAGGATGATGGCCCGGATCTGCATGACGACATCGCAGCTAAAACAGCGTTTCAGCGACTTATAGTCGGAATGCATGTATTTCAAAGTGTTTATAACCTACTTAAAATGTGACGAGCGATCCAGAGCAGCTACGCAGAGTAGTGACATTCACATGATTATTCAGGATTCTGCTAAAAAAGCTGCGTAATCCCACTGCGAAACAGTCCTGCAAGCAGATAATCTGCCAGAATAAATTGTGCCCGGCCGAATTAACCTTCAATAAAAACCTTTATTTAACAATGCATTAACTGTTTAAGCGCTAACAGTTACCGCTTTTAATGGTAACCCGCACGAAAACACGCCATAACTGTGTTTGATGACAAACAAATGAAAAAATCATGGTTGAATAACGCGATCTGACACAAAAAATCGCTGCGACAGTCTGTTTATAACATGCAATAATCAGCGGCTAATCTGTTATACATCAAGAGTCCAGCACGTTTTCGTACTCATTTTTGCGTAAGGCGAAGGATTATTTTTATGAAGCTGAAGAACACTATTCTGGCGTCCACTCTGTTGTCTCTGCTGGCAGCCAATGCATTCGCTGCGCAGGAGTTAACGCCAGAAAAAGCGGCCGCGCTGAAGCCATTCGAACGTATTAATATCACCGGTCGTTTCAACGCAATTGGCGACGCAGCCGATGCGGTCTCTAAGCGTGCAGATCAGATGGGCGCTGCCTCTTATTACATCCAGGCGATCAACGACAGCAACGGCAACAGCGGTAACTGGCGCGTTACGGCTGACCTCTATAAAGCTGATGCCCCGGCAGCCACCCAGTCCACGACCTACCGTCGTTTCAATGGCGTCAATGAACTGCCAAAAGCAGAAGCGTATAAGCTTGAACCGTTCGATACCGTTTCGGTCAGCGGCTTCTTTGCCAGCCAGCCGGATGTGAACGACGCGATTTCAAAAGCGGCTAAACAGAAAGGCGCGGCCTCCTTCTTTATCGTTCGCCAGATCGATGCCAACAGCGGCGGCAATCAGTATGTCACCGCCTATGTTTATAAAGCGGATGCTAAAGAACGCAAGGTGCAGACACCGAATGCGATTCCTGCCGATTCAGAAGCGGGTAAAGCCGCTCTGGCTACCGGTGGCGCTGCGGCGGCTAACGTCGAAATTCCAGGCGTGGCCTCGTCTGAAACGCCAAGCAACAAAGTGGGCCGTTTCTTCGAAACCCAAAGCTCTACCGGCAAGCGCTATACCGTCAATCTACCAAACGGTAAATCCGTACAGGAAGTGAACGCAATCACTGCCGCGCAGATGCAGCCGTTTGATACCGTCACCTTCACCGGGCACTTCGGTACACCAACGGCGATTTCAGAAGAAGTGGCAAAGCGTGCAGCCGATAAAGGTGCCAAGTTCTACCACGTCACCCGTCAGTGGCAGAACCAGAGTGGCGGCAACCTGACCGTTACGGCTGACCTGTTTAAGTAATCCCTCCAGGGCGGCACCCGCCGCCCTGCTGTTTGCATAATTCCTGCGCTGTTTTGCATAGTCACGCATTGCCATCCCCTGCCACTCTCCGTAAAATCCTCCGCCTGTTTACCGGATATTGTCCCTGTATTCTGCCTTTGGTGTGACATAACCCAGCGACAGAATCCGATTTACCCAGCCATATATGCTAGCGGGAAGGTAGTTTTGGAGAAAAAATTAGGTCTCGGTGCGCTGACGGCGCTGGTGCTCAGCTCAATGCTGGGCGCAGGCGTGTTCAGTCTGCCGCAAAACATGGCCGCAGTGGCCGGTCCGGCCGCGCTGCTGCTGGGGTGGCTGATTACCGGTGTCGGCATTATTTTTCTGTCGCTGGCGATGCTGCTGCTGACCCGCCTTAAGCCCGAACTGGACGGCGGCATCTTTACCTATGCACGCGCCGGGTTCGGCGAACTGATGGGCTTCTGTTCCGCCTGGGGCTACTGGCTATGCGCCGTAATCGCCAATGTCTCCTATCTGGTGATTGTCTTCTCTGCCCTGAGCTTCTTCACCGATACACCCGACCGGATTATCTTTGGTGATGGCAATACCTGGCAGGCGATGCTGGGTGCGTCCGTGCTGCTGTGGCTGGTTCACTGGCTGGTACTGCGCGGCGTGCAGACCGCGGCCAGCATCAATCTGATGGCGACGCTGGGCAAGCTGGTGCCGCTGCTGCTGTTTATTGTACTGGCGGTGATGGCGTTCAACTATGATCGTTTCCGCTTCGATTTTTCCGGTGTCACGCTGGGAAAACCGCTCTGGGAGCAGGTTAAGCAGACTATGCTGATTACCCTGTGGGTCTTTATCGGGGTTGAAGGTGCTGTGGTCGTCTCTGCCCGTGCACGCCAGAAAAAGGATGTGGGCCGCGCAACCTTATTCGCCGTGCTGGCTGCGCTGCTGGTCTATCTGCTGGTGACACTGCTGTCGCTTGGCGTGGTGCCGCGTGCTGAACTGGCTGAAATGCGTAACCCGTCAATGGCCGGATTAATGACCCGACTGATGGGGCACTGGGGCGATGCGGTGATTGCGGTGGGTCTGATTGTTTCCGTGTGCGGTGCCTATCTGAGCTGGACGATTATGGCCGCGGAAGTGCCGCTGATTGCCGCGCAACAGGGTGCTTTTCCCCGCAGTATCGCCCGGCAGAACCGCCATAACGCGCCAGCTGCCTCGCTGTGGCTGACCAACGGCAGTATTCAGCTCTGCCTGATCCTGATTGCCCTGACCGGTGCTGACTACAACAACCTGCTGACCATCGCCTCGGAGATGATTCTGGTGCCCTATCTGCTGGTGGGGTTATATCTGATCAAAGTGGTGCGCGGACAGCATAAGCCGCTGGCGATGGCAATCGGTGTGGGTGCCAGCGTGTATGGCATCTGGCTGTTGTACGCCTCGGGACCCATGCACCTGATGATGTCAGTGGTGCTTTACACACCGGGCCTGCTGCTGTTTCTGTTTGCACGACGCGGCGGCCGCGGCGATATTGCGCTGACCTCGCTGGAGCGCATTGCGATGGGATTGCTGATTGCCGCGACATTGCCCGCCGTGTGGGAGCTGACGACTTAACGCCCGATAAAAAGGGGTCTCAGTGTGCCTGCACTGGAATGGATACACACAGCAGGTCATCCTGCTGTGTGAGGTTCAGCGGCTTCGCATACTCATAGTGGATGGCATCCAGCTGCTCCGCCGAAAGCGGATAAGGGAGCTGGATATCAAAGCGACTAATATGCTGTTGTTCTGCGAGAGTAATCAGGCGCGCGATATTAATTTCGTCGCTAACCTGAGTGGAAATGATTTGTAATGCTAATTCTTTTAACGGGTCGTCACTGCCCTGTAAACGGTGTGCCGATTTACGTGTCACCATGCCAAATATCGGCATCACACCATAAATAGCATCGACGAAGCTCCAGCGCTTTTTGCAGGAAGCGGAAAGAAAGTCACTGTAATTGAAGCAGATGCGGTCAGGGTATATGGCTGATGCCAGCTCTTTATCAGACACACTAACGCTCCTCATGGTAATCATCAATATCCCAAACCTGGCGCAAAAAGGCCGCGCTAATGATTGCACATTTTGCCGGTTATATACCAGCAAGCCACGGATATTTCGTGCGATAACGTAGAGCTCAGGACCAGGAAAAGATATGCTTTCATTCATCCCTGACTCTGCCCTGTGAACTATGAACAAAATTGTTTATGTAGAAGATGAACCCGAAGTGGGTTCGCTGATTGCGGCCTATCTTGGCCGTCACGATATTGAAGTCATTGTTGAAACACGCGGCGACCGTGCTGAAGCGGTCATCGCCGAACAGCAGCCCGACCTGGTGATGCTGGATATCATGTTGCCGGGCAAAGATGGCATGACCATCTGTCGCGACCTGCGGGCCAACTGGCAGGGACCAATCGTGTTGCTTACCTCACTGGACAGCGACATGAACCATATTCTGGCCCTGGAGATGGGTGCGCAGGATTACATCCTGAAAACCACACCACCCGCTGTGCTGCTGGCCCGCCTGCGCCTGCATCTGCGCCAGTCCCAGCATGGGCAGCCGGAAGATGCGCCTGCTGCGCCTGCCGCGAATCGTATGCTGCGTTTTGGCTCGCTGACCATTGATGCCCTGAACCGTCAGGTGACGCTGTTTGACGAGCAGATCGCCCTCTCCACTGCGGATTTCGATCTGCTGTGGGTTCTCGCCAGCCATGCAGGTCAGACGCTTAACCGTGATGCACTGCTGAAAACATTGCGTGGCGTCAGTTATGACGGCCTGGACCGCAGTATCGACGTGGCCATCTCCAGGCTGCGTAAAAAGCTCCACGACAGTGCCACCGAGCCGTTCCGCATTAAAACCATCCGCAATAAAGGCTATCTGTTCGCACCCCAGGCCTGGGATACGCGCGAATTATGAGAAAGCTTTTTATTCAGTTCTATCTGCTGCTGTTTGTCTGCTTTCTGGTCATGGCGCTGCTGGTGGGTCTGGTCTATAAGTTCACCGCTGAGCGCGCGGGCCGGCAGTCGATGAATGATCTGATGGCCAGCTCGCTCTACCTGATCCGCAGCGAACTGCGTGAGATCCCGCCGCGTGACTGGAACAAAACCATCAAGAGTCTTGATCTCGGCCTGTCGTTCGACCTGCACATTGAGCCGATGAACAAATATCAGCTCGATGAGACCAACATGCGGCGGTTACGGGCAGGCGAGATCGTGGCGCTCGACGATCAATACACCTTTCTGCAGCATATTCCGCGCAGCCACTATGTCTTATCGGTGGGGCCGATTCCCTATCTCTTTTATCTGCACCAGATGCGACTGCTGGATATTGCTCTGCTGGTGTTTATTGGCATGTCGCTGGCGCTGCCGGTGTTTATCTGGCTCCGCCCGCACTGGCAGGAGATGCAGCGCCTGGAAAAAGCGGCACAGCGCTTTGGCCGGGGCGAACTGGATGTACGTACCCATTTCGACAGCACCTCCAGTCTGTTCCGGCTGGGTATCGCCTTTAACCAGATGGCCGAGAACATCAACACGCTGGTCGCCAGCAAGAAGCAGCTGATTGACGGTATTGCCCATGAGCTGAGAACGCCGCTGGTACGCCTGCGCTACCGGCTGGAGATGAGCGATAACCTTACGGATGGCGAACGGGTGGCGCTGAATCGCGACATCGGCCAGCTTGAAAGCCTGATTGAGGAGCTGCTGACCTATGCGCGTCTTGACCGGCCGCGCGTCGATCTGAATCTTAAATCGCTGGATCTGGCCAGCTGGCTGAGCGAGCGGCTGGACGATTTCCGCACCATCAACCCGGACATGCGACTCGACCTTGATCTGCCGCAGCGTGAAAACATCGGCATTTCTGACACCCGATTGATGGAGCGGGTGCTGGATAACCTGGTGAACAACGCGCTGCGTTATGCGCAGCAGCGACTGCGCGTCAGTTTATGGTTCGACGGTCCGGTCGGTTGTCTGCAGGTTGAAGATGACGGCCCGGGCATTCCGACCGACGAACGTGAACGGGTTTTCGAACCTTTTGTCCGGCTTGATCCCAGCCGCGATCGCGCCACAGGCGGCTGCGGACTGGGCCTGGCCATTGTTCACTCCATTGCCCAGGCACTCAGCGGCAACGTAACCATTGAGTCCAGCCCGCTGGGCGGTGCCAGCGTTCGCTTTTGCTGGCCGGTTGATCTAACCTTGCGTGAAATTCCGCTGCGTTAAAATCCACAAGGAGTCTTACGTGACCTCAGCGTATCAACAACTTACCAAAACGTTCCAGCGCCTTTCCCGTTTCAGTCACGTCACGGCCATCGCTGGCTGTGACATGCAAACCACCATGCCACCTGGCGGCAGTCAGGCGCGTGGTGAAGCGCTGGCCGAAATGAGCGTATTGCAGCACCAGATCCTGACCGCCCCACAGGTCGGCGAGTGGCTTAAAGCCGCCGAGCAGCAGTCGCTGAACGATGTCGAGCGGGCCAACCTCAACGAGATGCAGCGCGCATATCAGCAGGCCACCCTGCTCCCTGATGATTTTGTTGAAGCCAAATCGATCGCCGGTTCCGTATGTGAACATGCATGGCGCACTCAGCGTCCCGCCAACGACTGGCAGGGCTTTGCCGCCAACCTCAAAGAAGTCGTACGACTGAGCCGCGAAGAGGCCCAGCGCCGCGCTGACGCCCGTGGCTGTTCGCGTTACGATGCGCTGCTGGATCTCTATGAGCCGGGTATGACCCGCGCCCGACTGGATGAAACCTTTGGCGAGCTGAAAACCTGGCTGCCCGATCTGCTGCAACAAGTCGTGGATAAACAGGCACAGCAGTCATTTATCACGCCGCACGGGCCGTTCGCCGTTCCAGCGCAGCGCCAGCTCGGTCTGAGCATTATGGAGACGCTGGGTTTCGACTTTAACCATGGCCGCCTCGACATCAGTGCGCATCCCTTCTGTGGCGGCGTCCCGGAAGATGTGCGCATCACCACCCGTTACAACGAGAATGAATTTCTCAGCGCCATGATGGGCGTGATTCACGAAACCGGTCATGCCCGCTATGAGCAGAATCTGCCGCAGCAGTGGCGCGGTCAGCCAGTGGCGCTGGCGCGCTCCACGGCTATTCACGAATCACAAAGCCTGTTTATGGAGATGCAGCTGGGTCGCAGCCGCGAATTCCTGCAGCGCATTTTGCCGCAGGTGATCGCTACCTTTGGCGATCAGCCCGCTCTGCAGGCGGATAATTTCGTGCGCCTGACCCAGCAGGTGAAACCCGGCCTGATCCGGGTTGACGCAGATGAACTGAGCTACCCGGCGCATGTCATTCTGCGCTATGAAATCGAGCAGGCGCTAATTGAAGGCGAGATTGAGGTTGAGGACATCCCGGCGCTGTGGGATGAGAAGATGATGCAGTCACTGGGTCTGGATACCCGGGGTAATTATCGCGATGGCTGTATGCAGGATATCCACTGGACCGACGGCGCATTTGGTTACTTCCCGACCTATACGCTGGGCGCGATGTATGCCGCACAGCTGTTCCGGTCAGTTCAGAAGGCCATCCCTCAACTCAGCGAGCTGATTCAGCATGGTGAACTGCAGCCGGTATTTGACTGGCTGCAACAGAACATCTGGCAGCACGGCAGCCGTTTCTCCACCGACCAGTTGCTGATCAATGCTACCGGCGAAGCGCTGAATCCGGCTCTCTTCCGCCAGCATCTTGAACAACGCTACCTGAATAGCTAAGCTTCCGGGCGGTCTGCTGACCGCCCTTTTCCGCCTTTGTACAATCGGTTACACGCCGATACCAAACACCCACGGACACCGTTCATTGATTTCCCTATAGTCTCTTCACCGGCCCCGCAGTGGGCTACACATGAAAAAACAGTCTCCGAGGGATTTGCAATGAAAAAATTATTTGCACTGGTTGTCGCCGCTGCTATGGGTATGTCTTCTGTTGCTTTCGCTGCTGACACCACAGCTGCTCCAGCTGCTGCGCCAGCCGCAACAACAACTACCGCTGCAGCACCGGCTAAAACCGTTCACAAAACTGCGCACAAGAAACACCATAAAGCAGCTCAGAAAGCCCAGGCTGCTAAGAAACACCACAAAAAAGCAGTGAAAAAAGATGCCGCGCAGAAAGCGCAGGCGGCTAAAAAAGTGCACCACAAGAAAGCGGTAAAACCTGCTGCACAGAAAGCGCAGGCGGCTAAAAAAGTTCACCATAAAAAAGCAACTAAACCAGCCGCTCAGAAAGCCCAGGCTGCTAAAAAAGTTCACCATAAAAAAGTAACTCAGCCAGCTGCTCAGAAAGCCCAGGCTGCTAAAAAAGTGCACCACAAAAAAGTGGTAAAACCTGCTCAGAAAGCGCAGGCCGCTAAAAAAGTTCACCACAAAAAAGTTGTGAAACCAGCAGCTAAAAACTAAGGTCGCCTTCAGCGCACGGCCACGAGATGATAATTAAAAACACCCGGTTATGCCGGGTGTTTCTTTACTGGAGTGGATGAAATGACGAGAGTGGATGAAATAGTGCGTCGCTATCGCTTCGAAATTATTCTGCTTGTTATGATCCTGTGTGGCATTGTTGCAGCCAGCTTTTTTATTTAGCCGCTGTAGCGTACTGATTAACCAATAAAACTCCCTTTTTCAACGCTCACCGACTATAGTTACCGTACTTACGTAATAACAATAACGTTAATTTTTGTCGCCATTGAGATTTCTATGCGCCTGGCTACCCTGTTAATGGTTGGACTCTTCAGCTTTGCCACCACGGTTCACGCCGATGATGACGATGACTCGCCTACTCCTGCTGAAATTAAGATGCTGTTCTTCGGCAAGGATCATCGCCAGGCAATCACCGATATTACCGCTGCCCCCTGGGATGCCATTGGTCAGCTGGAAACCGAAAGCGGCAACCTCTGTACTGTCACGCTCATCTCTCCGCATCTGGCGCTGACGGCCGGACACTGTCTGCTCTCTCCACCGGGTAATTTCGATAAGCCGGTGGCACTGCGATTTATGGCCAGTGATAAAGGCTGGCGTTACGAGCTTCATGATATTGATGCGCGCGTTGAACCCTCGCTGGCGTCAAAATTAAAAGCGGATGGTGAAGGCTGGATCGTGCCGAGCAGTGCTGCGCCCTATGATTATGGCATCGTGATTTTACGCAATCCGCCCTCTGCAATTACGCCGATTCCATTGTTCGATGGCTCACGCAGCGACCTTACTGCGGCGCTGAAGCTGACCGGACGCAAAGTGACGCAGGCAGGCTATCCGGCCGATCATCTGGATACGCTCTATTCTCACAGTGATTGCCTGATTACCGGCTGGGCGCAGCGTGCCGTGCTGTCGCATCAGTGTGACACCCTGCCGGGCGACAGTGGTTCACCGCTGCTGCTCAAAAGCGATAAAGGCTGGCAGTTAATCGCGGTACAAAGCTCAGCACCGGCAGCGAAAGATCGCTATCTGGCTGACAATCGCGCGATTTCGGTCACCTCGTTTAAAGATAAGCTGGAATCTCTCGCGCAGTAGCCTTCCCAACCCTTCACTGTTGATGCGTGCCTGTTAAGGCACGCATCCTGGCTTTTATCCTGCTATCTGCTCCATTGTCTGCAGAATTCGCTTATCTGAGATGGGGTACGGCGTACCCAACTGCTGAGCAAAGAAGCTGATACGCAGCTCTTCAATCATCCAGCGGATATTCTGCACCTCTTCATCATCCTGACGCTGCGGCGGCAATTTGTTACGCCACGCCTGATACGCCTGTTCCACTGCCTGCACTTTTAACATGCGCGCACGATCGCTGTGTGGATCGGCAGGCAGTTTTTCCAGCCGACGCTCAATGCCATGCAGGTAACGCAGCGTATCCGCCAGCCGCTGCCAGCCGTTTCCGGTGACAAAGCCGCGGTAGACCAGGCCACTTAATTGTGCCTTGATGTCGGACAACGCCAGCGCCATCGTCATATCGACCCGGCCCTTCAGACGCTTATTGATGTTGAAGACGGCCGTCAGGATCTGTTCAACCTGCTTCGCAATGGTCACTACAGTCTCATTGAGTTCGCCGCGAACTTTGTCACGCAACTGCTCAAATGAGGTCTGATCCCAGGCCGGACCGCCCGCTTCATCCATCAGTTTGTCGATGCCGCAGGCGATGCAGTCATCAATCAGCTCCAGCACTTTGCCATAAGGGTTGAAGTAAAGTCCGAGCTTGGCTTTGTTCGGCAGCTTCTCGTGCAGATATTTAACGGGTGACGGCACATTCAGCAGCAGCAGACGACGCTGACCGCGCCACATCATTTTCTGCTGCTCCTGCTCGCTGTCAAACAGGCGAATGGCGACGCTCTCTTTCTCATCGACCAGCGCAGGCCAGGCTTTGACCTGATAGCTACCGCGCTTCTGTTCGTAGCTGCGCGGCAGTTCACCAAAGCTCCAGATATGCAGACCACTCTGCTCCAGCCCGTCATCTGCCACTTTCGATAGCGTCTCCTGCACTTTGCCTTTCAGCTGTGCCTTGAGCGCGGTGAGATCTTTGCCTTCCAGCAGTTTGCGGTTGTGCTCATCCAGCACACGGAAGGTCATTTTCAGATGATCGGGCACCTGTTCCCACTGCCAGTTTTCCCGCTCCAGCGTGACACCAGTCATGCGGCGAAACTCACGCGACAGCGCATCGAGCAGCGGCATCTCCATTGCGTTGACACGCCCCAGGAACGCCTCGGCGTAGTTGGGTGCCGGCACCAGGTTGCGGCGCAGCGGCTTGGGCAGTGACTTAATCAGCGCGATGATGAGCTCACGACGTACGCCCGGGATTTGCCATTCAAAACCGCTATCTTCAATCTGATTCAACAGCGGCAGCGGAATATGTACCGTCACGCCATCCGCATCGGCCCCCGGCTCGAACTGGTAACTCAGCTTCAGTTTAAGGTTGCCCTGATGCCAGAAGTTAGGATAATCAAGCTGGCTGACCTTATCCGCGCCCTCTTTGATCAGCATCTGTTTGTCGAAGTTCAGCAGCTCCGCGTTTTCACGGCTGGCCTTTTTCCACCAACTGTCGAAATGCTTCGCTGAAACAACCTCTTTGCCAATGCGCTGGTCATAAAAAGCAAACAGCGTTTCGTCATCTACCAGAATATCGCGACGGCGGGATTTGTGTTCCAGATCTTCGACTTCACTGCGCAGCTTCTGGTTAGCACGGAAGAAAGCATGTCGGGTCTGCCAGTCGCCCTCCACCAGCGCGTGACGGATAAACAGCTCACGACTCAGAGTGGGATCAATGCTTCCATAGTTCACCTTGCGCGCGGCGACAATGGGCAGACCATAGAGCGTAACCTTCTCGGCAGCCATTACCGCGCCCTGCGATTTCTCCCAGTGCGGTTCACTGTAGCTGCGTTTAATCAAATGCTGCGCCAGCGGTTCAATCCACTCCGGTTCAATGCGACCCGCAGTGCGGCCCCACAGGCGGCTGGTCTCGACCAGTTCTGCCACCATGGTCCATTTCGGCGGTTTTTTAAACAACCCGGAGCCGGGGAAAATCGAAAAGCGGGTATTGCGTGCACCGGTGTACTCCTGCTTGTCGGTGTCCTTCTGGCCGATATGTGACAGCAGACCGCTGAGCAGCGCGCAGTGAACAGGCTGCAGTTCAGCCGGCTCGCTGTTAACCGAAATGCCCAGTTCGCGCACTACCTGCCGCAGCTGGGTATAAATATCCTGCCATTCCCGCACCCGCAGATAGTTCAGGAAGTCACTTTTGCACTGGCGACGGAAGAGGTTGCCGGACAGCGCTTTCTGCTGCTCCGCCAGGTAGTTCCACAGGTTCACATAGGCGAGGAAGTCGGAATCTTTGTCGGCAAAGCGCCGGTGCTTCTCATCGGACGCCTGCTTTTTCTCTGCCGGGCGCTCGCGCGGGTCCTGGATCGACAGACCGGCAGTGATGATCATCACTTCACGTACGCAGCCAAATTTCTGCGCTTCCAGCACCATCCGCGCCAGACGCGGATCGACCGGCAGCTGTGCCAGCTGACGCCCGGACCCGGTGAGTTTGTAGTGTCCGCTCTCCTCATTCAGGGTCAGCGCGCCCAGCTCTTCCAGCAGGCGGATGCCATCCTGAATATTGCGCTTATCGGGCGCTTCCACAAACGGGAAGGCGGCGATATCGCCTAGTCCCAGTGAGGTCATCTGCAGGATCACCGACGCCAGGTTGGTGCGCAGGATTTCCGGATCGGTAAAAGCCGGACGGCTCAGGAAGTCATCTTCCGAGTAGAGGCGAATACAGATACCGTCCGAAACACGGCCGCAACGCCCTTTTCGCTGGTTAGCGGAGGCCTGCGATATCGGCTCAATCGGCAGGCGCTGCACCTTGGTGCGGAAGCTGTAGCGACTGATACGCGCCGTGCCAGGATCGATGACATATTTGATGCCCGGGACCGTCAGTGAGGTTTCCGCGACGTTGGTCGCCAGCACGATGCGACGGCCACTGTGCGACTGAAATACCCGGTTCTGTTCCGCGTTCGACAGTCGCGCATAGAGCGGCAGCACTTCGGTGTGCGGCAGGTCGCGTTTGTTCAGCGCATCGGCGGTATCACGGATTTCGCGCTCACCGCTCATGAAGATCAGGATATCGCCGCGACTCTCGCGTCCCAGTTCATCCACCGCATCAAAAATCGCCTGCAGCTGATCGCGATCGCCATCATCCGCTTCTTCAACCACCGGCCGGTAGCGCACTTCGACCGGATAAGTCCGGCCGGAGACTTCAATCACCGGCGCGTTGTTGAAGTGCCGCGAGAAGCGCTGCGGATCGATGGTCGCCGAGGTGATAATCACTTTCAGATCGGGGCGGCGCGGCAGCAGCTCACGCAGATAACCGAGCAGGAAATCGATATTCAGGCTGCGCTCGTGCGCCTCATCAATGATGATGGTGTCATATTGCATCAGCAGGCGATCCTGCTGGATCTCCGCCAGCAGGATCCCGTCGGTCATCAGTTTAATCTGCGTCAGTTCGCTGACCTGGTCGTTAAACCGCACTTTATAGCCGACACAGCCACCCAGTGAGGTGCTGAGCTCATCAGCAATACGGTTCGCCACGGTGCGCGCAGCCAGACGGCGCGGTTGCGTATGACCAATCAGACCCGTGATACCGCGTCCCAGCGCCAGACAGATTTTCGGCAGCTGCGTGGTTTTACCTGAGCCGGTTTCACCCGCAACAATCACTACCTGATGGTTGCGAATCGCGGCGGCAATATCCTGCTGTTTCTGACTGACCGGCAGATTGTCCGGAAAGGTAATGGCTGGCGTAGCCGCGTGGCGCTGGGCCACGCGCTGTTCAGCAGCAATAAATTCCTGCTCCAGCTCACGGGCAATGCCCTGCTGTGCCTCGGAATTTTTAGCTTTTCTGGCACCCTGCAAGCGGCGCTGCAGACGCTGGCGATCGCGCAGCATTACACCGTCGAGCCGTGGCCAGAGCGCTGCCAGTGGGGAAGTATCGGGAGATGACATAATAGTGACGTACCTTACTCAGACGGTGTCGCTGCGAGAAGCAGCGCCCTGCAAGCCGGGATAACCAGCTGATTCAATAAAATAATTGTGCGCATCATAGCACATTCTGAACCGTTCCGGCGGCTGGCCCCGGTTACGCTTATTCAATAAATTCGAACATGGGTCTCGAAATATTGCGCTTTCACCGCGCCATTGATAACCGTAGAGTGTAAACCATTGAGCGGAAAGTCTTCCGCGTAACAGACAGGAAACCACCATGACCAAAGTTTTAGTTCTGAAATCAAGCATCCTTGCAGGCTACTCACAGTCAAGCCAGCTCGCTGACTTCTACGTTGAACAGGCAAAGGCACAGGGTAAAGAAGTCACTGTACGTGATCTGGCCGCTAACCCGATTCCGGTTCTGGATGGTGAGTTAGTGGGTGCAATGCGCCCATCCGAAGCGCCACTGTCACCACGTCAGCAGGAAGCACTGGACCTGTCCGATGAACTGATTGCAGAACTGCAGGCTCATGATGAAGTGGTGATTGCCGCGCCAATGTACAACTTCAACATCCCGACGCAGCTGAAAAACTATTTCGACCTGATTGCCCGTGCTGGCGTGACGTTCCGCTACACCGAAGCAGGTCCGGAAGGTCTGGTTAAAGGCAAAAAGGCCGTGGTGATCTCCAGCCGTGGCGGCATTCATAAAGATACCCCAACCGATCTTCTTACCCCATACGTTAAGC
The DNA here is from genome assembly GCF_059730805.1 of Pantoea sp. X-Soil-ISGK-355. Taxonomy (NCBI): domain Bacteria; kingdom Pseudomonadati; phylum Pseudomonadota; class Gammaproteobacteria; order Enterobacterales; family Erwiniaceae; genus Pantoea; species Pantoea sp. X-Soil-ISGK-355. Next base: position 2,113,265 of record NZ_AP035971.1, read on the forward strand.
TGTTCCTGGGCTTCATCGGCATCACTGACGTTGAGTTCGTGTTTGCTGAAGGCATCGCTTACGGTCCTGAAGTGGCCAGCAAAGCGACCGCTGAAGCGAAAGACGCTATCAAGCAGATCGTGACGGCATAAGTCTCACTCATCTCAGGATGACGCTGTAAAAGACCGGGCCATGCGCCCGGTTTTTTTTCGCCGGTTACTGACTGCTCTGTGCCACTTTTCTCAGCCACTGACCGTTAATGCCGCGCACATATTCTCCCGCTGCCGCACGGCCCACCAGCTTCTGTCCGGCAATACTGGCGATGTCAGCCGTAGAGAGATTATTCTGCTCTGCCAGCCGCTGATACTCCTGCTGACGTCCGGCATTAATCCGCTGCACCAGCGCCAGCGTTTCACTGTCCTGCGAACGTGCCGCCAGATAGCCGGAAAGCGTTTCACCTGCCCGGCCCGATTGCCGCGCCTCATCGAGCGTCAGTGCCCAGGCAGGCTGAGCTATCGCCAGGACGAGGAACAGCGCCGCGCTTATGCGTTTCATCGTTGCTCTCCTCAGAACAGACCGCTCTGGTTTTTCAGTAACGCTTCCACATCTTTATCGACTTTGATGTGGATCTCATGTTCGATTTTCACGTTCATATTGATGGTGATGGGATCTTTGGGTGCCGTGACTTCAATGCGCGGCACGCAGCCGATGCTCAGCAGTCCGGCTGCCAGAACCAGTAGTGCCCTCAGGCTCATGGTGAAGTGTCCTTGTTCGATGGCAAAGTCGCATGTTGCTCTAACCAGGATTGCAAATTATCGCCAAAGCGCAGGCTGCGCCAGAGCTGAAACAGGTTTTCCTGATGATGATAGTTGAGATTAACCGTCTGACGACGGTTACTGAACGGGCTCACGCCCTGCACCTGCGCCTCCATAGTGAGGTCGCCAAGATTATCCAGATTGATCGTGGCCCAGCTGCGGGAGACTTCCATATAGCGTAACCAGTCCAGCGCGGCGCCCGTCGCCACGTTATTGCCGGTAATGGCATCTGCCATATCTTTATCCAGCCGGAAGGTCAGCGGACCGCTGTTGGCAATCCACCCTTTCTCCACCAGCCAGCGTGGGTTATTGAGCCACAGCGGAAGCTCACCGTTAACCTTGCCCGACATGGCGAACTGTTTAGGCTTCAGCGCCGTGACAAGTTCGCTGAGGCTGATTTGACGCAGCGACACCCGGGCTGGCTCATGCTGAGGCATACGCAGGGATGGCAGCGTGATTTGTCCGCCCAGCAGATCGAGGCTGACATCCTGCAGCGTCAGCGGCGCCTGTTCAGACCATGGCCAGTTCCCCTGCAGGTCGGCGCGAATGTTCTGCATCGCAAACTGGTTCTTAACCTCGGCAATGCGCAGTGATACCGGGCCGTGCTGCCCAAACTGCCACTGCTGATCATGAAATCGGAACGGCAGCGAGAAGTCGATACCGTTCACCTGGCTGTCAGGCGTCCAGACGCTGCCCTGTCTGACCGTCCAGTGGCCTCCGGCCTGGAAGCCCTGATCGCTGGCGGCGGAAAAAGCGACCTGTGCCTGCAGACTGCCGCCCTGAATCTGCATTTTCATGTCGGGGCTGAGCAGTGGCTGAAATACTGTCAGCGACTGAGCGGGCCACCAGGCCTGGCCGCGTAACCGTTCGCCGTCCCAGCGACCATTCACACGCAGCGGGCCGACCTTGCCCGCTTTTAACTCGCCCCGCCAGAGGAAATAGCCGGGATCACGACCTTTAGCCTCAAAGTCGAGCATGGAATCTGCCAGATGTCCGCCATAGCTGAAGCGGGTCTCTCCTGCCTGCAGGCGGAAATGCCCATTGAACGCCGGATGCGCCGCATCACGCTGCCAGTCTACCGGTGCAGTCAGCGTCAGACGCGGTTTTGCTATGTTGACGCTGCCGTACGCCAGCTGATTAAAGCCGGCAGACAGGGTGTCAAGATGGATCAGCGTATCGTGCCAGCCACCGGTTCCTTTAACATCCCAGCGCGCCTGCAGCGGCAGCATCTCGCCTCCGCCCCAGTAGCGCCAGTTCCATTCGCCCTTATCGGGCCAGAAGTCTGTGGCGCGACCATCGAGATGCAGCCGGAAGCGGCCAAAACTGGCATCGTGTGCGTTGAGAATCGCCTGCAGGCGACCATCAATGCCCTGTGAGGAGAGCCGCACACCCGCCAGCGGCCAGCGCGCCTCGTCCACTTCCAGCGTTGACAGCAGCCGACCGCGCAGACGCAGCAGCGATTTAGGTTGCAGCACCAGCTGAGGATCGAGTAGCGATCCACTGAGCACACCAGGAATCGAGCCATAAAGTTGCAGATCGGCCAGTTTGCTTTCACCGGTCAACTGAAAGGGAAGGTTGCTGTTGGTCAGGCTGAGGTTACCAGGACCGACGCCGAGCACCACGTTGCCCTTGCCGCCGCGTCCCTGGGTCAGCAGGTTAACGCGACCGCTAATCTGGCTACTTTCAAGGCCAGACTGCCAGTTATCCAGCGTCAGGTTAACAAACCCTGATAGCGGCTGAGCCTTCAGCGGCCAGAAGTATTCGCCCTTTTCAATCCGAATCTGATCGCGGCTGATCTGCCACGGCAGTCTGAGAAGCGACCTGGTCACTTCGGCCATTGCCACGCGTAGCTCGCCCTGCTGCTGCTGCCAGTTAAGCGTCAGCTTCAGGGGATGCGGCAGCGCGTCCAGCGCCAGCTGTCCGGTCACATCGCCGTTCACCGGCAGATCAGTGGCAAAGGTGGGTAACGCCAGATGACCACTCAGCGTGACGGGGTCAGGCAGTGCAGGATGGGTGAGCGTCAGGCGACGGATAGCGAGCTGCTGACCGGTCAGCGTGGCCGCCAGCTGCAGATTATCGCCCTGGTAACTGAGTTGCTGGCGATCTTTTTCCAGCGTCAGATCCAGCGCGCCCGCATACGTCTGCCACGGCATAACGATTAATTTGCCCAGATGAACGTCGGCGCCAGGCAGCATTGCCTGCCATTCGGCCAGCGTTTTGGGCGCAGCCGTACTGTTACTGGCAGGTAATTGTTGCAGGCAGGCGCTATCCAGCGTCAGCGCTTCAGCATTGAGTTTCCAGCGTGACTGATGCCAGCCCAGTGACACCGCCTTTACGGTGGCCAGTGAGCAATCGCCAGCGAGATAACGGATCTGAGGTAACCACAGGCCACCTTCACGCCAGCGGGGTGCGCCTGACAACGCAATGCGCGTCCCGTCAGGCAGCCAGATGCCGGCCAGCCGCGGCAGCCATTGCGTCACAGTTAAGATCAGGCCGAGCAGAAGCAGGATAACCGCCAGAATGGCCGCCAGCCGTCGCCGGAAAATCCGTGGCATAAAAGCCATAATCCTTTTCCTTACAATATCCTGACAACGATGATGGCATGTAATCTGCCAGAGGTGAAGGCCTGCGCCAGGCGCAAATCAGCAGTTTCAGCAAAGTCGGTCAGAAAACGTTATCCTTGGTTTATCACTCTGCAGGAGCATAACAATGAAGATCGCGGTTTACAGCACTAAACATTACGATCAGAAATACCTTGAGCAGGTCAATCAGCAGTTCGGCTTTGAACTGGTGTTTTATGACTTTTTACTCTCTGAAAGCACGGCTAAAACCGCTGTGGGTTGCGATGCCGTCTGCATCTTTGTCAACGATGACGGCAGCCGTCCGGTACTGGAAGAACTGGCCGGACTGGGTGTGAAATACATCGCGCTGCGCTGTGCCGGTTTCAATAATGTCGATCTGGCTGCGGCGAAAGAGCTGGGTCTGGAAGTCGTCCGGGTTCCAGCCTACTCACCAGAAGCGGTGGCTGAACATACGATCGGCCTGATGATGACCCTGAACCGCCGTATTCATCGCGCTTATCAGCGTACCCGTGACGCGAACTTTTCGCTCGATGGGCTGACCGGCTTCAATATGCACAACAAAACTGCGGGCGTTATCGGCACCGGTAAAATCGGGATTGCGACGATGCGCATTCTGAAAGGTTTTGGTATGCGGTTGCTGGCGTTTGATCCTTACCCAAGCGAACAGGCACTGGAGCTGGGCGCGGAATATGTCGATCTGAAGACGCTGTTCGCTGAATCCCACGTCATCACGTTGCACTGCCCGCTGACGCCGGAGAATCATCATCTGCTTAACGCCGACGCGTTTAAACAGATGCGCGATGGCGTCATGATTATCAATACCAGTCGCGGTGGTCTGATTGATTCACAGGCGGCCATTGACGCGCTAAAACAGCAGAAAATCGGCGCGCTTGGCATGGATGTCTACGAGAATGAACGCGATCTGTTCTTTGAAGATAAGTCGAATGATGTGATTCAGGACGACGTATTCCGTCGTCTGTCAGCGTGCCATAACGTTTTGTTCACTGGCCATCAGGCGTTTTTAACCGCAGAAGCGCTGACCGCCATTTCTGAAACGACGCTGAGTAATCTCAGCCAGCTCGATCGGGGTGAAAACTGCCCGAACCGACTCTCAGCCTGACTGTTCTCGGTGTGACTGCGCGGGCCGGAGAAATCCGGCCCGTTCATCAGCGCGCGCAATTCCCGCCAATCAACGCCTGCTCATCACAGCGGCGTCCATTCACTAACTGACACATTCCCACGCGCGAGCCATCCAGCTGATGCGAAAATGCCAGCGTTCCGCCTGCATTCGAACAGGTGCTTTCTGCCAGGGAAGACATCACCACCCGTGGCTGGATATGGGCGGCGGTGGCTTGTTGCGGTGGCTCGTTATCATCACTGTTGCTGCTACAGGCAGAGAGTAATAGCGCGGCACCGGCCAGCAAAAAGGTGGCTGCTTTCATCAGTCGGACTCCGGGAATTGAGGTAAAAGGCTGGCTCAGCATATGTCAGGCAGCACAAGGGGTCGAGAGGTGAAACAGCTTTTTACAAAATTCTGCAGCGTCATTTGCAAGCAGAATTATCTTGTTTACCTGTTATCACTGAACTGCCACCCTTTTTCAGCCCATATTAATTCGGAGTAAACCCATGTTAATGGATATGTTAATTCGCATAGCGCTGGCCGGTATTCTCGGCGGCCTGATAGGCCTGGAGCGGCAGATGCGGGCTAAAGAAGCGGGATTACGTACGCATATTCTGGTCGGTATCGGCAGTGCCATGTTTATGCTGGTGTCGAAATATGGCTTCGCCGACATGCTCAGCAGCGACCACGTAGCACTGGACCCCAGCCGTATTGCCGCTCAGGTGGTCAGCGGAATGGGCTTTCTTGGCGCGGGCACCATTATGATCCAGAAGCAGGTGGTGAAGGGTTTAACCACGGCGGCCGGCCTGTGGGTAACGGCAGCGATTGGTCTGGTAATCGGCAGCGGCATGTATGAGATCGGCATCTATGGCACGGTGCTGGCGCTGGTCGTGCTGGAAGTGTTTCGCCGCCTCAGTCATCTTTTAATCGGCAAACACCATACACTGCTGGTTTTTCTTAAGCCTAAAAGCGTGCCGCTGGTATTGCTGGTCATGCAGCGGGAAGGCATACGCTACGGCAATGTGACGGTGATTAATCGTGATGAAGAGAGCGGTCTTTGTGAACTCAGTGTCCAGGTGACGCTTTCCCGCAAATCAAACGATGCGTACCTTTATGATAAGGTTATGGAGATCAAGGGCGTTCAGTCGCTGGAAATGATGTGATTCCGCCACAAAAGCCGCTCATACCCGATGTCTCCCTGCAGGCATCCGGACATCGCAGAAGGCGGTGAGTAGCAGCCAGCGCCTTCTGCACTCCCCTATCCAAATCTGGCTGACCGCACATCTGGCTATCCTGTAAAGAAGCTGACTGACTGACCTGAGACATAGTGCGTGCCGATAATTAATGGCATAATCCGTTATTGTTTATCAATGTAATCATTTTACCCGGGGACAAATGCGCCAAGACTCTGACCATTCTGAAGACACCCTGCCTGCTGCTTCGCGCAAAAATTACCAGCCAGCATTAATCTTGCTGATTTTTACACTGATTGCGGGTGCTGCGGGGATCATGATGATACTGGATCATCGGAACTCGGTTAATAACGCGCTGGAGACCGGACAATGTCTGGCTGAAGAAAGTGCGGAAGATATTCTGGAAGTACTCAGGCATTTTTTACATCATGCTTATCGCTGGATTTTTAAGGCCTGCGGCTGAATTCAGTGCAGCATAAAATGGAGTAAGCCATGCCGGTTGACCAGCAGCAGAACACCGCAATACATAACCGCAACATAGCAAAGTAAAAAGAGTATCAGCGTCACAATAAATCTGGTGCCGTACTTTTTTATTTTACGATTTTTATCGGGATGCCTCATAGACATTAAATATTGATTCATTTGTTATTCACATTGATAGCCCGACATTAAACGGCTTCACAGGCAGTCTGTATTGACGAAATGTGCGAACCGACAGTTCACTTTATAAGAGAGTCTGCGTAAACGCATTTAAGCATAAAACGTAAACACCCGCTCTTGCGAAATCTGCTTATCGGATGTCCTTAACATCACCAGATTTATTAAAAAATCACTTTTTAGTGCGTGCGAAGAGATGATAAAACCACCGTTTTAATGAGATGCATAACACGCCAGTACGTCTGAATTTATTATTATAAACCCAACGGGTCAACGCACATTCAACAGCGCCCTTTTTTAAGATTATCACCTGAAAAACGAAAGCAGCGATTAATATCTGACTCTCTGATAATTTAATGAAAACATTTCTTTTGATGTACATCAAATCATAACAATACAACCCGAAATCTATTTAGTCCCGATTGAGTCATGGCAGCGCATGCTGTGTTTTTTATTAATTCGGTAGTGCTGATGAAAATTTTTTTAATTATCTCTGTCATTTTTATGGCCACAGGCTGTGCGGTTAAAAGAGATCATGCGCGGACTGATGCTTACCCGTCATCACCGCCGTCCTGCTCAACGCACAGTGATGAAATTGATTGTCAGTGGAAAGATGTGCCCGTCAGCTGACATCGCGCAGCTGAACGCTTTCCGTTTGCTCACGACGAAGCAAAGCCTGCCCTCTATCCTCACGCGCTTGCTCAGCACCGCATTCCGACAATGATTGCCCAGACGGGTCACGCGGCCTTTGACTCTGACGGCGATTATCCGCTGATTACTTCACTCCGGGCTGGCTTTCGCGGCAACAATCCGTACCATACGCTGCATATTCGTAACATCACAGTGAAGTGACCGGCTGGGCGTGCATCAATTTGCCCTTTAGCTACGCTTTCTGGTTTTTGAGATAGGTAAAAATGCAAGATAATCAAACGGTTGACAAGAAAGAACAGTACAACCTGAATAAACTGCAGAAGCGTTTGCGTCGTAATGTCGGCGAAGCGATTGCAGATTTTAATATGATTGAAGAAGGTGACCGCATCATGGTCTGCCTGTCGGGCGGTAAAGACAGCTACACCATGCTGGAAATTTTACGCAGTCTGCAAAAAAGCGCACCGGTCAACTTCAGCCTGATTGCCGTCAATCTCGACCAGAAACAGCCGGGCTTCCCTGAGCACATCCTGCCGCAATATCTTGAGTCGCAGGGTGTTGAGTACCGGATTGTCGAAGAAGATACCTACTCCATCGTCAAAGATAAGGTACCTGAGGGCAAAACCACCTGCTCACTCTGCTCGCGCCTGCGCCGTGGCATTCTCTATCGCGTCGCGACAGAACTCGGTTGTACTAAAATTGCGCTGGGCCACCATCGCGATGACATCCTGCAGACGCTGTTCCTGAATATGTTCTACGGTGGAAAACTGAAAGGGATGCCGCCAAAGCTGATGAGCGACGATGGTAAGCAGATTGTGATCCGTCCACTGGCCTACTGCCGTGAGAAAGATATCATTCGTTTCTCCGAAGCACGTCAGTTCCCGATTATCCCGTGCAACCTTTGCGGTTCTCAGCCGAACCTGCAGCGTCAGGTGGTAGCCGATATGCTGCGTGACTGGGATAAGCGCTATCCTGGCCGCATCGAAACCATGTTCAGCGCGATGCAAAACGTGGTGCCGTCGCACCTGGCCGATGTCAATCTGTTCGATTTTAAAGGCATCAAACATGGCGATGCAGTCGTTGATGGCGGCGATCTCGCCTTTGACCGGGAAACGCTGCCATCACAGCCTGTCGGCTGGCGGGTCGATGAAGACGATGCACCCGATATCAGCGTGCGTCTGGATGTACTACAGATTAAATAAGTCCGGAAAAGATTAAGGGCGTGCTGCAGGCAGCACGCCCTTTTTTATATGTTGCGATGTGGCGGTGGATCCATTATCGGCGGAAATTCCGGATCGGTTGGTGGATCAGGCTGCGGTTGCGGCTGGGGAATTGGCTCAGGAATCGGGACTGGATCCGTGGGGATCGGCTCGCTGTTAAGAATCGCGCTCATGCCGTACTCCTTTTCTTGCGAATGGACTTTAAGCTTAGATAAGGAACGGCGTTACAGCCAGGCAGACAAAAAAAAGCCGGCACACTGGCCGGCATGTTTCGAATTAAATGTGCTATGCATCAATTCTAAATATGGAAGTAAGACAATATGGAGCGCAACGCCCATCGCTTGACGTTGCATTCACCTGCGGGAGAGAGTTTGCGTCAGCAGCGACAATGGGTTCTTGATGTCGATCAGCTTTTGTTCGCTTAACGGGATTTTCAGCCCACATAGCGGGATTGCCGCATTACCTTTGTCGCATCAGAGCCAGTGCCGTTTACGCAGATAACCTGCGACCCCTACTGCCAGTGCCACCAGCAGCAGACAGAAGATTGAAAAACCATATTTCCATTCGCCGCCCGGAATGCCGCCCAGATTGACACCAAACAGGCCGGTCAGGAACGTGGCGGGCAGAAAGATCATCGCCATCAGTGACATGGTATAGGTGCGGCGGTTCATCGACTCCGCCATCGCAGAGGCGACCTCATCAGCCAGAATCGCAGTGCGCGCCACGCCTGCATCCAGATCATCCAGCCCGCGCCCCAGACGGTCGGCAATTTCCTGCATCCGGCGGCGTTCACTGTCATCCATCCAGGCCAGTTTTTCACTGGCCAGCCTGGCATAGACATCGCGCTGAGGGGCCATATAACGCCGCATCACAATCAGCTGTTTGCGTAGCAGGCCCAGCTCGCCGCGCGCGGGCATCCGCTGATCGAGCAGCGCATCCTCCAGCTCGATAATTTTGTCATGTAACTCTTCAATAAATTCGCTGGTGTGATCGGTCAGCGCATCACAGACATCCACCAGCCAGCTGCCGCAGTCAATCGGGCCATTGCCGTTTTGCAAATCGGTGAGCACTTCATCGACGGCAGAAACTTTGCGCCGGCGGGTGGAGACGATGAGCTTATCGTTGATAAACACCCGCATGACCACCAGCTGGTCGCGACGTGCATCGGTGTTGTGGTTAACGCTGCGCAGCACAATCATAAATCCGTCGCCCAGCCTGCTCACGCGGGGACGCATGCTGTCGCCCGCTAACGCGTCACGCACAGCATCGGGGATTTGTGGCGTGGACTGCAGCCATTCGGCGCTCTTGCGATGGGTATAGTTCAGATGCAGCCAGCAGGGCTGCTCACACTGGATGACTTCATCTTCAGCAATCGGGATCATTCCCCCCTTGCCATCCAGCTGGCAGGAAATGATGGCATCTGAAACCTGTAATGCTTTTCCTTCAATAACGTCCACTCCGTCGCCTCTCTACTAAAATCAATATGATACAGTCTAGCGTGACGGCGTTGAGTTGCAATCTCCGGGCTGTGTAGAAAGATGTCAGCCGATGGCCGGAAAACCGGCCATGACAGGCTTAGTGCTTTTCAATCCAGAGTTCACGGCTGTAGGCGACGTCTTCAGGATTGGTGATGGGGTAGCCTTTGACCCAGGGTTTAATCAGGCGGCCATTAGTGTACTGATAGATAGGGGCAATGGGCGTCTGTTCAGCCAGGATCTGCTCCGCCCGGTTGTAGTCGCTGTTGCGCGCCTGGTCATTTGTCTCTTTGCTGGCTTTGGCGATGGCCGCATCATAATCCGCGTTGCTGAAACGCGAAATATTACTGCTGTTGCCTGAGGTCAGAAGATTCAGGAAGGTAGATGGCTCATTGTAGTCACCCACCCACGAAGCACGAATCACATCAAAGTTCCCGCTATTACGGCTGTCGATATAGGTTTTCCACTCCTGATTCTCCAGCGTGACATCTACCCCGAGGTTCTTTTTCCACATCGAGGCCACAGCAATCGCAATTTTCTGATGACTCTCAGAGGTGTTGTAGAGCAACTTAAGTTTGAGCGGCTTAGCGGGGCCATAACCGGCGGCGGCGAGCAGCGCTTTCGCCTGCGCGTTCAGGGTGTTCTGATCGTGCTGCTGCATGAAAGTGGGCAATGGCTTAAAGCCTGCTGTTACATCTGGTGTAAAGTGCCACGCCGGCTTCTCACCGGTGCCCAGCACTTTTTCAGCAATGACTTTGCGATCGATAGACCATGAAAGCGCTTTGCGGACCCGCACATCGGCAGTCGGCCCCTTCTGCGTGTTAAAAGCATAGTAATAGGTGCCTAACTGGTCAGGTGTGTAGACCTCACCCGGCAATGTTTTTTTCAACATCGCATACATATTTTTAGGGAAGGATTCGGTGATATCGACATCATTTGCGCGATAGCGCTTAGTGGCGCTCGACTCTTCATTGATCGGGACAAAGGTCACTTTTGTCAGCACCGAATGCGCATCATCCCAGTAGTCCGGATTACGGGTCAGGACGATTTTTTCATTTACGGCCCGCTCACTGAGCTGATAGGCACCGTTGCCCACCAGTTTGCCGGGTGCCGTCCAGCTGTCGCCCTCCTGCGCAATCGTCTTCTGAGGAACCGGGAAGAGCGCGACGTTAGCCACCAGCGCCGGGAACCACGGCACCGGACGATCCAGCGTCACTTTCAGCTGCGTTTTACCCTGAGCGACCACACCCAGCTTATCGGGCGTCATTTCGCCTTTGGTAATGGCTGCCGCATTTTCAATGCCGCTTAAACCCGCGAACCAGGCAAAGGGCGAACTGTTTTCAGGAGCGACCAGGCGCTGCCAGCTGGAGACAAAGTCCTGTGCGGTAACCTGATCGCCGTTTGACCAGCGCGCGTTATTGCGCAGGGTGAAGACCCAGGTTTTGTTGTCGCTACTGCTCCAGCTCTGCGCCACGCCCGGCACAATTTTGCCCTGCGCATCCTGATTGGTCAGGCCTTCAAACAGATCGCGAATCACCTGAATTTCCGGCAGTCCGACTGCTTTAAGCGGATCAAGTGAAGCGGGTTCATCTTTAATGTGGCGAACGATCTGCTGCTGTTCAGCCAGCTGTGCGCCAGCGGGTGGATTCGCCGCGATAGCGGGTGTGATAACACTGCTCAGACTGATTGCTGCCAGCGTCATGCGAAAGGTCTTAACCATCATCACTCCTTTACCCCAAAGAAGTGCTGCATCAGTCTGTTGCTGATACAGCTTGTGCAGGGCACTTTAGCGCAAATGGCTGACAGATAAATAGCTATTTTCCGCACACGGCTTTTCCGCTACTTTGAGTAAAATCCTTTGAGGAAATGAGTATGTCACCACTCCATCCGCGACCCCTGCGGGGCAAACTTGACGTTCCCTATCAGCAGTATGGCCGCTCTGTGCTGGGCGCACCGCTGCTGTGGTTTCCGGCCCCATTGGGCGATCCCGACAGCGGTCTGATCCTTGCCGGCACCCACGGTGATGAGAATGCGGCCATCGCGACGCTCTCTGCCGCATTACGCACGCTGCCCGACGGCATGCGTCGGCACCATGTGGTATTAGCGGTCAATCCGGATGGCTGCCAGCTTGGGCTGCGCGCTAACGCAAATGGCGTCGATCTCAACCGTAACTTCCCCGCCGCAAACTGGCGATCAGGCGAGACGGTATATCGCTGGAACAGCGCGGCCGATGCGCGTGATGTGGCGCTCTCAACCGGTACGCATCCGGGTTCGGAACCGGAAACCCAGGCACTCTGTGCTCTGATTCATCAGCTTAAGCCGTGCTGGATCGTCTCATGGCATGAACCGCTGGGCTGCATTGACGATCCGCATCAGGTGGATATAGGCGGCTGGCTGGCCAGCCACACCCGCCTTCCCCGAGTCAGCAGCGTCGGCTATGACACGCCAGGCTCATTCGGCAGCTGGTGTCACGATCTCAGTCTGCCCTGCGTCACCGCTGAAATGCCGGTGATTTCCGTGGATGAAGCCACAGAGACTTACCTTGAGATGATGGTCAACCTGCTGCGCTGGCAGCAATAATCAGTTGACCGTTGCGCACGTTGATCGCCGGTTCTGCATCGGCCGCCAGCCAGGTTGGCCCGTCAAGATCGGCGAAGCGGGTCTGCGGCACCAGCGGCAACGCAGCACGTATCGCCCGCGAGGTGCAGAGCATGCAGCCCAGCATCACCGTAAAGCCCTGCTGCTGAGCCGCATCGGCCAGTGCCAGCGCCTCGGTTAGTCCACCCGTTTTATCCAGTTTAATGTTGACCATCTCATAACGGCCTCGTAGTGCCGCCAGGCTTTCGCGGGTATGACAGCTCTCATCAGCGCAGATCGGTAACGGATGGATAAAATTCTCCAGTGCCGCATCCTCATCCGCGGGCAGTGGCTGCTCAAGCATCGCCACATTGATATCGGCCAGTAGCTGACAGCGTGCTGCCAGGCCTTCGGCGTGCCATGACTCATTCGCATCCACAATCAGGGTCGCGTCCGGCACGGCGGCGCGGATCGCCATCAGCCGTTCGGTGATGAAATTATCGTCAAGCTTAACCTTCAGCAGCGTTGCACCATGCTGCCACAGCGCCAGCGCGCTGCTGGCCATCGCTTCCGGGGTATCGATACTGACGGTCTGTGCGGTGACCACATCCTCAGGCGCGGTAACGCCGCTAAGCTGCCAGAGGCTGCTCTGCTGCTGATGTGCGGCCAAATCCCACAGGGCGCTGTCAATGGCGTTGCGCGCGGCACCAGCAGGCAGTGCCTGTTGCAGTGCTTCGCGCGTCATGCCCTGTTGCAGCGCAGGCAGCAGCGTGGCGATTTGCGCCAGTACTGACGCCTCGCTTTCACCGTAGCGCGCATAAGGGGTCGCTTCTCCGACGCCTTTGACGCCGTCTTCCTCAATTTCAACCACCACCACTTTAACTTCGGTTCGCGTTCCACGGGCAATGACAAACGGCGTATGCAATGGCCAGGCTTCGGGGTAACTTTTTACCGTTCTCATTTCCACTCCAGAATGCAGGACGCAGTGGCAGCCCGCCACGTTAAATTCAACAATTGAACTCGTAAACCCTTAACATTTATGTCATAAACAACGGCTATCTTTAGCCGTTTTGTGTTGGATGTTTTTTCTCATCAAAAGGAATCACTATGTCTCAGACTGTTCATTTTCAGGGTAACGCCGTACCAGTTGCTGGTCAGTTTCCTCAGGCTGGCGATAAAGCTAAAGCTTTTACGCTGGTCGCTAAAAATCTGGTCAACGTTGCGCTCTCTGAGTATGCAGGAAAACGCAAGATTCTGAACATTTTCCCGAGTGTTGATACCGGCGTCTGTGCTTCATCAGTGCGCAAATTCAATCAGGCCGCGAGTGAACTGAATAATACGGTGGTGCTGTGTATTTCAGCGGATCTGCCGTTTGCCCAGTCACGTTTCTGTGGCGCAGAAAACCTGAGCAACGTAGTGACCCTGTCGACGCTGCGCGGCTCAGAGTTTAAGTATGATTATGGCGTGGAAATTGCCGATGGTGCGCTGGAAGGTCTGACTGCTCGTGCGGTGATCGTGCTGGATGAGAACGATAAAGTGCTCTACAGCCAGCTGGTTGATGAAATCACTACTGAGCCTGATTACGACGCTGCGCTGGCCGCGTTGAAGTAATACAAAAAGCGGATAGCCAGGTTATTCGCCGATGTTACAGATAATGTCTGGCTCGATTAGCTGTCAGAACGCGCCTGCACAGAAAATTGGGTCAGATCGGAGAGACGCAAAATCTGTCATCCATGACCGCCCGGCCCGCACAATTACGCACCTCATCCCTGAGGTGCGCCCGTAGACGGGCCAACGCTTCGCGTTGTTCAAAAACGCTCCCGGCGTTGTTACTACGCACCTCATCCCTGAGGTGCGCCCGTAGACGGGCCAACGCTTCGCGTTGAGTTAATCTATGACTGCCAGATTCGCCATGAGTCTGCTAAGAGGAACTGAAAAGCTTATTCGCTTTCGGTACGCTTCTGCCCCAGACCATATTCCCGCAGCTTATTGGCAATCGCGGTGTGCGAAACACCCAGCCGTTTTGCCAGCTTTCGGGTACTGGGATAAGAGAGATAAAGCCGCGTCAGAATCGAACGTTCGAAACGGCTGGTGATCTGATCCAGTGTCCCTTCCAGGGCTTCATCTCCGAGTGACACATCCAGCGCCTGTTCGGGCAACACGATATCCTGCGGACGCAGCTCGTAACCTTCCAGCTGGGTTAATGCCCGATACAGCGCGTTTTTCAACTGACGCACGTTGCCAGGCCAGGCATAACGGGTCAGAAACGCATTGAGCTGTGGCGAGAGACGCGGACGCGCCATTCCCTGCTCATCCGCGAAGCGGGCCACAAACATCTCAGTCAGTGGCAGAATGTCCTGTGGACGATCGCGCAGCGGCGGCAGTTGCAGCGTCAGCACATTGAGACGATAAAAGAGATCTTCGCGGAACTCGCCCCGCTGCACCAGTTCAATCAGGTTCTTCTGTGTGGCGCAAATCACCCGCACATTGACATGCACTTCATGCTCTTCGCCGACGCGACGGAAAGTACCGTCATTAAGAAAACGTAGCAGCTTGGTCTGCATTCTTGGCGACATCTCGCCAATTTCATCCAGCAGAACCGAGCCGCCATTGGCCTGCTCAAAAAAGCCTTTTTTGCCTTCCAGCGCATTCGGATAAGCGCCGGCAGCATGACCAAACAGCTCGCTTTCCGCCACGTCGTCGGGCAGAGAGGCACAGTTCAGCGCCAGGAAAGGATTTTTCCCGCGGGCACTGCGCAGATGACAGGCGCGTGCCAGCATATCTTTCCCGGTCCCGGTGTCGCCAACAATCAGTAGCGGCGCATCAAGCATCGCCAGTTTACGTGCCTGATCGACCACCTGACGCATCTTCGGCGTGACGGCAATGATATGGTCAAACTCCGATTCGTCGGTAACCACCAGATTCTGCAACTGGCGGCCCATACGGGCTGTCGACTTCAGCATCACCATCGCCCCAACCGGCCTGTCGCTCTGGCCCTCTTCACCCGGCAGGTAGATGGGACGTGCCTCCATCAGAAAATCACGCCCCTCAATGACGACATGCTGGGCCTGCGCCTCAACACGATCGCTCTCGAGCCAGCGCAGGAAATTAAAGCCGTTAATCAGATGACCGGCGCTAAAGTTGCGCATCTTCTCTTCATCGAGATTAAACAGGTTCTGAGCAGCGGGATTCGCCAGTTCAACCTTGCTTTTCAGATCGATAGAGAAGACCGGATCTGGCATCGCCACCAGCAGCGCACTCAGCGCGCGATGCTCCCGTTCAGAGGGCATGTACGTCACCGTGCGCACATCTGTTACGCCGGGTGTACGGCGGATTTCCGCCATCAGATTACTGAAGGCGTCAAATTCCAGTGCAGAAAAGTTCAGGTAGATGCGGCCCAGTGCCGTGATTTCGATACCGCGTAAATCAATGTTGCGTGCCACCAGCAGGTCAAGCAGTTCACGCGTCAGACCGATACGGTCCTGACAGAACACTTCCAGACGCATTGCGTTCGCCTTAATCAGGTTCAGATAAAACAATAATACGCTATGTGGCGCACCTGCAGAAAGGTGTCTGTCAGGAAATGTTGACAGTTCTGGCTCGTATGGTGGAGTTTTGTACTAACCTGCTGTCGACGATCATTTCCGGTTGAATGTCAGTCTTTGTCAGCACCGGACTGTTGATTGCGGGCTGATTACGGTATATTTTTCTTAACTGAGTAGAATTGATTTTAAAATGCTGACTTTCTTCGCAAAATATCTGACTGTGGGTATGGTTAATACCCTGATTCATTGGCTGACCTTTTTCCTCGCCCTGAGCATGGGTCTCATGCAATCGACCGCTAACCTGATTGCTTTTTGCATGGCCGTCACCTTCTCTTTCTTTGTTAATGCGCGCTGGACCTTTAAACAGCAGGCCACGGCATGGCGTTATATTCTTTACCTCGTTTTTATGGGCGCGATGGCATTCAGCGTAGGTTATCTGGCTGACCGGTTGGGCCTCTATCCAATTATTACATTGATTGCCTCATCGGCTATCAGTCTGGTATGTGGCTTTCTTTTTTCCCGCTTTGTTGTATTCAAAGGAGAATAATGAAAATCTCTTTGGTGGTGCCGGTATTTAATGAAGAGGAGGTCATCCCTCTTTTTTATGATGCGGTCAGAAAATATGAAGCGCTTGCAGAGTGGCAGGTTGAGATTGTTTTTATCGATGATGGCAGCACAGACGCAACGTATAAGCTGATAACGCAACTGAGCCAGCGCGATCCACTGGTGTGCAGCCTGTCATTTATTCGTAATTTCGGCAAGGAACCGGCGCTATTTGCCGGACTGGAAGCCGCCACCGGCGACGCCGTTATCCCGATTGATGTGGATTTGCAGGATCCGATCGCGATTATTCCCGACATGATCCGAAAATGGCAGGCGGGCGCTGATATCGTGTTAGCCAAGCGGATTGACAGACGTGCCGATGGTCACCTCAAACGCAAAACTGCGCACTGGTTTTATAAACTGCACAACAGTATCAGCGATCCGCAAATAGAAGAGAACGTCGGTGATTTCCGGCTGATGTCGCGTGAAGTGGTCGAGAATATTAAGCTGCTGCCCGAGAAAAATCTCTTCATGAAGGGCATTCTGAGTTGGGTCGGCGGACAGACGGACATCGTGGAATATGTACGCACTGAGCGAATTGCTGGCCGCAGTAAATTCGGCGGCTGGAAGCTGTGGAATCTTGCGCTTGAGGGACTGACCTCATTCTCTACTGTTCCGTTACGCATCTGGTCATATCTGGGTTTCTTAGTGGCCTCGCTGGCCTTTCTGTATGGACTCTGGATGATCGTGGATAAACTGCTGTTCGGTAATCCGGTGCCCGGCTACCCCTCTATTCTGGTTTCTGTGCTTTTTCTCGGTGGGGTTCAGCTTATTGGCATTGGTGTGTTGGGTGAATATATTGGCCGCATCTATATGGAAACCAAAAACCGGCCTCGCTATATTTTGCGAAAATCCGCGACGACCAGACTAACCCCGCCTCAGAACACGGATTAAACCGCGCGTTCAGGCGCAGAGAGATGGCCTGATTAATAAGGATGTAAAATGTTCGCCACTGATACCGTACTGACACACCGTAAGGTTTTTTTACTTATTGCGATCGTTTTTCTGATTGCTTATAGCCCCGCTTATTTAACCCATTACGCCTATACCGATGACTGGACAAATCTCTACTGGGCTAACTCTGACAAGCTCAGCATCTTAAACTGGGACACGTTATCCGGCAGGCCGGTGTATGGCGTTATTCAGTACAGTGCTTCTTTTCTGGTGGAGAGCGTAGAACGACTGGCGCTGTTGCGTTCTGTCGCCCTTGTTCTGCTCATTTTTACCGGGTATTACATCTATACCCTTTGTCAGAAAGATGCGCTGCTGGAGAATCAGGCTCAGCGGATCACTTTTGCATTATTGATTTGTCTGCTCCCTTCATTTCAGGTTTACGTTGCATGGGCATCCTGTTTCCCCTATATCGCTGCGATTTTACTGGCGGGTGCCAGCTACCGTTTGTCGATTAAACCGGGCATCCCAGCCAGGCTGTTAGCATTCTGCCTGCTGACCATCGCTTTCTGTCTCTACCAACCGGTCGCAATGAGCTTTACCTTCTTTGCTGCGCTGGACCTTTGCTTTTCCGCGCGGAAAATTGATAAGAAACAGGCGCTAATCTCACTGATGGTGCTGGGCGCAGGCATGTTTGCTGCGCTACTCGCCTCGAAGGTGCTGCCCGTTCAGCTTTATGGTCACACGCTGCCCCGCTCGGCATTCAGCTACGACATCCCGGTTAAGCTGAAATGGTTTTTTACCGAGTACCTGAAAAACGTTATCTGCAACTTTGATCTCGGTGCAAAAACGGTGTCGGTGATCCTCTCTGCGACCATTATTGGTTTTGGGCTTAAGAAAATTAAAGCCGCAGGCAACGACAAATTTTATCTGATGTTCGTCTTACTGCTGATCGCCGCACTGCCCAATCTGATTGTCAGCGAAAGCATGGCTGCTTACCGCACGTTGATTGCCGGTGCATTGATTACCACCAGCGCATTTATTCTCGGCCTGTTTGAAATCAGCAAAAAGATAAAATGGAAAAAGCCTTTTTATACGCTGCTGGTGATAGCGGCTGGCTCGCTGACGATAAGCCATCTGATCAACGGCTACTCCGTTCCGGCTCGCAAAGAGTTTGCCCTGCTCGATCAGGCAATCATTCAGCAGGTTCCGAAAGATTTTAAGGGCGCACTCTATTATCGCCTGACCGGGGAGTACCTGCCGAAGGTTGCGACGTTACGTAAATATGATGATTTCGGCGGGCTGGGCCTGAGCATGTCATGGACATTCACCGGAATGGCGCATTTTATCAGGGAGAAGAATGGGATGGCTTTTACGCTGCCAGCGGACCCGGTGATCACTGATGAATCTGCCTGTCCGGGTGAGTGCCTGACTATCGATTCGCGGCAGGTCCTGCGTCAGCCGCATTAAATAATAAAGGCGGCAAGGCCGCCTTTATTGTCCTCCAAAGGTTCAGGCGGACTTATTGCCGCCCTTCTGCAGCGCCTCTTTTAACTGGCTCAGCAGCTCACGACGAAAGTCGCCGAGCCTCGGCTTATCCTGCTCCAGCCAGGGCAATGGACGGCAAAGCTCCATCGCTTTTATGCCCAGTCTTGCGGTTAATAACCCTGCACCAATACCCTGCGCGGCCCGCGTAGAAAGCCGGGCGGCAATGTCCTGCGACATCCAGTCCATACCCACTTCCCGCACCAGTTCAGATGCCCCGGCAAAGGCCATATTAAGCAGCACCAGACGGAATAGCCGGATGCGGCTGAAGTAACCCAGCTCAATGCCATAGATTGCCGCGATACGGTTGACCAGCCGCAGATTACGCCAGGCGATAAACGCCATATCCACCAGCGCCAGCGGGCTGACCGCAATCATCAGTGTGGCTTCCGCTGCATGACGGCTGATCTCGCGTCGCGCCTGACGATCCAGCACTGGCTGCACCAGCTGTGCATATAAACGGACAATTTCACTGTCATTGTGGGTTTCGTGCAGTGAAGCATGCCAGCGCTGCAGAGCCGGATGCGCCTGATCCAGCTCCGCCTGCAGCGCCAGCTTTTCGCAGAATGCGCGGCCTTTGCCGATACCATGACTGTGCAGCAGCTCGCGGCCCACATCCCGCTCCTCTGCGCGCTGACGCAACTGATAGAGGCGACGCCACTCGGTGGTCAGCGCGCCCACACCGGCCAGGACGATCAGGCCACCTGCCACGCCGCTGCCCAGCGAAAACCAGTCGCGGGCCAGCCAGGCATCGTGCGTCCACTGTACACCCTGCGCCATCACGCTGACGCCGAACAGCAGCGCGCCTGCCGTCACCATTTTGCGCCACAGGCTCCGCTTAGGCTTCAGCGCGGCTTCTACCGCCCGTTCACCTGCGCCCTCCTCTTCAACGGCGGCATCTTCATCCTGCACCGCCAGAAACGCAGCCTGCGCTTCTGCTTCAAAGGTTTGCGCCGGACGCAGCGGCGTCGTGCTGCTCTCATCCAGCGGATGGGCAAAATCGATACGCGGCTTCAGCGGATCGCTCATCGCAATTTATCTCCCAATAAAAATTCCAGCGCGGCATCCATGCGGATATGCGGCAGCGGACGATCAACGTCAAGCTGCTGCGGCCGGAACTGTTCAAACTGAAAACCCTGCTGCTGCCAGAAAGCGTTACCGGGCAGGCGCGGCGGCACTTCGCCGGGATAGACGGTGAGCGGCTCGCCATCGGTCAGTCGATGACCGCGCAGGGCCGGGATCTTCTCGCCACGGTGATCGACCAGCCCGCTTTGCGTCGCCTGCACTGACGCCAGCCCGATGCAATCCATACTGATGCCTTCAAATGCCGCGTTCTGCCACGCATCCTGCACCAGTTGCTGCAACAGAGACACCATGTTGCCATGCTGATCGCTGGTAATGTGGTCCGCCTTGGTGGCGGCAAACAGTAATTTGTCGATTACCGGTGAGAACAGCCTGCGGAACAGGGTGCGCTGACCGTAATGAAAACTCTGCATGAGTTGCGTAAGTGCCAGTCGCATATCATTAAACGCCTGAGGTCCGCTGTTCAGCGGCTGCAGACAGTCCACCAGCACAATCTGGCGATCAAAACGCAGGAAATGGTTTTTATAAAAGCCTTTAACCACATGCTGACAGTAGTAGTTAAACCGCTGCTGCAACATGCTGAAGTTGCTGCCTTTGTCGGCCTGCGCAAGCTTAGTCAGTTGCGCCTCATCAGAAGTCGGCCAGGGGAAGAACTGCAGCGCGGGCGCGCCTGCCATATCGCCAGGCAGCACGAAGCGGCCCGGCTGAATAAAGTGTAAGCCTTCCGTTTTACAGCGATGCAGGTAGTCGGTCCAGGCGGCAGCAATTTCCGCCAGCTGGGTTTCATCGGCGGGTGCTAACGGGTCGAGTTTTTCGCAAAGTGCGCGCCACGACTTAGCCCACTCAGCGCGATCGCCCTGCAGCAGAGCGTTCATCTGTCGGGACCAGGTGAGGTAATCCTGCGCCAGCATCGGAAGATCGAGCAGCCATTCGCCGGGATAGTCGACAATCTCAAGATAGAGGGTCGCCGTCTCTTTCAGATGGCGCAGCAGTGAATCATTAGGCCGGTAGCGCAGCGCAAGACGCATTTCGCTGACGCCGCGGGTTGGCGTGGGCCAGGCGGGCGGCGTGCTGTAGAGCTGTGCCAGACCTTCGTCGTAGGTAAAACGCGCCGTGCCCATGTCGCGCTGCGGCACCCGTTTCACGCCCAGCAGGCGTTCATCCCGCACAACGGAAAACAGCGGCAAACGTGCGCCGCTGTGAACCGTTAAAAGCTGATTAACCAGTGAGGTGATAAAGGCGGTTTTACCGCTGCGGCTTAAACCGGTGACCGCCAGCCGCAGGTGGCGATCGACGCCACGGTTCATCAACGCCACTAATTCAGTTTGCAGTCTTTTCATCGTTCTCCCTGATGAAGCGCGATGCCACCCGGTTCATCACGCGTTTCAGCAGTGGCTCAAGTGCCACAGCCAGCAACAGACGTAACGGGCGTCGCGCTACCGATTTTACCGCCCAGCCAGTCACACCAGCAGGACCGTAGGTAACAGCATTGATAATGATGAATTTAGCCGCCGACTTCAATGCAGGTGCCGCGCGGTGACGAAAAGCAGTGGATCGCGAAAAAGACATCAACACCTCCATAGAGAGAGCGGACGGGCCTGAAGACGGCCCGGGAATAAAATAATCAAATCTGGCGGAAACGGCTGCGTACGCTGAAGGTTTCAGACGTGACATAGCGCTCCAGGTCGCGCACGTTGCGCTCATCCCGTTGCAGGGTGCTCTCCAGCTGATCCAGCAACTCGCTGGCGGTTGGCTGGCGTTCGCCGTCACTGGCATTGGCAGGCTTCTCATCCAGCACAAAACCCAGCACGAAGTAGGCGATCACCGTAAAGACAAACAGTCCAAAGAACAGCGATAACACCACAATAACCCGCAGCAGGCGAACCGGAATGTCGAGATACTCTGCCAGACCCGCGCAGACGCCCATCAGCTTGCCTTCATCAGGCTTGCGCCATAATTTACGACCTTTCATCATGGCTGCCTCCAGTTAGGATGCTCGGCGTCCAGAATCGCTTCCAGCGCATCAATACGTTCACGCATCCGCTGCGCATCCTGCGTGACGCGCTGCAGGCGCTGGATTTCGCTTTGCGACAGTTCCGAACCGCCGCTGCGTTTGTTGCTGTAATGCAGCCATAACCAGATCGGTGCGACAAACAGCACGAAGATCGTTAGCGGTATGGCGAGAAAAAGTGCGCTCATTGACTCTCCTTAATCACTTATCGCAACGTCGATGATTACTCACTGCGGTTCATTTTGGCTTTCAGCGCATTAAGCTGCTGGCTGATTTCATCATCCGCTTTCAGGTCAGTAAACTGCTGGTCCAGAGTTTTAGGTTTACCAAAACCGTGGCTTTCAGCTTCGGCTTCCATGTGGTCAATGCGACGTTCAAAAGATTCAAACCGAGCCATCGCTTCGTCGATTTTGCCGCTGTCGAGCTGACGACGCACATCGCGTGATGAAGAAGCCGCCTGATGACGCAGTGTCAACGCCTGCTGACGAGCACGCGTCTCGCTCAGTTTTTTCTCCAGCTCGCTGATTTCGCCTTTCATGCGTTCCAGCGTCTCTTCAACCTGGCCCACTTCCTGTTTCAGGGAGGCGATCAGGTCGGTGAGTTTCTGTTTTTCAATCAGCGCCGAACGCGCCAGATCATCTTTGTCTTTGCGCAGCGCCAGCTCCGCTTTTTCCTGCCAGTCAGCCTGTTGCAGCTCAGCCTGATCAATACGGCGTGACAGCTGTTTCTTTTCAGCCAGCGCCCGGGCAGAGGTGGAACGCACTTCGACCAGCGTGTCTTCCATTTCCTGAATCATCAGGCGGACCAGTTTCTGTGGATCTTCCGCACGCTCCAGCAGGGAATTAATGTTGGCATTTACGATGTCAGCGAAACGAGAAAAAATACCCATAATGATGTTCCTCTTTTAATGTTTTAAAACGTGATGCCCTGCCTGATTAATACAATATGCGTGCCAACTTTTTATCATATTGATTTCAATGTAATTTTAAATTTTACAGCCTTTTCGCCTTGTTTTAAGATAGTCAAAATGATTAAGGGATGGCGAAATTCATCATGACAGGCACTAATGATAATCTGCTGGGTGAGTCTAATAATTTTCTGGAGGTACTGGAGCAGGTTTCAAAACTGGCTCCCCTTGAGAAACCGGTGATGGTGATTGGCGAGCGCGGCACGGGTAAAGAGCTGATCGCCAGCCGACTGCACTATCTTTCTGACCGTTGGCAGGGACCCTTTATCTCACTGAACTGCGCCGCGCTGAATGAGAATCTGCTCGACTCTGAGCTGTTTGGTCATGAAGCCGGCGCCTTTACCGGGGCACAGAAGCGCCATCTGGGACGTTTTGAACGTGCTGACGGCGGCACGCTGTTTCTGGATGAGCTGGCAACCGCACCAATGCTGGTGCAGGAAAAACTGCTCAGAGTAATTGAGTACGGGCAGCTGGAGCGCGTAGGCGGCAATCATGCCCTGCAGGTTAACGTACGGCTGGTCTGCGCCACCAACGAAGATTTGCCTGCCCTGGCGGCGGCAGGGAAATTCCGCGCCGATCTGCTGGATCGTCTTGCCTTTGATGTGGTTCAGTTGCCGCCTCTGCGCGAACGTCGCAGCGATATTCTGGTGATGGCCGAGCATTTTGCCATCCAGATGTGCCGCGAGCTTGGCCTGTTGCTGTTTCCCGGATTTACCGCTAAAGCGCAGCAGGCCCTGCTTGATTACCACTGGCCCGGCAATGTTCGCGAGCTAAAAAATGTGGTCGAGCGTTCGGTTTATCGTCACAACAGCAGCGAGTTGCCGCTGGATAATGTCATTATCAACCCGTTCGCTTCACGCTCTGAACCGGTTGTGCTCCCGCGATTCAGTCAGGAGACGCAGCGTGGCGGCCTGCCTGCTCTGCCGCTGGATCTGCGTCAATGGCAGAATCAGCAGGAGCGGGATCTGGTCGATGCCAGCCTGCACCAGGCTCGTTATAACCAGCGCCGCGCTGCCGGATTATTAGGCGTCACCTATCATCAGTTGCGCGCAATGATGAAGAAGCACGATATAAAAGCAGAGAGTTAATTTACGCCACCCCAACCTATGATTTTTCTCGTCCTTGTGAATTAACAACCCGGTATAAACCGGGCTGTTTTTCACGTAGAGCCATCTATCCATTATGTGTTGTGCGACTTAGTCCCCATTTTTTCAGGTTGCCTGATGGCAGGAACCAGACCGACGCCAGCGGTAGCCATCACCACGGCCAGCGCTGACATCAGCAATACAGCACTCATACCAAAGTGTGTTGCCAGCGGACCCGCGACCAGTTGTCCAAAGGGAATGGCGATAAAGGAACCCATCGCATCATAAGCGTACACGCGAGCCAGCTTATCCGGTGGAATATGAGTCTGTAATGCGTGCGCCCAGGTTACGCCGAACAGGCCCAATGACATGCCAGCAATAAAGAACCCTGCTATCAGCAGTGCTGCTGACGCATTCTGGCTCAGCATAAGTATTGGGAGTGCGTAAAGACCTGCCAGCATCGCGCCAATAAAGAGATCACGACGTGGATGCCATCTCATAGCCAGAAATGAACCTGCAATTAAACCCGCGCTATGGGCGGCCACAATAATCCCCCACTGCGCCCGTCCGAAAGAGGCGTCGGCAATCATCGGGCCAAATACCTCTGCAATTCCATTGAACGCGACGTTGATAATGGCAAACTGAAGGACTATCGACCAAATCCAGCTTCGTCCGGCGAACTCTGCCCAGCCTTCTTTGATATCACGCAGGATATTGCCTTGCGAAGCCGCGGCTTTATTCGATTTCACACGGATCAGGAAATAGAGCGGCGCGGAAACGGCAAAACCCAGCGCATCAATTGCCAGTCCCCATCCCGGCCCGACAGCGCTGGTGATAATTCCCCCCAGCGATGCCCCCATTACCGTACCGCCATAAATCCCCAGCTGAATTAAAGCATTAGCCTGACGCAAATCCGTTGCAGGAACCACCTGCGGAACCAGCGCAGACGAAGCTGGCAGAGCGATGCCTGCTGCCGCACCATTCAGGGCACCCAGCAAAGTCAGGCTAATGACGGTTGCTGAACCATTGAGTACAGACCAGGCGACGATAGCCTGAGAAACAGCGGCAACCAGCGCCGATACAACTAATACATGGCTGCGTGAGTAGCGATCGGCAATGACACCCCCTACCAGCAGAAATAGCACGTTGAACAGTGAGCGGGACGCAACAACTACCCCTAAGTCAGAGGCAGAACCACCAATATCCAGTACCGCAAAAGCCAGCGCAATGGGAGCAATTCCATTGCCCAGTACGGTGAAGAGACGTCCGAAAAAGAGGTAACGAAAGGATGAATGCTGAAAAGCCTGAGCGTTTTTTTGGAATTTATTCATTGCCAGGAAGTAGGTGACCAGAAGATGAGCTTATAGTACCTGCGTTTTTGTAAAAGTTAAGCGCGATATTACACTTTCCAGCGTCAGATACATCGAATGCATGCGGATATAAACACAATCTATAATTCAAGGGATTACATGATTTACTATTCTGGTTTGAATCTTAACTAAACTATTGATACCAATATCCGTTAATAGTGAAGTGGCTTTTAATCAGATTTACAGCAATTAATTGAATAATCCATTTCGCACTACATAACCATGGTGTGGAAAGATCCCAGCCATTACATATGAAATTATTAAATATTGATCTTTATCATTATGCCTTCGATTTTTTTAATATGCACTTGAGGTTTATGCGAAGCCAGCATTAACTCTCCTCCAAAAGGAATATAACTTAACCCATTAAAGGATTTTTAATATGGCTATTCCAGCATATCTTTGGTTGAAAGATGATAGTGGTGCGAGCATCAATGGTTCAGTAGATGTTAAAGACCGAGAGGGAAGCATTGAAGTTACGGGTTTTTCTCATAACTTAAGACTGCCGACTGATTCTATGACAGGCAAGCCCACAGGGACAAGAAAACATGCACCCATCATCGTTCAAAAAGAATTCTATTCCTCTTCGCCCTACCTTTATAAAGCAGTGGCAACTGGACAAACATTAAGGTCAGCCGAGTTCAGATGGTACAATATCAACTACGCAGGTCAGGAAGAAGAATACTTCAACATATTACTTGAAAATGTCAGAATTGTCGGTATCTCGCCCATTATGCATGACACTAAAGACCCTGAAAAAGAAAAACATAATCATCTTGAATGCGTTGAGTTTGCTTACGAGAAAATAACCTGGAAGCATTGTGATGGTAACATCATTTTTTCAGATAGCTGGAATGAAAAGGCATAAATCATGAGATATCCTGCCTTAGCGGCATCTCCATCTCCTCCTTATGATATTCTTTCATTTACTCCAGCTGGAGTTTTGTTGATAAACAATATGATGGTTGCACGTTTTCACAGGGGACCCTCAGCCCTGACATATGTCTGGTTTTATAACCAGGTTAAAGGACATGGCCCATGGGATTATAAATTTCAACAGGGGAGCCAATATGAACATTTTGGTAATTTTCATTATGGTGCTGTGGGGCATGCCGCTGGAATAAAAGACGCTGTTCTTCTTCGCGCAGCCGGTTGGGCGCAAAACCGGGCCGGAACCCGCAGAGAGGAATTTGATGTCTGGTATGGCGCAGCGCCTTTTGGAGATGACCCTGACGATCAATACTGGATAAGAGCTGGGATAGATTATGCAAAACGTTCCGGTTTTTAAAAAGCGCACGCTGGTTCTGATGCTGATGACTATTGTCTTTGCAGGCTGGCGGCTTTCGCAGTTATCACCGCTTGAACAGTCAATCATCAGGAAAGTTAACGTCAGCAGCCGGATTAACCTTTACATCACCGAAGCCAGTGCGGGTGCCACAACTGCCTTCTCATACCGTTTTTATCTTTATGATGCATCCCGAAGCGATGAATCTTTTAAAGAAAGTCTGAACGACGACCTAAAGCCTTTCCTGATCACCTCAGATGATGACGTCTTTCCTCGCGTTCGTGATAAGGCGATATATTTGACGATTAACGGCGAGATTTTCGCTTTCCACAATTTGCCTGGTATTCGCATCAACGAGGAGCCCTATTCCGTCCCGGTCTTCCTCACCGCCTCACCACTTTGATCCCCTTTGCTTGCAATCTCTTCCCCGTCCAGACAGGCATGCCACTCTACAAAAGCCAAAAAAAAAGCCCGCCAACAGGCGGGCAACAATACTGGAAGCAATGTGAGCAATGTCGTGCTCTTCTTCGGCAGAGCCACCGTCGAAGTGCAGGTGAATAATAATCATTCTTATTATCATCTGTAAAGCAGTTATTGAGAATCTTTCTCATTACCACACCTTCTGTGTGCGCATTATGCGTTGCGATGACGAAAATCAGGCTGCCAGTGGCTGCAGGTTTTGGGACTATGCCCGCTTTGCGATACACTTCGGTTAATGCCTCAAAATCGTTGAGTTCTATGTTAAAACTACTATGTTCGCTGTTGCTTGGCCTCAGCGCGTTAAGTGCCCCTGCGTGGTCAGCGCCTGCCGGTGATATACGTCAGACCGGCTTTGTCTATTGCGTCAGCGGGACGCTGAACACCTTTAATCCGCAGATGGCCAGCAGCGGGCTGACTGTCGATACGCTGGCAGCACAGTTGTATGACCGCTTACTGGATGTCGATCCCTACACCTATCGTCTCAAGCCCGATCTGGCGTCGAGCTGGGAAGTACGCGATAACGGCGCGACGTATCGTTTTCATCTGCGCAGTGGCGTCCAGTTTCAGCAGACTAATCAGTTTCGCCCGACCCGGCCGCTGAACGCCGACGATGTGGTCTTCAGCTTCGCAAGGATGTTTGACCGTCATCACCCCTGGCATAACGTCAATGGCGGTAACTACCCCTACTTTGATAGTCTGCAATTTGCCGATTCCGTACAGAGCGTGAAGAAGATCGACAACAGAACGGTTGAGTTCAGGCTTAACAGCCCGGATGCCTCGTTCCTGTGGCATATGGCGACCCACTATGCGCCGGTATTGTCGAAAGAGTATGCCGACCAGCTCACCGCTAAGGGCCGTCAGGAAGAGATGGATCGTCAGCCAGTGGGCACCGGTCCTTATCAGCTCAGTGAATATCGCACCGGTCAGTACATCCGTCTGGCGCGCAATCCTCACTACTGGCGTGGGGTGCCGCGTCTGCAACAGGCGGTGATCGATCTTGGCTCCGGCGGAACCGGCCGCCTCTCCAAACTGTTAACCGGTGAATGCGATGTACTTGCCTATCCCGCTGCAAGCCAGCTCAGCATACTGCGCGATGACCCGCGCCTGCGGATGACGCTGCGTCCCGGTATGAACATCGCCTATCTGGCTTTTAATACCCGTAAACCGCCGCTCGACCGCCCTGAAGTGCGGCATGCGCTGGCGCTGGCCATCAACAATGAGCGGTTGATGGAGTCGATTTATTACGGCACTGCCGAAACGGCCGCTTCGATATTACCGCGCGCATCATGGGCTTATGACAATGATGCACGCATTACCGGCTATGATCCCGGGAAGTCCCGCGCCGCGCTGGCTGCACTCGGCATCAGCGATCTTCATCTGAGGCTGGTTGTGCCTGCCGCCTCGCAGTCGTGGAATCCCAGCCCGCTGAAAACCGCCGAACTGTTACAGGCGGATCTGGCGCAGGTTGGCGTCCGGCTGACAATTGTGCCGGTAGAGGGACGTTTTCAGGAGGCGCAGCTGATGGCAATGAATCATGATCTGACGCTGTCAGGCTGGGCAACCGACAGTAACGATCCGGACAGCTTCTTCCGCCCGCTACTCAGCTGTGCGGCGATTCGCTCGCAGACCAATTACGCGCACTGGTGCTCTCCGGCTTTTGACGAAACGCTGCAGAATGCTCTGTTATCACAACAACTCTCTGGCCGCATCGACAGTTATGACAAAGCGCAGCAGATTCTTGCGCAGGAGTTACCGGTGCTGCCGCTGGCCTCCTCTCTGCGACTGCAGGCATTTCGTCATGATATCAAAGGGCTGGTACTGAGTCCGTTTGGCAACGCCTCGTTTGCCGGAGTTTATCGTGAAGCTGATGAGGGTAAGTAAGTGATTATCTATATTTTGCGCCGCCTGCTGCTGCTGCTCATTACCCTGTTCCTGCTGTCGCTGGTCAGCTTCAGCCTGAGCTACTTTACCCCTAACGCCCCGCTGGAAGGCGCTGCGCTCTCCGATGCCTGGTGGTTCTGGTTTAAAGGGATGCTGCAGTTTGATTTCGGCGTCTCCAGCACCAACGGTCAGGAGATTGGGCTGCAGCTGCGTGAGGTTTTCCCGGCCACCATGGAGCTCTGTATCCTGGCGTTTCTGTTTGCGCTGCTGGTCGGTATCCCGCTGGGGATTTGCGCCGGTGTGATGCGCAATAAATGGCAGGATAAAACTATCAGTGCGGTGGCCCTGATCGGCTTCTCTGCACCCATTTTCTGGCTGGCACTGCTGCTGACGCTATTCTTCTCGCTGACCCTGGGCTGGCTGCCGGTATCGGGACGTCACGACCTGCTCTATCCGGTGCAGAATATCTCCGGCTTTGCGCTGATTGATGCCTGGCTGAGTCCTTCGCCCTGGCGGCATGAGATGATTATCAGCGCCCTGTCCCACCTGATTCTGCCGGTGCTGGTGCTGGCGATGGCGCCGACCACAGAAGTGATCCGGCTGCTGCGCAACAGCACCAGCGATGTGATGGATAAAAATTATGTCAAAGCAGCGGCCACGCGCGGTCTTTCGCGCTTTACGGTGATCCGCCGCCATGTGTTGCACAACGCGTTACCGCCCGTCATCCCGCGTCTGGGCCTGCAATTCTCCACCATGCTGACGCTGGCGATGATCACCGAAATGGTCTTTAACTGGCCTGGTCTGGGCCGCTGGCTGATCAACGCGATTCGTCAGCAGGATTATGCGGCGATCTCAGCGGGTGTGATGGTGATTGGCGGGCTGGTGATTCTGGTGAATGTGATTTCTGACGTGATTGGTGCGGCAATGAATCCGCTGAAACATAAGGAATGGTATGCCCTCAGATAATATTTACGCCGAAAAACGCCTGCCCAGCGCGTTTCGTCAGAGCTGGCATCATTTCTATGGCAACCCGATTTCGATGGTCGGCCTGTATGGCTTTGGCGCATTGCTGCTGCTCTGCCTGTTTGGCGGGTTCATGGCACCTTATGGTATCGACCAGCAGTTCCTGGGATATCAGTTGCTGCCGCCGTCATGGTCGCGCTACGGCGATGTCTCGTTTTTCCTCGGCACCGACGATCTGGGCCGTGACGTACTGAGTCGCCTGCTGAGTGGTGCCGGCCCGACGGTGGGTTCGGCGATTCTTGTGACGCTATTCGCTACGCTGGGCGCGCTGGTGCTGGGCGTGCTGGCGGGCATGACGCACGGCATTCGCTCGGCGGTGATGAACCACGTGCTGGACACCCTGCTCTCTCTTCCATCGCTGTTGCTGGCGATTATCGTGGTGGCGTTTCTCGGGCCGCGTCTTGAGCATGCCCTGCTGGCGGTCTGGCTGGCGCTGATGCCACGCCTGGTGCGCGAGATTTACAGTGCCGTGCATGATGAGCTGGAAAAAGAGTATGTGGTTGCCGCACGCCTGGACGGTGCGCGTGGCCGTAATATTCTGCGCTACGCTATATTGCCAAACATTTTACCGTTGCTGATTACCGAAATTACACGCGCGCTGTCGATGGCGATTCTGGATATTGCCGCACTCGGCTTTCTTGACCTCGGCGCGCAATTGCCTTCGCCGGAATGGGGTGCGATGCTGGGCGATTCGCTGGAGCTGATCTACGTTGCGCCCTGGACCGTGATGTTGCCCGGTGTGGCGCTGATGGTCAGCGTATTAATTGTTAACCTGCTCGGTGACGGCATCCGTCGCGCCGTCGAAGCGGGAGTGGAATAAATGCCATTACTTGATATCCGTAATCTGACCATTGAATTTATGACCGCTGACGGGCCGGTCAAAGCGGTCGACCGTGTTAATCTGACGCTGGGCGAAGGTGAAATACGGGGTCTGGTTGGTGAATCCGGCTCCGGTAAAAGTCTGGTCGCCAAAGCTATCTGCGGCGTGACCAACGATAACTGGCGCGTGACCGCCGATCGCATGGTATTTGATGATGTGGACCTGCTGCGCCTCTCCCCGCGCGAGCGCCGTCGCATTATCGGACATAACGTCTCAATGATTTTTCAGGAGCCGCAATCCTGTCTCGATCCCTCTGAGAGCATTGGCCGTCAGCTGATGCAGGTGATCCCACGCTGGACGTATAAAGGTCCATGGCTTAAACGCTTCTGGTTCTGGCGCAAAACCCGCGCTATCGAACTGCTGCATCGCGTCGGCATCAAAGATCATAAAGACATCATGCGCAGCTTCCCCTACGAGCTGACCGAAGGCGAATGCCAGAAAGTGATGATCGCCATTGCGCTGGCTAACCAGCCGCGTCTGCTGATTGCCGATGAACCGACCAATGCTATGGAACCCACGACGCAGGCGCAGATATTCCGCCTGCTAAGCCGTCTGAACCAGAATAACAACACCACTATTCTGCTGATCAGCCACGACCTGCGCAGCATGAGTCAGTGGGCGGACCGCATTAACGTGATGTACTGCGGTCAGACGGTGGAAACCGCTCAGAGCGAAGATTTAATGAGTACGCCGCATCATCCTTATACGCAGGCGCTGATTCGGGCGATGCCCGACTTTGGCCGCGCGCTGCCGCATAAAAGCCGTCTCAATACGCTGTCAGGCGCCATCCCCTCGCTGGAAAGCCTGCCGATTGGCTGCCGTCTGGGGCCGCGCTGCCCCTACGCGCAACGCAAATGTGTTGAAACGCCGCGCCTCACCGGCAGTAAGACACATCTCTTCGCCTGTCATTTCCCGCTGAATATGGAGGGCCAGTAGCATGGAGACCCTGCTGGAAGTGCGCAACCTGAGTAAAACCTTTCGCTATCGCACCGGCCTGTTCCGCCGCCAGCACGTTGAAGCGGTGAAGTCGGTCAGCTTTACCCTGCGCGAAAAGCAGACGCTGGCGATTATCGGTGAAAACGGTTCCGGCAAGTCCACGCTGGCGAAGATGCTCAGCGGCATGATCGCCCCCACTGAAGGTGAGATTCTGATTGACGACCATCCGCTTACCTTTGGCGATTACGGCTATCGCAGCCAGCGCATCCGCATGATTTTTCAGGATCCCTCAACCTCACTCAATCCACGTCAGCGCATCAGCCAGATCCTGGAGTTCCCGCTGCGACTCAATACCGAACTCACTGCGGAAGAGCGCGAAAAACGCATTATCGCTACTCTGCGTCAGGTGGGATTACTGCGCGATCATGCCGGATATTATCCGCACATGCTGGCACCCGGTCAGAAACAGCGTCTGGGCCTGGCGCGCGCGTTGATCCTGCAACCCAAAGTGATTGTGGCCGATGAAGCGCTGGCCTCACTGGATATGACCATGCGTTCCCAACTGGTGAATCTGATGCTGGAACTGCAGGAGAAACACGGAATCGCCTACATTTATGTCACTCAGCATCTGGGCATGATGAAGCACATCAGCGATAAGGTGCTGGTGATGCATCAGGGCGAAGTGGTCGAGCGCGGCGGCACGGCTGATGTGCTCGCCTCCCCGCTGCACGATCTGACCCGACGCCTGATCAGCAGCCATTTTGGCGAAGCACTGAGTGCCGAAGCCTGGCGGCGCGAGCGCTGATTTTTGCTGCATATCGCGGAAATTGCGGGCCGATTTACCTGATTTATGAGAGACGTGCTAGAATCCGCACGTCGATTAACGTCGGTCGCTTACTTTTTAACCATGCGGCCGCCAACTACAATGACCATAAGGATTACAGCTATGGGTTTTCTTTCCGGTAAGCGCATTCTGATTACTGGCGTTGCCAGTAAACTTTCCATCGCCTACGGTATTGCACAGGCGATGCACAAACAGGGCGCAGAACTGGCTTTCACCTACCAGAACGACAAGTTAAAAGGTCGTGTGGAAGAGTTTGCTAAAGATTTGGGTTCAGACATCGTGCTGCCATGTGACGTAGCCGAAGATGAGAGCATCAAATCGCTGTTCACTGAACTGGCAAAAACCTGGCCGAAATTTGACGGTTTCGTTCACTCTATCGGTTTCGCCCCAGGCGATCAGCTGGTTGGCGATTACGTGAATGCCGTTACACGCGAAGGCTTTAAAATCGCGCATGACATCAGTGCTTACAGCTTCGTCGCGATGGCCAAAGAGTGCCGCGAGATGCTGAATCCAAATTCTGCGCTGCTGACCCTCTCTTACCTGGGTGCTGAACGCGCGATCCCGAACTATAACGTCATGGGTCTGGCGAAAGCGTCGCTGGAAGCTAACGTGCGTTACATGGCAAACGCGATGGGCCCTGAAGGCGTGCGTGTTAACGCCGTTTCTGCCGGTCCAATCCGTACCCTGGCCGCATCAGGCATCAAAGATTTCCGTAAGATGCTGGCACATTGCGAAGCGGTTACCCCGATTCGCCGTACCGTTACCATCGAAGATGTCGGCAATTCAGCAGCATTCCTCTGCTCTGATCTGGCTGGCGGCATCACCGGTGAAGTGGTACACGTTGATGGCGGCTTCAGCATCGCCGCAATGAACGAACTGGAACTGAAATAAGTTCTGCAAGGGCGAGCCTGGCTCGCCCTTCTCAATACGCCCGCCTTGCCCTTCCCGCCTGATTTCGCTGCCGTTATACCGTAACGCTATTAATTATCACCGATCATTCTTTTGCCCCGGACGGCCCATCAGCGACGATAAGCCTGCCCTTCGGTTAATGCACATTTTCAGATTGTGCCGCCTGCATGCCGAACCTGAATTTGTAAAAGGATTGATCATGGAACAACGCCGCTATCCGGGCCATAACCACTGGTTTTACGAGAGCCAGACCAGTCCACGTACCGCTCAGGCCGCACCGCTGGTGCCAGAGGCCGCCCATATCGACGATCGTTTCCTCCTGGGCTGCTATGCCGATAACGCCGTGGTGCAGTCATTGCTGCGCACGAATCAGCCAGCCCTGCTGGCAGCACGCGATCTGGCACAGCTGCTGTTTCCCGATCGCGTTGTTACCTCGCTGACGCACACCTTAACGCTCTACGACCGCCTCAGCACCGCGCTGACCGTGGCGCAGGTCGCAGGTGTACAGCGGTTGTGTAATCACTACTCTGCCCGCCTGAATCCGCTGCCCGGCCCTGACTCTTCGCGCGAGAGTAATAACCGCCTGACCCAGATTACGCAGTATGCGCGCCTGCTGGCGATGCAGCCTGAGCTGATTAACGCCAGTGCGATCACCGCTCTGGATGCCGTAGGCCTGACCGAACCCGATATTGTGACGCTGAATCAGGTGATCGGCTTTGTCAGTTATCAGGCCCGCGTCGTCGCCGGATTACAGGCGCTGCAGGCCCAGCCGGTACGCTGGTTACCGGGCACCACTGCCCCATCCGACGCCGACGCCACCGGTTTTGACCAGCCTGCCCACTGGCAGCCCGTGCTGAAGCCGCTGGAGCTGCGGTATGCCAGTGCCGAGCAGCTCGCTGCCGTTACCCGCTGTCAGTCTTTGCCCGGCATGCAGGATGCGGTATGGCTGCTGGTTCACGACCCGTCGACGCTCTATGGCTGGGCGCAGCTGCGTCAGCATCTCTCGCAGGAAAACACCCTGGCAGAGGCGACCGCCGCCCGTATTCTGGGCAGTCGCTGGGCGTTCCGGCTGCTGGCCGGGAATGAGGTTTTAATTGACGGTGTGGACGGGGTATCTCAAGGTGAAGAGCAGCAGATTATTGCGCTGGCAGCGCAGCTGACCCGCTCTCCTGAGCGATTCAGCGCGGCTCACCTGCAACCGCTGATGGAGGCGGGCTGGGAGCCTGAGGCACTGTTCGCGCTGATTCAGCTTGTCGCGATAGGAAACTGGAACAGTCGCCTGTTTTACGCCCTGGGCGAAGCGCAGTAGCCGGGCTAAACCGGCAACAGACCACGTGCTTCGTCAAAAAAGTGCTGAGCCAGCGGTGTGGCTCGGCCAGGTTCGGCGATGACCAGCGCCGCCTGCCGCGCCATCGGCGGCAGCGTAATGGCGCGCTGCTGTAATCCCTGTAATGAAGCGGGCAGCAGATGACCGACCGGCGACACCAGAAGCCCCAGACCGACCTGTGCACACTGCATCAGCTGCATGACAGAGGCGCTCTCCACGATAACCCGTGGCACCAGCGTCGCTTCGCGAAAAGCCATATCAAGATAACGCCGGAAATAGCGCGTCGGCTCCGCCAGGCAAAGCGGCTGCTGTGCCAGCTCGTCCAGCGTAAGCGGAGTTTCTGCCACCAGCGCCGGGAAATGGTCGGGATGGAATATGGCTTCAACGCCCCGATCGGCCAGCATCTCGGTCTGGAAATGAAGCTCCCGTAGCGTCGCCATTTCGAAAAAGCCAATACCGACATCCACGGTGTGGCTGTTTAACGCTTCCAGCAGCTGGTCAGCACTGAGCACCGCAATGCGATAGTCGAGTTGAGGATAGCGCGCCTGCACGGCTTTCAGCAGAAGCGGCAATGCCACGCTGCACTGCGGCACTACGCCAACCCGCAGCGTACCGTTCACCCCATGTTTCAGCGATTCCACTTCCAGCTTCAGTCCCTGATAGACCGAAACAATTTCCCGCGCCCACGCCAGTACCCGATCGCCCTCTGGCGTAAAACCGGCAAAGTTATTGCTGCGGTTAATCAGCGGCAGGCCCAGTTCGCGCTCAAGATTTTTCAGGCGCATGGAGAGTGTGGGTTGTGTGACAAAACTGGCTTCCGCGGCCCGTCCGAAATGACGTTCCCGCTCCAGGTTACACAGGTAAATAAGTTGTTTAATGTCGATGTTCTTTTACCATCAGTAACTTACAGATTAATATTTTAGAGGGGCATACTTTTATGCACTAAGCGATGGATTAAAATTTAACTACCCTCTTACTGCCATTATTACGTTTATATTATGCCTAATGCAGTCATGCTTCAAACTGGCAGAGACCCGACCCGTCAGACAGTGAGTCAGTAAAGCTCCTATCCTGTTCTGCCTGAGCCTGTTGTAAAGCAGAGCTTCCGTCTACACTTTCCCGTAGCGCTCATGACATCAGAATAAATTAATTTGAAAACAAGAAGATATGATTCAATTCTGTTTAGCCGCTCTCACAATTGGCGCATCTGTGGATACAAAGAATTTCTCTGCAGTGATTGATTTGTGTCTGATTAGTTAAAATTCGATGAGGTTAAGAATATTTATGGATGAAGTCGACCAGGCTCAGGTGCGTGAAGAAGCGCATCTTTCCGCATCTCTTGCAGCCCGTAAGCCAAAATTCAAAAGTCTCAAGGATCTCAAGGATTAAGCATGTGATGTAAAGATGAAGCTGTGGTAGCCAGCACTGCGGTCTGTTCAGTTGAGTGCGATGAAGACTATCACAAGTCTCGTCGGGTACAGAGCCAGCTTACAGGCGAATAGCCATCCTGTAGCCCTTCTTAACTCAGGTCTGGCCGAACTTCTGGTCAACAATGCTTTAGACGCGTTCCGGCTCACTACCAGACCTGGAAATGGACACGGTTGCGACCTTTATTTGATAGTCATGGCGGTCTTCTGCTCACACGTGGCGTCAGTCCGGCCCACTATAAAGACCTCTCTGGAGAGACTTAAGCATGCAGAAAGAGGCTAATCAGTCGATATTTCCAGCCAGCGCTGAAAAAGGCGTCCGGTCAGCAACACGGTGTTCACCGGACGGCTTCATTACGCATTAACCGGTTAATCCGGTTACATCGCCATATGCTCGGCAGATTTCAGATGCTGCTCGACTACAGGGGTATGTTCGTCTGCCAGTGTCTTCACATCCGGATCTTTTATCTTCATGGCATCACTCTTCAGCGTCGAAAGCACCATCTTATGGTCCATTACGCCTGCGTTTTCCATATACATTTTATCAAATGCGCCACCGCTCTGCTTTTCCAGTTTATCGGCCATGGCCTTGTGTTTAGCATCCGGCTCAGCAGGCAGTGTCACGCCTTTTTGTTGCGCAACCGCCTTAACTTTTGTCAGGGCGCTACTGTGATCATCGACCATTTTCTGAGCAAAGATTTTGACGTCAGCGCTTTGTGTTTTACTCAGCGCAATTCTGGCTGCGGCAACTTCGTTAATGTTGGCCTGCGCCATATCTTTCAGCGCTTTTTCATCGCCCGCGCTGAGCTTACCTTTGGCAACGGTCTGCTCTGCATTCCCGCCCTGCGGGGCGCTCGTCTCAGTCTGGGCCTGCACGCTGACAGTGCTGAACAGGGTGACGACTGCCGATATAGCCAGCAACCCTTTGAGGGAGTGATTCTTTTTCATTATATTCTCCTTAATATCACGAAGAGATCGATGGCAGATAACGCTCTTTATCATCGACGTGAAATAACAAATGTCATGGTCCATAAAGTGGACCTCCGATTTTAAGAAATCAGTCAGAATGTTGTTCTGCCACTGAATGGCTGTAACTTACGCAAACAGACAATAAAAAAGCAGGCACAAAGTTTCGGACAGAGCACCTTTCAATTAAACCTGACGCCGTTCATCAATTTAAACACGGCCTTCCTGTGTCTTACCCCTTCGACTGACTGAGCCGCCTTTACGGCCGGCCTCAACCGCCCTCTCAGGGTTATTTTTGAAATTTCCACTGCTGGCCTTCCCTCCTTTACTTCCTGCTTCCGCAGCACGCTGTGGATTTTCTGCAAAATTACCTGCCCCGCCCCGATGATTTGTCATATTTTTTCCTCATATATCATTTTAAATAGGGTTTACTCATTAAGCATGGTTGCCTTTGCAGATAATCACAAACATAAACAGATAATTGCAGCAGAACAAAAACATTAAAAATGTCTTCCGCTCCGCTTATAAAGAATTTTTATCTATCATAAGCAACAGCTTCGGAATAAAGCTTGTACAAAAAACCCACTCATTGTACAACTTAATTTAAGTTTCTTTTGAGATGATTCTTATGACCCACTCTTCTGTAACCGGCATTTTAATCAGTTATTATCAGTTTATGAGCTGGTATAAGGGGTCTGCAGAAATGCATGAAAACCAGAGCGGGATAATTTCGACAAAGACAAAAAATAAAATACTGGCATGACCGAACGGGCCATTAACTCAATGATTTATTGATTTTTATATGAGCGTTCAAAGATAAGAAGGAACGCTGACGGGCAGGCGATATTCTCTCAGTTCGTTTTCCAGTTAATCATTGTGTCATGCCGATGTTAATTATCCATGAGCACATTTAAGCGTGTTTGTGCTACTGATTTGGTGGCAGCATTAACCAGAATATAATGCTTATTATTATCCTGCTATAGCTCAGCTCTTTAACCACACGGTTCATCTGCGCTGGCGGAATGATGCAATCCGGATTTGCGCAATCCTGATACAAGCAGCAGAGATAATTGTCTGGCTTAATTAAGTATGCCCTTTGATTTTACTGGCCTGGTAAAGATGGCGTTCAGCGCCAGACAGAGTAACCCGGCTCCCACCGGCAATAAAAAATCATAGCTGAGCAATCTGTAAAGCCCTATACCGGCAATTCCGCCAACCAGAAACGAGAGCAGTGTCAGGCAGTGCAGCCGCAGCCGCCCCAGCCAGATCGGTGCATCTTTCGGTGATACTTTGCGCCGCAGCACCTCAAACAGCATCGCCAGCTCGATTCCAATATCGGTCGCCGTACCGGAGACATGAGTGGTGCGAACGCGGGCATTGGAGATGCGCGTTACCACCGCATTCTGCAGCCCCATCAAAAAACTCAGACTCAGGATCAACACTACACCGGGCGACAGCGGCGGAAAGTGATTCTCAATTATGCCCAGCGTAATCAGCGCGATGCCCTCAATCAGGATAACGAAGGCATAGATAGTACGGATATTCCTGCGGTGCCCGGCATTAATCATCAGCGTTGAAAAAACGGAGCCCGCAATAAACAGCAGGACGATAGACAGAAAAAACAGGCCCGGCCCGAGACTGGCTTTTGCCAGATGATCGGAAAGCAGCGAGACATTTCCGGTCATGTTAGCTGAAAAGAAACCGACAATTTCAAAGGCGGCGGTATTGAGCGCGCCTGCAGCAGCGGCAAGCGTGCAGGCCAGTCGGGTATCGGCGCTGTTGCTGCGGGCACTTTCTGTGCTGATTAGCATGACAACCCCGTATTCAGTGAAAAGCTGTATAATCCGCTCATTCTGCCGCCGTCACAAGGCGCGGAATCAAACATGCTCTTCTCTGCCTGACGAGACGCATCACAGCATCCCGCGCTGCATAGACGCAGCGCGGATGAAACCAGTTAGCTGTTTGCCAGACGGAAGGTGGAGACCGACTGCGTCAGGTACTGCACCTGCTCCTCCAGCGAGGCCGACGCCGCCGCAGATTCCTGAACCAGCGCCGAGTTCTGCTGGGTGACGCTGTCCATCTCGGTGACCGCCTGTTCAATCTGACCGATGCCGCGACTCTGTTCATCAGATGCGGTAGAGATGTGCTCCATCAGCAAATTCACGCGGCTGACTGAGGAGATAATCGCGCTCATCGCTTCGCCCGTCCGGCTGACCTGATCGGAACCGGCGTGGATGATGGAGACAGATTCTGCAATCAGCCCCTCAATCTCTTTGGCTGCGGTAGCACTGCGCTGGGCCAGATTACGCACTTCCCCTGCGACTACCGCAAAGCCACGTCCCTGCTCACCCGCACGGGCGGCTTCGACGGCCGCATTCAGCGCCAGAATGTTCGTCTGGAAAGCGATACTGTCGATAACGGTCGTGATCTCTTCAATCTTCTTCGAGCTGGCGTTAATCAGCGCCATCGATGTCACCACTTCCTGCGAGACTTTTTCGCCGCTTTCCGCATTTTTCACCGCTTCACTGGTCAGACGACAGGCTTCAAAGACGTTTTCAGTGTTCTGTTTCACCGTTGCGCCCAGCTGCTCCATGCTGGCTGCGGTTTCCGTCAGCGCGGCGGCCTGCTGTTCGGTGCGCGAGGCGAGATCGATGTTACCCGCCGCAATTTCCTGCGAGGCGTTAGAGACTGAGCGGGTTGAATCCCGCACCTGCAGAATAATGGCAGTCAGCGCGCTGCGCATCTGCTCCAGCGAACCCATCAGCATCTGAATTTCACTGCGTGAACCCGGTTTCACTGGCACTGTGGCATCCAGAACGCCTGCCGCAATAAGCTTACAATGTTCCTGCGCATCATTGATTGGCGAAAGCACATAGCGCTTCATGAAGATGTAAATGGCGATGACGATGCCAAAAAAAAGCACGCCAAAGAGACCCAGCAGGGTAACACCCGAGGTGAAGTGACTCTGTGCGTCGCTGTTGAGCTTTTTGGCGTAGGTTTCGTGCTGCGCCAGAACACGGTCCAGAATGATTTCATACTGACGATCAAGGCGAACCACGGTGGCAATCTGATTTTTAAAGCGCACCTGATCGTGCGCCTCTGCCGCCTCGATCAACGGCTGTAAACCCTGCTGACGATAGGCCTGATAAGCCTGGCTATAGGCGTCGGCTTCCGCCTCTTCGCCCGGCAGACGCGGCGCGTTCATGTAGGCCTGGAATGCGGCATCCGCTTTACCCGCCACGGTCCGCACGCTGTCCAGCGTGGCGGGATTGCTGGCGTCACTGCCCTCAATCTCCTTCATGTACTCCATCAGACGGACACGCAGCGTACGGCTATGGTTGATCGGGTCAATCACCGAAAGCACCACGCGGATCTCTTTGTTGACCGCATTCAAAGAATGATTGCTCTGAATCAGCAGCCAGGTACTGATTGCCACGCTGGTAAGAAACAACGCCAACAGGAAGGTGAAGATAATCAGGGAGGACTTTTTTAACGACATCGCGAAGTTCCGATAATAAGGAGGATGAGTCGCTATATCGGCAGAAAGATGCGGCCCATTAGGGCTGGGCTTTTTTTAGTTACAATAAGCGGGACGGCAGCGATCTGCATATCTGCAGGAAGAGGTGCTAACCGCCCGCGAGCGCCGGACGGTTAGCGAAGTAATCACGTCTGAAGAGAACTGTCGTTACGCGACGCCCAGCGCCATTTTCACTTCGTTAGCGATCTTCTCAACCTGCGGGCCGTAGATCACCTGAATGTCATGCTCGCTGACGCGATTTACCCCGTTAGCACCGGTGCTCATCAATGTCTGATCGACCACCTGATTCATCTCTTTGACCCTTACCCGCAAACGGGTAAAGCAGCAATCGACATCTTCAATATTGGCCTGCCCGCCCAGCCCGCTGATGATCACCTGTGTCCGCTCATCCGCAGCGACCTGCTGCGGTTTCTCTTCCTCCGACTCGCGGCCCGGCGTCTCGACATGCATCCGGGTGATCACCAGCCGGAATGCGTAGTAGTAGATCGGCGCGTAGATTGCCCCCAGCGCCAGCGTCCACCACCAGTGGGTTTTCGCGCCGCCCAGCATGCCAAACACTATCAGATCGATGACACCACCCTGCACATTGCCGATCATCAGATGCAGCATCGACATCAGCATAAACGACAGGCCGGTCAGGAAAGCATGCAGCAGGTAGAGCACCGGCGAGACAAAGATAAAGCAGAACTCCAGCGGCTCGGTAATCCCGGTGGTAAATGAGGTCAGTGCGCCCGCCATCACCAGTGCTTTGACACGCTGTTTATGTTCGGGCCGCGCGGTGTGGTAGATCGCCAGCGCCGCAGCGGGCAGACCAAACATCATCACCGGAATCTTGCCCTGTGCCAGAAACTGCGTGGCGGTGCGCAGCGTCTCATCGGGGATAGAACCCGGATGAGTCAGCGAGGCATTAAAGATGTTGAGCGCACCGACAACGGTCTGACCATCGACCACCGCCATGCCGCCAATCGGCGTAAAGCGCACGGTTTCATTCAGGATGTGATGCAGACCGGTGGGGATCAGGATGCGCTCAAAGGCACCCAGCAAAAATGCGCCGTACTGCCCGCTTTTGCCAATCATCTGACCTATCCAGGCGATACCGTCACCAATAGTCGGCCAGATCAGGGCCAGTAGTACCCCAACCAGCGGCAGACAGACCACGGTAACGATTGGCACAAAACGCCGTCCGCCAAAGAAGCTGATCGCCGTGGGCAATTGCTGGGTATAGAAGCGATTATGCAGTACCACCGTGATCAGACCGGCAATCACCCCGCCCAGCACGCTCATGTTATAGGTAAAGACACCCAGCATGTTGATATATTCCGCTGAGGTCATCATGGCGGTGGTCTGATCCATCCCCGCCTGCTGCAGTGCTGCCGGTGTGGTGGTGGCGGCGGTGATCCCTTTGGCCGCCAGCGTCGCGCTGATACCGACGTTCATCACGATATAGCCAATCACCGCGGCAAAGGCGGCGGTAGGTTTTTCCGCTTTCGCCAGTCCGATGGCACTCGCTACTGCAAAGAAGACCGGCAGGTTAGCAAACAGCGCCCCGGCGACTTTGCGGATAAACCCAATGATTAACTGCGGCACCTGCATCTGCGCAAAGGCCTCGCCGGTCACCGCCGGGTTCTGCATCGCTGCCGCCAGCCCGAGGAAAATACCGGCGGCAGCGATGACCGAGATTGGCATCATCAACGCTTTGCCGAACGCATGAATCTGGCTGGTCAGCT
The DNA here is from genome assembly GCF_059730805.1 of Pantoea sp. X-Soil-ISGK-355. Taxonomy (NCBI): domain Bacteria; kingdom Pseudomonadati; phylum Pseudomonadota; class Gammaproteobacteria; order Enterobacterales; family Erwiniaceae; genus Pantoea; species Pantoea sp. X-Soil-ISGK-355. The sequence goes on from NZ_AP035971.1 coordinate 2,155,854, forward strand.
GTTTCATAGATTTGTGCCCTCTCTGAGAGTGAACAGCAAGTATTAGCGCGTTGTGGTGAGAACTCCCGTTATCAGCCAGTTAAAGGCGAGTAAAATCTGACCACCATCACAAATCTGGCCGATGCACGATAAACGCCAGCTATCGCACCATTAAGTCAATCAATTAGACAAGGTATGAGGATATCTGCAGACTTTGTTTCACCATCAGGCTATAACCTGATAACAAACACCAAACAATAATTCCTACTATAAAAAGCCTGCACTCAATATGAAATTTAAACGCCAAATCAAACCCTACCGCGCGGCTGCGGGCGGCTGGGGTTCACTGGAAGCCACCACGCGTTTCGTTCTTGACAGCAAAGCGGCACTGAAAAATATGCGCAACCTGATGCGCATGAATAAAGCACGCGGTTTTGACTGTCCGGGCTGCGCATGGGGTGATGACAATAAAAGTACCTTCAGCTTCTGCGAAAACGGAGCTAAAGCGGTGACCTGGGAAGCAACACGCCGCATGGTCGACAGCGATTTTTTCGCGAAGCACAGCGTGACAACGCTCTATACCCAGAGTGACTACTTCCTGGAGTATCAGGGGCGTCTGACCCATCCACTGCGCTATAACGCGGAAACCGACCACTACGAGCCCATCAGCTGGGATGATGCGTTTGCGCTGATCGCGCAGCACATTAAGGCGATGGACCATCCGGACCAGATGGAGCTTTACACCTCTGGTCGCGCCAGCAATGAAGCCTCCTGGCTTTATCAGCTGTTTGGCCGCCTGATGGGCACCAATAACTTCCCTGACTGCTCCAACATGTGCCACGAAGCCAGCGGCACTGGTCTGAAGCGCAGCATTGGCGTCGGCAAAGGCACCATTCGCCTGGATGATTTCGACCACGCTGATGCCATTTTTGTCTTCGGGCAGAACCCTGGCACCAACCATCCGCGTATGCTGCACAGCCTGCGTCACGCTGCCGATCACGGCGCGAAGATCGTCACGTTTAATACCCTGCGCGAGCGCGGTCTGGAACGTTTTGCCGATCCGCAGAAACCGCTGGAAGTGGTGACCTCGAAAGCGGGCAATATCAGCTCCTCTTATTACCAGCCGAACCTTGGCGGTGATATGGCAGCGGTGCGGGGCATGGTCAAATCCCTGCTGGAAACCCATCGCGCGCGTCTGGCAGCTGGTGAAAGTGGCCTGTTTGATCAGACGTTTATTAATGCCAAAACCAACGGTATTGAGGCCTATCTCGACGCCGTGGATAACACCAGCTGGATGCAGATTGTGGCGCAGTCTGGTCTGACTCAGGCGCAAATCCGCGAAGCTGCGGCGATCTACCAGAGCGCTGACCGCGTGATCTGTACCTGGGCGATGGGCATTACCCAGCATAAACACTCGGTCGACACGGTGCGCGAAATCACCAACCTGCAGCTGCTGTTTGGTCAGCTGGGCAAAAAAGGTGCAGGCCTCTGCCCGGTTCGCGGTCACAGCAATGTGCAGGGCAACCGTACCATGGGTATTGATGAGAAACCGGCTAAAGCCTTCCTGGATGCGCTGGGTAATCATTTTGGTTTCGAGCCACCGCGTGCGCCAGGCCACAACACCGTTGAAGCGCTGAACGCGATGCTGCGTGATGAAGTCAAAGTGCTGATCGCGCTGGGTGGCAATCTGGCTGCGGCTGCGCCCGATTCACCCCGCACCGAAGAGGCGCTGTCACGCTGTGGTCTGACCGTACATATCAGCACCAAACTGAACCGCAGCCATCTGGTGCCGGGACACGAAGGGCTGATTCTGCCAACGCTGGGGCGCACCGAGCGCGATATCCAGGCGACCGGCAATCAGTTTATCACCGTGGAAGACTCCTTCAGCATGGTTCACGCCTCTGAAGGGATCGGTATTCCGCTGGCGGAAACGCAGCGTTCAGAAACCTCGATTGTTGCGGGTATCGCCCAGGCGGTGCTGGGCGATGAGAAAGTGAAATGGCGCGAGCTGGCGGGTGATTACAACCTGATCCGTGAGCACATTGCCGCGACGATTCCGGGCTTTGCCGACTTCAACGCCAAATGCGATATCCCGGGTGGTTTCTATCTGGGCAATGCAGCAGCGGAATTGCGCTTTAATACGCCAAGCCAGAAAGCGGAGTTCAACGCCTCGGCGCTGCCGACCTCGCTGTTCCCGACGCTGGATCAGGATGTGCCGTTCACGCTGCAGACGCTGCGTTCCCATGACCAGTACAACACCACTATTTACGGTCTTGATGATCGTTACCGTGGCGTGTTTGGTCAGCGTGAAGTGGTGTTCATCAACCCGGACGATATGGCAGATCTGGGCTTCACCGAAGGCCAGAATGTTGATATCGAAACGCTGTGGAATGATGGCATCACCCGTCGTGTCAGCGGCTTCAAACTGGTTCCCTACAATATTCCGCGCGGTAACCTGGCGGCTTATTACCCCGAAACCAACCCGTTGGTGCCGCTGAACAGCTTTGGCGATGACAGCGGTACACCGACCTCTAAATCGGTGCCGGTAAAGCTGGAACGCTCTGAGGCACTGGCCGATCAGCGCATCGCCTGATAGCGCCTTCGCCACTCCCTGAAAAGCCGGTTCGTCCGGCTTTTTGCCTTGCCGCGCGGCGTCGATTCGCGTAAAACTGTCAGCCGCAATCAGCCAACGAAACGTAAAAATTATGTTCCAGGATAACCCGCTGCTCGCGCAGCTGAAAGAGAAGCTCCATTCGCAAACGCCTCGTGCTGAAGGCGTCGTTAAAGGCACCGAAAAAGGCTTCGGCTTTCTGGAAGTCGATGCGCAAAAAAGTTACTTCATCCCGCCACCGCAGATGAAGAAAGTGATGCATGGCGATCGTATCACCGCCGTGATCCACAGTGATAAAGATCGCGAAAGCGCTGAGCCGGAAACCCTGATTGAACCGTTCCTGAGCCGCTTTGTTGGCCGGGTGCAGAAGAAAGACGATCGCCTGTCGATTGTGCCGGATCATCCCCTGCTGAAAGATGCCATTCAGTGTCGCCCTGCACGCGATGTCAGCCATGCATTTGAAAATGGCGACTGGGCTGTGGCGGAAATGCGTCGCCATCCACTCAAGGGCGATCGCGGCTTTTATGCCGAACTTACCGATTTTATTGTCAAAGCCGATGACCATCTGGCGCCGTGGTGGGTGACGCTGTCGCGTCATAACCTTGAGCGTGAAGCGCCCGATGTCAGCTTTGGCGAGATGATGGATGAAAATCTGACGCGTGAAGATCTGACCGCGCTGGATTTCGTCACCATCGACAGCGCCAGCACCCAGGATATGGATGATGCGCTCTATGTGGAAGCGCACGATGATGGCACGCTGCGTCTGACCATCGCCATCGCCGATCCGACTGCCTATGTGGCGGAAGGCAGTCAGCTCGATAAGCTGGCGGCACAGCGTGCGTTCACCAACTACCTGCCGGGCTTTAACATCCCGATGCTGCCGCGCGAACTCTCTGATGATGTCTGCTCGCTGCGTCCGAATGTGCGCCGTCCGGCGCTGGCCTGCCGCGTCACGGTGGCCGCCGATGGCACCTTAAGTGATGACGTTGAGTTCTTTGCTGCCTGGATTGAGTCCAAAGCCAAACTGGCCTACGACGACGTCTCTGACTGGCTGGAAAACAGCGGCACCTGGCAGCCGGAGAGTGAGGCGATTGCGGAACAGATTCGTCTGCTGCACCGTCTCTGCCTGGCGCGCAGCGAGTGGCGCCAGACCCACGCGCTGGTGTTTAAAGATCGCCCGGATTACCGCTTCCTGCTGGGTGAAAAAGGCGAAGTGCTGGAGATCGTGGCTGAACCTCGCCGCATCGCTAACCGCATCGTTGAAGAGTCCATGATTCTGGCAAACGTCTGTGCGGCGAAAGTGCTGCGTGACCGTCTCGGCTTTGGTATCTACAACGTCCATGCCGGTTTCGACGCCACCAATGCTGAGCAGGCTGCCGCCGTGCTGGCCAATCACGGTATTTCCGTGGATGCACAGGCGATCACCACGCTGGATGGTTTCCGCGTGCTGCGTCGTGAGCTTGATGCCCAGCCGACCCAGTTCCTCGACAGCCGCATCCGTCGTTTCCAGACCTTCGCGGAGATCAGCACTGAGCCTGGCCCCCACTTTGGCCTGGGTCTGGAGGCATACGCCACCTGGACCTCACCGATTCGTAAGTTCGGCGACATGATCAACCATCGTCTGCTGAAGGCGATTATTCGCGGTGAGACTATTGCCCGCCCGGATGATGCAGTAACGGTGACGATGAGTGAGCGCCGCCGCCTGAACCGGATGGCGGAACGTGATGTTGGCGACTGGCTCTACGCCCGTTATCTGGCCCCGTTTGCGGCCACTGACCGTCGCTTCAGCGCTGAGATTATTGATGTTTCGCGTGGCGGTATGCGCGTTCGCCTGGTCGAGTTTGGCGCCGTCGCCTTTATCCCGGCACCGTTCATTCACGCAGTGCGTGATGAGCTGGTCCTCAGCCAGGAAAATGGCAGCGTACAGATCAAAGGTGAAGTGGTTTACCGCGTCACTGACGTCATTGATGTCACCATCGCCGAAGTCCGTATGGAAACCCGCAGCGTTGTGGCCCGTCCCGCCGTCTGAACACGGTGTGTTTAAGCGATAAATCTGGCGGGATACCTGGTTATCCCGCCTGTTTCTACCCTACCTGCGTTGCAAAAACGTTAAATTTGTACCCCGCTTCACACTTCTCCACTGATTAACTTTCACTTACATTCCATTACATTAAGTTTAACTCGTTGTTTTCGATCGCTTTCCTCTCGGTCCCTACAAGGAGTTAGTCATGAAAAACGTCAAAACCAGTGTGATCTGGTTAGTAGTGGCGTTAATCGGCGCGGGCGCTTTCGCCATGCTGGCCCTCAGCCGCGGCGAACACGTCAACGCAGTCTGGCTGGTGATAGCCGCTGTCGCCTGTTACAGCATCGCTTATCGCTTCTACAGCCTGTTTATCGCCCGCAATATCTTCGAACTGGACGATCGCCGGATGACCCCCGCCGAGCGGCTGAGCGACGGACTCGATTATGTCCCGACCAATAAATGGGTGCTGTTTGGTCATCACTTTGCGGCTATTGCCGGTGCCGGTCCGCTGGTCGGCCCGATTCTGGCGGCGCAGATGGGCTTTCTGCCGGGAACCATCTGGATTCTGGTTGGAGTCATGCTGGCGGGCGCGGTTCAGGATTTCCTGATCCTGTTTATCTCAACCCGCCGTGATGGCCGCTCGCTGGGCGAGATGGCGCGGCAGGAGCTGGGTGCGTTTGCCGGTGTGGTGACGATGCTCGGCGCGCTGGGTGTGATGATCATTATCCTGTCGGCGCTGGCGCTGGTTGTCGTGAAGGCGCTGGCGAACAGCCCATGGGGCCTGTTTACCATTGCAGCCACCATTCCCATTGCGCTGTTTATGGGCGTCTACATGCGCTTTATCCGGCCCGGTAAAATCGCCGAAGTGTCACTGATTGGCTTTGTGCTGATGATGGCGGCGATTATTTATGGCGGCGACGTCGCACAGCATCCTTACTGGGGGCCCTTCTTTACCCTGAAAGGCACCTCACTGACCTGGGTACTGGTGATTTACGGCTTTATTGCTTCTGTGCTGCCGGTCTGGCTGCTGCTGGCACCCCGCGACTACCTTTCGACCTTTCTTAAAATCGGCGTGATTGTCGGGCTGGCAGTGGGCATCGTTTTTGCCATGCCTGAGATGAAAATGCCAGCGGTGACCAAATTTATCGACGGCACCGGCCCGGTCTTCTCCGGTGCGATGTTCCCGTTCCTGTTTATTACCATTGCCTGCGGTGCGATCTCCGGCTTCCATGCACTGGTCTCCAGCGGCACAACGCCGAAGCTGGTAGAGCGGGAAAGTCATATCCGCTTTATTGGCTATGGTGCGATGCTGATGGAGTCATTTGTGGCGATCATGGCGCTGATTTGTGCCTCGGTGCTGGATCCGGGCGTCTACTTTGCCATGAACTCACCCGCTGCACTGATTGGCACCACCGTTGAAAGCGCTTCACAGGTGATCAATGGCTGGGGCTTTGTCGTGACGCCTGAAATGCTGAGCGGGATTGCGCGGGACGTGGGTGAAGGCTCGATTCTCTCCCGCGCAGGCGGCGCGCCTACTTTCGCGGTCGGCATGGCCCACATCATTACCGAGATCTTTAACAGCCGGGCGATGATGGCCTTCTGGTATCACTTTGCCATTCTGTTCGAAGCGCTGTTCATCCTGACCGCCGTGGATGCGGGTACCCGCGCCTGCCGTTTTATGGTGCAGGATCTGGTGGGAACCGTGGTGCCTTCTCTGGCGAACAACCGATCCTGGCTGGGGAATATGGCGGGTACCACCGTCGCAGTCGCGGGCTGGGGCTTCTTTGTCTATCAGGGCGTGGTCGATCCACTGGGCGGCATTAACACCCTGTGGCCACTGTTCGGCATCGGCAACCAGATGCTGGCGTCGATGGCATTGATTCTCGGCACCGTGGTGCTGTTTAAAATGAAAAAGCAGCGCTACGCCTGGGTAACTATTCTGCCCACCGTCTGGCTGTTTATCACTTCGATGACCGCGGGCTGGCAGAAAATTTTCCATGAAAAACCCTCCATTGGCTTCCTGGCCCAGGCGAGTAAGTTCCGCAAAGGGCTGGATGAAGGGGTGATCATTGCGCCAGCAAAAAGCGTGGCGGATATGCAGACCATTGTGTTCAGCAATCAGATCAATGCGGCGCTGTGCGCTTTCTTTATGCTGGTGGCGGTCACGATGCTGGTCGCCGCGTTCTTTGTGATTCGTCGTGCGCTGAACAGTGCGGTGCCGACCACCAGCGAGACGCCTGCGGCGCTGCGTAACAAGGTGGTACGTCATGTCTGATGCCATTCATCAGGGCCATCGTCCACAGGGTGAGTGGCAGATTATTCGCTGCCACCTGACGGCTTCGCCGATGCCGCAGGCACTCAGCTGGCGGGGATTCTGGCGCGGTCTGCAACAGTGCTTCCGCTTAATGGTCGGGGTCCAGGATTATCAAAAATATCTGCAGCATATGCGTCTGCATCATCCCGACCAGCCGCCGATGAATGAGCGTGATTTCCACCGCTACTGCCTGGATGCCCGCTTCCCCAGCCAGGCGGGTAAATTGGGTAAATGTCCCTGCTGACCGCACGCTACAGCCCCGCGTCGTCGGGGCTTTTTTGTGCCATTCTTATCTGGATGGGAAAATATATTTGGTTTGCATCTTGTGCTGGCGTCAGATGATGAATACTGTTGCTAAAATAATGAGATAACGCCTGCATAGCACTTCCCGGAGGAAGTTTCCATGACCGATGAACACGGGCAAACGTTGTTGTACACTCTTTTTGGTACAACCAGCCCTCATTGGCGTCTGACCGCGGACAGCGATGCGTTGCATTTTGCCGAAGATGAGTCATCACAAACCAATATTGCCCTGCCGCTGACCCCCGGTCAGGCCGCCATGATCCGCGCGATGCCGGTCATCACCTCAAGCATCAATCTGACTATGACCCTACAGGGCATTGACGTGCCGATGCATTTTGTCGGACGTAAAGTGAATCAGGCTTCATGGGCTGGCACCGCCTCTGCCTGGGGTGATACGTCTGCGGTTGCCCGCGATTTAACTCTCGGGCTTTCATTCGCTGAACAGGTGGTTTCTGAAGCTAATTCGGTGATTGTCATCCTCGATCAGCGCGGCAATATTCAGCGTTTTAACCGCCTGAGTGAAGAATATACCGGCCTGAATGAGCACGAGGTTATTGGCCGTAACGTCTTTCAGCTTTTTATGACCAAACAGGAAGCCTCACAGTCACGACGCAACATTGCGGGCTTCTTCCGCGACGGCAACTCTTATGAGGTTGAGCGTTGGGTTAAAACCAAAAAAGGTCAGCGACTGTTTCTGTTTCGTAATAAGTTTGTTCACAGCGGCAGTGGAAAAAATGAAATTTTCCTCATCTGTTCTGGCACAGACATCACTGAGGAACGACGCGCCCAGGAACGTCTGCGGGTACTGGCAAACACCGATACGGTGACCGGTTTACCCAATCGCAACGCCATTCATCAACAGATTAGCCTGGCGCTGGAGCGTTCTGAAGGTGATGAGACCGGCGTGGTCTATCTCGATCTCGATAATTTTAAGAAAGTGAACGACGCCTACGGTCATATGTTCGGCGATCAGTTACTGCAGGCAGTATCACTGGCCATCCTCAGCTGTCTGGGTAAAGACCAGACTCTGGGCCGTCTGGGTGGCGACGAATTTGTGGTGCTGGCTGAGCACACCAGCCAGGCGGCACTGGAAGCAATGTCTTCCCGCATTCTTGAGCGGCTGCGTCAGCCGTTCCGTATCGGGCTAATTGAAGTTTACAGCGGTTGTTCTATTGGCATCGCTTTCGCGCCGCTGCATGGCGACGATCGCGAGAGCCTGATTCGCAACGCGGACACCGCGATGTATCACGCCAAAGAGAATGGGCGCGGCAAGTTCTGCGTGTTTGCGGCTGAGATGAACCAGCGGGTCTTTGAGTATCTGTGGCTGGATACTAACCTGCGCAAGGCGCTGGAACTGGATCATCTGCTGGTGCACTACCAGCCAAAAATCGACAGTGATGGCCAGGTCCGCAGCGCCGAAGCACTGGTGCGCTGGAACTCACCTGAGCGTGGTCTGGTCTCGCCTGCTGACTTTATTCCCTATGCTGAAGAGTCAGGGCTGATTGTGCCGCTGGGACGCTGGGTCATGCTCAACGTGCTGAAGCAGATTATCGCCTGGCGTGAGCAGGGCATTTTTCTGCGCGTCGCCGTCAACGTTTCGGCCCGTCAGCTGATTGATCAGAGCATCTACACTGACCTGAAACAGGCGCTGCACGAAGCTCATGTCACCGACTGCCCCATCGATATTGAGCTGACCGAAAGCTGCCTGATTGAGAATGAAACTGAAGCGCTGAAGCTGATGAAGCAGTTTCAGGAACTGGGCGCACAGGTGCACCTGGATGACTTTGGCACCGGTTACTCCTCGCTTTCTCAGCTGGCACGCGTGCCAATCAATGCCATCAAACTCGACCAGAGCTTTATCCGCGACATTAACAAGCAGCCGGTTTCACAGTCGCTGGTGCGCGCTATTGTCGCCGTTGCCAAGGCGCTCGATTTGCAGGTAATCGCTGAGGGTATTGAGAACCCGGATGAAGAGAAGTTTGTCCTCAAAAGTGGTGTCGATGGGCGTCAGGGTTACTATTACGCAAAACCAATGCCCGCGGAACAATTTGGGCATTGGCTGGCTAAGCATCCTGCCCGCGTTTAACGCTGGTTAAGATTAACCCGCTTTACGCAGTGATGCGCTGTGGCGGTTTTGTAACTGTACCAGGCGTTCCATGTAAGCAATGTCTTTGGGTTCGATAGTAAAGGCATAATCAACCCAATCCTCAGTGATATCCATCAGCTCAGCGCGTGACAGTTGCAGCACGCGCTGGCGCGCTTTCAGCATTGCCCGTACGCCATTGAGCTTAGGCCGTAACGTATCGATAAAGGTGCGTGTGGCACGATAGCTGTCGCCAGGCTGGAAGACTTTATCCACCAGTCCGCGCGTCTCATACCACTCCGCGCTATGGGACTCCCCTTCACAGATTAACTCCTCAGCCAGTTTCATGCCGGAACGACGCGCCACCAGCGAATAGCCGCCCATGCCAGGAAACAGGTTAAAGGCAATTTCCGGGAAGCCCATCCGTGCGTTGTTCTGCGCCAGAATGAAGTGATGCGCCAGCGCCGCTTCAAATCCGCCGCCCAGCGCACTGCCTTCAATCATCGCCAGCGTCACCGCGCCGGTATCGAAACCGCGTGCGGCCGAATGGATACAATCCACACAGGCACGGGCATAGGCTCGCAGCGCCTCACGGCGGTTATTGCGAATGCACTCGACGAAGAAACGCAGATCGCCCCCGGCGTTAAACATCTGCGGCACCAGTGAGCCGGTGACCCAGAAATCAATTGGCAGACCGGAGCGCTGAGCGGCATAGCTCAGATTCATGATCTCCTCAATCAGTTCGTGGTTGAAGCTCGGACGGGGCTGAGCACGCAGCATCATCCACATGGTACGACGCCCTTCTTCGTAATAGGCGACTAACTGCGTGGTATTGCCGACTTCGGTAAATAATCTGCACGTTGCTTGGTTAATAACTGTCATTGTCTCATCCTCTGTTTATATTTTGATGCGTTAAATACGCCACATCAGCGTAATGCAGAGTGAGGCCAGACCAAATGAGAGATTGATTTACAACATAAAATCCAGAGTGATCCCCGACTGGCGCGTCGGGGATTGATTAGGCGGGTTACTTAATAGCGGCACGCTGTCCGACGGCAACATGAAGACGCTTAAGACGTTTTGAATAGATGGCGGTGATGATGGGCACCAGCACAGAGGTCACAATCACGGAAGTGGCCACCAGCGCCGTGGCCGCCGGGGCAACCGGTTTAAACTGTGGCAGCATTTCGGCAATCAGCACCGGTGTAGCCACCGCCGCGCCTGCCGTACTGGATGCGGCCACGCCCGCCGTGCCATCCCCCCCACCAATCAGCCGATCGGCCAGAATAAGCGGGATGCCGGTGATGATGATAACTGCCACGCCCAACATGATGCCCAGCAGGCCGGTTTCCGCAATGACACCCAGGTTAATGGTGTTGCCCAGTGCAAAAGCGAAGAAGGGAATCAGCGTATGTACCGCTTTTCCGAAGAAGTCGCGCAACTCCGGATCAAGATTCCCTAATGCAAACCCCACCACAAACGGCAGGACCGCGCCGACAAACACGTGCGGCTCGAATGACGCGATACCGGCGGTGCCCAGAATCACCATGGTCATTAATGGCCCGGACTCCAGCGACATCAGCACAAAGGCACCGGCTTCCTCTTTAGAACCGTACTGTTGCATGATGGAGGCATAAAGACCGCCATTGGTCATATCCATCGCGGCGACCAGCGCCAGCGTCGATAAGCCGGCAAACATCCCCACTTCTACGCCATTTTCCGGCATCACTCGTGAGGCGATTGCGGCCACCACCCATGCCACGGCAATTTTGGTGAGCACCAGCGTGCCGGATTTGCGTAGTACCGTTCCGGTGGCGCTGAGTTTTATCGACGCCCCCATGCAGAAGAACCAGACGGCCAGAATGGGCACGGTGCCGGTCATCAGACCGTTGGTGAAAGAACCGAAATATTTCCCGGCCCCCGGTGAGAACGTATGGCAGAGTGCGCCGATAAACAGCGGAATGAGCATCATGCCGCCCGGAATTTTATCTATTGCCCGTTTGATGTGCATATACATGTCACCTTTGCTATGCCAGAGGGTGCCCGAAGGCGATGCAGGCAAAGTAGTGACTTGAGGTAATCAAAACAGTGATCGACTCGATAAAATGAAACGCTGTTTTATTTTTAATGATAAGTTGTTTTGTTAATTATGACGGGGATCGCCATACCAGTCTCAAAAGAGACTAATAAAAAGCGGGACGCTATTGCGTCCCGCCTGTTATTTTTGCCCGTACCAGGCATTCTCGCCATGCTTTCGCAGATAGTGCAGGTCAAGCAGCGTCTGGTTAATCGGCGGCAGGTCTGGTGTCAACTGCCGGCTGAACAGGCCCATATAGGCCACCTCCTCCAGCACTACCGCGCTATGCACGGCCGCATGGGCGTCTTTGCCCCAGGCAAACGGGCCGTGCGAGTTGACCAGCACCCCAGGAATTGCCGAAGGTGACAATCCGCGCTGCGCATAGGTTTCGATAATCACTTCCCCCGTATTCCACTCGTACTCGTGCTGAATCTCTTCGTTGCGCATTGCGCGGGTACAGGGGATCTCGCCATAGAAATCGTCAGCGTGGGTGGTTCCCCAGGCAGGAATCGGTCGTCCAGCCTGCGCCCAGATGGTCGCATGCCGCGAATGTGTATGGACAATACCACCGACTTCTGGCCAGGCGAGATAGAGCGCACGGTGTGTCGCCGTGTCCGATGAAGGGCGTTTATCCCCTTCCACTACCTCGCCACTCGCCAGATCGACGACCACCATGTCGTCGCGCTTCATCACGTCATAGCTTACGCCAGACGGTTTAATCACCAGCAAACCCTGTTCACGATCAACCGCGCTGACATTGCCCCAGGTGAAGGTCACCAGGTTGTATTTAGGTAGATCCAGATTCGCTTCCAGAACCTGTTGTTTAAGGTGTTCCAGCATGCCTTTTCTCCTGCTGACAATCGTCCCTGAATTTTGCGGAGTCAGACGCCAAAGGGTTATGGAGCAAATGGCTATAAACGCAGAAGGAATGGCTGTGAATGCAAAAATGTGTCGTGATTTCAGAATTTTCTATCTTCGGAATTTATCCGGAATGCTTAGAATCTTCTCAGGCAATGCCTGGACCTGTCCGGTCCGGCATTGTGCCTCACCCGCTACAAACGGTTTGTCCATGGTGATCACATTTCGATGCCGTCACGGACGCGGCAATGATGCGACACAAGCGGGCTGAGGAAATATCGGAGCTATACTAAGAGTGTTGCCTCTGTGAGCACATCAAAGGAGAAGTGTATGACAACAACAATGAAACGAATCACTGCCGTTGTACTGGCGACCACGTTAGCTGTTGCACTGAGCGGCTGTTCTAACTGGTCTAAGCGTGACCGCAATACCGCCATTGGTGCGGGCGCGGGTGCGATTGGGGGTTCAGTATTGACCAATGGTAGCGCACTCGGCACAGTCGGCGGCGCCGCTGTCGGTGGTATTATTGGTCATCAGGTCCACTAAGGACCTTATTAAAAGAATAATCGGCTACGCTAAGCATCTGCATGACAATCGGGCTACTCTGGTAGCCCGATTTTTTTATTCATCCGCCCGCCAGTTTGACCTTCATCCCTTTGGCTTCCAGCAGGGTTTTCAGCAAGTCGCGTTTATCGCCCTGAATTTCAATAACGCCCTCTTTTACCGAACCGCCACAGCCACATTTCTTTTTCAGTTCTGCCGCCAGCAGCGTCAGAGCCGCATCATCCAGGTCGATGCCGGTGATCAGGCAGACGCCTTTGCCCTTGCGTCCGCTGGTCTGACGCTGGATCCGCACAACACCATCCCCTTTTGGCCGCTCTGCTTTTGGCTCCGGCTGCGTGATGCGCCCGCTGTCGGTTGAATAAACCAGTGGATTGTCATTCGCCATTATTGTGTCTCCAGACTGGCCAGAATCGCCTGCAGGGCGGCGGCGGGGTCGGCGGATTGCGTAATAGGACGCCCGATAACCATGTAGTCTACGTCCGCCTGCTTCGCCTGCTGCGGTGTCATGATACGACGCTGATCGCCGGCATCGCTGCCTGCCGGACGAATCCCCGGCGTGACCAGCGCAAACTCCCTACCCATCACCTGTTTGAAGCGGACCGCTTCATGTGCGGAACAGACCACCCCATCCAGTCCGCACGACTGGGTCAGTTTTGCCAGTCGCTCTGCCTGTTCGGCAGGGGAAAGCGTAATGCCCAGCTCTCTGAGATCGCCTGCATCCATGCTGGTCAGTACGGTCACCGCAATCAACAGCGGCGCATCTTTACCAAAGGGAAGCAGCGCCTCACGCGCCGCGTTCATCATCCGCGCCCCGCCGCTGGCATGAACGTTGACCATCCAGACGCCAAGATCGGCAGCGGCAGCTACGGCATGCGCGGTGGTATTGGGAATATCGTGAAATTTAAGATCGAGGAACAGCTCAAAACCACGCTGCTGCAGAGTGTTAACCAGCGAGGGACCAAACAGCGTAAACATCTCTTTGCCCACTTTCAGGCGGCAACTGCGGGGATCGATCTGGTCGACGAAACGCAATGCGCTGTCGAGGTCATGATAATCCAGCGCTACCAGAATCGGCGAAGCGGTCACGTTGTGGGGTGAAGGCATGGCATTTCCTCTGCAGTAAGCACCCGCAGGCGCGATTGACAAACGGCAAGCATTCTACCCGCGGTGTCTGGCCATCACAATCGCCATTGCCATTCTGCCTGGCAATAAGTGCACGACTGCTAAAGTTGGTTGATGAGTATTTATATAGTATGTTGTAACTATTATGGGTGCAATTAAATCGGTCATAACGGCCACTTTACTGGCCGTCGAGACCACGAATCGGCTTCACTGAAGACCACGTCCGGCAGGATGGGCAGTGCCAGTAAAGTGCGTGCGCGGTAAAACCACACTTCTGACAGCGATAGCGCGGCTTGGTGCGGATCTGTTCACCCACCATGTCGCGCAGCACCATCAGACTCTCTTTGGCCCGGCCATCTTCTGCTTCACGCAGATTTAAATCCATCAGGCGATGGAAAACACGCATCGTCGGATGGCGCTCAAGCTGACGACTGATATAGTTTTGTGCCGCTTCAGCGCCCTGCTGCTGCTCAAGGATGTCAGAAAGATAAAGTTCCGCTGCCGCGCCGGTGTTCTGTTCCACACAGCGCTGCAGAAAGTCTGCCCAGGCGTCAGGCTGATTGAGCCGCTGGAAACAGGTTTCCAGCATGCTCAGCGTTTCACTCACCAGCTCTTTATCCTGATCCAGCACGCGCTGCAGATGACCCACCGCTCTGGCGAAATCTTCTTTTTCCATCAGAATACGGCCCATCATGATAGAGATGCGTGCACTGTTGCGATCGGCTGCCTCCCCTTTCTTCAGCAGGCCCATGGCACGGTCCAGATCGTCGCTGCTCATCGCCTGTAACGCCAGTTCGCAGTAGAAGTGGGCGATTTCGCCCTTCTGCTTCTCTTTGCCGAGCTTAACCAGACGTTCTGCAACCTCGATGGCCTGTAGCCAGTCACTGGTGGCCTGGTGAATCAGCAACAGCTGCTGCAGCGCGCCGATGCGAAAATCCGTTTCATCGGTGAGCTGCTTAAACATATCTTCTGCGCGGTCATATAAGCCCGCTGCCATATAGTCGCGACCGAGTTGCTGAATGGCTAGCAGACGCTGCTCGTAGCTCAGGGAAGCACTTTCCATTAATGCCTGATGGATACGGATAGCGCGGTCGACTTCTCCGCGCGATCGGAACAGGTTACCCAGCGTCAGATGTGCCTCTACCGTGCCGCTGTCCTCTTTTAGCATATCGAGGAACAGGTCAACGGCTTTGTCCTGCTGATTTGAGAGCAGGAAATTGACGCCCGCCACATATTCACGTGACAGCCGGTTGGCTTCCTGTTGCTTATCCTGATGCGCGCTGCGGCGGCCCATATACCAGCCATAGGCAGCCGCAACCGGCAGTAACAGAAACAGCAATTCATGCATTGAGGATTATTCCCGGCCAGCCGGAGAAGATGGCGTGGTCGCCAGGGCGGTGCTCTGCTCAATTTGCGTCTGCATACGCTTAATTTTCCGATTGGCATTGGCCAGTGAAACACGGGTCCGCAACCAGAACAGCCCACAGATGACCCAGCCAAGCACAAAACCTGCGCCAAACAGTGATGCCAGTAAGGTCGAGATGCTGAACTCACCCTGCGCCAGCAGATAGTTAAAAGTAATGACCTGGTCGTTATGCGCGCCTAAGGTGACGGAAATAATAAAAATGACCAGTACCACTAAAAAAATCAGCAAATATTTCACAGTGCATCCTGTTGTGAGGTTATCGGGTAGAATTATGCCAAAACTCCGGCAAAAATGCTGCTCCCAGCAGCATCGGGCGAGTCGCTTTTGCGCAGGCCCGACTAATAATATGGGGTCTTAAGGGTGAATTACAATCAGGGCTCCCGCTGTGCCACCTCTTTTTGCTCCTCCGGCGGCAGCGTCAGCGGGCCACAGAAACGCTGTGCCAGCCATGTCGCAACGGTGACCAGCAACCAGGAAAGCACGGTTGCCATCGCCAGATCGCGTGGCCAATGCATGCCCAGCAGCAAACGGCTTGCCATCACGCCCGTCGCCCACAGAAAAATGACCACCACGGTTTTATAATGCCGACGCGGCCAGAGCAGACCCAGTGCCAGCAGTGCCCAGCTGGCGGCAAACATGGTATGCCCGGACGGAAAAGCAAAGCCAGTTTCAAACGCCCAGTGCCGTTTCAGCCAGCCCGGAATCTGTGTCTCATCGGCAATCAGTGAAGTCACCATTTCACCACGCTGTTTACGTTTCAGCTCGTAAAAAGTCTTCTCATCCAGCCCGTGATGCTGCTCCAGCCAGATCACATAGGGACGCGGCTCCTGAATCTGCTCTTTGATAAAAGATTTGGTGTATTGCCCCGCCAGAATAGTGGCGTTCATGATCAGCAGCAGCAATATGGCAGGCTTCAGGCGAAAGCGCAGGCACCAGAGCATCCAGGCGCTCAGCAGCACGCTGGTGACGATACCCCACGGATTGGTGACGGTTTCCGTCATCCAGAAGAGACCTTTCAGCAGCGCATTGCTTTCACCTGGCTGCCAGCGCCAGCCAGTAAGCCAGACGGCAACCGGCATGATGAGCAGCAGCAGCATTCCGAAGGTGGTACGACGCGAAATCTTAAACATCTTCTTCCCTTATCCTGGCGTCAAATGACAACATTTGCATAACTTTAGCTTAAAAAAGAATAACATAACCGTTGCCGATTGGATAATTGTGCTTTATCACTGCAATTGGTCTCAGAGATTACCAGCCCGCTTCCGGGTTGTGGCACAATATTGCACGTTTGTCGGGCCACACTGGCCTGTGCGCTATCATGATGATAGTGCATCCTCTGAAGGTTCTGGAGAGTCACATGCAGCTTAAACGGGTGGCAGAAGCCAAACTGCCCACGCCATGGGGAGATTTCCTGATGGTTGGTTTTGAAGAATTGGCAACCGGACATGACCATGTTGCACTGGTCTTTGGCGATATTAATGATAACGAGCCGGTACTGGCGCGCGTTCACTCCGAATGCCTGACCGGCGATGCACTCTTCAGCCTGCGTTGCGACTGTGGTTTTCAGCTGGAAGCCGCGCTCAATGCCATCGCAGAAGAAGGTCGCGGCGCGCTGCTCTATCACCGCCAGGAAGGCCGTAACATTGGTCTGCTGAATAAGATCCGCGCCTATGCGTTGCAGGATAAAGGTTATGACACCGTAGAAGCGAACCATCAGCTTGGCTTTGCCGCCGATGAGCGCGACTTCACCCTGTGCGCAGATATGTTTAAACTGCTGGGCGTGAATGAAGTGCGTCTGCTGACCAATAATCCGCGCAAAGTGGAGATCCTCAGCGAAGCCGGGATCAACATTGTTGAACGTGTGCCGCTGGTCGCAGGACGAAATCCGAAGAATGCGCACTATCTGGATACGAAAGCGGAAAAGATGGGGCATCTGCTGCCGAAGTCATAAATGAAAAAGCCGGGTTTCCCCGGCTTTTTTATCAGTCCAGCATATTGCGGATAACGTAGTGCAGGATGCCATCATTGCGGTAATAGGTCAGCTCATTGCCGGTATCAATGCGACAGCGGGTGTCCAGCTCTTCCTTACTGCCGTCAGCACGGGTCAGCGTGACTTTCACACTGCAGCCTGGCGTCAGTGCCTGAAGGTTTTCCACATCAATCCGCTCTTCACCCGTCAGCCCCAGGCTTTTACGCGTCACGCCCTGCGGAAACTCCAGTGGCAAAATGCCCATCCCAATCAGGTTGGAGCGATGAATACGCTCAAACGATTCGGCAATGACCACCCTCACCCCCTGCAGACGCGGCCCTTTAGCGGCCCAGTCGCGGCTGGAGCCAGAACCATACTCTTTACCCGCAATGACCGCCAGCGGCACCCCTTCAGCCTGATATTTCATCGCTGCATCGTAGATGGCCAGCTGTTCGCCACTCGGATAGTGTCGGGTATAGCCACCTTCTACGCCTGGCACCATCTCATTGCGGATACGGATATTGGCAAAGGTGCCGCGCATCATCACCTCATGGTTACCACGACGCGACCCATAGGAGTTAAAATCGTTGCGCTCAACGCCGTGTGACAGCAGATAGCGTCCGGCGGGACTTTCCGCTTTAATGCTGCCCGCTGGCGAGATATGGTCCGTAGTGACAGAATCGCCAAGCAAGGCGAGCACCCGCGCACCGCGAATATCCTGCACCGGCTTAGGCTCTTTCTGCATATCATCAAAGAACGGCGACAGACGGATGTATGTCGAGCCTTCATCCCAGTCGTATGTTGCCGCTTCACTGACCCTGATCGCCTGCCACTCTGGCGTGCCATCGAAGACTTCGGCGTACTCTTTATGGAACATATCACTGGTGACCTGCTGCACGGCTGTGGCGATCTCTTCCGGTGACGGCCAGATATCTTTCAGATAGACCGGCTGGCCCTGGCGATCGTGGCCAAGCGGCTCCGTCTGCAGGTTGATCTTCATGTTACCCGCCAGCGCGTAAGCCACCACCAGCGGCGGCGAAGCCAGCCAGTTGGTTTTAATCAGCGGATGAATACGACCTTCAAAGTTGCGGTTGCCGGATAAAACGGCACCAACTGTGAGATCGCCCGCTTTGATCGCAGTCTCAATCTCATCTTTCAGCGGGCCGGAGTTACCGATACACGTGGTGCAACCATAGCCGACCAGATTAAAGCCCAGCTCGTCGAGGTACGAGGTCAACTGCGCGACGGCCAGATAATCGGAAACCACTTTAGAACCGGGTGCCAGCGAGGCTTTAACCCACGGCTGACGTTTCAGACCACGCTCTACCGCTTTCTTCGCCAGTAAACCGGCCGCCATCAGCACGCTTGGGTTAGAGGTATTGGTACAGGAGGTAATCGCACTGATCACCACCGCGCCATCGGTCAGTGTGTGAGTCAGGCCGGTGCCGCTGTCGGTATACTCAACATTTTTATGCGGTTTTTGCGCCTGATTCACTTCCAGCTCGTTGCTGGCATCAAACGCAGCGGGCACATCGCCCAGCGACACCCTATCCTGCGGACGTTTTGGTCCTGCCAGGCTCGACTCCACCTCGTTCATATCCAGTGCCAGGGTACTGGTGAAACGCGGCTCATCGCCGGGATTGCGCCACAGCCCCTGCGCTTTGGCATACGCTTCCACTAAAGCTACCTGATCGGCATCGCGTCCGGTCAGCGTCATGTAGCTCAACGTGACGTCATCAACCGGGAAGAATCCGCAGGTTGCGCCATACTCAGGGGCCATGTTGGCAATGGTCGCACGATCTGCCAGCGGCAGGTCGGCCAGGCCGTCACCGTAAAACTCAACGAATTTACCGACAACGCCATGCTTACGCAGCATCTGAGTGACAGTCAGAACGAGGTCAGTTGCGGTAATGCCTGCGCGCAGTTTGCCGGTAAGTTTGAAACCTACGACATCCGGGATCAGCATGGAGACAGGCTGACCCAGCATGGCTGCTTCCGCTTCGATGCCCCCGACTCCCCATCCCAGCACGCCAAGCGCGTTGATCATGGTGGTATGAGAATCGGTACCGACCAGCGTATCGGGCCAGGCATACTCTTCGCCATCAAGGGTTTCATGCCAGATCGCCTTGCCGAGATATTCCAGGTTCACCTGATGACAGATACCGGTTCCTGGCGGCACGACGCGGAATTTATCAAACGCTTTCTGACCCCAGCGAAGGAAAACATAGCGCTCATGGTTACGCTCCATCTCCAGCCGGACATTCTCTTCAAAAGCGTCATCATCACCAAAATGGTCCACAGTGACCGAGTGGTCGATAACCAGATCGACGGGCGACAGCGGATTCACTTTGGCTACATCGCCGCCCAGACGGTTCACGGCTTCGCGCATGGCCGCCAGGTCGACCACCGCCGGCACGCCGGTAAAGTCCTGCATTAATACGCGGGCTGGCCGGTAGGCGATTTCGCGGTCGGCGTGGGCATCTTTCTGCCAGTCAACCAGCGCCTGGATGTCCTCAGTGGTGACAGAGTCGCCATCCTGCCAGCGCAGTAAGTTTTCCAGCAGAACTTTGAGAGATTTGGGCAGGCTATCAATATTGCCCAGTTGTTGAGCAGCGCGGGGAAGACTGAAGATGTGATAGTTATTGGTGTCGACCTGCAGTATTTCCTGACTCTGCTCGCGTAGGGTAGACGACATAGCTCCTCCTTTTTCGTTCATGGTCTTAAACCTTAGTGAGACAAAGGTTTATGTTAAAGATAGACCACAAATTCGTTAACGTTTTGATTACAACACAAATTGCTACAATCGCCTGAAAACGAAAATGCCCCGTGAAAACACGAGGCATCAGAAAGAGGTGATTTAATTCAAATTACAGTGTTATCCACACCGCCGCAGACCAGAACGCAAAGGAGAAAGCATACGCGCTAAGCCAGGACATTTTAATAATATTCATTTGGTTCACTCCTTCGCCGGAATCGGGCGTAAAAGTTTTTGCGGTCGCCTGTCAATCGGCGACACCCTTTGGTCTTACTGGATGTGGATAGGGGCATTTAAAAGCCCACCGGAAACTCCGGTTATAAAAGAGCAATGACGAAGAGATGGTCTTACAACGTTATTTGTTTTCAGGATCCAGAAACGACTCTATAAACAGTCGCTGGTTATCACTCAAATCCCATGACTCGGGGATAGACACTTTTTCGTCCTTTGCAAGGGCTTCTTTTCCTTTACAGGATACTGGCTTGTGCTGACCCGTGGTCAAAGAACGTTTATGACTGAGTGTATGTGCCCACATGGCTTTAGCCCCAGATACGCCAAATCATTAACGCTACAACTACCCAGAACAGCGCAGAGGCAGCGAATACGGTTAACCAGGCATTGCGACGGGTATTGCCAGTACGCTCAACCTTGGTGCTTTTTGCCGGGAAACCCGGTTGTACAGTCAGTCGTGTATTCATAGTTTTTGATAATCACTCTCAACAAAATGATTGATAACATCGATTAAGATTTAGGAGGAATCCTAAACGCGTTAAGGCCAAAAATCCAGTTATTTTTATTGAGTAAAACGATTAACGGTATTAATCAATAGGCTTCGATAACGTAAGAAATCATTAACTCCCGAACGAATATTTAATTAAACAGTCAGCTAAAAAATTTGAGTTAAATTAAAAACAGATCCATTTAAAACTAAAGATACATCTAAAGAACCTTATGTTTACTGGCTCCACACATCAGCTCTTAACTGGAGTATGGGAATAATCCTGGCGAGTCGCAAAGTGACATAGTTAAAAGTGTGTTGTATTTCGCATTTAAGAAAGCCCAACCGGAAAACATGTGATCAATGTTTCATTTACAAAAAAATCATAAAAACTTTTGATTCTCATTTGGCGCTAAAGCCTGACAACAAAAAAGGCTGCACCAGGCAGCCTTATGTTGTCGCGGAGAGCATCAACGCTATTTAAATGGCAGCTTAATGTCCTTGAACATCGCCTCAATGTCTTCATTTGAGCGCAGCGCCACGGCGGTATCCACCACGTCTCGGGTCAGGTGTGGTGCAAAACGCTGGATAAAATCATACATATAGCTGCGAAGGAAGGTGCTGCGGCGGAAGCCAATTTTGGTAGTACTGTTGGTAAAGATATCGGCAGCTTCAATACGAATCAGATCAGGATCGGCCACCGGGTCCACCGCCATACTGGCAATCACCCCCACGCCCAGACCTAAACGGACATAGGTTTTAATGACGTCGGCATCAGTAGCGGTGAAGACGATGCGGGGTGTTAATCCTGCCCGATTAAAGGCCGTATCAAGTTCCGAGCGCCCGGTAAAGCCAAAGGTGTAGGTCACCAGCGGATATTCAGCCAGCTCTTCGATGCTCACCTGCCCTTTTCCGGCCAGCGGATGATCCGCCGTGACGACAATCGCGCGGTTCCAGTGGTAGCACGGCAACATGATGAGATCGTCATAGAGATGCAGGGCTTCAGTGGCTATGGCAAAGTCCGCATTGCCTTTGGAAACCGCTTCGGCGATCTGGGTTGGCGAACCCTGATGCATATGTAAAGAGACGCGCGGATAGCGCTCGATAAATCCTTTGATGACGCCTGGCAGCGCGTAACGTGCCTGGGTATGTGTGGTGGCGACATAAAGCGAGCCTTTATCCGGCCAGGTGTGCTCGCCGGCAACGGATTTGATCGCATCGACTTTGGAGAGAACTTCACGCGCTATACGGATGATCTCTTCGCCTGCAGGCGTCACCTGAGTGAGATGTTTACCGCTGCGGGCAAAAATTTGCACGCCCAGCTCATCTTCCAGCATACGCACCTGTTTACTGATGCCGGGTTGAGAGGTGTAGAGACCTTCCGCTGTCGAAGAGACATTGAGATTATGGTTCACCACTTCGACGATATAGCGCAACTGCTGTAATTTCATATCTATTCCATCCCGGTAAGTTACAGAGTCGCATCCCCGCTTGACGTATAGTCGCAAGGGTCAAGAAATGCTATGCATCAGGAAAGGTCGGAAATGCTATAACAACTATATCATTTTAAGTGACAGAGTAGAACGGATTGATATAAGGCTCAGAAAAAGGCCAGCGAGCGCTGGCCTGAATGTGGTGCGTTGTCAGTGTCAGTGGTCAAATCGGGTAAAAACAGTAAGAAGAAGGCCAGCAAACGCTGGCCTGTGTGGATTACTTTTTCGCTTCCTGCCACTTTCCGTCTATATAGAAGGCGGACCAGCCGGTTGCCTTACCCTCTTTTTCAGAGGAAACATACTGCTGTTTGGTTTTGCGGCTGAAGCGCACCAGCGTTTTATTGCCTTCCGGATCGGCGGCTGGCGCGTCGGCCAGATATTTCAACTTCTCAGGCAGACGATCTTTGAAGCGCTGAAGCTCCTCCACCAGCGGTGCACGCGTTTCGCGTGATTTCGGGAAGGTGTTAGCCGCAAGGAAAACACCCGCTGCGCCGTCACGCAACACGAAGTAAGCATCGGACTTCTCACACGCCAGTTCTGGCAGTGGAACCGGATCTTCTTTTGGCGGTGCGACTTCACCACTGCGCAGAATCTTGCGGGTGTTTTTGCACTCTTCGTTGGTACACGCCATGTACTTACCAAAGCGTCCCATCTTCAGGTGCATCTCCGAACCACACTTCTCGCACTCCACTATCGGGCCGTCATAGCCTTTGATGCGGAATTCGCCCTTCTCGATTTCGTAACCGTCACATTCCGGGTTATTACCACAGACGTGTAGTTTACGCTCATTGTCGATCAGGTAGCTGTCCATCGCGGTGCCACACTTATGGCAGCGTCGACGGGCACGCAGGGCGTTAGTTTCAGCATCATCGCCTTCCAGAATATTGAGGACTTCATTTTCCGGAATCAGGTTGATGGTCTGTTTGCAGCGCTCTTTAGGCGGCAGCGCATAGCCGGAGCAGCCCAGAAAAACGCCGGTGCTGGCGGTACGGATTCCCATCTGACGACTACAGGTCGGACACGCAATCGAGGTCAGCACCATCTGGTTCGGTTGCATGCCACCTTCTTCAGGATCTTTCTCTGCCAGTTCAAGCTGCTGAGTAAAGTCGGCGAAGAAGTGATCGAGAACCGCTTTCCATTGCGCCTCGTTATTGGCTACCTGATCGAGGCTGCTCTCCATGCGGGCGGTGAAATCATAATTCATCAGTTCGCGGAAGTTCTCTTCCAGACGATCAGTAACGATTTCACCCATTTTTTCCGCATAGAAGCGACGGTTCTCTACCCGCACGTAGCCACGATCCTGAATGGTCGAGGTAATAGCCGCATAAGTGGATGGACGACCGATGCCGCGTTTCTCAAGTTCACGCACCAGTGACGCTTCGCTGAAGCGCGCCGGTGGCTTGGTGAAGTGCTGACCCGGAAGAAGCTGTTGCAGATCCAGAACATCACCCACGCTGACGGCTGGCAATGTACGATCTTCATCATTCTTACGCAGCGCAGGCATGACTTTGGTCCAGCCATCGAAACGCAGAATACGGCCTTTCGCTTTGAGTTTAAATTCACCCGCCGCCGCTGTAATGGTGCTGGAATCATATTTTGCTGGTGTCATCTGACAGGCAACAAACTGACGCCAGATCAGCTGATAAAGTTTCTGCGCATCCGCTTCCATATCCTTCAGCTTTTCCGCCACCACTTCCACATCAGAAGGACGTATCGCTTCGTGCGCTTCCTGGGAGTTCTCTTTGCTGGCGTAAGTAATGGCGGTTTCAGGCAGATACTTTTTACCGAAATGATTTTCGATATAGCCACGCGCCATGGCGACCGCATCCTGACTCAGGTTGGTTGAGTCGGTACGCATATAAGTGATGTGACCGGCTTCGTACAGGCGCTGAGCCATCATCATCGTTTTCTTCACGCCAAAGCCGAGACGGGTACTGGCAGCTTGCTGCAGCGTCGAGGTGATGTAAGGTGCGCCCGGCTTGCTGCTGGTCGGCTTATCTTCACGGTCGACGATCTCATAACGCGCTTTTTCCAGCAGCGCTACCGCGGCATAGGTCTCGTCGCGATTGACCGGACGGAAGGCTTTGTCACCTTTGTGCGTCACGTCCATCGACAGTTCATCGCCTTTTGGCGTGGTCAATGCGGCATTAACTTCCCAGTACTCTTCGGGAACAAAGGCTTTGATCTCACGTTCACGTTCCACCACCAGGCGAACCGCAACAGATTGCACACGGCCGGCAGAGAGGCCACGGGCGATTTTTTTCCACAGCAGCGGTGAGACCATATAGCCCACCACGCGATCCATGAAACGGCGCGCCTGCTGCGCATTTACCCGGTCAATATTCAGTTCGCCCGGCTTTTCAAATGCCTGACGAATCGCATTTTTGGTGATTTCGTTGAAGACCACACGACTGAAGCGCGAGTCATCGCCACCGATGACTTCCCGCAGGTGCCAGGCGATGGCTTCCCCTTCACGGTCAAGGTCGGTTGCGAGATAGATGTGGTCAGCATTAGCGGCTAACGCCTTCAGTTCAGCAACCACTTTCTCTTTGCCGGGCAGAATCTGATAATCCGCTTCCCAGCCGTGATAGGGGTCTACACCCATGCGGCTGACGAGTGCGGCTTTCTCATCTTTTTTAACTTTTTTGACTTTCTTGTCAGTTGAAGCGTCTTTGACTTTCTTATCTGTCGAGGCGTCAGCACTCTTCTTCGCGGTTGAACCACTGGTCGGCAGATCCCGGATATGACCTACGCTGGATTTAACCACGTAGTCACTACCCAGGTATTTATTGATTGTTTTAGCCTTTGCCGGGGACTCAACAATAACGAGTGCTTTACCCATATTTACCTTTACCTAATGAAAACATCCTGCTTAACGGGAGAGGATTGGATGCCCAAAAACCCAGTGGGTTCAATATTGCTGCGCCTGTTTAACATTTCAAGGCGGAGGGGTCAATCTCAGATCAGATGATGCGGCCTGCTGCAACTGCATGATAAAGCGTGCTTTTTCCATCTGAACTCTTCGCACATCCCGGTGCAAAATCCCTGAAATCGGAATCGCCCACACTCTACCTGATAAAATCTGTTACGCAACTTAATTAGCACTCAGCCCGAACTTACGCCAGGTTTTCATCGTTCAGACCGATTTGTCACAGTGCGAGACAGGCCAGTAATATAGAAAGAATTTGGATGCTGTCAAAAAGGAGCGAATAAATGCAGAGATCGACTCAGGCTATTTCCCGTCAGGCGTTGCTGGAAAAGGCCAATGCGTTGATTAAAGAACATGATGATTATTTAGCAGGCATGCAGGCGGATGAGGTGATTCAGCAGGCGGATGTGCTGGTCTTTCGCGGACCGTTCTTTCTTGATGCGGATGGACTGCCGACCACGAAAACCACGGCGGTGTTTAACGTCTTCAAATACCTTGCTGTGGAGCTGTCGCCGCGCTATCACCTGGAATAAAAAACCCGGCACAGGCCGGGTTTCGCATCAAAGCAGTGGCTTTTCGCCGCGCTGCCAGAGTTTCAGCAGCAACCGTTCCGCCACCGAGCCGGCGCTCTGGGTAAAACGGTCCATCATTTTACGCCGGCGTGCATAATGCACGCCAAGTACGCTGAATTGATCCATCTGACGGATGATCAGGTCATCGCTGGTGCCGATTTCGTCAATCAGGCCGAGATCCAGCGCCTGACGACCATACCAGTGCTCTCCGGTTGCCACCCGGTCAATATCGAGTGACGGGCGCATCTGGTGAACAAACTGCTTGAACAGCAGGTGCGTTTCATCAAGATCTTCCTGAAATTTCTCGCGCCCTTCTTCGGTATTCTCACCGAACAGCGTCAGCGTGCGCTTGTACTGTCCGGCAGTATGCAGCTCAACATCAATATCGTTACGCTTCAGCAGGCGGTTGAAGTTAGGGATTTGCGCAACCACGCCGATGGAGCCAATGATCGAGAACGGTGCCGCCACAATGCGATCGGCCACGCAGGCCATCATGTAGCCCCCGCTGGCTGCCACTTTATCTACGGCTGCCGTGATGTGCAGACCCGCATCGCGCAGACGCTGCAGCTGCGATGCTGCCAGGCCATAGCCATGCACCACGCCGCCTGGGCTTTCCAGGCGCAGCAGCACTTCGTCGCCAGGCTGCTTCACCGCCAGCACAGCTGAAATTTCTTCACGCAGTGAGCTCACCTCACCGGCGTCCATGCTGCCTTTAAAATCAAGAACGTAGAGCGTGGGCTTAACGCTGTCTGTCTGTCCCTGCTTTGCCGCCTGTTTTTCCGCTTTGGCTTTCAGCTTTTCACTTTTTTTATGATTTTTCAGCCAGACCTTCTGCGCCTGCGGCTTCATTTTTGCCAGCTGCAAATCCTCTTTCATCTGCTGATAGTCATCACCCAGATGGGTCAGACGAAGCTGACCATTTTGTGCCCGTTTGCGTAACGCGGCATTCATGATAATCATGACAATCGCAGCGACGGCAACCACCAGTGTCACCGCTTTCGCTAAAAACAGTCCATACGTTGAAATAAAATCCATCAGGTCGCCTTCACAAAGAATAAAAAAACAATTCGCCAGTTTAGCCGTTTTACCCTGCTCCGTCGCCTGAAATGCCAGCAGCCGGCACAGAATGGGTAGTCTGGCGATTGCGCCCATTCGTAAATTCGGGCATAAAGCGGAATCATGTTGTTTTCGCCGGAGGACCCCGCTGTGCATTATCAACCGAAAAGCGACCTGCTCAATCACCGTATTATCCTTGTCACGGGTGCTTCAGATGGCATTGGTCGGGAAGCGGCGCTGACGTATGCCCGTTATGGTGCTGAAGTGATCCTGATGGGCCGTAGCCCTGAGAAACTTCAGCGGGTTAAAGAGGCAATCGATCAACTTAATAAATGTGCTGCTCATACCGTCGTGTTCGACCTGGCTGAAGCGACGCCGGAACGTTGCCATCAGGTAGCAGAACAGCTGTCACAGCAGTTTTCTCGCCTTGATGGCGTGCTGCACAATGCCGGTATCCTTGGTGAAATCGTTCCGCTGGCGGAACTCGACCCTCAGATCTGGCAGCAGGTGATGAACATCAACCTGGACGCCACCTTCTTCCTGACCCAGGCGCTGTTGCCGTTGCTGTTAAAGTCAGATGCCGGTTCACTGGTCTTTACCACCTCCAGCGTTGGCCGTACCGGTCGCGCGGGCTGGGGCGCTTATGCCGTCTCTAAATTTGCCACCGAAGGGATGATGCAGGTACTGGCCGATGAGTATAAAACGCAGGCATTGCGGGTGAACTGCATTAATCCGGGCGGAACGCGGACCAAAATGCGCGCCAGCGCCTTCCCACAGGAAGATGCTAACAAGCTGAAAACACCTGCCGATCTGATGCCGCTCTATCTTTATCTGATGGGTGATGACAGCCGGCGCAAAACCGGTATCAGCTTTGATGCGCAGCCGGGCAGAAAACCCGGAGCCGCAGAGTAATGGCTGACGATCGTCATCAGCAGCGTCAGCAGCGCCTGAAGGAGCAGGTCGATGCGCGGATTGCAGCAGCCACCGAGGTGCGTGGCATCCTGATGGTGTTTACCGGCAATGGCAAAGGCAAAACCACTGCGGCTTTTGGTACCGCCCTGCGCGCCACCGGACACGGTAAACGCGCAGCGGCTGTTCAGTTCATTAAAGGGGACTGGCCGAATGGTGAGCGTAACCTGCTGGAACAGCATGGTGTTGAGTTTCAGGTGATGGCAACCGGTTTCACATGGGACACACAGAACCGCGAAACGGATACTGCCGCCTGTCTGGCCGTGTGGCAGCATGCAAAACGGATGCTGGCCGATACGCAGCTCGATTTGGTCGTGCTCGACGAAATAACCTATATGGTCAGCATGGATTATCTGCCGCTGGACGATCTGATCACTGCCCTGCAACAGCGCCCGGCGCATCAGAGCGTCATCATTACCGGACGTGGCTGTCATCGTCGCCTGACTGAAATGGCGGATACGGTGACGGAAATGCGGCCGGTGAAGCACGCTTTTGATGCCGGTATACAGGCTCAGCAGGGAATTGACTGGTAACATAAAAAGAAAACGCAGCCCTGGGGCTGCGTTTTTAGCGATCGGGCAACGATATTAACCGGCGTTACGTTTGCTGCCCGGATTGCGGCGTGGCGCACGTGGCGTGCTGCTCACTTTACTGTGACGTTTTACTGCACGACGAATCTGGTTCGCCTTGGTGCGACGACGATCTTTTTCGACCACCAGCTTGGTGACCGTTTCATCATCCAGCTCCACCAGGTTACGCAGGTAGTTCACCGCAGGCAGATCCAGTTCGGTCCAGCCGCCGCGCGGCAGGCCTTTTGGTAAGGTGATATCGCCATAGCGCACGCGCATCAGACGACTGACCTGTACGCCGACCGCCTCCCATAAACGACGCACCTCACGGTTACGTCCTTCCGTCAGAGTGACGTTGTACCACTGGTTAATGCCTTCTCCGCCGCCAAACTTCAGGGTTTTAAACGCAGCCGGGCCATCTTCCAGCTGAACGCCCTTGCTCAGCTGACGAATTTTATCGTCGTCTACCTGACCAAACACGCGCACCGCATACTCACGTTCCACTTCACGGCTCGGATGCATCAGGCGGTTCGCCAGTTCACCGTCGGTAGTGAAGAGCATCAGACCACAGGTGTTCACATCCAGACGGCCAACGGCAATCCAGCGTGAACCGCGCAGACGAGGCAGACGGTCAAACACCGTCGGGCGGCCTTCAGGATCGCTGCGGGTACAGAGTTCACCTTCCGGTTTGTAGTAAGCCAGCACGCGGCAAACTTCGGTTGCTGATTCAGCAATCGATACCAGATGGCCATCAATACGGATTTTCAGAGATTTGCTGCTTTCGACGCGGTCGCCCAGGGTGGCGATTTTGCCGTCAACGCTGACACGGCCGGCAGCAATCATTGATTCGATTTCACGACGCGAGCCATGTCCGGCACGCGCTAAGACTTTCTGTAACTTTTCGCTCATTGAGCTTCCTCTTTGTCGCCTTCCCAGGCGTCATGATTGGGTGATAATCCTTTCTAAATCAACAAGTTAACTTAGCAAGTTTGCCCCATTATACAGGCATTTAACGCTGAAGTAACGCCCTTTATGGATAGTGCCATCGTAAATAAAGAAAGGTTAACCTCTCATAGTTTGAGCTCTGATAATCCTTGCTGCTGATTTAATAAAAAACGCGGCGTATGGTAAGAGAATATGTTTAATAAAACGCGTGTATCAAAAACTTTATAGCTGATCACTATTAAATTTTCTAACCACCCGTTTTTCATCAACGCGATATTCTGAGAATAAAACCTTAACGCTATCTTACACTTCCATCACTCTTACCGGGCTTTATAACATCTAAAAAAAATATCAAAGACAGCATAAAATGCTGGTTAATTGAATTTAATAATTCCGTATGCACTGCCAAAATCAAAAAGTCAGATTATTCCTAATGCAGATTGATTTAAAACCTTATTTCTCATGCAATTTGATTGTTATTAGCTTTAATAAATTGTACGACATTATTAAGCTGATACACTTTATCACGGCAGCATAATAAAAAAGCAAAGCACGCGATAAAGCGTTCTTGCGACATTTGAGTCTTGCTTAATTGATTCGTTAATAAAAATAGTGTTTTTACATTAATCCAATAAACCGGCGCATCCGGAGTTGTTGCGTTAATACGGTTCAGTGATGAACCTTGCTTGCATGTCAAAAATCTTCACCAGGGATTTCCCGACATGCCTGAATAAAGAAAAACATCATGAGAAACCTCTTTCTGAGCCCGGTGCTTGCTGCACTGGTGCTGAGCGGGTGTTCCGTGGGCCACACCGAGTACAGTCGTACGGCGATGCAGCACGTAGATATGAGCGTGACAGGCATTCCGACGATCCTCGGTCTGGGCACACTGGGCACCAGCATTCCTCTGACGCCTGAATATAGCCTTACGGCTGCGCACGTGGCTAAAACCGCCGTGCAGCGCGTTAAGTCTTATCACCCTTATTGCGACCTTGCGATTATTTATCACAAGAATGATGCCAGCACGCTGACTAAGTTCCGCAGCAGTGACATCGGTGATCCAGTTAAAATGTATGGCTACAGCTTTATTTCAGCGATGCCGGTTGAATCGTCCGGGGTTAATTTAGCCCGCACGGCTATTCGGAATAAATGGAATAAAAGTCCCTGCTTAGCGATGGCCTCGAATGCGGGCGTCGTTCAGGGAATGTCTGGCGGTGGCGTGTATAACCGGGATGATACGCTGGGCGGCGTTATTGTTGGCTATTCTGACTCGATCAGGAATGGGCGTAATAACAAAGTGATCCTCAAAGATGTATCACTTTATATTCCTTACGGTCAGTTTAAGAACTGGTTAGAGTCGAATCTGGCTCAGACACCGACGCGCGGTGTCTGAAGCCCGACGTAATTACAGGAACGGGCGGGTATCGCCCACGCCTTCACGCACGATTTCCGGCGAATCGGTGGTCAGATCGACCACCGTGGTCGGCTGCTGACCCAGCGTACCACCGTCGATGATCAGATCGACCAGCTTACCAATGCTGTGCTGGATCTCTTCCGGGTCTGACTCGGTAAAATCGTTGCCTGGCAGAATCAATGAGGTCGACATCATCGGCTGATTCAGCACTTCCAGCAGCGCCAGCGCTACCGGATTGGAGGGCACGCGCAGACCAATGGTCTTACGCTTTTCATTCATCAGGCGACGCGGCACTTCTTTGGTCGCCTTGAGAATAAAGGTGTAGTTGCCGGGCGTATTGTTTTTCAGCAGACGAAAAGCCGAGTTACCCACCTGCGAATAAACCGACAGCTCAGAGAGATCCCGGCACATCAGGGTGAAGTTGTGGTGCCCGTCGAGCTGACGGATACGGCAAATCCGCTCCATCGCGCCCTTCTCTTCCAGCCGACAGCCCAGCGCATAGCCGGAATCGGTGGGATAGACAATGACGCTGCCTTTGTTCAGGTAGTCGACCGCCTGGTTAATCAGCCGTGGCTGGGGATTGTCCGGATGAATGTGAAACAATTGACTCATAGAAACCTCGTGTCACCTTTCCGTGATTGTCAGGCCGGGCGCGAGATCCGGGAAGCGTTCCCAGACCGGCTCAACCGCTGCGGGCAGCCAGAGTTTACGACCCAGTTCAATCCACGGGCAGGGTTGATGAAAATCAGAACCTTGTGATGCGGCCAGTGCATTATCTCTGGCATATTGTGCCAGCGTTGTACGCTCATTGGGTGGCTGCTGGCACTGCGCGACTTCCATCGCATCGCCGCCCGCCTCGCGGAAATGGGCGACCAGCCGTTTGAGCCACTTCGCCGATAAGCCATATCGGCCAGGATGCGCCAGCACGGCACACCCACCAGAATGATGAATCGCATCAATGGCTTGTTTAATTGTACACCATTGTGGCGGCACGTAGCCGGTTTTGCCACGCGCCAGATAATTTTTGAATACCTGTACCATATTGTCCGCTTTGCCCTGCTCAATCAGGAAGCGGGCAAAGTGACCACGGGTAATGACGCCGCCATCAGCCAGACGCATCGCACCCGCCAGCGCATCCGGGATACGTGCCTTCGCGAGTCGCTCACCAATCTCTTGCGCCCGCGTCCGGCGGCAGTCATGTTGTCCGGCCAGAAAGGTCACCATCGCCGGATGGTGAATATCAATGTTCAGGCCGACGATGTGAATCTCATGGTTCTCCCACAGCGTGGAGATCTCTGCCCCGGGCAGCACTTTTATTGGTAAATCGTGGTCGCGTGCCGTTTGCTGCGCTTCCTCTACCCCTGCAACGCTGTCGTGATCGGTGATCGCCAGTACGCCCACGCGCATCTCAACGGCTCGCTGCACCAGCGCGGCTGGCGTCAGTAAGCCATCGGAGGCGCGCGTGTGGCTGTGTAAATCATAAACCGGGAAACGGGCGATATCGCTCAAGAGAACTCCTGCTAAAACTAAACCGGCCAGCATGATAACGATTTTCACGGTCAGTGAAAAAGTGTATTGACATTTACGCCATGAACCCGTTAACTAGTACACAAGTTCACACGTAACGGGTATTCAATCATGGCTGTTGTAATCACGCATTTAAACGGTTGGCGCAATGTTCCCGAAAACGGGCGACAGGATCGTGCACACTTTGCGTAAACGCTGTGCTAATACCTGAGCCCGCCACCGAGCGGGCTTTTTTTTGAGCGAAATTCAGAGAAATCATCATGCCAAATGCGAAACCTACAGTGAAGTTGATTACCGGCACCGCGCCTTACCGCGAAGATCCGGCCGCAGTGTTTCACCAGCTGTGCGGCGCACGTCCGGCAACCCTGCTGCTCGAATCTGCGGATATCGACAGCAAGCGTAATTTAAAAAGTCTGCTGATTGTCGACAGCGCGCTGCGTATCAGCGCCATGGGTAATACGGTTGTCGTTCAGGCGCTGTCAGAAAATGGCCGTGCCGTGCTGCCGCTGCTGGATGAGGCCCTGCCCGCTTCCGTCAGCAATCAGGTCCGTCCCGATGGACGTGAGCTGACTTTTCCGCAGAGCACCGATCCGCATCAGGACGAAGATTCCCGTCTCAAAGCACTCTCGGTGTTTGATGCACTGCGTCTGATTCCACAGCTGGTTAACGCCTCTGCCGACGAGCGCGAAGCCGTGCTGCTGGGTGGCCTGTTTGCCTATGACCTGGTGGCTGGTTTTGAAACCCTGCCGGAACTGGATAATCAGCAACGCTGCCCCGACTACTGTTTCTACCTGGCAGAGACGTTACTGGTGATCGATCACCAGACCCGCAGTGCGCGTCTGCAGGCCAGCCTGTTCTGCCCGTCCACCAGCGAGTTCCAGCGTCTGCAACGCCGTATTGAGCAACTGCACGGCCAGATGCTGCAGCCAGCACCTGCGCTGCCGGTACAAAAGGTCGAACAGATGACGCTGACCACCAGCCAGAGCGATGAAGAGTATTGTGATGTGGTTCGCACCATGCAGCAGGCGATTCGCATCGGTGAAATTTTCCAGGTCGTGCCATCACGCCGCTTCTCACTGCCGTGCCCGTCACCGCTGGCCGCCTATGACACGCTGAAAAACAGCAATCCAAGCCCGTATATGTTCTTTATGCAGGATCAGGATTTCTCCCTGTTTGGCGCATCGCCGGAAAGCTCGCTGAAGTATGACGCGACCTCTCGTCAGATTGAGATCTACCCCATTGCCGGTACCCGTCCACGTGGTCGCCATGCCGATGGCTCACTGGACCGCGATCTCGACAGCCGCATTGAGCTGGAGATGCGCACCGACCATAAAGAGCTGGCTGAACATCTGATGCTGGTGGATCTGGCGCGTAACGATCTGGCGCGCATCTGCGTGCCAGGCAGCCGCTACGTGGCTGACCTGACCAAAGTTGATCGCTACTCGTTCGTGATGCATCTGGTTTCCCGCGTCGTCGGCACGCTGCGCGCCGACCTCGACGTGCTGCACGCCTATCGCGCCTGTATGAACATGGGCACGCTGAGCGGTGCGCCAAAAGTTCGCGCTATGCAACTGATTGCCGGTGCTGAACGCACCCGTCGCGGCAGCTATGGTGGCGCGGTGGGCTACTTCACCGCGCAGGGGGATCTCGACACCTGCATCGTTATTCGTTCGGCCTATGTCGAAGATGGCGTCGCCACCGTTCAGGCGGGCGCTGGTGTGGTGCTGGATTCGAATCCGCAGGCTGAAGCGGATGAAAGCCGCAATAAAGCCCGTGCCGTTCTGCGCGCTATCGCGACTGCCCATCACTGCAAGGAGATCTTCTGATGGCCGATATTCTGCTGCTCGATAACATCGACTCTTTTACCTATAACCTGGTTGATCAGCTGCGGACCTTTGGTCACAACGTGGTGATCTACCGCAACAACCTGCCCGCTGAACTGCTAATTGCACAGCTGGAGCGGATGGAAGATCCGGTGCTGATGCTGTCACCGGGTCCCGGCGCACCAAAAGATGCCGGTTGTATGCCGGAACTGCTGCGGGTGCTGCGTGGACGTCTGCCGATTATCGGCATCTGCCTGGGCCATCAGGCGATTGTGGAAGCCTATGGCGGCCATGTAGGCCAGGCGGGCGAAATCCTGCACGGCAAAGCCTCGTCTATCGTCCATGACGACGAGGCGATGTTTGCCGGCCTGAGTAATCCACTGCCGGTGGCGCGCTATCACTCGCTGGTGGGCAGCAACACGCCGGATGAGCTGACAGTCAACGCCAGCTTTAACGGGATGGTGATGGCGGTTCGTCATGAAACCGATCGCGTCTGCGGGTTTCAGTTCCATCCTGAATCGATTTTGACTTCTCAGGGCGCGCGCCTGCTTGAGCAGACGCTGGCCTGGGCGCTGGCAAAGTAACAGGGAGAATAATCATGCAACAGACACTGGAAAAACTTTACCAGGCGCAGACGCTGAATCAGGCGGAGAGTCATCAGCTATTCAGCGCCATTATTACCGGACAGCTGGAGCCAACGCAGCTCGCTGCCGCGCTGATCGCCATGAAAGTACGCGGTGAAACACCGGAAGAGATCGCCGGAGCCGCGACGGCGCTGCTGGAAGATGCTAAACCATTTCCCCGCCCGGAATACGCGTTTGCCGACATCGTTGGCACCGGCGGCGATGGCAGTAACAGCATTAATATCTCCACGGCCAGCGCCTTTGTTGCCGCAACCTGCGGTCTGAAAGTGGCGAAGCACGGCAACCGCAGCGTCTCCAGTAAATCGGGTTCGTCTGACCTGCTGGCCGCCTTTGGAATCAACCTTGATATGCCCGCTGACCGGGCGCGTCAGGCGCTGGACGACCTTAACGTCTGCTTCCTGTTTGCGCCGCAGTATCACACCGGCTTTCGCCACGCGATGCCAGTGCGCCAGCAGCTGAAGACCCGCACGCTTTTCAACGTGTTAGGCCCATTAATCAACCCGGCGCGCCCGCCACTGGCGGTGATTGGCGTCTACAGCCCGGAACTGGTGCTGCCGATTGCGCAGACCCTGAAAGTACTGGGTTATCAGCGCGCCGCGGTGGTTCACGGTGGCGGCATGGATGAAGTGGCGCTGCACGATGTGACCCATGTGGCTGAGCTGCGTGAAGGGGAAATTACCCGCTATCAGCTCTCGCCGGAAGACTTTGGTTTTGGCTTCCATCCCAAAGAGGCGCTGGCGGGCGGCACGCCGGAAGAAAATCGTGACATTCTGACGGCTTTACTCCAGGGTAATGGCCAGCAGGCCCATGAGGAGGCGGTCGCCGTCAACGTGGCGATGTTGCTTAAAGTATTCGGTCAGGAAGATCTGCGTGAAAACGCACAGCAGGCGCTTAACGCCATCCGCAGCGGACAGGCTTATGAGCGTGTTGTCGCACTGGCAGCAAGAGGATAATCATGAAAGGCACCGTGTTAGAAAAAATTGTTCAGGACAAAGCGATTTGGGTGGAAGCCCGTCAGCAGCAGCAGCCTCTCTCCACCTTTCAGAACAGCATTGAACCTGCCAGCCGTCATTTCTATGACGCGCTGCAGGGTGCAAGAACTGCGTTTATCCTGGAATGTAAAAAGGCGTCGCCCTCAAAAGGTGTGATTCGCGAGGATTTCGATCCGGCCGCCATAGCCGGGGTTTACCGCCACTATGCTTCTGCGGTGTCCGTGCTGACCGATGAGAAATATTTTCAGGGTGACTTCGCCTTT
Source organism: Pantoea sp. X-Soil-ISGK-355 (assembly GCF_059730805.1). Taxonomy (NCBI): domain Bacteria; kingdom Pseudomonadati; phylum Pseudomonadota; class Gammaproteobacteria; order Enterobacterales; family Erwiniaceae; genus Pantoea; species Pantoea sp. X-Soil-ISGK-355. The sequence continues at coordinate 2,191,852 of NZ_AP035971.1, forward strand.
CTGCCGATTGTCAGCGCCGCCATCACCCAGCCGGTGCTGTGCAAAGATTTTATTATCGACCCTTATCAGATCTATCTGGCCCGCTATTACCAGGCGGATGCGATCCTGTTGATGCTGTCGGTGCTGGATGATGAGCAATATCGTCAGCTGGCCGCCGTAGCGCACAGCCTGAAAATGGGCATCCTGACGGAAGTGAGTAATGAAGAGGAACTGGAGCGGGCTATCGCGCTGCAGGCAAAAGTCGTGGGAATTAACAATCGCGACCTGCGCGATCTCTCTATCGATCTCAACCGCACTCGTCAGCTGGCGCCACGTCTGTCACACGGCGTCACCGTAATCAGCGAATCAGGCATAAACAGCTACGCAGATATTCGTGAGCTGAGCCACTTTGCCAACGGCTTCCTGATTGGGTCTGCCCTGATGGAAGAAGCTGACCTGACCGGTGCGGTACGTCGGGTTACGTTGGGTAGCAATAAAGTGTGCGGTCTGACCCGTGCCGAAGATGCCCGCGCTGCGTATGAAGCCGGTGCAATCTATGGCGGTCTGATTTTCGCGGAAGGGTCACCGCGCCAGATTGACACCGCCGCGGCACAACATGTGATTGCCGCCGCGCCGCTGCGTTACGTCGGGGTTTTCCGCAACCACTCCATCAGTGACGTTGTCACGCAGGCCAGTGCGATTTCGCTGTCAGCAGTGCAGCTTCACGGCAATGAAACGCCGGAATTTGTGGCAGAATTGCGTGCTTCCTTACCTGCAGAGATTCAAATCTGGAAAGCACTTCGCATTGAAGGCGCATTACCTGCGCGCGACTGGCCACATGTCGACCGCTATGTATTTGATAATGGTGATGGCGGAACCGGACAGTGTTTTGACTGGTCGCTGTTACAGGGGCAGACATTGGACAATGTGCTGCTGGCCGGTGGCCTGAGTGCGGATAACTGTGTTGAAGCCGCGCAGCTGGGCTGTGCCGGACTGGACTTCAACTCTGGTGTGGAAAGCGCGCCTGGCATCAAAGATGCCCGAAAAATTGCCGCGGTGTTTCAGACGCTGCGTGCCTACTGATTTGCCTGGCCTGCTCAACGGCGGGCCCGAGAAAGGAAGAGAAAAATGACGTTACTGAATCCCTACTTTGGCGAATTTGGCGGAATGTATGTTCCGCAGATCCTGATGCCAGCCCTGCGCCAGCTGGAAGAGGCGTTTGTCGACGCCCAGAAAGATCCTGAGTTTCAGGCCGAGTTTACCGACCTGCTGAAGAACTATGCCGGTCGTCCTACTGCCCTGACGCTGTGTAAAAATCTGACGAAAGGCACCAAAACCCGCCTCTATCTTAAGCGTGAAGATCTGCTACACGGTGGCGCGCATAAGACCAACCAGGTGCTGGGTCAGGCATTGTTAGCTAAACGTATGGGCAAAAACGAAATCATTGCCGAGACCGGTGCCGGTCAGCACGGCGTCGCTTCCGCGCTGGCCTGTGCGCTGCTGGGCATGAAGTGCCGCATCTATATGGGTGCGAAAGATGTCGAACGTCAGTCTCCTAACGTGTTTCGTATGCGTCTGATGGGTGCAGAAGTGATCCCGGTTCACAGCGGCTCCGCCACGCTGAAAGATGCCTGTAACGAAGCGCTGCGTGACTGGTCTGGCAGCTATGAGACTTCACACTATATGCTCGGCACCGCGGCGGGTCCCCATCCCTTCCCGACTATCGTGCGTGAGTTCCAGCGCATGATTGGTGAAGAGACCAAAAAGCAGATTCTGGAAAGAGAAGGCCGCCTGCCTGACGCGATCCTCGCCTGCGTAGGCGGCGGTTCAAATGCCATCGGGATGTTTGCCGACTTCATCGATGAGACCAGCGTGAAGCTGATCGGCGTGGAGCCCGCGGGTCACGGCATTGAAACCGGCGAGCATGGCGCACCGCTCAAACATGGTCGCGTCGGCATCTACTTCGGTATGAAATCGCCGATGATGCAGACCCACGATGGCCAGATTGAGGAGTCTTATTCAATCTCTGCCGGCCTCGACTTCCCGTCAGTGGGTCCGCAGCATGCGCATCTGAACAGCATTGGTCGCGCGGAGTATGTCTCCATTACCGATAATGAAGCGATGGACGCCTTTAAACAGCTGTGCCGTGCGGAAGGGATTATTCCGGCGCTGGAGTCTTCTCATGCTCTGGCGCATGCCCTGAAGATGATTCACGCTGAACCAGAAAAAGAGCAGTTGATCGTGGTCAACCTCTCTGGCCGCGGCGACAAAGATATTTTCACCGTTCATGACATTCTGACAGCGCAGGGAGAAATCTGATGGAACGTTACAATCAACTGTTTACACGGCTGTCAGCGAATAACGAAGGCGCTTTCGTTCCTTTCGTTACGCTGGGCGATCCCTCTCCGGAGCTTTCACTGCGCGTGATTGACGCGCTGGTGGAAGGTGGCGCGGATGCACTGGAGCTGGGTATTCCCTTCTCCGATCCGCTGGCAGATGGCCCGACCATTCAGAACGCCACGCTGCGCGCCTTTGCGGCGGGTACCAACACCAGCCAGTGTTTTGAAATGCTGGCGACTATCCGCCGTAAATACCCGGATCTGCCGATTGGCTTGCTGATGTACGCTAACCTGGTTTTCACCAACGGCGTGGATGCGTTCTATGCCCGTTGTGCTGAAGCCGGTGTGGATTCGGTGCTGGTTGCGGATGTGCCGGTTGAAGAGTCTGCACCCTTCCGTCAGGCGGCGCTGCGTCATGGCATAGCACCTATCTTTATCTGTCCGCCTAACGCCAGCGATGAGCTGCTGCGCGAGATCGCGTCACACGGACGGGGTTACACCTACCTGCTGTCACGCGCGGGTGTGACCGGTGCTGAAAACCGTGCCAGCCTGCCGTTGCAGCACCTGATCGACAAGCTGCGTGAATACCACGCCGCGCCGCCGCTGCAGGGCTTTGGTATTTCAGAACCGGAACAGGTGAAAGAAGCGATCGCTGCCGGTGCAGCGGGTGCTATCTCCGGATCTGCGATTGTCAGAATCATTGAAAAACACCATGCAGAGCCTGAGGTCATGCTGAGTGAACTGAAGAATTTTGTCAGCCGCCTCAAGGCCGCCAGCCGTTAATCCTGCCATCATGCCTTATCGCGCGATAAGGCATGATTTGTTTCCTTTTTTTTCATTCCGCTATTTGCCCTTTTTGCAAAATCTGCACCACAATGACAATGCGCCGTTACGGTAACGTCGCATCCATTTTGTGACAGGGAGAGAAAGCAATGAAATTCGTTAAACTGCTGACAGGTGCTGTACTGGCGGGCGTGGTTGCGCTGACACTGAGCGCCTGTGCGCCAACCGCAACCAAAGAGGGAACCGGTGGCTATATTGATGACACCGTGGTGACCACAAAAGTAAAAGGTGAACTGCTGAAAGATGACTCGCTGAAATCGACTGAAATCAACGTAGAAACCTTCAAGGGTAAAGTTCAGCTGAGCGGTTTTGTTTCATCACCACAGATGGCGAATCGTGCCGTTCAGGTTACGCGTAGCGTGCCGGGCGTGAAGTCAGTCGTCAACAATATGCAGATCAAATAACGTCGTAACAGAAAAAAAGGCCGCTGATTCAGCGGCCTTTTTCTCATCAGAAACGGTAACCCGCTCCGAAGAAGAAGACCCAGGGATCGATGCGCATATTGATATTCTGCTGCTCGCCTCCTGCTTTAAACTTCACTTCCGTATCAATATCCATGTACCACACTGATGCATTCAGCATCCAGTCACGGTTAATCTGATAATCCAGACCGACCTGACCCGCCACACCCCAGGAGTCCTTCACGCTGAGATCGGTCAGGCCCGCATCGCGGCCCGTCTGGTTGAAATCGGCATCATAAAAGGTGGTGTAGTTGATCCCCACGCCAACGTAAGGGCGCGCTTTGCTTTTGCTGTCAAAGAAATAGTACTGCGCCATCAGCGTCGGCGGTAACTGGCGAACGGTAGCCAGCGTACCCGTCGGGCCAAGACCGACTTTGTGACGGAAAGGCGTGGCGGCCAGTAACTCAACACCAATATTGTCTGTTGCCATGTACGTGAAGGTCAGGCCGAGTTGTGTGTCATTAGTGGCGCTGAACTCGCCCATTCCTAACACATTATCGGAACCCTCAGTCGGCCGGACGGTAGCGCTGCCGGCACGCATAAAGAAGTCGCCTGCTTCGTGGGCCATCGCCAGTTGAGGCAGGGCCAGGGCCAGCAGCATCGCGCATTTTGCCAGTTTCATTATCACTCCTTTGCTTAATGTTAATGTCGCGAACGGAATCGCTTTTTTTGCTGGCAATTATTTAACGCGATTTACAGAAAATTGCACTCAGTACCCCTGAGATAAATTGCTTAAAAAACAATGAATTGATTTAGATCAATTTCGGCGCTGTCAGCAGCATGCAAATTCCGCTTGCTGAATAATTTCGCCGGCCCTATGTTGCTTATCTTCATTGTTGATTTTGGTTCGATGCCCTGGGAGGGGCGGGTGATCAAATGAGTGAGCTCTCTAACCCTTGTGTCAGCTGTGGCGCCTGCTGCGCCCATTTCCGCGTCTCATTTTACTGGGCTGAAGCCGATGATGCGGGCGGTCTGGTTCCCACTGAATTAACGGAGCCTTTAGGCCTGTTAATGCGCAACATGCGGGGTACCAACGATCGTGCGCCCCGCTGCGTCGCCCTGCAGGGCGACATTGGCGGCTGCGTTTCCTGCGGCATTTATGAACAACGTCCGACGCCCTGTCGGGAGTTTTCAATGTCGGGTGAAGCAGATATCCATAATGAAGCCTGCGATCGCGCCCGCGCGCGTTATGGCCTTCCTGCCCTTTTTGCGCCCTCTTTACCTCATATTACAGAAAGTTATGCCCTGCCGGGTGCCCCGGAGCTGCCAGAACATGTACAATCGCCGGGTTAATTAACCCGGTTCCTCCAAGGAGTGTACATGTCTATCACGGCAAGCTCGTTATACCGTGACACAGGAAATTTCGCGCGCCATCAACTGGCTACGGTGCTGTTGATGTCGCTGCTGGCCGCGTTTGTCACCGTCATGCTGGTGCATGTGCTGACGCCTGGTGCCGATCAGATGGCCATCCTGCAGCAGGGCGATGACAGCGCCAGTTCGTTATTTGAGATGGTGCAGAATATGTCACCGGAACAGCAACAGGTACTGCTGCGCGCCTCAGCGGCCAGCACTTTTGCCGCGCTGATGGGGAATACCCTGCTGCTTGGCGGTATGCTCTATCTGATCCCGATGGTCTCTTCCGGCCAGCGTGTCAGTGCGTTGCGGGCCATTGGTGCCTCAGCACCGCTGCTGCCAAAGCTGCTGCTGCTCACCTTCCTGATGACGCTGGTCGCGCAGCTGGGCTTTATGGTGCTGGTCGTGCCAGGCATTCTGCTGACGATCCTGCTGTCGCTGGCGCCGGTGATGGTGGCGAGTGAGAAGATGGGTGTCTTTGCCGCCATGCGCGCCAGTATGCGGATGGCGTGGAAGAATGTCAGGCTGATCGCCCCGGCGATTTTGCTCTGGCTGCTGGCTAAAGTCATTGTGATGCTTTTCTTCTCATCGCTGACGGTATTACCCCTCAATGTCTCGTCGGTGATTTTTACCGCGGCTGGCAATGTGGTTTCAGCGATGTTGATTATCTATCTTTATCGGCTCTATATGCTGTTACGTTGATTGGCGGTGTGCCTTCGGGCACATTCGCAGCCAACTCTGAATGGAAAAACTATGAAGCAGCTACTCGACTTTCTCCCCCTGGTGGTCTTTTTCATCTTCTATAAGCTGTATGACATTTTTGTCGCCTCGGGCGCGCTGATCGTGGCCACCGGCCTGGCGCTGGTTGTCAGCTGGGTGCTCTATCGCAAGCTGGAAAAGATGACGATTTTCACCTTTGTGCTGGTGGCGGTTTTTGGCACCCTGACGCTGGTGTTCCACAACGATGAGTTCATTAAGTGGAAAGTCACGGTGATCTACAGCCTGTTTGCCGCCGCCCTGCTCTACAGCCAGTGGTTTATGGAGCAGACGCTGATTCAGCGCATGCTGGGCAAAGAGTTACACCTGCCCGATGCGGTCTGGCGTCGGCTCAACGTTGCCTGGGCGCTATTCTTCTTCATCTGCGGCCTGGTAAACATCTATGTCGCCTTTTGGTTATCTCAGGCGTTTTGGGTTAACTTTAAAGTGTTCGGTCTCTCCGGTCTGACCTTACTGTTTACCCTGCTCAGCGGGCTTTACATCTGGCGACAGATGCCGCAGCAGGAACAAAAATAATCATCTGCCCGGTCCGCCGGGCATTTTTTTAGCATTCACCTGCATAGAAGTGGAAGCAATGGGCGAAAAACATAAATTGCCGAAAGGCGAAATGGTGCTGCGTACGCTCGCCATGCCAGCAGACACCAACGCCAACGGCGATATTTTTGGTGGCTGGCTGATGTCACAGATGGATATGGGTGGCGCTATCCTGGCGAAAGAGATCGCTGAAGGACGCGTGGTGACGGTTCGCGTCGACGGCATGTCATTTATGAAGCCCGTCGCGGTGGGCGATGTGGTGAGCTGCCATGCGAGCTGTCTTCGTACCGGCAACAGTTCCATGACGATTAATGTGGAAGTGTGGATCAAAAAAGTGTCGTCTGAGCCGATTGGACAAACTTACATTGCGACGGAAGCGGTGTTTATTTATGTGGCGGTCGACAATGCGGGCAATTCCCGTCCTCTGCCAGCCGGTCGCGCCAATCAGCAGCCTGCTGGATAAGTGACGGGTCAGGCGGCGTCTGCCTGACCCGGTACCTTATTCAATGCTGGCACCACCATTAATTTTAAACACGATATTCATGGTAAGACCCTGTCCTGGCTTTCCTTTCTCATAGCGCCAGGTTTTCATCGCCTGCTTAACGCCCCGCTCAAACATATTGCGCGGTTCAGCAGAGAGAATCTGGATGTTATCTACCCGTCCGTCGCTGTCCACATCAAACTTCACCCTTACACGTCCTTCTACCCGCAATGCAAAAGCACGCTGAGGATAGCCAGGCTTACTCACGCTCAGTGCCTTAGGGCCAGTTGAGGCCGATGAGCCAGGTGACGGTGTAGATTTTGGCGCCGTGGTCGGTTTGTTTTGCGTCGCCGGGGCTTCCTGCTTAAACGGGTCGGCCTTCGGTTTGCTCTCCTGACGCGGCTTCACCTCGCGTTTTGGCTGCTCCCGTTTGTGTTCCGGCTTTGGTTTAGGCTTAGGCTTAGGCTTCGGTTCAGGTTTCGGAAGGGGTACCGGCTCCGCTTTTGGCGGTTCCGGCACTGGCTGTGGCTCCGGTTCAGGCTGCGGTTCAGGTTGTGGCGCAGGCGGCTCTGCGATAGCCGGTGCTGGCTCGGGCTGGACTTCGGGCGCGACCATGGTAACGCTGATGGGCTGCGATGCTTTGGGCACCTCAATCACCTGCTGGAATGAAGCATAAAGAATTCCGGCAATCACGACTCCATGCAGAGCAACAGACAACAACATGGAGACAGGCGTGCGTTTAGGAAATGGCATAGTCAGCGTGGTCATAACAGTCGCAGTGATTGAATAGAGCAGCGATTTTAAATGCAAATAGCAATCAGTTTCAATAACTCCCGCCATCCGGCCTGAAGAAAAGCGCTTTTTAGCCCTTTATGCTGAGCCATTAGCCGCCCACAGGTTTCGTTTGCACTCTAATCGTCAATCCCTTAACGTGTTGCAAAATTCTGATAACCAGGAGTTCCTTAGTGCTTTACGTCATTTATGCAGAAGATACTGCAGAGTCACTGGAAAAACGTAACGCCGTGCGCCCTGCCCACCTGGCGAGGCTCAAACTGCTGCAGGAGGAGGGACGCCTGATCATCGCAGGCCCAATGCCTGCTGTGGATAGCAACGATCCCGGCGTGGCGGGCTTCACTGGCTCAACCGTTATTGCTGAGTTTCCGTCCTTAGAAGCCGCACAGTCATGGGCCCAGGATGATCCTTACTTTGCGGCGGGCGTCTATAAACAGGTCTCGGTTAAGCCGTTTAAACGCGTCTTCTGATAACGTATCTGCAGTCAAAATGGCGTCTGTGCCTGGCACAGACGCCATTTTTGTTTTGAATATTCAGAGAGGAAAGATGCAGATAATCATTCTGGGGCTACTGGCAATTATCGCTTTACTGATTGGCGGTGCGCTATACCTCTGGCGAACAGAGGGCTGGCGTAGTAAAAAGCAGTGGATTGTGATGCTGATCGTGCTGGCGGCAGCACTGCAGTTGGTGAATGTAACGCTGATGATGACGTCACAACGTCTTTCGGGTTAATGATTCATGCAGCTTATTGCGATATCAGCGTAAATACCCCTGTCAGAAAAAGCTTTCGTACTGCATTACTCCTCTGCCCATACGGCTGAACGCGACGCTCTCCGCCTGACCGTTAAGAGCTTATTTATGGCTAAGCGGGCCTGCTCGTTAAGTTAGCCCGCTTTGTTTTCCCGTCACTCACTGGCATAGTGGCGTTGAATTAACCCCTGTCCAGAATCAGACCAATCAGCGCATGATAGTGCTGCTCTTCTTCCGGGCTGGTGACATGCTGTAAACGGCTGATCAGCTTTGAGCAAATCGCTTTACGGTTCAGGCTACGGCCAGAAGCGATGATTTCCGTCACGACAGACCCCAGAATGGCCTGCTGTGAAGGCTGTGCAGCACTGTGTAAATAAGCGGAGAGGTCAGATACTGAAGCGGGAATACGAACGTTAGTCTGCATGGTTGGCCCTCATAGGATTCATTAAAAGTTAGTAACCGATACGGTAAAGTTATACAACAACCCCTTAACTGTACAGATATTTAACTCAAAATTTCGCCGTGCCTGCTGATTAAATGAATAAATCATTTAGGAACAGTGACTTGCAAAAATGTAAAGTTGTACAGGTTTAACGTCAGCGGCTGTACACCTCTTAAATTACACCTTGAGATAGCCTGTTTAGCTTTAAAAAATGATCTCTGTGTCATTTTTTTAGCCGTCGGGAGGAATTATCTGGCAGAGCTGTCTACATTTAGCTTTTGTGAGTTAAACCTCTGAATGGAAGCACAGCGTAATCGCGGGCAAATTATGAATAAAACCTATCCCGGCCAGTCACTTACTCTGATCGAGCCACTGTTATCCCGAATTGTGGCGATTATTGATCCGAAAATCGAAGTCATGAGTGGTTATCCTGCAAATTGCTCTGCATGGCTGACCCTCTATTACCAGCGTAAATCGGGAAAATGGTCTTACGAATGGTACGATCGGACGGGGTATCGCAGACCAGCGGCGCTGGGCAGCACGATGGAGTGCCTCATGCGCGAAGTCAGTGACCGGGGTGCGTCGCGTCAGGAGCATGCTATAGCGCGACGAGTCATGGCAGAGTCGGGATTTTTTGAAGCCTGAGCAGGGCTGCTGCCGATATAACCTAAACTAACTGCGTAATAAACAGGATCGAGCGACGTTGCTGCTGTGCCAGTTGATGGCGAATGCAATGGATACGCTTGTAACGCCGCGACTGCCCTTCCAGCCAGCGGGAGCGGCGGCGATGCACCTGACGTAACATTCTCCAGCGCGCCACTTCATTTCTGCTTCGTTTCATCACTTCCTCTCTGACTTCATACATGCAAGACCTGTGCGAGGGCATTATAGAGATCTCCGTCGTAATGCCAAATCAGATCTCTCATCGAGACTGTCCGGGATAAAGGGTTTCGTTAGCGATGATCTGCACGTAAACTTGCCAGACGAAAGCGCGAACGGGATGTCCACTTTATGACCACTTTTTATACCCTGATCAGCTGGTTGCTGGTATTTGGTTACTGGCTGCTGATCGCCGGGGTTACGCTGCGTGTATTAATGAAGCGCCGGGCCGTAACCTCGGCGATGGCATGGCTGCTGGTTATCTATATTCTGCCGCTGGTGGGTATTATCGCTTATCTCTCGTTTGGCGAACTGCATCTGGGCAAACGTCGCGCGGAGCGCGCCCGCACTATGTGGCCGTCGACCGCACGCTGGCTCAACGACCTGAAACAGTGCCGTGAAATTTTTGCCACCGAGCACAGTGACGTTGCCCGTTCACTGTTTGAGCTTTGCTACCATCGTCAGGGCATTGCCGGGGTTAAGGGCAATCAGCTTCAGTTGCTCACCAGCGCCGACGACGTCATGCAGGCGCTGATTCGTGATATCCAGCTGGCCCGTCATAACATTGAGATGGTGTTTTACATCTGGCATCCCGGCGGCCTGGCGGATGAAGTCGCCGAATCGCTAATGGCCGCATCACGCCGTGGCGTTCATTGCCGACTGCTGCTCGACTCCGCAGGCAGCGTCAACTTTTTCCGCAGCCCATGGGTCGGCATGATGCGCAATGCCGGTATCGACGTCGTGGAAGCCTTGCAGGTCAGCCTGCTGCGCGTCTTCCTGCGGCGAATGGATTTGCGTCAGCATCGCAAAATCGTTCTGATTGATAATTACATTGCCTATACCGGCAGCATGAACCTCGTGGATCCACGCTTCTTTAAACAGAGCGCGGGTGTAGGCCAGTGGATTGACCTGATGGCGCGTATGGAAGGCCCGGTTGCGACCGCGATGGGCATTGTGTTCAGCTGTGACTGGGAGATTGAGACCGGTAAACGCATTCTTCCCCCACCGCCCGATCGCAACATCATGCCGTTTGAGCAGGAGAGCGGCCACACCGTGCAGGTGATCGCCTCCGGACCTGGCTTCCCGGAAGATATGATCCATCAGGCGCTGCTGACCGCGGTTTATTCAGCGCGTGAACAGCTGATTATGACCACACCCTACTTAGTGCCCAGCGACGATCTGCTGCATGCTATCTGTACCGCTGCGCAGCGTGGCGTGAGTGTCAGCGTGATTGTGCCGCGCCACAACGACTCCCTGCTGGTCGGCTGGGCCAGCCGCTCCTTCTTCAGCGAACTGCTGGAAGCGGGCGTGAAAATCTATCAGTTTGAAGATGGTCTGCTGCACACTAAAAGCGTGCTGGTCGACGGACAGCTGAGTCTGGTGGGAACCGTTAACCTTGATATGCGCAGTTTATGGCTGAATTTTGAAGTGACGCTGGTGGTGGATGATGCAGGATTTGGCAGCGATCTCGCCTGTGTGCAGGATGACTACATTGCCCGCTCCCGCCTGCTGGACGGTAAGCGCTGGGCAAAACGTGCCTGGTGGCAGCGCATCGTCGAACGACTGTTTTACTTCTTCAGTCCTTTACTGTAAAACGAGCCAGATTGTGTAAATGGCCGCAGGCCGACAGGACAGACTATGGATTTGAATAATCGCCTTACCGAAGATGAAACGCTGGAACAGGCCTACGATATTTTTCTCGAACTGGCCGTCGACAATCTCGACCCGGCAGACGTCATTCTCTTCAATCTGCAGTTCGAAGAGCGCGGTGGCGCAGAGCTGTTTGATCCCTCTGAAGACTGGAAAGACCATGTCGATTTTGATCTGAACCCGGACTTTTTCGCCGAGGTAGTCATCGGGCTGGGTGAAGCGGATGGTGAGCCAATCACTGATGTCTTTGCCCGCGTGCTGCTGTGCCGCGAGAAAGATCACAAGCTCTGTCATATCCTGTGGCGCGAGTAAGCATCAGATAAGAAAACGCCGGGCACATGCCCGGCGTTTTGCTTTAGAGCGGATCGACCTTGAGGCAAGAGACCGCATGGTGGAAACTGCCTTCCAGCAGCGGCCGGGTTTTCGCACACTCCGGGCCGGCGATCGGACAGCGGGTGCGGAACACGCAGCCTGACGGCGGATTAATCGGCGACGGCAACTCCCCTTCCAGCAGCTGAATCTGCTTATTTTTTTCCAGATCAGGATCGGGGATCGGCACGGCAGACATCAGCGCACGGGTGTAAGGATGCTGCGGATTGCTGTAGACCTCGCTGTAGGTACCCAGCTCCACCGCATGCCCCAGATACATCACCAGCACCCGATCAGAGATATGCTTCACCACAGCCAGGTCGTGGGCAATGAAGATTAGCGACAGCCCCATCTCACGCTGTAACTGTTGCAGCAGATTCACCACCTGAGCCTGAATCGAAACATCCAGCGCCGAGACCGGTTCATCGCAGATGATCAGCTTCGGCTCCAGAATCAGCGCACGGGCGATACCGATACGCTGACACTGACCGCCCGAAAACTCATGCGGGTAGCGGTTAATCAGGTTGGGCAGCAGCCCCACTTTCATCATCATATTTTTGACGCGGTCTTTCACTTCCTGCCGCGCCATTTTTGGATGGTAGGTGCGCAGTGGCTCGGCGATGATATCGCCGATGGTCATACGCGGGTTCAGCGACGCCAGCGGATCCTGGAAAATCATCTGGATATCGCTGCGCGCCTTGCGCCACTCCTCTTCACTCTGCCCCAGCAGATCGCGGCCTAACCAGGCCACCCGACCTTCCGTGGCTTTAACCAGACCGATAATGGCGCGTGCCAGTGTCGATTTGCCGCAGCCAGACTCGCCTACCACGCCCAGCGTTTCTCCCTCATAAAGGCGCAGGCTGACGCCATCCACTGCCTTCAGGGTTTTTGACGGCTGCCAGAACCACTGCTTGCCATCTTTGATATCAAAATGGACTTTGAGGTCGGCGATTTCCAGTAACACTCTTTTTTCAGCTACGGTGCTCATACTAACTCCTCCACCGGCTTAAAGCAGGCACGCAGACGGCCTTCGCCAAACGGCTCCAGCGGCGGAGCCTGGGTGCAGATATCCATTGCGTGCGGACAACGCGGCTGGAACGGACAGCCCTGCGGCAGCCGCAGCAGGTTGGGTGGATTGCCCGGAATGGTGGTCAGGCTCTCGCCCTCCGCATCCAGGCGCGGCACTGCATTCAGCAGACCAATTGAGTAAGGGTGCGCAGGCTGATAAAAGACATCGCGAGCGCGGCCATACTCCATGGTGCGTCCGGCATACATCACCAGCACCTTATCGCAGATCCCGGCCACCACGCCGAGATCGTGGGTGATCATGATTATAGCGGTGTTGAATTCACGCTTCAGATCGTTGAGCAACGTCATGATCTGCGCCTGCACCGTCACATCCAGCGCCGTGGTCGGTTCATCGGCAATCAGCAGTTTTGGCCGGCACAGCAGCGCCATGGCAATCATCACGCGCTGACGCATCCCGCCGGAGAACTCATGCGGGTACATCTTCATGCGTTTACGTGCTTCCGGCATTTTCACCGCGTCCAGCATTCTCACTGACTCTTCAAACGCCTGTGCGCTGTTCATCCCTTTGTGTAGCTTGAGCACTTCCATCAGCTGCTCGCCCACCCGCATATAGGGGTTCAGCGACGTCATCGGGTCCTGGAAGATCATTGCAATCTGTTCGGCGCGCAGTTTATTAAGCTGGTTCTCAGGCAGGTTCAGGATCTCTTTGCCGTTGAACATCGCCGAGCCGCCAATGCGGCCATTTTTTGCCAGCAACCCCATCAGGGCAAAGGCCGTCTGTGATTTGCCGGAACCGGACTCGCCAACAATGCCCAGCGTCTCACCGGCGCGCAGCGAGAAGTTGAGGTCATTAACGGCGGTCACATCCCCATCGTGCGTGCCAAAGGTCACGCGTAAATCTTTGACCGTAAGTAGCTGTTCGCTTCCCGCGCGGGCCGCCATTGCTGGCTGAAATTCATGAATAGTCATCGGGAAACTCCTTAACGATCTTTCGGGTCGAGGGCATCACGCAGGCCATCGCCGATAAAGTTGAAACAGAACAGCGTAACCACCAGGAAGCCCGCTGGATAGAGCAGCAGCCAGGGTGAGACTTCCATCGAGTTGGCGCCGTCGCTGAGCAGTGCGCCCCAGCTGCTCAAAGGCTCCTGCGTACCCAGACCGAGGAAGCTCAGGAAGGATTCAAACAGGATCATGCTTGGCACCAGCAGCGAGGCGTAAACCACCACCACGCCCAGCACGTTTGGCACGATGTGGCGCACCACGATTTTCCAGGTTGATACCCCGCCGACATGGGCCGCTTCGATAAACTCTTTACGCTTCAGGCTCAGCGTCTGGCCGCGCACAATACGCGCCATATCCAGCCATGAAACCATGCCGATAGCGGCAAAAATCAGCAGGATATTACGACCAAAGAAGGTCACCAGCAGGATGACGAAGAACATAAACGGGAAAGAGTTAAGGATTTCCAGAATACGCATCATCACCGAGTCCGTTTTGCCGCCGAGATAGCCAGCAATCGAACCATAAAGTGTGCCCACGATCACCGCGATCAGCGCTGAGGCCACACCCACCATCAGGGAGATACGGCCACCAATCGCCACGCGCACCAGCAGGTCACGACCCGATGAGTCAGTGCCGAACCAGTGGCCGGAAGTGGTATCCGGCGGCGAGGACATCATGGCCCAGTCGGTATCGTCGTAGGTGAACTGCGCCATCATCGGCGCAAAGATCACGAACAGGGTAATCACCAGCAGCACCAGCAGGCTGATTAAGGCCGCCCGGTTATGGATAAAACGACGACGCGCGTCCTGCCAGAGACTGCGCCCTTCTACTTCCAGCTTCTCACTGAACGCATCAAGAGCTTCGCTGTTTTTCTTACTTAACATCATGGCGAACTCCGCAATCAGTAACGAATTTTTGGATCGATAACGGCATAGAGCACGTCAACAATCGCGTTGAAGATAATGGTCAGCAAACCGACCAGAATGGTCAGGCTCATCACCAGTGAGTAGTCACGGTTCAGCGCACCGTTCACAAACAGCTGACCGATACCCGGCAGACCATAGATCGACTCAATGACCATCGACCCGGTGATGATGCCGACAAACGCCGGTCCCATGTAGGAGATCACCGGCAGCAAGGCGGGCTTCAGCGCATGACGCAGCACAATGCGGCGCAGCGGCAGGCCTTTGGCGCGCGCGGTGCGGATAAAGTTGGAGTGCATCACTTCAATCATCGATCCACGGGTAATACGCGCGATACTGGCGATATACGCCAGCGACAGCGCCACCATCGGCAGCAGCATGTAGTTCCACTGCCCGCCATTCCAGCCACCGCCCGGCAGCCATTTCAGGCTGATGGCGAACAGCAGGACCAGCAGCGGTGCGACCACGAAACTGGGTATCACCACACCGGTCATTGCCACCCCCATCACCGCGAAGTCCCACAACGTATTTTGTTTGAGCGCAGCGATGACGCCGGCGGTCACGCCCAGCACTATCGCCAGCAGGAACGCGGCCAGACCGAGTTTGGCAGAAACCGGGAACGCATGTGCGACCAGATAGTTGACCGAATAGTCTTTGTATTTAAACGACGGGCCGAAATCGCCGTGCGCCAGCTGCACCAGGTAATCGACATACTGTTTACCAATGGGATCGTTGAGGTGGTACTTCGCCTCAATGTTGGCCATGACTTCGGGTGCCAGCGTACGCTCACCGGAAAAAGGACTACCGGGGGCCAGGCGCATCATAAAGAAGGAGATAGTAATCAGGACGAACAGCGTCGGTAGCGCTTCAAGCAAGCGACGCAGGATGAATTTTAACATTGCCGTACCTACCAGGCTGTTGCTTCACAACATATAAAAAATTAAAAAAGGCGGCGCCAGACGCGCCGCCACTGCTGATAGCCTGAATGCTATTAGTGTTTGATGATGTAGAAGTTTTTATCCAGGGTTTTATCCAGTGGATCTTTACCGGTATAACCGCCGACATAAGGTTTCACCAGACGCGTATTTACGTAGTAGTAAACCGGTACGATGGTGCTGTCTTTATCCATGATCTGCTCAGCCTTCTGATAATCCACTGCGCGGGCTTTCGCATCCGGGGCTTTGATCGCGTCACGCACCACTTTGTCAAACTCATCGCTCTTGTAGTGCGATGTGTTACTGCTGCTGTTGGACACCATGGTGTTCAGGAAGGAAGTGGGTTCGTTGTAGTCCGCACACCAGGCCGCACGCGACACATCGTAGTTACCCTGATGACGGGTATCCAGGAAGGTTTTCCACTCCTGGTTTTCCAGCTTGATGTTTACGCCGATGTTTTTCTTCCAGATCGACGAGGCGGCAATCGCGAGCTTCTTGTGCAGATCGGAGGTGTTATACAGCAGGTTAAAGGTCAGCGGTTTGTCAGCGTTGTAGCCCGCTTCAGCCAGCAGCTTCTTCGCTTCGGCATTACGTTTGTCCTGTGACCATGTGAACCAGTCTGGCGGCAGAATGTCCATGCCGTCGGTCGCTGGTGGCGTGTAGCTATAGGCAGGTTTCTGGCCCTGCGCCAGCACTTTATTCACCATGATGTCACGATCCAGACCCAGCTTCAGGGCCGCGCGCACGCGAGGATCGGTGAATGGCGCTTTCTGGTTGTTGATTTCGTAGTAATAGGTGCAGAGATATGGATCGACGTGCAGCTCTTTACCGTTGTCACGCTGCAGCTTTTTAAACAGCTCAATTGGCAGGTTGTTATAGGTCATGTCGCTGCCGTTCTCGGAGAAGTAGCGGTTAACGTCACTGACTTCTGAACTGATCGGCAGGAAGGTGACTTTGTTCAGCACCGTATGTTCATTGTCCCAGTAGTTCGGGTTACGCACCAGGGTGATACGTTCGTTAATCACGTGCGCTTCAAGCTTAAAGGCACCGTTGCCGACCCAGTTCTGCGGCTGCGTCCACTGATCGCCAAATTTCTCAATCGCCGGTTTGTAAACCGGTGACATGACGGAGTTAATCAGCAGCTTATCAAAATAGGGAACCGGCTCGCTCAGGGTGACTTCCAGCGTGTGGTCATCAATAGCTTTTACGCCCAGATCGGTAACTGGTTTTTTACCGGCGATGATGTCATCGACGTTCAGGATATGACCATACTGCGGATAGCTGGCATACGGTGAGGCGGTTTTAGGATCGACCAGACGCTCCCAGCTGTAGACGAAATCCTGCGCGGTGACCGGCTCGCCATTGGACCATTTGGCATTTTTACGTAAGTGGAAAGTCCACACTTTGAAATCTTTATTTTCATAGCTTTCCGCTACGGCCGGGATCGGTTTACCGTTGCTGTCATTGACCAGCAGACCTTCGTAAAGATCGCGCGCCACGTTATCTTCCGGCACGCCTTCGATTTTGTGCGGATCGAGCGACTGTACTTCATCGCCATTGCCGCGAACCAGCTCCTGTTTAGCGGCCAGCTCAACGCCCGCAGGCACGGTTGCCGCGAAAGCCGCATTCCCTGCCAGGGCACTCACTGCGGCAAAAACGCCCGCTGCAATCAGGCTTTTTTTCGTGATGTTGTTCATTATTACACTCCAGTTTTATTATCGTCACCGTGGCGATGCTCCGCCACGGCGTCCCCCGTCTCCGGGCTCCCTGGCCTGTTCCCAGGGAGATTGACCCCAAAATGGTCTGTACGCTGATGCGTGTCCCGACTGTCTCGCCGAAACGGCGATCAGATCAGTGTTGTTTGATGAAATAGTACTTCAGGTCTGTCATGTCCTGCGGGTCTTTGCCCGTAAAGCCGCCAACCCAGGGCTTTACCAGGCGCACACTTACGCGGTAGTAAACTGGCACAATTGGTGAGTCTTTGTCGAGTTGTGTTTCAGCCTGCTGATACAGGTCGACGCGCTGCGCCTCGCTGCCCGCCGTCAACGTTTCCGCCATTAAGCGATCGAAGGTCGCGCTGCTGTAAAACGCGGTGTTGATCGAGGCGTTACTGATCAGCATGTTCAGGAAGGTGGAGGGCTCGTTGTAATCGGCACACCAGGTGACACGTACCACGTCATACTGGGCCTGATGACGGGTCTCCAGCATGGTTTTCCACTCCTGATTCTGCAGCGTCACCTTCGCGCCCAGATTTTTCTGCCACATCGACGCGGCGGCAATCGCCTGCCGCTTATTTTGATCAGAGGTGTTATAGAGCAGCGTAAAGTTCAGCGGATGGCTGGCATCAAAACCCGCCTCTGCCAGCAGCTTTTTCGCCGCCTCATTACGCTGCGCCTGGGTCCAGGTGAACCATTCAGGCGGGGATAGCTTAATACCAGCCGTGAACGGTGGCGTGAGGCTATAGGCCGGAATCTGTCCCTGAGCCATGATCTTATTGGCAATCACCTCGCGATCGAGGGTCATTTTCAGCGCAGCGCGCACCCGTGCATCGGTGAACGGCGCTTTTTTGTTGTTGATTTCGTAGTAGAAGGTGCAAAGCAGCGGACTGACTTTGACTTCATCACCCAGCTCTTTGCGCAGCTTGCCAAACATCTCTGGCGGTATCGCACTGTTAGTGATATCCGTGCCACCACTGCGATAGCGATTAATGTCACTGTTTTCAGTAGCGATCGGCAGGAAGGTCCCCTGCTCAATCACCGTATGCGCATTGTCCCAGTAGAGGGGATTACGCGTCACAACGATTTTTTCATTCACCACCCAGTCGCTGAGTGTATAGGCACCGTTACCGATGTAGTGACCGGGACGGGTCCAGGCGTCGCCCCACTGCTTAATGGCTGGCGCATAAACCGGCTTCATCGCCGTGTGCGCTAACATCGCCATCAGGTAAGGCACGGGTTCACTCAGGGTGATCTGCAGGCGATGGGCATCAAGTGCTTTTACGCCCAATTGATCGGGTGATGCTTTACCGGCAAGGATGGCATCAATACCGGCAAAATGAGCTGCCTGCAGATAGCTGGAATATGGCGATGCTGTTTTCGGGTCCACCAGCCGACGCCAGCTATAAACGAAATCAGCGGCCGTCACCGGTTCGCCATTGCTCCACTTTGCATCATCACGCAGAGTAAAAATCCAGACCGTGGGTTGTGGATTTTCCCAGCTTCTGGCGACGCCCGGCACAACCTGACCGCGGTTATCGGTGTTAACCAGGCCATCCAGCAGGTTATGGATAACATTAGATTCCGGCACGCCTTCGGTTTTATGTGGATCCAGCGAAGAGACTTCGCTTCCGTTGTTGATCACTATTTGCTGTTGGGCGGCCAGAACCGTTCCAGGCGGAATGGTGGCGGCATAAGCCGGAGAAAAAGCCGTGAACAAAAAGAGTGCGATTGCTGACCGCTGTTGTTGCAAGTTTTTCATCCCAATCATGCGAAACGCCAACCTTTAATTAAGTATCCCGATAGGCTTAAGCAAAAAGCGTTCTCACTTTGGACTTTCGGAGAAAAAATTTACGCTGGGCCAAAAATTATCAGAAGCCGCGAAGGGGCGCCAAAGCAAAATAGCTAAAATGTTAACTAATTCTCTTTTATCATGAGATGTCAGGCAGCGAAAGTGTTAATTTTCGTCCTGAAAATATTATATCGATATGAAAAATAGGCTATTTAGCTGGAAACCTGTTTCCAGGGCGTTATGCAGCTACAAAAAGCGTCTGTTTTGGTATTTGTATTGATAAAAAGAGCATCGACGTGATGAAATTCAGGCTGGCCGCTGAAGCCTGGGTATTTATCGGGTTGAGCGGAGATCAGATAGCAGATTATCGTGTGAAAATAGTGACATTATTCTGAGAAAAAAAGTCTGTGAGCAAACCCACAGTAACGGAATTTATAATCGTCTGTTTTTATTAAGCAGGATGAATGACTGCATTACTATGGTGCAATAAATTACCTTACTGCACCAATTCAGGTCACCAATTCGCTTCGCTGCATGAAATAAGTGAGTTTCTAGTTCAGCAAGCCGGGGAAAATCGACTTCATGCCGGTCACAACAAATTCAATACCCAGCGCCATCAGTAACAGGCCCATAATTCGGGTAATGACGTTGATACCGGTCTGCCCAAGAATGCGCACCATTAACGGCGCGGCGCGGAACAGCAGCCAGCAGCAGAAGGCAAAAATAGCAATGGCCAGGGTGAATCCCAGCAGATTGAGCCAGCTGTGGTAGCGGGTACTCCAGACGATGGTTGAGCTGATGGCACCCGGCCCCGCCATGAGTGGCAATGCCAGCGGCACAACCCCCACGCTTTCACGAATCGCCGTTTCTGACTTCTCCTGTTTGTTCTGCTTATCCTCGCCCAGCTTGCCGCTGATCATCGACATGGCAATGGTGACGACCAGAATCCCGCCCGCAATCCGGAAGGAATCAATCGAGATGCCAAACACATGCAGAATCGCATCGCCGAGGAAAAGTGACGTCCAGAGAATAATGGCAACGGCCAGATTAGCTGTAAGGTTGGTTTTGTTACGCTCAGCTACCCCCTGATAACGGGTCATGCTGATGAACACCGGAATAATGCCTACCGGATTGACCAGCGCAAAGAGCCCGACAAAAAATTTTATGTAGCCTGATAGATCTAACAGCGCTGGATTCACAACTCTACTCCGTACCACAGGGGGGAAAACGCGCCTAATGTATGTGAAAACGTGCAGAGACGCCAGATGTGCGCCTGGGTATTTATCCTGATGAACAGCAAAGCAATTAGCGCTTTCCGCCAGAGATTAAAAAGTGGCTGGATTTAGCCACTGCCAGGACGGCTGAGCACAGGAGCACGCTGACTTAACAGGAAAGCACTATAAAGGGCTGCTGAAAGGTGTCAGCTTGCGCTTAAATTGATCTGCATCAAAATTGACCTACCCCAAACCAGGTAATCTTTTCTTAACGGAAGAATAAGAAAGCTCGCTAACGCCAGCAGAAGACTCGTTCAGTAAACAGTTGAAAATCCGGGATTTACCTGTCAGCCAGTCACGTTATTTCAGCATGACTATACTCAGGACGCAGGATTGTTTACTAAAAAAGTTTAACTTCCTTCAGGAGAACACCATGGCCGTAACCAATGTCGCTGAACTCAATGCACTGGTCGAACGTGTAAAAAAAGCCCAGCGTGAATATGCCAACTTTTCTCAACAACAGGTCGACGCCATCTTCCGTGCCGCCGCCCTTGCCGCCGCTGACGCCAGAATCCCGTTAGCCAAGATGGCCGTTGCCGAATCCGGTATGGGCATCGTCGAAGACAAGGTCATTAAAAACCACTTTGCTTCCGAGTATATCTACAACGCCTATAAAGATGAAAAAACCTGTGGTGTATTAGCCACTGACGATACGTTCGGTACGATTACCATCGCCGAGCCGATTGGCCTGATTTGCGGTATCGTCCCGACAACCAACCCAACGTCAACCGCCATCTTTAAAGCATTAATCAGTCTTAAAACCCGTAATGGCATTATCTTTTCGCCACACCCTCGCGCCAAAGATGCGACAAACAAAGCTGCCGATATTGTCTTGCAGGCCGCCATTGCTGCCGGTGCGCCGAAAGACATTATCGGCTGGATCGATGCCCCGTCTGTTGAACTTTCAAACCAGCTGATGCATCACCCTGACATCAACCTGATTCTCGCCACCGGCGGTCCGGGCATGGTGAAAGCAGCATACAGCTCCGGTAAACCGGCGATTGGTGTCGGTGCCGGTAACACGCCGGTAGTGATTGATGAAACCGCCGATGTGAAACGTGCCGTTGCCTCCATTCTGATGTCAAAAACCTTTGATAACGGGGTGATCTGCGCCTCTGAACAATCTGTCATTGTGGTTGATTCAGTTTATGATGCCGTGCGTGAACGTTTCGCCAGCCATGGCGGCTACATGCTGCAGGGTGCTGAACTAAGCGCCGTACAGAATATCATCCTCAAAAACGGCGGTCTGAATGCGGCGATCGTGGGTCAGCCTGCCTTCAAAATTGCAGAGATGGCCGGTCTCACCGTGCCGCCGAGCACCAAGATCCTGATTGGTGAAGTGAAACTGGTGGATGAGTCTGAGCCATTTGCCCACGAAAAACTCTCACCTACCCTCGCAATGTATCGGGCAAAAGATTTCCAGGATGCTGTAGATAAAGCCGAGAAACTGGTCGCCATGGGCGGTATCGGTCACACCTCCTGCCTTTACACCGACCAGGATAACCAGACTGAGCGCGTGCACTACTTCGGCGACAAAATGAAAACCGCGCGTATTCTGATCAACACCCCGGCCTCTCAGGGCGGTATCGGTGACCTCTACAACTTTAAACTGGCGCCGTCTCTGACGCTGGGTTGTGGTTCCTGGGGCGGTAACTCTATTTCAGAGAACGTCGGTCCAAAACACCTGATCAATACCAAAACTGTCGCCAAGCGAGCTGAGAATATGTTGTGGCATAAACTTCCTAAATCCATCTACTTCCGTCGGGGTTCACTGCCAATTGCGTTGGAAGAGGTGGCAACGGACGGCGCGAAACGTGCCTTTATCGTCACTGACCGCTTCCTGTTCAATAACGGTTATGCTGACCAGGTGACCCGCGTGCTGAAATCACACGGCATCGAGACTGAAGTATTCTTCGAAGTTGAAGCTGACCCAACGCTGAGCATCGTACGTAAAGGTGCAGAGCAGATGAACAGCTTTAAACCTGACGTCATCATTGCCCTGGGCGGCGGTTCCCCAATGGATGCCGCGAAAATCATGTGGGTGATGTACGAACATCCCGAAACCCATTTCGAAGAGCTGGCGTTACGTTTCATGGACATCCGTAAACGTATCTACAAGTTCCCAAAAATGGGCGTCAAAGCACGCATGGTTGCCATCACGACTACCTCAGGTACCGGTTCAGAGGTCACACCGTTCGCTGTGGTAACCGACGATGCGACCGGTCAGAAATATCCTCTGGCTGACTATGCATTGACACCAGATATGGCAATTGTCGATGCCAACCTGGTGATGGATATGCCACGTTCACTCTGCGCCTTCGGTGGTCTGGATGCAGTCACCCACGCTCTGGAAGCCTATGTTTCTGTGCTGGCGAATGAATACTCTGATGGTCAGGCGCTGCAGGCACTGAAACTGCTGAAAGAGAATCTGCCGGCCAGCTATGCCGAAGGCGCTAAAAATCCGGTGGCGCGTGAACGCGTACACAATGCCGCAACTATCGCCGGTATTGCGTTTGCCAACGCATTCCTCGGGGTCTGTCACTCAATGGCACACAAACTGGGTTCAGAGTTCCATATCCCACACGGCCTGGCTAATGCCCTGTTAATCTCGAACGTTATTCGCTACAACGCGAATGACAACCCGACCAAACAGACCGCATTCAGCCAGTATGATCGTCCGCAGGCGCGTCGTCGTTACGCAGAGATTGCTGACCACTTAGGTCTGAGCGCACCAGGCGACCGCACCGCGCAGAAAATTGAGAAGCTGCTGGTATGGCTGGACGAGATCAAAACTGAACTCGGTATTCCGACCTCAATCCGCGAAGCCGGTGTGCAGGAAGCGGACTTCCTGGCGAAAGTCGACAAACTGGCCGATGATGCGTTCGATGACCAGTGTACCGGCGCGAACCCACGCTATCCGCTGATTGCTGAGCTGAAACAGATTATGCTCGATACCTACTACGGACGTGAATTTGTCGAACCGTTCTCAAGTGTCGCCGAAGCTGTCTCTGAGCAGCCGGTGAAAGGCGTGAAGGTTGATAAGAAAGTGAAGAAAGTCTGATAGTCCGGTTCTGACTGTCTGATAAAAAACCCGCCGCGGCGGGTTTTTTATTACCTGAATGATGCGGTTAATTCAGCGGAGTCTGTGCGCCATGAATCGCCTGTAACGACCCCTGCTCTATCGCCTGTTTATAATGCTTACGGCAGACGGAGATATAGCGTTCGTTACCGCCAATGACCACCTGCTCGCCTTCGCTGAAAGGTTTACCCTCGCGATCCAGTCGCAGCACCATGCTCGCCTTGCGGCCACAATGACAAATGGTTTTTAATTCAACCAGCTTGTCAGCCCATGCCAGCAGATACTGACTGCCCACAAACAGTTCACCGCGAAAGTCGGTTCTCAGGCCATAGCAGAGCACCGGAATATCCAGATCGTCTACGACATCAGAGAGTGCTTTAACCTGCTCCCGGGTCAGGAACTGACTCTCATCAACCAGCACACAGTGGATTGGCTGCGCGGCATGCTCGGCGGCAATGTCACTATAGAGTGCGGTTTCAGCATTGTAGAGCATGGCCGGTGACGAAAGTCCGATACGGGAACTCACCTGCCCGGCACCAAACCGGTTATCGATTTCAGCGGTATAGACCAGCGAGCGCATGCCGCGCTCCTGATAGTTATAGGAGGATTGCAGCAGTGCCGTCGATTTCCCTGCATTCATGGCAGAGTAATAAAAATAGAGTTGAGCCATAGGAGCGTATCTTCATCAGGACTTAACGGAATGGCGCGCATATTAACACAAAGTGCAGGTAATACATTGCGGTGTAGCGGTAATTAAAGCGTAACGGCTGACCGGTTATTCATCCTGGTGCATAGCCGGGAGCCGGTTATGTGCGCTTCACGCTGGATAATTTTTGCTTATTTTACCCGCAACAAAAGGAATGACATTTTTGTTACCACGCTAAATACATTAAATTTATTGCATATCAGACTTGCGGAAACTCTTTTTTTATTTGCCATAACCGTGAAATTTTCACTGTGATTATTTTAATTACTCAGGGAATTATCGTTCTGATATTGTTTTAAGATTGAAGTTATTTAATGTCACCACTACTATTAGCGGGCAACACAACTTTTTCCTTATTCAGAGACCAGGACAATGAGCGAAGCACTAAAAGTTCTTAATAATATCCGTACGCTGCGCGCCCAGGCCAGAGAGTATTCCGTCGAAACGCTGGAAGAGATGCTGGAAAAACTGGACGTGGTGGTAAAAGAACGCCGCGAAGAAGAGTCACATTTTCAGGCAGAAAATGAAGAACGCACGCGTAAGCTTAATCAGTATCGTGAAATGCTGCTGGCGGATGGAATCGACCCGAATGAACTGATTAACACGCTGACCGCCACTCACCGGGTTGCGGCAAAAGGTAAACGCTCAGTGCGCCCGGCCAAATATGGTTATACCGATGAAAAAGGCGAGTCCAGAACCTGGACAGGTCAGGGACGGACACCGGCCGTGATTAAAAAAGCGCTGGAAGAACAGGGTAAAACGCTGGACGATTTTTTACTGTAATGCTGACTGCTTCGCTGCTTAAGCGTTAGCCTGCTACCCCAATAAAAAAGGAAGCCGGAGCTTCCTTTTTCTTTTAATCAGACGCGGTAGAAATCGCGATACCAGTCAACGAAATTTTTAACGCCCTCTTCGACCCCGGTCTGCGGTTTAAAACCAACGGCCTTATACAGCGCTTCGGTATCCGCACTGGTTTCCAGCACATCACCGGGCTGCATTGGCATCAGGTTTTTCTTCGCCGTAATCCCCAACACTTTCTCAATCGCTTCGATATAGTTCATCAAGGTAACCGGCTGACTGTTACCAATATTATAAACCCGATAAGGCGCAGAGCTGGTTGCAGGTGAACCGGTTTCAACAGTCCAGTTATCATCCTGCTGCGGAATAACATCCTGCAGACGGACAATCGCTTCAGCAATATCGTCAATATAGGTAAAGTCGCGTTTCATCTGGCCCTGGTTATAAACATCTATCGCTTCACCTGCAATCATTGCCCGGGTGAACTTAAAGAGTGCCATATCAGGACGGCCCCAGGGACCGTAAACGGTAAAGAAGCGCAATCCGGTCGTCGGCAGCTGATAAAGATGCGAGTAAGTGTGCGACATTAACTCGTTAGCTTTTTTAGTCGCCGCATATAAAGAAACCGGATGATCAACGCTATCTTCGGTTGAGAACGGCATTTTGCGATTCAGGCCATAAACTGAACTGGATGAGGCATAGAGCAGATGTTCAATTTTATGATGACGACAGCCTTCAAGGATATTGAGGTGACCGATCAGATTCGAGTCTGCGTAGGCATGGGGATTTTCAATGGAGTACCTGACGCCAGCCTGAGCGCCAAGGTGAATAACGCGCTGGAATGTGTGCTGGTCGAACAGTGACGCCATTGCGTCACGGTCCGCCAGATCCATCTCAATAAATGTAAAACCAGAATCGGCTTTAATTAAATTGAGACGGGCATGCTTGAGATTTACGTCGTAATAATCATTCAGGTTGTCGATACCGACAACCTGGTGACCGGCGGCCAGCAGACGCTGACTGACATGAAAACCAATAAAGCCTGCGGCGCCGGTGACCAGAAAGTTCATAAATCCCTCGTTAATTATGCAGTTTGAATAGACGCTCCGCGGCCGATTGCATAATAAACGAAACCGCGTTTGCTGATACGCTCTGGATCATACAGGTTACGACCATCAAAAATCACGGCTTCTTTCAGTGCATTTTTGATAACGTCGAAGTCAGGCGCACGGAAATTTTGCCACTCCGTACAGATGACCAGACCGTCTGCGCCCTGCAGTGCGGCTTCTTTGGTACCCATCAGCTTCAGATCGCTGCGGTGACCATAGATGCGCTGCGCTTCATCCATTGCTTCAGGGTCAAACGCCTGAACAGATGCGCCCGCTTCCCACAGCGTTTCCATCAGCACACGACTGGAGGCTTCACGCATATCGTCAGTGTTCGGCTTAAATGACAGACCCCAGAGTGCAAACGTCTTACCTTTCAGATCGTCACCAAAATGACGCTTGATAAAGGTAGGCAGCTTGTTTTTCTGGTTGTCATTCACATCTTCCACCGCCTGCAAAAGACGTGGCTGATAGCCAATGGACTCAGCGGTACGGATTAACGCCTGCACATCTTTCGGGAAGCAGGAGCCGCCGTAGCCACAGCCAGGATAGATAAAGTGATAGCCAATGCGGGGATCAGAACCGATACCCTGACGTACTTTCTCAATATCCGCACCTAAACGTTCAGCCAGGTTAGACATCTCGTTCATAAAGCTGATTTTGGTTGCCAGCATGCAGTTTGCGGCATACTTGGTCAGCTCCGCGCTGCGGATATCCATCATGATCATGCGATCGTGATTACGGTTAAACGGCTCATAGAGCTCGCGTAACAGTTCTACCACGTCGTCGTTGTCAGTACCGACAACAATACGCTCCGGACGCATACAGTCATTAACTGCTGCACCCTCTTTCAGGAATTCCGGGTTTGAAACCACATCGAAGGTGATGTTGGCGTCACGCGCTTTCAGCGCTTCCGTCATTACTGCACGAACTTTGTCTGCTGTGCCAACCGGAACGGTTGATTTGTCGATAACCACCTTGTGATCGTTCATATGCTGCGCAATAGTGCGCGCTACGGCGGTCACATATTTCAGATCGGCAGAGCCGTCTTCATCCGGTGGAGTACCGACTGCAATAAACTGCATAACACCATGGTTTACGCCCTGCTCAGCATCGGTGCTGAACTTAAGACGACCCGCTTCGTAATTGGACATTACCAGCGGTGTTAAACCTGGTTCGAAAATAGGAATGATGCCTTTTTTCAGATTTTCGACTTTATTAGCGTCGACATCAATGCAGAGAACGTCATGTCCGACTTCGGCTAACACCGCAGCCTGAACCAGACCGACATAGCCGATACCAAATACAGTGACTTTCATCGAGTTATCCTGTGTTTATGAATTACTTTTTGTTGCCAACTGCGCCATCGAGCCATTCAGAGAAATCTTTGCCCAATACCGGATGACGAACACCGTACTCAACGAAAGCCTGCATGTAGCCCAGCTTATTACCACAGTCATGGCTCACGCCTTTCAGGTGATAAGCTTCAACCGTCTCTTTTTCCATCAGCATCGCAATGGAGTCAGTCAGCTGAACTTCGCCGCCTGCACCTGGAGGAGTTTTCGCCAGCAGTGGCCAGATGTCTGAAGACAGCACATAGCGACCTACAACGGCCAGATTTGATGGTGACTCTGACGCTTTAGGCTTTTCAACCACACCAACCATAGGTGCGCTGTCGCCTGGGTTCAGTTCTGCGCCCTGGCAATCAACAACACCGTACGCGGTAACATCGTCAACCGGCTCAACCATGATCTGGCTGCGGCCAGACTCTTCATAACGGCTCAGCATTTCTGCCAGGTTATCTTTGGTTGGGTTAGATTCATATTCGTCGATGATGACGTCTGGCAGGATGACCGCAAATGGCTCATCACCGATCAGCGGGTGTGCACACATCACAGCGTGACCCAGACCTTTAGCGATGCCCTGACGGACCTGCATGATGGTAACGTGTGGCGGGCAGATTGACTGGATTTCATCCAGCAGCTGACGCTTAACGCGTTTTTCCAGCATTGATTCCAGTTCGAAGCTGGTATCAAAATGGTTTTCGATGGCATTTTTTGATGAATGCGTAACCAGCACAATTTCGTTGATGCCAGCAGCGATACACTCGTTGACGACATACTGGATTAACGGCTTATCAACCAGCGGTAACATCTCTTTTGGAATCGCTTTGGTAGCCGGGAGCATACGCGTACCCAAACCCGCTACCGGGATTACCGCTTTTTTTACTTTGGTATTATTGGCAGACATTAAGATACCTCTCTTATAGGCCGTTCAAGTTAATACTTGATATGTCGGTTTAAAATCGGAAATGAGTATATCAGTTAGTATCGAACGGATTTATCCTGGAAGGGACTAAACTGTCGAAATTAAGACTATTACCCAACTGTAAAGCTAAACTCTGGCCCTGAGTTCATCGCCAGAATCTCTCTGTTTTTTACCCTTACTCTTCTGCAGACAGCATCAGCCGGATGCGACCACCCGCGCCCCATACGTGGCACTGCCAGTTATCTGCGCGCTGACTGATTTGATTAAGATGGGTGCTGCCCATAGTGCCAAGCGGGACACCATTACTGAGCTGAATCTGATGGGCATGCACATGTAGTGTGGCGTTTAATCCGGCCGAAACCAGAATCAGATTTTTTAAACCGCGATGATAGTAACCAACCAGTAGCGGGAACTGACCGCTCAGGTTCGCCTGACGCAGCAGCAGATTGACCTGTCTGAGTAGTCCATTCAGCTCCGGAAGACGCTGTTTTTGGCCCGTGAGCTGCTCCTGCAGCAGGCCATTAAACAGTGCGCGCAGCAGCAGTGCCGCCAGCACGCCGTTATCACCGGCGCGCGTCACATCGAGACAGTAAAACGCCAGATCTTTGTCGGAGAGTGCCGCGATATCAAGTACCAGACCAGGCTGCTCGGCCATCGTCAGCTGACGATAGTTAATCCGGCAGTTGGCAATGGTCTGCTGTACCGGCGGCTGAAGTTGCTTGAGCAGCTTGGCGGCTGCTTTTGGATCGCGAACCAGCGCATCCCAGTCCTGGAAAAGCTGCTCATCCTCCTCCACTTTTGAGGTGAACATTGAGGGATAAAGGCACTCATAAACCGCTTCACGGAAGCGTTCGAAGTTTTTGAGTGGCTTAAGCAGCACATCCTGCACCCCAAGACGCAGCACATGAGCGATATCGGACATGTTTTCAGTGGCCGAGATGATCAATATCGGCACGACATTGCCACGGGTACGAATATGTTCAACAAACTGGATGCCACTCATACGGGGCATTTCCAGATCGCAGATAATCAGGTCGACAGTATGCTGTTGTAGTTGTGCAATTGCTTCCAGACCATCTTCCGCTTGTAACGTCACAGCACCCATCGATAACAAAAATTGGTCCAGCAACGAACGGAAAACAGCCTCATCTTCGACAATGAGTATCTTTTTGCCGAGTAGTGGTTTTTCCATTCTTTCCCCCTGCGTACCAGATAATTCAATAGTGGTTCATAAAACGCAGTTGCGCCTTTCAGTATTGCCCGAAGTCACCGTTTTGAATGAACAACCTGATTATCTGCCACGGACCAGTGGTAATAGTTCATCCATTTTCTTCTCTACGGCGGCCCTGCCTGCCTCAATGGCCTCTTCAGCACGATGAAAATCCAGCGTCGAAATTTGCGGACAGATCGGCTGTATCAAAACATCGGGCGGATCGCCTGCCATACGGTTTCGCTTAAGGCGATTCTCCAGTACCTGAATAGAAGTAGACATAATCTCCATCGCGCCAGGTGACTGAGATGCACGGCGCTGGGTGAAATTCACCAGGCGCTGTCGCAACTTCCCCCCCCAACTTAATGCCGCTGCGGCGGCTTCTTCTTCACTGTTCTGAGGTGTAACGGAAAAGAGATCCTGCTGCATTAAATGTGCGTCATGCTGTAAGTCAACGGCGATAACAATGTCTGCCCCCAGGGCGCGCGTCAGTGAAATCGGCACCGGGTTAACCACAGCACCATCCACCAGCCAATACCCATTGTAGCCCACCGGCGGTAATAAACCTGGCATACTGCAGGATGCGCGTACTGCCTGATGCAGATCGCCCTCGGTCAGCCAGAGCTCACGTCCGGTACTGAGGTTGGTCGCCACCACGCCAAAGGGTTTATTACAGTGCTCAATCGCATCATTGGGAATCAGCTGACGGACATGGCTGAATACTCTTTCGCCGCGTAACAACCCGCCACGCTGCCAGGAGACGTCCATCAGGCGAATCACATCCCAGTAGCGAAATGCACTGACCCATTTTTCCATCAGCGGTAAACGGTTATTCACATAGGCAGACCCGACCAGTGCGCCGACTGAGCAGCCTGCAACAACGTCAATCTCAATACCGGCCCGCTCCAGCGCGTTAATCACGCCAATATGCGCCCATCCCTTGGCCGCGCCAGATCCAAGAGCCAATCCAATTCTTACCTTTCTCATTTGTATCTGGTCCTGCCGTCAATACGTAGCGTCACAACGTGGGGTCAGCTAACATAGCGCGCTTGTGAAATCGACTCATCATTCCCGGGAGACAATGTGTCAGAAACCTGCCCATGTTGTAGCGGAGAGCAGTATAGCGTATGTTGCGGGCCCTTTCTGCAGGGTAACCAGACTCCTGTTACAGCTGAACAACTTATGCGATCCCGTTATTGCGCCTATGTTCAGCAGAATGCGGACTATCTGGTTGCAACCTGGCATCCTGACAAACGCCATCCGGGGCTGTCGGGGCTTTTATCTGAAAGTTTTTCGGGCACCGAATGGCTTAGCCTGAATGTAACCCGTTGTAATCATGGAAACCATGAGAACGAAGCTTTCGTTACCTTTTTTGCGCGATACCGCGAGAAAACAAACATTCATACCATTCATGAGCGTTCACGCTTTCTTCGCGAGGATCAACGCTGGTACTATGTTGACGGTACAATACCGCCCGTCGGGCGTAACGATCCCTGCCCGTGCGGCAGTGGCAAAAAATACAAAAAATGTTGTGGTTAAGCTGACGGCTACCCCAGCGGTTTACACCCTAATGCTTTGACAGGACTCTGATTGAGATGCAAGCGCAAACCATGCAAAGAAAAGTTTTACGAACCATTTGTCCCGATGCAAAAGGTCTGATCGCCAAAATCACCAATATTTGTTACAAGCACGAACTTAATATCGTGCAGAACAATGAGTTTGTTGATCATCGCACCGGGCGTTTTTTCATGCGCACCGAGCTGGAAGGAATTTTCAACGATAATACCCTGCTCGCTGATCTCGACAGCGCCCTGCCGCAGGGTTCAGTGCGGGAACTTCACAGTGCCGGTCGCCGTCGCGTGGTGATTCTGGTGACTAAAGAGGCACACTGCCTGGGCGATCTGTTAATGAAGAGCGCGTTTGGCGGCCTGGATATGGAAATTGCAGCGGTAGTGGGTAACCACGATACCCTGCGTTCACTGGTTGAGCGTTTCGATATTCCGTTTGTGCTGGTGAGTCATGAGGGGCTGACGCGGGAAGAGCACGATAACCGCATGGCAGAAGAGATTGACCGCTATCAGCCCGATTACGTGGTGCTGGCAAAATATATGCGCGTTCTGACGCCCGCTTTCGTACAGCGTTATCCGAACCAGATTATCAATATTCATCACTCCTTTCTGCCCGCCTTTATTGGAGCCCGCCCTTACCACCAGGCTTATGAGCGTGGCGTGAAAATCATCGGTGCTACCGCGCACTACGTGAATGACAATCTCGATGAAGGTCCCATCATCATGCAGGATGTGATTAACGTTGATCACAGCTATACCGCGGATGAGATGATGCGTGCCGGTCGCGACGTAGAAAAGAATGTACTGAGCAACGCACTGTATAAAGTGCTGGGACAGCGCGTGTTCGTTTACGGCAACCGTACGATTATTCTTTAATCAGCCAGGACGCTGAATTGCCTGCAGATTCAGCGCTACGTGTAAAAAGTGGGCAAACAGTTGTGGTTTTGCCAGTGGGCGCTTTACACCCTTATCGCATTTGGTATGATGCGCCCCGCTTTAAGAGACAAAGATTCAGGCCATGGTGGGATTCCCGAGCGGCCAAAGGGAGCAGACTGTAAATCTGCCGTCACAGACTTCGAAGGTTCGAATCCTTCTCCCACCACCATCTGAATCTGAATCATCTTAAGCCACTTCAATCCCTGGTGGGATTCCCGAGCGGCCAAAGGGAGCAGACTGTAAATCTGCCGTCACAGACTTCGAAGGTTCGAATCCTTCTCCCACCACCATCCTGCATGTCGCACTTAATCCCAAAAAAACACCACAGCCTCCTGTTCTGCGCGGAGAGGGATGAGAACCTTCGATTAAGGTTCGGGTCGGGCATCGTGCACACGACTCCCAAAACGATACCTGAGCTTCCTGGTCTGCCTTACGCCTCCTCACGTTTCTTACCCGCTTTCGCACAATCTCAGTCTGTTCCGTCATGACTTTCTCAATAAAAATCGCTACCATCTTCGCCCATTACTTGCTGAACAATGGTCGATCTCATGAAATTTGTTTCATTTAACATCAATGGGTTGCGTGCCCGCCCACATCAGCTTCAGGCGCTTGTCGAACAGCATCAGCCCGATGTGATCGGTCTGCAGGAAACCAAGGTCCATGACGACATGTTCCCGCTGGAGGAGGTGGCAAAGCTTGGCTATCACGTCTTTTATCATGGTCAGAAAGGCCATTACGGCGTGGCGTTGCTAACCAAAGCTCAGCCAGTGTCAGTCAGCCGGGGTTTTCCGGGCGATAATGAAGAATCCCAGCGCCGCCTGATCATGGCGGAAATTCCCAGCCCGATTGGCGACATCACGGTGATTAATGGCTATTTCCCGCAGGGTGAAAGTCGCGACCATCCCACCAAGTTCCCGGCTAAAGAGAAGTTCTATCGCGATCTGCAACGTCTGCTGACCGAGGATCTGCCTGCTGATAAGCCGGTTCTGATTATGGGCGACATGAATATCAGCAGCACCGATCGGGATATTGGTATTGGTGAGGAGAGCCGCAAGCGCTGGCTGCGCACCGGCAAATGCTCCTTCCTGCCGGAAGAGCGCGAGTGGATGGACCGCCTGCTGGGCTGGGGACTGGTTGATACCTGGCGTGAGCACAATCCGGAGGTGGCGGATCGCTTTTCCTGGTTCGATTACCGTTCGAAAGGGTTTGATGATAATCGCGGGTTACGCATCGATCTGGTGCTGGCGAGCAAAACCCTGGCGTCGCACTGCGTTGAGACCGGCATTGATTATGAGATCCGGGGCATGGAAAAACCATCTGACCACGCCCCCATCTGGTCAACCTTCCACTTTTAATTAATGGTCGCGTGGCAGAGCGCCACGCGACGGCTATTTCACTATCTTCCAGATAAGGTTGTTGGTGCCAAGAGACTGTTCATCACGCGCACACTGCAGCAGCACGCCCTCAGATTTCACTACCGCACCTTCTGTGTAGTTGCGGTTCTCAAAGATACAGCAGCGGAGACAGTCCTGCTGACGTCTCTCTGACTGCGTCCAGGCTTCAGGCGGCATATCCACCACTACATCAGTGTTTACACCATTGTTGCCCTGTTGTGGCATCGACTGATAACGACTGTTGGCCTGCACTGCGCTGGTCGCCAGCATCAGAGCCAGGGCCAGTAATACTGAATAATGCCTCATTCCGTCTCCTTCACTTTACGCCTGGTTTTGCGCACCGGACGTTTCTGTCCGGTGGACGGTAATCCCCGAAATGCATGCGCCGCAGGCTGCTGCCGCGCCTGCTGGATAAGGCCGGTTAAGGTCTGCACCAGCGGCTGCATAAACTCATCATAGCGGCAGGCCTTTTCGCTGATACGCGTCAGTGTCGATTCCCACTGCGCCGTCATATCCGGGCGCGCGGCCAGATCGGGCAGAGAGTGAATCAGGGCGCGTCCTGCATCCGTGGAATTGATGTAACGGCCCTTCTTCACCAGGAAGCCACGACGAAACAGTAATTCGATAATGCCGGCACGTGTGGCTTCCGTTCCTAAACCATCGGTCGCACGCAGCACTTTCTTTAATTCTTTATCCTGAACGAAACGGGCGATGCCGGTCATTGCAGAAAGAATCGTCGCATCGGTAAACGGGCGTGGCGGCTGAGTCTGCTTCGCCAGCACCTCGCCACGCTCACACAGCAACTCATCACCCTTCGCCACCTCTGGCAGCGGCATGCCGTCGTTCTCTTCATCACGCTCTTTGCTGCCCAGCAGTGCGCGCCAGCCCGCCTCAGCCAGGAAGCGCGCTTTCGCCACAAATTTTCCGCCCGCAATATCAAGGTCGATGACACATTTACGGAATACTGCATCCGGGCAGAACTGCATCAGATACTGGCGTGCCACCAGCTCATAGATATGCTGTTCATTTTCGCTGAGCTTTACCGCGCTGCTTCGGGCCGTGGGAATAATGGCATGGTGAGCATCGACTTTTTTATCATCCCAGCAGCGATTTCTGCGATCGGCGTTAAAGTCTGCTGGTGGGGTAAGCTGGGGCTGATGCGCCTGTATCGCCTTTAAGACTGCATGACGACCAACAAAATGTTCTTCCGGCAGATAGCGGCTGTCTGAACGCGGGTAGGTAATCAGTTTGTGTGTTTCATAGAGCCGCTGACAGGCGTCCAAAACCGTCTGGGCACTCAGTCCGTACCGTTTTGCGGCCTCGATCTGCAGGCTGGACAGGGAGAATGGCAGCGGAGCGACGTCATTTTCGCGCTTATCACTGTAAGCTGTGACGATGGCGGGTTGACCGGTGATACGCGCTACCACATGATCGGCCAGTGCGCGTTTAAGCAGACGCCCCTCTTCATCCTGCCACGGCTCACAGGCTTCGCTGGGAATCCAGCTGGCAACAAATCTGGCACCATCCGGCGTGAGGATATGTGCTTTAACTTCGAAGTAGTCTTTCGGCACGAAGTTTTCGATCTCCTCATCGCGCCGGACTACCAGCCCCAGTACCGGTGTCTGCACCCGACCTACCGACAGCACGCCATCGTAGCCAGCATTGCGTCCCAGCAGCGTCCAGGCACGGGTCATGTTGATGCCGTAAAGCCAGTCCGCCCGGGCGCGGGCCAGCGCAGAGACGCACAGCGGGATAAACTCGCGATTCTCACGCAGGCGATTTACGGCTCGATCCACTGCCTGAGGATTAAGATCGTTGATCAGACAGCGCTGCACTTTGCTGCGTTTTTCAGCCGGCAGGTTAAGGTAATCCAGCACCTCATCCACCAGCAACTGCCCTTCCCGATCCGGGTCACCGGCATGCACCACTTCACTCGCCTGCGCCAGCAGACTTTCAACCACTTTCAGCTGCTTCGCGACCGACGGACGCGGTTTCAGCTGCCATTTTTCCGGGATGATCGGCAGATCGTTCAGCGACCAGCGTGCGTAACGGCTGTCATAACTGTCGGGCTGCGCCTGCTCCAGAAGGTGTCCCACGCACCAGGTGACGATCTGATCGTTGCCGCAGGCAATAAAGCCATCACCGCGGCGATGCGGTTTCGGCAGCACATCTGCGA
The DNA here is from genome assembly GCF_059730805.1 of Pantoea sp. X-Soil-ISGK-355. Classification (NCBI taxonomy): domain Bacteria; kingdom Pseudomonadati; phylum Pseudomonadota; class Gammaproteobacteria; order Enterobacterales; family Erwiniaceae; genus Pantoea; species Pantoea sp. X-Soil-ISGK-355. Next base: position 2,227,412 of record NZ_AP035971.1, read on the forward strand.
TAGCACGCCCAAGGCTCGGTTTTTCCGCAATAAACAAACGCATTGAATCAGGACATCCTTAACATCAGGGGAACACAGTGATAACCGGTTGTTCGCTGTCGGTTTGAATCTTGGGGCTATGTTAGCCTGGCAGGGCTTCGGGCGTAAGCGTGACGCGCGGTGTTAGCGATCGTTCGCACAGGAACCGTGCAAAAGGCAGGGCTGAAATGCACCCTGCCGGAACCGGACATGCAGATTAGAAGTAGCGGACGAAAGGCGCGGTGTCAGGCGGGAGCACCGTGGTGCTGGATTTCAGTTGCGGGGTCCCCAGATAAAGGAAGCCAACAATGGCATCCTGCTCGCGGCAGCCAAAACCCTGCCGTACCTGCTCGTCATCGGTCCAGGGACCGCTGCGCCAGATACCGTTGTAACCCTGAGCAAGCGCTGCCATCTGCATCGCCATCACCGCACAGCTGGCCGAGGCAATCTGTTCCCAGCGCGGCACTTTGTGGTGCTCTTCGCAATGTGCCACCACGGTAATAATCATCGGTGCGCGAAACGGCGCCTGGCTCGCTTTATTAATCGCCTTTTCATCCAGCTGGCTATCGCGTGCCGCCCTCTCCAGCAGTTGACTCATCCGGTCACGCCCTTCATTTTCTACAATGATGAAGCGCCAGGGTTGCAGCGTGCCGTGATCCGGGGCGCGCATGCCAGCCCGCAGGATATTTTCCAGTGCGTCACCTGCGGGTGCCGGCTCAGTCAGGCGTGAAGCCGAACGTCGGTTGACCAGTAACTCCAGTGCGTCCATGTTTCTCTCCCGATCTCTGTAATGTTGCCATTATCCTGGCACAGGCAGATTTTTTGTAACAGTGCGCAGTGATTTCCTGCTGACTTTTCACACGCCGCTCTTTAGGATGAGCTCGTCGGGGAAGTCTGGTCCGCGCGGCGGCCACTTCCTGCTACATATTTATGGAGAGTCTGATGCGCACATTGTGGCGAATAATTGCAGGTCTGTTCCGCTGGAGCTGGCGGGTATTGAATTTTATCAGGGAATTTATTCTGAATATTTTCCTGATTTTGTTGATTGTGGTGGGTGTAGGGATCTGGCTTCAGGTCAGCGGATCGGGCGGCAGTTCAGCGCCGATTCAGCAGGGCGCGCTGAAGGTCGATCTCAGCGGCGTGCTGGTGGATAAACCGTCGGTAAGCAACCGTCTGAGTAAAATTGGTCGCCAGCTGCTGGGTGCCAGCAGTGATCGCTTACAGGAAAATTCGCTGTTTGATGTGGTCGATGCCATTCGCCAGGCAAAAGGTGACAGCAACATTAAAGGCATGGTGCTCGATCTACGCGAGTTTGCCGGTGGCGATCAGCCTTCGCTGCAATATGTGGGTAAAGCGCTGCGTGAATTCCGCGACAGCGGCAAGCCAATTTATGCTCTGGGCGACAGCTACAGCCAGGCGCAATACTACCTTGCCAGCTACGCCACGAAAATCTATCTGTCGCCGCAGGGCACCGTGGATCTGCATGGTTTCGCCACCAATGGACTCTACTACAAAACCCTGCTGGAGAAGCTGAAAGTCACCTCACACGTCTTCCGTGTCGGGACCTATAAATCAGCGGTCGAGCCATTCCTGCGTGACGACATGTCACCAGCGGCACGTGATGCTGACAGCCGCTGGGTCGGTCAGCTGTGGCAGAACTACCTGAATACCGTGGCGGCGAATCGCCAGCTGACGCCGGAACAACTCTTCCCTGGCGCGGCAGCGATTATTGCTGGTTTAAACGCGGTTAAAGGCGATACCGCGCAATATGCGCTGGATAACAAGCTGGTCGATGCCCTGGGTTCCCGTGCAGCAGCCGATCAGGAGCTGGTAAAAACCTTTGGTCTGGATAAGCAGAGCAACGATTACCGTAACGTCAGCATCTATGACTACAGCGTGAAACCAGCCTCCTCGCACCAGGATGGCAACATTGCGGTCGTCATGGCCAGCGGTGCCATCATGGATGGGGAAGAGACGCCGGGCAACGTGGGTGGTGATACCACGGCCGCGCAGATTCGCGATGCGCGTCTCGATCCAAAAATCAAAGCGATCATTCTGCGGGTCAACAGCCCGGGTGGCAGCGTGACGGCTTCGGAAGCCATTCGTGAAGAGCTGGCGGCGGCCCAGGCCGCAGGTAAGCCGATTGTGGTCTCTATGGGCGGCATGGCGGCATCCGGCGGTTACTGGATCTCAACGCCTGCCAGCTATATTGTGGCGAACCCCAGCACGCTGACCGGCTCGATTGGTATCTTCGGTGTGATTAATACGCTGGAGAACAGTCTGGACAGCATTGGCGTACACACAGATGGTGTCGCGACCTCCCCGCTGGCGGATATCTCTACCACCAAAGCGCTGCCAGCGGAAGTTCAGCAGCTGATGCAGCTGACTATCGAAAATGGCTACCGCAACTTTGTGGGTCTGGTGGCGAAGTCGCGTCATAAAACCCCAGAGCAGATTGATGCGATCGCGCAGGGCCATGTCTGGACCGGCAGCGATGCCAAAGCCAATGGTCTGGTGGATGCGCTGGGTGACTTCGATGATGCCGTGAAGAAGGCGGGCGAGCTGGCTAAAGTCAGTAAACCTATGCTGAGCTGGTATCAGGATGAACCGACTTTCCTGGATATGGTGCTGGGCCAGATGAACGCCTCTGTACAGGCCGTATTGCCGGATACGCTGAAAGCCTGGCTGCCCGCACCGATGCTGGATGTGATGAGTGCCATGAAAGCCCAGCCGGGTCTGTTCGACAAGCAGAACGATCCTCAGAATCGTTATGCCTTCTGCCTGAACTGCGGCGAAGTGCGATAAACCTCTCAGCCCGGCCGCTGGTCGGGCTGCTTTTCCCCGCTATTCCCCTTATACTGCGCGTTTTATGGCGAGTCTGAGTTCTCTAATGCAAAAGAAAAACATCTACGTTGCCTACACGGGCGGGACAATCGGTATGCAGCGCTCTGCGCAGGGCTATATTCCGGTCTCAGGGCACCTGCAGCAGCAGCTGGCGAATATGCCCGAGTTCCACCGCCCCGAGATGCCTGATTTCACCATTCATGAATATCAGCCGCTGATCGACTCATCCGACATGACCCCGGAAGACTGGCAGTTTATCGCCAACGATATCCGACAAAATTACGATCGCTACGATGGCTTTGTGATTCTGCATGGCACTGACACCATGGCGTTTACCGCCTCTGCGCTCTCGTTCATGCTGGAAAATCTGGCCAAGCCGGTGATCGTGACCGGGTCGCAGATTCCACTGGCGGAACTGCGCTCAGATGGTCAGCAGAATCTGTTGAATTCTCTTTATGTAGCGGCTAACTATCCGATTAGCGAAGTGTCTCTGTTTTTCAATAACACACTTTATCGCGGTAACCGTACCACCAAGGCTCATGCCGATGGCTTCAACGCCTTTGCTTCGCCGAACCTCTCCGCACTCCTGGAAGCGGGCATTCATATTCGCCGCCTCAATACGCCACCTGCCCCGTCCGGTCAGGGTGAACTGAACGTTCACACCATTACACCTCAGCCCATTGGTGTGGTCACCCTCTATCCAGGAATTTCCGCCGACGTGGTGCGTAACTTCCTGCGTCAGCCGGTGAAGGCGCTGATCCTGCGTTCTTATGGCGTGGGCAATGCCCCGCAGAACAAGGAATTTCTGGCCGAACTTCAGCAGGCCAGCGAACGTGGTATCGTGGTAGTAAACCTGACCCAGTGTATTTCAGGCAAGGTGAATATGGGCGGATACGCCACCGGCAATGCGCTGGAAGAGGCTGGCGTGATTAGCGGATTTGACCTGACGGTAGAAGCCGCGCTGACCAAGCTACACTTTTTACTCAGTCAGGAACTCTCTGCCGATCAAATCCGTGCCAGAATGCAGCAGAATTTGCGCGGCGAACTGACTGAAGACTGAAACGGAGCGACATGTAATGAAGCGGGCACTCATCATTATTGATATTCAGAACGATTTTTGCCCCGGCGGCCCGATGGCAGTCCATGAGGGCGACCACACGGTCGAGGTGGCTAATCGCTATGCGCGTTTGTTCCGTGAGAACGGTGAATGCGTACTGGCCCTGCAGGACTGGCACCCGGCCGATCACGGCAGCTTTGCCTCGGTTTCCGGTGAGCCGGTCTACACGCTGGGCGAGTTAAATGGTCTGGCGCAAATCTGGTGGCCCGATCACGGCATTCAGGGCTCAGCAGGTGCGGATTTCCATCCCGGTCTGGATCGTTCACTGTTCGATGCGACGTTCCATAAAGGTGAAGATCAGGATGTCGACAGCTACAGCGCCTTTTTTGATAATGGCCACCGTCGTAAAACCGAGCTGGACAGCTGGCTGCGTGAGCGTGGCATCACCCATCTGGTGATGCTGGGGCTGGCGACAGATTACTGCGTGAAATATAGCGTGCTGGATGCGCTGGAATTGGGGTATCACGTCGAGGTGGTCAAAGAAGGTTGCCGCGGCGTTAATCTCAATCCTGAGGACAGTGAAATCGCCTTTGCTCAGATGACGGCGCAGGGCGCGATTCTGATTTAAAAAAGGAGCTGGCATGACGCCAGCTTTTTTTTAGTGCAGATGAATGCGGGTGACATCCGGATCGATGCCGAACGCTTCTTTCAGCTCTTTTTTCGACTTCATCACCATCTCGCCGCCCTTAGCGATGGTCATATGCTGCGGCGCATCGTTATGTCTTGCCTGCCACAACATAACCAGTTGCAGACAGTTGTCGCGCTGTTCCTGCGTCAGTGCCACGCCATCCGGCCATTTTCCAATCTCAACTGCTGTTGCCAGTCGTTCGTAGACTTCAGGTGTCATCGACGCAAGCATCGCTTCAAGTTGTTCCTTCATCGCCTTACCCTTTGGTCTGTTCGCCCTGCTCGTCGGTGAAATTCAGCGAGGCGGAGTTAACACAGTAGCGTTCACCGGTCGGTTGCGGGCCATCGGGGAAGACATGCCCCAGATGCGCATCGCAGCTGCCACAGCGGATCTCAACACGCTGCATGCCGTGTGAATTATCTTCGATGTAGCGAATTGCATCGTCACTGAACGGCTGATAGAAACTGGGCCAGCCACAGCCAGAATCATATTTAGTCTCTGAGAGAAAAAGTGGCGCCTCACAGACCAGGCAGTGGTAAATCCCTTCCTGCTTGTTGTGCAGCAGTGCGCCGCTGTAAGGCGGTTCCGTTCCGCGTTGCTGTGTCACATAACGCTGCATTTCTGTCAGCTCGGCGATTTTTGCGTCGGGTGCGGTGTCTTTAGCCATTTTTAGGATTCCGGGGAAGTGCCATTCTGAAAAATTCGACTATTATTCTAACAAATGATCAACATTACCGGGTCTTTTTTTGTGCTCACCCTTTCAAGCCGTCCACTGCAAAGCGTAATTGTGACTTTGATCACCTTTTATCCCGGGCATCCCTATATATTCGGCGATTGGTTCGACGAAACGCGATATCATTGGCGGCGCGCAAGCGGTTGCGCATCGAATTATTCCTGTCAGGCGAATTGACCTGTCGCAACAATTGACACGATTCCGCTTGACGCCTGGTAAGGTTTTTGTAATTTTACAGGCAACCTTTTATTCACTAACCAATAGCTGGTGGAATATATGACTATCAAAGTAGGTATCAATGGTTTCGGCCGTATCGGTCGCATCGTTTTCCGTGCTGCTCAAAAGCGTTCTGACATCGAAATCGTTGCTATCAACGACCTGCTGGACGCGGATTACATGGCGTACATGCTGAAGTATGACTCTACGCACGGTCGTTTCGACGGCACCGTAGAAGTTCAGGATGGCGCACTGGTGGTTAACGGTAAAAAAATCCGTGTTACTGCTGAACGTGATCCAGCGAACCTGAAGTGGGATGAAGTGGGCGTTGACGTTGTTGCGGAAGCAACCGGTATCTTCCTGACCGACGAAACCGCGCGTAAACACATCACCGCAGGTGCTAAGAAAGTCGTTCTGACCGGTCCATCTAAAGATGACACCCCAATGTTTGTTCGTGGTGCAAACTTCGACAAATATGATGGCCAGGATATCGTTTCTAACGCCTCCTGTACCACCAACTGCCTGGCACCGCTGGCAAAAGTCATCAACGACAGGTTCGGTATCGTTGAAGGTCTGATGACCACTGTTCACGCTACCACTGCTACCCAGAAAACCGTTGATGGCCCGTCTCACAAAGACTGGCGCGGCGGCCGTGGCGCATCGCAGAACATCATTCCTTCATCAACTGGCGCAGCAAAAGCCGTTGGTAAAGTTCTGCCAGAGCTGAACGGCAAACTGACCGGTATGGCATTCCGCGTACCTACCCCTAACGTTTCCGTTGTTGACCTGACCGTGCGTCTGGAAAAAGCGGCCTCTTACAAAGAAATCTGTGCTGCCATTAAAGCTGCTGCAGAAGGTGAGATGAAAGACGTTCTGGGCTACGTTGAAGATGACGTGGTTTCTACCGACTTCAACGGCGAAGTCCTGACTTCAGTGTTTGATGCTAAAGCGGGTATCGCGCTGAACGACAACTTTGTGAAACTGGTTTCCTGGTATGACAACGAAACTGGCTACTCAAACAAAGTTCTTGACCTGATTGCGCTGGTTTCTGCTAAATAAGGCAGACAGACATCATTAAGATTAAGGGCGACTTCGGTCGCCCTTTTTTTGATCCGCACAGGAAGGAATCGAACATGCAAGATAAACTGTTTTCTCTGCCCGTAGTCACGCAGATCTCCCCTTACCTTTCCCAGCGTCAGGTTGGCGAACTGCCGACGATTGTCATCAGTCACCCTAAGGTACGCGCAGCGATTACGCTGCAGGGCGCGCACCTGATCGCCTGGCAGCCGAGTGGCGAAAAGCCGGTACTCTGGCTGAGCGGCAAAAGTCTGTTTTCACCAGGCAAAGCGATTCGTGGCGGTGTACCGATCTGCTGGCCCTGGTTTGGTCCGGCAGGCGAACCGGCTCACGGTTTCGCCCGGATTCAGACATGGAAACTGACGGCGCATGATGAGAATGAAGATGGCGTGATGCTGACGCTGGTGCTGGAGAGCAACGCTCAGACGCTGAAACTGTGGCCACACGAATTTACCCTTATCGCCCGCTTCCGCCTGGGTCAGCATTGTGAGATTGAGCTGGAAGCTCATGGTGACTTTGAAGCCACGGCAGCGCTGCATAGCTACTTTACCGTCAGTGACATCAACGGGGTTGAGGTCTCCGGTCTGGGCAACCGCTATATCGACAAAGTCAATAATGGCGAGGTTGCCAGCAGTGATGGCAGACAGCGTTATCCTGGGCGCATCGACCGTATTTTTACTGCAGCAGAAGATTGCTCGGTCATCAATGATACGGCGGGTGAACGGCAGATTGAGGTTTATCACCATCATCATAGTGACGTTGTCACGTGGAATCCGGGTGTTGAACTCTCCTGCAGTATGTCGGACATGGCAAATGAAGGTTACAAGACGATGGTCTGCGTAGAGACGGCACGTATCAGCAAACCATTACGCAGCGCAGGTGAAAAGCCAGCACGTCTGGCTACAACATTCCGCCTGAAGAAGAAAGCCGCAGCCAGCGACAGGGGCAACGGCTAAACGATATCCAGCGGTAATTTATGCTGTGGTGCTGGCCAGGCACGATCGATGAGCTGCAATTCTTCATCGGTCAGTTCCACCTCCAGTGCCGCAGCATTCTCATGAACATGAACCACAGAACTGGCTTTGGGAATGGCAATGACGCCAGACTGACGAATTACCCAGGCCAGCAGTAATTGCGCCACGCTGATGCCCTTCTGTTGTGCAATCTGATTCAGCACCACGTCGGTAAACAGCGCGTCCCGTAGCCGTCCAGCCTGTGCCAGCGGACAATAGGCCATCACCGGCACGCCACGCTGCTGACAGACGGGCAGCAGATCAAATTCAATACCGCGTGAAGCCAGATGGTAGAGTACCTGGTTGGTCGCACACTGTTCGCCTCCGGGTTCGTCCCACAGTTCGGCCATATCATCAGTATCAAAATTCGAGACGCCCCAGTGACGAATCTTGCCCTGCTGCTGCAGGCGCTCCATGGCGCGCAGAGTCTCTTCCAGCGGGATGTTACCGCGCCAGTGCAGCAGGTAGAGATCAAGGTAGTCGGTCTGCAGACGGCGCAGGCTGCGCTCACAGGCTTCAATGGCATCCACTTCGCCGGCATTCCACGGATAGACCTTCGACACCAGCAACGCTTTATCGCGACGCCCCTGCAGTGCCTGCCCGACCACCTCTTCAGCGCCGCCGTCTGCATACATTTCGGCGGTATCAATTAGCTGCAATCCACATTCAAGACCTGCCTGCAATGCCGCGACTTCACCGGCCCGCTGCGCCGGGTTTTCGCCCATATACCATGTGCCCTGCCCGATTAACGGCAGGTTATTGAAGCCAGCGAAGTTAATCGTGTTGTGCATTCTGCTCTCCCGCCTCATTCTGAGGCCCCATAAAAGAACAGAGGGCACTGGGTGCCCTCTTTCGGTGCGTTATCAGAAGGTGTAGCTGACACCTGTCCAGATCGTCGTCTGCCCGCTCTTATCAATCATTGGACTGTCTTTGATTTCGCTGTCAAAGCGGGTGTAACGTCCTACCACGCCAACATTCCACTGCGTTGCAATCTGATAGCTGGCACTCAGCTCAACATAAGGTGACCAGCTGTCGTCCGGATTGTAACGACTGATGCCGGTACGTGCGCTTTCATGCGCGGAAACACCGTAATAATAACGGTTTTGATTGGCGCTATTCCACATGGCACCGATGCCCGGCGTCAGGCTGAAGTCGCCCATCTGGATGGGGTAGAGGTAAGTCAGGTCCCAGATCATGCCGTTGCTGTTATTCAGCACGTCGCCCAGCAATGCCGTACGGACAACCCCCCAGTCGGCGGTGTGACGATAGGTTGCGCCACCCATTAGCGTCATGCGGCGCTTATCCAGCCCTTTCATATCGCCCAGATCGTTGTCGCTGGGTTTGTACTCCTGCGGTGAGCCCAGTAGCGTCAGAGAGAGCTGATTCTGAGGATCTTTCCACAGGTAGTAACCGCCCTGCAGGCTACGGAACCAGAAGTTTTCACCTTCATAATTGATAACCGGAACCGGAAGATAACGGTCCTGTCCGCCACGATAAGGTGAGTCGGCATAGATAACCGATGCCCCTACAGAAAGCGGAGCGGCACTGGCGTGCGCCGCCAGTAAACAACAGGGTAAAAGTGCAACAAGCGTCTTAAATTTGAATTGGTTCACAATTTATTCATTCCATAAATATAACAATCAAACAGGAAGTCTAACGTTTTTTTACGGCTGGATTAACTTATATCGAAATCCTTTAAGCAACCAACAGATGAATGTGGCACCAAAGGTTAAAAACACGTTAAGTTAAAGCATCACCCATACGAACTCATCTCTTAACTGATCCGGATTCGTCTTGATCTCCCCCTCATTCGCTCAAACCCGTGGAGGAAATTTCCTAGAAGCCATCTACAGTTAGAATTAACAGCAGAGATTTTGTACGAGCAGAGTAACCATAAAAGTTGTGTATCCCGATAAAAAAGATCAGGTTGGCATAAGGGTTGCTGTACTCAACAGAGAATATCTTCCGGGAGCTGCTACACGTCTTAAATTACGCTCCTTACCTGTGCTAAAAACGAAAGGACGGGCATCGCTATGAATATATTCGATCACTATCGTCAGCGTTATGAAGCTGCCAAGGACGAAGAGTTCACACTGCAGGAATTTCTTGCTATCTGTAAGCAGGATCGCAGTGCATACGCCAACGCTGCAGAGCGACTGTTAATGGCCATCGGAGAGCCAGTAATGGTCGACACTGCTCAGGAGCCACGCCTTTCCAGAATATTCTCCAACCGTGTGATGGGACGCTATCCGGCGTTCGAGGAATTTTATGGCATGGAGGAAGCGATTGAACAGATCGTCTCCTATCTGAAACATGCCGCTCAGGGACTTGAGGAGAAGAAACAGATCCTCTATTTACTGGGTCCGGTCGGTGGTGGTAAATCTTCCCTGGCGGAACGGCTTAAGTCGCTGATGCAGCGGGTGCCCATCTATGTGCTGAGCGCTGACGGTGAACGCAGTCCGGTCAATGATCATCCTCTCTGCCTGTTCAATCCGCAGGAAGACGCGCATATTCTCGAAAAAGAGTATGGCGTGCCGCGCCGTTACCTCGGCACCATCATGTCGCCGTGGGCCGCGAAACGCCTTCACGACTTTGGTGGCGATATTTCGCGGTTCAAAGTCGTAAAAGTCTGGCCGTCGATTCTGGAACAGCTGGCGATCGCCAAAACCGAGCCGGGTGATGAGAACAACCAGGATATCTCTGCTCTGGTGGGTAAAGTGGATATCCGTAAACTGGAAAACCACGCGCAAAACGATCCTGATGCCTACGGTTACTCTGGTGCACTCTGCCGCGCGAACCAGGGCATCATGGAGTTCGTGGAGATGTTTAAAGCGCCGATTAAGGTGCTGCACCCCCTCCTGACAGCAACGCAGGAAGGGAACTACAACGGCACCGAGGGGATTTCGGCGCTGCCGTTTAACGGCATTATTCTGGCGCACTCCAACGAATCAGAGTGGGTGACGTTCCGTAACAACAAGAATAATGAGGCGTTCCTTGACCGCGTTTATATCGTCAAGGTGCCCTACTGCCTGCGGGTTTCTGAAGAGATCAAAATTTACGACAAACTGCTTAATCATAGTGAGCTGGCAACCTCGCCCTGCGCACCGGGTACGCTGGAAACGCTGGCACGCTTCTCTATCCTGTCACGTCTCAAGGATCCGGAGAACTCCAGTATCTACTCTAAAATGCGGGTCTATGACGGCGAAAGCCTGAAAGATACCGACCCTAAAGCGAAGTCATGGCAGGAATATCACGACTACGCCGGTGTGGATGAAGGTATGAACGGTCTTTCAACCCGCTTTGCCTTTAAGATCCTGTCGCGGGTATTTAACTTCGATCACGCCGAAGTAGCGGCTAACCCGGTGCATCTGTTCTACGTGCTTGAGCAGCAAATCGAACGTGAGCAGTTCCCGCAGGATCAGGCTGAGAAATACCTTGAGCACCTCAAAGGTTATCTGATTCCCAAATATGCTGAGTTTATTGGCAAAGAGATTCAGACCGCCTATCTGGAATCCTACTCTGAATATGGTCAGAACATTTTTGATCGCTATGTGACCTATGCCGACTTCTGGATTCAGGATCAGGAGTATCGCGATCCCGATACCGGACAGTTGTTTGACCGTGAATCGCTCAACGCGGAGCTTGAGAAGATCGAGAAGCCTGCTGGTATCAGTAATCCGAAAGATTTTCGTAACGAGATCGTCAACTTCGTGCTGCGCGCCAGGGCACACAATAACGGTCGCAATCCAAACTGGACCAGTTACGAGAAATTGCGCACCGTGATTGAGAAAAAAATGTTCTCGAATACGGAAGAGTTGCTGCCGGTCATCTCGTTTAACACCAAGACCTCTACCGATGAGCAGAAAAAGCATGATGATTTTGTCGATCGCATGATGGAAAAAGGCTATACCCGCAAACAGGTTCGCCTGCTGTGCGAATGGTATCTGCGTGTGCGTAAATCGTCCTGATAAGAGTCTGTAAGCTTGCCGGTAAGTGATACCGGTCTGACAGGGTCGGGTTCGCCCGGCCTGCTTACAATGTAGTTTGGGGGAATACCATGGCCTATTTCATCGATCGCCGGCTTAACGGCAAAAACAAGAGCGCGGTTAACCGCCAGCGCTTCTTGCGCCGTTATAAGTCGCAAATTAAGCAGTCGATCTCCGAGGCCATCAATAAACGCTCGGTGACCGACGTAAGCAGCGGTGAGTCCGTCTCTATCCCGATTGACGATATTAATGAGCCCATTTTCCATCAGGGCCGCGGCGGTAACCGCCATCGGGTCCATCCGGGCAACGACCATTTTGTTCAGAATGACCGCGTTGAGCGTCCGCAGGGTGGCGGTGGTGGCGGCAGTGGTCAGGGCAATGCCAGTCAGGATGGTGAAGGTCAGGATGAGTTTGTCTTTCAGATATCGAAAGATGAGTATCTTGACCTGCTGTTTGAAGATCTCGCCCTGCCTAACCTGCGTCGCAACCAGCATCGTCAGCTTAATGAGTATAAGACCCACCGGGCCGGTTTCACCTCTAATGGCGTGCCAGCCAATATCAGCGTTGTGCGCTCACTGCAGAACTCACTGGCGCGTCGTACGGCGATGACGGCAGGTAAACGCCGCATGCTGCACGAACTGGAAGAGACGCTGCAGGAAGTTGAGAATGCTGAACCGGCACAACTGCTGGAGGAGGAACGGCTGCGTAGAGAGATTGCCGAGTTACGGGCGCGCATTGAACGGGTGCCCTTTATCGACACCTTCGATCTGCGCTACAAAAACTTTGAGAAGCGCCCGGAGCCCTCCAGCCAGGCGGTGATGTTCTGTCTGATGGATGTCTCCGGTTCGATGGACCAGGCGACTAAGGACATGGCAAAACGCTTCTATATCCTGCTCTACCTGTTCCTGAGCCGCACCTACAAGAATGTCGATGTGGTTTATATCCGCCATCATACGCAGGCTAAAGAAGTGGATGAACAGGAGTTCTTCTACTCTCAGGAGACCGGCGGCACCATCGTTTCCAGTGCGCTGAAACTGATGGATGAGGTAGTAAAAGAGCGTTATGACCCGGCGCAATGGAATATCTATGCAGCTCAGGCCTCCGATGGTGATAACTGGGCCGACGATTCGCCGCTCTGTCATGAGATTCTGGCGAAGCACATTCTGCCGGTCGTGCGTTACTACAGTTATATCGAGATCACCCGCCGGGCGCATCAGACCCTATGGCGCGAGTATGAGCATCTGCAGGCGACGTTTGATAACTTTGCCATTGAACATATTCGTGAGCCGGAAGATATCTATCCGGTATTCCGATCGCTGTTCCATAAACAGGCAACGGAAGCCTGATGCACTAAGCCGGTTAATCACCGGCTTTTTTTATCTGCCGAATAACATGCTAAAACAGTCTGTTTTCTCCCGCTTGCCTGCCAACCCCCTCATTCTTCACATTAATCTGATTCCATATGCTGTTAAGCAATTCGTATAATACGCATTTTCACAATGACAACTCCTTGATAAAACATTATCTTTCAGAGATAGCATGGATATTTGTCACCCCTTGCTGCATCGCACTGTCATATCTCAGGAGACCGGGTTTGAACCACACTATTGTCTACAGTCTGTTTATCATTGGTTCCGTGCTGGTCGCATCGAGTATTCTGCTCAGCTCTTTCTCGTCCCGGCTGGGCATTCCTATTCTGGTTATCTTCCTTGCACTGGGTATGCTGACCGGTATTGATGGTATCGGCGGCATCGCCTTTGATAACTATCCCGCGGCGTATCTGATTTCAAACCTGGCACTGGCGATCATCCTGCTGGATGGTGGCATGCGAACCAAAGCCAGCTCGTTTAAAGTCGCGCTGGGGCCTGCGCTGTCGCTGGCTACCGTCGGGGTAATGATCACCGCAGGTCTGACCGGCGTGGTGGCCGCCTGGCTATTTAACCTGGACATGATGCAGGGCTTCCTGATTGGCGCCATTATCGGATCCACAGATGCCGCCGCCGTCTTCTCCCTGCTGGGTGACAAAGGCCTGAATGAGCGCGTCAGCTCTACGCTGGAGATTGAGTCGGGCAGTAACGACCCAATGGCGGTGTTTCTGACCATCACCCTGATAGAGATGATTGAACAGGGCCGCAGCGGCCTTGACTGGATGTTCCTGGTGCATCTGGTGCAGCAGTTCGGTCTGGGTATCGTGTTGGGCCTGGGTGGTGGCTGGGCGCTGCAGCAGTTGATTAACCGGATCAGTCTGGCCCCAGGGCTTTATCCGCTACTGGCGTTGAGTGGCGGCATTCTGGTGTTTGCCCTCACCACCGTGTTAGAGGGCAGCGGCATCCTGGCGGTCTATCTGTGCGGCTTCTTACTGGGCAACCGCCCGATTCGTAACCGTCACGGCATTCTGCAGACCTTTGATGGGATGGCCTGGCTGAGCCAGATTGGCATGTTTATTGTGCTGGGTCTGCTGGTGACGCCGTCTGATTTATGGCATATCGCGGTACCCGCGATGATCCTCTCCCTGTGGCTGATTCTGGTGGCGCGTCCGCTGTCGGTGTTTATTGGCCTGTTGCCATTCCGCAACTTCACCACCCGCGAGCGGGTCTTTATCAGCTGGGTCGGCTTACGCGGTGCGGTGCCGATTATCCTCGCAGTCTTCCCGATGATGGCCGGCTTAGAGAACGCCTCGCTCTATTTCAATATCGCCTTCTTTGTGGTGCTGGTCTCCCTGATGTTGCAGGGTACCTCGCTGGGCTTTGCGGCGAAAAAAGCCAAAGTAGTGGTGCCGCCGACCGCCTCGCCGATCAGCCGTATCGGTCTGGACATTCACCCGGAAAACCCGTGGGAGCAGTTTGTCTATCAGCTCAGCGCCGACAAGTGGTGCGTCGGTGCCGCGCTGCGTGACCTAAAGATGCCGCGCGAGACCCGCATCGCTGCCCTGTTCCGTGACAATGTACTGATGCACCCCAACGGCGGCACACGGCTGAAAGAGAACGACGTCATCTGCGTGATTGGCCGTGAGCGCGATCTTCCGGCGCTGGGCAAAATGTTTAGCCAGTCGCCGCCGGTTTCGCTCGACCAGCGCTTCTTTGGTGACTTTATTCTGGATGCAGAGGCCCGCCTGCGCGACGTTGCGCAGATTTACGGACTCGAGCTGGATGAGCGCACCAACGATCAGCAGTCGCTGGGGCAACTGGTGCTGGCGATGCTGGGTGGCTCGCCAGTCGTCGGCGATCAGGTGGAGTGGAATCAGCTGACCTGGACCGTCGCGGAGAAAGAGGATAACCGCATCGTAAAGATTGGTGTCCGTCCGGCTGAAGAGAAGGAATAATCCTAATCATTCAGCCACGTTATTTTCTCTCAGTGCGCTAAGCTTAACAGTCAATGCCAGTTAAAACGGGAGAAATGAATGGGACACGTGGTTAAAATTGGTCGTTATGAGATTGTAGATGCCGATCTTGACAGTGAGAACGCCGACACCGTCAGTATCCCCTGTCACACCAATCCCGGCTTAATTACCCAACTCGATGGCTGGGATCGTGATACCAGCGTACCGGCCTGGATTGACGGGGAGCCAGTGAATCTGCAGATTGGCCACTACGATAAACAGCAGGACCGCTGGATTTTAAAGAAACCTGCCTGAGTCACTATCACTACCGCCAGTCATATGATTTGGCGGTAATTCCTAAAAAGTGTCTTAAACAGTTTGGTTATAACTGACCTCTTCCTTATTTTATTAAACAAAAACATGTAGTTATAGATTTAAAACTTTAATCACTTTTGATGTTTTCAGATTTTTTCCGTATTAACTCTGTCAAATAACTCCTGCATACTCATTCTCAATGCTGCAACATTTCGTGATTACCATCACGCTTTAATCGTTACCTTTTTTGCAGCTGCACTGGCTGTACTGACTGCAACAGACTGAAAATTATTTTTTAATTTTTCAGAGGCCCACTCCTGAGCGCGTATTTGATTCTGATCAGGCCATCTTTTACTTGAGAAAGAGAGCAGGTTTTATGGCAAGTACATTGATAATGAATAGCCCGAGCCGCTCGTGGAGCGGAACGCGTAAAAATATCATCGTGAAATTCGCCCTGAGTTTTTCCGATCTGATTGCACTCAACCTGGCGCTGTTTTTATCTGCCGCGACGATACAGGGTATTTGGGGCGAGCTGGATACTTTTATTCCACCGCATCAGATTGAATATCGTTTTGTGGCTCAGTTTATTATGTCAGTCATGTGTACCGGCTGGTTTTGGGTACGTCTGCGCCATTACACCTATCGCAAACCCTTCTGGTTTGAACTGAAAGAGATCGTTAAAACATTATTTGTTTTCTCGCTGCTTGACCTGGCGCTTATCGCCTTCTCTAAATGGGACTTCTCCCGCATGGTGTGGGTCTTCAGCTGGACATATGCCCTGCTGCTGCTGCCGCTGATGCGTGCTCTGGTTAAACGTGCCATTAACAAGGCGGGCCAGTGGCAGAAAGAGACCATCATTATCGGTTCCGGCCGCAATGCCACTGAAGCGTATGCGGCGCTGCAGAGTGAAGAGATCCTGGGCTACAACGTGCAGGCCTTTATCTCGGTGGATGAGGTTCCTGCTCAGCAGAGCGTGAATGGTGTGCCAGTGATCACCTGGAAAGACATTAACTGGCAGACCATTGACCGTGACAATGTGCAGTTTATTGTTGCCATGGAGTATGAGCAGCAGCCGATGCGCGATCGCTGGCTGAAATTCCTGTCGAAGATGAACTGCCGGTCCGTCTCGGTGATCCCGACGCTGCGCGGCGTGCCGCTTTACGGCACCGACATGTCCTTTATCTTCAGTCATGAAGTGATGATCCTGCGAGTCAGCAATAACCTGGCGAAGCACTCCTCACGTTTCATGAAGCGTGCCTTTGATATCGTCGTAGCGTCGATGCTGCTGCTGTTCCTTGGCCCAATCTTCGCCCTGCTCTGCTATATGGTGAAACGTGACGGCGGCAATGCAATTTATGGTCACGAACGTGTGGGCCAGAATGGCAAAAAATTCAAATGTCTGAAATTCCGTTCCATGGTGACCAATTCCAAAGAGGTGCTGGAGAAATTGCTGGCGACCAGTGAAGAGGCACGGATGGAGTGGGACAAAGATTTCAAACTGAAGAATGACCCGCGCGTAACCCGGATTGGCAGCTTCCTGCGTAAAACCAGCCTCGACGAATTGCCGCAGCTCTGGAACGTGATTCGCGGTGAGATGAGTCTGGTCGGCCCGCGTCCGGTCATCGAAGCTGAACTGGAGCGTTATGCCGGTGACGTCGACTACTACCTGATGGCCAAGCCAGGCATGACCGGCCTCTGGCAGGTCAGCGGACGTAACGATATCGACTATGATACCCGCGTCTATTTTGACTCCTGGTATGTCAAAAACTGGGCGCTCTGGACCGATATCGCGATCCTGTTCAAAACCGCAGGCGTGGTGCTACGCCGCGACGGTGCTTACTAAGCAAGACCCTGCGATGCCTGTTTACAGCAGGCATCGCACTTTCCGCACGACTTCCTCTATCTTTTTTGCCTCTGAATCATTACCCTCTGCGCTCGTTTTTTAACAGAACGTTTACCCTCTGGTTGTTATGCAAAAATTTACTCTGCTGTTATTAAGCCTGGTGCTGCTGGCACCTTTAGGCATCGATCTCTATTTGCCCACGCTGCCGCAAATCGCTGAAGGGCTGGATACGCCGGTCTCACTGGTACAGACCACCATTCCTCTGTTTCTGCTGGTGATGGGACTGGGCCAGCTGGTGACCGGTCCGCTGGTGGACAACTATGGCCGTAAGCCGATTGCCCTGCTGGGGCTGGGCCTTTACATCACCGGCAGCGCCATCGCCGCTACCGCCACCTCATTTCCGCTATTCGTCCTTGCCCGTCTGGTGCAGGGCTGTGGCGTCTGCTGCAGCGCGGTAGTCGCCTTTAGCGGCGTCCGCGACCGCCTCAGCGGTGATGATGCCGCCCGCGCCTATGGTTTTCTGAACGGTGCACTGAACATCGTTCCAGCCCTGGCACCGCTGCTGGGCGGACTCCTGGCCAGCGCCTTCGACTGGCGCGCACCCTTCTGGTTCCTCTGCGCCTACGGCGTGCTGATTACGCTGCTGGTGATTATATGGCTGCCAGAAACACGTCCGGCTGATACGCTGCGGGTAAAAGGATTACCGGTTAAACAGTACGCTGAAATTCTGCGTCAGCCGCGCTTCCTGGCCTTCGCCTTTGCCAATGCCGGTGCGCTGGGTATGGTGCTGACCTATGTGTCGCTGGCACCGCAGGTACTAATGACCGAAGGCGGGCTGACGCCGATCCAGTTCTCGTTTGCGTTCGGCGCTAACGGTTTCTGGATCATGTTTGTCAGTATGTTCGTGAATAAAGCGATTCGTAAAGCAGGTCGGCCGTTCTGCCTGGCAATGGGATTCTTCACCATGCTGCTGGGCGCGGTGCTGCTGGTGGCAGGGATGCAGATTTTCCCGGCGGAGATGCAGACGCACTGGGCGCTCTACATGTTCCCGGTCGCCGTGTCGGTGGCCGGACTGGCCTTTACTGTGGGACCGGCCACCAGCTATGCGCTGGAGCCCTATCAGCAACAGGCGGGCGTGGCGTCCGCCCTGCAGGGCTTTATTCAGATGGCCGGTGGTGCGGCAGGCAGCCTGGTGATCGTCGCGCTGCCGGTGGCGGAGAAGCTGTCGCTGAGTCTGATGATGCTGCTGGGTGCAGCGCTGGCCTTTATCGCCTGGCGCTGCAGCAGAAAGATGCGCGGCAGCCTGACCGCGCTTAAATAACCGTGACCGGGACGCGGGGTGCCAGCGCGCACATCAGTTCGTACCCTACCGTTCCGGCCGCTTTTGCCACCTGATCGATTTTCACCTGCTCACCCCACAGCTCAACAGAAGAACCGATGCCCGCCTGCGGACAGGGGGTTAAATCCACCGTGATCATATCCATGGAAACGGCACCAACCACCTGCGTCATCACGCCATCGACGCAGACCGGCGTGCCCGTAGGGGCATGGCGCGGATAGCCATCGGCGTAACCACAGGCTACGACGCCAATCCGCTGCGACGTGCTGGCGTGATAACGGTAGCCGTAACCGACGCCATCGCCCGCCTGTAACTGCTGAACCGCAATAATCTCACTGCTCAGGGTCATCACTGGCTTCAGGCCACTGCCGGCAATGTCCTGCCAGTCACCGCTGGGCGACGCACCGTACAGAATAATACCGGGCCGGACCCAGTCAAAATGCGCTTCAGGATGCCATAAGGTGCAGGCGGAATTCGAGAGCGACCGCGGGCAGTTCAGCCCCTCCGCCGCCTGATCAACACGCTGCAGCGGTGCAATCAGGCCCTGCGGATTTTCGGCATCGGCAAAATGGGCCATCAGCGTCATCTCACCAACATTGCTCAGCGCCCGCAGCTTCTGCCAGGCGCCAGAAACCTGCTCCGGGCGAAAGCCCAGACGGTTCATGCCGCTGTTCATTTTGAGATAGATATCAATCGGCGCAGAAAGGCTCGCACTGGCTAGCGCCTTGATTTGCCAGTTACTGTGTATGCTGGTGGTCAGGCGATAGCGGTCAATCAGCTGCAGATCCTCTGGCTGGAAAAATCCCTCCAGCAGCAGAATCGGTTTTTTCCAGCCCTGCTCGCGCAGCAGAATGGCTTCTTCCATATTAAGCAGCGCAAAGCCGTCGGTGGCAGATAACGCTTCGCGTACACGATCAATGCCATGGCCATAAGCATTGGCTTTCACCACTGACCAGACGCGGGATACGGGCGCCGCCTGGCGAACAACCGTCAGGTTATGACGAAGCGCCTGTTGGTTAATGGTAGCGACAATCGGACGTGACATCCTCTCTCTCCCTGAATACTTAACGAGTTGCGTTGGCGTTACGCAGCGGCGATGAGGTCGCCGCGAAACCGGGTAAGTAGCGGAACACCGCTAAGTCATCCGCCGCAATGGCTGGCTTTTTACCGGAGATGAGATCGGCCAGCAACTGACCAGAACCACACGCCATCGTCCAGCCCAGCGTACCGTGACCGGTATTGAGATAAAGATTGGAGAGTGGCGTGGCACCGACAATCGGCGTACCGTCTGGCGTCATCGGACGCAGACCGGTCCAGAAACTCGCCTGCGCGAGATGACCGCCTTCAGGATAGAGATCACTGACCACCATCTCCAGCGTTTCCCGCCGCGCTTCGGTGAGTCTGGTGTTAAAACCAACAATTTCCGCCATCCCGCCGACGCGGATACGATCGTCAAACCGGGTCACCGCCACTTTGTAGGTTTCATCCAGAATCGTCGAAACCGGTGCAGCCTCAGGATTTTTAATCGGAATAGTGAGTGAGTAGCCTTTCAGCGGATAGACCGGAATATCAATGACGTTTTTCAGCAGTGCGGTCGAGTAGGAACCAAAGGCCACTACATAGCTGTCCGCCTTGATGATCTCCTCGCCGCACTTCACACCATAAATGCGATTGCCATCGCGCAGCAGGTGATCGACCGGGGTGTTAAAGCGGAAAACCACGCCCGCCTCTTCGGCCATTTTTGCCAGTCGCTGCGTAAAGAGCTGGCAGTCACCGGTTTCATCGTTAGGCAGGCGCAGTCCACCAGTGAGTTTATGCTGGGTTGCCGCCAGCGCCGGTTCCACGCGAGACAGCTCATGCGCCTCCAGCAGCTCATAGGGCACGCCCGCGTCGCGGAGCACCGCAATATCTTTACTGGCGCTGTCGAACTGCTGCTGCGTGCGGAAAAGCTGCAATGTTCCGCCCTGACGACCCTCATAGGCGATGCCGGTCTCAGCGCGCAACGCTTTCAGACAGTCACGACTGTATTCGGCAATCCGCACCATGCGGCTTTTGTTCTGTTGATAGTGGTTGATGTCGCAATTACGCAGCATGTGCCACATCCACTCCAGCTGAAAACTACTGCCATCCAGCCGGATAGCCAGCGGCGCATGACGCTGGAACATCCACTTCACTGCTTTCAGCGGCACGCCTGGTGCCGCCCAGGGCGCGGCATAACCCGGTGAGATCTGACCAGCATTTCCTGCGCTGGTCTCCATCGCCGCAGCAGGCTGACGATCAATGACCGTAACCTGATGTCCGGCACGCGCCAGATACCAGGCACTTGCCACGCCAACCACACCACTTCCAAGAATGACTACGTGCATAGCTCCCCCACCCGGCATGTAAAAGCATAATTCACTGTTCAGGAGATGATAGTCAGCGGATTTACACAGCGGACACCACCCCATAAATTCAGCATCTATTTCACATCTTTTTCACTTTTCAGGTAACTAAAATCTTGTCGCACAGCCAATTTCAGCGCTTTATGCGTCTTATTCCATAAACACAGAAATAAATGACAACGGAGGCAGTTAAATCTGCGCATGGCAGGAGAATGCTTCAACCCCATACATTCTGCTTATAAACAGGATGATATTCCGCGTTTTAAAATAACGTTCGAATTAAAAGCTATTAATTTCTCTGCCGCATCTGTCTGAATGATTTTGTGCCAAAGAATTCGTTTGAGTTCGCATTTCGGATAAGCGACAGTGGGCTATCATTGTTGTGTTCGCTCAGTTTTTTTCGGGTTCCCTTTTTCAGGATGAAGCCTTAAATAACCAGAACGGGTTGTCTTTCGGGTCAGCCGGTTTGCAAAAAAGAGGTGCGCTATGACGACGATCTTTGACGAAGCCATCAGAGACAGCAAACGACTCAATGACGGACCAGACTGGACATTTGAACTGCTTGATGTCTATTTAGCAGAGATAGACCGGGTTGCTAAACTGTACCGGCTTGATACCTACCCGCACCAGATTGAAGTGATTACCTCAGAACAGATGATGGATGCCTATTCCAGCGTTGGCATGCCCATCAACTATTCACACTGGTCATTCGGTAAAAAGTTTATTGAGACCGAGCAGCGCTATAAGCATGGTCAGCAGGGTCTGGCCTATGAAATCGTTATCAACTCCAACCCCTGCATCGCCTACCTGATGGAAGAGAACACCATGACCATGCAGGCGCTGGTGATGGCGCATGCCTGTTATGGCCATAACTCCTTCTTCAAGAATAACTATCTGTTCCGCAGCTGGACGGATGCCGGATCGATTGTCGATTACCTGCTGTTCGCCAAAAACTACATCAGTGACTGCGAAGAGCGCTATGGCGTCGAAGAAGTCGAGCGGCTGCTCGACTCCTGCCATGCCCTGATGAATTATGGCGTTGATCGCTATAAACGCCCGCAAAAAATCTCCCTTCAGGAGGAGAAGGCGCGACAGAAAAGCCGCGAAGAGTATCTGCAGAGCCAGGTGAACACCCTGTGGCGTACGCTGCCACGGCGTGAAACAGAAGCCGTGGCCTTTGAAGCCGCGCGCTACCCTTCTGAGCCGCAGGAAAACCTGCTCTACTTTATGGAGAAGAACGCTCCGCTACTGGAGCCCTGGCAGCGTGAGATTCTGCGCATCGTGCGCAAGGTAAGCCAGTATTTCTATCCGCAAAAACAGACCCAGGTGATGAATGAAGGCTGGGCGACCTTCTGGCACTACACCATCCTGAATCACCTCTATGACGAAGGCAAAGTGTCTGAACGCTTTATGATGGAGTTCCTGCACAGCCATACTAACGTCGTGTTTCAGCCACCCTATAACAGTCAGTGGTATAACGGCATCAACCCTTACGCCTTAGGCTTTGCGATGATGCAGGATATTAAGCGCATCTGTCAGTCACCGACCGAAGAGGATCGCTACTGGTTCCCGGATATCGCCGGTTCAGACTGGCTGGAAACGCTGCATTTTGCGATGCGTGAGTTCAAGGATGAGAGTTTTATCAGCCAGTTCCTGTCGCCGAAAGTGATGCGTGACTTCCGGTTGTTTACCGTGCTGGATGATGACCGCAATAACTATCTCGAAATCGCCGCTATTCATGATGAAGCAGGCTATCGGGCAATTCGCCAGCAGCTCTCTGCGCAGTACAACCTGAGTAATCTCGAACCCAACATTCAGGTCTATAACGTGGATGTGCGCGGTGACCGTTCACTGACTCTGCGCTATGTGCCGCAGAGCCGGACGCCGCTCGATAAGAGTCGTCGCGAGGTGCTGAAGCATGTGCATCGTCTGTGGGGATTTGATGTGATTCTGGAACAGCAGAACGAAGATGGCAGCGTTGAGTTACTGGATCGTAATCCGCCGCGCGGTTCATCGCTCTGACAGGCTAAACATAAAAAAACCGGACGCGATGTCCGGTTTTTTTATCGCTTATTGCCGAGGTCGTCTGGCAGGTTCTTCTGCATACTGTGCCAGATTTCGCCGCTGCGGCGGCCATAGTTGCGCACCACCTCTACAATCTCATCCTGTCCTGGCTCTTTGTCGCACAGCGCCAGAAGTGTCAGATAGAAATCACGCGCAACCTGACGCGCTTCCGCACTGGAAAAGTAGTGACGACCTACACGGGTATAGAGGCCTTTCAGGCCATTGAGGATCAGACCGTAAATCGGATTACCTGATGCAAATGCCAGACCGCGGAACACCCGATAGTCGAGTTCGGTATAGGCATCCGCCTGATCGGCCGCGGCACTTACCGTCTCCAGCACTTCACGCGCCTTGTCCGGATGATGGCGCAGCGCACGGCTGATAAAAATTGATGAAATATTGCTGCGGACTGACAGCAGGTTGTCAATCAGCACCGGCACACTGTCGTGATCAAGGCGGGCAAGCGTCTCCAGAATATTCAGGCCAGATGTCTCCCAGAAATCGTTCACGCGCGTCGGTTTGCCGTGCTGAATCGTCAGCCAGCCGTCACGTGCCAGACGCTGCAGCACTTCACGCAATGTAGTGCGTGTCACCCCAATCAATTCAGAAAGCTCACGCTCAGCAGGAAGAATCGATCCGGGCGGAAAGCGACTGTTCCAGATGCTTTCAATAATATACTCTTCAGCAAATCCCGCTGGACTCTGAGCCTTTATAACCATAGCAATGTGTTCTCGTTGCTTTTCTAATCATGATGGGGACTCATCATACCAGACGCCCTATAGCGGATATAGCCTGCGTAACCATTAAAACCGGGCGCGGGCGCATATTTCAGACTGGCTGGCGACGAGTGCAACTGTTATAAGGCAACGGCCGGGTGCACGTTTTTCTGCGCGGGAACATTCAGTCTCAAAAACCAGCAGAAAAACATCCTGAAAGTACAGCATGCTGGTACCGGATGGCCTGCGCTTGCCGTTTCGCTTCCTGTCGATCGCAGCCGGGTTTTCTTAACGTCCCCACCTTCAAGCTGTTTACTGAGCAGGCAAAACCCTGAGGACCTCCGCTTATCCTCATGTAACCTGCTCTGGATCAGAATCAGGTCATGTTTGCACACGATTTTTCCCTGTCCCTAGCTGGTTTGCCCGCGCTTTTGGTTTACACTGCGTGGCATTAACGTTTACAGGGAATGCAATATGTTGCGATATCTGAATCAATGTTCTCGTGGTCGGGGAGCCTGGTTATTACTGGCACTGACAGCGCTTACACTGGAATTAACGGCACTCTTCTTTCAGCACGTGATGGGACTAAAGCCCTGCGTGATGTGTATTTATGAACGTAATGCGCTGTTTGGTGTACTGGGCGCGGGTCTGGTGGGTGCGATTGCACCGAAATCACCGCTGCGTCTGGGCGCTCTGGCGTTATGGATCTACAGTGCCTGGGAGGGTCTGCGTCTCTCTTATGAACACACGATGATTCAGCTGCATCCAAACCCGTTTACTACCTGTGATTTTGCCGCCCGTTTCCCCAGCGGATTACCGCTGGATAAGTGGCTGCCGTCGGTGTTTCTGGCCAGCGGTGACTGCGCAGAACGTAGCTGGACTTTCCTGACGCTCAGCATGCCGCAGTGGATGATAGGGGTATTTGCCGGTTATCTGCTGGTCGCAGTGCTGGTACTGATTGCCCAGCCTTTCAAACCTAAGCGTCGCGATCTCTTTAGTCGCTGACACGAAACGTTGCTGAGATCAAAAAAGGCTGCCAGTGGCAGCCTTTTTACGTTTCAGATGAGGCAGTGGCGCTTAGCCGTTGCGATCGGGACGATCAATAATGTGATCTTCCCAGTCCCGCACTTCACTCTCCCGCACTGCAATATAACGCACCGAAATTCGCTGCGCATGCATCGCGGTTTTCGAACCAGCCCGCAGCGGATGCCAGACCGGCAATCCTTTGCCCTCGCCCAGCAACCGGTAGGCGCAGGTGCGCGGCAGCCAGTTGAAGGTAGTCAGATTTTCGCGCGTAAGCTTGATGCAATCCTCTTCTAATTCGAAGCGGCGTTCATAGTTACGGCACTGGCAGGTTTTAATATTGAGCTGATTGCAGGCGACGTTGGTGAAGTAAATCTCATCCGTGTCAGCGTCCTGCAACTTGTTAAGGCAACACTGGCCACAACCATCACACAAGGATTCCCATTCCTCATTGCTCATTTGTGCCAGGCGTTTTTGTTGCCAGAAAGGGGTGTCAGTCATGATGATTTGTCCGGGTTGTGCCTGAAACGCACCTTATAAAGCCTATGCTGCGGTGATGCAAGTTTTTAGAGTACGCGCGTGCTGATGCCGTGACCCGCCAGCGACACGTCCAGCTTGTCACCCGAGCGCATCGGACCCACACCCTCAGGTGTCCCGGTCAGAATGACATCGCCTGCACGCAACGTAAAATAGTGGCTCATATGTGCAATCAGCGGCAGAATTTTGTGAATCATATCGGCTGTGTTGCCGTGCTGACGCACTTCTCCGTTTACCACCAGCTTAAGCTCGACATTCTGTGGATCATCACTGAATTCGGCTACCGGGATGAAACCGGAGATGGGACAGGCGTTATCAAAGCCTTTGGATTTTTCCCATGGCTGGCCCGCTTTTTTCAACCCGGACTGCAGGTCACGCAGCGTCAGATCCAGCGCCACGCCATAGCCTGCAATCGCCTTAGCCACGTGTTCTTCACTCGCCTGCTTCAGCGTCGCACCTATCAGCACCGCCAGTTCTACTTCGTGATGAACTTCGCCAAAGGCGTCGGGAATAGAGAGCGGCTGGCGCAAATCACATAGCGCTGTTTCCGGTTTGATAAAGATTACCGGCTCGGTTGGGGTCGCACTGCCCATCTCTTTAATGTGTTTTGCATAATTACTGCCGACGCAAACCACTTTGCTGACCGGAAAATCTAACAGAGCGCCTTGCCAGTTATGATGCTGATACATGCTCATCCCCTGTTCAGGTTAGGTGTTGTGCCAGCGCGGCTGGCGGGTTGATGTTTGCTGATGCGTTGATCGAAATGCCAGCAACAGAGCGTGATAATAAGATCCTTTTAACCATCCGGGGTGCGGAATTTGTCAAAAAGCGTAAACGATGCCCCTGGCGTGCTGAATAATCGTACAAATAAGGTGTGAAAATGTGGACTGGGTATTTAAACAGGGGTAAACAGATAAGCTGCGCCGTTAATTTTGCGCAGCTTCAGAGCAATATTAACCCTGCAGTGTCGCACCGACAGGATTTATATTTACAGAAGAATCCGAGTTAAACTTTTTTATCGGCCTCTAAATGAATTTTTAGCAGACTTTCAATCGGCGGTGGAAGCTGTAAATAATAACCCTGCTCGCTCAATCCCTGCTTAACTTTATTGATATCTGCGTTAGCCAGCCTGTCGCGGTCCGCCAGCTTCAGCACCATCGCCAGTTGCGGCTTGCCAAATCCTTTCAGCAATTCTTCCGGAACGCGCGAAAAATCGTCCTTTTTTTCAACATAGAGATAAGTCTGGTCACGTAACGGGCTTCTGTAGATCACACAAAACATATTTTTTACTCGAATTAACCGGCGTTGAGGCTTGTCTGAATATAGCTGTAACTATAACATGCTTGCAGAACTTCGAATATTCACCGTTAGCGCTTCAGCGATGATTTTATCATCGCCGGGTTAACGGTAGTGAAAACAGGACTGAGTCGGGACAGATGTCGCAAACGCCAATCGAATTCAAAGGTAGCAGTTTCACCCTGTCTGTCGTCCATTTGCATCACCATGACCCTGTGGTGATTCGCAAGGCACTCCAGGACAAGATTGACCAGGCTCCCGATTTCCTGAAAAACGCCCCGGTGGTGCTAAACGTCGCCACATTGAGTGCCGATGTTAACTGGAAACAGCTACAGCAAGCCATTCTTGCTACCGGTTTACGCATTGTCGGCGTAAGCGGCTGCAAAGATGATGCTTTGAAACGCATGATCGCCCGTGCAGGGCTGCCGGTACTGGCAGAAGGCAAAGAGTCCAGACCGCGCGCCGAGACACAGCAGCCGGCCCCCATTCCTGAACCACAGCCGGTTGTAACCGAGACGGCAGCAGCGAAAACCCGCATCGTGAACACGCCGGTGCGCTCAGGCCAGCAGATTTATGCGCGTGACGCCGACTTAATCATCACAAGCAGCGTCAGTGCCGGTGCCGAACTGGTCGCCGATGGCAACATTCATATTTACGGCATGATGCGCGGTCGCGCTCTGGCAGGTGCCAGCGGCGATCGCAACTGCCAGATTTTCTGTACTAACCTGGCTGCCGAGCTGGTCTCGATTGCCGGAGAGTACTGGATCATGGATCAGATCCCGCAAGAATTTTTTGGTAAAGCCGCGCGCCTGTGCCTGCAGGATGGCGCGCTGACTATCCAGACACTTAATTAGGCCCCTTTTCTTTTGTTAAGGAAATCAACATTTATGGCACGCATTATTGTAGTTACATCCGGTAAAGGGGGCGTTGGTAAGACCACGTCAAGCGCGGCCATCGCCACCGGTTTAGCGCAGAAAGGCAAAAAGACGGTCGTTATCGACTTTGATATCGGTCTGCGTAACCTGGATTTGATCATGGGCTGTGAACGCCGTGTGGTCTACGACTTCGTTAACGTTATCCAGGGCGATGCCACGCTGAACCAGGCGCTGATTCGCGACAAACGCACTGAGCAGCTCTACATTCTGCCTGCATCGCAGACCCGCGATAAAGATGCGCTGACCCGTGAAGGTGTTGAGAAAGTCCTGAACGATCTGGCCGCAATGGAGTTTGACTTCATCGTCTGTGACTCACCGGCAGGGATTGAAACGGGCGCACTGATGGCACTTTACTTTGCGGACGAAGCAATCATCACCACTAACCCGGAAGTCTCTTCTGTCCGCGACTCCGACCGTATCCTCGGCATCATCTCATCGAAATCCCGCCGCGCTGAAAACAGTCAGGACCCGGTGAAGGAGCATCTGCTGCTGACCCGCTACAACCCTGGCCGGGTAAACCGTGGCGATATGCTGAGCATGGAAGATGTGCTGGAAATTCTGCGCATTCCTCTGGTCGGTGTGATCCCTGAAGATCAATCGGTGTTACGTGCCTCTAACCAGGGTGAGCCGGTGATTCTTGACGGCGAATCTGATGCTGGCAAAGCCTATGCCGATACCGTTGAACGGTTACTCGGCGAAGTACGCCCCTTCCGCTTTATCGAAGAAGAGAAGAAGGGTTTCCTGAAACGCCTGTTCGGGGGATAAACCATGGCATTACTTGATTTCTTTTTATCCCGGAAGAAGAACACTGCCAACATAGCCAAGGAACGGCTGCAGATTATCGTGGCAGAACGGAGAAGGGGCGACAGTGAGCCCCACTATCTTCCGCAACTTAAGCGCGACATTCTGGAAGTGATTTGCAGATATGTGAAGATCGATCCGGAAATGGTCACGGTACAGCTCGATCAGAAAGGTGATGACATCTCGATTCTGGAGCTGAACGTCACGCTGCCAGAAACGGATGAAGTGACTAAATGACGCTGACCGTTTCCTGAATTTCCCCTGCGCAGTGGCAGGGGAAGTTTAACCGGTTAACAACCCGCAAGAATCTCCTCAATGCCGGGTTTCAGCAGTTCGCCCCGCCATCCGGTGAGTAATTCCGGCTGACGTCCCTGTGGCTTCAGGCCCCAGTGCTGGCTTAATACCTGATTAATCTGACGTCGTGACGCCAGTAACTCCTGACTGAATCCGCTCTGCTCACTGACCTGCTGCACCAGCGCCTTCATCGCCTTAAACACCTGCTTATAGTGCGGATGGTCGATCAGATTGCCCAGCGGTGCCGGCAGTTCATTCTCGTCAAGCGCCTCCGCTTCGGCCACCAGCGCCACCAGCGTTTTGCCGTGGAAACGGATTTCGTGGCCTGACAGCCCCAGATGATCCAGCTCCCCCAGAGAGCCAGGCATAAAGCGCGCCACTTTCCACAGATGCTCTTCGCGCACCACAAAATTCACCGCCATATCTTTTTCACGCGCCAGTTTCAGACGCCAGGCCGCCAGCCGCTGCAGTGCCGCCAGCTGACGCGGACGCAGTTGCCAGGCATTGGTGATATCCCGCCAGGCTTCATCCGGTGCCACGCTGTCGAGACGGCGCTGACAGAGGTTATCGCACTCACTGAGTGCCGCCGCCATGTTGCCAGCCTCTTCCGTGTTGATCATCAACTGACGGGCAATCGGCAGCAGATAGTGAACGTCCGCCGCCGCATACTCGCACTGACGCTGGGTCAGAGGGCGCGCCAGCCAGTCGGTACGGGATTCACTTTTATCCAGCTCGACCTGGGTAAAATGCGCCACCATGGAAGCAAAGCCCCAGGAAAGTGGCTGGCCGGAGAAGGCTGCCAGAATCTGAGTGTCAATCATAGGCGTCGGCAGCACGCCGAAACGGTGCAGGAAGACTTCCAGATCTTCCCCTCCGGCATGCAGAAATTTAGTCACGCGGGTGTCGGTCAGCAGCGCAATAAAGGGTGACCAGTCACGGATATTCAGCGGGTCAATCAGCACCAGCTGGTGATCGTCGAACAGCTGGATCAGGCCAAGCTGAGGGTAGTAGGTGCGGGTGCGGACAAATTCGGTGTCCAGTGCCACCGCTGTATGCTGGCGGGCTTTCTGACACACGTCAGCCAGTTGTTCATCCTGGTCGATAAGGGAATAATTCACGTCTGATTTCCACCGCAGCCAACAACGCGCGGCGCTCCATGTTAAAAACAATAAAAACGCCGGACATGCCGGCGTTCAACCTCAATTCTTATACAGATTCAGTTCGCGCCGGGCTTCGCCTCGTCGCGCAGCTCACGTCGCAGGATCTTTCCGACGTTGGTTTTCGGTAACTCATCACGAAACTCAATGATTTTTGGCACCTTGTAACCGGTCAGCTGGCGGCGACAGTGATCGAGCACCTCTTCTTTGGTCAGCGACGCCTCTTTTTTCACGATGCAGACTTTTACTGCTTCGCCTGACAGGTCGCTGGGCACGCCAATTGCCGCGGCTTCACGCACTTTCGGGTGCTGCATCAGTACATCTTCGATCTCATTCGGATAGACATTAAAACCGGAGACCAGAATCATATCTTTTTTGCGGTCAACGATGCGAATGAACCCTTCCTGGTCAACGGTAACAATATCACCGCTGTGGAGCCAGCCATTTTTCAGCACTTCCGCTGTTGCTTCCGGATGCTGCCAATAGCCCAGCATCACCTGCGGACCGCTGATACAGAGTTCGCCCGGCTCCCCCGGCACTACTTCGTTTCCGGCATCATCGAGAATGCGTACGTCGGTCGAAGGAACCGGCAGGCCGATACTGCCCGTATGGCAACTGATGTCATACGGATTGACGGATACCAGCGGCGAACATTCGGTCAGGCCGTAGCCTTCCAGCAGATAGTGTCCGGTGAGCTTTTCCCAGCGCTCAGCCACCACTTTCTGCACTGCCATTCCGCCACCCGCAGAGAGGCGCAGCGTTGAAAAATCGAGTTTATTGAACTGCTCATCGTTGAGCAGCGCATTAAACAGCGTGTTCACGCCGGTAATCGCGGTAAACGGAACTTTACCCAGCTCTTTAACGAAGCCGGGAATATCGCGGGGATTAGTGATTAACAGATTCTGACCGCCCAGCTCCAGGAACAGCAGGCCATTCACGGTTAAAGCGAAGATGTGGTAAAGCGGCAGCGCGGTGACAACAAATTCTTTTCCGTCACGCAGTACCTTACCGTATGTCGCACGGGTCTGCTCCAGATTCGCCTGCATGTTGCGATGGGTCAGCATTGCCCCTTTCGCCACGCCGGTGGTGCCGCCGGTGTATTGCAGGAAGGCAAGATCGTCATTCGAGACAGTCGGTCGCTGATAATTGAGCGTGGCACCCACTTCCAGCACCTGACGAAACGAAATGGCGCCGGGTAAATGGTATTTGGGCACCAGCTTCTTCACATACTTGACAACAAAATTAACCAGTGTGGCTTTTATCGGTGCCAGCTGATCGCCCATCCGGGTCAGGATGACATGCCGCACAGCGGTTTCAGCCACCACTTTTTCCAGGGTATGCGCAAAATTTGAGACAATAACGATGGCGCTGGCACCACTGTCATTGAGCTGATGCTTCAGCTCACGCGGCGTGTAGAGCGGATTCACATTGACCACGACCATACCGGCACGCAGTACACCAAACAGGGCCACCGGATACTGCAGTAAGTTAGGCATCATCAGCGCCACCCGATCACCTGCTTTCAGGCCCAGCTGATGCTGGAGATAAGCAGCAAAGGCACGGCTCTTCTCTTCCAGCTGACGATAACTCATCTTCTGACCCATGTTCAGAAATGCGGGTTGATCGGCGTAGCGTTTTACTGCCTGCTCAAAAAGATCCACCAGCGAGGTGTAACGATCTGCACTTATTTCGGCAGGTACATCTGCCGGGTAGCGTTTCAGCCAAACCTTATTCAAGGATCCACCCCGATAATTATGTTGTATTTCCATCGCCGCCTCAGCCAATCTGGTTTGTTAACAATATTTTAACTGATTGTACCAGTTTGCCTGTTTCGGCATGTTGAGGTTGCGAAGTGCATCACTAAATTTCGTGCCGGGAAAACAGGCCAATAAAAAGCCCGGTAGCGAGCGCCGCGACCGGGCTGGATAAATCATGTTTACACTTATTCGGTCAGGATGGTCTGCACCTCTGAGGGTCCGGTGTTGACCATTCCCCAGTAGGGATTAGGTCCCCAGTATCCGCCGCGATGACGGGTCGGACCATACCAGATCCAGGGATCCATCGGCTGTGGCGGTGCGGTTACCTGCTGGGCAATGCGCCAGCGCTGATAACCGCGCACATCAATGACCACAAATTTGTAATCGGCCTCACCAATTTTACCCTGCTCCGTGCCCTTCAGCGTACCCAGCACGGTAACGTACTGGTTTCTGACATCCACCGGATCAACAAAGCCGTGAATGTCTGCATAAATCCGGCCAACCGAGGCCGCCCCCAGACGCGGTCTGGCGCTCTCATCCAGCGGTTGTGCCGCAATCTCAAGCCGGGTTTTGCCGTTCAGGTTAGTGACATTCACTACCTTGCCGCCAAAGCGCGATTCCTGCCCGACAAAGAGCGAAGGATCGCTCATCACCCGCAACAGATCCTGCTGTGGCTGAGGTGAGCTGCCCTGCAGTGTGTCAGGAATGGAGACACAACCGGTTAACGCCAGCACACAGGTCAGCAGCAGACCTGAAAGCCCTTTACCACACATTGACGACATAGACGTTCTCCCGTTAGGTAAAGCGTTAGACTGGATGCATAACAATAAGTTGCGTGTATTTTACCGGCCAGGTAATTTTTTCCAGGCGACTTCATTACGCAGATACGTCGGCTCCGCCGTCTCCGGCAGCAACGTATTCCCCTGCGCCAGCGCAAGCATCGCCAGTGGCAGCATATCCTGTGCGGCAGGCAAAGTAACGTCGCTGGTGTTCAGGGTCAGATCGTGTCCCTGCTGCAGGGCAGGATAGGCCTGCCAGCCGGTGCCGGCGGTCATCCAGTCGCCAGAGAGCGCCTGCATCCGGGTGAGTGCTGCCTCAGGGGACAGCACGCATTCGCTGGCTTCACCCTGCCAGACACCCTGCTCATCACGCTGATATTCGGCCCAGTAAACCTCGCCCATTCGCGCATCGATAGCGGTTAACACCCGGGTTGCACCGTGCAGACGCCAGGCCCCTTCCGCCAGCGTCGCCAGGGTGGAAACGGCGATCATCGGCAGTGATGCGCCCAGTGCCAGGCCCTGAGCAATACCAATACCGATCCGCACGCCGGTAAAACTGCCAGGACCCCGGCCAAAGGCGAGCGCGTCCAGTTCGGTCAGTTCCAATTGCTGCGCCAGCAGCAGTTCCTCGACCAGCGGCAGAATACGCTGCGTATGATCGCGCGGAGCAATCTCGAATCGGGCATCAATCTGTTGCTGATTCAGCAAGGCGGCTGAACAGGCTTCTGTCGCCGTATCCAGCGCTAAAATTCGGGCTGACATGACTACCTCAGAAGAAAGAAAACGGCGCGCATCTTAGCATAAAATTACGCGTCTGGTTCGGGTTGCTGGCGGATAAAGGCGATGGCCTGAGCAATGTCGCGGGTGCGCGGCGTCGGCGGCAGGCTGTTAAGAAACAGTGCGCCATAAGGCCGTGAGACCAGACGCTGATCGCAAATGACCAGCACACCACGATCGTCCGTATCACGGATCAGACGGCCTACACCCTGCTTCAGGGTAATCACCGCATCCGGCAACTGCACATCCGCAAAGGGATCGCCGCCGCGAATCCGGCAATCTTCCATTCGGGCTTTTAGCAGCGGATCTTCCGGTGAGGTGAACGGTAGTTTGTCGATGATCACCAGGGACAGCGCATCACCCCGCACATCCACGCCTTCCCAGAAGCTGCTGGTCGCCACCAGCAGAGCATTACCCTTCTCGATAAACTGCTTCAGTAACTGACCTTTGCTGGTTTCACCCTGCACCAGCACCGGCAGTGTCATCGAGGCGCGAAACTCTGCGGCCAGCTCTCGCATCATCAGATGCGAAGTACAGAGGAAGAAACAGCGGCCTTTATTCGCATCGATCAACGGTTTCATCATTGCGGCCAGCTGGCGCGCGCCACCGGGACGGTTAGGTTCCGGGAGATTGCGTGGTACACAGAGCAAAGCCTGCTTCGCAAAGTCAAACGGACTGTTCAGGATCAGGCTCTTTGCCGCATTGACACCCAGCCGTTCGGCAAAGTGGGCCATTTTCTCATCTACCGCCAGGGTGGCCGAGGTGAAAATCCATGCGGCCTTGCGGTTATCCATCACCTCACGGAAGCGTTCCGCTACCGATAGCGGCGTGAGCGCCAGGATAAAGTGGCGGGAAGTGCATTCATACCAGTAGCTGTAGCCCGGCTCGTTAATCGCCCGTAACCGTTTTAACCGGGTACGGTAGAGTGCGGCGCGCTCAAAGGCGGCATCCAGCAGAGCTGAGCGACCCAGCGAGAGTTTGATGACGTCATAGCAGAGCTCCAGTGCATCATCCAGCAGGGTGAACATACGCAGAATCTGATTATCGCTCAGCAGCTCGCGCAGATTTCCGCGATAGCCGGGATCGCCCAGTGACAGGCGGAAATCCTGCGCGCATTGCGCCAGGCGGTCAGCGGATTTCTGCAGCTGCTGGGCATCGCGAACTTCGGTGCGGTAGGCGGTAATGATATCTTTGGCGAGATCGAGTAACTGACGGCTGGAAAGCTGTTGACCAAAATACTGACTGGCGATGTCAGGCAACTGATGAGCTTCGTCGAAGATCATCACATCCGCTTCGGGAATAAGTTCGCCGAAGCCGCCCTCTTTCACCACCAGGTCGGCAAGAAAGAGATGGTGGTTCACGACCACCACATCGGCGTCCATGGCGCGCTTACGCGCTTTGACCACGAAGCACTCTTTATAGCGCGGGCAGTCGGTGCCGAGGCAGTTATCGTTGGTGCTGGTCACCAGCGGCCAGACCGGACTGTCTTCGGTGACGCCCGCACAGCTGCTGATGTCACCATCTTCCGTCTGTGATGACCAGCTGCGCAGCGTCACCAGGTCAGTCAGCCCCTGCGCGGTGAGATCGCCGCCCGCCATCGACTGCTGTTCCATACGTTCCAGACAGAGATAGTTGGAGCGCCCTTTCAGTAAGGCGGTTTTACCTTTGAACTTCAGCGCCTTGATCATCGTGGGCAGATCGCGGGCATAGAGCTGATCCTGCAGCGCTTTGGATCCAGTGGAGACAATCACTTTTTTACCAGCCCGTAAAGCGGGTGCCAGGTAGGCATAAGTTTTTCCGGTACCGGTACCGGCTTCGACCACCAGTTCACCCTGCTGTTTTACGGCTTCAGATACCGCCTGCGCCATCTCACGTTGTGCTTCACGCGGCTTAAAGCCTGCGATCGCCAGCGCCAGCGCGCCATCCACTGCAAAATCGTCTGCCACATACCCTCACTAAAAACGGCAAAAACACTGTAATTATGTCAGTATTGGATTAACAAAGCAAAATCGAAAAATATCAAAAACTTATAATTCTCATGCCGATACCAACACCCTCTTATATCAGCCCGATTTACAGCTGACAGGCACAGAAAAGGCGGCCCGAAGCCGCCTGAAAAAAACCCGTCGCGTTGCCGATATGCCTGATGACATATCAGTCAATTGCACAGGCAGAAGAAGCGCTAAAAACCGTTATTACTGCACAATCATCCGGCCATTCAGATGCTGCAGCGGACGATTATTGGTGGTTTTCAGTGCCTGTTTAAAGGCGTCGAGCTGCGCCTGAGAGAGCGTAACCGGCTCTTTCAGCACCAGCCAGCGAATACCTTCGCTGCAGGGTGGCGTCGTAAGTGAACCACTGAAGCGATAGTAGTGCAGGTCTCTGGGAAAGAGTGCGCGCAAATCTACCTGCCGGTTAATGTTTACCTGTTTGTTTTCCTCTTTCGGCATTGCGTCAATTAAGGGCACCAGTGCCGGATTCTCTTTACCAACCTTAAACATCACCGCGACCACGGCGAGATCGCCATCCTCTTTGCTGTGAACAAAGTGGGCTTCAAGCGGAAAAGTTTCTCCGTTAATCTGGTTTTCACTCGGTGTATGAAAATGATACTGACGCAGTGTGAATTTTTCACCATCCAGCACAAAGTCATCTTCCTCATCAACCGTTACCTGAATGGTGTGACCGTTGTTAATCACCTTCTCAGCGGATGTGTGGTAAGCCAGATCAAGTGGCTGTAAATGTCCCTCGATCGGATTTGTAATATTAATGGGCGACTGTGACTTGCCTTCGTGACACATATGGAAGTCGCTGGTCAGTTCACTCCAGTGCGCCGGACCGGCTTTGCCTTCATAGGTCCAGTGCGGCTCCGCGGCACCTGCTGCGCTGACAGACGAAATCGCTATAACCAGACTTAACATTTTTAGTTGTTTCATTTTATCCCTGCTTAATAAGCTAATGTGCGGCTGGAATACTATTCCTCTCAGCTTTGCGTCAGCAAGATGACAAAATGCGGTTAATTAAAACAGGAATGAATAATGAGTAGATAATTTCTATCGATGTTAATTTAATAAATATTACTTGTAGATTTTTTATTTCAAATAACGATTTTTACGATCATTAATATGGACTTCCTGCTTCAGGAAATCGACTCAGCAACAAACCTGAAGAAAAAATGGGTCGGCAGGCTCAGAGAGAAAACAGCACAGAAAGAGGTGAATCGGTGCAGGCTACAGAAGTGAGAAACCGCAAAACTGCACGACTGGCGGTTTTGCGGTGTAAGCCTGAATCAGAAGAAAGGCACCTCGACAACTATCCCTTTGAGACGGTTAAACATCCTTTTCTAACGGATCGTCCTCCTCATCCTCTTCTTCATCTTCCGGATAGATCTCAGCATCATCTGGCAACGGTTCATCATAATCAGGACGTTCAGACATAATTACCTCCGGTGATAAATAGCAGTGCTGCTATTTCAACTGAGCATAGTTAACTGTCACCACCGGCCGCATATTTTCCGCCTGAAGTGTGAGCCAGGCGTAAAATTGCTGTAATAGACTGAAAATGAACTCACCGCATGGCGCTAATGGCGTATGTAGAGCGCACCCGCCAGCATGATGATAAACAGCACCGCAAAGGTGATCACGCCTGGCTTAGTGCCTTTGGATAAACCCACAAACGCCGCGATAACAATAAACAGCAGCGTCAGTGCGCCAGCCATAACCCAAAAAAGATACTGCGTATTCGCCATGCTCTCATCCTCATCCAGTGGCGCGATTTTACGGCTGATTTATAACATTTTTAAGCCGGCACTGTCCTGAATTCTGTCCCGTTGCCCGCCTGTCAGGGCTGGCAGCAGGAGCGGCAATCGCCCTCCACCCTGAAAGCTGCCAGCCCGACAGTGTGATGCAGTTAGCAAATGCAGAGGAACGCAGCGAGGAAACAAAGGCCCGGCTTATAATGATTAAATCAGCTTACTGTTGGGATGTGGCACCCGTAAGCTGACGTGCTGAGACTGGCTTAACATTGTCGTTCAGGCGATGTTATGCAGATGGCCTTAACCCGACTGCCTGACTCAGGCGGAGGCATGTTATGAACTATTACCGCATCGGCTCTCTGGCTGGCGTGCTGCTGCTTTGCGGCTGCC
Source organism: Pantoea sp. X-Soil-ISGK-355 (assembly GCF_059730805.1). Lineage (NCBI taxonomy): Bacteria > Pseudomonadati > Pseudomonadota > Gammaproteobacteria > Enterobacterales > Erwiniaceae > Pantoea > Pantoea sp. X-Soil-ISGK-355. The sequence continues at coordinate 2,264,521 of NZ_AP035971.1, forward strand.
AGGCTCCCACTTCTGATCAGGCTCGTCTGCAGCCACCCGTTTTTCAGGGTCAAAGCACCCGTACCGTCCCTCAGCTCAGCGACTGTATTTATCGTGGCTGGTCAACCACCAGCGTTATTGCCAGAGATAACACCACCCACACCCAGCCGAACGGCAACGAGATCAGCGTCTTTACCTGGGAAGATTCGATTTTTGCGGATATCTCTCCCCACAGAAAAGGGGCAAAGGTAAAATATTTCACGACCTTCCGTATGGCTCCTCAGGTAATAGCGGACAGACAGGCGATTGTGCAACGCTGCCTGTAAGGCGTAAGGCGTGACAGCGATGTCGGGAGTGTGCCAGGCTAATGCGCACTTAACCAGGGAGAAACCGATGAGTATTACCCGCATTGACCCGGAACATCGTATGTCCGAAGCTGTGATCCACAACGACACCATCTATTACACCAGTGTGCCTGAGAATCTGGATGCCGACGCAGAAGCGCAGACCGCCAATGCGCTGGCGGTCATTGACGCGATCCTGATTCGCCTCGGCAGTGATAAAAGTAAGATCCTGGATGCGACGCTGTTTCTGGTGGATAAAGCCGATTTCCCCGCCATGAACCGGGCCTGGGACGCCTGGGTCTCACCGGGTAATGCGCCGGTGCGCTGCACCGTTCAGGCCGGCCTGCTGAATCCAAAGTACAAAATCGAAATTAAAATAATCGCTGCACGTTAACGATGTCGGGTGTTATTCCTCTTCGTTTTCTTCATCTTCGTCGTCGAATAACGCCCGAATCTGTTCGCCCTTGTGATTCTGACGGATTTCCTGCGCCACCTGGGCGATCGCTTCACCGCTCGATAAACCACCCGTCATCAACTCCTGAATACGTTCAACGGCCTGCTGTTGCTGCTCATGTGAGAGAGCCGGTAATCCAATAAACATGTTCTACTCCTGCGTTGGGGCAGACAGTATCCCATGCGGAACTAACAGGTGCCAGTCGGGAAAAAATATGTCAGTCTGACCGCCTCTTTGCTTTCTGATTTGTCTGCCTGATGATTGTTGAAACCCTCACGCTTGATTATACCCCGGATGCGCTGACACAGCGTTTTGCCACCCTTGCCCATCTGCCGTGGGCGATGCTGCTCTCCTCCGCGCAGGCCAGCCACAGCGACAACCGCTTCGACATTCTGACCGCCGATCCCCGCGTCACCCTGGTGACCCGCGGGCCGATCACGACCATCAGCGACACGACCGGCACCACCGAATCGACCGCGGATCCCTTGCTGCTGGTGCAGCAGCAGTGTGATGCGCTGGGCATCAGACCCACAGCCAGTGAGGCTTTGCCGTTTCAGGGCGGTGCGCTGGGCCTGTTTGGTTATGACCTGGGCCGCCGGTTTGAGTCACTGCCCCAAAAAGCCACAGCCGATCTCACCACGCCGGACATGGCGGTGGGGATCTATGACTGGGCCTTGATTGCCGATCATCATCAGCAAACCCTGACGCTGGTGGCGTTGAAGAACGCTGAAGCGCGCGCCGCCTGGCTGGCGCAGTGGCCCGCGCGTGAAATCGTGCCCTTTTCACTGACCAGCCGCTGGCGCTCCAATCTGAGCTATGCCGATTACGCCGCACGCTTTGCCGCGGTTCAGGCCTATATTCAGGCCGGTGACTGTTATCAGGTTAACCTGGCGCAGCGTTTTCAGGCCGGTTATCAGGGTGATGAGTGGCAGGCGTTTACTCTGCTTAACGCGGCTAACCGGGCGCCGTTCAGCGCGTTTCTGCGCCTGCCGGAAAGTGCGATTCTCAGCCTGTCGCCGGAGCGCTTTCTGTCGCTGAATCAAAACCAGATTGAAACCCGACCGATTAAAGGTACCCGGCCACGCTGTGCCGATCCGATTGCCGATGCGCAACAGGCTGAGGCACTGCGCCATGCGGAGAAAGATCGGGCTGAAAACCTGATGATTGTCGATTTGCTGCGCAACGATATTGGCCGCGTGGCGCAGCCCGGCTCGGTCACGGTGCCTGAACTGTTTGTGGTTGAACCCTTCCCCGCCGTCCATCATCTGGTGAGCACGGTGCGCGCACAGTTGCCTGACACCCTGCAGGCCACCGATCTGCTGCGCGCCTGTTTTCCGGGCGGCTCGATAACCGGTGCGCCCAAAATTCGGGCGATGGAGATTATTGATGAGCTGGAGCCGCAGCGGCGCAATGCCTGGTGCGGCAGTATCGGCTATCTCAGCCTGTGTGGCCGGATGGACACCAGTATCACGATCCGCACGCTGATCGCCGAAGGCCAACAGCTTTACTGTGCCGCGGGTGGCGGCCTGGTAGCAGACAGCGATGCTGAAGCGGAATATCAGGAAACGCTCGATAAAGTCAGCCGGATTTTACCGGCACTGGAACAGACAGGAGGTTCAGTTGGCACTGACGCTTGAGGTTTTTCGCAGCCGTTTTCTGCTGCAGCAGCCGGCCCGCAGCACGCAGCATCTCTCCGGACGTCATGCCGCGGTGCTGGTGCCGATTATAGCCCGCCATGAACCGGGGCTTTTGTTGACGCAGCGCTCGCACGCCCTGCGCAAACACGCCGGACAGGTCGCCTTTCCCGGCGGGATGCAGGATGACACCGACGCCTCGCTGATCGCCACCGCCCTGCGTGAAGCGCAGGAAGAGGTCGGTATCGATCCACATCAGGTCGAGATATTAGGCGCGCTGCCCGCTGTCACCAGCAGCACCGGCTTTCAGGTGACACCCGTGCTGGGCATTATTCCGGCCGACCTGCGCTTAACGATTAATCCGGATGAGGTGAGCAGTGCCTTCGAGATGCCACTGGCCGAGGCTTTGCAGCTCAGCCGCTACAGCGCGCTGGAGGTGCATCGGGCGGGTGTACGCCATCCGGTCTGGCTGTCGCGCTATCAGGATTATCTGGTGTGGGGCATGACAGCAGGAATTATCCGTTCACTGAGTACGCAGATCGCCTTCTGAGACCTTTCTTCCTCTTTTTTATTCCCTTCCAGCCCATCAGCGACCTGCCGGGCTGCGCTATAATTTTTTCTATCTGTTTTGATAAGTTTATTTCATGCGAAAAGCTGCTCTTTTCCGGTGCATGACCATTACTATGGGCGCCATAAACTGCCCCGGCAGACTGAGAATAAATGTGAGGAGTGTCACCTGTGATTAGTGTTTTCGACATGTTCAAAGTGGGCATTGGCCCCTCGAGTTCGCATACTGTCGGCCCGATGAAAGCGGGTAAACAATTTGTGGATTTGCTGTGCGAACAGGAAAAGCTGCAGGAGGTCACCCGGATCGCCGTGGATGTTTACGGTTCTCTGTCTCTGACCGGTAAAGGCCACCACACGGATATCGCCATTATTATGGGTCTGGCGGGCGAATCGCCGGACACGGTGGATATCGATGCGATCCCCGCTTTCATTAAAGATGTCGAACAGCGTGAGCGACTGCTGCTGGCGAAAGGCGCGCATGAAGTCGATTTCCCGCGTGAAGGCGGCATGGTGTTCCGCAGTGAGAACCTCTCATTGCATGAAAATGGCCTGCGCCTGCTGGCATTCGCGGGCGACCTGCTGATCCTGTCGAAAACCTATTACTCTGTGGGCGGCGGATTTATTGTGGATGAAGAGCACTTCGGTCAGTCGGCACTGGATGAAGTCTCTGTGCCCTGGCCGTTCCACTCCGCCAAAGATCTGCTGGCGCACTGCCGCGAAACCGGTCTGTCGCTGTCGGGTCTGGTGATGAAAAATGAGCTGGCACTGCATAGCCGCGACGAGATTCATGCCTATTTCACCCACATCTGGCAGACCATGCAGGCCTGTATTGATCGCGGTCTGAATACTGAAGGCGTGTTGCCCGGACCGCTGCGCGTACCCCGTCGAGCCGCCTCCCTGCGTCGCCTGCTGACCTCCTCCACCAAGCACTCCAGCGATCCGATGATTGTTATCGACTGGATCAATATGTATGCCCTGGCGGTCAACGAAGAGAACGCCGCGGGTGGCCGTGTGGTGACCGCGCCGACGAACGGTGCCTGCGGTATCGTGCCTGCAGTGCTGGCTTACTACGATCACTTTATCGAGCCGGTGACGCCCGATATTTTCCTGCGCTATTTCCTCGCCTCTGGCGCTATAGGCGTGCTGTACAAAATGAACGCCTCTATTTCAGGCGCGGAAGTGGGCTGCCAGGGTGAAGTGGGTGTCGCCTGTTCGATGGCGGCCGCTGGTCTGGCAGAGCTGCTGGGCGGTAGCCCGGAGCAGGTGTGCGTCGCCGCTGAAATCGGCATGGAGCATAACCTTGGACTGACCTGTGACCCCGTGGCCGGTCAGGTTCAGGTTCCCTGCATTGAACGTAATGCTATCGCCTCGGTAAAAGCCATTAACGCGGCGCGTATGGCACTCCGTCGCACCAGTGAACCCCGCGTCTCGCTGGATAAGGTTATTGAGACCATGTATGAGACCGGCAAGGATATGAACGCGAAATACCGTGAAACTTCCCGTGGCGGTCTGGCGATTAAAGTTCAGTGTGACTAAGCGAAACGTTTAATCGTTTAAATAACATGCAAACGTAATAAAATCCGCATCCTGCGCTATCTCAGCGCAGGTTTAAACGGTAGAGTGTTTTCCGCGCAGCCGTCCGGTCTGCGCAGCTTTCCAGACCCGCTTTTCTGCATTCCGGCCTCAATATTGATCTGGCCGTGCCGATACTAACCCCGTATTTTTTGCTTTTTTCTGGCTTTTTGGGAAGGTGGATACTGATGTTTATGGCCCAGCAATTTGTTGGACAATTCAGGCGCAAGCGTTTGCTGATCGCCCTGTCAATCGCCACCGTAATGCTGATATTAACGCTGGCCTTTCGCTATATCGAAGAGAAGTCACGTATTGAACAGCAGGCGATGGCTTTTGCCGACAAAGCGATTATGCGGTTTGACAGGATGTTTTCACCGCTGGAGGTTTCAGCCAATAATACGCTGGGGCTGGTAGGCGTTCCCTGTCAGGACGTGCGTTTTCCGCTCGTCGAAAAAATTTCATCACTGCAGACGGTTCGTGCCATTCTACTGGTCGAAAACGACATGCTTTACTGCTCCAGTATTTACGGCTCGCGCAATATCCCTTTCAGCCAGACTTATCCTGACCTTGCCTTCAACAGCCAGCGTATGACCCTGTCAACCGACCAGTATCTGCTGAAAGGCTCGCCGGTCTTACTGCTATGGACGCCAAAAAGTCTGGATAACCGGTCGGGAATATTGCAGGTCATCAACATTGAAATGATGAGCAATTATCTGCTGGAACCCCAACTGCCCTGGGTGGAACGCGCCGTGTTTAACGTCAATGGTGAGAGCCTGGAATATGGCAATCCGCTGATACAGCCAACGGTGCCGGCAGATGACGAAGTGAGCTACGAGCAGGGCTCGCTGCGCTACCCGTTTACCCTTACCCTCTATGGCCCTTCGCCGACACGGCTGGCGCTGGCGACACTTCCCTCACAGTTGCCGCTGGCGCTGCTGCTGAGCCTGCTGATGGGCTATATTATCTGGCTTGCGACGGCAAATCGCATGAGCCTTAGCTGGCAAATCAGTTATGGCATCACGGCCCGTGAGTTTATGGTCTATTGTCAGCCGCTGATCAACAGCAAAAGCGGCGGGTGTGACGGGATAGAATTACTGCTGCGCTGGCATAACGCCCGACAGGGCTGGATCGCACCGGATGTCTTTATTCCGCTGGCCGAGCGCCAGAACCTGATCAAGCCGCTGACGCGCTTTGTGCTGAACGAGGTAGTAAGGCATCTGCCTCAGTTGCCCAATGATCCCGCCTTTCATATCGCCATCAATGTGGCCGCCAGTCATTTCCGCGACCGCGCCATTCTGGAAGATTTGCAGAACCTGTGGTGGCCTGCCAGTCCGGTGCCGCAACTGGTGGTGGAACTCACTGAACGGGATGCCCTGCCGGTCGTCGATCAGTCGGTGATTGCACAACTGCACGACATTGGCGTCCGGCTGGCGATTGATGACTTTGGCACCGGTCACAGCTCGCTCTCCTACCTGAAAGATTTACAGCCAGACGTGCTCAAAATCGACAAGATTTTCACAGCGGCCATCGGTACGGATGCCATTAACGCCACGGTAACGGATATGGTGATTTCGCTGGCCCAGCGCCTGAATATCAGTCTGGTCGCCGAAGGGGTAGAGACGGCTGAACAGGCAGCTTATCTGCGCGAACGCGGTGTGGATCATCTGCAGGGCTACTATTTTGCCCGCCCGATGCCGCTGGAAGATTTTCCAGCCTGGCTGACGCTGCATCAGGCTGATACGCACCGTTAACTGCCGCGTCAGCGCCGTTCCGCCCTTATACGACTTCCCCACAAAAAAACAGCCGCGGCGTTTCAGCAGCGGCTGTCAGAGAGATTCAGCGCGGCCGGTAATACCGGCAGCGCCTCAGCAACAACGGGAAGCGTTAACCCTCTTCCTCTTCGTCATGCGGTTTATCTTTGGTGACACGCACCAGATCGATACGGTAATCCGTCGCTTCGATAATCTGGAAGTGCAGCGGCGTAATATCAATCACCTCGCCAGGAAGCGGTAACTGCCCTTTCTGTTCAATCAGCAGGCCCGCCAGCGAGGCGTGATCTTCTGTCGGATCGACCAGCTCATGGAAGTCGAGTAACTGCTGCAGCGAGTGCAGATCGGTTCCGCCTTTCACTAACCAGCCATCGCCATCTGCAACAATATCAGGCGTTTCGTCTTCATCCGGGAATTCACCCGCAATCGCTTCCAGCACGTCCAGCGGCGTAATCAAACCCTGCACCACGCCAAACTCATTGGTGACGATCACGAAGCTGCCTTTAGCACGACGCAGCACGCCAAGCAGGTTGATCGGATCCAGCGTCTCCGGCACCACAATGGTCGGTGTATTCGCCGCGAAGGTCGCCACATCAACACCCTGCTCCAGCGCCACCAGCAGCTCTTTGGCGCGCACCACGCCAACAATTTCATCCAGTTCACCCCGGCAGACCGGGAACAGGCTGTGAGGCGTATCCAGCAGCTGACCGCGAATCTCATCCACCGGACGATTCGCATCGACCCAGGAGATATCACCGCGCGGCGTCATAATGCTGCGAATCGAGCGGGAAGCCAGGGTCAGCACACCATTAATCATGTAACGCTCTTCATCTTTAAACGCTTCCTGCGGCATCGCTTCCGTCAGCGCAGACTCTTCACTGGTGCTGGTGTTACCGCTGCTATTGCCATTGCTGGATGCCAGCGCACGATTACGGCCGCCCATCAGGCGCAGAATGGCCTCTGCGGTACGCTCACGCATTGGACGATTTGACTGATGGCGAATAAAGTTACGACGTGCAATCTGGTTGAACAGCTCAATCAGAATTGAGAAGCCAATCGCCGCATAGAGGTAGCCTTTAGGAATATGGAAACCAAAGCCTTCTGCCACCAGCGACAGACCGATCATTAACAGGAAGCTCAGACAGAGCACCACTACGGTCGGATGCGCGTTAACAAAGTTGGTTAACGGTTTAGACGCCAGCAGCATCACCCCCATGGCAATCACCACGGCGGTCATCATCACCGGCAGGTGATTCACCATACCTACGGCGGTAATCACCGCATCCAGCGAGAAGACCGCGTCCAGCACCACAATCTGCAGCACCACTGCCCAGAAACTGGCGTATCCGCGATTTGCGGAACCATCAAGCTGACGGTTCTCCAGCCTCTCGTGTAGCTCCATGGTCGCTTTAAACAACAGAAAGAAACCACCGAACAGCAGGATTAAATCTCGTCCGGAAAAGCTGAAACCGCCTACGCTGAAGAGAGGCGTTGTCAGCGTGACGATCCAGGAGATCAGCGACAGCAAACCCAGCCGCATCACCAGCGCCAGCGACAGGCCGATCAGGCGTGCTTTATCACGCTGCTTTGGCGGCAGTTTGTCGGCCAGGATGGCAATAAACACCAGGTTATCGATACCCAGTACGATTTCCAGCACGATAAGCGTCAGTAAACCCGCCCAGATTGAGGGGTCGAATAAAAATTCCATTATTTATGACTCCAGAACAGGGAACAGATCGAGCCGGTGCCTGTCAGCGCAGCGAAGCGTGACATCCGGGTAGTCGGGAAAGCGGTGAAAACGCCGTGAGGCGAAGGGTGACGCGCCAGCAGGCGCAAAGAACAGATTAAGCGACGTCGGTGACGATCCATAAAGGTGGGCTGAAGCCCGTTACTCCTGAGCAATAAACAGAACGTTAATGTATCAGGTCGGCAAATTGCGTCAAAAAATTTTCTTATTTTTACAATCTCTGTAAGGGATGATCGGGCGCATAAAAAAGGTAAAGCGCCACTTCACGGGGTGAATAGCTGACGGACATCACATAATTTATTTTTTCGATCACTAAAATAAATCGCGACTTTACCGCCTTGATGAAGTTAACCCCTGTTTTTTCGACGCTATATCAGAAAGTCGAATGACCGGGTTAAACGTATAATCAAAACATGTCTCAATACAGTTCATTTACTCAGATGAGCATCTCTAGCGAACGGAGGTAGCACGTGACCATTGCGATTGTAATTGGTACACACGGCTGGGCAGCGGAACAACTGCTGAAAACAGCAGAAATGCTCTTAGGCGAGCAGGAGAATATCGGCTGGATAGATTTTGTCCCCGGTGAAAATGCAGAAACGCTGATTGAAAAATATCAGGCACGACTGGCAGAACTGGATACCAGTAAAGGGGTTCTTTTTCTGGTCGATACCTGGGGCGGCAGCCCGTTCAATGCGGCCAGCCGCATTGTTGTCGACAAGCCACACTATGAGGTTATTGCCGGGGTCAATATTCCGATGCTGGTTGAAACGCTGATGGCGCGCGATGACGATCCCGGATTTGACGAACTGGTCGCCGTGGCGGTGGAGACCGGTCGTGAAGGGGTCAAAGCCCTGAAAGCCAAAGAAGAAGCACCGACACCGGCTGCTGAGAAACCGGCCGCGGCGGCGCAACCAGCTAAGCCGATGGCCCCCGGGGATCACATGAAAATCGGGCTGGCGCGCATTGATGATCGTCTGATTCATGGGCAGGTCGCGACGCGCTGGACTAAAGAGACAAACGTTCAGCGTATTATTGTGGTCAGCGATGAAGTGGCCAACGATCATGTGCGCAAAACCCTGTTGACGCAGGTCGCGCCGCCCGGCGTGACGGCTCATGTGGTGGATGTCGACAAAATGGTCCGGGTATGGAACAACCCGAAGTATGGTCAGGATCGCGTCATGCTGCTGTTTACCAACCCTACCGATGTCCTGCGCGTAGTTGAACAGGGTGTCGATATTAAAACGGTCAACATCGGTGGTATGGCGTTCCGCCAGGGGAAAACCCAGGTCAATAATGCGGTCTCGGTTGATGAGAAAGATATTGCCGCATTCCGCAAACTCAATGAACGTAATATTGAACTGGAAGTGCGTAAAGTTTCCAGCGATCAAAAACTGAAAATGATGGATCTGATTGCGAAAGTAAACGCGTAACAGAAGCACTTCTGCGCCTGCGTTTCCGGGCTCCTGATTAACCTGCTGAGGACAAGAAGTATGATGGAAATAACCTCGCTACAAATTATTTTGATTTTTATTGTCGCCTGTATTGCCGGTATGGGGTCAATTCTGGATGAGTTCCAGTTTCACCGTCCGCTTGTCGCCTGTACGCTGATTGGTATCGTACTGGGTGATATGAAAACCGGTATTATCATCGGCGGTACGCTGGAGATGATTGCGCTGGGCTGGATGAACATCGGTGCAGCGGTTGCCCCTGATGCCGCCCTCGCCTCTATCATCTCGACAATCCTGGTCATCGCTGGTGGTCAGAGTGTGGGTGCCGGTATCGCGCTGGCGATTCCGCTGGCTGCAGCCGGACAGGTGCTGACCATTATCGTGCGTACGCTGACCGTGGCCTTCCAGCACGCGGCTGATAAAGCCGCCGAGAAAGGCAATCTTACGGCCATCTCCTGGATTCATGTCTCTGCCCTGCTGTTACAGGCAATGCGTATCGCCATCCCGGCGCTGATTGTGGCGATTTCTGTCGGCACCAGTGCCGTTCATGCGTTGCTGAGTTCTATTCCTGAAGTGGTCACCAATGGCCTGAATATCGCCGGTGGCATGATTGTGGTGGTCGGTTACGCGATGGTCATCAACATGATGCGCGCAGGCTATCTGATGCCGTTCTTCTACCTCGGCTTTGTAACCGCAGCGTTCACCAACTTTAACCTTGTGGCGCTGGGCGTGATTGGCGTGGTTATGGCAGTGCTCTATATTCAGCTCAGCCCGAAATACAACCGTGTGGCGGGAGCACCCACAGGTGCTGCAACCGCAAACGATCTTGATAACGAACTCGATTAAGGAACAGGTGATCACATGGTTGATATGACGAAAGTTGAAAAGAAACTGACCCCCGGTGATGTCCGCGCCGTCTTTCTGCGCTCTAACCTTTTCCAGGGTTCATGGAACTTTGAGCGTATGCAGGCGCTGGGCTTCTGCTTCTCAATGGTGCCGGTCATCCGCCGTCTCTATCCTGAGAATAACGATGAGCGCAGGCAGGCGATAAAACGTCATCTGGAGTTTTTCAATACCCATCCCTATGTCGCCGCACCGGTACTGGGCGTCACCATGGCGATGGAAGAGCAGCGTGCCAACGGCGCACCTATCGACGACGGTGCGATTAACGGCCTGAAAGTCGGGCTGATGGGACCGCTGGCCGGTGTTGGCGACCCGATCTTCTGGGGTACGGTACGTCCGGTGTTTGCCGCACTGGGTGCCGGTATCGCCATGAGCGGCAGTCTGCTGGGTCCCCTGCTGTTCTTTATACTGTTTAACCTGGCTCGTCTGCTGACCCGCTACTACGGCGTGGCGTATGGCTATCGCAAAGGAATCGACATCGTCAGCGACATGGGCGGCGGTTTCCTGCAGAAGCTCACGGAGGGCGCCTCGATTCTGGGGCTGTTTGTCATGGGGGCGCTGGTCAACAAGTGGACGCACGTCAACATCCCGCTGGTGGTGTCGCGCATTACTGACTCTACCGGCAAAACCACTGTTACCACGGTACAGTCGATCCTCGATCAGCTGATGCCAGGCATTGTGCCACTGCTGCTGACCTTTGGGTGTATGTGGCTGTTACGCCGTAAAGTGAATGCGCTATGGATTATCGTCGGCTTCTTTGCCATCGGTATCTTTGGTTACTGGATCGGCCTGCTCGGTCTGTAATTTCATCCTGCCGGGAGCCTCTGCTCCCGGCTTTTAAGCGTGGTGAGCTGAGCCACAACCGGCTGAGCTCACCCTGTTTGAGGTAGAAGTGATGTCTTTAACTGACGCGTTGATTGCGTGTTGTGTCGCCGTCCTGATGGGATTTGCCGTTTACCATGAGGCTATTCTGCCACGTCGGCACGGGCCGACCCGCCTACGGGTAACACTGCGCAGGCAGCATAAACTCGACAGTCTGATTTTCATCGGCCTGCTGCTGATTTTGCTGTGGAACAATGTCAGTCATCATGGCCCGCAGCTCACCACCTCACTGCTGATGGTGCTGAGTTTTATGGCGTTCTGGCTCTTCTGGCTGCGCAAACCCACGCTGCTGATGAAGAATGAGGGATTGTTTTACGCCGGCGTCTGGATCGATTACCGGCGGATTCAGGGCATGAATCTTTCTGAGGATGGCATTCTGGTCATTCAGCTGGAACAGCGCCGTCTGCTGATTGCCGTGCAGCAACTCGACGACCTGGAGCGCATCTACAATACGCTGGTCGACGCGCGCTAGTCGCGCTGCCACATTGTCAGGGTAAAATCCGCATCGCAACCGAACAGCTCACTCTGCTGCAGCGTTTGCCAGACGTCTTCACGTGCCCGCCAGGCAAAAGGCGTCATCTGCAGCAGGGTTGTGGCGGCTGCGCCGGTTAATGCCATCGGGTAGCGCAGGGCATGCTGCGCTACCTGCCGGAAGCCGGGATAATCTTTCTGCTCTGGCACATGCAGCTGCACTTCGCGGTAAATCAGCGCTTTGAACTGTTGCAGATGGTGCGGGCCTGGGGTAACCGTCAGCACCAGGCCACCCGGCTTCAGCACACGGGCCAGTTCCGCTTCGTTGCAGGGTGCGTAGATGCGTACAATCGCATCCAGTGAGTGATCGGCAAAGGGTAAGCGCTGGCTGGAGGCGACGCAGAAGCGCACCGCAGGGTAACGCTTTGCTGCCAGCCGGATGGCCATTCGGGCGACATCCAGCCCATAAATCTGGGCCTCTTCGCCTGCCGCCTCTGCCAGTGCTGCGGTGTAGTACCCTTCACCGCAGCCGATATCCAGGATTTTACACTCTGGCTGATTCAGCACCGGCGCAAGCAGGTTGACTACCTGCTCACGCAGCGGCTGATAATAGCCTGCCTCAAGAAATTCCCGTCGTGCCTGCATCATCTCTGCACTGTCACCCGGTTCACGTGACCGTTTATGCTGAACGGGCAGCAGATTGACATACCCTTCTTTTGCCTGATCGAACTGATGGCGGTTTTCGCAGCACCAGCTGCGGTCGGTAAAGGTCAATGGAGAGTGACAAAGAGGGCAGGTCAGGGACATCAGGTGCTCCGGCATCAGATAACGCGGCGCAGTGTAACCTTAACGTTTCCGCATCGGAAGCATAAAGAAAGCCCCGGCTGTAGAGCCAGGGCTTTAAGATTCCGTGTCAGGGTGCAATGCACCGAGGCGGAGTCGAATCAGATAGCAGTGACGTTAACAGCTGCCGGGCCTTTCTGGCCGTCCTGAATTTCGAACTCAACGCTCTGGCCTTCAGCCAGGGTTTTAAAACCGTTGCCCTGAATAGCAGAGAAGTGTACGAACACATCTTTGCTGCCGTCAGCAGGAGTGATAAAACCAAAACCTTTAGACTCGTTGAACCACTTAACCTGACCTTTAATCTTTGCCATTTTGCAAATTCCTTTAGATGTTTATTTAGCCCGAAAGCTGTCTTACAGAAAAACCAGAGACATTACTGCATGAGGCACTAATTAAGGTTCGGCAAGGAAGCGGTATTCAACGTCAACGTCTTTACTCGTACTTCTTTACTGAAGATGCCATGCATAAACAGAACTGTACCTCGTTTAACCCACGAATTGTTATCACATATCCCAAAAATAATGGCAAGCCATTTTTAAAGCCCTGACGCGCCTGCGCACATATTTGCCAGAAGGCTCACATTGCCTGTTCCGCGGGGTCTACAAATGTGTCTGAGAATAAAGTCCATGCGCGGCCAGCGCGCGCTCCTGCCTGTGTTGCCAGGCATAACCCGATGGATACCATAAGAAATTAATATTTCACAAATATGGCAATAGCGAAATTAATAAGCGAAGCGGTAACGGTTGTAGATATCCAAAATCTGGCGTCAATCCTGTACAGCGTCTTTTATTTCGTACAAATAACGCTTTTTTTGCACCAAAAGCAGGAGCCAGCCATTAGCCTTGCTCCAAATAAAAGCAGGGATGCGGATTTTACTTATTAAGAATTTAACTTTCGATTTGAAAAATTGATGTCTGATAAAAACCTCCGTCTTTTATTTACACCGGAGGCTTTAGGATTATTCCTGGCTGCGATTATTCAGACTGCGACCTTCGCCTATTCGCCAGGGGGCGAAGCGGCCATTATGTTCGTCTGCCCGCTGTAGCGCATTCGCCAGTTCCTGTGGTGGCGCATCCAGCGACTCATCGGCCAGTTCAAACACGCCCCAGTGAATAGGCAGCGTCAATGGCCTGCCTGCTGCCTGCCATAACGCCACCGCCTGATCGGGATCCATGTGCTGGCTTGCCATGAACCATTTAGGTGCATACGCGCCAATCGGTAACGCAGTCACGCTGAACGGGCCAAGCCGGGCCGGAATCTCCTGCAGGCGGTCACTGTAGCCACTGTCGCCAGAAAACCAGAAACGCAGTGAGGCAGAGCGTACGACCCAACCGCACCAGAGTGAACGGTTGCGATCGCATGGGGTTCGCATACTCCAGTGACGGGCTGGCACCGCATCAAAACAGAGATTACCGAGCGTTACCTGCTGCCACCAATCGAGCTGGTGCACCTGATTTACGCCCTGCGCTCTGCACCATTTCGCCAGTCCCAGCGGCACAATAAAGGTCGCCTGCGGAAAATGCCGGATAATCGCTTTAACCGTCGGTTTATCCAGATGATCGTAATGGTTGTGTGAAATCAGCACGACATCAAGCCGTGGCAGATCAGCGATGCTGATGGGTGCGGGTGTTTTACGCTGTGGCCCCGCAAACGCCAGCGGCGAGGCGCGTGAGCCGAGTGCCGGATCGATCAGGATATATTGTCCCTTAAGCCGTAACAGTACGGCAGCATGTCCAAGCCACCAGATACGATCGTCACTGCCGCTGATATCCGCGGGCTGCCACCATTGCCTGGTGAACGCCGCATAACCCTGCTGTGGGGGTATTGGTAGCCCCAGTGCTTTGCGCTCCCTGCGCCAGCGTTTCAGGTCACCCGGCCTGCGCTGCTCCGGTTCAGGATTACGAAATCCCTCTGGCGTGTGATGCGTTTTGCTGCTGTCATACCACGGATTTTTCCAGGCCATTCCGTCTCTCTGGTGTGATTAACGTTCCGGGATTAACCGGATAAAGTCGCGCTTTTCCCGATCGTCTTCGGTTTTTTTACTTTCTTCCCCAGGCTGCATCTCAATCAGACGGCGCAGCAGCTGATTCTGTTTCTTCTGCTCTTCAAGTAAGGATTCCAGTAAACGGATCTGCTCACCCGCGCGCACGCTGGCCCGGTTTACAAAGAACCAGGCGATAAACGCCACAATCAAAATAATGACCAGCAGACCATAGCTGACCAGGGGGCCCGAATTTGCGGCTAACTCATTCATAACTGCCTCGTAAAACTCAGTGGAAATTAAACAACCGCTCATTCTACCTGTAGCCATCGCAAAAGATAATGGGAGATACATCAATGCAGAATTTGCCGTTTCAGTTATCTCTGATCGATCCCGTCAGAAAAGCGAGGCATGCTGGTATCATCATAACCGGCAGCACCAGGTGGCGCGCTGAGTTATCTTTCACAAGGAGACACAATGAAACTGTTTATTCGCACAATAGGCCTGCTGGCGGTGATCTGGCTGGCAATGCTGTTTACCGGCTATGGCGTGTTAACCGGCAGTACTAAAAATGCCGCCGGACTTGGCCTGCAGTGCAGCTATCTTACCGCTCGCGGCGTCATCAACGCGCAGTATCTGCATACCGACAGCGGTGTGGTGGGCGTGACGGATTGTCCGTTGCTGAAGAAAAGCGGAGAAGTGATCGATAACTAGTGATAAAGCGGGCCGGATGGCCCGCTTTGTTCAGAATGGGTAGTCGTGATAGCCCATTTCTGCTGAGAGCGTGCGGGCCGCCCGATGCAACATCGCCACATAATCCTGGCGGGCATCTTCTGAAAAACGAATGGTGGGAAATGAGATACTGAGTCCCGCAATCACTACGCCAAACCGATCAAACACTGGCACGGCAAGGCAGCGTAGCCCCTCTTCCTGCTCTTCATTATCTTCGCCATAACCCTGCACTCTGACCTGATCCAGCGTCGTGATCAACGCCTCCGCGCTCAGCAGCGTATTGGCCGTGCTGCGTTTGAACTCCACATCCCGCAGAATTTCCTCAACATCGCTGCGATCGCGCCAGGCGAGCAGGACTTTACCAATTGCGGTGGTATGCAGCGGGTTGCGGCGGCCAATGCGCGAATACATGCGCAGATTGTAAAGCGAGTCGATTTTATGGATGTAGACAATACTGTCCTCTTCCAGCGCCCCAAGGTGAATCGTCTCTTTGGTCAGACGCGACAGCTCGCGCATCTGCACATCCGCGCTGCGGATTAAATCGACGTTCTGTAGCGCTTTGGCACCCAGTTCAAACAGCTTCAGCGTCAGTGAATACTTCTCGCTTTCACCTTCCTGCGTGACATAGCCCAGCGACTTCATGGTCTGCAGAAAACGGTAGACGGTGCTTTTTGACATCATCACGCGCTGCGCAAGCTCGGTAATACCGTGATCGCGCTCTTCACCCAGCGCCTGCAAAATGCCAAATACTTTAAGCACTGAAGAGACGGAATCGGGCTGTTTATCATTTTCAGCAGAGGACATCGCGCACCTTGTTAAATCTGTTTCAAAAAAAATGGAACGGACTGTCAGTATAGAGTGACGCACAGGTCGGCAGCAATGCTTTAACCATTGAGTCATATTTTAAGACAGTTTTTTATTCGTCCGGACGCTGCTTTTCCGCGCTTATTTCATTAGCATGATGATATTCACCCTCTTTAGTAATTAACTTATGACACGCTCTCCTCCTCAGGATGGATTACCCACGCGTCAGCGCTATATGGCCATCGTTACCATTGCGCTGGGCCTGACCATGGCGGTGTTAGACGGCGCGATTGCCAATGTCGCGTTACCGACCATATCGCGTGAGCTGAATGCCAGCCCGGCGCAGTCGATCTGGATTGTGAATGCTTATCAGATTGCGATTATCGTCTCGCTGCTGTCGCTCTCGTTTCTGGGCGATATGCTGGGCTACCGCCGCGTCTACCAGGCAGGCCTGGCACTGTTTATTGCGACATCATTGTTCTGCGCCTTTTCGACCACGCTAACCATGCTGACCTTTGCCCGTGTGCTGCAGGGCCTGGGCGGCGCGGCGCTGATGAGTGTGAATACCGCGCTGATACGCATTATCTATCCACAGCGGTATCTGGGACGCGGTATGGCGATCAACTCGCTGGTGGTGGCGGTGTCAACTGCGGCAGGGCCGACGGTAGCGGCAGCAATACTCTCGGTCGCCAGCTGGAAATGGCTGTTTCTGATTAATGTTCCGCTGGGTGCCATTGCGCTCTGGCTGGCGCTGCGAACGCTGCCTGATAACCCGCAGAAAGCCACAACACAAAAATTCGATGTGCCCAGCGCGATCATGAATGCCCTGTTCTTTGGTCTGATCATCTCCGCGCTGAGCGGCTTTGCTCAGGGACAGAGTCATCTGCTGGTGCTCTCCGAGGTCATTGCGCTGCTGGTCATTGGCTGGTTCTTTATTCGTCGTCAGCTCAACATGGCGGTGCCGCTGCTGCCGGTTGATCTGCTGCGTATCCCGATTTTCAGCCTGTCGATGGGGACGTCGGTCTGTTCGTTCTGCGCCCAGATGCTGGCGATGGTTTCACTGCCCTTCTTTCTGCAGAACGTCCTGCAGCGTAATGAGGTGGCAACCGGTCTGTTGCTGACGCCCTGGCCGCTGGCAACGATGGTATTTGCGCCGATTGCCGGCCGCCTGATTGAACGGGTGCATGCCGGGCTGTTGGGTGGAATTGGACTGGCGATGTTCGCGCTGGGACTGTTCCTGCTCGCGTGGCTGCCGGTAAATCCGGATGATGGCGATATTATCTGGCGCATGATGCTGTGCGGTGCCGGTTTCGGGCTGTTCCAGTCACCCAACAACCACACGATTGTCACCTCCGCGCCACGTAATCGCAGTGGCGGTGCCAGCGGCATGCTGGGTACTGCGCGCCTGCTGGGACAGAGTATGGGTGCCGCGCTGGTCGCACTGATGTTTAATCTGTTTAATGAACGTGGGACGCACGTTTCGCTGCTGCTGGCGGGCAGCTTTGCCGCCGTGGCCGCACTGGTCAGTGTGTCGCGGATGACGCAGACCCGCGCCTGATGGCAGAAACAGAAAAGGCGACCCACCTGGCAGAGGGTGAGCCGATTCGCTGTCAGGCCGGGCCTTCACAGGGAACCCGGTCAGCTCGGAAAGACTTCTGTCATCCATGACGGTCGTCCCGCACCATTGCGCACCTCATCCCTGAGGTGCGACCGTAAACGGTCCAACGCTTTGCGTTGTTTAAAAACGCTCCCGGCGTTTTTGTCCTGGCGCGGGACGCTTTCCTCCTCTGCCCGGGTTCTCTGCATGTTGAGCTAAGATATTGCTGTCAGAGGCAGTCTGATTACGGTTTTAAAACAGAAAAGGCGACCCGCGGGTCGCCTTTTTTGCTCTGCTTAACGCTACTTCAGATACTGACCGCTGCGCAGTGCTTCAATACGCTTATCTAACGGCGGATGCGACATAAACAGCTCGCTGAATGATTTACCTTTACCGTTGATACAGAATGCCAGCATGCTGCTCGGCTCCTGCGGTTCGTAGCTGGTTTTCAGGCGCTGCAACGCCGCAATCATCTTCTCACGACCGACCAGCTTCGCTGAACCGGCATCGGCGTGGAACTCACGATGACGCGAGAACCACATGGTGATGATGCTGGCAAGAATACCAAATACCAGCTCCAGCACCATCGACACCGCAAAGTAGACCAGCGGATTGCCGTTGCTGCTCTCTTCGCCATCACGGTTGCCGGACATAAAACCCGCCGCAATCTGTGCCAGAATACGTGAAACGAAAATCACGAAGGTGTTCACCACCCCCTGGATCAGCGTCATGGTAATCATGTCACCGTTGGCGATGTGCGACACTTCGTGCGCCAGCACCGCTTCCGCCTCATCACGGCTCATGTTCTGCAACAGACCGGTTGAGACAGCCACCAGTGAGGCGTTACGACGCGCACCAGTCGCAAAGGCATTGATATCAGGTGCGTGATAGATCGCGACCTGTGGCATCGCAATGCCCGCCTGTTGGGCCTGACGGCCAATGGTATCCACCAGCCAGCGCTCGGTTTCATTGCGTGGCTGTTCAATCACTTCACCGCCAACCGAACGCAGCGCCATCCACTTCGACATCAGCAGTGAAACAAACGCACCGCCGAAGCCAAACAGGCCTGCCATGATCATCAGGCCCTGAACACTGCTTGACTGGATCCCTGTCAGGCTGAGAATCAGCCCGAATACCAACATCACAGCCAGGTTGGTCATCAGGAAAAGAGCAATACGCATCATTTTTGTTAATCTTCCTCAGTAGTTCACGCGCCTATACGCGGATACATATCCTATGAGCATTGGGCGGCTTTTCAAGCGACCTTAACGTTTAAGTGCCTAAAAAGACATAACTTTACATTCTGACACGCCTGATGAGCAGCTCAGCCTTCAGCCACCTTCACCAGCACTAATCATTGCTTACTGGAAACTTTTCTGAGTACAAAAAAAAGCACCGCTGAGCGGTGCTTTTTCTGGCAACAGCGGATTATTTCGCCGCTGGCGCCTCTGGCTGGGATTTCTCCAGTTGCGCAAGATCGTTCGCGATCTTCACCGTCTCGTCGAGATAGGGATCCGGCTCTTTATAATCTTTCGGCAGCTCATCCAGGTTTTTCAGCGGTTTTTTGCCTTCGGCCTGATAGCGCGCGTTGATTCGCTCCAGTCGTGACGCATCATCTTCGTGGTTCTCTTTCTCGCGCTGGGCAAGATTGAGTGACACGATATTGCGCTTATCTTTCAGGGCATTGTAACGGGCAATGTCCTTCATAATGTACTGGAACTCGCGATCCTGAGCGATACGGTCCGCATGCTGCTTCGTCAGCTGCGCAACCAGCGGTTTAACATCACCGGTTTTGGTATAGGTTGCCGCTTTGATGCTGTCCCACGGCAGCGCGTTATCTTCAAATTTCTCACCGGTTTCAGCCGCTTCAACGCCGGTTGGCATCAGCAGATCCGGCGTGACGCCTTTACGCTGTGTACTGCCGCCGTTAATGCGATAGAACTTCTGGATCGTATAAGAAACGGAGCCTAACGCTGGCCATTCCGGACGCAGCATCTGATCGTAAATGCGGTTCAGCGAGCGATACTGCTGAACGGTGCCTTTACCAAAGGTTGGCTCGCCGACAATCACTGCACGACCATAGTCCTGCATCGCAGCAGCAAAGATCTCAGAGGCGGAGGCGCTGAAGCGATCGACCAGCACCACCAGCGGGCCTTTGTAGTAGACCACGCCGTCGTTATCACTGTCTTCACGCACCCGACCATTATTGTCGCGAACCTGCACCACCGGACCACTCGGAATAAACAGGCCGGAAAGCGAGACCGCTTCGGTTAGCGCACCACCGCCATTGGTACGGAGATCGATCACGACGCTATCGACGTTCTGTTTCTGCAGTTTCTGCAGCTGTACTTTCACGTCGTCGGTGAGGCCGACATAGAAACCAGGAATATCGAGCACGCCCACTTTCTGCTTGCCGACATTTTTGATGGTCAGTTTAACCGCGCGATCTTCAAGACGGATTTTCTCACGCGTCAGCGTTACAGTACGGGTTTTAGTACCCTTACCGGCGGGCAGAACTTCCAGGCGCACTTTGCTGCCCTTGGGTCCTTTAATTTTTGCCACGACATCATCCAGACGCCAGCCAATCACATCTTCCATCGGCTTGCCTGGCTGACCAACACCGACGATGCGATCGCCAACGGTAATGGCTTTGCTCTTCGCGGCCGGGCCACCTGCGACCATCGAGTTGATCACGGTGTAGTCGTCATCCATCTGCAGTACCGCACCGATGCCTTCCAGTGACAGGCTCATCTCCGTGTTGAACTGCTCAGTGTTACGCGGCGACAGATAGCTGGTGTGCGGATCGATTTCGCGGGCGAACGCGTTCATCACCAGCTGGAAAACGTCTTCACCGTTGCTCTGGGCCAGACGACGGATAGCAAAGTTGTAACGCTTGGTCAGAACGTCGCGGATCTCGTTATCGTCTTTGCCCGCCAGCTTCAGACTCAGCTGGTCATATTTGACCTTGGCATCCCAGAGCGCATTGAGTTCAGCCTGATCTTTCGGCCAGGGCGCTTTGGCGCGGTCAATGTCGATTGTGTCATTGCCGCTGAAATTCATCGGACGCGCCAGCACCGTCAGCGCATACTGATAGCGCTCAAAACGGCGTTTCTGCGCCAGATTATAAATATCGTAAAAGAGATCCAGCTTGCCACTGCGCAGCTCATCGCCGACGGTGGTTTTTTTGCTGGCAAACTGCGCCACATCTGACGCCAGCAGCACATTGTGGCTGTAGTCGAGCATGTTCAGGTAGCGATCAAAAATTTTCGCTGAAAAGTTCTGATCCAGATCGAACTGGCGGTAGTGGGAACGGGTAAAGCGCGAGGTGACGCGCTCACTGACCGTCGGATCCTGCGGGTCTTCGTGAAGCTGGGGAATCTGATCGGCGCGGGTAATATTCTCTGCGCCGAAGGTTGGGCCTGCTAAGAGCAGGCCCGCAATAAGTCCAACTTTAAAAAGGGTGTTCATGCCGGGGTTAGCCTCCGTTTCAGAACTGCAAGTGTTCTGCGCGCACAATCATTGCCATGCCGGAAGCGAGCTGGACCCGAACGCCGTCTTTTGATACTTCAAGAACGGTAGCGTCCATCGCACTTTTGCCTGCTTTAACTTTAATACTCTGGCCGGGTTGCAAAGTTGAGGTATCAGTGATGGGTCGGGCTTCCTGCTCCGGACGTGGGGCTGGCTTGCGATGCTGTGAGGCGGTCGCACGCGGTGCAGTCGTCTGCGGACGTGGTTTACGCGCAGCATCGCCTTCTGCAGGCTTACGTGGCGCGGGCTTGCGTGGACGACGCGGTGCCGCGCCCTCTTCGCTTTCACCCGCTTCACGACGTGCAGCACGCTGCTGGTCACGCTGCGCCTGGACGCGTGCTTTCGCTTCTTCCAGTTGCTTACGTGCATGCTCAACGTGTTGCTCATCCAGCACGCCACAGGCGTTACCGTCGAGATCGACACGAATCGCACCGGCTTTGATGCCGTACAGATAACGCCAGCTTGACGTATAGAGACGCAGCGCGGAACGCAGCTGTGTTTTGCTCAGACCCATTTCGCCCTGAACACGCTCGACCAGATCCTGAAAGATACCGATTTTGAGCGGACGCGCTTCACCTTCAGCGCTAAAGCAGTGCGGAAAGCGCTCCGCCAGAAAAGTGATGACTTCTTTACTGCTATTCAACTTAGGTTGATTTTCCATGAAATTTCCTGATTACAACGGGTTTGCCGACCAGCGCAGGCATGAACAGGCGACATTATAATGACAACATCGCTAAATGCCATGTGATCCAGTCGATTAGCTGCGCGTCAGCTGCAGATATTTTTCTAAGTCGCTGTTCGCAAGCACTTCACAAAGCCCATCAGTCAGTTTGACCAGCCCCGATTCGTCGTCGCTGTCAAAGCGATTGTACTCCACGCTATCGATGTCCAGCACCCCAACCACAGTGCCATTCACTTTCAGAGGAATCACAATCTCAGCATTACTGGCAGCGTCACAGGCGATGTGGCCCGGGAAAGCATGCACATCATCGACTCGTTGCACTTTTTCTTCTGCCAGCGCCGTGCCACACACACCTTTACCGACCGGAATGCGCACACAGGCGATTTTCCCCTGGAACGGGCCAAGCACCAGCGTATCGGCTTCCGTAAGCAGATAGAAACCTGCCCAGTTCACGCCATCGAGACGTTCGTACAGCAGCGCGCTAAAGTTTCCCATTGCGGCGAGGAACGCCGTTTCTCCCGCCAGCAAGGCGCGCATATCGCGATTCAAATCGGCGTAAAAGGCAGTTTTGTTCATTATTTAACCGTTACCAATGACATCTGAACGGGGCAATAGAGACCGTTCGTTAAAAATAAGTTTTAAATATCCAGAGCCACAAGGTGAATCATAGCGTTAGTTGCTATACCCTTAGCATTCTGTGGATCGAAGCGTGATGCCCGAGACAGGCACACAGACAATGTCTTAATGACCAATATCTGTTCCCTCTGAAGAGCGAAAATTGCATCACCCTATGAAAATTCACGCTATCAGCCAGACATTGCCTCACGCACGTTATCAGCGTTGCCCGCAATGCGATACCCTTTTTTCCTTACCGGATGTGAAAACGCATCAGTCGGCACACTGCCCGCGCTGCAACGCTGAGATTCTCAGTGGACGCGACTGGCCAATGACCCGACTGATGGTCATGGCCGCCACCATGATCGTGTTAATGCCCTTCGCTTTTTCCCTGCCGCTGGTGGATATCCGGCTGCTGGGTATGCGCATTAATGCCAGCGTGCTGGAAGGGGTGATTCAGATGACTCAGCAGGGTGATGTGCTGACCGCTTCGATGGTGGCGTTCTGCACCATTGGTGCGCCGGTAACGCTGGTCGCCGGCATCTGTTATCTCGGTATTGGTCATCGTCTGGGCATGAACCTGCGGCCCGTATTGATCATGCTGGAGAAGCTCAAAGAGTGGGTAATGCTCGATATTTACCTGGTCGGCATCGCCGTGGCATCCATCAAGGTGCAGGACTATGCTTCGCTGGAGATTGGCTATGGGCTGGCGGCCTACATTGCCCTGACGGTGCTGAGCGTGCTGACCATGATCCATCTGAATATGGAACAGCTGTGGGAGCATTTCTACCCGCAAAGCCCCGGCAATATGGCCCGTGACGACATGCAGGTCTGCCTCAACTGTCATAACACCGGCATCGCTGATGAACGGGGCCGCTGCCCGCGCTGCCATACGCCGCTCGACTTCCGTCGCCGCCACAGCCTGCAGAAATCCTGGGCTGCGCTGATCGCGTCGATTGTGTTCTTGATCCCTGCGAATCTGCTGCCTATTTCCGTGGTTTACCTGAACGGTTCACGGCGCGAGGACACCATCTTCTCCGGCATCCTGGGGCTGGGTGAAGGCAATATTCCGGTGGCAGCGATTGTGTTTATCGCCAGTATTCTGGTGCCCTTTACCAAGGTACTGGTCATGCTGACGCTGCTGCTTAGCATTCATTTCCGCTGTGAACAGGGACTGAGAACCCGCATCCGGTTGCTGCGGTTTGTGACCTGGGTTGGCCGCTGGTCCATGCTCGATCTGTTTGTCATTTCGTTAACCATGTCGCTGGTCAACCGTGATCAGCTGCTGGCTTTTACCATGGGACCGGCTGCGCTGTTTTTTGGCGCGGCCGTCATCCTGACCATTATGTCTGTTGAGTGGCTGGACAGCCGCCTGCTCTGGGATGCACATGCAACAGGAAACGCCGACTACACCGACTAACGCAACGCTGCGTAATAAGCGCAAAATTTCGCCCTTCTGGCTGCTGCCGGTCATTGCGATGCTGATCGCCTGCTGGCTGCTCTGGACTAATTATCAGGAGCGCGGCACCACCATCACCATCAATTTTCAGACGGCGGATGGTATCGTGCCGGGTCGTACCCCGATCCGTTATCAGGGCGTAGAAGTGGGCACCGTGCAGGGCATTAATCTCAGCGACGACTATCGTAGAATCCAGATTAAAGCCAGCATCAAGAGCGACATGCGCGACGCGCTGCGTGAGGATACTCAGTTCTGGCTGGTGACGCCCAAAGCCTCACTGGCGGGCGTCTCGGGTCTGGATGCGCTGGTCGGCGGTAACTATATCGGGATGATGCCGGGTAAAGGTAAACCCAGCGAGGCGTTTACCGCGCTGGATACGCAACCGAAATACCGGGTCAATACCGGCGAATTGATGATCCATCTGCATGCGCCCGATCTTGGCTCTCTCAACACTGGCTCGCTGGTCTACTACCGTAAAATTCCGGTTGGTCGGGTCTATGACTACAGTATTGATAATAAGGCCGATGGCGTGGCAATTGATGTGCTGATTGAGCGTCGCTTTATTAATCTGGTGAAGACCAACAGCCGCTTCTGGAACGTGTCGGGCGTCAATGCGGACGTCAGCCTGAGCGGCGCTAAAGTGCAGCTGGAGAGTCTGGCGGCGCTGGTCAATGGCGCGATTGCGTTTGACTCACCGCAGGGGGCGGAAACCGCCAAAGCGGAGCAGAACTACCGGCTCTATCCCGATCTGGCGCACAGCCAGCGCGGCGTGCAAATCACGCTTGACCTGCCTGATGGTAAAAATCTCAAGGCCGGCAGCACCCCGCTGATGTACCAGGGCCTGGAGGTGGGTACGCTGACTAAACTGAACCTGCTGGATGGCGGCAAGGTGACCGGCGAGCTGACGATTGATCCTTCTGTGGTTGGACTGATGCGCAGCGGTACCCGCATCGAAATGCACAGCCCGAAAATCAGCCTGACCGATACCAGCCTCAGCGCGCTGCTGACCGGTAATACGCTGGAACTGGTGCCGGGTGAAGGCGAGCCGCAGCAGCACTTCACCGTGCTGGCGTCGAATGAGACACTGCTGCAGAAACCCAACGTACTCACGGTCAAACTCAGCGCACCAGAGAGCTACGGCATCGATCAGGGCCAGCCGCTGATGCTGCACGGTATGCAGATTGGTCAGGTCATGTCACGTTCGCTGGATGAAAATGGCGTCAATTTCGTCGTCGCGGTCAATCCTGAAAATCGCAATCTGGTGCATGGCGACAGCAAATTTATCGTCAACAGTCGCCTCGATGTGAAGTTCGGTCTTGATGGCATGCAGGTATTAGGTGCCAGCGCCCGCGAGTGGGTAGATGGCGGCATCCGGCTGGAGCCGGGCAAAAAAGGCGAGCCAAAAAGCGCCTATCCGCTGTTTGCCGATGCTGAAAAAGCGGACGAAGGCATTACCGGCGATGGCCCGTCCACGACGCTGATGCTGACCGCCAACAGCCTGCCTGACGTACAGGCCGGTTCGGTCGTGCTTTACCGTAAATTCCAGGTGGGCGAGATTGTCAAAGTGACGCCGCGCGCTGACGCTTTTGATATTGCGGTGCATATTCAGCCGGAGTATCGCAAGCTGCTGACCAGCGAAAGCGTGTTCTGGGCTGAGGGTGGCGCACGCGTCAGCCTTAACGGCAGCGGTCTGACGGTGCAGGCATCGCCCCTTAACCGTGCGCTGAAAGGCGCAATCAGCTTCGACAATATGAGTGGTGCGCAGTCGGTCAAAGGGGCTAAACGCATGCTCTACTCCTCTGAAACCGCCGCCCGCGCGGTGGGCAGTCAGATTACGCTGCACACCTATGACGCCAGCAAGCTCTCTGCCGGGATGCCGATTCGTTATCTGGGTATCAATGTCGGTCAGGTGGAGTCACTGTCGTTAAGCAAAGATAACAATCAGGTCGTGGCGAAAGCCGTACTCTACCCTGAATATGTGAATGATTTTGCCCGCCTCGGCAGCCGTTTCTCAGTGGTTTCACCGGAGATTTCCGCTACGGGTGTAAATCATCTGGAGACCCTGTTACAGCCGTACGTCAACGTTGATCCGGGCAAAGGCGGTGCTGCACGCACCTTTGAATTGCAGGAAAGCACCATTACCGATTCGCGCTACCTGAATGGCCTGAACATTTATGTTGATGCCACTGAGGCCGGTTCACTGTCGCTGGGTACGCCGGTGCTGTTCCGGGGTGTGGAAGTGGGTACCGTCACCGGCACGTCACTGGGTAATATGGCCGACCGCGTGCAGATCGCCCTTCGCATCAGTAAGAAGTACCAGCATCTGGTGCGGAACAATTCGGTGTTCTGGCTGGCGTCCGGATACAACCTCGACTTCGGTCTGGTGGGCGGCGTGGTGAAAACCGGGACCTTCCAGCAGTTTATTCGCGGCGGTATTCAGTTTGCGACGCCACCAACGGTGCCGCTGGCGCCACAGGCGAACCCGGATAAACATTTCCTGCTGCAGGATGAAGCGCCGAAAGAGTGGCGTACCTGGGGAACGGCGATTCCGTCTCCGCGTTAATTTACTCTGAACGAGCCGCTTCTTTCAGACGGCTCAAAACGTAAAGCGATGGGAGTATACGCCTGTAGCAAAGCATCGCGGGCCATGGACAAAAACGCCGGGAGCGTTTTTGAACAACGCAACGCGTTGGCCCGTTTACGGGCGCACCTCAGGGATGAGGTGCGTAATCGCCCGCGCTGAGCATGCCTGGGATGGCGTCTTTAGCGTCTTTGCGAAAGGCGTATGCTCCCTGAGCCTTCACGTTATTCTCACTCTCAAACGGGCAGCCTGGCTGCCCGTTTTCTTTCCTCATGGTACACTGCCGCCTTTGCCTTAACTGGAATGTGCCCGTGTCAGATGCGTCTTCGTTTTTCCCCGCCGATTTTCTCTCATTAATGCGTCAGAGCCTGCCCGATGAGGCGAGCTTCGCGCAGTTTATCGCCTACAGTCAGCAACCGCTGCGCCGCAGTATTCGCGTCAATACCCTGAAGATCAGCGTAGCTGACTTCCTGAGCCAGACCGCCGGGTATGACTGGAAGCTGACGCCGGTGCCGTGGTGCGAAGAGGGATTCTGGATCAGCCGGGAAGATGAGAGCCTGCCGCTGGGTAGCGTCGCTGAGCATCTCAGCGGCCTGTTCTACATTCAGGAAGCCAGCTCCATGCTGCCGGTAACTGCACTGTTTGATACCCAGCCAGAGGTCAGCGCCGTGATGGATATGGCGGCGGCACCGGGTTCCAAAACCACCCAGATTGCGGCGCGAATGGGCAATCAGGGCGTAATCCTGGCAAACGAATTCTCCTCCAGCCGGGTCAAAGTGCTGCACGCTAACATCAGCCGCTGCGGCGTCAGCAACAGTGCCCTGACGCACTTTGACGCGCGGGTCTTCGGGCCCGCCCTGCCGGAGCAGTTCGACGCCATCCTCCTCGACGCACCCTGCTCCGGCGAAGGCGTGATTCGTAAAGATGCGGATGCACTGAAAAACTGGTCGCTGGCGAGTACCGAAGAGATCGCCGCGACCCAGCGTGATCTGCTCGACAGTGCCTTTCACGCACTCAAACCTGGCGGCACGCTGGTTTATTCAACCTGCACCCTGAATCAGATTGAGAATCAGCAGGTGATTAGCTGGCTGCTGCAGCGCTATCCGGACGCGGTTGAGGTCGTGCCGCTCGACAGGCTTTTTGAGGGTGGTGATCAGGCCGCGACGCCCGAAGGCTATCTGCATGTCTTTCCGCAGATGTTCGACAGCGAAGGCTTTTTCGTGGCGCGTCTGCGTAAAATCGCGTCAGTCGAGCCCTTACCCCTGCCGGGCTACAAAGTGGGTAAGCTGCCCTTCTCCCCTCTCAACCGTAAGCTGGAAAGTGAGATCGTACAGGCCGCCGCCACTGTCTCTATCAAATGGGATGACGCACTGGAGCTGTGGCAGCGTGATAAAGAGATCTGGCTCTTCCCGAAAGCCGTCACCCCGCTGCTGGGCAAAGTGCGCTTTTCGCGCATTGGCCTGAAGCTGGCAGAAACCTTTGCTAAAGGCTATCGCTGGCAGCATGAAGCCGTGATTGCACTGGCGCAACCCGATGCGACGCAGGCCTTTGAGCTCACGGCGGCAGAAGCTGAAGAGTGGTATCGCGGCCGGGATATCTATCCGGAAACGGCACCCGTTAACAATGAGATGATTGTGACCTATCAGCAGCAGCCGCTGGGGCTGGCGAAGAAAGTTGGCACCCGCATCAAGAACAGCTATCCGCGCGAACTGGTGCGCGACGGTCGCCTGTTCCGCTAACTCACTTGAGTTGCAGCATCGTCAGATGATTGCCAAACACGGCGCCGGTATCGATGTAATGCAGATTGGCAATCGTCAGCGGCTGTTTCAGCGGGGTATGACCGAAGTAAAAGGCATCTGCGCCATGGATGCCCGCCTGCTCACCTGACTCCAGGTCCTCCAGCCGCTGACGGCTCCAGACCACCTTTTGCCAGTCGAGTGACTTATTCAATGCGTATTCCCGGGCCGGATAATCTGCATGGGCAATCACAATAGTGCGCTCACCCAATTGCAGATGCAGTATCAGCGGCCGTTCACCACAGCGCCGCAACGCATGACGTGCCGCGATTAAC
This sequence comes from Pantoea sp. X-Soil-ISGK-355, assembly GCF_059730805.1. Classification (NCBI taxonomy): domain Bacteria; kingdom Pseudomonadati; phylum Pseudomonadota; class Gammaproteobacteria; order Enterobacterales; family Erwiniaceae; genus Pantoea; species Pantoea sp. X-Soil-ISGK-355. The sequence continues at coordinate 2,293,187 of NZ_AP035971.1, forward strand.
GCTGCGCCCCGCAGCCGGAAGAACCAGTCGCCGCCGTTCATCCGCCAGAGCGCCATTTCCTGTCCCTGCAACGCCGCCAGCGCCATCTCCTCATGATTGCCGCGCACGCAGCGAAACCAGGGCTCGTCCAGCAGGGTCAGACAACCCAGACTGTCGGGCCCGCGATCAATAATGTCGCCTACCGAAATCAGTAAATCCTGCTGAGAGTCAAACTGTTGCTGCTGCAACAGCGCATCGAGTTCGCGGCGGCATCCATGGATATCGCCCACCACCCAGATCCGTCGCCATGCTGCGCCATTCAGGACGTCGTAATACATGGGTGCATGCGCCTCTCTGCTGAAAACATTATCAGAGTATAGTCAGGGCTGGCCACGAATCGGCGTGATGAACGGGGAAACAGAACCAGTAAGGCTGTGGGGCGAAGAGAAACAGAGGGTGGAAGAAAAGTGCGTCCCTCCCGGCGCTTATCTCCGGCACTCAGTTAAGGTGGTAGCTCTGTCAGGGACGAGATTCATCATAACGGCATCGGGCCACGCAGGCTATTCTGCCTCTGACGTAATCGTCGTCATTTGAGATCAGCTGCGCATTTTGGCCGGATATTTCTGTAGTTTCTCTGCCGGACGCACCGGACGGCGCACCAGTTCACCGCCGCAGTTGGGGCAAACATGCGCGAAATGCTCATCGCAGTCAGCGCAGAAGGTGCATTCAAACGAGCAGATGCGTGCCGCCAGAGACGATGGCGGCAGATCGACGTCACAGTGTTCACAGTTCGGGCGCAGTTCCAGCATGGTATGACTCCTGAAGAAGCGGGTGACTCAGCATCGCTGCTGCTGGCCCGCCTGTCGAGCCAGTGACCGGACAGAAGTGAGCCAGATCCGGACATTATGCATAAAGCCATGCAAAGCCTGGCGAACAAGGTCCTGCCCTGTCGCGGCTATTTATGGCGCTGATCTTCGGAAACCTCCCCGGGATGATCGTCGGACAATGCCTCTTCATCAGTCGCGCCCTCGTCTCCACCGTACTCCTCCTCCGGTGCCTGACCGCCCATTGACGCCTGAATCACCTCCTCTTCCAGCGTCGGGATCAGCGCAGCACCCAGTGGCGAGGTCGCCAGACTGTCAGGCATGACCACGTGCGGCAGCGGGACTTCGGTTGTCGGAAGCGGACCTGGCGCACGGACAAAACTCAGTCCGCCAATCACCAGCGCACAGAGCGCAAAGAAGAGATAGAGCATATTGCTGCCCAGCGGCTGCATCAGCGCACCGACCACCAGCGGGCCGATACTGGCACCAATACCAAACGCCATCAGCAGACAGGCGGTTAACGACACGCGGCGCTCGGCGGCCACCTGATCGTTGGCCAGCGCCACCTGCAATGGATAGAGCGCGAACTGCATCATGCTGGCGGCAAAGGCGATGCCGATCATCCAGTCAAACGTCAGATGCGGCAGCAGGATAAGTGGCACGCAGATGACGGCAAACAGCATCGCAATAATAAACAGCAGTCGCTGACGATCGTAGCGGTCAGAAAGCCAGCTCAGTGGAAACTGCGACACCAGCCCGGCAAAGATCGTAAGACTCATAAAATAGCCGGTCTGACCGGTGGTGAAGCCTTTGCTGCTGCCATAAACGGGTGCCAGACCGTAGAAGGCACCAATTACCATGCCGGTTACCAGTGTGGTGCCGAGCAGTTTGGGGATGGTGCGGATAAAATAGCCCAGTTCCATGGGTGCGGGCGTCATCGGCCTGACATGGGTGCGGGTGGTCAGCGCTATCGGCACCAGACAGAGCGCGAAGCAGAGTGCGACAATCAGCAGCGTACTCACACCAAATCCGGTCTGCAGGCTCAGTATCACCTGCCCGCCACTCAGCCCAAGGTAGGTAGCGACCATATATAAGCCGAAAATCATGCCACGCTGCGACGATTCCGCCTGATCGTTGAGCCAGCTCTCCAGCACCATGTACTGGCACATCATGCAGAGTCCGATAATCAGACGCAGAAAGACCCAAAGCGGAATAAAGTCAGTCAGGCCGTGACCCACCACGGAGGCGGTAATGATCCCGGCGCAGGCGACGTAGGCACGGATATGGCCGACGCGGGCGATCAGGTTGTGCCCCACCTTGCCGCCAATGACCAGCCCGATATAGTTTGCCGCGATAATTGCACCAATCAGCGCGCCGTTAACCTGCTCGCTGGCCAGCCGTAATGAGACATAGGTGGTCAGTAAACCGGAACCAAGCAGCATCAGCAGCGTGGTGGTGTAGAGCGGCAGAAACGTACTGAATATTTTTCCCATATGACTCCCTGTCTATACCCTTCAGGCATCAGGCCAGCAAAGCCCTAAAGATAGACGATATCGGCAGGCGACGGCGTGTAACGGCTCGTCGATGGCAAAAAAAAACCCGCCAGCACAGTGCTGACGGGCCTGGTTTACACGCTTGGGAAGCTGATATTGCTGCCCGGCGCTTCACGGTTGAGATGGATGAAGTTCAGGTGTCGCTCATACTGATCCAGTATGTCGATGATCACCTGCTCTTTGCTGTAATCCATCAGGTCGTTACCCTGGCTGCCCTCCATCAGGAACGTTTCCAGTCGATAGTAGGTCGACTTACCGCTACGGGCGCGGTAGGTAAAGCCCGGAATCGAATATTGCTGCGGCCAGACCTGATAAATGAAGTCCTGCTCTTCGCCCAGATGAACACGCAGATCCAGATAGCCAATCGGGTTCGCCTCATCTGCCTCGACGCTTTCCAGTGTGACGCGGGCATCACGCAGTTCCAGCTCTTTTGCCACTTCCTGCATCGCCGGGAAAATGGTCTTTTCCATCATCTGCTGGGTGTAACGCGAACCCGGGTAGTTCATCAGGCGTGACAGACGCTTCTTCCAGGTCAGACGGTCGGTCGCATGCGCCAGATAGGGCGCAGTATCGCGCGTGGCGCTGGCACGGCGGTGATCCTCAATCTTCAGTGATTTAAACAGACCCGCCATCACAAAGAAGATCACAAAGCTGAACGGCAGTCCCATGATCACCGTGGTGTTCTGCAGGGCAGTGATACCGTTGGTCATCAGCATGCTCAGCGTCAGCACCCCAATCGCCACGGACCAGAAGATGCGCAGCCAGTTTGGCGCATCGCTGTTAATGTCTTTCAGCCGCGAGGTGAAGTTACCCAGCACCAGCGAACCGGAATCCGCAGAGGTCACGTAGAACAGCATGCCAGTGATGGTGGCAACCGATGCGCTGAGTTTAAACGCCGGATACTGCGCCAGCAGGCTGTAGAAGCCACGCTCTGCATGATTCATTACTTCCTGCGCAAATTCCGTATTACCGTGAATGATCTGATACAGCGCGGCGTTACCGAACACGGACAGCCACAGCAGTGTAAAGGTGAACGGAATAATCAGCGTGCCCAGCACGAACTCACGAATGGTACGACCGCGTGAGATACGCGCCAGGAACAGGCCGACAAACGGCGACCACGCCACCCACCACGCCCAGAAGAAGAGCGTCCAGCTGTTCATCCATTGGGTTGGACGATCAAAGGCAAAGGTATTGAGCGTCATGCCCATGAAGCGGTTGATGTAATCGCCAACGTTCAGCACCAGAGCATTCAGCAGGAACTCGGTGTTGCCGAAGAACAGCACAAACAGAATCAGGCCAAGCGCCATGATCACGTTGAGTTCGGAGAGGAAACGGATCCCTTTATCAACACCCGACGTCACAGAGATGGTAGCGATCACCACAGAGAGGACAATCAGCGCGGTCTGCGCGGTCAGGCCTTCCGGGATATCAAACAGCACTTTCAGGCCGTAGTTCAGCTGTACGACCCCTATCCCTAACGTGGTAGCGATACCAAAGATGGTGCCGACCACGGCTGCGATATCTACCGTGTGACCAATGGGGCCATAGATGCGTTTACCGAATATGGGATAGAGCGCCGAACGAATAGTCAGCGGCAGGTTATAACGGTAGCTGAAGTAGCCCAGCGCGATGCCCATCAGTGCGTACATCGACCAGCCGGTCAGTCCGTAGTGGAACAGCGTCCAGACCATCGCCTGGCGGGCGGCTTCCAGCGTCTGCCCTGCTCCTTCCGGCGGCTGCATATACTGCGTCACCGGTTCGGCGACCGAGAAGAACATCAGGTCGATGCCGATCCCGGCAGCAAACAGCATGGCGGACCAGCTGAGCACGCTAAATTCGGGTTTAGAGTGCTCCGGCCCAAGCTTAATAGAGCCAAAGCGTGAGCAGGCCATATAGAGCACAAAGACGATGTAGAGGGTGGCAGCCAGCATGTAGTACCAGCCGAAGGTGGCGGAAACCCAGTTGACCGCCTTGAGGATCCAGCTCGCGGCCAGTTCACTGTAGAGAATCGTCACAAGTGAAAACGTCAGAATCAATCCGGCAGAGGTATAAAATACAACGGGATTGAGTCTGTCTTTTTCACCGGAAGGTGGATTATTCATCGATTACCTCTGGTTAATGTCCTGAAAATTCGCAATGGATACGTCTTGCCGCCCACGGTGTTCAGGCCGTGCGGCTCTGTCTCGTTCTGTCACTTCCTGTTAATCGCTATGACAATCCAGCCTATTTTAGCACTCATTGCCGTTTCGCTTACGCTACATTTAAAAAACAGCATCCTAACAAATTTTCTTTTTATATTGAACGTGCAATCAAAAAAAGATTAAATAGGGGCTCGATTTGAGGGTGGAGCTGGAGCTATGCCAAAGGTAGGGATGCAGCCGATACGACGTCGGCAACTGATTGATGCGACCCTGAGCACGATTAATGAGATGGGGATTAATGATGCCACGATTGCCCAGATCGCCCGGCGGGCGGGGGTCTCAACCGGCATCATCAGTCACTACTTCAAGGACAAGAACGGTTTACTGGAAGCTACGATGCGTGATGTGACGCGTCAGCTACGCGAGGCAGTACTGTCGCGGCTAAAACCGCTGGCCGATGCCTCTGCAGAACAGCGGCTGTGTGCCATTGTTGATGGAAATTTTGATGAAACCCAGGTGCACACCGCGGTGATGAAAGCCTGGCTCGACTTCTGGTCGAGTAGCATGCATCAGCCCCAGCTTAACCGGCTTGAGCGGGTCAGCAGCCGTCGGCTTTACTCAACGCTGGTGGTCGAATTCCGGCGTGAACTGCCGCTGGAAAAAGCACGCCTGGCCGCACACGGTCTGGCTGCCCTGATCGACGGTCTGTGGCTGCGCGCCGCGCTAAGCGGTAAGCCATTCGATCCCGCTATCGCGCTCACACTGACCACCCAATTCATCCGTCAGCAACTGGCTGGCGAGCACGAATAACGGAAGGAGAAAACATGTCCCGATTCACCGAGCAGAAACTCTACATCGATGGCGCTTATGTTGCCGCAGCGTCTGGCGAAACGTTCCAGACAATCAACCCGGTCAACGGCGAAGTCCTGGCAGAGGTTCATGCCGCCGGCCAGGAAGATGTCGATCGCGCCGTTGCTGCCGCCAGAAAAGGCCAGAAGGTCTGGGCGGCAATGACCGCCATGGAGCGCTCACGCATCCTGCGTCGCGCCGTCGACATCCTGCGCGAGCGTAATGATGAGCTGGCAGAGCTGGAAATGCTGGACACCGGTAAACCTTACAGCGAAACCTCAGCAGTCGATATCGTCACCGGTGCAGACGTGCTGGAGTACTACGCGGGTCTGGTTCCGGCGCTGGAGGGTCAGCAGATCCCACTGCGTGAAACCGCCTTTGTTTATACCCGCCGCGAACCGCTGGGCGTGGTCGCCGGTATCGGTGCCTGGAACTACCCGATTCAGATCGCCCTGTGGAAATCCGCACCCGCGCTGGCAGCGGGTAACGCGATGATTTTCAAACCCAGCGAAATGACTCCGCTTACTGCCCTGAAGCTGGCAGAAATCTACACCGAAGCGGGCCTGCCGGATGGCGTGTTTAACGTGCTGCCGGGCATCGGTTCGGTGACCGGTCAGTTGCTCACCGAGCATCCGGGCATCGACAAAGTCTCCTTTACCGGCGGCGTTGTCAGCGGCAAAAAAGTGATGGCGAATGCAGCGGGGTCAACGCTGAAAGAGGTCACTATGGAGCTGGGCGGTAAATCACCGCTGATCATATTTGATGATGCCGATCTCGATCTGGCCGCTGACATTGCCATGATGGCGAACTTCTACAGCTCCGGTCAGGTCTGCACCAACGGCACCCGCGTCTTTATCCCTGCAAAACTGCAGGCGGCGTTCGAGACCAAAATCAGCGAACGCGTTGCCCGTATTAAAGCAGGCGATCTGCGTGATCCGGCTACCAACTTTGGTCCGCTGGTCAGCTTCAGCCATCGCGACAACGTGATGCGCTACATCGAATCCGGCATTGCTGAAGGCGCACGCGTGCTGTGTGGCGGCAAACGTCTGACTGGTGGTGATTTCGACCAGGGTGCCTGGGTGGCCCCCACCGTGTTCACCGACTGCCGTGATGAGATGAAGATTGTCCGTGAAGAGATCTTCGGGCCGGTGATGTCGATCCTGAGCTATGAAAGTGAAGAAGAAGTGATCCGCCGCGCCAACGATACCGAGTTTGGTCTGGCCGCCGGACTGGTGACGCAGGACCTGAATAAAGCGCACCGCGTGATTCATCAGATCGAAGCCGGTATCTGCTGGATCAACACCTGGGGCGAGTCCGCCGCAGAGATGCCGGTGGGCGGCTACAAGCACTCCGGTATTGGCCGCGAGAATGGTCTGATGACGCTGCAGAGCTACACCCAGGTGAAGTCCGTGCAGGTTGAGCTGACGCGTTTTCAGTCAGTCTTTTAATCACTTAACCTGAGGAACGACGAATGGAATTTGATTACATTATTATTGGAGCCGGATCCGCAGGTAATGTTCTGGCGACCCGTCTTACCGAGGAAAGCAACGTGAGCGTCCTGTTGCTCGAAGCGGGCGGCCCGGATTACCGTTTTGATTTTCGTACACAGATGCCTGCGGCCCTTGCCTTCCCGCTGCAGGGAAAACGCTATAACTGGGCCTATGAGACTGAGCCAGAGCCTTACATGAACAACCGCCGCATGGAGTGTGGTCGCGGCAAAGGCCTGGGTGGTTCATCCCTGATTAACGGCATGTGTTACATCCGCGGCAACGCGATGGATCTGGACAACTGGGCCAGCGAGCCGGGACTGGAGAACTGGAGTTATCTGGACTGCCTGCCCTACTACCGTAAAGCGGAAACCCGTGATATCGGCCCGAACGATTTCCACGGCGGCGATGGCCCGGTTTGCGTGGCAACGCCGAAAGCGGGCAACAACGTGCTGTTTGAAGCGATGATTGAGGCGGGTGTACAGGCGGGTTATCCACGCACCGACGATCTGAATGGCTACCAGCAGGAAGGTTTTGGTCCGATGGATCGTACCGTGACGCCAAAGGGTCGTCGTTCCAGCACTGCCCGTGGCTATCTCGATATGGCCAAAGGTCGCCCCAACCTGAAGATCATTACGCATGCCACCACCGATCGCATCATCTTCGACGGCAAGCGCGCGGTTGGCGTGGAGTATCTGCAGGGCGACAGCAACACCATCAATAAAGTGACGGCTCGTCGTGAAGTGCTGCTGTGCGCGGGTGCTATCGCCTCGCCACAGATCCTGCAGCGTTCTGGCGTGGGTTCGCCTGAGCTGCTGAAGCAATTCGACATTCCGCTGGTGCACGACTTGCCGGGCGTGGGTGAAAACCTGCAGGACCATCTGGAGATGTATCTGCAGTATGAGTGTAAAGAGCCGGTTTCTATCTATCCGGCCCTGAAGTGGTGGAACCAGCCGAAAATCGGTGCAGAGTGGATGTTTAACGGCACCGGAATCGGTGCCAGCAACCAGTTTGAAGCAGGCGGCTTTATCCGCAGCCGCGAAGAGTTCAGCTGGCCGAACATTCAGTATCACTTCCTGCCGGTAGCAATTAACTACAACGGTTCTAACGCTGTTGATGCCCACGGCTTCCAGTGTCACGTCGGCTCTATGCGTTCGCCAAGCCGTGGTCATGTGCGCCTGAAGTCACGCGATCCGCGTCGTCATCCGGCTATTCTGTTCAACTACATGTCACATGAGCAGGACTGGCATGAGTTCCGCGATGCTATCCGCATTACGCGTCAGATAATCAATCAGCCAGCGCTGGATAAATATCGTGGCCGTGAAATCAGTCCGGGTCTGGATTGCCAGACGGATGAGCAGCTGGACGAGTTCGTGCGCAACCACGGCGAAACCGCCTATCATCCGTGCGGCACCTGTAAGATGGGTAACGACCCGATGGCCGTCGTGGATGGCGAAGGTCGTGTACATGGGCTGGAAGGTTTACGTGTCGTTGATGCGTCGATTATGCCGCTGATTATCACCGGTAACCTGAATGCCACCACTATCATGATTGGCGAGAAGATTGCCGATAAGATTCGTGGCCGCAATCCGCTGCCACGCAGCACCGCCACTTACTATGTCGCGGGTGATGCGCCGGTTCGCACCGTGCCGCAGCGCGCTGAGTGATTCGTGACGGTGTCACGTAACAAAAACCGGGCATTCTGTTGCCCGGTTTTTTTTTGCACTGTTTTACGAACTCGCGCTTCCCTACATACGTTTTAAAAAAAACTGATTTTTGAACCATCAAACCTCAACAGGAATCAAAAATAGCAGCATCTGCTGTTGATTTCATGATGTGCAGAATGGTATAAATCCGGCGTGTATTTCACCGGAGGCATTATCCGTCCACTGACGAGAAGCAACAATGTGGATGCGTTGTAAATTTTATGAGCAGAATGTTCATGTCACATCTTACCCCCACCTTCCTTTCTGGCTGGAACGTCGCCGATCAGCACTGGCGTAACGCCCTGTAGTCCCCTCACCACTTCGACACTGTTCTGAGTCTGCCCTGTGTACTGTGGCAGGTCGTCTTTTATCGTTGCTGGAGAGCACCCATGCGCGCCTGGGTTTTACTATCACTCGCTATTGTTACTGAAATTATTGGTACCCTTTTCATGAAATGGTCCAGCCTCATTGGCAGCCATTCAGGCTATCTCATGATGCTGGGCATGATCGCTTGTTCCTATATTCTGCTGAGTTTCGCCATCAAACGTATCGCCCTGGGTGTGGCTTATGCCCTATGGGAAGGGATTGGCATCATGCTGGTTACGTTATTCAGCGTACAACTATTTGGCGAAGCGCTGTCAGCGCTGAAAATCTGCGGTCTGGTAACGCTGATCGTCGGGATTGTGCTGATCAAGACTGGCACCCAATCATCAGCGGAGGTTAATCATGGTCATCGCTGATTTTATTCATGCCGTCTGGCTGGCACTTGCTATCGTGCTGGAGATTGCCGCCAACATATTCCTTAAATATTCTGATGGGTTTAAGAAACCGCTGTACGGTCTGCTATCACTCTGCTGTGTGCTGCTCGCTTTCAGCGCACTCGCTCAGGCGGTCAAAGGCATCGATCTGTCGATCGCCTATGCAGTCTGGGGCGGTTTTGGGATTATTGCCACTGTCGCGGCTGGATGGGTGTTGTTTGGCCAGCGACTAAACCGCAAAGGCTGGGCCGGTCTGACTCTTCTGCTGGCTGGCATGATCCTGTTAAAGCTGGCCTGATCGCTTATCTCAATCAGTAATTCTGGTTAAGGGTGTGCGCTTGTACACTCTTACCTTTGCGTGCCTTCCAGCCCTTGTGCAGTTGATTTCTTCCTAATCTCTATGCTCGGAATCCTCTTACTTTTGTAAAGGCCCGTTTACATATCTTTTGCCTTAAGGCTTAGTGAGCGCCAAAAGCCGGGTAAAAACGAGGAAAAGTTATGTCTGCAACACGAGGTTGGTCAACGGAGCTGGAAGGGTTACGCGGCATTGCCTCTCTCTGGGTACTGGTTGGCCATATCAGCTTACTGGTTCATTGCCATATCACACTAATTTCATCACCGGGCATCGGGGTCGACCTTTTTATTCTGTTATCGGGTTATCTGATGGCGAAAAACTACGTCGAGCGCCAGCAGAAAGAGCCATGGCAGAGCGCGGAGACGATTAAGAAGTTTTGGATCCGCCGCTTCTTCCGTATCGCCCCGCTCTACTATCTGCTGTTAATCATTGCCCTGATTTATGGCCCGTGGTTTGGTGAAATGCGTGACACCATTGCGCATTTTTATTCCGGCACCGCCACGGAGTCGTCGCGTTACAACGACCAGTCGCTGGCAAATATCCTGACTCACTTCAGCTTCCTGTTCGGCATGTTGCCCGAGTATGGGTTTAACACCGTGCTACCTGACTGGAGTATTGGGCTGGAGATGCAGTTCTATCTGCTGTTCCCGTTCATCATGCTGGTCACGCTGCGCTTTGGTTATGCCGCCTCCCTGATTGGCATCATGGCGCTCTGCTGCGCCGGTCGGTACGTGCTGGCCGATTATTATGAGGCGTTTGAGATGCCTTCGATGATCCTGATTAAGCTGAACATGTTCCTGGCAGGAATGCTGCTGGCCGAAGCAATTCGCCGTAAATCGCTGCTCTATGTCGGCTATGCGCTGCTCGGCCCGGTCGTCACCGTGGCGATTGGCATGGACGCGATTAAGCTGCAGGTGATAATGGAGGCGCTGATGATCGTCGGTATGACGGCGATTCTGTGGCAATACCCGCAGGGCAGCATGATGGCTCAGCTGATTGCCCTGCCGCGGAAACTTCTGAACAACCGACTCAGCACGTGGCTGGGCGACGTCTCGTTCTCGGTCTACCTGCTGCACCTGCTGATCGTGATCCCGCTGATCGCCCTGCTGCTCACTCATACTGACTTTGAGTTTAAGAGCGACATGATGCGTTTCCTGATTGTCTGCATATCTGCCATCCCGGTGACCTATGCGCTGGCCTCTTTACTCTATAAGTATGTTGAGAAGCCCGGCATTCAGATGGGTAAGCGCGTACTGAAGCCTAAGCTGGCCAATCAGACCAGCTAAGTTTCAGTCCACTCATTTCTTAAAAGCCCCTGTCTGGGGCTTTTTTATTGCCTCTGACACCGTTGATCAGCCCTGTACAGGCAATGATTAAGCGCCCTCGCCAGCACGCCTGCTGAGGTGAACTACACTTTCCCGGTTAGCAATCTGAAGCAAAGGAGAGAACATGAGCATTCAGCATCTGCTGCTATCCAGTGACGGTGGCGCGGTGATCATTGAAGCAGAACAACTCGAAAGTGAGCTGGTTATCCCGCCCCATCTGCAGACCCTGAGCGGCGGTGAAGCTGACAGCGATACCGGCCATCGAGTGGCGGTAACAAAGCACTACTGCAAGGGACGCTATTATGCGGTTGCCCTTGATCGCCACGCGGCCAGCAATGAAATCGATGACGTAATTGACCTGCTGCATCCTGCCCCGCTTGATTAGCCTTTATCGGCCACGGTGCGTTTAAGGTCAGGTTCCGCTGAGAGTCCGGCAAAAGAACGGCCTGTTAAGGCATTATCGCCACGCGGCATTACTATTTTCAGAAGAGGAAAAGCATCATGGAAAAGAAGAAGTGGTTTGTTTCCTACGTCATTAAGCCAAAAGGTGAAAATCATGTTACGACGCATGCCTTTATTGAAGGTGATGATGTTGAGGAGGCGCTTGAGACCTTTATGTTCGAAACCAAAAAAAGCCTGTCGCTGGAAACTGAAGAACTGACGCTGCTGTCGGTAAGTCTGGTGTAACCTCTGATTAACCTCGCGATAGCGGGGTTTATCCCTTTCGAGAGGGAAAGGTTATCTATTTATATTATTTATAATTTCCCTGGTGCCGCACTCAGTTACTTAGTGGGATAAGGCCAGGCGTGATCCATGCCCGTCGATGACATCAGACCGGTCACAGCCAGATACGCCAGCATCAGGACAAACAGTACAATTGCAGCAATTTCAATGGATTTAAGTAAGTGATGCTTCGCCATAAATAACCCTCCTTCGGTTGTGTGTAATCATGCCTTCCCCTCATAAACTATAATGTTACCGGTAAAGTGCAAGCGAAAATCACACAATGAAACATAAAGCCGTGCTTATTAATGTTTGTGGGGAATACGCGTTAAGGCCTTCACGTGGCAGGACCAGGCGCTGCAGACATAAAAAAGCCCGCAATGCGCGGGCCTTAGTAACGCTCAGTTGGGTTCTAACTGGCAGGCTGACCGGTAAAGTCGATAACCATCCTGCCGCGGATTTTGCCGTGAATCATCTCATCGAAGATGGCATTGACCTCACCAATCTTCCTTTTGGTCACTTTCGGCACCACCTTGCCTTCTGCCGCAAACTGGAAAGCTTCCGCCAGATCGTTGCGCGTTCCGACCAGCGATCCCACCACCTGGATGCCATCAAGCACCAGTCGCGGGATATTCAGGCTCATTGCTTCCGGCGGCAGTCCGACTGCTACGACCCGACCTCCGGCTCTGACCGCGTCCACCGCTGAATTAAAGGCCGCTTTGGCGACGGCTGTGACCACAGCAGCATGTGCCCCACCGGTCTTCTCCTGAATAAAGCGTGCCGCATCTTCGCTGGCAGAGTTAACGACCAGATCGGCTCCCATCTCTTTCGCCAGCGCCAGCTGTCCATCACTGACATCAATCGCAATCACTTTGGCGTTGAAGACGTTTTTCGCATACTGCAGAGCGAGATTACCCAGCCCACCAAGGCCATAAATCGCCAGCCACTGTCCCGGTTTGACCTCTGATACTTTTACCGCTTTGTAGGTAGTGACACCGGCACAGGTAACGCTACTGGCGGCAAAGGGATCAAGTCCGTCGGGAACTTTGACCGAGTAGTCAGCAACGACGATACACTCTTCAGCCATGCCGCCATCGGCGGTAAAACCGGCATTGATGACGTCCCTGCAGAGCGTTTCATTACCGGAGTTACAGTATTCACAGTGTCCGCAGCCCTTGAAGAACCAGGCAACGCTGGCGCGATCGCCCGGCTTGAGCGAGGTGACATCTGGCGCGACTTCCTCAACGATACCGATCCCTTCATGACCCAGCGTTACACCGGTCTTATCACCAAAATCACCGTTCTTCACATGTAAATCGGTATGGCATACACCACAGCATTCCATCCTGAGCCGCGCTTCGCCGGTTTTGAGAGGACGTAGCGTCTTCTCAACCACTTCAACCTGGTGTTCACTATTAGCAATTGCCGCTTTCATAAACGTTCCTCCATTTGATTGGAGGTTAAGAATAAGCCAAACCGCGGTGATGACAAGATGACAGGTAAGCTTTGGGTGCTTGCTGCGGGAGTTGTTGTGGCTTTTGCGAGTGGGGTCGGTTTTTTAGGTGAAGCCGCGGGATTGTGTTTAGCGGCAACGCTTCGTCAGGCTTGAGTTTTCTGTCGGGGACAAATAAAGCGCGCTTACGGTACGATTTTAGTCAGGTAAAGATTGCCCGTTAAAAGGGGCAATAAAGCCCCTTGTCGCTTCAGATGATTTCGTACTATTTGCTCAAACGCGTCTTAAGAGTGCCAGCGGTGGATGCCACTGTCAGCGGGTGGCGGCCCCATATGCTGAGCGGCACTATCCGGCGCTGGTGGTGGTCCCATATGCTGAGAAGCATTGTTTACTGGCGAAGCAGGTCCGGCGTGCTGACTCCAGCTGGCGTCATTATGATGGTTTTCATGATGACGATGCCAGTCAGAAGATGGGCCACGATGATGACCACCATCAGCCATCACACAACCTGACGTTGCGGCACTCGCTAACGCTACAATTACACATGGGATAACTTTTTTTAAGAACATAACAGATCCTGATTGAATATCACCGGGGCAGGTTACGACTGAGTTTTTATACGTTGGGTAAACATGGTGAGGGGTTTGGGGAGGATGTTGGAAGAGGTTGATTGAGGTCAATTTTAGGTAGGATTGTGTTCCTTAAAGGCTATTCTCTGCTGTTGGGCTGCTAGTTAAGCGAGAGTGTCACCAGAAACTTACTGAACCTAAGATGAGGTTTGGTACTATTTCTTTTCTGACTTCCTCTGATGTTTAGCTATACATGAACAAACGCTAAATCCCTTTTTTCTCTGGTTGATGGGACACTCTAGCCCCATCAACTTACAAATCTTAAAGATTTGCGCCTGCTACGCAACGTGACCAGCATCGGAACCGTGTCGGCCCTCAATCTTGATAGCCCTTTATGCCGTGTTGTTACCTGAAAACACAATCAACTGGCTGAGCACCGGTGCGGATAAAACCCGCTCATGGAATGCGCCGTCAGTGGGCGAACAAGTTCTTGTTCTGTGTCTGGGCGGTGAACTTGATACCGGCTTTATGCTGTCAGATATTTTATCTGACAACACCCCGGCCTATGCTTTGCACTGGTCATTTCATGACGGCGCGGTGATCGAGTACGAGCCGGGAAACTGGCCTACTGGCCGAAACCGGCAAACAAACGGCCATCATCAAGACGGCGTTAAAAATCCTGTTCGACCTGGCTGAAGTGGAATACAAAACGCTGCGAAAATTGCGCAGCTGGAAGTCACCCAAGGCTGCACGCTGACCGATCTTGAGCACATATGGCAGTGAGTGCGAGTGGCCGTGTTCAAGCGTGAGCATAACGTTGATGCGGATAATTATGTATTACATCCACTTCGCGCCCGCTCATCCTGAGGATGCAATTCGCTGGCGTTCCTGGCGAAGAAAAATGGCGACAAAGTGGCGGGTAAAATTCCAGCAGAATAGAAATCCAGGTAACAGAATGGGTTTTAACTGGTTGATTTAGGTATTAAATTTTTTAAATTCCAGCCAAAAAAAGACCGAATACGATTCCTATATTCGGTCCAGGGAAATGGCTCTCAGGGAGCCGTGCGCTAAAAGTTGGCATTTATGAAGGCGATGTCGCCTTGCAATTTAAGGTTAGAACAGCGCGGTGGAAATGCCAGCAAACGCGGGGATCAGGGCCATAAAGTGGATCAGTTTGTGATCGCAACGGCAAAAAATCGGAGATTGGGCGCAGCGCGAGGCTGCACCCGAGAGGTTTATTTACCGCACAGCGCCTGGGTGCGCTCAATAATCGGCTGCAGGCTCATCATCTGGCCCGGATGCGCTTTGTCTTCGGCCTGAATCACGCTGATCGGCTGCGCTTTCACCTGCTTGTTTTTGAACAGCTGGTCGGCGATGTCGTTCAGCGGATATTGCATCAGTGTGCTCGGGTTGATGGCAAACATTGCTCCATCTTTCTCGCAGGTCAGCATCACCTCTTCACGGTTAAACGGCCACTTCTCTTTACCGATCTCAAAGCGGCTGACGGTAATGATTTGTGTCGCCAGCGCCTGGCCGCATACGGATAACAACAGGATTGCGGGGATCACTTTCTTCAGCAACATAACTACCCTTTTCTCTCTTAAACCACATTCAGGCTGGCGACAGCGTGGCAAATACGCTCACCAGCCCAACCACTCCACACGCCAGCAGCAGTTCAAGCTGCGTCATGCGAATAAATTTTTGCTGCGTGCCGCTGCCCGCCAGGCGGAAACGCGGCACCAGCCAGTATCGGTTAATCAGCGCCACCAGCACCATCAGGGCAACCAGCAGCATTTTGCACAGCAACAATATAATGTAGCGTGAATCGTGCCACATCAGTGGCCAGCCTGCGATCATCACGCTGTTTATCACGCCGCTCAGCAGCGTTAACGCCACCGCCAGATGACCGTAGCGCGAAAACCGCATCATGGTACGAATCGCGTCGGTGCGGCGATCAATCTGGCGCGCCTCGCGCATCAACAGCAGCAAGGGCAATAATCCCCCCACCCAAAACGCCGCCGCAATCAGATGCATTGCCTGGCTGATCTGCTGAAGCAGACCGGGCACTCCATCGCGCATTGCGGCGTGACCAATCAGGGCCATGCAGGACAGTTGCAGCACGCCTGCCAGCAGTAACACCTGCTGGCGCAGCTTTCCGGTCAGTAATAGCGCGAAAATGCCCATGACGCCGAAAATGATTTCCCACTGCCACACCGCACCAAAATGTGTGCCGAGCACCGCCAGCCAGATGTCGGTATCGGCCAGATTGGTACTGTCGCCGCTCATCAGCACATTCTGACAGGCCAGCATCAATAGCGCACTCAGCAGCGCCAGCCAGGCGCTCCCCTTCACCAGCGGGTTTAACCGTAACGCCAGCAGGAGTCGATAGCGTCTGGGTGCCAGCAGCGCGCTGTAACAGGCGCTGCCGGTCAGCAGCATCACGGCAGCGAAATGCAGTCCGCGCAGCAGGATCCAGAAGGTGTTCACCGGGTTACTTCACGCTGAAGCGATAGCTTCCTGCAGTTTTATGTCCATCCACTGACAGCACATGCCAGTTAACCTGATAACTCCCCGCTTTCAGCGGCTGAGGAAGACCGACAATCAGGCGATTTTTCTGGTCAGACTCAACGCGGGCTTTGGCGGTCGCGACCGGCTTCTGTTCACTGTCCAGCAACGTAACGCCGCTGAAGGCCGCTTCAATATCTTCACTGAAGTTCAGCGTCAGCGCATCGGGGGATGTCGTCACCTGCGCTTTGGCTGACGGGATAGAAGTCTGGAGATGCGCATGCGCGGCGGCCAGCGAGCTGAATGCCATCAGTCCTGCTGTCGCCAGCGCAATAACCATGCGGGAAATGGGTTTTTTCTGCATAATATCATCCTTTTAACCGCCGCCAGGGCGAAAAACGTGGCAAAAGGATACGCTGCTGCATTTGCACTGTCGAGGCCAGCGATGCGATCCTTATCCTTGATTCAGACCGCCGAAAACATTACTTTTGCCGGCTATCGTCAGGAGAATATTATGAGCCATAACCTTGCCGTGCTGTCCCAGGAAGAGAAAGACAAGATCAATGTCGATTTGGCGGCAGCGGGCGTGGCGTTCAAAGAGCGCTATAACATGCCGGTCGTCGCCGAAATGGTGGCGCAGGAGCAGCCCGAAGCGCTGCGTGACTGGTTTCGTCAGCGTCTGATGCAATACCGCCAGGCGTCACTCAGCCTGTCGCGCCTTCCTTATGAACCGAAGATGAAGCAATGATGTTTCGCGTTATCGATACCGAAACCTGCGGTCTGCAGGGCGGCGTGGTGGAAGTCGCGTCCGTGGATGTGGTCAACGGTCAGATTGTGAATCCGATGAGCGATCTCACCCTGCCCGACCGCCCTATCAGCCGTCAGGCGATGGCGGTGCATCGCATCACCGAAGCGATGGTCGCCGGTAAACCGACGATTGAAGAGGCGATCCCGCGCTATTACGGCAGTGCTTTC
The DNA here is from genome assembly GCF_059730805.1 of Pantoea sp. X-Soil-ISGK-355. Classification (NCBI taxonomy): domain Bacteria; kingdom Pseudomonadati; phylum Pseudomonadota; class Gammaproteobacteria; order Enterobacterales; family Erwiniaceae; genus Pantoea; species Pantoea sp. X-Soil-ISGK-355. The sequence goes on from NZ_AP035971.1 coordinate 2,310,392, forward strand.
TACGTGGCGCATAACGCCAGCTTTGATCGCCGGATGCTGCCGGAGATGTACGGTGAATGGATCTGCACCATGCAGCTGGCGCGCCAGCTCTGGCCGGGCATTAAATATGGCAACCAGGCACTGCGTCATTCGCTGAAGCTGGATGTGACGCCGCCTGCTGACCTGCATGCCCACCGCGCACTCTATGACTGCTATGTCACAGCGGCGCTGCTGATTCGCATTATGGAGGTCTCCGGCTGGGGGGCCTCCGAGATGATTGTGCGTTCACAACCAGCGGCCCAGCGCGACGATATTCTGCCGTTCGGCAAATACCGCGGCCAGGCGATTGCAGTGATTGCGAGAAAGGATCCGAGCTACCTGAAGTGGGTGCTGAATAATGTTAGCGATCTGCGCCCGCCATTACGGCAGGCGCTGAATAAGTACCTGTCGGAGTCTCAGTAGTCCTGAGCTGGCGGCAGGGTACCCTGTGCCAGTCCGAGCAGGAAGGTGTACTCCATCGCGATGCCCTCGTAGGCTTTGTAACGCCCCGACTTCCCGCCGTGACCGGAATCCATATCGGTGCAGAGCAGCAGCAGGTTGTTATCGGTTTTCATCGCTCTCAGCTTCGCCACCCACTTGGCCGGTTCCCAGTACTGCACCTGTGAGTCATGCAGGCCGGTCGTGACCAGCAGGTGGGGATACGTTTTCGCCTCAATGTTGTCATAGGGGCTGTACTGGCGGATGTAGTAGTAATATTCCTGATCGTTGGGGTTACCCCACTCGTCATATTCACCCGTGGTCAGCGGAATTGACTCATCCAGCATGGTGGTGACCACATCCACAAACGGCACCTGCGCCACGACGCCGTGGAACCGCTGAGGCGCCAGATTAATCACGCCACCCATCAGCAGGCCGCCTGCACTGCCCCCCATCGCATAGAGCCGTTCCGGGTGGCCGATGCCGCGCGCCACCAGCGCATCCGTGACATCAATAAAGTCGGTAAAGCTGTTCATTTTGTTCAGCAGGCGACCGCCGTCATACCATTGCTGCCCCAGCTCACCGCCGCCGCGCACCTGTATCAGCGCATAGACAAAGCCGCGATCCAGCAGGCTCAGACGGCTGACGCTAAAATCGGCATCCATGCTGCTGCCGTAGGCACCATAGCCATAGACCAGCATCGGGTTCTGACCGGGCTGATAATGTTTGCGGTGATAGACCAGCGACACCGGCACTTCAGTGCCATCGCTGACTTTAATCCAGTGGTGCTCACTTTTGTAATCTTCCGCGTTGAAGCCTTTAACCTGGCTCTGCTTCAGGATGCGGCGTTCGCCGGTATCCATGTCCAGTTCAAACAGCGTGGTCGGCGTGGTCATCGACGAATAGCCGTAGCGCAGTTTGCTGGTACGCGGCGTCGGATTATAGGCCAGCCAGGTCACATAGGTGGGATCGTCAAAGGCGATGCCGCTGGTTTCGCCGCTGGCCCAGTTAATCTGACGCAGGCTGGTTAAACCGCGCTGGCGCTCCTCAACCACCAGCCAGTCGCGGAATAGCTGGAAATCCTCCATCACCACCTGTTCCCGCGCCGGGATGAGTGTTTCCCAGCGTGACTCATCCAGATAACGACTGCGGTAGAGACCGAAGTTTTTGCCTTCGCGGTTTGAGCGAATGAAGAACTGATGATCGTAATGGTCGATGCTGTATTCATGGTCGCGACGGCGCGGCAGAAAGACATGTGGCTGCGCATCGGGGAAGTTCGCATCGATAAGCTGAATTTCACTGGTGTTGGTGCTGTAGAGCGCAATCATGATGAACTGCTTAGAGGTGCTCTTGTGCACGCTGAGATGGTAAGTGTCATCCTGCTCTTCGTAGACGAGCTTGTCCTCCGACTGCGGCATCCCCAGTTCATGTCGCCACACCTGATAAGAGAGCAGCGTCTGCGGATGTTTCCGCACATAGTATATCGTGCGCGAGTCGTTGCCCCAGGCGAAGCTGGATGAGGCGTTACTCAGCACTTCAGGATACCAGCTGCCACTCTCCAGGTTGCGGAACCGGATGCCGTACTGGCGTCGCGACAGGAAATCTTCGGCCAGCGCCATCACCCGGTTATCGGGGCTGATGTGCAGCGCGCCCATCGTGTAAAAATCGCTGTGCGAGGCGCGCTGGTTAGCATCCAGCAGCAGGCTCCACTCGCCAGACTCCTCGCTTGCTGCCGGTTGACGGTAATAAGCCGGATATTCGTTACCACTCTGATAGCGGCTCTGATAGCGATAACCGTTTTTCACATAGGGCACAGAGTGATCTTCCGGCGGCAGTCGATCGATAATCTCTTTTAAAACCCGGTCCTGCAGCGGCTGCTGCGATGACATGATTTTTTTGCCGTAATTGTTTTCGGCACGCAGGTAATCAAGAACCTCGCTGTTTTCGCGTTTGTCGTCGCGCAGCCAGTAGTAGTCGTCAACGCGCGTCTCACCATGCAGCGTCATCTCATGGGGAATTTTTTTTGCGATGGGTGCTTTCATCCATCCGTCTCCGTGAACGTAATGATCTGTAAGCGTAACACTTCAGCCGTGGGAAGCCAGGTATGACGAGAGAAGCTGCCGCTGACGAATCACGTTCTGTGACCTGCCAGCGGACGTTTGAAAGGATTAACCGGCGGGCAGACGGGCTTTTTCAGCCTCCAGATCCTGCTGGATGCCGTCACGCACATCCTGAGGAATTTTCAGCGCGTCGCCCAGCGCGGAGAGATAGCTGCGTTCCATAAAGTGATCGACGTCAATAGCGGCACAGCTCAGGAAGTAAAGCTCCAGCGCCTCTTCCTCATTTTTCACATCGGCGGCCAGCCACTGCGGATCCAGCGGGCGGTTCATCGCTTTCTGAATGAGCTGCTCTGCATCCTGGCCGTAACCGGACTGATGAATATTCTGCTCAATAGCTGCCCGCTCCTGATCGTCGATGTGTCCGTCACTTTTAGCGGCAAACACCAGCGCCGTGACCAGACGTTCAGCGCGCTGATCGACTGGCGTCTGGGCCACGCCAAAGTCAGGTTCATTCTGGTGCGCTTCGCTGACCCGCTGCTTGTATTTGTTCCACAGCAACGCTCCTGCGGTCGCACCACCACCAATAATCAGCGCTTTACCGCCATATTTTGTCAGCAGTTTGCGTGAAGACTTACTGGAGACAAGCATTGCGGCCAGACCGCCCAGCGCACCCGGCGCCAGCATGTCACTTAAGCCGCTGCCCGATTTGCTTTCACCGCCCTTCTTAGTCAGTACCGACTGAATCTGTTGCAACCAGTTGTTCATCATCCACTCCTTTTTGAGATGTCAGCCCGCTATCCTGACCAAAAGGATGTCAGGAAACGTCAGAGCGGGAAAAGTACGGCAAACGGCGGTGTCGTATGGACGAAAGATGAGAACGCAAACGTTTTCGTTTATACTTGCGCGCGAATTTTGACTGCTTAGAGGAATGTATGACGACTCTCGGAACAGCGCTGCGTCCGGCGGCGACGCGCGTAATGCTATTGGGTTCAGGTGAACTGGGTAAAGAGGTGGCGCTGGAGTGTCAGCGTCTGGGTGTGGAAGTCATCGCAGTTGATCGTTACGCCGATGCCCCGGCGATGCATGTCGCCCATCGCAGTCATGTGATTAATATGCTGGATGGCGCAGCGCTGGCTGCGCTGATTGCCGAAGAGAAGCCAGACTTTGTGGTGCCGGAAATTGAAGCCATCGCTACAGATACACTGGTTGAGCTGGAGCAGCAGGGCCAGCGCGTGGTTCCGACCGCCCGCGCCGCAAAGCTGACTATGAATCGTGAAGGCATTCGTCGCCTTGCGGCTGAAGAGCTGGCGTTGCCGACCTCAAGCTATCGCTTTGCCGACAGCAAAGCGCGTTTTGATGAAGCCACAACCGAAATCGGCTTCCCGTGCATTGTAAAGCCGGTGATGAGTTCATCCGGCAAAGGTCAGAGCTTTATCCGCGACGTCAGTCAGCTTGAGAAAGCCTGGGATTATGCGCAACAGGGTGGCCGCGCCGGTGCCGGTCGCGTCATCGTCGAAGGCGTTGTTAACTTCGATTTTGAGATCACCCTGCTGACCATCAGCGCGGTCGACGGGATTCACTTCTGTGCGCCGATTGGTCACCGTCAGGAGGATGGCGATTATCGTGAATCCTGGCAGCCACAGCAGATGAGTGAACTGGCGCTGCAGCGAGCGCAGGATGTTGCCGCGCAGGTGGTGAAGGCGCTGGGCGGCTATGGCCTGTTTGGCGTTGAGCTATTTGTCTGCGGTGATGAGGTGGTGTTCAGTGAAGTATCACCTCGTCCTCATGATACCGGCATGGTGACGCTGATTTCACAGGATTTGTCAGAGTTTGCGCTGCACGTACGGGCGTTCCTGGGTCTGCCGATTGGCGGGATTCGTCAGTATGGTCCATCGGCATCTGCCGTTATCCTGCCGCAACTGACCAGCCAGAATGTGCAGTTTGTGAATGTCGAAGCAGCACTGGGGGCCGGTCTGCAGCTGCGGCTGTTCGGGAAGCCGGAGATCAGCGGGCAGCGTCGTCTTGGCGTTGCGCTGGCCAGCGGTGACAGCACCACGCAGGCGATTGCGCGTGCAGTGGCCAGCGCAGCGGCGGTTACGGTTCAGGGGTAAATTTGTGCGGTGAGCAGACGCTCACCGCCATTACTTACTTCGCGCCTTCGACAGCTTCGCGTGCCAGGCGGGTGATGCGATCCCAGTCGCCCGTTTCCAGGGCGTCGTTGGGTACCAGCCAGGAGCCGCCGATGCACAGCACGCTTTTCAGCGCCAGGTAGTCACGGTAGTTGGCGGGAGAGATGCCGCCGGTCGGACAGAAACGTACCTGCGGAAAAGGTCCGCCAATCGCCTGCAGCGCTTTCACGCCGCCATTCGCTTCTGCCGGGAAAAACTTAAACTCGCGCAGACCATAGTCCATACCGGTCATTAACTCTGAAACGGTGCTGATGCCCGGAATCAACGGAATCGGCCCTTCAACCGCCGCTTTCAGCAGCGATTCTGTTACGCCAGGACTGATAACAAACTGCGCACCGGCATCGGTCACTTCCTGTAACTGCTGCGGATTAATCACCGTTCCTGCCCCGACGATCGCATCCGGCACTTCTTTGATCATCGCACGCAGTGCATCCATCGCTACGGGCGTGCGCAGCGTCACTTCCAGCACTCTGACACCGCCTGCCACCAGCGCTTTCGCCATCGGCACAGCGTGTTCCAGTTTGTTCACCACGATTACCGGCACGACAGGTCCGGTGGTCAGAATCTGTTCAGCACTCGTTTTCCAGTTTTTCATCAGTTCCCCTTGCTTGATAACACCGGGATTGTGGCCCGGTCATGGAGCATCGGCTCCTGCCCTGTAATTTGCGTCACTACCATACATGATCCGCTTCCTGAGCGTCTATCCTCCTGCGCCGATTTTGAAACAGCAGTTCAGTTTTATTCATATCCGCTGGCCCGGTTTAAAGGCGAAAAAAAAGCCCGCATTGCGGGCTGTAACTGCAGATGAAACCAGGTTTCGTATTTGCCTGGCCGCAATGTCTTAGTTTAAGGCGCAGGGAACACGGGCAGAGGAGGAAAGCGTCCCGCGCCATGGACGGCGCGGGCCGAGCGGCCAGGGATTGGCTCAAGCGCCTTTCCGATCTGACCGTGTTCCTTTCGCAGTCACAGTCTTACAACAGACCGGGCTGATATAATCACCCATCTCACCACCGCGTTACGGGCTTCATCGTCACTTCAGTTATTCAAACTCGTTCCATGAGCGGCCATCGCGGGTGATCATCGCCACCGAGGCTACCGGGCCCCAGGTGCCGGCCTGATACGGCTTGGAAGAGTCACCATCCGCCGCCCAGGCTTCAATAATGGAATCGACATAGGTCCATGCGGCTTCAACTTCATCGCGACGCACAAACAGCGCCTGGATACCGCGCATGCTCTCCAGCAGCAGACGCTCGTAAGCATCGGCAAGGTGCGACTGGTTGAACGTCTCGGAGTAGCTCAGATCCAGCTTGGTGGTCTGCAGCTTGTGCTTGTGATCGAGGCCTGGCACTTTGTTCAGGATCTCGATATCCACGCCCTCGTCCGGTTGCAGACGAATGGTCAGCTTGTTCTGCGGCAGCTCTGAGTAGGAATCTTTGAACAGGTTCATCTCAGGGTTTTTAAAGTAGACCACGACTTCGGAACACTTGGTCGGTAAACGCTTGCCGGTACGCAGGTAGAACGGCACGCCTGCCCAGCGCCAGTTATCGATATCGACACGAATTGCGACGAAAGTCTCCGTAGCGCTCGTTTTATTGGCACCCTCTTCTTCCAGGTAGCCTGGCACTTTTTTACCCTGTACAAAGCCCGCAGTGTACTGACCGCGTACGGTTTTCTCACGCACGTTGGTCTGGTCGATGCGGCGCAGCGAGCGCAGCACTTTAACTTTTTCGTCACGGATGCTGTCGGCGCTAAGATCGGACGGCGGCGACATGGCGATCATGGTCAGAATCTGCAAAAGGTGGTTCTGAATCATGTCACGCATCTGACCCGCTTTATCGAAGTAACCCCAGCGGCCTTCGATACCCACCTCTTCGGCCACCGTGATCTGCACGTGGTCGATGGTGCGGTTATCCCAGTTGTTCACGAAGATAGAGTTCGCAAAGCGCAGCGCCAGCAGGTTAAGCACGGTCTCTTTGCCGAGATAGTGGTCGATACGGAACACCTGGCTCTCATCGAAGTATTCACCAACGCTGTCGTTGATCTCCTGCGAGGTTTCCAGTGAGGTACCCAGCGGCTTCTCCATCACGACACGCGCCGGTTTCGCATTCAGCTTCGCGGTGCCCAGTCCCTGACAGATCGCGCCAAAGGTGCTCGGCGGCATCGCGAAGTAGTTAATGGTGGTGCGGTTTTTCTGGTCCAGCATCTTGCCCAGTTTCGGGAAGTGCGTGGTGTCATTAACATCGAGGTTGCAGAAGTCGAGACGATTGCTGAGTTTGTCCCACAGCGCTTCGTCAATCTTCTCCTTCATGAAGGTTTCCAGCGCTTCACGTACCACTTTGGTGTATTCCGCTTTGTCCCACTCGGCACGGCCGACACCAATAATGCGGGTTTCCTCGTGGATCTGACCCGCTTTCTCTAACTGGTACAGTGAAGGCAACAGTTTACGGCGTGCAAGATCGCCTTTGGCACCGAAAATCACCAGATCGCATGCCTGGGCTGTTTGTGTTACCGCCATTTTCCTCTCCTCGTTGCAGGATAGTCCGGTGGTGATGCATCCTCTGCCACCGGGTCCAGGTTATTATTTTCTTTCAGCACAATGTACTTTTTTCCCCGCGCCAGGTAAACCGACTCGCCGGGTCAACCGCATTAACTCTGTACCGGATACGCTGAGCGCGTGTGATGACACGTGCGGATTGCCGGTTTTTTCTGTGTCTGCTGGTGTCAGGAAAATCTGGCATCGGTCAAAGTATCCCAAAAAAAAGCGCTATCGGCTTGTCAGCCGTTGCGCTCGCCGGATGCTGGCGCGATATAGTCGCTGTTAATCGCCTCCTGCGACAGTGATAATTGAAATTGATAAAAGTGATAATGGTTATCGGCTTATGAATATGCTGGAAAAAATTGAAGCGCAGTTTGCTGCGCTGAGCAAAGCGGAACAGAAAGTCGCCCGGCAGATTCTGGCTGCACCCCAGGCGGCAATGCACTCCAGCATTGCGACGCTGGCAGGCGTTGCCGGCGTGAGTGAGCCCACCGTAAATCGCTTCTGCCATCACCTTGGCGCACGCGGCTTTCCTGACTTTAAACTGCAACTGGCGCAGAGTCTGGTGAAAAGCAGCAGTTGGGTCAGCCGGGGCGTGGAGGATGACGACAGTGTGGAGAACTACAGCCACAAGATCTTCGACTCGGCGCTGGCTGGACTGCAGCGTGTGCGGGATCAACTAAACAGCACGCAGTTGCAACAGGCCGTCACCCTGCTTGCGCAGGCCGACAAACTCGCCTTTTTCGGGCTGGGAGCGTCCGCAGTCGTGGCGCATGATGCCTTTACCAAATTTCTGCGCTTTAATCTGCCGGTGATCTGGTCGGACGATATTGTGATCCAGCGCATGAGTTGCATAAATAGTCGAGCCGGTGACGTTTTTGTTCTCATTTCGCATACTGGACGCACAAAAAATATGGTAGAACTGGCTCGCCTGGCCCGTGTAAACGGTTCCACCGTTATTGCCATCACCTCTCCCGATTCACCCCTTGCCCATGAAGCAGCGATAGCTTTAGTGCTTGATGTACCGGAAGATACGGATGTCTATTTGCCGATGGTGTCGCGCCTGGCGCAGTTAACCGTGATCGATGTGCTGGCGACCGGTTTTACCCTGGAACGGGGAGCTCCCTTCCGGGAAAACCTGAAACGCGTGAAAGAGGCGTTGAAAGCGTCGCGTTACGAAAAGAACACCATTCGGGAAGAGAGTGATCAGCAAAAAAATTAACATCACATTTACAATGTGAGTCGTATCACAACCCGTCGATCATATAGAATAGATAACCATGCTGTGTCCACAGACCCGGACACGCTTAAATGTTTACGGAGTCCTCGATGTCAAGACGTCTCAGAAGAACCAAAATCGTAACAACCCTCGGCCCGGCTACCGATCGTGATAATAACCTCGAAAAAATCATCGCTGCCGGTGCGAATGTTGTACGACTCAACTTCTCTCACGGCACCGCAGAAGACCATCAGCTACGTGCCGATAAAGTGCGTGAGATTGCCGCAAAGCTGGGCCGCCACGTGGCTATTCTTGGTGACCTCCAGGGTCCAAAAATTCGTGTTTCGACCTTCAAAGAAGGCAAAGTTTTCCTGAATATTGGCGACCGTTTTCTGCTGGATGCGAGCCTGGGTAAAGGCGAAGGCGATAAAGAGCGCGTCGGTATCGACTACAAAGGTCTGCCTGAAGATGTGGTGCCGGGCGATATCCTGCTGCTGGATGATGGTCGCGTGCAGCTGAAGGTGCTGGAAGTTCAGGATACGAAAGTCTTCACCGAGGTCACCGTGGGTGGCCCGCTGTCGAACAACAAAGGCATTAACAAGCTGGGTGGCGGCCTGTCAGCTGAAGCGCTGACCGAAAAAGACAAGGCAGACATCATCACCGCCGCTAAGATCCGCGTCGATTATCTGGCTGTCTCTTTCCCACGCTGTGGCGAAGATATGAACCTGGCGCGTCGTCTGGCGCGTGAAGCGGGTTGTGACGCTAAGCTGGTCGCTAAAGTGGAACGTGCCGAAGCGGTCGCCAGTCAGGAAGCGATGGATGACATCATTCTGGCCTCAGACGTGGTGATGGTTGCGCGTGGCGACCTGGGCGTTGAGATTGGCGATCCGGAACTGGTCGGCATTCAGAAAGCATTGATTCGTCGTGCCCGTCAGCTTAACCGCACCATCATTACGGCGACGCAGATGATGGAGTCGATGATCACGAACCCGATGCCAACTCGCGCAGAAGTGATGGACGTGGCTAACGCCGTACTGGATGGCACCGATGCTGTGATGCTCTCTGCGGAAACCGCAGCGGGTCAGTATCCAGCGGAAACCGTCTCAGCGATGGCGAAGGTCTGCCTGGGCGCGGAGAAAATCCCAAGCGTCAACGTCTCCAAGCACCGTCTGGATGTGCAGTTCGACAACGTCGAAGAAGCGATCGCCATGTCTTCCATGTACGCCGCAAACCATCTGCAGGGTGTCACCGCGATCATTACCATGACCGAGTCGGGCCGTACTCCACTGATGACCTCACGTATCACGTCGGGCCTGCCGATTTTTGCGATGTCGCGCCATGAGCGCACGCTGAATCTTACCGCGCTCTATCGCGGTGTGACGCCGGTGTTCTTCGACAGTAACAACGACGGTGTCGCGGCCGCACACGACGCGGTTAATCTGCTGCGCGATAAAGGTTTCCTGGTTTCCGGCGATCTGGTCATCGTGACGCAGGGTGATGTAATGGGCGCCACCGGCACCACCAATACGACTCGTGTGCTGCGCGTGGATTAATTGCGCCCGCGTTGACATTGTCGGTGTAGAATCAACGACGCGACTGCCTGGCAGTCGCGTTTTTCTTTTCTGACAAGGAGGCAAGATGCCCCGTTTCCAGCCCATCAGCCAGCTTACAGGCCGAATTTTACTTTTTCCTCTGGCGTTAGTGCTGTTCGAGTTTGCGACCTATATCGCTCACGACATGATTCAGCCCGGCATGCTGATCGTCACCAGCGAGTTTTCTGTTGGCCCGGAATGGGTTTCTACATCGCTGACCGCTTACCTGATTGGTGGCGTGGTGCTGCAATGGCTGCTGGGTCCACTCTCCGATAAGTTTGGCCGGCGACCCGTGATGCTGTCCGGCATTCTGTTTTTTGCCGTCGCCTGTATGCTCACGCACTGGGTCAGTTCGATTGAAGAATTTGTCAGCCTGCGCTTTATTCAGGGCATCAGTCTCTGCTTTATTGGCGCAGTCGGCTATGCCGCGATTCAGGAAGCCTTTGATGAGGCGCTGGCGGTGCGCATAATGGCGCTGATGGCCAACGTCGCGCTGATGGCTCCGCTGGCAGGCCCATTGGCCGGTGCCGCCTGGCTCACCGTGGGCAGCTGGCGCAGTATGTTCTGGCTGTTTGCCGCCTGCAGCCTCGTTGCGTTTGTGGTGTTGTGGCGTGTGATGCCTGAAACCGCCGGCGATCGCAGTCACTCCATTGCCCTGCCCAATCTGGCGCGCAACTATGGCCGACTAATGAAAGACCGTCTGGTGATGTTCGGATCTTTTGCTATCGGACTGGTGTTTATTCCGATCCTCACCTGGGTTGCTCTGTCGCCGGTGATCCTGATGCATGACGAAGGTCTTTCTCGCATGCAGTATGCCCTGCTGCAATTGCCGGTGTTTCTGGCGATGATCGCCGGTAACCTGACGCTGAGTAAGCTGGCCGGACGCGTGCCGATTGAACAGCCGGTGAAGTTCGCCGCCTGGCCGATTCTGATTGGTCTGAGCCTGGCGTTGGTGGCAAGCCTGCTCAACAGTCACGGTTATCTGCTGATTACGGCAGGCCTGAGTCTCTACGCTTTTGGTGCGGGAATGGTGAATGCCGGACTCTATCGCCTGACGCTCTACGCCAGCGATGAAGGCAAAGGCAGCGTGGCGGCCATGCTGGGAATGATTAGCATTCTGACGCTGGCGGTGGGGATTGAGCTGGCGAAAAGTGGCTACTTCAGCGGCGGCACGTTGTGGTTCTGTCTGATCAACTTTATCAGTGGCGTGTTATGGTTTGGTCTCGTCACCCTGTTTATGCGCGAGCGTAAACGTCGCAGCAGGCTGGAAGCGTTATAAACAGGCAGCCCAGCCACAGGTTTGCCCTGAGCAGGCAGCTTAGAAGCTCAAAGCGACGGGCGCATACTGCTGTAGCCAATGATTAAGAAATAAGAAAAGGCCGCTTTCGCGGCCTTACTGCTATTTACGTGGATAAAGCTCTTTGCGCGAATAGGGTTCGATGTCACCCTCTTTACGGGTCTTCAGCAGCTTGAGGATCCACGTGTACTGCTCTGGATGCGGGCGAACAAACACTTCCACCTCTTCATTCATCCGGCGAGCCAGCTGGTGATCGTCTGCCTCCAGCAGGTCATCCATCGGCGGACGCACATAAATCTCAAGCTTATGCGTTTCACTGTTATAAACCGGGAACAACGGCACCACGCGGGCACGACACACCTTCATCAGCCGGCCTACCGCAGGCAACGTCGCCTTATAGGTAGCGAAGAAATCGACAAATTCGCTGTGCTCTGCACCGTGATCCTGATCGGGCAGATAGTAGCCCCAGTAACCATGACGTACTGAACTGATAAACGGCTTAATCCCGTCATTGCGGGCATGCATCCGGCCGCCATAGCGGCGACGGGCCGTATTCCAGGCATAGTCCAGCAGCGGGTCGCTCTGGTTGTGGAACATGGCCGCCATCTTCTGGCCTTCTGACGCCAGCAGCATGGCGGGAATATCCACCGCCCAGCCGTGTGGCACCAGGAAAATCACATTCTGCTGCTCAGCTTTCATCTGGTCGATGATTTCACGACCATGCCACTCAACGCGCTGCCGGATGCGCGCAGGATCGCGCAGCACCAGCTCGGTCATCATTGTCATCGCCTGCGGCGCTGTCGCAAACATCTCATCGACCAGCGTGGCGCGCTGCGCTTCACTGAGTTCCGGCAGGCAATAATAGAGATTAATCAGCGCGCGGCGACGTGCGCCCTTTGCCAGCTTACCGGCAAACCGGCCTAACCGGCCCAGCAGCGGATCGCGCACTTTCGGCGGTAAATAAGCCAGACCCGCCAGCGCACCTATTGCCAGCCAGCTGCCCCAGTACTTAGGTTTGAGAAAAGAACGTTCAAAAACGGGAATAAATTCAATGTTATTTTTTTTACGGGTTTCCATGCACTCGCCTCAAGCAATGACCGGCTTATGATAGTGACGACCTGAAAATTTGCAATCATCCTGCGCCAGATAGCAAAAAACCGACGGAGAAGCCGTCGGTTTTTGCGCGATTTGACGAAATTCGCTTACTTCAGACCCAGCTGGGGCAGCCAGGATTTAACCTGTGCCATGTAATCGCTGCGATCTTTGCCGGTCAGACCTTCCATGCGCGGCAGCTTCGCCGTTAATGGGTTAACCGCCTGGTTATTGATCCAGATTTCGAAATGCAGATGCGGGCCAGTGGAGCGTCCGGTGTTGCCAGACAGTCCGATGCGGTCGCCGCGTTTCACTTTCTGACCTGGTTTCACCAGCACTTTCTTCATGTGCATATAGCGCGTCATATACTGACGGCCATGGCGGATAGCGACGTAGTTACCCGCGGCTCCGCCGTTCTTCGCTACCACAATCTCACCATCACCGACTGCCAGCACCGGCGTACCGATTGGCAGCGCAAAGTCGACGCCTTTGTGCGGCGCAATGCGGCCGGTTACCGGGTTAAGACGACGCGGATTAAAGTTGGAAGAGACACGATACTGCTTAACCGTCGGGAAGCGCATAAAGCCGCGTGCCAGACCCGAGCCGCTGCGATCGTAGAACTTGCCATCTTCCGCGCGGAATGCGTAATAATCTTTACCGCCGCTGCGCAGGCGCACGCCCAGCAACTGACTCTGCGCACTCTTACCATCCAGCATTTCGCGTGACATCAGCACGCTGAACTGGTCACCGGCACGCAGCTTACGGAAGTCCATCTGCCACTGCATCGCTTTGATCACCGCGCTGGCTTCGGCACTGCTCAGTCCTGCACGCTGGGCGCTGGCGGCAAAACTGCCACGCACTTCGCCCTGCATTACGCTGTTGCGCCATTCGCCCTTCTGCATCTCCGCATCCATCTTAAAGCCACCCGCTGGGGTGCGCTCATAGGTGCGGGTTTCACGGCGGGAAATTTCCCAGCTCAGGGTTTTCAGGCCGCCATCATCATCCAGCGTCCAGCTAAGCTGCTGACCGACCTGCAGATTACGCAGATCGCGATCGCTCACCACCAGCGCATTAATGTCACCGATGTCGATGCCATACTGATTAAGGGCACTGCTCAGGGTATCGCCAGATGACACGGTGTAGTCATGCACCCCTGCCGTTTCGGGCGCGTCGGTGTCGACATCATCCGCAGGCAGCTCTTCGTCCGGTTCCGGTGTGCTTTGATCGATCGGCTCACTGGCTTCCGGCAACAGCGTGCGAAGCGTGTTCTTATCCAGTTCAATGTTCTTAACGATGGGCGTCACATCATCCGTGGGATGATAAACGTAGGGCCGCCAGACAGCGACGGCCAGAGTGACTACAGTTAAAGAACCCAGCATTACGCGGTGGGGGCGCGGCAAATTATTAAATGCGAGGGCGACAGAGCGGGCTATCTGCTGCACTTTTACCTATTCCTCATGCTCCATTCAGGCAGCTTTCATACTGGCTCGACAGTTGTGAGAGGAATTTCACATAGCTGTCTTTGGCTAAGCTGATGTCCGTGCCCAGGGGATCAAGCGTGCCTTTACGCACCTGTGTTCCGCGGGAGACAGCATCGATGACTGCTGGCCTGAATTGTGGCTCAGCAAAGACGCAGACCGCCTTTTGCTCAACCAACTGTGTTCGTATCTGGTGTAAACGCTGAGCGCCCGGTTGAATTTCAGGATTGACGGTAAAATGCCCGGCGGGCGAGAGACCGTAGTGCTTTTCAAAGTACGTGTAAGCGTCGTGAAAAACGAAATATCCTTTATTTCTGACCGGAGCAAGTTGTGCGCTGACGCGTTTGTCCGTGTCCGCCAAAGCTACCTCAAACTGCTGGAGGTTGGCGTCAAGTTTGGCTTTATCTTGCGGCATAAGTTCCAATAATTTTCCATGGATTGCAACCGCGGTTTTGCGCGCAATCTCTGGCGACAACCACAGGTGCATATTAAACTCGCCGTGATGGTGATGATGGGCTTCAGCATCCTGATCTTCGGATTTTTCCGCTGCATGTTCATCTTCATCTTCACCACCACTAATCAATAACGGTTTTACCCCGTCGATGTTCACCATCGCGAGGTTTTTTTGAGCCGGAAGTTCAGCCGCAGACTTTGCCATAAAGGCTTCCATTTCTGGCCCGACCCAGACAACTAAGTCCGCGTTTTTTAAGCGTTTTGCATCAGATGGCCGCAGGGCATAATCGTGTTCGGACGCGCCGTCTGGCAGCAGCACCTCGACCGGTGTAACGCCATCAGCAATAGCTGCGGCGATAAAACCTACCGGTTTGAGTGAAGCCACGACATTCGCCTGGGCAGGAAGGGTTAACAAAGCTGAAACAGATAAAGCAGTCAGGGCGAAAATTGTGCCCTTTTTATTATGTAACATATTGCGTCATTCCATCGTGACCATGAGGTGGAATGTGATATTATAACATTCGAAATTCTGTGCAACCTGTAAATACTATGACCTCACTTGTCACACTCGATAACGTTTCCATAAAATTTAACCAGCGCAATGTGTTATCAGGCGTCAGCCTGGCGTTGCAGCCTGGTCGCATCCTCACCCTGCTGGGTCCCAACGGTGCCGGAAAATCTACGCTGGTGCGTGTGGTGCTTGGCCTGCTCGCCCCTACAACCGGTTCGGTTCAGCGTGATCCTGCTCTGCGTATCGGCTACGTGCCACAGAAGCTCCACATCGATCCTACCCTGCCGGTCACGGTTGAGCGCTTTATGCGTCTGACCCGTGGCAGCAAACACGCGGAGATTATGCCGGCACTGAAACGAGTGCAGGCGGGCCATCTGCTCAATTCTCCGCTGCAGAAGCTGTCCGGCGGTGAAACTCAGCGTGTGTTGCTGGCGCGCGCCCTTCTGAACCAGCCTCAGTTGCTGGTGCTGGATGAACCGACGCAGGGAGTGGACGTGAACGGTCAGGTTGCCCTGTATGACCTGATCAATCAGTTACGTGTGGAACTGAACTGCGGTGTGCTGATGGTTTCCCACGATCTGCATCTGGTGATGGCAAAAACCGACGAAGTGTTGTGCCTCAACCACCATATCTGCTGTTCCGGCACGCCGGAAGCCGTCTCGCAGCATCCCGAATTTATCGCGATGTTTGGCCCGCGTGGCGCGCAGGAGCTGGCGATCTACCGTCATCATCATAATCATCGTCACGACCTTCAGGGACGTATCGTTTTACGCAAAGGACAGGGTTCATCATGATTGAGTTGTTATTACCGGGCTGGATAGGCGGTGTGATGTTAGCGCTGGCTGCCGGTCCGCTGGGTTCGTTCGTCGTCTGGCGTAAGATGTCCTACTTTGGCGATACCCTGGCGCACGCGTCTCTGCTCGGCGTAGCCTTTGGCCTGCTGCTGAACGTGAACCCCTACTATGCGGTGATTCTGGTGACGGTCTGCCTGGCACTGGGACTGGTCTGGCTGGAGCGTCGTCCGCATCTGGCTATCGATACCCTGCTGGGCATTATGGCGCACAGCGCGCTGTCGCTGGGCCTGGTCGTCGTCAGCCTGATGAAGAATGTGCGCGTCGATCTGATGGCGTATCTGTTTGGCGATCTGCTGGCGGTGACGCCAGACGATCTCTGGATGATGGGTGGCGGCGTGGTGATTGTGCTGCTGGTGATGGCGTGGCAGTGGCGGTCGCTGCTGTCCATGACCATCAGCCCGGAACTGGCGCAGGTCGATGGCGTCAACATCCAGCGTACCCGGCTGATTCTTATGCTGGTCACGGCGCTGACGATTGGCGTGGCGATGAAGTTTGTGGGTGCGCTGATCATCACCTCACTGCTGATTATTCCGGCTGCTACCGCACGCCGTTTTGTGCGCTCGCCGGAAGGCATGGCGGCCGTCGCGGTGGTCATCGGCGTGATCGCCGTCACTGGCGGTCTGACCTTCTCGGCGTTTTACGACACGCCTGCCGGGCCGTCAGTGGTGCTCTGTGCCGCCATCCTGTTTATCTTCAGCATGGTGCGCAAACCGGCTGTGTAATTACTCTTCGCGCGTAATGCCGAAGTGACGATAAGCATGCTGCGTGGCCAGACGGCCACGCGGTGTGCGCTGAATGAAGCCCTGCTGAATCAGGAAGGGTTCAATCACATCTTCGATGGTTTCACGCTCTTCACCAATCGCCGCAGCCAGGTTATCCAGCCCTACCGGCCCACCCATAAACTTGTCGATGATCGCCAGCAGCAGTTTACGGTCCATATAATCGAACCCTTCGCTGTCGACGTTAAGCATATCCAGCGCACTGCAGGAGACCTCACCGCTCATATCACCATTCGCCCGAACTTCAGCGAAGTCACGTACCCGGCGCAGCAGGCGATTAGCGATACGCGGGGTGCCGCGTGCACGACGAGCGATCTCTAATGCCCCTTCGTCACTCAGCGCCAGTCCCAGACAGGCGGCACTGCGTCCTACGATGTGCTGCAGATCTTTAACCTGATAAAACTCCAGACGCTGCACAATGCCAAAACGATCACGCAGCGGCGAGGTCAGCGAGCCTGCACGCGTGGTGGCACCAATCAGGGTGAACGGCGGCAGATCGAGCTTGATCGAACGCGCCGCCGGGCCTTCACCGATCATGATATCGAGCTGATAATCTTCCATTGCCGGATAGAGCACTTCTTCCACCACCGGTGACAGGCGATGGATCTCATCGATAAACAGCACGTCATGGGGTTCAAGGTTGGTCAGCATCGCCGCCAGATCGCCCGCCTTCTCCAGCACCGGACCCGATGTGGTACGCAGGTTCACGCCCATCTCGTTGGCCACGATGTTCGCCAGCGTGGTTTTCCCCAGACCTGGCGGACCGAAGATCAGCAGATGATCCAGCGCATCGCCACGCAGCTGGGCGGCTTTGATGAAAATCTCCATCTGCTCACGCACCTGTGGCTGACCGACATACTCGGTCAGCATCTTCGGACGAATGGCGCGGTCGATTATCTCTTCTTCGTTAATGCTGGCAGCGGAGACCAGGCGGTCGGCTTCTATCATGACTTACCTCAAATGGCGGCGCGGAGCGCTTCACGGATCAGGGTTTCACAATCCGCATCCGGTCGACCGACTTTACTGATCATACGGCTCGCTTCCTGCGGTTTATAACCCAGTGATACCAGTGCTGCAACCGCTTCAGATTCCGCATCGTTGGTTTCCGGCTCGGCGCTCGGCGTGGTGAGCGTAAAGGCCGAATCGCCGCCAAACAGGTCGCCGTGCATCCCTTTGAAGCGGTCCTTCATCTCGACGACCAGACGCTCAGCGGTCTTTTTACCTACGCCAGGCAGTTTCACCAGTGACGCGATCTCTTCTTTCTCAACAGCGGTCACAAATTGCTGCGCCGACATGCCGGAGAGGATCGCCAGCGCCAGCTTGGGTCCGACGCCATTCACTTTTATCAGCTCACGAAACAGCGCGCGCTCCTGCTTGCTGTTAAAACCAAACAGCAGCTGAGCATCTTCACGCACGACAAAGTGGGTAAAAATAACCGCTTCGTGCTGAAGTTCAGGCAACTCATAAAAACAGGTCATGGGCATGTAAATTTCATAGCCGACGCCGTGTGCCTCAAGCAGCACCAGTGGCGGCTGCTTTTCCAGAATGTTGCCCCGTAAACGACCTATCACCTGAATGCTTCCTTAACTAACGAATGTGGCGGATTTTATAACATAAAAAAGGCTGGATGAATATCCAGCCTGAGTGTCTGTTCTGTGCCATGCCCTAACCTGAGCGCAACCGTCCGCGCGTCAGCACCAGCTTGCTGTCACTCATGCGAGCGGCGTTCTGCGCCACATGACAGTGAGTAATGGCTATCGCCAGCGCATCGGCAGCATCCGCCTGCGGGTTTGCTGGCAGCTTCAGCAGGGTTCGCACCATATGCTGCACCTGACTTTTCTCGGCGCTACCGATGCCAACTACAGTCTGTTTTACCTGACGGGCAGCATACTCAAACACGGGCAGATCGTGGTTTACCGCAGCAACAATCGCGGCACCGCGCGCCTGGCCGAGCTTCAGCGCGGAGTCTGCATTCTTCGCCATAAACACCTGTTCAATGGCGAAGAAATCGGGTGAAAACTGCGTGATGATTTCACAGACGCCCGCATAAATCAGCTTCAGGCGGGCGGGCAATTCGGTGGTATTGGTGCGGATACAGCCGCTGCCCAGATACGTGAGCTGGCGGCCGGTCTGACGAATAACACCATAACCGGTGATGCGTGAGCCGGGATCGATACCCAGAATAATCGACATTACGCCTCTCCGGTTAACAGGGTGACAACCGCCATTACAGCGTTTCCGCCACCTCGTCGGAGATCTCACCGTTGTGATAAACCTCCTGCACATCATCGCAATCTTCCAGCATGTCGATCAGACGCAGCAGTTTTGGTGCGGTTTCTGCATCCATTTCCGCTTTGGTGGTCGGGATCATTGCCACTTCTGCGGTATCCGCTTTCAGGCCAGCGGCTTCCAGTGCATCACGCACGGTGCCCATCTCTTCCCATGCGGTAAAGACATCAATCGCGCCGTCGTCATAAGTGACGATGTCTTCGCCGCCCGCTTCCAGTGCGGCTTCCATCACCGCGTCTTCATCCTGACCTGGCGCGAAGGAGATCACACCTTTTTTGTTGAACAGGTACGCCACGGAACCGTCGGTGCCCAGGTTGCCGCCTGTTTTGGTGAAGGCGTGACGCACTTCGCCTACAGTACGGTTACGGTTATCACTCAGGCATTCAATCATGATGGCTGAGCCGCCAGGACCGTAACCTTCATAAATGATGGTCTCCATGTTGGCGTTGTCATCGCCGCCCACCCCGCGCGCGATGGCGCGATCCATGGTGTCACGGGTCATGTTGTTGGCCAGCGCTTTATCCATCGCTGCACGCAGACGCGGGTTGGAACCCGGATCGCCACCACCCAGCTTGGCCGCCGTCACCAGTTCACGAATGATTTTGGTAAAAATTTTGCCGCGCTTGGCATCCTGCGCCGCCTTACGGTGTTTGGTATTTGCCCACTTACTGTGTCCTGCCATGTTAAATATTCTCCGATCTTTTACAGGGTGCAGACTCTCCTGGCTGCGAGCTTATTTACCGTCGGTGCTCAGCCAGGTAAGTGACAACCTGACGGCCCTGAGAGGCGAGCGTTACGCGTTATCCTCACGTATCTGTGTACGCAGGGGATTCGCGCTGACGGTGAACAATTTCGTGGCGAGGATGACGCCTGACTGTTCAATAGGTTGGTGTAGTCCTGTTAAAACTCACCAGATTCATAAAATTTAATCTATCCGCCGCCGGAATACCGGGCGATGGCGAGCATTCAGATAAATTCTTCAATTGCCTGGCGATTACTCCATGATCGGGTTAATGCTGCAGCGTCAGCGGGTGCCAGCCAGCGAAACGCCAGATGCTCGGTCAGCGTGATATTACGCTCTTCCGGCAATTGCAGGCGAAACCAGTGCTCGTGATTATGGGTAACATCCGGCGCATAGCGATGGCGGAAATGGGGGAAGATTTCAAAATCAATCTGACGCTGACAATCCTCTATTTCCAGCTGCTCAGCCAGCACGTTAATGCCGACCTCTTCATGCACCTCACGACACGCGGTTGTCAGCGGTGACTCTCCCGCTTCCAGGCTGCCGGTCACCGACTGCCAGAACGTGGGATCGTCACGCCGCTGCAGCATCAGCACCCGGCCAGTATCGCGCGCCGAAATGACGACCAGCACTGAAACCGGGTGTTTATAGCCCATTATTTATTCTCAGGCTTTTCTTTTTTAACCACCTGGATGCCAAGCTCCAGCAGAGAAGCCGGGTTCGCTTCGCTTGGCGCTTCGGTCATCATGCAGGCTGCCGCCGTAGTTTTCGGGAACGCGATAACGTCACGAATGTTGTCGGTGCCGGTCAGCAGCATGGTCAGGCGATCCAGACCAAAAGCCAGGCCTGCATGCGGTGGTGTACCGAACTTCAGCGCATCCAGCAGGAAGCCAAACTTCTCGCGCTGCTCATGCTCTTCAATACCCAGAATGCTGAACACCGTCTGCTGCATTTTGCCGTTGTGGATACGCACTGAACCGCCGCCAACTTCATAACCGTTGATCACCATGTCATAAGCATTCGCCACGGCACGTGTCGGGTCGGCTGCCAGTTCTTCTGCGCTCATCTCTTTTGGTGCAGTGAACGGATGGTGCATGGCGGCCAGACCGCCTTCCTCGTCCTCTTCGAACATCGGGAAGTCGATCACCCACAGCGGTGCCCAGGCGTTCTCATCGGTGATGTTCAGCTCGCGGCCCACTTTCAGGCGAAGCGCACCCAGTGCGTCAGCGACCACTTTTGCGCGGTCAGCACCAAAGAAGATAATGTCGCCATCCTGCGCGCCGGTACGGCTCAGAATGCCTTCAACGATCTCTGCATTCAGGAACTTGGCAACCGGACTCTGCACGCCTTCCAGGCCATCTGCACGGACGTTAACCTTCATCCACGCCAGCCCTTTCGCGCCGTAAATCTCCACGAATTTGCCATATTCATCAATCTGCTTACGGCTCAGCTGCGCACCCGTCGGTACACGCAGCGCGGCAACACGGCCTTTTTCGTCGTTAGCCGGGCCAGAGAAGACCTGGAACTCCACGTTTTTCAGCAGGTCGCCAACGTCCACCAGCTCCATCGGGTTACGCAGATCCGGCTTATCGGAACCGTAGCGATGCATCGCTTCCGCAAAGGTCATCTGCGGGAACGCACCGAGATCTATGCCCTGCACGTCCTGCCACAGATTGCGGATTAAACGCTCCATGATTTCGCGCACCTGTGGCGCAGTCATAAAGGAGGTTTCTACGTCGATCTGGGTAAACTCTGGCTGACGATCGGCACGTAAATCTTCATCGCGGAAGCATTTTACGATCTGATAGTAGCGGTCAAAGCCGGACATCATCAGCAGCTGTTTGAACAGCTGTGGTGACTGCGGCAGCGCATAGAATTTGCCTTTGTGAACCCGGCTTGGCACCAGATAGTCGCGCGCGCCTTCTGGCGTCGCCTTGGTCAGCATCGGGGTTTCGATATCCAGGAACCCTTCGTCATCCATAAAGCGACGGACAAAGCTGGTGATTTTTGCGCGGGTTTTCAAACGCGTCACCATCTCAGGGCGACGCAGATCCAGGTAGCGGTATTTCAGGCGCGCTTCTTCGCTGTTGGTCTGGTTGGAGTCCAGCGGCAGTGGCTCAGAGCGGTTGATGATGGTCAGCGCCTGGGCAAACACTTCGACTTCGCCGGTCGCCATGTCGCTGTTTTTGTTCTTCTCATCGCGTGCGCGCACAGTACCGGTGATCTGGATGCAGAATTCGTTACGCAGTTCAGAAGCCAGCTTAAATGCGTCCTGACGATCGGGATCAAAAAATACCTGCACGATGCCTTCACGGTCGCGCATGTCGATAAAAATCAAACTGCCCAGATCGCGACGGCGGTTTACCCAGCCGCAAAGCGTGACTTGCTGACCCACATGAGACAGATTGAGCTGTCCGCAATATTCTGTACGCATAACACTATCCTTTTAACTTCGCCGCTGCAGCTGACAGCATCCGGCCGCGTTACCTGATGCGATGCTGTCGCAAAAATGGCGGCCATTATAATGGAAAAAGCCAGACAGGATAAGCAGATCAGCGCCAAAGCACCGATTTCCTGTGTGCATTTGCCCCTCAGCCTGACCATAGCGGATAATGAGGTCACTTAACCTGCAGCCAGGAGCGCGCGTGACACTTCGTATTGGCCTGCCCCAGTGGCAGCATTCACACTGGAAACGCTGGGGTATCGAAAGCCTGGCGGACTATGCCCGCTACTTCCACTGCGTAGAGGGAAATACCACCCTCTATGCGCTGCCGAATGCTGAAACGGTGATGCGCTGGCGCGACATGACCCACGATGCATTTCGCTTCTGCTTTAAATTTCCCAACACCATCAGCCATCAGGCGGCGCTGCAGCATAGCGATGATCTGCTGACCGATTTTCTGCGCCTGATGGAGCCGCTGGCCGATCGTATCGGTCAGTACTGGCTGCAGCTGCCCGCCAGCTTCTCCCCGGCACAGCTCAATGACCTGTGGCGTTTTCTGGATAGTCTGCCGCGCCGTTTTCACTATGGCGTTGAAGTGCGTCATCCGGCTTTCTTTGCCAAGGGCGAGGCGGAACGGTCATTGAATCGGGGCCTGCTGGCGCGTGGCATCAATCGTGTAATCCTCGATAGCCGTCCGGTTCACGCCTCCACCTCGCAAAGCCCGGCGGCGCTGGTCGCGCGTTCGCAGAAGCCGAGAGTGCCGCCGCATGCCCTGCGAACTGGCTCGCAGCCGATGGTGCGGTTTATCGGCAGCGACAGCGTGGACGAGAGCGTGCCGCTGTTCCAGATCTGGCGTACTAAGCTGGCTGAGTGGCAGCGACAGGGCGACGCCATGCTGTTTCTGCACACGCCCGATATGGGTCAGGTCTTTCCGCTGGTGCAGGCACTCTGGCCGCAGTTGCAGGAGATCGATCCGGCTATCGGTAACGGACCCGACTGGCCGCAACAGACGTCACTGTTTTGATTGCGTTACAGGACAGCGGGCTGTGCGCCCGTTAGAATCGAATCATTATGGACAGTCGCGGGAGTGGCTATGGTTAGCGCGTTATATGTGGTGATAGGGGCATTGCTGATAATGAAATTCACGCTGGACGTGGTGCGTTACCGTCGGTTCTACCGGGTGGCGTATGGCGATGGCGGCTATCACGACCTGAAAATGGCGATCCGCATTCATGGCAATGCCATCGAAACCATTCCACTGGCGCTGTTTCTGCTGGTGATGATGGAGATGAACGGCGCCGATATCTGGATGGTGCATCTCACCGGCCTGCTGTTCTTTATCAGCCGCCTGCTGCACGCATGGGGATTGCGCAGCAGCGCCATGGCGGGCCGTAAATATGGCATGCTCCTGACGCTGTTTTCACTGTGTGGCATGGTGATTTTCAACCTGATTTATATGCCGTGGGAACTGGTCCTGACGTTCCATTAAGCCAGCCTGGGTTAAGGGGTGCAGCCCGCCCCACTTTCTGCGAGAATAGCGCCCTTTCCGTCGTCTCTTCGGATTTTCGATATGTCTGACCGCGATCAACTCTTCTCAGCGCCCATTGCAAAACTGGGCGACTGGACTTTTGACGAGCGTGTAGCTGAAGTCTTTCCTGACATGATTCAGCGCTCGGTGCCCGGCTACTCCAACATCATTTCGATGATTGGCATGCTGGCAGAACGTTTTGTGACTCCGGACAGCAGGGTCTATGACCTGGGCTGCTCGCTGGGTGCGGCCACCCTTTCGGTGCGTCGCAATATTCATGTGCCGGGTTGCCAGATCATCGCGGTGGATAACTCCCCGGCGATGGTGGAGCGCTGTCGTCGCCATCTTGATGCGTTTCGCGCGGACACACCGGTCACGGTGCTGGAAGCGGATATCCGCGACATTGAGATTGAAGACGCCTCGCTGGTGGTACTCAACTTCACGCTGCAGTTTCTTGAGCCGCCTGCACGTCTGGCGCTGCTGGAAAAGATCTGGCAGGGACTCAAACCGGGCGGCGCGCTGGTGCTGTCGGAGAAGTTCAGCTTTGAAGATGCCGAGGTCGGTGAACTGCTGTTTAACATGCATCACGACTTCAAGCGCGCCAACGGCTACAGCGAACTGGAAATCAGCCAGAAACGCAGCATGCTGGAAAATGTGATGCTGACTGACAGCGTTGAAGCGCATAAAGCCCGCCTGAAACAGGCCGGGTTCTCGCACGCCGAACTCTGGTTCCAGTGCTTTAATTTTGGATCTCTGGTGGCGTTGAAATGATCGACTTTGGCCGTTTTTATCAGCAAATTGCAGTGGGCCCGCTGGCGAAGTGGCTGGAAGTCTTACCGGCGCAAATCAGTGAGTGGCAGCGTGAAAACCTGCACGGGCACTTTCGTGACTGGTACAAGTCGCTGGAGTATCTGCCGCTGCTGGAACCGCAAAAACTGGACCTGCTGCACAGCGTCACCGCCGACCGCGATGACATCAGCGACCGCCATCGTCAGGGGATTGAGAAATTACTGCGTAACCTGATGCCGTGGCGCAAAGGGCCTTATTTCCTCTATGGCACCCACATCAACACAGAATGGCGATCTGACTGGAAGTGGGAACGCGTGATACCGCACATCTCCCCGCTGGCGGGCCGCACAGTACTGGATGTCGGCTGTGGCAGCGGTTACCACATGTGGCGGATGATTGGCGCAGGCGCACACCTGGTGGTCGGCATCGATCCGATGCAGCTGTTCCTGGTGCAGTTCGAAGCAGTGCGTAAGCTGCTGAATGACGATCGCCGTGCGCATATGCTGCCGCTGGGCATTGAGCAACTCCCAGCGTTACAGGCGTTTGATACCGTATTTTCGATGGGTGTTCTCTATCACCGTCGTTCGCCGCTGGATCACTTGCTACAACTAAAAAATCAGCTGGTGAGCGGAGGCGAGCTGGTGCTGGAAACGCTGGTGATTGAAGGCAATGTGAATCAGGTGCTGGTGCCCGGTGAACGCTATGCACAGATGCGCAATGTGTTCTTTATCCCTTCAGCGAAAGCGCTGAAAAGCTGGCTGGAGAAAAGCGGCTTTGTCGATGTGCGGATTGTCGATTTTGCTCTGACCACCACCGAAGAGCAGCGCCGTACCGACTGGATGACCAGCGAGTCGCTGGCTGAATTCCTCGACCCCGATGATCCCAGCAAAACGGTTGAAGGCTATCCGGCGCCTCTGCGTGCCGTTCTGGTCGCCACCAAACCTTAATACCCTAGCGGCGAGACAACGCCAGTTTCGCCGCAAATCCAATAAATACACAGCCGGTCAGACGATCCATCCCCTTCAGCACCGTCGGTTTTCGCAGATGGCTGGCGAAATAGTGGCTGCCGCCAATCAGTACCGCATTCCAGAACAGCCCCAGTAGCATGTGCGCCAGTGCCATCAGTGTGCACCAGAGCGTCACGGACGCCCCCGCCGGAATGAACTGTGGCAGAAAAGTGACGTAAAACACGCCAATTTTAGGATTCAGCAGATTTCCCATTAATCCCCGACTGAAGCAGGCCAGATAGCCCTGCTGATGTGCAGGCTGTTCAGCTGTCCCCACGGATTGCTGACGCGGCTTAAGCAGCAGCTTTATGCCCAGACAGAGCAGCCAGCCTGCACCGATCCACTTTAGCAGGTTATAGGCGATTTCAGAGGCCATCAGCAGCGCGCCCAGCCCCAGCCCAACTGCGATCCCCCAAAGCAGACAACCCAGCGTTACGCCAAGGGCTGTCGCCCAGGCGCGTTGCCAGCCCTGTGCAATGGCGGTTCGCAGCACCAGCGCGGTATCAAATCCAGGTGTGAGTGTCAGAATAGTTATCGCAAACAGAAATGAAAAGAGCGTGGCGCTCATGACGATTCTCCGTTATTTCTCCCGGCAAGGGGTGTTCAGGCAGCTTAACAGCCCATGGAGCAGTCATGCGCGGAATCGACTGCCACTCTGAGTGGATTGTGCCAGGCTGGATCGGGTCGAACCATTCATCTTAAGGAGATGTGATTATGAGTAAATTTATTTTTTCATCACCCCGTAAATATGTGCAGGGCGCAGGTGTGCTTGATGAGCTGGGAACGTACCTGACTGAACTGGGCGATCAGGCCTTTCTGGTGGCGGATGACGTTGTCTGGAAGCTGATTGGCGAACGCACACAACAGACATTGCAGTCCGCCGGGGTGAAATTCAGCTGGCAGCAGTTTAACGGCGAGGCCTCCAGTAATGAGATCACCCGTCTCAGTGCGCTGGCGAAGAGCCAGGGCTGTAACGTGGTTGTCGGGCTGGGCGGCGGCAAAACGCTGGATACGGTTAAGGCGGTGGCGGACGAACTTAAACAGCCGGTGGCCATCGTGCCGACCATTGCCTCCACCGATGCCCCCTGTAGTGCGCTATCAGTCATCTACTCTGACAGCGGCGTATTTGAGAGCTATCGCTTCTACAGCAAAAATCCCGATTTGGTGCTGGTCGATACGGCAGTCTGCGCCAGTGCACCTGCGCGGCTCTTTGCCTCCGGCATTGCCGATGGTCTGGCCACCTGGGTTGAAGCGCAGGCAGTGGCGCGCTCCCATGCGAAATCGATGGTCAGCGGCGATCCGACTCTTGCCGGACTGGCGATTGCCCGCGCCTGCGAAGAAACACTGCTTAAGTGGGGATACAGCGCATACATCGCCGTTACCGAAAAACGGGTCACGCCCGCAGTGGAAGCGGTGGTTGAGGCGAACACGCTGCTTTCAGGGCTGGGCTTTGAAAACGGCGGGCTGGCAGCCGCCCACGCTATTCACAATGGTTTTACCGCCATCGATGGCGATATCCATCATCTCACCCACGGCGAGAAAGTCGCCTACGGCACACTGACGCAGATGGTGCTTGAGCAGCGGTCGGATGAGGAAATTGCGCGCTATATTCGTTTCTATCGCAGCATCAACATGCCGACCACGTTGCGTGAAATGCATCTGGAAAATGAAAGCTGGGAAAATCTGGTGAAAGTGGGGGCACTGGCGAACAGTGAGGGCGATACGCTGAAAAACCTCAACCCTCATCTGTCACCGGAAGATATCGCCAACGCCCTGCTGGCGCTGGATGCCTTTAGTCAGATGGTGAAATAAGCCGCCAACAGGCGATCATCCGATCGCCTGTTACTCTTCTGCCGCAGGCTGGTCCCAGTACTCATATTTGTAGGCGGAACTGAGATGGCGCTCAATGGTGCCACGCGTAAAGATTTCGGTTTCATGCAGATAGCTCAGTGTACAGTTGCCAACCTCATCCCAGGACTGACACTCATCGACCGACCGGATAGTGCTAAGCGGTGTGGTCGCAGTGCCGTTGAGCCGCACTTCACGCCACTGGTGATCGTAGGTGTATTCGTCGGTCCCCCGGGCAGAGGTGGTGCGCGTCACCAGACCTTTTGGGTTCCAGTGGTAGTGGAACTCGCCGTTGGTCAGCGGATCGCTGCCACGTGCCACACTCTTCTCCAGTCGTAGCTGGCGATCATACCGATAGGTGGTGTCGGTAAAGCCGCTTTTACCCATGCTGGTAAATCTGTCGGAAGCGCTGGTGATAGTGCCACGCTGGCCTTTCTGCCAGTTAATCGTTCCCTGCCGGTTATCAACCACGACTTCCCTGCCCTCTTTCAGCACTTTTACCAGATACGCATATTCCGCCACCCAGCCGTCCTGTACCCGGGCGATGTGTTGCTCCATGCTGAGGATCACGTTGCGTTCACTTTTGTCGTAGCTGACGTCAGCCACCGTCAGATTGCCGCAGGCGTCAAACTGTCCCAGCACCCGCTTTTGCGAATTCACATCTTTGCCAAATTCACCTGCAATCACCTGCTTCACCGCGCCTTTCGCATTTCCGCCAAGCAAAATCAGGGTATTACTGCTGGAAACGGCGGTGTTGTCTGGCCCACATACGCTGGCCGCAGCGCTTCCAGTACTAGCGGTCAGTATCAGGCTTAAAGTAAGAATCTGATTGCGTTTCATAGGGTAAATTCCAGGCGACGTTGCTTTCAGTGTAAACGCTGTGGAGATGAACAGCGGCGATGATTTAAGCCAGCATCGCCTTTTAAACATCGAAAATGCGACAAGGCGCCAGCGTAACGGATAAAGCGCATGTTAAGGATGCCGTCAGGCCTTAAATTCCTGGATGACATTAATTAGTTAGTAAAAGGCAGGCATTTTAACTGAACCGGACGAAACGCTGTCA
Source organism: Pantoea sp. X-Soil-ISGK-355 (assembly GCF_059730805.1). Lineage (NCBI taxonomy): Bacteria > Pseudomonadati > Pseudomonadota > Gammaproteobacteria > Enterobacterales > Erwiniaceae > Pantoea > Pantoea sp. X-Soil-ISGK-355. Next base: position 2,338,617 of record NZ_AP035971.1, read on the forward strand.
CGGCAAACGGAGCGTGTTTTACACAAAAAGAACCCCAGCAAGCTGTACTGGGGTTTGGTACTTGCAAACACCACGTCAATGATCGGCGTGCTGCGCGGCAAAATCTGTTGTGGTTCAGGCAACCCGAACGGTGCTCATCTGCATCACGCTTTTCATCGCCTCAACCACATCGCCGTCTACGCAGTAGCGGCTGAACTCATCGGTTTCGGCTTCAGAACACATGGAGACACCCGCTTTGCGGTAGCGCATCGGTGACGCCGTCAGGCGACTGGCCGAGCTATGGACTTCATCAATCCCCATGTCGAGAAACTTTTGCAGGTTGCTGAGACGCACGCCCGCACCTGCCATAATAATAGGACCGGTACTGGTCTCATTTAGTTCCCGAAGTAATGCAATTCCGTTTTCAGCGCTCTGCTGCTGACCGGATGTCAGAATGCGCGCTACACCCAAATCCGTTAACGCTTCCAGTGCGCGCTTAGGGCTGTGACAGAGATCGAAGGCGCGATGGAAGGTCACCGCCAGACCGTCACACAGCGCCATAATCTGTCGCATCTGCCCCTGATGAATATGGGCGTCTTCATCCAGCATCCCAATCACCAGACCGGGAAAACCGAGTTCACGAATTAACGCCACATCCGATTTCATCGCCTCGAATTCACGTGCGGTGTAACAAAAATCGCCACCCCGTGGCCGGACAATAGGATGAACCGGAATCGAAACCTCGCGCCGGGCGGCATTCAGCATCCCCGCAGACGGGGTCAGGCCGCCTTCGCGCGGTGCGGCACAAAGTTCAACCCGATCAGCGCCCGCCTGTTGTGCGGTCACGGCGCAATCCACGCCATAGCAGCAAATTTCCAGTGTGGTCATTCTCTTCTCCTTTACATGACTCTGGTTCAAGGCAGATTCATCAGTTAGTCTGGCTGCTGGAATGAGTTTACCGGGAAAGTTAACTATGGCATTCAATTTCGACCAACGGATAGACCGTCGTCACAGCGATAGCCTTAAATGGAACAAATATGCGGACCAGGACATTCTGCCGTTGTGGGTGGCAGATACGGATTTCCGATCCCCTGACTGCGTCATCGAGGCAATTAAGACCCGCGCCGTGCATGGGATTTTTGGTTATGGCGATACGCCGGTGGCGTTTATTGACAGTGCGATAGCGTGGCTCGCCTCACGCTATCATTGGCACGTTAATCCGGAGTGGATTGTGGTGTTGCCGGGTGTCGTGAGCGGGCTTAATCTCGCCGTGCGTGCGTTTACCGCGCCGGACGAGCTGACGATTGCCCCTACGCCAATCTATCCACCGTTTCGCGGTTCGGCAAAACTGGCAGAACGGGGTCAGCTCAATCTGCCGCTGACGCTGAAACAGGGACGCTGGGTGCTGGATATGGATGCGGCTGAAGATCAGCTCACCGGCAAAGAGCGGCTGTTAATGCTGTGTAATCCGCAGAACCCGGGCGGCACCGTTTATCGGCGCGACGAACTGCAGGCGCAGCTGGAATTTGCGCATAAGCACGATCTTATCGTCTGTTCAGACGAGATCCACAGCGATCTGCTGCTGGAACCGGGCGCTAAACACATTCCGTTTGCGTCGCTGAGTGAAGATGCCGCCCAGCGCAGTGTGACACTGATGTCACCCTCCAAGAGCTTTAATATTGCTGGTCTGGGTGCGTCCATTGCCATTATCCCTGATGCTGAACTGCGTGCGCGCTTTAACCGAATGCGACGCGGTATTGTGCCGGATGTGGATATTCTGGCGCTCACCGCCGCGGCAGCGGCATGGCGCGAAGGTGAACCCTGGCTGCAGGCGCAGAATACCTACCTGCGAAGTAATCGTGACTGGCTGGTCTCACAGGTTAATAAAATGACCGGTCTGTCCGTCGCCGCGCCGGAAGCGACCTACCTGGCCTGGATCGACGCCAGTGCGCTGGGTGTGGCCAGTCCTGCCCTCTATTTTGAGAAGCACGGACTCGGCTTAACCGCCGGTCGCGAGTTTGGCAATGACCAGTTTGTCCGGCTCAATTTTGGCTGTACCCGCGCGCTGCTGGATGAGGCCGTTGCGCGCCTGAAGCGCGCAGTAGCCGCCCGTATCTAGTTCTGCTCGCTGGCGACAATCTCTTCCAGTCGCCATGGGTGAAACTTGATTGTCGTCTGCCCATCCGTTACCGCCAGGGTCGGATTGGGCAAACGCTCATTCTCGCCCTGCGGTGAGCTGGTTTTAAATGAAATACCCGGCTGCGTCAGCGCGTCATCGGAAAGCAATGCCATCGCGCGCATGCCCAGCGTCTGATGATCGCCGCGCAACACCACTTCAATATGCTCCCAGCCTTCATGGCGATAACGCTTTTCACCCGGCCACGGCAGTTCAACCACATCAACCTGCCTGCCCGCCACGAACAGCGGATCATGTAGTTTAAACAGGCATATCTGTCTTCCGTTGATCATCGCTGCTGAAAATTCAGTACCAATCTGCTGCAGGCCTTGCTGCCAGCGCATTGCCGTCGTGTCCTGATGACAACGCAGCGAAATATGGTCAACTTCCAGATCGTTAAGGCGCAAACCCAGTCTCTGCGCAAAACTTTGCAACGATTCTTCAAAACGTCCTAAATCTGTCTTTAAATCATCCAATTCTGCCGGAAAAGATTGCTCAGCCACCGGGATTCCTCTCTGTTTGTTTAGTCTTTATAATCAGTCTGGTTCATTGTGCACCGCGTGCTCCGCGTCACAAAATGGTAAGATTCATCTTATTTGGCCCGGAATTTAACGCAAAACCGTATAATAACATCTTTCATTTCGGATTTATCTCCTGTTTAGGGCCATGAGTTCCTTGATGAAAGCACCTTAACTATATGATTTAAATGATCTTCTTTAATACAATAAGATAACTCTTATTTGAACGGCAAACAATTGCAGCCTCCCCCGCCTTCCTATAAATTTGACCTAACACAACCAAAAGGAATGGCTCTATGTCTATGCTCATCGTTGTCGCTGTCCTGATCGCACTGATGGGGTTTGCAATTTCCCGCCATTGGAAGGTGCGCGAAGATAAAAGCGTAAAGAACCCACGCCGTCATCTGCGACGTCGTTAACGCCTCCGGGAAACATCTTCTTCAGCTCTGTTTCCCCGCTTCATCCAACTGCTGACGCCCATCCACATTTCACGTATACTTTTCCCCTCATTTTTTTCCGTTTTGTCTGTCCTATCCGTTTCGGCCAATTCGTTACGCGATGCGCTCAGGCAAGATGATGACAGCCCGGCTTTTCATCCGGGCGTTGTTCAGCACATGAAGGTAACTCGGTGAATATTCAGGCACTTCTTTCCGCAAAAGTCAGTCAGGCAATGGTTTTAGCCGGCGCACCCGCCGATTGCGAACCGCAGGTTCGCCAGTCTGCCCGGGTTCAGTTTGGAGACTATCAGGCCAACGGCATTATGGCCGTGGCGAAAAAGCTGGGACAGGCACCGCGACAATTAGCGGAAGCGGTAATCCAGCACCTCGACCTGACCGGTATCGCCAGCAAAGTTGAAATTGCCGGACCGGGCTTCATCAATATCTTCCTCGACCACAACTGGCTGGCAAAGCATGCCCGCGAAGCGCTGAGTCTGCCGCGCCTGGGCGTGCAACTGGCCGAACCCCAGACCATTGTGGTCGACTACTCTGCGCCCAACGTTGCGAAAGAGATGCACGTGGGCCACATCCGCTCCACCATCATTGGTGATGCGGCGGTGCGCACGCTGGAGTTTCTCGGACACAAGGTGATCCGTGCGAACCACGTTGGTGACTGGGGTACGCAGTTCGGCATGCTGATTGCGTTCCTGGAAAAACAGCAGAATGAACACCACGCTGAGATGGCGCTGGCCGATCTTGAAGGCTTTTACCGTGAAGCCAAGCGCACCTACGATGAAGATCCTGAGTTTGCCGAGCGCGCGCGCAGCTATGTCGTGAAGCTCCAGAGCGGCGATGAATACTGCCGCCAGATGTGGAAGAAGCTGGTCGACATCACTATGAGTCAGAACCAGAAAATCTATGACCGTATGAACGTGACGCTGACGCGCAACGACGTCATGGGTGAAAGCCTCTATAACGATATGCTGCCTGGCATCGTCTCCGATCTGAAGCAGAAAGGCTTAGCGGTTGAGAGCGAAGGTGCGACCGTCGTGTTCCTGGATGAATTCCAGAACAAAGAAGGGGAGCCGATGGGCGTCATCATCCAGAAAAAGGATGGCGGCTACCTCTACACCACGACTGATATCGCCTGTGCGAAATACCGTTACGAAACGCTGAAAGCCGATCGGGTGCTCTACTACATCGACTCCCGTCAGCATCAGCATCTGGTTCAGGCCTGGACCATCGTGCGTAAAGCGGGTTATGTGCCGGAATCTGTGCCGCTGGAGCACCATGCGTTCGGCATGATGCTGGGCAAAGATGGCCGTCCGTTCAAAACCCGCAGCGGCGGCACCATCAAGCTCTCCGATCTGCTGGATGAAGCCTGGCAGCGTGCCTACACGCTGGTGCGTGAGAAGAATCCGGAGATGAGCGAAGCGGAAGTCAAAGCGCTGGCGGAAGTGATGGGCATCAGCGCGGTGAAATACGCTGACCTGTCAAAAAGTCGCACCACCGACTACATCTTCGACTGGGACAACATGCTGGCGTTTGAAGGCAACACGGCGCCTTACATGCAGTACGCCTACACCCGCGTGCTCTCTGTATTCCGCAAGGCAGGCATTGATGCCGATTCGCTGGATGCAGAGATCGTGATTAGCGAAGAGCGCGAAGCACAGCTGGCAACCCGCCTGCTGCAGTTCGAAGAGGTTATCACGCAGGTGGCTCGCGACGGTACGCCACACGTGATGTGTGCTTATCTCTACGATCTGGCCGGTCTGTTCTCCGGATTCTACGAGCACTGTCCGATTCTCAGCGCAGAATCAGACGCGACTCGTCTGAGCCGACTGCAGCTGGCCGCGCTGACCGCGAAGACACTGAAGCAGGGTCTGGATACGCTCGGTATCGACACCGTCGAGCGCATGTAATCGCTACAACGGAGAGGGAATTCCCTCTCCGTTGCTGACTCCTCACGTTTCCCCTGTTCTTCCTCCACTCTTTCAGCAGCAGGATGGTGCCATGTCTTTAGCCGCGCATCTCATCAGCAGCCACCTTCCCACAATTAAACAGTTACAGTGCTTTCTGGCGGTCGCGCACGAGCTTAATTTTCGCCGGGCTGCAGAACGCCTTAGCATGACGCAGCCTCCGCTCACCCGTCAGATTCAGAGTCTGGAAGATCTGCTGGGCCAGCCGCTTTTCGGGCGCACGACGCATAAGGTCACCCTGACAGATTCTGGCCACGCGCTGGTCACGAAAGCGGAAGCGATCCTGACTGCGCTGAGTGCCCTGAAGCAGGATGCGCAGCCCGCCGCGGCACGACTACGCATCGGGCTGACCCGCACGCTGAACTTTGAACTGATTTCCCCACTTAACCGGCTGCTCGCCGCTTTTCATGCCAGCGATGAGATGGAGATGCCCAGCCTCACTTCGGCTCAGCTGCTGCAGAGCCTGGCGAAAAATAGCCTGGATTTGATCCTTACCGGGGAAAAAGGTCCGGAGGCGGAAGATACCGTCCGGTATGCCTGGGTATACCGTGAGCCACTGCGGATTGCGATGCCGTCAGCACACCCCGCCAGCCTCTCTGAAAACGTTGCGCTGGAGGCGCTGGCTGACCTCCCGCTGTGCTGGTTTCCGCGCAGTGCCAATCCGCAGTTTTATGATAAATGTGAGCGCTACTTCTCCACACTCAGCGTCACGCTGAAACGGGTCAGAGAGCCAGAAGACTCCCTGCTGATGCTGGCGCACATCGCCAGAGGCAAAGGGTTCGCCCTGATGCCGCAGTCAAAATGTACCTTTCATCAGGCAGGCCTCTGTTACCGGCCACTGGCTGACGATGCAGCTAAACAGCTGGCAATTGACGTTTATGCGGCTATTCGCGCCGATGAAACCAATGCGGCAGTTGTTAATGCGCTGATCGCACTCTCGCAGCCTGATGAACCCGAAGCCCCCCGCCCATCCGCGCGTCTAAGTCGCTGTACTATCCGCACCAATAGTACCTGAAGCTCGCTGATACCTTTTTTGCATGACCGAAAGAGCAATTCATTGCTTTCACGCCAGGTGAAACAATCATCTCTCACTTACGAGGAGAGACAGATGAAAAAGCGATCGTTAACTCAGGGTCTGGAGGTCAGCGCCATCGGTTATGGTGCGATGGGGCTCAGCGAATTTTATGGTCAGACCGATGACCGCCATTCCCTCCAGCTGCTCAGCCGGCTGCGTGATCTGGATATCACCTTTATCGATACTGCAGACCTTTACGGGCGCGGCCACAACGAGCAGTTGATAGGCCAGTTTCTTGCCGGATTGAGCAAAGCCGAACGGCTGAAATTCACCGTCGCCACCAAGTGTGGCATTGAGCGTCCGGCGGAGGAGGCTTATGCCCGCACTATCAATAATCAGCCCGACTACCTAACCCGCAGCTGCCATGCCTCTCTGAAACGGCTGGGCGTTGAGCGTATCGATCTCTTTTATCTGCATCGCATCAGTCCGGCGACACCGATTGAGGAGAGCATGCAGTGTCTCAGCCGTCTGGTGCAGGAGGGAAAGATTGCCCGGATTGGGCTGTGTGAAGCATCGGCTTCAACACTGAATCGGGCGCAGGCGATCCATCCGCTGGCCGCGCTGCAGACGGAGTATTCACTCTGGACGCGTGACATCGAAGAAGAGATTCTCCCTATGGTGAAAAAACTCGGTATCGGACTGGTGCCCTATTCGCCGCTGGGCAGAGGATTCCTGACGGGTAAATACCGTAAAAACAGCGATTTTGCCGAGGGTGATTTCCGCAAAAATAATGACCGTTTCCGGCAGGAAAATATCGATCACAATCTCCAGCTTCTTAACGCGGTGACGCCACTTGCTGAGAAATATCACGCCACCACCGGACAGATTGCGCTGGCGTGGTTGCTGGCACAGTATGAAAAAATTGTGCCGATACCGGGCACCAAACAGATTGCTTATCTCACTGAGAATGCGCACGCCGCGGATATCAGGCTGGAAGAGGACGACGTGCGGTTACTGAATACGATACATCAGCAGATTGAGGTCAAAGGCGGTCGCTATTCTGAGGAGGGAATGAAGGGAGTTAACGCCTGAAGACACATTGCGCACTTGCGCACCGTGCAGCGGTGCGCAAGTCAATTCAGCAACGAGACTCTTACTCGTAATTGACCATGACTTCGCTGCTCACTACCCGTAATCCCGGTGGCAGCGCCCCGCTGCCGGCAAAACCAAACACCATATGCAGGGTTTCTCCAGCGTTAAGATGTGCCAGCCCGCGCGTGGTGCCGCTGGCACCCTCAAGCGTGGTGCAGCGCTGTTCGCCGCACAGCCGCACTTCCAGGCCCGACGGCGCAGGTCTGCTCAGCTCATAACGCCAGTTAATGATGCTGACCTCCCCGCCAACATCGGCGGGTGGCGTCAGCGGCTGCGTCCGTTGCCAGCTGCCGCGATTCGCCAGCAGCGGTCCGTTGGCCGTGGCGCTCCAGGCCCCCCCGGCCGCCTGAACCAGCATCGGCAGCATGAAGAGCACCAACAGCAGCCCGCGCATTATTTGCCTCCGATGGTGGCAGTCATACGGATCTGGCGGTTGTCGCTCAGTTCCAGATTCGAGAGCACCACCAGCTGCGGCAGATTGCGGCGCAGGAACCGTGCCAGCAGCGCACGCAGCGGATGATTGACCAGCAGCACCGGTGGCGCACCCAGCATCTCCTGACGCTGCAATGCCGCCTGTGCCTGACTCAACAGCCGATCGGCCAGCCCCGGCTCCAGGCCGCCACCGCCCTGCAACGCCTGTAACAGCAGACGCTCAAGCGTGGAATCCAGCCCGATAACCTGCACTTCATCATTGCCCGGGAACCACTGCTGAGTAATTGCGCGACCCAGCGCCACACGGACTACGCTGGTCAGTTCCTGCGGATCGCTCTGTACCGGCGCATGTTCCGCCAGTGTTTCGATAATAGTGCGCATATCGCGAATCGAGACCCGCTCAACCAACAGGTTCTGCAGTACCTTATGCAGCGTGGTCAGTGAGATCACCCCCGGCACCAGATCTTCGGTCAGCTTCGGCATCTCCTGCGTCACGCGATCCAGCAGCTGCTGCGCTTCCTGACGGCCAAACAGCTCACTGGCGAACTGGCCGATCAGATGGTTGAGGTGTGTTGCCACCACGGTACTGGCTTCTACTACGGTAAAGCCCTGGATCTGCGCCTGCTCTTTCAGCGCGCTGTCGATCCAGACCGCCGCCAGGCCAAAGGCCGGATCGACAGTTGCTTCTCCCGGCAGACTGCCGGCAGCCGTGCCTGGGTTAATCGCCATCCAGCGGCCCGGATAGGCATCCCCACTGCCAATCTCCACCCCTTTCATCAGAATGCGATAGCGCGCAGGTGGCAACTCCATGTTGTCACGGATATGCACCACCGGCGGCAGGAAACCGACATCCTGCGCAACTTTCTTACGGATACTGCGGATACGGCCCAGCAGCTCGCCATTTTGCTGATGATCGACCATCGGAATCAGGCGATAGCCCACTTCCATGCCCAGCGTATCTTCCAGCTGTACATCGGTCCAGGATGCTTCAGTGGCGGCGGGCGTGTCCGCTGCCGCTTTGTTGCTGATGCTGCCAGCAACGTCCACTTTCTTCTTCGGCTGCGTTTCGCGTCCGCGCAGCCACCAGGCCAGACCCAGCAAGGCGGCGGTGAACAGCAGGAAGACGAAGTTAGGCATGCCTGGCACCAGACCCAGCAAGCCAATCACCCCGGCGCTGAGCATCAGCACGCGAGGATCCTTAAACAGCTGGGTGACCATCTGCTCGCCGACATCCTGATCGGTGGCGACGCGCGTCACGATAACACCGGCTGCGGTAGAGATAACCAGCGCCGGGATCTGCGCAACCAGGCCATCACCGATGGTCAGCAGCGTATAGGTCTCTGCGGCGTGCCCCACATCCATACCGTGCTGCACTACGCCCACCAGCAGGCCGCCGATGACGTTGATCACCATGATCATGATACCGGCGACGGCATCACCACGAACGAACTTACTCGCACCGTCCATCGAACCGTAGAAGTCCGCTTCCTGGGTCACTTCAGCACGGCGGCGTTTAGCTTCATCTTCACCGATCAGCCCGGCGTTGAGGTCGGCATCGATCGCCATCTGCTTACCAGGCATCCCGTCCAGCACAAAGCGCGCGCCCACTTCGGCGATACGACCAGCACCCTTGGTGATAACCATGAAGTTGATGATGACCAGGATGATAAACACCACGATACCGATGGCGAAGTTACCGCCCACCAGGAAGTGACCGAAGGCTTCAACGACCTGTCCTGCCGCAGCGGCACCGGTGTGCCCCTCCATCAGGATGATACGGGTTGAGGCCACGTTCAGTGCCAGACGCAGTAACGTAGAGAACAGCAGAACAGTCGGGAACGCCGCAAACTCCAAAGTCCGCTGGGTGAACATCGACACCAGCAGGATCATGATCGACAGCGCAATGTTAAAGGTGAACAGCAGATCAAGAATGAACGGCGGTAATGGCAGAACCATCATCGACAGGATCATCAGGATCAGCACCGGCCCGGCCAGCACCTGCCACTGCATATCTTTAAAGTTGCCCGGTAAACGTAGTTTTGCGGCCAGGTTATTAGCCATCGTTTTTGCTCTCTCCTGCAAAGTCCATCTCTGCCGGAACCGGCAGGTTTTTTGGTTTGGTTGGGATCAGGCCGCCTTCGCGCTTCCAGCGACGCGACTGCCAGACCCACGCCAGTACTTCTGCCACGGCAGCATAGAGCGCGCCGGGGATGTGCTGACCAATTTCGGTATGTCGGTATAACGCACGCGCCAGCGGCGGTGCTTCCAGAACCGGGATGCGGTGTTCAGCAGCCAGTTCACGAATTCTCAGGGCGATCTCGCCCGCGCCTTTCGCAACCACTTTCGGCGCGCTCATCTTCTTCTCGTTGTACTGCAATGCCACTGAGTAGTGCGTCGGGTTGGTGACGATGACATCGGCTTTTGGCACATCGGCCATCATTCGGCGGCGCGCGGCGGCGCGCATCTGCTGCCGGATGCGCCCTTTAACGTGCGGGTCACCTTCCTGCTGCTTATGCTCGTCACGGATCTCCTGCATCGACATCTTCAGCTTTTTGAAGTGGCTGTAGAGCTGCCAGAAGACGTCATATCCCACCATCGGGATCAGCCCCAGCATCACCAGCGAACAGCAGACCGCGATCATCTCCATGCCGTGAATCAGCGCGGTGACGGGCGCTTCACTGATCAGCCGCAACATTTCCGGCCAGTGACTCCAGATGTACCACCAGCCTACTGCGCCCACCAGAATGGTTTTGAGAATGCCTTTAAACAGTTCGGTCCACGCCTGTGCCGCAAACATTCGCTTAAAACCGGCCATCGGATTGAGCTTTTTCAGGTCGAACTTGATCGATTTGCCGCTGAAAATGATACCGCCAAGCAGCATGGGCGCGGCAATCGCCACCAGCACCAGCCCGCCCATCAGCGGCAGCAGCGCCATCAGTGCCTGGGTGATCAGGCTGCCGATGTGGCTGACGATAATTTTGTCATCCCTGACCATGCCGTGGTCAAAACGGAGCCCGGTGGCCACCATGGCCGCCAGCCGGTGCGCCATCATATTGCCGCCCATCCACAGGATCATGATGCCGGCCAGCAGCATCAGCAGTGACGTCAGTTCGCGCGAACGCGGAATCTGGCCCTCTTCACGCGCTTTCTCAAGTCGGTGGGCCGTGGGCGATTCTGTTTTGTCTTCGTCGCTATCTTCAGCCACGACAAACCTCGGTTGGCAGGAATTCTGAGCTTAGAATGCCAAATCTGGCTTAAGTTAAAGCGGAGATAAGATGGGGAAAACAGGCGTTCTTTCGGGGATGGGTCTGACAATGCGGAACGGGGCCACCCGAAGGTGACCCTGTTTTTGACGCCGGGAGCCGTTTTGCCCGCCCGCAGGCGGACAACACCGGATCAGAATCCTAAGCTGTCCAGCAGGTCATCAACCTGATCCTGGTTCGCCACCACACCCGGTGCATCGGCGTGGATCTGCGGACCATTCAGCAGGCTGGTGCCTTCCTGACGCTTCTCAGCGCTGACTTCTGGCATGTTCTCCAGCAGCACCATTAACAGCTGGCGCTCAATCTCCTGGATCACATCCATCATGCGCTTGATTACCTGACCAGTCAGGTCCTGGAAATCCTGTGCCATCATGATTTCAAGCAGCTGCTTGTTGGTAAAGGCGGTGTGCTCTGGCACGGCGGTGAGGAATTCGCGCGTATCCGTCACCAACTCCCGCGCATCACCCAGTTCAATCGGGTTCTCAAACCACGCATCCCAACGCCCTTTCAGCTGAGTTGCCCCGGCTTCCATCTTATCCTGATGGGGTTGTGCTGCTTCAACACAGTTCAGCGCACGGTCGGCTGCCTGCGCCGTCATTTGCACCACATAATCAAGACGATCGCGGGCATCAGGAATGGCTTCAGCTGCATCGGCAATGGCTTTATCCAGCCCCAGCTCGCGCAGACTGTCGCGCAGCATGCGCGTCAGTGAGCCAATACGTGAAATGATGTCGTGTGCCGCGGCATCCTCAGTTGGTTTCGGAAAGTCGCTCATCACATCCCCTTACATGCCCAGTTTTTCGAAAATTTTGCCCAGCTTCTCTTCCAGGGTTGCCGCAGTGAATGGCTTCACCACATATCCACTGGCTCCCGCCTGGGCGGCGGCGATAATGTTCTCTTTCTTCGCTTCCGCGGTCACCATCAGCACCGGCAGCGAACTCATCGCCGCGTCGGCACGAATAGTCTGCAGCAGCTGCAGGCCATCCATGTTTGGCATGTTCCAGTCGGAAATCACGAAGTCGAAGCCACCCGCTTTCAGTTTGCCAAGGGCATCCACACCATCTTCCGCTTCTTCTACGTTATTGAAGCCCAGCTCTTTCAGCAGGTTACGCACAATACGACGCATCGTATTGAAATCGTCTACTACCAAAAAGCGCATGTTTTTATCAGCCATATCTACTCCTGAGTTGTCTCGCCCGGCGGGACGGGCCTGTTAAATACGCAATGCCTGTCCGGCGCTAATTTTCGCCAGCATGTGCTGGCTGATGTTGCTTAAATCCACGACTTCGCTCACGCCGCCTGTGGCGATGGCCTCACGCGGCATGCCAAATACCACACAGCTGGCTTCGTTCTGGGCGATAGTCCAGGCACCTGCCCGATGCATTTCCAGCATCCCGGCGGCACCATCATTGCCCATTCCGGTAAGGATGACCCCTACCGCATTTCGTCCGGCGTACGTTGCCACCGATTTAAACAGCACATCCACTGAGGGTTTGTGCCGGTTGACCGGTGGACCTTCATTCAGTTTCACCACATAGTTGGCACCACTTCGGGCCAGCTCCATGTGCATCGCGCCTGGCGCGATATAAGCGTGCCCCGGCAGAATACGCTCACCGTCTTCGGCCTCTTTCACCGTGATCTGACACAGCTTGTTCAGACGTTCGGCAAAAGAGCGGGTAAAGCCTGGCGGCATATGCTGGGTAATCAGCAGCGCCGGACTGGTGGCCGGTAACGGCTGCAGCACGTGACGAATCGCCTCGGTGCCGCCGGTAGAGGAGCCAATCGCAATCAGCTTCTCACTACTCAGCAGTGGCCCCGCTTTCAGCGTCGCGGGCACCGGCATCGCTGCACGGTTGTGCAGGCGGGCCCGGGCCGCCGCGCGGATTTTGTCGCCAATCATCTGGCTGTAGCCCAGCATGCCTTCGCGGATGCCGAGCTGGGGTTTGGTGACGAAATCCACCGCCCCCAGTTCCAGCGCACGCAGGGTGATTTCGGAGCCTTTTCCGGTCAGCGATGAAACCATCACCACCGGCATTGGCCGTAACCGCATCAGTTTTTCCAGGAAATCGAGGCCATCCATGCGCGGCATTTCCACATCCAGCGTCAGCACCTGCGGATTGAACTGCTTGATCAAATCGCGGGCGACCAGCGGATCGGGCGCCGTAGCGACCATCTCCATATCCGGATGGCTGTTGATGATCTCGGTCATCAACTGCCGCATCAGCGCAGAGTCATCTACGCACATCACGGTGATTTTGCTCATCATCTTTCCTTCGTCAGTCCATAGACGGTTTGTCCACGCAGCCAGAACTCTTTACTGATCTGACTAAAGTTTTCTGAGTGTCCGGCGAACAGGATGCCACCCGGCTTCAGCAGCGGCACAAACCGACGCAGAATCTTCTCCTGCGTCTCTTTATCGAAATAGATCATCACATTGCGACAGAAAATTGCGTCGAACTGACCCGGCAGCGCCCAGTCGTTGGCCAGCAGGTTAAGCTGTGCGTAGGTGACGAGGTTGGTCAGCTCAGGACGCGCCCGCACCATTCCGGCGTGTGGACCGGTGCCGCGCAGGAAGAAGCGCTGCATTTGCGCGGGTGACAGCGTGCGCAGCTCTTCCTGGCGATAAACACCCGATACCGCTTTTTCCAGTACCTGGGTGTCAATATCGCTGGCATGAACCTGGAACTTGCCCGGTCCGGTACCCAGCGTTTCCGCCAGTGTCATCGCGATGGAATAAGGCTCTTCGCCGGTTGACGCCGCGGTACTCCAGACGCTGAAATTGCCCTGGCGCTTACGTGCATGCTCCGCCAGAATCGGGAAGTGATGCGCTTCGCGGAAGAACGCGGTCAGGTTGGTGGTCAGGGCGTTGATAAACGCCTGCCACTCGGCACTGTTCGGATCGGACTCCAGCAGCGCCAGGTAGCGACCGAAATCATCGATATTCAGCGTACGCAGGCGACGAACCAGGCGGTTGTAGACCATCTCACGCTTGTGATCGGCCAGTACGATACCGGCACGCTGATAGATCAGCTGGCTGATACGACGAAAATGCGTATCGGAGAGCGGTAAACGCTGCACCATCTGCGACAGCAGCGTTGTCGTCTCACTTTGATCTAAAATTGTCGATTTTTTCATCTCTGCACCTGGCCCGAACTGAATATATTATTTTTCTGCTGCGATGCCCGGCGGCTAAATGGCGGCCGGGCCACGGGCGATTAAAAGGTTTCCCAGTTGTCGTCGCTGCGTACCGCAGACGAACGACCAACGGCTAACGGTGCATCTGACTGGAGCGTTTTTGTCGCCGTTGTCTTGTTAACGGCCTGAGCGACAAATTCTTTACCAATATTGAACACTGATACCGCTTGTTTTAAGTGACTTGCCTGATCTTCGAGCGCTGCAGCTGCTGCCGCTGACTCTTCAACCAGTGAGGCGTTCTGCTGCGTGACGCGATCCATCTCGGTCACCGCAAGGCCCACCTGGTCAATGCCACGGCTCTGTTCGTCTGACGCAGAGGCGATCTCGCCCATGATGTCAGTGACGCGTGTGACCGCGCTGACGATGTTGCTCATGGTGTCACCGGCGCTCTCTACCAGCACCGAGCCGGTATTAACGCGGCTAACGGAATCTTCGATGAGACCTTTAATCTCTTTGGCGGCCTGGGCGCTGCGCTGCGCCAGACTGCGTACTTCACCCGCCACCACGGCAAAGCCGCGGCCCTGCTCACCGGCACGGGCTGCTTCAACCGCCGCATTCAGTGCCAGGATGTTGGTCTGGAAGGCGATGCCGTCGATCACACTGGTGATATCGGCAATTTTCTTAGAGCTGCCCGCAATCTCTTTCATGGTGGTGACCACGCCATCCACCACTTTGCCGCCCTGCTGTGCGGTTTCAGAGGCGGTCAGCGCCAGCTTCGACGCCTGACGGGCGTTTTCGGCATTCTGCTTCACGGTCGCGGTGAGCTGCTCCATGCTGGCAGCAGTCTGCTCCAGCGAGGCGGCCTGCTGTTCGGTACGCGAAGAGAGATCGTTATTGCCGATGGAGATTTCGCTGGCACCGGTATAGATGGCTTCCGAGCCGTCACGGACGGTGCGGACAGTGCGTGCCAGCTCCTGCTGCATATGCTGCAGTGACGTCAGTAACTCACCAATTTCGTTGCGTACGGTAATCTCAACCGGCTGAGTCAGATCGCCGCGTGCGATGTGCTGGATGTGCTCAATGCTCTGACGCAGAGGACGGATCAGCACCGAGCGCATGACGTTCCACACCAGGATAATCATCAGCAACGTCACGGCCAGCGTGGCGATGACGATAGTGATGGAGCGGCTGTAAGCCTGCTGGTTGGCTTCCACACCCTGCTGTGACAGTGCTTTGTTGTTCTCAAGCCAGGCACTGTAATCTTTCTGGAACTTGTCCTGGAAACTCTGCGTTGGCTGATCCACAAAGCCTTTGAAGTTGCCGGTGGTGAAGAACACCATCAGTTCTGCCAGCGCATCGTGATAGGCCTTGTAGTTCGCCTGCAACGCCAGAACGTTTTCAGCCGTTTTGCCCTGTTCTGACAGGTTATCGTTGAAAATCTGATAGTTGACTTCAGCCTGTTTCAGCTCCTCGCCCGCCAGTGCGACCAGCTCTTTTACGCTGGCGCCCGATCCCGACATCTGCGCATCCTGCAGAAAACGGATACCGGCGCGGTTAAGGGTATTGCGCGCCTGAACCAGCGAAACCCATGAGGTGCCCATCGCCTGTTGCAACGTATTCAGACGCTGGTTGTAGGCAAAATTCTCTTTATCTGAACTGACAGTTTTGAAAAACATTCCGCCGGAAAACAGCTGCAGCAGCGCAAACAGCGCCAGCACACTCAGCAGGCCGGAAACAACGCGCACTCGACTAAACATAAACACCTCATTGGTTGGCGATTCGTGTTTATTTATCGGCGGCGTCGGGGGGAACTTTATGCGTGGCAACGGCTTTAAACCGCCACCACGCTGAAAGGCAGAAAATCAGGCGCGGGAAATTTTGAAAACCGAGACAGCCTGGGTGAGGACGCTGGCCTGCTGCTCCAGTGCGGCAGCGGCAGCGGCAGACTCCTCCACCAGCGAGGCGTTCTGCTGGGTCACGCGATCCATTTCGGTGACGGCCAGACCGACCTGCTCAATACCGCGGCTCTGCTCGTCTGATGCAGAGGCGATCTCGCCCATGATATCGGTTACGCGGGTCACGGCACCCACAATCTCATTCATGGTGCTGCCGGCGCTTTCAACCTGCAGTGAACCGCTGTTAACGCGAGACACGGAGTCCTCGATCAGGCCTTTGATCTCTTTAGCGGCCTGAGCACTGCGCTGTGCCAGGCTGCGCACTTCACCGGCCACTACCGCAAAACCGCGCCCCTGTTCCCCGGCACGCGCCGCTTCAACCGCGGCATTCAGCGCCAGGATGTTGGTCTGGAAGGCGATACCGTCGATCACGCTGATGATGTCTGCGATCTTCTTCGAGCTGCCCGCAATCTCTTTCATGGTCGTCACCACGCCGTTCACCACTTTGCCGCCCTGCTGCGCGGTTTCCGAGGCGGTCAACGCCAGCTGCGAGGCCTGACGGGCGTTGTCAGCATTCTGCTTCACCGTGGCGGTGAGCTGCTCCATGCTGGCTGCAGTCTGCTCGAGTGAGGCGGCCTGCTCTTCGGTGCGGGCTGACAGGTCGTTGTTACCGGCGGCGATTTCACTGGCACCGGTAAAGATAGCGTCAGATCCGTCACGTACATTACCGACCGTCATCACCAGCGATTGCTGCATCTCCTGGATGCCGGCCGCCAGCTGGCTCATCTCATTGCGTCCTTCAACCACAATTGGCTGGGTCAAATCGCCGGATGCGATAGCGCGAATCTGCGCCAGCAGCTGTTGCAGCGGCTGAATCAGAACCTGACGCAGGCCAAACCAGCACGTAATAATCACCGCGAGCACCGCAACGCCAATGATAGCCAGCAGCCACATCATCTGCTTAAAGGCTGTCTGATTCTGTTCCATACCTTTATCGGAGAGTTCGGTCTGACGCGCCCGCCATTGGTTGTAACTCTCCTGCATCGCCACCTGCTTCTGCTCAATATTCTGTTTAAACATTCCTTCCAGGTCACGCGCCTGTAAACTTTTCACCATCGCTTTCAGGCCGTTTTCGTAATTAGCGTAATCGGCTTCCAGCTTGTCGCCCATGGTTTCATCAAGGCCCGGCGTAGTTGGCAGATGGTAATAAATTTTAAAGTGGCGATCGGCTTCCGCCAGCTGCTTATTGGCTTTGGTGATCAGCTCATCAAGCTGACCGCCGTTCATCTGCGATGCCATGCTGGTCTGTAAGCGCAGCATGCCGCGGTTCAGCGTGGTACGGCTGTTATTTAATGAAATATAAGCGTCTGTCATCTCGGTGACATTGCGGTTAGAGACCTGTGACAGTGCAAAGGACTCTTTGTCTTTATTAAGCGCTGACCAGAAAAGGCTGCCAGCCACTAACTGGAGCGCGCCAAAGATAACCAGGACTGCGATTAAACTGGTCACCACTTTTATTTTTTTTAACATCTCGTTCCCCTGCAGGTTAATTTAGGTGCAGCGGCTATATCGGCGTGTTTATAGGATTAATTAACGCTTTTCAGCGCTTTCAGAAGAGAAGTGGCTTTTGTAATTAATTTTATTAGCAGGAGCTGCTGAGTTTGGCTTTAAGCAGAGGAATAAAGGGGGTGGCTGCGCATCCCACAGGATGCGCAGCTTTACATCAGAAGGTTTCCCAGTGCGTATCACTGACCGGGGCCGTCAGGGCTTTGCGCGGTGCCAGCGGCGCCGTGGCGGGCGCGGCAATCGGCAAATGCTTTGTCAGCGTCTGCCTGGCTTCACGTTTGATTTTAAAGACCGAGACTGACTGGCTTAACCGGCTGGCCTGATCTTCCAGCGAAGCGGCCGCTGCCGCGGACTCTTCCACCAGCGAGGCGTTCTGCTGGGTGACGCGATCCATCTCGGTGACGGCCTGCCCGACCTGATCGATACCGCGACTCTGCTCATCCGACGCCGAGGCGATTTCGCCCATGATATCGGTGACGCGCGTGACCGCACTGACGATATCGCTCATGGTTTCCCCGGCGGTACCGACCAGTTGCGAACCCACGCTGACGCGGTTGACTGAATCGTCGATCAGTCCTTTGATCTCTTTGGCGGCCTGGGCGCTGCGCTGCGCCAGACTACGCACCTCGCCTGCGACCACCGCAAAACCGCGCCCCTGTTCACCGGCACGCGCCGCTTCAACGGCGGCGTTGAGCGCCAGAATATTCGTCTGGAACGCGATGCCATCAATCACGCTGGTGATGTCAGCAATCTTCTTCGAACTGCCGGCGATTTCGCTCATGGTTTTCACCACGCCAGCCACCACATTACCGCCTTTTTCTGCGGTTTCGGACGCGCTGAGTGCCAGCTGTGACGCCTGGCGGGCGTTCTCGGCGTTCTGTTTCACGGTGGCGGTGAGCTGCTCCATACTGGCCGCCGTCTGCTCCAGTGATGCCGCCTGTTGTTCGGTGCGGGCGGAAAGATCATTGTTTCCGGCAGAGATCTCACTGGCACCGGTGAAAATCGCATCCGATCCGTCACGCACATTGGTCACGGTGCGGACCAGCGACTGCTGCATTTCATGCAGGCTGGCGGCGAGTTGCGTCATCTCGTTACGCCCTTCCACCGCGATCGGCTGGGTTAAATCGCCCTGGGCAATATGCTGAATGTGATTAATGCTGTTGTTGAGTGGTGTCATCACGATTTTGCGCAGGCCAAACCAGCAGAGCACGATCACGGCGATCACAACGACCATAATGGCGGCAAGAATCCACATCATACGGCTGTAAGCGTTACTGTTCTCGGCCACGCCCAGCGTGGTCAGGCGACTCTGATCGGCGCGCCATTCGCGGTAAAGCGTCAGAAACGCACTCTGGCTCGGGGCCACCGGGGCTTTTGCGGCTGCGGCCATATCATTGACCTGCAGCGCACTCTGCAGGCTGTTCAGCGCGCCCGCATAATCACTGAAGCGCTGGTCAAGCTGATTGTTAAGCTGCTCATCCTGCCCTGGGGTATCTGGCGTCTCTTTGAACGTCTTGTAGAAACCCGCTGCAGCCTGCTGGAAACGCTGACTGTCCTCAAACAGCGAGGCGATATCGGCCGTTTTACCTTCCAGTTTACTGGTGGCGATACGCAGCTGAATGCGGGTCAGCAACACACGACTCTGGTTAAGGCTCATATAGGCGTCATTAAGCGCCTGGGTGTTTTGCATCGCCAGCTGCGATACGGCAAAGCTTTGCTTGTCGTGGCTTAATGCGGAGTAGAAAACAGAACCGGAGAAGGCCTGTAACAGCCCGAACACCAGCAACACCAGTAGCAGGCTGGTGACCACACGGATTTTCGTTAACATGAGTAACCCTGAAAAATGTAGGTAATTTAAAAGTGACAGTGAGATTATCGGCAGGTGACAGCAGGAAATTAGGGGGAAGTGCGGTTTTAAATATATGAATTCAAACGAAACCATTACATATTGTAACTATCACGGACCAGCCGAAGCCAGCCCGTGATGATGCAATTACGCGGTACGCAGGTTATCCACCAGCGCCATCTCGTCGCTGCTCAGCAGCTTCTCAATGTCGACCAGAATCAGCATGCGCTCGCCCAGCGCACCCAGACCAGTCAGGTACTCGGTAGACATGGTTACCGCGAACTCTGGTGAAGGACGGATCTGATCCTGGGTCAGTGACAGCACGTCAGAAACGCCATCGACCACGATACCGACCACGCGATTTTCCAGATTCAGCACGATGACCACGGTGTTGTCATTGTACTCAACGTCAGGCTGCGCAAACTTTACGCGCAGATCGATAATCGGCACGATTACGCCGCGCAGGTTCGTGACGCCGCGGATGAATTCAGGGGTATTCGCAATACGCGTTACCTGATCGTAACCGCGAATTTCCTGAACTTTGAGGATATCGATGCCGTACTCTTCGTCGCCCAGCGTGAAGACCAGAAACTCCTGACCCACAGTTTCGCCAGCAATTTTTGTCACGGTTGCCATTCCATTCATGTTATTTACCCTTTCGTTATCTGTCAGGCGGCAGCGCCGGCCACACGTTTTTCGCGGTTAAGTGACTGCAGTGCTGATACATCAACAATCAGCGCTACGCTACCATCGCCAAGAATGGTCGCGGCGGAGATGCCCGGCACTTTGCGATAGTTACTTTCCAGGTTCTTCACCACCACCTGATGCTGACCAATCAGCTGATCGACCAGCAGCGCGTAACGTTTGCCCGCGCTCTGCAGGATCACCACGATGCCCTGCGTGGCCTCGGTTTTGGCACCCTGTACATCAAAGACGTTCCACAACTCGACCAGTGGCAGATATTCACCACGCACTTCCAGCACGCACTCGCCTCCCGCCAGCGGTTTCAGCTCTTCGGCACGCGGTTGCAGTGATTCCATCACCGCATTCAGCGGCAGAATAAAGACTTCATCAGCCACGCGAACAGACATGCCATCAAGGATGGCCAGCGTCAGTGGCAGCAGGATACGAATAGTGGTGCCTTTGCCCTGCTTCGAGGCGATTTCAACGTGACCGCCCATCTCCTGAATATTTCGTTTCACCACGTCCATTCCGACGCCGCGTCCTGAAACATCCGTCACCTGCTCCGCCGTAGAGAAGCCCGGTGCGAAGATCAGCATGCCGACCTCTTCGTCGCTCATGTTCTCGTGAACCGGCAGGCCCGATGACAGGGCTTTAGCCAGAATACGTTCACGGTTCAGGCCGGCACCATCATCTGACACTTCGATACAGATGTTGCCGCCCTGGTGTTCCGCGGAAAGCGTCAGGTTACCCGTGGCCACTTTACCGGCCACCAGACGTTTCTCGGGGGTTTCGATACCGTGGTCAAGACTGTTACGCACCAGGTGCGTTAATGGATCGATGATACGCTCAATCAGGCTCTTATCGAGTTCGGTGGAACTGCCCAGCAGGGTCAGTTCGACCTCTTTGCCGAGTTTGCTCGCCAGGTCACGCACCAGACGCGGGAAGCGGCTGAAGACATATTCCATTGGCATCATACGAATCGACATCACCGATTCCTGCAGGTCGCGGGCGTTACGTTCCAGCTGCCCCATGCTGTTCAGCAGGTCGCCGTGCGCCACCGGGTCGAGTTCACCGGAACGCTGGGCAAGCATTGACTGGGTAATGACCAGTTCACCCACCAGGTTGATCAGCTGATCGACCTTCTCTACCGCAACACGGATGCTGGTCGATTCGCTCGACTTGGCCGGTGCCGCGACGCGCTTACTTTCACGCTTCACCGCTGCCACGGGCAGTTCGGTAACGCTGGCGGTGTGAACCTCTTCTGCCTCGGGTGCGGCGGCTACAACAGCAGCAACCGGCGCGGCAACGGCTTCGTCAGCCTCCGGGAAACGGATCTGCGCTTCGTCGATGACGAAGCAAAGCACCGCCACGATGTCATCTTTACCGACGCCATCAATGCAGACGTCCAGCGTGGTGCTGCCCTTCTGCACATTGGTCAGGGTGCCGAGATTGCTCATCTCTTCCAGCATCAGGTCGACTTCTTTCTCTTTGAGGTCGATCAGCTGTACCCGCAGGCCGCTGGTGCTGGCGGGTTCTGCGCTGGCAGTGGTTACCGTAGCCGGAACATCAACCGGCAGACCTTTGGCCTCGAGCGCCAGCTGGCGCAGCGCTTCACAGATATATTTGAAGCTCTCCGCGTTAGGCTCCTGCGCGGTTTTATAAGCATCGAGCTGTTCCTGCATAATATCTTTGGTTTCCAAAAACAGGTTGATGATGTCGGTGCTGAGCTGCATCTCGCCGCGACGAGCACCATCCAGAATGTTTTCCAGGATATGAGTCGTTTCCTGTAATACCGTAAAACCAAAGGTTCCGGCCCCACCCTTAATGGAGTGAGCGGCACGGAAGATGGCGTTAAGCTGTTCCGAATCTGGCTCCTGCGGGTCCAGGCCCAACAGGTGTTGTTCCATATCCGCTAACAGCTCATCGGCTTCATCAAAAAACGTCTGGTAAAAATCGCTGATGTCCATACTCACGGGAATCACCTCGGCTGTGAGGGGGCTGCTGTATTCACCGCGCTGCCTGGTGTTGCAGGTGCGGTAATCTGTTCAATGGCCGCCGGATCGCTGATCTGGACGGCATCACTTTCTGCGTTCTCTTTTTCTATTGCTGCTTCGGTGTCGTGGTTCAACACCAGCAGGCTGATGCGGCGATTAACTGCGTCGTTACCGCCACGATTTTTCAGGCGCATGGTGTCGGCCATACCTAACACCCGTAAAACTTTGCCGCTATCCAGGCCGCCCATCACCAGTTCCCGGCGTGAAGCGTTAGCGCGGTCGGTAGAGAGTTCCCAGTTGCTGTAGCCCTTGTCACCGCTGGCATACTGAAAATCATCGGTATGTCCGGCCAGGCTGATGCGGTTCGGAATATCGTTAAGGATCGGCGCGATGGCACGCAGAATATCGCGCATATACGGCTCCACCTCCGCCCGACCGGTTTTAAACATCGGGCGATTCTGGCTGTCGATAATCTGAATACGCAGCCCCTCTTCCACCATGTTGATGATCAGATGCGGCCGCAGCGCTTTCAGACGCGGATCCGCTTCAATCATCTGGTCGAGCTTTTCACGCAGCCGGTTAAGGCGAATCTCATCCAGCTTGCGTTTCTGGGCGTCCATATCGACGACTTTGTTCACTTCGCCAATCTTTTTGGTCGGATCGTCACCGCCGCCAGGGATCGGGCTATCGCTGTCGCTGCTGCGCGCGCCGCCGGTAATTGCGACTTTAAGCGGCGTTTTGAAGTAGTCCGCAATCTGCACCAGCTCCTGCGGGTTGGCGATCGACAGCAGCCACATCACCATAAAAAAGGCCATCATCGCCGTCATAAAGTCGGCGTAGGCAATCTTCCACGATCCGTGGCTGCCTTCATGGCCTTTATGTTTGCGCTTTTTGATCAGCACAATTGGGCGATTGCCGTGTTTCATGAAGCCTCGTCTGAAGTCTGTTTAGCCGGGTTCTTAGCGTTACGTACATGCTCTTCCAGTTCGCTGAACGATGGGCGCTCGGCGGAGTAGAGCGTCTTACGACCAAACTCCACTGCAATCTGCGGCGCATATCCGTTCAGGCTCGACAGCAATGTCACCTTGATGCACTGCATCATCTTGGTGGTTTCTGCACATTTCTGACGCAGTACTGACGCCAGTGGAGAAACGAATCCGTAGGCCAGTAAAATGCCAAGGAAGGTTCCCACCATCGCATGGGCCACCAGCGCACCGAGTTCAGCAGCCGGACGG
Organism: Pantoea sp. X-Soil-ISGK-355; assembly: GCF_059730805.1. Lineage (NCBI taxonomy): Bacteria > Pseudomonadati > Pseudomonadota > Gammaproteobacteria > Enterobacterales > Erwiniaceae > Pantoea > Pantoea sp. X-Soil-ISGK-355. Next base: position 2,361,923 of record NZ_AP035971.1, read on the forward strand.
TCGGCTGAAGCCAGCGCATGGACCACGCCCATTACCGCGGCGACGATACCGAATGCCGGAAGACCATCGCCTACTGCAGAAATACTTTGCGCTGGTACGTCACACTCGTGTTCGTAAGTCTCAATCTCTTCATCCATCAACGCTTCGATTTCAAAGGCGTTCATGTTGCCGCTGACCATCAGGCGCAAATAGTCAGTAATAAAATCTACTAACTGTTTATCGGCAAGGATGCGGGGATAATTAGCAAAAATTTCACTCTGACTGGGATCTTCAATATCGCGTTCCAGCGATAACATCCCCTGCTGACGCGACTTCGCCATCAGGCGATAAAGCAGCGCCATCAAATCCATGTAAACGGCTTTGTTGTATTTGGAGCCGCGAAATAACTTTGGCAGCGCCTTCAGCGTTTTTTTAATCGACTTGCCATTGTTACCGACTAAAAAAGCACCGGCACCGGCACCGCCGATCATTAATAATTCGGCTGGCTGATAAAGCGCGCCCAGATGGCCACCTACCAGCGCATATCCGCCCAACACGGAGCCTAAAACAATCAGGTAACCTATAATTATCAGCACAAAAAAATCCTTACGTCCGTAACGTGTTGGTGGAAATTTAGCCAGAGAGCAGCAGGTGTTATTCCTGAACCGCAAGCAAAAAAAAAGCAGCGGTATTAACCGCTGCTGGATGGCTTCCACAATGCGAACAAACTTAAACGGCGTGTTTAACCTGTTCATCCAGCAGTTGTGGAAACATATCGGCAGGTTCTGCAGAAAGTTTACGTCTTTTTACGGCACGTGATGGCGGCTGGCACAGGCTGCAGGTAAAGCTCCCAACCGGCTGATGCGCATGATTAATAAAGCTGCCGTTGCAGCATTTGCAATCCGCCAGTTCCAGCATACCGCTATCAACGAATCGGACCAGGGTCCAGGCACGAGTCAGCGCCAACAGCGGGCCCTCGTCCGATTGAGGACACTGTTCAAGATACAGGCGGTAGGCTTTGATTACGGCATCTACACCGCTGCACAGGCCAGTTTTCAGTAAAAATTTCCAGGCGTTACAGAACATAGAAGCATGTATGTTCTGCTCCCATGTCATAAACCAGTCCGTGGAGAACGGCAGCATGCCTTTTGGCGGCGGACTGCCACGTAATTCTTTATAGAGCTTGATCAGACGACCACGGCTCAGCTGAGTTTCACTCTCTAACATCTGTAAGCGCGCACCTAAAGTGATGAGCTCCATAGCGAGCTGAATATCACGTGCTTCCTGAACGATACTTTTCTCACTCATGACATTGCTCTCTTTTTAGCAGGCGCTTCATCTTTAGACGCATTACGCAGTAAACGGCTCGATAATAAAATTCCGGTGTGGATTTGTTGTAAATCATCCACGCGTGATTCCTGCGTCAGGCGATTAATAGTGCTGCTATCGGTAAAACGGAAGTGGCAAACCAGCTGATTGGTTTCCGCCATTTTCACCATCTCAGGCAATGTTAATTCAGATAATGCGTTCGCCATCTTCTCGTCAATGCCGAGGCGAAACATTGCAGAAGCTTTATCCTGGTTAATTAAACGCTGCGCGAGCAGTAAATAAGACAAGTTGAGATCATAAATATGTTTCAGTACTTCAGAGTTGCCCATTATTTTTCCATCCTGAGAGATGCGACGTAACTGTATCGCAGATTAAAATCTGCGGTTCGAGCTGCTGTTTGTTAAATCAAAAGATGGCAAAAAAAACTTCACATAATTTTAATGTCACTGTTTTTCGCCTTCTATTTTCGCGGGTTTCAGACCCACTGAAGGTCGAAAATCCATGCCATTCTATTTTCAAGTTCCGGACATCTTCCGTGACGTCTTCTTACATTTTTTAGGACTATTCCGAAAACAACGCAAATCTATATCGTCTGATTTCGACATACAACGACAGCCGGATGAAATTTTAGATAAAGTGTGACGCAGATCACACTTTTAACGCAAATTTCTTCAGCAATCCTTTACGATTGCTTACTGACTGGTCGTTTTTTGAACAAAAAAGTGTGTTTTTAAGTCCAATTCGTCCTGAGAAAGGTTTAATAGGGGGTAAAAGCATCGCTATTCGTCGCTTTGCGCAGTCCGGAATGATTATCGGGTGTTAATCGTTTTAACACCCTATTTAGAACCACCTAAACGAAGGTTATCAGAATATTATGCTGGTAAGGTGGGACGTTATTTGCTGTTAAATTAGTTACTTAAGGGGAGTGTCGCAGGGTGTGAGTAATGAAATCGTTAAGGTTTCTACGGCAGTAAGGGGGGATTCTGGCAACCTGGTGTTAACAGCGACAGCGGGACGTTCAGGCTCCGAAACCCAATGTAACAAGGGGTTACATAAGAAAGACGAATGAATTAACGGCAGGTTATGCGTTGGCACTATCACTATCGGCAGTCTGAAGAAGAACTTTAGCAAAGTAGCTAAAGAAAGCGGCAGGCAGTGGTATGACAGGGTTTTCGGGGGTCATTGCATAGATCCGGCCACACTCAGCCGCTACTGAGGTCATCGGCACAAAATCGCAACGCAGAGTCGTTAACAGATAGCGGGCGAGTTTTCTGTGAGCTGGGCTTAAAAAAAAGCAGCGATACCGTCATAGTATCGCTGCTTCCATTATTGCCCTAAAGGCTCAGGTCAGGCGAGTTTCGGGAAGGTCGCCACCTTATTAACGGTACTGTGGTCAACACTGCGTGGGTCAATGCGCTCAAGGTCCTTCAGGAAGCTCTCACGCCAGGCGGTAATGTCGTTTTTGCGCAGTACCGCCATCATATCGTTGTAGCGTGAAATCCTTTCGGTACGCGGCATGGTAATCGCCTTATCCAGCGCAGCGGCCACTTCATCGCGGTCATACGGGTTCACTATCAGCGCTGAGGTCAGTTCGTTGGCGGCGCCGGCAAAGCGCGACAACACCAGTACACCCGGATCGTCCGGGTCTTGCGCTGCGACATACTCTTTCGCGACCAGGTTCATGCCGTCACGCAGCGGCGTCACCAGCCCCACATCGGTCAGCCGGAAGATCTTCATCAGCAGACGACGGTCGAAATGCTGGTTGAGATAGTAGAGCGGGGTCCAGCCCAGCGTACCGTACTTACCGTTGATGCGCCCTGCTTCAGTCTCCAGCTGATGACGGATGTCCTGATAGGCCTGCACATCGCCACGTGAGGTGGGTGCGATCTGCGAATAGCGGATCTTACCGCGATGCTCCGGGAAGTTCTCCAGCAGCGCTTCATAAGCAAGAAAACGCTCAGGCAGACCTTTGGAATAGTCGAGACGTTCACAGGCAATAATGTTGCGTGCATCGCCCAGCTCTTTCTTCATAGCCGCCATTTTTGGCGGTAGCGGCCCTTCTGCCATCTCTTTAATACTGTCTGGCTCAATCCCGATGGGATAAACCTCAGTCATAAAGGTGTTGCCAAACGCGCGATGCTTTTTGTCGCCTTTATTCTGTAGCTGCGTAAGCTGACTGACGCTGTCCAGGAACGCCACCCGATCGGATTCAGTCTGGAAGCCCAGCAGGTCATATTCACACAGCATTTCCAGCAGCTCTTTGTGCGGAGGCAATGCGTTGAAGATTTCAGGCGTCGGGAATGGAATATGCAGGAAGAAACCGATGCGGTTATTAATACCGGCCCGACGCAGTGCGGCGGCAAAAGGTAAAAAGTGATAATCGTGGATCCAGACAATATCATCAGGCTTGATCAGCGGTTTTAAACGCTGCGCCACCGAATCATTGACGTCGCAATACCCTTCCCACGCTTCACGCTGGAACTTTACCAGGTCGAGGCGGTAATGGAAGGCGGGCCAGATAACTGTATTAGAGAACTGGCAATAATAGAGATCGTAATCGTTCTGACTCAGCGGGAACGAGGCATACTCGATACCCTCATGCTCCTGAACCTTAACGTCTTCAACGTCTTCGCCTGTGAACTCGCTGATTTCACCGTTCCAGCCAAACCACATTCCACCGGTGCTTTTCAATGCATCGAGAATGCCGACGGCCAGGCCACCAGCGCTGGTTTTAGACCCATCTGGCATGGCGACACGGTTAGATACAACCACTAAACGACTCATAACCTAAACTCCTTACCGACGTTGTCTTGATCTAATAGTAATAATGTTTTTTCCAGCCAGCCGTAAACGTCATCGACATCGTTGAGTCGATAATTGGCCTGGCTTGCCCCTTCGCCGACTTTAACTGAGACGCCCTGTCGTTCATTAACGGCCAGAAAGCCCTTCTCATCCGTCAGATCGTCGCCAATAAAGACTGGCGTACGCCCGGCAAAAGGGGGCTGCTGCATAAAGTCGCTGATTGCCGCGCCTTTATCGATGCCTGCAGGTTTAATCTCAACGACACATTTCCCTGGCTGAAGCGCCAGTCCCGGGAAACGCTTCACTGACTGTTCAGCCAGTCGCAACACATCCTGCTCATGCTGCATCGCCTGGCGGTAATGAAGTGCAAAGGCCATGCCTTTCACCTCAAGCTGAGTGCCAGGCCAGCAAGCCATCGCATCCTGCAATTCCTTCCTGAGATTTTGTTCAACCTCAACAGGCAGGCTGATGCGCTGCACATTACCCTCTGCATCACGACGCTCAGCACCATGCACGCCCGCCGCCGGGCCGTGCCACGGCGCAGCCAGCGCATCCAGTTGTTCGATGGGTCTGCCGGAGACCAGCGCCAGTGCGCCCTGAGAAAGCGCAGAGAGCTGTTGAAGTTGTGCGATGACCTGCTCAGGAATAAATACCGCTTCGGGACGGGACTGTATCGCTGCCAGCGTGCCGTCGACATCAAAAAAGAAGGCGTACTGCCCGCTGCTTAATGTCGGGTACCTGGCATAGGTGTCTGCCGCTTGGGTCACGTTACTTCTCCTGAAAATCAAATTTAATAAAACATTGAGTTAAAACAAGAATGTCCTGACGCAGTCAGGTCAGCAAGCGGGAAATTCTGATAAAGCGGTGATTGAGGGGTAAAACGCGGTGATTGGATAGGTCACTCTCCTCAAACTTGCAAGCGCATTGCTGACAATACTGGCTAACTGAGAACATCTTCACAATAAGTGTAGTCATTAACAGGGGTTATGCCAGAAATATGCACTTTTCATGCCAGCCGCTGCGGTTAAGTCAGCAGAAAAGCGCCATTCACATCTGTTCCTTTTTTAATAATCGTAGCGGTATCGGTCCGCATCAGGCTGGAGTGATGCTGGTTACTCACCCGGAACAAATGACATTCTTCAAAGCTTAAGTTTCTTAAGGTATTCCTAATATAGAAAGCGCAATCTCGTGACACTTTTATTACTCTGGTTCCTGCTCACATGGTGTTTACCCTGAAGAGGCCGCTAATTAGCCGCCTAAGCTTGCTGATCCTGGCTGCGGTTTATATCGCGGTTTTCCTTAATATTGCTTATTACCGTCAGGTGCTGGCGGTAATGCCGCTGAACAACCTGCATACCACGCTGGTGTTTTTATCAATGCCATTCGTTGCCTTTAGCGTGATTAACATCGTGATTACGCTGGCCTCATTTGTCTGGCTGGATCGGCTGCTGGCCGCACTGTTTATTCTGCTCTCTGCGTCGGCACAGTTTTTTATTCAGACTTATAACATCGTGGTCGATCGCTCAATGATCACCAACATGATGGATACCACAGCTTCCGAATCCTTTGCGCTGATTACGCCGCAGCTGCTCTTCACCCTGCTCACCTCGGGCGTGCTGATGGCGTTACTGGTTTTCTGGCCGCGCATAAAACGGCAGCAGTGGCGTGGCGTGCTGGCGCGACTGCTCAGCGTGCTGCTTTCCGCCGCGCTGATCGTGCTGGTTGCCCTGCTCTTCTATAAAGATTACGCTTCGCTGTTTCGCAATAACCGCGAGCTGGTTAAAGCGCTCAGCCCTTCTAACAGCATTGCGGCAACGCTCTCCTGGTATAAGCATGAGCAGTTGCAGAATGTGCCGCTGGTACGCATTGGTGAAGATGCCCATCTGCAGCCCAGCCGCAGCAGCGGTAAGCCGAATCTGACCATTCTGGTGCTGGGAGAGACGTCGCGCGCGCAAAACTTCTCGCTGGGCGGTTACCGTCGTCTGACCAATCCTCTACTGGCGAAAGACGATGTGATCTACTTCCCGCACACGACCTCGTGCGGCACGGCGACGGCGGTTTCTGTGCCCTGTATGTTCTCCAACATGCCGCGCGCGCATTATGATGATGTGCTGGCTGCCCATCAGGAGGGACTGCTGGATATTATTCAGCGCGCCGGCATCAGCGTGTTATGGAATGAAAATGATGGTGGCTGCAAAGGTGCCTGTGACCGGGTGCCGCATCAGGACATGACCAGCCTGAACCTGCCCGGCATGTGTATTAATGGTGAATGTTATGACGACGTGCTGTTCCACGGTCTGGACGACTACATCAGCCAGCTGAAAGGTAACGGGGTCATTGTCCTGCACACCATTGGCAGTCATGGCCCGACCTACAGCCATCGCTATCCCCCACAGTTCCGTCAGTTTGAACCGACCTGTGACACTAATCAGATTCAGGACTGTTCGCAACAACAGCTGATCAACACCTATGACAACACGCTGGTCAATGTGGATCATATTGTCGATAAGGCCATCAATGTCCTGCGCGCGCATCAGGATCGCTTCACCACCAGCCTGGTCTATCTTTCTGATCATGGTGAATCGCTGGGTGAAAATGGGGCTTACCTGCATGGTCTGCCCTATGCTATTGCCCCGGATACGCAGAAACATGTGCCGATGCTGATCTGGCTCTCTGATGATTATCAGAAACGTTATGCGGTTAATCGCGGCTGTCTGAATAAACGGGCGGCGACAGATGATTTTTCACAGGATAATCTCTTTTCAACCATGCTGGGATTAACCGGCACCGCGACCCACGAATATGTGCCTGCGGATGATATTTTGACGCCGTGTCGGAGCCAACCTTAATGAAGATACTGATTGTTGAAGATGATGCTCTGCTGCTGCAGGGCCTTATGCTGGCGCTGGAGGGCGAAGGCTATGTCTGCGATGGCGTGAAACGGGTACGCGATGCAGAAGCGCATTTCGCCAGCGGTCTCTATAGTCTGGTGGTGCTGGACCTGGGCTTGCCGGATGAAGATGGATTGCACTTCCTGATACGCCTGCGGCGGCAGAAGAAGATGACACCGGTGCTGATCCTGACCGCGCGCGACACCATCAGCGAGCGCATTGCCGGGCTCGACGCGGGTGCTGATGACTATCTGATTAAACCGTTTTCGCTGGATGAGCTGCTGGCGCGCATCCGCGCCCTGATTCGCCGTCACGTCAATCAGGGCGACAGCCAGGTGAGAGTCGGCTCGCTGGCGCTGGATATGACCCATCGTCAGATCACCCTCGGCGATATGCTGCTGGATCTGACGCCCAAAGAGTTTGCGATTCTGTCACGACTGATGCTGAAGGCCGGCAATCCGGTTCACCGTGAAATTCTCTACCAGGACATCTATAACTGGGAGACCGAGCCTTCTACTAATACGCTGGAAGTGCATATCCATAATCTGCGCGACAAAATTGGCAAAAGCGCCATTCGTACCGTGCGCGGATTTGGTTATGCGCTGGTGACGCAGGATGGCGTTCGCGAGGCCACATGATAAAACGTTTCGATCACCGCAGTATGCGCTTTCGCCTGATCCTGACTATTGGTCTGATCCTGCTGGTATTCCAGGTGATCAGCGTGGTCTGGCTGTGGCATGAGAGTAAAGAGCAGATTCAGTTTCTGGTGGAAGCGCAGTTGCAGAAGCGCAACATGGACAGCCACGTGAAGCGTGAAATCCACGAAGCAGTGGCCAGCCTGGCGGTGCCGAGCCTGGTGATGATTACGCTGACGCTGCTGCTTTGCTATCAGGCGGTGAAATGGGTCACCCGACCGCTGTATCAGCTGCAGCGGGAACTGGAAAGCCGCAGCGAAGAGAATCTCGATCCCGTCACCTGTCACAGTCAGGTTCATGAGATCGATGCGGTAACTCAGGCGATAAACCAGCTGGTCGCCCGCCTCAACAGCAGTCTGGAGCGCGAAAGATTGTTTACCGCCGACGTGGCGCATGAGTTGCGCACGCCGCTGGCGGGATTACGGCTCCACCTGGAGTTAATCGAACGCAACAGCGATGTCAAAGTTCAGCCGCTGGTGCAACGCCTGGATCAGATGACCCACAGCGTATCGCAGCTGCTGAATCTGGCGCGCGCCGGACAGTCATTTACCTCAGGCACCTATCAGAACGTCGGGCTGATCGAAGATGTGATCCTGCCGATGGAAGCGGAGCTGAGTATCATGCTGGAGGCGCATCAGCAGACGCTGGTTCTGGATCTGCCGCAGGCGCAGTTTGTGCGTGGTGATGCCACCCTGCTGAAGATGCTGCTGCGTAACCTGGTGGAGAACGCCCATCGCTACAGCCCGGATAACAGTACTATCAGCGTGCAGCTGCTGTCTGTGCCACAGCCCATGATGGTGGTGGAAGATGAGGGACCGGGAATTGATGAAAGTAAAAGTGGTGAGCTGAGTAAAGCGTTTATCCGGATGGACAGTCGCTATGGCGGTATCGGACTCGGGCTGAGCATTGTCAGCCGCATCGTCCAGTTACACCGTTTTCAGTTTTTCTTAGAGAACCGTCGCGACCGGAGCGGTTGCCGGGCCGTCATTAAGTTTTAAGCGGTAAACCAGGCAAACAGGAACAGTACAACCGTTGCTGCGGCAATCAGCAGAGCCGTATATTCGCTCATCGGACGTGTCGGAGTGACAGCCAGGGTAGCAGGGGCAGTTTTCATAGTATTCTCCTCCGTTAAAGCAGGCAGTATCGCGCCTGCATATTAAGGAAACCTTAAGCTCGCGAGACGATCGGTGAAAATGTCTGCTCTGTCCTGTTTCTCCCATGGCCCCCTTTATGCCCGCTAACCTTCCTGCCGCACCCGCAGGGTGCTCTACACTTAATGGCACCATTCCGTTAAAGGAGCTACGCCATGAGCCAACGCATGCACAAATATGCTTTTCCGGTCAGCAAAGCCCGTAAATATCTTGAGCCCGGACCGGTATTGCTGCTCAGTTCGCAGTATCAGGATCAGCATGACATTATGACGCTCGGCTGGCACACGGTGCTGGAGTTCTCTCCGTCACTGGTCGGCTGCATGATTGCCGGCATGAATCACAGCCACGAGCTGATCCGCAACAGCGGTCAGTGCGTGCTGAATATCCCTTCTGCCTCGCTGATTAATGAAGTGGTGGCTGTCGGCAACAGCCACGGTGACAGTATTGATAAGTTTGAGGCGTTTGGCCTGACGCCGGAACCGGCTCAGGTAGTGGTTGCGCCAATGATTGCCGAATGTTTTGCCAGCTTTGAATGTCAGCTTTATGACGATTCTATGGTCGCCCGCTACAACCTGTTTATTTTTGAGATCGTCAAAGCGCATGTCGTCGGGGAGCCCGAATATCCCGCTACCCTGCACTATACCGGTGAAGGCCGCTTCAGCGTGATGGGCGACAAAATGCTGGATAAAAGCGGAGATTTTAAACCGGAGATGCTCATCTAGTTGAAAGCGCTCTGCTGCGCCCCCATTCACCTCTTTCGACCTGACAGGAGTAAATTATTATGGCAATCGAATACGCAGTTATCGCTGGCGGCTGTTTCTGGTGTACCGAAGCGGTATTTAAGGACGTGATCGGCGTAGAGTCGGTTGAAAGCGGCTATACCGGCGGAGCCCGTCCTAATCCGACCTATGGGCAGGTCTGCAGCGGTGCAACCGGTCATGCAGAAGCGATCCGCATTGGCTTTGATCCGGAGCAGGTAACCTACGGCGATCTGCTGGATATCAGCTTTGTCACGCATGATCCGACCCAGCTTAACCGTCAGGGCAATGATATCGGCACCCAGTATCGCTCCGCCATTTTCCCGGCGAATGCAGAACAGGAAGCAGAAGCGCGTGCCGCCATTGAACGCGCCCAGGCCGACCATGATGTGCCCGTGGTCACCACGATTGAGCCGCTGAAAGAGTGGTATCCCGCCGAGGCTTATCATCAGGATTACTGGGAAGGCGCGGGCCAGCGCAACGGCTACTGCATGGCCGTGATCCCACCGAAACTGCAGAAGCTGCGCAAGAGCTTCGCTAATCGGGTGAAGAGCTGATTTAGCGTCTGACGGTGCGGCGCCCGGCTGGGATACAGGCCCGGACGCCGCACCGGGTTATTTCAGTCGTAACGCAGCCCTGAAAATGACCCGGTCTGCTTCTTTGTTACTGTGGAATATGGCGCATAAACGGCCGGTTTTAAGCCGCAGTAAATCGATTCGTTCAGAGCTTAAGCGAATAGATCGAAAGAAAAAAATAGTGCTTGACCCTTTTCAGCCGACTCCCTATAGTAGCGCCCCGTTGACCCAGCGCGGTCAGCGAAGTAAATGTGGTGAGGTGTCCGAGTGGCTGAAGGAGCACGCCTGGAAAGTGTGTATACGGCAACGTATCGGGGGTTCGAATCCCCCTCTCACCGCCACATTCTGAAGAAGAGCCTGAACAAATGTTCAGGCTTTTTTTTGCCTATTGCACTGCGAGAGGGGGTGAGAACCCCCGCCGGGGTTCGACAGCAGGTGAAACCTGCTGGACAGCGGAGCCTGCGACGCTGCCCGCAGGGTGAGCGCAGCGAATCCATCCCCCTCTCACCGCCACATTCTGAAGAAGAGCCTGAACAAATGTTCAGGCTTTTTTTTGCCTATTGCACTGCGAGAGGGGGTGAGAACCCCTGCCGGGGTTCGACAGCAGGTGAAACCTGCTGGACAGCGGAGCCTGCGACGCTGCCCGCAGGGTGAGCGCAGCGAATCCATCCCCCTCTCACCGCCACATTCTGAAGAAGAGCCTGAACAAACGTTCAGGCTTTTTTTTTTTGCATATTGCACTGCGAGAGGGGGTGAGAACCCCCGCCGGGGTTCGACAGCAGGTGAAAGCTGCTGGACAGCGGAGCCTGCGACGCTGCCCGCAGAGTGAGCGCAGCGAATCCATCCCCCTCTCACCGCCACATTCTGAAGAAGAGCCTGAACAAACGTTCAGGCTTTTTTTTTTGCATATTGCACTACGAGAGGGGGTGAGAAGCCCCACAGTGGAAACGATCGCATGCTGAGCGAATTCCTCTCTTCGCTGATGTTCTCTTCTTTAATTTTCCTATCCTTTGCTCATTATTCTTATTTGAGGCCATTAATTAAATTTACGTAATTCTCAAACTGGAAAGTTTATATTTAATTCTGCGACACATTAAATGACCTGCCTCAAAAGGCATCTGCTATAGCCTGTTACTATACGCGGCTAAAAATTTGCAAGACGCTGATAATGAACGATGAAAAAAGATGAATTAAAAAAACACCTGTATGAATGTTTACGCTTCGAAGTGATGGTGAGTGAGAAACCTTTTAGCTGGACACGTACGCTTCATAAAGCCTTAAAGTGTCCGGACAGGCGATTTAACTTCTGGTGGCGGATTGTCTCATTTCTGTACCATTCCGAGAGTAAAACCTCAAAGAGGCTCGCGAAGAAAATTAATCGCAAATTAATTCAGAAGTACAACACTGAAATCCAGCCCGGCACCCAAATCGGACCGGGACTGAACGTCAGCCACTTCTTATCGGTGGTGATAAATGAATGCACCGTTATTGGCCGTAATTTCAAAATCCGTCAGAACTCCACGATCGGCATCCCCGGCCGCACAGATAACAGCACATCCGCCCGCATCGTTATTGGCGATAACGTTGAAGTGGGTGCCGGAAGTTGCATCATTGGGGACGACCTGGTCATAGGAAGTAACGTGACTATCGGCGCGATGTCATTTATCAATAAAAGCATCCCGGACAATAGCGTTGTTTATACCGAAAAAATTCTGGTCATCCGCGGTAAATAACAGCCAGCATTGTGGTTAAACTGCACGAAAGTTTCCTGCATAACGCTATGCAGGGCGTACCTTTGAATGCCAGCCTGCATTAATACGAAGTCATGATTAAGCCTTTAATGCCTGACTTATCAGCATCAGCCTGTTATTAAGTCCGTCAGGCAACATCCATTGCCTCAGCTTTTTTATATCAAAGTCTGCGGTGCCATCATTAACGACGTCACCTGTTATTCTGACATCCACTCCGTCCTGGCGCCCTAACCTGAACAGACAAAAGAAAACCCGGCCGGAGCCGGGTTTGGGCGCTACACTTCTACTCAATCGAACGCTAGCTATATGCGTGCAGGGTGCGCTGACAAAGCGCAGAACGCACACAATCCTCTTTGCCAAAGCGCACAATGCCAACCATCTCGTCCTCTTCAAAACGCGCCAGCGCGTCCGCGAGACCGGAAGGCACCCCAGCGGGCAAGTCGCACTGGGTAATATCGCCGTTAACAATGACCGTGACGTTTTCGCCCAGTCGGGTCAGGAACATTTTCATCTGCGCGGCGGTCACGTTCTGCGCCTCGTCCAGAATCACCACAGCATTTTCAAAGGTGCGGCCTCGCATATAGGCGAAGGGCGCAATCTCTACCTTGGCAATTTCCGGACGCAGACAATATTGCATAAATGATGTGCCAAGACGTTTAACCAGAATGTCATAAACCGGGCGGAAATAAGGGGCGAATTTCTCAGAAATATCACCGGGCAGGAATCCCAAATCCTCATCTGCCTGAAGTACCGGGCGCGTAACGATAATCCTGTCGATATCCTTATTAATCAGGGCTTCAGCCGCTTTCGCAGCACTGATCCAGGTTTTACCGCACCCGGCTTCACCGGTTGCGAAGATCAGCTGTTTTCTCTCTATGGCGTTAAGATAGTGCGCCTGAGCTTCATTACGGGCTTCAATCGGCAACCGGTCACGCGTATCGCGCGCCATGCCAATGGCATCCAGTCCGCTCATATGCACCAGCGAAGTGACCGACTCTTCTTCACGCTGACGATGACTCCGGGAGTCATTACGAAGCACTCTTCTTGCTTCACGACGCGCTTTGATCACTGCTTTCTGTCTTCCCATAGTGGCACCTTTCAGTTGGTTTCATTTCCCGCGCAGGCCGGTGGCCCGTTGCGATTACGTGAACGCTTTAGAGGTTTCAGTTGGCTTCCTTTTGAGCCATGACAGGACAGGATAGTGGGTATACAGCAGCGCAATAGCGTGGCTGAACACCGGATAAAACAGGCTGTGCTAAGACGAAAGAAATGGTTGAAGGAAGGGAGAAATAACGAGGCAGAATTGCCCTCGCGGTCAGGCGCAATTTATTCAGTGACAGTAACGTTCCATAAAAGACTCGACCCATGCGCGAACTCCAGTGTGATACATCGACACATCCGATTACGCCTGTTGAATAAAGTGCATCATTTCGTTGGACCTTTGCAATAGTAATTTTACCTGCTGGCAAAGGAATTGCTAATCACACGTAACTATTTCTTTTAAGGCGAAATGTAAAATCCATAGATTACAGTGAATTAGCTTATTTGATATATGCCAGAGCATGGCTTAATCTCAGCTAAAACTCAGTAAGCAAAGCGTTGAAACCTAAAAGGCAGGCGGTTGAGGATAAGCCGCCTGCGATGGTTAAATTTTAATCAGGCTTCCAGCAACGACTGTGCTAAATAATGGCTGGCGTCGGGGACACCGGGTAAAACGAAAAAGTAACCGCCGCCAAAAGGCCGGATATATTCTTCCAGCGCTTCACCGTTCAGACGCTGCTGCACGGTCAGAAACCCACGTTCCAGATCGTGCTGGTAGCAGACGAACAGCAGCCCCATCTCCAGCTGGCCGGATGCGGAGATACCCGCCGAGTAACTGTAGCCACGTCGCAGCATCAGGCTGCTGGCCGTCTCAGGTGTACGAGGGTTAGCAAGACGGATATGCGCATCCAGTGCAATCACATCGCCGTCCGGATCACGGGCGTAATCCGGAACGTCACGCTCATGCTTCATCCCCAGCGGCGCGCCGCTCAGCTTCTCGCGTCCAAAGATAGTCTGCTGCTCACCCAGCGGCGTGCGGTCCCACATTTCGACGTGAAAGCGGATAAGCCGCACGGCCTGATAGCTGCCGTTGCGTGCCCAGGCAGGTTCATCCTGGTCCGCGGTCACCCAAAGCAGCTGTTTCATTAACGCAGAATCGTGAGTATCCGGATTCGCGGTGCCATCTTTAAAGCCCAGCAGATTGATCGGCGTCTCCTGCCCCTGACTGCGTGCCGCGTGGTCGGAGATAAAGCCTTCACGCCGCCAGCGTACACCCAGCAGATCGGGCGTATGCTTGATGATGTCACGCAGGGCATGAATCACCGTATCCTGCGTATTGGCACAAATCTGCAACAGCAGGTCCCCATGACACTGGCTGGCATCCAGCGAATCATTGGGGAAGCGCGTCATCGGCTGCAATTTTTTCGGCTTACGCGGCGCCAGACCAAAGCGTTCATCAAACAGCGAATGCCCGACCGATACGGTAATCGTCAGATTATCCGGCGCGATCGTCGCCCCCAGAATGCCGGAATCCATCGGTGGCAGTTGCGGATTGGTGACCGCAGGTGCCGGACCGCCCGTCGTGAGAAAGGCGATACGCTGGGTCAGCAGCTGAAACAGACGCTTCAGTTCGGCTTTATCGCTGCTGAGCAGGTCAAACGCCACCAGCATCATTGATGCCTGCTGGGGCGTCGTGATCCCCGCCTGATGCTGACCATAAAACGGCTGCGTCTGCTGTCGCGCCTGCGGCGTCACCGTACCTGGCGAAAAGCTGTCAGCGGCAGCGGTATGGAACGGACAGCCGCCGCCGATGGCCGCTGCCCCGCCCAGCAGACCCAGTCCTTTCAGTAAACGACGGCGCGCAGGCTGCGCGTCATCTTCCTTACGACTCATGATTAATCCAGACCCAGAGTGCCACGAAGTAATGAAAGATCTTCCGCCAGCGCGGTGATCGGCCCTTTCAGCGCGTTACGGTCGGCGCTGGTCAGCTTCTCATAGGATTCGAAACCGGTCTGGGTGCGGTACTTGCTCAGGATCGCATCCACTTTTTTAAAGTTGGCGTCAACTTTGGCCAGCAGCTGCGGATTCGCTTTGCTCACCAGAGGGCGCAGCAGCTCAACGATTTTCTGTGCGCCATCGATATTGGCCTGGAAATCCCACAGGTCGGTGCGGCTGTAGCGATCTTCTTCGCCGGAAATCTTGCTGGAGGCCACTTCTTCAATCAGACCGGCTGCGCCGCCGACCACTTTGGCTGGCGGAAAGGCCAGCTCACTGATGCGCACCTGCAGATCTTTCACATCTTTATTCAGCTGCTCAGCGTAGTCCGCCATGCCTTTGGTGCTGTTATCAGCAAACAGCGCTTTCTCCAGACGGTGGAAACCGGTGAACTTCGGATCGGCTGATTTCTTTTCGTAGTCATCTTCGCGGGCATCAATGCTGCCGTCGAGATCGGAGAACAGCTCAGCAATCGGCTCAATGCGCTCATAGTACTGACGCGTTGGGGCAAACAGCGCTTTGGCTTTTTCCACATCGCCCGCTTTAACCGCGTCCGTGAATACCTGAGTGCTGCTCACCAGCTGGTTCACCTGCTCCGTCACATAAGCTTTATATTCGGTGATCGGCCCTTCGAGCTGCATACGTGCGGAAGTGCTGTTTGTCGCTGCGCCCTCACCTTTTACAATCAGCTTGCCTTTTGGATTGCTCAGCAGGCCACAGGTCATCTCATATTCACCCGCTTCCAGATTAGCGGTCAGCTTCTGACTGAAGCCCGGTGCGATATTTTCACGCTCTTCCACCACCAGCACGCCTTTGAGGATCTCCCACTCCAGCGCTTTCTGGCTGTTATTTTTAATCAGGAACTGGGTTTTGCCAGCCTTGACCGTCAGGTTCATCGGCTCACACTGCCTGTCATTGACGCTTACGGTAACCTGAGGAATCGCTGCGGTAGCCGATGCGGAGATTGCCAGCAGAGGAAGCAGCAGCGCCTTGCGGCGGAAACGCATTGTCATCTCGATATTCCCTGTTAAGTTGCAGGCGCGGCGGGCGCGCCTAAAAATGTCTGATTAGACCGTTGCCGACGCTGCAGGCCGCGCAGGCATAAAGAACAGAATCAGCGCCGGGATCAGATAGACGAAGTAAATCGTCACTTCACTCACGCTTGGCGTCTCCTGATAACCCAGAATGCCTTCCAGCAGCGTACCGAACAGCGAATGGGTCGATAAGGTATTGCTGAGATCGAAGGCCACATCCTGAAAGCGATTCCACAATCCTGCTTCGTGGAAGGCGCGAATCGCACCGGCTGCCAGGCCCGCTGCGACAAACAGGATGAAGACGCTGGTCCAGCGGAAGAAATGCGCCATGTTCAGGCGTATACCGCCCCAGTAAAGCAGCATGCCCAGCACCACGGCGGTTGCCAGACCCAGTACCGCGCCGATCGGCGGCGCATAACCGACATCCTGCGTAAAGGCCGCCAGCAGGAAGAACACCGACTCCAGCCCTTCACGTGCCACGGCAAGAAATACCATCAGCACCAGCGCCAGACCGCCCCGACCGGAACGTTGCAGCGCCTGATCGACCGCCTGCTCAAGTTCGACCCGGATGTTTCGGGCGACTTTGCGCATCCAGAACACCATTGAGGTCAGGATCACCACCGCAATCACCGCCACGATGCCCTCAAACAGCTCCTGCTCTTTTTGCGGGAATTCACCGGTAGTGGCATTGATAAACAGACCCAGACCCAGACAGAGCGCAGCGGCGATAAACACGCCAGCCCACATTGCCGGAAACCATTGGGTGCGCTGGGTGCGCTTGAGATAGCTGGCTATCAGGCTGACTATCAGCGCGGCTTCAAGCCCTTCGCGCAGCATGATGAGAAATGGAACAAACATCGCCAACCTCTTGAATGTTAAGCAGCGTCAATGAACAGTAAAATCAGGTAAAGTGTAAACGATACCGATTATCATTATCGCTGCGAAAAAAACAAGTTACTGGCGGAGATAATTTCATCTTTGGGTGATTTATCTTTGTAACAAAAAAGCCCGCTCCTTACGGGGCGGGCTCTCATGACTAACGCTTCGCTTATTTGGTCTGGAACTCCGCTTCTGCGGCAGCAAAGCGCTGCTGCGCTTCGGCTGAAGGTTCACGTCCCATCAGGCTGAAGACTACAATCGCGATGCTGGCGAAGATGAAGCCAGGGATGATTTCATACAGTCCCAGCCAGCCATACTGTTTCCATACCAGCACGGTCAGCGCACCGATGATCATCCCCGCCAGCGCACCGTTGCGGTTCATACGCTTCCAGCAGACGCCAAACAGCACTACCGGACCAAACGCCGCACCAAAACCCGCCCATGCGTAGCTTACCAGGCCCAGCACACGGTTTTCCGGGTTTGACGCCAGCGCAATCGCAATCAACGCCACCAGCAGCACCATCAGACGCCCTACCCATACCAGCTCTTTCTGACTGGCATTTTTGCGCAGGAAGCCTTTATAGAGGTCTTCGGTCAGGGCGCTGGAGCAGACCAGCAGCTGACAGCTCAGCGTGGACATCACGGCTGCCAGAATCGCTGACAGCAGAATACCGGCAATCCACGGGTTGAAGAGAATGCGTGCCAGCTCGATAAAGACGCGCTCAGCGTTGTCATTGACGCCGGTTGCCAGGGTCGGGTTGTTCTGGAAGTAGGCGATACCGAAGAAACCGACGGCCACCGCGCCCGCCAGACAGAGCACCATCCACGCCATACCGATACGGCGTGCGGTGCGGATAGAGCGATGCGAATCTGCCGCCATAAAGCGCGCCAGAATATGGGGTTGCCCGAAGTAGCCCAGACCCCAGCCGAGCAGGGAGATGACCGCGACGAAGTTCAGCCCTTTGAGCATATCGAGGTTTTCAAGGCTTTTCGCCTCAATCACCGTCAGCGAATCGGACCAGCCGCCTACTGCGATAATGACAAACACCGGGGTCAGGATCAGCGCAAAAATCATCAGGCTTGCCTGAACGGTATCGGTCCAGCTCACCGCCAGGAAACCGCCCACCAGCGTATAGAGAATGGTCGCTGCTGCACCCGCCCACAGAGCCGTCTGGTAGTCCATACCAAAGGTGCTTTCAAACAGACGCGCACCGGCCACCACGCCCGAGGCGCAGTAGATGGTGAAGAATACCAGAATCACAATAGCGGAGATGACGCGCAGAATTTTACTGTGGTCTTCAAAGCGGCTGGTAAAGAAGTCCGGCAGGGTCAGCGCGTTATTGTGATGCTCGGTCTGAACACGCAGGCGACCGGCCACGATTTTCCAGTTCAGCCAGGCACCGATCGTCAGGCCAATCGCAATCCAGCTCTCAGAGATGCCGGAAATAAAAATGGCTCCCGGTAAGCCCATCAGCAGCCAGCCGCTCATATCGGATGCACCGGCAGAGAGTGCCGTGACCACGCTACCCAGACTGCGGCCACCGAGGATGTAATCATCGAAGTTTTTGGTCGAGCGATAAGCCGCAAAACCGATTAATACCATCCCAAGAATATAAACCACAAAGGTCACCAGCATCGGTGTACTTACACTCATCTGTCTCTCCACTTATTATTTGATATCCCAGAGAAATCGCCAGCTACCCGCCTGCCGGAACGGGGCAAAGCGGGTCGATTTTCTTCGTCAGGGCGTCAGTCATTTCCCAGCGGCGCGGTATCCTGCCGGAAAGGCGTTCCGCGCACAATGGATTTAACACAGGCGTTACAGTGATTTCACTAACCGTTTGTGAAAACGTGCTGATAGGTTGCACTCGCTCACAGTTATCCGGTTGTACCTCTGTATAACCGGCCGTAAACCCGCTTTTTATCGGGCCTGCCGACCTGGCGAGGATCTTGCAGCAATATCCGTGCCGCATTGCGGGATTTAACAATTGCCGATGTAAGAAGGGTGTTAACTGGCTCACATTTAACACGGTTGCACAAAGTTGCAACTTAAGTGATAGTGCAGCCAACGCCGTACCGAACCACTATTAAGGAGCTCTGGAGTCATGGCTACAACCACCATGGGTGTGAAACTGGATGACGCAACACGTGAGCGCATCAAACTGGCTGCGCAGCGTATTGATCGCACGCCACACTGGCTGATTAAACAGGCCATCTTTAATTACCTGGGCCAGCTGGAGAGCGGCGATGCCGTGCCGGAGATCCCGCTTTCTGCCCAGGCGGCGGCCGAGTCTGACGACACCCAGCCAGAGGAGACGCATCAGCCGTTCCTTGACTTTGCAGAGCAGATTTTACCTCAGTCCGTGACGCGTTCAGCGGTGACTGCCGCCTGGCGTCGCCCGGAGACCGATGCGGTGCCAATGATGCTGGAGCAGGCGCGCTTACCGGCAGCGCTGGCAGAGAAAACCCATCAGCTGGCTTATCAGCTCGCCGACAGGCTGCGGCACCAGAAAGGTGCAACCGGACGCGCCGGTATGGTGCAAAGCCTGCTCCAGGAGTTCTCTCTTTCTTCACATGAAGGCGTGGCGCTGATGTGCCTTGCGGAAGCGCTGCTGCGTATTCCTGACAAGCCAACGCGCGATGCGCTCATCCGCGACAAGATCAGCAACGGCAACTGGCAGTCGCATCTGGGCCGCAGCCCGTCGCTGTTTGTCAACGCCGCGACCTGGGGCCTGCTGTTTACCGGCCGGCTGGTCTCAACCCACAACGAGGCGAATCTTTCCAGCTCGCTCAACCGCATCATCGGTAAGGGCGGCGAGCCCCTGATCCGCAAAGGCGTGGATATGGCGATGCGTCTGATGGGTGAGCAGTTCGTCACCGGTGAAACCATTGCTGAAGCGCTGGCCAATGCCCGCAAGCTGGAAGAGAAAGGCTTCCGTTACTCTTACGATATGCTGGGCGAAGCGGCCCTGACCGCAGGCGATGCTAAAGCCTATCTGCTCTCTTATCAGCAGGCGATCCACGCCATCGGTAAAGCGTCGAATGGTCGTGGCATTTATGAAGGCCCGGGCATCTCCATCAAGCTCTCAGCCCTGCATCCCCGCTACAGCCGCGCACAGTATGAGCGCGTGATGGAAGAGCTCTACCCTATTCTGAAATCACTGACGCTGCTGGCTCGCTCCTATGACATCGGCATCAACATCGACGCAGAAGAAGCTGACCGCCTGGAACTGTCGCTGGATTTACTGGAAAAGCTCTGTTTCGAACCAGAGCTGGAAGGCTGGAACGGCATCGGCTTCGTGATTCAGGCCTACATGAAACGCTGTCCGTTTGTGATCGATGAGCTAATCGATCTGGCGCAGCGCAGCCGCCGTCGTCTGATGATCCGTCTGGTGAAAGGCGCGTACTGGGACAGCGAAATCAAGCGCGCCCAGATGGAAGGTCTGGAAGGCTACCCGGTTTACACCCGTAAGGTTTACACCGATATCTCTTACCTGGCCTGCGCCCGCAAACTGCTTTCTGTTCCCAGCCTGATCTATCCGCAGTTTGCTACGCACAATGCCCACACCCTGGCCGCGATTTATCAGCTGGCAGGCAACAACTACTATCCGGGGCAGTATGAGTTCCAGTGTCTGCACGGCATGGGTGAACCGCTGTATGAGCAGGTCGTCGGCAAAGTGGCGGACGGCAAGCTTAACCGTCCCTGCCGCATCTATGCGCCGGTCGGCACCCATGAAACCCTGCTGGCCTATCTGGTTCGTCGACTGCTGGAAAACGGGGCCAACACCTCGTTTGTAAACCGCATCGCTGATACCTCGCTGCCGATTGATGAGCTGGTAGCCGATCCGGTAACTGCCGTCGAGAAACTGGGTGCCAGTGAAGGCGCCATTGGCCTGCCGCATCCGAAGATCCCCCTGCCGCGTGACCTGTATGGCGAGAACCGCGTGAACTCAGCGGGTCTGGATATGGCTAACGAGCACCGTCTCGCCTCACTCTCCAGCGCCCTGCTGAGCAGCGCTGCACAGCCCTGCCTGGCCGAGCCGATGATCGACGGTGAAGCGGGTGCGGGTGAGTTGCGCGACATTCTGAACCCGGCCGCACCGGGCGATCGTGTGGGTCAGGTGCGTGAAGCCACAGAACAGGAAGTCTCTGTGGCGCTGGATGCCGCCGTGAGCAGCGGACCGATCTGGTTTGCCACCCCGCCGCAGGAGCGCGCGGCGATTCTGGAACGCGCCGCACAGATTATGGAAGGCCAGATGCAGCAACTGCTTGGCATCCTGGTGCGTGAAGCAGGCAAGACCTATAACAATGCCATCGCGGAAGTGCGCGAAGCGGTGGATTTCCTCTATTATTACGCCGGTATGGTCCGTGACGATTTCGACAACGAAACCCATCGTCCGCTGGGTCCGGTGGTCTGTATCAGCCCATGGAACTTCCCGCTGGCGATCTTTACCGGCCAGATTGCGGCTGCACTGGCAGCAGGCAACAGCGTGCTGGCTAAACCGGCTGAGCAGACACCGCTGATTGCTGCACAGGCAGTTCAGATCCTGCTGGATGCGGGTGTACCGTCGGGCGTACTGCAACTCCTGCCGGGTCAGGGTGAAACCGTAGGCGCGCAGCTGACCGGGGACAATCGGGTCCGTGGCGTGATGTTTACCGGCTCAACCGCAGTCGCGACTTTGCTGCAGCGGAATCTGGCCGGTCGCCTTGATCAACACGGTCGTCCGGTGCCGCTGATTGCGGAAACCGGCGGGATGAACGCGATGATCGTTGACTCGTCGGCGCTGACTGAGCAGGTGGTGATCGATATCGTCGCGTCGGCCTTCGACAGTGCCGGACAGCGCTGCTCAGCCCTGCGCCTGCTCTGCATTCAGGAAGATGTCGCCGACCATACGCTGAAGATGTTGCGCGGCGCGATGGCGGAGTGCCGCATGGGCAATCCGGAGCGCTTCTCAACCGACATCGGCCCGGTGATTGATGCCGAGGCAAAAGCCAATATCGATCGCCATATTCAGGCGATGCGTAACAAGGGCTTCACGGTTTACCAGGCGGTACAGGATAACCCGCAGGACAGCAAAGAGTGGACCAGCGGCACCTTTGTCAAACCGACGCTGATTGAGCTAAATCAGGTCAGCGATCTGGATAAAGAGATTTTTGGACCGGTGCTGCATGTAGTGCGCTTCACCCGCAATAACCTGCCGAAGCTGGTTGAGCAGATCAACGCCTCCGGCTATGGCCTGACGCTGGGTGTGCATACCCGCATCGACGAGACCATCGCACAGGTTACGGCCAACGCCCGTGTCGGTAACCTCTACGTTAACCGCAACATGGTCGGTGCAGTGGTCGGTGTGCAGCCGTTTGGTGGGGAAGGCTTATCCGGAACGGGTCCGAAAGCGGGCGGTCCGCTCTATCTCTACCGCCTGCTGGCCAGTCGTCCGGATGGCGCGCTGCGTCTGACCTTTGATCGTCAGGATGCCGAGCGTCCGGCAGACAGCACGCTACGTCAGTCTCTGCTGGCACCGCATCAGGCGCTGAGCAACTGGGCGAAAGATAAGCCTGAACTGGCTGAACTCTGCCAGCACTATGACGAGCTGGCCCAGGCGGGCGTGGTCCGTCTGCTGCCTGGCCCGACCGGCGAGCGCAATACCTTCTCGCTGCTGCCGCGTGATCAGGTGCTTTGTCTGGCGGATAATGAGCAGGATGCGTTGATCCAGCTGGCTGCGGTCACCAGCGTGGGCAGTAAAGCGCTGTGGCAGGATGATGAGCTGCATCGCGCCCTGCGCGCCTCGCTGCCTGATGCCGTGAAAGCGCGCATCACGCTGGCACGTGATCCGTTAGCGGCAGAGTTTGATGCGGTGATCTATCACGGCGATGCCGATCAGCTGCGTACGCTGTGCGAGCAGATTGCAGCGCGTGACGGCGCGATTGTCTCGGTGCAGGGCTTTGCCCGTGGCGAAACCAATCTGCTGCTTGAGCGTCTGCTGATTGAGCGCTCGCTGAGTGTGAATACCGCGGCGGCGGGTGGTAATGCGAGTCTGATGACCATTGGGTAGCGCTGAAGCTTAAGGGGCTTGTTCGCTGCGCGAACGGGCTTACAGCTGAGCTGTTGCTGTGGGTTGTTCGCTGCGCGAACGGGCTCTGAGAGGGGTTTCGTTCGCCTGGCGGATGCATGCGCTAAAGCTGGGGTGGTTCGCTGCGCGAACGGGCTCTGAGAAGGGTTTCGTTCGCCTGATCAGTTGGGCAGTTTCAGACACGCCTCTGCAGGCGACCGACAAGGGGCGCCAGTCGCCGCGCCCCTTGACCCCCGGCTCCGGCCTGCTTCACCGCCGCTTCGCGGTCCCTTCGCTTCTTCCGGATTTCTCACGGACCACCGGGACGCGCCATCCCTGGCGCGAACCCGCCTCTTCGCGACATCCCTGTCGCTCGTCCTGAAATCCCTCATCCGCTCAGCGGTTCAGATGGCCTCCCTGACCCCTCGCTGTTATTTCTTCTTTCTGTGTTGGTTACTTTATCGCTTTACGTTTCCGGGATTGGCTTTGGCTTTGGCTTTGGCTTTGGCTTTGGCTTTGGCTTTGGCTTTGGCTTTGGCTTTGGCTTTTCAGGTCAGCAGACAATACAGCACCAGAGAAAACAAAAGAGATAACAGGCGGGGGTTTGCCAGAGGCATCCGAAGCGCTGAGGAACAATCGGAGGCCAGGATGAGCCGACAGGACGTCGGCGAAAGGACGGTTCACGCCAGGGATGGCGCGTCCGGCCGGTCCGCTGGCCGCAGGGCGTGACGAAGGTACCCCGCAGAGCGGGGCGCGCAGGCTGCCGGACGCCGGGATTGTTAAGGGGCGGGCATCCACCCCTTAACGCGTCCGCCTGCACAGGCAACCTGAAACTCCCCATCACCTGGCGGGCGAAATCTTCTCAGTGCCCGCCCGCTGCACAGCGTCCTCTTCCCACTGCAAAGCGCCCCTCACCCGCCGCCAGGCACCCTCTTCATCAGCGTCGGAAACACAAACAGCGACTGCCCCACCCCGCGATTGGTCAGCGACCAGATTGCCACTGAACAGACCGAACAGAGCCCCACGATGGCCACCGGATAGAAACAGGCCCAAAGAAACGAAAACCATGCCTGCTCGAACAGATGATGCCGCTGCGCGAACAGAATCGCGGACATCCCAAAGAACTCGATGAAAATACGGTGAATGACGTAAATCTGCAGCGTATTGCGGCCCACCCAGTTGAGATAGCGCATGCTGAAATGCTGATTCAGCCAACGGCATGCAGCAATACTGAACAACACCGCCAGCACACACAGGAACAGACTCTTATCCAGACCGAATATCACATGAATACCGGCGACCGCAGCAAGTAGCGCCCAGGGCATCAGATTCTCTCGCCGCCATTCACTCAGGCGCAGCATGGTCTGGCTCCAGAACGCACCTAAAAGGAAGAACAGGAAATATTGCGCCAGACTCTGCGGACCCCAGAACGGGATCACTTTTTCGACCGCCAGATAATTCAGCAGAATCGCCACCGCCACCAGGGCCAGCTTATATTGGCGAAAAACTTTGGCACAGAGGAAATAGAGTCCCAGCCCGTAGAGATACCATGAGGTACTCATGGCCATAAAGGTCAGCTTGAGAAATTCAAACAGCGAACCGGCATAGGCGGCATTCAGATTCTGCGAAATCCGCTGGCCGGTAATTTCAGTTGAGATGCCAATGATGGACCACCACTGAATAAATCCCCACAGAATATAGAGATAAAAGAGATTAGTGATGCGACTGGTAAACACCTGTTTCCAGGGCCGGTTAATAATGCCATTGGTCGCCAGCAATCCTGACACAAAGAAAAAGGCGGGCATACGCAGCGGCGACAGGACCGTATTAAACTGTATCCATATTTCGGCGGGGATCCATCCGGCAGTGAGGTATTTCATCGTCCCTTCAAAACCCGGTAATACCGTGTGATACAGGACCACCAGCAATATGCAGGCGCCCTTAAGGGTATCTACCCACAGGATCTGGTCTGACTTAGTCTGGCTCATTCAATGACTCCTGCTATGTAGGTCAGAATGCTGGAAAGTAAAAGCGAGGAAATTAGTATTGCTTTTATGATTATCCAGCGATTATTCGCCATTGAGCCGATGATGAATGTAGCGAAACTCTTAAAAGCCGCTGGGTGGCCCTGATGCCACAGTTATTTACTCTGCAGAACGTTTCCTTACACTTATTAATCAACATGCAAATACGCTAATTATCAGCGCCACAGCCAGGATAAATGATAATAATGTTTCATATTGCAGGGAATATAAATAAGAGAAAGCGGTATCGGGAAAAACCATTAAATATCCGATGAAAGGAAAAGATTTGTCAGATGTGGCAAAAGGTTTAACAGCTGAATAATGGGTTGTGCTATTACGGCACGCATTATGCTGACAGCCGCCCGTTATCGTTAAAAAGTGAGGCCATTGAGTCGGTTAAAACTGCCTTCCCGGGAAGGCAGTGAGGTTACTGACTGAGAAACTTATCGAGGAACTGACGGGTACGCGGCTGCTGAGGATTACTGAACAACGCTTTCGCCTCGCCCTGCTCCACAATGCGCCCCTGATCCATAAAAATAGCGCGGTCAGCGACGTCGCGGGCAAAGCTCATCTCATGTGTCACAATGACCATGGTGCGTTTCTCTTCGGCCAGCGCGCGAATAGTGCTGAGCACTTCACCCACCAGCTCCGGATCCAGCGCCGAGGTCGGTTCATCAAACAGGATCACTTCAGGTCGCATTGCCAGCGCACGCGCAATCGCCACGCGCTGTTGCTGTCCACCCGACAGACGACGCGGATAGCTCTCCTCTTTACCATGCAGACCGACCTTCTCCAGCAGCGTACGGGCGCGGGCTACCGCATCCGCTTTCGGTTCGCCTTTAACGATGACCGGTCCTTCAATGATATTCTCCATCACCGAACGGTGCGGAAACAGATTGAAGTTCTGGAAGACAAACCCGACCTGCTGACGCAGACGACGCACCTGCTCTTTCTGCTTACTTTGTGCCAGCGCCGCATCTACGATGATCTCTCCAACGCGGATGGTGCCGCTGTCCGGCACTTCCAGCAGGTTGATACTGCGCAGCAGCGTGGTTTTACCCGAGCCGCTGGGACCGATAATTGCCACCACTTCACCGGCGGCCACATCAAGGTCAATGTCGTGCAGCACCCTCTGGCCGTTAAAAGATTTCACCAGCTTTCTGACTTCGATGGCGCTCATTTCGACTCCGAATCCTGACGATTAACATGCTGTTCCAGCCGGTTCTGCAGCGCAGATAACACCGTTGCCATCACCCAGTAAATCAGCGAGGCGGCCAGATACATGGTGAAGACTTCCAGCGTACGTGAGGTGATCAGCTGCGCCTGACGGAACAGTTCCGGCACCTGAATGGTCGCCGCCAGCGAGGTATCCTTCACCAGGCTGATAAAGCTGTTGCCCAGCGGAGGCAGCGCGGTGCGGGCCGCCTGCGGCAGGATCACCCGGCGCAGGGTCTGCCAGCGGGTCATACCGATACTCGCCGCCGCTTCCCACTGTCCGCGTTCAATCGATGCAATCGCGCCGCGCAGTGACTCTGAAGCATACGCGGCGGTATTCAGGGAAAGACCAATCATCGCGGAGGGGATTGGATCAAGCTCGATGCCAAACTGCGGCAGGCCGTAGTAGATCATAAACAGCTGGGCGATCAGCGGCGTGCCACGGAAAATCGAGACATAGATCCGCGCCAGCCAGCGAACCGGCCAGAAGCGCGACAGACGCATCAGCGCCAGAATAAAGCCCAGCAGCAGACCAAAGAACATGCCGCCGATGCTGAGCTGCAGCGTGAACAGCGCGCCTTTTAATAAAAAAGGTGCTGAATCCAGCACCAGTTGAAGACTTTCCTGCATTATTTCGTCACGTCCGCGCCAAACCATTTCTGAGACAGCTTGCTCAGCGAGCCATCTTTCTGCATGTCAGCAATCGCCTGGTCAATCGCTTTCAGCAGATCGTCGTTGCCTTTACGCACTGCCACGCCCGATTCCTGACGTGAGAAGGCATCACCCGCAACCGCCATGGTATCGCCGGTTTTCTTGACCAGATCCAGCGCAGCCAGACGGTCAACCAGAATGGCATTCAGACGCCCAGAGCGCAGATCCTGATATTTTGTCGGGTCATCATCATAGGTACGGATGTCCACACCCTTCACGTTCTCACGCAGCCACTGTTCATAGTTGGTGCCCAGACCCACGCCCACTTTCTTGCCCGCCAGGTCGGCTGGTTTAGTGATGGTGTTCGCATTGGCTTTCATCGTCAGCGCCTGAATACCGGAGACCGTGTATGGCGTGGAGAAGTCATACTTCTTCTTACGCTCATCAGAGATGGTGACCTGGTTGATGACGACATCAATACGCTTCGCGTCGAGTGAGGCCAGCATGCCGTCCCACTTGGTCGGTTTCAGGCTCGCCTTAACGCCCATGTGCTGCGCCAGCTGTTCCGCGAACTCCACTTCAAAGCCGGTCAGCTTGCCCTTTTCATCCTGGAAACTGAATGGCGGATAGGTGCCTTCCAGCCCCACCAGCAGCGTACCGCGTTCTTTAATTTTGTTCAGCAGGTTTTCGGCTGCAAAGGTTTTAACGTTGACGCCTGCGATCAGCGCCACAGCCATGACGCCCATCACCATCTGACGACCTGCACGAGAAAAGGACATATTCACCCCATTATTGACAGTATTGTGTGTGTGTTCTTATAAGGGCAGCACCGCGAGCTGCTGCCAGTCCAGAATGATAACGCACGGAGTATAAACTGTTTTATTCGCTTGTCTCAGACCGAAGGATGATAAGCAAATAACGCCGGTGCGCCGCCCGTATGAATAAACAGCAACGGGCCTTCACGACGGAAACGATTCTGGCTGATGCCATCCAGCAATCCGGCCATCGCCTTGCCGGTATACACCGGGTCGAGCAGAATGCCTTCCAGCTGCGCCAGCAGTTTCACCGCCGCCATGCCTTCATCATTCGGCTCGCCGTAGCGCGGCGCAAAATAGTCATCCCACAGCGTGATCGGTGCCTTAGCCTCCACTTCCAGCGTCTCTGCCAGCGACTGACGCAGCCGCTCAACCAGCGGCAACTGCGCGTCGACCTGGCGTGAAACGGTGACGCCGACCAGCTCAGTTTCCGGCAGCAGATGCTCCAGACCTACCGCCAGTCCTGCATGGGTGCCGGCACTGCCCGAGGCGACAACCACGGCGGCGAAATCGACTACGCCTTCGCTCTGATGGGCGATCTCCTGCGCGCACTCTACATAGCCTAGTGCACCCAGCGCATTTGAGCCGCCGACCGGCACGATGTAAGGGCGAAATCCCTGGGCTTCCAGACGCGTGGCCTCTTCAGCCAGCTGTTCAGTGGGGTTGTGCAACGCATCCACCCTAATCACTTCCGCGTCCATCAGGTCCAGTAACAGACGGTTACCGTTGCTCAGGTAGTTTTCAGCATGGGTGCCAATCGGGTTTTCCAGCAGCGCCACACACTTCAGGCCAAGCCGGGCCGCGACGGCCGCCGTCTGACGCACATGATTAGACTGGATTGCGCCCGCGGTCAGCAGCACGTCTGCACCTTCGCGCAGCGCATCGGCTGCCAGGAATTCGAGTTTGCGCAGCTTATTGCCGCCCATCGCCACTGGTGTGAAGTCATCACGTTTGATGAAAATATCGCGACCCAGATAGTCGGAAAGCCGTGGCAGATGTTCTAACGGCGTCGGTGCGCCAAGCAGTTCAAGACGCGGGAATTGATGTAACAGATGTAAAGACAATGCTGCCTCCGGTCGGGCATGAAAATTATCCTTACAGTGTTGCAGAAGATGCGCAAAGGATCACCCTGATTCCGGTGTCCGCAGATGTGGTAATAGAGGTGAGAAGAAAGAAGCGCCGTGCTCCCCCTTCCCTTTTCCCTGGCGGGCAGGTAAGGGAGAACGTGCGGCAGGCACGCGGGGGAGCAATCGGTGCAGAACAGGCTTACGCCTGCTGCCAGCCTAAAAACTGATCGTACTTGCGCAGCGCAATACGGTAATTGTTATTACCGGCATCGGGCAGATCGCTTTCCAGACACTGATGCCAGCTATTTCCTTTAAGCCTGTCGGCCGGGAAATTTTTGGCTTTTAGCATCTCATCCAGTCGACGCAGACGCACCACATATTCACGAATCGTGCTAGGGCTCATCTCTGTCTGTTCAAACAAATATTGTTTAAACGCCATAATGTCGAAGTAATTAGGATGGGTATTACAAAAAATATCACTACAAAAACGACAAAGCGCGGTCAGTTCGGGCTGAAGTTTCAGCCACAGCTGCTCATCAATCATCTGGTCCATCCGTGCGATGGCCTCTTTATTGATGATCTGGCCACGAAAAACGAGCGCCATTCGATCTAATATCTTGCCACAGTGTGAACAGTTGCTCTGGCTGTGCTTATAGTCTTTAAGATAACGACTTAACGGTCTGGCCTTGGTCTTGGCTCCCATTACTGAGTCCCCGGTTTCTTATAATTTTGAATCGCCAGGAACTGATACTGCTAGCGCGCTCCCGCAAGTCGGGCCCGCAGGCGTTTAATCGCCTGACTGTGCAGCTGGCTGACACGGGATTCACCCACATCAAGTACCGCACCAATCTCTTTCAGGTTCAGTTCTTCCTGGTAGTACAGTGTCAGCACCATCTTTTCACGATCGGGTAACGCTTCGATCGCTTCAATGACGCGCTCACGCAGACTCCCTTCAAGCAACTGGTGAAGCGGATTAGCCTCTTCATGGCCTTCCGTCACCAGTTCCGCGCTGTCGCCGTGCTCTTCCCGATACTCGTCGTAGGAGAAAAGTTGACTATTGTTGGTGTCCAGCAGGATCTGCCGGTACTCCTCCATGGAAACATTCAGCTGCTGCGCCACTTCCTGCTCGGAAGCAGAACGCCCCAGCGACTGTTCCACTCTGTGCATTGCGCCCGCCACTTCACGTGCGTTACGACGCACGCTGCGTGGTGCCCAGTCCCGACTGCGAAGCTCGTCGAGCATTGCGCCACGAATACGCTGCACGGCGTAGGTGGTAAAAGCTGTGCCCTGGAGCGCGTCGTAACGCTCTACGGCATTTAACAGCCCTATCCCACCCGCCTGCAGCAAGTCGTCAAGCTCAACGCTGGCCGGCAGGCGAACCTGCAGACGCAACGCTTCATGGCGCACCAGCGGCACGTAGCGCTGCCAGAGCGAATGCTTGTCCATCACGCCTTCGGCGGTATAGAAATCGTTCACGTTGACTACCCTGCGTTAATGAAGTTATCGGCATGATTATCCAATTCTGTAGCGTTTTCGATTGGCTGAATAGGCGGGGTAAAACGAGGCTATTTGATTTTTGTTAAGTCAGCGTGCAGTTATTTCTGCACGCCTCCTGGAATTAACGACGGGCGCGCAGCCGTTGCCGCGTGGCGGGCGGCACCGCGGCCCACAAACTGCAGATACGCCCCTCCAGCTCCTGATACCAGGGCGCAATGTGCTGCCGCGCCTCCTCGCCGGGATGCACCTGAATCGCGCCTGATTCAGCATCAATGCTAATCAGTCGGTTAATAAATAGCCGCTGCAGATCGCTGCGTAAAAACAGGCCGTTATCGATGCTGTTGTCCGCCAGGACGCCATCATCGCCTTCCTGCGTGTCGATATGGCAGGCTTCCACCCACGGCCAGTTGTGCCGTTCGGTCAGCTCGGTGCCGGTCATCACGCAGGCACCGTAGCGGGCTTTGACACCGGCGCTGAATTCCGCCTGGCTGGCACGCTGCAGCACCCGTGCTTTGACGCGACGGCCGACTTCAGTACCCGGCATCACCGCTGCAGGGACCTTGTGCTGCGGCGTACTGAGCACCACGATGAACTGAATACGCTGCGACTGCGGAAAACAGGGGTCCGCCTGCGGATTAAAGAGCTGCCAGTAGATGTCCTCATCATCCTGATGCATCAGCACCAGTTTATAGCCGCGACTGTTTAACAGATTCTGTGCCGTGGCCGATTGTGGATCGATCATTGCGAAGACCTGACTGCTGCCCATCACTTTCCACAGATTGTCGCGCTTCTCGTTGTCGCTGCGACGAAAATAGAGGAATGAGAGATTCTGCTTAAGGTAGTGCTCAAAGCGGCGCAGATAATTTTTACGCTCGTTGTCATGGGAGATGAACAGCAGATCTTCCAGCGGACTGTTGCTCTCTTCGCGTGCGAACACCGCACGGATTTTCAGCGTGCGCAGGCCGGTAGACGGGCTAAGCAAGGCGCGCGCCGTCAGCTCTTTATCATCAGGATATTGCAGCGCATAACGCCGGGCGATCTCCTCGAAGGTCAGCCGCTCGCCCGGTAACAGGTCATAATTGAAGCGCATAGACACTCCACAAAGTTAAAATCAAAAATGATGTTGTTCTGTGGAGAGTTATCGGCAGGCTGGAGGGGAACTGTAACGGATGGGATGATCGTCATTATCTGGCTGACTGTGCCAGGCTGTGGAAATCCATGCACCGAATGGGTACGTATACGTACCCATCTTCCCGGTATCAGCGATCTTTACGGGCAAGCCATACCGGCAGTTCTCCCGACTGGTAAATCCAGCGTCTGTTAACTTCCTGATAGAGGTTTTCACCGAGGCTTTGCATTAAAAGCGGATTGCGGATCATTTTGTTAATCATAAATCGCCACTGCGACGTTTTATTTTTAATACGCTCAACGCTCATTATCTCTTTATAAGCATCGTGATCGCTGGCCAGCACCGGGTAACCGCAGGCACCTAACTGCGCGATAACACGATGCCCTTCCGCCTGGTTGAGTAACGAATCTGAGAGAGGTGCAAGCGCAAGGTTTAAATTTAAGGACTGAAACAACGGCGCAAGCCTGTTTTGCGGCACTTTACGATGATATTCATGGATAGAGGCTTTCCATGCGTCAGGACAGGCTCCGTAAATAATCCAGCAGACATCTTCACACATCTCCTTGATAAGCACCTCAATGTGCCGCCAGTCTTCCGGGTGCAAATCCGTCAGCACGATGCCCACTCTGGGCTTTGCGTCATTTTCGGCTGAACGATAATCAGGCTGAACGAGTCCCTGCCAGTCCGTGCCGAGCTTATCCTCCTGAAGGAGCATGTTTTTGTGGCTGAAAAGTTTCAGCGCAGCGGCATTCCTGACCACCAGCATGTCCGCGCCCTGCATAATCGCATCACGATCACGCTGATGACTGTTCGTGCTAAACGACGCCCGGGTTATGTCAACAATGAAACGGGTGTCAGGGAAAAGATGCCGGTTCTGTAACAGCCGCACCTGTCTGTTGGCCATCACATCGCTCAGCACAACATACTCAGGTTTTAGTCTGTAAAGTTCACCAGCAGATAAACGATGAGTGACCAGAGTGTGTAAGCCGCTTGCGGAGTGGGTAATCGCCTGATGACGATCTTTGACACGCTGAATTTCCGCGAAGTCTTCGGGATCAGACAAAAATAGCGAATCGGATTTTAAGCCCAGCCGGGCCGCTATCAGCGCGCTATTATTTTCCCGTACAAAACGCTCACCACTCCAGGAGAGATTAGGATTCATAACAGGGTCACGGGCTAACCGGTCGATCCACTGGGCTGTAAAGAGCGCAGTGCCGGGGATAAGTTCTGCTTCTGACATGATTTCATCGCAACATACCCGTGACTGAGGAACGGCTAACATGACAGATTCTTTTTCTGACGCCCTTAACAGCAGATCGCTGACTGCCTCATGGACGGTAGTGAACTTTTCATTAAGCCCTCCTGCCTGATGGCAGGCTGCGGTTTCTCAACATGATACATTCGCTGCTGAGCAGTAAATAGCGTTGCGGAACAATCTGTTCCGGGCTGTACGTCCCGTCTGCTGCGTTGAACTGATCATAGTGGCAGCGTACCGTCCCATCAATAATGCCCGGGGAGTAGAGGTGGTGACGTTTATCAGTTAAAAATGGCGCACAGGCGAGGAGTTCAGAACGCCCGCAATGGTTCAGCAATGCGTTCAGCCAGGCTTTATTATTAAAATAAACCCCACAGGAAAGATAAAGTGTAAATTCACCGCGCGCCACAGAGAGAGCATAATTCAGCGCACTGACGCTGCTGATTTTCTCATCAACGAAATAGACTCTGAAGATATCTTCATTTATTTCTGAGAGTGAAGATAGCCATGCTCTGACGCTCTCGTCTTCTGACAGATTATCGATAAAAATGATTTCATAGGCTGTATCAGTGACGGTGTCGACAAACGTCGACAGCGTCCGCTTAACCTGATCAATTTCATTGTCTACGATAAGAACGACGGTAAGCTTTTTAATTGCTGAGGTATTGTAATGTATAGCAAACACGTTCTTATTTTTTTCAACTGAAGCATTGCTGTACCCTCTCAGCGTCAGGTGCTCTGCCAGTAAAGCCTGCGTTAACTCGTCATTATTATTGTCTGCTGATAACACCTCTAACACAGGCAGCGGGATATGCTGAATATCAGCCATCATTCGCGCATTGAGCAGTGGGAATAAAAAATCGATTTCAACCGTCCGGGGTGAAATGTCACGTGATTTAATTATCTCCATACACAATTCACGTCTGAAGAAAGCCCCCCTGGCAAAGCACTCTGGCTTCGCTAAAAAGTAATCAGGATCAAAATCGGGCAGAAAAAGTGACGAAGTCTCCCCATCCGAATCCAGCCAGATACGGTCTGTATAAAATGCCAGCGAGGTCGTGATTTTTTCGCTGAAAAGAGAGAGACTGTTGAAAATATTCGGGAAAATTCTGTCGCCAGAATGGAGGAACATTATCCATTCATTCTGGTCTTCAGCCAGCAGTTGGCTTAACCAGCGGCTGAAGTGATTCGGTTTTGAATCCTTTTCACTCATTTCCACAGTGGCGTAGATGTTAATATCCACGCACAGCGTATGAAGTGAGGTGAGTGTAATATCAAGTGCCTGCTGCGATGAGTTGTCATCCAGAACCACCACGCTGAGGGACAGACCGCCATCCGTCTCAGCCAGATATTTTTCAGGCACGGGATAATGGGCCAGCCAGTTTTCCGTTGAGACAAACTTCTCTTCACTTTTCTTCTCTGCAGCCGTCTGCGTTTTACTAAAAAAGTGCGTTAACTGCTGCGAGAAATTTGCTTCAAATTTTCGCATGTGGTCGCGAACGTTATAAAGCCCGGCACGCGTGCTCTCCAGTTCCGCGGGATCGTCACTAAAGCAGACACCCGCCCCACCCATATCGCGAATCGAAGCATCGGAGATGGCGAGTTTTTCATAACCCGGGGCGACCAGAGAAACCACCGGCACCCCACACAATGCAGCCAGGTTACAGGTTTCCGGACCATTCAAAGGTGTACATCACCGTGGCCGACTTTAAAATTTCTGCCAGCTCTGCCAGAGGACGAGGATTTTTAACCGATATAATCGTGATATCGTCGGGTAAAGCAGTAAAATCGACTTTCTCTTCGGGTACCCGATTCAGATAGAGAAGTTTTGTCGTTTTTACTCTGCCGTCATCCGAGAACATCGCTAAATCCGGGCCTACCATCGTTAAAAAATCAACGTCAGGTTCTTTCACAATCAGCTGTGAGCTATACCAGAAAAAGAGATCCTCTTCTGTTTCATTAAGACGATTACCATTGAGCAGCGCTTCATGATTTAACATGTAGCGCACACAGACGTCAGCCTTAATCGGATTACCAGAATAAATTTCAGGATAAACAGCGATGGGGATCAGCTCCGATTTTTTATGCTGATCATAAATTTCAACATCCAGCTTAGGCGTATTCCAGGCAGGATTGGTGATATCGCTATTTACCATCCATGCATTGCCGCCATGCAGATTGATTTGATGACAGAGTTTGTGCAAAGCCTGAATACCGCCGGACGACTCCCGATAATCAGGTGAAAATATATAATAAGGATGTTTAAATTCAGACATTGCAACTCCGCCCGCCAGGTTGATGAAATCACTTAACCGTTCTGTGCTCTGCGCTGTTTCAGGCCATCTGAAATTTTGATCAGATAGCCTGAAAGGTTAACAGCTGCCGAAAGGAATCAGGGCTGCCATGCTTTTGCCCACAGCCGCAGGGTCTCACCGGTCAGCATCCAGTTACGTCGGATCTCAGCCTGCAATTCCATTCCCATTTTTGCGCTGGCATCCGGGTCAGCCAGATGCATCCGGATAGCCTCGCGCCAGTCAATGAACCGGTTATTAACACGGGTAACCGGCAGATTATCGTCCCGATAACAGGCAACGTTGCTGCAAATAACGGGCACTCCGCAGGCACCGTATTCCAGTAACCTCAAATTACTTTTACAGGCGTTAAAGATATTGTCTTCAACCGGTGCCAGCGCCAGATCGAGATTGAGCGACGCGAGCGCTGCAGGATAAAGTGTGAGATCAACGCCACTGTGTATTTCGTGCACATAAGGACGGAGTTTATCCGGACACATACCCATAAAGATCCATTCAACGTCTTTAGAAAATTCCCGGACAATGTCGAAAATCATTTCAAGATCGCCCCGATGGCTGACACCGCCAGCCCAGCCCACACGGGGTTTCTTACCCTGCTGACGCAGTGAGCGAAGGCTGCCCCAGGCCTCTGAAGGAAGGCGATTTTTCATCACAACGATATCCGGATGCATATCACGCATCGCGTCGGCCAGTGGTGCGGTAGAGACCACAAAGCGGTCAAAAAAGCTCAGGCTTTTACGTATTAATTTTGCCGTCTCCTGCTTATAAGCGTGACGGCCATGATGTTTCATGGGCAGATTGATGATGTAATCGTCCAGTTCAAACACCTTAAATACGTTGTGAAGTTTACTGACTCGCTCCATCCAGTTATGAAATGCTGGTGCATACCGGCGCTGGATAATCAGACTATCGGGGCTGAACTGCCCCATTTCACTCAATGTCAGCAGTGTCATGCCGCTTTTCCCCTGAGCAACGCCTTCCGCTATCATCGCCTCAAGCGGTTGAGTAATACGGTAATGTCCGCAACCGTAAATATCGGCATTATGCGCAAGGAAGGTGGGCAGATTTTCTGCTCTGACCGGCAGCCAGTTAACATCGTCATTTCGTAATTCGAAGTGACGACTTCGCATTGAAAGGTTTGGGTTATACGCAGGGTCACTGGCCACGACCGGCATCCATTCAGCATAAATTTTGTCTTCTTCCAGCTGTTTTAATTTACTGGACGTCTGCACGGTTTCATCCGGGAACGGGCTGGTGCGTGCTGCGGGACGATGCAGACGGGCATAAGGTGTCCAGACCGTCAGATAGCCCTGCTCCCGCGCCTTCAGGCACAGATCAACGTCAGCATATAAGCGCTTATCCTGATCAAATCCTCCCAGCTCGTCGAATACCGATTTGCGCATAAGCATCAGATCACCCGAAACGGCACTGTAGTTCTGATCGACATTCATGCGCCCCAGATAGTTGGCGTCTTTGTCGTCATTACCTCTGAAGACTTCACCCACTGCACCGTTTACCCCCAGGACGTAACCCGCATGCCTGATCTTATTGTCAGATGAGAGATGCTTTCCACCCACAGCAAAGACTTCAGGCCGTAGTCCATGATTCAGGAGATTATCGAGCCATTCACCGTCAGTGACCGCCATTTCACAATGCATGAAAAGCAGATAGTCTCCTGTAGCCTGTTCAGCGGCGAGATTAGCCATAGCACTGTGGCTGAATGCGCCGTTAAAGCTTGCGGTTTTTATACGGACAGGATCAACTTTTGCAATATCTGACAACCATTTATCCCGCTCAGTCGTCCCCTGGTTATCAGAGATGATGATCATCTCGTACTGGTGCCAGGTGGTTTTTTCCAGCACGGTCGTGACGCAACTAATCAGCGAGGCGAGATCCCAGTTAGCCAGAATGATGATTGAAACCACCGGCTTATCGGGATGGTTGTATCGTAAACGGTAATTGAAGAATTTATCTAATGCCGCCCGTCCATCCGGGTAGCCGCGATTATGCAAATGCCGCTCAATGATCGCCACATCTTCAAGGATATCTCTGCTTTTCAGATGGCCTGTTAACAATGGCTCAGCGAGGTGACCGATACTCTCAAACCCCTGAGATTCAATCAGCTTAAGAATGAGATCAAACTCTGCTGAAGCGGGATAATCGGCATCCAGTCCTTCCGCCGCTAACAGCAGCTCTCGCCGGAACAACCAGTGTTGCGCCATCGTTTTGGGCGAACTTAGCAGTAAATCAAGATTAAAATCGGGCCTGAAAGCGGCACCGAGTGGTGCATTATCGATATAAAAAAATTCATCCGCATAGAGTGCTAAATAATGGTTTTGAACGAGGAGCATTTTGCTCAATGCGATCATACCGGAGGCGTGCAGAATCGTGGTCGCCTCAAGAAACATGATCCACTGGTCTTCACGTTCATGGATGATTTGATTGATGACACTGATTCGGCTCTGCTCTGTTGCGGCATAGCATTCAGCGTTCGTGTCAGGCGTTACGTCGATGGCAACGATAACCGGTTCAAACCGGATGCCCACTGTCGCTGTCTGGCCGATTGATTTCAAAAGTATATCCAGACCGGTGACGGTCTCTTCTGTAACCGTAATCACGACCAGCACGCTGACGGGATGCGTGTGCGTCGCGGCAAGATCCACCAGCATATTATGCTGCAATGGATTCAGGGTGCGTGAAGCTCTCCACGTCGCAAGCGTGTCTAAGGTAAAGTTCTTCTGCTGCTCTTCAGAAAGATTTTTAATGCCAAACAGATCAGGTCGCTCCGTGGAAGCAACGCGCGCCAGATGTGGCTCATGGTCGACATCATTAAACCAGCTTTCGTTACGGATCTTTTCATATAACGCCTCTCGTCCGTCTCTGAAAATATCGTTACTTTCACGCTGATGAGGCTGAAATTCCACATCTGAAGCACGAATGCTACACAACGGCGTGGCAAACCAGAGAAGGTGGCTGTGCCTCAATAAATGGTGAAAAATAACCAGCGCCGGAACCGCCTGTAATGCCGGATCGCCGGTGGTGAGCAGTGAATGATCGATAAGGCTGCTGGTGAGATCTTCGCGGTAAAACAGCGCGGCGGTCATTTCTCCCGGCAGACTGTACGCTTTCAGTGTCTGATTACGCAGCAAATCCTGGCCGTTGATAATGCTGTTTTCACTGTACAAAGCCGATGTTGAGATAAGCTCGGGCAGCACTTCACCCTGTGGACCTACCCGCTCCCGACGGGAGGCCGCCACACGGCACTCAGGCTGTGTCATCAGGCCTGAGACTAATGTGGAGACGCAGGCAGGTTTCAGGAGATCGGCATCTGACAGGAATTTAATATATTTTCCGCGCGCTGCGCTGACGGCAGCCTGATAAACCGGTACCGTCCCATCATCTATTTTTAAATAGCGGAGAAGATGGCCGTATCGGACAAGATAACCCTGTAGCTTCTTATGAATAAAAGGCGCGTCACTGTAATCAGCCACAATGATTTCAATCTGCGGGTAATCCTGGCTGAGCACACTGTCGAGTGCGTTTGTAAACCAGGCTGAAGCGCCGGCGGTAATGATGATGCTGACCAGATCATGTTGATGCATTTTACTCTCTCTCACTGACTCCTCTGAGTCATGACCGACTGAGAGCAGCGCACATTTTGCTTTAGCATAATCTTTGTGCCTGGGTTCAATCGGAGAAGTAAAACAGCAAAGAGGGCCTAATCTGCCAGAACGGAAACGCTGGACTATTCTCCAGCCATAAAAAAACCCCGCCGAGGCGGGGTTTTTGCGTGGATTCTGAGGGAATCGATTAGCCCTGCAGCAGAGACAGAACCTGCTGTGGAACCTGGTTAGCTTTTGCCAACACTGAGTTACCAGCCTGCTGTACGATCTGCGCTTTAGACATGTTTGAAACTTCAGTTGCGTAGTCAGCATCCTGGATACGAGACTGTGCAGCTGACAGGTTGGTCGTGGTGTTGCTCAGGTTAGTCACGGCTGAGTTCAGACGGTTCTGAATCGCACCCAGTGAAGAACGGAACTTATCCACGCTTGCAATCGCTTCATCCAGTTTAGCCAGTGGGCTTGATGATGCACCCGTAGTCAGGCTGGACAGGCTCATGTTAGAGGTGTCCAGTTTGAACGCTGCGGTGCCTGCAGTCGTTGCAGTATCGGCTGACTGTGGGTCAACTGCGACAAAGAAGGACTGAGACGCGCCGCTGGCGATATCAAAGCCATTTGCTTTCAGGTTGTTGGTTTCAGCAGCGCTTGCTGATGCAACAGTGACTTTAGCAAACATTTTGCCGTTGTCATCTTTGTACACAGTACCGGTGTCAACAGTCACACCTGAAGTTGCCACACCCAGACGGGTAGACAGGGCATCAGCAGTTGATTCAGCAACAGTTGCGCCAGTTACGTTGGTAGTAGAACCGTAAGCAGCTTTAAATTCTGTTGCGCCAGCTGCAGTTGGGGTACCAGCAGGACCGTTCACGTTGAAGCTATCCAGACCCAGGGTCTTGGAGTCGATTTTTTTCAGGTCGATAGTGATGGTTTCGCCATCGTTAGCGCCAACCTGGATGTTCATTTTTCCGTCTTTAGCCAGCACGTTCACGCCGTTGAACTGAGTCTGACCCGATACGCGGTCAATCTCGTCCAGACGTGATTTGATTTCGTCCTGGATTGAAGATTTGTCAGAATCTGAGTTAGTACCGCTTGAAGCCTGTACAGTCAGCTCACGGATACGCTGTAAGTTGTTGTTGATTTCTGACAGCGCGCCTTCAGTCGTCTGCGCAGCAGAGATACCGTCGTTGGCGTTACGAGCAGCCTGAGTCAGACCCTTGATGTTAGAGGTGAAACGGTTGGCAATCGCCTGACCAGCAGCGTCATCTTTCGCGCTGTTGATACGTAAACCAGAAGACAGACGCTCCATTGAAGTAGACAGAGCTGACTGGTTCTTGTTGATGTTGTTCTGAGTGATCAGCGAGAGGCTGTTGGTATTAATGACTTGGGCCATGATAAATTTTCCTGTTAATCAAGTCTTTCGGTTAAGGTGTGGGCTTCAACCCGCCGGCTTCAGCGCCGTCAAAGTTGTTATCGTCTGCCGTTTAACAACCTTTAGAATTTTTTTAGTACCAGGCGAATTTTTCTGCTTCAGCCTGTCACGTTTTAAGTTATCGCCACCCGTCCCGACTTCTTTAGACTTAATTCATTAATTTTCTAGTCACTGAATTACCCTTCTCTATAGTGCTTATTTACCTCATTACCCTAAGGCAAATAACGTTAAACTTTACCTATTCAAGGCCGATAACCCAGGTATCAATTTCCCTGTCGACCTTATAAAGGAATTAACATGGCCAGTATCAGTAATCTCGGTGTGGGTTCCGGCCTGCCACTCAGTACCATGCTTGACAGTCTGACCACCGCGGAAAAAGCGGCACTGACACCCATTTCAAAACAGCAGTCAGCTTATACGTCCAAACTCAGTGCCTATGCCACCCTGAAAAGTTCTCT
The DNA here is from genome assembly GCF_059730805.1 of Pantoea sp. X-Soil-ISGK-355. Taxonomy (NCBI): domain Bacteria; kingdom Pseudomonadati; phylum Pseudomonadota; class Gammaproteobacteria; order Enterobacterales; family Erwiniaceae; genus Pantoea; species Pantoea sp. X-Soil-ISGK-355. Next base: position 2,402,325 of record NZ_AP035971.1, read on the forward strand.
GACAACATTCCAGACGGCCAACACCAAGCTGAACAGTGCGGACCTGTTTACCGCAACGACCGCAACCAGCAGCTCCACGGCCTTCAGTGCCACGACCTCTGGCAGCAGCACCGTCGCCGGTAAATATGCGATTAACGTAACGCAGCTGGCGCAGGCGCAGGTTTTGACCTCTGCTGTGCAGAGCAGTAGCACTGCCGCACTGGGTGACAGTTCAGTGGCCAGCCGCAGCATTGCGATTACCTTAAAAGATGGTACCAGCAAAAGCGTAACGCTCTCGGCCGACCAGACCTCGCTGACCGGTATGCGTGACGCTATTAATGGCGCGAATGCGGGTATCACCGCCAGTATCATTAAGGTGTCAGACGGCAGTTTCCGCCTTTCCATGAGTGCCAACAAAACCGGCAGCGACAATGCGGTGGCAACGATTGCCGTCACCGGTGACAACACGCTGCAGGGAATTGTGGGCTTTGACGCATCCGCCAGCAGCAATGTAATGACAGAAAGCGTTAAAGCGCAGAATGCCCAGCTTACGGTAAACAACGTTGCAATTGAAAACAGCAGCAACCAGATCAGTGATGCACTGGAAGGGATTACGTTAAATCTGACTGCGCAGACGGTTGGCAGTCAGACACTGACCATTACCAAAGACACCTCAAAAGCCTCCAGCGCCATCAGTGCCTGGGTGGATGCATACAACACCTTGCTGGATCAGTTCAACACCCTGACCAAATACACCAAGGTTGATACCAATACGGATTCACAGGACTCCAGTAATGGCGCGCTGCTGGGCGATAGCACATTACGGACGATTGAGACGCAGCTCAAGACGATGCTGACCAACGCGCAAAGCTCATCATCCTATAAATCACTGGGTCAGATTGGTGTTACTACCGATCCCACCACCGGTTCATTAAAACTGGATTCGACCAAGCTGAGTGCCGCCCTGGATAAAGATGCGGCGGGCGTGAAAGAGATGATCGTGGGTGACGGTAAAACTGGCATTACTGCGAAAATCGACAGCAAACTGACTGACTGGCTGGCATCCAAAGGGATTGTCCAGGCTGCGACTGATGGCGTCAGTAAAACACTGAATACCTTAACCGCCCTTTATAACACCACCAGCGATCGCATCGATGCGGATATTGCGCGTTATAAAACACAGTTTACCCAACTGGATATGGCTATCAGTAAACTTAACTCGACCAGTACCTATCTGACACAGCAGTTCGATACGTCAGATTCGTCTAAAAAATAACAGGAGTGTCCATGTACAGCGCTACAGGCACCAAAGCCTATGCAAAAATTGGCGTAGAAAGCGCCGTGATGAGCGCCAGCCAGCAGCAGCTGGTCGTGATGCTGTTCGACGGCGCACTGAGCGCGTTAATCCGCGCCCGCCTGTTTATGCAGGATGGCAATATCGAAGGCAAAGGCAGCTCCATCTCCAAAGCCATCAATATTATCGAAGCGGGTCTGAAAGAGGGCCTGGCTGAAAACCGTGGTGATGAGCTGGCAGACAATCTGCTGGATCTTTACAACTACATGACGCGTCGCCTGTTGCAGGCCAACCTGCACAATGATGTTGCAGCAGTCGAGGAGGTCGAAGGCCTGCTGCGCAACATCGCGGACGCGTGGAAAGAAGTGGTTCAACCTAACCTGATTCAGGACGCCGTTTAATGACTACTGCACCGCATCTGATTGCCGTTTACCAACAGTTACTCGATCTCAGCCAGGGAATGCTGCGTCATGCCGCACAGGGCGAATGGGATGAATTGATCAGCCGGGAGATGGAGTATGTCAATGCGGTGCAGGACTTAGCCCAGTCGACAGAGGCAGTATCGCCTTCATCACAGACGCAGGAGCAGTTACGTCCGGTACTGCGCCGTATTCTCGACAACGAAAGCGAAGTAAAACGCCTGCTGCAGGCGCGGATGGATGAGCTGGCCTCGCTGGTCGGTCAGAACAGCCGTCAGAAATCGGTGATGTCCGCCTATGCCAACCAGGGCGGCATTGTGATGGTACCGCGCGAAACCCTCTCCTGATCCCCTGCTCTGCTACGCCGCCAGATTTATTTTTCTGCGCGGCGTCTCTTTTCTGCCGCTTACTCCATACTTGATTTTCATCATCCCCCTGGAGTGTGGTACATGCAAAACCCAACGTTATTACAGTTTTTCCATTGGTATTACCCGGATGGCAGCAAATTGTGGCCGGAAGTCGCCGATCGCGCGGCCTGGCTCAGCGAAATTGGTATCACTATGGCATGGCTGCCACCCTGCTACAAAGGGGGGTCGGGGGGCTATTCAGTGGGTTACGACAGCTACGATCTGTTCGACCTGGGGGAATTTGATCAGAAAGGCGGCGTTGCCACCAAATATGGTGATAAAGCGCAATTACTGGCTGCCATGGAAGCCCTGCGTAGCCACAACGTTGGGGTGCTGCTGGATGTGGTGCTGAACCACAAAATGGGCGCGGACGAGAAAGAGGCGATCAGCGTTAACCGCGTCAATCCGGACAACCGCGATGAAATTTATGATGAGGTCGTCGACTGTGAAGCCTGGACGAAATTCACCTTTCCGGCGCGGAAAGGTGAGTATTCGAAATTTGTCTGGGACCACAAATGTTTTAGCGGCGTAGACCACATCGAAAACCCGGACGAGAACGGCGTATTCAAAATCATCAACGACTACACCGCCGAAGGCTGGAACGATCAGGTCGATAACGAGCTGGGCAACTTCGACTATCTGATGGGTGCCAACATCGATTTCCGCAACAATGCGGTCAGGGAAGAGCTGAAATACTGGGCGCGCTGGGTGATGGAACAGGTGCCCTGCACCGGCTTCCGTCTGGATGCGGTAAAACATATCCCGGCCTGGTTCTATAAAGAGTGGATCGATCATATTCAGGACGTCGCTGAAGAACCGATGTTTATCGTCGCGGAATACTGGTCGTTTGAAACCGAGAAGCTGCAGGAGTACGTGCATCAGGTGGAAGGCAAAACCATGCTGTTTGATGCGCCACTGCACATGAACTTCCATCAGGCCTCTACCGCAGGCAGCGCCTACGATATGAGCCAGATTTTTGCTAACTCGCTGGTGGTGGCGGATCCGTGGCATGCCGTGACCATCGTGGCTAACCATGACACCCAGCCGCTGCAGTCGCTCGAAGCGCCGGTTGAGGCCTGGTTCAAACCGCTGGCCTATGCGCTGATCCTGCTGCGTGAGCAGGGCGTGCCAACCATTTTCTATCCTGACCTTTTCGGGGCGACTTATGAAGATGAGGGCGGCGACGGCGAGACGCACAAAATTGAGATGCCGGTCATTCCTGAACTGGAAGGATTAATCCGGGCACGTCAGCAGTATGGCTGGGGCGTGCAGACCGACTATTTTGATCATCCTAACTGCGTGGCGTTCAGCCGCAGCGGCACCGAAACGCAGCCAGGCTGTGTGGTGATCATGTCGAACGGCGATGCGGGCGAGAAAAGTGTGCCGATGGGCGAAGGCTTTGCCGGTAAGGTCTGGCGCGATCATCTGGGGAACCGTGAAGAGACCATTACGGCTGACGAGCACGGTACAGCCGTCTTTGCCTGTAACGGTGGCAGCGTCAGCGTCTGGGTAGTAGCAGAATAAGTGACTGAATAAGCGTAAAACCGCCCTGCCGGACGCTTTCGCGTGCTGCCGGGGCGGTTTTTTTATGGGCTGCGGTTAGGACTGCGCGTTATGCTCAGTAATCGGCGTGCGCAGCAGCTGCGGTTCAATATTCTGAATGACAGCAGCTTTCGGCTGTTTTGCCACTTCTTCCAGTGCCTGCTGACACTCTAGTGTCGGACGCGCCACTTTGCGCAGGGTCAGCCCGTCATACTTAAGTTCACTGTTATCGACGACCAGCGGCATCACCCGAATCTTTCGCGTGACGTTGACATAGTCACCGTTCAGACGGGTCAGCTTGCCTGGCTTCGCAATCACACGCATCCACTGGCGGCAATCCAGCGTGCTGCCATCCGCATTGATAATCAGACTGGCTATTGCCTGTTCGCTGATCAGGCTGCTTTGTGGGCCGACAGTTTGCCAGTTCCCCTGCAGATCAGCCGGTGCCGGCGCCTGTACCGCATTTTCATAATCGTTGATTTGCGCACAGCCACTCAGTGCCAGCGCGGCAATCAGCATCCACTTTTTCATGTTTAATCCCTAAGATCGCGTCAATGGCGGCTACGTTATAATTTTTTCACCGCGCAGCGCAAGGAATCTGGCTGTTCAGACACCCGCAAGCGGCCGATTGCAGCAGAATTTACTCATGAGCCAGGACATCGGTCAGCGTTTTAATCGGCTACTGGCAGTCTGAATGGGCTCTGGCACGCCTGACAAGCGGAAGACAACCCGATACACTGACGCGCTGCATCAGCCTTTCAGGAATATAAATATGAAAACGCCAGAAGCCTATTATGCCCAGGCACGTGAAATGTTTTTTACCGCGCATCCCGACTTTCAGTCAGCACTGGATGAGTTAACGGAGAGCGATGCCCGTGCCGCTAATCTGTCGCTGCGACAGCTGCGTGAATGGCACGCCGAACGCATCTATGCGGCCTTTTTACGGCAGAAGAATCTGGATGGGATGATTTTTTCTATTCAGCTCGCTGAGCCCGATAAAGCGGTAGCGGCTGAGGCTATCGAGACCTATCTCAAATCTCATGCTGAGTCGCTGGGAATGAGCTGGGAAGAGTTCTGCATCAAAAACGAGCTGTAACGTTCCCTGCACTGAAGAGGTATAAGTGACACCTCTCAGACTGTCGCACAGCATCGGATAGAGCAGTAAAGCAAAAACGCGATACCTTCACGTTAAGCCGCAGGTGATGATTGCACTTTTGGGCAAAGCAACTGCACTGCCTCCGGAGAGATTGCCGGGCTTTCCTCTCCGGAGGTGTATTGAAAAATGGCCCTACTCTCGCTCTTCCGTGGCTTTGCCTTTCACTTCTACATAGCTTGCAACCGCCAGCAGACGATTGATATGCGTCAGCAGCAGATCAACATCCGACTGCAGAAACTCAGTCGACGATTGCGAAGCGGTAATGATGGCATCCTGCACCGTTTCTGTAATGGTCAGCGAGTTGTCCTGTTTCGCCTGCACCAGCAGCGCTGCAACCAGCAGGGACTGCGCTTCAAGCTGCGCCGTCAGCTCTTTTGCATCGACGTCCATCTTTGCCAGCTTTAGCAGAATATCAATGACCAGTTGTCGCATCGCGGACCTCCTGAAAAGTAAGCCAGCATTATGTCGCGATGCGTGCGCATTTTGCTAGTCGAAGATGGAGGTTTTCGCGAGATAAAAATTTACGCGAAATCAGGCGCACTGCCTTGCTACTGTTTTTATTTACAGTATTATATATCAGCGATTTTGCCCTGAATGGATTGCCATCATGTTTGTTGAGTTGATTTATGACAAGCGCAACGTTGCCGGTTTACCGGGTGCTCGCGAGATGATTCGTGAGGAGCTGGAAAAGCGGGTACATCGGGTGTTTCCTGACATCGAAGTTAAGGTCAAGCCGATGGAACGTAACGCGATTGATACTGATTTGAGTAAGAACGATAAGGCGACAGTTGCGCGTATTGTTGAAGAGATGTTCGACGAAGCGGAAATGTGGCTGGTGGCCGACTAATCTCTTAGCGGCCACCGTATCAGTCAGCGGGAGATGAATCAGCTCTCCTGCTCACTGTGATTAATTTCAATCTCGATGTCCTGAATGGCGGCATCCAGATCTTCCAGCAGTTTCCCCTGCTTATTCAGCAACGCATCGATACGGTCGGCATTCGTCTTATCTTTATACTCACCAGCATCAAACGCTAACCAATGGCTGGACAGGGTTTCGGTGTTGGTCTGCGCGTAGTGGCGCATCTCTTTAAGCTGCGAAGTCACATCGCGCAGATAGTCATTTTTGGTTTTGGTTTCTGTTGAATCGCTCATGCTAAATTTCCTTCTGGTCAGTTATCAAAAGTGTTTAGGCTTAGCGGTTCATCAACCGGCCAATCAGCGGACGTCAGTTCAGGTACAAAATGTCGTCCGGAGATTTAAAACTAGTCGATCATAGCGAATCCGCACTAAGAATAATCGGAAGTTACGGTTTCCCGGTGGGTTTCGCGGATGGCACCTCATTCTCAATCACGACTTCTTTTACTTTTGTGATCGTTTTGTCGGCGACGCGATCAGGTATCACATCAAGCTTATGCTGTAATGCTGCAACCTGACTGGTCAGCAAATCCACCCGCTCATCACGCCGCGCTGCAATGACCCGATAATCTGCCCGGATCTCCTCAACCCGCTTATTTGCCGTGTTACTGACGTAGAGAAAAATAATTGTCATCAGAATGCAAATCATCGAACAGCTCAGCAGAATGCAGCCGAGGATAACTTTGCGCCGTTGTAACATAGGAGCCTTAAGGCTGTTAATTGTTGTCATCGCTGCGATCCTCCAGAGTTGAGATCAGCCGATTAATCTCATTACGAAATTTATCGTTCTGATCGGTTTCGGTCATCGCCAGTAAAATACCTACGGCATTCTTGATTAACCGTAGATCCGTTTCGAGTGTCGCAATACGTCGCAAATTTCTGTCATGACGTTCACGTAACTCATCGTTCTCCTCCCGTATCATCAGGTTGCTCTCTTTCAGCAACACCACCTGCTCTTTGTAGCTGGTAATAATTTCGCCGCCGGCTCGATTACTGGTTACGATTGACGCAATACCCGCCAATAACGGTTTCCAGAACAGTGCTGCTGCCCCCCCACCCAGAACCAACGCACCCATACTGGTAATCAGACTACTTTCCATGCCACACCCCTTTGTCCGGTAAGGTCTCTGGAACACACTGCGTGCAGAACAGCCACGTCCTTAACCCTGAATTTAAGATTGCTTAAATACCAGGGTTAAGTATACTTAAGTCACTCTCAATCAAAAAGTCAAGCTGATGAAAAATGAAACGCTGGGTGACCGCATCCGACTCCGACGTAAATCACTGCAATTAACGCAGAAGCAATTGGCACAACAGGTAAAAGTCTCCCATGTGGCTATTTCGCAATGGGAAAAAGAGGAGACGCTGCCGCGCGGTGAGAACCTGCTTCGGCTTGCCGAAGCGCTGGGCTGTGCACCGGCTTATCTGATAGATGGGGATGGTCCTGTTTTCAGCGAAAATAGCTGGGCAGGACTGCACCAGATCCCGCTGCTTGCTCAGCGTAACGTCGCACAATGGCTGAACGATGCCGGTGCTGTCCGGCATCAACTGCTGATGCACAACGATATGGCGCTGTCGAAACAGAGTTTTGCCTTCCGGGTGGAAGAACAGGCCATGTCACCCGCTATTCTGCGGGAGGATGTGGTGATTATCGATCCCTGCCTGTCACCTCAGCCTGGTGACCACGTACTGGCATTACAGCAACAGAATGTCCTGCTGCGCACCTGGCGCCAGCGCGGCAGTGAGGATGGTGTTACGCAGTTTGAACTGGCACCGGTCAATATCAACTTTCCCGAGCTGCATTCAGGCCGTGACAGCCTGAAGCTGATAGGCACGCTGGTGGAATTGCGCCGCTATCGGCAGCCATAAAAAAACCCGCCGGGTGCGGGTTAGCTTTTCAGCGAAAAACTGTAGTTAGAGTAATAGCCATGCAACTACAGGGCGTCGACCAGTTGATCCACTACGACCTTACCCTGCAGGTCGGTCTGCATAATGCGATAGTTGACTGGCCATGAGCGGCGGGTGCTGAGTTTATCGAACAGGGTCACGCCGCCTTTTTTGACACCCTGACGGCTGACAATAATCCATTCTGTCACCTCTTCCTGACCACGATTTCTCAGACTCAGTGTGCGTTGTTCAATTAGCTGGTCTTCAGCTTCAATCTTTAAATAGTCTCGTAACATAATTTCTATCTCCTGGTAACGCAGGTCACTATATGCTTTTTATTAATCAGTTCAATCGAATTTATTAATCGAAGATTTTATCGTCGGGAATGTGACCTGCCGCAGTCGATATGACAGGTTTGTCCATTTCTGCATCAGACCTTTCCCGTTAGCATGATTGTGCTGCACACACCCAAACATCGAAAAATGACGTGTTCAGTATGAGAGAAACTCCGATTAGCCCGCCTCTGGCGGGTTTTTTTTCGCTCTGTAATCCGATGTAAAGGCGGGATGTCAGGGCTGGTCTAGACTTAAGGCACTGGAAAAAAAGGAGTGAGTTATGTTTAAGCACAATACAAATGAAGAACGTAAGAAAGAAGGTGATGTCAGCAAGAGCCTGCCCGAAGCTGCGCCAAATGCGGGCAATGCTTATGAAGAAGATGATCACCCTGCCACTGACGCACCGAAAGATCATGGTGAAGTGCCGCGCAAAAATGATGACAGCCAGGATGATAAAAAAGATCCCTATAAAGCGAGTTGATGTGCAGATGGCGCGCCCGACGGGCGCGCTGTTTCCTGTTGCTCAGGGAAGCTTCAGGTAAAGAGTACGCCACACCTTCAGGGCAGAAAAGTTTTTGCGTAATAGCATTTCTCACCGTTTCGTTATGTTCCTGCTTTTACTACGGCAAAAACCGCCTGACAGACTGTTCATTAAACCCCGAAGGTTCAATTTGAAGTAGCGCTTCGCAAATTTTTCGTTCATTTCCCGTAACCCGTAAATTGAACCTTCCATTCGTCCTCCGTTAACTCAAAGTGAGGCAGGTATGTATTGTGTTCATGAATCGGTGACGCTGAGTGTTGTACCCTCTGCTCTCGCTGACTTAATCACAGGTTCGTGACAGAGCCTTAAAGGGCGCAGATTAGCCGGAAAAATGATAACGAGAGTGGATGCCATGAATAGATTAATAATCGCTCTGAGCGTAAGTTTGCTGAGCGGATGTGTAGATACGGGACGAGTTGGATTGCACCCGGAAACGAAGACCGCCTGGTTCGACGGTCATCCTTATCAGGTTGCGTCCTGCCTTACCGAAGTGGCACAGAATAAGCAGTCCTACCTGGAGCAGGATGATCCGCTGCCAGATGGCACGAAGCGATATAACCTCGAAAAGGATAATGAAACCGTAGCCTGGATTGAAATTGCAAAGTTCAGTCATCATCAGACCAGCGCGACGTTTTACTACGATCCAAAAGCGCCGGATATCAGCGCACTGGTTTCAGCGATGATTGCAGCGTGCAAAACAACGCGTTAGCGGCATCGCCGGGCTGGTCGCAGATCAGGCTATTTAGCGGGTTCGCAATCATAGAGTCCCCGTATGCGGATCTGACTCTGGCTGGTGCGGACGATTTGCGCCCGTAACATTCCTTTGCCCTCGCGCGTCGTCTGCTCCATATCTACCATGCCCGGCGCTTTGCTGTTTTTAACCAGCAACTTTATCGTGGCGTTGTCGTAATCACCCTTCTCTTTTGAAAACGTGACTTTCTGGGTCTTCGCACGTTCTTCGTTTACGGAGAACCAGCCACTCTTATCGGCTTTAAGGTAAAACGGCCCGCACTGTGTGGCGGCAAAAGCTGGGGCTGATAAGGCGATTAATGACGTTATCAGAATAAGTTTTTTTAGCATCGGGCTGGCGTCCTGTTGATGGGTGATGAAATATCGCCGGTGCCAAAAAGTGAGTTCACTGCTACACGGCTCATAATAAGAGGCAGTATAGCCAATGACGCCTGCATGATTGCCAGTGCAGGCCCATAGACTCAGCAAAGAAACTGGGGATATTGCTGGCAACCCTCATCCGCCACCAGGCAGGTGCTCATTGAGCAGCGAAATCAGTTCAACTAAACCTGCATATTCATAATTTCACTGTACGCCGACACCAGCTTGTTCCTGACCTGAATCCCCATCTGCATGGAGATGGAGGATTTCTGCAGATCGACCATCACATCATTCAGCGCGATGCCGGGTTTCCCCATTTCAAAATCCTGCGCCTGGGTGCGGGCGGTGGTCTGCGTTTCGCTGATCTTATCCAGCGCCGCTTTCATGGTTGCGCCAAAATCGATCTGATTAGTGGCTTCACTGCTGCGGTTACTGGCCTGCAGTGAGGTCGCCTGAAGCTGCTGCAGTACGCCGTCAATTGCCTGAATGGACATGAACGATACCTTATTAAAGAGGATGACATTTTTGATGTGAGGAAAAGTTAGCACGTTGTCAATGAGACAAAGCCGCTAAATGACAGCAAAAAACCTACCTTATCCAGCCATCGAATTTTGCTTATCACCTAATAATGCCTGGCATTGAAGTGGAAATTTTATCTACGCAGGTCAGGGAGTCTGTTTTGCCATCTCAACTTACCCGGTCAATTACGTCAGGCAGGAATCGGTCATGAATGCGAGCACAGCCGCCACAACAGAACAAGAAAAGAAAGGCTTCGGTGACCTGCTCGCTCGCCTGCGCGCAAATCCGCGTATTCCTTTAATCGTCGCGGCGGCTGCCGTGGTGGCGATCGTGATCGCGATGGTGCTGTGGGCCAAGCAGCCCAGCTATAGCGTCCTTTATAACAACCTCACTGATGAAGATGGCGGTGCCATCGTCACCCAGCTGACGCAGATGAACATCCCCTATCGCTTCGCCGAAAACGGTGGCGCACTGATGGTGCCGGAAGCGAACGTGCATGAGCTGCGTCTGCGTCTGGCTCAGCAGGGTCTGCCAAAAGGCGGATCGGTGGGCTTTGAGCTGCTGGATAAAGAGAAGTTCGGTATCAGCCAGTTCAGCGAGCAGGTTAACTACCAGCGCGCGCTGGAAGGCGAACTGGCCCGCACCATCGAATCACTGGGTCCGGTCAAAAGCGCCCGCGTTCATCTGGCGATGCCAAAACCCACCTTATTTGTGCGTGAGCAGAAAGCGCCATCCGCCTCTGTCACCTTAACCCTGCAGCCTGGCCGTGCGCTGGATGAAGGCCAGATTCAGGCCATCGCCCACATGGTTTCAAGCAGCGTCGCCGGTTTACCGCCGGGCAACGTCACCGTGGTCGATCAGACCGGTCGCCTGCTGACCCGTTCTGATAACGCCGGTCGCGATCTGAATGACGCGCAGCTGAAGTACTCTTCTGAAGTTGAAGCACGCTACCAGCAACGTATCGAAGCGATCCTGAATCCGATTCTTGGCCAGGGCAATGTGCATGCGCAGGTTACCGCACAGATTAACTTCGACACCAGCGAGCAAACCGACGAGAAATATCAGCCTAACGCTAACCCGTCGAACACGGCGATCCGTTCGCGTCAGACCAGCACCAGTGACCAGTCGGGCAGCCCTTATCCGGGTGGCGTGCCAGGCGCGCTCTCTAACCAGCCTGCGCCAGCCAACACCGCGCCGGTCACGACTAACAATGCAGCCAACGGTCAGGCCGCGAATGGTCAGAACAACGCAGCGAATAACGCTAACCAGACCACCAGCACCGCACCGGCCAGCTCAGGACCGACTAATTCACGTCGTGATGACACGGTGAACTACGAACTGGATCGCTCCATTCGTCATACCAAAGTTAACGTCGGCGACGTACAGCGTCTGTCGGTTGCGGTCGTCGTGAACTTCCGTGCAGATGATAAAGGCAAAGCGGTTGCGCTGAACGAGCAGCAGCTGAAGCAGATTGAAGACCTGACCCGCGAAGCGATGGGTTACTCCCAGACGCGTGGCGACAGCGTCAACGTGGTGAACTCGCAGTTCAACACCACTGAAGCAGTGACCGCCGATCTGCCCTTCTGGCAACAGCAGTCCTTCTTTGATCAGCTGATGAACGCCGGTAAGTGGCTGTTGATTGCCCTGGTCGCCTTTATCCTCTACCGCAAACTGGTTCGTCCGCACCTGGTTCGTAAGCAGGCCGCCGAGAAAGCCGCTGCCGAAGCCGTTGCTGCCCGCGCCGCTGCACAACAGCCAGAAGAAGAAGCCTTTAATGTGCAGCTCAGCAAAGATGAGCTTGATCAGGAACGTAAGTCTAACAACCGCATGAGCGCAGAAGTGATGAGTCAACGCATCCGCGACATGTCAGAAAACGATCCGCGCGTTGTTGCGCTGGTGATTCGCGAATGGATGAGTAAAGAGCTATGAGTCTGACCGGAACCGAAAAAAGCGCCATCCTGATGATGACCATCGGCGAAGAGCGCGCTGCGGAAGTTTTCAAACACCTGAACCAGCGCGAAGTACAACACCTGAGCGCGGCGATGGCCAATATGCGTCAGGTGTCACACAAGCAGCTGACTGAAATACTGCGTGAGTTCGAAACCGATGCTGAGCAGTTTGCTGCATTGAGCCTGAACTCCAACGAATACCTGCGTTCAGTGCTCACCCGTGCGCTGGGCGAAGAGCGCGCCTCCAGCCTGCTGGAGGACATTCTCGAAACGCGCGAAACCACCAGCGGGATGGAAACGCTCAACTTTATGGAGCCGCAGGCTGCCGCCGACCTTATCCGCGACGAGCATCCACAGATCATCGCCACCATCCTGGTCCACCTCAAGCGTGGTCAGGCCGCCGATATTGTGGCGCTGTTCGACGAACGTCTGCGTCACGATGTCATGCTGCGTATCGCCACCTTTGGTGGTGTACAGCCAGCTGCACTGGCCGAACTGACCGAAGTGCTGAATGGCCTGCTGGATGGCACCAACCTCAAGCGCGCGAAGATGGGCGGCGTGAGAACCGCAGCCGAGATCATCAACCTGATGAAAACGCAGCAGGAAGAGGCCGTTATCGAAGCGGTACGCGACTTCGATGGCGAACTGGCGCAGAAAATTATCGACGAGATGTTCCTGTTCGAAAACCTGGTGGAAGTGGACGACCGCAGCATCCAGCGTCTGTTGCAGGAAGTGGAGTCCGAACAGCTGCTGGTTGCACTGAAAGGTTCCGAGCAGCCACTGCGCGAGAAGTTCCTCAAAAACATGTCAGCCCGTGCGGCCGATATCCTGCGCGACGACCTGGCCAACCGGGGTCCGGTGCGTATGTCCGCTGTGGAGAACGAACAGAAAGCGATCCTGCTGGTGGTCCGTCGCCTGGCCGAATCGGGCGAGATGGTGATTGGTGGTGGCGAGGAAACTTATGTCTGATGCATTTTCTGCCCGCCCCTGGCAGCTGTGGCAGCCCACCGATTTAGGTCGTTTTGACGAGCCTGAACCGGAGCTGCAGCCAGAAATTTACGAAGCTGAAGACGGCGTGGATGAGCAGCAACAGCAGCTCGAACGTCTGCAGCAGCAGATGCGCAAAGAGGCGCAGGGCCAGGGCTACAACGAAGGCTATCAGCAGGGTATGACTGAAGGTCAGAAAGCAGGCTACGACGCCGGTTTTCAGCAGGGACTGGCCGATGCCCGGCAGCAGCAGGCACCGCTTCAGGCGCGGATGCAGCAACTGGTGACGGAGTTCCAGAACACGCTGGAGTCACTGGACAGCGTGATTGCTGCCCGTCTGATGCAGCTGGCGCTGGAAGCGGCTCGCTCGGTTATTGGCCAGGCCACCACGGTAGATGGTACCGCCCTGCTGCGCCAGATTCAGGGTCTGCTGCAGCAGGAACCGATGTTCAGCGGCAAACCACAGCTGCGTGTTCACCCGGACGACTTACAGCGTATTGAGCAGACTTTAGGTCCGACGCTGGATCTGCATGGCTGGCGGCTGATCGCAGACAGCACCCTGCACCCTGGCGGCTGCAAACTCAGCGCTGAAGATGGCGATCTGGATGCCAGCGTCGCAACGCGCTGGCAGGAACTCTGCCGTCTCGCTGCGCCAGGAGAAATCTGATGACTACCCGTCTGAACCGCTGGCTGGGCTCACTCGACGCCTTTGAAAAACGCATCGCCCAGGTGCAGCCGGTGCGCCGTTATGGCCGCCTGACCCGCGCGACCGGCCTGGTGCTGGAAGCGACGGGTTTACAGCTGCCGCTGGGTGCGACCTGCATCATCGAACGCAACGATGGCAAAACCATCAGCGAAATCGAAAGTGAAGTGGTGGGATTCAACGGTCAGAAACTGCTGATGATGCCACTGGAAGAAGTGGACGGTATTTTACCGGGTGCGCGGGTCTATGCGCGTCAGAATGGCGATAACCCGCAGGCGGGCAAACAGCTGATGCTGGGGCCGGAACTGCTGGGCCGCGTGCTCGACGGTAGCGGCCGACCGCTGGACGGTCTGCCGTCGCCGGATACCGGCTATCGCGCACCGCTGATCACCCCGCCGTTTAACCCGCTGCAGCGTACGCCGATTACTGATGTGCTGGATACCGGCGTACGTGCCATTAATGCCCTGCTGACGGTCGGTCGCGGGCAGCGTATGGGACTGTTTGCCGGTTCAGGCGTGGGGAAAAGCGTGCTGCTCGGCATGATGGCGCGCTACACCAAAGCGGACGTTATCGTAGTCGGTCTGATTGGCGAACGTGGCCGCGAAGTTAAAGATTTTATCGAAAACATTCTGGGTGCTGAAGGCCGCGCCCGTTCGGTGGTAATTGCTGCCCCGGCGGATGTTTCGCCACTGCTGCGTATGCAGGGTGCCGCTTACGCCACCCGTATCGCTGAAGATTTTCGCGATCGCGGCAAGCATGTGCTGCTGATTATGGATTCCCTGACCCGCTACGCCATGGCGCAGCGTGAAATCGCCCTGGCGATTGGTGAGCCACCGGCAACCAAAGGCTACCCGCCTTCTGTATTCGCCAAACTGCCTGCGCTGGTTGAACGCGCCGGTAACGGCATCGACGGCGGCGGTTCGATCACCGCCTTCTATACCGTCCTGACCGAAGGCGACGATCAGCAGGATCCGATCGCGGACTCCGCGCGCGCCATCCTTGACGGCCATATCGTGCTGTCGCGCCGGCTTGGCGAAGCGGGTCACTATCCGGCGATTGATATCGAAGCCTCAATCAGCCGTGCGATGACCTCGCTGATCGATGAGAACCACTATGCGCAGGTGCGCCAGTTCAAGCAGTTGCTCTCCAGCTTCCAGCGTAACCGCGATCTGGTCAGCGTCGGGGCCTATGCCGCCGGCAGCGATCCGATGCTCGATAAAGCCATCAGGCTCTATCCGCAGATGGAAGCCTTCCTGCAACAGGGCATCTTTGAGCGCAGCGATTATGACGACGCCAGCCTGCATCTGCATGCGCTGTTTGGCTCGTCACAATAATTAACGCGAGGTAACGGCAATGAAAACTGCAAATGCCATTGATACGCTGCGCGACTTAGCGGAGCAGGATCTCGAACGTGCCGCCATCTATTTAGGCGATATGCGCCGCGGCCAGCACGCCGCTAACGAGCAGCTGACGATGCTGCTCGATTATCAGGACGAGTATCGCAACAAGCTCAACGATGACATGTCATCCGGCATCGCCAGCACCCGCTGGACGAACTATCACCAGTTTATTCAGACGCTGGAAAAAGCGATTGAGCAGCATCGCAACCAGCTTAATAACTGGAATCAGCGGCTGGAGCAGGCGCTGATTAACTGGCGCGACAAACAGCAGCGGCTGAACGCCTATCAAACCCTGATAACGCGGGCAGCGGAAAATGCATTACGACAGGAAAACCGTCTCGATCAGAAACGGATGGATGAATTTGCCCAACGGGCCGCATCGAGGAGAGGCGAATGATTACGCTGCCACACATTGGCATAAAAGCGGCGGCTAAAACCGACGCGGAACCATCCGGCGCGACGGACCTGGTAGCAGGGGCTGATGCCCTGCCACAGGACTTTCTGACCACGCTGGGAAACCAGCTGGCAGGCCTGGCGAAACAACCGGGAAAAGCGGCGCAATCCGCTGACGTCAAAGCAGAAACTGCCGATGACGCCCGCCCGAAGGCGCCGCTGAATGCGCTGATGGCGGCGCTGGATAATCCTGCTGAACTGACCGCTCTGTTTAAGCCGGAAAATATTAAAGGTGGGTCAAAATCAGCCGATGATAAAGACAAGCCGGAGGCCGCACCTTTAAGCGCCAGTGACATGCAAAATGTGCAGGCACTGTTTGCCATGTTACCGGGTGCGGTAACGCCGACAGCGACGCCTTCGACGCCGGTCAGCAGTGAAGCCGGTGAGCTGATTGCCCAGACCGACACCGGCCGGAAAAGTCAGACCGCGCTGACGCAACTGCTGAACAGCGCGCAGCAGGGCCACGCACCGGATAGCCCTGCGCCGGGTAAAGATGAGAAGCATGATGCTAAAGGTGCCGCACTGAATTCACCTGCGGTGAACAGCTCCGCCAGTCAGAGTCAGCCCGCCGCGCAAAGTGCGACCAGCAGCGGCCTGACGCTCGACAGCAGCTTCCAGCAGGCGCTAAGCAATATGGTGAAGCAGGATGATCAGAGTGCGATCAAAGCCAGCACCAGCGACAACGCGATCAGCGCCACGCCGTTCGCCAGTGCCAGCAGCCTGCCCGCGCCAGTGACCGCCTCTGCGACCAGCAGCACCCCGTCCACCCCGATGCTGAATTCACAGCTGGGCAGCGACGAGTGGCAGCAGGCGCTGAGTCAGCAGATCGTGATGTTCAGCCGCAACGGCCAGCAGAACGCGGAGTTGCGTTTACATCCGGAAGACCTTGGCGCTATCCAGATCAGCCTGAAACTGGACAACGACCAGGCACAAATTAGTCTGGTTTCCAGCCATAGCCACGTCAGATCGGCACTGGAAGCCGCGATACCGCAGCTGCGCAGCGCGCTGGCAGAGAGCGGTATCAACCTGGGCGAGAGTCAGGTGAGCAGTGACAGTTCCGCGCAGGGCCAGCAATTCCAGCAACAACAGGAGGCGCGCCGCGATGGACAGCATGGCCGCTTCTCCCTCACCCAGGACAGTGACACCGACATTACGCCGATCGCCGTTCCCGCCGCCCTTCAGGCTCGCGTTAACGGCAACAGCGCCGTCGACACTTTCGCCTGACAGCGGCAAACGCTGAAGGTAAGCGTAAAACCCGCGTCTTTTCTACCCATTGGTTTGACTTAAGACGCGGATAATCTGTCCCGTGAGCCGAGAGGCTTGCCCATAATTCACAGGAAGTAACTGCACCATGTCTGATAACGCGAAAGCAAAAGGCAGCAAACGTAAAATCTTAATACCAGTGTTGATCATTCTGACGCTGGCCGCTTGCAGCGTGGCAGGCTATGCAGTCTGGCGAATGATGAATAAACACGAGGGCGATAAGCCTGAGGTGGCGAAAGTTGAACCGCCTCCCGCTCCGGTCTTTTTTGCACTTGATACATTTACGGTTAACCTGGTCAATCCCGACAACGATCCTGACCGCGTGCTTTACGTAGGCTTTACCCTGCGTCTGGCCGATGAAGAGTCCCGGAGTCGGATGAATGACTATCTGCCTGAGGTGCGCAGCCGTCTGCTGCTGCTGCTCTCGCGTCAGAGTGCTGCGGCGCTGGCGACGGAGCAAGGAAAACAGGCGCTTGTTGAACAAATCAAACAGGCGCTGACACCTCCGCTGGTAAAAGGTCAACCTCCGCAGGCCGTAAACGACGTGCTGTTTACTGCCTTCATTTTGAGGTGAATCAATGGGCGATAGCATTCTCTCCCAGGCTGAAATTGACGCCCTTTTAAACGGCGACAGTGGCAGCGCGGAAGAAGAAAAGAAACAAAACGGGCCGGAAGGCGATATTCGTCCTTACGACCCGAATACCCAGCGCCGCGTGGTGCGCGAGCGTTTGCAGGCGCTGGAAATTATTAACGAGCGTTTTGCCCGTAGTTTCCGTATGACGCTGTTTAACCTGTTGCGCCGTAGCCCGGACATCAGCGTCGGGGCGATTAAGATTCAGCCGTATCACGAGTTTGCCCGCAATCTGCCGGTGCCAACCAACCTGAATCTGATCCACCTGAAACCGCTGCGCGGCACGGCGCTGGTGGTGTTCTCACCCAGCCTGGTGTTTATCGCCGTCGACAACCTGTTTGGGGGTGACGGACGTTTTCCGACGAAAGTCGAAGGCCGTGAGTTTACCCATACCGAGCAGCGCGTTATCCGCCGCATGCTGAAGCTGGCGCTGGATGGTTACAGCGACGCATGGAAGGCTATTTATCCCCTGGACGTCGAGTATGTACGTTCAGAGATGCAGGTAAAGTTCACCAACATCACCACTTCACCGAACGACATCGTGGTTAACACGCCGTTCCAGGTGGAGATTGGTAACCTGGTGGGTGAGTTTAATATCTGCATCCCGTTTTCAATGATTGAACCGCTGCGCGAGCTGCTGGTGAATCCACCGCTCGAAAACTCACGTCAGGAAGATAACCACTGGCGCGATAACCTGGTCAAACAGGTGCAGCACTCTGAGCTGGAACTGATTGCTCACTTTGCCGAAACGTCACTGCGTCTCTCAAGGATTCTGCAGCTGAAACCCGGTGATGTGCTGCCGATTGAGAAGCCGGAACGCATTATCGCCCATGTCGATAGCGTACCGGTCTTAACCAGCCAATATGGCACGATGAATGGGCAATATGCGCTCCGTGTCGAACACCTGATTAACCCGATTTTGAATTCGCTTAACGAGGAACAGCCCCATGACTGACAGTAATAAACCGTCTGACGATATCTCTGCGGACGATCTGTGGGCTGAAGCAATGAACGAGCAGGTCGGCAGCAGCAGTGCGCCGCAGACCGATGACGTCTTTAAGTCATTCGACAGCGGCAATGTCGCGGGCTCGTTGCAGGATATCGATCTGATTATGGATATCCCGGTGAAACTCACCGTCGAACTGGGCCGCACCAAGATGACCATCAAAGAGCTGCTGCGCCTGGCGCAGGGTTCGGTGGTAGCACTGGACGGACTGGCAGGTGAGCCGCTGGATATTCTGATCAACGGTTACCTGATTGCACAGGGTGAAGTGGTGGTGGTGAACGACAAATATGGCGTTCGTATCACTGACATCATCACCCCGTCTGAACGTATGCGTCGTCTGAGTCGCTAAGAGTCACATTATGAATAGCCAGAATCAAACGCTGCAACCGGCCGCACCGCACGCACAGGCGATTTCGACCGGTTCTATGCTGGCACAGGTCAGCAGCGTGTTAGCAGTGATTATTTTATTGATTCTGGCCTGCGCCTGGCTGGCACGCCGTGCCGGCTTTGCGCCGAAAAAGGTCAGTGGTCAGGAGCTGAAACTCACGGCCAGCGTCTCAGTGGGCCAGCGTGAGCGGGTGGTGATTGTCGATACTGCCGATGCGCGTCTGGTGCTGGGCGTCACTGCCCAGCAGATTACTCATCTGCATACGCTGCCGCCGGGTGAACCGGTCTCTGTGACGCCAGTAAACAGTGCGCCACAGGATTTTCGTCAGCTGTTACAGAATCTGGTTAAACGTCCCGGAAAACCACAATGATGCGTCGACTGCTTCCTTTATTGCCACTGCTGTTACTGGCACCGGTTGCCCATGCCCAGTTGCCGGGCCTGGTGAGTCACTCACTGCCGAATGGCGGTCAGAGCTGGTCACTGCCGGTACAGACGCTGGTCTTTATCACTGCGCTGACCTTTATTCCGGCCGTGCTGCTGATGATGACCAGCTTCACCCGTATCATCATTGTGTTTGGTTTACTGCGTAACGCGCTGGGCACGCCCTCTGCGCCGCCTAACCAGGTGTTGCTCGGACTGTCGCTGTTTCTGACTTTCTTTATTATGGCACCGACCTTCGACAAGATTTATCAGGATGCTTACCTGCCGTTCAGCCAGGACAAGATCAGCATGGACGTGGCGATTGATAAAGGTGCCCAGCCGCTGCGCGAGTTTATGCTGCGTCAGACCCGTGAAGCGGATTTAGCCCTGTTTGCCCGTCTGGCGAATACCGCCCCGATTGCCGGTCCTGAAGCGGTGCCAATGCGTATTCTGCTGCCCGCCTATGTGACCAGCGAGCTGAAGACCGCGTTCCAGATTGGCTTTACCGTATTTATCCCGTTCCTGATCATCGACCTGGTGGTTGCCAGCGTGCTGATGGCGCTGGGGATGATGATGGTACCGCCAGCGTCCATCGCGCTGCCGTTTAAACTGATGCTGTTTGTTCTGGTCGATGGCTGGCAACTGCTGGTCGGTTCACTGGCGCAAAGCTTCTACTCCTGATCCCCTTTTCTTACCGGAGCACGACATGACACCCGAATCAGTAATGGTAATGGGACAGGAAGCGATGCGCGTCGCCCTGATGCTGGCCGCCCCGCTGCTGCTGGCAGCCCTGGTCAGCGGTCTGCTGATCAGCCTGATCCAGGCGGCGACCCAGGTCAACGAACAGACCTTATCCTTTATTCCTAAGATCCTGGCGGTTGCCACCACCGGTATCATTGCCGGTCCGTGGATGCTGAATCTGCTGCTGGACTATATCCGGACCGTCTTTACCAACCTGCCTTATATCATCGGCTGATGATTACTCTCGACAGCAGCCAGCTGGTTCAGTGGGTCAGCCAGTTTTTCTGGCCACTGGTGCGCATCATGGCGTTGTTCGCCACTGCGCCGATCCTCAGTGAACGATCCGTCAGCAAACGTGTCAAAATCGGACTGGCGGTGATGATCACCTGGCTGCTGATGCCGCTGTTACCTGCTGTCAATGTCACCCTGTTTTCCCCTGCCGGTTTCTGGCTGCTGATCCAGCAGATGCTGATTGGTATCGCGCTGGGCTTTACCATGCAGTTTGCGTTTGCGGCGGTGCGCCTTGCCGGGGAAGTGATTGGATTGCAGATGGGCATTTCGTTCGCCACCTTTTTTGATCCTGGCAGCCGTCTGAACATGCCGGTGCTGGCCCGTTTTCTCGACATGCTGGCCATGCTGCTGTTTCTGACCTTTAACGGACATCTGTGGCTGATCTCACTGCTGGCGGACAGTTTCCACACGCTACCGATTGGTGGCCACCCGCTAAATGCCAACGCATTTATGGCGCTGGTGAAATCCGGCGGATTAATTTTCCTTAATGGCATGATGTTAGCGCTGCCCTTAATCGTTTTGTTACTCATGGTAAATCTGGTACTGGGTTTGTTAAACCGTGTTTCACCACAGTTATCAATCTTCGCAATTGGCTTCCCGATTACCTTATCAGTCGGAATTTTAACCATCAGCCTGCTGATGCCCCTGCTGGCCCCGTTCTGCGAGCATTTGTTCAGTGAAATATTTGATTTACTGGCCCTGTTCCTGACAGAACTATCCCGCCCCTGAACATTAAGTTTCTAACTACCTTTGCTCAGCAACACTTAAGTATCGCAAAACCATCCCTGCATTTTCCGAACCATGTTTTCCAGAATGCAACTAAGGAAATTCTGATAAATGTGCTGAGAGTCTGAAAATAATTCTTATTAAACCGGGCTTCGCGTATTTTAGTTGGGTGGTTCACAGAAGCGGTCAGACTGTGAATGTGCATGCAAAACTGGCAATACACTGAATTCACAGGGAAAAAAACTTTAAGTGATTTTTCTTGTTAAAAAATGTTTTTTCCGGCATTGTCATCGCACGCTGAGACTTCACACTTTCGTAAAACAAATGTTTTTGAGAATTGTCCTATCAGAAAACTTCCTGTTTTCAGGGATAGTGACACAGCTCTCAAAAAATGAGCTTTACTGAATCTCCGGCACTTCACTGGCATTCCCCGCCATTGCCGGAGAATGTGTGACGTCATGGCAGCACAAATTTTTTGCAGAACGGGTCAGGGATGAAGACTTTTACGGGCGTTTGCCTGTTGCCACACTGCACGAGCAGAATAAAAAAGTACCTAAGAAATCTCTCTCGTACCGCAACGCGTATTCATCGTTGATTTAAACGGATAACAAATTGGTGAGGGTCGCTATTATGCCAACTATTATTATGGATTCCTGCAACTACACACGCCTGGGATTATCAGACTACATGTCTTTAAAGGGAGTTAAGAAGAAAAATATCTCTTCTGTCTCCGATATTGAGCAACTACAGCAAAAATGTGAGCAATTAAATCCTGGTGTCGTCTTTATTAATGAAGATTGTTTCATTCATGAGTCAGATTCCAGTGAACGTATCCGCAGTATTATTACGCAGCATCCTGATACGCTGTTCTTTATATTCATGGCGATTAGCAATATCCATTTTGAGGAATATCTCTACGTTCGTAAGAACCTGATTATTACATCAAAATCGATGAAGACATCGACCCTGGATTCCTTACTCAGCACCTATTTGCAGAAGAAGCTTAACCAGTCTGCGCGCATCTCTTCGGGCATGGATGTTCACCCGCTGACGCTGAGCCAGACTGAGTCAAACATGCTGAAGATGTGGATGTCAGGTCATGACACCATTCAGATCTCAGATAAAATGCAAATTAAGGCCAAAACGGTATCGTCACACAAAGGTAATATTAAACGCAAAATCAAAACCCATAATAAACAGGTTATTTATCATGTGGTGCGTTTAACCGATAATGTGACCTCGGGTATTTACGTTAATATTCGCTGATCGTCAGACCTGAAGAACCGGCCTTAATGGCCGGTTTTTTTTGCGCTGAATTGGGATCCAGGTCTCACTCTTGCTCCTAAGCCTTTACACTCTTTTGCCGATGTTAAGCCTTATAACAACAGCCTCAAGAGAGCAAGGATATGAACACTGCATTAGATAATAATGGACATAAAAGCGCTGGCATCTGGCAGAATCTCCGCCTGATGCCGCTGTTTAGCCTGATCTTCGGCGGCATATTGCTGCTGTTCGCACTCTGTATTGGTATCGCCAGTTACTTTCTTATCTCAAGCAACCACTCTCTCAATGATGCTACGGACGAAATCCAGGTTCGCATGGGCCTCGCTAACAGTTCCAACCACCTGCGTACGGCACGCCTGACCATTATTCAGGCCGGTGCCGCCGCGCGTATTGGTGAAATGGACGCGTTTCGCGCCAACGTGGCGGCTGCTGAAAAACGGATTCAGCAGGCTAAAGAGGGGTTTGCGGTCTATCAGGCACGTGAAGTGAAGACCCCCGCTGACGTTGAACTGGATGCCACGCTGCAGGCACGCTTCAACGATTACATCAATAAAGGCCTGATACCCATGATTAATGCCGGTAAACAGGGCAGCTTTGAGGGCATTATCGCCCAGGAGACGGACGTTACCCGCAGGCTGGATGATGACTATAACGCAGTGTTACTGAAGGCGATCAAAATTCGTACTGACCGCGCGAATGCTATTACTGCCGAAGCCGATCATCTGTCACGCATTGGCTTTATCTCGATGGCCGTGGCGTTTAGTGCCGCGCTGGTGCTGGTGCTGCTGACCTTTGTCTTCCTGCGACGCGTGGTGATTAACCCGCTGCGTCAGTCGGTGATGCGTATCGAACGCATTGCGCAGGGCGATCTGACCTCTGTTCCCCTGCCCTATGGCCGCAGTGAGATTGGTACGCTGATCCACAACCTGCAGCTGATGCAGCAGGC
The DNA here is from genome assembly GCF_059730805.1 of Pantoea sp. X-Soil-ISGK-355. NCBI lineage: Bacteria > Pseudomonadati > Pseudomonadota > Gammaproteobacteria > Enterobacterales > Erwiniaceae > Pantoea > Pantoea sp. X-Soil-ISGK-355. The sequence goes on from NZ_AP035971.1 coordinate 2,425,617, forward strand.
GCTGGTCACCACCGTCGGAACGGTGCGTGAAGGTGCTGTGGCGATTTATCAGGGCTCCAGCGAAATTTCAGCTGGTAACACCGATCTCTCTTCACGCACCGAGCAGCAGGCGGCAGCACTGGAGCAGACCGCTGCCAGCATGGAACAGCTCACCGCCACGGTAAAACAGAACGCCGAGAATGCCCATCACGCCAGCCAGCTGGCCGCGGATGCCTCTGGCAAGGCGCGCAGCGGGGGTGATCTGGTCGATAGCGTGGTGAAAACCATGACCAACATTTCCGGCAGCTCAAAGAAAATCGCTGAGATCACTAACGTCATTAACAGCATCGCGTTCCAGACCAACATCCTGGCGCTGAACGCAGCGGTTGAAGCAGCGCGCGCCGGTGAACAGGGTCGCGGCTTTGCGGTGGTGGCAAGCGAAGTGCGCAATCTGGCCCAGCGTAGTGCGCAGGCGGCCAAAGAGATTGAATCCCTGATTGCTGAGTCGGTCACGCTGATTAATGACGGTTCGCATCAGGTTGGCGCAGCGGGCAGTACCATGGGTGAGATTGTCGAGGCGGTACGTCGCGTCACCGATATTATGTCGGAAATCGCCGCGGCATCGGACGAACAGAGCCGGGGTATTCAGCAGGTGAGCCAGGCGGTCACTGAGATGGACAACGTCACACAGCAGAACGCCTCGCTGGTGGAAGAAGCCTCAGCAGCAGCAGCCTCGCTGGAAGATCAGGCGGGCAAACTGACACAGGCGGTAGCGGCATTCCGTCTGCAGGATTCGCCTGCCACGAAAAGTGTGGCCGCGCGCGTCACATCACCAGCCAAAACATCCGCTCTGACACCGCGCCCGGCGCTGACCACCGGTAGTGATAACTGGGAAACCTTCTGACGCCAGGCAGGTAACTGGCAGCGGCTGTTGTCGACGGCAGCGGCGCTGAATGCAAAAAAGCCCCGTTACGTTTAACGTAACGGGGCTTTTTTATGCATGTCAGGCTCAGGCGTCGTGGTAAGGCTCGACGAAAATACCATCCGGCTGCTGCGTTTCATTAAAAAACCAGATGCCTAATGGATAATCTTCCAGCGCGACCAGAAACATGGTGCCTTCATTAAATGGCTCCATAGCCAGAATGGTGCCAACGCGACGCGGGCCGCCATCGGTTTTGACGCTGACGCGGTCATTTACCTTCATTTCGGTTCTCCTGATTATTTACTGCGTACAGTCTAAACGAAGAACCGGCGCGATGCAGCGCGTTAGCGGCGGGCAATGACCCAGACGGCATGAACGATACCAGGGATGTAACCACAGATCGTCAGCAGAATATTCAGCCAGAAAGCACCACCAAAACCGACCTGCATAAACACACCCAGCGGTGGCAGCAGAATTGCGATAATAATTCTTAAGATGTCCATAACCATTCCTTTAGGTATTGAAAAAAATCAGCTTTATCATCAACTATAGCCGAATCTGCTCTGTTCAAGGGCAAAGTCAGGTAAATCTGAGTAAGGACCATTTTTGCAATTTCTTAACATTTCACCGCAAGACTTCTTACGCGCCTGGCCTTTACACTTCCTCCACTGCACCACCCCCATAGGTGCAGCCACAACCTGAAGTAACAAGGATTTTGCCCGCGCAGCGCGGGCTTTTTTTTGCCTGCGATCTGCCCGGTCCCCTCTTTCTGCCCCGCGTTCTATACTGATTATTCTGTTTGCTCTCAGGAGTCAGAAAATGACAGACGAAAAGCAGCACACCGATATGCCGGCGTCCGATTTGAAGGTGGATGTTGAGGGTTTACTGGCGGCGATTCAGGCGAAAACGTCAGGAGAGATACGGGAATATATGGAGCAGGGCCAGATGCCACGGCTCGAAGTTGAAGGTCAGATATTCCACTCCTATACCGAACTGGCAGAAGCGTTTGAAATCGACATCTGTGACTATCGCGCCTATGAAGCTAACCGCTGAAATCGATTTCAAAAAAATACCCGGCGGGAAGGCCGGGTAAAAATTCAATTCGTTACACCAGGGAATTCTTAACACCTATGCAGATTACGCGATCGCGTCACCGAAACAAGTATCAGATATGCACGTTTTTGCAACGAACCGGGTCGTTGTAAGGCTATAGTTACCGAAAACACCGGGCCAGCCAGTGACTTAGCGCCTGCACATTTCTTGTATCCCCCGTTTTCCCCTCTTCTCTTTTAAGATTTATCCTGGATTTTCAGCCGGCGTGGCAGGAAAAAAAGTGTGAGCCATATTCAACTATAATATTGAAAAATCGCTGCTTTAGCCGCGAACGTGATGAAAGGAGCCTGTTAATGCCCGATCTTCAACAGCCGTTAATGATTATTACCGATCTCGATGGTTCGCTACTGGACCACCATACCTATCGCTGGGATGCGGCCACGGAGTGGCTCACCACACTAAAACAGTCCGCTATTCCGCTGGTGATCTGTTCCAGTAAGACGGCAGCCGAAATCATTCCGCTGCAAAAAAAACTTGGGATCAGTGGTTCACCCTTTATTGCCGAGAACGGTGCCGTGCTTCAGCTGCAGGATCAGCAGCGTATCCGTCTGCCTGATAACACGCTGACTTATGACGCTCTCTGCCAGCGGCTGGCTGCATTGAAAACAGCCTACCGCTTTACCGGCTTTCATGATTTCTCCGATCCGGAAGTGGCCTCAATGACCGGACTGAGTGAGGGAGATGCCGCGCTGGCACGCCAGCGCGACGCCTCTGAAGTGATTGTCTGGCGCGACAGCGATGAAGCTTTCGATAGCTTTCAGGAGGCACTGCGTGCTGAAGGGCTGGCGCTGACGCAGGGCGGACGTTTCTGGCATGTCATGCCAGCAGGCTGCGGCAAAGGTGAAGCGCTGCGCTGGCTGCTGGATCATGCCCCCGGTGAAGCGCCCATCACAATTGGTCTCGGTGACGGGCCGAATGATGCGCCGATGCTGGATGCAGTTGATTATGCCGTCGTGATTAAGGGCTACAGTAAAACACCGGTAACACTCAGCCGGACCGATCAGCAGCAGGTCTATCACACCGCTCACCATGGCCCCGAAGGCTGGCGTGAAGGGCTGGACTATTTTTTGACTCAACCTCAATAAGCTGCCCACGGGCATTAAAAGGATGATGCGATGAGTGACTTTTATCAGAATGGCGTAATCACCAACTTCCACAACCTTACCCACCGCAGCGTGGAGTCGCTGGAAAAAGAGATGGTTCGCTTTGCCCGCAAACGCAAAATGGGGCTGATCCTGCCATCGCTGTTTTCCGAACTTGAAGGTCCGGCGCTGACGAAAATCGTTGATGAGCTGGCCAAAGTGCCTTATCTGGACGAAATTGTCATTGGTCTGGATCGTGCTGACCGCGATCAGTTCCTGTTTGCCCGCGAGTTCTTCTCCCGCCTGCCGCAACGGCATCGCATCCTGTGGAACGACGGCCCGCGTCTGAAAGCCATTGATGCGGAACTGGATAAAGAGGGTCTGTCGCCCACCAACCCCGGCAAAGGCCGTAACGTCTGGTTCTGCACCGGTTATACGCTGGCGTCAGATCGCACCAGCTGTGTGGCGCTGCATGACTGCGATATCGTCACGTATGAACGTGGCATGCTGGCCCGCCTGCTCTACCCGCTGGCCAACCCGGCGTTTCAGTATGAGTTCTGTAAGGGCTTCTACGCGCGCGTCGCGGATGGCAAGCTGAATGGCCGCGTCGGCCGTCTGCTGGTCGGGCCGCTGCTGCGCTCACTACAGAAAGTGTATGGCCATTCGGAATACCTGGATTACCTGACAAGCTTCCGCTATCCGCTCTCTGGCGAGTTCGCCATGCGAACGCATGTGCTGAACGGCATCAAGATCCCCGGCGACTGGGGACTGGAGATTGGCGTGCTGTCGGAGATTTATCGTAACTACACCACCCGCCAGTCGTGCCAGGTTGAGATCGCCGATAACTACGATCACAAGCATCAGCCGCTGGCAGAAGATGATGGCACCGGCGGCCTGAAGCGCATGAGCAGTGATATTGTCCAGTCACTGCTGCGCAAGCTCGCCACCATGGGTGTGCCGCTGACCAGCGACTCGTTCCGGGTGCTGAAAGCAACCTATTATCGTAATGCGCTGGATATGATGGAGACCTACAATCACGAAGCGGCAATGAACGGGCTGAAGTTTGATCAGCATGTGGAAGAGGCTGCGGTAGAGATGTTTACCCAGTCGATTCTGGAAGCAGGTCAGGCGTTTATTGAGCGTCCTAACGATAAGCCGTTTATACCGAGCTGGAGTCGTGTCCAGTCAGCCTTCCCGGATGTGCTGCAGCGAATCTATCAGGCGGTTGAAGAGGATAACGACGGTAACGTCTGAAAACAGGGCGGCACAGGGAGTGTGCCGGGCCATAGGCAGTCAGAAACCGGGCCTGGCGGGTCGCAGAACCCACAGGCCTGATGCTGTCAGCCCGCCAGTTGTTGTGCCGGATTCAGGGCGCAGAGTTCATCGCTGCGAAAAGCCTCGCTGCGCACGGCAAAGCCGTCATACCAGCGGCACTCCACCATGCCACTCGCGTAGCCGGTCACCACCATCGTCTGCCCCTCTTCCTTATGCTGCACTTCTTCACTGATTGCGAAAACCATAATGCGCTCCTTTCATGCGTGTTATTAACCTGAGTGATTATTTTCTTTATAGCAGGCAAAGCCGACCCTTGCCTGTTAAGGCACGCAAAAAAAGGGCGAATTCAGAATTAAGCAGCTGGATATGCGGAATATAAAAAAAGCGGATAAAACTTATCCGCTTTTATGAAGTGTTGACGCTGACGTCAGATTTTACAGCCTTCGCAATCGGCTTCGTCACCGAGATCATCCGGCACTTCGCTGGCTTTTTTCTCTGCTTTCGCTTCAGCCTGCTCAAGTTGTGCGTCGATATCAAATTCAAACATGTCGTCGTTCATCGTCATTCTCCTGACCTTTAATCACAGTGCGCTTTATACCGATTTTCCGCGCACTCTGGCAATAAGGTTGACCACTAACAGCACGATCGACCCAATGATAAAGCCGAGCACCAGGTTAGCGCCGTTGCTGAGCAGCATCGCGATCCAGCTGCTGAAGCCACTGCTGACTTCCTCTATCAGATGATGCAGCGGCGTGATGCCATGCACCACGATGCCGCCGCCGACCAGGAACATGGCGATGGTGCCGACTACCGAGAGGATCTTCATCAGCCAGGGCGCGGCGGCCAGCAGCACACTGCCGATACCCTGCGCAACGCGCGACGGCTTTTCACGCAGCCAGAAACCGAGGTCATCAATTTTCACGATGGCCGCCACGATGCCGTAAACGCCTACCGTAACCAGAATTGCGATGCCCGCAAGGATAATCACCTGGTTGAGCAGCGGCGATTCCGATACGATGCCTAAGGTAATCGCAACAATTTCGGCTGACAGAATGAAATCGGTGCGCACTGCGCCCTTGATCTTCTTCTTCTCAAACTCGGCCGCATTCTGATTCGCCAGCGACTCGAGTCGCTGCTGACGCGCTTCCGGTGATTTGCTCTGCTTGTCATGCTGCAGACTGTGCATTACCTTCTCCACGCCTTCGTAGCAGAGATAGGCACCGCCAATCATCAGCAGCGGCGTAATCAGCCAGGGCGCAAACGCGGAGATAATCAGCGCCAGTGGCACCAGGATCAGTTTGTTAAGAAACGATCCTTTGGCAACGCCCCATACTACCGGCAGCTCACGGTTGGCTTTGACGCCGCTGACCTGCTGAGCATTCAGCGACAGATCGTCGCCCAGTACGCCAGCAGTCTTTTTCGCCGCCACTTTCCCCATGACGGAAATATCGTCCAGAAGTGTTGCAATATCATCAAGTAAAGTCAGTAAACTGGTTCCCGCCAAAATCTTATCCTTAGTCTGGTTCGTTATGTTGACAACATGGGCAGCGCTCAATTTCCGTAACAGTCATCTCCGCGATGCCCTCACAATCCCACTCTACCCGCACCGTCTCGCCTGCTGCTCCTTCAGCATGCAGATATTTGCTGACCGGGCTTTCAGTCATACCGGTGATCTCCTCCGTGGCGATAAGCCTGTCACCACAGTAAACCCGCGCGGTCGCTTTGGTATTCACCATCCGCTCGTCACGAATCTGGTAAAGGCGTTTTACCGTCAGTTTTATGCTGCTCATTTCAGGATCCTTGCCACGGAGAAAGCGCCGATCTAACCAATTATGTCTCTGATTAGCAATCGGCGTTGTAATGATGAATGCCCTGATGGTCGATCTCCGCACTCTCCGGCATCGCCAGCAGCCACTCCTCCAGCCGCTCCAGCAGATCCTGATCCGCCAGGCGCAGTTTGCCACGTAGCGCACACTCCCAGATGATCAGCACTTTCCAGCCGCTTTCCTGCAGCTGGCGCACATAACGCCGGTCACGTTCAACATTGCTGTTAATTTTTCCGGTCCAGAATTCTGTGCGCGTCGCCGGCAGCTTAAACAGATAGCAGTGATGACGATGCCAGAAGCAGCCATGAACAAAAATAATCGCCTGCTGTTCGGTCAGAACAAAATCAGGCCGTCCCGGCAGATTTTTATCCTGCACGCGAAAACTGAATCCCCGATCTTTCAGCAGCAGCGCAATACGTTGCTCAATGGCCGTATCCTGAGCGCGAATGGCACGCATATTTTTGCTGCGTGTTTCGCTGGAGTGAACATCAGCCATAACGTCTCCTTTTTTGCTGGTTCTGTAACTTTAGCCTGCGCCGCGAAAAGCGAAAGCTGTCGCCGGACGACTTCGGAGATTACGCCGCAAAAACAGAACTTTCCGGCGGTCTGACACAGGGCACATCCCGGCAATTTCCTCGCAGCCTCTGGAGTGTTAGCATAGGCTCCTTACTGTTAAGGAAAAACGCATGCATCCCGCCGCCCTCGCTGAACCACTCTCTGCTGCACTTTCATCTGCTGATGCGTCTGAACTCTTTAGACAGGTGCTGGACATCTATTCGGTTCGTGATCTCACGGCCCGACTGCAGCAGGCAGGATTTTCCTGCTGGACGCCGGCCCTGCTGAACCGGATTCGTCAGGGTAAAAGCGTCCTGCCACCGCTGTGTGAGGCGGAGCTGTCGCTGTTGCAGAGTCTGCTGCCGACCCGGCCCGCCCACTATGATAACCCTGAGTTTCGTTTTATCGATCTCTTTGCCGGGATTGGCGGCATCCGTAAAGGATTCGAGGCGATCGGCGGTAAGTGTGTGTTCACCAGTGAATGGAATAAAGAGGCGGTTCGCACTTACAAAGCCAATCACTACAGCGATCCGCTGGAGCATCACTTCAATACCGATATTCGTCAGGTGACCCAGCCTGAAGGTCTGACTGACGATGAAGCGATATACCGCGCGATTGATGCGGCAATCCCTGACCATCAGGTGCTGCTGGCCGGTTTTCCCTGCCAGCCTTTTTCGCTGGCGGGGGTCAGCAAGAAAAATGCGCTGGGCCGCGCCCACGGGTTTGAGTGTCAGGTACAGGGCACGCTGTTTTTCGATGTTGCGCGCATTCTGGCTGCCAAGAAGCCGCCATTTTTTGTGCTGGAGAATGTGAAAAACCTCAAAAGCCACGATAAGGGCCGCACCTTCGCCATTATCATGGAGACGCTGGATGAGCTGGGCTATGACGTGGCCGATGCCGGAGCCAGCAGCCCCGATGCCAAAGTGATCGATGCGCGCAACTTCCTGCCGCAGCATCGCGAACGCATTGTGCTGGTGGGGATTCGCCGTGACCTGAAAAAGCAGGACTTTACGCTGCGCGATATCCGCCGTTTCTACCCGGCGCAGGTCCCCAGCCTGCAGAGCCTGCTGGAGAGTGCGCCGGACGACAAATATATCCTGTCACCGGTGCTGTGGCGCTACCTCTACCAGTATGCGAAAAAACATAAAGCCAAAGGTAATGGCTTTGGCTTTGGCCTCAACGATCCGCGCAATCCTGACTGCTGCGTGCGGACGCTGTCAGCGCGTTACTACAAAGATGGCTCAGAGATTCTGATTGATCGCGGCTGGGACAGTGCGCTGGGCGAAGCGGAGTTTCAGGATGCGGATAATATGGCGCGTCGACCACGCCGCCTTTCCCCGCGCGAATGCGCGCGCCTGATGGGCTTTGATGTGCCGGGTCGCGAGCCGTTCCGCATTCCGGTTTCAGATACCCAGGCCTATAAGCAGTTTGGTAACTCGGTGGTGGTGCCGGTGTTTGCAGCGGTGGCTCAGCTGTTGCTGCCGCATATTCGTCAGTTGAAGTCGTCATCGAACTGAAATAAAAAAACCCGTCTTGCGACGGGTTTCAGGTTTCTGTAAAACCTGGCCAGATTAGCGGTGAGAACGAGCCTGCTCAGGGAACAGGGTCAGATCGGAAAGACGCAAAAACTGTCATCCATGACCGCTCGGCCCGCGCCGTCCATGGCGCGGGACGCTTTCCTTATCTGACCCTGTTCCCTGCGCGCTGAGGTATTGAGTTGCGGCCAGATTTAGCGGGTTTCATCAAACCCTGAAATGAAAAAACCCGTCTGGCGACGGGTTTCTGTTTTATTTTTTCTTCTTGCTCTGCTTCTTCAGCAGCAGCCGAATCTGCTTCAGCTCTGTTGCACTTAATGCATCGGTCTTCACGTCAGCGGCACTGGATCCCTCAGTCCCCTCTTCAGTGATGTCCTGATTATCAATGGCGGGATGCGGATGCGTTTCGAGACTGGCCTGCAAACGCTGCACAATTTCCTGGCTCATTGAAACCTGGTTTTCCAGCGCCAGCTGTTTAATCGTTTCTTTCAGTTCGGGATCAATTTTAATCGTTAAATTAACAGTTTCGGTCATCGGGCAGCTCCTTTTTGTTATTGCTCACACGCTACCGGATGACCGTATCGATTAACATACTGTCATAAAAATTTAATATTCAGTTTTCAATGGAGTAAAATCCCGCAGCACGCCCTCATCCATCCCCACCAGATTGCCCTGAAGCTCGGCATACAGCTTCGCCATATAGCGCACCAGGAAATCGGCGTTATGCTCAGCCAGCATGCGGCCGGTTTCGGTATGCATGGTTTCCGGCAGGCGCAGCAGCTTCTTCTGGAAATGGTCCAGCGTCCACTTAACATCATTCAGCTCGCGATCTTTACCCAGCGGATCCTGACTGTCGAATAATGGACGATTCAGTGCACCGGCCGTGTAAAAGACCCGCGCCAGCCCGATTGCGCCCAGCGATTCGAGCCTGTCTGCATCCTGAACGATTCTGGCTTCGAGCGTCTCTGGCGGGATACCGGCGCTGAAACTGTGGGTTTTAACTGCATGCATCACGGCATCAATCTTTTCTGCCGGGAAATCGAGAAAATCCTGCTGCAGAATGCGCTGCGTTTCCGCGGCTGCATACGTTGAGGCGAGATGCCGTTCCGGATGATTCTTTGGAAGATTCACTACATCATGAAAATAGCAGGCGGTGAGCACCACCAGCGGGTCCGCCTTCGTGCCTGTCATGATTCGCTGCGCGCTCATCCAGACGCGTCGCAGATGGGCGATATCGTGCGCGCCGTCGTCGTGGATCCAGTTCGCCTGAAACCAGCTTTCATAGCGGGATTGCCAGAGTGTGAGTGACATAATCTATCTCCCTGTAGTGATCGACAGCGGATTCTCTGTCGTGATCAGTGCGCAAACGGCAAGCCATCATAGCGACTGGCTAATGACACCTTTTTTACAGTGCTGTTGAAAAGAGCAGTGCTGCCAGCTATTTCGGGCAGAAAAATGAGATCTGGATCATCTGTATAGCATCTCTGTTACATAAATACCGCAATTTCGGCGGTTTTAAGCCTTTCCTCAGTGAATTGCTGCTAAGAAAATTAGTTTAACAGCAGTAATGTTTGATTCATTCTCAACCAGCTAAACCTGTCGGGCTTAACCTTTTTTTGTCACGCATTTAATTGTAAAAGTGTGGGCAATAGCAGGTGAAAAAATCTGAAAAGGTTCCTATTTTTACCGTTATAACGTACTGTATCCGGGCTGTTCGTCGCGTTCTGCCGATTGCGTGATAAGCTTTGGTGCGCTTTTTGCATTTTGCTGGTTTTTAACACCCAACGTGACAATTTTGAAGTGACTGTCAGGCGACAAATTATTAAGCAAAATGATTTAAAGCTTTTATGATAATTCTCAGATGTGAAGCAAATGGACGTTTACAGCAGTAACCGGGTTCTACTAATAAAAAGAGGTAATCCATGAAAGAACGGCCGATTCTTTTTTCCGAACAGCGTGTTCGTGCCCTGTTGGTTGGCCAGCAAACACAAACCCGGCGCATTATGAAAACTCAGGCTTTCGGGCCGGGGCAGGATCATCACGAGGGCGTACATGCTTTTGATGTGAGTGCTAACCATCTGCATGGCTACAAGATGATGTCGATGGCGGACATCAGCTATCAGTGCCCCTACGGCAAGCCGGGTGACATCCTCTGGGTGCGTGAAACCTGGCGTGGCCCGATGGTGCCAGAAAGCGATCTGGCCGAATATGAACGTGATCCGACGCCGTTTCGCCTGCCGGAATATTGCCAGTATCGTGCCGACAGCAATGAGCTGGGTCAGCATGCGATGAGCACCCCGGAAGCCGAAGAGTTTGGCTGGCAGACCGCCATCCACATGCCGCGCTGGGCCAGTCGTATCAACCTCGAAATCACCGGCGTGCGCGCGGAGAAGATTCAGGATATCAGTGAAGATGACATTATGGCGGAGGGCGTACAGACCGACTCGCATTTCCTTAATAACTTCTTCACCATGAACGTTAATTCTGAGTCGCCTAAAGAGGCGTATCGTAAAGCCTGGGAAAAGCAGTATGGCGCAACCAGCTGGGAAGTGAATCCCTGGGTCTGGGTCATTGAATTTCAGCGCGTTGAACGCAGGTAATCCCTCAACCCTGCGCTTTGCGGGTTGAATCACAGACAACGGCTGCGCTAACGGGTTGAATAGACAGCCTTCAGCCCTGAAGTCAGACAGAAGATGCCAGCATTCGATGCTGGCATTTTTATGTCTGCCGCGTCAGGATAACGACATAGCCCGGTTCTGTGCAGGAGTTGCGATGTTTAAATGGCCCTGGAAAACGCATAACGACACCATGCTGGCGGCCCTGCCGTGGCAACAGGGGCTGTCACAGCCTGTCTTCAGCCCGCTGGATGAGGCTGAACAGCAGGCGCTGGTGGAGCTGGCAAGGCGCTTTCTGCAACAGAAAAAACTGGTGCCTCTCGGGGGTGCTCAACTGGATGAACTGCGCAGCGTGCGGATCGCCCTGCTCTTCTCTCTGCCAGTGCTGAAGCTGGGTCTGGAGTGGCTGGACGGTTTTCATGAGGTGCTGATCTATCCCGAGCCGTTTGAGGTTGACGATCAGTGGCAGGATGAAGATGGGCTGGTTCACAGCGCACCTGCCGTTCATGCCGGACAGAGCTGGACCCAGGGACCGGTCGTCCTCAACTGGCTCGATATTCAGGATTCATTCGATCTCTCCGGCTTTAATCTGGTGATTCATGAGGTGGCACACAAACTGGATGCGCGCGGCAGCGGTTATACCAGCGGTGTTCCGGTCATGCCGCTGCGTGACGTAGCCCAGTGGGAAAAGGATTTGCGAGCCGCGATGGCAGAGATTGAGAGTGAAGTGGAACTGGCAGGCGAACAGGCTGCGACCATTGATCCCTACGCCGCCAGCGATCCGGCAGAGTGTTTCGCTGTACTCTCTGAATATTTCTTTACGGCTCCGCTTCTGCTGGCAGAACGTTTTCCCGCCATGTATCAGCATCTGCGCCAGTTTTACCAGCAGGATCCCCTGAGCCGGATGACATCTGAAACGGCTCAAACTGCTTAAATCCCGATCGCATTGCGTTAAAGCTAGCCAGTTGAATGATAATGTCTTTTTTGCTGTTGACACCTCAGTGCGACGCCGCTAATATTCGCCTCGTTCAAACGATTCCTCTGTAGTTCAGTCGGTAGAACGGCGGACTGTTAATCCGTATGTCACTGGTTCGAGTCCAGTCAGAGGAGCCAGAATTAGAAAAGCCCGCTCAGGGAAACCTGAGCGGGCTTTTTGCTTTTCAGTACTCCCGATTTTCTCGTTCTTTCTGATTAGCATCCGGATCCGCCTGCTGTTACCTGCATATTCCTGGTGAATCCGGCGGTTATAAATGCAAGAAACCAGCCGGGCAATCCCTGCTCTGGCTGGCTCGTACTCCCGGCGAATTATTACTCAGGAATAGTCAATACCTGACCCGGCGCAATTTTATCCGGGTTGCTGAGGATATTTTTATTCGCCTCAAAGATTTTCATATATTTTGATGCGTCATTATAAAGTTGCTTAGCGATTGCGCTGAGCGTGTCCCCGGATTTCACCGTATATGTGCGAACACCTGATATTGAGGCATCAGTCTTATTCTCAACATTTTTATCAACGCTATGTAACAACTCATCGCCAATATTTTTAATATTATCCAGAATGCTCATAATTACTCCCCTATCGTTTCCGATACGTTTAGTTTAATTAAAAAAACAGGATTGCCAGACAAATACTACGCGGCGTACGATACACCTGCTTTTATGTTTCGGATTAAACCACTGCTAAACGTGCAGTAATTTATATAAAAAGAAGGATGGTAATGATGGGTATATTGTCATGGGTTGTATTTGGTCTGCTCGCCGGTATTATCGCCAGATGTATTATGCCAGGTAAAGAACATATGGGCATTTTCATGACCATGATTCTGGGTATTATCGGCGCACTGATTGGCGGTGTCGCCAGTACGGCTCTGGGCTTTGGCAAGGTCAGTGGTTTCAATATTTACAGCATTGCGATTGCAACCCTGGGTTCAATTATTGTGCTGTTTGTCATTCATAAAATCAGAGCATGTAAACAGTCTTAAGCGATCACTATTCAGGGGAAATAAAATGAGTTTATTGGAAACGGTGCTGGCGATGTGCGGCCTGAATACTCAGACCAGTCAGGAAGTGAAAGGTGTACTGGAGTGGGTGGAACAGCAAGGCGGTTTACACACCATCGTAAGCCATCTTCAGAGCGGTGAGTACAGCGAGGTGGTTAACTCCTGGCTGGGCGATCAGCAGAACGTTGCCCTGAGCAGCGATCTGGTGAAGAAGATGATTAACTCCGAAGCGATTGAGCAACTGGCTGCGCGGATGGGTATCAACACCAGCGATGCACTGAACCTGCTGGCAAAATATCTGCCACAGCTGGTGGATAAAGCGTCATCTGCAGGTGTGATTGATAAAAAAGCCGATCTCACCGGGCTGGTCAGTCAGTTAATGCACTGAGTATGATGCAATTGGGAGATAAAAGCCTGCTGCGAAAGTATGAGGCTTTTATCTTTTAGATTTGGGGAAGATGCGGAAGAATTTTCAATAGATGGCCTTAATATTTATCATAGGTCATTTTAGAAAGTATTCAAATTTATCTTCACAGCAAAATTTTATATCCTGTTGCTTTGTCCGTTAGAAAATCTGGATAATTTTATCAAATCGCTTTCCGAGCCTTTTTTTTGATAAATCTGAATGATGCCATGTTATTTTTATTGGCCTTCCAATCTGTACTCAGGCGATCCCATAAGGAATCCAGATCCCTGCCATATTATGGACCAAAATCCATCAACTCAGTCAGAGTACTATAAACATCAGATTCTGTATGTATATCATGACCATCTATGATTAAATTGCTATTACTTATCGCATTTATCCATTGAAAGAGCTTATTCAGTCATTTCCACAAGCTCTGGGTGCAGACTGGATGCGGTATAACAGAGGCAATAAGAGTAGCCCGATCATCGAGGTAGGAAGTGAGCTTAAAAATTTGTAATCATTCATGATGAAATTATGGATTTTCACACAGCCATCGCCTCATTCAACCGATCATTTCTGCCTTAAATGATCGGCGTTACGGATTAGATAGGAATTTATACCGATCTCATAAGAGTAACCCTGGATAATCTATCATTCTGATTAAATTGTAGATGTAGCTTATATCCCTCTTTTTCATACCTTATCCAACGATCAATATAACCCATAAGTGCATCCATTTTTCCACCACCAGAATCTAAGGGGTGGCCTAGCATTTGAACAGCCTTATGCTCCGAACTATCAATTGATAATGGTAAATCCCCTTCATACTCAGAAAACCCCTCATCCTTTGTTGCGTAAAATGTAATTTGATCGATAATTTTATCTTCTAACAAAAATAAAACACCAGACTGTAAAAATGAATAGTAGCTCCTGTCACCTAAAACACTCTCCTCAATCTTAGGCAACTCATTAAAATCACTTGAAATATTAATAAAATTATCATCGAATTTTTTGCAGCCTAATAACTTAATAAACTCATCCCACATCAACATTATTTTGTTACTCCTGTTTGAGAATTTCTTTTTTTGATTTCTATTATAGCATCATCAACAAGTTTAGGATCATATCCTCGGTTTAGCATATTTTTTCTATGTAAATCTGTATCGCGACATTCTGCACCACAAAGATCTATGGCATCTTGTTTTATTAGGGATGGCGTATTTTTACCACCATAAGTACGGCCTGCCTGATGTACATCTTTAGGTACTTCAATAGCTGTTGCATTATTGTATAGGCTTTTTTCTTCAGTTGGAGTTAACTTTCTTCCCAACTCATTTTCTTTTGCCTGACGAATAGCAGCAAATGATGGGATATGATCGTGCTCCAGTCCATCACCAACCACGGCACGATCTTTGAGTTCTTTAAATGAACCAACATCTAGCGGCTTAACTGCCTGAATTTGATCACTGGCCTTATTAATCAACTTCGATGCTTCAGCCACATCCCCTTTCTTCAGCGCCGTTTCTGCGGCCTTGATGACCTTTCCTGCCGCATCACCTGCGCCGGGTATAATACCGATTGCAGCCGCAAGATAATCCAGCGCACTCCGCGCCTCGGCAAAACTCTTGATGTCGCCTACAACCGGCACGAAGTCAGCGCCCAGTAACGCTGTATCTTTCAGCGCCTCACGCCGCTCTTCGTACATTTTCACCGAGCAGGCTTCGGCGCTCATCCCGTCGCAGTTGGCCTTCCTATAGCGTTCGTTTTCGACCTCAACGTACTCACCAGCCTTCTGCTCAACCGTTTTGCCTTCAGCCTGCGCCTGAGCTATATCAGCGAGAGAGTTGTTCTCAACCGCATTCTTCCCTGCAATCGCGCCGCCCGTCGCCGCAGCACTGCTGTTGCCCGCCATGCCGCCCGCCAGTCCTGCCGCCAGCGTGCCCAGCAGGCTCAGTTGCTCACGGTCTTCCTGCCCCAGTGCCGCTATCTTCTCCGGCGTGTCCGCGCCCCAGTATTTCTCTGCGATGTAGCGGGTGGCAAGCTCGCCGCTGAACGCCCCTGCCGCACCCGCCGCCGCACTTCCCCCGGACATCTGCGATGATACCGCACCCCACACCGCATGCGCCATGGCATTGGCTGCCACGTCAACGTTGCCGGAAGCGTCGGTCGTTTCCTTCTTAATCAGCTGCGCTGCCCACGGATTAAGGCCGCCTGCGACCGCCTGACCTGCATTGCCGGTTACCAGCCCCGTCAGGATGCTGCCAACCGTCTGTGCGACCTTCTGCGACGTGCTGCCGATACCCCACTGCTTTATCTCCGCCTGATACTCTGGCGAATCACGCATTTTCTCCAGCCACTCTCCCCACTGTTTTTCAGTTGCTCCGGCGGGCAGCGTTTCTGCGTTCTTCGCACTCTGCGCTTTCTCAAGCCCTCTGATATCGCCCATGGTTGTGACGATATTTGTCATCTGGCCGCTGATTTCACCGGCTAGCTGAGCGGTCTGAAGCCGCTTCTGCTCCTTCTCTTTGTCAAAGATCGCGCTGATGCTGCCGTTGGCATGTTCAGTATCACGGCTGAGCGCCGATACGTCCCGGGTCTGCCTGCTCTGATCGCGGACAATGAGAGTGCCATTTGCCACGGCGGCCCGGGTGGTGCCTTCGGCGTGCCCTTTATTATTCAGACCCGATAACAGCGTGCTGGCACTGTTGGAGGCGGCGTTAGCAAGCATCTGTTTACCCATGCCAGCGCCATTCGACAGCGCAATGCTGCCGCCGCTGTGACTGACTTTATAGTCAGCAGAGGCTCCATCCGCAATGCAGAGTCAAGGCGGGTTAACATGCATATACAGTATGAAAGTTTATCTTTAACGGATATTCCGGGAGGCTAAAGGAAGAAGGGATAAGCGAAATGCAGACCTGAAAAAAGAATCCGTTTTCAGAGTCATCTCGCAGTTTATTAATCAGCTTTCAGCGAGTTTGAGCAGCAGAAGGTGTATATTCAAACAGGAAAAAAATAGCATAGGAAGCGCATAACCAGCGATATTTAGCGCGGCTGAAGCGGGCGGCAACCCGCAGCAACCGCTGACCACAAGCAACTATCGAGGAGTTGATTATGGCTGACACGCATCATAAGCCAGAGACCCGCACGGCCACAACCGCCGCCAGTGAAACGCAGGCGCATTATTACAAAGTGGGATACCGGCCTGATAAAGGCCAGCCGAGCCCGCTGCCGCAGCTGACCATTAAAGGCCGCTGGCTGGAAGCGCGGGGATTTACCACCGGGCAGAAGATCGAGGTGATCCCGGAGATAGGGCAGCTGATTATCGGGCTGGCTGAGGAGTAGGCGGCAGGTAAAAATATCCCGGCGCGATGGCCGGGATATTTATTAATTTAATGCTGTAGATATCTGATCGAAGAAAAAATCACCAAAATCATCATAATATGGTTTAAAAGCAGCTTGTTGGTTTTTTATACCCGGCATCCACAGAAAAACTTTATTTTTCTCATCATTGCCGCAGTCTAACACAACGTAATCACCATCGCCTGTCGAATTTATAACTACATAGTTATTAGGTAAATTTGACTCCTGACGTTCCTTCATGGTTAACCATATAGCATCAGGTATTCCAGAGTTAATAAAATCTGCTTTGATGATTCCATAAAATTCCTGTCCTGCGATATCACCACAGCCTAGTTTTTCTAGGAAAAACCTATAACTATCAGGGAATTTAATACCTAGCGTTTTTTCCGCAAGAGTAATCAAACCGTCTTCTTTGGTTCCTTCAAAATCAGCACTATCCTGGTGCTGATTTATTAAAGAGATTGCTTTTTTAACGTTATCAATACTCATCATAACCTACTTTTTAAAATCAGTTGACCTTTGCTTCCAGTAATCAGAACGCCATTTATTAAATTCATTACGATTGATACCTGAAGGTATGCTGTTATCGTTAATATGAATAACGCTATGATTATCTTTATGGAAACTCTGAGTAACTTCTGCTATGGGGCCATCTTGTTTTTGCAGCATATGGTGAAGGTTTACTGATTGGCCATTTGCATCCAAAGGAGCCAATCCTTTCTCCATCCTTTGAATATTAGTTCTTCCTCTTGAATCTACTGCATTAGGATCAAACAAGTCATTCCTTTGGTAAACTTTATTTCCGTTAATGTTAACTGGATCAGCACTCCAGTATTTACGTTGCTGACCAAAATAGGTCGCTGATCCAACTTCATCACTGGCCTTATTTATTAGCTTAGAAGCTTCAGCAACATCCCCTTTCTTCAGCGCCGTTTCTGCGGCCTTGATGACCTTTCCTGCCGCATCTCCCGCGCCGGGAATTATACCGATTGCAGCCGCAAGATAATCAAGAGCCGACTGCGCTTCCGCAAAGCTCTTGATGTCGCCATAAACAGGTATAAAGTCGCTGCCAAACTCTGCACCCGCTGACGCCATATCTTTCAGCGCTTCACGCCGCTCAGTGTACATCTTCACCGAGCAGGCTTCTACGCTCATGCCGCCGCAGTTGGCCTCTTTATAGCGCTCGTTTTCGGCTTCAACCTGCTCACCGGCTTTCTGCTCCAGCGTTTTACCTTCAGACTGCGCTTGGGCGATATCGCCGAGAGAGTTATTCTCTACCGCATTCTTCCCGGCAATCGCGCCGCTCGTCGCCGCAGCACTGCTATTGCCAGCCATGCCGCCCGCCAGTCCTGCCGCCAGCGTGCCCAGCAGGCTCAGCTGCTCACGGTCTTCCTGCCCCAGTGCCGCTATCTTCTCCGGCGTGTCCGCGCCCCAGTATTTCTCTGCGATGTAGCGGGTGGCAAGCTCGCCGCTGAACGCCCCTGCCGCACCCGCCGCCGCACTTCCCCCGGACATCTGCGATGATACCGCACCCCACACCGCATGCGCCATGGCATTGGCTGCCACGTCAACGTTGCCGGAAGCGTCGGTCGTTTCCTTCTTAATCAGCTGCGCTGCCCACGGATTAAGGCCGCCTGCGACCGCCTGACCTGCATTGCCGGTTACCAGCCCCGTCAGGATGCTGCCAACCGTCTGTGCGACCTTCTGCGACGTGCTGCCGATACCCCACTGCTTTATCTCCTGCTGGTAAGCGTCACTTTGTCTCAGATCGTCCAGCCATTTCGTCCGGTCTTTCTCACTGGCATTTTCCTTCAGCGGTGCGGCGCTTTTCTTCGCCTCCTCAAGGCCTTTGATATCGCCCATGGTCGTGACGATATTTGTCATCTGGCCACTGATTTCACCGGCTAACTGAGCGGTCTGAAGCCGCTTCTGCTCTTTCTCTTTGTCAAAGATCGCGCTGATGCTGTCGTTAGCATGCTCAGTGTCACGGCTGAGCGCCGATACGTCCTGCTTCTGCCTGTTCTGATCGCGGACAATGATGGTGCCATTGGCCACGGCAGCCTGGGTGGTGCCTTCAGCGTGCCCTTTATTATTCAGACCCGATAACAGCGTGCTGGCACTGTTGGAGGCGGCGTTTGCAAGCATCTGTTTCCCCATGCCAGCGCCATTCGACAGCGCAATGCTGCCGCCGCTGTGACTGACTTTATAGTCAGCAGCGTTACCGATGTCGCTGAAGCCCAGCGTGCCGGTATCCAGACGGTTATCTGCGGCATCACCCTGGCTGGCAATCACTGCACCGTTAAGCTGCGTGTGATTGCCGACGGTGATATCGAAGCCGCCTTTACCGGCATAGATACCGCTTTGCTCCTGCACACTGTCGTAGTTGCTGTGCATTTTATCCTGATTGATGCTGGCATATCCGGAAGCCGTCATCGAACCAAAGGTAAAGCTGCCGCCCGCGCCGTAGCTGGTCTGTTTTGAATCGTAACGATCGCTGTCCTGCTGGCTGGTCAGGGTTAAATCGCGGCCTGCGTTTGCGATGACCTGGTCAGCGCTGACCTGAGCGCCCTCCAGTGTGGTGTCGCGCCCGCTGGTGAGGTTAAGTCTGCCGCCACTGTCCAGTGTGGTCTCAGTCCATCGCGTGCCGTTGCCGCTCTCTTTGCCTTTGGCGCCATTGATGCTGGCAAAAATACTGATGCCTGCACTGCCCTGGCCGGCACCCATACTGACGCCCACCCCGCCGCCGCTGCTGCTGTTCTTACCGCTGCTCTCCTGAGTATTTGCTGCGCCGGTCAGTAAAATTTCGAGCGCCCAAGCCCGCAGCCCATAACCAACTGCCAGGGGGTTGATTATGGGTGACACGCATCATAAGTCAGAGACCCACACGCCTAAAACCGCCACCAGTGAATCGCGGGCGCATCATTACAAAGTGAGCCATCGACCTGAAAAGGGCCAGCCGAACCCGCTGCCACAGCTCACCATCAAGGGCCGCTGGGTGGAAGCGCTGGGATTTAGGACCGGGCAGAAGATCGAGGTGATCACCGGGCAGGGACAGTTGATCATCCGGCCGGCCTAGGTGTAATCGATAGATAATCACATCCCGGCTCGGTAGCCGGGATATTTCTAACTTAGATTATTTTTCTTTTCTTCGTATTCTTGTAAATACTTTTCAATAGGATACGCCGTCCCAAGTTCATGTATTTCACCTGTATCTTTATCAACAAGAAATGGCGAATTACCTACGAGTTGAGCAGAAAACTCTCCCGTCTCCAGATATTCTCGAGATTGAAAACAAAAAAACCATCCTTCAGAAAAACGTCCCTGAAGGGTAATAACAACCGGAATATCAGTATTTTTTAAATATTCCGTCGCTTTTTCTACGGCCTCGCTAAAATTAACCATTAGTTCGTCCTCAATAATTGGAATGATTTAAACTGGCTGAGATCAGCAGACTTACCTGTTTGCCCATCAAGGAATCGAACTGTTCCGTTCTGGTTTACAACATTAAACACATGTCCAGGTTGACCTGGCCCATATGAACCAAAAACAATTCCTCGGGAACCAGAGCCTGCACTTGACATTTGCTGTGTAATGCTTTCGGACGAAGAAATATATTTAAATTTCGTCCCATATTGGTTTTCCAAAACGGCCAACGGGATACCGTTATTATGATTCACAGGCAACGCCGATGCAGGATTTCCAGCCAAAGTAGCATCAGTGGCAACAGAACAGTTCACACAGTTATGTTTTCTCCCTGGTTCCGGGTATCCTGGGTTAACATTTTTTATAGAGCCAGCATTCTCACCACTTGCTCCTGTACCCTTCATTCCATAAATCGCGCCACCAATCGCCGCCGTGGTATGAACGCCAGCCATCGCGGTATAAAGGCCGTCTGCTGTTTCCTTACTCACACCCCAGTTTTCAGCGATACGGTTAACATTAGCTTCACGCTCCGCTTTCGCATCCGCCGAGGCATACTGCCACATCAGCGCGTCAACATGACCTTTCCCTTCTTTATATACGCTGCCCATCGTGCCGATATATTGGCCGTCGAGTTGCTGGTCATAGCTCTTCGACATCGCTGCCAGTTCCTGGCAGGCTGCTGAAGAAAGTCCTTTACAGGCTGAGTCTAGCGCTGCATCGAATGCCTTGTCCTTCGCATTCAGGTCACTGATTAACCTCTCTGCCTGCTGTTTCTTTTCACCGTCCAGATAAGGCAGTGACCACTTCGCATCCTGACGTTTCTTATCGTCTGTGGCTGACAGCGCATTATTCTCAACCGCATTCTTTCCGGCAACCGCCCCCTGAATGCCACCCTCAACAGAACCGGATGCTAAACCCGCAGACAACTGCGCGGCTAACTGGCCGAGCGCGCTGACAACCTGCTTCTCATCCTGCGTCAGGTCGCTGGCCTGTTTGCGAGGATACATTGAGCTGATGATCGCTCTGGCCATCAACTCGCCACCTGCTGCCCCGGCTGCACCCGCTGTTGCGCTGTTTCCTGCCAGCTGAGCCAGCACTGCACCTGCGACCGCGTGCGCCATGGTGTTAGCCAGGACGTTAGTCTGCTCCTGTCCGTTAACAAATGTGCTGGTAGCGTGCTTGATTTTATTGGCGATATACGGTGCCATCCCACCTGCTGCGGCTGCGCCCAGGTTGCTTGCGCCAAGGCCGCCCAGCACGCCGGTCACCGCTGCTGCCGCCATGGAATAGCTGCCGCCTGTGCCCCACTTTTCTGCAACCGCCTTATATCCCGCATCTTTTACAATCAGATCGTTTAATGCCGCCCTGGATAAAGTGGCATTTTGCGGGTTCGCTTTTAGCAACCGTTCTAAGGTCTCTTTTTCAGCTGCCTGCATTTGATAGCTGCTGACATCGCCTGCTACACGCTGGCCCAGCTCCTGGATTCCCTGAGCGAACTCAAGCTTGCTGGCGACTTTATCTTTGTCGAATATCTTATCGATATGACCGTTGGCGTTGTCGGTATCTCTGCTCAGGTCCGCGACGTTCTGTATCTGAGCCTGACCGCTACGTACCGTTATGGAACCGTCCGACACGGCTGAACGGGTGGTGCCGGATGCACTGCCATGAGTATTTGCAGAGGTGGGTATCGCGCCCCCTGACATTTGCTTTTGTTCATAGCCTCCACTCATGCTGATCGATGAGCTGCTGGCTTTGTAAGAAGCGTGGTTGTCGATGTCAGACCAGCCCAGCGTACTAGTGGAGAGCGCATTGTTCGCGGACTGCGCCGTTGAGGCGATGACCGCGCCATTCAGCTGGGTGTGGTTGCCAACATAGATGTCATAGCCGCCATTCCCTGCAAACAGGCCGCTCTGATCGCCAACGCTGGCGTACTCACTGTTCACTTTGCTCTGGCTCAGGCTCAGGCTCAGGCCAGCTGAGCCGGTCATACTGCCGAACGTAAAGCTGAAGCCACTGCTGGCGGTGATGCATGTTCCGGCATCAGTCTTCTGTGTGCCATCTGGCGGCGTGACGGTCTGATTAACAAATCGCTGATCGATCCCGCTCAGATAGTAGCTGTCACTTCCGGGCTACCGCTGACGGAAGCGCTCATTGCTGCCGCTATTTTCAACAGCAGGGAAATCTTTTCGTTATCATTTTCGGCGGCGATACGTGGGTAATCAGGAAGACAGACTGAAGACAGGTTAACGCGGATTTATAGCATGAAAGCCCGCCCGCAACTGATATTCCAGAAGGCTACAGGACGAAGTAATAAGCGAATTGCAGACCGGGAAAAAGAATCCATTTTTCAGAGGCGACTCGCATTTTATGTCTTAGCTTTCAGCGAGTTTTCCCGACATAAGGTGTATCTTTGAACAGGTGAAAACGGAACAGGAAGAGCCCAAGAAGAGAATTTAGCGCGGCTGAAGCGGGGGGCAACCCGCAGCAGCCGCTGACCACAACTAACTATACGGGAGTTAATTATGGCTGATAAGCATCATAAGTCAGGAACACGCACGGCCACAACCGCTGCGCATTATTACAGAGTCGGATATCGGCCTAATAGGGGCCAGCCGAATCCCCTGCCCCAACTCACTATCAAGGGCCGCTGGCTGGAAGCGCTGGGATTTACCACCGGGCAGAAGATCAAGGTGATCACCGGGCCGGGACAGTTGATTATCCGGCTGGTGACTGAAGGGTAACTTACTGATAAAAGTAAAATCCCAGCCGGATTTGGCTGGGATTTCTTATTAATCATCATACAGGAAGCTGATGTTTATTTTCTCTTCCGGTATATCAACGGTTATTTCACAAGAGGTCCACGCGGGTTTTCCGTTAGTCATATTATTCTTAATATAAAAATCCCTCATCTCAACCAACAGAAGACGAAGGTCGTAACTGGCTAACTTATCAGGTACAAACCAGTCACTTTCATCCTCCTGATCAATATAATCATATTCATATTCGCACGACTCACCATCCAGAGGTAGATTTGCACGAACAATAATATTTTTGGCATTTTCAGGCCCAGCATCCACTAATAACTGACCAATTTTATTATGCAACTCATCTAGTTCGTTCATTTTACCCCCCCTGGAGTATTGCTAATATCTTTAATGACAGGGCGACCACCATCGACAGAGTATGTCACACTAAAGCTATCAGGCCGTTTATTATTTCCCGAGTAAACAGGCTCTATCTTAACGTCAACCTGTTTCCCATCTTTTAGCGCTTTAGCCCAAGTAGTTTCCATACTTTTCCAGACACCTTTATTAAGATTTCCATCCATAGGAACAAGATTCAACTTCTCCCCTGGACCATTAAAGATACTGGCTATTAAATGCCCACCTTCATCACCCGTATTTCCGTATTTCCGCATTTCCCTGCTTTACATTGCTGATACCCATTGCGATCTTTTTTTCGTCGGGGACAAAGTACTTGCAGCTAGACTAGTCCGACCTTGTGCATCCGTATGGAATGTTTTATCACCATCCACCTTATAAACCGTGTTCGGTTCCGGCTTATTCATCGTCTTGTTCCAGGCTCCTTTTTTACCTGAGTCTACAACAACGATGTTTTTACCTGCTTCAGATTTACCACTTTTACCCATTCCACCGGTAACAGCTCCTAAAGCAGCCGCTGCCAAAAGATCTGCCTGCTGACTATCGATTCCGTAAATGCTCTTGAGCCGGCTAGCAAACTCTGTACTCGATACAACTCCTTCCGCTTCTATCTGTTGCGCCAGTAATGAAGACATATCATTCTTCATTTTTGACGGTACATCAGCGCCTAAGACCCTATCGATTGCTTCACGTACCAGCATTCCATTTGCGGGAATATCACCATATTTTTCTTTACAGGCGGAAGGATTAGAAGAACATACCGCTATCATTTCCTGCTGCTGTTTAAGGCTTAGATCTTCCATTTCTTTAACGACTTTTCCGCAGTCGCCACGGACTTAGCAGCCTTTTGCTTTTTCTGCAAAATCGTCAATTTGTTCAGCATGCAGGAAGTTATTCTCAACCGCATTCTTCCCTGCAATCGCGCCGCTCGTCGCAGCAGCACTGCTGTTACCCGCCATGCCGCCCGCCAGTCCTGCCGCCAGCGTGCCCAGCAGGCTCAGCTGCTCACGGTCTTCCTGTCCCAGCGCCGCTATCTTCTCCGGCGTGTCCGCGCCCCAGTATTTCTCTGCGATGTAGCGGGTGGCAAGCTCGCCGCTGAACGCCCCTGCCGCACCCGCCGCCGCACTTCCCCCGGACATCTGCGATGATACCGCACCCCACACCGCATGCGCCATGGCATTGGCTGCCACGTCAACGTTGCCGGAAGCGTCGGTCGTTTCCTTCTTAATCAGCTGCGCTGCCCACGGATTAAGGCCGCCTGCGACCGCCTGACCTGCATTGCCGGTTACCAGCCCCGTCAGGATGCTGCCAACCGTCTGTGCGACCTTCTGCGACGTGCTGCCGATACCCCACTGCTTTATCTCCTGCTGGTAAGCGTCACTTTGTCTCAGATCGTCCAGCCATTTCGTCCGGTCTTTCTCACTGGCATTTTCCTTCAGCGGTGCGGCGCTTTTCTTCGCCTCCTCAAGGCCTTTGATATCGCCCAAGGTCGTGACGATATTTGTCATCTGGCCGCTGATTTCACCGGCTAACTGAGCGGTCTGAAGCCGCTTCTGCTCTTTCTCTTTGTCAAAGATCGCGCTGATGCTGTCGTTGGCATGTTCGGTATCACGGCTGAGCGCCGATACGTCCTGGGTCTGCCTGTTCTGATCGCGGACAATGATTGTGCCATTTGCCACGGCGGCCTGGGTGGTGCCTTCGGCGTGCCCTTTATTATTCAGACCCGATAACAGCGTGCTGGCACTGTTGGAGGCGGCGTTGGCAAGCATCTGTTTGCCCATGCCGGCGCCATTGGACATCCCAACGCTGCCGCCACTGTGACTGACTTTATAATCAGCAGAGGCGTAATCCGTAATGCAGAGTCAAGGCGGGTTAACATGGATATACAGTATGAAAGTTTATCTTTAACAGATATTCCGGGAGGCTAAAGGAAGAAGGGATAAGCGAAATGCAGACCTGAAAAAAAGAATCCGTTTTCAGAGTCATCTCGCAGTTTATTACTCAGCTTTCAGCGAGTTTGAGCAGCAGAAGGTGTATATTCAAACAGGAAAAAAAGCACAGGAAGCGCATAACGAGCGATATTTAGCGCGGCTGAAGCGGGCGGCAACCCGCAGCAGCCGCTGACCACAAGCAACTAAGAAGGAGTTGATTATGGCTGATACGCATCATAAGCCAGAGACCTGCACGCCTACAACCACCGCCAGCGCATCGCAGGCACATTATTACAAAGTAGGATACCGGCCTAACAAAGGCCAGCCGAACCCGTTGCCACAGCTGACCATAAAAGGCCGCTGGCTGGAAGCGCTGGGCTTTAAGACCGGGCAGAAGATCGAGGTGATCACCGGGCCGGGACAGTTAATCATCCGGCTGGCGAGTAAAGGATAACTGACTGGTCCATAAAGTAAAATCCCGGCACTAAGGCCGGGATTTGTAACATTAAATCTAACGATATTGCTCAGGGATATTTTTTAATTGCTCATCTAAAGACCAAACAGCTGGCTTTTCCTTTTCTCTAAACCAGACAGCTCCTTTTTTAAGCCACTTCTCGCGATATCGCTTTAACGCGTTAATATTCATATCTTCATAGCCGAACTCAACGCCACAACAGTCGCATATCTCATAACTAGGTGTCAGCCCATCCTCTCCCCAAGGTGGTTCCAACTGTTTAGCACCACATACTCTGCATACATTTAATCCATTACTATTGCGCATTGAAGTAATCCAAGTTTGTTTTAAATCCATGATCAGAAGTATCTGGCCTAAACATTGTTTTAAGCACCCTTGAGGTTCAGTGCGTCGCGTTTCTGTTGCTCCTGCGGGGTGAGGCTCTTTTTGTAGTTAAGTTCTATCTGGCGGCTCTTTTCCGTGCAGCTCAGATAGTTATTCTCAACCTCAGTTCTACCAGAAGAGTCTCACTGCTCACCTCAGCGCTGCCATCAACTGCACAGCCCGCTGCCACACCTGACAACGTTACAATGTTGGCAATCAGCATCTTGTCATCGGCTGATAGTTCCGATACATCTTTACCGTACAGAAGGTAACTGAGTGCATCGTTATAACTAAGCATCCCGGCAGGCACTTCATACCAAACTAAAAACGATAACTAAAGTAAATCAGACGAATATTTCTTCAAACTCGCAATAATTTCACTTATCTCTTTTTTTGGAATGGTAATATCTTCAAGGTTTGGTTGTTCTATGTCCTCCCATGCTCTTCCGTTTTCTCCATCAACTAACTCAGTTATTTTCCCCCCAACAATCCTCACTAAACTTTCATTTGAAACAGCAAAAAAATACGCCCCTGATTCATTGATTATTGTAGGGGATACGCAAAAATCTAACACCTGCTCAGGATATTCATCATCTTGTGTCGATTCTGGGTATGTCAGTTTAAATAAGGCATTAAAAGCTTCAATTGTAGTGGCCTTGAAAATATCATCATTGCATGGAAAAGAAAGCAGAGCATTTTTTTCATCAATAAGATCATTAATATCAACAAATAATGTTGATGTTCTTATATCTTCTGGATACATATGTCCATTTATAAAAAAATAAAAAAAACCATTTTTATAGGATTCACTCCATTGAGGAATACACTCTATCCAGATAGCAAACCGATATGGATCACCGAAAATCATATTTATCTCCATTTCCCAGGCAACCCGAATTCTTTTTTAACAGCATTGGGTATATCGCTTTTTTTGATTGGGACTGATGCATCTCCCGTGCTCCCTGACCAATGCCACGAACCATCATTTGTATTCGTAAACTGATGTACATTGCCATTCTCGTCCAATGCATACCTTTTCTTCCCATTCTCTACTGAATTACTAAACAACTGAATAGAGTTTGTAGGTTCTGTTCCAGCGTTTCTATTATAACCGGCTTGCCCGGGCGTATGTTTACCATTCGATTGATAAACCAAGCCATTTTCAGCCCGGGTTGGGGTAGGAACAGGCATCGCGCTTCCTTTACTTTTCCCGATTCCAGCAGCAATCCCTGCAGCACTGGTTCCAACCACCTGAGCCAGCGAGTTAATCGCAAGCTGCTTCGCCTCTTCCGAATCACCAGACATCAACGCATTATGAATCGCTGCATTTCTGTCCGCTTCTAGCTGGATCGTCGTTACCTGAAGGAAGGAAAGCTCGTTCTGTGCTGCCGGACTCAGACCACCATCAGCTCGGGCTTTTTCCAGTAACTCATTGGTACGGTTAGCATACTCAGTTTGCAACCTGCCAACATCATTCGCTTTATCAACACAGTCCTTAGCACCGGAGCAGTTCACCACGCTGTCATGCTGCTCGGCATTTATTTTCTTATATTTTTCAATAACGGCATTGCAGGCATCACCCTGACACTGGGTCATTTCGTTGGCCCGATCCTGGTTTTGCTGGACGCTCAGCGCATTATTCTCAACCGCATTCTTCCCGGCAATCGCGCCGCTCGTCGCAGCAGCACTGCTGTTACCCGCCATGCCGCCCGCCAGTCCTGCCGCCAGCGTGCCGAGCAGGCTCAGTTGCTCGCGGTCTTCCTGCCCCAGCGCCGCTATCTTCTCTGGCGTGTCCGCGCCCCAGTACTTCTCTGCAATATAGCGTGTGGCAAGCTCGCCGCTGAACGCGCCCGCCGCACCCGCTGCCGCACTTCCCCCGGACATCTGCGATGATACCGCACCCCATACCGCATGTGCCATGGCATTGGTTGCCACGTCAACGTTGCCGGAAGCGTCGGTCGTTTCCTTCTTAATCAGCTGCGCTGCCCACGGATTAAGGCCGCCTGCGACCGCCTGACCTGCATTGCCGGTTACCAGCCCCGTCAGGATGCTGCCAACCGTCTGTGCGACCTTCTGCGACGTGCTGCCGATACCCCACTGCTTCATCTCCGCCTGATACTCTGGCGAATCACGCATTTTCTCCAGCCACTCTCCCCGCTGTTTTTCAGTTGCTCCGGCGGGCAGCGTTTCTGCGTTCTTCGCACTCTGCGCTTTCTCAAGCCCTCTGATATCGCCCATGGTTGTGACGATATTTGTCATCTGGCCGCTGATTTCACCGGCTAACTGAGCGGTCTGAAGCCGCTTCTGCTCTTTCTCTTTGTCAAAGATCGCGCTGATGCTGTCGTTAGCATGCTCAGTGTCACGGCTGAGCGCCGATACGTCCTGCTTCTGCCTGTTCTGATCGCGGACAATGATGGTGCCATTGGCCACGGCAGCCTGGGTGGTGCCTTCGGCGTGCCCTTTATTATTCAGACCCGATAACAGCGTGCTGGCACTGTTGGAGGCGGCGTTAGCAAGCATCTGTTTACCCATGCCAGCGCCATTCGACAGCGCAATGCTGCCGCCGCTGTGACTGACTTTATAGTCAGCAGCGTTACCGATGTCGCTGAAGCCCAGCGTGCCGGTATCCAGACGGTTATCTGCGGCATCACCCTGGCTGGCAATCACTGCACCGTTAAGCTGCGTGTGATTGCCGACGGTGATATCGAAGCCGCCTTTACCGGCATAGATACCGCTTTGCTCCTGCACACTGTCGTAGTTGCTGTGCATTTTGTCCTGATTGATGCTGGCATATCCGGAAGCCGTCATCGAACCAAAGGTAAAGCTGCCGCCCGCGCCGTAGCTGGTCTGTTTTGAATCGTAACGATCGCTGTCCTGCTGGCTGGTCAGGGTTAAATCGCGCCCTGCGTTTGCGATGACCTGGTCAGCGCTGACCTGTGCGCCCTCCAGTGTGGTGTCGCGCCCGCTGGTGAGGTTAAGTCTGCCGCCACTGTCAAGTGTGGTCTCGGTCCATCGCGTGCCGTTGCCGCTCTCTTTGCCTTTGGCACCATTGATGCTGGCAAAAATACTGATGCCTGCACTGCCCTGGCCGGCACCCATACTGACGCCCACCCCGCCGCCGCTGCTGCTGTTCTTACCGCTGCTCTCCTGAGTATTTGCTGCGCCGGTCAGTAAAATATCATTAGCCGCATGCAGACTGCTGTCGCCTGCTGCTTTCAGCTGACTTCCGGCAATCTGAATATCACCACTGTGCGCACTGTTATTTTTTCCTATGGCAGTGATCGCGAGATTATTGCCAGCATTGATCGTAGATCCCGAAACGCTGTCCGTGCTCTGATGCTGCTGCGATTTGGATTTCTGCGTATTCAGTGAAAGACTGACGCCCATTCCATTGCTGGGATCGGCACTCACTTCCGCCATCTGGCTGGCCTGGGCCGCCTGAACGCCAGAGAGCGCAGCCTTTGTTGCCTGCAGAGCAGCCAGACGACCATCACTCTCTTTTTTCGAGGATTGTGCGGCGGCAACGGCATTATTGATGGCATCACCGACGGCACCGGATAACGCCAGTGTCAGCCCGCTCTTCTTCTGCTCAAACAGTTCATCGTGAGTCCGTTTATCATGGCCCGGATCGATGATTACGCTGTCGCCGGTAATGGCGAGATCACGCCCCGCCACCAGATCTGAGCCGCTGACATGAGCCTGTCCACCCGCAACAATGCTGACGTTACCGCCCGTGCTGCCCACCGTGCTGGCACTCTGACTCTGGGTGGTGCCCTTGTCACGTAAGTCATGGACCGATTTACTGCTGCCCACCGTGATGCCGATGCCGCCGGTTCCCATCAGGCCGCTTTTCTTCGTTTCCGAAAAGCGCCAGGTTGAGTCTGTATTGGTCGCAGCAACAATATCCACGTTGTTACCGGCCCTGAGCGCTACGGTGCCATCGCCTGCGACCTGTGAACCCTGTACAAGTAAATTGTTGCCCGCATTAAGCGTGACATTGTCGCCGCTCAGCAGGGTGCCATTTTCACGCGTATTACTGTCTTCGCTAATGGTATGGGTGGTCTTTTTACTCAAAAATCCTTTTTTGGCTTTGGTCTCTTCTTTGTAGGCATAATCGCTATCAGTTACAGTCGTCAGGTTGATGTCACGTCCGGCACCCACTGCGATATCACCGCTGGCGGTAACCTGAGCCGCTTCACTGTTAACATCCCGGCCCGCTTTAACCGTCGTACTGCCGCCGCTGACAATTTCAGTGCCCTGCTGGCGTACCGACTCATTAATCTCGACCTTCTTACCAGATTTGTAGCTGTTGCCAGAACCGGTTTCAGCCGCCAGCAGATTGACATCACGCCCCGCCTGCAAGGTCACGTCTTTGTCTGCGGCGATGCCTGCCGCCTGGCTATTGAGATCGCGTCCGGCCTTAAGTGCTACGTCGCCGCCACTGGTCAGCGTCGTGCGATCCAGCCCGGTTGAATGGGTTTCACGTTTACCCTTCAGATCATTCAGGCTGGTGGTCGCGCTGTTGAGATTAAGATCGTTACCGGCTGCCAGCGCCGCGTTTTTACCTGCGCTGATGCTGCTGGCGGTAACAGTCAGATCGTGGCCCGCCTGCATCGCCATGTTGCCGCCTGCGGCGATCTGGCTGCCGACTGTGGTGACGGTGGTTGTGCTGGTCGCATCCACCTTTTGCCAACGGTTTCCGAAGCCGGATTGCGCGCTGCCAGTGACGTTCTGATTGCCGGTGATTGCAATATCATTCCAGGCGTTCAGCAGCAGATCGCCACCCGCTTTGAGGTTAGCGCCGGTGACGGTAATATCGTTGCCCGCCTTAAGACTCAGAGAATCCAGTGACGTGATGCTCGCCGTTGGCCCGAACAGGGTTTCGGTATAGGATTTCTTCGCACCCTTACCGTTGCCTGCATCCAGATGCCAGAGCTGTGACGTGGTCAGGTTGTTGATATCACCGTTAAGACTCTCAAGCTCAACCTTTTTACCGCTGATGGTCGCGCTAACGTTGTTAATATCGTTCAGTGCGCTAAGTTGCAGGTCACCACCCGCATGGAGCAGACCGGCGTTGAGGTTACTGAGCGTATTCTGGCTGTCGATGGTCAGATCGTTTTTGGCCATCACGCTACTGCCGGTGTTGGTGACGTTCCCGCCTTTCAGCGTCACGTTGTTCCCTGCAATGACGCTGCCATCGCGCACTTCCACATCTTTAGTCGACAGATAAAGCTTCGGCACCATCACCGTTTCACCGTTGATCGTGGTGGCTTCCCACCAGACCATACTCTTGTCTAAAGAGGCGAGTTGCCCGGCAGAGAGTGAGACACCAAACTCCAGTCCCAGCGACTGTTGCGCCGCCGCAGCGTTGTCCATCAGATAACGCATCTGGGCGAGATCGGATCCCAGGCCATTGATATAGCGATTACCGGTCTGGTTCAGTACCGCATTGCTGACGTAGCGGGTATCAAATGCCGCATCACCGAGAAAACGATAATCATAATCTGGCTTCAGGTTCAGGCGATCGAGCATGTACGAGGAGCCGAGGAAAGCCTTCTCGTCGGTATACTGAGGACGTGTTTCCTGTAATGGCGTGGTAGCAGGCTGTTTGCTGAGTTTTGCGTTCAGCTCGCCGAACAGGCTCTGATCCAGCTGACCAAGGCCGTTAAGTTTGGGGTTAACGGTAATCAGATAGCGGCTATTGTTGTTCGACGCGACAAAGTAGCCGTTCTCACCTGAAGGTAATGGATAGGCGCTGATATCGACCTCAGCGGCCTTATAGTTATGCAGCGATGCAGGACCCTGAGGAGCATTTGTCAGGTTGACGGCTTTACCCAGTGCTGCGTTATTCTTACCCGCCGCAACATATTGCGTCAGCGGAGCGCTGCCCTGTGAAGCTGACTCCAGCGCCCCTGCGCCATTGACCTGCTGCAGTGCATTCTGGAGCTGGTCGCGCCATTGTGGTGTATTGATTGCGGCTTTATCAGCGGTTACCAGTTGCTGATGAGACTGCGCGCCAGCGATGCCTGTCGCGGGTAAGGCGCGTAAAGCCGGGGCTGAAAGCGTATTACCACTCCAGCCGGCATTCGCTGTGGTGTTGGTATTACTGATATCGCCGCTGAAGTTAGCAGAGACGTCGCCCCCGGCCTGAATAACGGCGCGGTAGAGTTGCCCAGGTGTAAAGGTTGTCTCTTGACCGGTAAGGGTATAGGTAATGAAATTACTTTCAGTTTCCAACTGGCCCGTACCTTTAAATGCACCGGTATTAGGACCCGTTACATTGTTGGTAGGTTTATTGCCCTTATATTCATAAACCGCATAGTTATTCTGTACACCGGCCTGCCATGACTGATTATTTAAATTATCGCCAACAAGACTAATATTACGACTCGCAAGCAGATTACTCGCCTGGTTATCCAGATTATTTGCCCTTATCAGCAAGTCGTGCCCGGATGAAACGAGACCTGCTGCGCCGTCACTACTGACATCTACCGTTGAACCGGAAAGCGCAAACTTCTGAATTAACGCTGACTGAAATGGCGCGTAGTAATTTTTTGTTGTAGTACGTACTGTGCATCCACCATCAGCCCCGGAACATCCTCCACCGCTCTCTTTTGTTTGAGTTATGGTGAAGTAACCATAAGATCCGGCAGGTAACTCATTAACATTAATTTTAATAGTGGCATTACCTACACCAGCTCGTGAAGGTGAGGTCGCGTCCGTCTGCGATGTCCTCAGCCCATCCCGCGTGTTCAGCAAATGTCCCGTATTAATCGTGATATCGCCGTTCTGCGTTTCGATGGTGCCGGAGTTATTGATCACCTCGCCGCTGGCATTCCCTGCGGCATCGCCCTGAAGCCACATACTGCCGCCTGCCAGCATATCGGCACGCTGGTTTTTAATACTGTTAGCAAACAGCGAGAGATTGCTGCCCGCATAAAGCAGCGCGGTGTTAACGATGCTGCCCAGTGCGCTGAGGGTCAGATTGCCCAACGTACCCGTAAAACCATCAACAGTGATGTCACTGCGGCTGTTCAGGCTGATATTACCGCCACCCTGCAGACTGCCATTTCCGTTCATGGCGATGCGGTTGCCGCTTAAGGCACTGTCACCCGAACCGGTAGTGAGCTGACCATTATTGGTGAGATCGCCGCCTGCACTCAGCGTCAGCGCCCCGCCCTGCATCGTGCCCTGGTTTTCTATCGCGCCATTACTGCTGACGGTGAGTCGCCCGCCCGCAGCCAGCACATCGCGACCGGTAAAACCATTCGCGATGTCCAGCGTGGCATTACCCAGCGCCACCACCTGTCCGTTCTGATCAAAGCCATTGCTGTGAACCAGCAGGTCACCACCGCTGAACAGACGACCACTACCTTGCTGACCGAACTGAGCCGCCATCACACTTAGCCGGTTGTTACCCAGCAGCGTACCGCTGTTGTTGACCTGCTGATAATTAACCTCAAGGTTGCCGCCCTGGGCTGTGCCCTGGTTGCTGAAGCCATTGCCGGTCAGCGTGCCCTGACCGTCGGCCAGCAGTGTGCCATTGTTGCTGGCATTGGTCGCATTAAGAATCAGCTGCGACGCCTGCAACCAGCCGTTGTTATTGAGCTGCGGCGTATTGATTGTCTGCGCACCGCCCGAGAGCCACCGGCCATCATTTTGCGTTAAACCGGTAATCGTCGCGACACCGTTGCCACTGCCCTGAATCAGGCCATAGTTGAACAGTTCCGGCCCGGTCAGCGTCAGGGCGTTTTGGGTGATCACGGCACCGTTACCGCCGTTAGTGATGCGCCCAACGGCACTGATCAGCAGGCTGTTGTCGCCCTGTAAGCGCCCGTTGTTATCCACTGCGCCACTGGTGATCTGCAGGTCGCCGCCCTGCACGCGTCCGGCATTATTGAGTGAGGATGACTGAAGCGTCAGCTTGCCCGCGCTGAGCAGCGTTTTATCCTGCTGCTGGGTCAGAGCACCGTTAAGGCCCACCGTCAGCGCCTCGACACCGGTCACGGCGCCGTTATTGTTTAACGTGTCACCGCGCAGCGTCAGGTTTCTGGCAATCCATTCGCCCTGATTGGTCAGCGTCAGTGCCTGTAGCGCCGCCGTACCATTCGCCGAAATCTTGCTGCCCGCGCCCGCATCAAGGCGGTCCGCCAGAATCAGTTGCAGCGCATCAGCACTCTGGATCGCGCCATTATTGGTCAGTTGCCGGGCATTCAGCAGGATCTGCTGACCCTGCCAGCTGCCGTTATTCACAACGTCACCGCCGTTGATGTTCAGCGTGCCCTGCGTCAGCAGCGATCCGCCCTGATTATTGATCAGCTGACGTGCTGGTGCGGCAAGCGCCCTGAGCAGCATTCGTCCGCTCACCTGTGGCATTGCCGCAAACGTTAATGCCTGCAGTCCAATCAGGCTGCCCTGATTAATCACGCTGGCGGGGGTAATGGTCAGGGTTTTACCCTGCACCGATCCGCTGTTATTCAGCGCGGCACCGTTCAGCGTCATCGCCCCTTCACTGAGCAGTGAGCCGCTGTTGTTCAGCGTGCCAGCCGCAACCTGGGCTTTGTCCTGACTCATCAGAGAGCCGGTGTTATGCAGCTCATTGCTGATGCTGACGTTCAGATCTTTGCTGCCCAGCAGCGATCCCTGATGCAGCCAGTTATCCGCAATAACCGTTGCCTGCTCGCCCTGCAGCAGCCCCTGAGTGTTAATCTGGCCTGCATTGAGCGTCAGTGTTCCGCCGCTCAGTGTTTTGCCGCCGGCTGATTGCGTGATGTTATCGGCCTGAGCAGTCAGCGCCGTGTTGCCCTGTAACAGACCGTCGTTGTTCAGGCTGGTGCTCTGAAACCCCAGCCGGTTCGCCATTATTTTGCCGCTATTGCGCAGCGTGCTGGCGTTCAGGTCGCCTTCTCCCTGACTGACCAGCGTGCCACTGTTGATCAGATCGCTGGCGATGTCAGCGCGCAAGGCGCTGATGCCATTGATGCTGCCGCGATTGGTGAGCGAATCCAGCGTGACGTCGAGTTGCTGACCCTGCCAGCTGCCATCATTGACCGCGCTACCGCCCTGAACGATCAGTCGATCGCCGCTCAGCAGCTGCCCATTGTTGTGATTGAGGGTCTGAGCAAATCCGAGATCCAGTAGCGTGTCGCCCTGGAGCAGCCCGCTGTTTTCCAGCGTATTACCGCTGGCGCTGAGTTGCTGTGCCGCAATCTGGCCGCTGTTACTGAGGGTTTTTGCCTGCAGGTCGGCCTGCTGGCCGGTCACGATCTGCCCCGTCCCGCTGTTCGTCAGCGTATCGCCAATCTGAAGATCCAGGTTGTCACTCAACAAACGTCCGCTGTTGTTGAGACGGTTGCCGTTGACCGCCAGCGCACCGTTAACCTGCAGCAACCCGGCGTTATCCAGCTGATCTAAGGTCAGCGTCAGCGGTCCTCCGGCGATCAACTGCCCGCCATTGAGGTTATGCAGTTGCTGATGATCCAGCAGCAACGTGCTGTTGCCCTGTAGCAGACCGGCGTTGCTGAGCACTGGCGCATGCAGGCTGAGGTTATCCGCCGCCAGTGTGCCCTGATTATTAATCTCTGCTGCCTGCAGATTCATCTGCTGCTGGCTGAGCAGATTGCCGCTGTTGGTCAGCGCACCGTTAATCACAGCAGTGAATGCTTTTCCGGCAAGAACAGTGCCGTCGTTCTGCAACGTCCCCGCGTTTAATTTCATCTCCCCGGCCTGCATTGCACCGTGGTTATTTAAAGCAATAAAGTCACCGTCCAGCGTGCCGTCACTGAGCAACTGGCCGCCCTGCTGATTGTCCAGCTGGCTGCCCTGCAGCGTAATCTTTTGATTACCCTGAATCAGGCCGCTGTTGATCATGTCGCCGCGCAGCGTCAGCGCCTGCGCAATCAGCCAGCCGCTGTTATCGGTGTGGTCAGATTTCAGTGCGATGCCCTGCTGCCCCAGAATTTTGCCGCTATTGATCAGGGTATCGCTTTGCAGATCGGCGTCAGTCTCACTCAGGGCATTGCCGCTGTTCTGCCAGTGGTCAATATTCACTGTCAGCTGCTTGCCCTGCACAAGTCCGCTGTTGTCCAGCGTCTGCTGTTTCACACTCAGCTGGCCTGCGCTCAGCAGCGTGCCGTTGTTGGTTAACGCGTTGCCCTGCAACGATAATGCCTTGTCGCCCTGGACCGTCCCGCTGTTAGTGATCTGACTGACATCACTGTTCAGCGTGCCGGCAGCCATCGTACCCTGATTGATCAGCGCATCGCCCTGCAACCGGAGCTGATCATCTGCCAGCAATTTACCGCCCTGCTGATTATGTAAGTTTTTGAGTGTGGTGCTCAGGCTAGCAGCGTTGATCTCTCCGCTGTTGTTCAGCTGGTCGCCTGTGGCAGTCAGTGTTTTGCCGCTGGTGATCAATCCGCTGTTATTGAGCTGTGGCAGCGCGAGGGCAAAGTCGTTGTCAGAGCTGATCGTACCCGCAGCCTGGTTATCCAGCTGCCCGGTATGGAAGGCGAGCAGCTGAATGCCCTGCAGCAGACCGCTATTAGTGATTTGCCCGGCGGTGAGAGTCAGATTGGGTGCAGTTAATGAACCTGTATTGCGCAGTTGCGCGCTGTTCAGGATCAGGGCGTTCTGACTGCTGATGGCGCCCTGATTTTCCAGCCAGCCACGGGCGGTCAACTGCGCGTCACCCCGGGCGGTGAACGAGCCGTTTTGCTGCAGCGTATCGGCGTTCATCACAACATCGCTATGACTCATCATCTCGCCGCTGTTAATCAGTGTCGGGGCATCAATTTGCAGGCGCTGACTGACCATTTTGCCGCTGTTGCTGAAGGTGTCAGCGATATTAAGCGTTGCATTCCCCTGCGCGGAGAGCGTGCCGTCCTGATTCAGACGACTAGCGGTGAGCAGGGCATCGCCGCTGCTGATCATTTTTCCGCTGTTGTCGAGCGTGTCGCTGGTTATATCCAGGCTATTTCCGCTCAGTTCACCGCTGTTACTTAACCGATCGGTGACTTTCAGCTGCAGTCTGCCCTGGGATGAGAGCGTTCCATCCTGCTGCAGGATGCCAGAGGTGATGTCTGTCTGCTGACTGCCCAGCAGATACCCGCTGTTAAGCAGCGATCCACTGTGGATATTCAGACTGCTCCCGCTCACTTCACCGCTGTTGTTCAGCGCGCCGGTAACGTTAAGCTGATTCGTGTTGCTGGCTGAAAGGGTGCCGCGTTGCTGCACGCTGTCTGCGGTGATCAGCGCATCGCCGCGGCTTAACAGCTTGCCCCCGTTATTGATTGACCCACTTTGAATGTTCAGGCTGCTGCCGCTGATCTCACCGTCATTGCTGAGCTGTCCGGCAACGATACTGTTATTACCCTGAGCCAGTAACATACCCTGCTGCCGCAGCGTGCTGGTGCGAACCTGCAGGTCACCCTGACTAATCAGGCTGCCACTGTTGATGATCTGTGCGGCCTGAAGATCAAGTTTCTTTCCAGCTGTCATCTGACCGCTATTCTGTAGCTGCGCGTTGGCAGAGAGCTGCATCGCGTCTGACGCATTGCCGCTGCTGCTGTTATCAATATCCAGAGCCTGGCCGCTGAGACGGGCCGTCTGGCCTGCCGTCAGGCTGCTGCCTTTAAGCGTTATCTGCCCCTGACTTTTCAGCTCGAGCGCCGCGTCGCTACCCAGTTTTGCGCCCGTTAAAGCAATATCCTGCTGCGCTGTCAGCGCGACATTGCCCCCGGCTTTATGTTCTCCCTGCAGGGCGATGCTGCTGCCTTTTACCGTCAGCGTGCCGCTGGTCAGGCTGTTGTTGATGCTTAAGCGACCCTGCGCATCCAGCACCATATCGCCCTGACGGGCATTCAGATTACCGAGATTAACGCCGACGCCGTTTTCGCTGGAGACCAGATGGATGCGGTTTGCGTACATGCCACCCAGCGCGCCGGTATCTACGGCGACCGCTGGCGCAGCACCTTCGCCCGCGATGGGTGTCACGCTGCCATCCGCACCAACCCGGTTTGCGCCCAGCGTCACATTAAGATCTTTGGCATGGATGCCCGCGTTGATTTCGGTTGCGCGCGCGATGATCGAGACAGCATCAGCCTGGCTGCCATCCAGTCCTTTACCCTCAATGCTGATTGCGCCTTTCGTCACCTCCAGCGATTGCAGATTGCCCTGCGCATCCAGCTGCGGTTTACCGGTAGTCAGCGTCACGTTTGGCGTATTGATAAAACCGCAGCCGTTACAGGTAATGCCATAGGGGTTGGCGACCATAACGTTGGCCGCTTTACCCGCCACTTCGGTGTAGCCCTGAAGCTGAGAACGGTTGGCCCCGACCACCTCGTTGATGATTGCCCTGGCTTCCTGCCCCGCTTTCAGATTCGGGTTGTTCTGGATGAGTCCACCCAGTTGCGTCTGCGTCAACCGGCCGGTTGTGTTGTTCAGGATCAACCCTTCCTGACCGACGTTGTAATTCTGATACTGGTTGTGCGACAGGCCCGCCGCATTCGGCGTCGCGATATTGATGACCTGCACGCCATTCCCGGCAGCATCCACCTGAGTACCCTGTGTCGCAGGCGTAATCGCGGCTGAAAAGGCGGGCAGCAGTGGCTGAAACGCGATCAGCGAGCAGATGAGATAGCTCAGCAGACGACGCGGCAGTGAAAGCGTTATTTGATCATCCATAATCGGGGCCTTTTTTTAGAAAACGAGTCCAATACGCGCGTAAACGCTGAGGCGGTCAGGCGCAAGGTAATCGGGATAGCTGACAGGGATGCCCAGCGACAGCTGAGTGGAGACATGCGCGTTACGGGTGCCAAGTCCCAGCGAACTGCCCCACAGCGTGCCTGCTGCGTAGCGATCCTGTTTGTCGCTCTGGAGCCACCCGCCGTCCAGCGCCAGGGTGGTGCTGACCTCGCCGATTGCAGGCAAGGTAAACAGCGAGTAATTCAGTTCGTTACGCAGATAGCCGCCAACATCGCCGGACAGGTATTGCTCCT
The DNA here is from genome assembly GCF_059730805.1 of Pantoea sp. X-Soil-ISGK-355. Classification (NCBI taxonomy): domain Bacteria; kingdom Pseudomonadati; phylum Pseudomonadota; class Gammaproteobacteria; order Enterobacterales; family Erwiniaceae; genus Pantoea; species Pantoea sp. X-Soil-ISGK-355. The sequence goes on from NZ_AP035971.1 coordinate 2,464,639, forward strand.
TGTAGCCGCGAACCGAGTTCTCGCCACCAATCGTCAGGCGTTCGCTGCCATAGAGGCGATCCGGCGACCACTGAGCGTAAAAACTGCTGAGCCACCACATTTTCTGAGTAACTGGCCGCTGATAGCTGCTGCTGACGCTCCATTTGCGGAATTCAGCTTTCGGAAAATCGTCGCTTTTACCCTTGTCGCTTTCCGCATCAAACCACGGCATCCCGCGGCTCAGCATCGGGTTCAGGGTGGCCACCCCACCTGCAATTTTTTGCGTATGGTTAAAACCGATCTGCAGACTGGTCAGTTTGCGGCTACTGCTTTGCAACAGCGTCTGGTTCAGCCAGTTATGGCTGACATAATGGTTCAGCCCGAGCTGAACGCCGGTTTTGATTTGCCCGTTGCGGAACAGCACCCACGAGCCGCTGATACGATTAGAGATGTTGTCGCCGTTGCTGTACCAGTCGAAGCTATTGGCGTTAAAGCGGCTGTGATAATTGCTCCAGCTATAGCTGTAATCCAGCAGCCCATAGCCATAAGGCACGCTGACGCCCGCCTGGAAATTTTGCGCGTCACGCCAGTCGCTGAAAGCGCTGCTGCGACCACCGCTGACAAACCAGCGATCGGCAATGCCCAACAGGTCATTACCCACCAGCGAGGCGGAAAGCTGACCAGTGCCCGTCGTTCGCTGGCCGCTGTTGTCCATATTCAGCCCCAGCGTCAGCGGGAATTCAGGCGTGCTGGTCAGATTGACGATGGAATAACCGGGCTTAGCTGACGGGATGATTTCAATCTGAACCGGCGTGGTACGCAGCCGGTTTATCTGCTCCATACCCTGTTCAATGTCGCGTAAATTTAAAATGCGACCGGCACGGGTCGGGAATGCCATTGTCAACTGACGTGAACGGACACCCTGCAACCGAATTTCTTCCAGCCTTCCCTCAAGCACGGTAATCGTTAAAATCCCGTGAGACAGGTTCTGTTCTGTCAGGAAGGCCCGGCTGGTGATATAGCCCCGCTGGACATACCATTCAGATATCTCGCGTACCAGCTGATTAATGCGCGCCAGACTCAGACACTGATTGATGTAAGGCGCGACGAGTTTCGCCTGCTTATCTGGCGTAATTAACGTCGCCTGTTGCAGGGTAATCTGGCGGATAGCGAAGCAGGGACCATGAGCAGGAACCGGCACTGATTGTTGCAGTTCAACCTGATGCGCCTGCGTTAACGCGTCGCGCTGCTGCTGATCCTGTTGCAGACGCTGCTGCTGCTGATTCTGAATAACGTCAAGGTCACCGGGCGTAACCGGCGCAGCCATGAGATGGCTGATAAAAAAACTGGCTCCGAAAACCAGCCACTTCCCTGTATGAGGCATTTTCATCGAAGTATTAACGGCACTTATTGTAAGTTTTGTGTAAGGACAGGCGTGCAGACTACCACCTTAACAATCAGAAGTTCCTTATTGACTTGAAAAAAAGATGTAATTTCAGAAAAAGTGAAATTATCGATAAATAATTAATCCTTAAATCAAATTCACAGCTTCCTTGCAACTTTCGCAGGATGCAGCTCTTTTTGATTGTTAAGGAAATGAAAGTATTGTCCTGCATGCTTAACTCTTTATTCTCGCAGGATTGTTGTTTCTTATAGCAGTACGGCGGTATTTACAGGTTTAAAAGCAGTGATGGAGATATCTTCGTGATCAGATATGAAGGTTCAAATGACACTCAGCCCTGAACGCAAAAAGGCCCGCAAAGAAGCGGGCCTTTAACCAGACAAAGCACAACAACCGTTATTTTTCATGATAACGATGCACTGCCGGATAGTATTCCAGTCCATAGAGCTGGCTTAGCGGCAGTAGCAGTTCAACGTTAATGTCATGGCTATGGGCATCCGCCGCAGGGCCGCTCAGCAGCTGTTCAAACCAGGCTATCAGTTTCTGTTTCATCTCGGGTTCTCCGCATCAGTTTATGCCCTGAGTAAACCCGCTTACGCGCCCGATCAGAACCAAAAATTTCTGCGCTGCTTATGCCGAAAATGGCATAACGCGCCTTGCCTGGCCCATCATCAGCTGCCGCGAGACACCGGCCGGTTACTGCGTTATCAGCGTCACCCAGTTTGCCCCTTTGCCAGCTGGTGCTTCCGCCACCCGTTTAAGTTCGCCGCTGGCCGGAGCGATGGCGTAGCTGCCAATCACGGCGCTCTTCTCTCCGCTGACGATCAGCCATTTGCCCTGGGCATCAATCGCGATACTGCGCGGCTGTTTTTCCACCGGCCAGCTGCCGATGAGTGTTAACTCCCCCGACGATTTATCTACCCGATAGCCGCTGACGGTACTGGAGGTGCGCTCGGTCACATAGATAAATTGTCCATCCGGCGTGATTCTGATGTCCGCCGCCCAGATGCGCGGCGTCGGATCGCTGTAACCCGCCGGGCGCTGCTCGCCATGCTGCAGGTTATATTTCTTCGCCACCGCATTGGGCCAGGTTTTTAATGGCGTCAGCGTGCCATCGGCTGCACGCCGGAACTGCGTAATGGTGCCGCTCATCTCCGCGAGGTTGTAGAGGAAGCGATTATCCGGCGATATCACCGAATGCCGCGCACCGCTGTTCTTCTCGCCCTGAACAAAACCGGTGCCCAGCGGCGTGATCGCCCCGTCACTGGCAAAAGCATATTGCAGCACCCGATCCGCGCCAAGGTTGCCAACGTAGAGCGAATGATTGCTGACGTCGGTGATCACCGAATGGGCATGCGGCCCGGTTTTCACTTCGCCCGTAACCTGGGTCGTCACAATGCCTTTATCATCAATCCGGTTGCTGGTGACGATATCGCTGTCATAGGAGGCGGCCAGCAGGTAGCGCCCGCGCTTATCGGTAGTGATCCAGGGAAAGCTGGCTTTAACCGGCGTCAACGCCAGTTTCTGCAGATCACCGTGTGGACGGGTGACGCGCCAGCTGATGATTGCGTAAGGCGGCGAGCGCAGCGCGCCATAGAGATGTTTACCATCCGGGCTGACCGCCAGCGGCATAATCTTTTTCCCGGCGGGCGTATCGCCCCGCCATTGCAGGCTGCCATTCGCCTCGCTGAGCTGATAGCGGGAAACCGTGCCGGATTCGGCATTCGACACATAAACAAAGGTTGTCGCCCACAGCGGGGGGCTACACAGCAGCGGCAGAAGTGCCAGCGCCGTTTTCAGACGGATCATAGGGTCACCTTGATAAGAAATGTCTGCGTCAATGCGCAGCAGGAATTACGCTAACCCTGTCTGATGAGACTGGCTTTGTGCAACTGACTGAAATTATACCTGAAAGTCTGGAGATGTGACGAAGATGTTATTTTTAAAGGCGGGGGCCTGAGAGGTGATGCCTTCCCCCGGTGCCAGGAGAAGGCATATGCTTGTTGCTACCCGGTTTTCGCGATCATTTTATAGTAACGGTTAAGCCACTTGCCGCTGTTAAGTCGCCACCAGAAGAAGATGCCACGCACCGTCCAGTCGAGGAACATCCCCAGCCAGACGCCGGTGACGCCCATCCCCAGCTGAATACCCAGCAGATAACCGACCACCACGCGCGCACACCACATGCTGAACATCGACACATACATAGTGTAGCGCGCATCACGTGCGCCCTTAAGTCCGGCAGGTAGCACCCATGACGCAGCCCATAGCGGCATAAACAGCGCATTCAGCCAGAGCAGATGTTTCGTTACGTTGATCACTTCCGGGTCGCTGGTATAGAACCGCGCCAGCAACCCGGCCAGCGGCACCGTCAGCAGCGCTATCGCGCTCAGGCACGCCGTTGCCAGCCAGAAAACATGCCGCACCTGTCGTTCCGCCTGAAAGACCTGATTTTTGCCCAGACGGGTACCGGTAATAATGGTCGATGCTGAACCCAGCGCATTGCCCGGCAGGTTGATCAGCGACGCAACCGAGAACGCGATAAAGTTACCCGCAATCTCACTGGTGCCCATGCCTGCCACAAACACCTGCGTCAGCAATTTACCGCCGTTGAACAGCACCGACTCGATACTGGCAGGCACACCTATACCTAATACTTCCATCAGAATGCTGCTGTTCCAGCGTCGGAAATAACTCGACAGCGTGATTTTCAGCGAGGCATTAAAGCCAATCATCAGCACGTAAATCACCGCGATCGCCCCGATATAACGGGTGATGGTCAGACCGAGTCCGGCGCCGACAAACCCCAAACCGTCCCATGAGAAGCAGCCATAGATCAGCACGCTACTGATAATGATGTTAAGGATGTTCATGCCGCCGTTAATCAGCATCGGAATTTTGGTGTTACCCGCGCCACGCAGCGCACCGCTGCCGATCAGCGTGATGGCCGCTGCCGGGTAGCTCCAGGCGGAGGTCTGCAGATAGCTCAGCGCCAGCGCTTTAACTTTAGGGTCGGCGGCACCGGCTATCGCATCAACGATGAGATGGCCCCAGAACTCAATGGCGATCACCAGCACAAAGGCGAGTATCGTCATCATCGCCAGCGACTGACGCGTGGCGGCACGGGCGCGCTTGCCGTTGCGTTTTGCCAGGCTGAACGCCACCACCACCGTGGTACCGAGATCGATAGCCGCAAAGAACGAGATGATCACCATATTGAAGCTGTCGGCCAGGCCAACGCCCGCCATTGCCTCTTTGCCCAGCCAGCTGACCAGGAAGGTGCTCAGTACGCCCATCAACAGCACACAGGCGTTCTCGAAGAAGATAGGCACTGCTAATGGCGATATTTCACGCCAGTAGAGCGTGCGATAAGAGCGGCGTTTCGGGTACCACGCCGTGCGCTTAATCGCCTGCATCACTGCTACGCCGGGATTTTGCAAAGGATTACCAAATCAGAAGAGACTGACGAGATCTAATGATGATAGTGGGCAGAGAAATATGCAAAGTCTTTCCGGGACAAATTAATCATGGTTACAAACTTTTTAATTCAGATTCGGCAGATTCTGCCTCACCGGGTCGTCCCCTGTAGCAAACCTGATTATTTCCGGGACGTTACGATCGCCTGTCAGCACGGTACTGCTGGCTGCGCTGCCGCTCTCTTGTCATATGCAGCGCAACAGACACGGCGGCATCGCCTGTTGCGATAATAAAGATTTTCTTAACGGATTCTCGTGGCGTGCGTTCCGGCTCAGTGCAGCACTGGTCAGATTACGCGCGTCGTTAGCGCAAAAAAAAAGCGATCACAGATTCTTCACCAATCTCTGCAACAAACCCGCTAAGCTTGGGGCAAATTGCGGAAAAAAATGGAAGGAGAAACCATGCCGACACTACGGAAAAACCTGACCAGCCAGCAGGCGCTGGATGAACTCGAACGCCTTTACGACGGTGCCGTTGATGCGCTCCGTGCGGCGATTAAAGTGTTTACCGAAAACGGCACGCTGCCCGATGCCGCGGAACGGGAAAAGGGACTCTTTGTTTACCCGGAGCTGCGCATCACCTGGCACGGTGAAGGTCCACAGCAGAACCGCACGCGTGCCTGGGGCCGCTTTACCCATACCGGCAGTTACAGCACCACGGTCACCCGCCCGGCGCTGCTGCGCCACTATATTTCAGAACAGCTGGCGATGCTGGAGAAGGAATATGAGCTGGAGATCGACGTGGTGCCCTCCAGCCAGGAGATCCCCTATCCTTACGTGATCGACGGTTCCGATCTGTCGCTGGATCGCACCATGAGCGCCGGTATTGCGCGCCACTTCCCGACCACCGAGCTGTCACAGATTGGCGATGAGACCACCGACGGTCTGTTTCACGTCGACGCCAAATTCCCGCTGTCGCACTTCGATGCGCTGCGCACTGACTTCTCGCTGGCCCGTCTGCGTCACTACACCGGCACCAGCGTAGAGCACTTCCAGCCGTTTGTACTGTTCACTAACTACACCCGTTATGTCGACGAGTTTGTGCGCTGGGCAATTGAGCAGGTGCGCGATCCCAATACCCCTTACGACAGCCTGGCCTGTGCGGGTGATGTCGTGCTGACGGCCGACACCGCCGACAGCGAGTCGATGCTCTCGGATCTGGCGTGGAAGAAGCATCAGATGCCTGCCTGGCATCTCACCTCACCCAATCGCCGTGGCATTACGCTGATTAATATCGGTGTCGGCCCGTCGAATGCCAAAACCATCTGCGATCATCTGGCGGTGATGCGCCCGCACGCCTGGCTGATGATTGGTCACTGCGGCGGTCTGCGCGAGAGCCAGCGGATCGGCGACTATGTGCTGGCCCACGCCTATCTGCGTGACGATCACGTACTCGACAGCGTGCTGCCGCCAGACATCCCGGTGCCAAGCATTGCCGAAGTGCAGCGCGCACTGTATGACGCCACCAAGTCGGTGAGCGGCATGCCAGGTGAAGAGGTGAAACAGCGCCTGCGTACCGGCACCGTGGTGACTACCGACGATCGCAACTGGGAGTTGCGTTACTCCGCGTCGGCCCTGCGCTTTAACCTGAGCCGTGCGGTAGCGGTCGATATGGAGAGCGCCACCATTGCCGCGCAGGGCTATCGCTTCCGGGTGCCGTACGGCACGCTGCTGTGCGTCTCCGACAAGCCGCTGCACGGCGAGATTAAGTTACCCGGTCAGGCAAACCGCTTCTATGAGGGGGCGATTTCAGAGCATCTGCAGATTGGTATCCATGCGGTTGAACTGCTGCGCGCCGAAGGCGATAAGCTGCATTCGCGAAAGCTGCGGACGTTTAATGAGCCGCCTTTCCGGTAGGTGTATCGCCGCTGGCTTGGGGAGGTTTGTTCGCTGCGTGAACGGGGCTGCTGCGCTGACGCTGAGGTGTTCGCTGCGCGAACAGGCTATGAGAGGAGTTTCGTTCGCCTCGCGGGCTACATGCGCTAATAACATGGTGTTCGCTGCGCGAACAGGCTCTGAGAGGGGTTTCGTTCGCCTCGCGGGCTACATGCGCTAATAACATGGTGTTCGCTGCGCGAACAGGCTCTGAGAGGGGTTTCGTTCACCTCGCGGGCTACATGCGCTAATAACATGGTGTTCGCTGCGCGAACAGGCTCTGAGAGGGGTTTCGTTCACCTCGCGGGCTACATGCGCTAATAACATGTTGTTCGCTGCGCGAACAGGCTCTGAGAGGGGTTTCGTTCACCTCGCGGGCTACATGCGCTAATAACATGGTGTTCGCTGCGCGAACAGGCTCTGAGCGGGTTTTCGTTCGCCTGAGCAGTTAGGCAGTTTCAGACCCGCCTCTGCAGGCGACTGACAAGGGGGCGCCAGTCGCCGCGCCCCCTTGACCCCGGGCTCCGGCCTGCTTCACCGCCGCTTCGCGGTCCCTTCGCTTCTTCCGGATTTCTGACGGAACGGCGGGACGCGCCATCCCTGGCGCGAACCCGCCTCTTCGCGACATCCCTGTCGCTCGTCCTGAAATCCCTCATCCGCTCAGCGGTTCTGACGGCCTCCCTCTCCCGCTTTTATCTCTTCTTTTAATGTTGAGTAACTTTATCGTTTTACATTTCCGGGATTGGCTTTGGCTTTGGCTTTGGCTTTGGCTTTGGCTTTGGCTTTGGCTTTGGCTTTGGCTTTGGCTTTGGCTTTACAGGTTAGCAGACAACACAGCACCACAGTTAACACAAAGAAATCACAGGCGGGGGTTGGTGAGAGGCATCCGGAGTGCTGAGGAACAACCAGAGGCCAGGATGAGCCGACAGGACGTCGGCGAAAGGACGGTTCGCGCCAGGGAGGGCGCGTCCGGACGGTCCGTCGGCCGCAGGGCGTGACGAGGGTACCCCGCAAAGCGGGGCGCGCAGGCAGCCGGACGCCGGGATTGTTAAGGGGCGGGCGTCCGCCCCTTGACGCGTCCGCCTGCACAGGCAACCTGAAACTCCCCATAGCCTGGCGGGCGTAACCTTCTCAGTGCCAGCCCGCTGCAAAGCGTAATTTTCTCACCGGCAGGGGTCTGCCAGAGGCATCCGCAGCGCTGAGGAACAACCGGAGGCCAGGATGAGCCGACAGGACGTCGGCGAAAGGACGGTTCGCGCCAGGGAGGGCGCGTCCGGACGGTCCGCTGCCCGCAGGGCGTGACGAAGGCACCCCGCAGGGCGGGGCGCGCAGGCAGCCGGACGCCGGGATTGTTAAGGGGCGGGCGTACGCCCCTTGACGCGTCCGCCTGCACAGGCAACCTGAAACTCCCCATAGCCTGGCGGGCGTAACCTGCTCAGTGTGCCGGCACCGCGCAACATAACCTTCTCAGCGTCAGCTCGCTCGAAAGCGAAATTTATGCGGACCACTAAGTCCTGTCATTAACCCTAATTAAATCCCGTAATTAATATGCCTCTTAAAACAAAAAGCCCATAACCTTTCGGTTATGGGCATACTTCTTTTTTTATTATACAGACAACTTTCCCTGCGCATTGGCTTGTGATATTACTTTCACACCCATCCCGGCTTGCATAAAGGTACAATTAAAGTACGGCACTTTATATAAAGTGTTATTACTTTGTAGGGTTATTAAGTTGCAAGGTCAATTTAATGTAGAGTAATGAAACTGTAAGGACACGCTCATGAAAGAAATTACATTACCTGTCAGGCTTATCAGGATGTTTGAAAACGATCCTGTTGTCGGCTGGGGCGTGAAGGACAATCAGTCCCACTTTGTTTATGTCAATAATACGTTCAAAAGCTGGCAGACGCTTTCAACGAAATTTGACTACGAAGGTCGCCATATCAGAGATATGCCTGTTCCGGTTGCAGAATTTGCTGACCTGTTCAGCCAGCAGGAGAGAGAGATAGAAAGAACTGGCCAGGCGGTAAGAGCGATTACCACACATATACAGGGCAAAGAGAAAATCATGCAGCCCGCATACAGCGTTCAGGAGCCACTGTATGACGACACGCATAACTGTATAGGTACACTGGTCAGCGTCAGGCATGTCAGGATCATCACACCGGGAGCGTTGCTGGACGGCAAAATAATTCAGCATGCGACTTTTGAATCGCCCTCATCCGTCTTCACAGAAAAAGAGTGGGAAGTCGTTTATCTGCTGGTCTGTGGCATGAACATAAAAGAAATAAGCAGCATCCTGGCAATTTCAGCCGACGCAGTTAATGGCAGACTCAGAAGTTGTTACAGAAAGACTGGCCTGAATTCGCTTTCCGCACTGACCGGCTATTGCCGTGACAATAAGTTAGACCACTATATCCCACCGTTCTTTCTGAAAAAAGGCCATATTATAATAAGAGGATGAACTGATGGTCAGAAAGCTGAATCCTGTTGAATATTACTTTGATCACTCGCTGTTTGGCTGGGCTATTAAAAACAGTGTCTCACGCTATATTTATGCCAATAAGATTGCATGCAGTTATTTCAACGTTACGTCTGACACTCTTGTGGGGACATTTGACACCGACCTGACGCCAGACATTAGCGATTATTACCACCATATTCTGCATGATGATAAAAAAATCCTGAATACAAAAGAAATGAGCATTGTGCTTAAGACTTTTGAATACGGAAAAGAGAACAGGCTGCGATCTTTTATGGTGGAGAAACGCCCATGGACGTTCAATGACGGAACCGATGGTATTATCTGTACCTACCTTGAGATCACCAATGTTTACTTTTCAACGTTCCTCCGGCCACGTGACAGAAGACCCTTTGTCTTTACCCGGCCCGCGAATATCTTCACCGACAAAGAATGGGAAGTGATTCTGCTACTGCTTTGTGGGGTAAAGCAGAACCTTATGCCAGGAATTCTTGGCATCAGTGCTCCGGCCCTTCGCAACCGGCTTATACGCTGTTACGACAAATCTGGTGCAACCAACAACGCTGCGTTGAAGGAGCATTGTATGCAGGAGGGGTGGGATAACTACATCCCGCCTTTTTTTCTGAACAAAGGATATGTGCTGATTACCTGAGGCGCAGAGGCTGGGTTTGTTCGCTGCGCGAACGGGCGTTGAGAAGGTTTCATTTGCCTGCGGACCAGCATCTCCCGGGTGTGCGCTGCGCGAACAGGCTATGAGTGGGGTTTCGTTCGCCTGAGGAGTTGGGCAGTTGGGCAGTTGGGCAGTTGGGCAGTTTCACACCCGCCTCTGCAGGCGACCGACAAGGGGGCGCCAGTCGCCGCGCCCCCTTGACCCCGGGCTCCGGCCTGCTTCACCGCCGCTTTGCGGTCCCTTCGCTTTTTCAGGATTTCTGACGGACCAGCGGGACGCGCCATCCCTGGCGCGAATCCGCCTCTTCGCGACATCCCTGTCGCTCGTCCTGAAATTCCTCATCCGCTCTGCGGTTCTGACGGCCTCCCTCCCCCCTGCTGTTATCTCTTCTTTCTGTGTTGGGTACTTTATCGCTGTGGGTTTTTTGGGACTGGCTTTGACTTTGACTGTGGCTTTAAGTCCAGCAGACAACACAGCACCACAGTTAACACAAAGAAATCACAGGCGGGGGTTTGGGAGAGGCATCCGGAGCGCTGAGGAACAACCGGAGGCCAGGATGAGCCGACAGGACGTCGGCGAAAGGACGGTTTGCGCCAGGGATGGCGCGTCCGGACGGTCCGCTGGCCGCAGGGCGTGATGAAGGCACCCCGCACAGCGGGGCGCGCAGGCTGCCGGACGCCGGGATTGTTAAGGGCCGGGCGTCCGCCCCTTAACGCGTCCGCCTGCACAGGCAACCTGAAACTCCCTATCGCCTGGCGGGCGTAACCCGCTCAGAGTAAGCCCACTGCAACGCGTAACCCACCCAGAGCAAGCCGCTGCTAAGCATTCCTTAACCGCAACGCGGTAGATTAAGCACTTAACCACCCAAGTTTAATCACAAACAAAATCGACAGAATCACCAGTGCCGCATTCACCTCTTTCGCGCGACCACTCAACAGCTTCACCAGCGTCCAGGTAATAAAACCAAACGCGATGCCATTGGCGATGGAATAGGTCAGCGGCATGGTCAGCGCGGTCACGGTAACCGGGGCAGCCGTGGTGATATCTTTCCAGTCAATATCTGCCAGACCCGATGCCATCAGCACCGCCACAAACAGCAGTGCAGGCGCAGTAGCGTAAACCGGCACGCTGGAAGCCAGCGGTGAGAAGAACAGTGCCAGCAGGAACAGGATACCCACCACGATCGCGGTCAGTCCGGTACGGCCACCGGCACTCACGCCTGCCGCCGATTCCACATAACTGGTGGTGGTCGAGGTCCCGAGCAGTGAACCAAACAGTGCAGCCGCACTGTCAGCAATCAGCGCACGGCCCATCTTCGGCACGTTGCCCTGCTCATCCGCCAGACCAGCACGTTTCGTCACGCCCAGCAGCGTGCCGGTGTTATCAAACACATCGACAAACAGGAAGGCGAAAATCACGCTAATCAGGCCGACGTTAAATGCCCCGGCAATATCCAGCTGCATAAAGGTTGGTGCAATCGATGGCGGCGCAGAAAAGACCCCGGCAAACGGCGACAGACCCATGCCCATCGAGATAAAGGTCACCAGCAGAATACCGATCAGCACCGCGCCGGTGACGCGACGCGCTTCCAGTACCACGATCACCACAAAGCCAAGCATCGCCAGCAGCGGACCCGGTTTGGTCAGATCGCCAATGCCCACCAGCGTGGCCGGATTATCGACCACGATGCCCGCCCCTTCCAGCGCAATGATCGCCAGGAACAGCCCGATACCGGCGCCAATCCCGGCGCGCAGCGGCAGCGGGATACTGGCAATAATCCACTCACGGATTTTAAACAGGGACATTGCGAAGAAAATCACTGCCGAGAGAAACACTGCGCCCAGCGCAACCTGCCACGTGTAACCCATGTGCAACACCACGGTGTAGGTAAAGAAGGCGTTCAGTCCCATGCCTGGTGCCAGCGCGATCGGGTAGTTGGCGATCAGCCCCATCAGCACGCAGCCAATCGCCGCCGCCAGACAGGTGGCGACAAATACCGCGCCTTTATCCATGCCGGTTGCGCCCAGAATGCTCGGGTTCACAAACAGAATATAGGCCATCGCCAGGAAGGTGGTGATCCCGGCGATAATCTCGGTACGAACCGTGGTGTTATGCGCTTTGAGTTTGAATAGTTTTTCTAACATCATCATCTCTCGATACAGGAGACAGCCGTCTCTCTTGCCAAAGGGGTTTGTATGCTGATTATTCTGTTTCCGGGACATGGATGCCGGCCGCTGCATACCTGCGTGCCAGAACCGCCTGAAATCCCTGCCTTACCCACTGCCCAAAGCAATTGCCATGCCATCTGCCGACGCAATCGATTACCTGGCAGAGCCGGACTTGCCTAAGAAGAGTCCGAACCAAAACGAGGCGCGATTATGGTGCAATGCACCGATCCTGCGCAATCGTTTTCCTGCGGCAAATCAGCACCCCCTGAAAACTCTGCGCCAGCGCACGCTTCCATACTTTCACAGGCGAAGCGGGTCACGTTTCAGCACGCTGCCTCAGCAACCTTTTCTGGCCTGTGTAGACTCCAGAATTAACTCTTTCGTAACATTGAGGCCGCGCCATGAAGCCAGCGATTTTGGTGGTGGATGATGATCCTGCTGTCTGCGATGTCCTGCAGGATGCGTTAAGTGAACATCTGTTAACGGTCTACCGCTGTCATCAGGGACGCGAGGCGCTATCAATGCTCAACGCGCACCCGGAGATTTCGCTGGTGATGCTGGATATGATGCTGCCCGATACCAACGGTTTACTGGTGCTGCAGCAGCTTCAGCGGCAACGACCGGAAGTGCTGGTGATTATGCTGACCGGCATGGGTTCAGAAGCGGAGATGGTAGTCGGTCTGGAGATGGGCGCAGACGACTACATCGCTAAACCCTTTAATCCCCGCGTGGTAGTGGCGCGCGCCCGGGCGGCCCTGCGTCGCAGCGGGCGTATCGCACAGGCCGATCCTGAACAGGCGGGCTGGCGTTTTAGCGGCTGGCAACTGGACGATGGCCGCTGCCAGCTGTTTAATCCGCAGCGCGAACTTGTGCCGCTGACCCAGGGAGAATACAGTCTGCTGCGTGCGCTGGTGTGTCACGCCCGCAAGGTGCTGACCCGCGATCAGCTGCTGGAGCTGACCCACAGCGAAAGTCTCGATGTGTTTGACCGCACCATCGACGTGCTCATCATGCGGCTGCGCCGTAAAATTGAAACTAACCCGCATCAGCCTGACCTGATCCGCACCATCCGCGGGCTGGGTTACGTCTTTTCGGCCGATGTGGTGAAACCCGATTCGACAACGCGTGCCAGTCAGATTGCCTGATTACGCCTGCCGCGCTCAGGATAGCCAGTCCGAATAATCGTTGCACAGCAGCCAGCGCGGCGCTTCATCCTCATTCAGTGGATTAAAACGGGCCAGCGGCGTCAGAAACACGTTGTCGTTTTCATCATCGTTGGGCATTGATACCTCACCCACCAGCACATCGCCGAAGCCGCTTTCGCCCCAGAAACTGTGCCAGACGCCCGCCTCCAGCGTTACGCTTTCACCCGGAGAGAGCCGCAGTTGTGAACCGGCAGCATGAATCTGGCGCAGGCCATCCAGCGACACTGCCACCGGCGAGTCAGCCAGCCCGTCACCGTCGCGGTTATGCAGTTCGACAATCAGGTTGCCGCCGCCGCGATTGATGATGTCTTCCATCTTGCGCGGATGATAGTGCATCGGCGTCAGTTGCCCTTCACGCACGTGCATTATCTTCTCGGCGTAGGGTTTATGCCACGGCTGCCCGCCCGGCGAGCCGTTACGAAGGGTAAACAGCGTCAGGCCGGTCTGCATAAAATCTGCCGCGCCAAAACTGGTGAGGTCCCAGCCCAGCCGCAGCGCCAGAATCTCCTGTATCACGTCGCGATCCTGAGCGCGCCACTGGCTGACGCTGTAATCGGCCCACGGCGGCAGATGCACATCCTGCTGCCGGAAAAACTCGCGGGTATGTTGCAGATAAGAGTTAACCTCTGAACGTTGCATAGTGGCCTCCTGAGAGCGGCACCCGAAGGGTGCCACATTAAAGCCTATTTCACCGTCCAGCCCTGATAGCTGCCGATATTATTGCGGTCGATCAGTTTCACCGGGATCAGCACGGGCTTATCCGGGGCCGGTTTGCCCTGCAGGATGTCATAGCCAATCTCAACCGCTTTGGCCGCCATGACCTGCGGGTCCTGCGCAGGCGTCGCAACGAACAGTGAATTCTTGCGCTTCAGCGCCTCTTCACCGTCTGGCGAGCCATCGACGCCAACGATAAAGAACTCACTGCGCTGCGCCTGTTTCGCGGCTAAATCGGCACCAATCGCGGTCGGGTCGTTGATAGCAAAGACCGCATCGATTTTCGGGTTAGCCGAGAGCAGGCCGGTCATGACTTCCAGTCCGCCTTCACGACTGCCTTTGGCGTTCTGGTTGTAGGAGAGCAGCTTGATATCCGGATGGGTTTTCAGCTCATTCATGCAGCCTTCAACGCGGTTCTGTACGGCTGAAACCGGCGGTCCGTTGATGATCACCACGTTGCCTTTGTTCTTCAGGCGGTCAGAAATATATTTACAGGCCATCGCGCCCGCCTCGGTGTTATCGGAGGTGATGGTCGCATTCGCGCCATCGGCTGCCACGTCGACCGCCACCACCACGATACCGGCGTCACGCGCCCGCTTCACCGCCGGGGCGATCCCTTTGGAGTCAGCGGCATTGAGGATAATCATGTCGACTTTGGCCGCGATAAAGTTATCAATCTGGCCGACCTGCTGACCGAGATCGTAACCGCTGGAGACCAGCGTCACGTTGACCTTATCGCCCGCCAGCTGACGCGCCTTCATCTCTGCGCCTTTGGTGATCTGCACGAAGAAGGGGTTAGCGAGATCGCCGACCGTGACGCCAATAGATTTGAGTTCTTTTGCCTGAGCCAGGCCGGTGCTGAGCAGCGTCGCCGCCAGCAGCCCGGTTACAATCGGATTAAAACGCATAGACCTTCTCCTGCTGTTTTTAGGTGCCAACCACTTAATGGCGTTTTTTGGGTGGCGGAGGCGACACGGCGCATCCGCCCTTTTCAGCTTCAACTCACATGATGTCGGGTACGGTATTTGTCGATCAGGACCGCGATGATGATCACCGCCCCCTTGATCACCAGTTGCCAGAAATAGGAGACGCCCATCAGCGTCATGCCGTTATTCAGCGTGGCAATAATCAGTGCGCCAATCAGGGTGCCGGTGATGGTACCAATGCCGCCGACAAAGCTGGTGCCGCCGAGGATCACCGCCGCAATCGCATCCAGCTCGTAGCCGACGCCGAGGTTGCCGTTGGCGCTGTAGAGCCGCGAGGCGCTCATTAAGCCGCCCAGCCCCGACAGCAGGCCGCTCATGCCGTAGACAAACAGCAGCACCACGCCAACCTTGATGCCGGTAAGACGCGCCGCCTGGATGTTGCCGCCGACCGCGTAGATATGGACGCCCAGCGTGGTGCGACGCAGGATGAACCAGCAGATGGCGATTACCGCAAAGGCAATCACAATCAGCCACGGCACCGGCCCGAGATAGCCGTTACCAATCCACTCAAAGTTAATATCGGAGTTAATCACCGTGGTGCCGTTCGCCAGCAGATAGGCCGCCCCGCGCAGCGCAGTGTAGGTGCCGAGCGTGACAATAAAGGGCGGCAATCCGGCCCAGGCGACGAGGATACCGTTGAACAGCCCCATCACCAGGCCCGCGCCCAGCGCCATCGGAATAGTCAGGGAGGCGAGCATCGGATCCAGCGACGCCACCAGCGCGACCACCGCCGTAGTGCCCAGCATCGATCCCACCGACAGGTCGATGCCGCCGGTCAGAATGACAAAGGTCATGCCCGCCGCCAGCACGATGTTGATCGACGCCTGACGGGTAATGTTGAGCAGGTTCGCTTCGGTAAAGAAGTTGGGCGTAACGAACCCAAATACCGCCACGATCAGGATAAGAATCGGCAGGATACCCACCGTTTGCAGCAGATCGCCCATCAGGGCGCGTTTCAGCGTCGGCGCTTTGGTGCGGGCCAGTTGTGACATGATGGTCTCCTCAGATTTCGCCTGCTGACGTGCTGTGCGCACCGGTTGCCAGCGTCATAATGTTTTCCTGACTGATGTGGCTGCCCTCAAGCTCACCGACGATGGTGCCTTCGTGCATCACGTAAACGCGGTCGCTCATCCCGACCACTTCCGGCAGTTCGCTGGAGATCATTAAAATCGCCACACCCTGCCGCGCCATCGCCTGCATCATGCGGTAGATCTCGCTTTTCGCGCCGACATCGACGCCGCGCGTCGGCTCATCCAGGATCAGAATGCGCGGGCCAATCGCCACCCAGCGTGAGATCAGCAGCTTCTGCTGGTTGCCGCCCGACAGGCCGCCTGCACGGACCTGAGCGTGTGGTACACGAATATTGAGTGAGGCGATCGCCTCCGTCGCGATGGTCTGTCCTTTACGGCGGTTGAGCATGCCGTAACTCGAATCGCGCTCCAGCGTCGCCATGACGATGTTCTCCTGCGCCGCCATCTCCAGAAACAGCCCCTGCTCTTTGCGGTTCTCAGTGAGAAAACCGATACCGCGCGCAATCGCATCACGCGGCGAATGAATAGTGACCTTCTCGCCGTCGATCCAGATCTCACCCTGTTTCGGCTTGTGTACGCCAAAGATCAGCTGTGCCAGTTCACTGCGGCCTGCGCCCACCAGACCGGCCAGGCCGACTATTTCCCCGGCCCGCACCGCCAGACTGCTGGGATGCACTTTGCCGCCGTCGGCGAGGTGATTCACTGCCAGCCGGATGTCGCCCAACGGGATAGCCCGGTCTTTGTTAAACAGGTCGCTGAGCGGCCGCCCGACCATCATCCGCACCAGTTCACTGGCATTGAGCTGGTCACGGGTCAGGCTGCCCACATACTCCCCGTCACGCAGCACGCTGACGCGATCGGACAGCTCATAGACCTCCGCCATGCGGTGGCTGATATAGATAATGGCCATGCCTTCGCTGCGCAGCCGTTTAATCAGCGCAAAAAGCTGTTCGGTTTCGCGATTAGAGAGCGCGGCGGTCGGCTCATCCATCACCAGGATGCGGCTGTTGCGTTGCAGCGCGCGGGCGATCTCCACCTGCTGCTGCTCGGCGATGCTCAATCGACTCACCAGATCCCAGGCGCTGAACTGCGCGCCGAGCCGGTCAATCACCCGCTGCGCCTCTTCGGCCATCTGCCGCCGCTTCACCAGCCCGCCGGGTGCGATTTCGCTGCCGAGAAAAATGTTCTCCGCCACCGTCAGATTGGGTGCCAGGTTGATCTCCTGATAAATCAGGGTGATCCCGGCGGCCAGCGCCTCTTTCGGCCCCTTAATCGTATAGGGCCTGCCTTCAATGAGAATTTCCCCGCTGCTGGCGGTATAGGCACCGGCCAGAATCTTCATCAGTGTGCTTTTACCCGCGCCGTTCTCTCCCATCAGCGCATGAACCTCACCAGGATACACCGTGAGGTCAACGCCCTTCAGGGCATGAAAATTGCCGAAGCGCCGGGTAATGCCCCGCATTTCCAGTATCGGTGTGGCTGTCATCGCCCTGCTCCTGCGGACTGTGGATAGCCGCCAGTTAAGCAACACCAGATAAACGGAAAATGTCAGCCGCCATTCATATTTGTCATAAATGCCCGACATCACGCTCCTATACTCGGCCCACTGTTGCAGTGATGAAGAGGTTGTGGGATGCAGCGCAGTTATCCGTGGCAGGCCGGGGCACGTGGCCGCCTGTTGCTGTTCAATCTGCTGGTAGTGTCGGTCACGCTGATGGTGAGCGTGGTGGCGATTATCGGCTTTCGTCATGCCGGGGCGATTCAGGAGCAGGCGCAGGCGCAGACGCTGGCGGATATGAACGGCAGCCTGGCGCTGGCACGTGACACCGCCAACGTGGCGACAGCAGCGGTGCGGCTGTCTCAGGTGGTCGGGGCGCTGGAGTATCAGAGCGAATCACAGCGGCTGCAGCAGAATCAGCAGGCGTTGCAGCAGTCGCTGAGCCTGCTGGCCAGCGCGCCGCTGGCGGCCCGTCAGCCGGAGCGCATCGCCCGGATCCGCGCGCGCAGCCTGATGCTGGAACAGACGATTAACAGCCTGCTGCTGAACGGCCATCAGCGGCATCTGCAGCGCAACAACATGCTGAGCGATCTGTGGCAGACGCAGATTCTGCTCAGCCATATCGACCAGCGGGTGCAGCTGGAACAGCGGACGCGACCGGATGCCGCACTGCGCGAACAGACCGAACGGCTGATCACCATCGCCATCCGTACACCCTCGCCCATCGCCGTGATTGAGCAGCTTCAGCAGATCATGACGCAGTGGCGCACGGTGCCGCTGACGGGGATCACCGGTCAGCAGGTACAGCGGCTGCTGGTCACTCAGCAGCGCCTGCTGCCGCTGGCGGAGGCGCTGGAGCAGAGTGACCTGGCGATCGCCTACGCCACCTACCGGATTAAAGCGCTGGTCGCGATGCTGAACGACGATATCAATGCGTCGGTGCAGCAGGTCGCATTGCAGAGCGAGGCGCGCACCCAGGCCACCCATCACGAACTCGACTCCATCATCGGCTTTATCGCGCTATTTGTGCTGCTGGCGCTGGCGATCACCGGGTACGCCGGGATCTATATCTACCGCAATCTTGGGTCGAGCCTGACGGCGATTGCCGGGGCGATGACGCGGCTGGCGCAGGGCGAGCAGAACGTCAGCGTGCCGGGATTGCAGCGGCGCGACGAGCTGGGCGAGCTGGCGCGCGCCTTTAACGTCTTTGCCCGCAATACCGCCTCGCTGGCGCATACCTCACGACTGCTGAAAGAGAAAAGCAATCAGCTGGAATCCACGTTTCTGGCGATGCGCGACGGCTTTGCCCTGTTCGATCACCACGGTCAGCTGGTGGTGTGGAACGCCCAGTATGCCGAGCTGCTGGGTATCGCGCCGCGTGAGCTGCATCGTGGCGTCCATTATCAGCAACTGCTGGCTCCGCTGGCGGTCGATCTGCACGATCCCGGCGAACCGCAGGAGATCCGGCTGGCCGATGGCCGGACACTGGAGCTGCGCTTCAGCCCGATCCCCCGGCGCGGCATGGTCAATACCGTGCTGGATCGGACCTCGCGCAAAACGCTGGAGGAAGCGCTACAGCACAGCCAGAAGATGAAGGCGGTCGGTCAGCTGACCGGCGGCCTGGCGCACGACTTCAACAATCTGCTGGCGGTGATTATCGGCAGTCTGGCGCTGACTGAAGGCCAGCTGATGCCCGGCCCGCTGGCGACCCGGATAGAGCGGGCGCGGCAGGCCGCCGATCGCGCCGCCCAGCTGACGCAGCGGCTGCTGGCGTTTTCACGCAAGCAGGCGCTCTATCCCCGCGCGGTGTCGGTGGTGACGCTGGTGGATAACCTGCAGAGCCTGTTGCAACACTCGCTGCTGCCGGGACAGCAGCTGGTTATTGATGCGCAGCGTCCTGGCTGGCTGGCCTGGATTGATGCCAGCCAGCTGGAGAATGCGCTGATGAATCTGGTGGTAAACGCGCGCGATGCGATGTATCAGCAAAGCGGCGAAATCCGGCTGCGCATCTGGAATCAGCGTCGTCCGGAAGCAGGCGAGAAAAGTGACAGGGTCACAATAGAGGTCATCGATCGCGGTTGTGGTATGTCCGCCGAGGTTCGCGAGCAGGTTTTCGAGCCCTTCTTCACCACCAAAGCCACCGGCAGCGGCAGCGGACTGGGGCTGTCAATGGTTTACGGCTTTGTGCGACAGTCAGGCGGGCAGATCGAACTGGAAACCGCGCCGGGCCAGGGCACCACGGTGCGGCTGCTGTTGCCGCGCGCTTCGGAAGCCGCCGCCACTGCCGCGATCGCCCCGCCACCGCCAAAGCCCGCGGAGGCAGAGGCAGCGAACAACCGGCTGATACTGGTGCTGGATGATGAACCGGCGGTGCGCCAGACGCTGTGCGAGCATCTGCATCAGCTGGGGTATCTGACGCTGGAGTGTGGTGATGGTGAAGCGGCGCTGGCGCTGCTGCGCCAGACGCCCGATATCGACCTGCTGATCAGCGATCTGATGCTGCCCGGCGAGATCAATGGTGCAGAGGTGATCCGCCAGGCGCAGCAGAACTGGCCGCAGCTGGCGACGCTGCTTATCAGCGGTCAGGATCTGCGCCACCAGCCGGTGACGCTGCCGCTGTGCGAACGACTGGCGAAACCCTGGCAGCAGGCCCAGCTGGTGCAGGCGCTGCAGCGCGCCTGGCAGCGCAGCGAGCGACTTAATCGCGCGCAGCAGGCTGCCACAACGGCACCGGCTTGCCACTGATGTAGCGCTTACGCAGGCGGCTGGAGATCACATCCATCACCATGACCACTACCACCAGGATCAGCGTCAGGAACATCACCACATCCCAGTTCCACAGCCGCATGTTCTCGGCATAGACCAGGCCGACGCCACCCGCGCCGACAAAGCCCAGCACCGCCGCCGAACGGGTATTAGACTCAATCTGGTAAAGGCTGAGCGCCAGGAACTGCGGAAATGACTGGGTGAAGATGCCGAACCGGTGTTTCTGCAGACTGTTGGCCCCGACCGCGCCCAGCCCGCGACTGGGCGAGCGCTCCACCGCTTCATGCCCTTCGGCGTACAGCTTACCGAGCAGGCCGACATCCTGCAGGATAATCGCCAGCACCCCGGCCAGCGGCCCCATCCCCACCGCTCGCACGAATATCAGCCCCCAGATCGCCATATCGATGCCGCGTAACACATCGAACAGACGCCGCACCAGAAACGCCAGCGGCTTCGCAGCGCGATCGTGCATCACATTGCGTGCCGCCAGAAACGACAGCGGCAGCGCCAGCAGCGAGGCAGTCAGCGTGCCGGCAAAGACAATCCCTAAGGTGATGCCGACCTGCGACAGATAGTAGCCAAACGGCCAGTTCACGAAATCGTGCCAGACAAACATCCGCAGGAAATAGCGCCCCAGCTGCTGACAGCCCATCAGCAAACGCGACCACTCCAGACCAAATACCGAGAAGAAAAAGAGGTAGTAGAGCAGCACTGCCAGTGTCATCAGCGCCAGGCGACGCAGATAGCGCGGCTGTGCGGCGAAGAGTTCACGATGCTGCTGCTTCATTAGCGCGATATCGGGAACGGTGCTTATCATGTCCTGTCTCCTGTGACACGGCGACGAAGCTGGCCGGAGAGCGTATCCAGCAGCGACACCACAATCAGGATCAGCAGCAGCGTGATACTGACCTGATCGTAGCGGTCCAGTTTGATATTGGTCATCAGCTCCTGGCCGATGCCACCTGCGCCGACCAGCCCAAGAATGGTGGAGGAGCGAAAGTTAATCTCCAGCCGCATAAAGCTGTAGGAGAGAAAGATCGGTTTCACCTGTGGCCAGAAGGCGAAACGCATCCGCTGCAGCTTGCTGGCACCGCAGGCGGCCAGACCGCGCACCGGCTTATCCGACGCCGACTCAATCGCCTCGTAAAACAGCTTGGTCAGGCTGCCCACGGTGTGCAGCGCCAGCGCCAGAAAACCAGGGATCGCGCCGATGCCAAACGCCATGACAAACATCACCGCCCACGCCAGCTCTGGCATGGTGCGCAGAAAGGCAACACAGGCGCGAATCGTCATCCGCACGCTGACCGGCGTCTGGGTGTTGTCGGCGGCGAAAAAGGCCAGCACTGCGGCCAGTGCCACCGCCACCAGCGTCGAGGCCAGCGCCAGTTGCAGCGTTTCCCAGATCAGCGGCAGCTGAATCGGCAGACGGTAGCCCCAGTAAGCCAGCGAGCCACTGGTTTTGCCGTCGGCAAACAGCAGCGGCAGATGCAGCACCGGCAGGATTTCGTGCAGGTAGTCGAAGAAGTGCGGCAGCGACTGCCAGACGGTGAGCAGATTAAATTCTGCCACCCTGCCCGCCGCCAGATAGAGCGCCACCAGCAGCAGTGACCACAACAGCGTGTCACGCTTCTGCTGACGGCGGATGCGTTGGTAATAGTGTTCGAAGTCGGTCAAAGGGGTTCTCCGGCGCTAAAGCAGCGGGACGCAGGCGGGGTTGCCGCGTCCCGCCTTTCCCGCCTGGGCAGGAAAAGTCAGGAAGTCCGGCCTTAGCCGCGGCTGCCTTTCATCAGGTCACGTTTCATATCGATGATATTTTTGTAATCAGCGACCGTCGCCTCACCGATATGCTGCTCACCGCCTACCGCTTTCACGAAGCAGGCGTGATCTTCCTTATCCAGCTTTTTAATCGCCGACACCACTTTCGCTTTAATGTCGGCAGGCAGCTTGTTGCTGACCAGCACCGGGCCGTTGGGGATCAGCGGTGACTGCCAGATAATGCGGATCTGCTTCATCAGATCCGGATGGTCCATACGGATCAGACGGCCAAATGCGCCAGAGGTGTAGCCGCTGTTGTAGTCACCGACCAGCGAGGTCCAGGTGACCGCGCCATCGAACTGGTTGTTCAGCACGCCCAGAATGTCCTGCTCATGGCCGCCAGAGAAGGTGACGCTGGAGAAGGTGTTGTTATATTTGTCATCCACCGAGCCGCCGAACATCTTCTTAAACGCCTGGTTTGGCATCAGGAAACCGGACGTCGAGTCGGGATCGGCCATACCGAAAGATTTGCCCTTCAGGTCTTCCAGCTTTTTATACGGGCTGTCCGCTTTAACGATGACGACAGAGTGGTAGCCACGTGACTGATCTTTGTCATCCACCACAATGCCGACCACGTCTACCGCTTTCGGGTCCTGAATGTAGACCGAGGCAAACGAAGCCGGTGACATGCTCAGTACCATATCGATCTTGCCGCCCAGCAGGCCCTGAATCACGCCCGAATAGTCAGAGGCGTTGCGCATCTGGGTATCCACACCCAGCTCTTTATCAAAGAAGGTCTTCACACACTGATTATCGCCAATCTGCTGGGTGGCGTTCTGCCCGCCCAGAATCCCCAGATTAAGCTGTTTCGGCGCATCCGCTGCGCTGACACCAAACGCCATGACAGGGGTCAGAAGTGCTAAAGAAGTCAGTTTCATTCGGAATTATTCTCTTGCTGTGGACGTTAATGGATTTGGTTAAGTTCATCACCGTACAGCTGGTGCAGCAGGCTGTCGGTGAGTCGGGAAGGATGGCCGTCAAACAGCACCACGCCGCGCTGGATGCCAATCACACGGGTGCAATAGCTTTTCACCAGCTCAATCGAGTGCAGGTTGACCATGACGCTGATGCCCTGCTCGCTGACCTGACGCAGTACATCCATGATGCGTTTGGTATTTTTAGGGTCGAGCGACGCCACCGGCTCATCGGCCAGCAGGATTTTGGGGTTCTGCATTAATGCGCGACAGATCGCCACGCGCTGCATCTGACCGCCAGAGAGGTTTTCCGCCCGCTGCAGCGCCTGCGGCAGCATGTTCATCCACTGCAGCAGTTCGATGGCGTGCGCCCGGTCCTGGTCAGAGAAGATTTTAAAGAAAGACTTCAGCGTGCCGGTCTGGCTCAGACGGCCCAGCAGCACGTTGGTCAGCACGTCGAGTCGCGGCACCAGACAGAAGTCCTGAAAGATCATGCCGCACTGGCTGCGCCATTCGCGCAGCTGGCGGCTGTTGAGCGTGACCACGTTACGATCGGCTTCGCCTTCATGCAGGCTTATAATCGCGCCGGACGTGGCGTTAATCGTGCCGTTGAGCATATGCAGCAGGGTCGATTTACCCGCGCCCGAGCGGCCAATCACCGCCACCAGTTCACCGGCGTGCAGGTCGAAACTAACCTGATCCAGCACCTGGGTGTCGCCGTAGGCTTTGCTCAGTTTCTGCACCGACAACACTTTTTGTCCGCTGTGGCTGGCCGGTGGTACGTCGTTATCGACCACCGTTTTCAGAAGTGCCTGTGCCATGCTGTTCTCCGTCATCGCTGATTGCGTCTGCCGGTTATTAAGGCGTGGCGCGATGAACGCGGGATGACAGCAAGATGATCAAACCGTGACAGGCCAGTGCGCACCGCACAGCAATGTCTGACCGTCACGGGCAGGCTGCACACCCTCAGACAACGGGTTTTCGGCTAACCAGTTATCCATCTCATGACTGAGGTGGGTCAGCCACGTCTGACGCGGCTGAAGCAGCGCCGCAATCGCCAGTGCCCGGGTCACATCATTGTGATTACGCGGTTCGGCACGGGGCGGATCGTTGCAGTCAATCACCAGTTGATCCAGCGGCTGGCCACGCAGGAAGTCGGCGGTATCGGACGGCAGTCCGCAGGTGTCGCACAGCCAGGCGAGCCGGGTGCCATGCCAGTCGAACAGATAGCCGTGCGTCAGCTTCGAGTGTTGCAGGGGCAGCGGCGTGACCTGCAATTCACCGAAGGCGTGCGCCACAAACGGCGTTAAGGCGGGACGGAAATCGAGCAGGCCAGGGTGTTTATAGAGATCGTCACAGCCTCGCGGATCGGGTGGACCCCAGACCGGAATCGGTGCGCCCACTCCCCAGCGCAGCGCAAACAGGCCCTGCACATGATCCATGTGGTAATGGGTCAGCAGAATGCGCGTCAGCGTGCCGGGCGGAAAGCGCGACGCCAGCAGCGGCAGACCGGCATCCAGCAGGATTCGCTCGTGGCCAAACTCAATCAGCGCACTGCAGGCCGCACGCGCATGGGCGCTATTGCGCTGCGCCCGCTGGCAGGCGCGACAGTCGCAGCCCGGCAGCGGTGCCGCAGTCACCCCGCCGGTACCCAGAAAAGTGAGTTTCATTGATGCGCCTCCAGTATCTGGCGCAGCTGGCAGACGGTATCCGCCAGCGCGCCGTCGTTGTTGAGAATAAGGCAGCCATCGGGCTGCGGCTGAGCGGCGCGCGCCAGCCGCCGGGCGATCTCCGCCTCATCTTCCCGTCCGCGCTGACGCAGCCGCGCCGCCAGTACCGCGGGCGACACCTGCAGACAGACTGGCAGCAGCTGCGCACCAAACCGCGCCTGCGCCTGGGCCAGATGCAGCCGCGACCCGTTCACCACCACATTCTGCCCGCGCAACAGCCATTGCTCGGTCTCACAGCCGATGCCGTAGCGGAAACCGTGCGCCTCCCAGCTCACCGCAAACAGGCCGAGTGCGGCGCGACGCTCAAACTCCACCTCAGTCAGCGCCACATGGTTTTCACCGCCCGCATCGGCGGCGCGGGTAATGTAGCGATGGGCGATCAGCAGCCGGGGCGGCGGTGACGCCCGCAGCGCATCCAGCAGGCTGTCTTTACCCGAACCCGAGGGACCGGTGAGCCAGATCAGCCGCGCCATCAGTACACCTGCCGGCCTTTGCTCCAGACGTGCCGCACGTGCGGATAGCCGTGTGCGGTGTGCGCCAGCACCAGATCGGCGCGGCAGCCCTCGGCGATCACACCGCGATCCTCCAGCCCTAGCGCGCGGGCCGGGTTACAGGTCACCAGTGCAATCGCCTGCGCCATGCCGAGGCTGTTGCGCTCATCATCTGCCAGCCGGAACGCCGCATCCAGCAGGCTGGCCGGGTAGTAATCGGATGACAGAATATTCAGCAGGCCGTGTGACGCCAGTTCCCAGGCGGCAACGTTGCCGGAGTGCGAGCCGCCGCGTACGATGTTGGGCGCGCCCATCAGCACCTGCATGTTGCGATAGCGTGAGGCGCGAGCCGCCTCCAGCGTGGTCGGAAATTCCGCGATGCGGCTGCCTGCCGCATGGGACTCCTCCACGTGCGCCGCGGTAGCGTCATCGTGGCTGGCAATGGCGATGCCATGTTCACGGCACAGTCCGGCAATCGCCTGACGATTGGGCTGCGACCACGCTGCCGCCAGAGTGAGCTGGTCATGCTCGAACTGATCCATCTCGGCGTCGTTGAGCTGATATTTGCCCTGATAATATTCGCGATATTTGGTCAGCGACGCATACTGGCGCTGGCCCGGCGAATGGTCCATCAGCGACACCAGCGCCAGTTCCGGCGTGCCCATCAGCGCTTCAAACAGCGGCGCGGTGGTAGGATGCGGCAGTTCACAGCGCAGATGCAGCAGATGCTCGGCCCGGTTCAGCCCTTTACGGTTGCTGTCGCGGATGGCGTCGATCATCTTGCTGAGGTTATCCAGCCGGTGCCCGCCGTCGCGCACATCGCCCACGCCAATCGCGTCCAGCACAGTGGTGATGCCGCTGGAAACCATCAGCGCATCGTGGCTGCTCATCGCCGAATGTGCAGGCCAGTCCACTTTTGGCCGTGGGGTGAAAAACTTGTCGAGGTTATCGGTGTGCAGCTCCACCAGCCCCGGCAGCAGCCAGGCCCCTTCGCCATCCAGCGCGCCCGGCTGCTGGCTGGTGGTTTCGCTGAAGCTGCTGATGCGCTCATCACGAAACTCCAGCGATCCGTTCACCACTTCGTTTTCCAGCACCAGTCTGACGTTATTGATGATCATGCCTGCACTCCTGTGTCGGTCGGGTGCATCAGGTGCAGCCGGTCGGCTACCCGCTCGCGCACCGCCCGATCGTGAAAAATACCGACGATGGCGGCACCCCGGGCGCGCGCCTGTTCAATCAAACTCACTACCGCCGCGCTGTTGACGCTGTCGAGCGAGGCGGTGGGTTCATCCAGCAGCAGCACCGGATAGTCGGCGATAAAGCCGCGAGCGATGTTCACGCGCTGCTGCTCTCCGCCGGAAAAGGTGGACGGGGCCAACGACCAGAGACGCTGCGGCACATTCAGCCGGGCCAGCAGTTCGACGGCCCGCGCTTCGCAGAATTCACGATCCACGCCGCGCTCCAGCAGCGGCTGCATCACAATCTCCAGTGTCGGCACGCGCGGGATCACCCGCAGAAACTGGCTGACCCAGCCCAGCGTGTCACGGCGCAGGGCGATAATCTGACGCGCTGATGCCTGCGCCATATCGATCCATTCGCCCTGATGCGCCACGCGGATGTGGCCGCTGTCGGGCTGATAGTTGCCATAAAGCGCGCGCAGCAGCGTGGATTTGCCGCTACCAGAGTGACCGTGCAGCACCACGCATTCGCCCTCGCCTGCCGTCAGACTGGCGTTGTGCAGCACCGGCAGCGCCGCGCCGTTCTGATTGTGCAGCACAAAGGTTTTACACAGATTTTCTACACGCAGACGCGGAGTGTGAGTCGTCATTTAATTGAGCACCGAAGAGACCAGCAGTTGAGTGTAAGGATGATGAGGATCGTCCAGCACGCGGTCGGTCAGACCGCTCTCCACCACCCGCCCCTGTTTCATCACCAGCAGGCGATGCGCCAGCAGTCGCGCTACGCCGAGATCGTGAGTGACAATCACCACCGCCAGATTCAGCTCGCGCACCAGCGTTCGCAGCAGATCCAGCAGTCGCGCCTGCACCGAGACATCCAGCCCGCCGGTTGGCTCATCCATAAACATCAGCTGCGGCTGCGTCACCAGGTTGCGGGCAATCTGCAGACGCTGCTGCATCCCGCCGGAAAAGGTGGTCGGCAGATCGTCGATGCGACCGGCATCAATCTCTACCGCCTGTAACCAGCGGCTCGCCTCGGCGCGGATGTCGCCATAGTGGCGCTGCCCGGTCGCCATCAGCCGTTCGCCGATGTTGCCGCCCGCACTGACCTGCGAACGCAGTCCGTCCATCGGATGCTGATGTACTACGCCCCACTCGGTGCGCAGCAGGCGACGGCGATCGCTTTCACTCATCTGATAAAGGTTGCGGTTCTGATAAAGAATGCTGCCCTGCTGCGGCGTCAGACGCGCCGACAGGCTCTGCAGCAGCGTGGTTTTACCGGAGCCGGACTCGCCGACAATCCCCAGCACTTCACCGGGCCAGAGATCAAAACTGACCTGCTCAAACCCTTTGCCCGGCGCGTAAAGATGGGTGAGCTGGTTCACCGCAAGCAGCGGCTGTTCACTGTGCATGTTGCTGTTCCTGCTGCTGATGGCAAAAGTCGGTGTCGGAGCAGACAAACATCCGCGTTCCCTGATCGTCCATCACCACCTCATCGAGATAGCTGTGGCGCGAGCCGCACAGCGCGCAGGGTTCTTCCCACTGCTGCACGGTGAACGGGTGATCGTCGAAGTCGAGACTCTCCACGCGGGTATAAGGCGGCAAAGCGTAGATGCGCTTTTCACGCCCGGCACCAAACAGCTGCAACGCGGGCATCATGTGCATCTTCGGGTTATCGAATTTAGGGATGGGCGACGGATCCATCACGTAGCGATCGTTGACCCGCACCGGATAAGCGTAGGTGGTGGCGATATGCCCGTAGCGGGCGATATCTTCATACAGCTTCACCTGCATGATGCCGTACTCCTCCAGCGCGTGCATGGTGCGGGTCTCGGTTTCGCGCGGCTCAATAAAACGCAGTGGCTCCGGGATCGGCACCTGAAAAATCAGGATCTGATCCTCCTCCAGTGGCGTTTCCGGGATGCGATGGCGGGTCTGGATCAGCGTGGCATCGGCGGTGCGCTCGGTAGTGGCCGCGCCGCTGACCCGCTTAAAGAACTGGCGGATCGATACCGCATTCGTGGTGTCATCTGCGCCCTGATCGATCACCTTGAGCACATCCTGATCGCCAATCACGCTGGCGGTGATCTGGATGCCGCCAGTGCCCCAGCCGTAAGGCATCGGCATCTCGCGTCCGGCGAATGGCACCTGATAGCCGGGGATCGCCACCGCTTTCAGGATGGCGCGACGGATGGTGCGTTTGGTCTGCTCGTCGAGATAGCCGTTGTTATAGCCGGTGAGTTCAGCCATGGTTGCGTTCCTGATAATCGTTCTGGAGCTGTTTCAGCAATTCCAGCTCGGCCTGAAAATCGACGTAGTGCGGCAGCTTGAGGTGCGAGACAAAGCCCGCCGCTTCGACGTTGTCGGCGTGCGACAGCACAAACTCTTCATCCTGCGCCGGGCTGGTCACACGCTCATTCTGCTCGCGGCTTTGCAGCGCGCGGTCTACCAGCGCCATCGCCATCGCTTTGCGTTCGGCACGGCCAAACACCAGCCCGTAACCCCGGGTAAACTGCGGCGCAGCATCATCGCTGTGGGCGACGCCGTTGACCATTTCACACTCCGTCAGCAGCAGTTCCCCGATCTCCAGCTCAAAACCCAGCTCTTCGGGACAGATGCTGACGCTGAGAGTGCCGGTGCGGATCTCACCGGCAAACGGATGGGTACGGCCATAGCCGCGCTGGGTCGAATAGCCCAGCGCCAGCAGAAACCCTTCGTCGCCGCGCACCAGCTGTTGCAGCCGCGCGGCGCGTGAGGCGGGAAAACTCACTGGCTCGCGGGTGATATCGACCGGCTCGCTGCCGTCATCCACCTCGCCAGCAGCCAGCCCTTCCTCGCTCATCATGCTGAACATATGGGGGCACTGGTCTGGCACCGGGCAATCGTCACGCGGCGCAGCGGGCGTTTCACCGTTAGCCAGCAGCGTGAAGTCGAGCAGCCGGTGGCTGTAGTCATAGGTTGGGCCCAGCACCTGGCCGCCCGGCAGATCTTTGTAGACCGCCGAGATGCGGCGTTCGATACGCATCGCACCGGTCGCCAGCGGCGTGCTCTCCGCCAGCCGTGGCAATGTGGTTCGATAAGCGCGCAGCAGAAAGATCGCCTCGACCAGATCGCCGCTGGCCTGCTTGATAGCCAGCGCCGCCAGTTGCGGATCGTAAATTCCGCCTTCGGTCATCACCCGGTCCACCGCCAGGCCCAGCTGCTGCGCCACCTGGTCACAGCCGAGTTCCGCTACTGCCCGATCCCCGCGTCGCAGATCGGCCTGCAGCTGGTGGGCATTAGAGATGGCTTTTTCGCCCCCTTTCACCGCGACATACATCAGCACACCTCCACAACGGTGGTGCGCGGCACGGCCATGATCGCTTCGCCACAGGTGAAGATCAGATCCACGCCCTGTGGAAACGGATGCGGACGGGTGCGCAGATATTCCAGTACGCTTTCCGGCAGCTGCGGCGCAATGGCGCGGGTTTCCCGCAGGCCGGGACCGGAGAGACGCAGCGTTAATCCGCCATTCAGCGACGGTACCTCGATAATCAGCGTGGTGCTTTTTTCCGGCGACATGTTGTCACCCGCCGCGAACTGCGTCGGATCCGGCTGCGCCGCCGCATGGCTCAGCGCGAAAGGGGCGTCCTGCTGCGTGGTGATGGGCGCGCCGGTGTGGAAGCGCAGATTGTTGCGCAGCTGTTCGTTGTCGATTTGCGCATCCAGCCAGACCGGACTTTCCTGGTCGACCAGCGTCAGCAGCAGCGCCGTGGCCGCCGGGGACAGTGCGCCCCAGCCCTGTTGCAGCGGCAGCGAGACCATCACGCCCGGTTCGCTCATCGCTTTCAGAATGCGGCGAAACGCGCGCTGTGCATCCGCGACCGGATGGTTAAAACTTGCCAGTAAAGTCATCAGTTATCTCCGCGAACCAGCGTAAAGAAATCCACTTTGCTGCTGGCGATTTCACGGGCGCGCAGCTGTCGCTGCTCATCGCGCCACGCTGCCAGCGGCGTAATAATCTTCTCTTCCAGCAAAAGCCGGGTTTCCGGCTGCTGCAACAGCGCATCCAGCAGGGCGCAGCGTTCGGCATGGGCTTTGTCGCGCCCTAACAGGTAGCTGTAGCCCAGGGTGCCGTCGCCCAGCTGCACCACTGCGCGCGTTACCGTGGCATCACCCATCACGAAGCGTTTTCCGGTAGCCCCCATCCGCGCCTGTAACCGCGTCAGCCCGATCTCTGCCGGACGAACCAGCGTGAATTCGGGCTGGAGATTAAGCGCCTGCCAGTGCGCTTCAAGCAGGGTGGCGCTGCTGTGTGCCAGCACCGACAGCCAGCGCTGGCGATCCGTTTGCTGTTCCATTAGTGCTCCAGAGTCAGTTCGATCATGTCGCCGCGCGTCAGGCTGACGGAGTATTCCGCCACCGCGCCATCACTGGTTTTGTTCAGGGTCCGCACGCAGAGCAGCGGCGCATGCAGCGCGATATCCAGCTGCCGACACTCCTTTGCCTGCGCCCGGCGGGTGCTGATACGCGTCTGGGTGCGCACCAGCTGTTTGCCGGTGTGCTCCACTAAGAAATCGTGCAGCGACCCGCTGTTAAATTGCTGCAGCTGTGGCCACCAGCTGAGGTCGGCGAGGAAATGGTTGATCAGGCAGAGCGGCACGCCGTTGGCGCGGCGCAGGGTGCGCAGGTGAATGACGTTTTCGCCCTCTTTTACGCCCAGCGCACTGGCGACGTCGTTGCTGGCCGGACGCAGCACCGCCAGCAGCCGTTCGCTGGTCGGGTGACTGCCCTGCTCCATCAGGTTCTGGCTAAAGCGCGCCTGCGCATGCAGCGGATAGTCATACGGGCGCATCAGCACCAGGATGCCGACGCCATGACGGCGCTGCAGCAGCCCTTTGTGCACCAGCTCATCGACAGCGCGGCGCAGGGTGTGGCGGTTCACCTCATAGTGATCGGCCAGCTGTTGTTCGGAAGGAAGATAGTCGCCGCAGCGGTAGCGCTCTTTCAGCGCCTGCTCCAGTTGTGCGGCAACAGCCTGATAGACAGTGGTCGGATGTCTGGATAACTCCATCACGATGAAATCCTCACGGGTTACAGAGTGGGAACGCAGTGATAAGACGCTGCGGGATGGGGTTAGCCTGAGGGACGCAGATGACAGAATAGTGACGCAGGGGTGAAGGTGGGGTGAATGTGAAAGTCGGGACAGAAGCCAGTTAAGGATAAAGAGGCGTCATGGGAATAGAGCTCAGGCCTGAAACCCTCTGCTCTGTTTGTCCGGGAACACTTTCAGGGTGCTGCACGATGGCTTTACGCTTCTTGCCGTGTTTCAAACCAGGGCGTAATGAGCATATGCGGAATCGCCAGTGCGGCCAGTGCCGCAAAAAGTGACTGAATTCCCGCTTTATCCGTGGGATGCATCATCGCGACGGTTCCCGCCGCCAGCAGAATGGCTGCCGTCAGTACCGGCCATGTGGCATGCAGGTAGCCTGTGTAGCTTTTGCATCCCAGCAGATCGCGCCGCTGCCGGGTTTGCGGGAGCGCATGCAAAATCAGAAAGCCCATTGAAAAACCGACGAAAGGCGGAAGGAGTAATAATGCCAGTGTACCGGCCAGAAGACGTCTGTCCCGGCGGAGTAAGCCCACAAAAATAAGGCCTGCTGCACAAACTCCCCCTGTGAGGGCAATGCCTGCAGCAAAAGAGTGTGGCAATGAAAATCCCAGCCCCGCCTCATGCAGAATTGTACTGAACGCCTGCAGATGCAAAGCAGCTGGCGTCGCTATCATGCTTATTCCCCGCGCCAGACGTTCAATGCTGCATCCATGAGGGGCATCCTCAAGTGCAAAGTGTATGGCTGAGGCCAGGAGAAAAACGGGCAGCGCCAGTGCCGGCGCACCGTGCCACCAGAACAGACAGAGC
The DNA here is from genome assembly GCF_059730805.1 of Pantoea sp. X-Soil-ISGK-355. Classification (NCBI taxonomy): domain Bacteria; kingdom Pseudomonadati; phylum Pseudomonadota; class Gammaproteobacteria; order Enterobacterales; family Erwiniaceae; genus Pantoea; species Pantoea sp. X-Soil-ISGK-355. The sequence goes on from NZ_AP035971.1 coordinate 2,496,919, forward strand.
ACAATGACCAGCCCATAGGCGGCAAGAAATGGAAACTGACGCTCGCGTTTCACGACGTCAAGATCGCTGGCACCGTGCGCCATGCCGATAAGGCCAATCGCTCCGGTCGCAAACAGCACCTGCCCGGCAAGAGGGCTGAAAGAGGCCGCCAGCGCTGCCCCCCACAGTCCTGCCCAGCCGAGCCGCACCTGGCCTCTCATCTCCTGACTGCACCAACAGGCACGGCATGAGAAAGGGCTTTCTTCATGTTAGCCGCGGCGTAGAAGGCATAGAAAACTTTTGCGATGATATCCAGAATCAGGAATGCCCAGACCGATGTCGCATCAGTAATGATGTTGAGCCCTTCCGGACCCACCAGAAAAACGATCGGATAGATAAACCATACGATGGTCAGCAAGGCCACATTTCTGTTATATGCACCTGCCAGCGCACTACCCCGCGTAGCGGCTATAGCACGCAGCGGTCCCCAGAGCAGATAAACAACGCCCAGAAATGCCGCGCATGACCACAGATACCAGACCCATTTCGCGACAGCATTTTCAGCCAGCGAAGAGACCAGACCGGTGACGATCATCATCACATCCAGCACAATGATGGCCGTGAGAAAGCCCGCCATTTCGCCCGGCTTACCCTGTTCATGGAAAGCCAGCATGACCAGCCCGGCCAGTAAAAGAGGCGTGGTGACAGACCAGTCAGCATAACGTGCCAGATACACTACCGTGCCACTGTCCAGCGTGAGGTTGCCAAATTCAAACGCCATGGCCAGATAAGCCGTGGCCGCAATAAACGGAACTGACGCGTGCACGAGTGTATGGTGGCCAAAAGGATATTTTTTGTCACCCGTCACGTAGATAATCAGTGATGCGATGGCCATGACCGAAAACCCAATCATGAATGCGGATTGATCCATTTTTCTCTCTCCTGTACTAAAACGCCGGTATCGCGCCAGCAATGCAGCGACAAATTATCGTTAATCAAGCAGGTTTATATTCATTCAACGAATATGCTGAAAGTATATGGTGATATTCGTCATCTGCTCAGGATGATTAACTCACAAGTTCTTATTTTTAAATAAACGGTTAAATTAACCTCTTTTATCAACCTGGTAAGCGTCTGATAAAAAATTCAATGTAAAGTTATGTTTCTCAGCGTTTCGCTTTACTTCCATAACCTCAAAAAAAGAGAAAGCAATCCTGCAAATAACCTATTGATTTAAGTCATATTTTTCATCATGGCGGTGGGTCAGACCTCTTATTTGCATAAACTGACAAAAGAGCAATAATTTTATTTTTCAGTGGTAAATATGAAATCGGGCGCTATGAGAATAGCGTGGTGAGGCGTTTCACATGGGTTCAATGGCATAAATAAAAACTGAATTCTGATGTCTGCCGATTAAACGTAAAACGATAAAAAGAAATAATGTCTAAAAGTTGCCCCCATCCTGCCCGTTATCTTATGCCCAATCCATAAGTGGGGAAAGAATGCGCAAACTTAATTTCTGGCTTATAAAATCGAAACGACAGCTGTATTTTTCTGCAAACCCAATTAAACTGCCGTTTCTCTCCTTCTCTAAATATTTTCTTCCATTACTGCTCTCCCCACCTTCTCCGACCCACTATCCGTCAGCGACGCCCTCACCTGTGGCAGGCTTTCCGGGTAATTCTGCTGAATAAACTCAATCATCTTTTCACGCACATAACAGCGCAAATCAAAGGCGATCGGGGAGTTCTGGGCGGTCATCAGCATCCTGATGGTCATGGTTTTCTCGGTGGTGTCGGTCACCTGAAGCACCGAGGTTTCCTGGTCCCAGAGTTTGGTTTCACTCAGGATTTTGTCGAAATGCTTACGCAATGGCTCCAGCGGCATCGAGTAATCCACATAGAGAAATACCGAGCCTAAAATCTGCGCGTTGTTGCGCGTCCAGTTCTGAAACGGATTCTCGGTGAAGTAAGTAATCGGCAGCACCAGACGGCGTAGATCCCAGATGCGCACCACCACATAGGTCAGGTTGATCTCTTCAATCCAGCCCCACTCCTTTTCCACCACCACTGCATCATCAATCTTAATCGGCTGGGTAAAGGCGATCTGAATACCGGCGAACAGGTTAACCAGCGACTTCTGTAAAGCGAAACCAATAATGATACCGGCCACACCCGCACCGGCCAGAATAGTGGTGCCGAATTTACGCACGCCGGGAAAACTCAGCAGAATCAGCGAAACGCAGAACAGCACCAGGATGACAATAACGACTTTCTTGACATAGATAATCTGAGTACGGATTTTTCGCGCACGCAGGTTATTGGAAATATTAATGTCGTAGCGGATATAAAGCATATCCTGCGCCACGTTGGTCAGCCGGATTAAGACCGAGCAGAATGACATGATGATAAAAACGTTGATGATATTGGTGATGAGTTCAAGTGATTCAGGATGGAAATCGATGTAGTTAATCCCGACATTGATCATCAATAACGGCACGAAAAAGAACATCGAACCGCTAAGGTGCTTTTCCAGAGATTTGAACAGCTTTCTGTCACGGCCCTGCCAGTAGCGGATAAACGCGAGCAGGATAAGGCGGGCCAGGAAACCCAGAATAAAAGAAAGCGAGACGAGTAATACAACAGGTACCCATGACGGGAAACCAGATAACTCACCGAATAACAATGGCATTATTTTCCCTTTTCGTTAGCTGTCAGGCGCAGGCTGTCAGATAAGTGACCCACTCAGTAACCGTTGTCTGCACGGTTATCCATTCGTAACACAATCAGCGCTCATGAGTATGAACCATAGCAGCGAAGTTGGCAGGAAATGCGCGGTGATGGACTTGCGGCCGAATTCAGCCTGTCAGCCTTACCGCACAGGTCAGGGTTTACCATCCTGACCTTTATGCCCTCGGCATGACTGCCGCGCTCATTAAAATAACTGATAAAACGTACTCACTTTCTTTCCCTGACTGTCAGCCTGCCCCCGCCGCTCGTTAACAGAAAAACGCTCGCCTGCTCACTATCCATCAAGCTTTTCATGGAAGATCTGTTCCTATCTGCTAATTTTTAAGCTGTTCCCCTGCTGCTGAGAAAAACAACAATATGATTAACACTCTTAAACTTTCCTCTGATTTTCGCCACAGTTTTCTGCGCGAAGTGTTGGTGCCGCTGGTGGCTATCCTTGTGCTGACGTTTGCCGGTGCGGGTGCGGCACTATTTATTGGCACGTCACTGACCAATACTGAGGCCCGGCATCAGCAGCAGCGGATGATTGAGGCCTCTTTTTCGCAGAGTCTGAATGAGCATCTGCGCCAGTTGCATAGCCTGTCACGCTGGTGGCCCTTTGAGGAGCATCTGGCTGAGGGGAACAGCGACAGGTGGCTGGATGAGAACATCGGGCAGTGGCTGTATGAGATGTTCGGTCATCAGCTGATTATGGTGCTGGATGCGCAAAACCAGATCGTCAGAGTCTGGCGTGAAGGCCAGCCGGTTATGGAAGCGGACAACGGTCCGCTGATCGCCGAGGTGCTGCAAAACACGCTGATCCAGGATCCCAGGCGTCAGGATAACGCCGATTATGCCCGTGTTACCCAGCGAGCTGCGGCGCTGGCCGTGGGTAGCATCCAGCGGGATAGCAACGACCTGCCGCGTTTCCGGCTGGTGAGCCTGAAATTTCTTGACGACGGTTATCTGGCGAGCCTGGCGGAACGCAATCAGCTGGAGGGACTGCACTTTTCTGATGGCACATCTCAGTCCGGCACCAGCGCACGCTATCTGCTGATCGCGCAGGCGGGCGAGCCGGTTGGCTATCTCAACTGGATCCCCGCCCGCCCGGGTGCGCAGATGCTGCGCACCATCGGGCCGTCTACCGGGCTGGCGGTGCTGGCGATATCGCTGCTTTGTCTTTATATGGTACGGCGACTCTGGAACTCGTCAGTTAACCTCTCGCAATCGATGCTCAGGCTGGGCGCATCGGAAGCGCAGGCACAACATCTGGCATTTCATGACGTGCTGACCGGCCTGCCGAACCGCGCGCTGGTTGAAGACCGCTTAACCCAGGCGCTGGCCCTGGCGACGCGCAACGATCAGCGGGTAGCCTTGCTGCTGATCGATCTTGACCGCTTCAAGGCCGTCAACGATACCCACGGTCATCATGCTGGCGATGAGCTGATCATCGCGGTGGCGCAGCGCCTGAGTCGTATCGTGCGGGCCAGCGATACCGTGGGACGCATCGGGGGCGATGAATTTATCGTGGTGATGCCGGAGGTCGATAATATTGGTCAGGTGAATAGCCTGGCGCAGCGCATGATTGACGAGCTGGCTCAGCCGTTTACCCTGTTCGGCAGCGATGTCTGGAGCGGGGCCAGTATCGGACTGGCGCTGGCACCTAAAGACGGCATTGATCGGCTGGAGCTGATGCGCAAAGCCGATATCGCGCTGTATGAAGCCAAAAGCGGCGGGCGCGGCCGGTTTCGTCAGTTTGAACGGGCAATGGATGAGTCAGTGCAAACCCGGCAGACCATCGCCGCCGATCTGCGTACGGCGCTGCAAACCCGACAGGGACTGGAGGTATGGTATCAGCCACTGATGGACGTTGGCGGTCAGCTGATGGTCGGCATTGAAGCGCTGCTGCGCTGGCATCACCCGACGCGCGGCCTGATCGCACCCGGTGAATTTATCGCGATTGCCGAAGAGACCGGCCTGATTATCCCGCTGGGCGAATGGGTGCTGGCTGAAGCCTGTGCCACTCAGCAGCGCTTTCCCGATTTGCTGGTGGCTGTCAATGTCTCGCCCGTGCAGTTCCGCTCTACCGGCTTTGTTGACCGTGTAATGGCGATTGTCAGCCAGCACGGCGGTGACCCAAAGCGGCTGGAGCTGGAAATCACTGAGGGCGTATTAATCGAGGATGAACGCGAAGCACGCGAGATTATTGTGTCGCTGCGGGAAGCAGGCTTCCGCATCGCGCTGGATGACTTCGGCACCGGCTACTCCAGCCTCAACTACCTCAGCACCTTCCCGGTGGACAAAATCAAAATTGACCGCTCGTTCACCCAGTCGCTGGGCGTGGCGGAAAATTCCGTGGCGATTGTTGAATCCGTGGTGAAACTGGGCCATGCCATGGGGCTGATAGTGACGGCGGAGGGTGTCGAGACCACCGGGCAGATGTCTGCACTGGCAGATGCAGGCTGTAATCAGCTGCAGGGCTATCTGTTCAGTCAGGCGGTACCCGCCGATCAGCTTGAAGCGCTGATGAGATTACCTGCGCCAGAGGATACGCAGCGCGAATAGTGCTGCGGATGGCCTGAGCGCATAACGGCGCTCAGGCCAGGCGGAATCGCCCTGAGAATCAGGGCAGCACCTCTTACTGTGGGATGCAAAACGCTACACGCCCAGGCTATCCAGCAGCGCGGCCGACGTAGCGACCGCGCCAAAGATGCCGCCCTGCATAGGGATCATGCTCAGCGCCGCCTCATGATGCCGCTGCTCGGTCGCAGCACAGCAATCGGAGAGCACCAGGCACTCAAAGCCGCGATCGTTGGCTTCGCGCAGCGTGGTATGGACGCAGACGTCGGTGGTAATACCGGTCAGGATCAGGTTACGGATGCCGCGACTGCGCAGAATCAGCTCCAGATCGGTGGCGTAAAACGATCCCTTCCCCGGTTTATCAATCACCACTTCCTCCGGCAACGGAGCCAGCTCCGGGATGATTTCCCAGCCCGGTTCACCGCGCACCAGAATACGGCCACAGGGTCCCACATCGCCGATCCCGGCGTTCATCCGTCGCGAGCGCCAGCGCTTGTTGGCGGGCAGATCGCTGAGGTCGGGCCGGTGTCCTTCACGGGTATGGATAATCGGAAACTGCCGGGCGCGCATCGCCGCCAGCACCTGCTGCAAAGGGACGATGGGCGCGCGGGTCAGGCTCACATCATAGCCCATGCTGTGGACATAGCCGCCGACACCACAGAAATCGGTCTGCATATCAATCACGATCAGCGCCGTGTCAGCCGGGCTAAAGCTGCCGTCAAACGGCCAGGCGTAGGGGGTCGAATTAACGCTGTAGTCGGGCATTGCTGTTCTCCATTACCGGGCGCGGCATGCGCATTTTACTGATCAGGGTGTAGCTGATGGCGGCGGTCATCAAACCGATCACCGCTTCACCGAACTGCGGGAAAGCCACATGGGCGATGACTGCACACAGGCTGCCAATCGCCCAGGCGGCAAACGCGGTGCCACGGAAACGCTGCGCCGGACGCTGCTCGCTGATGCGCGCCATGAAAATCAAATCCACAATCATTACCGCACCAAACGGCGGCACCACAATGCCCAGCAGGCTGAGCCACTCCAGGAAGTAAGACCAGACTCCCGCGAGCGCCAGCACGCCGCCAATGGCACCGAGGATCAGCGTCCAGAGGCGCATTTTGCTGCTGAACAGATGGCTGAAACCCACCGCACCGTTGTAGAGACAGTGGGTGCAAACTGACCCCAGATTGATAAAGACAAACAGACAGGCCACCACCGACAGGAAGGCGCTGTGTCCCATCAGCATCGGCAGAAAGTTACCGCCGTTGGTCAGCGGATCAACCGCCGCGCCCACTGCCACAATCACCACGCCAAACAGATAGGAGATCACATTGGCGATCGGAAACGCAGAGAACGCGGCAATCACCGCCGAGCGGCCATTCTTCGACCAGCGGGTGAAGTCAGCGGTCATGGTGCCGGAGTCAGCAAAACCGGCCACCACCATAGTGACGGCGGTGCCCATGCTCATGGCACCGGCGGCGCTGGCGCTGCCCTTCCACTGCGTCACGATGGAGAAGTCGTGCTGTTTGCTGATCAGCCACAACGCCACCATCCCCAGCACCACAAACAGCGGCGCGGCGATCATCCCCAGTACCGACAGCGCCCGCACGCCCAGGAACGTAATACCTGTGTAAAGGATCATGGCAAAGGCGGTCACCGCCAGCGCATTCCAGCCAAAGGTCTGATTAATCACCGTGCCGGTGAGACCGGTCTGGAAGGCATACCAGCCGATCACCACCGTCGAGAGAAAACCGGAAACCAGGATGTAGCCTTTGCTGCCAAAGGTGCGTCTGGCCTGCAGAGCGAAGTTCATCCCGCTGTTACCGGCGTACCAGCTCAGCGCACCGACATAGGCGAACAGCACCAGGTTGCCCAGCAGAATGGCGATCAGCGCGGGCCAGAATCCCAGATGCCAGGTGATGATGCCGCCAAACAGCGCGTTGGTGAGGATCATCGGAAAGCCAAACCAGACCGCCGAGACGGAGCGGGTGGAATGACGGTGCGACAGCGGCACCGGCTCATGTTCAAACTCCTGCTCCAGCGCAGGTGTATCAGATGTTTTCATTGGGCGATTCCGGGTTGAAGGTGATTCCACGGCTGAATGCGCTCGAAAGCGGCACTGGCAGCCAGCACTAACGCATCATCAAGATGACGTCCGACAATCTGCATCCCGACGGGCAGGCCGCTGGCGGTAAAACCGGCGGGCACAGACGCAGCAGGCTGTCCGGTGAAGTTGAACGGGAAGCAGAACGAGAGCCAGTGATCGCTGCGGACCATGCGGCCATCAATGATCTCTGGTCCCTGCATCCCCAGCGGAAATGGCGGCACTGCCAGCGTCGGCGTGATCAGCAGATCAAAGCGCTGCATAAAGCGCCACAGGCTGTTGCTGACCGCTTTTCGGGTGGTGATGGCATCGGTGAAGTTTTCCGCCCGCCAGTCGCGCTGCAGCATGGCGACCAGATGCGGCGACATCTTGCTGTCCTGCTCCGCCATCATCTGGCGCATGCCGGTGAGATCGCTCTCCATCGCCACCAGCGCGCCAAAGGCGGCAGCCGGATCAGGGAAGCCGGGATCGGCCAGCTCCAGTTCAGCCCCGATTTCAGCGGCAAAACGCTGCACCGCCGCGCTGACCAGCGCCCGCACCTCCGGGTCAACAGCCACATAACCAAAATCTGCGCTAAAGGCGATGCGCAGTTTGCCAGGCAAATGCTCTGGTGCGCCCAGCCAGTCAACGTCGCAGCAAGGGATCGAGTGGCGGTCACGCATATCCGGCCCGGCCATCAGCGACATCATCAGGGCGGCATCGCGCACGCTGCGCGTCATCGGCCCGATATGCTCCAGTGACTCCCAGCTCGACACGCCGGGATAGCGCTCATCGCGGCAGCCGGGCCACAATGGCACCCGGCCCATTGACGCCTTAAAGCCAAAAATGCCGCAGTGCGCTGCCGGAATGCGTACCGAGCCGCCACCGTCGCTGCCCAGTGCAATCGGGCAGAGCCGCGCCGCTACCGCTGCGCCGGAACCTGCGCTCGAACCGCCTGGCGTCATTGCCCGATCCCAGGGATTGCGTGGTGACGGGAACAGCGGATTGTGTCCGACGCCGCTGTAACCAAACTCCGGCGCAGTCGTTTTGCCCAGCAGGATGGCGTCGGCGGCCAGCAACCGTTCCACCGTGATGTCGTCATCTTCCGGTACGAAATCTTTGTATGCCGCCGATCCGGAGGTGGTTCTGACGTTTGCGGTGCAGATTAAATCCTTCACCGCCAGCGGTACGCCCGCCAGCGCGCCCAGCGTTTCCCCGCGCACCCGTCGGGCATCCACTTCTCTGGCCTGTGCCATTGCCCGTTCAGGCGTCGGGGTACAAAAAGCCTGTATCGCCGGTTCCCGCTGTTCCATCCGCGCCAGCGCCGCCCCGGTCAGCTCGCACGCCGACACGTCCCCGCTGCGAATCAGAGCGGCCATCGTGGTGGCATCTTCGTCTAATAAGGAGTCAAACATGGGTTACCTCGCCAGAATTGTACCTGTCAGCGAGTGCATGAAGCGTGCCAGTTAGCGGTGATGCATCCGGTCTGAAACGGGGATGCCAGATGGAATACGGGCTGGGATACAAGATCGAATTCTTATGATGTTGGGGATGGGTGGCTGTTTATTTTTTCAGCACGATGATGGCGCAGGCCTGCGCGATAAAGGGGCGTAATAGCTGAATGGTTTGCGGGCTGGCTTACAAAACGATGTCGATAATCAGCAACAGCGGCCGATATGCTGGAATCAATAACCACATCTTTACCAGTGATGTTTGAGGTTACTGAGCAGGAGAGCAAAAATCGAGTTTCAGGGATTCATAAGCTGCGGCAGGGATGAGAAGTGCGCTTTGAAGAAGATATTTATCTTGAAAACTACGAAATCAGGCGAAAAAAATTCATTTACGATCGGCGTATTCATTACAGTTACGCGTTTGTTGCCGGTAATGAGAATTACACTGTCATCGTGGGCACGCTAATGGATGAACAGACCTTTACCCGCATCGGATACCAGTTGCCACCCGGTATCGCTTTTCCGGTTAACGGGCTGGCTGAAGTCTGTTTTGACGTGTTCGATGGTCTGGAGTGTCTGGGCGATTTCCGCCATATCAGCTTTGCAGGATTAGGGGGTGCTGTCGTTTTCAAAAGCGTACTCCTGGCGTTAATGGCACACCATGAAAGCTTCTTTATAGGCGGTTTTGTTTTCCAGGCTGCATCAGGAGAGATCGTCGACCGCAATCGCCCGACACCCCTTGAGGAGATCTATGACGCTTTGCTTGGGTTAAAAAATGAACTACGCTACAATCGCCGAACAGGGTTGCCGAAGAAAGCACCGCAACCTTTAATCCCGAAATATTTCCGGGCTTATAAAGTAGTGACTACAGGGAGAGCTTGCTATGTCGTTTTACGATAAATACGATGGCATCACAGATGCGGCTGATGCCGAGAACAGGGAGTTAAGGGCACTATTGATAGCTGAGTGGCTGGCCAGACCCGATCTGCCCGCCATTAAAGCCCAGTTAGCTCAGAGGAAAAAACGCTCCTCATCTGCCCTGTTGCGCCGCAAGCTGAAAGAGCTGAATGCGCGCGAAATGCAGAAAGCTAAGATCAGCGCTTAACTCTTAAAGGCCCGATAAACGGGCCTTTCGTATTTTTATCAGCTTCTGGCTCACACGCGGGCGGCTTTCCGCCACCCACAGCGCACTCACCTCTACTCCGGAAAATCCGTCTCCACTGACGTCTGTTTCCACGCTTCTATCTCAGCCAGACGCTCTTTGAGCTTGCTGGTAACGGCGTCATGGCCCCAGGCCCCCATCACCAGATGGCGTGGCGGGTTGTCATGTTCGGTGATGGCGATCATCGCCGCGGCGGCCCGTGCCGGATCGCCTTTCTGAGTACCGCTGTATTCGGCGGTGGCTTTCATCCGTGCGGCTGCAGTCTCTGCATAGTCCGGCAAGTTACTCGGCGTCTGATGCAGTGAGCGTCCGGCCCAGTCGGTGCGGAACGGACCGGGTTCGACGCAGGTAACGTGAATCCCCAACGGCCCCGCTTCCAGCGCCAGCGAGTCGGACCAGCCTTCCACCGCATGTTTGCTGGCAGAGTAGTAGCCTGAGCTGGCAAAGCCAATTAAGCCAGCCACAGAGGTGATGTTGATAACATGACCGCTGCGCGCTTTGCGCATCGCAGGCAGCACCGCGCGCGTCAGGGCGAACAGGCCAAAAACGTTGGCATCAAACTGGGCGCGAATTTCACTTTCCACACCCTCTTCCACCGAACTCTGGTAGCCGTAACCGGCGTTGTTTACCAGCACATCAATGGTGCCGAAGGTGTCTAAAGCTGCTTTGACGGCCTGGTCGATGCTCGCCTGCCGGGTCACATCCAGCGCCAACGCCAGTGCGTTGTCGTGTCCTTCAACCAGATCGGCGATGGACGACGTATCACGCGCCGTTACGACGACCTTAAAACCACGCGCGATGGTCTGCTGCGCCAGTTCACGACCAAAACCGGTTGAACATCCCGAGATTAACCAGACAGGGCTGGAATGAGCAGTCATGTTAAGACTCCCGTTAAGTATGATGAAGGGGTTTACGACCCGGACGCGAGTGCATCCGGGGATCAAGGTTAGCGAGGCGGAACCGCCCCACTTAGCCCTTAATGCTTTTTATGGAACAGCTGGCTGGCGGTGTCGCTGATGATCTGCGCCGCCCCGCGATCGCCTTTCACCATCGACGCCATAAAGGCTTTCGCCTGCTTAAAGGTGATATGCGGCGGTAACGGCGCAACTTCCGGATCGGTTTTCACCTCCAGCAAGACCGGGCGATCGGCGCTGAGCGCACGCTGCCATGCACCGGCCAGATCGTCAGGATTATCGACATAAATGCCGACCATCCCCAGCGACTGCGCAAACTCGGCATACTTCACGTCCGGCAACTGCTGCGAGGCGTCAAAGCGCGGATTACCCTCCATCACGCGTTGCTCCCAGGTGACCTGATTGAGATCCTGATTGTTGAACACGCAGACGATCAGGCGCGGATCGGCCCATTGTTGCCAGTATTTCTGGATGGTGATCAGCTCGGCCATGTTGTTCATCTGCATCGCGCCGTCACCTACCAGCGCCACCACCGGTTTCTCCGGGTGAGCAAATTTCGCGGCAATGGCGTAGGGCACCGCCGCGCCCATACAGGCCAGGCCGCCGGAGAGCGAAGCGCGCTGCCCCTGTTTCACCCGATAGTCGCGGGCGAACCAATTGGCGCAGGAGCCGGAATCCGAGGTAACAATGGCGTTGTCCGGCAACTGAGGCGACATCTCCCACACTACCCGCTGCGGATTGACCGGATTAGCGGGTGCCATGGCGCGCTCTTCCATCAGCGTCCACCAGTCACGTACCTGAACCGCGATAGCTTCCTGCCAGCTGCGATCCTCTTTGTGGGTCAGCAGCGGCAGCAGCGCACGCAGGGTTTCAGCCGCATCGCCATGCAGATTGACTTCGCTGGGATAGCGCAGGCCGAGCATGGCCGGGTCGATGTCAATCTGTACCGCACGCGCCTTGCCCTCTTCCGGCAGGAATTCTGTCCACGGGAAGCCGCTGCCGATCATTAGCAGGGTATCGCAGTTCTGCATTAAATCAGATGAGGGCTTCGTGCCCAGCAGGCCAATCGAACCGGTCACAAACGGCGCATCGTCCGGCAGCACATCTTTGCCCAGCAGCGCTTTTGCCACGCCCGCACCCAGCACATTGGCGACCTGAACCACTTCCACGGCGGCGTCGCGTGCGCCTGCCCCGATCAGAATCGCCACTTTTTTACCGGCGTTAAGCACCTCAGCGGCGCGTTGCAGATCCGCTTCGTAAGGAATGACTTTAGGACGTTGATAGCCGCTGCCGGAATGGGTAAAACCGTGCAGATGCTGCGGCGGCTGCCACTCTTCATCCTGAATATCTTTAGGGATGATGATCACCGCCACGCCGTTTTGCGCTTTGGCGATGCGCACGCCACGGTCCAGCAGATGGCGCACCTGCGTTGAGGTCGAGGCTTCCTGAACAAAGTTGGCGACGTCCGAGAAGATGCGATCCAGATTCATCTCCTGCTGGTAACTGGCACCCCGTGCAGTCGCCTCTGCCTGTCCGGCAATGGCCAGCACGGGGGCATGGTCCATTTTGGCGTCATAGAGTCCGGTCAACAGATGGGTTGCGCCCGGTCCGCCAGTCGACAGGCAGACGCCCAGCTCACCGGTAAATTTTGCGTGTCCGGCCGCCATAAAGGCCGCCATCTCTTCATGACGCACCTGAATAAATTCGATGCCGTCCCCTTTGGCGTTTGCGCGCTGAATCGCCCCCAGCACGCCGTTAATCCCGTCTCCCGGATAGCCGTAAATGCGTGTGACGCCCCACTCTTTCAGGCGCTGGACAAAAAAATCACTGGTTTTCATGCTCATCGTCGCGTTTCCCCTCGTTGTCCTTACAGACTTAAAGCGTAGTAGACGATGAGCCATCACCGTTAACTGTTCGCCATTGCCGGGTATCGCTGACGCAAATCACTGAATATTTGCGCCATATCCGCCGTTTCGCCTGTCTCCTCCACCGCCCGGAATACCTGGGTTTTCAGGAAGTGACGCCAGCTCACCGGCGCGTTTGCCAGAAAGGCGGTCAGCAACTGATAACGCTGAGGCGTCCAGCACGTTTCGAAGCGACTCCGTGCTTCGCCGTGCTCAAAATGGTGTGCGACCTGCTGCGGCATGTCGGCGCGCAACCTTTCTGTCGCCGCCTGATCCACGCGGTTATCCACTACCACCACGCCATACTGCGCTCTGGCCGCCGCGACGCTGAGATACCCACAGCGCACATCCTGCATGACCGCCTCAACATCGCGCTGTGACGGCAGGCCGTAACCGCCTGCACCGGGTCCGCGCACGTCGACCACATCACCTGGCTGGCAGTGGATCACATCGGTGTTACCGTGATTAATGACTTCACCGTTGCGCCGGGTACGGAAGGTCGACAGCGCACCGCTCTGTCCGCCCACTACACCCGCCGAGGCAAACACTGACCGGTTACGGTTGCGCGCGGTAATGGTGGTGTTGGGCGAGAAAATCTCGAACGCCATTTCGGTCGCCAGGCCGCCGCGATAGCGACCGGCGCCGGCGCTGTCCTGCGCCAGTCCGTAGCGATGGAAGCGAATCGGCACTTCCGCTTCGTTGATCTCAATCGGGGTGTTTTTCAGAAAGGCGGAAAGCCCGCCAGAACCATCGGGTCCGTCATGATGCGGCGTGCCGCCCGCCCCACCGCCCACCGGCCCCAGTGAGGCGACTACGCTGCGGTTCTGCGTCTGAGTGCGGATGTTCATAATCGAGTTGCCGCCCGGTGAGTTCGCGGGCAGTCGGTCCGGCATCGCCAGCGAGAAGACGCCAATCGTCGCAATCTGCGACAGTGCACAGGTCAGCGAACGCATCCCCACTGCTGCAGGTGCTTCACAGTTCATCACCGTGCCTGGCGGCAGAATTGCCCGGGTTGGCCGCAGCGTACCGGCGTTAAGCAGCAGCGAACGGTCCAGCGTTGATAGCACATAGGTGACGCCCACCAGCGCCAGCGGATGCCGCTCGCGCCCGCCAGTCGGCATGTTCAGCGACGACGCCAGCTGCGGATCGCTGCCGGTGTAGTCCAGCTCCAGCCGGTCGCCCTGCACCCGCAGCGTAATGGCGATGCGACAGGGATAGCCGCCCTCGCCATCTTCATCGGCGTAGTCGGCGTAAAAGTATTCACCGTCGGGAATGGTACTGATAATCGTGCGCGCCTGCGCTTCGGCATAATCGAGAATGCCCTCAATGCCCTGCAAAAAATCATCAATGCCAAAGCGGGCAATGATGTCGTGGATTTTGCGCTCGCCCACGTTCACCGACGCCAGCTGCGCCTTGAAATCGCCCCAGTTCTGATCAGGCACCCGGACGTTGAGCCGCATAATGCTGGCGACCTCTTCGTTGAGCTGACCCTGTTGTATGATCTTCAGCGGCGGGATGCGAATACCCTCCTGCACGATATCGGTCAGCGAGCGCGACAGCGAGGCAGGCACTGCGCCGCCGACGTCGGTGTTGTGAATGTGACCGACCACGAAGCAGACAATTTCGCCCTGATGGAATACCGGCTTCCAGATGTGGATATCGGGCGAGTGAGTTGCCACGTTACCGGCGTAGGCGTCGTTGGTAATACAGATGTCGCCCTCGGCGTACTCCTCTATCAGCGCCAGCACCGGCGCATAGTCGATGCCGCTGTACCAGGGCGCGCCAAAGCTGCGCGGCGAGGCAAATGCCAGCCCGCTGCGGCTGACAATCTGGCAGGAGAAATCTTCCGTCTCTTTCACGAAAGTGGAGTGCGCGGTGCGCATCAGCGTAAAGGCCATCGCATCAGCCGCAGCGGCGCAGTAGTTCGCCAGGATCTGTAAGTTACGTCCGTCAATCGCCATGTTATGCCTCGTTCGCCGTGATGAGCAGATTACCGAATGAATCGACCGTGACGCTCATGCCGGGCGGCACGCAGGTGGTGCAGTCGTCCTGGGCGATGATGACCGGGCCACTGAGCTGATGTCCGGCACGCAGCACTGAACGCAGCACTAAATCGATCTGATGCCAGCCGCCGTCGATCCAGGCTCTGGTCTGTTTCAGGACCGGCACGGGTGCTGTGGCGGGGGGAAGTGTGATGAGCACCGGTTTCGGCGTCGGTGAGGTCATCACCAGCCGCAGGGTGATCAGCTGCACTGGCGCCTCCGGGTCACAGTGACCAAACAGCTGCTGGTGCTGCCGGTCAAAGGCGTCATGCAGCGCAGCGAAGTCCGCCTGCACCAGCCAGCTCGCCTCCAGCGGCACGTCGATTTCAAACGACTGACCGCGATAGCGCATATCCGCGCTGAACTGCAGGCTGTATGGCATGTCGCTGCCGTGCTCCTGCGCCAGCCAGCCGCAGGCGCGCTGCTGCAAGGCGTCGGCTTCACTGGCTAAGGTGTCGGCCAGCGCAGGCGTCAGATCGCCGTAGAGCGTACGGATAAAGTCGTTGCGGATGTCCGCCACCAGCCCGCCCAGCGCGGAGAGCACGCCCGGCGTCGGCGGCACGATCACCCCTTTCATGTTCAGTTCGCGGGCGAGAAAACAGCCCATCATCGGTCCCGCGCCGCCAAAGGCGAGGAACCAGAATTCACGTGGATCGAGGCCAAAGCGCGACAGCAGGCCGCTGGTGTCGCTGTACATGCTGGAGATCGCCAGCTGGATAGCGGTCTCGGCGGTTTCTTCAACCGAAATTGCGAGCGCATCCGCCAGCGGCTGCCAGGCCGCACAGGCGGCGGCAACATCCACCGTCACCGCGTCATAACCCAGCGCACCGTGGCCCATCATGCCGCAGGCGGCAAAGGCATCGGTAGCGGTCGGCTGCGTGCCGCCGCGCTGGAAGCAGACCGGCCCGGGTAGCGAACCGGCGCTGTCCGGCCCCATCTGCAATACGCCCTGCCCATCAATCCACGCCAGCGAGCCGCCGCCCTGACCCACCGAGGTCACAGCGACGGAAGGAATAAAGATCGGGAAATCCCCGATGATTTCGCCATTGCCCTGCGCCACCTTGCCGTCGATGATCACCGCCACGTCGGCGCTGGTGCCGCCGATATCCAGGCTGAGGATTTTGTCAAAACCGCAGGCGCTGGCGAGGTAACTGGCGCCAATCACGCCGGATGCGGTGCCGGAGAGCACCATCTGCACACATTCGCGCTTCGCCTGGTCAACGCCCATTACCCCGCCGTTGGATTTGGTGATGCGCGGCGGTGGCTTAACGCCAAGCCGTTGCAGTGCCTGCTCAAAGGATTCCAGGTAGTGAATGACCATCGGCTGCACGTAGGCGTTGATGGTGGCGGTGATGGTGCGTTCATATTCGCGGATGATCGGCCAGATGTCGGCGGAACAGGAGGTCAGCAGTTCAGGTGCCACCTCATCGATAATCGCCTTCACCGCCGCTTCATTGTGTCGGTTGCGATAGCTGTGCAGCAGCGACACCACAATGCCCTGACAGCCGGCAGCGCGTGCCTGATGGATTGCGTCGAGCACACTCTGGCGATCCACGGGTTGCAGTATGTTGCCCTGCGCGTCGCTGCGTTCGCGGATGGCAAACACCCTGTCACGGGTAATCAGCGGCGCTGCACGCCGTGAGAAAAGGTCATGGATATGCGGGATTTTCAGCCGGGCCAGCTCCAGTACATCGCAGAAGCCCTCGGTGGCAAACAGCGCCAGCCGCACGCCGCGCCGCTGGATCACCGCATTGATGCCTACCGTGGTGCCGTGAGTGAAGTAGCCAATTTCAGCGGGATCAATGCCCTGCTGCTGCTGAAACTGCGCCAGCCCGGTTAAGATTTCGCTGCCGGGCTTATCCGGTCGCGACAGGACCTTCAGGGTGTGGATCTGGTTCGTTTGCTGATCGAGCACGGCGAAATCGGTAAAGGAACCACCAATATCCACGCCAACGCGGTATCGCATATCGGGTTAACTCCAGTGTCAGGAAGGGGGAAATTCCATCAGCGCCTCGGGATGCTGCACCACACGCCAGCCGAGCCGTTGGTAGACCTGATGCGCATCCTGGGTTGAGAGCATCCAGCGATGCACCGTTTGCAGCTCCGGGTGTTCACGAACACAGGTCGCCAGCCAGCTACCCAGCCCGTGACCACGCCAGTTTTCATCAATTATCACGTCGCACAGCCAGCCAAAGCGGGTGTAGTCGGTGATCAGTCGGGCAAAGCCAATCTGTGCCTGCTGGTGATAGAGGCCAAACGGCAGCGAACCGGCAATCGCCCGCCGGGTTTTCGCTTCCGGCTGGCCTTTGGCCCAGTACGACTTCTCCGCCAGCTGGATGTGGATCCAGGCCAGATCGAGCCGCTGGCGATCGGTAGAGACAGTGAACGCATCGCGCTGCCACTGCTGGTCAGCAATCAGTAGTGAGTCCATCACAACTCCTTGTATCGGTTGAATTCAGTGTAAAAGGGTTCGCTCAACGATTGAGACCGTAGCACGCGACAAAACCGGACAGAGCGACTGAATTTTGGGCAGGGAAAAAATTTTATGCTGAGGGAAAAATCGCAAAGGTTAAAGGGGAAAGGAAGCCCGTCTGTGAACAAAGGTGGGTGGGGGGAACAGCAGACAGAGACAATGCGTGTGGCCGCCCTCTCCACCGGGGAGGTGGCGAGAGGCGACCGCCCGTTATACGCCGAATTCGACTGAGTTATGTTTGCCGATGAGCGAGCGTAATGGCACGCTGCTTTTCATGATCGGGGATTTGATGACGATATAGCTGAAGTACTTATCGATGCCGATCTGCGCGTCGAGCATCTTCTCAATCACTTCCTGGTAATGTTCAATGCTGCGGGTAATAAAGCGCAGCAGATAGTCATAGCCGCCGGTGATCAGATGGCACTCCATCAGTTCATCGACGTCGCGCATCGCACTTTCAAATTTCATAAAATCTTCGCGGCGATGGCCGGACAGGGTGACTTCGGTAAAGACAGTCACTGAATCAGTGATGCGGGTGAGATTAATGTGCGCTTCATAACCGGTGATAAAACCGGCCTGTTCCAGACGTTTGACCCGTTGCAGACAGGGGCTGGGCGAGAGGCCTACGGCGTCGGCGAGGTTAACGTTGCTGATACGGCCATCTTTCTGGAGTTGCACCAGGATGTTGATGTCGATGCGGTCGAGTTTCATTAAGCCGTTCATAGCACCCCCCTCATTGTCAGAGCCTGTTGGGCCAGGCGCGCAATCAAATGTTCAGAACCTCCCGAAGATATAACATGCTTTACCGTAAACGCGCCAGCGCTTCGCAGTGGTTATACCAGCGGGAGATTTTCAAATTACTCTAACAAAATCAATGAGGAATACGGTTTAACCCAGCCGGCCGGTGGCACGTGCCAGCGCAATATCGAAAATATGCAGCGCCTCTTCCAGCTGTGAGTCGGTAGTGACCAGCGGTGCCAGGAAACGGATGGTGTTGCGATGCAGGCCGCACTTAATCAGCAGCAGTCCTTCCTGACAGGCGCTGTCGAGGATCTTCTGGGTCAGCGCCGCATCGGGACGACCGGTTTCGAAATCAAGAATTTCTACCGCCTGCATGAAGCCCACACCGCGCACGTCACCGATGCAGGCATATTTATCCGCCAGCTGTCGCAGACGGGCATTGAGCTGTTCGCCGAGCTGACAGGAACGCTGCAGCAGGTTCTCATGCTCAAACAGATCCAGCACCGCCAGTGCCGCCGCACAGGCCAGTGCGTTGCCGCCATAAGTACCGCCTAACCCGCCAGGCGTCGGTGCCTCCATGATCTCCGCACGCCCCACCACGCCAGAAATCGGCAGCCCCCCGCCCAGGCTTTTCGCCAGCGTGACTAAATCGGGTTTGATACCCAGTTGCTGGAAGGCGAACATCGTGCCGGTACGCCCGAAGCCGGACTGGATTTCATCACAAATCAGCAGAATGCCGTGCTGGCTGGTAATGCGACGCAACGCCTGCATAAATGCCGGGCCAGCGGGCAGGAAGCCGCCGTCGCCCTGAACCGGCTCAATGATAATCGCCGCCACACGCTCCGGCAGGATCTGCACCGCGAATAGCTGATCCAGCGCCTTCAGGCAGTCCGCTTCCGTCACGCCGTGCAGTGGATTCGGGAAGGGAAGACGATAGATGTCGCCGGGGAACGGGCCAAAGTTCTGTTTGTATGGCGCGGACATGCCGGTCAGGGTGACGCCCAGCAGGGTGCGGCCATGAAACGCGCCATCAAACGCGATAATGCCGGGGCGCTGGGTGTGTGAGCGGGCAATCTTCACCGCATTTTCCACCGCTTCGGCGCCGCTGGTGAAGAAGACACTTTTGTACGCCTCATCGCCACCCACCAGTCTATTCAGCCGCTGCGCCAGCTCAATGTAGCCCGGATAGGCCACCACCTGAAAACAGGCGTGTGACACCAGACCAAGCTGGCGGGTCACCGCATTGACTACCGCCGGGTGATTGTGACCGACATTCAGCACGCCGATGCCGCCAACAAAGTCGAGATAGCGATTGCCCTCAACGTCCCACACTTCACTGCCTCTGGCGCGTTCAATCACCAGCGGATGGGCGGTCACTACACCGCGCGGCACGTTCTGCTCGCGTGCATCCAGTAACAGGCTGTTATCGGAGTATGCTTGCTGCTCTGCCATGACATTCTGCATTTTAAACCCTCATCCACGTAACGTTCGGTTGGCTCAAGTATCGCAACCCGCTGGTTTCTCACGCTGCCGTAATTTCCGAGGCAGCGGCATTTCCTGTCAAAATCCCGCTGCATTCAGCAGGGAAATTTCTCTGCCAGCGCCTGGCGTACCAGCGCGACAAAAACGTTAACGCCATGCGGGATCAGCGCATCGTTGAAGTCATAAGCGGCATGGTGCAATGGCTTGCAGGGTGCCGATCCCAGCCACAGATAGGCACCGGGACACGCCTGTAACATAAAAGCGAAATCTTCCGAGGTGAGCGCGGGTCTGGCCGCGGTGTCAACCGGTATGCCCGCCTGCGTCAGCGCCTCCAGACAAAACTGCGCTTCCGTCGCGCTGTTAATCGTCGCCGGGTAGTAACGCTGATAGTTCACTTCTGCGCGCAGGCCATGAGCCGCCGTGACGTGCTCCGCCATCTGGCGCAGCCGCGCTTCAATCGTATCCTGCGCCGCCGGGCTGAAGGTACGCACCGTGCCGGTGATACTCGCCTCGGCCGGGATCATGTTGTGTGAAAAGCCACCCTGCATCCGTGTGACGGTGAGCAGCGCGGTTTCACACGGGTCGAGTGCGCGTGAAACCAGCGTATTGAGCTGCACCACCAGCTCGCTGACCGCCAGCAGGGTGTCGCGTGTAAGGTGCGGCTGCGCGGCGTGGCCGCCGCCGCCCAGCACCCTGATATCAAAGCGGTCGGCCGCTGCCATAATCGGGCCAGGGCGGGTCTGTACCTGACCGAGCGGCAGTTCCGGCCAGTTGTGAATGGCGTAGACCGCCTCACAGGGAAAGCGGCTGAAGAGGCCGTCGTCGATCATCGCTTTTGCACCCGCCAGTCCCTCTTCAGCAGGCTGGAAGATAAAGCAGACGCTGCCGTCAAAGCTGACGTCCCGCGCCAGTTTTTCAGCGGCACCCAGCAGCATCACGGTGTGACCATCGTGGCCGCAGGCGTGACTCACCTGCTCTGCCTGACTTTGCCATTCCGTGCCGCCTTGATCCTGCATCGGCAGCGCATCCATATCGGCGCGCAGGCCAATCATGCGTTCACTGGTGCCCTTTTTCAGTATCCCGACCACGCCGGTTTTACCGATGCCGCGATGCACCTCGATGCCCAGCTGGTGCAGGAAGTTCGCCACGATGTCGCTGGTGCGCTGCTCCTGAAAACCCAGCTCCGGGTGCACATGCAGGTCGCGGCGCAGTACCACTAAATGTTCCATCTTAATATCCTCGCGAACGGTCAATCTCACCGTGCAGCGGCTCACCACGCTGGTAGCGCCGCAGATTCTCCAGCAGGGCCGCAATGGCACTCTCATTCTGCGTCTGGCTGGCAATGTGCGGCGTCAGCCAGATGGCGGGATGGTGCCAGAAGGGATGGCCCGGCGGTAACGGCTCCGGATCGGTGACGTCAATGACGGCGGCGCGGAGCTGACCGCTCTCCAGCGCCTGCAGCAGATCATCATGATTCAGCTGCGGGCCGCGTCCGGCCTGTACCAGCGCCGCGCCGTGCGGTAGCTGGCTGAACAGGGACTGATTCAGCAAACCCTGGGTGGTGTCGGTCAGCGGCAGCAGGCAGACCAGAATCTCGCTGTGCGCCAGGAAGTCAGCGAGTTGATCCGCGCCGTGCCAGCAGCGCACACCGGGGCACTCGCGCGGTGTGCGGCTCCAGCCTGCGCAGTCAAAGCCCAGCGCCACCAGCCGGGCTAACGCGGCCTGCCCGAGTTCGCCAAGCCCCATCACGCCGACCCGACGCTGCCCGGCAGGTATGGCTGCATGAGGCTGCCACTGTTGCTGGCGTTGCTGATGGAAATAGCGCGGCATGTCGCGATGCAGACCGAGCACCGCGAAGGTGACATATTCCACCATGCCCTGCGTCAGGCCTGGCTCGATCATTCTGATTACCGGCAGGTCGGGCGGCAGCGTGCTGAAGTCAAACTGGTCGGCACCGGCCCCCACCGAGAACAGCATTTTCAGGCGGGGAAACAGCGCCGGAATGTCAGCTGGTGGCTGCCAGGCGACCAGCGCCTCAACCTGCTCCGGATCACCGGTCTCCGGCCAGAGATGCAGCTGAATATCAGGCGCATGTTCCGCCAGCCAGCGCTGCCAGATCCGGCCTCGTTCCGGCTCCGATTTATAGACGATATGCATCAGGCCATCGCCTGCGTCATCAGTCCAAATGCGTGCATACCCTGCGGCGTCCAGGGCGTGCCGCGCACCATGGTGGTGGGCGCATCGACCTGAGGGATACCAAGACGTTCAAGCCAGGCTGCCATCGGCAGCGCGGCATCGGTGTCGATGCGCAGAAACTCACCCTGCAGCGACTGCATCAGCGAGGCGACCAGCGCCTGAGCCATCGGGAAATCCGCCGCTATCACCGGGCCAATCGCCCAGCCGTGACCAAAGCGGCGCAGGCTGGCGAAGCCCTGAATCCGCTGTGCCGCGTCCTCTAAGAGCACCGTCTGGCAGTCGCGCACTAAATGCTCAATCAGCGCCGGACGATGCATGCCGTGTGCCTGCTGATCCAGCGTGACCAGCGTGTCACGATCGGCTACTGTCGCCGGGCGCAGTTTCAGCCCCGCGGGGATCACCACCTCTGGCAGCGTGGTAACTGCACGCGTCTGGTGCTGACGGATCTCACCACAGCTGACAAAGCCAAGTTTTTCATACAGCCCTTTGCCCATTTCGGTGGCATGCAGACGCACGTTAACGTCGGGCAGTTTTTCCAGCTGCGCCAGCATCAGTTGCTTGCCGAGGCCGCGTCCCTGCTGCTGGTTATCGATAATCACCAGTCCCACCGTGGCGGCACGGTCACCCCAGCGCCAGAGCACAGCGCTGCCCATCAGTTTGCCCTGCTCTTCTATTACTGTGCCTTCGCCCAGTTGTAACGCCAGCTGCCAGTCTTCACGTCGGTGGGGCCATTTCAGCGCCTGCGTTAAGGCGAAACATGGGTCGAGATCGTCTGGCGTCATTGCGCGTATTGTCAGGCTCATTCGCGTTCTCCTTACATCATGCCTGGCGTGTCAAGTCCGCTGCCGTCAACCAGACGGCTGTAGCGGTAAGGGGTCGGGTCAACGATGGGTGTGGCGTCGGTCGCCAGATCGGCGGCCAGTCGTCCGGCACCCGGTCCGATACCGAAACCGTGGGCGCTGTAACCCGCCGAGAGCACCAGCCCCGGCAGTTTCGCCACGGTGGAGATAACCGGAATGGCGTCCGGGGTGCTGTCAATCATGCCGCCCCATGACTGCGCCAGCCGGAGATTCGCCAGCGCCGGGTATTCACGCCGCATTGCCGCCAGTCCTTCTTCCACGATTTTTGCATCCGCTGCCGGATCGAGAATGCGCATCCGCTCAAACGGCGACTCGCGGTCGAATGACCAGCCCCCCATCGCCTCAGGGCCGTTGAAGAACGGTGACAGGCCGAGATTCAGGGTCAGATTCTTGCGGCGGCTCTTAAAGGTCGGATAGAACTGACGGGCATAGCGCAGCCCCTGTGCGCCCGGCTCCAGACGACCACGACCAGATACTGACACGGTATAGCTGCCATCCATTTGTGGGCGACAGGCGAAGCCCGGTGTGTAGAGCGGCATGGCGATCGCCTGCTCAATGGGCTGCGTGCGGAAGGCCGTGCCAATCACGTTGCCCAGCGGCAGGTCGATGCCGTGACGACGGCAGAACATGGAGGTCCAGGCCCCGGCGGCACAGATAACCCGGCTGGTTTTGATCAGACCGCGCTCGGTCCAGACGCCGCTGACCCGTCCGGCGGCGATATCCAGTCCCCGCACGGCGCACTGCTGAAACAGCAGTGCACCCTTTTTCTGCGCGCCAGCCACCAGCCCAGGCGCCGCCAGGCGCGGCTCGGCGTGACCATCGGTGGGCGACGAGAGACCGCCCAGCCAGTTTGTGGTGCTGCCGGGCGTCATCGCTTTAGCCTGCTCTGCGGTGAGAATCGAACTGCGCATGCCATAGCCTTTCGCCATCTGGTTCCACTTATCCCAGGCCGCGATATCCGACTCTGCCTGCGTGGCGTAAACCAGCCCGCTGCGGCGGAAACCCAGCTCTTCGCCGGTTTCTTCACTGAGCTCACCCCAGCGTTGCAGCGCATAGATAATCAGCGGCAGCTCACGCTCATCACGGTTTTGCTGGCGGCACCAGCCCCAGTTGCGGCTTGACTGCTCAGCGCCGACCAGTCCTTTTTCAATCAGCACCACCTTCACTCCCTGCTTCGCCAGCTCCCAGGTGGCGGCGGCACCGGCGATACCGGCGCCAATCACCACCACATCGGCGGAATCGGGAAAGTCAGCACTGTCCTGTACATAACGAATCGGTGCGGGCATAACAAGATGACCTCTGTTGTCAGTATCGGGTCTGGCGCAGAGCGACGTCGCCGCTGTACGCTGACCCACGCCGCCTGCCTTGCACATCAGTACTATGCAGACGGATAAATTCAGTTGCCCGTAAGGCTCAGCGGCAACTCACTCCGCTTTTAAAATCTCTTCATGCTCATCCAGCCAGCCCTGCCGCAGCTCCGGCACTGCGCGCTTCAGCCGCTCGAAATACAACTCGCTGGTCGGCTTGTCGTAGTCGTTGCGTGCCAGCTGGGTGACGATGCGACCGCTTTTCATCACCACAATTTCGTCGCACACCGCGCGCACCGCATGCATGTCGTGGCTGATGAAGATCACGGAAAGCCCCAGTTCGCGGCGCAGTTCGCTGATTAAGTCGAGGACGGCGGCGGCGACCACAGTATCCAGCGCTGAGGTCACTTCATCACACAAAATCAGATCCGGCTCCGCTGCCAGCGCACGCGCCAGGTTGACGCGCTGCTTCTGACCGCCGGAGAGTGCCCAGGGACGCCGCCACAGTACGCTGCGTGGCAGCTGCACCAGATCCAGCAGCTGATAAAGTCGCTGCTGTCGGGCTGCGCCGCTCAGGCCGTGAAACAGCGTTAGCGGGCGCGACAGGATGCGCTCAACGCTATGGGCCGGATTCAGCGCGGTATCTGCCATCTGGAACACATACTGAATGCGCCGCAGCTCGTTGTCAGGACGTTTCTGCATATCGCCGGCGATATAATGGCCGTTAAACAGGATATGCCCGTGGCTCGGCGCGTTGAGACCAGCAATGGCATGAGCCAGCGTCGTTTTGCCTGAACCTGACTCGCCGATGATGCCAATCGCCTGCCCTTTCCACAGCTTAAGGTTAATCTCCTCCAGAATGCGTATTTTTGGCTGGCCGTCGCTGCCGCGCGGACCGTAACCGGCATAGAGATCGCGCACTTCCAGCAGCGGCTGAATATCGGCGGCAGCCGGACACCAGTTGCTGGGCCGCTCTTTCTGCCGCGCTGCGTCCATCAGCAGCCGCGTGTACTCTGCCTGCGGCGCGCCAATCAGGTGCGCGGTGCTGCCATACTCCGCCATTTTACCGCGCAGCAGCACCAGAATCCGGTCAGCCATCTGTGCCACCACGGCCAGATCGTGACTGACGTAAATCGCGGTGACGCCGCGCTGCACCACCACGCGGCGAAACGCCTTCAGCACTTCCACCTGCGTGGTGACATCCAGTGCGGTCGTAGGCTCATCAAGGATCACGACGTCGGGATCGCCAATCAGCGCCATCGCCGTCATCAGACGCTGTAACTGACCACCCGACACCTGGTGCGGGAACCGGTCACCAATGGTCCCGGGATTGGGCAGCGCCAGCTCACGGAACAGGCCGATCGCTTTCGCTTTCGCGTCTTTACGGGTCATCGTGCCGTGAATAACCACCGGCTCAATCACCTGGTCGAGGATCTTCATGCCCGGATTAAATGACGCCGCCGCGCTCTGGGCGATATAGGCGACTTTATTGCCGCGAAACGCGCGCAGCTGGCCCGGTGTCAGACTGTTAATGTCGGTGCCGGCAACGTGAATATTGCCCTCGGCGATGCGGCAGCCGCTGCGGGCATAGCCCATCAGCGCCATCGCGATAGTGGTTTTCCCGGAGCCGGATTCGCCAATCAGCGCCAGCACCTCGCCCTTCTGCACCGTGAAGTGAATGTCGGAAACGAGGTCGATCTCTTCGCCGCGATCGGTCTGCGCGGTAACGCGCAGTTTATCCACCGAAATCACCGGCATGGCGGTATGTGGTGTCACGTTCATGCTCCCTCCTTCGCCAGCGTCATCGGACGCATCGCCTGCAGGCTGTCTATAAACAGGTTGGCGCCAATGGTCAGGCTGGCAATCGCCAGCGCGGGCATCAGTACCGCGGGCGAGCCATCAAACAGCCCCTGCATATTTTCACGTACCAGCGTGCCCCAGTCAGCGTACGGCGGCTGCACTCCCAGGCCAAGGAAGCTCAGGCCGCTCAGCAGCAGCACGATGTAGACAAAGCGCAGGCCAAAGTCCGTCAGCATCGGGTGCACCATGTTAGGCAGGATATCGTGAAGGGCGATATACCAGCGGCTTTCGCCCCGCAGCCGTGATGCCCGGACGTAGTCCATGCTGCGCAGCGAGCTGGCCATGGCAAACGCGATGCGGAATGCGCCCGGCCAGTAGGTGAACACCGCCGTGAGGATCAGCATGGGCAGCGAGGAGCCAAACACCGCGACAATCATCAGCGACAGCACTTTGCCCGGCAGCACCAGCAGGGCATCGTTGACGCGGCCCAGCAGCTCCTCCAGCCAGCGTCCCGTTACCGCCGCCAGCAGCGCCAGCAGCGTGCCGATCAGGCTGGCCAGCAGTGCCGCACTCAGCGCCAGACCGATGGAGAACTTCGCGCCGTAGAGAATACGGCTCAGCATGTCGCGTCCCAGGTAGTCGGTCCCCAGCAGGTTATCCGCCGTCATGCCGCCCATCAGCGGACCGCCGCCGATGTCATCAATGCTGTGCGGAGCCAGTGGCGTGCCAAACACCGCCATCAGCAGCCAGAACAGCGACATGATGAGACCCAGCCGGCCTGACCAGGAGAGCGACTGTAAGAAACGCCAGGGCAACAAGAGAGTATTCATGCGCTTCTCCATTTCGGGTTAAAGGCGATAGTCAGAATGTCGGCCGCCAGCAGCAGAACCAGGTAGCAGGCGGCGAACAACATCACGCAGAGCTGCACCACCGGCAGGTCGCGATTACTGACCGCATCCACCAGCTGGCTGGCCAGACCGGGATAGCTGAAGATGGTTTCGATGATGATCACGCCGCCAAACAGGTAGGAGAGGCTGAGTGAAATCGCATTGGCGATCGGGCCAACCGCGTTGGGTAGCGCATGACGCAGCACGGCGCGGAGCGGCGATACCCCTTTCAGCAGCGCCATCTCCAGGTAGGGGCTGTCGAGCTGGTTGATAATGGCGGCTCGCGTCATACGCGCCATCTGCGCCACCAGCACGCAGCAGAGCGTCAGCACCGGCAGCGCATAGGCTTTGAGGTAACTCAGCAGGTCGCTATCCGGACTGCCGAACGACATCGCCGACACCCAGTGCAGCTTCACGGCAAAAATCAGCACCGCTACCGTCGCCACCAGAAACTCCGGCACGGCCACCGTCGCCATGGTGCCGATAACCAGGGCCCGGTCGAGCCGGGAACCGCGATTCATCGCCGCAATAATGCCGATAATCAGCGCCAGCGGCACGCAGATCAGCGTGGTGATGCCCGCCAGTTCAAAGGTGGCGGGAATGCGCTGCGCCACCAGCTGCGAGACCGGCAAATGGCTGGCAAACGAGGTGCCAAAGTCGCCCTGCACCATGCCTGTCAGCCAGTGGAAGTAGCGCATCAGCAAAGGCTGATCGAGACCCAGTTGCTGCCGTAACGCCGCCACCGTTTCCGGTGTGGCATTCTGGCCAAGGATCATCTGCGCCGCGTCACCCGGCAGCAGGCTGGTGATGAAAAACACCACCGCCGAGACGATAAGCAACGTCAGGATGCCAGCACCAATGCGCCGGGCAATCAGGAACAGCATGTATCGGTTCATCGGCGAACTCCTTATGAATAGCCTGATGGGACAGGCTGAGATCAGGCGGTCAGCCAGGCAAACTCATGGAAGCGATAGCCCATCATCATGCCTGACGGCCAGGCTTCGACCCCTTTAACCTTTTTGTTGTAGCCATCGGTGGAGCTGATAAAGGTCGGGATGATCGTGCCGCAGTGGTCATAAATCAGCGTCTGCATATCGCCATACATCTGCTTGCGCTTTGCCTGATCGCGTTCCCCTCGCGCGGCGACCACCAGCTGATCAAACTGGGGATTTTTCCAGCCCGATTCATTATTCGGTGCGGTAGAGAGATAAAACTGTGAGAAGAGCATGTCGAGCGTCGGACGCGGATTTATCGAGCCATATCCCACCGGATCTTTCATCCAGTGCGAAGACCAGTAACCGTCATACGGCACACGTCGCACTTTTACATTCAGCCCTGCCCCGCGCGCCATCTGCTGGATCATCTGCCCGCCTTCGTTCGCCCCTTCAATGTTGGGCGTCGTGATGATCTCTACTGTCGCGCCAGCCATACCCGCTTTTTTAATGTGGAACTTCGCTTTTTCTATGTCGAGCGGACGCGGTTTGAGGTCGGCGTTGTAGAGCGGATGCCACGGCGGCACCGGCGTGTCATTACTGACGTCGCCATAACCCTGCAGTACCGTTTTCACCAGCATGTCGCGCGGCTGCAGATATTTCATCGCCAGCACAAAGTCTTCGTTGTTACCCGGTTTCACGTCGGTGCGGATAATCAGGTTGGTGTACATGCCTGATTTGCTCTCCAGTATGCCAAACTCGCTGCTGGCTTTAATGCGTTTGCAGTCTGCGGCTGTC
The DNA here is from genome assembly GCF_059730805.1 of Pantoea sp. X-Soil-ISGK-355. Taxonomy (NCBI): domain Bacteria; kingdom Pseudomonadati; phylum Pseudomonadota; class Gammaproteobacteria; order Enterobacterales; family Erwiniaceae; genus Pantoea; species Pantoea sp. X-Soil-ISGK-355. The sequence goes on from NZ_AP035971.1 coordinate 2,525,236, forward strand.
AGGGTGGAGACCATCTGCAGATCGCCCGACATCAGGGCATTGACGCGTGCTGCACCGTCGGTAACGCCAATCAGCTCCACCTCATCCAGGTGCGGCAAGCCGGGCTTGTAGTAATGGGGATTTTTGGTGCCGATGGTGCGTGTGCCTGGCATAAAGGTTTTGCAGACAAACGGACCGGTGCCGATGCCTTTGCTGAAGTCGGTGGTGCCGTCTTTGACAATCAAAAAAGGCGGCGTCGCCAGCATGTAAGGGACGTCAAAGTTGGCGCTATTCAGCTCCAGCTGCACCTCGTTATCATTGACTGCGCTGAAGGTTTTGAACTGATCGGCCAGCTTAAAGGCGATTGAGGCGATAGCCGGATCTTTGTGTCGGCTGAGCGAGAAGATCACATCTTTAGCGGTCAGCGGTTTGCCATCATGGAAGGTGACGCCCTTCCGCAGTTTAATATGCCAGGTGATGCCGTCGCTGGACTCCAGTGATTCGGCCAGCGCCGGTTGCGCCATCAGGTTTTTGTCCAGTTCGGTCAGGCCGCTGTAGAACATGAACTGACGGGTATAGTCCGCGCTGTTGTTACTTTTCGCCGGATCGAGCGTGTCGGTAGCGGAAGCATTCGACATTGCCGCCCGCACTTTACCGCCTTTGACCGGCTTGTCGTCCGCCAGTGCCGCCCCGGAAAAGCCCACCAGCCCGCTGCTCATCACCGCACCAGCGGAAAGCATTTTCATCAGGCTGCGACGTGACAGCGATCCTTCGGTGATCATGCGCGTCAGTGCCGGATTTACCGCATCAGCGTCGTTATTATCAAATTTACTCATCTCTCTACCCTCAATAGTCAGGCGAACCGGGATCATGTTCTGGCGGTGCTGGCAACCTGGCGGCCAGCACCCGACGGGACGTTAAGAAAGGCGATCCTTTGCTTTGTAATAGAGTCCTGCGAGCGGTAAAAACCATGGCTTGCCGTGATAACCGGGCAGCGCGGGCCATGCATCACGCTGCCAGGGATTTTCAGTGCGCTTTTCGGCCAGCAAATCGGCCATTACCCGTCCCATCCACACCGACATCTGCGTGCCGTGGCCGCTGTAGCCCAGTGAATAGAACAGGCCATTCTGTTCACCCGCGTGCGGCAGACGGTCGGCCGTCATATCGACCATGCCTCCCCAGCAGTACTCCACCTTTGCCTGGCCGAGCTGTGGCAGCATCTGCGTCATCGCGTGGCGCAGGATCTCGCCGCTGCGCGAATCAGAGGTTGGGTTACTGACCGCAAACCGCGCCCGCCCGCCAAACACCAGTCGGCTGTCGGCAGTGGTGCGGAAGTAGTTGCCGATATTCAGCGATGTCACATAGGTCCGATTATGGGGCAGCGCCTGGCGCAGCAGCGCCGGGTCGAGCGCTTCCGTCACCACAATAAAGCTGCCGACCGGCACGATGCGGCGCTGAAACCAGGGGAAAGGGCCGCTGTTGGAGCAGCCCGTCGCCATCAGCACTTTATCCGCCAGAAGGGTGCCCTGCGCGGTGTGAATCCGGTGCTGATAGCCCTTCAGACGTTCCAGCTTCGTCACGGCGTGGTGCGGGTAAATTTTCGCCCCGCTGCGGGCGGCGGCTTCAGCCAGCCCAATGCCAAACTTGCCCATGTGCATCTGACCGCCACGCTTCTGCAGCAGGCCGCCGTGGAATTTGTCACTGGCGATTTCGTCGCGCACTGCCGTTTTGTCGAGCAGTTCGATCTCGGGGTCCACAGTGCGACGCATCAGTTCATAGGCTTCCCGTAGCCCGGCGACATGCGATGCTTTGCTGGCGAGCTTGAGTTTGCCGCACAGACGGAAGTCGCAGTTGATCGCTTCAGCCTGAATCAGTTGCTGGACGTAGCTCACCGCGTCGTCAAATGCCCGGTAGAAGCGGCTGGCCTGATCCAGACCCTGACTCGCCACCAGCGAGGCGAAGTTCTGCGCCACACCGGTATTGCAGTGACCGCCGTTGCGGGCCGATGCCTGGCTCATGACGTCGCCACTCTCCAGCAGCACCACGCTGATGCCGCTGCGCGCCAGGTTAAGTGCTGCCGAAACGCCGGTGAAGCCGCCGCCAATCACCACCACGTCCGCCTGGGCGGGCAGCGGTTCGCGGGCAGCACCGGTAAAGGCCGGTGCCGTGGCCTGCCAGAACGATTCCAGTTTCATGGGGAGTTCCTCAGAGTCCGACGACGCCAGGCAGGCCGCCGATATCTTTGATTTCGGTGTACTGGTAGTACGGGTTCGCCGGTTCATGACCACGGTTGACCCAGACTTTGTTTTTGATGCCGAGATCGTAGGCGGTCATCAGGTCATAGCGGAAGCTGGAGGAGACGTGCAGGATCTCTTCCGGACCACAGCCAAGCTTATCCAGCATGTACTCGAAGCCCTTCATCTGCGGTTTATAAGCGCCTGCCTCTTCTGCCGTGATGGTCATGTGAATGGGCGCGCCCAGACGCGGTACATGGTGCGGGATGAGGTCTTTCATCGAATTGGTCAGTAGCACCAGCGGAAACGCCTTAGCGACTTTTGCCAGTCCGGCCGGCACGTCGGGGTGCGGACCCCAGCTGGCGCAGTCGGTGTAGATAAAGTCGCTGTCGGCTTTGTCCCACTTAATGCCCCACTTTTTGCAGGTGCGCTGTATCGCATTACTGACCACGTCGTAATAGGGTTTCCATGCGCCGAGCACCTCATCCAGCCGGTAGCTGGCAAAGTCGGCGGTAAACGCGTTCATCGCATCCGGGTCGACGCGGTCGCTGAAACAGCGTTGTGCCGCACCGGCCATATCGAAGCGAATCAGCGTGCCGTAACAGTCAAACGTGATGAATTTCGGTTTAAACAGTGCCATGTAACACCCCTGTCTTGTCAGTTGCGCTTAGAAATCGATGAGTACGCTTTTCTGGCGCTGGCAGGCCTGAAACGCCTGACGCCCTAAATCTTTACCAATGCCGGAGCCGAGAAAACCGCCTGTGGGAATGATGAAGTCGCCGGAGCGACCATAGCGATTGATCCAGACAGTGCCCGCGTCGATGGCGCGCATCGCCCGCAGCGCGCGCGGCAGGCTTAGGGTGTGAACACCGGCGCAGAGGCCATAGGTGTCGTGCGCAGCCATCGCCAGGCCCTGCTCTTCATCATCAAACGTCTGTACCGTCAGCACCGGACCAAAAATTTCCTGCTGTACCGCCGGGTTATCCTGCGCCACATGGCTCAGCAGCGTCGGCTGCCAGAACCAGCCGCCTTGGGTGTCGGCAAAGCGCTCTCCACCCACCAGCACCTCTGCGCCCTGCGCTTTTGCGGCTTCAATGACCGAGCAGACTTTATTGCCCTGGCGTTCATCGATCAGCGGCGCGTAGCGGCTGCCTTCCTGCCAGGTGACGCCCGGTTTCACTTCCCGGCAAAGCTGGGCCAGTCGCTCAACCAGCGGATCGGCAATGTTGCGCTGCACAATAAGACGGGTGCCCGCTACACAGGCCTGACCACCGTTGGCGGTGAAGCCGCGCAGAATGCGCTGAGCCAGCACCTCAAGGTCACCCGCATCATCAAACACCAGTTGCGGGCTTTTGCCGCCCAGCTCCAGCGTCACCGGTTTCATGCCGTGCTGCGCGGCATCACTCATGATGCGCGCGCCGGTCAGGGTCGAGCCGGTAAACGAGACTTTGCGCACCAGCGGATGTTTCACCAGCGCGCTGCCGGTCACCGCGCCACTGCCCTGCACAATGTTCAGCACGCCCGCTGGCAGGCCCGCCTGAATCGCCAGTTCGGCCATGCGCACCGTTGAAAACGGGGTCAGTTCAGAGGGTTTCAGCACGACCGCATTGCCTGCTGCCAGCGCGGGTCCGCATTTCCACGACGCCATCGACAGCGGGAAATTCCACGGGGTAATCGCGGCGATGACGCCATAGGGTTCCGCAATCAGCATGCCGAGGCTGCTGTCCCGGGTGGGAAAGAGATCGCCACTGTATTTGTCGGCGCATTCGGCATAGAAGCGAATCGCCTCGGCGGTAAATGGAATTTCGTGCAGCACCACGTCGCTGATGGGTCGCGTTGAGCCCAGCGCTTCCAGTTGAGCCAGTAGCGTATCCTGCTCGATCAAATCGGCCCAACGGCGTAAGACGCGACCACGTTCACGCGGCGGACAGCCTGACCAGCCGCTGGATTTTAGCGCCTGATGCGCGACGGTGACGGCACGATCAACATCCTGCGGCATGGCGTCCTGCAGCGTGGCATAGACGCTGCCATCAGAGGGACGTTTAACCTCGAAGGCTGCGCCCTGGCTCTGGCAATGCTGGCCGCCAATATAATGGCCAACCGGAAGAGAAACTTTTTCAGGGTCGAAACTTAACATGGAAGAATTCCTTATTTGTAACACCCATCAGTTGCTGGCTTATTAGCGTTTTTAACTGGCATTTTCTGCGCTGTTAATAAGCTAATGCAGAAAGTATGCCAGCCGGGCAAAAAATAAAAATGCGTTTAAAACAGCGCAAAAAAATTTTCTGCCGTATTACCGGGATAATTTTTGTGGATTTGCCGAACAATTAAACAGATGATTTACTTCACAAAATTTATGCGCCCTGCTGGTGCAACCTGCACGGAAATTGCACCAAAGCGGATATTCCGGGTCAGGCTGCCCACTTTTGCGCTCATGCCCCGCCAATTTACCGACCCGCCTCACATCCCTGATAAATTCTTTACTTTTTAAAGAGGATTATTTGACGCAGCAGAATTTATTCTGTGCGCCAGGCGAAAAAAAACGCCAGCCGGAAAATCCGGCTGGCGTTGGGGTCATATTTAATTACAGACTGCCAATGTGAAACGTTTTCTGTTCCAGATATTCATCCATTCCGTAGCGGGATCCTTCCCGGCCAATACCGGAAAGTTTCACACCACCAAACGGCGCAACCTCAAGAGAAATCGCGCCGGTATTGAAGCCGACCATGCCAAACTCCAGCGCTTCCGCCACCCGCCAGGCGCGCCGGATATTTTCGGTAAAGAAGTAGGCGCCCAGGCCGTATGGCGTGTCGTTCGCCATCGCGATCGCCTGCTCTTCATCATCAAAAATAAACAGCGGCGCGACCGGGCCGAACGTCTCTTCATGGGCGATGCGCATGCTGGACGTGACCTCGCCGAGCACCGTGGGCTGAACAAAAGTGCCGTTGCCCTGGCTGATGCCGCCGGTCAACAGCGTAGCTCCCTGACTCAGCGCATCATCAATGTGACCGTTCACTTTCTCCACCGCGCGGCTGTTGATCAGCGGGCCAATGGTACTGTCGGGTGCAAAGCCATCGCCCACTTTCAGGGTGGCGACCGCCTCCAGCAGTCTTGCGGTAAAGCGTGGATAGATGTTGCGCTGCACCAGAATGCGGTTGGCGCAAACGCAGGTCTGCCCGGCATTGCGGAACTTGCTGAGCATGACGCCCGCGACCGCAATCTCAATGTCGGCATCATCGAACACGATCAGCGGGGCGTTGCCGCCCAGTTCCAGGCTCAGACGTTTGATGCTGTCAGCGCTCTGCTGCATTAATAACTGCCCGATGCGGGTCGAGCCGGTAAAGGAGATTTTACGCACCGTACGGCTACTGGTCAGTGCCGCGCCAATCTCCGTGGGCAGGCCGGTCAGCACCTGCAATACGCCTGACGGAAAACCGGCACGCTCTGCCAGTACCGCCAGCGCCAGTGCCGAGAGCGGCGTTAACTCAGAGGGTTTGACAACAATCGGGCATCCGGCGGCCAGTGCGGGAGCCACCTTGCGGGTGATCATCGCAATCGGGAAGTTCCAGGGTGTGATGGCGGCGGCAACGCCTACCGGCTGTTTCAGCACCAGAATGCGCCGGTCGTCGCTGGGCGCGGGAATAGTGTCGCCATAGATACGGCGCGCCTCTTCCGCGAACCATTTCACAAAACTGGCCCCGTAGAGCACTTCACCTCTGGCTTCCGCCAGCGGTTTTCCCTGCTCGGCAGTCATGATGATTGCCAGGTCGTCAGCATGTTCAATAATCAGCTGATGCCATTTTTCCAGCAGTGCGGCACGGCTGGCGTTAGGGGTTTTGCCCCAGCTGATGCGTACCGTTTCCGCATAGGCTATCGCCTGCTCTGTTTCCGCACGGCCCAGCGCCGGAATAGTCGCCAGCGTTTCGCCCGTGGCGGGATCGGTAACCGGCAGCGTGGCACCCTGATGCGCATCCTGCCAGCGTCCGGCAAACAGCGCCTGCTGGCGCAGCAGATCGCTGTCTTTAAGTTGTAATCGCGACATAACATCCCCTTGTGGTCAGCTGATTCCACTTTATCGCGCCGTGTCAGCGCAGGATGTTGTTGTGCGGGGTCAGAAAGGTCGCTAAGCGAGTTTTTCGCGGTGATTTGAAATTTTATGCTGTGCGGAAATGGGCGCGCATCCGGCGGGATGCGCACGCGCTTTAAATCTGGAAGTCGATAACCGGTTCGTCGTCATTACTGTAGGAGAGCGCCTGCCGTTTGATCTCCTCCAGCGACAGGTTAGCGTTGCAGAGCTCCAGGAACTGCCAGACGTAATTACGCTGCAGCTGACCCCGCTTGAGGCCGAGCCAGACGGTGCTGGCATCAAACAGATGTGTGGCGTCGATGCGTACCAGCTCTTCACTCTCTTCGGTTTCACACGCCTGATCGGCCAGTATCCCGACGCCCAGACCAAGTTTAACGTAGGTTTTCACCACGTCGGAGTCCTGGGCGCTGAGCACGATATCCGGTTTTAAGCCCGCCGACTGGAAGGCACGGTCAACCCGCGAACGGCCGGTGATACCCTGGCGGTAAGTAATAAGAGGATAACGGCTGAGGGTGCTCAGTGAAACCGGTTGATTCTGCACCAGTTCATGATCTTTCGGCACCAGCAATGCGTGATGCCAGCTGAACCAGGGGAATGCCGCCAGACTGCTGTTATTAACCAGCATTTCACTGGCGATGCCGATATCCGCTTCACCCGCCAGCAGCATGGTGACAATTTCCTGTGGCGATCCCTGATTGAGTTCCAGCCGGACGTTGGGGTAGAGCTGACGAAACGCTTTGATGATTTTCGGCAGGCTGTAGCGCGCCTGAGTGTGGGTAGTGGCGATGGTCAGAATGCCGCTGGTTTCATTGGTAAAAACATCGGCCAGACGTCGTACCTTCCCCGCTTCATCGAGGATGCGTTCGGCGATGGTCAGCAGCGCTTTACCCGGTTCGGTCATTCCCAGCAGGCGCTTACCGCGACGGATAAAGATCTCAACACCCAGTTCATCTTCCAGGTCACGAATATGCCGACTGACACCTGACTGAGAGGTAAACAGCGTATTAGCGACTTCCGTTAAATTAAACTCACAGCGGGCCGCCTCGCGGATGATTTTAAGCTGCTGGAAATTCACGGTATTTACCTCCCTTTACATAATCTGATTCCCCGATGTTAAGAACTATTATTGATAACAGGAAATACTAAAAAATTTGGCTTTATGAATTTAGGGAATAACGGGGTGGGGCTGAGGTTGTGCGAACATGCTGAGATGATTGGCCTGGCAGCCCGGGCTTAACAGGTGTTCGCTGCGCGAATGGCTGCTGCAGAGCTGAAGCTGGAGTGTTCGCTGCGCGAACGGGCTGGCAGCAGAGCTGATGCTGCGGTTTGTTCGCTGCGCGAACGGGCTATGAGAGGGGTTTCGTTCGCCTGAGAAGTTGGGCAGTTTCAGACCCGCCTCTGCAGGCGACCGACAAGGGGCCGCCAGTCGCCGCGCCCCCTTGCCCCCCGGCTCCGGCCTGCTTCACCGCCGCTTCGCGGTCCCTTCGCTTCTTCCGGATTTCTGACGGACCAGCAGGACGCGCCATCCCTGGCGCGAACCCGCCTCTTCGCGACATCCCTGTCGCTCGTCCTGAAATCCCTTATCCGCTCAGCGGTTCTGACGGCCTCCCCACCCCCTCGCTGTTATCTCTTCTCTCAACGTTAAGTACTTAACTGCGGTTAGTTTCAATGAAGGTCTTTGGCTCTCATGCGAGCAGACAACTCCTCATTCAGGAAAAACAAAAATTTTACAGGCGGGGGTTTTGGAGAGGCATCCGGAGCGCTGAGGAACAACCGGAGGCGAAGATGAGCCGACAGGACGTCGGCGAAAGGACGGTCCGCTGGCCGCAGGGCGTGACGAAGGTACCCCGCGAAGCGGGGCGCGCAGGCTGCCGGACGCCGGGATTGTTAAGGGGCGGGCGTCCGCCCCTTGACGCGTCCGCCTGCTCGGGCAACCTGAAACTCCCATACGCCTGGCGGGCGTCACCTTCTCAGGTGAACGCGCTGCAAAGCTTAACCTCAGCCCGCTGCAAGCGCCCCTACCCCACTAGCATCAACTCCCGCTCCTCATTCAGCGGCTTATTCAGCAGTGACAGCAGGATATTTTTCACGGCCTGTGCAGAAGGCGATAGCGGCAACCGGGCGGAGATGTTCAGCGACAAAGGCAGACTCAGTGACGGGCTGTTGATGCGTGACATCCAGGCATCCGTCGAACCCAACAGCGCCCGGGCAGCGGATTCAGGTAATACGGTGACGCCCATACCGCTGGAAATCGCTGCGGTCAGGGTTGAAATCGATTCGATCTCACCAATGATGCGCGCACTCAGGCGACGCAGTGAAAATGCCTCATCAACCCGTTTGCGCACTGCGCTGTAGTCGCGTGGTAAAAACAGGCTCATCTGCGCCACATCGGCCAGATCGACGCTGGCACCTGGGTAATCGGATGCACCGACCAGGAAGAGATCTTCTTTCATCAGCGGCACGCTGTTGATTCCGGCAGTCGGTGCGCGATCGTACAGCACTGCCATATCCAGCTGACCGTTCATCACCTTCTCATTCAGTACGCTGCCGCTGTTTTCGTGCAGGTAGACCAGGATTTCAGGAAACTGATCGCGGACGGTCTGCAGCAGCGGCATGGTCAGTGAAGAGGCTGCCGTGCCCGGTGCCAGTCCAATCGACACCTGGCCGCTCAGCACCTGACCAGCATTGATCACCGCCGTCTGGGCCTGCTCGCACTGGCGCAGAATAGTACGCGCATGGCCATAGAGAATCTTTCCGGCTTCCGTTGGCGTGACGCCGCGCTTGGTGCGGATCAGCAGTTGCTGATCCAGCTCATTCTCCAGCGTTGCCACCTGCTGACTGAGTGCAGGCTGTGCGATGTGCAGCACTTCGGCTGCCTGCGTCAGACTGCCGATATCGACGATTTTCACAAAGTACTTCAGTCGTCTTAAATTCATCTTGCCTCCGTCACTTACCCCGAATAGCGAAATAGGTCTGATCCTATCGCCCTGATAACAGAGATTTTGCAAGATGCAGGCCAGGTTTAAATTGTACACCTCACCCGTCGGCCAGATTTTTCCTAACGGCCCGGAAAATAAGCGTTTCTGATTACCTCTTAAGGGTTAATAAGGATCAGGAATGTGTAATTGCAATGAAGGAGAGGGGTGGGCGCACTGTGGCAGTGCAGACGCTGCGAGTCAGACGTGCAGAAAAGTGATGGCGGGCTGTACAGTTTAAGTGCAGTGGAAACGCATTGCACCTGATTAAAGCTTGCCGGGCTTACAGGAAAGCATTAACGAACAGCATAAGAATGTAACCGGTATCAGCAGGAAGTCTTATCTCTGCCGAATCACTGAGGCTAAAAGCAACCGTTGCCCTCTCCCGTTACGGAAGAAGGCAACGCCTGTTGATTAACGTTTTTTGCGGTTACGGTGCATGTCGATAGAAACCGCGGCCACGATGATTATCCCTTTAATAATGTCCTGAATGTAGGCGTCAACACCCACGAAGGTGAAGCCGCTTTTGATCAGACCGAGGATAACCGCGCCGATTAATGTGCCGGTGATACGACCTACACCACCCATCAGGCTGCTGCCGCCGATAACAGCTGCGGCAATCGCATCCAGCTCGTAGGACATTCCCATGCTCGACTGGCCGCTGCTGACACGCGCCGCCAGTACCACACCCGCCAGGCCAGAGAGCGCACCGGCAATGGTGTAGACGATGATCAGATACTTATTAACGTTGATACCGGAGACTTTCGCCGAGGTCATGTTGCCGCCGATGGCGTAAACATATTTACCGTAACGGGTATGTTTCAGGGCGATATGGAACAGCAGTGCCACCACCAGGAAAATCACGACCGGCATGGCACCCTGACCGATTGAGGTAAAGCCGTCAGACAGGAAGCTGATCGGATTACCCTGGGTGTAATACTGCGCCAGACCACGTGCCGACACCATCATGCCCAGCGTGGCAATGAAGGGCGGAATGCCGGTGCGGGTAATCAGTACACCATTGACAACGCCCGCCAGCAGACCCACACCGATACCGGCCGCGATAGGGATCACCGCAGGCATATTGACCAGCGAGGGATACATCGGCGACAGGCTGTCAGAGGTCTGCGCCAGACTGGCCGCTACCACCGCCGCCAGGGCGATGACGGAACCGGACGAGAGATCGATACCGGTGGTGATGATGACCTGGGTCACGCCAACGGCGATAATCCCGATAATCGCCACCTGCAGGACAATCAGGATCAGACGGTTGGTGTTGAGCAGGAAAGACTGGTCACGCACGTACCAGCCGAACATTTCAAAAATCAACGCAATCCCCACCATCACCACAAAAATGCCGGTATCTTTCGGCAGTTTATGGCGCAGGCTGGCAAAAAAAGAGGGTTGCTGCGGGGCTGCCGGGGTAGCAGTAGCTTTCATATTGCTCATAGTGGTCTCGCGCCTCACTCGGATGCCAACGACAGAATGGTTTCCTGATCGGCTTCTTCTTTATCGAGGATGCCGGTTATACGCCCGCCGTGCATCACCATCACCCGGTCGCTCATGCCAAGGATTTCCGGCAGTTCAGAGGAGACCATGATGATAGCCACGCCACGGTTGGCGAGTTCACTGATTAAGCGGTAAATCTCCGCTTTTGCACCGACGTCAATGCCGCGCGTCGGTTCGTCCAGAATCAGAATCTTCGGTTGCGCCAGCAACCAGCGGGCAATAAGAACCTTCTGCTGATTACCGCCGCTGAGGTTATTGATGATTTGATCCATGGTCGGCGTTTTGATATTGAGCCGACGGATCTGGTCCATGCAGTCCTGCGCCATCTTCACATGGCTGACAAAACCGCTTTTGCCGCTGTACTCCGGCATGTTGACGATGCTCATGTTCTCCATCACCGACAGCACCAGAAACAGCCCGGACTTTTTACGGTCCTCGGTCAGGAACGCCATGCCCTTTTCAATCGCGGTTGAGGGCGAGTCGATCGTCACCGGCACGCCATCAATCAGGATCTCACCGCTGTCGAAACTCTCCATGCCGAACAGGCTTTCCATCACTTCACTGCGACCGGCCCCCACCAGCCCGGCGACGCCGAGGATTTCACCCCGGCGCACGCTGAAACTGACGTCGGTGAAACGATCTTTGCAGGTGAGGTTACGCACCGTCAGCACCTCTTCGCCAATGGCGCTGTTGAATTTCGGGAACAACTGCGTCAGCTCGCGCCCTACCATCTGTGTGATCAGCGACTGACGGGTGTATTTAGCCGTCTGATCGCTGGCGATCCAGCTGCCGTCGCGGAAGATACTGACCTCATCGGTGATGTTAAAGATCTCATCCATCTTGTGGCTGATGTAGATGATTGCTTTGCCCTGCTCCCGCAGATCGCGAATGATGGTAAACAGATGCGCGACTTCGGTTTCCGTGAGCGCGGAGGTCGGTTCATCCATAATGACGATGTCTGAATCCCAGGAGACCGCTTTGGCAATCTCGACCATCTGCTGCGACGCAATGCTCAGCTCGCCAACCATCCGATCGGCTTTCAGGCGGATGTTGAGGCGGTTGAGCAGTTCCTGCGTCTTCTGATTAAGTCTGGCATGATCGACAAAGCCAAACTTCATCGGTTCGCGGCCAAGCCAGATATTCTCGGCGACGGTCATGTAAGGCACCAGATTGAGTTCCTGGTGGATCATTGAAATGCCGGAACGCAACGCGTCCATGGTGTCCTGAAACTGCACCGGCTCCCCTTTAATTTTGATGGTGCCCTTATCGGGACGATACATCCCGATAAGGCACTTCATTAAAGTGGATTTGCCCGCGCCATTTTCGCCCATCAAGGCATGTACCGTACCCGGACGCACCCGCAACGATACGTTGTCGAGGGCTTTGACACCGGGGAAGAACTTGCTGATGCCTTCGGCTTCAAGCGCAAACGCGTTCATACATCACCTCCGTACAGCTGGGTCGGGAACGATTATTTCAGGTTACGCTGGGTAAACTGTTCCATGTTTTCTTTGGTAATCAGCTGGTAAGGGATGTTGATGACTTTCTGGACTTTTTCGCCTTTCACCAGCTTGATTGCTGTCTGTACCGCGCCTTCCCCCTGGCCCTGCGCATCCTGGAATACCGTGGCGACCATTTTGCCCTGCTTCAGCATCTGCAGCGCATCGGGAGTGCCATCGACGCCAGCGATCAGGATTTTGTCCGGGTTTTTACCCAGCGCCTGCAGCGCACCGATCGCCATTTCATCGTTGTTCGACGCGATGGCATTGATTTCATCACCCGCCGTCATCCAGTTACTGACCACATCCACCGCGTCGTTTCGGGTAAATTTGGCGGTCTGTTTCTGAACGATTTTGATACCAGGGAATTTAGCGGCAACTTCTTCCACACCTTTGGTACGGTCGCGGGTCGCTTCGTTCGCCAGATCACCCATCAGGATGGCGACATTGCCTTTGCCGTTCATCGCTTTAGCCAGCGCTTCCATCTGTAAGCGCCCGGCCAGTTCTGAATCGGAACCCACATAGGCCATTTTGCCGGTCAGTTCCGCCTGTGGACGGCGGTTGACAAAGATCAACGGGATACCCGCTTTGCTCGCCTGATCCATAATCGGTTTCACCGCATTGGTGTCGACCGGGTTGACGATCAGGGCATCCACACCCTGACCGATAAAGTTCTGAACCTGCTGAAGCTGCTGTGAAACGTCACCTTTTGCATCCTCAACCTGGCCTTTAACGCCATCCTTCTGCATCTCCTTCTGCATTGACGTACGCAGAATCGTCAGGAAGTTGTCATCAAACAGCGCCATTGAGACGCCCACCGAGACATCTTTTGCCATAACCGCGGCAGGTAACATGCAGGCTAACAGTGAGGCGACAATCGTTTTTTTAATGTTCATAGGGACCCTTCTTATTTGTTAACTTGCTCAGGGGCTGAAGCCGCGAATGAAAAATATCTTTTACATTCACCCAGCCTGTCTGGCGTCTGTTTCGGGAAATTTGAGGTAAGACTTCAGGTTATGGCTATTTTTGTGATCGACCACTCCTTTTCACAATCACTTGATCTGCAAACAGTTAGTTTAAAAATGCCGTTTCATTTCCGGATGATAATCACGACCGTGATGATAAGCAGTTTATTTGTTCCATATAGTTTCGTTTTGAAATTTTTATCATAAAAGCACTGAAACGGTTGTTTTAACATCGGCAAACAACAAAACTTTGACATGCCTCTAACATCTGCCGAGAAATGCCCGCAAAGTGAGATCCTGTTGGCAGTTTGAAAAGCCAGCAGATTTACGTAAAAACCGCCAATCCGCTGCTTTTACGAGCATCTGAACGCAATTCAGTAAACAGGGCTTTGACAAGCGGGATCAGCGCCGTTAATATTCGCCCCGTTCAAGCGATTCCTCTGTAGTTCAGTCGGTAGAACGGCGGACTGTTAATCCGTATGTCACTGGTTCGAGTCCAGTCAGAGGAGCCAGAATTAGAAAAGCCCGCTCAGGGAAACCTGAGCGGGCTTTTTGCATTGATGTTTTTAATCACGGCGACGTGGTTTTCACGCCAGAGGCTTACACCACGAACCCGTAGTGGGAACCATCCGGCAACTCTACCACCAGCCGCAGTTTCCCCCCTGCCGCATCGACATAACGTTTGAGCGTGGAAAGCTTCAGGTCACGCCCCGGCTTTTCCATGCCCGCCACGGTCGGCTGTGTGATGCCCAGCGCCTGCGCCATTTCCACTTGCGTTTTCTGCACTTTCTCACGCAGCTCGGCAAGGTGAATGTTGAGCAGGATTTCGGTCGCCATAGCCTGTGCGTCGGCAACGACTTCCGGTTTTTCATCCGCAATAAGCTGTTCCAGCGTTCTGCCCATCACGTTACTCCTTATGGTTAAAGCTTTTTAGCCAGTGTGTGAATTCCCGATCGGCAACCGGAAGCATCTCCCGATAAAATCGCTTTTCATTGCCCGCCTTATTACCGGCACACAGCACAATTGCCGTGCGGTTCGGGTCAAAAGCAAAGAAAGCCCTTATTGGGTCGCCGCGGCTCTGGATACGTAACTCTTTCATGTTGATATAAGCGGAACCTTTAATCGTATCCGCATAGGGTCGGCTTAATCCCGGCCCCTTTTCCCGCAGCACCATCAATGCAGCCAGCACGCAGGCGCGATCGCTGTCATTAAGCAACGTAAACCAGCGATCAAACCGCTCTGTCGTTTTAATCATCCACACGAGATCTCCTTATCAATATAGGTCAGATGCTATATAGGTGTAAAGCGATAACCGAGTGTGATGTCGCGGCATGTCAAAATCATGGGTCTTAAATGAAATGCGAGAGAAGTATTCAGTTATGTCAGTGAAAACCGCACAAGATCTGCACACATTCGCGAGCTGTATCTGATTTGCTGCGGGTTGTGGTGATCTCATGGCGGTCAGACGAAAGCCCACTCAGGCTTCACTGAGTGGGCTTTAAGAAGGTTAGCGGCTAAACGCTAAGAGGTAACGCCTGGCGCGTGCTTATGGCAACACGATACGAGCAATCTCGTCAGTGCCTTTAGTGGAGGAATCTTTGTTAAATTCCGCTTTAAGGGTGACAAACAGGGTATTGTTATCCGGACCTATCAGCAGGCTGTTGGGATTTTTTTCGAACGACCAGCTGTTTTTCACCGCATAGGTGGTGGCATCCAGTTGCAGTACTCTCTTCGATTCGCGCTGGCTGATGTAAAGCTCATTGCGCTTAGCGTTGAACTTAATGCCCATCGCATCACCTTCAATGCGTTTGATTACCTTGCCGGTGCGCTCATCAAAGATCAGCGTGGCTTTGCCTTTGGAATCGTCGGTCACGAACAGGCGACCGGTTTCAGGATCTTCTGCCATGTTCAGGAACAGATATGCTTTGCCATCGCCTGGCGTCCAGCGCTTCTCGATTTTATGGCTGCGCGGATTAATCACCAGAATTTCACCCGAGCCATTAGCAGCATAGATGCGATCAGTCAGCGGTGAGTAGATGATACCCGTCACCCATTTACCGGCATTCTTAATTTCGGTTTTAAGCGTAAAGGTTTTGGTGTCGACTACCGAGATATAGCCTGGTTCAGCCACGCGGCCCACATAGAGTTCGTTGCCATGCCATAACACTTCACGTGCACCTGCCGGATAGCCCTCTTTACTGATTTTGCCCGGGAAGACCAGACGCTGCAGCACTTTGCCACTCTTCGCATCCACTCTGGAGATTGCGCCATCCAGCGAGTTGGTGGTGTAGAAGACCTCACCCGCTTCATCGATAGCGGTGCCGAAATTTTTCATGTCGGTATGTGTTTCACCCTGAGTAGTTAGTGTGGCGGGATCAAGACGGTAGATCATGCCGCCGTTCACATCCTTAAACGCCTGCGCACTGGCAACAAATAACGCTTTTGCTGCAGGAGAATAAGCCATTTCATACAGACCATCCCCCAGGGCGCGCTGAGTTACCGCGCTGTCGACTGGTTTAGAGGCTTCTGCAGCAGGCGCATCAACTTTTTTAGCAGGTGCCTGACATGCTGTCAGGCTAATGGCAGCGGCGGCAGCCATGGCAACAGCGGCTTTGCGCGGGCTTAACGATTTCATGCAGAACTCCATCAGGGAATAAAGGGTGCCGGGCCATTCTGATCGGCCAGAATAAGGAATGCGAATCATACTCATTAACAGTCGCTAAGCAAACTACGGCTCAGATTCCTGTAGCGCTCCAGTGCGTTCTCACGACATAAACCTTCAACTTCCGCTTTTTATTAGGGTCAATTCGCCCTTTTTCAGCACCAGAATAATGTAAACGCCAGCAAGTATGAGGCTTTTATCGCGCTTATTTATCTGATTTATTTGAAATTAATATAATGTTACATCTTCAATTGAATCTCACAGGGAATTTATAAAGCAAATGATTATCATTGGCATTCTCACAACTAATTCAGCTTCTCTCTTTCTGTGATGGGCTGAGAAATATAACGATCAAAGCGTAATGACTTAACGCAATACCAACATTTAATGGAAAATTTATGGCTCGTAGTGGCAGGGAATCAGATTTCAAAAACGTTTTCAGCGTTTCATTACTGGCACTGACGGTGCATGCCCTTCTCAACTCCGCTCTGGCGGCTGCGGAAACATCGCAGGATATGGTAGTCAGCGCGGCCCCCGCCGATAACAGTGAAAGTGATAAGCAGAATTACGCAGTCCAGACCACCCGCGCGGGCACTAAACTAATGCTGACACCACGCGATGTGCCGCAATCCCTTAGCGTGGTGACGCAGCAGCGGATGCAGGATCAGGATCTGCAATCCGTTAGCGATGTGCTGACCAATGCCACCGGTATCTCCACCAATCTGATCGACAGTGAACGCTCCGAGTACTATTCACGCGGCTTTAAGGTCAGTAACTTCACCTTCGATGGCATTCCGACGTCAGTCAACGATAACTGGAATTACGGCGATGCGGCGTCTGACACTGCCATCTATGACCGCATTGAGATCGTGCGTGGGGCAACCGGGCTGATGACCGGCGCGGGCAGCCCGTCAGCCTCTATCAACATGGTGCGTAAACATGCCGACAGCAAAACCGCCACCGGTACGCTGAGCGCCAGCTATGGCAGCTGGAATAAACAGCGGTATGTGGCGGATCTCTCCTCTCCGCTGAACGGCGACGGCAGCCTGCGTGGCCGCGTGGTAACCGGCTATACCGATCAGCAGAGCTGGCTGGACCGCTATCAGAAAACCCAAAAGTTTATCTACGGTGTGATGGATGCCGATCTCTCTGAGAAGACCACGCTGTCACTGGGTTACGACTATGAAGATAACAATACCGGCAATCCGACCTGGGGTGGCCTGCCGATGTTTTACAGCAACAACGCCACCACACATTACGATCGCAGCCTGAATTCGTCAGCCAACTGGACACGTTACAACACTAACTCGCGCAAAGTCTTTGCGGACATCGAGCATAACTTTGACAACGGCTGGAATATTCATGTCAACGGCACGCACGCCGAAAACACCTTCAGCGATAAGCTTCTCTATGTGATGGGCAATCCCGACCAAGAGAGCGGTGAAGGCACCACCGGCTACGGCAGCATGGATCGCGGCAAGCGTAAAATGGATTCCATTGATGGTTTCGCCAGCGGCCCGTTTGACTTACTGGGCCGTCAGCACCTGTTAATGGCGGGTGCGAACTACAGTCGGCAGCATAATGCCGCTTACAGTCAGGATGGTTTCAGCGATGCAGAGGCTCGTGAGATCGCCACTGCTGATATGGGTATTTTCAATAATCACTGGAGCGGTAACGTCGCGGAGCCTGAGTGGCAGGGCTGGTATCTCAACGATGATGACACGGTTCGTCAGAAATCGGTGTACAGTGCTGCACGTCTTTCGCTGGCCGATCCGCTGTCACTGATCGTTGGCGCACGCTATACCCAGTGGAGCACGAACGGCAGCAGCGGAGAGATGACCAAAAACAACACCACGCCTTACGCCGGGCTGGTCTATGACATCGATGACACCTGGTCCGCCTATGGCAGTTACACCGCCATTTTCCTGCCGCAGACCTATCGTGATACTCATGGCAGTTATCTCTCGCCTGTCACCGGAAAAAACTACGAAACCGGTCTGAAATCGGCCTGGAACGACGGACTGCTGACGGCCAGCGTGGCGATTTTCCGCATTGAGCAGGATAACGTCGGTCAGGCGCTTGATGGTGTCTACCTGAGCGGCAGTGAGCAGGCCTATGTTGCAGCCAAAGGTGCTGTGAGTAAAGGTGCTGAGTTCGAACTGAATGGTGCGCTGACTGATAATCTGCAACTTACCTTTGGCGCAACCCGGTATGTGGCACGTGACCAGAGTGGCCGCTTTAACAGCTATCAGCCACAAACCTCATTTAAGCTTTTTACCCGTTATCAACTGGCCGCAATCCCCGACCTGACTGTCGGCGGCGGCATCAACTGGCAGAACCGGGTATTTAAAGATGTCACTAATGCCAGCGGCGACAGCGTACGGGTTTATCAGGGCAGTTATCCCCTGGCGTCGTTGTTTGCCCGCTATCAGGTGAATAAACAGGTCGCGGTGCAGGCCAACGTCGATAACCTCTTCGACCGCGAGTATTACAGCTATATGAACAGTTACGTATACGGTGAGCCACGTAATGTGAACGTCAGCGTTTCGTATCAGTTCTGAATGGCCTGCCAGAGATATCAAAAAGCCCGCGATGAATATCACGGGCTTTTTTGTTTTTCAGCAACGAGGGCGGTGACTCCTGTGCAGCTGACTATCCTTTTAAAAGGGTTAATGAAAAGAGTCATACGTGAATATGTCTGAATTGTAGCTGGCTTATTTTATCGATTTATTACGCCAGAAAACAAAAGCAACCACCGCGGTTAACACACCAATCAGCGGCATGGTCGCTGCGCCCGCCAGAAAGTTGTGCTGGTCGATACGCTGGTTCCTGCGGATATCCGCGAAGCGTGCCAGCGCCTCTGTTTCACCTGATGCACGCACTTCCTCAAACTCTTTTTTATACCCCTGCTCTGTTAGATCTGAAGCCCGGTTTACGTCTGATCTTTTCAATGCAACGGTGTGTTTGCCTCTGGAATAGAATCTGTAGTCTGACATTCAGTGAGCTCGCGGTCAGTAGAGTGAATGTCTGTTATATCGGGCAGGCAGTGATTTGCAAAATGGTTTTAGTAAAGCGTGAGGCACGATAAAGATTTCGTGCTGGTTAAACTAACCGCACGCCATCTTCTGGCAGACTCCGTGCGGTACAGGCGACAACATTCCACGCGATGAGAGTGAACCAGGCTCTTAGATCACGTCCAGCCCCAGATTTTCACGCAGCGTGGCAAACTCATACTCCTCACGAAACAGCCCGCGACGGCGCAGTTCCGGGATCACCAGTTCCACAAACAGATCGAGCTGTTCCGGCATGATGGCGGGCATGATGTTGAAGCCATCCGCACCGCCCTGCTCCAGCCACAGCTGGAAATCATCGGCGATATCTTCAGCCGTACCGACAATCACGCGGTGCCCGCGTGAACCGGCGGCGACGGCGGCCAGTTCGCGCAGCGTCAGGTTTTCGCGTTTTGCCATATCGGTCATCAGCTTAACGCGGCTCTGGTTCCCTTCGCCCAGCGGCACCTCCGGCACCGGGCCATCCAGCGGATACTGACTGAGATCCATGCTGAACCGCAGTGAGAGCTGACGCAGCCCATTCTCAATATCCACCAGCGTATTCAGCTCTTTCCACAGCGCCTTAGCGTCTTCGCGCGTGCGGCCGATAATCGGCATGACGCCAGGCATGATCACCACCTGATCCGGGTTGCGCCCGGCGGCCACCACCTGCGCCTTCTGCGCGCGATAGAAAGATTGCGCCTCCTCCAGACTGGCAGAGGCGGTAAAGATCACTTCCGCCGTCTCCGCCGCCAGCTTCTGACCATCCGCCGAAGAACCCGCTTCGATAATCACCGGACGGCCCTGCGGCGAGCGGGTGATATTCAGTGGACCCTGCACCTGAAAATGTTCGCCCTGATGATTAATCGGCTGGATTTTCTCATCAACAAAATAGTTTCCGGTCGCTTTATCCGGCTGCACGGCGCCCTCTTCCCACCCCGCCCACAGTTTACAGGCCACCTCGAGGAACTCACGCGCTCGGGCGTAGCGTGAAGCATGATCGGGCATATCACTGCGGCTGAAGTTTCTTGCAACGTCTGCGGAAAACGAGGTCACCACATTCCACGCGGCACGGCCCCGGCTGATGTGATCCAGTGATGAGAAGCTGCGCGCCAGCGTAAAGGGATCGCTGAAGGTGGTGGAGGCCGTCGCGGCCAGGCCAATGCGCCGGGTATTGACTGCCAGCGCCGCCAGCATCGTCAGAGGTTCAAGACGGGCCATGGTGGACGGCAGACGGTACATGCTGGTTGCCAGGGCATCACCCACAAAAAAGAGGTCGAACTTACCCGCTTCGGCTTTTTTTGCCAGGGCGATCAGCCAGTCAATATCGGTGGGATCGCCCAGTTGTTCGGTCAGACGCCAGCCACTGACGTGCTGACCCACAGGTTGAACAAACAGGCCGAGCCGCAGGCGACGTGGTGAAGTTGCAGAGTTCATAAACGATTCCTGGTCTGAAAGATGAAAAAGCGCGCCGCAGCGCGCTTAGAAAAGGGTGTCGGTCGCCAGCAGGGCCTGTTCCAGCGCGCTGGCAGAGACGTTAAATGGCAGGCGATCTGCACAGGCTTTGGGAAATGTAATCTGCTGTGCGATGTGACGCAGCGCGGTATCACGATCACCCGGCAACGCGGGAAGCTTTAATGGCATGCCGTAATAGCGCAGCAGCGCCAGCAGTTCTGCATCCGGTTCCCCGTCATGCTCAATCAGCGACTGCACCAGCAGGCTGAAGCCCACTTTTTCGCCATGAAGCCAGTGATGGAGTTCCGGCTGGTGGGTCAGACGATTATGGATGGCATGCGCCAGCCCCGGCGTCGGCAGCGCGTCGCGCACGCTGTTCGCCAGCCCTGCCAGCACGATACTGGCATCGATGACTTTGACCAGTTCGGGTGTGACCCGCTGCTGCTGGCAGGCGGCTAGCGCGGCCTCACCATATTGCAGAAACACATCTGCCGCCTGCCGTGCGGTCATCACCTTTAAATCCAGCGCCAGATCGTTGGGGTTATGCCGCTGGTAAGGGCGGAATTCGTAATATTTTGCCAGCGCATCCACAATACCCGCTTTCAGAAAGCGCACGTCGCTTCGGGCAATGACCTCACTGTCTACCAGCAACAGTTCCGGCATTTTGCCCAGAGGCTGGCTGCGCAGATGCCCGCCCGCTTCGTTATAGATGATGGCAATCGGTGACCAGGCGGCACAGGTCGCTGCCTGAGTAGCAAAGTTAATCAGCGTAAGTGCCGGTAACTGGCTGGCGGCGGCTTTGGCGGCATCCAGCACCCGTCCACCGCCAATTGCCAGCAGTAACTCTGCGCCCTGCTGTTCGGTTTGCTGTTTTACGCGGGCAATCGCCTCTTCAGTACATTCACCCGCTAAATAATCCAGCTGCCAGTGAATGCCCGATGCCTCAAGACTCTGGCTTAATTCCGGATTAACCGCCTGCCACGCGTGCGGCGAGGTCAATATCCGGATATGGCTGGCGTAGGGTTTAATAAACTCACCGACGCGTGCACGCAGGCCCGCCTCATGTGCATAGGCTCGCGGAGAAGTAATCGCTAACACAGCGGCATCCTGATTATAAGAATTAGGCCAAAAAGGCTTTAATTACACTTATTTATTAACGAAAGAGCAGCGTTATTTCTTTTTTAAATACTACGACAACCAGCAATTTAAGCAATTGAAAACCGGCCATTCTTTATTCACAAATCTGCATGAGGATAGTTATTTTTCACATATAGCGACCCGGCTTTTTACTGTTAACCTGCCCCTCTGGCTGAATTAATTAACTGCTTATCAGGCAGTGTTCCGGGAAAGAATATGCAACTCGATTTTCGTCAGGTCAGAGAAGATGAAACAGATGTTTATCTGGCGCTGATGCATGCGGCCTATGCGCCGGTGAAAGCGCTGGGCATTAAGTTTGATGCCGCTACCGCAGACCGCGCTATGGCTCTGCGCCATCTGCAGAGCCACGGGGTGTATGCGCTCTATGCTGACGAGAAGATGGTCTCGTCAGTGACCGTCCGCTATCCCTGGGGGCCGCTGCCCGGCCCGTTTGGTCTGCCGCATATTGGCTGGTTCGGCGCGCACCCTGACTATCCCGGCCAGCAGTTTGGTCGTCAGGTGCTGGAAAGGGTCGAACAGGCGATTCTGATCGGTCAGCTGCGTGCTCCTGCGGTCTCGCTGGGAACGGCCACCCGTCACCCCTGGCTGCAGGCGATGTACCTGAAGCGCGGCTTCCAGCCAATGCATACCCGCGACCTCGGCAAGGGTCATATCACCCTCTATATGAAGAAAGTACTGGACCCGGTGGCACACGATGCCTGGCTGAGCCGCCAGACAGCAGCACAAGGAAACCCACAATGAGCATCACTATCCCCTCGACATTAGGCGAACCGCTGATCGCCTTCCGTCACGAACTGCATCAGTTCCCGGAGCTGTCGAATCAGGAGTTTGAGACTACGCGCCGACTGCGCGATCAGCTGGAACAGCATCAGATACGCATTCTCGATCTGCCGCTGAAAACCGGCCTGGTGGCGGAGATTGGGGCGTCAGCGGGGCCGCTGATTGTACTGCGGGCCGATATCGACGCGCTGCCGATTGAAGAGCAGTCTGGCGTCAGCTTTCGCTCGCAGCGTCCGGGCGTGATGCACGCCTGCGGTCATGATTTTCACAGCGCAGCGGCAATGGGCGCGGCGATCCTGTTAAAGCAGCAGGAAGCGAACCTGCCAGGCCGGGTACGGATTCTGTTTCAGGCCGCAGAAGAGACCGGCCAGGGCGCGCCGGAGGTGATTGCCAGCGGCGCATTAACTGACGCGCTGGCGATTTTCGGTATCCACAACGATCCTTCACTGCCTGCTGGCGTCATCGGTTCCAGAGCCGGGCCGCTGACTGCCGCCGTCGACCGTTTTGAAATTGCGATTACCGGTATCGGCAGCCATGCCGCCAAACCCGATCAGGGCAACGATCCGATTGTCATCGCGGCACAGATTGTCTCGGCGGCGCAGACGCTGATCAGCCGCAATGCCCCTTCTGCCGATAACGCGGTGGTCTCTGTCACCCAGATCCACAGCGGCAGCACCTGGAACGTCATTCCGGACAGCGCCTGGCTGGAGGGCACGGTGCGCTCGTTTTCATCATCCACCCGCCAGCGTCTTGAGCAGCGCTTCCGGGCAATTGTGGCGGGCATCGCGTCAGCCTTTGATGCGCAGGTGAGCTTTACCTGGCACGCCGGGCCGCCATCGGTAGTAAATAATGCGCACTGGGCGGACTTTGCTTTGCAGCAGGCTGAGAACAGCGGACTGGAAGCACGCGTGGTCGAGGCGAGTCCGATTGGTGAAGATTTTGCCTTCTATCAGCAACAGTTGCCCGGTGCCTTTATGATGGTGGGCACCGGTGAACCCTATGCGCTGCACCACCCTGCTTTTCGCATCAATGATGAGGTGCTGCTGCCAACGGCGCACTATCTGGCCGGCCTGGCACGGGCGGCACTTCTTTCTCCGGAGCAGCCATAATGAGCCTGACTGCCGCGCTGGCTGATGCGATCCTGTACAGCCAGCCGGATGCCCCGGCACGTGAGCATGCGCGCGAAGGCATCCGGGATTTTCTGGCGGTGAGCTGGCCGGTGCTGCAGGGCACGGTACCGGATAGCGGCTTACCGGCTCTGCGCACCCTCTACAGCGATGGCAGCGTGCGTTCACAGGCGCTGCTGCTGGGCTATGCAGGACATGCGCTGGACTACGATGACTTTCATGCCGATTTTCGCGGTCATCCCAGCGTCGTGATCCTGCCTGCACTTTTCGCCTGGCAACGGGTTCAGCCCAGAAGCCTGGAGCAATTTCTGGATGCTTACGTCACGGGGGTAGAGATGGCCGGTCGTCTGGGGCTGGCGGTCAGCCAGCAACATTACGCTCTGGGCTATCACAACACGGCGACGCTGGGGACCCTTGCGGCGGCAGGGGCGCTGGCGCGTCTGCTGGGGATGAAGAGTGATGCCACGGCCACCCTGCTGGGTATTGCGGCGACCCAGGCCAGCGGTTTACGCGCTCAGTTTGGTTCGGCGGTGAAACCGCTGCACGCGGGCTTTGCCGCCGAACGGGCCGTAACCGCGGCTCAGCTGACCCTGGCCGGAATCGATGGCCGCCAGCAGGGGGTCATTGAGGCCTTTGTTGCCGCCAGCAGCGCGGACCAGGCTCAGCCGGAGAAAGTGCTGGAAAACTGGGGCAGCCCGTGGCGGATCAGCACGCCGGGACTGGAATTCAAACCCTTCCCGACCTGCGCCGGTACGCATAGTGCGGCAGAAGCGGCTCGCATCCTGCGCCAGCAGTGGCTGGCTGCGGGTAAACCGCTTGATGCGCTGCTGAGCCAGATTGTTGATATCACCGTCGCCTTCCCGCCTGGCGGTGACATCGCTGCCTCGATACGGGTGCCGGTTAACGGTATTGAAGCGCGCTTCAGCCTGGAGTATGTGATTGCCGCCATGCTGATTTATGGCGATTTGCGCCTGCAGGACTTTGCGGAAGGCGATCTCAATCATCAGGTTATGCCGCTGGCCGCCCGTGTGCGACGGACACCGGATGAGAGTGCGCCGCCCGATGCGATCAATCCCGCGCTGCGCTTTCACGTCGTTACGCTGACGCTCGCGGATGGCACAACGCTGCATCAGCGCCGTACGCGCCAGCACTCGCTGGCGGAGGGGGTAATTGTGAGCAGCAAACTTCAACGGGCGCTGGGTGATGCGTCACCAGAACTGCTTGCTGCCACTGCGCTGCATTCCACGGCAGAGTTGCAGAGGCTGACCGGGGCGCTGACCCGATAGTGGCTTAGCGCGGCGGAACGAAGGCCTGAACCGGCGTAACCTCACCGGCAAATTTCCGCACCTGCACTACCGTAATCTGGCCGCTGCAGCCCTGCGTCAGCGACGACGTGCCGATATCCATGGTCAGCACATTGGGATTACCGTGGCGGCATAACGGACGGGCGGCAGCAGGCTCGACCGGATCGTACCAGGCACCGGTTGGCAGCTGAACCACGCCAGGCATGATGGTGTCAGTGAGACGCGCGCTGGCGAGCACATGGCCGCGCGCGTTATAGAGTTCGACGATGTCGCCATCCGCGATCGCCTGTGCTGCCGCATCGTCCCGGTTCAGGCTACAGACTTCGCGTCCGTCCCGCTTGCTGCGCTGGCTGTAATCACCAAAATCGAGCTGGCTGTGCAGACGCGTCGCGGGCTGATTGGCAATCAGCCAGAACGGATAGTCAGCGCTGGGTTTTTGCTGCGGTTCACGCCATACCGGATGGCCGGGACAATTTTCATAGCCAAAGCTGGCGATAGTAGCGGAGAAAATCTCAATTTTTCCGCCTGGCGTCGGCAGTGGCGCGGCGTCGGGGTCGGCGCGAAACGCATTGATCATCCGCCCACCATCCTTTAACTGCGGCAGCTCCAGCACGCCCTCCTGCCAGAACTGACTGAAATCGGGTGTCTGCACCTGATGAGCGGCCAGTTTTTCCTGCAGCTGGCCGTAAAGATGCTGCAACCAGCCACGCGCATCACGACCTTCGCTGAATGCCACTTCCCTGCCCAGCCGCCGGGCCAGGTCATGAAAAATCGTATAATCATCCCGGGCTTCGGCGTAAGGCGCAGCCACCGGCTGCATGGCGATTAAATGGCGATCGGTCGGCGCACCGCCGATATCCTCACGTTCCAGCGTCATGGTGGCAGGCAGGACAATATCCGCATGACGCGTCGTGGCGGTCCAGGCGCTTTCATGCACGATCAGCGTATCCAGCTGGCAGAAAGCCTGACGCAGCCGCGCCAGATCCTGATGATGGTGAAACGGATTGCCTCCCGCCCAGTAAGCCAGACGAATATGGGGATAGGTCAGCTGGCGGCCATTATAGTCAAACTTTGTGCCGGGATTGAGCAGCATGTCGGCGATACGCGCCACCGGAATAAAGCGGTCAATGCCATTTTTACCCTGCGGCAGGGCCGGAAAGCTGACCAGATTATGATGCTTGCCATAATGGCCCAGCGCGCCCAGTGCATACGTATATCCACCGCCGGGCAGCCCTGGCTGTCCGAGCGCCGCCGCCATCACCAGGCCGAGCCACACTGGCTGTTCGCCATGCTCGGCACGCTGCAAAGCATGAGCCACGGTCACCAGTACGCGCTTACCGTGCAACTGCCGTGCAAACTGACCGATCAGATCGCTGCTGACGCCGCAGATTTCAGCCGCCCAGTGCGCGTCACGGACTACGCCATCCTCTTCACCGCGAATGTAAGCGACCATCTGCGGCCAGCCGACACAGTAGCGCGCCAGAAACGCCTCGTCGGTTAACGCTTCCGCAATCAGCACCGCCAGCAGACCCAGCATAAACGCCGCATCCGTGCCGGGCCGCAGCGCCAGCCACTCGCCCTGCGCCTCTTCAGGCAGATCGCTTTTCAGCGGGCTCACTGAGATAAACCGGGTACCGCGCTGTGCCGCTCGCTGCATAAAATTCCGCTCGGTGTGTTCGCTCAGGCCGCCGCTGGCCACCTGTGCATTTTTCAGCGCCAGGCCGCCAAACGCCAGCACCACCTCGCTGTGCGCGGCGATCTCTTCCCAGCTCACGCCACGTCGGGCGATCTCGTTCATGTCACCGACAATGTGTGGCAGCAGGACAGATGCCGCGCCAGAACTGTAGCTGTTGACCGAACGGACATAACCGCCCAGCGTGGTGTTCAGAAATCGGTGCACCTGGCTTTGCGCATGATGAAAACGGCCTGCGCTTGACCAGCCATACGATCCACCAAAGATGCCTTCCGGGCCGTATGCTTCACCAACCCGTTTAAGTTCCTGCGCCACCCGCTGACTGGCCTCTTCCCAGCTAACCGCGACATACTCATCGGCACCACGACGCTGATCCGGGCCTGGCCCGTTTTCCAGCCAGCCACGCCGTATCATCGGCTGCGCGACACGCGCCGGATGATTGAGTGCATGACGGAAGTTTTGCAATAGCGGGCTGGGATCGGGATCGCGGTGGAACGGCTCAATCAGCAGTTGATCGTCCCTGTGCTGGACGTGAAAAGCGCCCCAGTGGGCGCTGTGCATTACCGGTTTCTGGGTCATGCTGATTCCTGATTACCAAAAAAGAAACGGTGCTCAAAGCACCGTTGCAATAAAGTTTCTGACACGTCCGTTGTCCGGATCGTCGAGGACCTGCTGCGTCGGACCCGCTGCGACAATTCTGCCGCTCTCCATAAATACGATGTTGTCGGCAACCTCGCGGGCAAAGCCAATCTCATGCGTGACCACCACCATGGTGATACCGGAGTGCGCCAGTTGCTTAATCACCTGCAGCACTTCCCCTACCAGCTCCGGGTCAAGTGCCGAGGTCGGTTCATCAAACAGCATGACGCCGGGATCCATCGCCAGCGCGCGGGCAATGGCCACACGCTGCTGCTGACCACCAGAGAGGTTCTGCGGCCACTCATCTTCGCGGCCAGACAGCCCCACCTGCTTCAGCAGCGCCAGCGCTTTGGTCGTGGCCTGATGACGGCTCTGCTTTTTTACCCGCATCGGTGCATCCGTAATGTTCTGCAGCACGGTGCGGTGCGGAAACAGGTTGAACTGCTGAAACACCATGCCAATTTCCGCCCGCTGGCGGGCAATGGCACTGCTGCTGAGTTCGTGCAGCGCCTGGCCTTTTTGCCGGTATCCCACCATCTGGCCGCCGATGCGGATCGTGCCGCCATCCAGTTTTTCAAGATGATTAATACAGCGCAGCAGCGTGGATTTACCGGAACCCGATGGCCCCAGAATTACGGTCACCGATCCGGCAGGAATATCGAGATTAACCTCGTCGAGAATGGTGACGCCGGAGAAGCGCTTGGTGACTTTGCGTAGCGCGATTGCTTCAGCCATTGCTCACGCTCCTTTGCGTTTTCGGCAGCGAAAAGCGCGGTAACGATGACAGCAGGCTGCGCTTTTCTCGCCGCGCCACACCGCGACCAAAGTAGCGCTCGACATAGTACTGGCCGACAGAGAGCACGGAGGTCATCAGCAGATACCACAAGGTTGCGACCAGCAGCAGCGGGATTACTTCATAGGTGCGCTGATAAATAATCTGTGCCGAAAACAGCACATCCTGCAGAGAGATCACCGACACCACTGCGGTGGTTTTAAGCTGACCAATAATCTCATTACCCGCTGGCGGCATAATGGCGCGCATCGCCTGCGGTAAGACGGTGTGACGGAAAATCTGCGCCGGGCGATATCCCAGGGCGCGAGCCGCTTCTATCTGTCCATTACCCACGCTCTGGATACCGGCGCGCACAATTTCTGCGGCGTAGGCGGACTGATGCATCACCAACGCGATCACCGCCGCACTAAATGGACTCACCAGCGCATTAGACTGCGCGCTCCAGAGTTCGCCTAATCCTGGGATCGACAGCGCGATGCGGGGATAGAGCGCGGCGATGTTGTACCAGAGAAACAGCTGCACCAGCATCGGCACACCGCGGAAAAACCAGGTGTAAGCCCAGCTCACCGCCACCAGCACCGGGTTAGAAGAGAGGCGCATCAGCGCCAGCACCGTGCCAAAAGCGAATCCCAGCACCACCGAGATGGCCGTGAGCTGCAGCGTCATTAACACACCCTGCAGAATAGAGGGCGCAGTGAAGTTCTCTGCAATCACCTGCCATTCAAAGCGCGGATTGTTAATCATCGAATGCGCCATCGCCACCACGCATAACAGCACCACCAGCGCACTCAGCCAGCGACCATAGTAGCGTTTACCGACGATTTTCAGGTCGTCGGTGTGGTCCGGAGTTTCTCTCATTTAAAGATCTCTTCGTTGCGTCGGGCTTCGGTCACGGCACCAAAACCGATTCCCCAGTTATCGAGGATTTTCCGGTAGCTGCCATCTTTGATTAACGAATTCAGTGCCGCCTGTACGGCTGGCTCCAGCGGCGAGTCTTTCGGGAACGCGACCGAGACCGGTGCATCATTCACGGTGATTTCACCGCTCATGGTCAGCGGTTTGATCACTTTGGTCTGCCACAGCAGTCCTTCATAAGGACCGAGGAACAAGGGAACGCGACCGCTGACTACAGCCTGCACGCCCGCCGGACGATCCGGGAATATCGCTACCTTGATCGGTTGTTTACCGGCGGCTTCACAGGCTTTGCTGGCCTCTTCCAGCCGCGTCACCTGAGTCGTACCGGAGCCAGCGCCCACCTCTTTGCCACACACATCGCTGAGTGATTTAAAGGGAGCGATATCAGCGTCTTTGCGGGAAATAATGCCCAGCAGGCTGGCATTGTAGTAACCGACAAAGTCGATCTGTTTCAGGCGGGTCGGCGTGGCATTGATGTTTGACAGCGCCACGTCGTAACGTCCGGTCTTGAGGCCAGGAATAATATTGTCGAAGCCGCCGGTGTCGCGCCACTGAACGGTGATGCCCAGACGCTCACCGACCGCATTCATGATGTCGATTTCACGACCCGCCAGCGTTTTGTTGTCTTCTTTATAGAAGGTGGTGGGCGGCGTATTCGGGTTAGTACCCGCCACAATATAGCCACGCTTAAGGATATCCGCGGGTATCAGGCTTTTCAGCGCCGGATCGGCTTTGACATGTAAGCTGCTTTCAGCAGGCACTGACGGTTCGGCTGCAAAACTGGCGTGCGCACTGAGCGCGAGGGCAAAAAGGGGCATTCCTTTTATATATTTCACTGGAACCTTTCTCCTGATAATTAAAATGTTCCCCCCAGAGGGAAAAGTTATCGCGATCTGTTGTCCGCACCGGAAGCCAGCGAAGCTGCGGGCTTCAGTGCTTTTATCATCCTCGTCACGTTCTGTTGTCATTCTCAGTGAAGACCGACGGCGATCACAAATGCTAAAACCGGGATTATTTAGCCGGAATATGGCAATGAAGAGGTTTCTCCGCTTTTTGATCAGGAAATGAGATGTTGCAGGGCAAGAACAGGGGGCAGAGGTCTCCGGGCGCTGGCGAAATAATAGTAGTTTCCGCAGCGGTTCGCTAACGGCAGAACAACCTCTAAAATGTCATTTTATTGATAAGTTTATTTTTAAAATCGCTGAAATCTTTTCAGGCGAATTTTCAACAGTCATTTAATTGATCAAGATCAATAAATAATGATTGAGTTAGTGCAAACACCCTTGAATGAAAACTATCAACCTCAATTAATTATATTAATCATTAACTTAAACAAAAACCCATCAATTAGCATGAAAATAATTACATCGTAAAACAATGGAGCTCTAATTAATAAGATTACTGAATAAATGATAAATACCTTTAAAGGATTATCAGAAGCTGACGATAAAAAGATCAGGATTGAATTATGTGAATTTCTTTCGTCTGCTTTGAACCTCAATAAAGGTGAACCTCATGGGCCTTGCTCAACGCATCTCCAGTATCAAAATCGGGAAAAAACTTGGCGTCGGTTTTATCGTCGTCATCGCGGCGTCTCTCGCCATAACCTTTATCGCTTTTGACTGTTTCCGCAGTATTAAAGACAACTCTGCACGCCGCACAACAACCGTGGAAATGGTGAATACGTTAAGCAAGGCACGTCTTAATCGCACGCTTTACCAGTACACCAAAAATCCTGAATTTGCCGCGAAGAACGTTCAGGCTCTTAAGGAGCTGGATACCCTTTATCAACGACTGAGTGGATTTAAGTGGGATGATGAAGGTCAGCAAAAAATTACGCTGATGGGCCAGTTACTTAATGATTATCAAAATCAGCGCCAGAAGTTCGTGGCATCTGCGGAGGTGACATCTGTCGCCTTTGCTGCCATTAAACCGGACATGCTAATCGGTCTTGCTCATCAGTCTGAATTACTCGATATGGCTATGGCACCCGACGCCGCGCTGCCGGTCATGAAACTGGCCGCCGCGCTGTTTGATGCCGCGAATATCGAAAAAGCGTTTCTTGATAAGCCAACAGCGGCCAGCAGAGATGCGGTTATTGAGGAGTACACCGCCATCAATACGCTGAGTGAACAACTGGACAGTTTTAATCAGCCAGCGATCAATGCCGTCACGCAAAATGTCATCACTATCCTTACGCAGCAACGTCAGGCATTGACGCGTTATGTTGATGCTTCAGAGAAAGAAAAAAGCGAATCTGCGGACCTGACCACAGCTGCAGAGCGGCTCAATGCGGCAGTTTCTGATACTTTTGCCTTCCAGTCCCGGCTGTCTGCTGAATTTATCAAACAGGCAGAGTGGCGCATCGCCTTTGCTGCGCTGATTTGTGTCGTCCTGAGCCTGCTGATTGCCTGGCGGATTACACGCAACATTACGCTGCCATTGAAAGAGACCCTGAATGCAGCGCAGCGTATTGCCAGCGGTGATTTAACGACCTCACTGAACACCACCCGGGGTGATGAGCTGGGCCAACTGATGCAGGCCGTCGATGCGATGAACCTCAGCCTGCAGAACATCATTACCAATGTGCGCGATGGCGTCAGCAGCGTAGCGCGTGCCTCGGCAGAGATTGCAGCAGGTAATACCGATCTGTCATCCCGCACCGAACAACAGTCTGCGGCAGTGGTTCAGACGGCGGCCAGTATGGAAGAGCTCTCATCCACGGTGAAACAGAATGCGGAAAATGCTCACCATGCGAGCCAGCTGGCGACAGATGCGTCGGTGAATGCCGGACGCGGTGGCGAGATTATCCGTGATGTTATCGTCACCATGAATAACATCAGCCAGAGTTCAGGCAAAATTGGTGAAATCATTCACGTCATCAACAGCATCTCCTTCCAGACCAATATACTGGCATTAAATGCCGCGGTTGAAGCGGCTCGCGCCGGTGAACAGGGTCGTGGGTTTGCGGTGGTGGCCGGTGAAGTCAGAAATCTGGCCCAGCGCAGTTCGCTGGCTGCCAAAGAGATTGAAACGCTGATTCGCGAGTCACTTGACCGGGTTCATGATGGTTCGGAGTTTGTGGAACGCGCCGGAAGCACGATGGATGATATCGTCCGCTCGGTCAGCCAGGTCAAAGACATCATGGGCGAGATTGCTGCCGCATCCGACGAGCAGAATCGCGGTATTTCCCAGATTGCGACAGCAATGTCCGAAATGGATACCACCACGCAGCAGAACGCCGCGCTGGTTGAAGAGTCTTCTGCCGCAGCCAGTTCCCTGGAAGCGCAGGCAGACGAGCTGGAAAAAACGGTGGCGGTATTCCGCTTATCAGACGGGCAAAGTGCCCCCAGCCGGACTGCACATGCCCTGGCGCCGCGTTTAGTGCCCGCGATGCCGGTTAAAGCATCAGCCGAATCCAGCTGGGAAAGCTTCTGATACACAGCGCCGCTTTGACTTAAGCGTCATGCTAATACAGCCAGCCTGATTTAATGAGGCTGGCTAAAGTATGAATTGGCCACAGACAAGGCATCACAGTAATCACAGAAAAAAGCCGGCGCGGGAGCGTATTCGTCCGGGTCAGTTATTGTTTCAGGGCCGGCAGGGTTGTGGCTTCAGGAAAGCCTTCTTAAAGATGGGTATCAAATCGCGGTGGCAGGAGAAGTATCGTCCATGACAGTTTCTCCGGCCGGTATACGCTTCGCGCAACCGATGAGGTCGTCCGCTTCGTCGTTTTCCGGCCGGAGCCGGACTACGTCCACTGGCGTCAGTTCAGTTAATGCTGCTTCAGTTCTTCGTTCAGGGCTGCAAGGGTCTGCAGGTACGGCACCTGCTGTTGGGCAACCGACGGTGACTTAAAACTACTCAGCCAGCGCCTGGCTTCGGAGATTTGCGTCAGCCGATCGGGGTTGCTTTCAGATTTCGCCATAAAACCCAGCTGAGTAAAGAGTGATGCGATACTGATTTCTTTCTCACCCAGGGCAAGGCTTAGTGCCGCTTCGCCAATAATGACGTGGCCTTTCTCGTCGATTTGAATTAACACAGAAAATCCTCCATTAGTACGAATTGATGACAACCTCACCAGAGACTGTAGTCGTAAAAGCAGGACCTGCCCGAATAAATCACTAAGAATCTCGCAACCTTCTGATAGAATACACTTAATGTTTTTTTCCGGATTGTTCTGTTTGTCTCTGCCGTCCATCCTGCCAGACTGGCTGGCCTTATCAGCGACGGATGCACCTATGAAACTCTCTGTTCTTCTCACGTTGTTAGCCGCAACGGTTTGCTCAGTTTTTGCTGCCCATGGTGGATTCGGCACGCATCAGGCCAGCCATTCGCTTCCCACACAAAGTGGCGAAACGGTTACGGAAGAATAAGGGTGAAGTCCGGCGTCGTCAGTGAACCGGCAATCGGTTATGATCCCCTGCCATTCTGCTGCCGGTTGCCCGATGTCTGCCATTATCGATACGTTTATCGCCCCACCCTGCTTTGATGAGATTACTCTCCTGTTTCAGGACGATCATCTGCTGGTGATCAACAAACCCAGCGGGCTGCTGAGCCTGTCAGGCAAAAATCTGCAAAATCTCGACTCCGTGCATCATCGGCTGGTAACGCGTTTTCCCGGCTGCACGCTGGTTCATCGGCTCGATTTTGGCACCTCCGGGCTGATGGTGGTGGCACGAACCAAAGCGATTAATGCCGCCCTCTGTCAGCAGTTCAGCCAGCGCACGGTGAGCAAAACCTATCAGGCACTGCTGTGCGGACACCTTGCCGATGATGAAGGTGTGATTGATGCCGCAATAGCCAAAGATCCGGCGCTGTTTCCCCGCATGGTGATATGCGCTATTCAGGGCAAGCCGGCGCGCTCACGCTATCGGGTCACTGAACGCAGTTATTACCAGGGAAAAGAGGGAAAGGCGTTGCCGGTTACGCGGGTTGAGCTGACACCAGAAACCGGACGCACCCACCAGCTGCGCATTCACTGTCAGCATCTGGGGCATCCGATTCTGGGCTGTGATCTTTACGGCGGGTTGTTACTGCCGGGTGCTGAGCAGGCAGAGAGGCTGATGTTGCACGCCAGTGGATTAACGTTTTTGCATCCTGTCAGCGGCGAGACAGTGCAGCTCTCTGCCGCCAGCCCCTTCTGACTGCATCAACGCGCCATTACCACATCAGATCATCTGGCACTTTGAAATCAGCATAAGGATCATCTTCGTCCTGAGCTTCTTCGCTTAATGCGCTGTTTAAGACGATGGCGCTGGCATCACGCTGGGCAATTTTATCCGCCACGCTGGCCGGGATGATGGCGTACTGGTTTTCACCATTCGCGTCAGCCGCCAGGCGGGCAATGGCGAGACGGCCATTGATCAGCTGAGCCTGCGTCGGCTTATCCACCATAATCTTTTTGATCAGATTATTGTCGGTGAAGTTGAAGCTGATATTGCCCCTCTCCATGGCAATTTTGTTCATTTCGATCAGCTGCTTGACCTGCGCTTTATACTCTTTCGACAGCACAGCCAGCTTCTGCTGCTCGTTCAGCTGCTTATCCCGCTCAAGCTGCGCTTTTTTGTTATCTTCCACTGCTGCTCTGGCTTCGCGCGCCTGAACCCGGGATTTCTTGGCGGTCCGCTGAACCTTGTCCATTTTTTTGCTGGATACTAAGCCCGCTTTCAGCATCTGCTCTTGCAAGGTGAGTTTTGTCATTGTCGTCTCTGAACCTGTGAAATAATGCCCGGGATTATACCTGCAATCGTCCGGAGTGTGCCAGGTTGCCGCATTTGCCGCGCCCGGGGTTGCGCGCAGCCTCTCAACACTGTGCTAACATTCCCCGGTCAGAATCACCTTATTGAGCACCATGTCAGAACTCACAAAACGTAAAAATGACCCTGAAGGGCTGAAGAAACGCATTATTGCAGGCGCACTGAAAACCTTCGCTGAATTTGGTATGCAGGGTGCCAGGCTGGAGCAGATTGCTGAGCATGCGCAAACCACGAAACGCATGGTGGTCTATCACTTTGGCACTAAAGAACAGCTTTATATCGCCGTACTTGAGCAGGTTTATCAGCAGATACGTCAGCATGAAACCGGCCTGAATCTGGCGGCGATGGCGCCGGAACTGGCCATGACCCGACTGGTGGAAGCCAGTTTTGACTATCACGTCGAGCATCCCGATTTTATCCGGCTGGTCTGCAGTGAAAACCTGCTGCGCGGTCGCTACATCACCCAGTCGCCGCAGATTAAAGCGCTGAACCGCAGCGCACTGGATCTGCTGGATGACATCCTGGCGCGCGGTCAGCAACAGGGGGTATTTACTGGTGATGTGCAGACCATCGATGTCCATCGCCTGATCAGCAGTATCTGCGTGCATCACGTCTCAAACCGCTACACCTTCAACGCCCTGTTCAGTCCTGACAACAGCGAAGCCGAGAGTATCCGCCGCAATCGTCAGCTCGCTGTCACTGCAACGTTACGCTATGTCCGCAAATAAATGTCCGCCGCCCCGGCTCCGCTTAGCAATAGTCTACGCTTAGTTAAACTTGTCATTAAAATGCGATTATAAGGAATGCTGTTGTGAGCAGAGACGCACGCCTCTATCCGCTTCGCCAGACCCATGTTGAACCCAATGATGATGCGCTGTGGAACTGGGCGCAGAATGCGCAAATTGGCACTCATCATCAGGTTCAGCGTCCCGCCAGCGAAGCAGAACTACAGAAACTGATCAGCGAATCACACGGCAAAATCCGGGTGATCGGCAGCAAGCTGTCGCCCGGCCGGATGCTGCATGTCGCCGATAACGATGTACTGCTCGATCTCAGCGCACTGAGCGGTCAGCTCGCCAGTGATGAGCAGAGCGTGACCTTTGGTGGTGCCACCCCGCTTGAGCAGGTTTATCGCAGCCTGACCGACATGAACCGGATGCTGGCGTCATCGCCGGGTGTGATTGCGATTCAGACGCTGGCAGGCGCGATGGCGACCGGTACGCACGGTCAGGGTTTGCAGCAGAGTTCCATTGCCGATGAAGCGCTGGCCATACGGATGGTGCTGGCCGATGGCAGCGTGCGGGAATTTGTCCGCGGCGACGCTGACTTTCCGGCGGCGCAGGTCTCGCTGGGGGCGCTGGGCATTGTCACTGCCGTTACCCTGCGCACCCAGCCGTTTAAGATCTTTACCTGCCACAAAAATGCTGTCTCTGCCGATACGCTGGAAGAGGATCTGCTGCAGTGGAACAACGACTATCCGCTGAGCAAGGCCTGGTGGTTTGTTGACGACAACCTGATGCACGTCTGGAACGCCCATGAGGCGAGCGATGAAGAGCGTCAGCGCTATGAAGCGCAGGGTCGCCAGGTGGTCGAGCATGAGGGTGACGTTGATGACAGCCTCAACGACACCATCGACCAGACGCTGGCGCATATGCACCGCGACACGCAGATTCAGGGCAAAGGCGGAAAACAATTCCGTACCGTCACCCGTTTTCGCGACTTCACCGATGTTACCGGTGACATCTACCAGCTCTTCTGTCGCGGCATTGCGGTGCCACAGATTAATGTGGAAATCGGCGTGCCGCTGGCAAAAACCCCGGCCATCATCCGCCGGATTAAGCAGTGGTATGCGGAGAATCGTCCGCACATGCACTACCCGATTATTCTGCGCTGTACCGGCGCCTCGTCGGCCTGGCTTAGCCCGGCTGCTGGCCAGCCGACCTGCTTTTTCGGCTTTGTGGTCTATTACGCCGACGATGGCTCGCTGTCCCAGGAAGGGCTGCACTTCCTGACCGAAGTGGAAAAACTGCTCGCCGAAGAGGGCGGACGCCCGCACTGGGGCAAGTATTACGACGAAGAACGCTACAACTGGCGTGAGATCTATCCGCAGTGGGACGCCTTCCGCGCCCTGCGCAGCCAGCTCGACCCGCAGGGCCGACTGGGGAACGACTACATCACGCCACTTTTTGACTGATTGAGGAAAGCTATGTTTGCCTGGGTAACGCTGTTAACACAACCCGATTATCTGGTGGGCGTGAAAGCGCTGCACCGTTCGCTGCAGGAGAGCCAGAGCCAGTGGCCACTGGTGGTGATGACCACGCCAGCCATTTCAGACGCTGACTGTCAGAGTCTGCAGGATGAGGGCTGTGTGATTAAACCGGTTGAACCACTCTATCCGCGCGACGATCTCGATCAGCATTACGCCTCGGCGCAGTTTGGCGAGGTCTGGACCAAGCTGCGTGCCTGGCAGCTTACCGATTATGAGCGCGTGGTGTTTCTGGATGCCGATATGCTGGTGCTGCAGAACATGGACGAGCTGTTTACCCTGGATCTGGGCGATAATCCGCTGGCGGCCTGTCACGCCTGCCGCTGTAATCCGAACCAGATTGCCTCTTATCCGCCAGAATGGCAGCCCGAGCAGTGCCACTACACCTGGCAGGCACGCGGTGAGCAGGCTCCGGACAGCGTTGACTACTACCTGAACGGCGGTTTTCTGGTGCTTAAGCCCGACAGTGCGATGTTCGATGTACTGGAAAAACGGATTGCGGCGATTGACGATCTCAGCGCTTATCCCTTCTCCGAGCAGGATCTGCTGAATGAAGTCTTTGCCGATCGCTGGAAACCGCTCTCGTATATCTACAATGCGTTAAAAACGCTGCCATTCCAGCACAGCGGTCTGTGGCAGGGGGATGAGGTGAAGAACCTGCACTACATTCTTGCGAAGCCCTGGAAGCGCGACCTCAGCCAGCCCGAGAGCCAGCGCGACCGCTTCTATGCGCTGGATAAACTGTGGTGGGAAAAAAGCGGTCTGATCTGACTGGATACGGGCGGGACACTCCCGCCCTTCGCGCCTGTTCACTCAACTCCGTAGTCTGCCACTCGCTATATCTTCTCTTTCTCAGATTCTGCCTTACACCTCGACCCAGCGGCGCTGCTCTGCGGAGTGGGCAATCGCTTCCAGCACCCTCTGCACCTGCAATCCCTCGGCAAAATCGGGCCACATGCGATCGCCCGCCGCGATACCGTTGATCAGGTCGCGGATCTCCACCGTTTTCTGATCGTTAAACCCGATGCCGTGTCCGGCTGAAACGCAGAAGTTCGCGTAGTCAGGATGGGCCGGTCCGGTCAGGATGGTTTTAAATCCCTGTCGCCCGGCAGGTTCGTCATGCAGATAAAGCTCCAGTTCCGCCATGCGCTCCTGGGTGTAGCGCAGCGTGCCTTTTGTGCCGGTGACAACATAGGTCAGGCCCATTTTTGCGCCACAGGCGATACGCGAGGTTTCAATCACGCCGTGTGCGCCATTGCGGAAGCGCAGCAGCGCGCTGGCCTGATCTTCGTTTTCTACCGGTAACAGTCGCGCAGGTTCTTTCGGGTCGGGCCGTGAGGTGATGACCGTCATCATGTCGCCGCTGACCTCGGTAATATCCCCGACCAGGTAGTGCGCCATATTGACGATGTGCGCCGCCAGATCGCCCAGCGCGCCCAGGCCAGCCAGCGCTTTCTGGCAGTGCCAGTCGAGCGGCGTTTCCGGTCTGGCGAGATAATCTTCGTTATGGGTGCCGTAGAAATGCACCACGTCACCAATCTCGCCTCTGGCAATGATCTCTTTTGCCAGCTGGCTGGTCGGGTTTTTCATGTAGTTAAAGCCGACCAGCGTTTTCACCCCTGCCGCTTCGGCGGCCGCCACCATCTCCTGCGCATCCGCCACGCTCAGCGACAGCGGCTTTTCTGAATAGACGTGCTTGCCGTGACGTATCGCCTCCAGCGCCATCTCTTTATGCAGGAAGTTGGGTGCGCAGATGTCCACCACATCAATCGCCGGATCGCTGACCAGCGCGCGCCAGTCACCGGTAGAACGCGCAAAACCAAAGGTTGCCGCCTGGCGGGCCGCCAGTTCAGGATTCACTTCGGCCAGCATCTCCCGCACGATTTCGCCTTTCAGCGCGAATACAGTGGGGGCCTGGGCATAGGCAATGGCGTGGCAGCGCCCGATATAGCCGCTGCCAATCATGCCGATTCTGACTTTGTTCATTTCAACTCCGGATATTCAGTTCAGGGTTGAAATGGAATCTACGTTTCGTTTTTGTTGCTGACAAAGCCAGAATCGGGACTTTGTGACGGCCATAAAAAACTATCCGGTTAAATCACGCACAATGCCTTCTGACAAGCGCTTTACCGCGTCAGAAAACCTCATAAACACCTCAGATTTACGTGCCGCTTTTTGCCGCGTGAAGCCGTAGTGCAGACCCTTCTTCTATGACGTAAATCGCCATTGTGGCGACTATTTCAGCAGTCGCACGAATTTATGAAAAAGAGCTTTGACATGATCCGACGTGGCCGTTACTATGCGCCCCGTTCAAACGATTCCTCTGTAGTTCAGTCGGTAGAACGGCGGACTGTTAATCCGTATGTCACTGGTTCGAGTCCAGTCAGAGGAGCCAAATTCGAGAAGCCCGCTCAGGGAAACCTGAGCGGGTTTTTTATTGGCTGTGTTTAGCTACTCCAGTGTTCAGTTCAGAATGGCGTCCAGCCGTGCCAGCACTTCATTCACGATAGCGTCAGGTAATTGCTCAAGCCGCCTGCCTTCGCGGGCTTCCATATCGAGCGTCCCCGGCTGATCGCAGCGAATGACGCCCTTTGTCCTGCATCCTGCCCCCTCCAGTGAAACCGTAAAACCCGCTGCGCGGGCAAAGTTTCCGCCACTGGTAACCGGAACCACAATCGGTAATCGGGTGAACGCGTTAAACGAGGCCGGAGAAACGATCAGTACCGGACGCTTCCCACTTTGTTCATGACCTGCGGTGGGGTCGAGTGTCACCAGCCAGATTTCTCCTCTTTCCATTTACAGGTTCTCCTTACCTGCTGCAGGCGCCTCAATCCATTCCCGATCCTCTGTGCTCATTTCAGCGTGTGGATCACATTGCGCCAGCAGTTCCTCGAGTGAATATCGCGGACGATTCTGGGGCTTAACGATCAGATAACCATTATCGATAGTCATACCGACTTCGCTGTTTGTCGACAATGCCAGGGTTTTCAGAACGGCGGGAGGAACCGCCAGCATGACCGATCCGCCAACCTTTTTAAGACGCGTGTTAAACATAAAGCACCTCCTGATGTTATATTTTAATATAACACTGGCGGGCGATGGCGAGTAATTATTAATCAGTTCCATTCTATTATTCTCCTGAAGCGGACCTGTACGGGGATCGACTGTTTTCATCAGGATGACAATAAAAAACGTTTCCGGGGAGGCAAAGATTTGGGCTAAATCTGACGAAAAAATTGCGGCGCGGCTTCCATACGCAGACGACAGGACCAGTAATCAGAAGAAATCTGGCAAAAAAAACTGCACCTTAATCAGTCGGATCACCGACTTTTAGGGTGCAGTTGAATATTAGCGAATGACAGCTTTTACATAATCAACAGCAATCAGATATCAAACCGATCCAGATTCATCACTTTTGTCCAGGCGGCGACAAAGTCTTTGACGAATTTTTCACGGGCATCGCTGCTGGCATAGACTTCTGCCGAGGCGCGTAACACCGCGTTGGAACCAAACACCAGATCGGCGCGGGTAGCGGTGAAACGGGTTTCACCACTGACGCGATCGCGTCCGATGAATTTCTCATTGCTGCCATCAGTCGCTTTCCACTCGGTACGCATATCCAGCAGATTCACGAAGAAGTCCGTGTTCAGCGATCCCACATTGTGCGTGAAGATACCGTGCTGGCTGCCATCGAAGTTAGTGCCAAGCGCACGCATCCCGCCTATCAGCACCGTCAACTCTGGCACGGTCAGGGTCAGCTGCTGTGCCTTGTCGATCAGCAGGCTTTCGGTGGTGGTTTTGCCGAAGCCGGTGCCGAAGTTACGGAAACCATCCGCACGCGGTTTAAGCAGATCGAATGACTCGATGTCGGTCTGATCCTGACGCGCATCGACACGGCCCGGGGTAAAGGGCACGTCGATCGAGACGCCAGCCGCTTTCGCCGCCTGCTCAACACCAACCACACCCGCCAGAACGATGACATCCGCCAGTGAAGCCTTGTGGGCTTCGCGCTGAATCGCTTCCAGCGCAGGCAGAACACGTGCTGCGACGGCATTGACGTCCCACTCACGCTGCGGCAGCAACGCCAGTCGGGCACCGTTGGCACCACCGCGCTTGTCGCCACCACGGAACGTCGATGCCGAAGCCC
Organism: Pantoea sp. X-Soil-ISGK-355; assembly: GCF_059730805.1. Lineage (NCBI taxonomy): Bacteria > Pseudomonadati > Pseudomonadota > Gammaproteobacteria > Enterobacterales > Erwiniaceae > Pantoea > Pantoea sp. X-Soil-ISGK-355. The sequence continues at coordinate 2,566,232 of NZ_AP035971.1, forward strand.
AGGCAACGGAAACCAGCTCGCTGACGCTGAGGCCGGATGCGGCAATCTTCTCTTTCAGCTGGGCGATGTCTGCCACGGTTGGGTGATAAACCGGTGCAGGCAGCGGATCCTGCCAGATCAGATCTTCCTGTGGCACTTCAGGTCCGATGTAGCGCGCTTTCGGTCCCATATCACGGTGCGTCAGCTTAAACCACGCACGGGCAAAGGCTTCGTTGAACGCCTGCGGATCGTTGTGGAAACGACGCGAAATTTTTTCAAACTCCGGGTCAAAACGCAGCGTCAGGTCGGTGACCAGCATGGTCGGTTTGTGTTTCTTAGTGGAATCAAACGCATCCGGGATGATATCCGGTGCATCAGCCGCTACAAACTGGATGGCTCCCGCGGGGCTGCGCGTCTGAACCCACTCATATTTGAACAGGTTCTCGAAGAAATAGTTGCTCCACTGGGTCGGTGTCTGCGACCAGATCACTTCCAGGCCAGAGGTAATCGCATCTGCGCCGACGCCCGTACCGTGGCTGTTGACCCAGCCCAGACCCTGCGCTTCAATCGGTGCGGTTTCCGGATCGACGCCCACGTGGCTGGCCGGTGCGGCACCGTGGGTTTTACCCAGGGTATGGCCACCGGCAATCAGTGCCACGATCTCTTCGTCGTTCATGCCCATGTTGCCAAAGGTGGCGCGAATCGCCGGGGCCGCAGAGGCAGGATCGCCGCTGTGTTCCGGACCTTCCGGGTTGACGTAGATCAGACCCATTTCGGTGGCACCCAGAGGCGACTGTGCCAGGGATTCCGGGTGACGGTGTTCCAGCCAGGCGGCTTCTTCGCCCCAGTTCACATCCATATCCGGTTCCCAGACATCTTCGCGTCCGGCACCAAAGCCGAAGGTACGGAAGCCGGAGTTTTCCAGCGCAACGTTACCCGCCAGGATGTAGAGGTCAGCCCAGGAGATTTTCTGGCCATATTTCTGTTTAATCGGCCACAGCAGGCGGCGCGCTTTATCCAGACTGACGTTGTCCGGCCAGGAGTTTAAGGGGGCGAAACGTTGCTGACCACGGCCTGAACCACCGCGTCCGTCTACGGAGCGATAGGTTCCGGCGCTGTGCCAGGCCATGCGAATAAACAGGCCGATATAGCTGCCCCAGTCAGCGGGCCACCAGGCCTGTGACTCGGTGAGCAACCCTTTAATGTCAGCTTTCAGCGCAGAGTAATCTAATCTGGCAAATTCTTTACGGTAGTCGAAGGATGCATCAAGCGGATTCGAACGGGATGAGTGCTGGTTCAGCAGGTCAACGCGGAGCTGGTTAGGCCACCAGTCACGGTTAGTTGTTCCGCCACCCGGCGCCTGATTTGGCTGCGCTGGCTTGCCTGCATGAAAAGGGCATTTGCTTTCAGGCGCTTCGCGATCGGCTTCAACAATAGGCTTTGCATCTTTTGCATCTTCATCAATGGAATTGCTCATGGTCACACCTCTTTTTGTATTTTCATCGCTACTCTATAGAGGATCTTCAGGAACTCACACCTGTCTCATCCTATAAGATTGATAGCTTATCCCTTTGAATAAGGTTTATTTCAACAGCTTCCAGCAATGGCGCAACGGATGTTACTACCCGGAATCATCAACGAAGCGGCACCGACCTGCATCAGACTATTCCGACACAACCGGTTGCACAACCGTCTTATTCAATGCTGGCAGAACAACGGCCTGACCAGATTTAGCCGCGGTCGCTGGCTAAACCGGTGTAGTTGATGGAATGGACGGAACACACGCCAGACAAGAGCGGCAGAAAGACGAAAAGAGAAAATGATTAAAAAACGTTAACGATCGCAGAGGTGAATGACAGGTAATACAGGTTTATGGAGAAACAACTGAGCGCCCGCTTGCGCGGGCGCTCGGGTAGTGACTTAACGCCAGCCGAGTTCCGGGGCAACATACTTCAGAATCGCCTCAATCACATGGGCGTTGTAGGCGACACCAAGCTGGTTAGGCACGGTCAACAGCAGCGTATCCGCTTCAGCAATCGCCTCATCCTGCGCCAGTTGCTTAATCAGTACTTCAGGCTCTGCGGCGTAGCTGCGGCCAAAGATGGCACGGGTTTTCTCATCCAGGAAACCAACGGAATCCTGATCGTTACCGCTGCGGCCAAAGTAGGCGCGGTCCATATCATTCACCAGCGCAAAGATGCTGCGACTGACGGAAACGCGTGGCGCATGCTGATGCCCCGCCGCTTTCCAGGCCTCGCGGTAGGCGCGGATCTGTTTCGCCTGCTGAATGTGGAACGGCTCGCCGGTTTCATCATCTTTCAGGGTTGAACTTTGCAGGTTCATGCCCATTTTTGCTGCCCATTCTGCGGTGGCATTGGAACCGGAGCCCCACCAGATGCGATCACGCAGCCCTTCCGAAAGCGGCTCTGGTCGCAGCAGGCCCGGCGGGTTCGGGAACATTGGCTGTGGATTCGGCTTTGCAAACCCTTCGCCGCGCAGCACGTCCAGGAACTCTTCGGTGTGACGACGGCCCATATCCGCATCGCTTTCACCCGCTTTCGGTTCAAAACCAAAGTAGCGCCAGCCATCGATCACCTGCTCAGGGGAACCGCGGCTCAGGCCCAGCTGCAGACGCCCGTTGGAGATGAGGTCTGCCGCGCTGGCATCTTCCACCATGTAAAGCGGGTTTTCGTAACGCATGTCAATAACACCGGTACCGATCTCAATTTTGCGGGTCCGCGCTGCCACGGCAGCCAGCAGCGGAAACGGCGAGCTGAGCTGGCGGGCAAAATGGTGGACACGGAAATAAGCGCCATCTGCGCCCAGCTCCTCAGCAGCGACCGCTAAGTCGATCGATTGCAGTAACACATCCTGCGCGGTGCGGGTGGCGGACTGCGACGAAGGCGTCCAGTGACCAAAGGATAAGAAGCCAATATTTTTCATCTGTATTTCTCCTGACAGGCGGTAAGCGCCTGTGGGCTATAGGCGATTTTTGATAAGGAAAGGTTACGCCCTCCACGCGGCGACTGATAGTGAATATCTTTAAGCGCCATATTCAGGAATTTCGACATAGCTAAGCAGATTATCCACTTTGTCTTTGTTCGTCCTTTCTTTCACTCTCCAGACTCTTGCTTCCGCTGTCAGGTGAATGATGCACAACGGCTATCTCTCTTTACAGCAGCGCGCCTGGCTGAAACAACGCGCGCGCAGCTGGCTCTGGCGCAGCGAACTGCCGACCTGGCTGCTGATGGGCGTGATTTACGGCGGCTGGTTCCCGGTGATGCTTAACTGGCAGACGCTGGGACGACTGCCCGCTACCCTGCTGCTGATCGTTTTCACCACCTGGTATATGTCACTGCAGCATGAGCTGATCCACGGTCATCCCACACGCTGGCCGCGGGTGAATCAGCTGTTCGGCACTCTGCCGCTGGCGGTCTGGTATCCCTATGGTCTGTATCGCGACTCTCATCTGGCCCATCATCGCAATCACACCCTGACTGAGCCGGACGAAGACCCGGAAACCTACTATTTTTCCGCTGCACGCTGGGCGCAGTTGCCGCGCTGGCAGCAGCGGCTGATTCATCTGCGCAACACATTTCCGGGACGGTTGCTGCTTGGCCCGCTACTGGATATCGCGTCGACCGTTGGCGGGATGTGGCAGGCGTTGCGACGTGGCGATCGCTCTGCGACGGGCATGTGGCTGCTGCATGGCGCGCTGCTGGCTCTGCTGTTTTACTGGATGGCGGAGCTCGGGTTTTCGCCGCTGTGGTATCTGCTGGCGGTAAGTTATCCGGCGCTGGCGCTGACCAAAATACGATCCTTTTATGAACATCGTGCAGCGGAAGACCCGCTGGCACGTTCGGTGAATAATGAAGCGGCCTGGCCCTGGCGCTTACTGTTCCTGAATCTGAACTACCATTCAGTGCATCACGATCTGCCTGGCGTTCCCTGGTATGGCCTGCGCCCGCTCTATCTTCGCGACCGCGAGCATTACTATCAGCGCAACCACGGTTTTCGGGTGGCGGGCTATCGAGTCTGGCTGCGCCAGTTCTGGGCCAGACCGGTTAGCGTCAATGCCCATCCGGGCCGCTCAGGGGAGAAAACCCATGAATAATCTGCTCGCTTTGCCCATGTATGCGCTCCATCCGCCTGCCACGCGGGCATTGATGCAGGCTGTGGTTACGCTGCTGGCGCAGCATGACACAGAGGCACAGCCGGTCTGGCCTGACGATCTGCTGGTCCACTGGCGGGATGACCGGTTGCTGCTGAGTCAGACCTGCGGCTATCCGCTGGTCAGCCAGTTACCGGCGGTTCAGTTGGTCGGCACCTTTCACTATCAGGCTGCGGGCTGCAGCGGGCGCGATTATCGCAGCTGGCTGGTGGCGCGAAATAAACAGGCGACGCTGGCCGATTTCAACGGTCAGCGGGCCGTAGCTAATAGTACGAACTCGCACTCCGGCTATAACGCGCTGCGGTTTGTGGCGGCGCTCCAGGGCGTGACGTTTTCACAGCTACTGCTAAGTGGCGGACACCGTCAGTCGCTGGCAGCGCTGCGTGATTCGCAGGCAGATATCGCCGCTATCGACTGCGTCAGCTGGGCGCTGCTGGCGCGCTATGCGCCGGATGAACTGCGCGGCCTGCATATCATCGGTGAGACGCCCGCCGCACCCGGATTGCCGCTGATCACGGCCGCCTCAACGTCAGCCGCCCGGCTGGAGACGTTGCGTACAGCGCTGCATCAGCTGGTAAACGATCCCGCCTTTCGCAGCGTCTGCGACGACAATCTCATCAGTGGATTCAGCCCGGTGCAGCGAGACGATTATCAGGACGTGCTGGCGTGGGAACAGCAGGCTGCCGAGCTGGGCGTCACCTGGCTTTAACGCCGCACGCTAATTCGCCCTGCTGACCGGGAAAATCTGATTTTTCTGCATTCTCGCCTCACTGCTCATGCTTTCCCTGCCTGTTTTTTCACGCACCCCGAAACGCTACGCCGGAGGCTAACGCTGGTAAGCACGCTCGCGGCGTTCTAAGGTAAAGGTTTTCAGCAAAGGGAGAGTGGAATGCGGATTCTGATGGCAGGCGCCGGCGCGACCGGTGGATACTTTGGTGCACGACTGGCTCAGGCAGGTCAGGACGTGACTTTTCTGGTGCGTGAACGCCGTTATCAGCAGCTGCAAAACAACGGGCTGGTGCTGCAGACGCCGCAGGGTACCGAAACGTTACAGCCGCAGCTGACGCAGGTCAGCACCCTGACGGGCCACTATGATCTGATTATTGTGACGGTGAAGAGCTTTGCCCTTGAACAGGTGATGGAGGACATTGCACCTGCGGTCGGCCCGGACACGCTGATTATGCCGATTCTTAACGGAATGCGGCACATCGCGACGCTGCAACAGCGCTTCGGCGAAGATAAGGTGATTGGCGGCCTGTGCAAGATCAACGCTACGCTGGGCGAACAGGGCGAAATCATCCAGATGACACCGCTGCATCAGATCTTTTACGGCGCGCTGGACGGCAATAATGATGAACGGCTGCAACGGGTTGATGCCGCGCTGCGCGACTGTCAGGTTGATACCCTGTTCAGCGATAACATCATGGATGAGCTGTGGGAGAAGTGGCTGCTGCTCAGCACGCTCGGCGCGGTCTGCTGCCTGGCACGCGGCGATACCCGGCAGATCCTCACCTCGCGCGGCGGCGAAGCGCTGCTACAGGGGATCTTTACGGAGATTCTGTCCGTCATTACTGCCGAAGGCTATCAGCCGCGCCCGGCGGTGACGGCCCGCATTTTTGAGCTGTTAAACAATCCCGCGACCCCGATGACCTCCTCAATGTACCGCGATCTCACTCAAGGTTATGATATTGAAGCCGATCAGATCATCGGTGACCTGCTGCTGCGGGCGAAACGAAACGGGCTTGCCACGCCGCTGCTGAACGCGGTGGATGTGAACCTGCAGGTCTATCTGCAGCAGCGTTAACAACCGGCAACGTCCGCGGGTCGGGTGCCGCCATTTTCCCCCGCTGGCATGGTGGTGAACAGGTGGCCGGCAGCAGCACAGCATGAAAATTTGTTACACTCGTCGCTTCATCTTTTGGAGAGTTCAATGACTTCCCGCTCCGTGACCCTTGATGATGTCGCTCAACTGGCCGGCGTCTCATATCAAACTGTTTCACGTGTTTTAAATCGTTCTGAACAGGTGTCAGCCCGCACGCGGGAAAGGGTTGAGGCGGCGATGCAACAGCTCAATTATGTGCCCAATCGGGTGGCGCAGCAGCTGGCGGGCAAAGCAACGCGCACGTTAGGTCTCGCGACCAGCGACCTGGCCCTGATGGCACCGGCGCAGATCGCCTCGGCGATTCAGCAGCGTGCTGCACAGGCGGGTTATCATCTGGTGATTGCGATGGACAGCGGTCACGATGCGGCTGCCACCGTGAATGAACTGCTGGCTCAGCGGGTCGATGGGCTGCTGATTAACCTGCCGCTGGATGCCGATGAAGCGCAGCAGATTCAGTTACTGTGCGGCGGCAAGCCGGTGCTGTTTCTGGATGTCGAACCGCAGGCGGCGGTGGCACAGTGTCAGTATCCCAATGAGTCCGGCGCACGTGCCGCCGTTGAACATCTGGTGGCGCTGGGGCATCGTCAGATTGGCCTGTTAAACGGGCCGCTGCGCTCGGTGTCAGCCCGTCAGCGCGAAAAGGTATGGCGTCAGGCGCTGGCCGATCATCAGTTAACGCCGCATTGCGCGCTGCGCGGTGACTGGAGCGCGCAGTCGGGTTATCAGGCGCTGCTGACACAATTACCTGACGACCTGCCGCAGGCGCTGCTGGTGGCTAACGATCAGATGGCGCTGGGTGCAATGCGGGCGCTGCATCAGTATGGCGTCGCCATTCCTGCCGGGATCTCCGTGATTGGTTATGACGATACCGCCGAGAGCGCGTGGTATCAGCCGCCGCTGACCACGGTGCGGCAGGATTTACACTATCTTGGCGCACAAAGTGTTGAGCGAATGCTGGCGCGGCTTCAGGGTGAAGAGGCACCAGCCAACGCGCTGAAAACCACGCTGGTAATTCGTGAGACCACCGCCCCGCCCGCGGATAAGCGGGTCGATGTAGTGGCGCTCTCTCGTCAGCTACAGGAGATTGCCCGCAGGCTGGCGGGTAAATAATTCTGCGCTGAGACAGATAATAAAAAACCCGCACCACCGGAGTGAATGCGGGTTCACAGGGAACACAGAACGCATAAGCGCTCTGTTCTTAGGCTTTCGGGTGTTCGCCCACGCCCATCGCTTTGATTTTTTTCGACAGCTCGCGACGCTCTTTAGACAGGTCGGCGTTTTTGATGATGTACTCATCCACGCGGTCTTCATAATCCACACGCATGCTGGCGATGATTTCCTGAATGGCCTCAACGCTCATGCCGGGTTTGATATATTCGCTCAGGTTGTCGAGCAGCAGTACGCGCTTCTGGTTATCGCGGATTTTCTTCTCATTATCGACAATTTCACGCTGCAGTTTGTTTTTGCGGCGGAACATACGCACGAACTCCAGTACGTCCTGAAATGACTGCTTGGCATTTTCCATGATGGCACCTTTCTTTAAGCCTGCTGACGCAGGGAGAGAGTCAAAACGATCAGCTTAGCGGCTAGCCCGCCAGGTAAGCAATTTTCACAGCTAAATTCAGACTGGCTCTTATCTTAGCGCAAAGAAACCCGGTTTCACATTAAGTCCTTGTCTGAGGTGATTATTTGCGCAGCGCCATCCGCATCAGATCGGTCATCCGCTCCAGCTGTTTCGCCAGTTCCAGCGTCAGCCAGACGTAGCCGTAGATTGGCGTCTCTTCCAGCCCGTCGCTGCCCGCTTCGGCGATCAGTCTGCGCAGTTCGCCACTGATTTCGGTCAGCTCATGGCTGTTGGCAATCACCTCTTCTGTTTCACCCTCAATCGCCATCACCGACAGCGCCCGTAGCGTATTCTCGGTCATCTGCTGCGTGCGGCGGAGTGCAGGCGCGTTAAGCATAATCAGGTGGCTCTCACGCGAGGCCCACCAGGCATTAATCTGCATCTCAATGGTGTAAACCATATTACGGTTTATGGTCTGAATCGCTTCAAGCACCGACTTCGGAATGCGCGTCTCTTTGCTCGACGGCTCCAGCAGCGCCCGCATTTTGATCACGCTGGTCAGCAATTTGCCCAGCGGCTTATTGAGACGCGGCTTTTCAACCAGGTTAGGCGAGAAGCCGGCGTGATAGATTTTTGCCATGCCCGCCAGCGTGTCGGAGAGCTGAATGCGCCAGTGTGTGTAGGCGCGCTGCGCCCAGATAGCGGTAAACAGCAGCGCCATCAGCGATCCCAGAATGACATCACCACCGCGCCACAGTGCCACGGTGAAATCGCCGGTTGGCGCACCCACCACCACGCTCAGCGTAATCCCGATCAGCAGCGCCATGTAGGGATGTTTGCCCAGCGTCAGGTAGCCGCTGATCACCATGATGATGCCGCACCAGGCCAGCATCACCGGCATGGAAATAAGCTCCAGCTTCAGGGCAATCAGCCCGGAAATCGAGCCCGCCACCGTGCCGCAGATGCGCTGCAGGGCGCGTGGAAAGACATTTCCCCAGGTGGAAATCGGCCCCATCACCACCACCAGCGTGATCAGCGGCCAGGTGCCTTCCGGAATACCGGTTGCCCGGACAAAAATAAAGCAGAGCAAAAAGGCGATGGCAATGCGCACGCCGTGGACGTATCGGTAATGGCGATAAAACCAGAACTCCAGTTTCGAGATGGGCTTGTCAGGACGCAAAGTGACTTTCCGGTTACGGGAACATGATGGGGCTATCTTAACCCTGAACGCGGCCTGGACTTAGCGCGGGCCGGATATTTCAAAACAGTTTTGACGTTCGCTTACAATTATCAACATCCGCCTCACATACCTGACCGGAAGTCATGAACAACTTAATACGGCTTTTTAACCTTTATCAGGTATCGGTAACAGGCTCAGGGTATAAATGTGAAAACGGGCAGCCCGCAGGCTACCCGTTTCTGTACTGCCCGGCGACAATCAGAACCTCTGTTTAAGATAGTCCGTCAGGCGAGTAATCACGCCTGCTGGCTCGACCGCACTCAGTGCCACCAGCGGATAGTGAGCAATCTGCTGATCTTTATCCATCACCTGAATCTCGCCGATCACTTCATTGGCTTTCAGCGGTGCTTCCAGATCTTTACGATCGATGACGTATTTCGCCTTCACGTTCTGCACTTCACTGCGCGGCAGAGACAGATAAACATCTTCTGCCGTTCCCACCTCTACCTGATGCGGATTGCCGTACCAGACATTTTCGCTGCCAATCTTCTTACCCGCATGGAACAGCTGAACGGTATCGAAGGTGTTCTGGCCCCAGACCAGCAGTTTACGCGCCTGCTCTTCCCGGCCTTTCGAACTTTTCCCCCCCATGACGACAGCGATCAGGCGATGTTTGCCCACCACATTTGACGCGATGATATTAAAGCCCGCGGTTTCAGTGTGACCGGTTTTCAGCCCATCAACGTGGAGATTATTATCCCATAGCAGACCATTACGGTTATTCTGGGTAATGCCATTCCAGGTCAGGGTCTTTTCACTGTACATGGCATAAAAATCAGGCTCGCCATCGATGATGGCGCGTGACAGCTTCGCCATATCCAGCGCGCTGGAGTACTGACCTGGCGCATCCAGACCATGAACCGTTTCAAAATGCGTATTCTGCAGGCCGAGCTTCTCAACATAATGATTCATCATACCGACGAAGTTCGCTTCGCTGCCCGCCACGTAATCCGCCAGCGCAACGCAGGCGTCATTGCCGGAGTCGATGATCACGCCGCGGCTTAGATCCCGGACGCTCAGCTTATCACCTGGCTTCAGGAACATCAGGGAGGACCCTTTAAACACCGGATTCCCTGCACCCCAGGCATCTTTTCCAACCGTGACCATGTCGTCCCGGCTGATTTTCTTCTGGTCGATAGCGCGATCGACCACGTAGCCGGTCATCAGTTTGGTCAGGCTGGCGGGATTGCGGCGTTCATCGGGATTGCCCGCGGTCAGCACCTGCCCGGTAGTGGCATCCATCAATACCCAGGAAGCCGCATCAATCGCCGGAGGCGTCACAGGAAAGGGAATCGCATCAGCCTGTGCCAGCGAGGCCCAAAAAACAGTAGCGGTAACGGTGAACAACAGACGCCTTTTCAACACTTCATCCTTAATTGCACGGGAGAGAATATTTCTAAAACCGAAACGGAAACAGCCGCACGTTGTACGGCAAAAGCGTTGTGAAGGTTTGAATAAATTGAAAAAAAGTATGAACCGGGCGCCAGGCGGGTGCGCGTCTGACGAAGTAACGCGGTTCGCCCGCCAGGGCAGAACAGAGGAAGCGCAGGCGTCATTTCATACGCTGCGCTGAGAGCGGCATACATAGGCTGCGAAAATGCGTAGCGGATTCCGCTTTTGAGATGAAAATGGCGTCCGCTGATACAGGCTCGCACGCCTGCTGCAGTGATTGCAGAGGTCTGACGGTTGCAGAGAAGCATCAGGCCGACTGAACCCTTAACTTCAGACGTACCGGAATATGGTTTACCATATGGGAGAGCGTCAGACGATCCCCTGATCCGCTATAATAGCTCTGTGGCAGAACGCACAGTCAGCGCGCACCAGACGCAACGATTACCCTCCTCTGTGGCGCAAAAATTCAGAGCGGACAGAGAGCGGTCTTTACGCTTTCTGTTCTCTACGCCAGTAAACGCAATGAACGGATATGAAATTTGAATAACGACCGCGTACAGCCCACTTTTCTGTTTCACGATTATGAGACCTTCGGTACCAGCCCCTCTCGTGACCGGCCCGCCCAGTTTGCCGGCCTGCGCACCGACAGTGAGTTTAATCCGGTCGGCGAGCCTGAAGTGTTCTACTGCCGTCCGCCTGATGACTATCTGCCACAGCCCGAAGCGGTAATGATTACCGGCATCACCCCGCAGATAGCGATGAGCCGCGGCGTCATCGAAGCAGAGTTTGCCGAACGCATTCATAAGCTGTTCACCACCGAACAAACCTGCGTGGTGGGCTACAACAACGTGCGTTTCGATGATGAAGTGACGCGTAATATCTTCTATCGCAACTTTTATGACCCTTATGGCTGGGCCTGGCAAAACGGCAACTCACGCTGGGACCTGCTCGACGTGATGCGTGCCTGCTATGCGCTGCGGCCTGACGGGATCAACTGGCCGGAAAATGAAGAAGGCTTTCCCAGCTTCCGGCTGGAGCATCTGACCAAAGCCAACGGCGTGGCCCATGAAAATGCGCACGATGCAATGTCCGATGTTTACGCCACGCTGGCGATGGCAAAGCTGGTAAAAGAGAAGCAGCCGAAACTGTTTGAGTTTTTGTTTACCCATCGCAACAAAAACAAGCTGATGAACCTGATCGACATCCCGCAGATGAAACCGCTGGTCCATGTCTCTGGCATGTTCGGCGCCGCGCGCGGCAACACCAGCTGGATCGTGCCGCTGGCCTGGCATCCCGATAACCGGAATGCGCTGATCGTGGTGGATCTGGCAGGCGATATGTCACCGCTGCTGCAACTGGATGCTGACACGCTGCGTGAACGTCTTTACACGCCGAAAAACGACCTCGGCGATCTGCCTGCGGTACCGGTTAAACTGGTGCATATCAACAAGTGTCCGGTGCTGGCACCTGCCAGTACGCTGCGTCCGGAAGATGCGGCCCGTCTGGGTATTGATCGTCAGCACTGTCTGACGAATCTGGCGCTGTTGCGTCAGCAGCCTGACGTGCGGGAAAAACTGGTTACGCTGTTTGCCGAAGCCGAGCCGTTTACACCGTCAGAGGATGTGGACACGCAGCTCTACGATGGATTCTTCAGCGATGCCGATCGCGCCGGGATGAACATTATTCGTCAGACCGCGCCGGCCAATCTGCCTGCGCTTGACCTGAGCTTTGAGAGTGCGCGGGTGGCGAAACTGCTGTTCCGCTATCGGGCGCGTAATTTCCCCGGCACGCTGGATGATGCCGAGCAACAGCGCTGGCTGGAGCATCGCCGTGACGTGCTGAACGGTGATCGGGTGCAGGCGTTTATGCAGGAACTGGAAGGACTGGCTAATCTGCATGAAGCTGATGCAGAAAAGGTTGGGCAGCTCAAAGCGCTCTATCTTTATGCGCAGGAGCTGGTTTCCTGAACCCATGAGAAAGCCTGACCCGGCATCCCCTGCCGGGTCAGGCTTTCCTGTCTTGCTCAATCAGAGCACCATCCACGCCAGCCAGGTCAGCACAAAACCGCTTAATCCCATTATCGTCGTCAGCACCGTCCAGGTGCGTAAACCGTCGGCCACGGAAAGTCCGAGATAACGGGTGACCACCCAGAAGCCCGCATCATTGACATGTGAAAGCCCCAGGCCGCCAAAACAGGCTGCCAGGGTAACCAGTACCCGTTGCATATCCGTCACGCCGGTTACCGCCTGCGTCAGCAGACCGCTGGTGGTCAGAATGGCTACCGTGGCGGAACCCTGTGACGCCCTCAGCGCCAGTGACAGGATAAACGCAGCAGGCACCAGCGGCAGATGCAGCGTTTCCAGCGTCACCGCCAGCGCTTTGCCGACCCCTGATTCCACCAGGACTTTGCCAAATGCCCCACCCGCACCGGCCACCAGAATCACACTGGCGGAGGTGGGAATTGCCCGGCCGGTCAGATCTTCCAGCTTGTCTTTGCTCCAGCCACGACGGACGCCCAGCAGCCAGGCCGCCAGTCCTAAGGCAATCAGCAGGGCAATCGGCGGCGTGCCAATCACAGTCATGACGTTACGCAGCAGACTGCCTTCAGCCAGCAGGGTGTGGGACAGCGTTCCCAGCACGATCAATACAATCGGGACCACAATCAGACCGCTGATGGTCAGCGCGCCCGGTGGGGCAGGTTCATGCTTCTTTTCCTGCCCCTCTGGCTTCGCCATCTGCAACTGCTCCAGCACCTCGACCGACAGATGATAATGGCGACGGTTCATCACTTTCGCCACGTAGTAGCCAATGATCCCGACCGGCACGGAAATCGCGATACCCAGCATCATCAGCCAGCCCATGTCCGTGTGCAGGATCCCGGCGGCGGCCGCGGCCCCCGGATGGGTTGGCAGCGCCACGTGCACCGTCAGCATGACGCCCGCCATCGGCAGGCCAAACTTCAGCGGTGAGACACGCGCTACCTTAGTGAAGCCATAAATCAGCGGGATGACGATGATAAAGCCCACTTCGAAAAACACCGGAATACCCAGGATAAAAGCCGCCATGGTTAAAGCGGCGACGGTCCGCTTCAGACCCAGCGTTTTACTGAAGCGTTGCGCCAGCGATTCAGCGCCCCCTGAGGCTTCAATAATTGCCCCGAGCATAGCACCCAGCACGATGATGATGGTGATATGACCGAGCAACCCGCCCATTCCGGTGATAATCGTCTCCATGATTTTCTCAGCCGGAATGCCGGTCGCGATAGCCACCAGCAGGCTGACAATCAGCAGGGCGACAAACGGATGAACTTTGGCTTTGATGACCAGCAGCAGCAGGATCACGATGCTGGCGGTCGCTATGGCTAACAGCAGTGCGGTGGACATAGTAAACCTCAGAAATTGTTATATTTTTTGGGTTATCGGCGTACAGGGTCAGCAGGTGCAGGGCCAGATAAAGGGCGAGCCTGACCCAACCGGTGCTGAAACACCGGTTTAAGAGCACGTTAAATCAGGCTTTTAATTTCCAGGGAGCAAACCAGCCCAGGCCCGCGTTGGTGTCACCACGCGGGATATATTCGCAGCCGACCCAGCCGGAATAGCCAACCTCATCCAGTAGTGAGAAGAGCCAGGGATAGTTAACTTCCCCCTCATCCGGCTCATGGCGATCCGGCGCTGACGCAATCTGTACGTGTCGATAACGTCCCGCATAGTGTCGAATCAGATGGCTGAGGTTGCCGTCTACCCGCTGTGCATGAAACAGGTCGAGCTGAGTGAACACGTTTGGCCGGTCGATCTGTTCAACCATCTCCAGCGTCTGATACTGACTGGCGTAGAGATAGTTGGGCTTGGTTACAGGGTTAAGCGCTTCTATCAGCAGGTTGATGCCGTGCGGCGCAAAGCGCTCAGCCGCATAGCGCATGTTGCTGATAAAGGTCTCAACGTAACGCTGACGATCGGCACCGGGCGGCACCGTCGCCGCCATGATGTGAACCTGCGGGCAGTTCAGCGCCAGCGCATAACTCAGGGCGCGGTCGATATCCGCCTTTGCTTCCGCTTCCCGTCCGGGGATGGCGGAAACACCCCACTCACCCGCGGCGACATTGCCCGGCGCGGTATTGAACAGCACCAGTTGCAGCAGGTTTACATCGAGCCACTGTTTTATCTGCGTGGCGGGATAGTCATAAGGAAACAGAAATTCGACCGCCGTGAAACCGGCTTTCGCCGCTGCAGCAAAGCGTTCAGCAAAGGGATATTCTGTAAACTGCGTCGAGAGGTTAGCAGCAAACTTCGGCATTATCGGCTCCTGAGTTCTGCCACTTCGGCATCGCTGAGATAACGGATCGGGCGGTCGCCCAGGGTAAAGATCAGACGAGCAGTCTCTTCCAGCTCTTCGGTGTTGTCTGCCGCTTCCTGTAAGGATTTCCCCACCACCACCGGGCCGTGATTCGCCAGCAGGAAGGCGCGGTAGCGCGGCGCCAGCGCCGCCAGATCTTCGGCCAGACGCCCATCGCCCGGCTTGTAGTAAGGCACAACAGGCACATCACCGACGCGCATTACCACATAGGGGGTAAACGGACGGATGCAGTTGTCCGTATCCAGCCCCTGTAAACAGGAGAGCGCCGTCAGGTAGTGGCTATGCAAATGCACCACTGCGCGGCAGTCGGGGTTATTCAGGTAGAGCGCGCGGTGAAACGCAATCTCTTTGGAGGGTTTATCGCCGGAGAGCCATTCCCCCTCAGGCGTCACTTTCGACAGCCGGTCACCCTGTAATTCCCCGAGGCAGGAGCCGGTAGGGGTCGCCAGCAGGTTGCCATCCGCCAGCAACATTGAGAGGTTGCCCGCTGAGCCGGTGGCATAGCCGCGCTGAAAGAACGAGGCACCGAGACGTACCATTTCGTCACGCGCCTGCTGCTCCGCTAAAAGTAAAGATTCAGACATCGGTAAACTCCGTTTGCGCGCGGCGGAAGAAATCTTCGTCGCCAAAATTGCCCGATTTCAGAGCCAGGGAGAGCGGCTGATGAATGTCGCGCACCCAGGGCACGCCGGGCGAGATGGTCGGGCCGATGTGAAAGGCAGTTACGCCCAGGCTCTGCGCCACCACGCCGGAGGTTTCCCCTCCCGCCACAATAAAACGTTGCCAGCCACGCTGTTTCAGCTCACGGGTGACGGCGGCGAACAGCTGCTCAACGGCTTCGCTGCTGCGCTGCGCACCATAGCGCTGCTGAATCACCTGCAGTTGCTGCGCGTCAGCGGTGGCAAAAAGCAGCGGGGCCATCGTCTGATGGCTGTTGGCTTCCACCCAGTCGCACAGCTGCCGGGCATACCCTTCTGCATCTTCCAGACAATGCTCAATCTCTACTTCGCAGGCCGGTGCCAGCTGGCGGTACGCGGCAACCTGACGATTGGTCATCTGCGAACAGGAACCGGAGAGCACTACAGCGCGATCGCCGTGCGGACGGCCTGCCCGCTCCGCCTCTGCATCCGTCCCGGCCGTCGTCCACTGTCGTGCCAGACCGATAGCCAGCCCGGAACCGCCGGTCACCAGCCGCCTGTCACTGAGTGCTTCACCCAGGGTCAACAGATGCCCCTGATGCAGGGTGTCAGTAACGACGTAGCTGATGCCCTGCTCCGCCAGCTGGTCCAGCGCCTGACGTACTGACTCCGCGCCCTGATCGATCTGTGCTGCGGCGATTAGCCCGGCTTTGCCGGTTGCCTGCGAGGTCATCAGACGCATCAGGTTGCTGTCCTGCATCGGTGTAACCGGATGGTGCCGCATGCCGGAATCGGACAGCAGTTGATCGCCGACAAACAGATAGCCCTGATAGACGGTGCGCCCGTTCACCGGCAATGCCGGGCAGATGACCGTCTGCGTCTCACCAAGCGCATTCAGCAGCGCATCGGTCACCGGACCGATATTGCCCTGCGCGGTACTGTCGAAGGTGGAGCAATATTTGAAGTAGAAGCGCTCGCAGCCCTGCTTTTGCAGCCACGCCAGCGCGGCCAGCGACTGCGAAACCGCCTGATCTGCCGGGCAGGAACGGCTTTTCAGGCTGATCACAATCGCCTGCGCCTCTGTCATCTCTTCGCTGGCGGGAATGCCGTTGAACTGAATGGTCGTCAGGCCGTTCTGCACCAGAAAACTGGCGATATCCGTTGCGCCGGTAAAATCGTCCGCTATGACACCAAGACGCATCAGCTGCTCTCCCCTGCCTGCGGCAGCGTGATGCCGCTGAAGATCTTAATCACCGCACTGTCATCTTCCCGGCCATAACCGGCGTTGCTGGCTTCGGTAAACATGTTGAGGGCGGTCGAGGCCAGCGGCAGCGGGAAGTGCAGTGACTTCGCGGTATCGGCCACCAGGTTGAGATCTTTCACAAAGATATCGACGGCTGATTTCGGGCTGTAGTCGCCGTCTACCACATGCCTCATACGGTTCTCGAACATCCACGAGTTACCCGCAGCATTGGTGACCACTTCATACATGGTTTCCAGCGGAATACCGGCTCGCGCCGCCAGCGCCATCGCTTCTGCACCCACCGCGATGTGAACGCCCGCCAGCAGCTGATGGATAATTTTGACGGTTGACCCGAGGCCAATTTCCTTGCCCACGCGATAGACTTTGGCGGCGACCGCATCCAGCACCGGCTGCAGTTGTGCAAAGACTGCATCACTGCCGGATGCCATCACCGTCATTTCACCGCTGGCCGCTTTGGCCGCGCCGCCCGACACCGGGGCATCCAGCATCAGCAACTGATGTTCAGCCAGCCGCTGTTCAATCAGCTGTGCATCCTGCGCTGAGAGTGTGGATGAGACCATCACCACCGTGCCCGGACGCAGTTTTGCGGCCAGGCCCTCTTCACCGAACAGGATGGCGTTAACCTGCTTTGCATTGACCACCAGCAGCAAAACGGCATCGAGCTGGTCTGCAAAGGCAGAGGCGGAAGTCTGCGCATCACGTGCGCCGGCCTGACGTAAGCTCTCCAGGGCTGCAGAATTCAAATCGACCCCCCAGGTGTTGAGTCCGGCGCGCAGACAGGACTTTGCCGCACCCATACCCATGGAACCTAACCCGATAACGCAGATGTTTTCAGCTGGCACGTTACGCCTCCACTGTTAAATTAAGTGATTATTTGTTTGTTACTGTTAATCCTGCCAGCTTCCGGTCGGTAAAAATGTGCCACTCCTCACAAAAAAACATCCATCATGTGAACGTGAACAATTTTTAACATCACGCATTTTACTGTCTGCGCCTTGTATCAGCCCGGTAACTCCCGTTCTCCGCCCTGTATCAGCTGTTATTTTTTGTTCTGGTTGACTGGGAGATACTTTATAATGTGAAAAAATGGTAATTATCAGGGAGCAGATATGATTCCGGTTGAACGTCATCAACAGATTCTGGCACTGGTGGCCGATCGTGGCGTGGTGAGCATTGCTGAGTTAACTGAGCGGCTTGGCGTGTCACACATGACCATCCGCCGGGATGTGCAAAAACTGGAGGAACAAGGTGCTGTGCTGTCGGTTTCCGGCGGCGTGCGTTCTGCCGATCGACTGGCAGCTGAACCGTCACATCTGACGAAAAGCACCCTGTACAACGATGAAAAGCGCGCTATTGGCCGCACTGCTGCCCGTCACATTCCCCGTAACAGCTGCATCTATCTGGATGCCGGGACCACGACGTTAGCACTGGCACAGGAAGTGGTTGATCGTGATGATTTACTGGTGGTGACCAATGATTTCATGGTGGCGAATTTGCTGATGGAGGCGAGTCAGTGCCGGGTGATCCACACGGGCGGCACCGTATGCCGGGAGAACCGCTCCTGCGTCGGCGACTCGGCAGCACGCAGCCTGCGCAATCTGGCGATTGATATCGCCTTTATCTCCGCCTCCTGCTGGGGACCACGTGGCTTGTTTACACCGGATGAAGATAAAGTGATGGTGAAGCAGGCAGTAAGCGAAGTAAGCAGCAAACGGGTTTTACTGAGTGACAGTTCGAAGTACAACAGAATAGCGACGTTTCTGGCGTTACCGCTGGAGAGGTTTGATCAGGTGGTGACGGACAACAAACTGAGTGATGCGGGGCGGGATCTGTTAAGTGCGGGCAACCTGGAACTGGTGCTGGCCGGTTAACAGTTGCCGCCTTCCCGATAAAGCCCGGAAGGCGGCAACGTGAGCACGATTAAACTTCTTCGCTGAACTGCGGCACCGGATTACGGAAGCTGCGGGTCACGAATGCCAGGTAGATAATCCCGATGGCGGCCCAGATCAGGCCCAGAACCATAGAGCTCTCTTCCAGATTCACCCACAACGCTCCGACCGTTATCGCGCCGAGCAGCGGCAGCAGCAGATACTGAACGTGATCTTTCAGCGTGCGGTTACGCTTCTCACGGATCCAGAACTGTGCGATCACCGACAGGTTCACGAAGGTAAACGCCACCAGCGCACCGAAGTTAATCAGCGCGGTCGCGGTGACCAGGTCAAAGTTAATCGCCATCAGCGCAATCGCACCGACCAGCAGCACGTTGAGCGACGGGGTACGCCATTTTGGATGGATGTAACCGAAGAAACGCTCCGGGAATACACCATCACGGCCCATCACATACATCAGACGCGATACGCCTGCGTGCGCCGCCATACCGGATGCCAGTACCGTGACCACCGAGAAGATCAGGATACCGACCTGCAGCGCTTTACCGGCTACGAACAGCATAATCTCAGGCTGTGAGGAGTCCGGATCCTGGAAACGGGTGATGTCCGGGAAGTAGAGCTGCAGGAAGTAAGATGCCGCGATAAAGATCACACCGCCAATCAGCGCCGTCAGGAAAATAGCGCGTGGAATGGTGCGTTCTGCATCTTTGGTCTCTTCCGACAGCGAACTGATGCCATCAAAGCCGAGGAACGAGAAGCAGAGTATGGTCGCACCGGTAATCATCGGCACCACGTGCGCATTCTCAGACCAGAACGGACGGCTGCTCACCAGGGTACCGGAACCGACGCCGCTTGCCACACCGTAGATCACCATGCCGGTGATCCCGACCATGACAATGACCTGCAGCACTACAATGACACTATTGAAGTTGGCGACGGTTTTGATGCCCTTGAGGTTAGAGAGCGTCATAAAGCCGACCAGCAACACCACGAAGATCCACGACGGGATGCCCGGCACCAGCGATTCGAAATAGTTTTTAGCCAGCAGGATGTTGATCATCGGCATGAACAGGTAGTCCAGCAGTGATGACCAGCCGACCATAAAGCCGACGTGCGGACTGATCGCCTTCTGAGCGTAGGTATAAGCGGAGCCCGCAGAGGGGAAGCGGCGTACCAGCTTACCGTAACTCACGGCAGTGAACAGAATCGCAATCAGTGCGAAAGCATAAGCGGTGGCGACGTGACCATCGGTCAGACCGGAAACGATGCCAAAGGTATCGAACAGGGTCATAGGCTGCATGTAGGCTAAGCCCATCATGACGACCGGAAGTAACGTAAGCGTCTTTTTGAGTTGCGCACGCTGCGGTGCGGCGGAGGTATTAAGCGACATGCTTCAGTCCCCCCTGTGCGACAACCTGGCTGGGCTGGGTCACAGGGCAACTGCGCATTAAGCGACAGGGAGTAAGGTTAGCGGTTGACGCGGCGCCGTAGTCATCACGAAAACGCGTACCAGCGTTGGCTGGCAGAGTGAAAAACATCCCCATCTTTGTAATCCTCAATCTCACGCTTACGCGTGTTTTCAGTGTTTATCTATCCGGGTGCGTGCCCGGCCTCGGTTAAGTCAGCAAAAACGCTCTGTTAAAACTGGATGCAAAAAAATAACCGGCGCGTTAAGCGTCGGTTATCATCTGATTTTGCAGGCCGCGTATTCTGCCCTAACCCGTGGCAGTATTACAAGCCGTCGGGGCACCTTATGCAAAAAAAAGCGCGACAGAGTAACGCTGAAAAGCTCATCAGGCGTTTTTCAGCATCCAGTCTATTTCCGTAGACGTAATCAGTCGTTCAAACTGCATCAGTTCATGATGCTTGCAGCTGTGCCAGACACTGGCAAAGCGTTCGCCCAGTAACTTCTGCAGCGGATAGCTGCTGTCAAACTCATACAGCGCATCACTCTGCCGGATCGGCAGTGCCAGCCCCTCGGCATGGTGTCCGTTGCCGGTGACCGGATGCGGCAATGGCAGCTGCGTATCCAGCCCATGCAGCATCCCGGCCAGGATAGCCGAGACGACCAGATAGGGATTAGCATCAGCGCCTGCCACCCGATACTCAATACGGTGGTTGTCGATATCGCCGCACGGCACGCGCAGCGCAACGGTACGGTTGTTATGACCCCACGAAGCCTGTAACGGCACATAGGCTTCAGGGACAAAGCGGCGATAGGCATTCACATTGGGTGCCAGCAGCGCCATTGAGGCGGGCATCAGATCGATCATCCCGGCCAGCGCCCGTTTCATCAGCGGAGAATCGCTGCCGTCATCGCAGGCAAAGGCGTTGTGATCGGCGGCATCCAGCATGCTGATGTGCACATGCATGCCGCTGCCCGCGTACTCCTCATAGGGCTTCGCCATAAACGTCGCGGTCATACCGTGGTTTTCTGCCACCTGACGAATCAGGCGCTTCAGCTGCACCGCATGGTCGCAGGCGCGCAGCACGTCACGGGTATGATGCAGGTTGATCTCAAACTGTCCGGGCGAGGCTTCCGCCAGCGCGCCATCGGCCGGTATGCCCTGCTGACGGGCCAAATCGTCAATATCGCGCAGGACATCAGCGAAATGATCGAGATTATCGACCGAGTAGACCTGGCTCTGCATATTGCGTTCATCGCTGCCAGGCGAACAGGGCGGCTGGATAAAGCCTTCAGCATCGCGCTTTTTGTCCACCAGATAGAACTCCAGCTCTACCGCTACCACCGGAAACAGACCTCGGTTGCGCAACTGTTGCCACAGTCGGTTGAGGACATTTCGGGGTTCAACGTCAAAGGGAGTGCCATCTTGGTTGCACATGGTTAACAGCAGCTGTGCAATGTGTTGAGGGTCAGAGGCGGAGGGAACTAACGTGCCGCTAACGGGCAGACAGAGATTATCGGGTTCACCAAGAGACTGGCCGAGTCCCGCTTCTTCCACCGTGTTGCCGAGGATATCCATGGCAAACACTGAGGCGGGGAAATAACATCCTTTTTCCAGCTTAGGTAGCGCAGAGACCGGAATACGCTTACCGCGGAACACACCATTTAAATCATTTAACAGGATGTCGACATACTGCGTTTCAGGATGGCGCTCCAGCCAGGTTTTCACCTCAAGCTGGAACGCGCTGGTTCGTTTCTCTTCACTGTGAAGCGTGAAGTCTTCCACTTCTACCAGGTTAGTCATGATCTCACCCGCCCCTATTAGGTTTGCGTAATGCTCAAAATAACAGCCACACCACTAACATAGCGCCAACATAAAAAGTGTGCAAATGTAACAAATCTGTTTGAAGAACAAACAGCACATTGCTAGATTGAAAAAATATTGCACACTTAACCGCCAGACGTGCCCTTTCGGTAGATATTTCGACCAGTAATGCGAGGACGTAAGATGGGCATTATTTTTGACAAGCCGTTGATTGGCGTAGTGATGTGCCAGAAGGATCTGGGCGGCCATCCGACTCAGACGGTGCATAACAAGTATATTGATGCGGTCGTCCTGGCGGGTGGCGTGCCTCTCGCCCTGCCCCAAAGTCTTACTAATGCGCCTCATCTATCAGAAAACGCTATGGCTGTGCTGGATGGCCTGCTCCTCACCGGCAGTCCCAGCAACATCGAACCCTGGCATTATGGCGAAGCCGGTGAAGAGCCGCATGCCGATCCGGGCCGCGACCGTCTCGCCTTTCAGCTGATCACCTGGGCCACCAGCCACAAAATGCCGATGTTTGGCATCTGCCGTGGACTGCAGGAGCTGGTGGTGGCCAATGGTGGCGCGCTGTGGCGGAATCTCAGTGAGCAGGCAAAATTTCAGCGTCATCATGAAGATGAGACACTGCCATTTGATGACCAGTATGCGCCAGCGCATACCATCACTATCGAACCGGATGGCCTGCTGGCAACGCTGCTGGACAGCAATATGCCGCTTGCGGTCAATTCACTTCATCATCAGGGCGTGCGCGAACCGGGGCCGCAGCTGCGCGTTGAGGCACGCGCGCCGGATGGCCTGATTGAGGCGGTGAGCCTGCGTCATCATCCCTTCGCCCTGGCGGTACAGTGGCATCCCGAATGGCAACCGGAAAACACGGCGGGATCGCAGGCGCTGTTCAGCGGCTTTATTCAGGCCGCGAGTCGTTACCACAGGGGAAAAGCAGATGAGTGATGCCACGCTGGCACCGGGACGACGGCTGGCGCAGATCCGGCAGACGATGGGATTGTCGCAACGTCGCGTTGCTGAACTGGCCGGACTGACCCACAGCGCTATCAGCACCATTGAGCAGGATAAGGTCAGCCCGGCGGTCAGCACCCTGCAGAAGCTGCTAAAGGTCTATGGGCTGTCGCTGTCGGAATTCTTCTCCGACCCCAAACCGGATGCGGAGCCGAAAGTGATTGTCCGACCCAGCGATCTGCTGGAGATTGGCAGCCAGGGTGTGTCGCTGAAGCTGATCGACAATGGCCGTGCGCAGCGCACGCTGGGCATGCTGCTGGAAACCTATCAACCCGGTGCCAGCACTGGCGAGAAGCTCCGTCATCCAGGCGAAGAGACCGGTACGCTGCTGGAAGGCGAAATTACGCTGATCATCAACGGACAGCAGTTTCATCTCTCCGCTGGCGAGAGCTATGTGATTGACACCGGTTTACCGCACAGCTTCACCAACAGGGCTGAAATCCCCTGCCGCATTGTCAGTGCCCACACGCCAGCCAACTTTTAGGCGCTTCCCGGAGGTTGTTATGAATTATGTGGAGAGTTATTACGCAGCGACCGCCAATCCGCATGCGCCCTGGCCGACCCTGCAGGAGAGCATTCAGTGTGACGTCTGCATAATTGGTGGCGGTTTCACCGGTCTTTCAGCGGCGCTGCATCTGACCGAGGTCGGCTATGACGTGGTCGTGCTGGAAGCGGCGCGGGTCGGCTTCGGTGCCAGCGGGCGAAACGGCGGTCAGGTGGTGAACTCCTACAGCCGCGACGTGGATGTGATTGAGCAGCGCTACGGTAAAGAGAGCGCCCGCATGCTGGGCAGCATGATGTTTGAAGGCGCTGAGATTATCCGCGATCGCATTAAGCGGTATGCAATTGACTGTGACTACCGGCCCGGCGGCATTTTTGCAGCGCTGAATGCACGTCAGATGGCACATCTGCAAAAACAGAAAACGCTATGGCAGCAGTACGGCAATTACGATCTGGAGTTGCTGGACGAACGGGGTATTCGCCGCGAAGTTGCCACCGAACGTTATGTCGGCGGGCTACTGGATCGACGTGGCGGCCATCTGCATCCGCTGAATCTGGCGCTGGGAGAAGCGGAAGCCATTCGTCGACATGGTGGACGCATTTATGAGCAGTCCGCGGCGACAGATGTGGTTTATGGCACACCTAACCGGGTGAAGACCGCTCAGGGCGAAGTCAGTGCGACATTTGTGATCTTCGCCGGTAATGCCTATCTGTCACCCCAGCTGGAGCCACGCCTGAGCAGGAAAAGCATGCCATGCGGCTCGCAGATTGTGGCAACCGAACCGCTGACACCCGACCAGGCACTGTCGCTGATGCCGAACAATTACTGTGTGGAGGATTGTAACTATCTGCTGGATTACTTCCGTCTGACCGCCGACAACCGGCTGCTCTATGGCGGCGGCGTGGTCTACGGCGCGCGGGAACCAGCCGATATTGAAGCGCTGATCCGGCCCAAGCTGCGCCGTACTTTCCCGCAATTGCAGAACGTGAAGCTGGACTTCAGCTGGAGCGGCAATTTCCTGCTAACGCTGTCGCGTATGCCGCAGTTTGGCCGGATGGAGAAGAATGTCTATTTTATGCAGGGCGACAGCGGCCATGGCGTCACCAGTACCCATCTCTCCGGCAAGCTGATTAGCGAAGTGTTACGCGGCGATGCGGAGCGGTTCGACGCCTTTGCTCGTCTGCCTCACCTGCCGTTTCCCGGCGGGCGGCGGTTTAAGGTGCCGCTGACGGCGATGGGGGCGGTGTGGTATGCGTTGAGGGATCGGCTGGGGGTGTAGCATTGTTTATTACACCCTTCTCTCACGTGTTAATCTCAGGTCTTTTAATTGAGAACGTGATCTTTATCGGCAAACTTGACCCATAGGCTGTTGAAAAATAAGAATTGATTGCCTCAAACAATCACAAATGCATATTACTTAATTTCAGATGCCACTGAAGCCTGCCTAAGTAATTGTGTGTTTTTTATGCTCTATGGATGCTATAGGATGACCTTTAAAGCACGAGTGGCGCTTTATTGAATCCACACTGCGGATTTTTCATCATCTATTGAATAGCATTATTGAAAAGTCTTGGTTTAGAATAGGAGTTAATCCTGTCACGGACAAATGTGACTGTTTTGCAGGGAAGCTGACTCAACGGCCTCAACAATCCCTTGATCCTATTGCTGCCAGCTGTCAGGATTTGCACTTCACTTTTCACAGAACATTGCGATGCTGAAAATCTTTGCCAGGTACATTTCAGTTGGTGTCATTAACACGCTAATCCATTGGATAAGCTTCGCCTTTTTAATTGAGAGGGGGATGCAGCAGTCACTCTCTAACCTTATCGCATTCTGTGTTGCCGTCACCTTCTCTTTCTTTGCTAACGCAAAATGGACCTTCGATTCAGAAGCCACAACTATAAGATACATTATGTACGTGTTTTTCATGGGCATGGTGGCCGTCATGATTGGCTCATATGGTGATCGAATGAAAATAAATCCAATAGTTACTCTTATCGTTTTCTCAGCAATAAGTTTGGTCTGCGGTTTTGTCTACTCAAAGTACATTATTTTCAGAGATAAAAAATGAAGATTTCGCTTGTTGTTCCTGTTCTGAATGAGCAGGAAGCCCTTCCAGTTTTCTATCAGACTGTAAGAAACTTCACACCATTTTCAGATGATGAAATTGAGATTGTTTTCGTCAACGATGGTAGCACTGATAACACAGAATCTCTGATTCTGGCGATCATGAAAAACGATCCATTAGTAAAAAACATCTGCTTCACGCGGAATTTTGGTAAAGAACCTGCTCTTTTTGCAGGTTTGGAGGCATCGACTGGAGACGTTGTTATTCCTATAGATGTTGACCTGCAGGACCCAATTGAAGTTATTCCTCTTCTGATCTCTAAATGGAAAGAAGGCGCAGATGTTGTGCTGGCTAAGCGTGCAGACCGTTCATTGGATAGCCACCTTAAGCGTAAAAGCGCTGAATGGTTTTATAAATTTCACAATATTATTAGCAAACCTCAGATTGAAGAAAACGTTGGTGATTTCAGGCTGATGTCCCGGCACGTAGTGGACAATATTAAGCTATTGCCTGAGCGGAATCTGTTTATGAAAGGTATTCTTTCATGGGTAGGTGGAAGAACAGAGGTGGTTGAATACACTCGCGCTGAAAGAGTCGCTGGATCGACAAAATTTGACGGGTGGAAACTTTGGAACCTGGCGCTTGAGGGCATTACCTCTTTTTCTACATTTCCATTACGTATGTGGACATATATAGGATTTTTTGTTGCCGGGCTCTCTTTCTTTTATGGAATATGGATGATCGCAGATAAAATTATTTGGGGAAATCCCGTAGCTGGTTATCCATCAATACTGGTTTCAATCCTTTTTCTGGGTGGCGTTCAGCTAATAGGAATCGGTGTATTAGGTGAGTACATTGGTAGGATTTATATCGAGACAAAGCAACGACCCAGGTATATTATTAAAAAAGAGTGATGACACAATTAGCAATAATGTTAAGATTGAACACAGGGAAGTAATACGGATTTTTTATGTATTATACTTTACTATAATAATAAAAAATTACTGATATTGTCTTTTTTTCAAAAAAATTAAATATCATACAAGAAAAATATTAACCAGCATTGAATGCAAGAGAAATCTCCGCATTGAATGCCATAATATATGTCAGACATTCTCATATCCACTTCAGCTTTGAAGTAGGTGACAAAAAACGAATTAATATACCATATATTTACATCATAAAATGAAGTGGATACAATTAATCTCTCGTAAGAATCGCAAAGACATCGCCTGAAAAAGTTAAGAAGTGCGCTTTTTAAGAGCTTATTCCTAACGCTAACGACACAACTTTTAAGAGAAATTATGCATGAAAACAAATGTTACAATAAAAATAAATTTATTTTTTATTTCATTTCTAACATCGCTACTGGTCCTATTGATTATTTACGGCTTTGAGCTTACACATTTTACCTTATCTATTGATGAGGAATTTAGTAATAATATCGCGCATACTATTAGTATGGGACGGTGGGGGCATGCATTACTAAAATCAACGATCTTACCAGAACCATTCATTCCATTTTATACTGAAATACTGTCTTTGGTGATACTAGCCTTTTCATGCTCAGTAATCTCACATACCTTAAGCCTTAACTCTCAACAGTCTATATTCTTCTCGATTCTTTACTCATCACTGCCTCAATTTGCATACCAACTTCAATTCTCTAATCAATCTGATACATTAGCCATAGCGGTACTCTTATCATCTGTTTCAATTTATCTCATATTAAAGGAGAAAGGAGTAATGATGAATTTCATTGCTCCTATCATTGCGTTAACGCTGGCAACTTCAATTTACCAATCTATAATTTTTCTTCCTGTAGCACTAATCGCTTCATATGCTTGCTACACGATTATCAATAAAAAAGATGAATTAACACTCAAGCGAGTGATAATTAATCCAGCCATAGTGTTATTTTTATCTGCCATTGCATACTCATTAATAACAAAGATTATTCAGTGGTATTTTGGCACAAGCTCAGAATCATATTTCATCAATATGATAGGCTGGATTAATCAACCAGTAGATTTAACTATAAAGTCTGTGCTAATATTTATAGCTGGCTATTTTTCTTTTAATGCCCCATACGGGCTTAATATTTATATCATTTCTTTATTGGCATTACCTATAGCTTTTACCATAGCCGGTAGAAATAGACTGTTATTCCTGTTTTCAGCAATAGCCATGATACTTTCGCCATTTCTTATGAATGTGCTCATTGGCGGAATTTTGCCAGCCAGAGCTATGAATTGTCTTGCAGTATCGTTTGCAGTATCAGGTGTAATCTTATTTACCCGATATTCTGATAAAAATATTTTATGGATCATTCCTTTGTTCTCTTTATTATATGGAACTGCTTCATCAAGTAGACTTTTTTACACTGATTATTTGTCTTACAATCAAGATTATAATGTATCATCTTTTATTGCTAACGATATATACAGATACGTCGATGCGCCTCCAGGAAGCCCTGTCAAAGTCTATTTTTATGGCGCACTGAACATAGACTTAGTTAATAAACCTAAAAATAATGACATGTTCGGCAGTTCTTTCCTGAACTGGGATGCAGGTAATTCCGCGCGAATTTCAGCGTTTATGAATGCTACCGCAATAGCAAAAATAGTTCCGGCAAATTTTGCTGAAGTGAATTCAGAAATAAAGAAAATAAATTCCGCACCCTTATGGCCGAGTAAAGGTTCTGTATTTACAGTTAACAAAGTTGTAGTGGTTAAACTAGGTCAATCCCCAGGAAATTGTATCAATGGTGTGTACAAAGGAAATGATCCTACCAGATGCCTGTAATACCTAAAGCCCCTTCCGGGGCTTTTATTATAAAAACCATGTCTGTCTTATCCAAATTAATAAATCACAGCACAATGTTTTCGTAAAAGCCGTTCACAACAAAGCCTATTATTTATTCAATTAAAAAATTTCTTGCAATAATCTGACGCAAACTATTTATGACTACACTCTAATATATGGTTACTGAAAATAAGGTAGGGGATTTATCAAAAACTAAGCTTTAAGCTTATTGCTGACATGGCTGGCTATAAAATGTCATTGTTTGTTAGGATGGGATTTCGTCATCCCATCCGACAATATAAATGAAGAAAATGCCCTAATGGGCTCAAAGTAGCAACCTCCCCGCCTTATGAAAGTATTTTTACTCCAGCGGCATCTTCACCGGGTCGTCATAGCGGTACTCAAACCCGAGTTCACTACAGATGCGTGACCCATCAATCAGCTTGCCGCTGTCTTTTACGGCCTCTGGCGCGAACTGCGGCGGCTGCAGACCAAGCTGGCGCGTAACGGCGGGATAGAAGGTGTCGCGCGTCGGATGTTTCGGCGCACTAAGGTTATAAACCCGGCCCCCTTTTGGCGACTGCAGCAGCAGCGTAATCGCCTCAACCACGTCATCCAGATGCACCAGATTGACGCCCTGCGAGCCATTTGCCACATCCTGCTTACCGGCGAGGAAGCGTCCCGGATGACGCTTTGGCCCGACCAGACCGGACAAACGCACAATATCCACGCTGGTTCCTGGCAGATCGTGCAGCCAGCTCTCCAGCTTAACCAGGGTTTTACCGGCTACCGTTTCGGCGGTCAGCGGGCTGTTTTCCCGTTTAATGCCAGAGATGCCACCATAGACTGACGTTGAGCTGGTAAAGATGATGCGCGGCACTTTATACACCAGCGCGGTATCGACCACATTCTGCACCGCCTGCAGATAAGCTTCACCGCCTTCCGCTGTACGGCTGGCAGGTAACGTGACAATCAATGCATCGACGTTAAAGAGCGGCTCGATATCGGCAGCATCACACAGCAGTTCCGGCGTCAGTTCCAGCTGGAACGCCTCAATGCCGCAGCGGCGTGCGGCTTCAACTCCGTCTGGCGTGGTTTTGCTGCCGGTGACCTGCCAGCCTCGCGCCGTTAACGCCGTGGCCAGCGGCATACCCAGCCAGCCCAGTCCCACAATCGCGACCTTCTTCATTTTGACTCCTGACGTGAAACATCAACCCTGACTTCACCGTAGTTTGCCCCCGGATTGCAAACAAGAACAACCTGTTTCAGCGCTTTCCGAAGCGCCTGTTTAAAAAAGTGTTGCCAAGTGCTGCCATCTTCGCTAGGTTAAACCCCACAAATGAATACTCATTCATCGACGAGATTATTATGACACGCGTTCAGTTTAACCATCATCACCACCATCATCCTGACTAGTCTTTCAGGCGATTGGTGCTGGAAGACTTTCAAGATCTTCCAGTGGTGTGAACGCAAGAGAACCCCCGGAAGATCGTCTTCCGGGGGTTTTTTTATGGGCTGACGCAACCACACTTTCAGGACAGGATTAAGAGGACAGGAACCATGTTAGATAACACCCGTTTACGCATAGCTATGCAGAAATCTGGCCGTTTAAGTGATGATTCACGCGAACTGCTGGCGCGCTGCGGCGTTAAAATCAACCTTCAGCAACAGCGCCTGATTGCGTTTGCGGAGAACATGCCAATCGACATCCTGCGCGTGCGCGATGACGATATCCCTGGCCTGGTGATGGACGGTGTGGTCGATCTCGGCATCATCGGTGAAAACGTGCTGGAAGAGGAATTACTCTCGCGCCGTGCCCAGGGCGAAGACCCGCGCTATTTTACGCTGCGTCGCCTGGATTTCGGCGGTTGCCGTCTGTCACTGGCGATGGCGACAGACGCCGAGTACACCGGCCCGGAATGCCTCGATAAATCCCGCATCGCTACCTCTTATCCGCACCTGCTCAAACAGTACCTCGACAAAAAAGGCGTCAGCTTTAAAACCTGTATGCTGAATGGCTCTGTTGAAGTGGCGACCCGCGCCGGTCTGGCGGATGCCATCTGCGATCTGGTCTCCACCGGTGCCACGCTGGAAGCGAATGGCCTGCGTGAAGTGGAAGTCATCTATCGCTCAAAAGCCGTCCTGATCCAGCGCGACGGCGAGATGCCAGCCGCCAAGCAGGAGCTGATCGACAAGATGATGACCCGTATTCAGGGCGTGATTAAAGCGCGTGAATCGAAGTACATCATGCTGCACGCGCCGAGTGAGCGGCTGGAAGAAGTAATCAGCCTGCTGCCTGGCGCGGAGCGTCCGACCGTTCTGCCGCTGGCAGGCGATGTCAGTCGCGTGGCAATGCACATGGTCAGCAGCGAAACCCTGTTCTGGGAAACCATGGAAAAACTGAAAGCGTTGGGTGCCAGTTCAATTCTGGTGCTGCCTATTGAGAAGATGATGGAGTAAGCCATGGCCTTTTCTACCCCGATTGAGTGGCAGCAGTGCACCTCCGAACAGCAGCAGGCGCTGCTGTTGCGTCCTGCCATCGCCGCCTCTGAAAACGTCACGCTGACAGTGCGTAACGTGCTGGAGCAGGTAAAGCTGAACGGTGATGACGCGCTGCGCGAGTTCAGCGCCCGCTTCGACAAGGCGCAGGTTGAAAATCTGCGTGTGACGCCGCAGCAAATCGCAGACGCCAGCGCCCAACTGAGTGCCGAGCTGAAGCAGGCGATGGCCGTCGCGGTGGGCAATATCGAAACCTTCCACAACGCGCAGATTTTGCCGCCAGTGGATGTGGAAACCCAGCCCGGCGTGCGCTGCCAGCAGATCACCCGCCCGGTGAAATCGGTCGGACTTTATATTCCTGGTGGTTCCGCCCCACTCTTCTCCACCGTGCTGATGCTGGCGACTCCGGCCCGTATCGCCGGTTGTGGCCGCGTGGTGCTCTGTTCGCCGCCGCCGATTGCCGATGAGATCCTCTATGCCGCGCAGCTGTGCGGCGTAGAAGAGGTGTTCCAGGTGGGCGGCGCGCAGGCTATCGCCGCGCTGGCCTTCGGCACTGAAACCGTGCCACGCGTGGACAAGATTTTTGGCCCGGGCAACGCCTGGGTGACCGAAGCGAAACGTCAGGTAAGTCAGCGACTCGATGGCGCGGCGATTGATATGCCGGCGGGTCCTTCTGAAGTGCTGGTGATTGCGGATGAAGGCGCCACGCCCGCGTTTGTCGCGTCTGATTTACTCTCACAGGCAGAGCATGGGCCCGACTCGCAGGTTATTCTGCTGACGCCTTCATTAAAGCTGGCCGAGGCGGTCGCGGTCGCGGTTGAGCAGCAGCTGGCACAGTTGCCGCGTGCGGCCACGGCGCGTCAGGCGCTGGAGAGCAGCCGCCTGATCGTGGCGCGCGACCTTGAGCAATGCGTTGAGATTTCCAATCTCTACGGCCCTGAGCACCTGATTCTGCAGACCCGTCAGCCGCGCGATCTGGTGGAGTCGATCACCAGCGCCGGTTCAGTCTTCTTAGGCGACTGGTCGCCGGAGTCCGCGGGCGATTATGCCTCGGGCACGAATCACGTGTTACCGACCTACGGTTATACGTCGACCTGTTCCAGCCTGGGCCTGGCCGACTTCCAGAAACGCATGACGGTGCAGGAGCTGACGCCGCAGGGCTTCCTGAATCTGGCCGCCACGATTGAAACCCTGGCCGCCGCTGAGCAGCTGGATGCCCACAAGAATGCCGTCACCCTGCGCGTTGCCGCACTGAAGGAGCAAGCATGAGTCAGGATATTGAGCAGCTGGCGCGCGCGAATGTGCGCGCTCTGACGCCTTATATGTCGGCGCGTCGTCTGGGTGGCAACGGTGATGTCTGGCTCAATGCCAACGAATTCCCGCTGCCGGTGCCGTTTGAGCTGTCGCAACAGACGCTGAACCGCTATCCCGAATGTCAGCCAAAGCTGGTTATTGAGCGCTATGCGGCTTACGCAGGTTTAACGCCGGAGCAGGTGCTGGTCAGCCGTGGCGCGGATGAAGCCATCGAACTAATCATGCGTGCCTTTTGTGAGCCGGGACAGGATGCGATTCTGTTCTGTCCGCCGACCTATGGCATGTACAGCGTCAGCGCCGAAACCATCGGCATTGAATATCGCACCGTTCCGGCGCTTAGCGACTGGCAGCTCAACCTGCCCGCTATCGCGGAACAGCTTGATGGCGTCAAAGTCGTTTACCTTTGCAGCCCGAACAACCCGACCGGCAACCTGATTAATCAGGACGACATCCGCCAGTTACTGGCGATGACCGCCGGTAAAGCGCTGGTGGTAGCCGATGAAGCCTATATTGAATTCTGCCCGCAGGCGACGCTGACCGGCTGGCTGAAGGATTATCCGCATCTGGTCATTCTGCGTACCCTTTCAAAAGCCTTTGCGCTGGCGGGCCTGCGTTGTGGGTTTGCGCTGGCGAATAAGCCGGTGATCGACCTACTGATGAAGGTGATTGCGCCCTACCCGCTGGCGACGCCGGTAGCGGACGTGGCGGGTCAGGCGCTGAGCGAGCAAGGCATTGCGCTGATGCGTGAGCATGTGGTCCAGCTGAACGACAATCGCAGCTGGCTGCTGGCTGAACTGGCGCAGCTGGCCTGCGTTGAGCAGGTTTTTCCCAGCGAAACCAACTATGTGCTGGCGCGCTTTACCGATTCCCCAAAAGTCTTCAAAACCTTATGGGATCAGGGCATTATCCTGCGTGATCAGAACAAAAATCCGGGCCTGTCGGGATGCCTGCGCATCTCCATCGGCACGCGTGAAGAGTGCGAACGAGCGATCGCCGCGCTGCAAGCCTTTTCTCTGGAGCAAGCATGAGTCAGAAGACCCTTTTTATTGACCGCGACGGTACGTTAATCTCTGAGCCGCCTGAGGATTACCAGGTGGATAGACTGGATAAACTGGCATTTGAGCCAGACGTTATCCCGGCGCTGCTGGCGCTGCAGGCCGCCGGTTATCGCCTGGTGATGATTACCAACCAGGATGGTCTTGGCACCGCCAGTTTCCCGCAGGCGGATTTTGATGGGCCGCACAATCTGATGATGCAGGTCCTGACCTCGCAGGGCATCGCGTTTGACGATGTGCTGATCTGCCCGCACATGCCGGACGATCATTGCGACTGCCGCAAGCCGAAAACGAAAATGGTAGAAGCCTGGCTGGCAGAAGGCGCGCTGGATACCGCCAACAGTTATGTGATTGGCGATCGTCTGACCGACGTGCAGCTGGCGGAGAACATGGGCATTCAGCCTATCCGCTACGGCGCTGACGGCGAGAACTGGCAGACCATTCAGCAGCGTCTGACCCAGCGTGACCGCCATGCGCTGGTGCAGCGCAACACGAAAGAGACGCAGGTTCGGGTCGAACTCTGGCTGGATCGCGAAGGCGGCAGCAAGATTAATACCGGCGTGGGTTTCTTCGACCACATGCTGGACCAGATTGCGGTGCACGGCGGCTTCCGCATGAACATTGAAGTGAAAGGCGATCTCTATATTGACGATCACCACACGGTGGAAGATACCGGTCTGGCACTGGGCGAAGCGCTGCTGAAGGCGCTGGGCGACAAGCGTGGCATTGGCCGTTTCGGCTTTGTGCTGCCGATGGATGAATGCCTGGCGCGCTGCGCGCTGGATATCTCCGGCCGTCCGCACATCGAGTTCAAAGCAGAGTTCAACTATCAACGCGTGGGCGACCTCAGCACTGAGATGGTCGAGCACTTCTTCAGCTCGCTCTCTTACGCCATGATGAGCACCCTGCATCTGAAAACCAAAGGCAAGAATGACCATCATCGCGTCGAGAGCCTGTTTAAAGCCTTTGGTCGTACGCTGCGCCAGGCGATCCGCGTTGAGGGTAATACCCTGCCGAGTTCGAAGGGAGTGCTGTGATGAACGTGGTGATCATGGATACCGGTTGCGCCAATCTCTCGTCGGTGAAATGGGCAATTGAACGTCTGGGCTATACCCCGGAAGTGAGCCGCGATTCCGATGTGGTGCTGCGCGCCGACAAACTGTTTCTGCCAGGCGTAGGCACCGCGCAGGCGGCAATGAAGCAACTGGAAGAGCGTGACCTGATCGATCTGGTAAAAGCCTGTACCCAGCCGGTGCTGGGGATCTGTCTGGGTATGCAGCTGCTGGGACGCGGCAGCGATGAAAACGGCGGCGTGCCGACGCTGGGCATTATCGATGAGCCGGTGTCACTCATGGACACCCACGGCCTGCCGCTGCCGCACATGGGCTGGAACCAGATTACCGCGCAGGCGGGCAATCATCTGTTCCGCGGCATTGATGAAGGATCCTATTTCTACTTCGTCCACAGCTATGCCATGCCGGTCAACGCCAGCACCATCGCCCAGTGTCACTACGGTGAAGCGTTCACCGCCGCGGTGCAGAAAGATAACTTCTTCGGCGTCCAGTTCCATCCGGAACGCTCGGGCAAAGCGGGCGCGCAGTTGCTGAAAAACTTCCTGGAGATGTAATGATTATCCCCGCGTTAGATTTAATTGACGGCAAAGTGGTTCGTCTGCATCAGGGCGATTATGGCCAGCAGCGTGATTACGGCAGTGAGCCGCTGCCACGTCTGAAAGATTACGTAAGCCAGGGCGCGACTGTGCTGCATCTGGTGGATTTAACCGGCGCGAAAGATCCGGCGAAACGCCAGATTACGCTGCTGAAATCCCTGCTGGACGGCGTTGATGTGACGGTGCAGGTGGGTGGCGGCATTCGCAGCCGTGACGATGTGCACGCGCTGCTGGAAGCGGGTGCGAGTCGTGTGGTGGTCGGTTCCACTGCTGTGAAAGAGCCTGAAGAGGTCAAACGGTGGTTCGCGGAGTTTGGCGCAGAGGCGATTGTGCTGGCGTTAGATGTGCGCATTGACGCCAGTAACCGCAAAGAAGTGGCGATCAGTGGCTGGCAGGAAGCGGCGGGTGTTACCCTGGAAGAGGTGGTTACCGACTTTCAGCAGGTGGGCCTGAAGCATGTGCTGTGCACCGATATTTCCCGCGACGGCACCCTGAGCGGTTCCAATGTTGCGCTCTATCAGGAAGTCACGGCGCGCTTCCCGACGATCGCTTTCCAGTCCTCGGGTGGCATTGGCGACCTCAATGATATCGCCGCCCTGCGCGGCAGCGGCGTTCAGGGCGTGATTGTCGGACGTGCGCTGCTGGAAAATAAATTCACAGTTTCGGAGGCGATCGCATGCTGGCAAAACGGATAATTCCCTGTCTGGACGTACGTGACGGTCAGGTGGTCAAAGGCGTACAGTTTCGCAATCACGAAATCATCGGCGACATCGTGCCGCTGGCGCAGCGCTACGCCGCTGAAGGAGCAGACGAACTGGTCTTCTATGACATCACCGCCTCATCTGATGGCCGCGTCGTCGACAAAAGCTGGGTATCACGCGTTGCGGAAGTGATCGATATTCCATTCTGCGTCGCGGGCGGCATCAAAACCCCTGAAGACGCGGCACGTATTCTGGAGTTTGGTGCGGATAAGATCTCGATTAACTCCCCGGCGCTTGCCGATCCCACGCTCATCACCCGCCTCGCAGACCGGTTTGGCGTGCAGTGTATCGTGGTCGGCATCGATACCTGGTTTGACGAGGCCAGCGGCAAGTATCAGGTGAATCAGTATACCGGTGACGAAGCACGCACCCGCGTGACGCAGTGGGAAACGCTGGAGTGGGTGCAGGAAGTGCAGAAACTGGGCGCAGGCGAGATCGTGCTAAACATGATGAATCAGGATGGCGTGCGTAACGGCTATGACCTGGTGCAGCTGAAGAAAATGCGTGAAGTCTGCAACGTGCCCCTGATCGCCTCTGGCGGCGCAGGCACCATGCAGCACTTCCTGGAGGCGTTTACCGAGGCGAATGTCGATGGTGCTTTAGCCGCCTCGGTATTCCATAAGCAGATTATTAATATTGGTGAGCTGAAGAGCTTTCTGATCGACAACGGAGTGGAGATTCGCGCGTGCTAACTCAACAACAACAGGCCCTTCTCGACTGGGATAAAACACAGGGCATGATGCCGGTCATCGTTCAGCACAACGTCTCAGGCGAAGTGCTGATGCATGGCTACATGAACCCGGCAGCGCTGGAAAAAACCCTGGCAGAAGGCAATGTCACCTTTTTCTCCCGCACCAAAAACCGTCTGTGGACCAAAGGCGAGACCTCCGGCAACTTTCTGCAGGTGGTAAGCATCACGCCTGACTGCGACAACGACACACTGCTGGTACTGGCGAACCCGATTGGCCCGACCTGCCATCTCGGCACCACCAGCTGCTTCTCTCCGGCTGTGCCTGAATGGACCTTCCTCTATCAGCTGGAAGAGCTGCTGGCGTCGCGCAAAACGGCTGACCCTGAAAGCTCTTACACTGCACGGCTCTACGCCAGCGGCACGAAGCGCATCGCGCAGAAAGTGGGTGAAGAAGGCGTTGAGACCGCGCTGGCGGCGACCGTCAACGATCGGGATGAACTGACCAATGAAGCTTCAGACCTTGTCTATCACCTGATGGTGTTGTTACAGGATCAGAATCTCGACTTCAGCGCGGTGATTAACAACCTGCGCAACCGCCATAAGTAATTGTGCAATATGCTGCTCAGAATTTCGTTTTACAGGCGGATTCTGAGCAGAATCCTTCTCAAAAATTAAACGCTATTGTTGAGCATAATATTGCTCAACAGGTGTTGCCATGCGCACACTCCAGCTATTTATTAAGGGCCGCTGGTATAATGCCGCCCAACTCAATATTCAGCATCCCCTCCAGGGCCGTGAAAGCGCCGCCTTACTTGCGTACGATTATCTTGATCAGCGTATTAAAGGCTGGCAACTATGAAAAAAACGCTGTCACCTTTGGAACGCGAAGCGATGCTGCTGAACCTTACTCAGCAGTTTCCTGAAGAGAAACTGTCACAGGGCGAGCTCCTGATGCAGCTTCGCAAAAACGTGCTGGGATTCTTTCAGGAACGTTATGCCGCGCTGGCCGGGATTAGCCGCCGCACACTGTCAGATATTGAACAGGACAGGGACAATACCACGCTGAGCACCCTCAACCGGGCGCTTAAACCGCTGGGTCTGAAAACCGGCATATTGCCACGTCAGCCGCATATGCTGCAGACACTGATGCTGCAACTGACCGCAGGAGAGCACCGTGACCACCCATGAAAAGTTAATCGCTCTGCTCGAGCAACACCAGGCGCGTTATCGCCTGATGGAACATGAGGCGACCGGCAAATGTGAAGCGGTTGCGGCGATACGCGGCACCGAAATCGGTCAGGGCGCGAAAGCGCTGGTCTGTCATGTGAAAGGCAATGGCATTAAGCAGCATGTGCTGGCGGTATTACCGGCCGACCGGCAGGCCGATCTGGGCAAAGTCGCGGCAGCAGTAGGCGGTCGACGCGCTTCACTCGCCAGCCCGGCGGAGACCGCTCTGCTGACCGGCTGCGTATTCGGGGCGATACCACCGTTCAGCTTTCATCCTGACCTCAGGCTGATTGTGGACTCCGCGCTGTTTGAACGTTATCCGGCGATCGCGTTTAACGCCGGTCTGCTGGAACGCTCAGTGATCCTGAATACCGAAGATTATCGCGCGTTATGCGCGGCTGACGTGGTGGCGATTACGCAGTAATTGCCATCCCGGCAGCCCGGCGATACTCTGCATAATCACTCATCACGACAGAATAAGAGCAAAATCATGAACATTTTCACTCAACGCCTGCGTCAGACGCTGGCTGTGGCGGTTATGGCAGGCTGCGCTTTTAGCGCGCAGGCAAAAATCGAACAGGTGCGTTTCGCGGTCGATCCGACCTATCCGCCCTTCGAATCGAAAACGCCACAGGGCAAGCTGGTCGGCTTTGATATTGATCTGGGCAATGCGCTCTGTACTCAGATGCAGGCAAAATGTGTCTGGGTTGAAAGCCAGTTTGACGGCATGATCCCGGCCCTTAAAGCGCGTAAATTTGATGCCATTCTGTCTGACATGGGCATTACCGAAGAGCGCCTGAAGCAGATCGATTTCACTGTTCCACTCTATGACACCCACACCCAGCTGATTGCCCGTAAAGGCGCTGGCATCCTGCCCACCGTTGAATCCCTGAAAGGAAAAACGGTCGGCGTAGAACAGGGAACGGTTCAGGAGCGCTATGCGCTGGCAAAATGGCAGCCTCACGGTGTGACCGTAGTGCCTTATGGCGATCAGGCACAGGTTGAAAGCGATCTGGTTTCAGGCCGACTGGATGCGGTATTCACCGATGCGGCACAGGCGGCCATCGGCTTCCTGAAGCATCCGCAGGGCAAAGATTTTGAACTGGCTGGACCGATTATTCAGGATCCGATTATCGGCCCCGGCACGGCTATTGGCCTGCGCAAAGGCGATACCGAACTGAAAACCGCACTGGATAATGCCTTTGCCGAAATCAAAAAGAACGGCACCTTTGACCAGATTCAGAAGCGCTACTTCGCCACGGATATCTCTATCCAGCAGTAACCTCGCGGTCATCCTTTTTCGTCCTCACCGCGATCCGGCACTATACTCTAACTTTTTCGGGACGGCGCGCTGTCGTCCTTTGCCGATTAAAGGACATTAACACGGTATGCATCAACAACATCATCCACTGTTAAGCGCCTCTTTAGGCACCCAGCGTGAAATCATCAGTTTCCATTTCGGTGAAGATTACCAGCGTCAGGTTTATATCCAGGCTGCCCTGCATGGCGACGAACTGCCCGGTATGGCGGTGGCGTGGTTTTTAAAGCAGCGACTACAGGCGCTGGAGTCCGCCGGTCAACTTAAAGCCGCCTTTACACTGGTGCCAGTTGCCAATCCACTGGCGCTGGGACAGCACTGGCATGGCACCCATCTGGGCCGATTCCATACGCTCTCTGGCCAGGACTTCAACCGCCGTTTCCCGTCACTGGGCGCAACCCTGGCGGCCGGGCTGGCTGAAAGTCTGACCCAGAGTGAAACGCAGAATAAGAGTCTGATCCGCGAGGCAATTGATCGCCACTATCGCGATACCGTGCCAAAAACCGAGCTGGATGCGCAGCGCTTTACGCTGATGCGGATGGCCAGTCAGGCCGATCTGATGATTGACCTGCACTGTGACTGGGAAGCCGTGCCGCACCTCTACACGACGCCGCACGCCTGGCCGGACATTGAGCCGCTGGCGCGCTGGTTAGGCAGTGAAGTACAGCTGCTGGCGCAGATCTCCGGTGGAGAGCCGTTTGATGAAGCCTGCTGCGAACCCTGGCTGACGCTGGCAGAGCGATTTGGTAAGGATTACCCGATGCCACGCGGACTGCTGCCAGTGACACTGGAGTTGCGAGGCATGCGTGATGTGTCGCCTGAACAGGCCGAGAAAGACGCGGAGGCGATTATTTCAGCGCTGCAGGAAGGCGGCTATATCGGCTACAGCGAACCTTCAATTTCCGTAGAGGTGGCCGCGCCCGTCATTGGTGGCGATGAACTGGTCCCGGCGAGCGCGGGCGGCGATGATGTGGTAGCAATCAATGACGGGCCGATTGGTTTGAACGTACCTGACGTTGCTGAAGCACCGGGAGAGGCGAGCGTGATTAAAGAACGTCACAGCGAAGGATCGTCGGCGGCCTCCCCTTCCCTGAAAAATCCACCAACGCCGTTAGCGGGCTGTGAATATATTCATTCGCCGGTTTCAGGGTTGATTTTGCATCGCAAACCGCTGGGCGCACTGATTCGTCCGGGAGAAGTGGTGGCTGAGATTGTTGATCCGCTGACCGACCATATTACGCCGCTGGTCGCAGAGTATGGCGGTATTCTCTATGCAAGGCACTGGGTAAGGTTTGCGACAGCGGGCATGCTGGTGGTGCGGCTGGCAGGTGAGCGAGAGATTCGGAGCGGGGATTTGCTGGTAGGATAAAAAAGGGCTTCCCTCGGGAAGCCCTTTTTAGTGATTAGTCTAACCACTCGGTGTGGAACACACCGTCTTTATCAATGCGCTTGTAGGTATGCGCACCAAAGTAGTCACGCTGCGCCTGAATCAGGTTAGCAGGCAGCACTTCTGAACGATAGCTGTCATAGTAAGCGATCGCCGCAGAGAAGGTTGGCGTCGGGATACCGTTCTGAATCGCATAAGAAACGACATCACGCAGCGCCTGCTGATACTGATCCGCGATATCTTTGAAGTACGGAGCCAGCAACAGGTTAGCG
This sequence comes from Pantoea sp. X-Soil-ISGK-355, assembly GCF_059730805.1. Lineage (NCBI taxonomy): Bacteria > Pseudomonadati > Pseudomonadota > Gammaproteobacteria > Enterobacterales > Erwiniaceae > Pantoea > Pantoea sp. X-Soil-ISGK-355. Next base: position 2,606,419 of record NZ_AP035971.1, read on the forward strand.
ATGCCTGCATCGGCTTCATAAGCATCAGTGATCTTCTGCAGGAACTGGGCACGGATGATGCAGCCAGCGCGGAAGATCTTCGCGATTTCCCCGTAGTGCAGATCCCAGTTGTTCTCTTCTGACGCGGCACGCAGCTGTGAGAAGCCCTGCGCATAAGAGACGATTTTACCGAGGTACAGCGCGCGACGAACTTTCTCGATGAACTCCGCTTTGTCGCCAGTGAAGGCTTTCGCCTGTGGACCGCTCAGTACTTTAGAGGCCGCAACACGCTGCGTTTTCAGCGAGGAGAGATAACGGGCGAAGACAGACTCGGTGATCAGTGACAGAGGCTCACCGAGATCCAGTGAACTCTGGCTGGTCCATTTACCGGTGCCTTTGTTTGCTGCTTCATCCAGAATCACATCAACCAGGTATTTACCGTCTTCGTCTTTCTTGGTGAAGATATCTTTGGTGATGTCAATCAGGTAGCTGCTCAGCTCGCCGTTGTTCCAGTCGGTGAAGGTCTCAGCCAGCTCTTCGTTGTTCAGGCCCAGTGCGCCTTTCAGCAGCGCATAGGCTTCTGCGATCAGCTGCATGTCGCCATATTCGATGCCGTTGTGAACCATCTTCACGTAGTGGCCCGCGCCGTCCGGACCGATATAGGCCACACAGGCTTCGCCATCTTCCGCACGCGCCGCGATCTTATCCAGAATCGGCGCAACCAGCTCGTAGGCTTCTTTCTGGCCACCAGGCATGATGGATGGACCTTTCAGTGCGCCCTCTTCACCGCCGGAAACGCCGGTACCGATGAAGTTGAAGCCCTGGTCAGACAGTTCTTTGTTACGACGGATGGTGTCTTTATAGAAGGTGTTACCGCCATCAATCAGGATGTCGCCTTTATCCAGGTGTGGAGTCAGTGAGGCGATAGTCTTGTCAGTCGCTTCACCCGCCTGAACCATCAGCAGGATACGACGAGGTTTTTCCAGCGATTCAACAAACTCTTCAACGGTGTAAAAAGGAGCAAGCTTCTTGCCCTGGTTCTCGGCGATGACTTCATCAGTCTTTTCGCGTGAACGGTTGAAGATTGAAACAGTGTAACCGCGGCTCTCAATGTTAAGAGCCAGATTGCGGCCCATCACTGCCATACCTACAACGCCGATCTGTTGCTTGGACATATTTACTCCTGTCTGAAAGTCACTAACTGTGCCGTATAGGCCTAGCGGAAATAACACTTCAATATAACTCAAATAAATAAAATTCGGTAGATTTGATTAATCTGAAACGTTATTTAACATTAATTAATAGAGTTCATTAGCACAATATGAGCATTGACATCTTAAATTTAAACGCCAGAAGCACTAAATAACAAGCAAAGTAGACTGGTCCGTATATAAAAAAACCAAAGCCGTAAACCGACCTTTCAAAACAGAAAGTATCAGTATGTTACAAGCCGGAAATTATTTATTTCCATTAAGAGATGAAAGACATCGACTATTTAATTTATCTCTCTCATTGTCCTTAAACCAGCCCCACTTATTGAAGTATCGTACTGCCGAAGAAATATGATAAAAAAGAAACTTAACATCTTTATAGGAACGACGCTGAGATTCATGAACCACTGTTGAATAAGGACAATAAAGGACAGGATAGCCAGAAGCACAAACTCTCCGGCTAAAATCGACATCTTCTAAATAAAGAAAGAATCTCTCATCAAAATTCCTGACGCTCTCTAGTGCAAATTGGCTAACGAGAATGAAACATCCAGAGAGCGAGGGTGCAAAGAAAACTTTTTCGTAATCAGCTTCACGAAGTTCATATTTAATGTTTATACGTTCAGCCAATGCTGGCCAAAAACGACGAAGAAAAAGCTGATGTGGTTCAGGAAGGAGTTTACATCCATGCTGTAAACTTCCATCGGGATAAATAACTTTAGGGATTGCAAGACCACTTTTTTGTTGAATACTAAATTCGTAAAGATTATCGACCTGGCCGGGAGAAAAAGAAATATCAGGATTGCAGATCAAGAAAAAATTCGAACTTTTCCAGAAATGTTTAAAAGTGGCATTATGGCCACTGCCAAACCCTCTGTTCACAGGCAGCTTTATAATATTGACTTTAGGGTGAGCAAACTTATTTAACCATTCGCAATGAGATCCATTGTCGACTATACATATTTTATCGACACTCTTTTCTGAAATGAGTGAACTTAAGGTTTTCTCTATATCAGAGTAAGTGTGCTTGTAGAGAAACTAACGAGGCAATTATTTTCACTAAAACACCAATTTTACATACGATTCATTAATGTGTGAACAAAAGTAGTCAGTGTCCCTATCAGTTGTTGATGATAAACACCTGATTCTTTTAAGCTTAATACTCTTTTTAATAAAGACCTTTGTCGAATTGAACGAAATAGATGAAGTGTCTTTTTTGCTTCAACTGTCAGATGCGGATAGATTCTTTCAAGCATAGAAATGTTTGTATCATTCCAGACTTGCCTTCTGCCCTGAGACGCAAGTTTGTAGTTTCTGAAACGTTGCTTTAATCCCATGCTATTGCCAATAACATTTGCTGTGTGCTGGCGATAAAAAACAGACGGGGAAGAATCGTAGAACACTTGCCCACCGCATGCAGTAACAACTAAATACAGGCTCCAGTCATGAATTACAACAGGACCGCTAAGTGAAAGTTTAAGTAATTCACGCGCAGCATGGTTAAACACCATTGTGTTACCACTGGCAATATTTTGAATTAGCGCATTTTTGAAGTCGGGCTTTTTTTTAAATTCCGGTGAAAAACCAATAAATTCATTATCCTGATCAATAAGCTCTGTTCGACTACAAAAAAAAGCTGGGACCTCAGAGGGAACAGTATCAAGCCATTCAACAGCTCTCTTAAGCTTTGATTTTGCCCAAATATCGTCCTGATCTGAGAAAGCGTAATACTCAGAACGTATCGCTTCATTCATAATTAAAGATTTAAAATTTTCATTAAACCCTTTTCCAGGGCCGGTTAAAAGCTTTCCTGCGCCTTTATTTTCATTAAGAAAATCAGTTATATAATCAATGGTTGAATCAGTGGAATTATCATCTGAAATCCATAGGAACCAATCTTCAAAACTTTGTCCTTTTATTGAATTCAGCTGCTGCTTAATAAAACCCTCGCCATTATATGAACCCATTATAATAGCAACCTTGGAAGTATTCATTTATTTCACCAAAATAATATGGATGCCCTAAAGCATCCATATCAGATATTAACGTGCTTTTAACTCACCAAACCACGACCGCAATAATCATCATCAAGAACCAATTGTTGCAATACGCTATTTTGCTTATCTTTTCCGGAATCAACGAACCCAGTATATAACTTGTCCGCCACATAAAGTGATGGAGTAAACAGAGGGTAAAAGTCAGACTTGATTTCAATCGCAGCTGCAACAAAGTCCATAATACCTCTCTGCAGTTCATTACGAATTGGTTGAGTAGCCAACTCTTCATCACGTAAAGGTTTGAATACTTTTTCAAGCTCACCATTTTCAGAAAGAACATATTTGGCAATTTGAGCATCATTGGCACTTAATAATTGCTCAAGAGCAAAGCTTTTACTGAAAATTCTGGAATCTGCAAAATTTTCCAAAGAGTTGCTAACAAAGCACCCCTCGGCAAGAGCCTGAGGATTTAAATCATTACGAATCAGATTAGATGTTGCCATATAGAAACCATTAACTGGCTTATCTAAGAGTTGTATCAAAGATTTCTGAATCGTTCCTGAATAGCCGACGTCGACAATGGCCACATCTTGTTTGTAAGTGATCCCAGTACTTTCAAGATAATGGCTCATTGCTTTATTCTCATTACTCGCACACTCCATAATTTCGGGTAGCAAATACTGAAGAACAGGTTCAATGTTTGAAATATCTTTATTCCTGACTTCGACTTTTCTTGAATTATTCCATAATCCCTTATCAAAGATCTCTTGCCATTTTTCGTTATTTAGCTCGAGACCATATCGCTCAAAAAGAAATGTCGCTAACTCATTCGGATAAAAATCAATTGCTGCAATCTCTTTAACATGTTCGAAGTTCTTAATTTTAGGAACATTGACTGAGCGGCGTGAAAGTTGCAGATACGATGAACCTGGAATTGGTTTTTCATATGTGGCGTTCCACTTGTCGAAAACTTCTTTAATTATTTTACCTTCCCTCGCAAGGAAGAATAAATGCTGAGTGTTGGTATCATAAGACTTCTTATAAAGCCAGTCACAGAATGAAATTAATAAAGGTCCGACTAAATTATAACCGAGTTGATATGGTCTTTCACTGTAAAGCCTCAAATCATCTGGCTCAATCGAAGCAACCTTATTGAGATTTTTCTGAATAATCAAACCTAGCGTAATTTCATTATTCAAATCATTAGAAATCGAAAGATCTCCAACAAGAGGCTTATAGTCAGTCAATGATTTCGCAATATCATTGGCTCTTAATAAATGAAGACATCTGGTTTTAAAGAAATCAGCAGGCAACTGGAGATCAGATCTCTCATTGTCGCCAATCATAACCAGATTTTCACCTTTGATGCCTTCATTCTCGAAAACGTATTCATAAAGTTTACCTGTATCTTTCCTGTAACCTATATCTGAAGAAAGATAAAGTTCGTCCCAGCAACTAATATCGAACTTATTAAGCATATCGATAATCGTACTTTTGCTTAAGAACATATCGCTTACTAACACGACTTTCTTACCTGCATTTTTAGCACGCAACATGAGCTCTTTGGCATCAGGCCTGAGATAAACAGAAGAGTATTCTACTTTAGATTCTAAATCAGCAATCTGTTTACATCTCTCTTCTGAATATCCCGTTATTTTCGCAAAAACTTTGTATATGTTATAGATATCTACATCTCTGTCAGCATTGTTCCTTGCCTGAGCCTCAGCATTGGCGCGATGCTTTATAAATACTTCTTTTTCGTGCTCTTCAAGATATTGAACAACAATTTTTTTAGTATGATCAGGATTTAATAGTGGTCGTGTTAAAATGGTATCAAAAATATCAAATGCGACCAGATGAGTATCATGATCGTTAAAGAGATATTGATACATATCAAATGTACGGCCAAAATACTGCTGATCAAATCTAAATGTTGACCATGATGGTGACTGTTTATCTTTGATAATTAAAGACTCATAATTTAGTGCGGTTGGAACTATACCAAGAAGGCGCTCGATAGCATGCGCAACAGTACCGTCATTCTGAGCTAGCTCTTCAGGGAAATCTTCCAACTTAAGATTTAAATCAAAAAGTGGTCGCATAGCACTCATGCGCGCCCAAAACATTGAACCTGCGGGAAAGTTAAAATATGCTTCAGGCATTTCGATGCCCATCATATTACATAGGCGATGACCATCTGCTTTGTTAGCAAGCCATGTAAATGCCGCATAAGGTACTTGCACAAAGGCTTGAGGATAGACAATACCTAACGCTGGATTAGTTTCAAACTGATGGAAAATACGTTCAACATTTTCTCTAGAACCGAGAAGTGCATTAAACAAGTATTCACGCCATCCTAACGTTGCACCAGCATTATAGAGTGATTTTTTACTCTGAATGTGACCCACATAATCGTAAACTTTTAGCCTACTACCGAAGTGAGCAAACATAGGTCCAATATCCCGACCTCTGTTAGGCACGATCTCGACAACAAGTTTCCTGATATTAGGAAGTTTTTCTAGTTCACTTTTACAGGTTGTCAGACCTTCTTGGGTAGTTACTGATACAAAAACATCCAGTTCAAAGGGGACCTGCGATATATGATGAGAAAATTCAGAAATTAAATCATGATAAAATATATGGCAATGCAACGCCACATTTTGTGGTCTGGCAGAGATAGTCGCAGGTAGTGAGTCAATATCAACTAACAACTGTTGAATATTAGACTCAATATTAGAAAAACTACCGTTTAGCTTTTGATACTCAGGATGATTTACAAACCATGTTGGTCTGACTTTAAACGCAATTTCTAATAACTGCCGACGATACTGAACAGGCGCTTGATAATAAAGCCCTTTTAGCTTGTTACGCAAGTTGCTTTTTAAAGGTTGTAATGCGATTTGATGTTGTCCACGTAATAATCTCATGGAAAATCTTAGGGGCTTAGTAATTTTCCAGGAGTTAGTAGAAATCAACCTATTAACTTCAGCATTCAGCTCATTAATTTTAAGAGTATTATTATGATTTTGTTTTTCCAACTGCAACAATCTGGTTTTATCTGAGGATGCAGAATTTATGTTGTTATTAACATCCTGATGTAATTTGCTATTCTCTTGCTCCAATCTTTCGAGCATCTCTTTTTGATCAAGGATACTTTTATGGAGAAGTTCGTTGGTTTCTGACAACTCTGCATTTTGTTGTTCAAAAGCCTGCACGATAGCCTTTAAAGAGGCTACATTTTCGTCGTGAATGTCAGTTAGAGAAGCGATTTTTTTGTCGTAAATCTCTGACAGTTCAACACGTTCCTTGTTAATTGAATCTTTCACTATAGTCTCGTATTCTGTGATTTTTGATTGCAGCGCTGCGTTTCTTACAGCGTAATCAATCAAAGAAACTCGGGTTTTAAGTACCGCCTTAGAAAAGGCATTTCTGATATTAGCTACATCGCCAATTTGCGTTTGTTCCATAAAAACAAACTCGCGTTCCCAGTATGATTCTACATCTCCAAGCTCAATATTTAACGTTGAAGATAAAAGAATATCTTCAAGCAACTGCTGCAAATTCAGGTTCTCTCCATCAATTGAGTTTGATACAGATGTTACTCGTAATAATGAATGCAGAACACCCCTGAATACTATATAGCCTAATGAAATACTCTCCTGAGCTATCCATTCAAGATCGATAAACTTTACATTATTCTTGCCATCAACCAGGATATTGAATGGCATTGCATCGTTGTACTTTCCAGGCAATAAAGTATCTTTATCAATGCTGGTTTCAATATTTTCTTCGCGCACAATAATCCTGATCCAGGAATCAAGCCAAGCCTGGATATCAGTTTTTTTCCAACCAGGCTTATTTAATATATCAATTAAATTCAGCCATAAGCTTTCACCTGGGAAGAAAGGTGTTCTTTCGACACTTTCATGGAAAAAATTATGATTTTCATCAGGCTTGACGAAATTTTTATTCGCGCTCGACGTAAGAACTTCCAGGTCGTTAGAGTCGTTTTCAATTATAATCAGATTTTTATTATATTCTGGTAAACGACCGTCTGAATAATGATGCAGAAGGGTATTATCTTCATAGCTAAATTGATTTGGTGAAGCGACAAATAAAAAAGAATTTGATAAATCAGCACTAAGTTCATTTCTCCATACAGACTTTAAAGCCTGCTCAATAGAGAATACAGGTTCAGCGATTCCCTGAATATCTTTATGTGCACTTTCAACAGCTATCTGGCTCAACTGCTTAGAATACTTCTTCCAGCCCAGAGGAGTTACAACATCGGTTGGTAATTTATAATCAGGCAGTGGAAGATACTCTTCGACATGGTTAAAACCAGCATCTCTGACCAGGGATTTTAACTCTTCACGCCCAAAAGTCACAACGCCATTACTTTCATAACTGTTGTTGATGCCATACATCTGCTGCCCGACGTGGTCTTCGAAAGCACCAGCAAAATATTTGATACCCACTTTGTTTTCAATAGCAACAAATAATTTTCCATCAGCATCTAATTTCGAGCGGCAGCTATCAAGTAAAATGGCCTGACCATTTTCTCCTAAAAACATCCTTGCGTATTCCAGTACGCCGATCAGCAGAACGTAATCAAATTTGCCCAGGTCAGGAAGCTTATCGCTTGACGAGCAGATAACTTCTACGTTGTTCAAATCTTCACATCTTGCTCTTGCAATCGACGCCCTGCGAAAACTACCTTCAACAGAAACTACTTCAGCACCAGCTTCGCCTAAAAAACGCGTAATGGCGCCGCAACCGCAGCCAATCTCAAGAACGCGCTTATTTTTAAAATGACTTTCGAAAGGCCGCAGTAAATTGGCTCTGCGTGAGGTCAGATGATAGGTTGAAGGCCAATCAATCATCTTACTTGCAAGTTCGGTTGAGCGGCAGCTCTTATCTTTCGCGTTTTTGATGACCCTCAGAAGATAGAGTTCAGCCTCATCGCCATCATTATAAGCAAATTCACCAATTTCTTTTGCATGCCAGACTTTATCTTCATTACGAACAAAATCAGAACTGATGAGTGTCTGCAATAAGCTATTCATGATCAATCTCAATTTTTGCGCTTAGATCTGCAAAACCCGTAAATGTGCTTACTGGTGCTACAGAAATGTGAATGGAGTCATAACGGCGATCATGAGGAACTACTTCCCCGTGGGTATCACTACTTGCAACACCAAGGGAGAGGAAATAATCACCTTCATATAAAATATTCGGGAAATCAATCTTAACAATAGCTTCTCTACCGGATTTCCCTTCCGTTAAAGGCGTTATCTCCTGCCATTCACTATTTGTATTATAAATAGTAACGCCTTCTTTAGTTTTTATTGCAAACCCGAAAATTGGCCTTATAACAAGTTCATTGAAGACCACTTTAACCATCAATTTTATATTTTCATGGTGCTCAAAAGAAGATGGATAAGCAGTATCATTTTGTTCTAAATAAAAATCGGTAATTTCTGCCGCTTTATCGCCCCATCTGAATTCGTTAGGGTTATAATTCATTCGACTTTCAAAAACCCCATTCAGTAGTGAACTTTTCACGGAATTGGTTTTTTCAGCAGGATGTTCAATCCTTTCTAAACGTTCTTTTTCACCAGCTGCTGCATCTTTAATCTGTTTTGCGACTGCTTCTCTTTGATTATCTTTACCTTTCTTACCAAAGAGTATATCAAGATACTGATTTACAACTATTTTTGGCTTGCCAGAAGCTTTCAAAAGCCCGCCGTCAAGCAAGACGGCCAGGTCACAGTGCGTAACGATCTGTTCTGTGGCGTGTGAGACAAAAAGTATTGAGGTTCCATTTTCTTTCAATCGCTTAAGGCGACTGAAACATTTAGCCTGGAACTTTGCGTCTCCTACAGCTAGCGCCTCATCTACAATCAATATTTCAGGGTCAATTTGAGCTTGTACTGAGAAAGCTAATCTAACCAACATTCCACTTGAATAAGAACGCACAGGAGAATCAATGAAGCGACCTATATCAGCAAATCCTAATATGTCATCCAGTTTGCTGTCAGTTTCTTCTTTAGTTAATCCCAGAAGAGAGGCATTTAAATAAATGTTTTCTCTGCCAGTAAAGTCACTATTAAAACCTGCACCTAATTCAAGTAATGCCGCTACCCGACCTTTTACATTTACGTGACCAGTGGAAGGACTAAGAGTCCCTGCAATAATCTGAAGTAATGTTGACTTGCCAGACCCATTACGACCTACTATACCCATCGTCTGGCCTTTGGGTAATTCAAAAGAAATATCTTTGAGAGCCCAGAAATCTTCGTGGTACGCTCGTCCTACCCTGCCGAATGCTCTATCGATACGGGGTACAATAAATTGTTTTAAACGGTGCACCGGATTTTCATAAACCTGATAACACTTGCCCACGCCATGAATTTCAATTGCATTATCTTTAGAGGACATCAGCAAAGCCTTTTCGAGTTTTCTGGAACCAGACGAAGCATAACCACATTATTACTATCGAAATGACAGAATAAATTGCTAAACCATAAAAGTCGGGCATTTTGCCCCAAATTAAGACATTACGAGACTGCTCAATGATAAATGTGAGAGGATTTAACATTATCAAAGACTGAAATTCTTTTGGTAGTGCACTGATAGGATAAAATATAGGTGATAAAAACATCAATATAGTAACTATGATAGATATTGTTTGCCCAACATCTCTCAGGTATACACCCAATGATGATAGAAACCAGGATAGCCCTAACGTGAAAACAACTAAAGGGAAAAGAACCAACGGCATAAGTAAAACCGTCCAGTGCAGATATCCATTAAATATAACAAAAGCAACGAGCAAAACTAATATGCTAATAAATGTATGAAACAGCACACTTAGTAAATTACTGATTGATAATATTTCTAAAGGAAAAACCACCTTTTTGACATAGTTCGCATTACCTATTATCAATGTCGGCGCCCTGCTTAACGCCTCAGCGAACAACGTATGTACCAGCAATCCTGCAAACAAAATAACCGCAAAATCACTTTTAGATTCACTCAGTGCTCCAGTCCCCCAGCGCGCTTTAAAAACAACCGAGAATACGAATGTGTATACTGAAAGCATTAATATCGGGTTAATAAATGTCCAGAGAATACCCATAACAGAACCACGGTATCTACCTGTAATCTCTCTCTTAGTCATCTGGTAAATAAGATTACGGTTTGTAAAGCAACTTTTTATTATTGTTATAAGCGAGCTAGGTTTACTTGAATGAGGATCCATTTATTTTCTCTTCAAAATAATCTGTTTTCAAATGCAAAACTTGACATGAGTAAATATCTTTAAGAGCAATTTAATATTTCAATTTACAAGATTACGTTTAACTCAATAGCATTGAAATGTTGCCATTATTTGCGTACACGTTAATCAATCGAAATAAACAGCCTTATCAAAAGGTAAGCCTTCTTTGTCTTTTAAAGAAAGTAACGGTTCTGTGCCTTCAATAATTGGCCATTCAATCCCTAAAAATTCGTCATTCCACAAAAGTGAATGTTCAGCGGATGGCGTATAGTAGTTTGTACATTTATATACAAACTCTGCACTATTCGATGTCACATAAAAACCATGTGCAAATCCTTCTGGCACCCATAATTGTCGTTTATTCTCAGCCGAGAGTATCACTCCTACCCACTGTCCAAAGGTAGGTGATGATTGTCGCATGTCTACAGCAACATCATAGACCTCCCCTTCAACAACTCTTACCAGTTTACCTTGTGTGTTTTCTGTCTGATAATGCAGGCCACGCAATATTCCTTTCAGAGATTTAGAGTGGTTATCCTGCACAAACTGACGGGGGCAAACTAATTCTTCAAATTTTTGCTGATTCCATGTCTCCATAAAAAAACCACGCTCATCACCAAACACTTTTGGCTCAATGATTTTTACATCAGGAATTTTAGTATCAATAATCTTCATTATAAACGTCCTTCAACCAGCGCCATCAGATATTTGCCGTATTCATTTTTAAGATATGGCTTAGCGAGTTCCTGCAATTGCTCTTTATTAATGAAACCCATTCTGAATGCGATCTCTTCCGGGCAGGCAACTTTTAAACCCTGACGTGATTCAATCGTCTGGATAAAATTGTTCGCTTCCATCAGGCTCTGGTGCGTACCTGTATCAAGCCAGGCATGCCCGCGGCCCATGATGGAAACAGAAAGCTTACCCTGCTCCATGTAGATACGGTTGATGTCCGTAATCTCAAGTTCACCACGAGGTGATGGCGCAAGATTTTTAGCCATTTCTACAACACTGTTGTCATAGAAATAAAGACCGGTCACCGCATAGTTGCTGCGTGGATGTTCAGGTTTTTCTACCAATGAAATTGCTTTGCCTTCGCTGTCGAATTCCACAACGCCATAACGCTCAGGATCGGTAACATGATAAGCAAATACGGTTGCCCCATCATCTTTCATCGATGCGGCTTCAAGTTGCTTGTAGAGGTCGTGACCATAGAAAATATTGTCGCCAAGGATGAGCGCGACTGAGTCGTCACCTATAAACTCTTCACCAATGATAAACGCCTGCGCCAGGCCATCCGGGCTTGGTTGTACTTTATACTGAATTGAGATGCCCCATTGGGAACCATCACCTAACAGGCTCTCAAAGCGCGGTGTGTCCTGCGGTGTACTAATGATCAGGATATCGTTGATTCCTGCCAGCATTAGCGTACTGAGCGGATAGTAAATCATTGGCTTGTCGTAAACCGGCAGCAACTGCTTGCTGACTGCCATCGTTACCGGATAGAGGCGTGTTCCTGAGCCACCAGCGAGAATAATGCCTTTATTCTTTTTCACAATTTCACCTTAAATGGTCAGGCCGCTATTGCGGCCTGTTTCGATTAAATAAGCGTTTCGAGCAGCATACGTTCAACGCCGACCGTCCAGTCGGGCAGGTTCAGACCAAAGGTCTGCTGAAATTTCTCTGTATTGAGTCTTGAGTTTGCAGGACGTTTAGCCGGTGTAGGGAATGCACTGGTTGGAACAGCATTGATCGTCTGCACCTGCAGTTCGACACCCTGTGCTTTCGCAAACTCTATGACTTTAGTGGCATAGGCATGCCAGGTCGTCTCACCTGCTGCAATGAGGTGATACAGGCCTGCGACATTGCTATTTTCCAGAGCCACTCTGATTGCATGAGCCGTGCAGTCAGCAATAAGCTCAGCGCCGGTAGGTGCACCAAACTGATCGTTTATTACTGACAGGGATTCCCGGTCTTTTGCCAGTTTCAGCATTGTTTTGGCAAAGTTGTTACCCTTCGCGGCATAGACCCAACTGGTGCGGAAAATCAGGTATTTCGTCATATTGCTGACAATAGCCTGCTCTCCTTCCAGCTTGGTCTGACCGTAGGTGTTAAGCGGCGCAGTAGCATCGTCTTCACGCCATGGTTGATTACCAGAGCCGTCAAAAACATAGTCGGTAGAGTAATGGATTAACCATGCCCCTGTCTCTTCGGCGACTGCAGCCAAAGCTTCAATAGAAGTAGCGTTAATCAGCCGAGCTTTATTCTGCTCTGATTCCGCTTTATCCACCGCAGTGTAAGCGGTGGCATTAACGATAACCGCTGGCTTAATTTTGCGAACCGTTTCAGCAACGCCTTCAGGATTTTCAAAATCACCGCAGTAGTCACGGGAATGACGATCGACCACGATTAAATTGCCTAACGGCGCAAGCGCACGCTGCAATTCCCAGCCGACCTGTCCGTTTTTACCAAACAGCAAAATATCCATTAGCTACGCTTCTCGTAGTTCTGTTCGATCCAGTTCTGATAGGCACCGCTCTTCACATGCTCAACCCACTGAGAATTATTGAGGTACCATTCAACGGTTTTCTTCAGACCCGTTTCAAAGGTCTCTTCCGGTTTCCAGCCAAGATCTTTCTCAATCTTAGCGGCATCAATCGCGTAGCGGCGATCATGTCCCGGACGGTCCTGAACATAGGTGATTTGATCGCTGTACGAGGTTGCTTTGGGACGCAGCTGATCCAGCAGTTCGCAGACTTTCAACACAACATCGATATTTTTCTTTTCGTTATGACCACCGATGTTATAGGTAGTGCCCGTCTCTGCATTTTTAACCACGGTATAGAGCGCGCGCGCGTGATCTTCAACATAGAGCCAGTCACGGATCTGGTCGCCCTTGCCATAGATTGGCAGTGGTTTACCTTCCAGCGCATTGCTGATGATCAGTGGAATGAGTTTTTCCGGGAAATGATAAGGACCGTAGTTGTTTGAGCAGTTGGTTACAATAACCGGCAATTTATAGGTGCGGCCCCAGGCGCGAACCAGATGATCGCTGGCTGCTTTTGTTGAGGAGTAGGGACTGCTCGGGGCATAAGGGGTCTCTTCGGTAAACAGCGGTAAATCGCCGTCCATCTCATCCGGATGCGGTAGATCACCATACACTTCGTCAGTAGAAATATGGTGGAAACGAAATGCCGCTTTACGTTCTTCAGGCAATGCGCTCCAGTACTGGCGGCTCGCCTCTAACAGAGCATAGGTGCCTACCACGTTAGTCTGAACAAACTCAGCCGGACCGGTGATCGAGCGGTCTACATGACTTTCAGCGGCCAGATGCATGATAGCATCCGGCTGAAATTCATTTAATGCTGCAGAAATCGCCTGACCGTCGCAAATATCGATCTGCTTAAAGGTGTAGCGTGGGTCGCTGCTGACCTCTTTTAAAGACTCAAGATTGCCTGCATAGGTAAGTTTATCAACGTTTATGACTTCATCATTTGTATTGTTGATAACATGACGTACAACCGCCGAACCGATAAAACCTGCACCACCAGTGATAAGAATCTTCATAACGTGTTTATTCCTGACAAGCTATCTGAGGCATGGACGCCTGAATGAAAAGCAGACAATCATACGCGTTTTCAGAGCACGCTACCGCCCCTGGGTTACAGCCCCCACAATGCTGATTATCTTTGACCGAATGAGTATGCTGACAACATGAACCCGACAGATGTTCAGCATTCAGTTGATTGATATCACTTTATTAATGAAATTAGTTAAGTGGGTTTATCATTCAACAATCGCAAATTCTATCACTCAGGTATAGCTATTACGAATAAAATGCGATTATGCCTTGGGTGTTAGTTCAACTAATGAGCATTTTTATGGCGTAGGGGATGGTTGCTGATGCGTCAGGATGATGCAATCAGAATAGTGGGAAAGGACTGGTAAGATAATTCAAATCAAATATAAGAAAGGCGAACCGGAGTTCGCCTTTTTTCAACTACCTGAACCCATCCGGGTTCTTACTCTGCCAGTTCCACGTATCGCGCATCATCTCATCGATTCCGCGCGTCACGCGCCAGTCGAGCTCGCTGTTCGCCAGTGATGCATCGGCCCAGAACGCAGGCAGGTCACCGTCACGGCGTGGCTTGATCTCAAACGGGATCGCTTTACCGGACGCCTTCTCGAATGCCTTAATCATCTCCAGCACGGAGAAGCCTTTGCCGCCGCCCAGGTTGAAGGCGGTGTAGCCTTCCACTTTGCTCAGGTGATCCAGCGCTTTCAGGTGCCCTTCCGCTAGGTCAACCACGTGGATGTAGTCACGCAGGCAGGTTCCGTCTGGCGTATCGTAATCGCCACCAAACACGCCCAGCTTCTCCAGACGACCAATCGCGACCTGCGCGATATAGGGCAGCAGGTTGTTCGGGATGCCGGTCGGGTCTTCACCGATTTCACCAGACTCATGCGCGCCGACCGGATTGAAATAACGCAGGGCAATCGCCTTGAACTTCGGCTCCGCTTTGGCGAAGTCGCGCATGACGAATTCGGTCATCAGCTTGGAGGTGCCGTAAGGACTGGTGGTGCCGCCAATTGGCGTAGTCTCAACGTAAGGAACCGGTGCATCTGCGCCGTAGACGGTCGCGGATGAGCTGAAGATAAAGTTCCAGACGCCGGCATCACGCATCTCTTCCAGCAGTACCACTGTGCCCGCAACGTTGTTCTCGTAGTACTCCAGCGGCATACGCGTAGATTCACCGACTGCTTTAAGCGCAGCGAAGTGGATTACGGCTGAAATGCTGTTGGCTGCGAACAGGTCACGCAGACAGGCGCGGTCACGGATATCGCCCTCGACGAAGGTCGCTTTCTTACCCGCCAGTTTCTCCACGCGGTTAATGGCTTCGCGTGAGGCGTTGCAGAGGTTATCCAGAACCACAACATCATCACCGCGCTGCAACAGCGCCAGTACCGTATGGGAGCCGATATAGCCTGCTCCACCCGTTACTAAAATTGCCATGTGAGCTCCTTTCAATCTGCCGCGCATGACGCGGCGATTTAATTACTTTTGTTTTGCGAGAATCGTCTGGATAGCTTCGCGGAAATCGCGACCCTGCGCATTGTTGCGCAGTCCGTAAGAGACGAACGCCTGCATGTAACCCAGTTTACGACCGCAGTCGAAACTGTGACCGGTCAGCAGAGAGACATCAACCGTTTTGTGCTTACTCAGGCTGGCGATCGCATCGGTCAGTTGGATACGGCCCCAGGCGCCTGGCTCCGTGCGTTCCAGTTCTGCCCAGATATCAGCAGAAAGGACATAGCGGCCAACCGCGGCCAGGTCAGAGTTCAGTCCGGTGGTATCTTCAGGCTTCTCAACGAAATCGGTAATGGTGCTGATGTCGCCAGGGTGATCAATCGGCTCTGCAGTGGTGATTACCGAGTACTCAGTGAGATTGGACGCGGGCATATGTTGCGCCAGGACCTGGCTGTGGCCGGTCTCTTCAAAACGGGCAACCATCGCAGCGAGGTTATAACGCATGTGGTCAGCCGTTGAGTCATCCAGCAGAACGTCTGGCAGTACGACCACGAACGGGTTATCACCGATCATCGGACGGGCACAGAGAATCGAGTGGCCCAGGCCCAGCGGCTGTGCCTGACGCACGTTCATGATGGTGACGCCTGGCGGGCAGATAGACTGCACTTCGCTCAGCAGCTGACGCTTCACGCGCGCTTCCAGCAGCGCTTCGAGTTCATAAGTGGTGTCGAAGTGGTTTTCTACGGCATTTTTCGATGCATGCGTGACCAGCACAATCTCTTTAATACCCGCGGCAACACACTCGTCAATGATGTACTGAATCATCGGTTTGTCGACGACAGGCAGCATCTCTTTCGGAATGGCTTTAGTCGCAGGGAGCATATGCATACCGAGGCCCGCAACCGGGATTACTGCTTTAAGCTTGGTCATATTTATTCCGTTTAATAAAATGAAGATGTGGGTCGATTATGCAGGATCGGCCGGAAGAGCAAGTATAATCTTTATCTGAAAAGCGGACAGTAACTCTCTGTCATAACTTGGAAATTCGGCATTTTGCCCATTGCCAGCAACACCATAAACTGAATAAAGACAATCAGTAATCGAATATTGCCACTGTGACCTACAGCACTCTTCGTTGCATGGCTGAGACCAGCTATAAATGAAAACGGGCGACCCTGAGGCCGCCCGTTGATATAACGCTTTGTAATCAGAGCCAGCCTTCAAACCACTCTGGCATCACAAACAGATTAAAGTGATTTACCAGCAGCATCACGCCAACAAATACCACCGACACGGCCACCCACTGCCGGGCATAAGGAATAAACCGAATGCCAATCACCGGCTTGATAAAGAATGGATGCGCCAGTGCCGAGATCAGAATCTGCGAGATGGAGAGCGTCAGCGCGACGTAGAGCACGTTTGGCCAGATAAAGGTGGTCGCCAGTACCGCCAGGACCACAATGCTCGCCACGATGTTCCAGTAGAACTCAACGTTGGTCCGTCCGTTGGCCTGGGAAATTGCCCCGGTCAGCCCCCCCATCGGCCGCAGCATACCAAACAGCAGCATCAGCGGGATCAGGTGATAGACCTGCTCATGTGATGCGCCATAGAGCACACGCACAATAACCGGCGAGAAGATACCAATGGCCAGATACATGGCGCTGCTGAACAGCATGATCCCCAGCGTACCTTTCAGGAACAGCTTTTTCAGCTGCTCGGCATCGTGCTGTTTCTCAGCAAAGCGCGGCAGTGCCAGACGATTAATCACCGGCGTGACAAGCTTCAGCGGTTGCAGCACCAGCTCTTTCGCCAGCGAGTAAACGCCCAGCATCTCAGCACCCATGACTTTACCGACCACCAGCGCATCCGCCTGGGTACGTAACTGGTTAATGGTCTGCGAACCGAGCTGATAGCTGCCGTAGCGAATCGCGCCGAAGAAGGTCGCTTTGTCGAACTCCCAGGTCGGACGCCACGACTTCTCACCCAGTGCAATCATGCAAAGGATGCGCGTAAAGGCGTTGATGAACAGACCCAGAATTGCCGCCGCCACCGTCAGCGAGGTGAACTCCAGCATCGCCACGACACAGAGGAAGGCAAACAGTTTGGTGCCCATCTCAATCTTCGCCAGCGAGACCATCCGCTTGGTTTTGATGTAGTGCGCCTGATATTGCGACAGGTGCCCCAGCACCAGGAAGTTCAGGCTGGTCAGCATGATCAGCCCGGTCAGCTCCGGCAGGTGATAGAACCAGGAGACCGGGAAGGCGATCAGCAACATGATTAACCCGGTACACAGGCTGAGCGAGACGTTCACCCAGTAGATGGTGCTCTGCTCACGACGGGTAATGTTCTGGCGGTGCACCAGATAACTGCTCATCCCCATATCCTGCAACACACCCGCCACCGCCAGGATGGCGTTGATGATGGCTAACAGGCCCAGCTCGTGGGTTTCCAGTTTGCGGGCGAGAAAGCTCAGCTGTGCAACCTGCAGCACCGCAGAAAAGCAGGTACTGCCGAACAGCCAAATCGCCTGTGACTTAAATCCACTCACACCAGTCGCTCCAGAATCTGTGCCAGTTCGCCGTAGGCGATATGCTGATTAAATTCAGTCTCAACTTTGTGACGGGCGGCCGCGACCACGGGCGCCACATCGACTTCGCCCTGAGACAACTTCAACAGCGTTTCCGCCAGCGCCTCGGGGTCGTCCTCTTCCACCAGCCAGCCAGAAACGTTGTTCTCAATCAGCTCCGGAATGCCGCTGTGGAAGGTAGAGACCACAGGCAGGCCAACCGCCATCGCTTCCATCAGTGCGACCGGAATACCCTCCATATCGCCATCTGCGGCGGTTTTGGACGGCAGCAGGAAGATGTCAGCCTCGCTTAGCGCACGACGGATCTCCTCCTGCGGCTTAAAGCCCGGCATGCTGACACAATCTTCCATCCCCTCACGGGCGATGAAATCACGCATCATCTCATCCTGATCGCCGTTGCCGATAATGGTGTACTGAAACTGACCGCCACGCTGCTTCAGGATGGCGCTGGCTTTCACCGCCACATCCAGGCCTTTTTTCTCGGTCAGACGCGCCACCGAAACGATACGGAGCGGCGTATGGAACGCCTGGCGCGGCTGGAAGTTAAACTTCTCCGGCTCAATGCCCATACGCGTCACGTGAATTTTATCCGGCGGGCACCCCATCTCAATCAGCTTGTTCTCCCACAGATGGCTGATGGGCAGCATCAGCTCACTCTGGCGGAACAGATTCACGTAGTCGAGTTTGTGCTCTTCCAGAATGTGACGGCGGGAAATATCAGCGCCATGAAACACGGTCGCCTGTTTACCCTTAAGCACGCCCAGTTCACGCAGTTTGTTTGCCAGTGCGCCGGCATAGCCGAAATGCACCAGAAACACATCTGCGGTAAAGGTCTGCTTAGCATTCGCTACAATCGACGGCAGCAGCAGTTTGCTGGACTGCGCGCCATAACGGCGTACATTCAGCGAACGCAGCAGCGACGGCTTCGTTACTTTTGGCAGCACCAGTTTGATACGCTGGTTCAGCTTATCAACAATCGAGACTTTCTCTTCCGGCAGCAGATAGTGCGTCTTCGCCGCCAGACCATACTCATCAAACGCCGCATGCCGGTTCACTAAATCGCCGGGAAAGACTGAAATAATCTCCACCTCGTAACCGGCATCAATAAAATGGGTCACCTGATTTAGAACGAATGTCTCAGAGGCAACCGGGAAACGCATGGTGAAAAAAGTCAGTTTCATCACATTACCCTAATACTTTGAGAATCTCTTCAGTGATCCGGTTGCCAATTTCCCTTTCATTCGCAACGGCCGTATTGACCTTAAGCTTAATGTTGTCGTAATCGGCAAGAACCGTTTTCACCTTGTCGATCAGCGAGCCGTCCATCAGGCTTTTCACATCGGTTGCCATCTGCGGCAGACCCAACTGGTTCATTACACCCATCGACTTGTGCTCATAGTTGATTGCCACAGCCGGGGTGCCAAAGTTCATGGAGATAATCGCCGAGTGCAGGCGGGTACCGATGGTCAGATGGCAGTGACTCAGCAGAATGCCCAGCTCCAGGTCATTAAACTCGTCCATGATGACATGGTAATGTTCCGGCTGCGCCACGTGGTCACGCAGCGTCAGTGCCACCATGCGGTCATCTTTGGCATAGCTGTCGATGCCGGTACAGGTGGAGAACGCCACAACCTGATAGCCTTCAGCAATCATGGCATTAATCACCCGGCCAAACGCCGCTTCATACTCTTTCTGTGTGACACCCAGACGTTTATCAAACGGCGCCAGTTCACGCACGGTAATCGCGATGGTTTTACGGCCATCGATAATGCCCTGCCAGTAAAGCAGGTTATGGCTCGGGTTTTCGACTTCACGCGCACGCACCAGGAAAGCGGTATCCACACCCGATGCCACTTTAGAGCTGGTCACGCCATCGCGTTTCATCAGATCAAGGCTGACCGATTCACGCAGCACCAGGCTGTCGACCCGATCAAAAACAAAATTTGCCAGCGCATTGACGCGCGGGTTCTGGAAAGGTCCCACTGAGTGGCCGATCAGATAGATCGGTTTTTTCGCCATCAGCGCACAGAGCGCATGGTCAAACTGGGTCACGCCATAGAGATCGACGAAGAAGGATCCGCCAACCTGAATAATCGCATCATATTTTGCCAGGCTTTCGGTAAAGGCCTTCAGGTGAGGCGGCACAGAGAACGACTTAAAGATCCCGCCCTTGCCCAGATGCGCCATCATGATATCGGGCATCAGACGATTCGCCACTTTACGCTTAAACGAACCGACCAGACCTTTACCTGATTTGCTGTTGTGCAGATACAGCGCATCCTGCTGAATATCCTGCTGGAGCAGATAACCGGAGCTGGTTGGATAACGGCTAATAACATCAATGTCTAAATCACTGCGTGCAGACTTCATTGAATCGATTAGTCCACGAAGAATCGCGCCATCCCCGCGATTCCCACACGTATGGTTACCCACCAATAAAATTTTCATAACAACTCCGAATAAATTTTTTTAATTCTGTAAGCCGCCCAGATCCGAAATGGGCAAAATGAACGCTGTTTAAAGTCATGCTTTACGGGATAACGCACCCAAAGGTACTGCTCCTGTTAAACCGGCCGCCTCCATTCTGGCGGCCCTGATACAAGGGGTTATGACTTAATCGCGAAGTAAGGCAACGCAACCTGTTTACCGTTGATCACCACGGAAACAAAGCCTTCCGGCTTACTGGTATCGACCTGCCCGGCGGAGAGCGGACGGGAAGCCATCAGCAGATCGCCCTGCTCGTTGGCACCCACGCCCGCTTTGCCGTTGTGCAGGCTGAAACGCTGCGGCGCGCGTTTGGCCGCGTCACCCGATGGCGGATTGCCCTTCTCCATCTTTGCATTGACCCGCGCACAGCGACCGGTCACAAAGCGATCTTTACCGGTGGTTTTCACCAGCACGGCCGCCGACGGCGTCCAGCCCGCCAGTCTGACGAAGATACGGACATCGGTGTCATGCTCAGCCACGTAGCGCACATCCACAATCGGGCTGCTGCCTTCGGCCGACCAGCTCGCTTCCGACAGGTCTTTCTTGCGCTGCACGTGGATCACTGCGCGGCCGCCGGTGGTCTTGTCGCCAATCAGGTTCATCAGCGGCTTATCGCCACTGCCGTTACTGAACTGCGACTGACCGAAGATTTCGATCTCCCACGAATCACCCACCGTCGGTGAGTAGAGGCTGCCAAGGTCAAACCAGGTCTCCTGGTTCGTATTGTTCTCTAAACGCCAGCGCGAGGTGATGTAGTTATAATTCAGGCTGCCATCCAGCGCGACGCCGTAAGACTCCACACGGGTCGAGCCCATTTCCCAGATACTGAGCAGACGATCGCCCTGCATGGAGTTATCTATCCAGCTGCCCGACTGCAGGCTGGTCTGACGCATATTCAGGCGGCTGTTATGGGCGATAAGCGGATTCTTACAATCTTCCAGGCTTAATGCATCGATAATCCACTGGCCGTTGGAGATATCGCCTGGATTATCACAGTGCTCAATCCAGCCATTGTGAATAATCGACTGGGCGCAGCGCGCCAGGTTAAGAACCTTGCCGCCGCGACAGTGCTGCGCATTGAAGTTTGACAGCTCGATTGCGGTACTGTGATCCCAGTTGCCCTGCTTCTGACCAGACCAGCCTGCTTTGATCACATCACCGCTGCAGCGTGAGGCGTACCACTGATCGATTTTGCAATCGAGCGTATCCTGCAGACTGATGGCCGTGCCGCCTACTGCGGTAAAGCGCAGGCAGGCCCCACGGAAAAATTGTCCGCCAGGACACGTATTATGGAAAAAGCCCTGCTGATTCGGGTTTTTATCGCTATTACCGTTAAAAATCAGGTTAGAAAGCTCGACCCGACGGGCATTCATCTCAAAAACAAAATCTGACTTACCATCAGAGACAATCGTGGTCGCCGGGAAGTAGCCGAAGTTAACCATCGCCCCTGAGATGCGGAATAGATTGAGATTCTTCTCGCCCAGATTACAGGCGGAAACCATAAAGGTCCCGGCCGGGAACTGGACGCAGATCTGCTGGTTAGCCTGCTGTGACCAATTGAACATTGCCATAATGGCAGGGGCTGTATCGGTCTGGCCATCGGCAATCGCACCGAAATCAAACAGCGTCAGACGGTTGAAATCGTCTACCACACGACGCCATGAGAAGCCCTCACCGGCAATGTTTACGCCGCCATCATTCTGAGTGGACTGGAAGCTACCGACAAACTCACCGCCGCCGACTTCCCGTCCTTCATGCCAGCTTTTGAGCTTAACCTTGGCCCCTTCAAACAGCGGACGGGTTTTGCGTAACTCCGCGACAGACGCGATCTCGCCAATCAGCTGATAACCCGCCGGCTGCGCCAGACGCTGACTGAAATCAGCGGAGCCCGGACGGCTGACATCGGCGATATTAAACAGGGTCTGACCGTTGTTGTCCTCGACCGTCATCGAATGAGAAGGATCGGCAATCAGTGCAGCGTTGTCCTGAATAAACTGGGTAAAATTGCCCTTGTTCAGCGCGATAGGCTGAGCAATCTCAGACACTTTACCGCTGGCATCGCGCAGGAAGACCGGAATCTGGTTACCCGGTTTGCTGGCATCCACACCCGCTTTACCAATCCAGAGTTTGCCCTCAAAGCCCTGCCAGAACTGTGGTGGCATGGCGTAGACATTCTCTGGCGTCAGGATAGGCACGTCGCCTTTAGGGATAGCAGCCGCATCAACCGGCTTCAGGGCAATGCCGTTACTTTTTGCAGCGTAGCTGGAAAAGGTGCTCACGGAGAGAGCCCCCACCAGAGCGGAGGCGGCGGTCTGTAAAACTTCTCTTCTTTTCATGCATCAATTCCCGTAGTCAATAAGGCCATTGGCCATGGCGGTGTCCCTGAGGCACGTCGCAAGTGAGCTTTTCCAGCTTCTGTTAAACCAATGACAGCCAGCTTTGCTTAATCTGGTTACCGTCAAATTTCAGCGCGGTTTGTCTGGTTTTTTCGCTCATGGCATAGAACAGCGCGTCATCGGTGGCAAGCTGCTCCATTCGGGCCAGAAACGTGGCTTTGTCATTCATCGGGACCAGGAATCCATCTTCACCGTGGTTGATGATCTCCTGCGGCCCGGTCGGGCAGTCATACGCGACGACCGGCAGTGACCAGGATTTCGCTTCCAGCAGCACCAGTGGCAAACCTTCATAGCGCGACGTCATCAGCGCCATGTCGCTGTCGCGATAATAGTCATTGATATTGCTGACCTTGCCGACAAACTTCACGCTGTCGGTAATGCCCAGCACGGCCGCCTGGTCATGCAGTTGCTGACGCAGTTCGCCGTCACCGGCAATCACCAGCGTCCAGTCGGCATGAGTGCGGGAGAAGTCGCGCCAGATATCCAGCAGCAGATCAAAGCCCTTCTGGTTATCCAGACGGCCCACCGCCAGCGCCTGGCGATGACGGGTCTGACGCTGATAGCCTTTGTATACCACCGGGTTGGGGATTGGCTTGCTGGGAATGCGCCAGCGGCTGAACACCTGATGATCTTTTTCGGTCAGAACAATCACGCGATCGTAGTAGCGCAGCAGCAGAAACTTGAGGAACTTAATCGGTTTGCTGAAGGAGTTAATGGCGATATGTTCGCAGGCGTAGGCTTTGCCTCGCTTCTTCTTCATGGCCAGCAGATTCCAGAAGGCGAACATCACGCTCAGGCGACCCATGCTGATCAGGAAGACGGTATCGAAACCCTCTTCGTTAATTCGCGCTACCGCGCTTTTAATCGGGTTGCTCTGCCCTTCGAAGCTGACGATTTCTCTGACATGCTCAAACGGATAAAAGGTTTTACCGCTACCTTCCAGCGAGTAGATGGTGACGTCATGCGTTTCGCCAAGACACTCTGACATAAAGTTACAGATGTTCTCGGTGCCCGCATACGAATAAGCATCTTTGATCACCAGGACAATTTTTTTCATGAAACGCTATCCACCTCAAATTTTAAAGACAATCCTGCCGACAGGCTTAACGATGCTTAAGGGTAAATAGCACACCATTCACCATATACCAGGCGTAATAGTAATAGATTTTTAACGGATTGTTTTTATAGATAATTCTTAATAGTTCAAGGTGCCACTGGGCCGCTTTGTTCTTATTACGCGAAAGGGAATCGCCTAACTCGTAATAGTTGACCAGAATCGTCTGAATTACGCGTGCCTGCTTATAGCGGGTGAATAATTCATACAAAAACAGAAAATCTTCGTGTCCTTTTCGCTGGAAGAACAGACCCTGCGGTGGACGGCGGAAACAGACAGAAGAGAAACAGACGCGATACTGCTTCTTCACAAAGTTTTCCTGCTGCAGGTAAGGTTTGCCGTAGGTGATGTCGTGCTCAGCTTTGCGGGTTTTATAGTGATATTCGGTAATCACAAAATCATCACCCGCCGCGATGGCCGCAACCTGCTGGGTCAGTTTATCGGCATGCCACTCATCGTCGCTGTCGAGAAACGCGATAATCTCTTCAGTCGCCGCGCGCAGCCCGACGTTGCGGGTCTCTGCTGCACCCATGTTGACGGCGTTATCCAGAATAGTAATGCGCGGGTCCTGACAATGCTCGCGCACAAATTCCAGCGAGTCATCGGTGGACTTATCATTAACCAGATAGAGGTGCCAGTCGGTATAGCGCTGATTGATAACCGATTGCACAGCGCGTAATACCGTCTGACGTGCATTATACATAGGCATGACAATGCCAACGGTTCCAACAGAAGTATTCATCTTCAACCCTGAATTAAACGAAAAGAGAGGTGCTCCTGGCGTCAGGAGCAGAACGAGGCGCGGCGTGCGTCAGGAGTGTGCTTTCTCACCGCCGAAACGTGCTTTGACCTTGTCTTTAACCCGGTTCATAAAATAAGCACGGTTGTCTTTATTGGTGAGGAAGAAGTAACGCGCAAAGCTCAGGCTCGCCATCAGCGACTTGCCATCCATTTTGTAGCGCAGCGGCAGCTTAAAGGCTTTGTAGGTGTGGATATCACGCGGGGTAAGATGCGGCTTCATGCTATCAAGCCAGAACATCGAGTAGTTCACCGATTCGCCTTTGTGTTTCGAGCCAAATTTCGTGACCAGGTGGTAGTTCGCCAGCGGTGCGGCGATCATGACAAAGTCATAGCCCATGCGGTCGGCACGAATGCAGAAATCATAATCCTGATGACGGATGTAGCGGGTATCGAACTGAATCTTCGCCGCGTCTTCGCGCTTCAGCACAATCGTGCTGGTCTGGATAAAGCCGTAACAGCCGAACAGATATTCCGCAACGGTTTCATTTTTACCCGGTGGCTGCATCGGCATCACTTTCAGGAAGGTCCCATCCTGGTAGATATTCACCTGGCTGAAAATGACGACGTTCTTTTTGCCCTGGGCTTCCAGCTGCGCAATTTTTTCGTTCACCTGCTGCAGTTTGTCCGCGGCCCACTCATCATCGGCGTCAAGAAAGCTGACATAATCACCGGTCGCCAGCTCTATACCTTTATTACGCGCACCGGCTCCGTTGAGCTTAACCTCAGAGAGCACAAGATTGATGTCGAGATCCTGGTAGCGTTCGCTGCGAACCACCTCCGCCAGCGCGGCGGCATCCGCCGATTTATCATCCACGATGATGACTTCAAAATTGCGATACGTCTGCGCCTTAACGCAATCCAGCGTAGTTACAATCGATTCTGACGCATTGTAAGCGGGGATCACGATAGAGAAGCGAATGTCCTTCATTGCCAGCACCTCATTAAAAACATTTACAATTCAAATATATAACGTTTGGACGTGGCAGGGTAACCGGTGATGTCCTAAATTGTTGCCGAAGCGTTGGCCGCCTCTTTTTTCTTCTGACTGCTGGTGATAAAGGGCTTCTCAACGCAGAGATAGGTCAGTCTGGCAACATAGAAGGAGGCCACAAAGAACAGCGTGGAAAGCAAGGTGTAGAAGACAAAGTTATGCTGAATCAATGATTCTGGAATCATCTTGATGAAATAGAGCACGATGCCGTGGATCAGATAGAGGCTGTAGCTGACCTCACCGACCGACATCAGGGTTTTACTTTCCAGCAGGCCGAACAGCGAATTGCCGCTGCTGATAATGAAAAACACCACGGCCAGCAGGCAGAGGAAAATCAGGTAGTAGAACGTACTACTGGTAAAGAACAGCGCGATAACGGCCAGAGCAATGGCCATTGCCGCCGCCAGACCTGAGGAGCGGAAAGCCATAAAGCGGTCGCGGTAATGCCATGCCAGATACCCGGTTGCAAAGCCCAGCACCGGACGGGGATCGGTATAGGCGGTGCCCCAGAGACGCAGCGCGATAGCGACGGCCAGAATTCCGCCAATCGATCCCATGATCAGCAGCATCTTAAAGCGGCCACCGGTGGCACGATTCAGCAGGTAGATGAACGGAATTGACAGATAGAGCAGCCATTCCAGTCGCAGCGTCCACTCGACACCCGCGTTGATATTAGCCGTCGGAATTGAACCGATATGGTAATTGCCGATAAACAGGAACCAGCGCAGACCGTCCACCAGCATTGCGCCGCTCGCCACCACATCCCCACTGAACCAGCCAATGACCACGATCAGCAGTGCAGAGAACCAGAACATCGGCACAATGCGTCGCACGCGTGACTTCAGCAATTTGCGTGTCAGTTCAGCGGTGGTCAGCTTGTCGTTGTCCAGCCAGCGATAGAACAGAAAAGCTGAGATCATGAAAAACAGGGCGACACCGAATTTACCGGAGTTGGCAAAAAAGTTTCCCTGCGACACCCATGCAAAATAGTCTTTATCAAAGATCCACTCATGGTCGAGTGAATAGACGTAATGCGCAAAGTGTGAAAAGGCGACGATGCTGGCCAGCAGCGCACGCAATCCCGAGATACTTTTAATACCGCTGCCGTTATAAACGCCGCGATGGAATGAAAATAACCGTAATACCATCAGTGCCATGACTAATGACAGCACCATCATGAGTACGTACATACCGCCCTGCTCCTTCTGTTTTTAAATAACTTAATTAGTGAGTCGATTTAAAAACGGCATCAAAATCGTGGCTCAGCAGCGCGAACGTCTGCTGCGCTTTTAACTGATAAAGATCTTTCGTCGGGTGAATACAGTCAGGAGACATCTGACTGTTCCACGTTTTCTGCTGCTTAATCAGTTCATACTGTCTTACTACCGGGACCTGCTGTTCGCGGGCCACCGCATTTATCTGATAGACATAAGGCCAGACATTCCATTGCTCTGCACGGCCACACAGCGGATTAGGCTGCTGCAGCACCACCTGTTTGCCATGCGCTTTCGCCGTTTTCACCAGGCCCGTCAGGATACGGTTAAAATCCTGCGGGCTTTCTGCGCCATGAGAGTGGTTTTTACCTGAAAAGACGCGCGCATCATTGATGCCATAGTTGATGAGAATGATGCTGGCATCGGATTGCGCCATACGCTGTTCCCAGCTCTCTTTCGCGTTAATCAGTTCTGAAACCTGTGCGCCTGGCGAACCATGATTCTCAATACGGATGTCCGGGCCATATTTTTCCTGCAGCATCTGCTGCAGATAAGTCATTTCATTCTCTTTGCTGATGACATTACGTCCGCCAGAAGAGGTCACACCGGCGGTCGTCGAGTCGCCATAGGCTGCGATAACAACCGCAGCCGGAGCATCGGCTGCCTGCACCATTAACGGCGCAGCAATCACTAACAGGGGGAGGAATCGAATCATTTTCAGCTCTCGTCTTAGTGAACTAACTTGAATTCACGCGCCACTTCATACCCCACAACCGCCTGTTTAAGCGAGATGGTGTTGTAGTAGAGGTAGTACATCTGGAAGAAGACAAACATCGCAAACATCGCGGGCTTCCAGGCTCTCTTAGACTGGTAGATCAACAGCGTCAGCACTATTGGCTCTACCTGCAGCAGGTAGTTTGAGAGACGAGCGCCCGATGAGTAGTTGTAGAAAAAGATCCTGATAGCCCCCCCGATTGCGAAGGTAATAATCAGCAGGTAATTCAGTCGCCAGACATCATAATTGTCACGCTTCAGGCGGTTCGACAGCATGAAGTAGACAAAAATAAAGACCAGCGCCACGTTTTTCAGGTTCGAAACCGAGAAAACACTGCCGGTACTGGCTGTCGCTGCGTTGTCATTGTTGTAGCCAGCGGCCCTCTCCCCTAATCCCCCCAGATGGCCGGCAATGGCTGTAACGAAGCCCATCCCACCCACTTTCGAAGCCGGAATACTCAACACAATAATCGCAATCGGGAACCAGCGACGTTCACGCAGGAACAGGAAGGGGATCAGCGTGACCACCATGACCGCAGTATTGTGGCTGATAAATGAGAGAACAAAGAAGCCAAACGCCAGCCAGTAACGCTTCAGATAAAGCGTCCAGATTACTCCCAGGAAAAAGGCCGAGCTCAGACCAAAACGGATCTGGTTAACATCTTTGTTAATAAAGATATGGGCCGAATAGAGCGCCAGTGCCAGCACCGGATAAGGTGACATCTTTTTAAAGAAGATGGCGTTCGTCCCTACCGCGAGGATCGAGAAGACAAACAGAAAGGCGCTGGCATTATGGGAAACCAGGCTGGTCAGCCAGGCAATGGCAAAGATCAGCGGTTCATAACGGAAAAATGCTACGGTATTGAAGAAGCCGTTGACCTCGATGCGCCGGACGAAATCTTCAAAGAAGCTGCGGTACTGATAATCATCCATGCCCGTGCCAAGTCCGCGGATACCGCCGAACACAATCAGCGTCACGGTCGCGATGCAGAGCAGATAAGTCAGAATATGGGAGGTGCGTTCGTCTTTTTTTAGCAATATTTCAAACAGCGAAAGCAGCAGTAAAAAGCCTGATACATACCAATATGGAGCCATGGTGTGATTCCTTAATTCCACAAGTTCTCATGCCAGCAATAATCACGCTTCGCCTTCCCGGCTTGCTTTTCCGGGTCTGATAGCACGGTCACAAGTTGCGTGCAGGCGATGCCATGCTGGTGATGAATTCTGTTGAGTGACGCTCGCCATGCGATTTATAGAGGTATCGCTTTCGTGGGTTTGGACAGAATAACCTGTGTAAATTGATGCGTGTCGTCATTCAAAGGGACGATAAAAAGGGGCGGTCAGACCGCCCCCTGTTTATTACTCAATGATCAGCTTTTTTCGGGCTTGCTGTAGTCATAGGCATAGTAGTCATAACCATGGCCATATGAATTAGCAGCTTTACGCACCACGGCGTTGAGGATCACACCTTTAATCTCAATACCGTTCTGGGCAAAGCGCTTGAAGCTGACGTCCACTTCTTTGGTGGTGTTGGCTTCGAAACGCGCCACCATCAGTGAGGTGCCGGCCAGCTTACCGATAATGGAGGCATCGGTGACGGCCAGGATGGGTGGCGTATCGATTAACACCAGGTCGTAGTTCTTGCTCGCCCATTCCAGCAGCTCACCCATGCGACGATGCATCAGCAGCTCAGACGGGTTTGGCGGAACCTGACCACGTGGCAGGAAGTCGAAACCGTACACGCCCTGCTGAATCAGCGCCGGACTGAACTCAGTTTTGCCAGACAGCACGTTTGACAGGCCAGATTTGTTATCCGCGCCCAGCAGTTCGTGGGTATAACCACGACGCATGTCGCCATCGATAAACAGAACACGCTGACCTGCTTTCGCGACCAGAGTCGCCAGGTTGGCACAGATAAAGGTTTTACCGATACCCGGGCTGGCACCGGTGATCATCAGGATGTTGTTTTTCGCTTCCATCATGGCGAAGTGCAGGCTGGTACGCAGACTACGAATCGCTTCAATGGAGAGGTCAGTCGGATTACCCAATGCCAGCAGCGTTTCGTGCGGATCGGTTTTCACCTTGCTGCCACGGCGCGCCAGTGCTTCGGTATCCTTCTTACGCTGCCAGTCAGACAGTGGAACGCTGGCATAGACATTCATACCCAGCTCTTCCAGCTGATCCGGATTCTCAATGCCGTGATGCAGCAGTGCTTTGAGCAGAACCAGACCTACTGATACGAACAGACCCAGAATCAGGCTCGCAGCAATGATCAGCAGCTTCTTCGGTGCAACCGGTGAGTTAGCGGTCTGCGCGCTGTCAATGATGCGGACATCACCCACGGTGCTCGCCTTGCTAATGCCCAGCTCCTGCTGACGGTTCAGCAACTGCATGTAGATCTCCTGACCAGACTGAACGTCACGGGTCAGACGCAGGATTTCCTGCTGAGTCTGTGGCATGCCAGAAATTTTCTTGTTCAGCTGAGCCTGCTCACCTTCCAGCGTTTTGCGTTTTTCCAGCAGCGCGCGGTAAGTCGGGTGATCTTTGGTGAACAGCTGGGAGACTTCTGCTTCACGGAAGGTCAGTTCGTTCAACTGACTCTGCACGCTGACAGAGGAGTCCAGGGCAGATTTCGCTTCCAGTGACAGGTCAACAGATTCGTTCTGACGACGGAAGGTATTCAGCTTGTTCTCTGCTTCATCCAGCTTGCTGCGAACGGCAGGCAGCTGCGTGCGTAAGAACTCCAGGCTTTTCTCGGCCTGCTCTGACTTGCGTTCAACGTTCTGTAACAGATAGTTGTTCACAATCTGGTTCAGCACTTTGCTGATCTGCTCCGGATCTTCACCCAGATACTCCAGACCCAGTACGCCGGTATCTTTACCTTTGTCTGCCACGGTCAGGTTAGAGAGCACAGAACGGATCGCCTGCAGGTCATTCAGCTTGGTCACGGTGAAGCTGGTGCCTTCATCGGCATGAATCTCGCTTACCAGCATGCTGATGTCGCCGTGCGACTCCAGCTGGCCGACTTTACCTTTGAACAGCTCATCGCCATCTTTAGAGACGGTGTAGCTATCCGGACCGGTCACTTCCAGTTCAACGTTACGTTTGTCGATAGTGCGTGGGATTTCCAGACGCGAAATCGCGATACTGGCGGGTTTGTTGCCCATCAGGCGCGACAGACCCTTGCCGATGACCGGTAAGTAGTTCTGCTCAACCACGGTATCCAGACCCAGATCGTCAACGGTTTTGCCGATGACCATACGGGATTCCAGAATCTCGATTTCCGTATCAGAGGCAGGTGTCGGTGGCAGAATGCTGTCAATCTCGTTCAGAACGGTGCTGGCATTCTTCTGCTCAACCTGAACTAATGCATCAGCGCTATAAATCGGTGTCGCAAACAGTGTGTAGAGTGTTCCCGCCAGCATGAAAAATGCAGTAACGGCAACAATGATCCAGCGATGGTCAATGAGCTGTCCCACAAGATGTGCCAGATCCCATCCATTCGACTCCTCGCCCGGCGCGGTTCTGACCTTATTTTTTATATTCATGGATAATCCCAACTATCGGCTTAATACGTTGACCCATTTCTGGGTAGCGTTTTCCAGTAATCCGTAAATCTCTTCAAAGGCCTCACGGCTTTTTCGGTACGGATCCGCAATTTCTTTCTGATTGAGCCAGTGCCCAAGCAACATGGTTTTGCCACGTGCGGCGGGGTCGATGCGATTCACCTGTTCAATATGTCGCTTCTCCATGACCAGAATCAGGTCAGTGTTGCGGCACATTTCGGCTGTTAACTGTTGTGCCTGATGGCCTTCCAGCGACAGACCCTGCGCTTCGGCAACAGAGGATGCCATTTTGTCGGCCGGGTGGCCGACAAGCGCCCCCAGGCCGGCAGAGCGAACATCTAAATCGGGCAGCGCACGTTTAAACAGGCGCTCTCCGGTCGGAGAGCGGCAGATGTTGCCAACGCAAACGACTAACACGGACGTAATCATGGTCAGACCTTAGTTCGACCAGTTGCGGATACGCAGTGCGCTCTCGCTCACATCGTTGATACCCGCAATGGTTGGCAGTAATTGCGAGATCACACGGTTCCAGCGCGTCAGCGGCGTTGAGGTGACATACACGATGTCATATGGCTGAAGCTGGAATTCGGTTCCCATCACCATGGATGCCGCATCTTTGGTGTTCAACTGATAGATGTTGGCAATCTTATTGCGATCGGTGCCGCGCAGTGGACGGATAACGAAGACGCCGGTGGCGTCAGAGGTGGTTTGATCCATCCCGGCCGCGTTGCCCAGTGCTTCCGCCAGCGTCATGCCGCTACGGTCCATTTTCAGGGTCGCCTGCTGCTTCACTTCACCCATCACGAAGATTTTCAGATCATCGTTACGCGGGACGTAAAGGATATCGCCCGGATAGAGGAGGTGGTTCTGGCTCAGGTCGCCATTCTGCATCAGTGCCTGCAGAGAGACGCGCTGTTCACGACCGTTGTGCGTCAGCACGACGTTACGCCAGTCAGCATCAGGGGCCAGGCCGCCAGCAGCGTTAATCGCGTCCAGAATCGTCAATGGCACGTTAGTGATCGGCTGCTGACCTGAAGTCGTGACCGAACCGGTGACATAGGTTTTCTGTGATTTGAACGAGGCGATGCTCACATCAACCTGTGGGCTTTCAATGTACTGTGCCAGGCGGCGTGCTACTTCGTTACGCACTTCGCCAACAGTACGGCCCGCTACACGCACACGGCCAATGTAGGGATAGAAGATAGTGCCGTCAGAATGTACCCAGTTGCCGGTGTCGCTGGCGCTACGGTACTGGCCCGCAGGTGTCGTCAGTTCCGGGTGATCCCAGACCGTCACGGTCAGGACATCGCCCACACCGATACGGTATTCATAGTTCTGAATTTCGTTCTGCAGTGAAGGGTTCGCCTGAGCCACCAGAGGCTTAGGACGCATTTTCTCAACCAGTGAAGGCGTTAACGGGAAGACGTTGACATATTTATCGATGTCAAAGTTGCTATCCTGTTGCTCAATAACATCTTTTCCTGATGTAGAAAGACGAGAACCGGGTTCGACAGTACACCCGACAAGGAATGTGGCGGATACCAGCAAGGGTATCAATTTCATTTTGATTGTAATCATTTAGATCTTCGCTATCAGTTATTTATTGATAGAGGCGAAACCGCCGCTGTGTAAGCGTCCAACAAAAAGTAAATCCTGGCTGACTTAAGCCTTAAGCTCTGAACCTGTCGTTCATTATCCTTGCTCCACTTGTTATAAGTAGTGGCCATCAACCAGGGTGTACCCGAAACGCCTTGCATCATAGCGGACTATAGATGCACTGCGATATCCCTGATGATGGCCGCTATTAACGACACGCCTGACAACGGCATAACACCTCGGAGCGCGCGTGAGCACGCTCATTCCGACTCACGATTAATAGGCACCGTCGCGTTTCAACACCACGCCCACTGTTTTAAACAGAATGGCGATGTCATTCCACAGTGACCAGTTTTTCACGTACCACGAGTCGAAATAGACGCGGGTTTCATAGTCAACATCATTACGACCGCTGACCTGCCACAATCCCGTCATGCCTGGTTTAGCCATCAGGTAATAATCAACATCACCAGCATAACGACAGAGTTCATCTTCAATGACCGGACGAGGCCCGACCAGACTCATATCACCGCGCACCACGTTCCAGAGCTGAGGCAACTCATCGAGGCTTGTTTTACGGATGAAGTGGCCCACTTTAGTAATACGTGGATCATTTTTGAGTTTGAAATCTTTATCCCATTCCGCACGCGCAATCGGATCAGTACGAAGCACTTCTTCCAGCACTTCTTTTGAATTAATCACCATTGAACGGAATTTCAGACATTTGAATTTACGGCCATTCATGCCGACACGTTCGTGACCATAAATCGGTGGTCCGCCATCACGGCCAACCAGGAAGCCCAGGACCAGCAGTGCCGGCATCAGCATCAGAATAATCGACAGCGCACCGACGATATCAAAGGCTCGCTTCAGGAAACGCGAAGTGCGTTTTGCCAGGTTATTCTGAACCCGCAGGATCATCACTTCGTGGCTGAAGATATAGGCCATATCAGTACCGTAAAGCGGTACACCGCGTAGCGTCGGGATGACAGAAACTGAACGACAGTTGTGCATCGCCAGCGATTTCAGCCACACATCGCGATACTGACTCTGCTCATATTCTACTGCCACGATAAACTGGGTTTCGCTGTTAGTCAGGCTCCACAGCTCCTGCTCGTCGCGCAGAACCGGTACGCCGTTCATGATCTCCTGAGGACAGGTTCCGTCAACGTCATAGAAGGCGATGACGTCAAATCCCATGACCTCTTCACTTTGCAGCGCCTGCCAGGCTTCGTGCGCATTTTTGCTGCTGCCGATAATAATGGTCTGTTTTTTCCACAAGCCATTTTTATTCAGCAGACGCTTAGCCAGCGCGCGACAGGTCGGAATTAAAATCAGCGCCAGAATCCAGGTCAGTAACCAGACGAAACGCGACATCTGCCACTGTGACAGCGCGGTAATCGACAGGTCGATAACAGAAAATATAAGAATGGTACGAAAAACTTCTTTTAATTCGAACCAGAAAGGTTTGCGGTAAGTGTAGTGACGCAGCCTTACCCAGAACCAGCCAATACAAATTACCGACAGGCAAATGTGTGTGGCAATTTTTAAATTCATTTCTTTTTCAGAAATATCTGCCAGCGGCGAACCTGACTGAGCATTAATTAGCATCATCGCCACAAATAACGCTGCGTTGAAACAAATTAAATCTGAACATGCCAGCATTAATTTGGTAATAAGACTTTTAAACGTAAATTCAGTATCGCGCATATTTAACTCTTTATTTTATTTCCTTAAACCCGCAACGGCTATCGCCTGTTTAATCGTTAAGCGATGAAACCTTTCCAGACTGAGCCGTTTCTAAGGGGAGCTCCTGCGGCGTTTACGCCAGTGATCTTAACCATGACACCAATAATATTGTGATGAATACCAACAGATTACTCTGACTTTACGCACCGCCAGCACTGCTCATTTTATCAACGAAAAACGCGATTCAGGCACGCTACCGCCCTTGGCTGTCGCTGCCAATATCGCTGTCATCATTCATATTGCTCCCCGTAATGCGTTTACGTTACCGCAGCGCATCATACAGACGTTTTTTAGCGAATAACTCATTCGTCACATTTCGATTAATGTCGAAT
Source organism: Pantoea sp. X-Soil-ISGK-355 (assembly GCF_059730805.1). Taxonomy (NCBI): domain Bacteria; kingdom Pseudomonadati; phylum Pseudomonadota; class Gammaproteobacteria; order Enterobacterales; family Erwiniaceae; genus Pantoea; species Pantoea sp. X-Soil-ISGK-355. Next base: position 2,641,524 of record NZ_AP035971.1, read on the forward strand.
AGGCACGCAAATTACGACTCTGGGACAGAGTTTGCTAACTTGTTGCTATACTAGTTATTACTGGCTTGTTTACAAGCAGGTCCCGCCATCCCTGGACTATTTTAGGAAAAAGACTACCAGCAATTAGTATTGATGCCTGACAGGCAGTGCAATCCTTTCTGTACAATTCGGATTAATGCCATACTCCCGGTGAGATAAATCTCATAAGCCCGGCAGGTGAATATCACTTTCCCGTGACAAAATGGCTCAGAATAGTCTTCTCTACACCCTGTGAATTTAATCAAAGCGTCACACTGTTATGTTCATATTTTGCACGATATATCGCGCTGTGCTGGTTATCCCTCCCTGCCCTGCCATTTGTACGCGGCTTCGCACTCCACTATCATCAGAGAAAACCCAATTTAAGACATTCAGGTGAACAATACATGCTGGAGGTAATTGCAGATCCCTCGCTTTGGGCGGGATTAGTAACGCTAATCGTTCTGGAACTGGTTTTAGGCATCGACAATCTGATCTTCATTGCCATCCTGGTTGAGAAGCTTCCCGGCCCCCTTCGCGACCGCGCGCGCGTAATCGGACTGCTGCTGGCATTAGTGTGCCGCTTATTGCTGCTGGCTTCGCTTTCCTGGCTGGTTACGCTGAAAGAACCCTGGGTTACGCTGGCCGGTCACCCCTTTAGTGCGCGCGACTTACTGCTGTTGTCCGGCGGGATTTTCCTGTTATTTAAAGCCACAACAGAGCTGAACGCGCGCCTTGAAGGCCATGATGACGATGCTGGTCAACAAAAAGGCGGCGCTAAATTCTGGCCGGTGGTGGCGCAAATTGTGGTGCTGGATGCCATCTTTTCGCTGGATGCGGTAATTACCGCCGTCGGCATGGTGAATGAATTGCCGGTCATGATGATTGCGGTCACCATCGCCATTCTGCTGATGCTGCTCGCCAGCAAGCCGCTGACCCGCTTTGTGAATAACCATCCTACGATTGTCATCCTCTGCTTAAGCTTCCTGCTGATGATTGGCTTCAGCCTGGTGGCGGAGGGCTTTGGCTTTGTCATTCCCAAAGGCTATCTCTACGCGGCTATCGGCTTCTCGGTAATCATTGAGGCACTCAACCAGCTGGCCCACTTTAACCGTCGGCGTGTGCTGTCGGCGGGTCGCCCGTTGCGCCAGCGCACGGCGGAAGCGGTGTTACGGATGCTGCGCGGTGCAGCGGAACCGGCGGAACTGGATGCAAAAACCTCGTCGCTGATTGCTGACAGCGACGCCAGCATGCTGTTCAACCGCCAGGAGCGGGTGATGATTGCCCGGGTGCTGGGCATGGGTCAGCGCCACGTTAACAGCATCATGACCTCACGCCATGATGTCGAACATATCGATCTCAGTGATGACCCGGCAGAGATCATGTCACGCCTCGACCGCAACCAGCACACACGCATTCTGATAACGGACAATTCCAGCGAACCGCTGGGCGTGGTGCATGTCATCGATTTGCTGCACCAGTCGCTGCACCATAATTCACTCGATCTGCGCGCCCTGATTCGGCAGCCGCTGGTCTTTCCTGAACGTCTGACGCTGCTGCAGGCGCTGGAACAGTTCCGGCAGGCCCATACTCACTTTGCTTTTGTGGTGGATGAGTTTGGTTCAGTGGAGGGCGTGGTGACCCTGAGTGATGTGATGGAAACCATCGCGGGCAATCTGCCGAATGAGGCGGGAGAGATTGATGCCCGCTACGATATTCAGATTCAGGGAGAGGGACACTGGATTGCCAACGGCCACATGCCGCTGGAAGACCTGGCGCTCTATGTGAAATTGCCGCTGGACGAGCAGCGTGATTATCATACGCTGGCAGGATTACTGATGGATAAGCTGCAACATATCCCTCAGGAAGGGGAAGTGTTGCAGCTGGGGGATTATCTGCTGCGAACCCTGCAGGTGGAAAATCATCGGGTTCAGAAAGTCGACATTCTGCTGCAGCCCGATAGCGATTACGAGGTGTAAGCATTCACCCGGTTTGACAGCATGCGCCCGCTATGGGCGCATGATTTTCTTCAGGTTCTCTTTGTTCTCGCCCTCTTTCTGACGATCAATCCACTGATTCAGTCGTGACTTCGCTTCACTCTGAAGACGGTCACGCAGCACGGCATCCACCGGCAGAGAATATTGCAGGCTGTTCCAGTCACCATACATACGCAGCGGAACCGGCTGACTGGAGAGCGTCTTTACCAGCGCCTCGTCGCCATGCCAGCCGCTGATTTTCAGCCCCAGGGTGAGGTCCAACTGTTGCTGCACCATGTCGACTTTACCCGCGCCCTGCAGGCCCAGATTCTGACCATTGCCATTGATATCGCTGAAGCTGAGAACGCCTTTATTCAGCGCGACCTGACCACTGATCGACTCAATGCCTTCATCGGCGGCTTCCTGACTGCTGACTTTATCACTGACCCGTGCCACGGCACGCTGCACCATCTGCTGCAGATTAAGCTGTGCCAGCTTCAGGTTACTGGCGCTGATGGTCGCCCTGCCCTGCCAGCGTCGTTTTGCCGCCTCAACCGTCAGCGTATTGCCCCACAGCTCGCCATCAAGGCTCAGATTTCCCTGCAGGCTTTCCGGCAGGTCAAACGCTTTAAGCAGTGGCTGAATGGCAATCAACCGGAGTTGCGGTTTCAGGCTGGCCTGCGTTTCCGGCTGACGAATATCGATGCTGCCGGGAACCGAGAAACTGCCATTGCCCAGTTTGCCGCTAAGCGTGTTCAGTGTCATCAGTCCCTGCTGGTTGCTGGCGTTTACCGCCAGTCCGGTCAGGGAGAGGCCGCGCCATATCACACTATCCGCCTGTAATTTCAGCGCCAGGTTCAGGTCATTCAGCGGAGAGTCGGCATTGCTGCGCTCCCGTGGGGCAGCAATCACCGGGGAACGAGCCACAGTGGCATGCTGCACGCCAGATGTTTCAGAGACCGGCGTGCTGGTGAGCAAATTATCAAGATTCAGCGTGCTGGCTTTCAGATCCAGCGCCAGCTGCTGTGGCGGAGTAATCTGTCCGTTGCCCTGCCCGGTCAGTGTACTGTCGTTGGCGGTGAGCTGCAGATTGCTGAAGGAGAACTGCTGGCGGTCACCATTCCATTCGCCCTGCAGGCTCAGAGAGCCTTTGATTCCCTGAACCGGAATATCGGCACCGGAGAGGGTGTAATCAAGCTGCTGCAACTGGCCGCTGAGACGATGGGGATATTGTGCGGCATCAAGCTGACCTTTGAGATTCAGGGTCGCGTTGCGCTGATTGCGCATCAGACTGGTGCTCAGCGACAGGGTCGCCAGCTTATTCGCGTCCTGTTCCATATTAATATTGAGGTCGCGAAAATTATATTCGTCGCCGCCCGGCTGCTGCCAGATAAGCAGACTGTCGGCTACCTGCAGCTTAGCAATATCAAATGACCAGCCGCTGGACGCCGCGGCTGGCTCCGCATCGCGCGGCCCCTGCGGCGCATTTTTAGCACGCTGCGCACTGCTCTCTGGCGTGACCCGCACGATCGCATTTTTCAGCAGTACCTGACTGACGCTGAGCTGATGGGATAAGAGTGGCCAGAGATCGACATCAAGCCGCATGTTTTCTGCCGAAACCAGCGGCTGGCTGGCACCCGGCGCGGTGAGACTCATCCGGCCTGCCAGGATACTGAGCTGAGGCCAGACGTGCCAGCGCAGATCGCTGCTGACTTCAAGGCGATAACCACTGCGTTGTTCGACCTGTTGCACCATATAGGCACGAAAGTCGTTGGGATTGACCAGCAGCACCAGCGCGCTCATTCCCGTTACGACCACCACTAACAGGATGGCCAGCGTGGTTATCACTCTTTTCATTACATCCTCAAATCAGTCTTTATCGATACGGCTGGCATCAGCGCCCTGCTGACCGCGATATTTCGCATCTTCACGTCGGTTGTAGGGACGCGCAGCCGGGCCTGAAAGCGGTTCAAAACTTAGCGCGCCAATTAACATACCGGGACGCAGCGCCAGCGGCAGTTTACCTGAATTGTAGAACTCCAGCACGATACGGCCCTGCCAGCCTGGATCAATGCGGTGAGCCGTCACATGAACCATCAGTCCAAGACGCGCCAGCGAGGAGCGGCCATCCAGCCAGCCGACCAGATCGTCGGGCAGCGTCACGGACTCCAGCGTCACCGCCAGCGCCAGTTCACCCGGATGAAGGAAAAAGGCTTCGCCATCAGGCAGCACGATCTCATCGCTCATTACCCGGTCCAGTGCCGCGCTCACTTCCTGTTTCGGGCCGCTCAGATCGATAAAGGCCGCGGTATGACCGCTGAAGGTACGGAACTGATTACCCAGACGCACATCGACCGTGGCACCATTAATGCGCTCGACCGGCGGGCGCGGCTCAATGGCCAGTTTTCCATTGTCCAGCCAGGCTTCGATATCGCGATCGCATAATCTCATTGCGGTAACTCCATGACATAAGTGTAGCAAACCGGCATGCGTGGCTGCCGCCGGTCTGCACCACGTCCGGACGGACGTGCGTTATTCAAAAAACTGGTTGATTTTCGCCTTGAGGATATCGATGGCGATACGGTTTTTTCCGCCGCGCGGCACAATAATATCGGCGTACTGTTTTGATGGCTCGATAAACTGCAGGAACATCGGACGCACGGTCTTCTGATACTGACTCATTACCGAATCCATTGAACGGCCACGCTCATTGACGTCACGTTTCATGCGGCGCATCAGACAGATGTCGAGCGGTGTGTCCACGAAGATAGAGAAGTTGAGTTCCTGGCGCAGACGGGCATCGGTTAACAGCAGAATACCTTCAAGGATAATGACCTTTTTGGCCTTCAGGTGTTGCGTTTGCTGGGTGCGGGTGTGTTCAACATAGCTGTAAACCGGCAGCTCAATATCCTGACCGGCTTTCACCGCCTGCAGATGCTGCAACAGCAAATCATGATCCATCGCACTCGGATGGTCATAATTGGTTTTAACCCTCTCTTCCATGGTGAGGTGACTTTGATCTTTGTAATAAGCATCTTCCGGGATAACCCCGATGTGCTCGTCACCTACCTGATCACGGATTTCACGATAGAGCGTGCTGGCTATTAAACTTTTACCGGATGCGGAAGCGCCGGCAATGCCTACAATCACGCACTGATGAGACTTGTCAGTCATACTTTTTTGAGACCTGATAACTGGAGCCTGCCACTGGTCACACATTACGCGGGCAGTGGACGGGCCGAAATGGAGAGGGTGTGTTCGCGCTAAGTATAGGGATTTCGGCCTTTTGATGCCACAAAAATGGCGTCGGCGACTTTTCAGACTTTCTCCTTTGGACGCCACTCATTTCACCGATAAACTAACGTCACACCATACTATAAATAAAATGGCCTGTGCGGCACGCTGTTCTGACGACGCGTGTCGCAAACGTTCCGACCGAATGATGCATCAGGAGTGGTATGCACTGGAAGACTTTGACCTATTTTGGCGACAGCATGCTGTTGATTCCGACAGCGGTGATTATTGCGCTGATTTTGCCGTGGAAGAGTGACAATCGTCTTACGGTCTTTTACTGGATTGTGGCCTTTGGCCTGGCTGGGCTGACTGTCAGCCTCTCGAAAATCCTGTTTCTGGGATTTGGCATTGGCAGCGCCCGCTTTAATTTCACCGGTTTCAGCGGTCACAGCGCCATGTCCGCCACGCTGTGGCCGGTCATGTTATGGCTGGTTTCCGGGCGCTGGAAAGCCCTGTGGCGCATTGCGGCGATAGGCGTCGGTTACCTGATCCCCCTGATGGTCGGTTTCTCCCGCCTGGTGATCCACGCCCATTCTAAAAGTGAGGTCGCTACCGGTCTGCTGCTGGGCTTTACGCTGAGCACCGCGTTTCTGATTTCGCAGCGCCGTACCTCATTAAAAGGCTTCAGCTGGCCGCAGGTGGGTGCCGCGCTGTTAGTGCCGTTTGTATTGATGGGTCACGGTCGCGTCGCGACGACGCAGCAGTTTCTGGAGCGCTTCTCTGCCAGCCTCGCGGGCCTGGAAAAACCCTATACCCGCGCCGATCTTTTCCGCCAGTAATCAACACGCTGGCAATCAATTATACCGTGCCCGTCAATTCGCCGAATAACGGGCAATATTGATTTCACCCCTTTTTTCTTTGCCGAATGTGCTAGCATGCAGTCAGAGAATGACTGGTGCCTGATTCGCCGTTGCGGAGCCCTGCACCCTGCCGGAAGTCCGCATGACGATAGAGATCCTGTCCCCGCAAAATAACATGCCAAACCGCTGGCTCTCGGCCCTGGTGCTTGGCTGCGTGGTGTTTGTCCTGACCCTGTTCTGTCTTGAACTGATTGTTGTCAGTGGGAAGATTTCCCCGCTCTGGTTCCCGACCACCTTAATGACCGTCGTGGTTTTCCGCTGCCCGTCACGACAGTTGCCGCTGCTGTTGACCGCTTGTGTGCTGGGCACCGCGGGGGCTAATGCCATCATCATCGGACCTGCTCTCTCTAATATTAAATTCGCGCTGCTTAATCTTATTCAGGCCGGCATAGGTGGCATGCTGCTGCGCGCCCTGCTAAATCGGCGCGCGCCGCTGAATTCGCTCAACGACTGGGCCAGGATGGTGTTGTCAGTCGGCATCGTGACGCCGGTGCTTGGCGGCCTGCTCGCGATCTGGACGCTACAGGTCAGCGGTCATGCCTCGTTTCCCTTCTTCTATACCTGGGTAATCTCCGAGATCATCGGCATGCTGGTGTTAGGCCCGATGCTGCTTCTGCTGCCCTGGCCGCTGCGGCGCGCGCAGTTCAGCGATCTGCGCCTGGCCGAATCGCTGCTGACGCTGCTGCTTACCCTCGGGGCCAGTTATCTGGCACTGCGTTTCCTGCCGTGGCCCTTTACCTTTATTGTGGTAATCCTGTTCTGGTGTGCAGTTCGCCTGCCCAAGCTGCAGGCGTTTGTCCTGTTCTTCCTGAACGCCAGTTTTATCTCAATGCTGCTGGCTTTTGATTTGGTCAACGTGGTCAATAACAACAGCGCCCTTGGCCCGGTCTCCAGCTGGCTGCCATTTCTGCTGGTGTTAATCCCCAGCCATATTATGTCGCTGGTGATGGATGCGTCCCGGCGTGAAAAACTCCATATTACTGACAGCGAAACCCGCTTCCGGCATGCTATGGAGTACTCCGCCATCGGTATGGCGCTCGTCGCACCTGAGGGCAACTGGCTGCAGGTGAATCGATCTCTGTGTCAGACTCTGGGTTATCCGGCAGAAGAGCTGAAGCGTCTGACCTTTCAGCAGATTACCCATCCCGACGATCTCTCACTCGATTTGCAGCATGTGAGCCGGCTGCTGGAAGGCGAGATTGATACTTATACCTTCGAAAAGCGCTATTTCCGTAAGGATGGCGAAATTGTCTGGGCGCGGCTGACGGTCTCGCTGGTGCGCGACAGCAGTCATGCCCCGCTCTACTTTATTGCGCAGATTATCGATATCTCAGAGCTGAAGCAGAGTGAGCAGGTGAACCGCCGGCTGATGGAGCGTATTACGCTGGCCAACGAGGCGGGCGGCATCGGCGTGTGGGAGTGGAACCTGCTGACCGGCGAGATGTTGTGGGATAAGCGCATGTACGCCCTGTTTGGCCTTGCGCCGCATGAGTCGCCCAGCTATGACCTCTGGATCCATCTGCTGCACACCACCGATCGGGAATATGCCGCGATGACGGTACAGCAGGCAATTGAACTGCGCAGCGCGTTCCACATGGAGTATCGCGTAGTCAATGCTGAAGGACAGCGCTGGGTACGTACCCAGGCTAACCGGCAACTGAGCAAAGAGGGGCGCATTGAGCGCATGCTGGGTATCTGCCAGGACATCACGCCACTCCGCAACCTGAATGAAGCACTGTTTCAGGAGAAAGAGCGCATGGCGATCACCCTGGATTCCATCGGCGAAGCGGTGATCAGCACCGATAAAGAGATGCGCGTCGCCTTTATGAACCCGGTAGCAGAAAAGATGAGTGGCCTCTCGCAGGAACAGGCAGCCGGTCAGCCGCTGAGTGAACTGCTGCATATCACTCAGGGGCGTAACGGCCCGGAAGTCGAAAATCTGCTGTTATGCCAGCTGCCGGCGGAAAAAATCACCCCTGGGCTCGCGGAAGATCTGGTGCTGCATACGCCCGAAGGCGGCCATATCGATATTCACTACAGCATCACACCGCTGCGCTCCGAAGCGGGCCTGGAACAGGGTGCCGTCATGGTTATTCAGGATGTCAGCGAATCCCGCAAACTGATGAAGCGGCTGAGCTATAGCGCGCTGCATGACACCCTGACCCGCCTGCCGAATCGTGCCAGTTTCGAGCTTCAGCTTAAACGTCTGCTGTTTGATGCCGCTGAACATCAGCATCAGCATGTGCTGGTGTTTATCGACCTGGATAAGTTTAAAGCGGTCAATGACAGCGCCGGACACGCCGCAGGCGATGCGTTATTGCGTGAGCTCTCTGATTTAATGCAGCAACATCTGCGAAGCAGCGATTTCCTGGCCCGGCTGGGCGGTGACGAGTTTGCGCTGCTGATGCCAGATTGCGAAGTCGCTCAGGCGCATGACGTGGTGCAGCGCATCGTCGCCGCGGTCAATCATTACCGGTTTCAGTGGCTGGGCCGCCTTTATCATGTGGGTGCCAGCGCGGGCGTTACGCAGATTTCAGCGGATAACTGCCAGAGCGGCGACGTGCTTTCGCAGGCGGATATCGCCTGTTACAACGCCAAACGCAGCGGGCGCGGACGGCTGGTCATCTATGAACAGCATCGGTTACCGCTGCCAGGTAATCATCAGGGCATGGATGCAGCAATGATTGATGCGCTGCAGATCGAACTGCCTGCCTGGGCCGTTGCGCCGCCCAAAACACCGCAGGCAGCCTTTATCTGGCTGCTTGAGGTTCAGCTGTTAACGGCTGACGGGCTGCTGGTGGATGAAACGTTGCTGCGCAATAACCTGTCTGACGATACGCTGCGGCGGCAGCTGGATAACACTATTCTGGATGCTTTTTTCCGTCACGATGTGCAGAGGCTGAATAACAAAGGCATTCCGGTGATCCTGCCACTCAATGCACAGGTTCTGAGCGATGCCGCCTGTGTGCAGCAACTCTGTCAGCGCTTTGTTGCCGAGGGTCTCTCCGACAGCCGCTGTGGTTTCGCTTTCCCTGCAGCCAGTGTGCTCAGCAAAGGCGATCAGCTCTATGCCGCACTAATGCAACTGCGGCAGTGTGGCTGTCGTGTCGTGTTGCAGCATTTTGGCCGTAATCTGGATGCCTTCAATCTGCTGAGCGACGAAGTAGTTGATTATCTGGTGCTGGCGCCTGAACTGGTTGCTAACGTTCATAATAATCTGATGGATGAGATGCTGCTGACCATCATTCAGGGCCAGGCAAAACAGCGCAATATCTCGGTCCTGGCCGGGCCAATTTCAGTACCCGCCGTACTCAGCACGCTGGCGACCCTTGATGTGGATGGCGTCTGGGGCAGTGCCGTAGCCGAGCGTCAGCCGTTGCGTTCTCTGGCTGAAGATCGCATCTTCGCTATCCGTTAATTCCCGCGCTGCCTGCTTGCCACCCTGCTGAAGCTGCGCTAAAGTCGCCCCCTTTTTTCCGGCATGGGGGCGAAAATGTTCATAGGATTCGATTACGGCACGGCTAACTGCGCCATTGCAGTCAGCGAAAATGGCACGCCACGTCTGTTAACGCTGGAAAATGATCAGCGCCTGCTGCCGTCAATGATCTGTGCGCCGACCCGCGAGTCGATCAGCGAATGGCTCTATCGTCATCATCAGGTGGCGACACCAGACAGCGAAACCACGGCGCTGCTGCAGCGTGCGATGCGTTATAACCGCGAAGAGGATATCGAGGTCCAGCCCAACAGCGTGCAGTTCGGCCTCACCGCGCTGCAGCATTACATGGTCGACCCCGAAGATGTCTGGTTCGTTAAATCGCCCAAATCGTTCCTCGGTGCCAGTGGCCTGAAGCCGCAGCAGATCGCCCTGTTTGAAGATCTGGTCTGCGCCATGATGCTGCACATCCGCCAGCAGGGTGAAAGCCAGCTTGATCAGCCCATCGATCAGGCGGTGATCGGGCGGCCGGTCAACTTCCAGGGCTTAGGCAGCAAAGAGTCTAACCAGCAGGCGGAAGGCATTCTGCTGCGCGCCGCCCACCGCGCCGGTTTCCGCGACGTGGAGTTTCAGTTTGAGCCGGTCGCCGCCGGGCTCGATTTCGAAGCGACGCTGAAGCAGGAGACGACGGTTCTGGTGGTGGATATCGGCGGCGGTACGACCGACTGCTCGATGTTGCTGATGGGACCAGAATGGCGTGATAAGGCGGACCGGCGGGAAAGCCTGCTGGGCCACAGCGGTTGCCGCGTGGGCGGTAACGATCTGGATATTATGCTGACGTTTAAGACTCTGATGCCGTTACTGGGCCTGGGCGGTAACACCCTGAAAGGCACCGCGTTGCCTGCCCTGCCGTGGTGGAACGCCATCGCGATTAATGATGTTCCGGCGCAAAGCGACTTTTATAGCCCCGCCTGCGGCAAGTGGCTGCGGGATTTAGTACGGGATGCGGAACAGGGTAATGTTGTGGCTCGTCTGCTGAAAGTGTGGCAGCAGAAGCTCAGTTATCGCCTGGTGCGCGCCGCGGAAGAGAGCAAGATTGCGCTGTCATCCAGCCCGGCGCAGACCGCCTCTCTCGACTTTATTGCCGCGGCATTAGAGACAGAGATTGGCGTGGATCAGCTGCAGGATGCCATCAGTCAGCCGCTGGAGAAAATTCTGGAGCAGGTGCAGCTCGCGCTGGCCACCAGCCAGATTAAGCCCGATGTGATTTATCTGACCGGCGGCAGTGCGCGCTCACCGTTGCTGCGCGCAGCGCTGCAGCAGACGCTGCCGGATACGCCGATTGCGGGAGGCGATGATTTCGCCTCCGTCACCGCAGGGCTGGCCCGCTGGGCGGAAGTGATGTTCCGTTAATTCTGCTCTACGCTGCGCTGCAATAAAAAACGGCACCTGAAGGTGCTGTTTTTGTTTGCGGATCACTGAGAGCAGGCTCAGGGAGCATACGCCTTTCGCAAAGACGCAAAACCCGCCATCCCTGGCGGGCTCAGCGCGGGCCATCCCAGGCCCGCTATGCTTTGCTACTGGCGTATACACCCATCGCTTTAAGTCTGGGAGTCGTCTGTTTAGGTGCCGTTTTTATTGTAAATCAGAATGCAATATTGGCGCTGATACCGCCTATAAACGCATCTTTCACTTCGCTCACCGCGCCTGGTGCCACCACATACTGCAGGTTAGGTCGCAGTGACATCCAGTTCGTCACTTTGGCGTTGTAGTAAACCTCATAGTTGTACTCTGAACCTTCCTGAATCGGCAGATAAGTCGGGCTGTCAAAGCGGCTCTCGCCATTGGCCTGATTTTGTTGACGCAATGAGCGGGTATAGTCGCTGTTCACGTGAATACGCGATGCGCCCACACCGATCTCATCCTGCGGACGGGCATCGAACGGTCCAGTCCAGGTAAAGGCGATAGACTGGTAGTTATCGGTCTTCGAGGTCTTGTGATCGTTCATCACCGCCTGAACCCGCACGCCCAGACCGCGATTCACATCGCCATCCTGCGCGGTCAGCTGTTGCTGCAATAACAGATAGCCGCCGTAGGAATGCGCCTGATCCTGATAGCCACCGTTGCGCCAACTGCCATAGACATCGCCATCCACTGACGAATAGTAATAACCGATGCGGTAGTTACCCGGTAATTTCTCCGGCCCGAAGGTCGGTTTCCAGCCCAGTTCGACCGGCACCAGATTGCCTTCTGAATTGCTGGTATCCAGACGGAAGCCATCGCCGCGATCGTAGTTAGCACGGTTCTGATTATAGAAACCGACCTGGAAGAAGACATCCGGCGTGATATTGAACTTAACCCGGCCGCCCCACTGCGACACCGGCCAGTTGAACCAGCGATCGCCACGCCAGTTACCCGCCTGCCCGCTGCCCAGCGCCAGATTCTGGAACAAATTGCCATCGAAATTATCGAAATCTTCACCTACCGTTACCCGTCCGGCTTTAATATCAACCACATCGTTGAAGAGCCCTTTGCGCAACCAGAACTGCGTCAGACGCCAGGTCTGACCGCGACCATAAACTTCCTGGACTGAGGAGAGCATACCGGTGCGTTGATCCGCGACCTGATCGGAAAGATTCTGCCCGTTACGACTGGTGACGGTCATCTGAAACTCGGCATCCTGCCAGTCCAGCAGCTTCTGCAGATCGAAATTGGTGCCGAACGTCCACTGGTCGCTGTAGCGCATGGTGGTATTGGTATCGGCTCCGCCGCCTAAATTCGCGGCGCTTTCCATGGTGTAGTTAACGTCAAACTTAATGCCGTCGTCCTGCAGCTGCGTTCGGTACCCGCCCCAGTCACCAAACATCCATTCGGAGTCCGGGCTGAAAGCATCAGCGGCCAACGCCTGCGCGGAAAACATGGCCAGGATCAGGGTGCCGGTTGCCACACGGCGCAGCGGGAAACGCTGCTCTGCTTTTCTGTTTTTCATCTTGCTTATTCTTATGTAAGTTACGGAAAATGACGCGCAGAGGATAGTGCTGGATAACCTCTGTTTTTTGTAAATACGTGCGCATAATTACCCGTAACATCCGTTTATTAACGCATTTGTGATCGGGATCTCTGATTGGTTATTCTCTGGGCGAGGTGCGTATTTTTTGACAGATACAGCGTAAAAAGGGGCGCTATCGCCCCTTGTGTTTACTGGCTGGCCTGATCCAGTTGATCAATCTGTGCCGGGGTCAGCGTCAGCTGCATGGCGCCAGTCAGATCGTCGAGCTGTTTAAGTGAGGTAGCACTGACAATCGGTGCGGTAATACCGGGCCGGGCAATCTGCCAGGCCAGCGCCACCTGCGTCGGTGTCACCTGATGCGCATCGCTGATCGCATCAAGCGCGTCCAGGATCCGCAAACCGCGCGGGTTGAGGTATTTGTCTACCACGCCCTGCCCCCGCGCGCTTTTACTGGCATCCGCTGCATCACGGTATTTACCACTGAGAAAACCGCTGGCGAGTGAGTAGTAGTTGATCACACCTAAACCGTGCGCCCTGACCACCGGCTCCAGCGCCGACTCATAGGGCTGGCGGTCATAAAGGTTGTATTCAGGTTGCAGGGTTTCATAGCGCGCCAGCCCCTCCGTTTCACTGATCTTTAATGCTTCCTCAAGCCGCGCCGCGCTGTAATTCGAGGCACCAATCGCCCGCACTTTCCCCTCGCGGATCAGACTGTCAAAGGTGCTCAGCGTGTCTGCCAGTGGCGTGTCCTGATCGTCACGGTGCGCCTGATAGAGGTCGATGTAGTCGGTCTGCAACCGGCGCAGTGAATCTTCGACCGCCTGACGGATATATTGCGGCTTCAGCCCGGTTTTCTCCGGGGACAGCTCCATACCGACTTTGGTTGCCAGCACGACCCGATCGCGCTTGCCGCTTTTTTTCAGCCACTCACCAATAATGGTTTCCGATTCACCGCCTTTATTGCCCGGCGCCCAGCGGGAATAGACATCCGCGGTGTCGATAAACCACAGCCCTCGATCCACCAGCGCATCCAGCAGAGAAAAGGAGGTGGATTGATCCACCGTCCAGCCAAACACATTGCCGCCAAACGTCAGTAACGGCACCGTAATACCACTGTCACCCAACTGCCGGGTTTGATTCTGACTCATTATCTGCTCCTGATTTGCCTGCAAACGGTCTGTTTTTCAGCATAGCAAAGTCATTTCACGCCTTTATGACGATTGTGCTGCGATTAATGAAGGAACAGGCATAATTACCCCGCCCTGACAGATATCCTTATTTCCTTCAACTTTTGCCCGTCAGAGGCGACTACACTCTGTCGTTTGCAGGCTACCCCTTTCATGCCTGCGCCTGGGACTACGTCACTGCTGGAGAGCATCAACAATCATGAGCACCCGACATCCTGTTATGAAAAAAACCCTGATCGTGCTGGCCCTGATCGCCGTGGCCGCTGGCGGCTACTATGCCTGGCAACGCAATGCCCAGCCGCAGAGCAGCAGCCAGACGGATTCGCCAGCGCCACGTGGCGGTAAAGGCGGCGGTGATGGCGCGCGTCGTCCCCTCGCACCGGTTCAGGCCGCAACCGCCACTCGCCAGAGCGTGCCGCAATTTCTCAGCGGACTGGGAACGGTGACCGCCGCTAACACCGCCACGGTGCGCAGTCGGGTCAATGGCGACCTGCTGGCGATCCACTTCACCGAAGGCCAGCAGGTGAACGCAGGCGATCTCCTGGCAGAAGTCGACCCGCGGCCTTATCAGGTGGCGTTAACCCAGGCTCAGGGCCAGCTGGCGAAAGATCAGGCGACGCTGGCGAATGCCCGTCGTGACCTGGCGCGCTTCGAGAAGCTGGCAAAAACCTCGCTGGTGTCACAACAGGAGCTGGACACTCAGCGCTCACTGGTGAGTGAAACGCTCGGCACCCTGAAAGCGGATGAGGGCGGCGTTGCCAGTGCGCAACTCAACCTGACCTACAGCCGGATCACCGCGCCGATTGCTGGCCGGGTCGGGCTGAAACAGGTGGATGTTGGCAACTATGTCACCAGCGGCGACACTTCCGGTATCGTGGTGATCACCCAGACGCACCCGATTGATGTGGTTTTTACCCTGGCAGAAAACAGCATCAGTTCCATTCTGCAGGCGCAGAAAAGCGGCCTGCCGCTATTGGTTGAGACCTGGGATCGCAGTAATCAGAATCTGATCGCCAGCGGCAAACTGCTGAGCCTGGATAACCAGATTGATGTCACCACCGGCACCATCAAAATCAAAGCGCGTTTTGATAATCAGGACGATACGCTGTTCCCTAACCAGTTCGTCAATGTGCGGCTGAAGGTCAACACCCTGCAGGATGCAGTGGTCATTCCGCCTGCCGCATTGCAGATGGGCAACGAAGGCCACTTTGTCTGGGTGGTGAACAGTGACAATAAGGTCAGCAAAAAAAGCGTAATTGCTGGTCTGCAGGACAGTGAGAAAGTGGTGATCAGCGCCGGTCTGGAGGCGGGTGAACGCGTAGTGACAGACGGGCTGGATCGCCTGACCGAAGGCGCGAAAGTTGAGGTGGTCGCGCCGCAGAGCAATGCTCCGCGCGCCACCCGCGCGACCCTGCCGTCAAAAGGAGAGCGTGAGTAATGCAGGTCATGCCTCCCGATCACAGTGGCGGGCCGTCACGCCAGTTTATTCTGCGCCCGGTTGCCACCACGCTGTTGATGATTGCGATTTTGCTGGCCGGGATACTGGGCTACCGCTTCCTGCCGGTCTCGGCGCTGCCCGAAGTCGACTATCCGACCATCCAGGTCGTCACGCTCTATCCGGGTGCCAGCCCGGATGTGGTCACCTCATCGATTACTGCCCCGCTTGAGCGTCAGTTTGGTCAGATGTCTGGCCTGAAACAGATGGCGTCGCAAAGCTCCGGCGGTGCCTCGGTAGTGACACTGCAGTTCCAGCTGACGCTGCCGCTGGATGTGGCAGAACAGGAGGTGCAGGCAGCCATTAACTCAGCTACCAATCTGCTGCCCAACGATCTGCCTAATCCGCCGGTCTACAGCAAAGTGAACCCTGCCGATCCGCCGATCATGACGCTGGCCGTTACCACCCGCAGCATGCCGCTGACGCAGGTGCAGGACATGGTGGAAACGCGCGTCGCACAGAAAATCTCTCAGGTCAGCGGCGTCGGACTGGTGACGCTGTCGGGTGGTCAGCGTCCGGCGGTGCGGGTGAAGATGAATGCGCAGGCGCTGGCGGCGCTGGGTCTGACCAGCGAAACGGTGCGGACCGCGATCAGCAATGCCAACGTCAATTCGGCTAAAGGCAGCCTGGATGGCCCGACCCGCTCCGTCACTCTGTCAGCCAATGACCAGATGAAGTCGGCGGAAGATTATCGCCAGCTTATCATCAGCTATAAAAATGGTGCGCCGGTACGACTGGGGGATGTGGCAACCATTGAGCAGGGAGCAGAAAACAGCTGGCTCGGTGCCTGGGCCAACCGCGATGCGGCGATTGTGCTCAACGTTCAGCGTCAGCCCGGCGCCAATATCATCGCCACGGCAGATAATATCCGTGCCATGTTGCCCGCCCTGACCGCCGCCCTGCCAAAGTCGGTAGACGTTAAACTGCTCACCGACCGCACCACTAATATTCGCGCTTCGGTTAACGACACACAGTTTGAGCTGATGCTGGCGATGGCGCTGGTCGTGATGATCATTTATCTGTTTCTGCGCAACGTACCCGCCACGCTGATCCCGGCGGTGGCCGTACCGCTTTCGCTGATCGGTACCTTTGCAGCGATGTACTTCCTTGGCTTTTCCATTAACAACCTGACGCTGATGGCGCTGACCATCGCCACCGGCTTTGTGGTCGATGATGCCATCGTAGTGATTGAGAACATCTCACGCTATATCGAGAAAGGGGAAAAACCGCTGACCGCCGCACTGAAAGGGGCCGGGGAAATTGGCTTTACCATTATCTCCCTCACCTTCTCACTGATTGCGGTGCTGATTCCGCTGCTGTTTATGGGCGACGTCATTGGCCGCCTGTTCCGTGAATTTGCCGTCACGCTGGCGGTGGCGATTCTGATTTCAGCGGTGGTGTCACTGACCCTGACGCCGATGATGTGCGCCAGGATGCTGAGCGCGGAGTCGCTGCGCAAACAGAACCGCTTTTCGCGGGCCAGTGAAGCGATGTTTGATCGTATCGTCGCCACCTACGGTCGTGGCCTGAGCCGGGTGCTGAATCACCCCTGGCTGACGCTGTCGGTGGCGCTGGGCATGCTGGTCCTGACGCTGCTGCTGTGGATGGTGATCCCGAAAGGCTTCTTCCCGCAGCAGGACAACAGCATTATTCAGGGTACGCTCCAGGCTCCGCAGTCGGTCTCCTACGCCAGTATGGCGCAGCGCACCCGCGATGTTGCCTCCATTATCATGAAAGATCCGGCGGTTGAGAGCATGACCTCGTTTGTCGGCGTAGATGGCACCAATGCCTCGCTGAACAGCGCGCGGCTGCAGATCAACCTCAAACCGCTGGATCAACGCGACGACCGCATTCCTGCCATTCAGCAGCGCCTGCAACAGCAGGTCAGTGAGGTACCGGGCGTGCAGCTGTGGCTGCAGGCGGTGCAGGATCTCACCATTGATACCCAGGCGAGCCGCACGCCTTATCAGTTCACGCTGCAATCGGGTTCACTATCGTCGCTCAGCACCTGGGTTCCGGCCCTGCTGACCCGGCTCAGCACCCTGCCACAGCTGCGCGATGTCAGCAGTGACTGGCAGGATCAGGGGCTGGAAGCCTATGTCAACGTGGACCGCGACAGTGCCAGCCGGCTTGGCATCAGCATGGCGGACGTCGATAACGCGCTCTATAACGCCTTTGGGCAGCGGCTCATCTCAACCATCTATACGCAGGCGAATCAGTATCGTGTAGTGCTGGAGCAGGATAATAACGCCACGCCAGGGCTGGCGAGTCTGGATGCTATTCGCCTGAACAGCAGCGACGGCGGCAGCGTGCCGCTAAGTGCCATTGCCCGTATCGAGCAGCGCCACACGCCGCTGAGTATTAACCATCTCGACCAGTTCCCGTCGGCGACCTTCTCGTTCAACGTGGCTGACGGCTATTCGCTGGAAGATGCGGTAAAAGCCGTCTCACAGGCAGAAGCGCAGCTTGGCATGCCTGCCGAACTGATGACCCAGTTCCAGGGCAGCACGCTTGCCTTTGAGGCGGCGCTCGGCAGCACGGTCTGGCTGATGGTGGCGGCCATTGTGGCGATGTACATCGTGCTGGGCGTGCTTTATGAGAGCTTTATTCACCCGATCACCATTCTCTCGACGCTGCCTACCGCGGGTGTTGGCGCGCTGCTGGCGCTGATGCTCAGCGGCAATGAACTGGATATTGTGGCGATTATCGGCATCATCCTGCTAATCGGCATCGTGAAAAAGAACGCCATCATGATGATCGACTTTGCGCTGGCGGCGGAGCGTGAACAGGGTATGAAGCCTGTTGATGCCATCTATCAGGCCTGCCTGCTGCGCTTTCGCCCGATTCTGATGACCACGCTGGCCGCCCTGCTCGGCGCGCTGCCGCTGATGCTCAGCACCGGCGTCGGTGCTGAGCTGCGCCATCCGTTGGGCATTGCCATGGTCGGCGGGCTGATTCTGAGCCAGGTGCTGACGCTGTTCACCACGCCGGTGATCTACCTGCTGTTTGATCGTCTGGCGCACGCTACCCGTCGCCGCTTTGGCCGCACGGAGGCCGCAGAGTGAAGTTCTTTGCCCTGTTCATCAACCGGCCCGTCGCGACGACCCTGCTGACGCTGGCCATCGCCCTGGCGGGCATGCTGGGTTTCCGGCTGCTACCGGTAGCACCGCTGCCGCAGGTCGATTTCCCGGTGATTGTCATCTCGGCATCACTGCCGGGTGCCTCACCGGAGATTATGGCGTCGTCGGTGGCCACGCCGCTGGAGCGCTCGCTGGGACGCATCGCGGGCGTCAGTGAAATGACCTCCACCAGTTCGCTGGGCAGCACCCGCATCATTCTGGTGTTCGATTTTGATCGCGATATCAATGGCGCGGCGCGCGATGTGCAGGCCGCGATCAATGCGGCGCAGAGCCTGCTGCCCACAGGCATGCCGACGCGTCCCACCTATCGCAAAGTAAATCCTTCTGATGCGCCAATTATGATCATGACGCTGACCTCGGATACCTACAATCCTGGTCAGCTCTATGATTACGCCTCGACCCAGCTGGCACAAAAGCTGTCGCAGATCGAGGGCGTGGGCGACGTCACCGTGGGCGGCAGTTCGTTGCCTGCGGTGCGTGTGGCGCTCAATCCGCAGGCGCTGTTTAATCAGGGCGTGTCGCTGGATGCGGTGCGCACCGCGATCTCGAACGCCAACCAGCGTCGGCCGCAGGGCGCACTGGATGACGCGCAGCAGCGCTGGCAGTTGCGTACCAATGACGCGCTGCAGACCGCCCGTGAGTATCAGCCGCTGGTGGTGCATTACAAAAACGGTGCAGCGGTGAAGCTGTCCGATGTGGCGACCGTCGAGGATTCGGTGCAGGACGTGCGTAACGCCGGGATGTCGCGCGGTAAACCCGCGGTGCTGCTGCTGATCCGCAAAACGCCTGAAGCCAACGTCATCGATACGGTTGACCGGATCCGTGCCGAAATGCCGCTGCTGCATGAGGTGATCCCGGCCGCCATCGATCTGCAGATTGCTCAGGATCGCTCGCCCACCATTCGCGCCTCGCTGCATGAAGTGGAGCAGTCTCTGTTAATCGCCGTGGCGCTGGTGATCCTGGTGGTGTTTGTTTTCCTGCGCTCGGGGCGTGCCACACTGATCCCCGCCGTCGCCGTGCCGGTTTCGCTGATCGGCACCTTTGCCGCGATGTACCTGTGCGGCTTCAGCCTGAATAACCTGTCGCTGATGGCGCTCACTATCGCCACCGGCTTTGTGGTGGATGATGCAATCGTAGTGCTGGAGAACATTGCCCGCCATGTCGAAGCGGGCATGAAACCGCTGGCCGCCGCGCTGAAAGGGGTACGGGAAGTCGGCTTTACCGTGCTGTCGATGAGCCTGTCGCTGGTTGCCGTGTTCCTGCCGCTGCTGATGATCGGCGGCCTGATTGGCCGTTTCTTCTCTGAGTTTGCCATTACGCTGTCGGTGTCTATCATCATCTCGCTGTTTATCTCCATCACCCTGACACCGATGATGTGCGCGTATCTGCTGAAGCCCCACGGGCCGCGCAGCCAGCCCCGTCGCCGCGGCGCAGGCCGGCTGCTGATGGCGCTTCAGCAGGGTTATGGTCGCTCGCTTAACGTGGTATTGAACCATGCACGCTGGGTCATGCTGCTGTTTTTCGCCACCATCTTCCTGACCGGCTGGCTGTTTGTTCATATCCCGAAAACCTTTATGCCGGAACAGGATACCGGGCGACTCTCCGGCTTTATCTCTGCTGACCAGAGCATTTCGTTTCAGGCGATGCGCAGTAAACTGCAGGATTTTATGGAGATCGTCGGTGACGATCCCGCTGTAGACAGCGTGGTGGGCTTTACCGGTGGCATGCGCACCAACAGTGGCTCCATGTTTATCTCACTGAAGCCGCTGTCAGAGCGCAAAGAGAGTGCCGTGGAGATCATCGCCCGGTTGCGTACAAAGCTGGCGAAAGAGCCGGGCGCCAGCCTCTATCTGAATGCGGTGCAGGATCTGCGCGCAGGTGGCCGGGAGTCGAATGCCGGTTATCAGTATTCGCTGCTATCGGACGATCTCGCCGCGCTGCGGACGTGGGAGCCGAAAATTCGCGAGGCGTTCTCTGCCCTGCCGCAGCTGGCGGATGTGAACTCCGATCAGCAGGATAAAGGCAGCGAGATGGCGCTGACCTATGACCGGGAAAGCATGGCGCGGCTCGGCATCGATGTCTCTCAGGCCAATGCCCTGCTGAATAACGCCTTTGGTCAGCGTCAGATCTCCACCATCTACCAGCCGCTTAACCAGTACAAAGTGGTGATGGAGGTCGATCCACGCTACACCCAGGATATCAGCGCCCTGTCGCAGATGTTCGTGATAAACAGCGAAGGTAAAGCGATTCCGCTGTCGTGGTTCGCCCACTGGCAGCCCGCGAATGCGCCACTCTCGGTCAATCATGAAGGGCTGTCTGCCGCCTCGACCATCTCATTCAACCTGCCGGAAGGTGTGTCGCTGTCGCAGGCATCGGAGGCAATTGAACGCACCATGACCGCGATTGGCGTGCCCTCCAGCGTGCGCGGCAGCTTTGCCGGAACCGCGCAGGTGTTTCAGCAGTCGCAGAGCAGCCAGCTCTGGCTGATGCTGGCGGCGATAGCGGCGGTCTATATCGTGCTGGGGATCCTCTATGAGAGCTATGTCCATCCGCTGACGATCCTCTCTACCCTGCCTTCGGCGGGTGTCGGCGCGCTGCTGGCACTGGAACTGTTTGATACGCCCTTCAGCCTGATTGCGCTGATCGGGATTCTGCTGCTCATCGGCATTGTGAAAAAGAACGCCATCATGATGGTCGACTTTGCACTGGAGGCAGAGCGAAACGGCCAGCTCAGCGCGCGCGAGGCGATATTCCAGGCCTGCCTGTTACGCTTCCGGCCCATTATGATGACCACGCTGGCGGCGCTGTTTGGCGCGCTACCGCTGGTGCTGAGCAGCGGCGACGGTGCTGAACTGCGCCAGCCGCTGGGGATTACCATCGCGGGCGGACTGGTGATGAGTCAGCTGCTGACGCTCTTCACGACGCCGGTCGTCTATTTAATGATGGATAAGCTGCGGCGCAGAAAACGCCCGCTGGCCGCTGCGCAGCAGCCGTAATGGGTCTGGCGGCGACAGACGGGGAATATGACGCCTTGATCGGGGGGATTGATGACTACGCAAAGCACTAACGTCCGCTGGCAACTGTGGATTGTTGCTATCGGTTTCTTTATGCAGACGCTGGATACCACCATCGTCAATACCGCGATCCCGTCGATGGCACACGACCTGGGCGTCAGCCCGCTGCACATGCACTCGGTGATCGTCTATTACGTGCTGACGGTGGCCGTGATGCTGCCGGTCAGCGGCTGGCTGGCGGATCGCTTTGGCGTGCGCAACATCTTCTTCTGCGCGATTGTGCTGTTCAGCCTGGGTTCGCTACTGTGCGCCCTGTCCGGCACGCTGGATCAGCTGGTGCTGTCGCGCGTGGTTCAGGGGATTGGCGGGGCCATGATGGTGCCGGTGGGTCGCCTGACGGTGATGAAAATCGTGCCGCGAGAACAGTATATGTCCGCCATGACCTTTGTGACCCTGCCTGGCCAGATTGGTCCGCTGCTGGGTCCGGCGTTGGGCGGTGTGCTGGTCGAGTGCGCCAGCTGGCACTGGATCTTTCTGATTAATATTCCGGTCGGTATCGCAGGCGCTATCGCCACCCTGATGCTGATGCCCAACTACAGCATGCAGACGCGCCGCTTTGATTTCGGTGGTTTTATTCTGCTGGCCGCCGGTATGGCTACCCTGACACTGGCGCTGGATGGTCAGCGCAGCAGCGGCGGTTCGCCGTTGCTGCTGGGGGCCATGATCCTCACTGGCATTTTCTCTCTGCTGTTTTACCTGATGCATGCGCGCGGAAATGATAACGCCCTGTTCAGCCTGAAGTTGTTTGATCATCGCGTTTACTCTATTGGCCTGCTCGGCAGTTTTACCGGCCGCATCGGCAGCGGCATGCTGCCCTTTATGACGCCCATTTTTCTGCAGCTCGGCATGGGCTACAGCCCGTTTCACGCCGGTCTGATGATGATTCCGATGGTGCTGGGGAATATGGGGATGAAGCGCATTGTGGTGCGCATCGTCAATCTCTATGGCTACCGTAATGTGCTGGTGATGTCGACCGTAGCGCTGGCGCTGGTGGTCCTGTTGTTCCCGCTGGTGGCGCTCATGGGTTGGGTCTGGCTGCTGCCGCTGGTGCTGTTTCTGCAGGGTATGGTCAACGCCATCCGCTTCTCTTCGATGAATACCCTGACGCTGAAGGAGTTGCCCGATGAGCTGGCCTCCAGCGGTAACAGCCTGCTGTCGATGATTATGCAGCTGTCGATGAGTATTGGCGTCACCGTGGCCGGGCTGCTGCTGGGCGCGTTTGCCCAGCAGAGTACGGCAAACAGCCCAGCGGAACACCAGATGTTTATTTATACCTACCTTTGCATGTCGCTGATTATCATCCTGCCCGCGCTGGTGTTCTGGCGCGTTCCGCCACAGGTGAGTACCAACGTTGATCTGCGACGCCGGAGAAAAAAATGAGTGTTAACCTGCGCCTGGGAATCGGGGCCAAACTGTTTATGGCGATTTTCGCCACCTGCATGCTGGTGCTGATCACTATGCACTGGGGCGTTCGCCTCAGTTTCGAACACGGCTTTGTCGACTACATTAAGCGCGGCAATGAGCAGCGGTTAAATCTGCTCAGCGATGCGCTGGCCGATCAGTATGAGCAGCATGGGAACTGGGATTTTTTACGCCACAACGATCGGCTGGTCTTCACCATGCTGCGCTCACTGGAGCAGAATCCCGACAGCAACAGCCAGCTGCCGCCACACGGCTGGCGCACCCAGTTCTGGATCCTCGATCAACAATATAAAGTGATGGTCGGGCCGCGTGCGCCGGTGCCGCCGGAGGGGACGCGCCGCAACATTACCACCAGCACCGGCAAAGTAGTCGGCTGGGTCATCGGCTCGCCGCCGGAGCGGCTGACGCGCAGTACCGACATTAATTTTGATCAACAGCAGCGGCGCACCAGCTGGATTATCGTGGGGCTGTCAACGCTGCTGGCGGCGCTGGCGACCTGGCTGATGGCGCGTGGCCTGCTGGCGCCGGTCAAGCGGCTGGTCGATGGCACGCATCATCTGGCGGCTGGTAATTTTGCCACCCGCGTTGAGGTCAGCAGCCGGGATGAGCTTGGCCAGCTGGCCGGTGACTTTAACCTGCTGGCCAGTTCGCTGGAGAAAAACGAAAGCATGCGCCGCGCCTTTATGGCCGATATCTCCCACGAGCTGCGCACGCCCCTGGCAATCCTGCGCGGTGAACTGGAAGCGATGCAGGATGGCGTACGCAAACTGACGCCAGACGCGATCGCCTCACTCCAGAGTGAAGTGGTGGTGCTGACCAAGCTGGTCGAAGACCTGCATCAGCTGTCGCTGTCGGACGTGGGTGCCCTCGCCTACCGCAAGCAGGCGACCGATCTGGTGCAACTGCTGGAAGTAACGGCGGGCAGCTTTGCCGAGCGCTACCGCGCGCATGGCCTGACGCTGAAGCTGAATTTACCCGACAACGCTCCCTTCTTTGGCGATCCCGACCGCCTGATGCAGTTGTTCACGAATCTGCTGGAGAACAGCCTGCGCTACACTGACAGCGGTGGCTGGGTTGAAGTGACGCTGAAGTATGAAGCCCCTCACTGGCATATTGAGTTTGATGACAGCGCACCCGGCGTTGACAGAGAACATCAGGTGCAGATTTTTGAGCGCTTTTTCCGCACCGAAGGCTCGCGCAATCGCGCCAGCGGCGGTTCGGGCCTGGGCCTGGCCATCTGTAAAAATATCGCAGACGCCCACGGCGGCGATATTCATGCGACGCACTCTGATTTAGGTGGACTGAAAATCGCGCTACACTTGCGCTATGTTCCCCCTGTGTAAACGCTTATGAGCCAGGAAAACCATGACCCGCTGATTCTGGTGGTCGAAGATGAGCCGAAACTGGCGCAGCTGATGATCGATTATCTGCACGCTTCGAACTACCGTACCCATCACATCGCCGACGGCAACGCGGTACTGGATTACGTGCGCCAGACGCCACCCGACCTGATGCTGCTGGATTTAATGCTGCCAGGCACCGACGGTTTAACGCTGTGCCGTGAAATCCGTCGCCATTCCGAGCTGCCGATTATTATGGTCACCGCCCGCACCGAGGAGATTGATCGGCTGCTGGGGCTGGAGCTGGGCGCGGATGACTACATCTGTAAACCCTTCAGCCCGCGTGAAGTGGTGGCGCGGGTCAAAACAATCCTGCGCCGGATAAAACGGTCGACGGAGGAGCCGCAGAGCGCCTCGTTACTGCGGGTTGATGAGAGCCGATTCTTCGCCAGCTGGCGTGAAAAGCCGCTGGATCTTACCCCGGCGGAGTTCCGGCTGCTGAAAACCCTGTCGCTGGAGCCGGGCAAGGTCTTTTCACGCGAACAGCTGCTCAACCATCTCTATGATGACTATCGCGTGGTCACGGATCGCACCATCGACAGCCATATCAAGAATCTGCGGCGCAAGCTGGAGAATCTCGACAGCGAGCAACCCTTTATCCGTGCCGTTTACGGCATGGGCTATCGCTGGGAAGCCGATGCCTGTCATTTGATCTAGTTTGATCCCGATCAATTTACTTCCCTTTTCTCACTGCCTACAATTCCGCACCTTTTGCAGGGCTTAGAGCCTATCCCAGTAGGCGTAATTGTTGCAGGCAGTCTGGACACGGACAGCGCGGAACAACCGGAGCGTACACGTAGTACGTGAGGATTGTGAGCACTGCCCAGGTTCAGACTGACAAATAAAATAGCCGAATGGGATAGGCTCTTAACGGCTCTGCTTCTGCCGCTTAAGGCGACATACTGACCTGACATCAGTGAGAACATCATGAAACCCGAACTGCTTTCCCCCGCCGGCACGCTGAAGAACATGCGTTACGCCTTTGCTTATGGTGCCGATGCCGTCTATGCCGGCCAGCCACGCTACAGCCTGCGCGTGCGCAACAACGAATTTACCCACGAGAATCTCGCACTGGGCATTAATGAAGCGCACGCGCTGGGTAAAAAATTCTACGTGGTGGTGAACATTGCGCCCCACAACGCCAAGCTGAAAACCTTTATTCGTGACTTAACGCCGGTGGTGGCGATGCAGCCCGACGCGCTGATCATGTCCGATCCCGGCCTGATCATGCTGGTACGTGAGGCTTTCCCGACGATGCCGATTCACCTGTCGGTGCAGGCCAATGCGGTCAACTGGGCCACGGTAAAATTCTGGCAGCAGATGGGGCTGAGCCGGGTGATTCTGTCACGCGAGCTGTCACTGGAGGAGATCGCTGAGATCCGCCAGCAGGTGCCGGAGATGGAGCTGGAAGTCTTTGTTCATGGTGCGCTCTGTATGGCCTATTCCGGTCGCTGTCTGCTGTCGGGCTATATGAACAAACGCGATCCGAATCAGGGCACCTGCACCAACGCCTGCCGCTGGGAGTATAAAGTGGCGGAAGGCCAGCAGGATGAAGTGGGGAATATCGTCGGTAGTCATGAGCCTATTCCGGTACAGGATGTGACGCCCACGCTGGGCATCGGTCAGCCCACCGACAAGGTATTTCTGCTGGAAGAGAAGATGAAGCCCGGCGAGGTGATGAGTGCGTTCGAAGATGAACACGGCACCTACATCATGAACTCGCGGGATCTGCGCGCAGTGGCGCACGTGGAGCGGCTCAGCGAGATGGGCGTACATTCACTGAAGATTGAGGGACGCACCAAGTCCTACTACTACTGCGCCCGCACTGCCCAGGTTTATCGCCGGGCGATTGATGATGCCGCGGCCGGTAAGCCGTTTGATCCCTCACTGCTGTTAACGCTGGAAGGCCTGGCCCATCGTGGCTACACCGAAGGTTTCCTGCGCCGCCACACTCACGACAGTTACCAGAATTATCAGCAGGGCTTTTCGGTGTCCGACCGCCAGCAGTTTGTCGGCGAATTCACCGGCGAACGCCGGGGCGAATGGGCTGAAGTAGCGGTGAAGAATAAGTTTATGCTGCACGACAGCGTGGAGATCATGACGCCTCAAGGGAATCTGAATTGCCAGCTGGACGCGCTGCAGAATGCACGCGGCGAACCCACTGAAGTTGCGCCGGGCGATGGCCATCGCGTCTGGCTGCGGGTGCCCGAGGAGGTGGATCTGCGTTTTGCACTGCTGCTGCGCAATTTTGATCACGGTGAAGATACCCGGGACCCTCATAATCGTTTACCAACGGAAACATTTTGAGGAAATCAGAACAGGATCACAGACCCCTGCGCAGCGCTGCTTTATAGTCCCGCCTGCTGCTAACGAGTAACAACAAACGGCAGATTTACCAGGAACCACCTCATTTACCCGCCCGGCTCCCCCGTGCGGGTTTTCTTTTTTCTCTCTTTCGCCAATAATTTACTGCTGGCAGCTGTGTTATAAATCCCTTCTTACTCTGTAGATCTTCAAGGAACGCAAAATGGATAATAAACCGCTTACGCTGCTCATCCTGAATGGGAAAGGCGCGGGTAATGATGATCTGCGCGAAGCTATTACGACTCTGCGTGAAGAAGGCTTCGACATTGCGGTGCGTGTCACGTTTGAAAAAGGTGACGGCGACAGGTACGTTAAAGAGGCCATTGCGCTGCAGGCCGCGACCGTGGTGGCCGGTGGTGGCGATGGCACCATCAATGAAATTGCGACAGCGCTGGCTTCTTCTGAAGCGGATCATCGCCCGGTGCTGGGCATCCTGCCGCTGGGTACCGCCAACGATTTTGCCACCAGCGTCGGCATCCCGGAAGAGATGGAACCGGCACTGCGACTGGCAATTCAGGGCAAAGCTAGTTCCATCGATCTGGCCAGGGTAAATCAGAGCCACTACTTCATCAATATGGCGACCGGCGGGTTTGGCACCCGTATCACGACTGAAACGCCGGAAAAGCTGAAGTCGGCGCTGGGTGGCGTCTCCTACTTTATTCACGGCCTGATGCGCATGGATACCCTGAAACCCGATACCTGCGAGATCAGCGGCCCCGATTTCGCCTGGCAGGGTGATGCGCTGGTGATCGGTATTGGTAATGGTCGTCAGGCGGGCGGCGGTCAGCGGTTATGCCCTTCTGCCCTGATCAATGATGGCCGACTGGACGTCAGTGTTGTCACCGCGCAGGAGCTGCTGCCGACGCTGCTGCACTCCCTGACCGGCGACGATGACAATCCCGGCATCGTCACCACGCAGCTGGAGTCGCTTACGATTCGCTCTCCGCACGAGATGACCTTTAACCTTGATGGTGAACCGCTCTCCGGGCGCGAATTCGTGATTCAGGTGATGGCGGGCGCGCTGAGCTGTCGCCTGCCACCACAGTGTGAACTCCTTTCCTGAGCATGGGTCAGGGGGCGAAAGCCCCTTCAGATTACTGACAAACTCACAGCTGTACGAATTTAGCAGCAACGCATTAGCTTAAAGCGTAGGGAACACGGGCAGAGGAGGAAAGCGTCCCGCGTCAGGGACAAAAACGCCGGGAGCGTTTTTGAACAACGCAACGCGTTGGCCCGGTTACGGGCGCACCTCAGGGATGAGGTGCGTAATCGCGCGGGACGAGCATGCCAGGGATGGCGGCTTTTGCGACTTTCCGATCTGACTGTGTTCCCTTCGTCGGCTGGGTCTTACAGCCAGCAGGGGCAGACGCTGTCAATAACCTTAAGAGGGCGAAAGCCCCTTTTTCACGCTGGCCGCCCGTCGTTTTACTACCACGCCGCCCTTTTTGTCGCCAAATAATACGCCAGTTCATTACCCCATTTCGTCCCAGAAAACAGTCTGTGACTGGCTTCACAACTCTGCCAGACTAACTTGTATGGTAGTATTAAAGCGCGTACTTTTTCGTCATTGAACGCTGACTGAAAGGCAACCAGGATGAAAATTGTTAAGGCGGAAGTATTTGTAACCTGCGCAGGCAGAAACTTTGTCACACTCAAAATCACCACCGATGAGGGTCTGACCGGCGTGGGTGATGCCACGCTGAATGGCCGCGAGCTGCCGGTCGCCTCCTACCTGAAAGATCATGTCTGCCCGCAGCTGATTGGCCGCGATGCGCATCAGATCGAAGACATCTGGCAATATTTCTACAAGGGCGCTTACTGGCGTCGTGGCCCGGTCACCATGTCCGCTATCTCGGCCGTCGATATGGCACTGTGGGATATCAAAGGCAAAGCCGCCAACATGCCGGTGTATCAGTTGCTGGGTGGCGCATCACGCACCGGCGTGATGGTTTATTGCCACACCACCGGCCACTCCATTGATGAAGTGATGGATGACTACGCGAAGCACAAAGAGCTGGGCTTTAAAGCGATCCGCGCGCAGTGCGGCGTCCCGGGCATGAAAACCACCTACGGCATGGCGAAAGGCAAAGGTCTGGCCTATGAGCCTGCAACTAAAGGTAACTGGCCCGAAGAGCAGCTCTGGTCAACCGAGAAATACCTCGATTTCACCCCGAAACTGTTCGCCGCCATCCGTGACAAGTTTGGTTTCGATGAGCACTTGCTGCATGACATGCATCATCGCCTGACGCCAATCGAAGCGGCGCGTTTTGGCAAGAGCGTGGAAGATTATCGCCTGTTCTGGATGGAAGATCCGACGCCTGCTGAGAATCAGGAGTGCTTCCGCCTGATCCGCCAGCATACCGTCACGCCGATTGCCGTGGGGGAAGTGTTCAACAGCATCTGGGATTGTAAGCAGCTGATTGAAGAACAGCTGATCGACTACATCCGCACCACCATTACGCATGCGGGCGGCATTACCGGTATGCGGCGTATCGCTGATTTTGCCTCGCTCTATCAGGTACGCACCGGCTCGCACGGTCCTTCTGATCTCTCCCCTATCTGCATGGCGGCTGCACTGCACTTTGACCTCTGGGTGCCGAACTTCGGTGTGCAGGAGTACATGGGCTTCTCCGAACAGATGATGGAGCTGTTTGAGGCTAACTGGACCTTTGACCAGGGCTACATGCATCCAGGCGACAAACCCGGTCTCGGCATTGAATTCAACGAGAAACTGGCGTCGAAATATCCCTATGAACCTGCCTATCTCCCGGTTGCCCGTCTTGAAGATGGCACCCTGTGGAACTGGTGAGGAGAAGCTGATGAAAAGCGTTGTTATTGAACAGCCGGGTGAACTGGTGGTGGCTGAACGTCCACGGCCACAACCCGCGGCGGGCGAAGTCCGTATTAAAGTGGCCTATGCCAGCATCTGCGGATCGGACGTGCATATCTGGCACGGTCATAACCCGTTCGCCAAATATCCGCGAGTGATTGGTCACGAGTTTTTTGGCGTGATTGACGCGGTGGGCGACGGTGTTGATCCGGCCCGGCTGGGCGACCGCGTGGCGGTGGATCCGGTGGTGAGCTGCGGCAGCTGTTATCCCTGCTCGGTAGGCCGTCCCAATGTCTGCACCACACTGCAGGTGATTGGAGTGCACCGTGATGGCGGCTTCAGCGAGTTTGCGCTGGCTCCGGCGAAAAATGCCTTTTCCCTGCCGGACAGCATCCCCGATCGGCTCGCCAGTCTGATTGAGCCTTTCACTATTGCCGCCAATATCACCGCGTTTCTCAAGCCACAGCCAGACGATGTGGCGCTGATTTACGGCGCCGGTCCGATGGGGCTTACTGCGATTCAGGTGCTGAAGGGCGTCTATAAGGTTAAAAAGGTGATGGTGGTGGATCGCCTGCCGGAAAGGCTGGCACTTGCAGAACAGAGCGGTGCCGATCAACTGTTCGATAACAGCGAAATCCCGCTGGCGGCACAACTTGAGGGCGTGCAGCCTACGCTGATTATCGACGCGGCGTGCCATCCCACCATTCTGGCTGAAGCAGCTGCCCTCGCCTCACCCGCCGCGCGCATCGGTCTGCTGGGCTTCTCCGGCGAGCCGTGCAGCATTACTCAGCAGAGCCTGACCAGTAAGGAGCTGTCGCTGTTTACCTCACGTCTTAACAGCAATCGTTTCCCACAGGTGATTGAATGGATGGAAAAAGGGTTAATCCAGCCAGAGAAGCTGGTCACTCACTACTTTCCGCTGCATGAAATTGAACGCGCGATGACCCTGTTCGAAAAAGATCCGCGCACCTGCTGCAAAGTCATACTTCAGATGGGTTAATTATCCGCTGAACACCAGGTCTCCTCAGCCGGTGCGTACCCGCCGGCATGACTATAAAGATAAAACAGATCACGGAGTTTGTATGTTCAAGAATCTGCGCTGGACCCTCGTTTTGCTGCTGTTCCTGGTTTACATGATTAACTACCTCGATCGTGTCGCCCTGTCGCTGACCGTACCGCTGGTAGAGAAGGATCTGGCGATTAATGCTGAGCAGTTTGGCATGATCTTCGGCAGCTTTTTCTTTGGCTATGCCCTGTTTAACTTCCTTGGCGGGCTTGCCACTGACCGCTATGGTCCAAAAATCGTACTGGCCGTGGCGGTGGGTGCCTGGTCCATTTTCTGCGGCATGACCGCGCTGGCCACCGGCTTCTGGTCGCTGCTGATCCTGCGTGTGCTGTTCGGCATGGCTGAAGGCCCGATCTGCTCTTCGGCTAACAAAGCGATTAATGGCTGGTTCCCGAAGAAACAGGCCGCCACGGCGATGGGTTTACTTAGTGCCGGGTCACCTTTAGGTGGCGCAGTCGCCGGCCCGATCATTGGTTATCTGGCCCTGGCCTATGGCTGGCGTCCGGCCTTTGTGATCGTCTGCTGTATCGGTCTGGTATGGATGGCGTTCTGGCTCTTCTTTGCCGCTGATAATCCGGCGAAGA
This sequence comes from Pantoea sp. X-Soil-ISGK-355, assembly GCF_059730805.1. Lineage (NCBI taxonomy): Bacteria > Pseudomonadati > Pseudomonadota > Gammaproteobacteria > Enterobacterales > Erwiniaceae > Pantoea > Pantoea sp. X-Soil-ISGK-355. Next base: position 2,672,677 of record NZ_AP035971.1, read on the forward strand.
GCAAACTGGTCACCGAAAAAGAGCGTCAGCTGATCGATCGCCTGAAAGCCACCAGCCCGAATGATGAGGTTGACCTGTCAGAAACGTCACATCCGTTTGGCTACTACCTGCGCCAGCCGATTATCCTGGTCACGGCATTTGCCTTCTTCTGCTACAACTACATCCTGTTCTTCTTCCTGAGCTGGTTCCCGGCCTACCTTGTGCAGGCGCACGGCCTGGATATCAAATCAATGAGCATCACCACCATGATCCCGTGGATCGTCGGTTTCGTTGGCCTGGCACTGGGTGGCTGGATCTCCGATAAGATCTTTAACATCACCGGCAAGCTGTTGTTGTCCCGCAAAATTGTGCTGGTGGTCTCACTGCTGGCCGCCGCAATTTGTGTGGCGCTGGCGGGTACGATAAAAGATGTGGTGCCTGCGGTAATTATGATGTCTGTGTCGATTTTCTTCCTCTACATCACCGGCGCGATCTACTGGGCGATTATTCAGGATGTGGTGCACAAAAGTCGTATCGGCAGCATCAGCGGCTTTATCCATCTGGTGGGGAGCCTTTCCGGCATCATCGGGCCGATCGTCACCGGCTTTATTGTTCAGCATACCGGTAAATTCGATAGCGCCTTTGTGCTGGCGGGTTGTGTCGCCGCGCTGGGGGCTTTCCTGGTGCTGTTTGTGATTCGCAGTCCGAAACCTGAGGATAAACCGGTTTCGGTCTGAGTGTTGTTCCGCTAACAGAACGATGTTTTGGGGCGCTTTGCGCCCCGTTTGCCATAAGGACGGACTATGTTACAGATTGATTGCCTCCCCGCTGAGGTCCGGCGCCCCGCTTACGACCGCAGCCAGTTAAAAACCCGCATGGTGCATATCGGTTTTGGTGCTTTTCATCGCGCTCATCAGGCACTTTGCAGCGACAGGCTGGCTGAACAGGGTAGCGACTGGGGATACTGCGAAGTGAACCTCAACAGCGGCGCGCTGATTCAGGCTCTGCGTGAGCAGCATCTGCTCTATACCCTCACCGAGATGGCTGATGATTCCCTGCATACCCGGGTAATTGGCGTTATTACCCAGGCGCTGCACGGTAAAAGTGACGGTATTGAGGCGGTGATTAACGCCATGAGTCAGCCTGAAGTGGCGATTGTCTCCATGACCGTCACTGAAAAAGGCTACTGTCATCAGCCCGCCAGTGGCAATTTAAATCCCGATCATCCCGATATCGTCCATGACCTGCAGCATCCGGATGCGCCACGCTCGCTGCCAGGTCTGATTCTGGCCGCGATCCGCCGCCGCCGTGACCAGGGGCTACCTGCCTTCAGCGTGATGTCCTGTGACAACATGCCGGAAAATGGTCATGTCACCCGCAACGTGATTGTGCAACTGGCGCGGCAGCAGGATCCGGCGCTGGCAGAGTACATTCAGCAGCACATTACCTTCCCCTCAACCATGGTCGATCGCATCGTTCCGGCGATGACCGATGCGGCGTTTGCGGCCCTGAGCGCGCGCCTGGGTTCCAGCGACCCGGTTGCGGTTGAAGCGGAACCCTTCTTCCAGTGGGTGATTGAAGATAACTTCGTCAATGGTCGTCCGGCGTGGGAAAACGCGGGCGCAGAACTGGTCAGTGACGTTCTGCCCTATGAAGAGATGAAACTGCGCATGCTGAATGGCAGCCACTCTTTCCTGGCCTATCTCGGCTTCCTTGCCGGTTATGAATACATCAGCGACTGCATGGCCGATCACCATTTCCGCGCCGCCGCCCGTTCACTGATGATCGATGAGCAGGCTCCTACTTTGCGCACTCAGGGCGTGGATCTCAACGCCTATGCCGATTCACTGATTGCGCGTTATGAAAATCGCGCCATTAAACATCGCACCGGACAGATTGCCACTGACGGCACACAGAAACTGCCACAGCGTATGCTCGATAGCCTGCGCTGGCACCTGCAGCGCGGTAGTGACTGCGACCTGCTGCTGCTGGGCGTAGCGGGCTGGATGCGCTATGTCGGCGGCGTCGATGAACAGGGTCAGCCGATCGACATCCGCGATCCGCTGAAAGCGCAGCTCGCAGAGTGCGTTGCCGCCAGTGAAGAAGGTGAGTCTCGCGTGCGGGCATTGCTCGCCATCCGCGAAGTATTCGGCGAGGATCTGGCGCAGAATAGCGACGTGGTTGCCCGACTGACTGTCTGGTATCAGCAACTCACCACCCAGGGCGCGCGTGCTACAGTGCATCAGTGTCTCAACCGCGGCTAAAAGCGCTGGCGCAGACGCAGCGCGCTGATTAGACTGACACTTTCCCATCGCGCTGGCCCCGGTCAGCCGTAATATGGATATTGCTGCATGTCGATCGCCTATACCATTACTACCAGCGAACCGGTAAATCAGCAGATTTACCGTTATCTGCGCAAAGATATTGTTACCTGCGCAATTCAGCCAGGTTCGCTGCTCTCTGAAAAAGAGGTCTCAGCACGCTTCAACGTCTCACGCCAGCCGGTGCGTGAAGCGTTCATAAAGCTGGCTGAAGCCGGACTGGTACAGGTATTGCCGCAGCGCGGCACCTTCGTGCGCAAAATCTCCGCTAAACGTGTCGCGGATGGCCGGTTTATCCGTGAGGCGGTGGAAGTGTCGGTAGTGCGGCGGGCAGCGGTGGAGATTGACGATCCCGCCCTGATGGCACTGGAACATAATCTGCAGCTGCAGCGCATGGCCGCTGAGCGGCATGACAGCCAGGCTTTCCTCACTCTGGACGATGAGTTTCATCGCCTGATCGCTGAAAGCATTGACTGCAAGCTCGCCTGGGAGACGGTGGAAAACATAAAAGCGGCTATGGACAGGGTGCGGTTTCTGACGCTGAGTGAAGTCTCACCACCGGAGAGGCTGATTGAGCAGCATGAAGAGATTTTTGCCGCGCTGAAGCGCCATGACGCCGATGCCGCCGAAGCGGCGATGCGTCGTCACCTGCAGGAGATGATCTTCTCAATCACCCCGATTGCCGAGCGTAACAGCGCCTGGTTTGAAGCGCCCTGAAACGGAAACTGCCCGCACCGCCTGATTACCAGGTCGATGCGGACCTTCGCCGTCACCACCACTGATGAAAATGGTGCACCGGTCCGATGCCGTTCCCGACCTCCAGCGAATCCGCCTGTAACAGCGCCTGCTGCAACCAGTTTTTCGCTTCCTCAATCGTCTCTGCCCAGTCAGTATGGCGCGGACGTAACGCGGCTAAGGCGGCCGACAGCGTGCAGCCGGTGCCATGGGTATGACGGGTATGCACGCGTGGCGTGCTGAATCGCTGTTCCGCTGAGTGAGTAATCAGCCAGTCCGGACTCTCCGACGCCGCCAGATGACCGCCCTTCATCAGCACGGCCTGACAGCCGAGTGCCAGCAAGGCCCGCCCCTGCTCGCGCATCTCTGCCTCATTGGTGGCGATAGCGCAATCCAGCAACGCCGCCGCTTCCGGCAGATTTGGCGTGATCAGCGACACCTGCGGTAATAACTGCTCCCGTACGCTGGCCACGGCGTCTGGCGAAAGCAGCGCATCACCACTTTTCGCGACCATGACCGTATCCAGCACGACAAACGGGATCTCAGCACGCCTCAGCCGGGCTGCAACCTGTTCCACAATGGCCGTTTCAGACAGCATGCCGATTTTTGCGCTGTCGATACGCACATCATCCAGTACCGAATCGAGCTGGGCGGCAACAAAGTCAGGCGCAATGCGATAAACCGACTGCACGCCCTGGGTGTTTTGTGCCACCAGCGCGGTAATCACACTGGTGCCGTAGGCACCCAGAGCTGAGAAGGTTTTCAGATCGGCCTGGATGCCCGCGCCGCCACTGGGATCGGTACCGGCAATCGTCAGAGCATTAATGCGCTTCATGCTCTACCTCCAGCGTCCAGAGTGCATCAATAAACGCCGTGACAAAGCTGCCGGGTCCGGCTGCCTGCGCCGCTGCCTTTTCACCCGACAGGGCCATTATCTGACAGGCCGCCGCCACGTTCATCAGCCGATCGCCTGGCAGAGCAGTGAATCCCGCCACTACAGCAGAAAGTGCGCAGCCGGTTCCGACCACGCGCGTCATTAACGGGCTTCCACCGGTTATGGCAAGGAGTCGCCGGCCGTCGGTGGCGTAGTCCACTTCACCGGTGACGACCACAAGCGTGCTCCAGGTTTCCGCGAGCTGTTGGGCCGCATTGAGTGCTGCATCCGCCTGATGCAGCGTGTCGACACCGCGCCCGCCGCCGGCCTGTTGTGCCAGCGCCAGAATCTCTGACGCATTTCCCCGAATCACCGCCGGTTGCTGGCTGAGCAGTTGCTGACAGAAGTCGCTGCGCAGCGTCAGCGCGCCGACGGCAACCGGATCGAGTGTCCAGGGGGTGCCCGCCTGATTAGCCGCGATAACGGCAGCCTGCATCGCCTGCTGGCGCTCGCGGGTTAACGTGCCCACGTTAATCAGCAACGCATCGGCAAAGCGGCCGAACTGTGCCGCTTCGTCAGCATCGATCACCATTGCCGGTGAGGCATTGAGCGCGAGTAACACATTGGCAGTGAAGTTCTGGACCACGTCATTGGTCATGCAGTGCACCAGCGGTGACTGACGGCGGAAAGTGTGCAGAACGGGCGCGAAGTGCGCAGCAGAAAGGTGTTGAGATTGATGTGTCATCGTAGCTCCCAACCGGCGAACAAGAAGGCGAATGCGGTCAGGCATCAGACTTCCCTACGCTGGCATTATCCAGATCAGGTAATACGGGTATTTCTCAGCCTTCATTTAAGAAGGGCACCCCGAGTCGTGTTACGGCTTGCAGCATAGGCAAGCCGTACTGTTAAAGCAAGCCTGGAAAATAATCGGAACTGAAACAATTCACATGATCCCGATCAACTCTCAGCAGTACAAAAAAAGGCTTAATGCTGCGGGCTATCGGAATACCTCTTTATAAGTAGAAGTGTTTATTACCCTGATGAGTAATATTTCCCGCAGTGACTCTGGTGACCCCATAATAACTAACCTGCTCGCAGCATTATCGTAAAAAACACGTTATTTCATGGAGTTAAAAAACTTCTGAAGCGGAACTTCATACTATTCAGGACGTATGATGCGATTTTTAGCGCTTATTCCACACCGTCATCGATGGCAGGAGATTAATATTGAACGCAAGGGTGCCGTGGCACCCAATGGCAGACAGTACCTCTCCACCTATCTTTCCGCCCGCTGCACAGGCTGTGGCGAAATTATTCACCGGGTCTATTATCGGGATATCAGTGACAGACAGGCACGCCGCTGGTTAGGTTAGTGTCCGGGCAACGGTCATTCCAGACACAGTTCAAGTTAACAGTTAGTTAGCAATTTGTTAGTCTGGTAACTAATCATCGCCTGACCAGACTCTCTCTATGCCACTGCTGTTTGAAAGCTTAAGCCATCAAATTTATCTGTCAGCCCCGCTGTTTATCCTGATCCTGCTGGGATACTGTCTGACGCGCCTCGGAAAATGGCCCGCCAGCATCAGCGAAGGGATGAACCGCTTTGTATTTAACGTCGCACTGCCCTGCATGCTGTTTCGGGTGATGAGCACCTTCTCGCAAAGTCCGCCGGTGGATGCGCGCCTGTTGCTGGCCTTCTTCGGCAGTTGCCTGCTGGTGTTTATCGTGGGGCGACTGCTGGCAACAAGGCTGTTCAATCTGGATGGCGTAGCGGCGTCGGTTTTTGCGCTGGGCGGCATCTTTTCCAATAACGTGATGCTGGGGATCCCGGTGGCCACAGTACTGCTGGGGCCAGAAGCCCTGCCCCCGGTGGCGCTGGTTCTGGTATTTAACAGCCTGATCCTCTGGACCTTACTCACCGTTTCGGTCGAATGGGCGAAACAGGGCAGCTTCTCGCTGGAAGGCGTGTGGCGCACCCTGATTGGGGTAGTAAAGAATCCACTCATCATCGGCATTCTCAGCGGGACGGCCTGGAGTTTTCTGCAGCGTCCTTTGCCGATGCTGGCCGCAGAACCGTTAAAGATGCTGGCTTCACTGGCCGCGCCCCTGTCGCTGGTGACGCTGGGCATGAGCCTGGCGCATTATCGGGTGCGGGAAGGACTTAAAGAGAGCTATACCCTCTGCCTGCTGAAGCTGGTGCTGCAGCCGATGACGGTATGGGCTATCGCGTGGCTGACCGATTTGCCACCGCTGGAGAGTAAAGTGGTGGTACTGCTGGGATCGATGGCAGTCGGGGTTAACGTCTATCTGATGTCGCAGAAGTTCAATGTCATTACCGGCCCGGCGGCGGCGAGTATGCTGTTTTCAACGGTATTTGCGGCGGTGACGACGCCGATATGGATGATGCTGATGACACTGGCGGGCTATTAAAAAAGCCCCTCAGCAGGCGTGCTGAAGGGCTATTGTCTGGCTAACTAAATGTTATTCAGCCGATTTGGTACGAATCAGATAGTCAAACGCGCTCAGTGAGGCTTTAGCACCTTCACCACTGGCGATGATGATCTGTTTGTACGGCACGGTGGTGCAGTCGCCCGCAGCAAACACGCCCTTCAGGCTGGTTTCGCATTTACCATCGATGATGATCTCACCCATTTTGTTGCGCTCAACCGCGCCTTCCAGCCACGGGGTGTTCGGCAGCAGACCGATCTGAACGAAGATACCGGAGAGCGGCAGCTCGTGGGTGGTCTGCGTCGTACGGTCGATATAGTGCAGGCCGGTCACTTTGGTGCCGTCGCCTTTCACTTCAGTGGTCTGCGCGTTCAGGATCACATCAACGTTCTTCAGGCTGCGCAGCTTATCCTGCAGCACCTGATCGGCGCGCATCTCACCGGCAAACTCCAGCAGCGTAACGTGTTCAACGATACCGGCCAGATCGATGGCCGCTTCCACGCCGGAGTTACCGCCGCCGATCACCGCTGTGCGTTTGCCTTTGAACAGCGGACCATCGCAGTGTGGGCAGTAGGTCACGCCTTTGGTGCGATACTCTTCTTCACCCGGCACGCCCATGTTACGCCAGCGTGCGCCGGTCGCCAGGATGATGCTGCGGGATTTCAATACTGCGCCGGAGGCGGTTTCGATGGCGTGCATTCCGCCCTCTTTCGCTGCCGGGATCAGTTTGATGGCGCTCTGGCTTTCAATGACGTCCACGTTGTAATCATCCACGTGTGCGCGCAGTGAACCGGCCAGTTTTGCCCCTTCGGTTTTCGGTACGGAGATATAGTTTTCGATATCGACCGTGTCAAGCACCTGGCCGCCAAAACGCTCACCCAGCAGGCCGGTACGGATGCCTTTACGTGCTGAGTAGATGGCTGCCGCTGCGCCCGCCGGACCACTGCCGATAATCAGGACTTCATACGCGTCACGCTTGTTCAGCTCTTCTGCCGCACGTTTATCCGCATTGGTATCCACTTTGCTGACGATTTCCGCCAGGCTCATGCGACCCTGACCAAACTCTTTACCATTGAGGTAAACCGCTGGCACGCCCATCACGTTACGTTCCTGAATCTCGTTCTGGAACAGGCCACCGTCGATAGCGGTGTGGCTGATGCGCGGATTAATCACCGCCATAAGGTTCAGCGCCTGTACGACGTCAGGGCAGTTATGGCATGAGAGTGAATAGTAAGTTTCGAAATGGAAGTCACTGTCCAGCGCCGCGATCTGATCCAGCAGGCTCTGTGCTTCTTTCGACGGATGCCCACCGGTCTGTAACAGCGCCAGCACCAGTGAGGTAAATTCGTGGCCCAGTGGGGAACCGGCAAAACGCGGGCCGCTGTTCGAACCTGGGTTAGTGATCAGAAATGAGGGCTTACGCACCTGACGATCGTTCTCTTCGCGGAAGCTGACTTTGTCAGACAGGCCGGCGATATCAACCAACAGTTCACGAATCTCGGTTGATTTTGCACCCTCATCCAGGGTGGCGATCAACTCAACAGGTTTGGTTAATTTCTCAAGGTAAGCCTTGAGCTGCGTCTTCAAATTTGTGTCGAGCATAGTGATATCCTGGTCAAAAAATCGGGTGCCGCAGCACCCGATTGGAGAATGGTCGAAAGGGCGAAGCGGAATTAGATTTTGCCAACCAGGTCCAGAGACGGAGCCAGAGTTGCATCACCTTCTTTCCATTTAGCCGGGCACACTTCACCTGGGTGAGAAGCCACGTACTGAGCCGCTTTCACTTTGCGCAGCAGGTCAGAGGCGTCACGGCCAATGCCTTCAGCAGTGATTTCGATGGCCTGGATAACGCCTTCCGGGTCAACGATGAACGTACCGCGGTCAGCCAGACCTTCGTCTTCACGCATGATTTCGAAGTTACGGGTCAGCGCGCCAGTCGGGTCACCAATCATCGCGTACTGAATTTTCGCGATGGTGTCTGAAGAACCGTGCCAGGCTTTGTGGGTAAAGTGGGTGTCGGTAGAAACGGAGTAGATATCTACGCCCAGTTTCTGGAATTCTTCGTAGTGGTCAGCCACGTCGCCCAGTTCGGTCGGGCAGACGAAGGTGAAGTCAGCTGGATAGAAGAAGAACACACTCCATTTACCTTCAACGTCTTTCTCGGTTACGTCGATGAATTCGCCGTTTTTGAATGCTGCGTTTTTGAACGGCTTGATTTTGGTATTGATAATAGACATCTGTGGCCTCCGTTAAAATATGTGATGCAGGTTACATAATTTTCGGGCCAACATCTAATACGCGGTCGTTATCAATCTGATAAACGAAAGCTATCAAACGCTGAAAGCCTGATGCTCTCTGGCCCGGCAGGCAGTGTACAGCGATTTTCGTGACATTTAACCCGCTTTATCTTTTCGCCTGTCTTCGCGAATCACTGCTAGTTTTGTAAGACCGGATTATAAGGGAGCTGACCTGTGGAGATTCGTCCGTTTACGGAAGCCGATCGTCCTTTCCTGCGCACGCTGTTTCTGGCGGCGCGACGACACAACTGGCGCTGGCTTGACGGCAGCGAGTGGCAGCTGGAAGATTTTGATGGCGTGATTCTGGGCGAAACCGTGCTGGTCGCGGAAGCAGAGGGGCAGCGTGTCGGATTTGCCGGGCTGCTGGAGAACGACAACTTCCTGCACAGTCTTTATGTCGATCCTGACTGGCAGGGACGCGGCGTGGGCAGCGCTTTACTGGAAGCAGTCGAAGCGCGCTTTACCTCAACCGGCGCGCTGAAGTGCCTGCAGAAGAACAAAGCGGCACAGGCGTTTTACCTGAAACACGGCTGGAAAATGATTTCACAGGGCGAAGGTGAGCACGGCGGCTACGTGTTGATGCATTACCCGCTGGCCTCACACTATGCCAGCGGGTCGGGTCGGGCTTAAAGCGCGCGGAAGGCGATGTCGCCGGGGATGACTTCGCCCTGCCAGTAAAGCTGAGCCGCAACGCGTCCGGCCAGCTGGCGATAGAGCGCGGTAAATTCGCTGTCGGGACGACGAATCACCGTCGGTTCACCTTCATCAAGATCTTCGCGCAGGTCAATGTGCAGCGGCAGCTGGGCCAGCAGCTGTGTCTGGTAATCCTCCACCAGTTTCTGCGCGCCGCCGGTGCCAAAGATGGGCTCGTGGAAGCCACACTGACTGCAGATATGCAGGCTCATGTTTTCCACCACGCCGAGCACCGGCACATTGACCTTTTCAAACATCACCAGCCCTTTGCGGGCATCAATCAGGGCGATGTCCTGCGGTGTCGTCACCACCAGCGCACCGGTGACCGGCACGTTCTGCGCCAGCGTCAGCTGAATGTCGCCGGTGCCGGGCGGCATATCCAGCACCAGATAATCCAGCTCCGGCCACAGCGTTTCGTTGAGCAGTTGCATCAGCGCTTTGCTGGCCATCGGCCCGCGCCACACCATCGCATTGTCATCCGTGACCAGATAACCAATGGAGTTGGTGGCCAGCCCGTGCGCCATGATCGGTGCCATATGGGTGCCATCCGGCGAGGTTGGCCGATGAGCCTGAGTGCCGAGCATGTTCGGCACAGACGGGCCGTAGATATCAGCGTCCAGAATCCCGACCCGCGCGCCTTCTGCTGCCAGCGCAAGCGCCATGTTTACGGCGGTGCTGGATTTTCCCACGCCGCCTTTGCCGGAGCTGACCGCAATAATGTTTTTGACGCCGTTAACGCCCGGCTGGTTTTTTACCCGCTTCAGGGTGGCAATATCATGGCTGAGCCGCCAGTCGATGGCGCGTGCGCCGGTCTGGCGCAGCAGTTCGGCGCTGACTTGCTCTTTCAGGTCGTCGAATCCGCTGGCCCAGGCAAACGGCATCACCAGTTCCACATGCAGCGTTCCATCCAGCTGCGCCACATGGTGCAATGCCTTCAGGGCGGTGAGATTCTGCTTAAGGGTCGGATGCTCAAAGCTTCTCAATACGCCTGCCACGATGGCGCGCAGGCCTTCTGGCGTATGCGGTTCCCGGGATTGTACTGTCATCCCCTGCTCCTTATTTCTGCTGTGCTTACGCTGTGTTTCAGCGATGTATTGTCAATGATATCAGATGCTCGTGGATCTGCGGCGACTGGCAGGGTGAATCCCTTGTGTTTACGCAGGTGAAGCCTTCAGTTACCATCTAAGCCCGTTTTTTCAATCAACAGAAAGCTACGCAAACTATGACTCAAGTCGCTAAAAAAATTCTGGTAACGTGCGCACTGCCTTACGCGAACGGATCAATCCATCTCGGCCACATGCTCGAGCATATCCAGGCAGACATTTGGGTGCGTTATCAGCGAATGCGTGGCAATCAGGTTTATTTCATCTGCGCCGATGATGCGCACGGCACGCCGATCATGCTGAAAGCTCAGCAGCTGGGCATTGCACCGGAGCAGATGATTGCAGAGATGAAAAGCGAGCATGAAGCCGACTTTGCCGGTTTTAATGTCAGCTATGACAACTATCATTCGACCCACGGCGACGAGAACCGTGAGCTTTCAGCGCTGATTTACGGCCGTCTGAAAGAGAACGGTTTTATTAAAAACCGCACCATCTCCCAGCTCTACGATCCGGAAAAAGGGATGTTCCTGCCGGACCGTTTTGTGAAAGGCACCTGCCCGAAATGTAAATCACCTGATCAGTATGGCGACAACTGTGAAGTCTGCAGCGCGACCTACAGCCCGACCGAGCTGATCGATCCGAAATCGGTGGTATCCGGTGCGACGCCAGTCCTGCGCGACTCCGAGCACTTCTTCTTTGATCTGCCGTCCTTCAGCGCCATGCTGCAGGCCTGGACCCGCTCCGGTGCGCTGCAGGATCAGGTGGCGAACAAAATGCAGGAGTGGTTTGAATCGGGCCTGCAGCAGTGGGATATCTCCCGCGATGCGCCTTATTTCGGCTTTGAAATCCCGGACGCGCCAGGCAAATATTTCTACGTCTGGCTGGATGCGCCTATCGGTTACATGGGCTCGTTCAAGAACCTGTGCGACAAGCGTGGCGACATCGACTTCGACGAATTCTGGCGTAAAGACTCGACGACCGAGCTGTATCACTTCATCGGTAAAGATATCGTCTACTTCCACAGCCTGTTCTGGCCAGCGATGCTGGAAGGCAGTCACTTCCGCAAGCCAAACAACCTGTTTGTACACGGCTATGTCACCGTCAACGGTGCCAAGATGTCGAAGTCGCGCGGCACATTTATTAAAGCCAGCACCTGGCTGCAGCATCTGGATGCCGACAGCCTTCGTTACTACTACGCGGCGAAACTCTCTTCACGCATTGACGATATCGACCTGAATCTGGAAGATTTCGTCCAGCGCGTGAATGCTGACATCGTTAACAAAGTGGTTAACCTGGCGTCACGTAACGCGGGCTTCATTACCAAACGCTTTGACGGCAAACTGGCGGCAGACCTGGCCGATCCGGCGCTCTATCAGACCTTCGTGGATGCGTCAGAGAAGATTGGTGACGCCTGGGCGGGTCGTGAATACAGCCGTGCTATCCGTGAAATCATGGCGCTGGCTGACCTGGCGAACCGTTATGTCGATGAGCAGGCTCCGTGGGTGGTGGCGAAGCAGGAAGGCCGTGATGCCGATCTGCAGGCAATCTGCTCCATGGGCATTAACCTGTTCCGCATTCTGATGACCTGGCTGAAGCCGGTACTGCCGTCACTGAGCGCCCGCGCAGAAGGCTTCCTGAACGGTGAACTGAGCTGGGATGCCATCGCGCAGCCGCTGCTGGATCATCAGGTCGCACCGTTCAAAGCGCTCTACAGCCGCATTGAAATGGCGAAAGTCGAAGGACTTATTGAGGCTTCGAAAGAGGATGCCGCTGCGGCCAGTGCATCGCCCGCCACGGGCCCGCTGGCCGATGCACCGATCGGTGAAACCATTACCATTGATGATTTCGCCAAAGTGGATATGCGCGTCGCGCTGATTGAGCAGGCGGAACTGGTGGAAGGTTCGGACAAGCTGCTGCGTCTGCAACTCGACCTGGGCGGTGAGAAGCGTCAGATCTTCTCAGGTATTCGTGCCGCCTATCCTGACCCCGCCGTGCTGGTCGGTAAAATGACCATTATCGTGGCCAACCTGGCACCGCGTAAAATGCGCTTTGGTATCTCTGAAGGCATGGTGCTGTCAGCGGGTCCGGGCGGCAAAGATCTGTTCGTGCTGTCTGTCGACAGCGGTGCTGTACCGGGTATGCCGGTTAAGTAATCGCCTGCCGAGGCTTAACAGGCTAAGCGCAGTGCCGTTCTGAACCCTTCGCGCCGTATCACTGGCGCGAAGGGTTATTTTCCCCGCTTCGCATTCTCACCGCTACTGCCCCGCTTCCTTCTGCTGAAACGCTTTGCCCGTTGCTGCTACTCTGCGGCATAAATGTGATCGCTAGCACGCTAAGCGGTTAATGCGTATGATGAAGCTCAGTGAAAACAGGAGCCTGCCATGCTCACCGTGCTGTCTGTCTGCGGACGTTATCTTCGCGCCTTTATCATCATTTATCTCTGCTTATACTCTGGCATCGGCATCGCTTCGCTGCTGCCCATTAAACTGCCAGGCAGCATCCTGGGAATGTTAATTCTGTTCGGCCTGCTGGCGTCGCAGATCCTGCCGGTCAGCTGGGTAAAACCGGGCTGCCATCTGCTGATTCGCTACATGGCGCTGCTGTTTGTGCCAATCAGCGTCGGAGTGATGAGTTACACCGATATACTCACCGCCCAGTTTGGCCCGATTGTTGTTTCCTGTGTTGTCAGTACCTTCCTGGTACTCTCCATTGTCGGCGTCAGCGCCCACCGGCTTCACAGCCGCCGTCCTGCCGGAGAGTCAGCCGATGAGTGACATGTGGTGGTCACTGCCACTGACGCTGGCAGCCTTTTTTCTGGCGCGCAAGCTGGCGATACGACTGAAAATCTCGCTGCTTAATCCGCTACTGGTCGCCATGGGGATGATTATCCCGATACTGCTGCTGTTGCAGCTTCCTTACTCGCGCTATTTCGCCGGCAGCCAGATTCTTAATCAGCTGCTGCAACCGGCTGTGGTCGCGCTGGCACTGCCGCTGTATGAGCAGATGCATCAGATTCGTGCCCGGTGGAAATCGATTATTGGCGTCTGCTTTATCGGCAGCCTGACCGCCATGATCTCAGGCACCGCTATTGCCCTGTGGATGGGTGCCACACCTGAAATTGCCGCCACCATCGTACCTAAATCCGTGACCACGCCCATCGCGATGGCCGTCTCCGGTTCGCTGCACGGCATTCCCGCCATCAGCGCCATCTGCGTGCTGATTGCCGGAGTACTGGGTGCGGTATTCGGACACACGCTGCTGAATCTGCTGGGCGTAAAATCGAAAGCGGCGCGCGGACTGGCAATTGGCAATGCATCGCATGCGCTGGGCACGGCGCGTGCCGCGGAACTGGACTATCAGGAAGGAGCATTCAGCTCACTGGCGCTGGTGATCTGCGGCATCATCACCTCTCTGCTGGCACCGTTTATTTTTCCGCTGCTGATGCACTGGTTTGGCTGAAAGTTTGCGAGAGATCTCGCAAAGTTGAAACATGCAACACATGTTACATTGTCAGAGCGATGTGGATCACATATAAACCGGTGACTGGCACATCGCCCTGCTGAATTTAATGAGGCTCACATGCATTCCCGTTTCCTTTCTGCTTTTGAGGCATTGCCGTCAACGCTGCAAACTGCACTTGCTCCCCTGTTGAACGATCCTGACTTTCATGCGGTGATCAGCGCCGACCAGGTCACCTCACTGCAACAACAGACACAAATGGAGGCCGATGCGCTGGCGCTGGCGCTGCTGCCCCTCGCGGCCTCCTGTGCCGTTGCTACCGTGTCGCATTTTAACGTTGGGGCGATAGCCCGCGGCGTCAGCGGCAACTGGTACTTCGGGGCTAACATGGAATTTGTCGGCACGCCCATGCAGCAGACCGTCCATGCTGAGCAGAGCGCTATTACCCATGCGTGGCTGCGCGGCGAGCGCCAGCTTGAGACCATCACCGTTAACTACACGCCGTGCGGTCACTGCCGTCAGTTCATGAACGAGCTGAACAGCGGCACCAACATTCGCATCAGCCTGCCACAACGCGCAATCAGCACCCTGGCCGATTATCTGCCGGATGCCTTTGGCCCGCGCGATCTGGACATTACGACCTTCCTGATGGACGAGGTGGACCACGGCTATGTGGCCGAAGGCGATGAACTGCTGCAGGCTGCGGTTGCCGCTGCCAATGCCAGCCACGCGCCTTACAGCCAGTCCCACGCGGGTGTTGCGCTGCTGACCACGGATGGCGCGATTGTCGCCGGTCGCTATGCCGAAAATGCCGCGTTTAACCCGAGCTTCCCGCCGCTTCAGGCGGCACTGGTCTTGCTGAACATGCAGGGCGGCGATGTTCGTCAGATAAAAAAAGCGGTACTGGCCGAAGTGGAAAATGCCACGTTAAGCCAGTTTGCCGCCACGCAGGCGACGCTTGAGACATTTGGTTGCGGTGAGCTGCTGCAGGTAACGCTGTACAAAGCATAACCCGCTGTCAGAGAAGCCACAGTTTTGTGAGCTTTTGTGAACAAACGCTGTACTTCTGCGGGAAATTTCATAGGATCTGGCGCCAGAATTCACGCAATTACAAATTACTCTGAATAATTCAGGTTGCAGGATAGCAGCACGGTCGTGAATGTTTCCGCAGCGGTTACCCTGCCGCTGCCTGACCTGCAGTCTGAGCTATAACGGGTGAGAAAACTGGCGCTACCTTTCCGGCGTGACGCCAGACAACACTGCAACCGGAGCATTACCGCATGGAACTCGACTACGAAAGTAAACGCCCGCTGTATATCCCTTATGCTGGCCCGATTTTGCTGGAATTTCCCCTGCTGAATAAAGGCAGCGCCTTTAGCATCGAAGAACGTAATGAATTCAACCTCAACGGTTTGCTGCCAGAAGCAGTGGAATCGATTGAAGAGCAGGCGCAGCGTGCCTGGCGTCAGTTCCAGGACTTCAAAAATAATAACGATAAGCATGTCTACCTGCGTAACATCCAGGACACCAACGAAACGCTGTTCTATCGCCTGCTGGATAATCATCTTGAAGAGATGATGCCGATTATCTACACCCCGACTGTGGGCGCAGCCTGCGAACACTTCTCTGAGATCTACCGTCGTGCGCGTGGCGTGTTCATCTCCTACCCTAACCGTGACCGCATCGAAGATATGCTGCAAAACGCCACCAAGCAGAATGTGAAGGTGATTGTAGTGACCGATGGCGAGCGCATCCTGGGCCTCGGCGATCAGGGCATCGGCGGCATGGGTATCCCGATTGGTAAGCTTTCACTCTATACCGCCTGTGGTGGCATCAGTCCGGCTTACACCTTGCCGGTGGTGCTGGATGTCGGCACCAATAACCAGCAGTTGCTGAACGATCCGCTCTATATGGGCTGGCGTCATCCGCGCATTACCGGCGAAGAGTACGACGAGTTCGTCAATGAATTTATCCAGGCCGTTAAACGCCGCTGGCCGAAAGTTCTGCTGCAGTTTGAAGATTTCGCCCAGAAGAACGCCATGCCGCTGCTGAATCGCTATCGCGATGAGGTCTGCTGCTTTAACGACGATATTCAGGGCACTGCAGCCGTTACGGTAGGTACGTTGATTGCCGCCAGCCGCGCGGCCGGTAGCCGCCTGTGCGAGCAGAAAGTGGTGTTCCTGGGTGCCGGTTCCGCGGGTTGTGGTATCGCTGAACAGATCATAGCGCAGATGAAATCAGAAGGCCTGAGCGACGAGGAAGCACGTGGCCGGGTGATGATGGTCGATCGCTTTGGTCTGCTGACGGACAAGCTGCCTAACCTGCTCGATTTCCAGAGCAAGCTGGTGCAGAAGAGCGAAAACCTGCAGCAGTGGGATGTCACCAATGATTCCATCTCGCTGCTGGACGTGGTGCGCAATGCGCAGCCCGATATTCTGATTGGTGTCTCTGGCCAGCCGGGCCTGTTCACCGAAGAGATCATCCGCGAGATGCACAAGCACTGTCAGCGCCCTATTGTGATGCCACTGTCGAACCCGACATCACGCGTGGAAGCGACGCCAGCCGATATCATCGCCTGGACTGACGGTGCCGCGCTGGTCGCAACTGGCAGTCCGTTCTCGCCGGTGAGCTGGAACGGTAAAACCTATCCGATTGCGCAGTGCAACAACTCCTACATCTTCCCGGGCATTGGTCTGGGTGTGATTGCTTCGGGTGCCAGCCGCGTTACCGATACCATGCTGATGACCGCCAGCCGCGCACTCGCTGACTGTTCTCCGCTGGTGAATGAAGGTGAAGGCCCGGTACTGCCTGAGATTAAAGATATCCAGGGCGTGTCGAAAATCATAGCGATGGAAGTGGGTAAAGCTGCTCAACTGGCGGGTGTCGCCGTGGTGACCTCTGAAGATGTGTTGTCACAGGCTATCGCCAACAACTTCTGGCTGCCGCAGTATCGTCACTATCGTCGTACCTCGATTTAATCTTCCCACTGCCGGATCGCCTCTGGTCCGGCAGTGTTCAAAAAACGTACAGCCAGCCGGCAGTCACTTGCTTCGCTGCGGCTGCTCAAGTAGCCTTGTCCCATCTCACTATTTTGACATCGAGTCTCCAGGCGCATGCTGAAACGCGTTCTCATTGGTCTGCTTTTCATCATCTTACTGATGGTGGCAACGGCGCTCGGCCTTGATCGCTGGATCAGCTGGAAAACTGCGCCTTTTATATACGAAAATGTCGCTTCATTGCCGCATCGTCAGGTAGGTGTGGTCCTGGGGACGGCGAAATATTATCGTACAGGCGTTATCAATCAGTATTACCTCTATCGTATGCAGGGCGCGCTTAATGCCTATAACAGCGGCAAGGTGAATTATCTGCTGCTGAGCGGTGACAACGCGCTGCAAAGCTATAATGAGCCGATGACGATGCGCCGCGATCTTATCAAAGCCGGTGTCGATCCGGCTGATATCGTGCTCGATTATGCCGGGTTCCGGACGCTTGATTCGATTGTGCGCACCCGCAAAGTGTTTGATACCAATGATTTCATTATTATCACGCAGCGCTTCCACTGTGAGCGCGCGCTGTTTATCGCCCTGCAACTGGGCATTCAGGCCCAGTGCTATGCGGTGCCCTCACCGAAAAACATGCTGAGCGTGCGCTTCCGTGAGGTCGGTGCCCGGCTGGGTGCACTGGCGGACCTCTTCCTGCTTAAGCGTGAACCCCGTTTCTTAGGCCCGCTGGTGCCAATTCCTGCCGTACACGATGTTCCTGAAGACGCGCAGAGTTATCCGGCGGTGACGCCGGAGCAGCTGCTGGAGCTGGAACAGAAGCTGCGGAAATAGCTCACGCGCTGCGACTTCTTTATGCTGGTTACTGCTGTGCCGAGGTCTGGCAGTAACGTGCAGGGCTCAGGGAGCTGACGGTAATATGCTGGCTCAGGGAGCATACGTTTAGTCGCCATCTGTTACTATGCAGCGATCATTAAGCTGATTAATTACATGACTACGGTAGATAATTCAGTGCTACTTCCCCTCTGAAAGCCGACTTAGACTGCTGAGAAATCTGAAGAGGGTGAATCTTATAACAATGAATAAGCTCAACGCGCAGGGAACACGGTCAGAAGAGGAAAGCGTCCCACGCCAGGGATGGCGTGGGCCGAGCATGTCATGGATGACGGCTTTTGCGACTTTCCGATCTGACCGTGTTCCCTACGCATACTCGATCTCACAGCAACGACCCCAGCACTCTCCCCTATAAAAAGCGTTCTGCGGAGGAATGACACGGGCAGATCATTTACTGGCCTTAGCGTCTTTCCGATCTGACCGTGTTCCCTTCGCAGACTCGATCTCACAGCGACAATGCCTGCACTCCACCCACAATGCCTGCACTCCAGCGACAATGCCCGTACTCCAGCAACAATGCCTGCGCTCCCATAATAAAAAAGCGACCCGAAGGTCGCTTTTTTAGCGTTGAATAAGACTTACTTCTTACGAGAATATTTCAGGGAATCCAGCGCCACGGCGAAGATAATGATGCCGCCCTTAATGATGTACTGCCAGTAAGGGTTCACGCCGATATAGGTCAGACCGTAGTTGATAACGGTGAAGATCAGCACACCGGTGACGACACCCGCCACACTACCCACACCACCGGCGAAGGAAACACCGCCGACCACACAGGCCGCAATCGCATCCAGCTCATACATAAAGCCAAGGTTGTTGGTGGCAGAACCGATACGACCCGCCTCCAGCATCCCACCAAAGGCGTAGAACACACCTGACAGGGCATAAATCATGATCAGGTTCAAAGGCACGTTCACGCCTGACACTTTCGCCGCTTCCGGGTTACCGCCGATAGCAAAAATGTTTTTGCCGAAGCGGGTTTTGTTCCACAGAATCCAGACGAAAATAATGGCAATCACAGCGTAGAACGTGATGAACGAGAGTTTAAAATCACCAAAGCGTAAGAAACCCTGAGCAAATTTCGAGAACCCTGCGTCAAAGCCAGCAATCGGTGAGGCACCCACAAAGTCGTAATAGAGTGAGTTGATACCGTAAACGATAATCATGGTGCCCAGCGTGGTGATAAATGGCGTTACCTTCAGGTAAGCAATAATCACACCATTCACCAGACCAATTACACCGCCAATGATGCACACCGTCAGGATAACCAGTGGAATCGGCACGGTATCCAGCGTCGGGAAGACTTTGTTCGCGTTATCCATCGCCTGCAACAGCGTTGCGGCAACGACCGCCGCTAAGCCAACCTGACGTCCGGCTGACAGGTCAGTACCCTGGGTCACAATCAGACCCGCCACACCCAGTGCAATAATAATGCGCACCGAAGATTGGGTCAGAATATTACTCAGGTTCATCAAACTTAAAAATGTCGGATCCTGGAAAATAATAATAGCCAGCAATACCAGCAGAACGACATAAATGCCGCCCTCTTTTAACCAGGTTAGCGCATTCTTTTTTGTAGTCGCTTTCATGTTAACAGCCCTTGCTTCATTAAAGGTGTAATGACGCTAAACGCAATATTTCGTTCTGCGTGGTCGTTTTGGTATCAACTATGCCTGCTACCAGACCATTACTCATTACCAGAATACGATCGGTAATGCCTAACAGCTCCGGCATTTCGGATGAGATAATAATGATGCCCTTTTCTCTTTTCGCCAGTTCAGCAATCAGCTGGTAAATTTCGAATTTCGCACCAACATCAATACCGCGTGTTGGTTCATCAAGCATCAGGATTTCAGGCTGGGTCAATAACCAGCGGCCAATAATCACTTTTTGCTGGTTACCGCCCGAAAGCGAACCAATTTGTGTATGATGCCCTGGGGTTTTAACACGCATTGAATCGATAACCCATTGGGTATCACTCTTCATGCGTTTATTATCCAGCAGTCCCATACTGTTTTTATATTTTTTAATATTGGAAATAAGCGAGTTAAAACCAATATCCAGGTAAGCATAAATACCAGTCGAACGACGCTCTTCAGTCACCAGCGCGAAACCGTGGTTAATGGCTTCATTGGCGCTGTGATTATTAATCGGTTTGCCATGCAGTTTGATGGTGCCGCCCGATTTTTCGCGAATGCCAAACAGCGTTTCGACGATATCGGTACGTTTGGCGCCCACCAGCCCGGCAATGCCGAGTATCTCCCCTTTACGCAAATCAAATGAGATATCGCGAATAGACGGCTGACGCAGTGACGTCAGGTTGCGAACTTCAAGAATTGTCTCGCCTGGCACGTTGGTACGGTCAGGGAAACGCTGGTTCAGTGAACGGCCGACCATCATGGCGATGATCTTATCCATATCCAGCCCGTCCAGCGGCTGAGAGGTGATCCACTGACCATCACGCAGAATCGTGATCTCATCACACAACTGGAAAATCTCTTCCATCTTGTGCGAAATATAAACAATGCCACAGCCGCGATCTTTCAGCTTACGAATAATCGTGAACAGGTGATTCACCTCTTTCTCGGTTAACGAGGAAGTCGGCTCATCCATAATCACTATTTTCGCGTCGTAGGAGAACGCTTTAGCAATTTCAATCATCTGCATCTGTGACACAGAAAGATTGGCAACTTTGTCGCGTGGATCGATATCGATATCCAGCTCGTCAAAAATCGCCTTAGTGTCCTGGTACATCTTATCCTGATCGACAAAGAAGCCTTTGCGCGGATAACGCCCCAGCCACATGTTATCCATCACGGTACGCTGAAGAACCAGGTTTAATTCCTGATGCACCATCGACACGCCATTTTCCAGCGCTTCTTTGGAGCTTTTATAGTCGATCTCTTTACCCTGAAACAGGATACTGCCGGTATCTTTTTTATAAATACCAAACAGGCATTTTAATAAGGTGGATTTCCCGGCACCGTTCTCGCCCATTAATGCATGAACAGAGTGAGGCCGCACTTTCAAATTCACATTATCTAACGCTTTAACGCCGGGAAATGATTTTGAAACATTCGTCATTTCCAGCAAATATTCTCGCTGCGCGGTCGTGTTATCACTGGCCATATTTTACCTGGCTAAAAAACGGTGGTGACATAAAAAAGGCGCGACAGCTGTCGCGCCCGTAATCAATCTTATTTCGAGAACTGAGACAGATTTTCTTTATCAACCGGAACGTAAGGAACACGGACGATCTTATCGACCATTTTGAAGTTTGTTCCATCGGTTGCCGCTTTGCCGTTCGCCAGGTTGTTGGCAATATCCAGCGTCGCTTTCGCCTGGTTTTCCGCATCGTTCAGCACGGTACCGGCCAGCGCACCGGATTTCACCAGTGCCATCGCTTCTGGCAGGGCATCGACGCCGAAGACCGGGATAGAAGTCATGTTGTGCGCTTTCAGCGCTTCAACGGCACCCATCGCCATCGCATCGTTATTGGCAATCACAACTTCAATTTTCTTCGCGTTCGGGCCTGACAGCCACGCATCCATCTTATCTTTGGCCTGTGCGGTGTCCCACATCGCCGTATCCATCGCTAACTGCTGCGTCTTCAGACCATCTTTGTTCAGGGTGTCGATAACATATTTAGTACGGGCTTCAGCATCTGGATGGCCTGGCTCGCCTTTCAGCAGGACGAACTGAATGGTGCCATCTTTGTTCAGATCCCAGGCTGGGGTCGCTTTCCAGTGCTTCTCAATCAGCTGACCCTGGATGATGCCGGACTCTTTGGAGTCGGTACCCACATAGTAAGCTTTGTCATAGCCGGCCAGGACTTTAGCGTTCGGTTCTTTGTTAAAGAAGACAACCGGCACGTCGTTGGCACGTGCTTTGTCTACGATGACGGCAGCGGCAGCCGGGTCAACCAGGTTAATCGCCAGCGCTTTCACGCCTTTTGCCATCAGCACGTCCACCTGATCGTTCTGTTTGGACTGGTCGTTCTGCGAGTCATTCATCAGCAGCTGTACGCCACCGATTGTTTTCGCTTCTTTCTCGATGTCTTTGCGCACCATTGACATGAAGTTGTCATCATATTTGTAAATGGTCACGCCGATACGGGTGTCAGCTGCGTGAGCGGTTGCACCAAACATCATGCTGGCAACCAGTGCTGTAAGCGTGAAAACCTTCTTATTCATGGTATCTCCGGTTTTATTATGCAGGGTCTTTTTAGCGCTGCCGCAAAATGTGCGGAAGAGCAATTGGTAAAACAGATCGGCGCGTTGGTTAACGTAATGAGGCTGTTAAGCCATCAGACGCCGTCTAAAACCTGACTTCCCTGTGCCAGAACGCTTCCATGAAGAGGGTATGAACCCTTTAACCGGCTACTGAGACCACAACTGATGCCGTTACACTGGCGTTACATAATGTTTCAGTCCGGTAAGACGCTGCCATCATAGTGAGAGCAATGTTAATTAACTGTGAATACAATCACAGATTGAAAACGGTTACATGCCTGAATCGCCTGAATTAGTGACGGACTCCACATTTTGCCGCTGCGCCACAGAATGACGCCGCACCAGGGTTGGCATAAAGATATGCGTTGCCGTGTCATCAAGCAGTCCGGCTGCGCCCTGCAGTGCCAGCTCAGTGGCAATTTTTGCCATAGATACAATGGGATAGCGCACAGTGGTCAACTGCGGATCGGTATAACGGGAAATCGGGATATCATCAAAGCCAATGACAGAAAAATGCTGTGGCACCTGAATGCCGTTGTCTTTCAGCGCAGTAAGTGCGCCAGCCGCCATGCCGTCGTTATAAGCAAACACTGCTGTAAGGTTGAGATTGCGCCCCAGCAGCTCCACCATCGCCGCTTCGCCCCCCTGCATATCTGGCTCTGCGCTGGCGATCCAGCTCTCCTGCGGCCGGATGCCCTGTTCGGCCATCGCCTGCATCCACCCTTCACGGCGCTGCGCCACATCCTCAATGGGATGACTGGAGCAAAGATAGCCAATGCGGCTATGCCCCTGTTGCAGCAGGGTTCTTGAGGCCATCAGTGCACCCGTGACGTTATCCAGACTGACGCTGCGGTGTTCGAATCCAGGGACAATGCGGTTAATCACTACCATGCCGGGCACGTGCTGCATAAAGTCCGCCAGCTCCGCGTCCGGCAGCGTTTTTGCGTGGACCACCAGGGCGCTGCAGCGCTGCCTGATCAGCACCTCGATAGCATGACGCTCTTTCTCTTCCTGATGCCAGGAGTTGCTGATTAACACATGCTTGTGCACGCGCTGCGCCACGGTATCCACTGCTTTAACCAGCGCCCCGAAGAAGGGATCAGAGACATCCATCACCACTACCCCGATCGTATCGCTGACCTGCGTCGCCAGCGCCTGGGCGTTGGCGTTAGGGCGATACCCCAGCGCTTCAACCGCCTGTAACACGGCGTCGCGGGTGTCAGAGGTCACGGCGTTGCTCTGATTGAGAACACGCGACACGGTCGCCACTGACACGCCAGCCTGACGGGCAACATCACGAATAGTTATCATGCAGCAGTTCCAGAAGGGAAAAATAGGGCTTCACGCCGGGTTATACACCGGCGCTATTCTGTCAGGGGCGGGAGGCGTGCAGCGTGAATTGCGTCACATCAATGAAAACGGTTACATACAATTCTGTAACCTTTGTGATGGCGGTCATTATCTGGCGTTGTCGGTAATGCGTGATTTGCCGGCTGAGAGCAGCGTAAACCGCCGCCACAGCCATTCCAGCGGACCCTGTGCGAAGAAATGTAACCAGATGAGTGAAAACAGGATATTGATGAGCCATATCGCAGGCACCATCAGCACCAGTTCCAGCCGGGTGAAATGCATGTAGAAGCCGAAGCGATAGAACAGCGTGGTGCAGATGAGCGTTTGCAGCAGGTAGTTGGTCAGCGCCATACGGCCCACGCACTGGATGGCGTGGCTGATATGCCAGTGAGAAATTTGTGGCCAGTAGGCCAGACAGAGCGCGGCATAGCCCAGGCTAATCAGCGGGCTGGCAAGATCGCGCGGGGCCTGCAGGTAAAAAGCCGCCCAGCGGAATTCCCAATGTAACAGCCATTGCGCGGCTACACCGGCTACCGCAATGGAGAAGCCCATTGTCAGCAGCAGGGCCGCCGCCTGACGATAGTGGCGGAGGGAAAATTCTCCAGTCAGCCAGCCGCTGCGCAGCATTGCGCCACCCATCATCATTAAGCCCGCCAGCTGCCAGCCATATTGAGCCGCCAGCGCCATCAGCCCTGATGAGAGATGATCCAGCCGGTTCTGTATCGCTTCCCAGCCGCCGCTCAGTTTCCAGTACTGCTCATATTGCAGATCGGCAGCACCCGGCAGCCAGGATCGCGTCGGTTCGGGATCGGAGATCGACCCAAACACCAGCAGCACGCCGCAGCCCACCAGATAAAGCAGAATGCCGGTATTCATCAGGCTGCGGGTTGACGGGACGTCACGCAGCACCCGCCAGACCACCAGCCCGATGATGCCGTAATCCAGCAGGATATCGCCTTCCCAGAGAAAGACACCATGCAGAAAACCGATGAGTACCAGAATGGAAAGCCGGGCAGTCAGCCAGCGACTGCCGCGCGGCAGCTGCATTTGCAGACCTGCGCCAAACAGCAGTGCAAACAGGGTGAGGAATTTGAGCTGAGCAAAGGCGTCAGAGAGTGCCCAGGTCCAGACGTCGGAGAGACTGACACTGCCCTGCCAGGCCGGATTCAGGTAAGCAGCAGAAGGCAGGCCGAAGCCCACAATATTGAGCAGCAGGATGCCGAGAATGGCACAGCCTCGAATGAAATCCAGCACGTGATAGCGTTGCATGCGGCACCCTGCCCCATTGAGGCGGGCAGCATTATGCGCCCGCCGTTAACTCAACTATGGCGTACCGCGCGCAAGAATTCCTGGCGGGTATTCTGACTGGACTTGAACAGGCCGCCCAGAGAGGTCGTGGTGGTGGCGCTGGTCGCATCTTTGACGCCACGCGCTTTCACACAGTAATGTACCGCATCAATCGAGACAGCAACGTTGTTGGTGCCCAGCAGCGTCTGCAAGGCCACCAGTACCTGCTGTGTCAGGCGCTCCTGCACCTGCGGGCGCTGGGCGAAGAACTGCACGATGCGGTTGATTTTCGACAGGCCAATCACCTTTTCCTTGGGAATATAGGCAACCGTGGCTTTGCCATCAATGATCACAAAGTGATGTTCACAGGTGCTGGTCAGGGTGATATCACGCACGGTCACCATCTCATCGACCTTCATTTTATTCTCAATGACGGTGATTTTCGGGAAGTTGGCATAATCGAGACCGGAAAAGACCTCATCCACATACATTTTGGCGATGCGATGCGGCGTTTCCATCAGGCTGTCATCTTCAAGATCCAGATTCAGCAGCTGCATAATCTCGGTCATGTGCCCGGCAATCAGGCTCTTACGCGTTTCGTCATCAATGTCGCGCGTCGGTGCACGTAACGGCGTTTCCAGTCCACGCGCCAGCAGCGCTTCGTGAACCAGGGCAGCTTCCTGACTTAGGGTGCTCATGTACTCTTCTCCGGCTGGTGTTGCGCCCGCAAGCTTTTGCCTGCAGGCCCTGTAATCAGGCGCGTATTGTGAAACTTTCTTTGCGGGGAATCCAGCAATCAATCAGATTGGTGATGAAAGCTTTTCATTCAATTTTTCGCCAGACCAGCAGGCCCGCCCACACCAGGCTGATCCCGGCCACCCACAGGGCAGGCTCCAGCCGATGTAACAGAGCCGTTGAGAGAAAAGAGAGCAGCGGACCAACCAGCTGTCCGACCGCATAGCCGGTGGTCAGGAGGCCGGCCATGTAACGCAGATGATGGGGTGCCAGTTCACGGGCGCAAAGCAGCGACAGCTGTACCACGCTGAGGAAGCCGCCGCCCACCAGCAGCGCCCCGGCCAGCAGGCCACTAAAGCCGGGCAGCAGTGCCGCAGCAAAAACGCCCAGCGCCTGAGCCCAGAGCACTACCGCCAGGCGGACGTGACTATGCCCCCAGCGCCGCGTCAGGATGCCCAGCAGGATGCCGACCATCGCCGCACCGCCAAATATCGGCCAGACAAACTGCGCGAAGATGCCGTCAGGAAAACGCGTAGCGGCCATCTGCGATAAAAAGGTGGCGGGCAGGATATAACCAAAGCCCGCCAGACTGTAACTCAGCACCAGACGTTTCAGGTTGCGATCCAGCACCAGCGGCTCAGGTGCCTGATCCGGGCGATGCAGTTCGCCCCGACGCGGCAGATTACGGGTAATCAGCGCAATCAGCAGCAGTGCCAGCGTACCGTAAGCGGCCCAGGCCAGACCGGCAGAGACCTGTAGAGTATGCAGCGCCACCCCCAGCAGACCGCTGACAAAAATACCGCAGCCCGGCCCGGCAAACACGGCCGCCGACAGCCCTGCCCGGCCGTGGCGATGCAGTTGTTCGTTGCTCCAGGCCGCCACCAGCACCATCGCCCATCCACTGGCCCAGCCAATCAGAAAGCGGATCGCACCGTGCAGCCACGGTCCGGTTGCCAGTGCAGAGAGCAGCGTCAGGATCACTGCACCCCATACGCCCGCCTGCAAACGCAGCTCCACCCGCCGGTGCGCGCGCATGGCATCGAATGAGCCACACAGATAGCCAAGATAGTTGAGCGCAGCGACCAGGCTGGCACTGGTGAGCGTCAGCTGGTGCGCCTGAATCATCAGCGGCACCTGCGGCGTAAAGGCGAATCGCCCAATGCCCATCGCCACAAATAAGGTTAAAAACGCGCTGAGCGCGACGCGTAACGCCATTGCTGAACTCCTGTTGTTCTGCCTTGCGATCTCTTCTGACTTGCTAACAGCATGCAGGATGATTAAACTCACGGAAAGTGAATAATATTAACCAACTTGTTTACGGGAAAAGAAGATATGGATTTAGTTCAGCTGCGTATGTTCTGTTCCGTTGCCGAAACGGGTTCCCTGGCGCGCGCAGCCGAACAGCTGCATCGCGTTCCCTCTAATCTCACCACGCGGCTGCGTCAGCTGGAAGAAGAATTAGGTGTGGATCTCTTTATTCGTGAGAAGCAGCGCATTCGCCTGTCACCGATGGGCCATAATTTCCTGAATTATGCGCAGCGTATTCTGGCATTAAGTGAAGAAGCGATGAGCATGACCCGCACTGGTGAACCGGCAGGCAACTTTGCGCTGGGCTCAATGGAGAGTACCGCAGCGACCCGCCTGCCTGGTCTGCTCGCCGCCTATCACCAGCGCTTCCCTAAAGTGGCGCTGTCGCTGATTACCGGCACCTCGGGCGAAATCATCGATCGGGTTCGCGAAGGCACTCTGGCCGCCGCGCTGGTGGATGGCCCGGTTTCCCATGACGATCTGAATGGCTGCATCGCCTTTCGTGAGGAGATGGTGCTGATCACCGGGCTGGATCACGCGCCTATCACCACAGCGCGCGATGTGCAGGACGACACCCTGTTTGCCTTCCGCAATAGCTGCTCTTACCGGGTGAAGCTGGAGAGCTGGTATCGCGACAGCCAGACCGCGCCCGACAATGTGATGGAGATTCAGTCCTATCACGCCATGCTGGCCTGCGTGGCGGGCGGTGCGGGTGTCGCGATGATCCCGGCTTCGGTGCTGAAGCAGATGGCGGATCGGTCGCGGGTGCAGGCGCATACCTTACCTGCGGCTTATCGCGATACCGCCACCTGGCTAATGTGGCGACGCGATGCTTTTACTCCGAATGTTGAAGCGCTGAAGTATCTGATTATTGAACAGTTTGACGATCGTCCGCTCAACGATGAGTTGATCTATCCATTACAGGCGGCGCAATAAGCGTTCCACGCTATGTTTAAACCATAACCACACGACGCCATCGTGCGTCACAATCTGACTGGAAGAGGGATTGCATGAACATGATCAAAACCCGTGCCGCTGTTGCCTGGGCCGCTGGCGAACCGCTGAAAATCGAAGAAGTGGATTTGATGCCACCGCAGAAAGGCGAAGTGCTGGTGCGCATCGTCGCGACTGGCGTCTGTCATACCGACGCCTACACCCTCTCCGGCACCGATCCGGAAGGCGTTTTCCCGGCGATTCTCGGCCATGAAGGCGGCGGCATCGTAGAAGCCGTGGGCGAAGGCGTGACCAGTGTGGAAGTAGGTGACCATGTCATTCCGCTTTACACCCCGGAGTGTGGCAAATGTAAGTTCTGCCTGTCGGGCAAAACTAACCTCTGCCAGGCGATCCGTGCCACTCAGGGCAAAGGCCTGATGCCGGACGGCACCACGCGCTTCTTTAAAGATGGCAAACCGATTTTCCACTATATGGGCACGTCGACCTTCTCTGAATACACCGTGATCCCGGAAATCTCGCTGGCGAAAATCAGTAAAGAAGCGCCGCTGGAAGAAGTTTGTCTGCTGGGTTGTGGCGTGACTACCGGCATGGGCGCGGTAATGAACACCGCTAAAGTAAAAGAAGGCGACACCGTCGCGATTTTCGGTCTCGGCGGTATCGGTCTTTCTGCGGTTATCGGCGCAAAAATGGCGAAGGCTGGCCGCATCATCGCAATCGACCTCAACACCAGCAAATTCGATCTGGCGCGCAAACTGGGTGCCACCGATCTGATTAATCCGAAAGATTACGATAAGCCGATTCAGGATGTGATTGTCGAGCTGACCGACGGCGGTGTGGACTTCTCATTTGAGTGTATCGGTAACGTCAACGTGATGCGTTCCGCGCTGGAGTGCTGCCACAAAGGCTGGGGTGAGTCTGTGATTATCGGCGTCGCCGGTGCCGGTGAAGAGATCTCTACCCGTCCGTTCCAGCTGGTAACTGGTCGCGTCTGGCGCGGTTCCGCCTTTGGTGGCGTGAAAGGCCGCTCACAGCTGCCGGGCATTGTGCAGGATTACCTTGATGGTAAGTTTGCCCTGAACGACTTCATCACCCACACCATGCCGCTGGAAGAGATCAACGACGCCTTTGATTTGATGCACGAAGGAAAATCGATTCGCTCGGTCGTGCACTTTAACAAGTAATCAGGAGGCGTTATGGCATCCACTCTGGAGCTACTGGAAGAACACCGCATTTTTGGCGGCTGGCAGCAGCGCTGGCGTCATCAGTCGGCCGTGCTGAACTGCCCGATGACCTTCAGCATCTACCTGCCTGAACCGCACGGTGATGCGCCGCCGCCAGTGGTCTGGTTTCTGGCCGGGCTGACCTGCAACGATGAGAACTTCACCACCAAAGCGGGCGCGCAGCGCGTGGCGGCGGAACTGGGTCTGGTAATGATTATGCCGGATACCAGCCCGCGCGGTGAAGGCGTTGCCAACGATGAGGGCTACGATCTGGGTCAGGGCGCGGGATTTTATCTCAATGCCACTCAGCACCCCTGGGCCACTCATTTCCGCATGTTCGACTATCTGAGCAGCGAGCTGCCCGCCCTGATTGCGGATAACTTCAAAGTCAGTGAACGTCAGTCGATTATGGGTCACTCCATGGGCGGACACGGCGCGCTGATGCTGGCGCTGCGTCTGGGTAACCGCTTTGCCTCAGCGTCTGCGTTTGCGCCGATTGTAAACCCTATGCAGGTGCCGTGGGGCCAGAAAGCGTTTAAGGCCTATCTGGGCGACGACCAGGCGGCGTGGCGGGAATATGACAGCTGCCAGCTGATGGCAGAGGTGTCGCATCGTCTGCCAGTCCTGATCGATCAGGGCGACAGCGATCAGTTCCTGGCCGATCAGCTGCAACCGGAGCGGTTAGAAGAGATTGCTAAAGCAGTCGGTTTCCCGCTGACGCTGCGTATTCAGCCGGGTTATGACCATAGCTACTTCTTTATAGCCAGCTTTGTGGAAGATCATCTGCGCTTCCATGCACAACATCTGCTAACGTAAAACATCAGGGCCGCAATTGCGGCCCTGAACTTTTCTGCATCCTGTACTGCTACTGCCGCAAACGCTGGCTCAAGGCCAGGCCTGCCCGACTTTCAGACCAGTGCCGGTCCGGTCAGCCCGTCGATCATTACCTGCGGAATGCCGCGTGAGCAGTGTTCGATACGGCCATTCACGCCATACACTTTTGCCAGCGTAGTCGGCGTAATCACCTTATCCGGTTGCCCTTCCGCTACCAGTGCGCCCTGCTTCAGCATCAGCGCGTGTTGCGCATGACGCAGCGCGATATTGATGTCATGCACCACCACCACCGTCACGATGTTGCGCTGGGCTGTTTCGCGGCGTACCAGATCCATCACGTGGAACTGATAGTTGAGATCGAGCGCGCTCAGCGGTTCATCCAGCAGCAGCAGCTTAGGGCGACGGATCAGGGACTGCGCCAGCCCGACCAGCTGCTTCTGACCGCCGGAGAGCTGATCGAGGTAACGCATCGCGAGATGCGCTATCCCCAGTTGTTCAAGCAGATGCATGATTTCGGCTTCGCTGCTGGCGCTGTGCAGTCCACCAGAGGCACGCTGCGCCACAATGATCGACTCCAGCACGTGCAGATGCACGCCCGCAGGCAACGACTGCGGCAGATAGACCACGTTCTTCGCGCGGCGGGCAAACGGCTGAGTCATCAGATCTTCACCGTTGAGCCACATCTCACCCTGACCTTTATTCAGCCCGGCCAGTGCACGCAGCAGCGTCGATTTACCACAGCCATTCGGCCCGAGCAGCACGGTGATCTCACCGCGTGGCAGCGGTGCCACGTTGAGATTTTCAATGACTTTATGTTTGGGATAACCGGCACTGAAGCCGCGTAACGTCAGACCCTGTTCCATCATACCGTCCCCCGATGACGCAGAATAATACTCAGGAAGAACGGCACGCCAATCAGTGAGGTGACGATGCCGACAGGGATGATCACGCCGGGGAGCAGGTTTTTCGAGGCGACTGATGCCAGCGACAGCACCAGCGCGCCAACCAGCGCACTGGCGGGCAGATAGAAGCGGTGATCTTCACCAAACATCATGCGGGCAATATGCGGCGCGACCAGCCCGATGAAGCCGATCGGGCCAACAAACGCCACCGCCAGCGCCGAGAGAATACTGATACGCAGCAGGGTGGTCAGGCGCAGACGACGTACATCAATACCAAAGCTCACCGCGCGATCTTCACCCAGACGCAGCGCCGTCAGCTTCCAGCTGCTCATCATTGAGAACGGCACCAGAATGGCCAGCGCTACGGTCAGTACACCCAGCTTTTCCCAGGAAGCACGCGCCAGGCTGCCCATGGTCCAGAACACCAGACCCTGCAGGGTATCTTCGCTGGCGATGAACTGCATCATTGAAACTAACGCGTTAAAGGTGAAGACCAGTGCAATACCGAACAGCACCACGCCCGCCGACGAAACCTGCGTCCAGCGGGTCACGGCATCCAGCATCAGCGCGGCAAACAGCGCAAAGACAAAGGCATTGGCAGAGATTAACCACTGATCAGGAATGCCGGGAATACCGATGCCGAGAATGATCGCCAGCGCGGCACCAAACGCTGCCGCCGAGGAGACACCGAGTGTAAACGGGCTGGCCAGCGGGTTATTCAGGATGGTCTGCATCTCTGCACCTGCCAGGCCCAGCGACAGCCCTACCACCAGCGCCATCAGCGCATAGGGCAGACGAATGTCCCAGACAATCACGCGGGTGCCGGCATCGACGCTGTCGGGGCTGAGCAGCGTATTCCACAGCGTATCAAGTGAGAGTCCGGCCGGACCCAGCGTGAAGTCGAGGATCAGCGAGGCGACAATAGCCACCAGTAATACGCCAATCCAGATCAGGCGGCGGCGCAGCACCTGATGGTAGTTTTGCATGGTGTGGTGAAGCGTCTCTTCCCCCGCCAGCAGCGAAGTTTCAGTAGTCATGTTTGAACCCTGTGTGGCTATCACGTCAGAAAACGCAGCCACAATAGTGCAGGTGATAATAATTATCAATTCGTGAAGATAAGCGAGACGTGAAAAAAGGGTAAAAAACGGTGTTGTTATGGGCAGGATACCGGCAGACACAGCGCGTTGAGGCTGTTCCCGGACTTAAAGCGATGGGAGCATACGTCTGGAGCAAAGCATCGCGGGCCAGGGATGGCCCGCGCTGAGCTTGCCAGGGATGGCGTTTTTGCGTCTTTGCGAAAGACGTATGCTCCCTGAGCATGTGCCCCATCTGCAGCCTCAACGCGCTGTGTCAGGCACCTGACTCAACAGAGCAAGCGCACAGAACTACTCTTTATGAACCGGGAACTCCATCTCGCTGTACTTCACGAAACGGCTGCCGCGCGTCAGTTTGTAGCCGAACCAGATAATCAGGAACAGCGGAAGACCAATATAGGTTGCCGCTACGCCATACCAGTCGATGCTGTCGTTGAGGAAGGCCTGATAGTTCTGACCCAGCGTAATGATCAGGCAGAGCACGAAAGCAAAAATCGGTCCCAGCGGGAAGAAGCCGGAACGGTATGGCAGATCGTTCAGATCACGTCCCTGGGCGACATAGCCGCGACGGAAGCGATAGTGACTGATGGCAATACCTAGCCAGGCGATAAAACCGGTCATGCCTGAGGTGTTCAGCAGCCACAGATAAACCTCCTGGTTGCCAAATTTTGAGGTCAGGAAGCACAGCCCGGCCACGACGGTCGTCGCCCATAAGGCATTGCGCGGCACGCCGCCCTTAGACAGTTTCGCGAAAATACGCGGTGCCTTGCCTTCGGAGGCCAGGTTATACAGCATGCGCGTTGAGGCATACATACCGGAGTTACCGGCTGACAGCACCGCCGTCAGGATAACCGCATTCATCACTGCTGCCGCAGAGAGCAGACCGGCGTTGCGGAACACCAGGGTGAACGGGCTGACGCTGATATCATCAATGTCGTTATGCAGTAATTGCGGATCGGTGTACGGCAGGATCAGACTGATAATGAGAATGGCGAACACATAGAACAGCAGGATACGCCAGAAAATCTGCCGCACGGCGCGCGGGATATTTTTTGCCGGGTCTTCAGATTCGCCCGCCGCGATACCGATCAGCTCGGTGCCCTGGAAGGAGAATCCCACAATCATCGCCACGCCGATCATCGCCGCAAAGCCGCCCGCAAACGGCGCATCGCCCACCTGCCAGTTCTGCCAGCCCGCATGCTCTGCACCGCGCATGATGCCCGTGATCATCAGCACACCCACGATGATAAAGATAATGACGGTGGCCACTTTGATCAGCGAGAACCAGTACTCCGCCTCGCCAAAGCCTTTTACTGAGATGTAGTTGAGCAGGAATATCAGTCCCAGGAACAGCGCGCTCCAGATCCAGCCCGGCGTGTCGGGGAACCAGTAGGTCATCACCAGCTGCGACGCCACCAGGTCAACCGCGATGGTCACCGCCCAGTTGTACCAGTAGTTCCAGCCGAGTGCGAAACCAAAGCCCTCCTCGACATATTTTGCGCCGTAGGTGGCGAAAGAACCGGATACGGGCATGAAGGCAGCCAGCTCACCGAGACTGGTCATCAGGAAGTAGACCATCAGGCCGATCAGCATGTAGGAGAGCAGTGCCCCGCCAGGACCAGCCTGAGCAATCGTTGCGCCGGAAGCGACAAACAGGCCGGTACCGATGGAGCCGCCGATGGCGATCATCGTAAGATGACGGGCTTTTAACGCACGTCGTAATGCAGGTTGTTGTGTTGTTTTTGAGTCATTATGCATGTGTTAACGCTACGCTGGGTAAAAATGAGGCGCGATTGTAGCAGCCAGACCGCCTCTGTATAGCTGATGCCATGCTGTTATAAGTTAAGTTCATGATCGCGCCCGAATTATTAGCAATCACTCACGGCAATAGGACAAAAAGCGCGTCAGTGCCTTTGAAATATGCTTCTGCCGGTGATGGATGCGATAGAGCGTCCGGGTCAGACGCGGCAACGGAATCGTCAGTTCTGTCAGCGTCCCCGCCTCCAGCAAATCGGCAATTACCCGGCGCGACAGGCAGCTGATCCCCATGCCGTGCCGCACTGCATGCTTGATCGCTTCTGAGTTGCCGAGCTCCATACCCAGCTGAAAACTCGGCAGGTGTGACAGCAGCAGATAATCGACGATTTCCCGGGTGCCGGAGCCACGTTCACGCAGGATCCACGGCGCTTCTGCCAGGGTTTTCAGCGTCACCGACTGTTGCAGAATCGCGGCATCGGGCGCGGCAAACACCACCAGCTCATCTTCCAGCCAGGGTTCGCTGACCAGTTCGGTCATATGGCACGGCCCTTCAATCAGGCCGACATCCACGCGGAAATCGGAAACCGCCTGAATCACATCCTGACTGTTACCGACGCTCAGCTCCAGCGGCAGACCAGGAAAGTCACGACGATAGGCCGCCATCATGCCCGGCAGCAGATAGTTACCAATAGTGCTGCTGGCGGAGATGCGGATCGCGCCGTTATCCTCTTTGAATAGCTGCTCAATTTCGCCCGCCTGCTCCAGCAGACCGACCGCACGCGGATAGAGCAGTCGCCCATGCTCATTCAGCACCAGCCGTTTGCCGACCCGATCAAACAACTGCACCCCGAGCTGACTTTCCAGATCGGCCAGCGCCGCGCTGACCGCCGACTGTGACAGCGCCAGCAGTTGCGACGCCTGAGTAGTGGAACCGCTTTTCAGCACTTCGGTAAACACTTCGATTTGCCGCAGCGTAATGTGCATCGTCGCCTCTTAACTCAGTGAATGCCTGACAAGGTAAATAATTAACGCCAGCCAGATCAGCCCAACCACGACCAGCCAGCCTGCCATCTTTTTGCCGCGCGAACGCTGAGACTGTGCGCGTTCGCTGCTGCTGATGCGCACCTCTTGTGGCAGCAGCCGCAACAGAATCATGATGCCCGTGGGAATAATCACCGCGTCATCCAGCAGACCAACAAACGGGATCACATCCGGGATGAGATCGATCGGGCTGACCCCATAAGCAACCAGTCCCAGCATGCCCAGCTTGTTCCACCAGGGTGTGCGCGGATCGCGAAAGGCGAACCACAGCACGAACACATCTCTTTTGATCAGCGTCGCCCAGCGGCGCAGACGCGAAACTATCATGATCACTGCCTTATCGTTTATTCTGGTCAATTATAAATATATTATCAATTTCACTTTTAAGCCAGTCGCCCTCATGATCATGACTCAACGACGAGGAGTGACCATCATGACCGAACTGAGCATCCCTAAAACGCATCATCCCGTTACGCTCTGGTTCCCTGGTCTGCTGCTGACGGCTGCGATTGCCGGGGCAGCCAGCTGGCTGGCGCAGCAACCGGCGATTGCAGCAGCAGGGCTGGGTTCACTGACCCTGGCGATTATGCTGGGGATTCTGGTTGGCAACAGCGTCTATACACCGCTGGCGTCGCGCTGCGACAGTGGCGTGGTGCTGGCTAAACAGAAGCTGCTGCGACTGGGGATCATCCTGTTTGGCTTCCGCATTACCTTACAACAGATTGCTGACGTCGGTTTAAGCGGCATCCTGATTGATGCGCTGACGCTGAGCAGCACCTTTTTTGTGACCTGCCTGCTGGGCATCCGGCTGCTGAAGCTGGATCGCGATACCGTCTGGCTGATTGGCGCAGGCAGCAGTATCTGTGGGGCTGCGGCCGTACTGGCGACCGAGCCGGTGGTGAAAGCGGCGTCGTCAAAAGTTGCCGTGGCTATCGCGACCGTGGTGCTGTTCGGCACCCTGGCCATCTTTATCTATCCGCTGATGTGGCCGCTGGCGCATCACCTGTTTCCGGGGCTGAGTGCCGCGCAGTTTGGGGTCTTCACCGGTTCCACTATTCATGAAGTCGCGCAGGTGGTAGCTGCCGGGCACAGCATCAGCCCGGAGGCTGAGAACAGCGCCGTGATTGCCAAAATGCTGCGGGTAATGATGCTGGCGCCGTTCCTGCTCTGCCTGAGTGCGGTAATCCGCGGCAAACGCAACGCGAGCAAAGCGCGTCAGCCAGTGACCTTTCCCTGGTTCGCCCTGCTGTTTATCGCGGTCGCGCTGTTTAACTCGCTGCAGCTGTTGCCTGCGGCGTTGGTGGCCACGCTGAATGAGCTGGCGGGTCTGCTGCTGGCGATGGCGATGGCCGCGCTGGGCTTAACCACCCGTTTCGGGGCATTGCGTGAGGCGGGCGTTAAACCGCTATTGCTGGGCGCGCTGGTGTTTGTCTGGTTGATTGCGGGCGGCGGCACCATCAATCTGCTGGTGCAACATTTCATGGGCTAGCGGCATCGGGTATCATGCCGTTTCACCCGTGCATAGCCCCAGGAGAAAGGCATGAAATATATTGGCGCACACGTGAGTGCGGCAGGTGGTGTGGATCAGGCCGTGATCCGCGCCCATGAAATAGAAGCCACCGCCTTCGCCCTCTTTACTAAAAATCAGCGTCAGTGGAAGGCCGCCCCGCTCTCCACAGAGGTGATTGATGCTTTTCGCGCCGCCTGCGAGACGTACAAATTCAGTTCGCAGCAAATCCTGCCGCACGACAGTTTTCTGATTAACCTCGGTCACCCGGTTGAAGAGGCGCTGGAGAAATCCCGCGCGGCCTTTATTGATGAACTGCAACGTTGTGACCAGCTCGGCCTGACACTCCTGAACTTCCATCCCGGCAGCCATCTGCATCAGATTGATGAAGAAGCGTGCCTGAAGCGGATTGCGGAGTCGATCAACATCGCGCTCGATCAGACACAGAACGTGACTGCCGTCATTGAGAATACCGCGGGTCAGGGCAGTAACCTGGGTTTCCGCTTCGAGCATCTCGCCACTATTATTGAGCATGTCGAAGATAAGTCGCGCGTCGGCGTCTGCATTGATACCTGCCATGCGTTTGCCGGCGGTTATGACCTGCGCACCGAAGCGGACTGCGAAGCGACCTTTGCAGAGTTTGATCGCATTGTCGGCTTTAACTATCTGCGCGGCATGCACCTGAACGATGCCAAAAGCGCCTTTGACAGTCGCGTTGACCGCCATCACAGTCTGGGTGAAGGGAATATCGGTAAAACGGCGTTTAGCTGGCTGATGAAAGATCCGCGGTTTGATGGTATCCCATTGATTCTGGAAACCATTAACCCTGATATCTGGAAAGATGAGATTGCCTGGCTGAAAGCCGAACAGCAGGGATAGAAAAAGGGAGCCAGCTGGCTCCCTGAGATTTTTGACAAAGTCTGGCCTGGTTGCTGTAAGACTGAGCTTGCACAGGGAACACGGTCAGATCGGAAAGACGCAAAATCCGTCATCCATGACACGCTCGGCCCGCGCGATTATGCACCTCATCCCTGAGGTGCGCCCGTTGCCGGGCTAACGCGTTGCGTTGTTCAAAAACGCCTGGCGTTTTTATCCGGGCGGCGGGACGCTTTCCTCCTCTGACCGTGTTCCCTGAGTTTTAGCTAATTCATCGCTGCCAGATGCACCCTGATAAGAATTTGTGAGTAGTCTGAGGAAGCCAGCTGGCTCCCTGGCCCGCGATGCTTTACTCCAGTCGTATGCTCCCGTCGCTTTAATTTCGGGAACCGTCTGTAAAAACAAACAGGGAGCCATCCGGCTCCCTGTTTGTTTTTACTTCAGCAGATTATGCACTTCAGCACATCAGGCTTTCGCCAGCTGCTCTTCCGGACGTTTCAGAACCGCATAGCTCAGACCTGCAATCGCGGTGCCGATGATAATCGCCATCAGATAACCGATAACCGGCGTAATTGCGCCAGGGATCAGCAGGACGAACAGTCCACCGTGCGGTGCCATCAGTTTTGCGCCAATCGCCATGGAGATCGCGCCGGTAACCGCGCCGCCGACGATGCAGCAAGGCAGTACGCGCATCGGGTCACGGGCAGCGAACGGAATCGCACCTTCAGAGATAAAGCAGAGACCCAGAACCAGTGCCGCTTTACCGCCTTCCTGCTGACCTTTGTTGAATTTACGACGGGCAACCAGCGTAGCCAGACCCATCGCCAGCGGTGGCACCATACCGGCGGCCATGATGGCGGCCATCGGTGCATACGTCTGCGAACTCAGTAAGCCGACACCAAATGCGTAAGCCACCTTGTTCACCGGCCCACCCATATCGGTACACATCATGCCGCCCAGAATGGCACCCAGCAGGACTGCATTCGCCGTACCCATGTTGGCCAGCCAGTGCGTCAGGCCATTCATGATGCCCGCAACCGGTTTGCCCACTACGTAGATCATCAGCAGGCCGGTGATCAGGCTGGCGAACAGCGGAATAATCAGTATCGGTTTCAGCGCTTCCATACTCTGCGGCAGTTTAACTTTGCCGCTGATCAGCTTCGCCGCATAACCTGCAATGAAGCCCGCGATGATACCGCCTAAGAAGCCCGCATTGATGCTGGTGGCGATCATACCGCCAATCAGACCAGGCGTCAGACCCGGACGGTCAGCGATGGAGAAGGCGATAAAGCCGGCCAGCACCGGAACCATCAGGGCGAAGGCGCTGCCACCACCGATTTGCATCAGTGCCGCAGCCAGTGTGCCCTGCTCTTTAAAGGCTGTGATACCAAAAGCGAACGACAGGGCGATGCTCAGACCACCCGCGACCACCATCGGCAGCATGTAAGAAACACCGGTCAGCAGGTGACGATAAGCCCCTGCTCCGCCTTTCTTCTCTTCTTCACTGCTATTGCTCTGCCCGGCCGCTGCCGCTTTGTACGGCTTCGCTTCTGCTACTGCTTTATCCAGTTCCTGCGCGGTTTTCTTCAGCGCCAGACCGGTTGAGGTGCGGTACATTGGCTTACCAGCAAATTTCGCCAGATCGACTTCGATATCAGCAGCGACGATCACCAGATCGGCAGCTGCCACTTCTTCCGGGGTAATCGCATTACCGGCACCCACGGAACCGCGCGTTTCAACTTTCACCCACCAGCCGCGACGGGTCGCTTCAGCCTGAATGGCTTCGGCAGCCATAAAGGTGTGTGCCACGCCGGTCGGACAGGCGGTAACGGCAACCACGCGTTTCGGCGCGCCATTCTGAGCCGGTGCCGCAGCCGATGCGCCAGCCGGTGTGGCCACCGCAGCGGTTGCCTGCCAGGTTTTGGCTTCGGCTTTCGCCCGGTTCAGGAAAGTTTCCGGCTCGCGAACTGCCAGCTGGATATCGCCCAGCCAGACCGCTTTGCCGTTCAGCGCCGCATCGTCCGGCACGTTTTTGCCCAGCACGATCGCCAGTTCCGCGTCGGCAGGGTTATCAGTCAGAGTCAGGCCCGCAGCAGGTGCGGCAGCAGCCAGACGTTGTTGCGCCATATAAGCGGAAGCCAGTCCCAGTACAGGGTCTTTAATCAGCAGCGTTTTCATTATCGCTCTCCTGCTGTCAGTTAACGGGTTGTAAGTCGACGCGCGCCATCATTGCGGCCAACTGAGTACGATCGGAAACGCCAACATTGCTCTGGCTGACGGCCATCGCCGCCACGGCCGTCGCAAGACGCAGCGTGTGTTCGCTGGATTCGCGCATCAGCAGGCCATAAATCAGGCCGCCAACCATGGAATCACCTGCACCCACGGTGCTGACGACTTCACACACCGGCGGTTTAGCAATCCATTCACCAGAGGCGTTGACCCACAGCGCACCTTCTGCGCCCAGCGAAATCACCACATGGGCGATGCCCTGCTCGCGCAGTTCGTGCGCCGCACCAATCACATCCTGCAGCGTTGGCAGTTTGCGACCAGCCCAGATTTCCAGCTCACGACGGTTAGGTTTAACCAGCCACGGTGCGGCTTTCAGGCCTGCCACCAGCGCCTCGCGGCTGCTGTCAAAGATGATGCATGGGCAGTGGGTGCGCAGTTCGGTCATCCAGCGGGTAAAGGCATCGTGATCGACACCTTCCGGCAGGCTGCCGCTGACGCAGACCATATCGAACTGGCCCAGCCAGGTCAGCGAGTCGCTCGTAAAACGATCCCAGTCCTGAGCGGTGACCTGAAAACCGGAGAAATTCAGATCGGTCACGTCGCCGGTCTGTTCAGTGAGTTTAACGTTGATACGGGTACGGCCTGGCACCACCTGGAAACGGTTAGCAATGCCCAGCTCGCTGAACAGTTGCTGGAAGCCATCCTGATTCTCTTTACCCAGGAAGCCACCCACGGTGACATCGATACCCAGATCTTTCAGGACCTTCGCAACGTTGATGCCCTTGCCCGCAGCATGCAGCCCGGTGGTTTTCACCAGGTTGACTTCACCGCGTTCAATTTCAGGGGTATATCCCACCAGATCATATGCCGGATTCAGCGTGATGGTGGCGACGCGTCTGCTCATGATGCCCCCTCACCCAGACCGCTGGTGATCGCTTCTTCAATCGCGTTCAGCGCCTGCTGTGCATCGTCACCGCTGGCGGTGAAGCGCAGGCGATGGCCTTTCTTCACGCCCAGCGCAACCACTTTCATCAGGCTGCGGCCATTGGCAGGTTTACCGCTGCCGTCGAGGTTGGTCACAGTGATGTCGCTGTTGAACTGCTTGATTACGCTAACCAGTGCGGTACCCGGACGGGCATGCAGGCCATGTTCGTTACGGATGGTGTATTCGGCGGTCAGTACCTCAGCCTGCTCATCCACTTCGCTGGTCAGCAGCGCGTAGACGCCTGCCGCATCGGCTTTCAGCAGACGATCGGCTTTGCCCTGCTGTAGTAATGCGCTGAGGTAACCCAGCACTTCCAGCGGACGCTCATCGGTTGCCGACACGCTGATTAGCAGCGCAGCCTGTTCGCCCTGATGCTCGAAGGCATGTTCAGCGCGGCTGATGGCCACGCCACTGCGCAGGTTGCCGAGGCTGCTGTCGCTGAGCCAGATGCCCTGTCCCAGGTTCAGCGGCGTCGTTGAGACCACGTCTGCGACGTAGCTGGCATCCACCACGCCCGCGGACTGCAGCCGACCGGCGTTCATCGCCTGGAGGGTGATCAGATCGCTGGCGGCGACGTTGAGCGTAATTAATGAAGTGTCGAAGCTGAATTCAGCGGCTTGTTTCTCGCCCATCAGCAACGCACGAAGGTCTTCAGCAGAGGCAGTTTTAAGCTGTTCGGCAATGGAGTCATCGCTCAGAACGTGCGTCAGCTGACGCAGCAGCGCCAGATGTTCATCTGACTTAGCAGCAATACCGATAGCGACATAGGCGGTCTGATCGTCGCCCCAGGCAATGCCCTGCGGGAACTGGAACACCTGAACACCGGTTTTCAGCACCAGATCGCGGGTATCGGTGGTGCCATGCGGGATAGCGATGCCGTTGCCAAGGAAGGTGGAGGTCTGCTGTTCGCGCGCCAGCATGCCGTTGACGTAGCCTTCCGTCACATTGCCAGCCGCGGTTAACGCGGCAGCAACCTGACGAATGGCCTCTTCTTTGTTCTGGGCGCTGGCTCCGGTATGGATGGCCTGCAATTCGAGCTGGAACATAATTCTCCTCGCTTGCTGAGATTGAATCGTTTCAGCCAGTGGGGATTTTTTTACGCCATGCTGTTGAAAACAGGTGGTGCAGTCACCGCTGAAACGTTTCAGGGATTGTGGTACAGCAACTTTCCCGAGGCAAGAAAATGCGCAAATGGCGTAACAGATTTTTGACGTTACGCACATTTCGGGGTGGTTAAGGGGAATAAAAAGTGAACAGGCTGACGCAGATGCTGTAAACCAGAGATGAGTGGACCAGAAAGTTCAGCAGCGTCAGCGCCTCAGGGCGCGGTATCTGCTTCGAGTTGCAGCAGATAGGTCATCGCCTGATGGCGCGAATCGCCGCACATGCTGTGTGCAGGTTGCAGACCTGCGCAGACGGCTGGACGCAGGGGTGAGCCAAACAGTTTGCAGCGAAGTGTGTCATCAAGCTGAACACAGGGCGTGTTGGCGGGCTTGCCGTCAGGCATGCCAGGAATCGGCGAGGAGATCGAAGGTGCTGTGCAACAGGCACCGCACTGGCTACGGCATTGCATGCTGTGCTCCGGCAGAGAAAGTCGCGGCGACAATAGCAGTCCACCACACTAATTGCCATGAAAGCCGCGGTCTGACACAAAATTTCGCATCCACGATATTGCCAGTTTTCACCGGCGCGAGTAACGTTGCGCGCACTTCACTCTCAAGATAGCGAGAACAGCAATGCCAAAAGCCAACGAAATTAAAAAAGGGATGGCCGTCACGCACAACGGTAAACTGCTGCTGGTTAAGGATATTGATGTCCAGAGCCCCAGCGCACGCGGTGCCGCCACCCTGTATAAAATGCGCTTTACCGATGTCCGCACCGGTTTAAAAGTCGAAGAGCGCTTCAAGGGCGACGAGATTATTGATGCGATTTCGCTCAGCCGCCGCAGTGTGACCTTCTCTTATATAGATGGTGACGAATACATCTTTATGGATGATGAGGATTACACCCCTTACTCCTTTAAACAGGAGCAGATTGAAGAAGAGCTCCTGTTTATCCCTGAAGGCGGCATCCCAGGCATTCACGTACTGACGATGGAAGGTCAGGTGCTGGCGCTG
Organism: Pantoea sp. X-Soil-ISGK-355; assembly: GCF_059730805.1. Classification (NCBI taxonomy): domain Bacteria; kingdom Pseudomonadati; phylum Pseudomonadota; class Gammaproteobacteria; order Enterobacterales; family Erwiniaceae; genus Pantoea; species Pantoea sp. X-Soil-ISGK-355. The sequence continues at coordinate 2,714,908 of NZ_AP035971.1, forward strand.
GAACTGCCACAAACCGTAGACATGGAAATCGTGGATACCTCACCCGGCATTAAAGGCGCTTCCGCCAGCGCCCGAACGAAACCGGCCGGTATGAGCACGGGTCTCTCTATCCAGGTGCCGGAATACCTCAGCAACGGTGATCGCATCCGCATTCATATTGCTGAACGCCGCTACATGGGCCGTGCAGACTAACCACTCAACTGCTGCCAGTCGTGATAGTGTTATAGTATTACATTACCACGCTATTCTCAGGCAGGAGCAGGCCCCATGACGCGCGTTAATCTGATTACCGGTTTTCTGGGCAGCGGCAAAACTACGCTGCTCTGCCATCTGCTGGCAGCCAGACCGCCCGAAGAGAAGTGGGCGGTGCTGGTCAATGAGTTTGGCGAGATTGGGATCGACGGTGCACTGCTGGCCGATCGCGGTGCCACCCTGAAAGAGATCCCCGGCGGCTGTCTCTGTTGCGTTAATGGCCTGCCGATGCAGGTCGGGCTGAATATTTTGCTGAAGAGCAAGCCGGATCGGCTGCTGATTGAGCCAACCGGCCTGGGTCATCCGCGTCAGGTGTTGCAGATGTTAAGTGCGCCGGTTTATCAGGCGTGGCTGCAACTTAATGCGACCCTGACGCTGCTGGATGCCCGTCAGCTGTCCGATCCTCGCATCCTTGCCAATGAAAACTTCCGCGATCAGCTCGCTGCTGCCGATATGATTATCGCCAACAAGCGCGATTGCTGGGGTGAGGAGGACCGTCAGCGCCTGGCTGACTGGCAGCAGCAGATGCAGCCTCTGCGTCCATTAATACAGACAGAATTTGGTCAGATCCCCCTTTCCCTGCTTGATACGCCTTATCAGCCACGCGATCTTCCCCTGCCGCATCATCATCATCCGTCTAACCCGACCAGCGGCCTCGCGGCGTTACGACTGGACGGCGAAGCGCGCTGGCGCCGGGCGCTGAACCACGGTCAGGGTTACAGCGCCTGCGGCTGGATTTTTGATGCTGATACGCGGTTTGACAGCAGTGCGCTGCTGGAATGGGTACGCCAGGCACCGGTTGATCGCATTAAAGGTGTGATGCGCACGAAAGAAGGCACTCTGCGTATCAATCGTCAGGCAAATGAGCTGCAGAGTGAAACACTCCCCTCACCGCCATCCGATAGCCGCATTGAGATCATTCATTTTCAACAGGCTGACTGGAATCGACTACAATCGGCATTGTTGAAGTGCCGTTTACGCTGACAGAGGTATTGTCGGCGGTTATTTTTAATAATAATGAGTTTAACTATGCGCGTAACTCGCCTTATTACTATCCTGCTGCTTAATGCACTGGGCGTGATGCTATTTCTGTCATGGTATCTGCCGCCAGAACATGGCTTCTGGTTCGGCGTCGATAAATCTATATTCTATGGCTTCAACAATCAGATGGTGAGCCATCCGCTGTTCGCACTGATCGTCGCTATCACCAATTTTCGTGGATTTGATGCGGTGTCATTGCTGGCAATGGGCCTGCTTTATCTGTCGATCTGGCGACGTGAAACGCCACACGCGCGGCGGCGGATGCTGGCTATCGGTATCACTATGCTGCTTACCGCTGTAGTACTTAATCAGCTGGGCCACCTGTTGCCGGTGAAGCACTCCAGTCCGACGCTGTTCTTCGAGAATGTGCATCGCGTCAGCGAACTCACCGGTATTCCCGCTAAAGATGCCTCGAAAGACAGCTTCCCTGGCGACCACGGTATGATGCTGATTATTTTCGCCTGCTTTATCTGGCGTTATTTTGGTTTTAGCCGCTTCTTAATTGCCACGGCTATTGTGGTGATATTTTCACTGCCGCGCGTCATGGCGGGTGCACACTGGTTTACCGATATTGCCGTCGGTTCAATGTCAGTGATATTAGTGGGTCTGAGCTGGTGGCTATTAACGCCAGCCAGTGACGTGCTGGTAAACTGGTTTTATCGCAAATTACCGGGTAAATATAAGCCCGTGACGTAAATGTTAAGCGCGGACGATTTAATCGGCCTGGTCCTGACCGTCCGCGCTTATAAAAAACAGCCCACCACTATTAGCCTGCTAATTAAATTGACGAAAAGAAAAGGTTATGACCCTGCTGGCTGGTTAAACAGTCACCAATATTCTCTGTCAATAAAGAAAACGCTAAAAACAGAAGCTATGCCCTGAATTGACGCCCCTTTCGCTGCCTGTTCTCATCATCATTTCACCACAATTGTTGCTAAAGTAGTCAGGGTGTTACGGTTTGATTTCACATCAAAAAAACCTATATAAAATTGATTAAAAGCACTCGCCACGGCGTCTGTAATCAGTTAACCTCAGTCGCAGTGAGGCTACAGCGGCAGAAAATTCGGATTTTTTACCGTAAAAATGTGTCCATTAACACATTTTAGTAATTAAGGATTTGTCTTAGGCTGTTTCGCTTATTAATCTCCCTGTTTTGTCATCTGGCTGGCGACAATTTTGTCGTAAGGAAATCGAAGGAAAACCCGAATAATGGTCAAGTCTCAACCAATACTGAGATATATTTTGCGGATCGTGCCCGCACTGGCGCTGGCCACACTCCTCTCAGCTTGTAGCAGTACCCATAGCAGTCAAAACGCGAATAACGAGAATCATGAAGTTAACAACCACAATGGTTTTTTACTTCAGGCGTCTCAGGATGAGTTTGAAGAAATGGTGCGTAACGTCGACGTTAAGTCGCGCATCATGGAACAATACGCCGTCTGGAAAGGTGTGCGCTATCGCCTCGGTGGCGATACCAAACGCGGAATCGATTGTTCCGCCTTTGTACAACGCACCTTCCGCGATCAGTTTGGCTTAGAATTACCGCGCTCGACCTCTGAGCAGCAGGACACCGGTAAAGAGATTACCCGCAGTAAACTGCGTCCTGGCGATCTGGTAATGTTCCGTGCCGGCTCAACAGGCCGTCATGTGGGTATTTATCTGGGTAACGACAATTTTGTTCATGCCTCCACCAGCAGTGGCGTCATGATCTCCAGCCTCAATGATGACTACTGGAAAAAGCGTTACCGTGAAGGACGCCGTGTATTAAGTCGTAACCCGACCTGATTATCACTTTCGATCTTCTCTCAGCCAGAGAACATGAAACGCTGCTTACGCAGCGTTTTTTTTCGTGCCTTATTCTTAGCACCAGCCGCTATATAAGATAAAAGCATTGTATTTCAGATTAATAACGAGACATTTCGGACACTCTCGTTATATTCTCGGTCGCTTAAACCGAAGCAGTCGTGTGCAATAACATAATAATAATTTGATCAGGGGAAGTTCCTCATGCCACTGTCGGGGGCGCTAAGGCGCCATGCCACCTATCCTCGCCGAATCGCATGGAGTAGCGCGATGGTCGGTGGCGTATTCTTTCTTCTGTTTGCCGCCCTGTCATTTCACCAGACCTGGCAGAAGCGCGAACGACAGCACCAGCAACTGCTGGAGAACAGCCGAACAGCACTACAGCAAACACTCTCCAGTCTGCTCATCAGCACCCTCAGTCCTCTGCTTCCGTTCACCCACACTGCCTGTCATACCATTAATCGTGAACTGACCTCGCGCGCCGCGTTTGCCGGTAATCTCCGCGCCATCCTGCTGGTTAACAATGGCAATGCCTTTTGCTCGTCGGCCACCGGCAGTTTTAGTCTGCCGCTTAATGTTATCGCACCCAATAGTGATACCTCACGCGATATTGATCTGCAGCTCATGTCAGGCACGCCGCTTCAGCCAAATAAACCGGCGCTGGGATTGTGGATTAAAAATCCTGGCCGTCAGCAGTCAGGTGTCTTCGCGACGCTGAATATCAGCCTGGCTCCCTACCAGCTGCAGATCTCCGGGCATCCGGAAATTACTGGTATGGCGCTGATGGCGCAAAAGAGTGCCTTAACCAGCTGGCAGCCTGGCGTGATGAAAAATAAAAGTCTGCCGCCGCCGCTGTATCAGCAGGCGCTGACAGGCTATCCGCTGGAGTTTGTGTTGTTCGGTTCGGTTCTGGCGTTCAGTGATTATCAGAATATCCTGCTGTGCAGCCTGCTGCTGTCACTGCTGGTTTCCGGCGGCTGCTGGCTGCTGTTATCTGTTTATCAGCGTCCGGGGAAAGAGCTGATTCGGGGCATGAAGCGCGGCGAGTTTCATGTTGAATATCAGCCGCTGGTTACTTCCCATGATGGTCAGCCTTATGGTATGGAAGCGTTACTGCGCTGGACCCATCCGACCGAAGGCCCGATCCCGCCCGATGTGTTTATTCAGTATGCCGAGTCGCAGAACCTTATTATTCCTCTGACCCGGCATCTGTTTCAGCTGGTTTCACGTGATGCTCACCAACTGTGTCATACCATTCCCCGTCATGCCTGCCTCAGCCTTAACATCTCTGCGTTGCATCTGGCTGACAGCGGTTTCCGGCAGGATGTGCTGCGCTGGCTTGATACCATGCCTGCGGCTCACTTTAATTACGTGTTTGAGATTACCGAGCGCGCCATGGTGCGAGATGAAAACGTCGGAGAACTGTTTGACTGGCTGCATCAGCAGCATATCAACATTGCTATTGATGATTTTGGTACCGGCCACAGTGCGCTGATCTATCTGGAACGTTATGCGTTTGATTACCTGAAAATCGATCGTGGCTTTGTCCAGCGCATCGGCACAGAAACCCTGACCTCGCCGGTGCTGGACACCGTGCTGCAACTGGCGAAGAAGCTGAATCTGAAAAGTGTGGCGGAAGGGGTAGAAACCGGCGAACAGGCCGCCTGGCTGATCCATCGAGGTGTAACCCATCTGCAGGGTTATATCTTCAGCCGTCCGCTGCGACCAGAAACACTGATAGACTATTTCCGGCGTCATAACGCCTGAGACTCTCTGGCCCAAATCGCGCCGGATATTTAACAGGAGAGAGCATGCTTTTTCGCTTAGGATTTCTGCTGCTGTGCGGCCTGTTCAGCGCCCCACTGCTGGCGGCCACGGTCCTGCAAACGTTCGCCTTCACCCAGGCGGGCGAAGCGAAATATCCGCCCGGCTTCAGCCATTACGATTACGCCGATCCCCGCGCGCCTAAAGGCGGTAGCATCACTATGGCGGTAGTGGGCACTTATGACAACTTTAACCGTTACGCCTCGCGCGGCAATCCGGGCATTAACACCGGCACGCTTTATGACGGGCTTTACACCAGCTCAGACGATGAACCGGGCAGTTATTATCCGCTGATTGCTGAATCAGCACGCTACGCCAGCGATTTTACCTGGATTGAGATCCGCCTGAATCCCCGCGCCCGGTTTCATGACGGCACGCAGGTCATCGCCCGCGACGTAGCGTTCACTTTTCAGAAGTTTATGACCGAGGGCGTGCCTCAGTTCCGCGTCGCCTATCGTGGCGTGACCGTCAGGGCGCTGGACGATATCACGGTCCGCATCGAGGCACAGAAACCGGATAAAGATCTGCTGCTTGGATTACTGACGCTACCGGTTATCCCCGAGTCGTTCTGGCGCGATAAGAAGTTTAACGAGCCGTTAAGCGCACCGCCGCTTTCCAGTGGGCCTTATCGCATCACGCGCTGGAAGCTGGGCCAGTTTATTGAGTTCAGCCGGGTAAAAGATTACTGGGCTGCCGATCTGCCGGTGAATCGTGGACGCTTTAATTTTGATCGCATGCGCTATGACTACTATCTGGATGACAATGTTGCGTTCGAAGCCTTTAAAGCGGGTGGCTACGATCTGCGTGAAGAGACATCGGCGAAGAAATGGGCGACCCAGTATCGTGGCCGCAATTTCGACGATGGCAGCATTGTAAAAGAAACCACGCCCAATGAAGCCGCTATCGATACCCGCTGGCTGGCATTCAACAACGAAAAACCGCTGTTCCACGATCGCCGGGTGCGCCAGGCGTTATCACTAATGTTCGATTTCGAGTGGATGAATAAAGCGCTCTATTACGGTGCCTGGCTGCGTGCCAGCAGCTATTTCCAGAATACAGAGTATGCTGCCCACGGGGTGCCGGATGCACAGCAACGGGCGCTGCTCGAACCCTGGCGCGCGCAGCTGCCTCCTGCGCTGTTCAGCCAGCCTTACCTGCCACACAAAACCGATGGCAGCGGCTATGATCGCGCCAGTCTGTTAAACGCGTTTGAGCTCCTGAAACAGGCGGGCTGGCAGATCAAAAATCGCCGACTGGTTAACAATAAAACCGGTCAGCCTTTTACGGTCGAACTGCTGCTGCGCGGTGGCACCAGTACCGAATGGGCACTACCGTTGCAGCACAACCTTGCGCGGCTTGGCATTACGCTGAACCTGCGGCAGATCGACAGCTCACAGTACCTGCGGCGCTGGCGTGAAGGCGACTATGACATGATTGCCACCGTTTACGGGGCGATGCCGATCCCGACCTCCAGTCTGCAGATCCTCTGGCAGTCCGACTACATCACCTCGTCGTGGAATACCGCACGGGTCAACGATCCTATCGTCGATCACTTTGTGAAACAGATTGTCGCGCATCAGGGCGACCCTGCCGCGTTGCGGCCGCTGGCACAGGCGCTGGATCGGGTACTGCTGTGGAATGCGTATATGATCCCGATGTGGTACAACGCTGAACAGCGGCTGGCGTACTGGGATAAGTTTTCTCACCCTGTCCGCAAGCCTGCCTACAGCACCGGGCTGGAAAACTGGTGGTACGACACTAACAAAGCCGGACGCTTGCCGGCCAGCAAACGCTAAGGAGATGACCGTTGGCCGCATACTTTCTGCGCAGATTGCTGCTGATTATCCCGACCTTATGGGCGATCATCACGCTCAACTTCTTTATTGTGCAAATCGCGCCCGGAGGACCGGTCGACCAGGCGCTGGCAAATATTGAGTTTGGTCAGACAACTGGCCTGCCCGGCAGCGGCGCGGAGAGCGCCAGTTCACGCGCCAGCATCAGTCATATTAATCCTGCTGATAATCAGTACCGTGGCGCGCGCGGGCTGGATCCCGAAGTGATTGCGGAGATTAAAAAGCGTTACGGCTTCGATAAACCGCTATGGCAGCGCTACGGCGAGATGCTGTGGAACTACCTGCGTTTTGACTTTGGCGACAGCCTGTTTCGTAGCGCCTCGGTAATCGGGTTGATTAAGGAGAGCCTGCCGGTCTCGATCAGTCTGGGATTATGGAGCACGCTGATCATCTATCTGGTGTCGATCCCACTGGGGATCCGCAAAGCGGTGCGCAACGGCAGCGCCTTTGATGTCTGGAGCAGCGCGTTTATTATCATTGGCTACTCCATTCCGGCTTTTCTGTTCGGCATCATGCTGATCGTACTGTTTGCCGGTGGCAGCTACCTTGACTGGTTCCCGCTGCGCGGGCTCACCTCTGCGCAGCACGACACGCTGCCCTGGTATGGCAAAGTACTGGATTACTTCTGGCATATCGCCCTGCCGGTACTGGCAACGGTGATTGGCGGCTTTGCCACACTGACCATGCTGACGAAAAACGCCTTTCTGGATGAGATCCGCAAGCTCTATGTCGTCACCGCGCGCGCCAAAGGGGTGCCGGAACGCCGAATTCTTTATCACCATGTGTTTCGCAATGCGATGCTGCTGGTCATCGCCAGCTTCCCCGCTACGTTTATCAGCATGTTTTTTACCAGTTCGGTGCTGATCGAAGTGATGTTCTCGCTCAACGGACTCGGCCTGCTCGGCTATGACGCGACGCTGCAACGTGACTATCCGGTGATGTTTGGCACGCTCTATATTTTCACGCTGATCGGTTTGCTGATGAATATTCTCAGCGATCTGACTTATACGCTGGTCGATCCGCGCATCGATTTCGGGAGCCGCTCATGACGCGCTCTCCACTCAATCAACAGCGCTGGCAGCGCTTTCGCCATAACCGGCGCGGCTACTGGTCGCTGTGGATCTTTCTGGTTATTTTTCTGCTGTCACTCTGTGCCGAACTGATCGCCAATGACAAGCCACTGCTGGTGCATTATCAGCAGCGCTGGATGGTGCCGCTGCTGTTTGACTACAGCGAAACCGACTATGGCGGCGTACTGGCGACAGCGGCGGATTATCAGGATCCCTGGCTGCGGCAGCGCATCGCACAGAACGGCTGGGCCTTATGGGCTCCGGTTCACTTCAGCGACAGCACCATCAATTTTGCCACCGAGGTGCCGTTCCCCTCTCCGCCCTCGGCGCAGAACTGGCTCGGCACAGACGCCAACGGTGGCGACGTACTGGCACGGCTGCTCTATGGCACGCGCATCTCCCTGCTGTTCGGCGTGCTGCTGACACTTATCTCCAGCGTCATCGGAATTGTGGTTGGCGCGGTGCAGGGTTATTTCGGCGGCAGAATTGATCTGATTGGGCAGCGGATGATTGAAGTCTGGTCTGGTATGCCGTCGTTGTTTCTGCTGATCCTCCTTTCCAGCGTCATTCAGCCCGGTTTCTGGTGGCTGCTGCTGGTCACCGTCGCATTCGGCTGGATGAGCCTGGTAAGCGTGGTCCGGGCCGAGTTTTTGCGTACCCGAAACTTTGACTACATCCGCGCAGCACAGGCGCTGGGGGTCAGCGATGCCCGGATCATGCTGCGTCACATGCTGCCTAACGCGATGGTGGCTACCCTGACCTTTCTGCCATTTATTTTGTGCGGTTCGATCACCACGCTCACCTCCCTCGACTTTCTCGGTTTCGGTCTGCCGCTGGGTTCACCCTCGCTGGGTGAGTTGCTGCTGCAGGGCAAAAATAATCTGCAGGCACCCTGGCTGGGCCTGGCGGGCTTTTTCACCCTGGCGATCCTGCTTTCGCTGTTGATTTTTATTGGCGAAGCGGTGCGCGACGCCTTTGATCCGGGCAAAGGAGCCTGAATGACGACGCCACTGCTTGCCATCAATCATCTCTCGGTCGCCTTTCGTCAGGGCGAGCAGCTTCGTCAGGTCGTGGATGATGTTTCACTGCACATCGACGCGGGCGAAACGCTGGCGCTGGTGGGCGAGTCGGGTTCCGGCAAAAGCGTCACGGCGCTGTCGGTAATGCGACTGCTGCATGAGGCAGCGGTGGTTTATCCCCGCGGAGAGATTCTGTTTAACGGTGAAGATCTGCTGCGTGCCCGCGAACAGCGTCTGCGTGCTATTCGTGGCAACCAGATTGCGATGATTTTTCAGGAGCCGATGGTATCGTTGAATCCGCTACACACCGTAGAGAAGCAGCTGTATGAAGTGCTGTCGCTGCATCGTGGGCTGCGTCGTCAGGCGGCACGCGGTGAGATTATCAGCGTGCTCGATCGGGTCGGTATCCGTCAGCCTGCCGCCCGGCTCAACGATTTCCCCCACCAGCTTTCCGGCGGGGAACGCCAGCGAGTGATGATCGCTATGGCGCTGCTGACCGAGCCGCAGTTGCTGATTGCCGATGAGCCCACCACTGCACTGGATGTGACGGTGCAGGCGCAGATTCTGGCGCTGCTGCGTGAACTGCAGCGGGAGCTGAATATGGGCATGCTGTTTATCACCCATAACCTGAATATCGTGCGTCAGCTGGCGGATAACGTCAGCGTGATGCGTCAGGGTCACATCGTGGAACAGAATCGCTGCCAGATTCTGCTGAACCAGCCGCAACATCCTTACAGCCAGCAGTTGCTGGCTGCCGAGCCGGAAGGAAAAGCGCTACCGCTCCCTGCAGATGCGCCTGTCATTCTTCGGGTCGGGCAGCTTCAGGTCAGTTTTGCGCAGCGGCGCGGACTGTTCCGGCGGCAGGCCAGTGAAAAGCAGGTACTGTCCGGACTAAGTTTCAGCCTGCGGCGTGGCGAAAGTCTGGGTCTGGTGGGCGAGTCCGGGTCGGGTAAAAGCACCACCGGCCTGGCGCTGTTGCGGCTGATTGCCTCACGTGGCGAAATCTGGTTTGACGGCCAGCCGCTGCATCAGCTGTCGCGCCGGCAACTTCTGCCACTGCGTCAGCGCATTCAGGTAGTGTTTCAGGACCCGAATTCTTCTCACAATCCGCGTATGACGGTGCAGCAGATTATTGCTGAAGGTCTGGCGGTGCATCAGCCTGAACTCAACAGTGCGCAGCAGGCGCAGCGCGTGATTGCGGTGATGGAGGAAGTCGGGCTTGAAGCAGAAAGTCGCCATCGTTATCCGGCCGAATTCTCTGGCGGTCAGCGACAGCGGATTGCTATCGCGCGGGCACTGATTCTGGAGCCAGAGCTGCTGATACTGGATGAACCCACCTCATCGCTGGATCGCACGGTGCAGAAGCAGATTCTGACACTATTACGCCGCTTACAGCAGCAGCGTCAGCTCAGCTATCTGTTTATCAGTCACGACCTGGATGTGGTTCGCGCCCTGTGTCATCAGCTTATCGTGCTGCGTCAGGGGGAGGTGGTTGAACAGGGAGAGTGTGAAACGTTGTTTGCGTCACCGACAACTGTTTATACTCGCGAGCTGCTGCAGTCGGCGCAACTCAGCCTGCGATAAAGGTTTCCGCAATCGCCACGCCCTGATTTTTCAGGCAGCAGTTAGTGGCGCTTTCGTCGCGACGCTGAATAAACAGGCAGGGCTGCCCTTCACATTCGGCCACTTTGCAGTCGACCTGAATATCCGCCAGCACCTCTTTCAGCTGCTGCAGAATCTCCCATGCCGGAATGCCGTCATGGCTGATCAGTCGCAGCGCCACGAACTCCTGCTCATCCAGCGTCGTGTCATCGGATTCAATGGCACTATGGTGATCGCTGGCCCAGCGAAAACGCTGTGGCAGACGATGCACAATTGAAAGTTGCAGCATAGGTTACTCTCCCGGATGAGTTTATGTCGCAACACCGACCTTCCCGGCTGAAAACGGGTTGATCCCCGCAGAGTCAGGACAGGGATGGCAGGCCCGTCTATGCGGATTGCAGAAGCGCATTTTTGCGACTTACATCGCACTTCAGCCTATATGTACCGCGTTCACACGACGTTAACAATCATTTTAGCTGCATTGTGGTTACTTTTTTAACTAAAAGTTTTCACAATAAAGAAACAAAACCGGCGAGATGTGCATCACTGCGGATAAAGGCGGGAAAACCACTGCGCCCGATTAACGGGCCGCAGGGCGGGAACGTGAAGCGTAGAAAAAGAGCAGTAGTGAGATTGTTGCGCAGAGCGCGATAGTACCGACCATCGGCCAGGCGCTGTTAAAACTTACCAGCGACAGCAACGCCCCCACAAAAGCACCAACGCCAAAACGCAGCGTACCCGCCAGGGACGAGGCCGTACCCGCCATGTGGGGAAACTCATCCAGAATCACCGCCATCGCATTCGATGAGACCATCGACACGCAACCGATAAACAGCGCGATCCCCATCACCAGCGGCAGGAAGCCGAGGCTGAAGGCGCTGACAATCAGCAGCCAGATCCCCATGCAGAATTGTATCAGCAGGCCCAGACGGAACATCGCCACCGGACCAAAGCGGCGTACGGCGCGGCTGTTAATCAGCGTCAGCAGAAACAGAAACACCACGTTGAGGCCAAAATAGTAGCCAAAGTTTTGCGGTGAGACGTGATTAAGCTCGATGTAGACAAAGGGACCGGCATTGAGAAAGGTAAAGAGTCCGGCAAAGGAGAAGCCGCTCGCCAGCATGTAACTGAACGCCCGCTTGTGGCGGAACAGCGTCACGAAATTACCCAGCGTAGTGCGCAGGTGAAACCGCTGTCGCTGCTCCGGCTTCAGGGTTTCGCGGATCTGCGTGGTCACCAACACGGTCGTCACCAGTGCCGCACCCGCGAGCGCCCAAAAGATAGCGTGCCAGCTCCAGAGCACCAGCAGCCAGCCGCCGATGATCGGAGCCAGCAGCGGCGCAATGGTGGTAATCAGCATCACAAAGGACATCATGCGGGAGAAGTCCTCTTTCGAGTAACTGTCACGCATCAAGGCATTGATCACCACACTGGCTGCGGCAGCCGACAGCCCGTGAAGGAAGCGCATCAGAATCAGCTGGTCGATACTCTGCGACAGCGCACAGGCCGCGGCGGCACAGGCAAAGATCAGAGTCCCGAGTGCAATCACTGGCTTGCGCCCATAGCTGTCTGCCAGTGGCCCATAAATAAGCTGGCCAATCGCGAAGCCAAGAATATAGAGGTTGAGCGACATCTGCACGCTACCGGCTGAAACGCCAAATTCTCTTGCTATCTGGGGCATCGCAGGCAGATACATGTCGATCGACAGTGGCATCAGCATGGCTAACAAACCAAGGATAACCACCAGTCCTGTTGGTGAATTCTTTTCCTTACGCACACCCTCTCCTGCACGAATGAATCAGGTACGAGCCGCCTGGCCCGCCCGATTATTTTGCCTTCAGCTCTTTTGGCAGACCGATGCTGGCGATCTCGTCTTCCGTCAGCGCCCGGTATTCGCCCGGTTCCAGATCGTCGTCCAGCGCAATGTCACCGATACGTTCGCGATGCAGCTCAATGACCCGGTTACCGACGGCGGCAAACATCCGTTTCACCTGGTGATAACGGCCTTCGCTCAGGGTCAGCCGCACGTCTGTGGGGGTAATCACCTCCAGCTGTGCCGGTTTCGTCAGGCTCTTCTCATTGTGGAGCTGCACGCCCGCGGTAAACTGCGCGGCCGTGTCGTCACCGATCGGCGATTCCAGGGTGACGCGATAGGTTTTCTCGCAGTGATGACGTGGCGAAGTAATGCGGTGTGACCACTGGCCATCATCTGTCAGCAGCACCAGCCCGGTGGTGTCAATATCAAGACGCCCTGCCGCGTGCAGTTTGAATGACATTGGCTCTTCGATGAAATAGAGGATAGTCGGATGATCGGGATCGTCGGTTGAGCAGACGTAGCCCTGCGGTTTGTTCAGCATAAAGTAGCGTGGGCCGGTGAGCATCTGCAGCACGTTGCCGTCGTAGGCGACTTCGTGATCGGGCAGCAGTTTAAACGCGGTGTCGCGCACCACTTCACCGTTGACGGTGACACGCTGGCCACGGATCTCGCGATGAGCGATAGCGCGGCTGATTTCCAGTTGCTGAGAGATGAATTTGTCGAGTCGCATGAATTCGTTTTGCCTGTTACTGCGGAGGGAATCTGAAACGGCCTGGTTAACCGTTGAAAATGTGCGGGAAGTATAACGTGATCCGCGCCAGCCTGACAGCGCGTTTACCGCCCTTTCATGGCATAATTACCACCAGTTTTATAAAAGTGAGCAACATGTCTTTTACCTTACGTCCCTATCAACAGGATGCGGTGAATGCCACCGTGGCGCATTTCCGTCGCCATCAGGAGCCTGCCGTCATTGTGCTGCCAACCGGTGCCGGAAAAAGTCTGGTGATTGCCGAGCTGGCACGGCTGGCGCGTGGCCGGGTGCTGGTGCTGGCGCACGTCAAAGAGCTGGTGGCGCAGAACCACAGTAAATATCAGGCCTACGGGCTGGAGGCGGATATCTTTGCCGCCGGACTGCAGCGCAAAGAGAGCCAGCGCAAAGTGGTGTTTGGCAGCGTACAGTCGGTGGCGCGCAACCTCGACCTGTTCGACAGCGTCTTCTCGCTGGTGATCGTCGACGAGTGTCACCGCATCGGCGATGACAAAGAGAGCCAGTATCAGCAGATCTTCAATCATCTGCGTCAGCACAATCCTCAGCTCCGTTTACTCGGCCTGACCGCCACGCCCTTCCGTCTGGGTAAAGGCTGGATTTATCAGTTCCACTATCACGGCATGGTGCGTGGCGACGAAAAGTCGCTGTTCCGCGACTGTATCTATGAACTGCCGCTGCGCTATATGATCAAGCATCAGTTTCTGGTGCCGCCGGAGCGGCTGGATATGCCAGTAGTGCAGTATGATTTCAGCCGCCTGACAGCACAGTCTAATGGCCTGTTCAGCGAAGCCGATCTGAATCGCGAACTGAAACAGCAGCAGCGCGTGACGCCCCATATCATCCGTCAGATTGAGGCGTTCGCCCAAGATCGGCTAGGGGTGATGATTTTCGCCTCAACGGTGGAACATGCGCGTGAAATTCTGCAGCTGCTGCCTGAAAACAGCGCGCTGGTCTCCGCTGAGACGCCCCCCCGAGAGCGTGATGCCCTGATTCTGGCGTTTAAAGCGCAGCAGCTGAAATTCCTGGTGAACGTGGCGGTGCTGACCACCGGGTTTGATGCCCCGCACGTGGATCTGATTGCGATCCTGCGCCCGACAGAGTCGGTCAGCCTCTATCAGCAGATCGTCGGCCGCGGGCTGCGGCTCTCGCCCGGTAAAACCGACTGTCTGATCCTCGATTACGCCGGTAATCCGCATGACCTCTTTACGCCCGAAGTCGGCGCGCCTAAAGGGGCCAGCGACAATCAGCCGGTTCAGGTTTTCTGTCCCGCCTGCGGTTTCGCCAATACCTTCTGGGGCAAGGCGACCGCTGATGGCATGGTGATTGAGCATTTTGGCCGACGCTGTCAGGGCGTGCTGGAAGATGATGAGGGTGAGCGCGAACAGTGTGATTTCCGCTTCCGCTTTAAAAGTTGCCCCGACTGCGGCGCAGAGAATGATATTGCCGCCCGGCGTTGTCATCAGTGCGACAAAATTCTGGTCGACCCGGACGATATGCTTAAAGCTGCCCTGAAACTGAAGGATGCGCTGGTGCTGCGCTGTGGCGGCATGACGCTGGAACAGGGCCGCGACGCCAAAGGTGAATGGCTGAAGGCAACCTATTTTGATGAGGAAGGTACCAGCGTCAGCGAACGGTTTCGTCTGCAGACACCCGCCCAGCGTAAGGCGTTTGAACAGCTCTTTATGCGCCCGCATCAGCGCGCGCCCGGCGTACCGCTGGGCTGGCAGACCGCCGCTGACGTGCTGGCGTTGCAGCCATTGCTGCGTCATCCTGACTTTGTCGTGGCGCGCGCCAAAGGCCAGTTCTGGCAAATCCGCGAGAAAATGTTCGATTATCAGGGTCGTTATCGCCGCGCCAATGAGCTGCGTTAATGGACGACACAGGCAATCCGGAACCCGGCGGGCGGGTATATCGTTTGCTACCACCCGGCATAACGGCTATACTGCCGCCCGCTTTTGCATGTGCATCAGCGGGATTGAATAACCTGCCTGTTACTGGGTCGCCTGTAGCAGGATTAAATAAAGAGAGATATTAATGCTCACTATCAATGCAGTAGAACGTAAAGAGCAGGGTAAGGGTGCGAGCCGCCGCCTGCGTACAGCAAACCGTTTCCCGGCCATCATCTACGGTGGTTCTGAAGCGGCTGTTGCCATCGACCTGGATCACGACTCCGTAATGAACCTGCAAGCTAAGCCAGGTTTCTACGACGAAGTGCTGACCCTGTCAGTTGACGGCAAAGAAACTAAAGTGAAAGTTCAGGCTGTTCAGCGTCACCCGTTCAAGCCAAAACTGTTCCACATCGACTTCGTTCGCGCTTAATCGCGAATTATGTTGAAAAGTAAAAGGGCCGGTTGAAAAACCGGCCCTTTTATTTTGTCGCTGCCAGGTGAAGATTATCGTTGCGGGCAGGAAATGAAAGCCGGGCTAAGCCCGGCTTTTTTATTTGCTGCTGGTACGGCGCTGAAGCTGATCGCGCAGATTAGGCGGTGTGCCCTTAATCGTCAGGGTGTCCGTGGCCGGATCCCAGAAAATGCGTTCGCCCAGCAACATCGCATCGAAATTCAGGGTCAGTCCCCCGCCGCTTCCGGCAAACTTTGTCAGCTGGCGCAGCGTGCTGCGATCCGCAGGAAAACTCTCTTCCAGCTCATAGCCCTGCTCCTGGGTAAAGGCCTGGAAGGTTTTTTCGCCCAGCGGAGGCAGTTCGCTCGACAGATCTTCCAGCGCAATCTCCTCGCCCGCCTGTAACTGCTCATTGCAGTAGCTGTAGACCTGCTGGCGATAGTTCTGCCGCTCCTGCTTATCCAGTTCCGATTCATTGCAGTAGTCATCGACCGCCTGCAACAGACCGCGGTTCTGCGCCTTAGTGTCTAATCCCACTTCGGCACCGAGGAAGTCCATAAAGAAGTCAGCGACCTTACGACCAACGCGGCCGCGCAGGAAAGTCAGGTAACGGGTCGATTCCGGGTTGGTTTCCCATTCGGTTAAGTCGATACGCGCCACGATGTCCGCATGATTAATATCGAGATAATGCGTGCTGCTGATATCCAGCTGCTCATTGACGCGCATGCTGGACTGGCTGTTCAGCACCGCAATCAGCAGGTACTCCACCGCCAGATAGCGATAGTGAATAAACAGCACCACGCCGCCTTCCGCAAACGGATATTTTGCCAGCTCGTCGCGCAGACGACCGGTCGCGGCACGGCTAAAAGCGAGAAAATCATCGTTGCCCTTACGGCAATTACGCAGCGCTTCTGCCAGTTCACTCTCAGTGTTGAACAGGCCATAGGCTTTGCTTTTTGCGCTATAAACCCGGTGTAACTCCTCCACCATCGCGTTGACCGTGTTGGTGGCAGGCAGCAGCGAATCGCGCAGCGCCAGTTCAAGCTGGTTTTCATCGCGTTTAATTAACTGATGCAGGGCAATCTGGTCGATATCCAGACTCATGGTAGACTCTCCTTTTAGCACAGGCGCGTATTCAAACACCGCCAGCATCGGCTTTCAACTCCATGCTGAAAGCGAACGCGGTGCTTTCGATAAAATTGCGGTAAAAAGTGCGCTCTTCCGGTAATATATCGCCTTTTGAAATGAGCTTAGACGACGATATGGCACAATCATCACGCTACAGTGACGAACGCGTGGAACAACTCCTCGCGGAAATGGCCCAAATCCTGCACAAGGACAAAGCCCCCACCGATCTCTCCCTGATGGTACTGGGAAATATGGTGACCAACTTAATTAACAGCGATGTCGCTCCGGCGCAACGTCGTTCACTGGCACGATCTTTCGCCGATGCCCTTCAGGCATCTGTGCGCGACGACAACGCCCATTAATTGGCTGATTTGACTTCATAATATGGTAACCAACCGGCAGCGCTACCGCGAAAAAGTCTCCCAGATGATCAGTTGGGGGCACTGGTTTGCTCTGTTTAATATCTTATTCGCGCTGATTTTAGGCAGTCGCTACCTGTTGGTCGCCGACTGGCCTTCTTCGCTGGCGGGGCGTATCTACGCCTATACCAGCTGGGTTGGTCATTTCAGTTTTGTCGTGTTTGCCGCCTATCTGCTGATTATCTTCCCGCTGACCTTTGTGGTGATGTCGCAACGGCTGATGCGGGTGTTGTCCGCGGTGGTCGCTACCGCCGGGCTGACGCTGGTGATGGTCGACAGTGCGGTATTCAGCCGTTTCCACCTGCACCTGAATCCGGTGGTGTGGGAGCTGGTCATTAACCCCGATCAGAGCGAGATGGCGCGCGACTGGCAGCTGATGTTTATCAGCGTGCCGCTGATTTTCCTGGTCGAGATGCTGTTTGCGACCTGGAGCTGGCAAAAGCTACGCAGCCTGAATCGCCGTTCATTTGGCAAGCCTGTCGCCGCCCTGTTTATCAGCGCCTTCTTTGCCAGCCACCTGATGTATATCTGGGCTGATGCCAACTTCTATCGCCCGATTACCATGCAGCGTGCCAATCTGCCCCTCTCCTATCCGATGACCGCCCGCCGCTTCCTGGAACGTCACGGCTTGCTCGATGCGCAGGAGTATCAGCGTCGGCTGATTCAGCAAGGCGACCCGGAAGCGGTGGCGGTGGAGTATCCGCTGAGCGATATTACGTTCCGTGATGCCGGCACGCGTAACAATCTGCTGGTGCTGACGGTTGATGGTCTGAACAACGCTACGCTGGCCAAAGCGCTACCGCAACTCAATCAGTTCGCCAGCGAAAACGTGCGTTTCACGCAGCACTACAGCGCGGGTGATACGCCGGAGAAAGGCTTATTTGGCCTGTTCTACGGTATCTCCTCCAGCTATATGAACGGAATTCTGGCCTCCCGGACGCCGTCTGCGCTGCTGGGTGCATTGAGTACCCAGGGTTATCAGTTTGGCCTGTTCTCCTCCGAAGGCTTTAATCCACCGCTCTACCGGCAGGCACTACTGACCGATTATTCACTGCCTGCGACCAACAGTCAGCCCAACGCCAGCACGGTGGCGCAATGGCAGAACTGGCTGGAGAAACAGAACGGTTCACAGGCACCCTGGTTCTCATGGATTGCCCTGAACGGCCCTGATGTGACCGGCGACAGTGCTAAAGCCCGTCAGCGCAGCTACCTGCGTCAGGCTCCGGCTGTTGATGAACAGATTCAGGCGGTACTTAACAGCCTGCAGGCGCGTGATTTACTGAAGAACACCGTCGTGGTGATCACCGCGCAGCGTGGTCTGGCGCTGGACGGCAATCCTGACAGTGCCGGAAACCGCCAGACATTGCAGGTGCCGTTAGTGATTCACTGGCCTGATACCCCCGCGCAGACTGTTGATCGCCTTTCTGATCATCAGGATGTGATGGCGACGCTGATGCAGCGCCTGCTGCATGTGCGCACCAATCCGGTGAATTACTCGCAGGGTGAAGATCTGTTTGCAGCGCGTCGTCGCCATGACTGGGTCGCCAGCAGTGAAGAGAATAAACTGGTCATTACCACGCCGCAGGTGACGCTGGTACTCAACAACAACGGCAGCTATCGCGCTTATGATGCGCAGGGCAACGCGCTGAAAGATCACAAGCCAGAACTGGCGCTGCTGTTGCAGGTACTCACCGAGGAGAAGCGGTTTATCGCTAACTGATTAATTATCAGGCAAATAGTTTGCAGGTATCTTGCATTAATGGTGATAACCAGTAGACTAATCCTCCAGAGTTCGGCACGTAGCGCAGCCTGGTAGCGCACGGTCATGGGGTGTCCGGGGTCGGAGGTTCAAATCCTCTCGTGCCGACCAAATTCTCCCAACGTTTTGTCTGGTGAAGTCCAGAGAGAACCATAAAAAACAGTTTAAACAGTAGGTTGTTGAAACCTGCTGTTTTTCTGTTGTCTAGTGAAATCCTGATTGATACAGTGGAATCCACCTGATTTAGGCATACTCATGGGCATACGTTTCTAAGACTGCCTTTTGATATGCCTAAGCCTTCCGAGGAACAGAATGGAGACTGCTCATGGCAAGACAGACCAAGCCCTTAAACAATACCGAAGTGAAGAACGCCAAAGCTGCTGAACGAGCATTGGTTCTTTATGACGGGGACGGTCTGGAACTGCAGGTAACTCCCGGAGGCTCAAAACTCTGGCGGTTTCGTTATTACAAACCCTTCACTCGTAAACGGGCCATGATCAGCTTTGGTTCATACCCTTCCGTTTCGCTTTCCGAAGCCCGCCAAAATCGTGAATCAGCCCGCGCTCTTCTCAGCAAAGATGTCGACCCTCAAGAGCACAAAAAGGCAGAGCAACTTCGTCAGAAGAGTGTGAGTGAAAGTACGTTTGAAAAAGTTGCAGCTGAGTGGTTTAAGACCAAAGAGGCAGCAGGATTAACAACTCACACTCTTAACGATATCTGGCGTTCAATGAGTAAATATGTGTTCCCACATATTGGCTCTATACCTATTTCCAGCATTACAGCCCAACAGTTCATTGGATCCCTTAGCCCAACTCATGCGGCAGGCAGACTCGAAACTGTTAAAAGGTTGAGTCAGCGTATTAATGAGATTATGGATTACGCTTTGAACTCTGGCTTAGTGACTTCAAACCCAGCGGCTAAAATCGGTAAGACGTTCCATAAGCCAAAAGTAAAACACCGCCCCGCCCTCTTACCTGAACAGCTACCTCTGCTTATGAAGAATCTCGCCTTTGCGAGTATTGGCAAACAGACGCGCTGTCTCATCGAATGGCAGCTCCTTACAATGACACGACCGGCAGAAGCGGCGATGACACGCTGGGATGAGATCAACTTCGAGACAAAGGAATGGCACATTCCTGCTGGGCGCATGAAAATGAAACGTATGCATATTGTACCGCTGTCTGAACAGGCACTTGCTGTGCTAGAAGTTATGAAGCCAATCAGCCAGCATAGACCACACGTTTTTCCCGGTTACCGCAATCCCCTGGAACCAATGAACAGTCAGACGGCAAACATGGCGCTGAAACGTATGGGCTTCAAAGATATCCTTGTTGCGCATGGTATGAGATCCATAGCCTCAACTGTTCTCAACGAGAAGGGATTTCAACCTGACGTCATTGAAGCAGCACTGGCTCACATTGATACCAATGAGGTCAGGAGAGCTTATAACCGTTCTCAGTATCTCGATCAACGAAGAGAAATGATGGCTTGGTGGGGCGGACATGTTGAACTGTCAGCAAGCGGTAATTATAGCATTCACTCTGGCTTAGATTAGTATTGATGATTTTTTATTGGTTTTTTATGTACTACATTAGAAATGTCACTATGGTTTGGAATTTTTACTGGGCTTTACCTTTGGATTATTTCCCGGGGTTTTCTTGTTATCACGCTGACGCTGGTCAGGTTGACCTGTTGAGTCAGCAATACGTTTCGGACCAGGTTTGAGTGCCATAGAAATTCTCCTGTGAACGTTTAAAAGGGAAGCCTCCTGTCCAAAATATGAGCAATAGTTG
The DNA here is from genome assembly GCF_059730805.1 of Pantoea sp. X-Soil-ISGK-355. Lineage (NCBI taxonomy): Bacteria > Pseudomonadati > Pseudomonadota > Gammaproteobacteria > Enterobacterales > Erwiniaceae > Pantoea > Pantoea sp. X-Soil-ISGK-355. The sequence goes on from NZ_AP035971.1 coordinate 2,735,396, forward strand.
ACTATATCAAGAGATCTTTTGACAAACTAATGGGTATTTGATCAAGGTCTAATTTTATGAGTTCATAGCAAGATGAACATAGATACAATTAATACTAAATCTCGTTTTGACCGAGATACTATCTGAGTATCGTATTGCATAATTTGAGCTTTACACTCGTATCCAGCAAAGGTGTAGTCACATCATCAGAGTAATGAACCCACATAACTGGAGAAGTATAATTTTTTTGTAAATTACTAATAAATAATTAGTTCATGTTGATATGAACGGGGTACAAATACTCAACTAACTGTGTTAAACACAACTACGTGATGATAAAATGTTCATCTAAAAATCTATATTTTATGACTAATGTGAATGGGACGAAAAATTTCTGCATTTTTAAAGATATTAGGAGTCATGGGATCTTTATGCGGGATTATTGCGACAGTATTCGCAATCTATGCTTACTACAACCCGACCGCCCCTACTACTCAGAGAAATGACAGTATTTTAGGAAGCTGGCTATCTGATTACTCTTATACCGTGAAAGGTAATACCGTTAGTGTTAATGGCAAAACAACCTTTTTCTCTAATGGAAAATACAACTTTCATGGCTGTATCTCTATTGACTCATATGCTCTAGGAGACCATATATTCATAGACTATCTTTCTGATGGTGCTGGTGAATGGGAACAATATGATAGTGAGTTAATAACAACATTAAATAGTTTGAAAACAAAACCTATCAAGCTCGTTGTGAATAACGAAGATATTGACCCACTAAAAATAGAGGTGATAAACAATAAAAAACTACCAACTATTGAAGAAGAAATGGCCAATGGAAAAACCCAGGCCTATAAAGTAGTTCGAGCTACAAATAATCGGTTAACAGTGGAAGTTATTAACGAAATTGGAGAAAATTTTAAGTTTGATATGTATAAATAAAATGAACCTGATGGCGACCCAAGATCGCCATCATATCTTCACTCTTGATAGTTCTCAGCTTCAAGACCACAATAGGATAGCATATCCGTAATCAATGGGATCTCATTAAAATTCTGCCTGAAAGGTCTGCCATAACTATTGTTTCTTATTTTACAACGAGTCATTAATACCTCTTCAATGGCTCTTGAAAATGCCACAAAGACTGTTTTTTGATTTTCTATTTGCTCTTCTTCCTTACCAAAATAGGCACCGGGTTCAAGACCCACAACGATGACCTTCCTAAACTCTAAGCCTTTACTTTTATGGATGGTCATGAGAGGTATCGTTTTATTACCAAGTAATAAATCAATGGCTTCTGATGTTTTATCTCTTACATTTAGCTTATCGAGGTGGCGAGAAAGTGATTCAATACAATATTCCAAACTATTTCCAATCATATACTGCGGGAAGTAAGATTTTATTTCATCGATACCAAATATTCCTAATAATGAATATAAATAATCGACAATATCTTCTTTAATAACACGATGAGATTTAATAAAAAGACTTAGTTCTCTTTCTAACCTTGTAACATCACCTCTTTTACTTACTCCTCTAATATTACATAGTAGCTCCATTGTAGAGCCCCAACTTTCTATGGATTTCCTATTACAGACAAACATTAGCATTTGTAAAATTAACTGTACCACAGCTTCATTCAACAAATCCTGATACTCATTCTCAATCCGACTTTGTATACCCAAAGATTGCAATACTGAAATGATATCATCTGTATATTGTTTAGCTGAATTTCTTAGCAGTATACATATATCTCTTTCGTTTACCCCTTCAGCGATCCATTGTTGGATACATAATGCTATATATGCTCCTTCAATGCTACTTTCGTTAAATTGTAGTAACTTAGCTGAACCTTCATTTTCAACCAACATCATATCAGGCTTTTTATCAGCATGATTCATGAAAGCTTCCATCATACGTTGATAATTTATGAGGTTTTTTAATGATCTTCTATTGCTAACTAGTTCATTAGGTTGTTCGATTTCAAAGTCTTTTTTAAACATTTCAGAAGCATTGTGCATTGCACCTGCCCAACCCATTATTCTTTGTTTTGTATCACCGACTGCTGTTATTTTTATTTTTTTACCCAAGAAAATTCTCTTAAATATTTCATATTGCCTATATGTAGTGTCCTGAAATTCATCAATAAAGGCATACTCATATGTTGAATTGATAGCATTAGACAGATACTTATTTTTGCTAATAATGTAATTAGCAAGGAAATTTATCATCTTGAACGAAAGTCTTGATCTTGGTTTTAATAAGTGTGACCATATAAAACGTCTTATCCTCCCATCTACAGTATGTTCTGTTTTTTTATCATACGGTGTTACTATATAATTCTCTTCAAAATTATAAGGTTGTAATTTATCCAGCTCTGCGGATGTTAATCCCTCAAAATCCACAGCCTCTTTTTTAATTTCTTCAACAAAAACTTTATTATTCGGAAAGATTATTTCATAGTCATCTGAAGGACGATAAGCTTCCGGAATAGTACTTTTAAATCGATCTAAAATACTTTTACAAAAAGCATCAAATGTCGTTGATTCAAACTTATTTCTATATTTCGAATCAAGCCGTGAGTTTACTCGATCTTGAAGGTTTTTTGCCGCATCTTTTTTGAAAGATAATGCGATAATTTTTTTCTTGCTGCACTTTGCCGTCTCGATTAAAAAACAGGCTTTCTGAGCTAATAATTCAGTTTTTCCTGCACCGGGACCAGCAAGAACGAGATTATGATCTGTACTATTTCGTATTACCCTCATAGCCTCGTCTTCTACTTCTTGGATGTCTTTTAGAATCCAATTATCATCATTTATAATTGGCATCACAGAAGACCTCTAACTTTTTCAATAAGTTCATTGAGAACTTTAGGACTATTATCTCTTAACCTATCGTCTTCCATTTTGGATAGAACATAATTATGCGATAATGGCTTACCTCTTCCTAAAAATAAGTAGCGGTACCAAAAATATTTCTCAAAATCATCGAACTTCTTAATATCAATTTCTTTTTCTTCTTTTTTCAAAACTGAAGCTATTGCAGCTTCAATTTTCTTGTTATATTCAGGATCATCATTCTTTGGCAGTCTTGGGCCTCCATTTTCGGGAACAAATGTCTTATAATCCTTAAAGAATTTATTAAGCATTATCCAATCTAAATCATAGGGATAGGAAAAATAAACATTATAATCCTTCAGACACTTTATCCATCCCGATTCACTATCTGGATCCTCATCCCATGTATGCATTTCATCAAGTTCTTCATCGCTTAAAGTTCCTGAAGTAGTACTCAACAATTCAATTTTATCCGCACCAATAGAAATTAATTGTTTGACTGCATATTTAATTCGTCCCCAACCACCACCTCCTCTCCTGAAGTCATAATCGAGAAGAGTAACATGTGGAATTGAGAGCTCATTGAGTAATTTCCAAAAGTGATTTACATATCGCCCACCTAAAGGGGCAAATGTTATCAATGAAGTATCAAGCTCTATTCCATTTACTTGAGCTATTTTAGGTATTACTATTTCTTCGCTATCCCCTTCACCAAGTATAACAACTTTTGCAAAATAAATTTCTGGATATGCTTTTACGGCTTCCTTAACATATGTGAAAGTATCAACACTTTCTCCATCGCCTTCATCTTCAATTGGTAATAATATTTCCTTCACAACTGTATTTTTATTATCTTGCAGTCGAAAATAACGAATATTTTCGGGTTCAACTCTATTCAATAAAGCTGGTGCATGTGTCGTCAAAACAATCTGTGCTCGATCATTCTCAGATATCTCTTCACACAGTTTAACTATTCGCCCTAAATATTGCGGTGAAAGATGGTTTTCTGGTTCTTCGATTAATATTATTGTTAAGTTTGGAGGGTCTAATGCTTCTATTGATATTGATAATTCTTTTTCTTCTGAATTAATCATTTCATCTTCTATATCGAATGCCGATTTGACTAAAGATAAATAAAATAATGATTTCATACCATCACTCAATCTTTCAGTTGGCAATGGTTGTGTATCTGGACTTGGTAAAAATACAGTATCGATATGTTTTAATACATCTTCAATACCATTTACTACTGGCTTGATTTGAAGTTCTTCGAAGTAACCACCAGTGAAAAGGGATTTCCAATTCCTGCCTAATGAAGATGTTATTGTCTGGACCCCTACTTCCTCTTGGAACTGGTTTCCGATTGTTACAGCAACCTCATCAACAGTTGCCCCCATTTTTTCAGACCATTCGACTGCATTGATCAAACGATGCATGATGGTTCCTGCTGTTTGCTTCAGTTGTTGGGCAGGATCTCGGTAAGCAGGGACATAATGAACATGAATTTTTGATCTTTCATATGCCGTTATATTTTTTTCATAATCCCCAATTTCCCATACTAGATCGCTTTCTATATCCCCTTCAGCAAGATTAGTCTTTGTCCATTTTGCTTTTAATTTTGCCATGCAGAATGGGACCTCTCCTGCTTCACTTGAAATTAAATGCTTAAAGAAGTCTGCAACTGAGTCATCCTCACCGTCCTTTAAGTCTGCGAATTCGAATTTTAAACAAATTGATAATTCTCGTTCACTTTGATCTTCGATTTCATCGCCAGGAGGAACATAAAAATCATCAATTGTAATTATTCTGTCAGAGCTTTTAACACCAAACATTCTTGTCAATGCGAGGAGAACAGCCGTTTTACCTGTTCCGTTTCCTCCAATTAAGCTGGTGAATGAATCTATATTTATAGTTTGCCCTACAATATCAAAGCTCTTAAAGCCTTTGATCTCCATTTGTGTAATTTTCATTATCACCTCAATTGCTGTTTCAAAAAATTATAATCATTGTCATTAATGATCGACTTCATGTTGGTTGATTATTATTGTAACCGGCAGCTTTTAGGCAACTCCCGAAGGTGTAATACAGCTCGGTGTGGAGTGTAGACGACTTAAGTTCAAGTCATCCCGTTTTGCCTCATTTGTGCACCAGGTATTCTGAAAAGACATTTATCGGCTCTCAGTCAGACATTCCTGACTTATTCAATGTTGAAACACTCACCCGTGACATTGTTCGTTGACGTTCAAAAGCTTGAGAAATCAATACATGAATCTATTTCACATACCCATCCCTAATAATTTCGTTTTTTGTATTCAACACTTTTATCAGTTTTATTATTTGCAGTAAAGGATGTCTGGTCGCTGTGCTATTGAGCATGTCAGCCACTTCTGCTAAACAAAAATACCCAAGCTTTTACGTATGATGAGAAGAATCATTGTCAGCAGGCGCAGTCGACGCTCGTTTAACAAGTTATTAGAAACATAATCCATGCTTAAGACGTTGTTCGGGCACTCCCCATGCTCGCTGTAAGAAGTTAGAACCGTTTGCAGTCATAGCACCAGTCTTCCCATCAAAGCATCCTATTCACGCGACTTTAACTATATGTATCCGTATGGTTATTATTTCCCAATTGCACATGGGAAGTTCACTCTTGCAGGTTTTACTCTCACAGTAAGCCCATAAGCTCATTGCGACTTTGCGACTTTGCGACTTTGCGACTTTGCGACTTTGCGACTTTGCGACTTTGCGACTTTGCCATTCAAAGGAGCAGCATTTTTGAACAATGTCAATATGCTTATTAGAGCAATGACCTAATACTTGCCCAGTTTTTTACTCCCCAAAGCTAAATATAACCCAAGCTTATGTATAATTTCAAAAACAACCAGTCCAAAACACAAAACAACACTTAACCAATTGATTTAAAATGAATTAAAAGACAATCACTACAATTAATTAGAAAATTCTTAATTTTTTGACTGAAACATTCTAATATGTACAGAAAAATTGCAGTGATTTAGAGCTATTAGCATAACTCACTGATTACTGGTAAATTTTCAATTCAAGGTTATGCGTAATGGACGAAATTGAAGGCTCACTTTACAAAAACTCCAATCTGTCACTCAGCCAGAAACTTGAAAAGTCGCGAGCAGAGTTACTCGATCTAACAGCTAGAAATCGTTTACTTAACATACCAAAATCAAAAACTACAAAATTTTTAGAAGTAGTTAATGAAAGGTCTGACATTCTCTTCAAGATGCTTTTTGAAGAAGGCAAGCCGTTCACTTTTCTTCATGGTCGAGAAGATAAAAAGACAGATGAAAGCAATGAGAACAGTGAGACAGACTCAGAGTCTGAAGATATTATTTTCTTAGATGACTCCGAAACCAACCACAATGATACAAAACTCCAGACCAAGCTCACGCCAAAAACATTACAAAAAAAGCTATTAGATTTATATTATGACTCAAAAACCCTTGAAGAAGAACAAGGCGTAAATATCCTGTTTCTGTCTCTAGGATCGCTTAAATGGATAGATCCTAATAATAAAGCAAACATACGCCATGCCCCTATTTTATTGTTACCAGTTGAATTAATGCGAGCAAAAGCAGGAGAACGCTTTAAAATTAAAGTCAGGGATGAGGACATCATTAGCAACCTGTCGCTGGAGACATTCCTCAGCCGTGTACACCAAATAACCCTACCTCCCCTGAGTATCGATGAGGATTTTTCTTTAACGAATTATTTCGCAGATATAAAACAAGCTATATCATTGAAAGAAGGTTGGGAAGTATTAGAAAATGAAGTCAATCTAGGTCTGTTTTCCTATGCTAAATTTATGATGTATACAGATTTAGATCCTGATAACTGGCCTTCGGATTCAAAAATCACAGATCAGGAATCAATAAAATGTCTTTTAGAAACAGGCTTCTCTGGTGGAGAGTTAATCTCTGACGACATTGTAATTGACTCAGTCATTCCCCCCCGAGAAATGCTTCATATTTTGGACAGTGATAGCTCACAGACTCTTGCCATTCACGAAGTACGTAATGGTAAAAGCTTGGTTATTCAGGGTCCCCCAGGGACTGGTAAATCTCAAACAATCGCTAACATCATAGCTTCAGCAGTCGCAGACGGTAAAAAAGTATTGTTTGTAGCTGAAAAGATGGCGGCCCTTGAAGTAGTTAAGCGCAGACTTGATCAGGCGGGTGTTGGAGATGCTTGTTTAGAGCTACATAGCAATAAAACCAACAAAAGAGCATTCCTTGAAGAACTGAAGCGAGTCTGGGAACTTGGTTCACCTCGAGGAGAATTTCCAGATACATTAGTCAATAATCTCACAGAAAGCCGAGATATCCTCAACAATCACCCCGTAAGGATTCATAAAACGTACATGCCATCAGGCTTAACGCCATATAAGGTTATGGCGCAACTGGTACGTCTCAGACAATCAGGTTTTGACCCTAACGATTATAAGCTTAGCGGGTATGAATCATGGAGTAACGACGATTTCTCCAAAAGACATGCACTTATTGATGAATTAATTGAGAGGATAAGTGATATTGGCATTCCTGATTCACACCCATGGAATGGTATCGATAGAACTGAGATACTTCCTAGTGAAGTTGAAAGACTCACTGCCTCATTAACGAACCTGAAGTCTGAACTTTCAGATTCTATTGAAGAGTCTATCAATCTTTCTAAACTTACCAATGAAGCCTATCATATAGGCTCATTAAAAGAGTTACAGGAATTCATTCTAATAGCTGAATTAATTAACTCAGCGCCTAATTTATCACCTGAATCATTAAGTTCGCCATTATGGGCCCCTTCTAAAGATGAGACAAAGACGTTAATTGAAACTGGATTCTCATTTAAAGAGCTCTACAGCAAGCTTGAAAAAGAATTACATGCAGATAAATTCAACACCGAGGTCGACAGCCTTTCAGAAGATTATCGTAAATTACCTGTAGATATTAATATTAATGCTTTTACTACTGCCTATAGACTGAAGACACTTACACCTAGAATCTTAAAAGAGTCTTCAAGATTGCAGCAGGAGTTGGGTTCTAAAATCGGATTCTCGAATTTAAGTGAGATTGAAAGTCTTATTGAGTTGGGTGAAAGTATTACTCAAGCTCCAAATGTGAGTCCAGAAGCATTCATTGCCACTGTCTGGGAAGGTGGTATTGAAAAAGCGGCAAGTCTGGTTGCAGATATTAAACAACTTAGTATTTATAAAGAAAAAGTCAATCTCATCTTTGTTGAAAAGGCGTGGGAAACAGATGTAGAAAGCACACGAAACAGCCTTGAAAACAACACTGGCGCTTTAAAATTCCTTAATAGCGAATGGCGAAAGTCGAAAAAGCTTGCCCTTTCATTGATAAATGATAAAGGTTTGACGATCCCTCAACAGGTTGAGTACCTCGATCTGTTGATAAAAGCACAGAAATTAAGAAAATCCATCATTGATTTGAATGAGTTCGGACAGTCTGCATTTGGTTCAGACTGGCGAGGTGAGAATAGCGATAGTGAATTGCTGAAATCACTTGTAGAATGGATGCGTACCTTACGTGGTATCAACTCTGAAGCCCGAATAATTGCAAGTCGCCTCTCCAACAAAGACGCCTTAGCATATCAAGTGAGTCAGCTTAAAAAACTCACCCATGAAGTTTTAGATGAAAGCCGTATTCTTTGGGATTCATTGGGAGCCACGCCAGAAGAGTATTTTGATAACTACTATTCCGTTAAAAGCCTTCCACTGGAATCACTCCTTGTAAAGTCTGATATGCTAAGCACTATGGACTCCGCGTATAAAGATGTTTTCGCCAACAATGAATCCTCTGTTTCTGATCGTATTGAATTGTTGAGCTTGTTATCAAGCGCCCAGCAAAAAATGAATATCATTCATACTTTCGATAATTTGGCTCAGTCAACCATGTATCCATTATGGTTGAAAGAAAACAGTGACTGGGATCTGTTACTTCAATCTCATTCCTGGATTGAATCAAATGACGACTTAAGAATCTTAGCGTCTAAAATAGATGACAGACAGGGTTTAGTTCATAAATCAAGAAGTTTGAGTGAGTCTATTCAAGCGCAGTTTGCCAAACTCACATCAGTGATTACTTCTCTTAAATCTTCCTATGGAGCAATTTTCAAAAATGAAAATGTTCATGAAATTCCATTTAATTTAGTCTATGACAAGATTACTCTTTGGATAGATAATTCTGAACAACTTTCAAAATGGGTTGCTTGGCAAAACCGTGTAGAGCTGGCGAAAACATTTGGTATTTATCCATTAATCTCCGATTTGAGTAGTGGAGTTCTTTCCTCCGAACGTTTACTAGGTACTTTTGACAGAACTTATTTCGACTCAATTCTGTCTTTAATGGTCGAAGATGAGCCAGAACTGGCTCGTTTTGATGGTGATTTGCATTCAAGAAGAGTAGCAAGCTTCGCTGAGATGGATCTGCGAAGAATTAAAGCTTCAAGTTTTGAAGTCGTAAGAGCTCACCACAGAGCAATTCCCTCTAAAATTGGCGTAGGCCCTGTGGGTGTACTGCGGGGTGAGATGGCACGCAAACGCGGTCATATGGCGATTCGACAACTCATGACAAAAGCTGGTGCAGCTATTCAGGCATTAAAGCCAGTTATGATGATGAGTCCTCTGTCAGTTGCCCAGTTTTTAGTGCCGGGTAAGCAGTCGTTTGATTTACTGGTAATGGATGAAGCCAGTCAGATCCAACCTGTAGATGCATTAGGAGCTATTGCACGTAGTAAGCAGATAGTTGTTGTCGGAGACGAACGTCAGTTACCTCCAACTTCTTTCTTCGCCAAAATGACAGGTTCCGCAGATGAGCAGGATGATGAAGACTCAGCACAAGTCGCAGACATTGAGAGCATACTGGGACTTTTTGTTGCCAGAGGGTTGCCTCAAAAAATGCTTCGCTGGCATTACAGAAGTCGTCACCAGTCATTGATTGCTGTTTCGAATAGTCAGTTTTATGAAAACAAGCTTTTTATAGTTCCCAGCCCCTATACACAAGAAGCAGGTATGGGCCTACGTTTCCATAAAGTTGAAGATGGCGTATTCGAATCTGGAAGCAATGCAAATGAAGCAAAACGCGTAGCAACAGCAATTCTCGAACATGCAAGAAGCCACCCTCATTTATCTTTAGGTGTTGCTACCTTTTCTGTTACCCAGAGAAAGCGTATTCAGGACGAGCTTGAAGTGCTTCGCAGGTTGAACCCTGAGTTCGAGGACTTTTTCTATGCACACCCAAGCGAACCGTTTTTTGTAAAAAACCTTGAAAACATTCAGGGTGACGAACGCGACGTCATTATCATTTCTGTTGGATATGCCAGAAATCCACAAAACTACATGGCAATGAGATTTGGTCCTCTTGGAGCAGAGGGTGGTGAAAGACGCCTGAACGTTCTTATCAGTCGAGCCAAAAGGCGTTGCGAAGTTTATGCCTCAATCACTGACGAAGATATCGATCTTGAAAGAGCTAAAGGCAGAGGTGTATTCGCTTTTAAACTTTTCCTGCAATATGCAAGAACAGGACGCTTGTCAGTTGCAGAACAAAGTGGCCGTGCAATGGACAGTGTGTTCGAAGAACAGGTTGCAAATGCTCTGCAAAAAGAAGGCTTCCAGGTCCACCCTCAAGTTGGTATAGCAGGCTTCTTTATTGATTTAGCTATTGCCGACCCTGATATGCCGGGCCGCTACCTTATCGGGATTGAATGCGATGGTATGACTTACCACTCTTCCCGCTCTTCAAGAGAAAGAGATCGCCTACGTCAGGCAGTGCTTGAGGACCATGGTTGGATCATTCACAGGATTTGGAGCACAGATTGGTTCCAGCGCCCCGAAGAGCAACTAAAGAAAACTCTTTCTGCTATTCAGGCGGCTAAGAAAGAGCTCGAAAATCGTTCTGAAACTTCTCTATCTCGGTCAAGAGCTGTACCTGTCGAGATAGTCACAGTAGAAAGAGAGACTGTCACTGAGATTGGTCTAGATACAATTGAAGGCAGTTTCAATGAAGCTGTGGCATATGTTGAGGCGGTTCCTGACGTTGACACAAGATTCCAGATTCATGAGACCCCAGTTGGCGTGCTCGCCAAGATAGTTGAGCAAATTGTTCTTATTGAGGCCCCAATACATGTGAATGAAGTGACCACACGTATCAGGTCAGCATGGGGTCTACAACGTGCAGGGGCTAGAATTGATTCTGCTGTTAACAACGCGATTCAGATTTTTTTAGGCAATGGAGGGATAAAATCAGAAGAAAACTTTCTTACTTTTGATAACTTCCAAATTAAAATTAGAAATCGACAAGATGTCTTATCGCAAACATTAAGAAAACCAGAAAACATTTCTCATGAAGAGATTGCCGTTGGTATATTGGCAACTATCACAAAAGGCTTTGGAGCCACAAATGACGAACTTATTATTTCAGTATCACGATTACTTGGATTCAGATCCACAAGTTCGTTATTAAGGAAAAACATAAGCGATTCAATTCAGGCTCTGATTAATTACGGCCAAATAAAATTGGAGAATGGTCTCCTCACCCTTTAGTTTGATGAATCTCAAGTTATAGCTGCCAAGCTTATAAATTAGGTGAGGCAGCAACATTTACTCCTAAGGTTTAAAAGGCAACTTTGAAAATCACTTTACATGAGGTCTAATTAATGGAAAAAAACAGTAAAAACACTCTGAAAATCGAAGGGAACATAGACAACCTTCATATTAATGGAGTTGTAAATATAGAAAAGGTTACGCAGTCATCCAATACTGCAAAAAAAATCATGAAGCCTATTGGCTGGCTTTCCCTATCACTAAAAATTCTGTTGCCTTTTTTCATTTTAGCTTTGTTCTTCTTTATTTTTAGGTTTTTCTCAAACGCTGCAAATTACTGGATTATTGTACTCATGCCCATACTTTACGGTTGGATTTTTTACAATTTTTCGGCATATAGCACACCTGAAAATTTCAATTACTTGAAAAAACTAACTGATATGGTGACATTGTTAGCATCTCTTGTCGCAGCAGCACTAATCTTACTCAAGATTTTCAACATGAATAGTAGCATTGCCGAATATCTAGTATACATTAATAAAAAAGAGTTAGAGGGAAATATAGATACTACTTTATCTATTGGTCAGTCACTTTTTTTATTTATGGTTTTAGAGACATTTTCAGCATTCGCAAGCATAAAATTCCTGTTTTCTGTTAAAGATTTTTTAGAAGCACGAAGGGCTGTCAAAGGAAAGTAGGAAATCAAATTTTATTAAATTTCACCTTCTTCATTTTCTCTTGGTAATCATCTAAAGCCAAGAGAAAATAAACAGGAAAAGATAATATAAGAACCAAAGCAGACATATATATTAGTATCTCCAACACTCCAATAGCTATACCTTTCCACATAGTCATCTCTAAAGATAATATATATTTATATAGAACCACATCTAATATTAAAAGAACAGTTACCGCCATTAAAACCTTTAGCAATGAAACACGTTGAAAAAGCGAACTTATTTTTATACCCATAATTTAGTCTCCTATATTTTATATATTAAATCATCTACCATTGATTGCAATTATATGCAAATATTTTTAGCAAGGGCTAACTCAGCGAAGCTGAGTTGCCTTGCTTTTTCTGCCCTTCGGTTGAAAAAGGGAAGTCAAAACCCACATCGTTGACATAATTTAGCTATCGGTTATAAATAGATCAGGCATAAGGAATATGCTTATTTTTAGAAATGGAGCTTCTATGAGAGATATATACTACCCTCCCCTTGCAGAAAACCTACGTATTCATTGCGTCAGCGTCAGATTAAATAACTCAGAGCTAAATAGATTGGAGCATGAGCGCAAAGGATATGCTAAAAGCGAATGGCTTCGCATGTGCTTCATGAAAAACCAACCTGTTGTCGTTCCTGAGATCAACAGAGCAGCATGGAAAATGTTGGGTGAGATAAATCACAGGCTTAACGAAATTATTAAACACCTAAATACTAAGCAATCATGTAGCTCGCTGACAAAGACAGAACTCTTCGCTGTAAAACGTCAAATCAGTGAGCTCCGCTCTCGCCTCATTACAACCGATCTTTGGAGTATCCCCTCTCATGAAGGGTATGCAGAAGATCAAGCGAGGTAAGAGTTTTACTGGGGTTGTCCTATACGCATTAAAGCCTGGAACGCACCATAAAACAGATCCGGTTGTTATCGGCGGGAACATGTTGGGCGCTTCAGCAACTGAGTTGATAGCTGAGTTCAGCGCTTCTGCTTCACTTCGCTCTGACGTTGTCAAACCTGTATGGCACAACTCGCTTCGCCTCCCACAGGGTGAATCCCTCACAGCGAAACTGACCTGCTCCCCGTTGATTAACACACCCCGATGTTAGTAATGTCTTCATAAGCCACATGAGGACATCCCCATGAAGAAGCGTTTTTCCGACGAACAGATCATCAGTATTCTTCGCGAAGCGGAAGCCGGGGTTTCTGCCCGTGAGCTCTGCCGTAAGCACGCCATTTCCGATGCCACTTTCTACACCTGGCGCAAGAAGTTTGGTGGCATGGAAGTCCCTGAGGTGAAGCGGCTTAAATCTCTTGAAGAGGAGAACGCCCGCCTCAAGAAGCTACTTGCCGAAGCCATGCTGGATAAGGAGGCGCTTCAGGTGGCTCTGGGGCGAAAGTACTGACGACAGGCCAGAAGCGGGAAGCCGTTGAGTTTATGTGTGATGCGACCGGTCTGTCGCAACGTCGTGCCTGCAGGCTTACAGGTTTGTCCCTGTCGACCTGCCGTTATGACGCTCAGCGTCCATCTGCTGATGCACATTTATCAGGGCGTATCACTGAACTGGCGCTTGAACGCAGACGTTTTGGTTACCGGCGCATCTGGCAGCTACTGCGTCGGGAGGGCCTTCACGTCAATCACAAGCGGGTATACCGTATTTACCACCTTAATGGACTGAGCGTAAAACGCAGACGACGCCGTAAAGGGCTGGCGACCGAACGGTTTCCGCTTCTACGTCCGGATGCGCCGAACCTGACATGGTCGATGGATTTCGTTATGGACGCACTGGCCAACGGTCGCAGGCTCAAGTGCCTGACCTGTGTGGATGATTTCACGAAGGAGTGTCTGACGATCACCGCTGCTTTCGGTATTTCAGGCGTTCAGGTCACGCGTATTCTGGACAGTATCGCGTTGTTTCGCGGTTATCCGGCTACGATAAGAACCGATCAGGGCCCGGAATTTACCTGCCGCGCGCTCGATCAATGGGCTTTTGAGCATGGTGTGGAACTACGGCTTATCCAGCCGGGCAAGCCGACACAGAACGGATTTATTGAGAGCTTTAACGGCCGATTCAGAGATGAATGCCTGAACGAGCACTGGTTCAGCGATATCGTTCACGCCAGGAAAATCATTAACGACTGGCGGCAGGATTATAACGAGTGCCGTCCACATTCATCGCTGGATTACCAGACGCCAGCTGAATTTGCAGCGGACTGGCGAAACGGGAAATATGAAGAAAAACCAACCGACATTACTAACTGAAGGTTGTATCTAATCTTGGGGGCAGGTCAAAACAGTGGGTTGTGTTTGCCGACGACTATATGAATAGCATGGGGTTCTGTGAGACGCACCTACGTTGTTATGTCCTACATGACGATGAGGCCGGCCAGCACATTCATATCATTGCCAGCAGAGTCGACTTAGTTGGGGGTAAGCTTTACCTGGGCAGGAATGAAAACCTTGCGAGTACCCGCATAATCCAGGAGCTTGAGCTGGCATATGACCTGACCAGAACCAAAGGCCCCTCTCCTTCACATGTTCCTTACCCTGCGAGCAAGCGCAAGAAGCTGTCCCGCAACGAGCAACAGAAAGAGAAGCGCGAAGGTCAGCCAACGCCTAAGACGTTCTTACAGAACACTATCGACGAACTCCTTACGAGTGCCATTAATATCTTGGGCTTCGTTGAAGCACTTACTGAGAACGGTATAACGATCATACCCAATATTTCCTCTACGGGTCGTATGAATGGTTTCTCATTCGAATACTCCGGGATCGCCTTCAAAGCTTCCCAGCTGGGAAAGTCTTACTCATGGGCCAACCTGCAAGAGAAGCTTCGCTACGAACCTGAACGTGACAATCCTCTGCTCTTTGCTTTGAAAGCTTCGTCCATAGGAGATAATGAGAAGAGTGATTTAGTAACAGAAACTACGAAGGAGGATACTAGGCTGTCATTGAATGCTGCCATGGTAAAAGACGTTATTACTCGTCCTCCAGAGCATGAACAGAGAGTTGTAGCAACGGAAACCTACGAGGCAGATATACCTGCCAGCACTGTGCTAACAGTAATGGAATCAGCCAGCAACAAAGACTACCTCATGACAGCAGTCATGAAGTGGCTAATGAGTATTCCGTACCTCGTAGCATTCGCAAAATTGCTCAAAGGGACAGGTAAAACGTTTCTCCACAGAAAATCCTCATTTTCCGTTATCAACGCGGTGAGTTCAGCCGAGCCTGACGTTAAAACCTCAAACGAAGTTACTGAATATTTCATAAAAAGCTCATACACACCTTATTAACCAACTGTATTAAGAACATCATCTTTCCTGCATAAGCACTTCAATATACAAAACAATTGATCGTTTTCACAGATCAATAATAAATTTTATGACAACTTTTAGCTATCAAAAAAGATCTAACGATCGGTACAAGCAATTTGCTTAAGTTTTGAGCTTAACCAAAAAAGCTTAGTAAAAGCATGGACCAATCAGTCAGTTACGAACCACTTATACCTCAACTATTGTTTTAAAAGGAATTCAACATGAGAAGCATTAGTTTGAGAAAATCCTCTTACTTCTGTTCGATCAGAGTCTGGTTCACAATCGGCGTGGCAGTTTTAATCGTTCTCTAGGCAAAACCGACTGACGCAATGTGAATACTTATCTCTGGCGCATTCCTGCTTTTTTCCTTCTAGTAACCGCAGGGATTAGCTACAAAACACAAGAAAGACAATGCTCCTACATTTGATTCCTCCACCCAAGGCAACGACGGCATCAAGAGCCATGAATTCAACGACTTAAAGCTGCAGTCTAATGAGAAGCAGCAAACTATTACGATTAAGAATGGTAGGAAAGAAAAAACGTATCCGTTTAGCTCAATAATCGGATGGCGATACAATTTGGATTTTAAAGGGCGCTTAGAATGTTTTTCACCAACGGGAGTTAAACTCCAAAACGTATATCTAAAGACTCTCTATCGGTTAAAAACCATAGGAAACTGAAGGTGTTAGTCGGATAAATTATTTTTATAGAAAATCTAAGTTGATTTAAGGCTGTTAACGATTGATCTAAATGAATAAACTATAGTCAATCTCTCCCCATTATGGACTGTGCTAACTGCATGATTTGATTTACTAGATATCTCAAAGCCCTGAACACTTCCCGATACTGGATGGATAACTTCAACTATCTCTTGATCATCTAAAATTAGGAGAAACCCACCATTTTCTTCTTGAAAGTTTTTGTTTAATTGAAACAGTATTCTGTGTGTCTCCCTGTTTTCAACATCTCTCATGTCGTTATGTATTTTAATGGTTTGGTTCTTCTCTAACTTATGAGCTACCACATCAATCTCATCTGATAAAATCACTGAGAATATTGACTCTACTTTATCTTTTAAGTTGTAAATAAATTCCTTTTCAGTCAAAAAAGATATCTCTGGTGGGAGTTTTATATGCTGCAAACTAAATTCATACTGTTGGTAAAAGTCTGTCACTTTTAATTTCCATGGAGCTAGTTTTTCCATCCATGAAATTATTAAAAGCTCTTCATCTTTGCTTAATGTTGATTGAGTACTGAAGTATTTATATGGGTTTTTGTTTAACGTTATTTTTGACGGTATCATTATACACTCCCAACTATTTTTTTGACTTTTCTTATTAAAAAAGCGTGATCTGCGCAGTAAACCGATGGGTTATTGTATCCATTATCATCGCTCCATCTGTACAATGGCATCCCCCCACCACATACATTTAAATCGGGACATGAGATACAAATTTCTGATGATGGTTTTTGTAAGTCAGAAACGTCTATGAATTCTTGTGAATTCAGGACTTTATCTAAACTAGTATGTTTTATATTCTCTCTAATTGAGAAGAAATCGGCACCGTCATAAGATGATCGTAACGTGTCGTTTTTCCTTATCTCACCATCAGTTTCTATAATTAAAATTCCAAAATTCTGCGATCCTTTTCCTTCTTTGAAAGATTCCCCCCCCAAGGAAAGCCTGATTATATCGTCTAAAAATGGTATTTTTACTGGGGAGCTATCATTCAAATATTCATCTAGTAGATCAGCTGTCCACTGGCCATACTCAGTTGATGTTAAAGAGTATTTATTTTTAGGTAATCTATCCCTATTTCCATCTTGTAGCAGAAAATCCATAGAGGGAACATCTAGCCCTTTAAAGAAATTATATGTCTCTTTAGCACTAGACTCTAATTGAATAACTGAAAGCGTTCCTGAGAAAAGAAAATCATAATCCCTATGTTTTTTTAACAAATCTATTGCTGCAATGACACTATCGAATGAACTATTTCCTTTCGTTGTTAGTCTTGATATGTCATTTATTTTTTTATCTCCATCAAGACTTATGGATACATTAGCCCTGAACTTTGAAAAGAGATCCAAAAAATCATTGTTCAGCAAAGCTCCGTTGGTTTGGATACTGATAGGATAATTTTCCGGATCAAACGTATCTCTTAAAGATTTTAGCAGGTATTCCATACCCTGCTTTCCAAGTAAAAGGGGTTCGCCACCATGAAGAACGATTGCAAACCCAATTTCTTGTTTCGTACTTTGCTCTAACAGTCTTTTTACGAGGATATCTATTGTATCTAAAGACATTTTACGTGGCTGTTTTTTCCAACTTGTATCTTTCCCTTGATACACATAGCAGTAAGAACAATCCAAGTTACATCGACTAGCTGTCTTTATTAAAACGGTATCCAAGCGAGACATTTAACTTACTGCCCCCTGTTGTGGCGGTTGTGTGTGCGGTCATAGCTTCCATTAACAGTGTTTTGGTTATTGTTTCTAACCTCATCCATCAGACGCTCCAATACAGGGCTAAGATTCTTCTTTACTGCTACAAGAGTTGCTTTCTGGTTGTTCATTTAGTAATCCTCATATGAGCGGGTCAAGTTTTATTATAGCTGAAGCTAAGCTCATGTAATAGAGAAGTTTTTTTTGGCTTAAAATCCATTAAGTACATGATTTTAATAATGTAATAGGATTTATCTTAGAGGCTTTATTTTTTATTTTGCACCAAAACAACCTATATGGGGTTTGAGGGTGTCCTGCTCCTCTAGTGGAATACTAAATCTGGGCACCTGAATAGAGGTGATATCATCGCATCATAGTCAAAACAGGTGACATTATGACCGGACTTAACAGACGCAATTTTAGCCCAGAGTTCCGACTTGAGGCTGCCCAGCTTGTACTCGATCAGCATTACACCGTTGCCTCTGCTGCAACGGCAATGAATGTCGGTAAATCCACGATGGCCGGAGCATCGCTACAAAATAACCACAAAAGAGCATGTGGATATCCCTAATCATCTGGATCGTCAGTTTGCAGCAACGAAACATAATCAGACTTGGTGCGGCTACGTGACCTGCATCTAGACGGGCAAACGCTGGGCTTATCTGGCAGTTGTTCTGGATTTATTTTCCCGCAAGCCAATAGGCTGAACGATGTCGTTTTCTCCGGACTCAGGTCTGATAGGAAAAGCATAAACGATGGCTTGGGAAGTCAGGGGAAAACCGGCTGACGTTATGTATCATTCAGAGCAGGCAATGCACTATAAAAGTAGGAAATTCAGACTGTTACTGTGGCGCTATCGCAAAAGCAAGGCATAAGTCGACGTGGGAAACTGCTGGGACTACAGCCCAATGGAACGATTTTTTCGCAGCCTGAAATCAGAATGGGTACCGAACTGTGGATACGCTAATTTTAGCGAAGCAAATAGATCATTAACGAATTACATCATTGGTTATTACAGCAAGCTCAGACCTCACCAATATAACGGTGGCTTAACACCCAATGAATCAAAGCGATTATTCTGGAAAAACTTTAAAGCTGTGACCAGTTTTTGTTGACCATTAAAAATACCCCTCAGCATTACACGTATGGCATGCGAGCAAACCAGCAGTGCTGACTTCTTCATGACAAGGGTATTGAGATGGCTGCTGAGCATTCCTTACCTGGCCGTTTTCACAGACATGCTGAAGAAGACAGGCAAAACACTTCTCCACAGAAAATCCTCATTTTCGACAATTCATGCAGTCCTCTCAGCTGAACCTGCGTTATCTGAACTACCAGGTAACAGCGAAATACTGGCTGAGCGCATAACAATGCCCTTTCGTTAACCTCCTGCCTCAACGCAATTTTCCAGCCTAAGTTCTTATTTGCACAAACAATTGATCGTTTTTACAGATCGATAAACTACATATAATAGTCAATACCTATCAAAATAGAATCATCGATCGGTACAAGTGATTTGCTTAAGTTTTGAACTCGTTCAAAAATGCGTCCTAAAAGCAGTTACCAATCAGCTAGTTATGAATCACATAATGTCAAAGGTATATAAAATGTACACAGCGGCTTTGAATGGTCAGAAAGTTCGTAAACCTTCTTTCTTTCGTTCTATCAGGTTATGGATTGTTGTACTGGTGATTGTCTGGATACTGACTGATTCAAACCCCAAGGACACTGCAGGTTTCCTGTTCATGTGGACATTACCTGCCTTCTTCTTACTCCTTACGGCATATGTGTCATACACACATAAAAGAGCAAATGCCTCGACTATCGACCTGCTGAACGTCAATGACAACGGATTGTGGAGCCATGAATTCCAGAACACCAAAATGACCATTGATACGAATCGCGAGTTGCTGACCCTGGAAGCTGGTAAGCGCAAGAAAGCTTACAAGTTCAGTGACGTCAAAGGCTGGCGATATCACTTAGCCGTTGGAGGTGAAATCGTAGCTTTTGATTTAGTTGGTATGGCGGGAGCGAAGGGTCACAACAACCTTACCCGCCTTAAAAACTTCGAGAGCTCTGGATTCTTTATCCAGGTGAGAGACATTGAATGCCCGGAGTGGCAGATAAAATTTCACCCCCGTAAAGGCCGGTTCCACCATGAACGAGGGATCCGTGATACGGAAATGCAGTTGAAGCAGTGGTGTGAAATTTTTGACCAGACACTGATTAAATCCACAGCAACACAATAATCATCAATATCAAATAAGGGATTAAGAAATGAATAAACTTTCAATAGTTGCAGTCCTGTCCTTGGCGGCTTTACTTACAGGCTGCGACAGTGAGCCTTCCTCTTCCGAAATCCAGAAAGCTATGCAGGAAAACATTGAGCACACGAACCAGCAAGCCAGACAACGGTTCGGTGAGAACAGCAAAGACATGCTCACGACTCTGAACAAAGCAGAAAAGGTTTCTTGTAAGGAGTCAGAGGCAAAAGGTACATACCTATGCAAAGTGGATACTGACATAACACTACCACTCATGGGCGAGAAGCAAACTGTTGCTGAATTCAAATTCACGAAAAATAATGGGAACTGGAAAGTATCACCTTAATTGAATCCAATAATTAACAATTTCATTTTTCATCGGAATTTCAAAGTACTTTTTTATGCGCAAGTGTTAGCACCAGGGAACCATTCAAAAAAAATAAAAAACCAGAAGCCTTTCAAAGGCCTGTCCGGTTTGTATAGGGCTTAGGTAATGAGTTACAATCAGACTATCTTAAGACAAATGAATGACGCTTATTATGAACAAAATGCAAATCGAAGAAATGCTTGTAAAAGAGGGGTTTACACCAAAAGAAGTCTCTGTGATACGTCAGCATGCTGAGAAAGACGGTTATCCTTATCCCTGGCTCCTTTCACAGTTAAAGAAGAGATTCATAGTTTCAATGATATTAATAGCAATCCTTCTCGCAGGGCTCATCTATACCTTTCGCAGTGGTACACAAGAAAACCTTGTTTCGTATTCAATCACGCTTGTAGCAGGTTTCGTTATTTTATATATATTCGTCCCTTTGAAACCTGCATTTAAAGCTTACAGATTCATGAAAAAGCATGGTCACTCTTTGTAAGTATCAGAGATTGATTTAATGGCTGAAGCGTCATTATAGACTTCAATGAACAGCTCTTTTCTGCTCATTTCCTTAATTCCGCGAACGTAGTCGGTATTAAGGAAATAGTAGAGACGCCAGGCCTCAGGTTTTTGTACCAGACGCACGATACCATAGAGAGACAGTGCCAGGTCCATTGAACTGTATGCTAACTGCCCAACCCTCTGATCGAACCCTAAAAACTCGGCTGTTGCTACATAACCCTGTTTGAGTAATCCTACACTATCAGTTTTGCCATACACCAGGTTCTCAACTGACTCCTGGAAACCGTTGAGTCCATGCAGAACCAACATTCCGCCAAAGGCAGAACCTATGATTGTCCCTGACGCAAGGGAAGCACCGATCACTGATACACCGGCTATTACCTGCATACCGCTTAGCACTACCCCAACGCCATTGATCACATAGCCCCAAAAATCTCCATTCCTGACCAACTGCACCGAAGCATGAACCGCAGCTGTTCCTGCTCTTAGCATTCTGTCCTGAATCGTAAGGTACTCATTTTCCTTTTTGAGATTCTGGATGGATTCCTGGCATTGATCATCAGTGGAGCCAGAACGGATAACGTTAAGCTGAGCGTTAACGAAAGCTTTAACGTTATCTTGGAACTGTAACCTATTAAATCCGTCTTTAAGGTAGATGTGAGAAAGGTGATTAGCATTGCTAACCACCTGATTTGCCTCAGCATGAGCCATAGTCAGAAAGTAATCCTTGAATCGGTCTGGTTTCCAGTAGTCCATGACTGTGCCTTTATGTCATTATACGTATCATTAAGTTTATTTAATCAGATTACCCTTCTCAGGGAAAGAAAAAGGACCAGCCATGAGCACAGATCTCTTCTTGAAAATTGATGGCATTAAAGGTGAATCACAGGACAGTAATCATAAAGGCTGGATTGCGATTGAATCTTTCACATGGGGCGCTAACCAGCCAGGCAACATGGTAGTTGGAGGCGGAGGTGGTGCAGGAAAAGTTCAGTATCGCGATCTCTCGGTTCAGGCCCACATAGACAAAGCAACTCCTGCAATCATGCGCTATGTCTCTAACGGCAAGCATGTAGGTAAGCTAGAGCTTTCAGTATGTAAGGCCGGAGGCAGCCAGATCGAGTATTGCCGTATTACGCTTGAAGACGTCCTTATCACCAATGTGATTTTCAATGGCACTACAAGTCGTGATCTGATCGGAATCACATATCAGTTCCAGGCTTCAAAAGTTAAAACACAGTACTGGGAACAGTCAGCAAGCGGCGGCAAAGGTGCCGAAAGCCAGTCGAGTTGGGACATCAAAGAAAGTAAAGAGTTATAGTTTTTTTTAATAACTCAAAAAACTCAAATATGCCATTAGATTAATCATGAAGAAATTAATTTAAAATTTTATTTTTTCATAGAATCTATATTATTCATGGTATACAACTAGGATAACATCCCCGAAATATTTTTTTATCCTTAGTAAATTACTATAGTTTTTAATTTTCAAAAAGTTCGTAGTTGATATTCAAGCAGTTAATAAGTCAAAATTCACCTTAATAAACTAAATGTAGAAATTGATTTCCATGCAAAAGTCATGTTAAAATGAATGGTTTTCTATAAAAAAAAGAGGGAATTATGAGTGATGGTTTCTACCAAAATATTATAGAAGGAGGGTTTAGATACAAAAGATTAGACCTTTCAGCCTCACTTATACTCCGAAAAAAACTGAACGGAAGTTTAGATATACACTCTCAATTCAAAGGCCATGAGAACTGGAGTCAAGTAAGAAAAAGTAAATTTATTGAGTCCACATTATTGGGAATACCCACAAATTCTATTTTTTGTGAAGAGAACAATGATGGTCAATGGTTTGCTTTAGATGGTATTGAAAGGCTAAATTCCATTTGTGACTTCATGCTTGATAGATATCCTTTGCGAGGTCTATCAATATATTCTCATTTAGATGGGAAGGTATTCAATGATTTAAGCTTTAGAGATAAAAACATAATATCTGATAGATATACATTAAGCTTTATCATTACAAGTTATGATACGCCAGCTTTTTTAAAGTTAGAGTTTTTAAAACGCATTCATTCCAACGATTATAAATTTAACGCACAATCCGCAAGAAATTATGCATACCCTGATGTTTCGCTTTATTTGAAAGAAATAGCTAACAATCTGAATGGAGTTATTAACTTTACAAGCTTTAACAGAAGTTATGATCCCATGATTGGTTCTTTAGAAATTGATAGTTTTCTTCTTTATTTAATCTGTATTGTTTTTATTAAGCATAATATCATTAGCGCTCCGTTTAGAAATGAAACAATTATAGACTTAATGGATCGGGTAACTATATTAATTCACGAACGTGAAGGCTTGAAGTTTGGATTAGGTGAACACATCAAGGAAATTACAAATAAAATTTCACCTCTTTATTTTTATGCCACGTTGAATATAAATTGCATTAAGGAACGGCTTTCTTTTGGCGGCCATGAATCATTAAGTATGGAACGTTTTATTAACTATTTCATTGCTGCAATTAAAAATAATAACATTTATGACATCATGGAAAAAAGAGTACCTAAGTTTTTCGATTTAGGTAGAAGTTCATCTCTAATTTACAAGGAACTTAAAGAGGATTTCAATGATAAGCAATTTACATATTAAAAACGTAAAGTGTTTTAAAGATGCCAATTTCAATTTCTCTCCTCTAACGATTTTCTGCGGAGCAAACTCGGCTGGCAAATCAACTGCTATACAATGTTTATTAATTTTAAGACAGAATTATAATAAGCATAAATTTGAGAAAAATAAAATATTCCTTAATGGTGAGTATTTTTCAGCTGGGCATGTAAGTGATTTTATTAACCACGATGCAGATGGAGAGTGTCTCTCAATTAAAGTCGATGATGTAAGTTTTGAGTCTAAACTTTCTGAAACAATTACTGATGAATATTATATTTCAATTAATAGTAATGTAAAAACTGAGCTAGATTTTTTTCATAAAAGCTTTCATTATCTGAGTGCTTATCGTCTTGCGCCACAAAATAGTTATGAGATTAATCACGACACATCTAATATTAATTTCGGTATATATGGTGAATTTGCCATCTCTGAATTAATAAGATATCAAGATGTGGCTGCTCCAAATCAAAAACTTGCGCGTTTAATTAGTCAACACCTGACAAATAGTAGTGTTAAGTTAGAGATTGCTTTCAAAGAAGCAATGAAAAAAATAGTGCCCGAATTCGATATAAAATTGAGCGAATTTCCTGATATGGATAAAGTTGCTAATGCTTTTCCAACAAATGGTACTTTGAATGCTGTAAGACCTGTAAATACCGGATTTGGAGTAAGCTATGTATTGCCCATCATACTTGCTGCTTTATGTACAAATGAAAATGGCATATTGATTGTTGAAAACCCGGAGGTTCATTTACATCCATCTGCACAATCAGCATTAGCAGAGTTTTTAACATTGGCTTCAACTTGCAATATACAAGTAATAATAGAAACTCATAGTGACCATATAATTAATGGCATGCGTGCAACTATAAAAGAAAAGTCACTGCCAAATGATTTAGTAACTATAAACTCTATAAAAAATGTGAATAGAGAGCGTCTAATTACAGAAATTAAAATCTCATCAGAAGGTGATCTTAGCGATATCGATGAAGGTTTTTTTGATCAAGCAGAAAAAGATCTGATGAGGCTGTTCTAATGAAACTATTTCTTAACGATGTTTCAATATCGTCTCAAGCACAAAATTTTGAGCAAGCAAAAAAAATTATCCAAGAAATGATTATTGCTTTTTCTCATGCAAAATCAGTTGCTTCGGAAAAAAAGGGATATATAACAAAAAGCCTTAAAAATAAGTACATTACTCATGACATGACTATACATGATATTATTTTTAAACTCGACGCTAAAAATAGTGATGAAGAAAAACTTAGAAAATTAATGATCGAAGTTTTAATGAAAAGACCTCATTGCGAAGATAAACATATAAACATAAATGATACAATTGAAGATAAGCTAAAAACCTGTCTAAAAGAAACTTGTTTTGATGATGCCAGTAGTTCAGTGTGTGGTTCTTTAGTCATATCTGCTAAAGGATGGACTTTTAGTGATACTACGAACATTGAAATAAAGAGTTCTATTTATGGTATAAAAAAAATCATGAATTATAGTTCATTATCTGATATTGACAAGATATTAAGAAAATATGAACATAATGAAAAACACCAAAAAGAAACTAGATTTTTAAATGGTGAGGAAGCTAGTGCAATGGATCTTTCTGACTCAGAAGCGCAAATTGCACTGTGCAACGGAATTTTGATCGGTAAAAGGATATACTCCTTCTTTAAAGGTAATTGGTATCAATTTCACCCTCATGATAGTAATATTTCTTTATATCATGGATTTAGATTAAAATGCTTAACTGAAAATAATTTAGATCATTCACTGGCAAAAAAAATACACTCATCTTTTTCAGGCATAGATTATGGCCAAGTAGATTCTAATTACCTCTAACTAACCTTTAAAAATGGCTGGCTATTTATGATTTTATTAAAAAATATCTATCAATAGTCAGTCATTTTAATTATTTTTTATTTATTTTACCTTTGAATAAGTTCACCCCAAGCTCTAATATCTTTCTTTCATATTTAACACGTTCTTGATGATAAAGCTCCTCCGCATCTTCTTCATTATCTAATACGTAAAAAATCAAAATATGAAAAAAACAATAAATATCATGATCAAACCCTAACTTTAAAATGATTCTTGGGGAACTCGATTTAAGAGCGTTTGAAAGCATAGATATGATCGTAAAACGATCTGCACGTTCTGTTTTAGATTGTGGAAGGTAGTACTTAATGTAGTAGCCGACACAGAATAGCCAGATATATCTAATTATCTTGTCCTGAGCAAAACCTGATTTTTTTAATCTCTCAATGAACATTTGTAAAAGCAAAAGTAACTTTTCTTCCCTTGAAAGAGCGTCTGTATTTTTCATAGATTGCGTCCTTGCAAAATTGATCAACCACTCCCTGGTTGTATATACAAGATAACATATAATTTTAATTGCGCAATATCTGCGCAACTAAATATTTAATCAGCATTTGTTTCCCTGTCTATCCTGGGCAATCCATTATTAAGTTGTTCAAAACTGAGTCCGTGATTAATAGCATTAAACTGCCATACAACAAACCTCTCTTCCAGACTCCTTAGCTCTTCTGCCAGTACCTTATTTTTGAATTCGAGATTACTGATACGCTGTGAGGCCATTTTTAAATTAGCTGGCCGTTTTTCTTCATCGTTTCCAGACTTAATATTTTTCTTCTTAATATTGAAAGCCATGACAATATCTTTGTGACGCCCCAGTGACTGACGGGTTGGTCGCTTACCAATCAGAGGTTCAAGCCTATCACAAAGATATTCCCATGAAAGCTTACCTGACTTCTCACTGTCCCAACCTGCTATTGTGTTTTTAATTATGCTGATATCTTTATCATCTAGATGTTTAGCCATATGACTCTCCTTTTAATTATGATTAATCCTTTCATTTCCAATCAGTTCATTTCTGCTCGCGCCTGTGAGATTTTTCATATGTGTAAAATCATCACCCTCCAGTCTTACCATCGCCCCGTCCTCAAGATTTTTGCTTTTGAGTAACGCTATCAAATCCAGAAGTCTTGCTTGAGTTCTTTCGTGATAGGCCGCCCACTTGTCAGCCCCGTATTCCTCTTCCATATCAACCTTTGCCTTTTCAAGGAGCTGCTCTGTGTAGGCCGCAGTAGCTTCCAGCCTGCCTAGCGAGGCTTTGTCCCCTTTCACGCACACATGATTGCTGCAATTGATACAGTCCCTGAACTTCGTACACGGAGAGATTACGTAGTCATGAGTGCAGTAGCCAAACTCTGTCACGTGAATGGCTGCGTGGCCTGTATCTTTGACATCAATACGCCATGAAGGGTTTGCTATAGCTCTTGGGGTGGTGTTTTCTGGTTTAATGCCAATATTCTGCACACCACGCTTAACTGACTCTTGGACCTTCTCTTCCTGGCTGACGTGGTTATAGGTCCTGTTTTGTGTCTCCCTCACTCGTCCTGACCACTTGGCTAGTTCAAAATCTCCAAGCCCACCACGTTGTGCAATCGTATTAAGTAAGTGTCTTGCCTGATGACTTCTGAGTGAAAGGTTATTCCCCTTTGACCCTTTGTAGCCGTGCCTGTCAAAAATCGTAGAAATGGAGTGCGTCCTGCGATACTCAGTGCTTCCCAGATTGGCGCTGACCAGATTGGCGGTTGGTCTGAAAAGAGATCTTTGCGTCGTTAAACTTGCACTGAGCTGATACCGGAGCAGAAGACATAGTGCGTTGCTGTATCGTACGTTCTTTTCTTTGTCGTACCAGGGGAAGTCTGGGTAAAGCTCACGGCCCTCACCAGAAATCTCAATCTCCCCGGCATATGTCCGGGCGTTTTCTGAAAGAGTCCTCAGCCTCCTGATAGCTATCTCAGCAACCGGGACCATGACTTCTGGAATCCACTTCACATTTCCACCAAAGCCTTTTTCGGAATAGAATCTCAACCCATACCTCAGCTTTCCTTCCCTGTCCGCCTCACGGATTTCACAATCCGCAGGGAGCGTCAGGATTTCAGTTACTCTGGAAGGCGCACACATAAGCAACGCAAAGACAGAGCTTATGAATACGTCCATTTCTGAAAGCTGACCGTCTGGAAGTGCGAAGATTTCAGCGATAGCATTCAATGACTCTTCGTCAGGTAACTTTGCCTCACGGGCTTCTTGTGCAGTTTTAGTGAGCCTGTGGCTTGCTTCCGGCGCTTTAAGTGGGCTCTTCCAGAGCAGTGACTGAGTGATCAGGAATTCTTTTTCTCTGAGAAATGAAACCAGTCCTTCCAGTACTTTGCCGCAGGCGTGCGCTACTGCTTTGGTGTATGTGCTTTTTAAGGTGACAACGCATTGGTCCAGAACAGTGAGGTTAACGTACTGAATATGACTCCGCCCATTGACTCGCAATAGGGCGGCCTCAAGTGTTCTGAAAACGATATTCAGACGCTGATTGATTTTCTTGCCCCCATTCATGTAGTGGTAAAGGACATAGCTTTTAGCGAACTCAATAAAATTCTTGTCTAAGGGCTCATTTACAATAACAGAACTTTTTTTTACG
Organism: Pantoea sp. X-Soil-ISGK-355; assembly: GCF_059730805.1. Taxonomy (NCBI): domain Bacteria; kingdom Pseudomonadati; phylum Pseudomonadota; class Gammaproteobacteria; order Enterobacterales; family Erwiniaceae; genus Pantoea; species Pantoea sp. X-Soil-ISGK-355. The sequence goes on from NZ_AP035971.1 coordinate 2,763,615, forward strand.
CCTTTGACAGGGGTTTTAGTGAAAAGGAAAACTTTTGGCCAGTTAACCTTCTCCCATCTCACAAGGTCGTTTTTATTGAGAGTGAACCGACAGTAGCTCACAAAATCATCTATTTTCTGCGCGCAATGTTTTTCCCTGCGCGTTTCGAGTACTCTAACTTTATCATTTTTGATATTATCCATTTGACACCTCCGGGTTTGATTTAATTTCTTTGCACTTATTTATCACCTCTGATACTGCAATAATTGTTCTGTCCAGTATTTGTGTAGTCATAGGATCAGCCACTATGCACTGAATCCTGTTACGCTCATCGAGTAAATATTCGAGTAATTTTTCATGCGGCCCTTCAACAAAAGGTCTGAAATGCATGCAGGTGTAACAGGGGATGGGCACACATGCTGTGCAGGATTTGCAACTGCCGCATTGTCCTGTTTTTTCACCAGTATTATTCCTGATACTGCCACCGGGATATTTATCCTCACTCTTGTTAATCAGCATTCCCTGAAACATCTTTGAGTAGTAGCCAAGCTCAACTGAAACGGCATCTTCGATTTTATTTAAACTATCTGGACCTGACTGAACATAAACGCCTGTATACATTAAAGTGGAATGATCAAGTAATTCGCCTATGACGACTTCTCCATAACCTTCTCTGGCAAGCCGGGTTCCTAAGGTATAGCGAAACCGCCTGGCATTCATATTTATTACTTCACCCGTCCTTTCCGAGATCACGTTCTCTGTTGTAGCTATTTTTTTGAGCGTTTGAGTGCACTTTATCGCATAGGCATGAAGTCTGTCTGAAGAAAGAATCTCATGTAAATTCTCACACTCAACAACCCCCTCAAGCCTTTCCTGACAGACAAACAATGGTAATTCTAATATCTCCTTCTCAGAGAGTTTTCTACCGATCTGCTTGCTAAAACTCTCAGAAACAATACGTGCCTGCTCTTTAAATATGTTGAATAATTCATCTGTAATTCTGAATCGCCTGAATGAGGCTCTATACTTCTCACCTTGCTTTATTCTGGGGATATTTATATAGCATTCGTTTATAGCTCTTTCTTTTATGATATCTTTCGTTTTTATCTGTGTGATTTGTAAACTTCTTCTGCCCGTGTGAATGGTGATTAAAGCCATTGCCAGATCAGAATAGGATATCGTCCCCTTCTGGTATGCGCGTGAGACAGCATCGTAAAAGTTATCAAACTCCATGTCTGTCAGAGGCCCCTGGTAAGGGTCTCGTCTTTTAACCACCTCCCCCTTTTTATTGTCTTTTATCGTCCAGTTATCAACGAGGTCTACACAATTTTTGGTAATCCCCTCAAAACCTAGTTCATACCATTTTTTGATTAGGATTCTGAGACAAATGAGATCCTGATTCGAGAACTTATCACTTGATTTTGTTGTTAGCATTACAGCTTCGTCAATTGAATCAAAGCTCATAAACGAAATGAATTTCATGAAAACCCTGTTAATTTGCTTAACAGAACCAGGGCTGATTTCTTCTGCGAAATATTTCAGTGTATTCACATAGCCGAACCTGAGGTTGCCTGACAACCTTTTAGTGACCTCACCCACATTCAGTTTTATATTTCTACTTAACTCCCAGAATTCATCATCCAATCCAAATGTGTAACTTTCATTTTTTGCATGAAAGATATCTCGATGCGCGTCCAGAAAATTTAATTTATTCATAAGACACCCCACTGCGCTTTTGGAAAATAACTTTCTGAACTGCCAGGGCTGCTTCCTCTGATTTTGAAACGATAAACCGTCTGTTGTAGGTCTGTGCTGTTCCAGAACCCGGCTCCCAACCCATATGGTTGGAACGCATTTTCTCTTGCATCTCTTCACTCACATACTCGGTACTTTCATCCATCAGTTTCGAAAATAAATAGTTCCAGGTATGTCTGAACTTATGTCCAGTCAACTGGCTTAAACCTGAGTCAATGCCTCTGAGTCTGTAAATGATCTTATGGTATGAAGGAACCGACAGAGGATCGCCACGTGTCTCTCCTTCTTTGTGAGTAATAAAAAGGTATCCGTGCTTTTTCTTTCTGATATTGGCTTTTCTTTCGCCTGTAATATATGAATGGAGAAGTCTGGTAAGTTCGTCAGACATGGGTAAATTTCTTTCAAGCGTTTTTACGAGGGGCTGATTGACTCTTGTGTCCTCAATACTGTCAGCCCTTCGTCTTACGAAAAGCATTTGCGCCGCAAAATCAATATCTTCAACTCTCAGGTTCAATAACTCTCCACACCTTATCCCTAATGAATGTAATATTATGACTATAAGCTGATTTCTATGGCGAACTTTTTTGTCGAATGGATTCAATTCACATTGAGGATCAATAACTGAAAGAAGGATTTCCAGGTCTTCTTCTTCGATTGTTTTATAGACGTTGCCTTCTGAATTCCTGTATTTTATCTTCGGCCTTCTGGCTTTTATTTTTTTCACGAAGTAGGAAATTTTCCTGTAGCCATCATCTATATTTTTGATAGTTAGCTGACACAACCATTCGAGATATTTTGCTATTGTCGTAAGCCGTATATACTTTGTCGCACTGCATACTCCAGGATGATGATCTTTGATATTAATCACTTTCGCAGTTCTCATCCTCTTCCCGACAAAATCCCGCAGAAGATCAATTTCGTTGTTATCCAGGAATCTGGCTGTTTGAATTCGCTCTTCAATGTCTATGTTACGTATAAAAAGAAAACGATAAAAAAGTGCGATACACCCTGCCTGAGTCTCAATCGTTTTTATCGATTCATTACTATTTCTCAGTTGCGTTGTAATAAATAAACATGGATAAAATACCGGGATACCTGTTTTCTTGTTTTTTATAATGCAATAGCGCTCACCATTTTTCATTTTAAACGTTTTAATACCAAATCTTTCCATAAACTCTCCTTTATTTCAGTTAAATTCTTTGCAAAACAGGTATAGGTTAAATATTCAAAAACAATGACCTACAATAATTTTGCAAAAATATTCTATTAATATACCGCTTAATAACTGTCAATAAAGGATGGCACTAAATATTCTTTCCAAATGTTAATAAGGTATATATAAGGATGTTTCTATTTACCTGATACCTTCAAAACACTCTGTGCAGCTTGATACAACTAACTTCGCTTTATTTCCGTAAAGAATTTTGCAAAATTTAAGCTGTTTTGGCTTTTAATTCTTTCCATTTTATCGACAACTTTCACGGTATTAATTTTTAATAACACAACTATTTAACTAGTCAATACTTGCTTTTACTTTATCATTTGTTATATATAAATAAAAACCAGGGAGATCCTATGATTGATATTAAAAATAACTTAGAAATTATGTGGGTATATTTTCCTGATAATGAAAACGAGATCCTGCAAGAATTAAATGAATCATCTGCCTTCGAGTTCTACGATCGCTACCTGTTAGAGTTATCAGCAAGTGAGTTCCTTGATTTCTTCCAATATTTATCAGACTACAAAATAGATAATAATCTTGATGATAAACATTCAATATCTCAACTCATAAGCTATGGATTTGGTCAGCAATTCACTCTCGACGGAGAACCGCAATTCGAAAACTTTATGTCTATTCAATCACGTGTTGCCGATCTTAGAAGCGAACATTTAACTCAAAGAATTAAAAATGAACAGGAAGTGTTGGATTCGAAGATTGAACCACTATCAGAAACCATAAAAAAGCCATACAGATTGTAATTCATATATATGAAGGGCCATGCATATGATACATGGCCCCATTCCTGTTACTGCCAAATTAACTCTATACAAATAAGGTTTTTTAAAAAATCTTACAACTTAAAATTCTTAAATTCATGTTCAGATTTAAATAAAAGGATCATTTTTGCCAAATTTTCAACATCTGCTTTCTGTTTAAATAAAGTCATCCATATTGAAAAGACCGCGTACTGTATTTTAAACTCAAGTTCAAAAATAGCAGATACTGCCCCCTTTATATTCCCTGAGAGATATTCTCCCAACCAGAAAGCAATGCTTTTAGAAAATTCATCATTACACATGGCTACAACTTCGTCATGTTCGAATTTTTCATCAAATGCTTGTTTATTCATGTCCGCGAAATATTTATTAGTGCTGATAAAATCATTCAGTTTCATAATAAAGCCCTCTTAAAAGGTTTCGCTTCGTGATTTAGAAATTAACATTTCAATCCATTCATCAATTTCACCCTCAATAAATGCCACCGCACGAGAGCCAATCTTGATAGGTTGAGGAAACTGCTTTTGATTGATCAACTCGTAGATCCAAGAACGGCTAAAACCAGTCCTCTCAATCACAGCAGGTAAACGCATTAGTTTCGTATTTTGTGTTTTCATGTTGCTCTCCTCGGTGCAGTTTCGACGAGAGCAAATGTAAGGGAAATATGGAGAGGAGGGTTAGTGCGACTCAAGACAACAGAACCGCTGAAGGATAGGTCAGTTAGAATCCGAGAGTTTCATAACCTCCGAAACTCTCATGTTTTTCAGGTGTAGGTTTCGATTTATGAAGAAGTTGAACTGCCTAATGAAATCTATGGTCGCAGCTTTCATCGCAAGGGGTCTGTCTGCGTCTTTGATATGGTAGTGCAGACGAATAACTGCCTCATCATCTTCGTCTGTGTACAAAAGTCTCGACAGCCTGTCGTCTGAAAGGCGTAGGTCATTCATTTTTGCCCACAGAAGCACGTCGAGCATTGCTATGAGCCGATAAGAGATAACCTTCTTAATTGTGCCGTAGCCGAAGCGCACAGCTCTTGACTCGTCAGCTTCAATCCCCTTCACGCGTCTCCATTGCGGAAGAGCTGATTTGATAGACTCTGCAATTTCATCGTCTGTACCACTGGCAAGGTCGATTTCTAAAAGGACGGTGCTTTCACATATCGCTGACATAACCGTAGATACATATGCTTCATGGTGGGGAAGGTTGACGCAGTACTCGTCACTACCTTGCTCCCAAGAGAACAGATTGACCCGGAGACCAGTTACACTAAGTTGAGCAAGTCTGGTTATATCAGTAATGAAGACGTGAGGAATGCTTTGAAGAGTTTGATCATCTTGCATGTAGTTAAGCTGTTCGGGCTCGAAGAGGAAAGGCTTCCCATTGAAGATCTGTCTCATGTATCCACCAAGACCGACCTTTTCCTCTTCAGTCGGCCATGGCTTAAAAAGAAGGGCTCTTGCCCATAACTCGTGGTATAGCGCATTGAGCGTTGTATCTTCAAAACTTTTATAGTTTTCTATGTTCAGCCAAGCTTTAACTGCTCTTGTATCCTCAGCAGACCAATTTTTCATAATTTTCCTATTTGGTAATAAAGTTCGACTCACGATTAATGCCTATACTTATTAATAACCTGTCTGCTGAGAATTCATATGAATATTTTCATAAGTTCGTTGATATCGGGTTTTGAAGATAAAAGAAAAGCTGTCAAGGATGCCGTTTGTGTTCTTGGGCATAAACCTCTTATGGCAGAGGATTTTGGGGCTAGAGCAAATTCGCCACAAATCACTTGTCTTAACGGTGTTCGTGAATCTGACGCTGTAATTTTGATTTTAGGCTCTCGATATGGAGCGATACAACAGTCAGGCCTATCAGCAACCCACGAGGAAGTCATCGAAGCTCGTAATACCAAGCCCTTGATTATCTTCATCGAAAGTGAAATCAGCGAAGCGGAACCTGAACAGGATAAACTGATAAAGGAAGTAAGTACTTGGGAAAAAGGCCTTTTTAGAGGGGAATTTTCTTCAGCTGAAGATCTAAAAGCTAAAGCTCTTAAAGCAATTCATGACCTTGTACTTGCCCGTGCAGTAGCACCTCTTGATCCTGTGGGCCTTAAAACTAGAGCAGTTGAGAATCTGCCGCGCAGTAACCAAACTTTTTCACAAAGCGCAATCAATCTGGATATCTCAATTGCTGCCGGCCCTGATTCAACCATTATCCGTCCTGCTCAAATGGACTCTAAAGAGCTCGAGGATAAGTTATCAAAAGAAGCTCTTTTCGGCAGGCATGCTATCTTCGACAAGCAATTTGGCACAAATGTATCGCTTGAAAATGGAGCGCTGTGTATATGTCAGACGCTAAACCGGGATCTTAAGAATCTTGTAAAGCTACATTCTAATGGCGATCTACTGATCTCATTACCTTTGTCTTCACCTTCAGGAGGCCTTCCCGCCATCATCGAAGAACAGGTAACTGAGCAGCTCTCAAAAGCTTTAGATTATGCTTTATGGATCTACTCTGACATCGATCCTACACAACGATTAACTCATCTCGTGCCTGCACTAAGCATATCAGGTGGCTCCTCAGCCTCATGGAAAACTCAGGCTGAGTACCTGGCTAGTCCCAATACTATGTATTCATCATTCTCAATGGGACAAGATAAAGCTCCGGTCTTCTTGAACCCTGCTCATGTTGGAAGACAGGCATTTACCTTAGATAAGCTTTTATATGTCGAAGATTTCATAGCCCTCTTACGACGACAATGGAAAAGTAAGTAAATTTCATAAGCACATGTTTTAGGCATATGCATAGGCATATTTAACTTATATATCAGTTTTAAATACCTTTAAATGCATAAGGTTAGTTTAACTTTTCAAATCCTCTCGTGCCGACCAAATTCCCCGAAAAGCAGCCCAAAAGGCTGCTTTTTGCGTTTCTGTCATCAGACCTTCACTTTCCTCGCACCTTCCGCAATCCGATCTATACTTAAAAGCATGTGGGTAACAAGAGGAGAGTTCATGACATTCATCGAAAAAGACGATCCAACAGAAGCACCCGAGTCTGGCGATAAGCAACCTTCTCCGCCAGACGAAAAGTAACCCACGAGGCCGCGTCTGACGCGGCCTTTCTCTGTCACGACTTCCCATGGCTTAACATTCAGATTAATCCCGAACGGGGTTAGCATTCTTCATGAAATCATCAGGTTATCGCTTGCAAAAAAGCCTGACCCGCTTCACAAAAGTAGTCGCCCGCTGCGCTTTTTCATCAAACTGAAACAAAAATGTCACAGAAAATAACTACCCTGAACTTCCCAGAAATTGACGGATAATTTTTATGGCGATCAAAGCGAAAAGCCTGAAAGATGCAGAAGCGTTACTTCATTCAGGCATTAGCAAAGTGGAACTGGCGTATGACATTGGCAGCGACGATTTCTTTCGTCTGGCGAGCCACTGGTGCGACCGGGGTGCACGCATCAGCAGGGGTCACCACCATTTCGTTGTTTCTCTCAAGAGTTTTGCCATTCCTCCCAACGACTGATTGCGGCGGGCTGCTTGCCCTGGACCATCGCGCCTGATTAAATGCCTTTTTAGGTTCTGATGATGGTTTCGCATGCGCTATCCCGACCTGCCGCTGCCGCCTGTTGCAGGCGGCTTTATCCTTTCCTGTCATCTTAACCACAGCGATCCTTTGCTGGCGGTGAGTCACTTTGACCCACAAAAATATCATGACGCGCTGGCTGTCGAATGGCGTATTCCGCTGCCTGCCCGACTGCAGCAGGCGGTCAATAAAAGACGTGCGGAATATCTCGCCAGCCGATTACTTGCCCGGTCAGTAATGGCAGAACTGGGCATTGATGATTTCATTCTGACCAACGCGCCTGACCGATCTCCCTGCTGGCCCGCTGGCATTCAGGCCTCACTGTCTCACAGTAGTGGTGTCGTCGTGGTGGCGGCTACGCGTCAGCCCTGCGCTATCGGGGTCGACGTCGAGCAGCTCATGTCGGAGACCACCGCGCAGGAAACGGCCGGCCTGCTGATGAATGAGCAGGAACAGCAGCTGTTGCAGACACTGCCCGTCTCCTTCAGTGCGGCCGCTACCCTGCTCTTCTCGCTCAAAGAGAGCGTATATAAAGCACTATGGCCACAACTGCATCAGCCGATGGACTTTCTGGATGCGGCACTGGTGTCCGTAGATTTCGCGCAGCAAAGTGCCACGCTGCGCCTGACTCAGCACTTCGGCGAGCGTTTTGTGAGGGGTACGTTACTGGAAGCGGACTTTATGTGGCAGGAAAATCAGGTGATCACCCTGGTCTCGCATCGGCTTTAAAAAAACCGGCTAAACAAGGGTATTTAGCCGGGGTAAACACAGACGAAAGAAGACGTTTCAGGATGGCAGAAACTGACGTTTCTGATGATTGCTAAAGTAGCCTGTCTGACGCGCAGCACGCCAGTGCGCTTTTCTGCTAAGTTTTGCCAGTTGCCGTCAAAGTCCGGTGTCGGTGCGCTTTACCGAGTCGAGTGTGGCGAGATCGCGCTCATTACCGGTCAGCTCCGTTAACTGACCTTCGCGCATCTCCAGCAGCCGATCGGCATGAATGAAGTAGTGATCGTCATGACTGATGGCAAACACCGTTTTACCCGCCTGCTGCAACCACGGCAGCAGCTCACGATAAAAGATGCGGCGAAAATGGGGATCCTGATCTGCCGCCCATTCATCCAGTAACAGCACATCGCGCTCTTCCGCCACCGCCAGCAGCAGTGCCAGTCGTTTACTCTGCCCTTTAGATAGCCGCAGGTTCAGCACTTTGTTGCCTTCAATCTTCAGTTTGTCCTGCATCTTCAGCCGCTCCAGCCACTGCTGCACCAGCGCCGGATTGGCTGCCACGCCTTCCCGCCCGATCAACCGGTCAAACAGATGCAGGTCGGTGAAGACCGCCGAAAACTGACTGCGCCACACATCCAGCTCCTCTGCCGTGATCGCTTTACCATCCAGCAGCAGCGTGCCGGACTGCGGCTGATACAGCCCGGTCAGCAACATCGCCAGCGTCGATTTACCGCTGCCGTTGCCGCCAATCAGGAACACCAGTTCCCCCCGGCGCAACGTCAGGTTAATCGGCCCGACCTGAAAACCGTTATCACCATAATGGAAAGAGACGTCGCGCAGCTCCAGTGTCTGCCAGTCAGAGACGGGAGATGGCGCGTGAAACCCGGGCTGATAGGGGGCGAGGTCAAAGGCGTTGAGCTTACGGAATGCGACCTGGGCACTGAGCAACGTCGGTAACGCACCCACCGCCGAGAGCAGCGGCGTGCGTAAGAACAGCAGCGTCAGGGAAAAGGTAGCGGCGACGGCGGTATTAGCCCAGCCCAGGCTGTTGGCCATAAAAAAGACCATGCCGATAGCGCCTAACGTCATGATATTCGACCAGTTAACCGCACTGAGATGGTATGTATCTGCGCGTACAATATGGTGACGCCAGGCACGGGCATCCTCCTGATACACGGTGTCATAGACCTGCTGTGCACGGGAGCGGTTAAGCTGCAGCTCTTTGCGCCCTTCAATCACCGTCTGGTAATCGCGATAAAGGTTGTCTTCGATTTCCCGCAGCTTTGCCATGTGCTGGTAGACGCGTGAAACCAGCATCCAGCCGCCCACCAGCGTGACACCCAGCCAGAGACTGGTCACCAGCAACATTTTCGGGGACAGCCAGGCGAGATAAAGTGCCGAGCCAAGCGTAATGATGACGCCCTGAAACAGCTCCGGCAGGCGCACAAAGGCCAGCGTAATCGCCCGCACATCGCTGGTCAGTCCTGCCAGCAACTGCGCGCTGCCAAGTTGCTCGATACGTTCAACCCGGGAATCGAGGATACGCTTAATAAATTCGCCGCGCAGTCGCCAGACAAACTGATGGCCAAGCATCGTCAGCGCCAGCTGCGAGGCCAGCGTCACCGCCATCAGCACCACCAGCTGCAACAGAAACTGCGGCAACACCGCAAAAGAGGTGTTAATGGCGACAATCATTTCGCGGTTGATAAAGGCGATCATGCCGATACCCAGCACGGCGCTTAACAACGTCAGCGCAATCACCCCGATAAAAGGCCAGCGGAACTGGCGAAAAACAACGCTTAACAACGTCATGCAGGCAATCCATCAGCTAAAAATAGCCTGCAGTGTAATGGGATGCCAAATGATAGCAATAGTTATTCTCACCACGCCGTGACCGGCGTAACGGGTCAAAAGGCGCGGCGAAACGTCAGGTTATAACGCCAGGGACCGGCCAGCGGATGAACGCCTGGCTTCAGCGGCAGAATGCCGTGGTAGCGCAGGCGCGACGGCCCGCCCCATACCACAATATCACTGTGTTCCAGCAGCACACGCTGAGTTGTGTCACCACGCTCGAAGCCGCCAAACTGGAAAACCGCAGGCAAGCCCAGCGACACCGAAACGATAGGCTGTCGCAAATCTTTCTCATCTTTATCCTGATGCAGTGTCAGCTTCGCGCCCGGTTCATAGCGATTAAGCAGGCAGGCATCCGGATTAAAATCAGCAAATCCTGCCTCTGATGCTGCCTGCTGTGCCAGAGTACGAAACAGCGGCGGCATTGGTGGCCATTTACGTCCGTTGAGGTTGTCCTGCTGCTGATAATTGTAGCCACGTGAATCCACCGACCAGCCAAAATCGCCGCAATTGGTCATCGCCACCGACATGCGATGACCGCCGGGCGTAATGCGATGGGCAAACGGGTTCTGTTCCGCAATTGTCAGGATCTGTTGATAAAGCGCTTCTGCATCTTCGCGCGCGCGACGCCGCAGGATCATGGCACCTTCAGCCAGCGGCTCCTGCCAGGGGTGCTCTTCACTAAAAAGATCTAACATCAGGGTTCTCCGGATTTGTCGGGGATCAGGAAAGCAGCAAACTGCGGCGACATCCAGCTGACAAATTTATCGCCCTGCTTACTGATCAGATAGACCGCCAGATGCTCTTTTATCGCCAGCGCTTTGGCTTTTTCGGTACCGAGTACCATCAATCCGGTATCCCAGCCGTCGGCTTCCAGTGCCGTAGTGGCGATCACCGTGGCGGAAACCAGTTTATGCTCAATGGGCCGTCCGGTAACGGGATCGATCACATGAGAAATGCGCTTGCCATCCAGTTCATAATAGTTGCGATAGCTGCCGGATGTGCTGATACCGTGTCCCTGCAGATCAACGCGCGCCTGAACCGCATTTTCGCGATCGGTCGGTTTCTGAATCGCTACGCGCCACGGCTGCTGCTGCGCATTCAGACCACGACTCAGCACCGCGCCCCCGACCGACACCAGATAGTTGTTGATGCCGAGTTGCTCCATCAGGCGTGCCAGATGATCGGTTGCGAAGCCCTCGCCCACTGTTGAGAGATCGACATAAAGGTCAGGCAGATCTTTCTGCAGCCACTGCGCGTCTGCACCCTGCACCACCCGCAGATGCTGCAACCCGGTCTGCGCCCGGGCGGTGGCGATCTGTGCAGCATCCGGCGTATGAGCTGGCTGTCTGGTCGGGCCAAAACCCCATAAGTTAACCAGTGGCCCGACAGTAATATCCATCGCCCCGCCGGTTTTACGGCCAATTCGCAGTGAGGTGGTGACAATATCCGCCATGTTTTCACTTACTGCCCACGGTGACAGATCCCGGCTCTGATTGAAGCGTGATAACACGGAATCGGCTTTCCAGGTTGAGAGTTCAGCATCGTCCGCATCCAGCTGCCGCTGGATGCGCTGCTGCAGCTCCGCTTTACGTTCGATCTCCACACCCGCCAGGCTCACACGCCAGACGGTTCCCATCGTTTTTCCTTCCAGTACCAGTGCGGTTGTTGCTGCTGGCTTATCGCAGGCTGCTAACATCAGTACTAACGTCACTATAAACAGCAGATTAATCTGAGAACGCATCCTTCCTCGCATGTAACACTTTATTAGTCTCTGCTACAAAGCATAAACTTCGGGTAAATTAGCTTAAATAGCGTTGAATATTTTTCTGAATCACGAGAACATTCACTGGTCATCTATCCTGACCCCGCCTCCCGACAGGCGATAAACATTATTTCAAAGTAAGGAGCTACAGATGATTTATGCGATTCTCGTTATGGCCCTGGGCCTGTTTATTTACGGAAGTTATAAAGTGGTCGAACAGCGTCGTCATCGTCATATGACACCTTCACGGCCGCGCCATTAACAAGCCTGACTGCACCTGATTGGGGCAATGCCTCTCTGATGCGTGCGGCAAGTGTATCAAAACGGGCGCGCCGTCTGTGGCTGTGAGAGCGGTAAAGCTGGCATGAATTCTGCACTGTTGAAACAGTGTTTATCTCTGAGAGGTGCAGAATGAAAAATTCACAGAAGTGGCCGTCGGCATGGCATCACTGGCTGAGCTTTTCAGCCTTTACGCTGGCAGGTGTCGCATTTGAAGGTGCGCGATTCGGCAGTGTTGTGTCGTCGGTAACGACAGCACCGGAACCCACGAAGTGGCAAAAGGCTGAAGCGCTCAGCCCCGAAGGCGATGCAGGAGCGCAGCGGTAACTGCGCTCCCTGACAACTCAGAACGTTTAGAACTGGTAAACCAGACCCAGTGCCACCACGTCGTCGGTATTGATACCGGCTGCGTCGGTGAACGCGTTGTCGTCCAGCAGGTTGATCTGGTAATCAACATAGGTAGACATGTTTTTGTTGAAGTAGTAGGTCGCGCCAACATCAATATATTTTTTCAGATTCTGTTTGCCCCAGTTCTGAACATCGGTGCCGCGTGAGGTGACATAGGCCAGGGATGGACGCAGGCCGAAGTCGAACTGATACTGTGCAACCAGTTCCCAGTTATCCGCTTTATCCGCATAGCCGTAAGCTGAAGAGGCGTCACTGCTGTCACCAAAGCGGGTCGCATTGTAAGCACGCGAGTACATCGCGGCCAGATAGACATTGTTTGCGTCATATTTCAGACCGCCCGTGTACACTTCCGCTTTATCGCCGCGGCCAAGAATACCTGATGTCGCGCTGTTCTGATCGTTGGTACGGTCAGACTGGAAAGCCGCGGCACCAATGCCAAAGCCCTGACCCAGATCATACGTGGTGCTCAGACCCCAGCCGTCGCCATTCTGACCCAGTACGTCACGGCCATTTGCAGATTCGGTGTTGTTGCCATTCTTGCCCTGATACTGCACGGCGAAGTTCCAGCCATCCACCAGACCAAAGAAGTTATTATTGCGGTAGGTCGCCATGCCGTTGCCACGCTGATACATAAAGTTATCTGCGCCATAGGTATCGCCACCAAACTCGGGCAGCACGTCGGTCCATGCGCCGATATCGTAAGCTACGCCGTAGTTACGACCGTAGTCGAACGAGCCCGCATCCCCAAATTTTACCCCGGCAAAGCCGACACGCGTGAAACTATCAGCAGTGCCTTCAGACTCGGCGTTGTTCAGCGCAGCCTGATATTCCCACTGACCGTAACCGGTCAGTTGATCGCTGATTTCGGTTTCGCCTTTGAAGCCGAAGCGCACGTAGGATTGGTCGCCGTCAGAGCTGTCGTTGTCAGAGAAGTAGTGCAGACCGTCAACTTTACCGAAGAGGTCTAATTTGTTGCCGTCTTTGTTATAGATTTCAGCTGCGTTTGCTGATCCTGCTGCAACCAGCAATGCAGGGATCACCAGGGAGAGAACGCGACGTTTCATTTTATTACCCTCTGTTATGTGCCTTTATTATTTGCCACTGCGAACTGAATGATTAAAAATTCAGCCGGCAGGCCATTGTTGTTATATAACGGGCAATAATCCACCAGGAAAATGCTACTAAATTTCCAAAACTGTTTCATAGATCGAAACAGTTATTTCTTAATGTAAATATCGGGGAACTAATAACCAGCACAGATCGATAAAAATCAGCGCACGAATCGTTAATCTCAATTCGTATTGTTTGTTATCAACAGGTTGCATCAGAGCTTTATGAAGCACTGAATGATAAAACTTTTACGGCATCTGGTAATAGAATAGTCCCCGCTATCATCATTTATTCCATTATTACCTTCATTCTCCCCGAATGAGATGTACAACTTATTATTTCCCGCCGGACACGTTGTCCGGCATTTTTTTGCCTGAAATTTGCCGTTCCGTTATATCTGCGTAAACTTTCTTAAGCTGATTAAATTAACTCTGCCCCAGTTCCGCACAGAGTGCTAAATTTCGCACGCTTTGCGCCCTGAATGATGAAATATCCGCCATGTTAATTTATCACCGTAATTAAGCAGGCGGAGAGTGGTTATGGTGCTGATTTTCATCGCTCGCGCAGCGATTCTTTGACTTTATTCAGCGGCTTAATCAGATAGTCCATGACCGATTTCTGACCGGTTTTAATCTCCACGTTAGCCACCATACCCGGCACAATCGGAAATTTTCGTCCGGCACGGTTGGTCAGCTCTGCTTTCTGAGTACGAACGTAAACACGATAGTAATATTGATCGCGTTTTACCTCATCCTGCAGGGTATCGGGCGATACCGTTTCAACTTCGCCGGGCAGATCACCATAGATAGAAGAGTCATAGGCGGTCACTTTTACGGTGGCGGCCAGGCCGGGGCGGATGTACGCGATATCACGTGGATTGATACGCGTCTCAATCAGCAGCTGATCCTCCAGCGGCACGATCTCCATCAGTTTACCGCCCGGCTCCAGTACGCCTCCGACCGTGGTGACCTGAATATCTTTGACGATGCCGCGTACCGGCGAGTAGAGCGTGGCACGCGTCAGCTGATCTTCTTTGCCCGCAGCAACCTGCAGTTGTGCATCCAGTTCGGCATTGTTTTTCACCTGCTCTTCATGGGCGCGCACCAGATAGTCGTTACGCGCCTCATCAATTTTACCGCGCAGATCGCTGACCTGACGGCGCAAACGAATCACCTCGACCTGCCCTGCCGCACCCTTAGCCACCAGCGGTTCCGTCAGCCGCAGTTCATCCTGTACCAGTCTCAGCGACTGCTGCAGGTTACTGATGGTTTCGGTGAGATTACGACGACGCGACTCGTAGAGCTGCCGTTCGCGCGTGACCAGGTTCGGCTCCTTCAGGGTTTCGGCGCTGAACGTAAGCGGCGTGCCTGACAACTCCGCCTCAAGCCTTTCGGATGAGGCACGCAGCGTGCGCACTTTGGCCTGTGCTTCGCCGAAGTTGGACTGGAAGCGCGTCGGATCGAGCGTGGCCAGCACCTGCCCTTTCTCAACAATATCGCCCTCATGCACATTCAGCTGTTTGACGATGCCGCCGTCCAGGCTGTCGATCACCTGCGCGCGGCTGGAAGGTGTTACCTTGCCGATGCCGACGGTCACCTCATCCAGAATGGCGAAGTGCGCCCAGATGAGAAAAATTGCCAGTGCGGCGGTGCAGAGCCAGATAATCGCCGATGTCCGGCGCTCATGACGGGCAAGATCTTTATCAACAATAACCAGACTCATGCAGCATCTCCTTTCCCTGGCGCCGCTGGCGTCGTCGCACGGCGCAGGATCTCGTCACGCGCACCATCGGCCACAATCCGGCCGTTATCCATCACCACAATACGGTCGACCATCTTCAGCAGCGCCGGCCGGTGCGTCACCAGCACCAGCGTCCGGCCACTGATCCAGCCCTGTAGCTGACGGATCACATGCTCCTCCAGCTGTTCATCCATGGCCGCAGTCGGCTCATCCAGCAGGACGACCTGCGGCTGCCGCAGGATCATACGACTCAGCATCACCATCTGACGCTGCCCGCCTGACAGTCCGCGTCCGCCTTCATTAATAATGCGATCCAGACTGGCGGCATCCTGCTGGACCAGCGACAGTGCGCCGCTGATGCGCAGCGCCTGCAGCATCTCCTGTTCGCTGGCGTGGGGATTACCCAGCATCAGGTTCTGCCGCAGCGTGCCAAAGAAGAGACGGGAGTCATGCGACAGCCAGCCGAGCTGACGGCGTAAATCGACAGGATCGATACGCTCAATATCGACGCCATCGACAATCACCTTGCCCTGAGTGGCCTGCGCCTGACCGGCCAGGATCTTCAGCAGCGTCGACTTCCCTGCCCCGACTTTACCCAGAATGGCAATCTTCTCGCCGGGCTTGATCTGCAGCTGCTGCACGTTGAGCACATTCTTTTCATTCTCTTCGTCATAGCTGTAATGGACATTGCGCAGATCGTACTGGCCGGTAAGCGTCGGACAGTGCGCCAGCGTAGCGGCTTCAGGCTGATCGAGCGGCTTTTTCAGCAGCTCATCCAGCCCTTTCATCGCCATTTTGGCGTGCTGCCAGCGTGAGAAAACCATCGTCAGCTGCATTAACGGGGCGATGGTACGGGATGAGAGCAGGCTACAGGCGACCAGCGTACCGGTGGTGATTTGAGAATCGAGCACCAGATAGACACCAAACACCAGCATTCCGGCATAGGTGAGCTGCTGCACGGTTGACGCCCAGCCGGTAAGACGCGCGCCCCATAACCGCTGCTGATTGCTGATTGAAGCGCTGACTTCGTGGGTCTGTTCCCATTGACGCTGAAAATAGGGTTCCGCCTGTAGCGCCTTGATATCCTCAATCCCCTCGATGGTCTCCACCAGCACCGCATTGCGCAGCGCGCCCTCGCGCAGCCCCTCTTTGGCCAGCTTCGCCATCGGAATCTGCACCAGCAGGCCGGGAATGACGATCAGCGGGATCGCCGCCAGCGGGATTAGCACCAGCCAGCCCCCCACAAATGACATGATAAACAGGAACAGGATGACAAACGGCAGATCGGCTGCTGCACCCACCGTAGTTGAGGTTAGCAACTCGCGCACCTGGTCGATCTCACGCAGCTGCGAGATAAAGGAGCCGGTCGATTTTGGCCGCGCCTCATTTCGGATACTCATCGCCCGGGCAAACAGCATGGCCGAGACTTTGAGGTCGATGCGTTTACCCATCAGGTCTGATACCTGGGTGCGCATCAGCCGGATCACATACTCAATGGCCGCGGCGATCAGCACCCCGACAAACAGCACCCACAGCGTGGATTGCGACTGCGCCGGAATCACCCGATCGTAGACCTGCATCGAAAAAAGAATACCGGCCAGCGCCAGCACGTTGCTGATCACTGAGGCCAGCGAGATCTCGGTAATACGGCGCCCCATGCCGCGAAAGTTTTTCCAGAACCAGTGCGGCTCATAGGGCTGAACGAATTCGTCGATACGCGCATCCCGGCCACGCGCCGCTACGCCTATCACCCCGACATCGCCCTGAGCACGTGCCAGCAGTTCCGATAAGGCGCTTTCACGCACCACATCGCCGCCTTCACTGAGCCAGTAGCGCGCGCTGCCGTCGGCATCAATGCTCTCCAGCACCGCCACGCTGGCATTTTCCAGCACCAGCACTACCGGAGTGATCTCCTGACGCCAGCGCAGTTTGTTCTGCGGCACCATGGTCAGATGCAATCCCAGCAGCCCGGAGAGCCGCTCCAGCTGCTGGGACACCGGCAGATGTTCAAACCAGCGCATCTGCTGACGCAGGGTTTTGCCATCGGCAGGTTTACCGAATCGCGCGGCGACGCGCAGCATGGCGGCAATCCAGTTATCGGTATTCAGGGTTGATGTACTCATTATTAATGCCTTATCGCTATTGCAGCGAAGGAAGGAGATCGCCGCTGCTTTGCTGGCGATCGATACCCATGATATCGAGCAGATTGTCTACCGCGGCGGCATAGCGCACGGTGGCATCCCAGCCGTCATAAAGCGCGGTGATACGTGAGCTGTCAGCCTGAAACACATCCTGTTCCACGCTCAGCAGATCGTTCAGGCTGCGCTTGCTCAGGCGATATTCATCGGCGTAGACATTTCGGGTATGGTCGGCGCTGGCCAGCTGCACTTCCCCGGCAGCCTGCCGTTGCTGCGCGCCAATCATGTCGGCATAGGCGGTGGAGGCATTCTGATTAATGGCGAGTTTGGCCTGCTGAACTGCGGCCTGCGCCGCTTCACGATCGCCCTCCGCTGACGCGGTTCTGGCATTGACCATGCCGCCCTGATAAAGCGGCGCTTCCACCTGCAGCTGCACTTCATCATCCCAGTAAGACGCACGATCGTTTTCATAGCGGGTCCGGCCCGCCTGCACTTTAATCGTCGGCCAGTGACCGGACTCTGCCTGGCGCACCCGTTCACGGGCGGCTTCCTGTTTCGACTGCGCGCTGCGCACCGCCGCGCTGCTTTCATAGGCGATTTTGTCGAGGGTGATCTGCTGCTTAAGCAGCGCCTGTGGCAGTTCCGGCAGCGTGGCGGGAACCACGCCGGTCAGCACAGTCAGCTGCGCGGTGGCGGAACGGTGCTGGGCACGATATTGCTCAAGCGTGGCCTGCATTGCGGCGATGCGGGTTTCCGCCTGCAAAACATCTGACTGCGAGTTGAGTCCGGCATCGGCGCGCAGTTTTGCAATATCCCGTACCCGCTGCAGCGAGGCGATATTGGTCTGCGCCGTTTCAGACAGCGCCTGATAGCGTTTGACTTCAAGGTAGGCCTGCAGCGTATCTTCCGCCACGGTAGTCATCGAATCAAACAAGCCGAAACGATAGGCATCTGACAGCGCATGCTGTTCATCGATGGCGCTGCCGGTGCGGCCAAAATCGTAAAGCAGTTGACTGAGTGTGATACCGCCGGAGCCATTATTGTTCAGACTGCCAGCGGAGTCGGTCTGGTGAGAGCGTCCCGCGGCACCCTGCAGTGAGATCTGCGGATACCAGGCGCTGCGGGCGGCATCCATATCCCCCTTGCCGACGTGGATCTGTGCCGCCGCTTCCGAGATTTTCGGATTGCGGGCGAAGGCCCGGAGAATGGCGTCGCGCAGCGTTAAGCTGGCAATCTGTTCTTCGGTCGGCGCAGCACGCCAGTTAAATTCGGCTTTAGGTAACGGTGCGGCAAAGGCCGCGTGCACTGCCACGCCACTCAGGGCGCACAACAAAAAAGTTAATCGCGCTTTGTTCATCATCAATACCAGCAGGGGTTCTTATCATCATGGTGTTTTTCCTGGTGAACAAAGCGAGCTAAAGGAGTATGTCTCAGAGCCAGACAGCGTTATTGCTTTATTTTTTTTATGGTTTGTTAGCGGGACGCCAAACGACATTTAACATTATTAGATCATATCCCGCGCTTATTCCTGCTAAAAATAGATGAAATCATTAATATTTCTCCTGAACGGACGAAAAACAACCATCAGACAAGTCCATGCCAATCCAGACAGGCTTAACAAACCTGTCCGGAAGGCAGTGCTTTTACTAATGTGTCGGCGTCAGACTATCGGCTGTGCTGCAGGATGCTGCAGCAGATGGTCGGCAAGGGTATAAGGAACATCGGAGAAGAGATGGCTCTCCTGCGGAACAGCAGAAGCCGTGGAGGTGTGCGCCACGTACGCGGTCTCTGCCTGCTGAGTCAGAGTGACGGTTTCAAGCACATTATCCACCGTCTGGTCCGCCATCAGGCTGGCCGTTTCGGTATGCGATGCTACCTGCACCGTCTGACTGGCCGTGGCCAGATTACCGGCGCTGTCTTTGCCGCTGACCGTCATCTGGTACTCACCATTATCCAGCGGTGCCAGCTGTCCGGCCAGAATAGTCAGCGCCCAGCCACCATCCGCTTTTACGCTGGCGCTGTAATGCTGATCGCTTAGGGTTAATTCTACCAGGCTGCCCGGTTGCAGATGGCTGGAGCTACCCTGGATCAGATGCCAGCTGTTGACATCGGCAGCATCAATTTTATTGTCACCAAAAGCCGTATCCAGGGTCAGCGTCGGGCGCTGATGCACGGCTACGGTAAAGAGTTTATCGCTGGTCTGGGTGTCGCTGTTGCCATATTCATCCCAGCGGTGAAAGATGGCGGCGACCGGGCCATCCGGCAGCGCCAGCAGCTCGCTGGAGGTCAGTGTTACCATACCTTTGGCATCAGGCTGATAGGTTTTACCGTTGATCTCCAGGGTGTTGGCACCTTCAACATAGAAGCTCAGATCGTGCTGCGCCTCCTGATAGTTAAGCGTCATGTCACCGCCGATATCCATTTCGGTGTAGATCGGAATAAAACCGGTGTGGATATTCAGCTCATGCGTGACGTCAAGGTAGTTTTTGGCCCCGTCGATCGACCAGGCACGAATTTCTCCAACGTTGATAAAAGCGGGCACATCCGCTGCCGGGATTACCACCTGCCAGTGTCCATCTTCGCCTATTGTGGCGGCATAATCTTTCTGGTTGGCACCGGTGATCACCAGCCGGTGACCCGGCATCACGGTAGAGAGCGTGCCGCTCAGCAGCAGATCCTGCTGGGTTTCCGCCAGATTAATGACGTCGTCCGACGTGACCTTATCAAAGGTGATGATGGGCACGCTACTCAGGTGAGTAATCAACGTCAGATCGTGATATTCGGTCGCGGTTTTTCCATTGGGATCGGTCGCCGTGACTTTCAGACTGTAGACGCCATCCGCCAGCGCTTTCATATCACTTTCCTGGAAAGAGCCATACCACTTGCCATCACGTCCCATGACGGCGGTGGTCGTTTGCGTGCCCAACGTTAATTTCAGCACCGACCCCACCGGCAGGTGCGTTGCGCTACCGCTGATTTCAACGCCGTAAATGCTCTCAGCAATATTTACCGCGTTGTCGCCACTGATCGTGTCCACTGTCAGTGTCGGTTTGATGGTGCGGTCAACATAGAGACCAAAATCGACGTCGGTTGTGGTGCTGTGGCCCGCTTTATCGGTAAGGGTCAGCGTCAGCGAGTGATTGCCATCCGGCACACCTTTTAGCGCCTCAGCCGGCATGGAAGCGTTCCAGTAGCCCCACTTGTTAACGGTGCTGTGCCAGCTCTGGTCGTTGAACGTCAGTGTGACCGTTGAGCCTGCTTCGCCTTCCGCCCGGCCGCGCAGATGTACCGGTTTTTGCGCCTCCCAGCCGGCAATAACACCATCCATAGCAAGAGGTTCATAGGGGCGTAGCGCAACAGGAGGGGGACTCTCAACCGCGCTGACAGCCAGGGCACTGTAGTTGAGCGGGCTGCTATGCGGTGACTCCGCAGAGAAAGGGGTAACAGGCAGAGAGAGACTCTGCGTTGTGACTGGCGCAATGGCGGGCAGCGCGCTGTCGGCGACGGCAAAGTCGCTCACCGCCGTCTGGAAAATGGATTCGAACCGGACGGAACGAAGCGTATCGCGTGTTGACATAGGTAACCTCAGTTCAGAACAGAAATGCAGACCAAAGGGCCCGGATAAACCGGACGTTAAGACTGTCGATAGGTAGTGGGTCAGCTGACGCTGCCCGTTTTCGCTGGTCGGAACTGATTACCCGCAGGTAACAGGGATGATGAAAGAGGACGCTGATAAAAGCGACAAATGGAGCCAGAATGCTGATTTACGGCGTAACGCCGTTTGCTGCGCTTACCCTAATCTTTCATTCTGCTAATGGATAGTGGCGATAATCTGGAAAGTGAAATTATTACGTGACTAAAATAAAAAAAGCGGGTGCTTACGCACCCGCTTCTCAGAGCGACCTGACAGACGTTGGTGTGACTACGCCACGTGGACCTGCAGGTTCTGCTGCACCAGCACATCACCCAGGGTGTTTTCACTGCTCAGCGCCGAGTTGTGGTAGATCTCAAAGACTCTGCCCTCCACCGTGCGCTCGCCGGTCACTTCCCAGATACCGCCGTTGCTGTTCGCCAGTGTGACCTGACTGCCTTCTGCGCCTTTAATCAGCAAATCATCACTCTGTTTGTCCGTAATATTGAGTGCCTCATTGAGATCGAGTTTCACGGAGTTGGTGCCGGTTTTACCCAAATCAAGCACTTCAATGTGTTCAACTTTCAGGCCCAGCGCGGTGAGATCCAGATTGAGATACTCACCATTCAGCACCAGAGTATCGGTGCCTGCGCCGCCATCAATATGGGTAAAGTTAAGATCGCTGACCGTCACGGTATCTGCACCGCTGCTGCCGATCACCGAAGCGCCCTCTGCCGTACTGCCATCGGCCAGCGTAATCACGACGCCGCCAATGGTGTAGCCCACCTCCTCTGCCGGTGCCGCCGCCACAGCGGTGTCACTGGCTACCACGGTTTCACTGCTGCTGACCGGCGTCACCGTATCCGCTTCGGTAATCAGCGTCGAGGCCACGGCTACATGGGCGCTGTTATCGTCGCTGCTGGTACTGCTGCTATGCTGCGTCTCCACGCTGGCACTGGCGACGGTAACGCTGTCGTCCGCTACCGAGAAGAGTGCCACCGACTCGGTTGCCGCCAGCGTTGCCGGCAGCAGCGAACCCAGCAACAGAGTGTTGGTGGTGGTGTAGCTGTTACCGGCCACATCAGTGATGGAGACTTTTGCCAGCGTGTTCAGCGACAGCAGCAGGCCACCCACCGACAGCAGTGAGGGTGAGAAGTTGACCGCGTAACGCCCCAGCGCATCGGTGGTGGTGTTCAGCGTTGGCCCGTTGCTGCCGTTGGAAAGCAGCAGCGTCACGCTGACTTTCGATCCCTGCGCTGCATTCAGCGATCCCCCCTGCACGACCAGACCGGTAAGCAGAGAACCGACGATGCTGAGCACCGGATCAACCCCGACCAGCGGCTGATTATGGGACAGCGCAGTAAAGCTGCTGGTGCTGGTCGCGGTATTGCCCCCAATATCCGTCACCGTCACGGTCAGTGGATGGC
This sequence comes from Pantoea sp. X-Soil-ISGK-355, assembly GCF_059730805.1. Lineage (NCBI taxonomy): Bacteria > Pseudomonadati > Pseudomonadota > Gammaproteobacteria > Enterobacterales > Erwiniaceae > Pantoea > Pantoea sp. X-Soil-ISGK-355. The sequence goes on from NZ_AP035971.1 coordinate 2,786,019, forward strand.
TGCCATCTGCGATCCCTTTCAGCGTCGCTGACGGCACGCTGATGCTCCATGCCCCATTCGCGCCGATGGTCGTGGTAAGGACATTGCCTGCCACGTTAACCGTTACCGTACCGCCCGCCGCGTTGGTACTGGTTCCTCTGATGGTTTCAGCCGTATTGGCTTCCGCGATGTTGAGATAACCATCGCCACCAAAGAAACTGTTCACACTGACGGTCGGCGTGGTGTGACTCACCACACCCAGCGACGCCGAGGTGGAACCGTTGCTGCCCGCGCCGTTGATGACGCTGGCCGTCACGGTCTGCAGACCATCCGCAATGGCGGCGAGGTTGGCCGCCGGTACAGAGAGGCTCCAGTTGCCGTTACTGCTCACCGTGGTGCTGTAAGTCTGGCCACCCAGCGTAACGCGTATTACCGATCCTTCGGCGTTGCTGGCGGTGCCTGAAATAGTCTGCGCGGTTTTGACATCGGCTGCACTCAGCGCATTGTCGCCAAACAGAGAGGTAATGGCGACCACAGGCGTTGACTGACTGATAACACTCAGTGTTCCGCTGCTGTTCGCCACGTTACCGTAGGCATCTGTGCCGGTCACCGTCACGGTTTTACTGCCGTCAGTGATCGCGGCAAGATCCGCTTTCGGCACGCTGATGCTCCAGTTGCCGCCACTCACCACTTTGGTGGTATAGGTCAGGCCGTTCAGCGTGGCGCTGACGGTCGAACCGGCCGACAGGCTGGAGGTCCCGCTCAGCGTCTGGTTCGAGGCCAGATCGGCGGCACTCAGGACGCCATCGCCGAACACCGTATTCACCGTCAGGGTTGGCTGCACCAGCCCCAGTGACACGCCTGCGCTGGTGCTGCTGACGTTGCCGACCGGGTCAGTGACCGCCGCGCTGACGGTGAAGTTACCGTTCAGCAGTGTCGAGAGCACAGCTGGCGAAACGGTGGTGGAGAAGGTGCCATCAGCGTTGACCAGCGCGGTGGCTGTTGTGTTGCCAATGGCCAGCCTGACGCTGCTGCCCGCTGCCACGCCGGAGACCGTGCCGCTGATGGTCTGGGTAACCAGCGATTCCGCCAGGTTCAGCACGCCATCACCAAACAACGGATTGAGCGTAACCTTCGGCAGATTGTGAATACCTACCAGCGCGCCGGCAGTGGTGCTGCTGGTGTTACCGGCGCTGTCGGTGACGCTGACGCCGACGGTCAGATTGCCATCCGCAATTCCCTGCAGCAGCGCAGGCGTCAGTGAGACGTTAAAGTTGCCGCTGGCATCGGTTGCCGTCACAAACTGCTGTGAACCCACCGATACGACAACACGCGATCCCGCTTCTGCACCACCGACGACGCCGCCAATCACCTGGGTTACCAGCGCATCCGCTACGTTCAGCAGACCATCACCAAACAGCGGATTTACCGTGATGGTTGGCAGCAGCGTATCGACGCGAATACCGGCGCTGGTGCTGGCGGTATTCCCCGCTGCATCCGTTACTGACGCGCCGACCGTCAGATTGCCCTGCGCCAGGGTGCCCAGGATATCCGGCGTCACCGTGGCGCTGAAGGCGCCGCCCGCACCCACGGTCGCGGTCAGCTGGCTGTTGCCCACTGAAAGCGTCACCACACTGCCCTGCGCAACGTTGTTCACCACCCCGCTGATGATCTGGCCGGTGGCGATATCAGCCAGATTCAGCACGCCATCGCCAAACAGAGAGGTCAGGGAAATGGAGGGTGTCTGGGTAAAGATGCCAATCGACGCGCTGTTCGAGGCGACATTACCCGCCGCATCCCGGACGCTGACGCCCAGCGTCAGATTGCCATCAAGCAGTGAGGTGAGATCGCTGCCCGGCAGGCTAACGCTCCATGCTCCGCCCGCCTGCACTGTCGTGCTGTAAGTTTTACTGCCAAAGGTCACCGTCACCTGTGAACCTGCAGCCGCATTACTGATTACGCCACCCACCAGCTGTCCGGCAGCCGCTTCCGCAATGTTCAGCAGGTTATCGCCGCCAAACAGCCCGGTGAGCGCGCCCACCACCGGCACCGCATCAACAATCGCCGTCACGGTTTCACCCACCGTGCGGGTGTTGCCTGCCGCATCGGTCAGGGTGACGTTAACCGCAAGATTGCCGTCCGTGACCAGATCCAGCACCGCAGGTGGCACCACGATGGCCCATTTACCATCCTGACCCACAGAAGCAGAGAGCGTGGTGCCGCCCAGTACCACCGATACCGTGGCCCCGACACCTGCCGACGTCGCCGTTCCCGAGATGGTCTGCGCCACCGTGGTATCCAGCGCACTGAGCGTGCCGTCGCCGAATACCGAATCAACCACCAGCGTCAGCGCACTGTTAACTACTTTGTTGACCGTCAGCGTCGCGTCGGTCTGGTTACCGGCTAAATCATTCACCCGCACGCCAAACACCAGCGCACCGTCAGTGAGGCCCGACAGGACATTCGGTGCAAGATCGATGCTCCAGCGGCCATCTGCACCCACCGTTGCGGTAGCGATCGGCGCGGCATCGCCCAGGTAGAGGCCGATGGTCTGGCCTTCTGCGCCCTGTGCGCTGCCTGTCAGTACCTGACTGATGGCCAGATCAGCGGCGTTAAGCACGTTATCACCCGCCAGCGCGTCAACCTGCACCAGCGGCGCGGCAGTATCCACCGTCACCTGCTGTGTCACGGTCGTCACGTTACCGGCGACATCCGCCAACTGCGCGGTGATCACCGGCGCGCTGCCATCGGTCAGTGCCTGCATCGCGCTGGCAGGAACGGTGGTGGACCAGGTGCCGTTACTCTGCACTACGGCGCTGTAAGTCTGGTTGTTGAAGGTCACAACCACCGTACGGCCTGCTTCACCGACATCGGCGGTGCCGCTAATTGCCTGGCTGGTGGCGTTTTCATTACCATTGACCTGATTATCACCCGCAAAGGCATTAATCGTCAGAGCCGGTGGCGTCAGATCAATCAACACATTACCGCTAACGGTGACAGGGGTCGTGCCATCAGTGGCATTTACCGTGATGGCGACGCTGCCGTCCGCATTGCCAAAGGCAGTGACCGGCAACGCAGCCGTTGACCAGTTGCCCGATGCATCCAGCGTAGTGGCATAGGTCTGACCGTTAATAGTGACCGTCACTGAACCACTCGTGCCGAGGTTAGCCGAAGTACCGCTTAACACCACGCCACCCGCCACATCCTGAGAACTGATGATATTGTCGCCTGACACCGTACCCAGCGTGACCAGCGGGCCTGGCGGTGGCGTCAGATCCACCGTCAGCGGGACACTGCTGGTTGCGGTATTGCCTGCCAGATCGGTCACGGCCAGCGCCAGGGTGGTCGATGGCGTAAAGGTGGCCATCTGCTCCGGCGTCAGCGTCACGCTCCAGTTGCCGTTACCGTCAACTATTGCCGTGCCGAGGGTTGTGGTATTCAGCGACACCGTGACGACGGCACCGGTCTCAGCGCCTGACGCGGTGCCGCTGAGGATCTGCGGCTGAATGCTCTCGGCGTAGTTCAGTGCGTTGTCGCCAGTAAAGGCTGTGAAGCTAAGCACTGGCGGGGTTTTATCGAGCACCAGCGAACTGTTAATGGTCGTGCTGTTGCCCGCTGCATCCGTTGCCGTCACGGTAACCGGATAGGTGGCATCCGGCAGCGCTGAAAGCTGCGCCTGTGTCAGTGGCACTGTCCAGTTGCCATTGGCATCCACTGTTGCAGGGTAAGTCGTGCCGCCCAGCGTTAACTGCACCGTCTGATTCGCGCCCGCCTCACCGGTGGTGCCGCTTAGCGTAATGCCTGTGTCAACATCGCCGCTATTCACATAGCCGCCGAGGAATTCCGGATTGACCGCAGGCTGCGGCGCGCTGAGATCGGAGGTGAACGGCAACTGTGTTGATGCGCTGTTACCCGCCGCATCCACGACGTTAAGCGTCAGGATTTGCGTCCCGTTACCCAGAGAACTCAGCGCGTTGCCAGGAAGGTCAACGGTCCAGTTGCCGTTGCCATCCACCGAGCCGGAATAAAGACTGCCATTGAGATCAACAGTGATGCTGACCGCCTGATTATCCCCCACGCTGCCGGTGGTGCCGGTCAGGGTGATACCTGCCGCGGCTTCACTGATATTCAGGACGTTATCGCCGCCAAACGCGCCAGTATTGAAGGTTGGGACAGGCACAGCCACTTCGGTTACCACACTCAGGGCCGTCACATCACTGTTACCCGCAATATCGGTGGCGGTCACGGTAATGGTATGCGTGCCGCTGGTGAAGGTGGCTAACTGTGCCGGCGACAGAGCCAGCGACCAGCTGCCATCGTTCTGCACCGTGGCGGCCAGCGGCTGGTCGCCATTAAAGCCGGCGATCAGCACCGATACCGTCTGTCCTGCACCCGTAATGCCGGTAGTGCCACTGAGGATTTGCTCTGTTCCCGCTTCGGTGGCGTTCAGCGCACCGTCACCAAACGGCAGGTTCAGCGTCACGTCCGGCAGCGCATTGACGGCCACCAGCACAGTGCCACTGGTACTGGCACTGTTGCCGTTCGCGTCGGTGACGGTCACGCTCACCGGCCAGTTGCCATCCGGCAATGACTGCAATACAGAAGGCGGCAGATCCAGCGACCAGCGCGAACCATCCGCACTGAGCGTAGCGGAATAGACCGTGCCATTAACGGCTACCGTAACCGAGGTGGCATTATCAATGTTTACCGTACCGGTCAGGGATCCGCCTGCAGCGGCCTCTTCAGCATTGATACGGCCATCGATAAATGGCGTATCCAGCGTTGGATTAGCAATCGGCGTAATCGCGGCGACGAACGTTTTGGTCGTTTCAATACTGTTACCGGCCCGATCCGTGGTAATCAGGGTCAGCGTGTGTTCACCGGTTCCCAGATTGGCGATGAACTCTGGGGGCAGGCTGGCAGTCCAGTTGCCATTGGCATCGACCGTCACCGACAGCGGGATATTGTCATCGCCTACCGTGACGCTCAGGGTCTGGCCCGGCACGACGGTGGAGGTGCCGGTTACCAGCTGAACGGAACCGGCTTCGCTGATATTAATGATGTTATCGCCGAACAGTGTCGTGTCGAAGGCGGCTGAAACAGGATCACTCTGCAGGATCTCAACGCCTGCGGTAACCTGCGCCGGATTTCCTGCCGCATCCGCGGCGGTGACGACTACCTGTGTCAGTCCATCGTCCAGGCCCGTCAGTGCGCCTGCAGCCAGGTTCAGCGTCCAGTTACCGCTGGCATCGGTGGTGGTGCTGAAAGTCTGTGTGCCGACGGTGATATTCACTACGCTGCCTTCCGACAGATTAGTACTGTCACCACTTAGTGTTAACGCGCCTTCGGCATCGGCTGCACTGACCAGCGCATCGCCAAACGGCGTGTTCAGGGTCAGCGCTGGCAGGGTATTAAACGCCACATCCAGTGTGGTGGTGGTGTCGGTGGTGACATTGCCCGCCGCGTCAGTGACCGACACGATGATGACGTTAGGGCCGTCTGCCAGTTGCTGCACGTCGGCTGTGGGAATGGTGAGGGTCCAGTTCCCGTCAGCATCCGCCGTGGCCGTGTAGCTGACATTATTCATCGTCACCGTTACCGTCACCGGCAGGGCGCCCGTGGTGGTGCCGTTGATGGTGAGATCCTGCAGCGACTCCGCCAGATTAAGGGTGTTACCCGCGCTGACCGTAATATCTGCCAGTACAGGCGGTGTGGTGCTGAAACTGACCTCCTGCGTGGCGACGGCCGGGTTACCGGCAACATCACTGGCGGTGACGGTAAAGGTTTGCGTGCTGCCCGGCGCAACGTTGATGAAGGCTGCAGACGGTACCGTCACCGTCCAGTTGCCGTCAGCATCAATCGTGGTGCTGTAATCAGTACCGTTAAACGACACGGTCACCGGCGTTCCTGCCGCCAGCAGGGTACTGCTGCCGCTGACCGCGACATCCGTGGTGGCCTCAGTCGCATTGATCACATCATCGCCTGCCACCACGTTCAGAGTCAGCGTTGGCTGAACCAGCGCGCTGGCCAGCACGACCAGGCTGGCGCTGGCGCTGGCCGGATTGCCAGACGTATCCGCTGAGACGACAACCAGCAGTTGATCGCCATCCGGCAGATTGCCCAGATCGGCAGCCGGAACGATTACGGTCCAGCTGCCATCCGCAGCCACCGTGCCGCTGTACTGAATGGCGTTCAGCGTTACCGTGACCAGCTGGCCTTCCAACAGATTGGTGCTGGTGCCGCCGATGCTCAGATCCTGCAGCGACTCGGCCTGGTTAAGGAAGTTATCGTCACTGATTGTCCCGATGGTCAGGGTCGGCAGATTCAGGCTGTCAGCATCACGCGTCAGCGTCTGGGTCACCGTGGTCAGGTTACCCGCCGCATCTCTGATCGTCACATCGACCGGATAGCTGCCATCCGCCAGCCCCTGTACGACACCGGCAGGCAGAGTCACCTGCCATGTGCCATCAGAGAGGACCCGGGTGGTGTAATCGGTATTCTGGAAACTGACGGTGACCGTCTGTCCGGCATCCGCGACTGAGGCGGTTCCGCTGATCGCGACTGCTTCCAGCACCTCAACTGAATTGATAACGTTGTCGCTGCCGATAGGATTGATGCTTAACGGAGGCGGTGTGAGATCGACCGTGACGGCGCTGGTCAGTGAACCGCTGTTACCGGCGGCATCGCTGGCGTTGACCACCAGGGTCGTCACGCCCTCACCCAGTGCCTGCACCTGCGCTGGCGTTAAGATCAGCGTCCAGTTGCCCTGCGCATCGACTGCAACAGGGTAGTCATTATCGCCCAGCGTCACGCTGACGGTCTGACCCTCGCCCGCGACGCCGGTGCTGCCGCTCAGCGTCTGACTGACCGTCGTTTCAGCCTGGTTAAGATAGCCATCGCCAAATGGTGTATTAATGCTGACCGACAGGGCACCGGTTGCGACGGTGATTTCACGCGTCTCCGTAACCGGATTGCCCGCCGCATCACTGACCGTCACGGTCAGGGTATACGCACCGGCCGGAATCCCTGCCAGGGCACCCGCGGGCAGCGTCAGACTCCAGTCGCCATCCTGGGTGACGGTGGTGGTCCAAATCTGGTTGTTAAGGGTAAGAGTGACCTGCTGACCGGCTTCGGCATTACTGCTGCCGCTGAGCACAATCGGCGCGGTGCTTTCAGCGATATTGACGCTGTTGTCGCCCGCAACCGGATCAAGCGACAGGGTCGGTGGCGTCAGATCGACCGTGACGCTGCCCTGGCTGCTGCCCGTGTTACCCGCCGCATCCTGTACGTTAACGGTGTAGTTAAGCGTCTCTTCCGGCAGAACGGCCAGCGCGGAGGCTGGCACGCTGGCCTGCCAGTTGCCATTGCTGTCGACCGTGCCGTTGTAGGTCACGCCGTTGAGAAGCACGCTCACCGTCTGGCCGTCACCTGTCACACCTGTGGTGCCGCTCAGGGTTTGTGGCGTGGTGATGTCGCTGCTGTTAAGCAGACCATCGCCAAAAGCAGAGACGACCTGCGGTGCTGGCAGCGTCGCCAGCACGCTGAGCGCGGCTTCGCTGCTCAGGGTCGCCCCGCCGCTGTCTGTCGCGGTGACCGCGACGGTGTAAGGCCCGTCGGCGAGCGCCGTCAGTGACTCAGCCGGAACGATCACACTCCAGCGACCACTGGCCGAGACCTGCGCGGTGTAGCTGATGTTATTAAACAGCAGCGTGACCAGACTGCCTTCAGGCACATTCGCCGAGGTGCCAGTGACAATCAGCGGCTGACCCAGCTCCTGTGCATTCAGATAGTTGTCCTGACTGATGGCATCCATCGCCAGGCCAGACGCATTGCTGTTAATGTCAAAGGTAAGATTAGTGGTGGTGGTGTTGCCCGCCACGTCGCTGACCGCCACGGTGAAACTGGCGCTGCCCTCCGCAATCGCCGCCAGCGCACCGGCTGGCACGATCAGGCTCCATGCTCCGCTCGCCTGCACGGCGGCGCTGTAGACCGTGCCATCAAGGGTCACGGTGACCAGCTGGCCCGCTTCGACGTTGGACGTGGTGCCAGTCAGACGCTGATCGGTGAGGCGTTCCGCACCATCGACCACATTATTACCGGCAAAGGCATCCAGCGTCAGGGTCGGCAGCGTGCCAGCCTCTACTTTCAGCGCCAGATCGCGGCTGGTGGTGCTGGCATTACCTGCTGCGTCGCTGGCGGTCACGGTCAGAGGATAGGTGCCGTTGCCCAGCCCGGTATAAACCGTGGCGGGCAGATCCAGCGACCAGTTGCCGTTGACGTCTGCGGTGGTGCTCAGACTGGTGCCGTTGAAGCTGGCCACAATCAGTGCATTGGCTTCACTGCTGCCGGTCAGCGTCAGCGGCTGCTGACTCTCAGCGGCGTTGATAATACCATCGGAAGGGGTGATGAAGTTCAGTACCGGTGGCAGGGTATCCACCACCAGGTTGCCGTCAGCCTGGCTGCTGTTGCCTGCCACATCACTGACCACTACGGTGTAAGGCGTGGTGCCCTGTGGTAGCGCAGAGAGCGCCGCTGGCGGAACCGCGACCTGCCAGTTACCCGCTGCGTCGACCGTGCCGCTGTAGTTAGTGCCGCCCAGCGTGACGATAACCGTCTGGCCGTCACCGGGCACGCCAGTGTTACCGGTGATCACGCCGCCGCTGAGGGCTTCCTCGCCGTTGAGAATGCCGTCATCAAAGGCCACGCCTGGGGTGGCCACCGGCAGTGTGCTGGCCACCACCGTCAGGGTAGCGTCGCTGGTGGCAAGCTGTTGTCCACTGCCGTCGCTGGCTGTGGCGGTAATCGTCTGCGCGCCATCGGCCGCGCCGTTAAAGGCGCCTGCCGGTAAGGTCAGGCTCCAGCTTCCATCGGCCGCCACGCTGGTGCTGGCTGTGGTGCCGTTGGCAAGCACGGTAATAATGCTGCCATCAGGCAGGCCGCTGGTGCTGCCGCTGACCACAACGGCACCGCCCAGCTCCTGAGCATTTAGGTAGTTGTCGTCGCTGATCGGTGCCAGCGCGATCGATGGCAGCGTGTTGTCCACACTGAAATTAAGCGAGCTGCTGGCACTGTTGCCGACGACGTTGATCACGCTGACGTTCAGCGTCTGGCTGCCCTCGCCCAGCTCTGCCAGTGCGCCCGCAGGCAGCGTAATGCTCCAGTTGCCGCTGGCCCCGACCACGCCGCTGTAGTCGGTGCCGTTCAGGGTGATGACGACCTGCTGGCCCGCTTCGACGTTACTGCTGCTGCCGCGCACCGTAATCGGCTGTAACTGTTCGGCGGCCGTGACGATACCGTCGCCGGCAAAGGCGCTGCTATCGACAGTCAGCACAGGCAGCACGTCCGGCGAGGTTGCCACATTCAGCTCAACCACCTGGCTGCTCTGATTCCCGTTAGCATTGATTTCGGTAACGGTGAGCGGATTCGTGCCCTGAGGCAGCGCCGCCAGATCACTCGCGTCGATTTGCAGCGTCCACTGCCCATTTACGCCGACGGTGGTGCTGTAGAGCTGGTCACTGAGCTGGACCGTGACAATGTCGCCGTTCTGACCGCTGCCGCTGACGACCAGCGGCTCCGCCAGTTCAGCGGTGCTCAGCGCGTTGTCACCGCTGACCGGGGCGACCACCAGCGGCGGCGGCGTGGTGGCAACCGTCAGCGCACTGTTCTGGCTGCTGCTGTTGCCAGCCGCGTCGGTGACGGTGACCACCACCGGATAGCTGCTGCCGTTGGTCAGACCGGCAAGCGCAGCAGGCGGTACGGCCAGTGCCCAGTTTCCATCAGCATCAACCGTGCCGGTATAGGTGACGCCATTCAGCGTCACACTGACGCGGTCGCCATCACTGCCTGCGCCGCTGAAGCTGAAGCCAGCAGCCTGCTCCGCGATGTTCAGCACGCCATCGCCAGCGGGCGCATTAATGCTAAAGTCGGGTGCGGTGGTAGCCACGGTGACCGGCAATGGCGTGGTAGCAACGTTGCCACTGACGCTGGTAACGGTCACGTTGAGATCGTAACGGCCATCAGTCAGCTGCTGCAGATCGGCAGCGGGTACGGTGGCGGTCCAGCTGCCATCCGCGGCAACCGTGGCGCTGTAGGTCTCACCATTCAGCACAAAGCTGACGCTGCTGCCCGGGGCGACGGTGCCGCTGATGGTCAGATCGGTGACTGTTTCAGCCGCATTGATAATGCCATCGATGGCAATCGGATTAACGGTCAGCGCCGGTACCCCGGTATCCACCGTTATCGGTTCAATGATGCTGGTGCTGTTACCCGCGACATCGCTCACCGTTACGGTAACGGGATTGCTGCCCTGCGCCAGTGCCTGTAGCGCATCGGGCGGCAGCGTGACGCTCCAGTCACCATTTGCCGCTACCGTTGCCGGATAGCTGATGCCACCCAGGGTCACGCTGACGGCCTGGCCAGGCTGGACAGAGCCGGTCAGCGTCTGCGCTGTGCTGGCTTCCTCAGTGTTGAGAATGCCGTCAGTGAAAGGTGTGTTGATTTGGGGTTCTGCCAGCGGCGTCGTTGCCACCAGCAGCGTCTGGCTGGTCTGTACATCCCCTGAGGAGACGGTAACGGTGGTATTACCCTGCGCCAGGTTCGCCAGGTCGGCGGCGGGCACGGTCAGGGTCCAGCTACCGGTTTCATCGGTTGTGGTGCTGTACAGAGTGCCGCCCGGCACCAGCGTCACGCTGATTGGGCTGTTCGCCGGCAGGTTTGCGGAACTGCCGCTGAGGATCAAATCGCTCTGCGCATCCAGCACGTTGAGTGCGTTGTCATCACTGATCGGGGCAATCGACAGCGACGGCACGTTGGTGGCGATCACGGTGAACTGCCCCTCGGCAGGCAGTGCCGGATTTCCGGCCACGTCGGTAATCGCCACGGTAAAGGTTTTATCGCCTGCGGCACCCAGCGATCCGGCGGGCAGAGTCACGCTCCAGCTTCCGTTCCCCAGCACTGCGCCATCATAAGACTGACCGTTAATGGTCAGTAATACCGGCTGACCGGCCGGTACGCCAGTGACGCTACCGGTGACCAGAATGTCCGTGAGCTGTTCCGCGCTGTCGACCTGGTTATCGCCGGTCACAGGATCAATAGTCAGTGCCGGTGACGTTGCCGCCAGCACCGTGACACTGGAAGCGACGGTCGTGCTGTTGCCATAAGCGTCGCTGATGACCACGTCAACCGGGTAGAGAGCGTCTCCCAGCTGACTGATGATGGCAGCGGGTACCGTCACGCTCCATGCGCCATTGGTGTCAACCGTGGCGGTGTAAGTCTCGCCATTGAAACTGACTGCCACCGTGTCGCCCTGCGTCCCTCCGCGCCCGTTGATGGTGAGATCCTGCGTGTGTTCAGCGATGTTGATATAACCATCACTGCCCGGCGTAGAGACGTCCAGCAGTGGCGGCGTGGTCGCGAAAATCAGCGAGCTGCTGGCTGGCGTGGTATTGCCATCCGCGTCCGTCGCCACGATCGAGACCAGCTGAGTACCGTTGGGCACACCCGCCAGATCGGCAGCCGGAACGTTTACACTCCAGTTGCCATCCTGCGCCACTACGGCGCTGTAGGTCAGGTTATTCAGCGTGACGCGAATGATGTCACCTTCGTCGCCGGTTCCGCTGACGATTAGCGGCTGCTGCGCGTCGCTGATATTGATCACGCCGTCAGCGTCCAGAGGATTCAGGGTTAAAGCAGGTACTTCGGTAGCAACCCGCAGATCGGTATCCTGCGTGCTGCTGTTACCGGCCGGATCGGTCACGGTCACGGTGACCGGATAAGTCTGGTTGGTCAGCGTGGCAAGATCGGCAACCGGGACGGATGCACGCCAGCTACCGTTTTCGTCCACGATAGCAGCATACGTTTTACCATTTAACCCGACCGCTACACTGTCGCCCGCGGTGCCGGTTCCGCTGATCAGCAGCGGCTCAGTGAGTTCATTATTGGTCAGAACGCCATCCCCGCCCGGTACGGTGACGGTGGCAACCGGCGGCTGCGTGCTGACTGCCAGCGTCTGCGCCTGGGTGGCGATATTGCCGCTGGCGTCGGTCAGGGTCACTACCAGCGTATAGCTGCTGCCATCTGACAGCGCCTGCAGCGCCGCTGGCGGCAGATCGACTGTCCAGTTGCCCTGCTCATCCACGGTTGCGCTGTAAATGACGTTGTTCAGCAAGACCGTTACCCGTTCGCCCGGCAGCGCACCTGAACCGCTGACCGGCACGCCTGCAGCTACTTCCGTGCTGTTAAGGATACCATCACCGCCTGCGACTTCCGCCACAATCAGGTTCGGTGGCAGCGTGTCGACACTGAAGCTCTGCGTCTCATCCACGCGGTTGCCCGCCTCATCAATCGCGGTAATGGTCAGGCTGTTAGCGCCCTGCGACAGTAAGGCGAGATCGGCGGCAGGCAGCGTCAGGTCCCAGCTGCCGTCGTCATTGACCGTGGTGCTGTAGGTTTTGCCGTTGAGTAGTACTTCGACCAATTGGCCCGCCACCGCTTTACCGGTGCTGCCACCGATCAGCAGATCACTGGCCGCTTCGGTCTGATTGAGAATGCCATCGGTAATCGCGCTTTCATTCAGCGTGATTTGCGGCAGTGTGGTGGTGATCACATTCAGCTGAGCGGAGTCCGTCAGCAGCGCACCACTGGCGTCGGTTGCGGTGACGGAGATCAGTTTCACACCGTCAGTGATACCATTGAGATCGCCCGCCGGAACGGTAACGCTCCAGAAGCCGTTACTGCCCACCACCGCACTGTAATTGTTGCCGTTGAAGTTAAGCTGCACCGCCTGGCCCGGATTGACGCCCACCGCCGAGCCGCCGATGATCAGATCGCTGCTCAATTCCTGCAGGTTAAGGAAACCATCAACGCTGACAGGTTCACTGATAGAGACCACGCCAGGTTCACCGGCTGCCGGCGCCACGTTGATGTCACGGCTGTCAGTGGCTAAAGCACCGGCTACCGACGTGACGCTAACCGTGATGGCCGTGGAGCCTGCCGCCAGGGCACTGAGCGCCGCAGACGGAATCTGCGTGCTCCAGCTGCCGTCCGGGTTGACCAGCGCACTGTAATTCTGACTCCCCAGGGTAATGGTAACCGTCTGGCCCGCCTCCACGTTGCTGGTGCTGCCGGACAGCGTCTGATCGACGGCCTTCTCGCTGTTATCCACCAGATCGTCACCGGCAAACAGAGCGATCGTGACTGTCGGCGTGCCCGGCTCCGCAGGCGCTTCCACCGCGATCACCCGATCTTCGCTTACCGTTACGCCTGCCTGACTGGTGACCGTGGCCGCGATGGTGGCACTGCCCGCCGCCAGGGCCGCCAGCGCGCTGGCAGGAATGCTCAGGCTCCAGCTGCCATCCGCGCCAACCGTGGCGCTGTAGGTCTGATCACCCAGCGTGACCGTAACAATCTGACCCGCCTCAACGTTGGTGGTGGTACCGCTCAATAGCTGATCGCTGGTTTTCTCGTCGTTACTCAGGACATCATCACCGGCAAACTGATCGAGCGTGATCACCGGCTGGCCCGGCTCAGTAACCGGTGGTTCCACGGTAATTCCCAGCGTATCGCTGACGGTGGTGCCAGCCGCATTGCTGACCGTCACGACCAGCGAGGCTGCGCCCGCCGCCAGCGCACCGAGTGCATCGGAAGGGATAGCGATATTCCAGCTGCCATCGGCGTCGACCGTGCCGCTGTAGTTCTGGCCGCCCAGCGTCACCGTGACAATCTGTCCCGCTTCGACATTGGTGGTACTGCCGGAGACCGCCTGAGCGTCCAGCTTCTCATCGTTGGTCAGGACGTTGTCGTCAGCGAAGGCATTGATGGTTAATGTCGGGGTACCTGGCGCAGTGCCCGATGACTCCACCAGGAAGTCGCGGGTTTCGCTGACGGGGGTGCCGGGCTGATTGTTAACCGTAGCGTTCAGGGTCGCACTTCCGGCTGTCAACGCGGCCAGCGAGCTGGCCGGAATCGTGACGCTCCAGCTGCCATCTGCGCCAACCGTGGCGGTGAAGGTTTCTCCGTTCAGCGTGACAGTAACCTGCTGCCCCTCAGCGATATTGGTGGTAGTGCCACTCAGCAACTGGTCGCTGGCTTTCTCGCTGTTGCTGAGGATGTCATCCCCGGCAAAGGCGTCGATGGTCACGGTGGCCTGACCCGGCTGCGTTGCCGGGGCTTCGACGGTGATCGGCTGCGCGGTTGTGGCGACATCGCCCGCCGCATTGCTGACCGAAACGGTGAGTGTGGTCGTGCCGGCTGCCAGCGCGTTGAGCGCAGCTGACGGAACGGTGACGCTCCAGCTACCATCACCCTGCACGCTGGCGCTGTAGGTCTGTCCGCCCAGGGTAACCGTCACCAGCTGTCCGGCTTCAACATTACTGGTGGTGCCGCTGACCAGCTGATCAACCGCCTTTTCGTCGTTGCTCAGAGCGTTATCGCCCGCGAAATCATTCAGGGTCAGGGCGGGTACGCCTGGCTCTGTTGTCGGCGCATCCACCGAAATATCGCGGGTTTCGCTGGTGGTTACGCCCGCGACGTTACTGACGGTGACGCCAATGGCATTCGAGCCCGCTGGCAGATTGCCCAGCGCGGCTGTCGGAATAATCACACTCCAGTTTCCACTGCCATCGACGGTGCCGGGATAAGTCTGCCCCCCCAGGGTAACGGTTACCGTCTGGCCCGCTTCGATATTGGTGGTCGTGCCGGAGAGGGTCTGTGCCGTCCCTTTTTCATCGTTGCTGAGAATGTCATCCCCGGCAAACTGACCAATGGTCACGGTCGGCTCGCCCGGCTGCGTGACTGGCGCTTCCACGCTGATCGGCAGGCTGCCGGTCACGGTGTTACCGGCAGCATTGCTGACCGAAACCGTCAGGGTTGTTTCACCAGCAGCCAGTACGCTCAGGGCCGCTGATGGCAATGTGATGCTCCAGTTGCCCTGCGCATCCACGCTGCCGCTGTAAGTCTGACCGCCCAGCGTCACCGTCACCCGCTGGCCGGGTTCGATGTTACTGGTGCTGCCGGTCACGATCTGCTCAGCGGCTTTCTCCGCATTACTCAGCTGATTGTCACCGGTAAAGTCATCCACTGTGACCGCTGGCGGGCCCGTAACCACCGGCGTATCGACGGTGATGGCGCGGTTTTCGCTGGCTTCAGTGCCAGCCTGATTGGTGACGACCGCCGAAATGGCAACCGTTCCGGCGGCCAGCGCATTCAGCTGTGCAGGCGACAGCGTGATGCTCCAGTTGCCCTGCGCATCCACCAGCGCGCTATAGGTCTGGTCGCCCAGCGTAATAGTGACAATCTGGCCGGCTTCGACGTTGGTGGTCGAGCCGCTCAGCAGCTGGTCACCGCTTTTCTCAGCATTGCTGAGGATGTCATCCCCGGCAAACTGATCGATGGTGATGACCGGCGTACCCGGCTGCGTCAGCGGTGCCTCTACGGTAAGAGACAGGCTGCCGCTGGCGGCGGTTCCCGCCTGGTTAGTGACCGTTGCCGTGACGGTGGTGGTGCCTGAGGCCAGCGCGCTCAGCGCATCGGCAGGCACGGTGATGCTCCAGCTGCCGTCGCCTGCTACGCTGCCGCTGTAGCTCTGGCCGCCCAGTATCACGGTAACAATCTGTCCTGCTTCGACGTTACCGGTGGAGCCAGACAGCGTTTGTGGCGTGGTTTTTTCGCTGTTGTCCAGCAGGTTGTCGCCCGCAAACGGGTTCAGGCTGATGACCGGCGTCGCTGGCGTGCCAGGATCGGCGGCGACGACGGTAATCGGCAGGCTGCCGGTGGCCGCCGTGCCTGCGGCATTCGTGACGCTGACGCCGATGGTGGTGGTGCCTGCCGCGAGTCCTGCCAGTGCCGCAGCCGGAATCGCAACGCTCCAGCTGCCATCCGCACCCACGGTGCCATTGTAGGTCTGGCCACCCAGCGTGACGGTAACAATCTGACCTGCCTCAACATTGCTGGTGGAGCCGGATACCGTTTGTGGCGTGGTTTTTTCGCTGTTATCCAGCAGGTTGTCGCCCGCAAACGGGTTCAGGCTGATAGCTGGCGTCGCAGGCGTGCCAGGATCGGCAGCGGTGACGGTAATCGGCAGGCTGCCGGTGGCCGCCGTGCCTGCTGTGTTAGTGACGCTGACATCGATGGTGGTGGTGCCTGCAGCCAGTCCCGCCAGCGCCGCTGCCGGGATCGTAACGCTCCAGCTGCCGTCCGCACCTACGGTAGCGTTGTAGGTCTGGCCGCCCAGCGTAACAGTGACAATCTGTCCCGCTTCAACATTGCTGGTGGTGCCGCTCAGCACCTGGTCGGTGGCTTTTTCTGCGTTATCCAGTACATCGTCGCCAGCGAATGTATTCAGAGTGATAGCAGGTGTCCCTGGCGTAACCGGTGTACCGGGATCGGTGCCGCCATCGTTGCCGCCACCACCACCACCGCCGCCGCCGATGCCAACGGCCAGCCCGGCTAAGCCGAGCACACCCAGACCGCCCGCTGTTATCACGCCCATTGAGGTGTTGGTGTTATCCGCCAGGAGCAGTGGCTCTACGCTGTCGAGTGATTCATAGGTGGGCGTCACCGAACTGGAGGCGAGTTCAGCACCCTCGGCAGTCTGCGGAAAGAGCGCATGTTCCGGTGGATTGACCCCATCATCGAACACCAGTTCGCTGTGCTGACCATCGGCGTCGTCGAGGAAGAATTTCTGATAGCGTACCGTGCTACCGTCTCGCATTTTCAGCACCAGATCGTTACCCTGGCGCTCGAACTGCGTCACCATGTCGCGCGTGCCGCTGATGCGCACAACGCTGGGTTCGGTGAGGTTAATGGATTGTGACGAACCGCCAGCGGTCTGTGAGAGGAGTGTGCCGTTTTCGCGCGAGATAATGTCTACACGGCCTTGCGTGAGTTCTGCCATTTGTAACCTCTATTCCACCAGATTGGCTAATATACTGAATCTATAAACATAAAATTATTTTATGCTTATAGCCTTCACACATAGTTTCACCTTCTGAACAACAGAAGGCGTCTCAACCTGGTGCATATAGAAACGGCAAAACAAAAGTGCGTCACACGCCCCTGGAAAAGCGAAGCGTGGCGGTATTATTGTTAGATTTAGCTGTACAGACTGACGCGAAATGTAACAGTTCTGACAGGGTGATTTTTAGCGTAACCGCGATAAAAATCAACGTAAATGTACAGATTTCATTATGATTTAATCTTGATTACATTAGCCACAGATGAAGTTCAGTTTTCAAAAAAATGTGCTTTGCCCTTGTTTTTTATGTCAATTTATTGCTGACTGTTTCCATGAATGATAAAAAACGGTTAAAAAACCACCCTTTAGAAAACCTGAGACCGGAAAAATAAATTTGTTAATTATGCGATTCAGCCATCATTTATGACTGGTCCTGTTCCGTCTTGTTGGGCAGCAAGTGGTTGAAAACTGGTCTTGAAATTTGAGTTAAGTCACGCCGCGGGTGTGGTGGTCATACCAGGAAAGTTCTGGAAAAAATTCGCGGCGCAGCAAAAGTCGGTAAACTCCCGGTTTTGCCCTTTAAACGATGTTGCTGCACCACTTTGATAAGAGGCGCAACGGCCACTGAACTCGCGGCCAGAGCTACACTTTTCCGCTTTATCTTTGATGAATCTGACCTATGACTGCACTGGACGCTGCACAACAACATAAGCATCAGAGCCGCCTGAACTGGGGCACGCGCACTATCTTTCTGATTAATGGCTTGGGGATGTCAGCCTGGGCACCGCTGGTGCCGTTTGCCCGCGATCGTCTGCAGCTCAGCGGTGCCTCCTTAGGCGCGTTACTGCTTTGCCTGGGAATTGGTTCGCTGGCCGCGATGCCGGTGACCGGCACGCTGGTGGCACGTTTTGGCTGCCGTCGGGTGATGGGTTTCTCGACGCTGTTAGTGCTGCTTATGATGCCGCTGCTGGCCACGGCTGACTCTCATCTGGTAATGGCCGCGGCGCTGATGCTGTTTGGTGCCGGTCTGGGCATGCTGGATGTGGCGATGAATTATCAGGCGGTACAGGTTGAGCAGGCTGCTGATAAGCCGATGATGTCTGGCTTTCATGGCTTCTTCAGTCTGGGCGGGATTCTCGGTGCGGGTACGGTGAGCCTGTTGCTGAGCCGCTCATTTACGCCGCTGCACGCGACCCTGGTGGTGATGGCCGTAATGCTGTTACTGCTGTTGTGGCGACTGCCGGTGTTAATGAGCCAGCGTCTGCACCAGCCGGATCAGCCCTGGCTGGTGATCCCACGTGGCTGGGTCGCATTTCTTGGCCTGCTCTGCTTTATCCTGTTCCTGGCGGAAGGGGCAGTGCTGGACTGGGGTGCGCTGCTGTTGCTGCAGAACCCGGCGATGTCACCCGCTTACGCCGGTCTGGGCTATGCGGTCTTTTCGGTGGCGATGACGCTGGGCCGTTTTAGCGGCGATAAGATCATCCAGCGTTTTGGCCGCTATCCGGTGATGCTGACGGGCGCACTGACCGCCGCAGCGGGCATGACGCTGGCCGTCTGGCTGCCGTGGCCGGAGATCGCCCTGCTGGCATTCCTGCTGGTTGGCTTTGGTTTATCCAATACGGTGCCGATGTTGTTCAATGCTGCCGGGAATCAACAGGATATGCCTGCGAACCTGGCGATTTCTGCCATGACAACGCTGGGATATGCGGGTATTCTCTCAGGTCCGGCTTTAATCGGATTCATTTCGCAATGGATCAGCCTCAGCGGCGCATTTCTAATGATCGCGCTGTTGCTGCTAGCGGTAGCCGCCAGTGCGCGAAAAGTTGCGCGATAATTCAGGTACCTGACACGCTATGTTGTATAAGTTTCCACTGACCTCCGGCAATGTCACCCGCTTTTTTGTGGTTTTCAATCTGGTGCTGCTGCTGGCGCTGGGCTTTATGGTGCATAACTCGGTCAATGCCTGGCTGACTGGCAAACGCTATGCGATGGACGATCTGGCGCGTGACGTGCAGAAGCGCATCGACGCCTACCGCTTTGCCACCTGGCAGATCTATGAAAACCTCTCCACCAGTGCGGCAGGCGCAACACCCGGCAGTAATCTGCAGGAGACGCGGCTGCGTCCTGACGTCTATTACCTGGAAAAAACCCGGCGTAAAACCGAGGCGCTGATTTTCGGCTCACACGACAGCAGCACGCTGGATATGACCATGCGGATGTCGAACTATCTCGACACGCTGTGGGGCGCAGAAAATCCCACCTGGTCGATGTACTTTTTAAATGGTCAGGACAACAGCCTGATTATGATCTCGACCCTGCCGCTGAAAGATATGGCGACGCGCTATAAAGAGAGCGCTATCAGCTCAATGGTAGATAGCCGCCGCGCGGAGATGCTGCAACAGGCCAATGCGCTGGATGAACGCGAGAGCTTCTCGCCGCTGCGCCATCTCGCCTTCCAGAACGACCACTATTTCACGCTGCGCACCACCTTCAATCAGCCGGGCCATCTGGCCACGGTGGTCGCCTTTGATCTGCCGGTTAACGATATTGTTCCGCAGAACATGCCGCTGGAAAACTTCCAGCTGCGTCAGGACAGCTCAATGCCTGCCACGACAGCCGATCAGCAGGAGGTG
Organism: Pantoea sp. X-Soil-ISGK-355; assembly: GCF_059730805.1. Classification (NCBI taxonomy): domain Bacteria; kingdom Pseudomonadati; phylum Pseudomonadota; class Gammaproteobacteria; order Enterobacterales; family Erwiniaceae; genus Pantoea; species Pantoea sp. X-Soil-ISGK-355. The sequence continues at coordinate 2,805,582 of NZ_AP035971.1, forward strand.
GAAAACACCCGCATCACGCTGGTTAATCCCAATATTGAGATTACGGCCACCCTGCCCAGTACGTCGCTGCAACTGGTCTATCAGGTGCCGATTACCCGCCTGATTATCGACAGCCTGCACAACCTGCTCTGGCCGCTGCTGATCAACCTGCTGCTGTTCCTGCTGTCGCTGGCGGGTATTGTGCTGCTGCGCCAGCAGTCGCTACGTCCCAGCGAGAATCAGAGCGCTGAACTTGATTCGCTACGGGTACTGAATGAAGAGATTGTGGCCAGCCTGCCGGTCGGCCTGCTGGTGTATGACTTTGCCAGCAACCGCACCCTGCTGAGCAATAAGATTGCTGAACATCTTTTGCCGCATCTCAATCTGCAGAAGATTATTAATATGTCCGACCAGCATCAGGGCGTGCTGCAGGCCACTATCAATAACGAAGTGTATGAGATTCGCCACGCCCGCAGCGTGCTGTCGCCACATACTCAGCTGTTTATGATGCGTGACCAGGATCGTGAGCTGCTGGTGAATAAGAAACTGCAGAAAGCGCAGCAGGTGCTGGATCGCAATCATCAGATGCGTCAGCAGCTGCTGCACAATCTGGGCCATGCACTGAATCAGCCTCTGGAGAAGATGGTGACGCAGCTGGTGCAGCTCAGCCAGCGTGATGCCGATGAGACCGTGCTGGACCTGCTCGATGAGAGCCAGGGACTGGCGCGACTGGTAGATGATATCGTGCTGCTCAACCGGCTTGAGGCGCATGACTGGTCACCGGATGCGACCGTCTTTAACCTGCAGGAGCTGCTGGACGAAATCGCACTGGAAAGCCTGCCGCTGATGCGTCGCAAAGGACTGTCGCTGGTGGTCAATAATCATCTGGCGAATGACGAGACGCGATTTGGCGACCGTCGCGCACTGCGTAAAGTGCTGACCACGCTGATGCACTATGCTCTGACCACCACCCGCTGGGGAAAAATCACCCTGGAAGTTAAGGCTGCGGACAAACAGGCCGATAGAGTGATCATCGAACTGGTGGACACCGGTGCGGGTCTGACGGTGGATGAGCTGGCGAATGTCGACTTCCCGTTCCTGGGCGATACCAGTCAGGATCGCTACGGACAGGCTTCCGGCATGGCGTTCTTCCTGTGTAAGCAGCTTTGCAAGCAGATGGGTGGCAGTCTCGATATCGTGGCAAAAGCGGATATCGGCACGCGCTACAACATGCAGCTGCCGCTGGTGCTGGAAGAGAAGCGCGAAGAAGAAGAGGAGAAGATTCTGGATGGTGTGACCGCGCTGGTGGAGATCACCGTGGAGGACGTGCATAAAATCGTCTGCCGCCATCTGGAAAACTGGGGCGCACGTTGTCTGACGCCCGATGAGCGCATTTCCGGTCAGGATCACGATGTGCTGGTGACCGACGATCCCGCAAAGCTTAGCGGCTGGGCACTGCTGCTGGCGGAAGATGAGCTGGGTCATCATGCACTGAACGACCAGCAGTATCGGGTCAATTTCAATCTCAGTAATGCGATGCTCGATGCCTTACTGGCCCTGATTGAGAAGCAACTGTCGCATGATGTGATGGATAATGACATGGAAGACGACACGGCCACGCCATTGATGAGCGGTGGCTATTTCCAGCTGTTTACGGAGACAGTACCGGTTGATGTGAAGAGACTGTATACTGAGTCAGCGGAAAAGGACTACGCCTCGCTTGCTCAGACAGCGCATCGCCTAAAGGGCGTGTTTGCCATGCTCAATCTGACTCCCGGCAAACAGCTTTGTGAAGAGTTAGAACACCACATTAAAGCGTGTGACGATTCAAACATTACAAATACCACCAGTGATATTGACGCTTACGTCAATCAACTGCTGCAGCAAGGTAACCAATAAGATGAATAACTTAAACGTAATTATTGCCGATGACCATCCAATTGTCCTTTTCGGTATCCGAAAGTCTCTGGAACAAATTGAATGGGTCAACGTTGTAGGTGAGTTCGAAGACTCAACAGCACTGATCAATAATCTGTCCAAGCTTGATGCTAACGTCCTGATCACCGACCTCTCTATGCCAGGTGAGAAGTATGGCGATGGCATTACGCTGATTAAATATATTAAACGTCACTATCCGGATCTGTCGATTATTGTTCTGACCATGAACAATAACCCGGCGATTCTGAGTTCTGTACTGGATCTCGATATCGAAGGGATTGTCCTGAAACAGGGCGCGCCTACCGATTTACCAAAAGCACTGGCTGCACTGCAGAAAGGCAAGAAATATACGCCGGAAAGCGTTGCGAAGCTGCTGGAGAAGATCAGCGCAGGTGGTTATGGCGACAAACGCCTGTCACCGAAAGAGAGCGAAGTACTGCGTCTGTTCGCAGAAGGTTTCCTGGTGACCGAAATCGCCAAGAAACTGAACCGCAGTATCAAAACCATCAGTAGCCAGAAGAAATCAGCAATGATGAAACTGGGCGTGGATAATGATATCGCGCTGCTGAACTACCTGTCGTCTGTCAGCCAGAGTCAGGTCGAAAGAGACTAAGTTACGTCTGAGGCGGTGCAGTCTGCACCGCCTCTTCTCCTGCCCTATCCTGCTTTATCCTGGCCGCGTTTTACGCACCCGATCAGCATAGATTGCCAGCGTCACCTTCAGCACATCCAGCGTCACCGGTTTCGACAGACAGTTATCCATACCCGCATCCATACAACGCTGTTTCTCTTCCGCCAGCGCATTCGCCGTCACGCCCACCACCGGGAAGAGATGGCCCAGCTGACGCAACCGCTGCGTCAGGCGATAACCATCCATGTTTGGCATGTTCACGTCCGTCAGCACGATGTCGATTTCATTACGACTCAGCACGTTAAGCGCATCCACGCCATCCTGCGCGGTTTTGACCTGATAGCCCAGCGTGCCAAGCTGTTCCGATAGCAGCATGCGGTTAATCGGATGGTCATCAACAATCAGCACCATGATGTCATCGTTATGCACTTTCTCTTCGACCGGCGCGGCAAGCAGCAACGCATCCGCTGTATCGTGGCCCAGCGAAATACGATAGATGCGCGCCAGAAGAGCCGGCACCTCGTGCAGCGTGGCTGTCGAGTGGATCCAGCGCCCCGGCTGACGTTCACGCGGCATATCCACATGCGATCCGTCAAAGGTGATCAGCGCCCGCAGCGGTAAGTCGATTTCCAGTTCGTAATCGGTCATCACCACATCGTCGTGACCCGGCTTACCGTTATACTCCGCAACCTCAATGCCCTGCTGCTGAATCTGGCGGGTAACAAATTGCGCCAGATAGTCATTGCGCATCGCCAGCCAGATTTTCTTATCCTGCAAACCCTCCAGCAGCATCAGCGACGGCTTCTGTCCTTTGTAGATCGGAATACGGACAATGAACTGGCTGCCCATGCCCGGCTCTGAGTCGACCTCGATGTCACCATCCATCATGTTGATCAGCTTTTCACAGATCGCCAGTCCCAGCCCCGTGCCCTGGAAATTACGCTGCACGCCATTTCCCACCTGGAAGAAGGGATCAAACAGGCGCGGCAGCTCCTTCGCCGGGATGCCGACCCCGGTATCCCGGACGCGGAAGGCCAGATAGCCCTCCGCAACCCAGGCATGCAGGATAATACAACCGGTGTGCGTAAACTTAATCGCGTTATTCAGCAGGTTCGAGATCACCTGCTGCAGACGCAGCGGATCGCCGTCCAGCACCTGTGGCACGTCATGTTCGATGAAGCAGTAGAGCGTCAGCCGCTTCTTCACCACCAGCGACAGATAGTTGCCGACGATGTGTGTCACGATTTCACGTGGGGCAAACGGACGCGGCTCGATTTTCAACTGCTCGGACTCAATTTTCGAGAAGTCGAGAATATCGCTGATGATCTTCAGCAGCAGGCTGGAGGAGTTGTTCATCGCCGTCACCAGCGAGTCGATGCCGCTGGGCAGCTCTTTGGTCTGTAACAGGTCGAGGTTACCGATAATGCCATACAGCGGCGTGCGCAGTTCGTGACTGACGGTAGCAAGGAACATCGATTTTGACTGGCTCGCCTGCTCTGCCGCGTGAGCCATCTCCTGCAGAGACTGCTCCATCCGCACACGCGCTGAGACATCGACCAGCACGCAAATCGCCACGTTCTCATTACGATAACGCGAATGCACAAAGCTGATTTGCAGGTTGGTATTACTGCCGGTCAGCACATCGACAAAATTGACCTGCTGTCCGCCGATTATCTCATTCAGCTTCAGACGATCTTCCTGCGTCAGCAACGTCAGATAGTTATGCGCCAGTTCGTTACTCAGAATATTGGTGCCGTCGCTGGTGCGTAAAATACAGATCCCGACCGGCGCAGAAGCAACAATCTTACGGTTAAACTGCTCATGCTCTTCCAGCCGGTGCGCATTCTCCTCCGCCGGCAGGAACATCCGCCGCTCAAATACCCAGGCAAGCGTAAACAGGATCACCGCACTGAAAATATTGAGCAGCAGCGCATTAATGATCATCAGCTTGAGCTGATCCACCATCACATCGGTGGGTATCGACCAGACCACATTAAGGTCGGACGGCGGCAGCGGTTTCTTCAGCACCAGCTGACGATACCCATTCAGATAACCGAACCAGGTTTTATCATCCGGCAGATTATCGAGCGAGAAGCCCAGCCCGCCGCGCCGCGAGTTAAGCAGTGGACGATAATTTTCATCGGTAATGGACGCAATGACCGGCAGGCTACCCGGCTGAATAAACTCATCCAGGCGGATATTCTGCTCAACACCCAGCAGCGCCTGTAACTTGTTGGCGACGTAAACCGGCACCACCATATAGAAGGTGCCGACACCGGGCTGAGCACTGCTGTTGATCCAGTACATCGGATTGCGGCGATCCTCCTCACTGCTATTGCGATAGCGGAGCACATTCTCACGCAGCGATTTCAGGCTGCGTTCCCGATCGGCATTACTGCTGCCAATGGTAAAGTCGGCCAGACACTGGCTCTCGCCACCGATAAAGAACACCCGATTCAGTTCATACGATGAGGCGAAGTTACTTTTCCAGTAATTGATGTAGTAGCTGAGTGAATCGAGCGAATTGCGCCAGGTATTGCTCATTGAGGTGCAGTCGCCATCCGAGAACAGCGGCGTATACTGCGGCTGGGTGGCTTTACCTGGCATCATGCCGGTCAGCACATCCAGACCACTGCTGGCGTTGGTTAAGCGGTTTTCAGTGATGTACTTCAGCTCACGCATCATGTCCGCCGAATGGCGCACATACCACTGTATCGTGCCGTAGTTGCTGGCGAACTCCTGCCGGACCTGCGTCTCTTTATTGTGCAGTACGCTGATGATGTAAAACGCTGTCAGAACGGCACCCAGCGTCCAGATTAGCAGCGCCAGCGCGCGAAAAAGATAGCGCGAAATGCGAAGCGTAGTGCGGAAAGAGACAGGATATTTCAAAGGTAACTCGCAGTTGGCAAGGTTAGTCGCATCATCGATTTTTAATGCCCATACACTAGCTTTATCGGGCGAAAAAAGCCAGCCAGCCGCAGGCTTAGCGGAAGGTTTGGGAATCTTTTAAGACAGCCAAAGCGCCATCTGCATCTCCTCAAAGCGACACCACAACCCCAATAAGAAAGGCCTGCTGTGCCCGAAGAGCAAAGCGTCCACGCCACGGATGGTGTGGACGATCCGCAGGGAGGCGGGAATCCTTTGCGATCGGGCATTGCGACCGCTCCCGACTCATAGCCACCAGCCATGTGCCCGCCCCACATCTCACCCCGCAAACACCACGCCCATCCCCTCAAAGCGACACCCAAATCCCCACAAAAAAGGCCTGCTGTGCCCGAAGAGCAACGTGTCCACGGCAGGGATGGCGTGGCCGATCCGCAGGGATGCGGGAATCCTTTGCGATCGGGCACAGCAGGCATTGCGACGGCTCCCGACTCACAGCCATCAGCTCCCAGCCACCCGCCATAAACTCTCTGCCCCTGCAATCTGTCCATCACACACAAAAAAACGGCAGGCCGGGTTTCCCCTGACCTGCCGTTTCTGCAACGAACCTCAGCTCACGTCAGACAAATTACTCTTCGTCTTCAGCTGCGTCGTCTTCGTCTTCTGCATCCGCTTCCGGTGCAATCTCTTCATCGTCAATCTCAGCTTCCGGCGCAATATCATCTTCGCCTTCCGCCACGCTGCCGTCGATTGAATCCAGCTCTTCTTCTTCAACCGGCTCGGCAACACGCTGCAGAGCGACTACGTTCTCATCCTCTGCGGTACGAATCAGGATCACACCCTGGGTATTACGACCCACGACGCTCACTTCTGAAACGCGAGTACGCACCAGCGTACCGGCATCGGTGATCATCATAATCTGATCGCCATCGACAACCTGAACCGCGCCAATTACCGGACCATTACGTTCAGTCACTTTGATTGAAATAACACCCTGCGTCGCACGCGACTTGGTCGGGTATTCGCTGTTGGCAGTCCGCTTACCGTAACCATTCTGCGTTACGGTCATAATGGCACCCTCTTCACGCGGCACAATCAACGACACGACACGATCGCCTTCAGCCAGCCTGATGCCGCGCACGCCAGAAGCGGTACGACCCATGGCACGAACTGCGGTTTCTGCGAAGCGCACCACTTTACCGGCCGCTGAGAACAGCATCGCTTCGTCATTACCGTTGGTCAGCGCCACACCGATCAGCTCATCGTCATCACGCAGATTCACGGCAATAATGCCGGCGCTACGCGGACGACTGAACTCTTTCAGCGCAGTCTTCTTCACGGTACCCAGCGCGGTCGCCATAAAGATATTGAAGCCTTCGGTATACTCACGTACCGGCAGAATCGCCGTAATGCGCTCGTTGGCTTCCAGCGGCAGCAGATTGACGATTGGACGTCCACGTGCGCCACGACTGGCTTCCGGCAGCTGATAAACCTTCATCCAGTAGAGACGGCCACGGCTTGAGAAGCAAAGAATCGTGTCATGGGTATTCGCCACCAGCAGACGATCAATGAAGTCCTCTTCTTTGATACGTGCGGCTGACTTGCCTTTACCACCACGACGCTGCGCTTCATAGTCGGTCAGCGGCTGATACTTCACATAGCCCTGATGCGACAATGTCACCACAACATCTTCCTGATTGATCAGGTCTTCGATGTTAATATCGGCGGTATTTGCGGTGATCTCTGTACGACGATCGTCGCCAAACTGATCGCGCATCAGCTCCAGCTCTTCGCGGATCACTTCCATCAGACGCTCAGCGCTCGACAGAATGTGCAGCAACTCAGCGATCTGCTCCAGCAGTGCCTTATACTCATCCAGCAGCTTCTCGTGCTCAAGGCCGGTCAGTTTCTGCAGACGCAGATCCAGAATCGCCTGAGCCTGCTGCTCGGTCAGATAGTACTGACCATCACGGATGCCGTACTGCGGATCCAGCCACTCGGGACGCGCGGCGTCATCACCGGCACGCTCCAGCATCGCTGACACGTTACCCAGATCCCACGCCTGTGCAATCAAACCCGCTTTCGCTTCTGCCGGGTTTGGTGCACGACGAATCAGCTCGATAATTGGATCGATATTCGCCAGCGCAATCGCCAGACCTTCCAGGATATGCGCGCGGTCACGGGCTTTACGCAGTTCAAAGATGGTACGACGCGTTACGACTTCACGACGATGGCGAACAAAGGCATCCAGAATTTCCTTCAGCGCCATAATCTTCGGCTGGCCCTGATGCAGCGCCACCATATTGATGCCAAACGATGTCTGCAACTGGGTCAGTGAATAGAGATTATTCAGCACCACTTCGCCGACCGCATCACGCTTGATTTCAATCACGATGCGCATGCCGTCTTTATCAGACTCATCGCGCAGTGCGCTGATGCCTTCGACACGCTTCTCTTTCACCAGCTCCGCAATCTTCTCAATCAGGCGTGCTTTGTTCACCTGATACGGCAGCTCGTGAATGATGATGGTCTCGCGGCCCGTTTTCGCATCGGCTTCCACTTCGCCACGTGCGCGAATGTAAATCTTGCCGCGTCCGGTGCGGTACGCTTCTTCGATGCCACGACGACCATTGATGATGGCGGCGGTCGGGAAATCAGGCCCCGGAATGTGCTCCATCAGCGCTTCAATGCTGATGTTCTCATCTTCAATGTACGCCAGGCAGCCGTTAATCACTTCACGCAGGTTGTGCGGTGGAATGTTGGTTGCCATACCCACGGCGATACCGGAAGAACCGTTCACCAGCAGGTTAGGGATTTTGGTCGGCAGAACTTCAGGGATCTGCTCAGTGCCGTCATAGTTCGGTACGAAATCGACGGTCTCTTTTTCCAGGTCAGCTAACAGGTCGTGGGCGATTTTCGACATGCGAATTTCGGTATAACGCATCGCTGCAGCGGAGTCGCCGTCGATGGAACCGAAGTTGCCTTGTCCGTCCACCAGCATGTAACGCAGGGAGAAAGGCTGGGCCATACGTACAATGGTGTCGTAAACGGCGGAATCACCATGCGGGTGATATTTACCGATAACGTCACCGACGACGCGGGCAGATTTTTTATAGGGTTTGTTCCAGTCGTTACCCAGTACGCTCATCGCATAGAGTACGCGACGGTGAACCGGCTTCAGGCCATCACGCACATCGGGTAAAGCTCGGCCAACGATGACCGACATGGCGTAACCGAGGTAAGAATTCTTTAATTCTTCTTCGATATTGACCGGTGTAATTTCTCTCGCAAGGTCGCTCATGGAGCCGCTATCCCTCTACTTAATCCCGGATTTTAAAGGTGCGAAAGTATATCACACTGCAATGCTCTGGTGAACGTTAACCACCGATTTCCCCTGCTTTTCATTGCCCCTGAAAGGTGTGCCAACTGCGGTTAAGCGTTTATACTGTGGGCACATTTTGTCAGGAGTTACGATTCAATGAATGCACAACCGCAGAATCATCAGCATAACGTCGATGCGCAGGAAATTGCCAAGTTTGAGGCCGTTGCCTCACGCTGGTGGGATCTGGAGGGTGAATTTAAACCGTTGCACCGTATCAACCCCCTGCGCCTGGGCTACATCGCGCAGCACAGCAATGGCCTGTTCGGTAAAACCGTGCTCGACGTTGGATGCGGCGGCGGCATTTTATCCGAAAGCATGGCGCGTGAAGGCGCAGTTGTGACCGGTCTGGATATGGGTGCCGAACCACTGGCCGTGGCGCGTCTGCATGCTCTGGAGAGCGGCGTCACGCTGGACTACGTTCAGCAGACCGTTGAAGAGCATGCGGAGCAGAACGCAGGGAAATATGATGTGGTGACCTGCATGGAGATGCTGGAGCACGTGCCGGATCCCCGCTCGGTGATTCACGCCTGTGCGAAACTGGTCAAACCCGGCGGCGAAGTCTTTTTCTCTACGCTGAACCGCAATCCCAAAGCCTGGCTACTGGCGATCTTTGGCGCGGAATATGTGCTCCGCATGCTGCCCCGCGGCACCCATGACGTGAAGAAGTTTATCCGTCCTTCCGAACTGCTGGGCTGGGTGGATGAAACGACGCTGCGTGAACGTAACATTATCGGCCTGCACTACAATCCGCTGACCAATCGCTTCAAACTGGCCCCCGGCACTGACGTGAATTATATGGTGCACACGCACCGCGCCGTATAAGTGATCGGCCCGCCTGAATCAGGGCGGGCTTGTTCTTCCCTTGCTGCTTTTCATCGCCTGCGGCTCCTGGAATCAACCGCAACAGAGGCATAGTGTTATCTGCCAGTGGGTTACGTCTCACCCACTCTCTTCTGCCTCAGATTTCAGTCCGCGTCATCTTGCAACGGCCCATGCACGTAGTCTCTTTTCGCTTTTTTTCCTCCCCTGCAGGGCCGAAAAGGGAGGATTGAATAAGAAATACGCGTCCGATCAAAGTTAGAAAAAAAAGTGTGATCTGGTTGACATGTTGCCAGGCCTTACAAGGCGTGGGCTAAGAAATTTCGCAAGAATTACAACCCCTCCAGCCATCATTTTTTGCTCTTGTTAAGCGGCCGTAAAATACTAAAATATGCCCCCATGTAGTTATGACTTTTCTCATCACCCCCTAGATGTAGTGTTTATCCACACATTATTCACAATGAATAGGCTGTGTATAAACCGGGATTTCTTTTAATTTTTGGATACTCACGCAAAGGTAAAAACGCGACATGAACCAGAGTCTGCTCGTTACTAAACGCGATGGCCGCCAGGAGCGCATTGATCTCGACAAAATTCACCGTGTGCTGGACTGGGCAGCTGAAGGGCTGAACAACGTCTCAGTGTCACAGGTGGAGCTGCGCTCCCATATTCAGTTCTATGATGGCATCAGAACCTCTGACATTCATGAGACCATCATCAAGGCCGCAGCAGACCTCATCTCTCGCGATGCCCCTGACTATCAGTACCTGGCTGCCCGCCTGGCAATCTTCCACCTGCGTAAAAAAGCGTATGGTCAGTTTGAGCCGCCGAAGCTTTATGACCAGGTCGTTAAGATGGTCGACATGGGCAAATATGATCGCCACCTGCTGGAAGATTACAGCCAGGAAGAGTTCGCGCAGATGGACGAGTTTCTCGACCACTGGCGTGACATGAACTTCTCCTACGCAGCGGTAAAGCAGCTGGAAGGCAAATATCTGGTCCAGAACCGCGTCTCGGGTGAAATTTACGAGAGCGCGCAGTTCCTCTACATTCTGGTCGCTGCCTGCCTCTTCTCTGGCTATCCGCGCGACACGCGTATGGATTACATCAAGCGTTTCTATGATGCGATCTCCACGTTTAAAATCTCACTGCCGACGCCAATCATGTCGGGCGTGCGTACCCCGACGCGTCAGTTCAGTTCCTGTGTGCTGATCGAGTGCGGCGACAGCCTGGACTCCATCAACGCCACCTCCAGTGCAATTGTGAAATATGTCTCTCAGCGTGCCGGTATCGGCATCAACGCCGGTCGTATCCGTGCGCTGGGCAGCCCGATTCGCGGCGGTGAAGCGTTCCACACCGGCTGTATTCCGTTCTATAAGCATTTCCAGACCGCAGTGAAGTCCTGTTCTCAGGGCGGCGTACGTGGCGGCGCAGCGACGCTGTTCTACCCGATGTGGCATCTCGAAATCGAAAGTCTGCTGGTGCTGAAAAACAACCGTGGTGTTGAAGGTAACCGCGTGCGTCACATGGACTATGGCGTTCAGCTCAACAAGCTGATGTATCAGCGCCTGCTGAAAGGCGAAGACATCACCCTGTTCAGCCCGTCTGACGTGCCTGGCCTGTATGACGCGTTCTTCGCCGATCAGGATGAGTTTGAGCGCCTTTACACCAAATATGAGCAGGATAAGAGCATCCGTCAGCAGCGTGTTAAAGCGGTCGATCTCTTCTCGCTGATGATGCAGGAACGTGCTTCAACTGGCCGTATCTACATTCAGAACGTCGATCACTGCAACACTCACAGCCCGTTTGATCCGCGCATCGCGCCGGTTCGCCAGTCTAACCTCTGCCTGGAAATCGCCCTGCCGACCAAACCGCTGGAAGATGTTAACGACGAAAATGGTGAGATCGCCCTGTGTACGCTCTCTGCGTTCAACCTTGGCGCCATTGAAAGCCTCGACGATTTGGAAGAGCTGGCTACCCTGGCGGTGCGTGCCCTTGATGCCCTGCTCGACTATCAGGACTACCCGATTCCGGCTGCACAGCGTGGTGCCATGGGTCGTCGTACCCTGGGCATTGGCGTCATCAACTACGCTTACTATCTGGCGAAGCACGGTGTGCGCTACTCCGATGGCAGCGCTAATGGCCTGACCCACAAAACGTTTGAAGCGATTCAGTACTACCTGCTGAAAGCGTCAAACGAGCTGGCGAAAGAGCAAGGTGCCTGCCCGTGGTTCAATGAAACTACCTATGCACAGGGCATTCTGCCGATCGATACCTATAAGAAAGACCTGGACGCGATCAGCAACGAACCGCTGCATCTCGACTGGGAGAGCCTGCGTGAAGAGATCAAGACGCACGGCCTGCGCAACTCGACCCTGTCCGCGCTGATGCCGTCTGAAACCTCGTCGCAGATCTCCAATGCCACCAATGGCATTGAGCCGCCACGTGGCCACATCAGCATCAAAGCATCAAAAGATGGCATCCTGCGTCAGGTGGTGCCGGAGTACGAGCGTCTGAAAGATCAGTACGAGCTGCTGTGGGAAATGCCTAACAACGATGGCTACCTGCAACTGGTGGGTCTGATGCAGAAATTCATCGACCAGGCCATTTCGTCCAACACCAACTACGATCCGTCACGCTTTGCCAACGGTAAAGTGCCGATGAAACAGCTGCTGAAAGATCTGCTGACGGCGTACAAGTTCGGCGTGAAAACGCTCTACTATCAGAACACCCGTGACGGTGCGGAAGATGCGCAGGATGACCTGGCACCTTCTATCCAGGATGATGGCTGCGAGAGCGGCGCCTGTAAGATCTAATGGTCAGGCGGGAGACTCTCCCGCCTCATTCATTTCACGAGGCCTGGCTTCGTCTACTTTTGGACAACTTTTATGGCTTACTCTACTTTCTCACAGAACAAAAATGATCAGCTGAAAGAGCCGATGTTTTTCGGTCAGTCCGTCAACGTGGCGCGCTTCGATCAGCAGAAATATGACATCTTTGAAAAGCTGATCGAAAAGCAGCTCTCCTTCTTCTGGCGTCCGGAAGAGGTGGATGTCTCACGCGACCGTATCGACTACCAGGCACTGCCGGATCACGAAAAGCATATCTTCATCAGCAACCTGAAGTATCAGACGCTGCTGGATTCGATTCAGGGTCGCAGCCCGAACGTTGCCCTGCTGCCGCTGATCTCAATTCCTGAGCTGGAAACCTGGATTGAAACCTGGGCGTTCTCTGAGACGATTCACTCTCGTTCATACACCCATATCATCCGTAACATCGTTAACGATCCGGCGGTAGTGTTTGACGATATCGTTACCAATGAACAGATCCTGGCGCGTGCCCAGGATATCTCACGTTATTACGACGACCTGATTGAGATGACTAACTACTGGCATCAGCTGGGCGAAGGCACGCATCAGGTCAACGGCAAGCAGGTTGTGGTCAGCCTGCGCGCCCTGAAGAAGCAGCTCTATATTTGCCTGATGAGCGTCAATGCGCTGGAAGCAATCCGTTTCTATGTCAGCTTCGCCTGTTCATTCGCTTTTGCTGAGCGTGAGCTGATGGAAGGTAACGCCAAAATCATCAAACTGATTGCTCGCGATGAAGCGCTGCACCTGACCGGCACTCAGCATATGCTGAACCTGCTGCGCAGCGGTGAAGACGATCCAGAGATGAAAGAGATTGCAGCAGAGTGCCGTGAAGAGTGCTTCGAGCTGTTTAAGAAGGCGGCGCTGCAGGAGAAAGAGTGGGCAGAATATCTGTTCAGCGGCGGCTCTATGATCGGCCTGAACAAAGACATTCTCTGCCAGTATATTGAGTACATCACCAATATCCGTATGCAGGCGGTGGGTCTTGACCTGCCCTTCCAGACGCGCTCTAACCCGATTCCCTGGATCAACTCGTGGCTGGTGTCTGATAACGTTCAGGTCGCGCCGCAGGAAGTGGAAGTGAGCTCTTACCTGGTCGGTCAGATCGACTCTGAAGTGGGCGCTAACGACTTCGACGACTTCCAGCTTTAATCATGAGCCGTGACGTTGTTATTCTGCGCAGTTCCGGCACCCGGCTGGAATGCACAGACGAGCATACCAATCTGCTGACGCTGCTGGAAGCCAACAATCTCTGCGTGGAGTTTCAGTGCCGCGAAGGTTACTGCGGCTCCTGCCGGATGCGGCTGCTGAAAGGCGAAGTGCATTATCCACAGCGGCCGCTGGCCTTTGTGCAGCAGGATGAGATCCTGCCCTGCTGCTGCAAAGCCAAAGGCGAGATTGAGCTGGAGTTATAACTGAGGTGGAATAAGTCTGGCTTGATTTGCTGTGAGATCGAGTCAGCTTAGGGAACACGGTCAGATCGGAAAGACGCAAAAAGCGTCATCCCTGACAGCTCGTCCCGCGCGATTACGCACCTCATCCCTGAGGTGCGCCCGTAGCCGGGCCAACGCGTTGCGTTGTTCAAAAACGCTCCCGGCGTTTTTAGTACGCACCTCATCCCTGAGGTGCGCCCGTAGCCGGACCAACGCGTTGCGTTGTTCAAAAACGCCTGGCGTTTTAGTCCCAGGCGCGGGACGCTTTCCTCCTCTGCCCGTGTTCCCTGCGCTTTGAGCTAATTTATTGCTGCGAGAATGACGCTGTATGGGGTTAATTCGCAGTCACATACAAGACGGGCGCCTCAGGCGCCCGTTTTATTTTCACTGATATTACTGTCTGACAGTTTCAACCACATCAATCCAGCCGTGACCGGTGCTGACTTCACTGCCGTGCAACCAGCGGCGCAGCATATTCATCGCCATCATTGCCACCACCTTCTGCCGCGTCTCCAGATTATGGCGACCGGTACTGAACTTCACGCGCTGACCAAAGCTGCCATCCGGCGTATGCAACGCCACCGAAATCTCCTCCTGCTCCAGGCTGCCAACAGAGAGTGCCAGCGCTGCCTGCTGCTGCGCGGCAAAATCACGAGTGCGGTTCACCTGTTGCTCCAGCGTCTCCTGCTGTGGTGGCAGAATGTCAGCACCACGCAATGGCACGCTGGCGGTAGCCAGCTGCCAGTAAAGCAGACCGGCGGTGTATTGCTCGCTGACCGCCAGTTGTTCACCGCGCTGCTCCAGCTCGCGGGCCAGCAGGGCCGGCAGGCCTTCGGTGCCTTCAAAAATGGTGCACTCCGCCAGCAGCAGACGCACCTGCTGCCACACCTGCTCCATCGCTACCCGCTGACTGGCCGGGCCGGTAAGTTTGATCTCAATAATCGGCATCGATGAGCGATACCCCATCACCACGCCTTCCGGCAACGCCAGCGGCTCCAGTTCAGCGGCAATATCGCTTTCACCGCGACCAAAGGTCGTCAGTCGCAGGCAAACCGGCGGCTCGGGGGGCGAGAATTTGGCTTTCAGGCGGAGAATGATCTGCTGCTCCACCATCACTTTAAATTCAGACGGCACGCCAGGCGTGAAGAACATCCAGCAGCGATTAAGTTGCAGGGCAAAACCACAGGCGGTTCCGACGGGATTATCAATCAGCTCCGCATTGGCCGGAATTTCAGCCTGTTTGCGATTGCTGGCCGCCATTATCCGTCCGCGACTGGCGAACCAGGCTTCCATCTGTTCCAGCCAGTCCTGCTGCATTGCCAGTTCTACGCCACAGGCATGCGCGGCAGCCAGCGCGCTGAGATCGTCACTGGTTGGCCCCAGGCCGCCATTGACTATCAGCACATCGGCCTCATGACTGCGCGCCTGCAGCGTGGCGATCAGCGACTCGAGTGAATCGCCTACCGTGGTGCGACTGGTCATGGGTAAACCCTGCTGGAACAACGTATCCGCCAGCCAGGCTGCATTGGTGTCGACGATTTGGCCATGCAGCACCTCATCCCCGGTTGACAGCATCTCTATTCTAATCACATCGGATCCTCCTTTTCACGTTTGCTTTACTGTATGAAGTCCACCCGGGAAACACAATCGGCATTACCCGCGATTATGATTGTTGCGGCGGAGGCAGCACGTAGCGCCTGAAAGTCAGAGGGTGGAGCAGGATTGTATGACTCAGATGAGAGTATTCAGGATAGTGAGAGACCCACAAAAACGGCGGGATTTCCCCGCCGTTTTTTACTACGTTTGTCTGCTACAACTGTGTGAGCAGGTCGCGATTAGCGACGCGCCAGCAGCAGACCAAGCACCAGACCGGCAGTTGCACCAATACCGACGCCCTGCCACGGTTTTTCATGCACGTAATCGTCAGCGCGGTAAGCCGCCTGTTTAGCGCGATAGTAGTAACTATCTGACGCCTGGCTGACACGGGATTTCACATCGTTCAGCGCCTGTTCAGCTTTGCTTTTTAGCTCAATATACTTCTGATCGGCCGGATCGCCTGATGCCTTAAGCACTTCTTCAAGGGTTTCGGTCAGTAACGCAATATCGTCATCGAGGCCCGATTCGAATTGATTTGTCTGATTTACCATCATTTCCTCCGTGTGAATTGCAAAGCAGTTCATTAACTATAGTCATAATCTGGCGCTCTGCTGTTTTCCTGCTCCAGGAATCACCTGATTTTTCATCTGCTAAAGTTGCTCAGTTCAGGCGGTGCGCCGTTTCGCTGCGCAAAGAAATGTAAGACGCCACGGCAACCACCGAATTTCGCTTCGCTTCTTTGATTAATCTGATAAATTTTGTCGGGACTGAATTTTCCAGTAACCCTACTGTCGTACCCCTCTGTTGCCTGTGATTATCGGGCCATGAAAGTGCATTTTGCACGACAGTCACGACACCCTCGAACAGCTAAGGAATGATCTCTGGCATGAATCGAAGAATGTTTATGAAAGCGTCAATGGCCTTCTCCGCCGTCAGCGGCATGACCGGCCTGTCAACGCTGTTTGCGCAATCAGCATGGGCAGAAGATGGCATTGCTGACGGCACCGCCGTACGCTTCGATTTTGACGTACTGAAGAAAAATGCGGCCGCGCTGGCGAAAAAACCCTGGGGCGGTGCGCCAGGCGCGTTGCCGGAGACGCTGGCTACACTGACCCCGCAGGCGTACAACGAAATTCAGTATGACGCTAATCACTCGCTGTGGAATAACCTGCCCGACCGTCAGCTGGATGTGCAGTTCTTCCATGTCGGTATGGGCTTTAAGCGTCGCATCCGTATGTTCTCTGTTGATGGCGCAAGCCGCGAGGCGCGCGAGATTCATTTCCGCCCCGAGCTGTTCAACTACAACAATGCGCACGTTGATACAAAGCAGCTGGAGGGCAAAACTGACCTCGGCTTCGCCGGTTTCCGCGCCTTTAAAAAGCCGGAGCTGACCCGTCGCGACATCGTCTCTTTCCTCGGCGCAAGCTACTTCCGTGCCGTGGACGATACCTTCCAGTACGGTCTCTCGGCGCGTGGTGTGGCGATTAACACTTTCAGCAACGGTCAGGAAGAGTTTCCGGACTTCACTGCCTTCTGGTTTGAAACGCCAAAGGCGGAAGATACCACCTTCACCTGTTACGCCCTGCTGGATGGTGCCAGCCTTACCGGTGCCTATAAGTTCATCATCCACTGCGAAGAGAAACGTGTGGTGATGGAAGTAGAAAACCACCTGTTTGCCCGTAAAGAGATCCGTCAGATCGGCATCTCACCGATGACCAGCATGTTCAGCTGTGGTACCAACGAGCGTCGCATGTGCAATACCTACCATCCGCAGATCCATGACTCCGACCGTCTGGCGATGTGGACCGGTAAAGGCGAATGGATTGCCCGCCCGCTGAATAATCCGCAGCGTCTGCAGTTCAACGCCTATGAAGATGAGAATCCGCGTGGCTTTGGCCTGCTGCAGCTGAATCACGACTTCAAAGATTATCAGGATGTGATCGGCTGGTATGACAAACGTCCGAGCCTGTGGGTTGAGCCGGTCGGCAAGTGGGGCAAAGGCGCGATCAACCTGATGGAGATCCCGACAACCGGTGAAACGCTGGATAACGTGGTCTGCTTCTGGCAACCGGCTGAACCAGTCAAAGCGGGCAGCGAGCTGAACTTCTCCTACAAGCTTTACTGGAGTGGTCTGCCGCCAGTACGAAGCGGTCTGGCGCGCGTGGATGCTACCCGTACCGGTATCGGTGGCTTCCCGGAAGGCTGGGCGCCTGGCGAGCACTTCCCTGAAACCTGGTGCCGTCGCTTCGCCATCGATTTTATTGGTGGTGATCTGCAGGCCGCTGCGCCGAAAGGCATTGAGCCGGTGATTACTGTCTCATCGGGCAGTGTGAAGCAGGTTGAAATTCTGTATGTCGATCCGCTCAAGGGTTACCGCATCCTGTTTGACTGGTATCCGAACAGCGATTCCACCCAGCCGGTTGAGATGCGTCTGTTCCTGCGCAGCAAGGATGAGACGCTGAGTGAAACCTGGCTTTATCAGTATTTCCCGCCTGCGCCGGATCAGCGCAAATATGTTGATGACCGCCAGATGACGGTGGGTTGATGTAAACAGGCGAGGCTCAGGCCTCGCCTGAGATTAATGACAAAGTGTGGCCCGGTTAGCTGTGAGACCAAGCCAGTGCAGGAAACATGGTCAGATCGGAAAGTCGCTTACGCCAATCCCTGCCTCGCTGGGCCTGCGCCGTCCATGGCGCGGGACGCTTTCCTCTTCTGACCATATTCCCTGCGTATTGAACTAATCCATCGCTGCCAGTTGCACCCTGATTTGAGTTTGTCAGCTGTATGAGACGAGGCTCCGGCCTCGCGTTTTTACGGCGCCTTCTTCAGCATATCGACGTGTGGGATACCATCTTCCAGATAACTCTCCCCTGTCGCCACAAATCCATGCTGCTCATAGAAGTTTTCCAGATGCGCCTGAGCGGAGAGAAACATGTCACGACCCGGCCAGTGCTGCTGACAGCTGCTGATCGCCTGCTCCATCAGACGATTGCCCAGCCGCGCACCGCGAACCCGATCTGATACAATTACCCGTCCAATTTTTACCGGGCTGTTTTCATCAATCGGAGAGAGAAGGCGCGCATAGGCCACCAGCTGGTCATCCGCCATGCCCAGCAGATGCCGGTTTTCCGCCTCCAAATCTTTGCCATCCACATCAAGGTAAGCACACTGCTGTTCGACTACGAACACGGCGCTGCGCAACGCCAGCAGCGCATAGAGTTCCGGGGCGGTGAGTTCACTATGATGTTTATCCTGCCAGTCAAGGTTCATCGTCTCTCCTTTAAACCACACACTCTACATCAGTGTGGTGTCGCCAGCACCTGCTGGTCACGGCGTCTGACAGGCAAAAAAAATCAGGCCCGAAGGCCTGATTCATCACTTGCAGTCAGCTGCTTACATCAGTGGCTGTGCCATCTGCACCAGTCTGATCAGCGGCTGCGGATAAACCCCTAACAGCAGCACCAGAATGGCGGAGATCAGCACGACCACACCACCAGCCGTAAATGCCCAGTTAGCCGGGGTATCACGGGTATGCAGTTCCGGCGGACTGAGATAGAGACTCACCGTCACGCGCAGATAGTAGTAGAGGCCAATCGCACTACCCGCAACCACAGCTCCGGTCAGCCACCACAGGTGCGCACTCACACCTGATGCGATAACGTAGAATTTACCGATAAAGCCCAGCGTCATCGGGATACCCGCCAGCGACAACATCATCACCGTCATCACGGCTGACAGGATAGGACGATGCCAGAACAGACCACGATAGGAGTAGAGCGAGTCGGCATCCGGGCCACGATACGGGCTGGACATCAGGCTCACCACACCAAAGGCACCCAGGCTGCTGAACAGATAACCCGCCAGGTATACACCCGAGGTTTCCAGCGACAGCTGATGATCTTTCACCGCAATCAGCGCGACCAGCAGATAACCGAGATGGGCGATAGAGGAGTAGCCCAGCAGACGCTTGATGTTGCTCTGCGAAATCGCCATCAGGTTACCGAACAGAATCGACACGAAGGCGATCATGGCCAGCACCGTGCGCACCGCTTCGCTGTCGGTCACCGGCGCATACATGAACAGACGCATGATGACACCGAAGATGGCAATCTTGCTGGCAGTGGCCAGGAAGGTTGAAACCGGCGCAGGCGCACCCTGATAGACATCGGGCGTCCAGAGGTGGAACGGCACCAGTGAGAGCTTAAAGCCCAGACCGATGATCATCATGCCCAGACCCACCAGCAGCAGTGGCTCGTGGATCATACTGTCTGTCAGGCTCTGACCCAGCGCCACAAAGCTCAGGTTACCGGAATCAGCGTAGATCAGTGCAATACCAAACAGCAGGAACGATGAGGCCGCCGCAGAAAGAATGGTATATTTCAGCGCCGCTTCCAGCGAACGTTTCTGGCGGAAAGCGTAGCCAATCAGACCAAACAACGGCAGTGACAGCAGTTCAATGCCGATGAACAGCGAGGCCAGATGGTTAGCGCTGGCCAGTACGATGCCACCGAGCGCCGCAATCAGCACCAGCAGATAGAACTCATCTTTGTTGTCGGGATAGCCTGCCAGCCACGGATAGGCAAAGGTGCAGGTTGCCAGACTCGCCAGCATTACCAGCGCGGTGTAGAACATCGAATAGCCATCGACGCGCAGCAGCGGCGTGACATCCATCGCCCCGACCTGACCGACAAAGTAAAGCGAGAGCAGCGCCAGGTTCAGGCCAACTACCGTTAGCGTGGCGTTAACGAAGTGGTTGCGTCGCCAGGCAATGGACAGCATCACAACCACCACCGTCAATCCGACGATTAACAGCGGTAGCAACGCAATCAATTGGTGAGGAGTTATTGTCATGGCGAATTACGGCCTTGTAGTTGAAATTGAAGCGGTAAACCACTGCTGAATATTGCTCATGGCAGCGTGCGAAGTATCCAGAATCGGCTGTGGATAGACGCCCAGCAGCACCAGCAGCACCACCAGAACACCGATGGTCATAAACTCACGCGGTGACATGCCTGGCAGCGGATCTTTCGATTTCGCTTCGCCGTAGTAAGCGCGCTGCATCATCACCAGCGAGTATACGGAGGCGAACACCAGACCAAAGGTCGCGATGATAATAATCATCGGCACCACCTGGAAGCTGCCGGTCAGAATCATAAATTCACCGACGAAGTTACCGGTGCCCGGCATACCGAGGTTGGCGACAGCAAAGAACAGCGACAGACCCGGAATCCATTTGATGCGCGACCACAGGCCACCCATCTGACGCATATCACGGGTATGCAGACGCTCATACAACTGACCACACAGAATGAAGAGTGCAGCAGCGGAGAGACCGTGCGCAATCATCTGAATCACCGCACCCTGCAGCGCCAGCTGGCTGCCGGTGTAGATGGCAATTAGCACAAAGCCCATGTGCGAAATCGAGGTGTACGCAATCAGACGTTTGATATCGGTCTGCGAGAAGGCCATCCAGGCACCGTAGAAGATACCGATGATGCCTAACCACATGGCGATGGGCGCAAACTCGGCTGACGCGTTCGGGAACAGCGGCAGGCTGAAACGCAGTAAGCCGTAAGCCGCGGTTTTCAGCAGGATACCCGCCAGGTCGACAGAACCGGCTGTTGGCGCCTGACTGTGTGCATCCGGCAGCCAGCCGTGCAAAGGCACCACCGGCATCTTGACTGCAAAGGCGATAAAGAAGCCCAGCATCAGCAGATATTCAACACCGCTCGACATTGGTGTCTGTAGCAGTTGTTCGTAGTTGAATGTCCAGACGCCGGTCGCGTTGTAGTGAACAAATACCAGGCCCAGAATCGCAATCAGCATCACCAGACCTGAAGCCTGGGTATAGATGAAGAATTTGGTCGCGGCGGAGATACGGGTTTTGCCGTCCGATGCTTTATGACCCCAGAGCGCGATGAGGAAGTACATCGGCACCAGCATCATTTCCCAGAAGAAGAAGAACAGGAACAGGTCGATGGAAAGGAACACACCGATTACGCCGCCCAGAATCCACATCAGGTTCAGATGGAAGAAGCCCTGATACTTTGAGATCTCATTCCAGGAACAGAGCACCGCCATCAGACCGAGCAGACCGGTCAGCACTACCATCAGCAGTGACAGGCCATCAATGGCTAAATGGAAGCTGATGCCGAAGCGTGGGATCCACGGAACGGAGAAACTTGACTGCCACTGCGGAATACCCGCTGCCTGCGTCAGTGAATAGCCTCCCTGCAACCAGAGTTGCAGTGAAAGCGCCAACGTCAGCCCCATGGTGATCAGCGCGATCCAGCGTGGCACCTTCGCGCCAAGGCGCTCAGTGAGCCAGCAGATCAGACCACCGACGAAGGGTATGATAATTAGCCAAGGTAATAACACGGCACACTTCCCTTTTCTTTGTCTTAGTTCGGGCTATCTTACTTGCCATTTTGCTTCCCGATAGTGCTCGCAATCCTCACATACCTCGGTATGCTCCGGTTGCTGTGCGCTGGCGGTAGCCAAACTGGCCGCGACGATAACGCCCTTGCTCAGGACAATTTTTGACATTCTCAATGGGCAGATTAGCTAACCTGCCCCGCTCATCAATCTTTAAATCACCAGCAGCAGAGCCAGCACCAGCACGGCACCCACGCTCATTGACGCAACGTACCAGCGCAGGTAGCCATTCTCACTGACCACCAGGCCTTTGTTGGCAATGCGTGACAGCAGCGCAGGCAGGTTCATCAGACCATTCAGTGGATCGCGCTTCAGCAGCCACGCAATACCCAGGTAAGGTTTGACGAACACTTTATCGTAGAGCCAGTCAAAGCCCCAGGCCGCAAACCACCAGGTGCCGAAGAAACGGCCTGGCGCACTGTTTGCAATGCGGGTAACCAGCTCACGTTTGCCCAGCCACAGCGCGGCAGCGATCAGAATGCCAACGATCGCGACCACGCCCGAGGTGATTTCCAGTCCCACTTTGCCCGCTTCACCGAACTCGCTGGCTGGCAGTACACCTGCCAGCGGTGGCGTGATCAGCGCACCAATAAAGGTGGAGAGCAGCAGCAGCACAATCAGCGGCAGATGATGGGTAATGCCTTTACCTGCGTGCGCATGAATTTTCTCTTCGCCATGGAACACAATGAAGATCATGCGGAAGGTATAGATAGAGGTCAGGAACGCCCCCACCAGACCCGCGACCATCAGATTGATGTGACCGTTAGCCAGCGCGCCAAACAGAATCTCATCTTTACTGTAGAAGCCCGCCGTAATCAGCGGCAGTGCCGCCAGTGCCGCGCCGCCTACCAGGAAGCAGGTGTAGACCAGCGGAATGCTCTTACGCAGGCCACCCATTTTAAAGATGTTCTGTTCGTGATGGCAGGCCAGAATCACTGAACCCGAAGAGAGGAACAGTAACGCTTTAAAGAAGGCGTGCGTCATCAGATGGAAAATCGCCGCATCCCACGCCTGAACACCCAGCGCCAGGAACATATAGCCAATCTGGCTCATGGTGGAGTAAGCGAGAACGCGTTTGATGTCGGTCTGCACCAGCGCGGCAAAGCCTGCCAGCACCAGGGTAATTGCCCCGATGATGCCGACCAGATGCAGCACTTCCGGCGTCAGCAGGAAGAGACCGTGGCTGCGGGCAATCAGGTAAACACCTGCCGTCACCATGGTCGCGGCGTGGATAAGTGCTGAAACCGGTGTCGGACCGGCCATCGCATCTGCCAGCCAGGTCTGTAACGGCAGCTGTGCCGATTTACCGACCGCGCCACCCAGCAGCATCAGCGTTGCCCACTGCAGCATATGGTTATCTGCGGCAAAGTGCGCAGGAGCCAGCTCCATCATCTCGCGGAAGTTCAGCGTGCCCAGCTCGTTGTAGAGAATGAACAAGCCAAATGCCAGGAAGACGTCGCCCACGCGGGTGATGATGAACGCTTTCATCGCCGCTTTACCGTTTTCCGGATTGCTGTAGTAGAAACCGATCAGCAGATAAGAGCAGAGCCCTACCCCTTCCCAGCCCAGATACATCAGCATCAGGTTATCGGCCAGCACCAGAATAACCATGCTGGCGATAAACAGGTTGGTATAGGCGAAGAAGCGGGAGTAGCCCTCTTCTCCACGCATGTACCAGGAGGCAAACATGTGAATGAAGAAGCCGACGCCGGTCACCACCGACAGCATGGTCAGCGACAGGCCATCCAGCGTCAGGTTCACCTTCATGTCGAAGTTGCCGACATGCATCCAGGTCCAGAGTGACTGAGTATAAGCTTGCTGACCACTGGCGAAGAACTCGAAACCGATCAACGCCGTCGTCAGTGCGGCCAGACCCACCGATCCCATACCTACCGTGGCCGACAGGTTCTCAGACCAGCGACCGCGGGAAAACGCTAACAGCAGAAAGCCGATCAGCGGAAACAAGACAGTTAAATAGAGAAGATTCATCCGCGCATCTCGCTCACAGTATCAATGTTCAGCGTCTGACGACGACGATAGAGCTGAAGCAGCAGTGCCAGACCAATACTGGCTTCCGCTGCCGCCAGGCTGATCGCCAGGATATACATCACCTGTCCATCGGCCTGACCCCAGTAGCTCCCGGCAACCACCAGAGCTAAAGCGGCGGCGTTGATCATGATTTCAAGGCCGATCAGCATAAACAGCAGATTGCGGCGTATCACCAGCGACGTCAGTCCAAGGACAAACAGCACGGCAGCAAGAATCAATCCATGTTGTAACGGGATCATGCGTTCTCCTTTTTCACCTGAGCGGCATCAGCATTGCGGTTACTCAGGACTTCGCCCTGACGCTCTTCACGACCGATATGGAACGCCACGACCAGACCCGCCAGCAGCAGCATAGAGGCCAGTTCGACCGCCAGTACGTAAGGACCAAACAGGCTGATGCCGACCGCTTTAGCGTCGATGATGGTGCCATCAATGCCCTGGTCATTCGCCGTCAGAATGGCGTAGATCATTACCACCAGCAGTAGTAACGAAACGATGCCCGGACCAATCCACAGCGACGGACTGAGCCACTCACGCTCCTGCTTCTCAGTCTGTTTGCCCAGGTTCAGCATCATGACCACGAAGACGAACAGCACCATGATGGCCCCGGCGTAAACGATGATCTCCAGCGCACCGGCAAAATAGGCTCCCATTGAGAAGAAGACGCCCGCGATCGATAACAGCGAAACGATCAGGTACAGCAATGCATGTACCGGATTAGTGTGGGTAATGACGCGCAACGTCGTCAGCACCGCCACCAGTCCGCAAAGATAAAACGCAAATTCCATGCCTTGCTCCTTAAGGTAATAAGCCTTTGACGTCGATAGGCTTCGCTTCGTTTTCTGCTTCGCCCTTATCTTTACCGTCAATCGCCATACCTGCCATGCGGTAGAAGTTGTACTCCGGATATTTACCCGGCCCCGAAATCAGCAGATCGTCCTTCTCATACACCAGATCCTGACGCTTAAACTCACCCAGTTCGAAATCGGGAGTCAGCTGAATCGCCGTGGTCGGACAGGCTTCTTCACACATGCCGCAGAAGATGCAGCGTGAGAAGTTGATTCGGAAGAACTCCGGGTACCAGCGGCCATCTTTGGTTTCTGCTTTCTGCAGCGAGATACAGCCAACCGGACAGGCAACCGCACACAGGTTACAGGCGACGCAACGCTCCTGACCATCCGGATCGCGGGTTAACACGATACGGCCACGATAGCGTGGTGGCAGATAAACCGGCTCTTCCGGATACATCTGAGTTTCACGTTTGGCGAAGGCGTGCAGCCCGATCAGCCAGATACTGCGAACTGTCGTGCCAAAGCCTACGACAATATCTTTCAAAGTCATTTGTTAACCCCTTACGGCGCTGTGTAGAGAATCACTGCGGCAGTCGCCAGCAGGTTCAACAGCGTCAACGGCAGACACACTTTCCAGCCGAATGACAGCACCTGGTCGTAGCGCGGACGCGGAAGCGCAGCACGAATCAGGATGAACATCATCATAAAGAACGCCGTTTTCAGGGCGAACCAGATGAACGGCGGCAGGAATGGGCCGTGCCAGCCACCAAAGAACAGCGTTACGATCAGCGCTGAAACGGTGGTAATCGCCACATATTCGCCAACAAAGAACAGACCGAACTTCATACCGGCATATTCAATGTGGTAGCCGTCCGCCAGTTCCTGCTCCGCTTCTGGCTGGTCAAACGGATGACGGTGACACACCGCCACGCCCGCAATACAGAAGGTCACGAAGCCGAAGAACTGCGGAATGATGTTCCACAGATGCGTCTGGCTGTTGACGATATCGTTCATATTGAACGAGCCCGCCTGCGCTACCACACCCATCAGCGACAGCCCCAGGAACACTTCATAGCTCAGGGTCTGTGCCGAGGCGCGCATCGCACCCAGCAGCGAGTATTTGTTATTACTCGACCAGCCGGCAAACAGCACTGCGTAGACCGCAAGGCCCGCCATCATCAGGAAGAACAGCAGACCGATATTCAGGTCTGTTACCATCCAGGTTGGCGAAACCGGCACGATAGCAAAGGCCAGTAGCAGTGAAACAAAGGCGATAACCGGCGCAAGGGTAAAGATAAAGCGGTCGGTAAACGGCGGAACCCAGTCCTCTTTGAAGAACATTTTGATCATGTCCGCCACCAGCTGGAGCGAACCGCCCCAGCCTACGCGGTTTGGCCCATAACGGTTCTGGAACAGGCCGAGCAGACGACGCTCAGCGAAGCTCATGAACGCGCCGCAGGCCACCACCACCAGCAGAATCACGATGGCTTTAACAATGGCCAGCAGAATGTCGATCACGTCCGGTGTTAACCAGCTCATTGCGCTGCCTCCTGCAGAGTGTCGATTTTACCGTTCGCCAGGAATGGTGGAACGCCCGGCATTCCCAGCGGCAGACCAATCTGTCCCGCCTGCAGTGACGCCGAGAAACGGACCGGCAGACGCACTGTCTCTCCGGCACAGCTGAACTCCACCGCCGCACCATTGTTGACGCCCAGCTTCGCCGCATCCTCCGGGTTTATCACCAGCGCAGGCTCAGCCATACGCTGCTGGAAGACCGGTGAACGCTGTGACATCTCTTCGCTGCCGAACAACCGGTGAAGAGGCGCCACGCGCCACTGTGCATCACTGACAAAGGCTTTTGGTACGGTCGTAAACCACGGCAACTCACTCGAGCTGGCTTCAAACAGGCGCACGCCCGGATCGCCATGACGCAGTTTGCCGCCCACTTCCGCCTGGAATTTGTTCCACGCCTGTGGTGAGTTCCAGCCTGGTGCCCAGGCAAACGGAATCTGTGAACGCGGTGCGCCTGGCTGATTGTTCCCTTCCATTGAGAAGGCGAACATCGTGTCCTGATCCTGCGGCTGACGCGGTTCGTGCACGCTGATATTCGCGCGCGCCGCGGTACGGCCACTGGCACGGTGCGGTGAACGCGACAGTTTCTGTCCGCGAATGCGGAAGCTGGCGTCAGGTGCGGCTTCTTTAATACCCGCGAGCTGTGGCAGACGGGTGACTACCGCATCGATCACGTGATCGAGCTGCGTCCAGTCCACATGGCGGCTTTCCAGCGTGCTGTGCAGTGAATGCAGCCAGCGCCAGCTCTCCAGCATCACAATGTTGTTGTCGTAATAAGCAGGATCATAAACCTGGAAGAAACGCTGAGCGCGGCCTTCATGGTTAATTGAGGTACCGTCGCTTTCGGCGAAGCTGGCGGTTGAGAGCACCAGACCCGCTTTCTCCAGCGTTGGGGTACGCTGATGATCCACCACAATCACGTTAGTGGTCTGAGCCAGCGCCGCATCCACCAGCGCTTTCGGCGCATGGCGATAAAGGTCATTTTCCAGCACTACCAGGGCATCAGCTTCACCGTTGCTCAGCTGCTCCAGCGCCTGCTCCAGCGGATTGCCGCCAATCATGCCCAGCCCGATGCTGTTCGCGTGACCCGCCAGCAGGGTAATGCCGACATCTGCACCACGTGCCTTGAGGGCTTTCGCCACGTTAGCAGCGGCTTCAATGACTGCGCTGCTGCCTGAGTGAGTTCCGGAGATAATTAATGGCTTTTTCGCGCCGGCCAGCGCCTGAACGACAACATCCATTTTCCCGCTGAGTTTGCTGTCGAAATCGGTGACTGCAGGCGCAGATTCATCCAGCGCACTGGCGATAGCGAAGCCGAGGCGCGCCTGATCTTCAACCGGTGCACGATAGCTCCATGCCGCGATATCATCCAGACGGGTTTCATCAACGTGCGTAACAAACAGCGGATGTTTCGCGTTCTGACCGATGTTCATGATGGCGGCGATCTGCCAGTCTGCGACTTTCTGCGCAGCGGCCATATCACGCGCTTTGCCTTTTACTGCCTGGCGCACAGAGAGTGCCACACGAGCACCCACCTGTGTCAGGTCTTCACCCAGTACCAGCACCGCATCGTAGCTTTCAATTTCACGTAGCGATGGCGTATAGATTCCGCCCTCGCGCAGGACTTTCAGCATGAGTTCAAGACGGGCCTGCTCATCCGCTGGCATGCCGGTTGAGAAGTTCTCTGCACCCACCAGTTCACGAAGGGCGAAGTTACTTTCAATGCTGGCGCGCGGCGAGCCAATACCGATCACTTTCTTCGCCTGACGCAGCAAATCTGCTCCGGCGTTGACCGCCTGCTCTGCGTTCAGCGTGACCCAGTCGTTGCCGCGCAGCAGCATCGGCTGACGTGGGCGATCTTTGCGGTTCACGTAGCCATAGCCAAAGCGGCCACGGTCACACAGGAAGTAGTGGTTTACGGTACCGTTATAGCGGTTTTCAATACGGCGTAACTCACCATAACGCTCACCCGGGCTGGTGTTACAGCCGACGCTGCACTGCTGACAGATGCTCGGTGCAAACTGCATATCCCATTTACGGTTATAGCGTTCGGAGTGCGTTTTATCGGTGAAGACGCCGGTCGGGCAAATTTCAACCAGGTTGCCGGAGAATTCGCTCTCCAGCGTGCCATCTTCCGGGCGACCGAAGTAGACGTTGTCGTGCGCGCCGTAGACACCCAGATCTTTGCCATCGGCATAATCTTTGTAGTAGCGCACGCAGCGGTAACAGGCGATACAGCGGTTCATCTCATGAGAGATGAACGGGCCGAGATCCTGATTACGGTGAGTACGCTTAGTGAAGCGATAGCGACGGAAGCTGTGGCCGGTCATCACTGTCATATCCTGCAGGTGACAGTTACCGCCCTCTTCACACACCGGGCAGTCGTGCGGGTGGTTGGTCATCAGCCACTCCACCACGCTTTCGCGGAACTCTTTCGCTTCGCCATCATCGATGGAGATGAATGTGCCGTCAGAGGCCGGCGTCATGCAGGACATGACAAGACGGCCGCGGGTATCTTCGGCATTCTGGAATTGCTTTACCGCACACTGGCGGCAGGCCCCAACGCTTCCCAGCGCCGGATGCCAGCAAAAGTAAGGAATATCAAGGCCCAGAGAGAGACACGCCTGTAGCAGGTTGTCCGCTCCGTTCACATCATACTCTTTACCGTCTACATGAATTGTAGCCATAGTGACATGCTTCCGTAAGGCTCGTCAGAGACGAGCGTTAATCATATTCTTGCCCCGACGCACGACATTGTCGGGGCGGCGGCACCAGGCCTGTTCCGTGTGATGCGGTGAATTACCAGCGCGCTTTCAGCAGGTTTGGCTGGATCCCACCAATAGCGCGGGTATTGCCAAACACCTGCGGTGCCATGCCAGCTTCAAACTCTTCACGGAAATATTTAATCGCACTCTGTAGCGGCTCAACCGCACCCGGCGCATGCGCGCAGAAGGTTTTACCCGGGCCAAGCTGACGGCAGAGTTGCAGTAAGGTTTCGATATCCCCTGGCTGACCCTGTTTCTGCTCCAGCGCACGCAAAATTTTCACGCTCCACGGCAGGCCATCGCGACACGGCGTACACCAGCCACACGACTCACGGGCAAAGAACTCTTCCAGGTTACGCACCAGCGAAACCATATTGATTTCGTGATCGACCGCCATCGCCAGTGCGGTGCCCAGACGGCTGCCCGCTTTACCAATGCTGGCAAATTCCATCGGCAGATCCAGGTGCTGGTCGGTCAGGAAGTCGGTTCCTGCGCCGCCAGGCTGCCAGGCTTTGAACTTCAGCCCGTCACGCATGCCGCCCGCATAATCTTCAAGAATTTCACGCGCGGTGATACCGAATGGCAGCTCCCAGACGCCAGGATTTTTCACCCGTCCGGAGAAGCCCATCATTTTGGTACCGGCATCTTCGCTTTTAGAGATGTTTTTGTACCACTCGACGCCATTGGCCAGAATCGCCGGGACGTTGGAGAGGGTTTCCACGTTGTTCACGCAGGTCGGTTTGCCCCACGCGCCCGCACTCGCCGGAAATGGCGGCTTGGAACGCGGGTTAGCACGACGGCCTTCCAGTGAGTTAATCAGTGCCGTCTCTTCGCCGCAGATATAACGACCTGCGCCGGTGTGAACAATCAGCTCAAAGTCGAAGCCGGTACCCAGAATATTTTTACCGATATAGCCCGCTTCCGTCGCTTCAGCAATCGCACGACGCAGATGCACCGCGGCTTCAATGTATTCGCCACGTAAGAAGATATAGCCACGGTAAGCCTTCAGCGCAAAGGCGCTGATCAGCATTCCTTCCACCAGCTGGTGAGGCATCTGCTCCATCAGCAGGCGGTCTTTATAGGTGCCCGGCTCCATCTCATCAGCGTTACACAGCAGGTAGCGGATGTTCATCGACTCATCTTTCGGCATCAGGCTCCACTTCAGACCGGTAGAGAAGCCTGCACCGCCGCGCCCTTTCAGGCCGGAATCTTTCACTGCTGCGACGATTTCATCCTGCGACATGCTTTTCAGCGCTTTTTCCGCACCGGCATAGCCGTTTTTGCTGCGGTATTCATCAAGCCAGACAGGTTGCTTGTCGTCACGCATCCGCCAGGTCAGCGGATGGGTTTCAGCAGTACGAATGATCTGTTTAATTGTCATTGATACTGCTCCAGTAAACCAGGGATGCCTTCCGGCGTCAGATGCACATGCGTGTCTTCATCCACCATCATCGTTGGGCCCTTGTCGCAGTTGCCCAGACAGCAGGTTGGCAGCAGCGTAAAGCGGCCATCAGCCGTGGTCTGACCCGGTTTGATATTCAGTTGCTGTTCCAGTGCTGACTGGATGCCCTGATAACCGGTGATATGACAGACCACGCTGTCACAGTAACGGATCACATGACGACCCACCGGCTGACGGAAGATCTGGCTGTAAAATGTCGCCACACCTTCAACATCACTTGCCGGGATACCCAGGACTTCGGCAATCGCGTTGATTGCACCGTCCGGCACCCAGCCGCGCTGTTTCTGCACGATCTTCAGCGCTTCAATTGAGGCTGCACGCGCGTCTTCGTAATGGTGTTTTTCGTGCTCAATAGCGTGATGCTCTTCCGCGCTCAGCACGAAGACCTCGTTAGGGTCGATCGTTTTAATGGCAATGTGTTGATCGTGCATAATTAGCGGTCCACGTCTGACATAACAAAATCGATACTACCCAGATATACGATCAGGTCGGATACCAGGCTGCCACGGATTACGGAAGGAATCTGCTGCAGATGCGGGAAGCTCGGCGTACGCACGCGGGTGCGGTAGCTCATGGTGCTGCCATCGCTGGTCAGGTAGTAGCTGTTGATCCCTTTCGTCGCTTCAATCATCTGGAACGATTCATTGGCAGGCATAACCGGCCCCCACGACACCTGCAGGAAGTGTGTGATCAGCGTTTCAATGTGCTGCAGCGTGCGCTCTTTAGGTGGCGGCGTGGTCAGCGGATGATCCGCTTTAAACGGCCCCTCTGGCATGTTGTTGAGACACTGCTCAAGAATGCGCAGCGATTGCCACATCTCTTCCATTTTCAGCATGACGCGGCTGTAAGCATCGCTGACGCCGTCGCCAACCGGGATTTCAAAATCGAAGTTTTCGTAGCCGGAGTATGGACGCCATTTACGTACGTCAAAGTCGAGACCTGTCGCACGCAGACCAGCACCGGTAGTGCCCCACGCCAGCGCCTCTTCCATGTTGTAAGCGGCAACGCCTTTGGAGCGGCCAATAAGTACGCTGTTGCGCAGTGCCGCTTTGTCATACTCTTTAAGACGCTTTGGCATCCAGTCGAGGAAGTCACGCAGCAGACGTTCCCAGCCTCGCGGCAGGTCATGCGCGACGCCACCGATACGGAACCACGCCGGGTGCATACGGAAACCGGTAATCGCCTCAACCACGTCATAGATTTTCTGACGGTCGGTAAAGGCAAAGAACACCGGCGTCATGGCCCCGACGTCCTGAATAAAGGTGGAGATATAAAGCAGGTGGCTGTTGATGCGGAACAGCTCAGAGAGCATCACGCGGATCACGTTAACGCGATCGGGCACCACGATACCGGCCAGTTTTTCCACCGCCAGTACGTACGGCATCTCGTTTACGCAGCCGCCGAGGTACTCGATGCGGTCAGTGTAAGGAATGTAGCTGTGCCACGACTGACGCTCGCCCATCTTTTCAGCACCACGGTGGTGATAACCGATGTCAGGCACGCAGTCGACAATCTCTTCACCATCCAGCTGCAGAATGATGCGGAACGCACCGTGCGCCGACGGGTGGTTAGGCCCGAGGTTCAGGAACATGAAGTCTTCGTTAGTGGTACTACGTTTCATACCCCAGTCTTCAGGCTTAAAGGTCAGCGCCTCCATCTCTAAATCTTCTTTCTGCCTGGTCAGCGTGAAAGGATCGAATTCAGTGGCACGCGCCGGGTAATCTTTACGCAGCGGATGACCTTCCCAGGTCGACGGCATCATGATGCGCGTCAGATGCGGGTGGCCATCAAAGGTGATACCAAACATTTCCCAGGTTTCACGCTCATACCAGTTGGCATTCGGGAAAAGACGGGTAATGGTCGGCAGATGCATGTCGTTTTCTGAGAGTGCCACCTTGAGCATGATGTCGCGGTTGCGTTCAATCGACAGCAGGTGGTAGAAAACGGAGAAATCCGCCGCAGGCAGGCCTGCACGGTGGGTACGTAAACGCTCATCCACGCCATGCAGGTCATACAGCATGACGTAAGGCTTGGGTAATTTACGCAGGAACTCGATAATTTCCAGTATCTGTTCACGCTTCACCCACACCACCGGGATACCGGTACGGGTTGGCTGAACAGTGAAGGCATCCGGCCCAAAACGGTTACGCAACTCGCCGATCACCGGGTCATCAAGGTGATCACGGGTTTGCCATAGAGGCTGAGCGAGATCTTGCGTGGTCAAATCTGTCATACGTTACTCACCATTCCGGCCTGGTCTCAGGCACTCAAATGAAGGCGTCAGGATGGGGCCATGCATTAAATTGTGATGTTCTGCTGCAGGCGCTGTTTTCCATCCATACGGTTTTAAACTTCGTCCGGGCTGCGCAGATTTGTGACTGCGATGCGCTCGCCGCGTTTTCTTTCACGCTCTGAAGGCATATTGGCGCGGTAAACGCCCTGATCGCCGACAACCCATGAAAGCGGACGGCGCTCTTTGCCGATCGATTCCTGCAGCAGCAGCAGTGCCTGCATGTAGGCTTCAGGACGTGGCGGGCAGCCAGGAATGTAAACATCGACCGGCAGGAATTTATCGACGCCCTGCACCACCGAATAGATGTCATACATACCGCCCGAGTTGGCGCAGGCACCCATGGAGATCACCCATTTTGGTTCCAGCATTTGATCGTATAAACGCTGAATAACCGGAGCCATTTTAGTAAATGGCGTACCGGCAATAACCATGAAATCCGCCTGACGTGGCGAGGCACGCATAACTTCAGCACCAAAACGCGCCACGTCGTGGACCGCGGTAAACGATGTTGTCATCTCTACGTAACAACATGACAGGCCAAAGTTATAAGGCCAGAGGGAGTTTTTACGTCCCCAGTTCACCATGTCATGCAGGGCATTTTCGAGTTTGCCCATATAAACGCTGCGATGAACGTGCTGCTCCAGCGGATCGCTGACGATTTCCTGCTTTTGCAGAGGATAACGGTCGTTCTCACCACCGTTCGGGTCTATGCGGGTGAGCGTATAGTCCATCTTATTGCCTCTCTTTTACTGCTTATGAGGATTGGTGTGGCTGACCGTAGTGGTTTTCACCACCACGCGACGGCGAGCTGGCGCCCAGTCCAGTGCGCCAATGCGTACCAGATAGACCAGACCCGCCAGGAGCACCAAAATGAAAATTGCGGCTTCCACAAAGCCGATCCAACCGCTTTCACGGATTGAAGTCGCCCATGCGTATAAAAAGAGGGCTTCGACGTCGAAAATGACGAAAAACATCGCAACCAGATAAAATTTCGCCGAGAGGCGGATATGGGTATCACCAACGGATTCGATGCCCGATTCGAATGGCGTGTCTTTGTAGCGGGCGCGCGCTCTGCCGCCAAGCAGCCATCCTCCGGTCAGCATGAAAGCACACAGGCCAAAGGCAATAACGATAAATACGATAAACGCCCAGTGCTGAGCGATGATTTCGGTGGTAGTTGACATACTCATTGCTTACTCATCAAAAGTGGCGCTGGCATCCTGCACGCGTTTCCCGCAGCAAACTGACCACATCGATTCAAGGGAAGGGTAAAAACCTTTTAAATGTTGCTGTTATCAGGTAATAAGCAGCCATTTTATGGGGTTTTTACTCCTTTCTATAACCTTTTGTCAACTTTGACAAAAGTATCCAAACATTATTTCACACCTGCATCATATTATTAACAAATGATGCCCCGCTTTCCAGCTAAATCGCTTCAGTCTGTAGGGTTAATTTTAGTGTAGCGGGTATTCACATGCATGGATCGTGCATTTAACAAACATATTTTGACAGGTATGACTCTGTTTTCCTTCCCCTTATCAGGGGTATTTTCTTGATCCAGAACACAGTTCTGCCCTTTTTGCGTTAAATTTCTTCACCTCAAGCTGCAATCCGGAACAAATGGTTCATTTAGTCGGTTGGCAAGTTTCAGTTCGTTAGTGAGTGAAATGTAGTGAGGGTTTTACATCAGGCAAAGTGGCAGGTGGGAAAAGTCTGAAGAGTGTCAGAAATAAAAAAGCCTCTCATTCTGTTCAGGAAAAGAGAGGCCTATGTATAAGCGTTTGTTAAGGCAATCACGCCAGTGTTGAGTACAACACGTTAGCGAAATTACTCTTCGTCATCCAGCAGCAATGTACCATCTGGATTGTTGCTCAGGTTATAAGGATCATTGGTGGACTGCATGGCGTTGAAGATTGCCAGCGCCAGCTCATTATCGCTGTCAGGATTGCGGCACAGCAGATATTGCGTATCTGGCAGAACCGGCAGCCCTTCCGCCGCACCCATCACGCGCAGTTCCGGACTCATCATCTCTACCGGACGCGCAGTTACGCCCAGCCCCGCTTTCACCGCGGCACGAACTGCAGCCAGTGTGGAAGCGACATAAGAGATACGCCACGGGATACCCGCTTCATTGAGATGATCAATTGCCATATCGCGATAAGGACTTGGCTCATCCAGCAGCACCAATGGAATGGCTTCGCCGCGCTGGAAAATATAATCCGCTGCGCAGTACCACAACGTAGGTGAGGTACGCAGGACCTGATAGGTAAAGTTGCCCGGGCTGGAGGTGGTCACGACCAGGTCCACTTCACCCTGATTGAGCATTTCCATCATAAATGGATTACGTTTAACCCGCACATCGATTGCCAGTTTCGGATAAACCGAGGTTACCCGGTTTAACAGGAAAGGCAGAATAGTGTCAGAGGTATCATCAGAGGCACCAATGGTCAGGACGCCCTGAATGTTACTGTACATCAGAGATGTGCAGGCTTCGTCGTTAAAACGAAGAATTTTTCTCGCATAGCCTAAAAGCTGGATACCGTGCTCTGTTAACAGCTTGTTACGTCCATGTCTGGCAAACAGCTCTTTACCTACCAGTTGTTCCAGACGCTGCATTTGCTGACTGACTGCTGACTGCGTTCTGCAGACCGCTGCAGCGGCCGCTGCAAAGGTATTCAAATCCGCAACGGCAACGAAAGTTCTCAGCAGATCGAGGTCGAGATTAAGTATCGGACGATTTGCATTAGTCATGTTTTTTCTTCACTTATAAGATTTTTACGAACTACTACCCTGGTGTTATTACAAGCTTATCAAAGTGATAAGCAGTAATGGTGCTTAATGACAGTCCTGTGTGAAGACTGACACAAAAAAAATTTATGTGGATCCTGCACTGTTGACTCCCCTGAAAGGGCCATAGCGCTTTTCAATCCATAGTACTTTTCAAGACAGATACAACTTCTGAACCGATGGCGCTGGGGTGCGCAAATGCAGGAAGCTGCGTAGTTGTCTTATTCCCACCAGAAATAATCGGGCGGGATAAAAATCGCACTTTTCAGGCCAGTAAGACGAAGCGGCCATGTGCATTAAATAATAAATTATACTTAATCATTTTTGACTTCAAAATGGAAATGATTTTGTGAAAAGCGCTGTAAATTTTGTGCTAAGGGCATTTCCGGACCCTTATGCCACATTATTGATCACTTTTTAAGCCTTCAGCGTTCCGAAATTTAGTGAAGAAGTGTTAAGTACTGCTCACAATCCTGATAAATGCGCGCCAGAAACGCCTCGTCATTTGGTAATTTTCCGGCGATCACAAGGCCTTAAACAGGCAACTCTTAAGCAGTGTTAAGGCGTAGACGTTGCACGCGTCATAAAATTGTCCACAAAGTGAACATTTATAAAATATCCTTTAACTATTTACCTGGGTGTATATCTCAGGTGCAAAGAAAAGCGTCCTTTACATAACGTTCATATTTCATTTCACAATACCAGAGCCTTATGTTGTCTCAGCACCCCTTTAGATAGTTTAAAATATTTCTATATACATCATTTTTGGTTTTATCAACCATCTCACGCCTTGTTAAATCTTTTTTACGCTACTCACCGTCTAAAAAGTTGTCGAACCCGCCAAAACGGGGCGGCACCCTTCATTTGTGACCGGCAGGAGAGTACATTGTGCTGGTTCGATTTCAGTGGCAGCCAAAAAGGATTCTGCCCGTTAAGGCGGTAACAATGACTTTTCAAATAGATAAATCCGGAAAACTCGATAACGTCTGCTATGACATCCGTGGCCCGGTCCTGAAAGAGGCGAAGCGCCTCGAAGAAGAAGGCAATAAAGTTCTTAAACTGAACATCGGCAATCCGGCGCCGTTCGGTTTCGAAGCACCGGACGAGATTCTGGTCGATGTAATTCGTAATCTTCCCAGCGCTCAGGGCTATTGCGACTCCAAGGGGCTCTATTCCGCCCGTAAAGCGATCATGCAGCACTATCAGGCGCGCGACATGCGTGATGTCACGGTAGAAGATATCTACATTGGCAACGGCGTTTCAGAACTCATTGTCCAGGCGATGCAGGCGTTACTGAACAGCGGCGACGAAATGCTGGTGCCAGCACCTGACTATCCGTTGTGGACGGCTGCGGTTTCCCTCTCCAGCGGAAAAGCGGTGCACTATCTGTGTGATGAGTCAGCAGGCTGGTTCCCTGACCTGGATGATATCCGCAGCAAGATAACACCCCGTACCCGTGGTATTGTAATTATCAACCCGAATAACCCGACCGGCGCGGTCTACAGCAAAGAACTGCTGTTAGAAGTGGTTAAAATTGCGCGTCAGCATAACCTGATCATCTTTGCTGATGAGATCTACGACAAGATCCTTTACGACGAGGCACAGCACCACTGCATCGCTGCCCTGGCCCCGGATCTGCTGACCGTGACCTTCAATGGCCTGTCTAAAACCTATCGTGTAGCCGGCTTCCGTCAGGGCTGGATGGTACTCAACGGGCCGAAGAAACATGCGAAAGGCTACATTGAAGGGCTGGAGATGCTGGCGTCTATGCGCCTGTGTGCCAACGTACCGGCCCAGCATGCCATCCAGACAGCGCTCGGCGGCTACCAGAGCATCAGCGAATTTATCATGCCTGGCGGTCGTCTCTATGAGCAGCGCCAGCGTGCCTGGGAATTGATCAACGATATTCCCGGCGTCAGCTGTGTGAAGCCGCAGGGCGCGCTCTACATGTTCCCAAAAATTGACGCCAAAAAATTTAATATCTTTGACGATCAAAAAATGGTGCTGGATTTTCTCCTTCAGGAGAAGGTGCTGCTGGTACAGGGTAGCGCGTTCAACTGGCCATGGCCCGATCACCTGCGCATTGTTACGCTGCCTCGTGTGGATGATCTGGAGATGGCGATTAATAAATTTGGTCGCTTCCTGCAAGGCTATCGCCAGTAATCACGCCCGCGTATACTGATGCTATTTGGGGAGAGCCTGTCTCTCCCCTGCCTGCTAACAGGAACGCTCATGACACAAAGCCACTTCTTTGCTCACCTCTCCCGTCTTAAGCTGATCAACCGCTGGCCACTGATGCGCAATGTGCGTACCGAGAATGTTTCTGAACACAGTCTGCAGGTCGCCATGGTGGCGCACGCGCTAGCCGTCATCAAAAATCTTAAATTTGGCGGCTCGCTTAATGCCGACCGCATCGCCATGCTGGCGCTTTATCATGACGCCAGCGAAGTGCTCACCGGCGATTTACCCACTCCGGTTAAGTATTACAACGCACAGATTGCCCACGAATATAAGAAAATCGAGAAGATTGCCCAGCAGAAGCTGATTGAGATGCTGCCGGAAGAGTTTCAGGCAATCTATCGCCCGCTGATTGATGAGCATCTGCACAGTGAAGAGGAGCAGGCCGTTGTGAAACAGGCGGATGCACTCTGCGCCTACGTTAAGTGTCTTGAGGAGTTGTCTGCCGGAAATAACGAATTTTTACTGGCCAAAGCGCGACTGGAAAAGACGTTAGCGCAGCGGCGTTCGCTGGAGATGGATTACTTCGTTGAGGTGTTTATTCCGAGTTTCAGCCTGTCGCTGGATGAAATTTCGCAGGATACGCCACTGTAAACCCGACGGCCTGGCCGCCGGGCAAATCTTTAAGCCTGCTGGCTGAAGGTAAAGCTGCCGTCAGACTCGCGGGTGACAACCAGAGACGCCAGTGAGTCGAGCCGAAGCGCCACGTCATCCAGCCGCGGTGTCTCCGCCGGAGCATTGATGGCAATTACCGCACAACCCGCGTTCAGGCCGGATAAAATACCCGCGGGTGCATCTTCTGCCACCACACATGACGTCGCCGCTAACCCCAGCTTCTCCGCACCAAGCAGGTAAGGATCGGGCTCAGGTTTGCCTTTAGCGACCTGCTCAGCGGTAATGAACACGGCGGGCTTCGGTAATCCTGCCGCTTTGTGACGGGCATGAGCGACCGGCACCGAGCCAGAGGTGACTATCGCCCAGGGAATCTGCAACTCATTCAGCCGGTTCAGCAGCGCATGGGCGCCTGGCAGCGCCTGCACACCGTCGGTGTCTGCCGCTTCAGCCTGCTCCAGCGCGACAAACTCTGCCTGGATAGCCTCTTCCGACTGGCCTGCCATGAAATGACGCAGAGAGGTAATCGCCTGTTTGCCATGGATGAAATCCAGGATCTCATCAGCGGCGATACCATGACGGGCACCCCACTGGCTCCAGGCTCGTTCAACCGCTGGCAGTGAATCTACCAGCGTGCCGTCTAAATCAAATAGAAAACCTCTGTAGGTCACGCGCTTCTCCTCATCAGGCATTAATCACTTGCGCAATTTCGTTTGCACTTAAATGGTACTGGCGCGGACAAGTCTGCCACAAAGCTAACATCCGTTGATACTTTTCCCACATCGGGGTCTGCGCGTTAAAACCGTGTGTACCGGAATCGAAGTGGGTATAACGCCCTTCGGTATTGACCATAAAACGGACGTAGCCCAGCAGGCGTGCTTCTGTTGCCGCATCAAAGCCCAGAAAGGCGAGACGGCGCTCCTCAACCTGACTTTTCTCTTTAAGATTCGACCAGGAGACGTGCAGTGCGTGATGCATCTCCATTATGTCGATCACTGTCCGGCAGATCGCTTCACTCAGTTCGCCAAACTCTTTATCCAGCTCGCG
Organism: Pantoea sp. X-Soil-ISGK-355; assembly: GCF_059730805.1. Taxonomy (NCBI): domain Bacteria; kingdom Pseudomonadati; phylum Pseudomonadota; class Gammaproteobacteria; order Enterobacterales; family Erwiniaceae; genus Pantoea; species Pantoea sp. X-Soil-ISGK-355. The sequence goes on from NZ_AP035971.1 coordinate 2,845,160, forward strand.
CATCTGCAGCGCATAACCGCGTTCGATAATGGTCTGGTAACGGCGAAAACGTTCAGCGTTTTCCGGCTCAAGCATGGTCATGATTTTGTACTGGTTGGTAAGAATCAGACGCTGCGCATGGGTCATTTCCATCATTTACTCCCGGTCAGAGACCGCTCAGTTAATCGACAATGAAGAAATGATTGCACAGCGTTAGCAACACGGGAATCGCCGTATCGTCTTTCTTTGATTTAGCCGCAGGTTAGCGGCAACTATTTTACCGCCAGCCCGGGATGGGTCAGAGATCGTCGAGGAAGGTGCGGTCGAGTTGTTTAAACGCCCGCTTAAGCAGATCGGCCAGTGCCTGATAAGTCGGCTTGCCTTCTACCGGTGCTATCGCCTGCCCCGCTTCTTCCAGCCGGGCACGCACTTCATGAAACCAGTTAAGCAGCGTAGGCGGTAGCGGCGTTACTGAACGCTTACCCAGCCACCACAGTCCCTGCATCGGCAGGCTGCAGGCAAACAGCGCCGTTGCTACTGCCGGACCTAACTGACCGCCCATCGCAATCTGCCAGGTCAGCGTAAAAATCGCCAGAGGTGGCATAAAGCGAATGGCGAAACGCGTTGCCGATGAAACGCGGTTTTCCGGGAACACCGGGGCCAGGCGCTTATCAGCGGGCCAGGTCTTCATATAGTGTTGGCCGCGCTGAAACATCCGAAACCAATTGGTACTGCCAGATTCATTCGCCATGGCTCACCTCAACTAATGCTGCAAAGATTAAAAAATAGTTATAAAGACACAACTTTACGTAACAACCTTCAATTATTTTTGTCTTTAAAGAGGACTCCGGCTATTCTGACGCCGTTTTAAACCTCTCCGGGAGCGGAATGCGCCTTTGGGAAGAGGCCTGAGCCATATTTCGACAAGGCAATCTTAAAATTTTCACGTAAGATTGCTAAAATTTTTTGCGGAATTGAGAATTTCTGTCTACCGCATGATGTTTGTCATTAATCTACCAGCTTTCATGGGCTACGCTGATAGTCTGATTGCGTTATATTTAGCCACTCTCAAAAAATAGGTACTTCCATGTCGAGTAAGTTAGTTCTGGTTCTGAACTGTGGCAGCTCTTCCCTCAAGTTTGCCATCCTTAACCCTGCCAGCGGTGAAGAGTTCCTGTCAGGCCTGGCGGAATGTTTCCATCTTCCTGAAGCCCGCATCAAATGGAAGCTGGAAGGCGAAAAACAGGAAGCGCCTCTGGGTGCTGGCGCAGCGCACAGCGAAGCGCTGAACTTTATCGTTAAAACCATTCTGGCACAAAAACCTGAGCTTTCGGCACAAATTGCTGCAATCGGCCATCGTATCGTACATGGCGGCGAGAAGCTGACGCAGTCAGTCATCATCACTGAAGACGTGGTACAGGGCATCAAAGACGCCTCCTCTTTTGCACCGCTGCACAATCCGGCTCATCTGATCGGTATTGATGAAGCGATGAAAAACTTCCCGCACCTGTCAGATAAGAATGTCGCGGTATTCGACACCGCTTTCCATCAGACAATGCCGGAAGAGTCTTATCTCTATGCGCTACCGTACAAATTATATAAAGAGCATGGCGTTCGTCGCTATGGCGCGCATGGCACCAGCCATTTCTATGTGACTCACGAAGCCGCCAAAATGCTTAATAAGCCGCTTGAGTCCCTGAACATTATCACCTGTCACCTCGGTAATGGTGGTTCAGTTTCTGCCATTCGTAACGGCGAGTGCGTAGACACCTCAATGGGTCTGACTCCGCTGGAAGGTCTGGTGATGGGAACCCGCAGTGGCGACATCGATCCCGCGATCATCTTCTTCCTGCACGATACGCTGGGTATGAGCGTTGACGCCATCAATAAACTGCTGACCAAAGAGTCAGGCCTGTTAGGTCTGACCGAAGTCACCAGCGACTGCCGCTACGTAGAAGACAACTACACCACCAAAGAAGATGCGAAGCGCGCAATGGATGTCTTCTGTCATCGCCTGGCGAAATATATCGGCAGCTACACCGCGCTGATGGATGGCCGTCTTGACGCCGTCGTGTTCACTGGCGGCATCGGTGAAAATGCCGCGATGGTCCGTGAGCTTTCACTGAAAAAACTGGCACTGCTGGGCTTCGACGTCGACCACGAGCGCAACCTGGCGGCCCGTTTCGGCAAGTCAGGTTACATCAATAAAGAAGGCACCCGCCCGGCGCTGGTCATTCCGACCAACGAAGAGCTGGTCATTGCCCAGGACGCCGCGCGTCTGACTGCGTAAAATACTTCTCTCCGTCAGCTCAGGCTGACGGAGTTGTTTTTGACACCCTGCCACTACTGAGAGGTTCAAACGTGTCACGTACAATTATGCTCATTCCGACCGGCACCAGCGTCGGCCTGACCAGCGTCAGCCTTGGCGTTATTCGCGCCATGGAACGTAAAGGCGTTCGCCTTAGCGTCTTTAAGCCAATTGCTCAGCCACGTGCTGGCGGCGACACCCCGGATCAAACCACCACCATCATCCGTAAGAACTCCTCGATTCCTGCCGCAGAACCGCTGCAGATGTCGCGTGTTGAGTCACTGCTGGGCTCCAACCAGCAGGATGTGCTGATGGAAGAGATCATCTCCCGTTACCATGCCAACACCCAGGATGCGGAAGTGGTGCTGGTTGAAGGTCTGGTTCCAACCCGTAAGCATCAGTTCGCCAACGCGCTGAACTATGAAATCGCGAAAACCCTGAACGCGGAAATCGTCTTCGTGATGGCGCTGGGCAATGACTCTCCGGCACAGCTGAAAGAGCGCATTGAACTGACGCAAAGCAGCTTCGGCGGTCAGAAGAACAAAAATATCACTGGCGTGATCATCAACAAACTCAACGCACCGGTTGACGATCAGGGACGTACCCGCCCTGACCTGTCAGAAATCTTTGATGACTCATCAAAAGCCAGTATTGCCAATATCGATCCTAAGCAACTGTTCTCAGACAGTCCGCTGCCGGTGCTGGGCTGCGTGCCGTGGAGCTTTGATCTGATTGCTACCCGCGCGATCGATATGTGCCGCCACCTGGATGCTCGCATCATCAATGAAGGTGAGATTCAGACTCGCCGGGTTAAATCTGTTACCTTCTGCGCCCGCAGTATTCCGCACATGCTGGAGCATTTTCGTCCTGGCTCACTGCTGGTGACTTCTGCTGACCGTCCGGATGTGCTGGTCGCCGCCTGTCTGGCCGCGATGAACGGCATTGAGATTGGCGCAATCCTGCTGACCGGTAACTACGAGATTGACGATCGCATTGCCCGTCTCTGCGACCGCGCCTTCCAGACCGGCCTGCCGGTGTTTATGGTGAAAACCAATACCTGGCAGACCTCACTGAGCCTGCAGAGCTTTAATCTTGAAGTGCCTGCTGATGACACGCAGCGCATCGAGAAAGTGCAGGAATATGTCGCCAGCTACATTAATGCAGAGTGGATTGAGTCACTGACCGCCACATCTGAACGCAGCCGTCGCCTGTCACCACCCGCCTTCCGCTATCAGCTTACCGAGCTGGCGCGTAAAGCGGGCAAACGCGTGGTGCTGCCAGAGGGTGATGAGCCGCGTACGGTTAAAGCGGCTGCTATCTGTGCTGAACGCGGCATCGCCACCTGCGTACTGTTAGGTAACCCGGAGGAGATTCAGCGTGTCGCTGCGGCTCAGGGTGTTGAACTGGGCAAAGGCGTTGAGATTGTTGACCCGGAACAGGTTCGTGAAAACTATGTGCCGCGTCTGGTTGAGCTGCGTAAGAGCAAAGGCATGACCGAGGTCGTCGCTCAGGAGCAGCTGGAAGATAACGTGGTACTCGGCACCATGATGCTGGAGAGCGGCGAAGTGGATGGCCTGGTGTCAGGTGCGGTTCATACGACCGCCAACACCATTCGTCCGCCGCTGCAGTTGATCAAAACCGCGCCTAACAGCTCACTGGTATCCTCGGTGTTCTTTATGCTGCTGCCGGAGCAGGTGCTGGTTTACGGTGATTGTGCCATTAACCCGGATCCGACCGCTGAGCAGCTGGCTGAGATCGCTATCCAGTCAGCTGATTCTGCCAGCGCCTTTGGTATCGATCCGCGTGTTGCGATGATCTCCTACTCTACTGGCACGTCAGGTGCGGGCAGCGACGTTGAGAAAGTGCGTGAAGCAACGCGCATTGCGCAGGAGAAACGTCCTGATCTGGTGATCGATGGTCCGCTGCAGTATGACGCCGCGATCATGGAAGATGTGGCGAAATCTAAAGCGCCGAATTCCCAGGTTGCCGGGCGCGCTACTGTGTTTATCTTCCCGGATCTCAACACCGGTAACACCACCTACAAAGCAGTACAGCGTTCAGCCGATCTGATCTCCATCGGACCGATGCTGCAGGGTATGCGTAAGCCGGTTAATGACCTGTCTCGCGGTGCGCTGGTGGATGACATCGTCTACACCATCGCCCTGACCGCCATTCAGTCTCAGCAGGCTGAAGGCTAAACGGCTGGTCATAACGAAAAAGGCATGCCCCAGAGCATGCCTTTTTTTCGCCGGTAACAAAGCGGCCCGGTCTGATGCAGATGAATAACCTGAATTAAGGCGCCTGTTTTCAGGCCCGGTTATCGCCGTTGCGGCTCATCCACAGGGAGAGCGCTTTCAGCGAATCATCGGTGAACTCATCACAACGCGCGGTGATCTCATCGGGCGTCATCCAGATAATCTCATCGACTTCCGATTCCTGCATGGCGAATGGCCCGTGTGACACACAACTGAACAGACCGCCCCAGACACGACAGTGCTGATCTTCGAAGTAGAATTTGCCATGTTCAGCAAATGGCACCGCGGCGATCCCTAACTCCTCTTCTGCTTCACGTCGCGCAGATTCCAGCATATCTTCACCGCTCTGCACCACGCCGCCCGCGGTTGCGTCGAGTTTGCCCGGCATAAAATCTTTTATCTCGGTGCGACGCTGTACCAGAATCTTACCCATACCGTCATGAACCACAATATAGGTAGCGCGGTGACGCAGGCATTGAGCACGCATCTGCGCACGTGTCGCCTGAGCAACGACTTCATTCTCTTCGTTTACGATATCGACCCACTCGATGCCGTCACCCGCAGTTTGATCCACCATCAGTAACCCTTTCCTGTTTGGCGTACAGTTGTGTACGCAGTTTGCCACGTCGTTATTTTTATGTGGCGTAAGGTAATCACTTCCGACAGCCTGAGCAAGCCCTGGCTGTTACCGATTTTTACCACTTTCTGCTAACCACAGCTGCACCGAGGCGCGCTGCCACTGAAACTCAGCATAATGCCGCAGACGGGCGGGCAAAGGATCGCCATGTAATACCAGCCGGTTAAGCATTACTGCCAGATCGGTATCCGCGATGGACCACTCACCAAACAGGTTCTGTTGCCCCTCAGGCAGCAGACGATCGACAGCGGTAACCAGTTTATCCACCGCCTGCTGCGCTGACGCAGTCAGTGGCGCAAAACGCTCACCAGCAAACAACACTTCTGTCGGACGCTCCTGACGGATCCACAGGAAGTCACTGCGTAGCCAGGCCTGAATCTCCCTGGCACGGGCGCGCTTCTCACGGTCACGTGGATAGAGGCGTTCAAATTCGGGGGCAGGAAAACGCTCTTCGAGATATTCCGTAATCGCCGAGGATTCGCTTAACAGGAAGTCATCAATCTGGAGAGTCGGCACACGGCAGGTCAGCGACAGCTCGCGGTATGCTGCGGCGTTTTGCTGATTCTGCGACAGATCGACACGTTTCAGCTGGAATGGGATCCCTTTTTCGGTAAGAGCAACATAGGCAGACATAGCGTAAGGACTGAAAAATGATGAATCTGACCACAGGGTGATGGACGGATAATTCATCGGTTACCTCAATTGGCTGTCAGGGTTGCATCATGTTTACCGATTTTTTTTTGCGAAGGCAACGCTGAGCTGCTCCGATCTCTGCCACCGGAATAAGAAAGCGCGACGCGACTCACTCTGGAATGGCTCGACTCTTCTATGCTGAAAGGTGCAAATAACAAAAACATCAAGGGAGCCGCAACATGCACATTCTAATTACCGGTGGCACGGGACTGATTGGCCGACACCTGATCCCGCGCCTGCAACAGCTGGGGCATCAGATAAGCGTGGTGACACGTGACGTGGTCAGCGCACGTGAAAAACTGGGCGAGAACGTCGCACTCTGGTCAGGCCTGGCGCAACAATCGAATCTGGATAACATCGATGCGGTAATTAATCTGGCGGGAGAACCCATCGCCGACAAGCGCTGGACGGAGCCGCACAAACAGCAGCTGTGCGAAAGCCGCTGGCAGATCACCGAGCAGATTGCCTCACTGATTAATGCCAGTGCAACGCCACCCGCCGTCCTGATTTCTGGTTCGGCAACTGGCTTCTATGGCAATACCGGCGATCTGGTGCTGACTGAAGAGGACCAGGGACAGGATGAGTTTACCCATCAGCTCTGCGCCCGCTGGGAGCAGCTGGCGCTCAGCGCCGCGAGTGAGCGCACCCGCGTCTGCCTGATACGCACCGGCGTGGTGCTGGCTCGTGAAGGCGGCGCACTCAGTAAAATGAAACTCCCCTTTAAGTTTGGCGCGGGCGGGCCGATCGGCAGTGGCAAACAGTATATGCCATGGATCCATATTGATGACATGGTCAACGCGATTCTCTGGCTGCTGGATCATGAGGATCTGCACGGCCCGTTCAACATGGTGGCCCCTTACGCGGTACGTAATGAGCAGTTTGCCGCCACGCTGGGGCGGGTGATGCATCGTCCGGCCTTTATGCGCACGCCAGCCAGCGCCATTAAGCTCATGATGGGCGAATCGTCGGTACTGGTGTTGGGAGGACAGCATGTGCTGCCAAAGCGGCTGGAAGCCTCTGGTTTCGGCTTCCGCTGGTACGATTTGCAGGAAGCCTTACAGGATGTCGCAGGATAACCCTGCAGCGGCCCAGGGCCGCCGCAGGGGTAATTAGCTACGCTGTCCGGCCACCCGCGACTGCATTGCCTTCTCTTCCCGCGTGTGCCCCGGTTGTGGCACGCGGATAATAAAGGTCAGCACGCCAGCGAACACATACAGCGCGGTATAGGCCCATACCACTCCGACGATGTCGAAGAATGGCAGCATGATGGAGGCGATAGCCGGTGCCACAAAGTTACTGAGTCCCGCGGAGAGATTGTAAATCGAGACCGCTGCCCCTTTGTGATGCGGCTCCAGCGTCGGAAAGACGGCGGTCATCGGCACAAACGCGGCAACAAAGATCCCCAGCATGACCGCAGGAATTAATGCGACCCAGAAATTATGCCCCGCATGCAGCGGCAGGTAATAGAATGTCAGGCTGGAGATAGCCATGCCCAGGCAACCAAACCAGCGTACCTGACGGATCCAGCCTAGCTTCTCACCGGTGAGGCCCCAGAAGATATTCGTAAAGATGGTAACAAAGAAGAACACCGCCCAGATCTGTAGCCATTCAGAAAGGGTAAAGCCGAGACGGTCGACAAACAGCAGTGGCATGATAATGGCGAAACCAAACAGCGACAGCGTGTTGATGATGCGAATCAGGCAGGCATAAAAGACATGCTGATTGGTGAACAGGATGGTCACGGCACGCGACATCTCTGTCATCTTCTCACGCATCGGCAGATTCACGCGGGAACGATCTACCGGCACGTTGCGCAGGCTGAACCAGGCAAGAATCCCACCACAGGCGACCCAGATGATGGCCAGCCACAGCGTTCCGGTCTCCCCCAGCATCGGAATGGTCAGACTGGGCAGATAGCTGCCCACCACGCCAATGCCGATTGAATACATCGCCCAGAACCAGCCGGTCGCCGCCGCCAGTTTCTCGCGCGGTAAGACCTGCACCAGCATCATCATGAAAGAGTAGATAAACAGCGGATAAGCCAGCCCGCGAATGCCGTAAAACAGCACCATAAGGGGATAATTACGCAGCCCAAGCCCAAGCGACATAAACAGTGCATGCATGACGATCCACAGCACAAAGCCAATCAGCATCGCGCGCTGCGGCGTGATCAGCTCGGCGACCACGCCCGATGCCCAGGCTGCCAGCGCTGCTGCCAGACCATAGAAGGTGAACACGACGGCAGACTGCGCGGGCGAAAAGCCCATGTCGGTGATATGGCGCGACAGAAACGCCATTTCAAAGCCATCACCCGCCATAAAGATGGCGATAGCGAGGAAGCCCCAGAACATCTTTTTCGGTAAGCCAAACCAGTATTCATTCGATTGCATCACAATCACCTTCTGTTTGGTTAGTCGTTATGCAGGCAGCAGGTTACGCACCTGTTGCTGCTGGATGTAAAGTTCCCGGAACAGACGCAGCCGCTGTTGCAGCACGGCTCCGCGAGCGTTGTTCGGTTGATAGCGCGCCTGGACTGGCGGCTTCAGACACACCTCATGCTCAGCACCGCCCTCAGCCAGCCACGCCAGACGTGCCGCCCCCAGCGCGCCAGAGGCGCTGGCCGGGTGGGTAATAACCGGCAGTTGCAGCACATCGGCAATCAATTGCGCCCACAGCGTGCTGCGCGCTCCCCCACCGGTGAGGCTGTATTGCTGAATGTGGTGCCGGGCCTCGCCAAGCGCCTCTGCCCCATCAGCCAGTCCAAATGCCACGCCTTCAATCACCGCATAGCCCAGCAGGGCGCGCGGCATTTCATGCCGCAGATTGAAGAAAGCACCGGAGGCGTCAGGATCGTTGTGAGGGGTGCGCTCCCCGGAGAGATAGGGCAAAAAAATCGGGGCGCTACGCAGCTGTTCATCACTGAGCTGTGCCATCTCCTCCATCAGATGGCTTTCACTCACTGACAGCAGATTGCACAGCCAGCGTAGACAACTGGCGGCGCTGAGCATCACACTCATCTGATGCCAGCGGCCCGGTAGCGCATGGCAAAAGGCGTGCACCCCGGATTGCGGGTCCGCCTGTAAACGGTCATTGACGACAAAAATCACCCCGGACGTCCCCAGTGAGATAAAAGCATCCCCGGCGTTCACCGCACCTACCCCGACGGCCGACGCGGCATTGTCCCCGCCGCCTCCTGCAACCTTGACTAAGGTGGATAAGCCCCACTCGCTCGCCAGTGTCGGCTGCAGATGTCCACTTACTGCACTGCCTTCCACCAGTTCAGGCATTTGGGAACGCTTCAATCCAGTGATGGCCAGCAGTTCGTCCGACCAGTCACGCCGTGACACGTCGAGCCACAGCGTTCCGGCAGCATCCGAAGGCTCAGTGACAAAGCGCCCGGTCAGACGCCAGCGCAGGTAATCTTTCGGCAGCAGAACCTTATCGATGCGGCTGAAGATTTCTGGCTCATGTTCCGCAACCCAGCAGAGCTTCGGTGCAGTGAAGCCAGGCATAATCATATTGCCGCTGATCGCTATCATCCGGGGATGGTGCTTCGCCAGCCTTTCACACTGCGGTGCACTGCGCGTGTCGTTCCACAGGATACATGGACGCAGCACCCTGCCCCCGGCATCCAGCAGCACGGCCCCGTGCATCTGACCGGACAATCCTATCGCGCGAATCTCAGCCCATGCCTGAGGAAAATGATGACGCAATTCCGTCAGAACCTCACAGCAGGCTTGCCACCAGCGTTCAGGTTCCTGTTCTGCCCAGTGAGGATGCGGACGCTGCACGCTGAGCGTGGCGTGCTGAGACGCCACAATCTCACCCTGAGTGTTCACGATCAGCGCTTTAAGCTCTGAAGTACCGATATCAATACCGAGATACATGATTACACCGCCGCCAGTTCAGGCTGCTTCAGCCACTGCTGCAGACTCGTCACCCGGCGCGTCACCAGCTCATGAAACGCCCTATCGGACGCCAGTTCCGCAAACAGCGCGCGATCGCTCAGGAACGCACGGAGCGGATCGGCGCTGGCAAACTGTTTACGCAGCAATTCGACCTGAAGCGCACCATCCTGATAGGGATAGGGTAAGTCGTCACTGGCCCAACGCTGCATAAACAGGAAGAAGAGTGCCGGGATCACCGCCGTTGCGGCCGGCTGCACGCCGCGCTGGTAACACGCCTGCAGGGTTGGCGTCACCATGCCGGGAATTTTGGACAAGCCATCGGCACCGACGCGCTGATTGGTGTCCTGAATATAGGGATTACTGAAGCGGGCCAGCACCACATCGCGATAATCCGCCAGATCGAGCGGGCTGGGCGAAAGTGAGGGAATGACATCCTGGGTCACGTAGTCGTGCGCCAGTTGATAAATGGCCGGATGACGGGTGCTCTCATCAATATAGTTCAGCCCAATCAGCGTGCCCGCCCAGGCAATCGCGGCATGGGTCGCATTGAGGATGCGAATTTTCGCTTCTTCCCACGGCAGCACCGATTCCACCAGCTCTACGCCCGCCTTTTCCAGTGCCGGGCGTCCGGCAATGAAATCATCCTCAATGACCCACTGAATAAAAGATTCGGCCATTACTGCTGCGCCATCCTGTTTGCCGGTCGCCGCCTGCACGCGTTCGGCCACCTGCGGGGTGGGTCGCGGCGTTATGCGATCGACCATGGTATTCGGTGAACGGGTCTGTGCACGCACCCAGTCGGCCAGCGTGGTATCGCCTTTGGCAGTCAGAAACGCCAGGAAGGCGTCACGGAAACGCTCACCATTGTGCCGCAGATTGTCGCAGTTCAGCAGCGTGACCGGTGCCCCGCCCTCGGCAACTCGCTGTGTCAGAATGCGGCTGAGTGCGCCGTAGAGGGTGCGGATATCGCCACCCAGATCGGCCTTCACGTCCGCCTGACTGAGATCCAGCGTAAACGCGGGCGTCAGGTAGTAGCCTGCTTCAGTCACGGTGAAGCTAATCACACGCGTTTCCGCACGCGCGCCCTGCTCAATCAGCGCGCTGATGTCGCTGTCCCAGGGCAAAATTTTGCGCAGCGACGTGATGGTTTCATAGTCGCGCTCACCTTCAGGCGTCACGGTTTCCAGCACATATTCGCCCTGCTGCTGCGCGAGCTGATCAAGCAGCGGCGCGGCGTCCTGGCGGATATTGCCCAGCGCGATGCCCCAGCTTTCGTCGCCCTGCTTACGCAACTGATGCAGATACCACGCCTGATGTGCCCGATGAAAAGATCCTGCGCCGATATGCATCCACACGGATTGATTGGTCATAATCGCCTCGATTAAACATTTGCCACGATGAGGGGCATTTGCCCGATAGCCGTTAGCATAGTGTTCATCACGCAGACCCTTCTGCGAGCTCTGTCACAAATAATGCTTTTGCTCTTGTATTGGGCTTTTGCCCGATTAGCGCTTTTTGCACGGCTCGCGTTAAGATGTCTCCCTGAATTCGACGGAACAGCGTGATGAGCAGAGAAGAGAAAAAGCAGGAGCTGGCCGCGCGTGCCGCGTGGATGTATTACGTTGCGGGCGTGACACAGCAGGAGATTGCGCAGGCACTGGGATTATCGCGCCAGGTGGCGCAGCGTCTGGTATCCAGTGCTCGTGAAATGGGCATGGTAAACGTAAAAATCGATCATCCCGTCACGCACTGTCTGCAGCTGGCGCGTGAGGTCAAGGAGAAGTTTGGTCTGGATCTCTGTCGCGTCGTGCCCTCGGCCAGTCTGAACGAGGATGCCATTCAGCAAATGCTGGCAGTCGAAGGGGCGGCGGTGATGGCACAGTTCATCAGTGAGGAAGCGCCACAGGTCTTTGGTATTGGTTCCGGTAAAACCTTACGCTCTATCATCGACGCGTTACCCTGGGTGGATCGCCCGCAGCATCATTGCGTTTCGATGATTGGCGCCATCGCGCGGGATGATTCCGGAACACGTTATGATGTCCCGCTGAAGATGGCCGAAAAGATGCAGGGTAAGTATTTCTTTATTCCGGCCCCCCTCTACGCCGACACGCCTGAGGATAAAGCGATGTGGGTGCAGCATAAGGTCTACCAGCGCGTCACCGAACGCGCCTTACGGGCAGACGTAGCCTTTGTCGGGATTGGCGAAGTGATGCCAGGCTGTCCACTGAACGCCGAGGGATTTATTACCGATGCGCAGGTTGAGGCGCTGAATGCGCGTGGCGTCGCAGGCGAGATGCTCGGTCACTTTTTCAATCAGCAGGGTGAACGCGTGTGGGGGGAAACGGATGAACTCCTGACCAGCGTGCATCTGGAAAGTCAGACACAACGCAAAATCATTGGCTTTGCCGGTAGCGAACGCAAGTACCCGGCGATCCGAGCCGCCTTACAGGGCGGCTGGGTATCGGGTCTGGTGACCGATGAGGACACGGCGCTGAAGTTACTGCAGACGTGAAGCAGCGGGCAGGCAGCGTACCGGCGCAGGGCACGTAACGCCGGAGTCCTGCTTCCCGCACCTGTCCTCCCCGATAACCGTTACTTCAGCGATCCCTTGAGGAACTGCTGTAAACGCGGACTTTTCGGGCTGCCGAACACCTCCGCAGGCGGACCCTGCTCTTCGATTTTTCCCTGATGCAGGAAAATCACGTGATTTGAGACGTGACGGGCAAACTCCATCTCGTGGGTCACCACCACCATAGTTTTTCCTTCTTCCGCCAGCTTCTGCATGATGCGCAGTACTTCCCCGACCAGTTCCGGATCAAGCGCCGAAGTGGGTTCGTCAAACAGCAACACTTCTGGCTCCATCGCCAGCGCGCGCGCAATCGACACACGCTGCTGCTGACCACCAGAAAGGTGCACCGGATATTTTGCCTGCGCCCGCGCATCAATCCCGACTTTATCGAGGTATTTGATGGCACGCTCACGCGCCGCCGCTTTGCTCAGCCCCAGCACCTGAATCGGCGCTTCCATCACGTTTTCCAGCACGGTCATGTGACTCCACAGATTAAAGTGCTGGAACACCATGGTCAGGCTGGTACGTAACGCGCGCAGCTGCTCTTTGTCAGCCACTTTGAGCTGACCATCTTTGTCACGGACTAAGGTAATTTGTTGGTTATTCACCATGATGCTGCCTTCACTCGGTTTTTCGAGGAAGTTAATGCAGCGTAAAAAGGTACTTTTCCCTGAACCGGACGATCCAATGATACTAATCACATCGCCCGCTTTAGCAGTTAACGAGACCCCTTTCAGCACTTCATGTTCACCGTAACGTTTATGCAATTCGGTGACGCTTAATTTATTGTCAGCCATAGTTCTTCTCAATGCGATGAAGAGGGTTTCACGTGGGCCAGCCAGCGACGTTCCGCCAGGCGGAACAGGCTGATCAACACGTAAGAGATAATCAGGTACAACACAGCCGCCAGACCAAAGGCGGTAAACGGCTGATAGGTCGCCGAGTTAATATCCCGCGCGATTTTCAGCAGATCCGGCACGGTGGCGGTGAAGGCCAGCGCCGTGGAGTGCAGCATCAGAATCACTTCGTTGCTGTAGGCCGGCAGTGCCGTACGCAGCGCCGATGGCAGGATAATGCAGCGATAAAGTTTAAAAGTAGAGAAGCCGTACGCCCGTGCCGCCTCAATTTCACCGTGTGGCACCGAGCGAATCGCACCGGCAAAAATTTCCGTGGTGTAGGCGCAGGTGTTGAGGGTGAAGGCGAGCAGCGTACAGTTCAGACCACTGCGGAAAAAGGCATTCAGCAGTTCAGTGCCTTTCACAATCTCCAGCGTGTACATGCCGGAGTAGAACACCAGCAGCTGCACATAGAGCGGCGTGCCGCGAAAGACGTAGGTAAAGAGCCAGACCGGAAAGCTGATAAAACGGTTTGGCGAAACCCGGGCTATCGCCAGCAGAATGGCCAGACAGCCGCCAATGGTGACGGAGAGAATTAACAGCCACAGGGTGATAGCCACACCGGTAAAACGATAGCCGTCCGTCCAGAGCAGCGATTTCCAGTATTCCTGAATAATCTCAATCATAACTCGCCCTCTTCACACCGACCGTATAGCGGCGGTTCAGCCACCACAGCACGCCGTTCGACAGCGTAGTGAACACCAGATAGATCACACCGGCGACAATGGCGAAGTAGAACGGCTGCCAGGTACTTTTCCCCGCCAGCTGCGTTGCCTTCACCACATCTTCCAGCCCCAGCAGCGAAACCAGCGCGGTAGCTTTCAGGATCACCTGCCAGTTATTTCCGATGCCCGGCAGCGCATAGCGCATCATGGCCGGAAACAGAATGCGGCGGAACACCTGCGCGCCGGTAAAGCCAAACGCAGTAGCCGCTTCAATCTGCCCTTTTGGCACCGCCATAAAGGCGCCACGGAACGTTTCGGTGAAGTAAGCACCATAGATAAAGCCGAGCGTGATGATACCAGCAACCATCGGGTCGATATCAAACTGCGCCATGCCCAGTGCGTCGGTGACCTGGTTGAGGACAATCTGCAGACCATAGAAGATCAGCAGCATGAGTACGAGGTCTGGCACACCACGAATCAGCGTGGTGTAGCCTTCAAAAATCATCGCCAGTGGCCGGCTGCGCGACAGTTTCGCGCCTGCGCCTATCAGGCCCAGCAGCACTGCCAGCACGACGGAGGTGAGCGCCAGCTCCAGCGTCACCAGCGTGCCCCGGAGAATTACATCAGAATAGCCATACAGCATCGAGAGGGTCCTGTCGTGGGGTGAAAACGAAACGCTGCCCGCCAGTGATTGACGGGCAGTTTAGCCTTACCTCTCCTGTGTGAATGCCATACGCCAGAAAGCCTGTCCGGTTTCCGCGCCAGGCAGAACCAGCTCAGGCCCGACACAACGGCAGCCGGGTCACAGCGGGTAAAGCGACAGGATGATTAGTCGCCGTACACATTGAAATCGAAGTATTTCTTCGCAATCTTGTCGTAAGTGCCATCTTTACGTATATCAGCAAAAGCTTTGTCGATGGCGGCTTTCAGTTCGCTGTCATCTTTACGCAGTCCCATGCCGGTACCGACGCCAAAAATCTTGTCATCTTTCACGGCCGGACCCGCGAAGGCGTAATTTTTACCGACCGGCTGCTTCAGGAATCCTTCGCTGGCCTGCACTTCATCCTGGAAGGCAGCATCAATACGACCGGCATTCAGATCCTGATAGACCAGATCCTGGTTAGCATAAGGCGTAACGTTCACCCCTTTTGGCCGCCAGTTCTGATTGGCGTAGGTTTCCTGGGTGGTGCCCTGCAGCAGACCGATGTTTTTGCCTTTCAGCGACTCAATGGTCGGCTCAATTTTCGATCCCTTCGGTGCGACTAAACGCGCGTTCGCCGCATAGAGTTTTTCCGAGAAGGCGATCTCTTCCTGACGTTTTGCTGTGATGGAAAGTGAGGAGATGATGGCATCAATTTTCTTCGCTTTCAGCGAGGGGATTAGCGCATCAAAGTCGCTTTCAACGTAGGTACATTGGGTATGAATGCGTTTACAGATTTCGTTAGCGAGGTCGATATCGAAGCCTACTAACTTGCCTTGCGCGTCTTTCGACTCAAACGGTGGGTAAGTTGGATCTGTGCCGATACGGATTGAACCCGGAACTGCCGCAAAGACGCTGGCAGCACTGGTTAAGCCCAGCATCAGGGAAAGAGCCAGAACACGCTTTTTCATAGATTACCCTCAAGTGAAGTGCTTTTTGTTATGTGGTTCGTGATGTGTTTGCGCAAAGTAATTTGCATGTTTCATGCCAGTTCTGCAAGTTATCCACGCCGTTAACGTGATGACAGACAGGCGAAAACGCTGAGTTTGTGAGGGGAATATAGCAGTGAAGTAAAAGAGAAAAAGCGACGTTGTTAACTTTTGGTGCGTCAAATGCACGAAGAGTGATCCGAGGCGCGCTTATGCACTAAATAAGTGCGCCAGGGGAACTTTATGCACCCTGCCAGCGCATAAAGAGATCTTCCGGTAATTCGATATCGAACTGATCGATTACCCGATTAACAGTCTGGTCGATGAGCTGATCGATGGTTTCAGGCCGATGATAAAATGCCGGCACGGGCGGCATGATAATGGCACCCAGTTCGGCCGCGGTGGTCATCATCCGCAGGTGGCCGACATGCAGCGGGGTTTCGCGTACGCACAACACCAGCTTACGCTGCTCTTTTAACACTACGTCAGCCGCACGGGTCAGCAACGAGTCACTGTAACTGTGGACGATGCCAGAGAGCGTTTTCATTGAGCAGGGTAAAATCGCCATGCCCAGCGTTTTAAACGATCCAGATGAGATATTTGCTGCAATATCGCGCACGTCATGCACCACATCGGCCAGCGCCTGCACGTCACGCAGCGAATAGTCGCTCTCCAGCCCCAGCGTCTGACGCGCCGCCTGACTCATGACCAGATGTGTTTCTACCTCTTCCACCTGCTGCAACACCTGCAGCATGCGCACGCCATAGATCACCCCGCTTGCGCCAGAGATGCCAATGATGAGTCGTTTCATATTCCAACCTTATGTCAGCCAATGGGCCATCATACGCGGCCAGCGGGTTTCTGAAAACAAACAGGGCGGGATTGCTCCCGCCCTGTTTTATGCTGCCCGATTATGGCTGGATATCAGCCTTCGTTGTGCAGCTCAAGGTTTTCGACTTCGTTCTGGCGCTGAAGCGCTTTGGCATCGTCATTACGCAGCGACTCCAGATACTCCAGATACTGCTGGTCGACATCTTTCGTCACGTAAATGCCGTTGAACACCGAGCACTCAAATTGTGCAATGTCCGGATTCTCCTCACGCACCGCTTCGATCAGATCGTCGAGATCCTGGAAAATCAGTGCATCGGCTTTAA
Source organism: Pantoea sp. X-Soil-ISGK-355 (assembly GCF_059730805.1). Lineage (NCBI taxonomy): Bacteria > Pseudomonadati > Pseudomonadota > Gammaproteobacteria > Enterobacterales > Erwiniaceae > Pantoea > Pantoea sp. X-Soil-ISGK-355. Next base: position 2,861,853 of record NZ_AP035971.1, read on the forward strand.
TCAGCTGTCGAATCTCTTCGACTTCGCGGCCGTGCGCAATCAGTTCCGTGGCGCTCGGCATATCGATGCCGTAGACGTTCGGGAAACGAATTTCCGGTGCCGCTGAGGCCAGGTAAACCCGTTTCGCACCCGCTTCACGCGCCATCTCAATGATCTGCTCTGAGGTGGTACCGCGTACGATAGAGTCATCCACCAGCAGCACATTTTTATCACGGAATTCAGCGCGGTTCGCGTTGAGCTTGCGGCGCACCGCGCTGCGGCGTAACTGCTGGCCTGGCATGATAAAGGTACGACCAACGTAACGGTTTTTCACGAAGCCCTGGCGATAAGGCTTGTCAAGAATACGGGCGATTTCCAGCGCGATATCGGTAGAGGTTTCCGGAATCGGAATCACGACGTCGATATCGAGATCTTCCCACTCGCGGGCAATTTTCTCGCCCAGCTTGGTGCCCATGCGGACACGGGCGCTGTAGACCGAAATCTTGTCCAGGAAGGAGTCCGGACGCGCAAAGTAGACATACTCGAACAGGCACGGATTGCTTTTTGGGTTTTCAGCACACTGACGGGTCGAAAGCTGGCCTGCTTCAGTGACATAAACCGCTTCACCCGGAGCAACGTCACGGATGAACTCAAAGCCCAGCGTATCCAGCGCGACGCTCTCGGAGGCGACCATATATTCGATGCGGCCATCGGCGATAACGCGCTTGCCCAGCACCAGCGGACGGATGCCGTTAGGGTCGCGGAAGGCCACCATGCCGTGGCCGATAATCATCGCTACGACGGCGTAGGCACCGCGCACCTGCTGATGTACGGCAGCCACCGCAGCAAAAATGTTGTCAGCTTCCAGCGGATCGTTCTGGAAACGATCTAACTCCTGCGCAAAAATATTCAGCAGGATTTCAGAATCTGAAGTGGTGTTAACGTGGCGGCGACCCTTTTCAAACAGGTGCTTACGCAGCACATGTGCGTTGGTCAGATTACCGTTGTGCGCCAGGGTAATGCCATACGGGGAGTTTACATAAAATGGCTGCGCTTCAGAGGCACTTGAGCTGCCTGCGGTGGGATAACGCGCGTGACCGATCCCCATATTGCCCTGCAGTCGCTGCATGTGGCGTGCTTCGAAAACGTCGCTGACCAGGCCGTTTGCCTTTCGCAGGCGAAAACATTTCAGCGCATCGATAGTACAAATGCCTGCGGCATCCTGCCCGCGGTGCTGGAGCACCGTTAACGCGTCATAGATCGACTGGTTGACCGGCATGAAACCGGTGATACCGACAATACCGCACATGTTGTCATTTCCTCATTTAGCCGCACACCCGGTCACATCACCGGGGTAAAAAACTCGACGTGCTTTTCAGGTAATCAAAGAACCACCTGATGATATAACTGAACTCGGGAATGAGTTGAGACTGTTGCCAGTCCGGACTTTTGGAAAAGCCAGTGAATGTATCAAGGAAGAACAGCAAAGCGGCTACGATCAGCACACCACGCAACGCCCCGAAACAGACGCCCAACACCCGGTCGGTTCCCGACAGGCCGGTTTTTTCTACCAGCGTGCCGATAACGTAGTTCACAATGGCACCCACAATCAGCGTCGCCACAAACAGCACACCGATGGCAATACCGTTACGAACCAGTTCGTCGTCAAAACCTGTAAACCAGACTGCAAGGTAGGCGTAGTAATGACTGGCGACAAAAAACGCGCATCCCCAGGTAACAAGAGATAAGGCTTCCCGGACAAACCCACGAACCAGGCTGACCAGAGCCGAAAAACCAACTACCGCAATAATGACGTAATCAATCCAGATCATGAACTCTTCCAGCGCCAGTGCAATTGCACCCCTGCATCCAGTTCGGGGCGCATTCTAACAGAAAAAGAAAACGTTTGCGTAGCGGTTTTCTTTTTCTGCATCCATAAAAGCGGCGATGAAAAAAACTGCAATCGCCCGGGTGATTCTCAACCAGACAGCCCGTTGAAAATCTTCACTCTTTTTCGTGACAGCGCGCGTTAAGCGCGCTGCCTGCCCGGTAAAAGACGCTGCCTGTTACTGCTATCGGCAGCGCCAATCGCCGGTTTAACGGGCGCTATACGGTTTTACAACACCGCCCAGTCCTGAGATGCTTTTCAGTTCACCCACCGCGCCTTGCATTTTAGCTTTCGAGGCATCAGGGCCAACGTAGATACGGGTAATCTGACCCTGAACCGGCGTTGACGGCACGGTAAAGGCGCGATAGCCCGACAGCCGCAACTGCGCGACAATCTCATTTACTTTACTGGCGTTCTTCAGCGCACCTAACTGCACCACATAAGCCTGCCCCGCCGGAGCCGTGGTCTCTGCCACTTTTGGCGCCTCTTCCTGCTTTGGCTGCTCAACCGCTTTGGATTGCTCAACCGGCTTCGGTTTAGGCTGCTCCACGACTTTTGGCTTCTGCTGTTCAACCGGCTTCTGCTTAGGCTGCTCGGTGACTTTAGGTTTCTGCTGCTCTGCCGCTTTCGGCTTCGTCACCGTCTGTGCAGGCACAGACTGATGGACCGGCGGCGGCGAGACGACGACAGGATCGCTCTCTTCATACGGCTGCGTCCGTCCCTGCTCCGCCGTGGCGTTGGTTTTACCATTGCCATTGCTGCTATTGACGGCACTGCCTGCGCCTTCCGGCGGCTGAGCGGGCAGCGACTGGGTTACCGGCGGCACCATTTCGCTATCCTGCTGATCGTCAGGTTTCGGCACCAGCGGGATGGCGGCGAACTCCTCTTTGTAATGCTTTTTCTGACCATCCAGCAGCCCTGGCAACACAATCACGCCAACGGCAACCAGAATAACGGTGCCGACTAAACGGTTCTGAAACTTACTTGCCACGTCCTTTCTCCGTTTCAATCGATTCCATGACCTGTGCCACAGTGTGGAATGAACCACACACCAGCACAGTGTCCTGCGGCGCAGCCCGCTGGTGTGCCTGCTGCCAGGCGAGTTCAACCGAACCAAAGGTCTCGCCCTGCGGCAGCGCGTCCAGCAGTTGCTCTGCACTGGCACCGCGCGGACCGTCAAGCGGTGCACAGTACCAGGCATCAACTATTGGAGCCAATGCGGCGAGCGTTCCGGCGATATCTTTATCGTGCAGCATGCCCACGACGGCATGCACCTTGCCACGTTTCGGCAGGGCCGCCAGCCGCGACGCCAGATAGCCTGCCGCGTGCGGATTATGGGCGACATCCAGAATCACGCGCGGTGATTCACTGATAGTCTGAAACCGCCCTGGCAGCATCGCCAGCGGCAGGCTGGCGCGAATCTGCGCTTCACTGACCTCAAGCCCTGAAACACGCAGCGCCACCAGCGCGGTCGCCGCGTTAGGCAGCGGCACCTGAGGCAGCGGCAGATCGTTCAGCTCGCCCTGCACATCACGCAGCGACCAGCTTTCGGCCTGCGCATGCCAGGACCAGTCGCGGTTGCGCTGTAACAACTGAGCGCCTTTTTCCTGCGCGACCACAGCGATGCTGTGTGGCATATCGGGTTCACCGACTATCGCCGGTTTCCCCGCGCGGAAGACGCCCGCTTTCTCACGTCCGATGCTTTCGCGATCCGGTCCCAGCCAGTCGGTGTGATCCAGTGCAATGCTGGTGACTACGGCGACATCGGCATCCACGATGTTGGTGGCATCCAGTCGTCCGCCGAGGCCGACCTCGAGGATCACGACATCCAGCTGCGCCTGGCGAAACAGATTCAGCGCAGAGAGCGTACCGAATTCAAAGTAGGTCAGCGAAATATCAGCCCGTCCGGCTTCAATCTCCGCAAAGCTGGCGCAGTGCTGCGCTTCACTCAGTTCCTCGCCCTGAACCCGGACGCGTTCGGTATAGCGCACCAGATGCGGCGAGCTATAGACGCCTACGCGATAGCCTGCGGCAATCAGCAGCGTTTCCAGGATGCGACAGGTGGTGCCTTTACCATTGGTACCGGCTACGGTAAAGACAAACGGAGCGGGTTTCAGCAGGTCGAGACGAAGTGCTACCTGACGAATACGGTCCAGACCCAGTTCGATGGCCTGAGTATGCAGGTGCTCAAGATAATAAAGCCACGTGGCCAAAGGCGACGTGGCTTGAGGAAGGTGAAGATTGTCCATATGTCCCGTTTTGCTTATTTATACCTGGCAGACTGGTGCTGCGGTATACGGTGCATTGGTAAGAGGCGCGACAGGCGCGCCTCTCTATCTCCTGTCAGGCCTCGTTGCTTTCCGATTCAGTCGTCGCGGGAGCGGACGGTTCACCGTCATGCAGCGGTGCCGGCAGGTTCATCATTTTGGCCAGCAGGCTTGCCAGTTTGTAGCGCATTTCCGGGCGGCGGATGATCATATCAATCGCGCCCTTCTCAATAAGAAACTCACTGCGCTGGAAGCCCGGCGGCAGTTTTTCACGCACTGTCTGCTCGATGACGCGTGGGCCGGCAAAGCCGATGAGCGCTTTAGGCTCTGCGATGTTGAGGTCACCCAGCATGGCGAAACTGGCAGAAACGCCACCCATAGTCGGGTCAGTCAGCACGGAAATATACGGAAGACCACGCTCCTGCATTTTTGCCAGTGCCGCACTGGTTTTCGCCATCTGCATCAGTGACTGCAGCGCTTCCTGCATACGGGCACCGCCACTGGCGGAGAAGCAGATCAGCGGACAGTTATCTTCCAGCGCCTGCTCAACTGCACGTACAAAGCGCGCCCCCACTACAGAGCCCATTGAACCACCCATAAAGGCAAATTCAAACGCTGCCGCAACAACTGGCATACTGTGCAGCTGACCTTTCATGACGATCAGCGCATCTTTCTCGCCGGTGTCTTTCTGGGCCGCGATCAGACGATCTTTGTACTTCTTCGAATCGCGGAACTTCAGCAGATCTTTGGGTTCAAGTTCACTGCCAAGCTCAACCATCGTGCCCTGATCGAGGAAACTGCCGAGGCGCTCACGCGCGTGCATACGCATGTGGTGGTCACACTTCGGGCAAACCTCAAGATTACGCTCCAGCTCGGCGCGGTAGAGAACCTGCCCACAGCTGTCACACTTGGTCCAGACCCCTTCCGGGATACTGGCTTTGCGCACAGGCGTTCCGGTGCTTTTATTAAGAATGCGTTCAATCCAGCTCATTGATGACCTTTCTGTTTAAAACTGACCTGGTCCAGTCGTCTTGATACTGCTGAAAACCGCTTCAGCAGACGGTAAATGTCGCTCATTAAACCACAACCTGTTCAGACTGTGGATAAAAATCTGGTCTTACCCCTGAGCGAAGTCTTACGGCAGCTTCTGCTGCTTCGCCTGACGGCGATGACGCCAGACTTCAATCACACCCGGCAGAATCGAGACCAGGATAATGCCCACAATCAGCAGCTTCAGGTTTTCCTGCACCACCGGCAGATCGCCAAACAGGTAGCCGGCATAGGAGAACAGCAGCACCCATAACAGCGCACCCGTTACGTTGAACAGCGCGAAATGGCGATAGGACATATGGCCCATACCGGCAACAAACGGGGCAAACGTGCGGACAATTGGCACAAAGCGCGCCAGGATAATGGTTTTTCCACCGTGACGGGCATAAAACGCATGGGTTTTATCCAGATGACTACGACGGAAAATCTTCGAGTTCGGGTTACTGAACAGCCGTTCGCCAAACAGGCGGCCAATGGTATAGTTCACCGCATCGCCCAGCACCGCGGCCACCACTAACAACGCCACCATCACATGCACATTGAGATCGTTACCCGGCAGTGCAGCCAGTGCGCCCGCAACAAACAGCAGCGAATCGCCCGGCAGGAATGGCGTCACAACCAGCCCGGTTTCGCAGAACAAAATCAGGAACAAAATAGCGTAAATCCAGATACCGTACTGTGCAACCAGCTCGGCCAGATGCACATCGATGTGCAGAATAAAATCGACCAGAAAATGGAGAAACTCCATAGCGCGCCCTTTTAAGTCCTGAAAGTGAATTAATCCGCAAGGAACAACGGTCCCATCGACGGCTGTGGTAACGCAAAGTGGGGTGGGTAATCCACCGCCACCAGATACAACCCTTCTGCCCGGGCTGTGGCTGCGGCTAATGTCCGATCCTTCGCCGCCAGCAGCGTTGCCATCCATGACTCCGGCTTATTGCCGCAGCCTATCTCCATCAGGCTGCCCACGATATTACGCACCATGTGATGCACAAAAGCGTTGGCTTTAATATCCACAATCACATAGGGACCCTGACGCATCACGTTGAGGTGAATCACGTTGCGCCAGGGTGTACGTGACTGGCACTGCACTGCGCGGAATGAAGTGAAATCATTCTCGCCTAACAAACATTGCCCGGCGCGCTGCATCTTCTCTGCATCCAGTGGATGGTAGAAGTGCGTCACGCCCTGCGCCAGCACCGCCGGACGCAGGCGCTGATTGTAGATCAGGTAGCGATAGCGTCGGGCCGTGGCGCTGAAGCGGGCATGAAATTCATCCGGCACCGCTTTCACCCAGCGCACTGCAATATCCGGCGGCAGATTGGCGTTGACGCCCAGCGTCCAGGCGCTATCAGGCCGCTGCGAAGTCGTCTCGAAATGGACCACCTGCCCCGTCCCGTGCACGCCCGCATCGGTACGACCAGCACAAAAAATGCTGACCGGGTGATCGGCGACCTTCGACAGCGCGCGCTCTACCTTTTCCTGCACGCTGCGAACTTCATTCTGGCGCTGCCAGCCGTAGTAACGGCTGCCGTCATACTCGATGCCGAGCGCCAGTTTTTTCGTCTGACCATCGGACATGGTTACAGATACTCCTGAACCAGTTTCTCAGCGGTTTTCACCGCCATCAGCGCGCCACCAAAACGAATGTTGTCCGCCACTGACCAGAACTGCAGCAGCTCTGGAATACCGTAGTCGTTGCGCACAGCGCCGATGCTCAGTTCGCCGTTGCCTGAGGCATCCGTCACTGGCGTCGGCACGTCATCCTCTTCGCTCAGACGAATATCTGACGCCAGCGCCAGCTCGGCACGCGCTTCTTCCGCAGAGAGCGGGCGCAGGTTTTCGATATGCACAATCTGCGCGTTACCGTAGAACACCGGAGCCTGTACGCTGCTGACCGCAATGGGCAAGCCTTCGTCCTGCAGGACTTTGCGCACCTGATCAATCAGACGGCGTTCACTCTCCACGCTACCTTCTGCGTCGGCCTGTTGTGGCATCAGGTTAAACGCCAGCTGACGACCAAAGTGATGTTCATCAGCCGGAATACCGTTGAGCAGGCGGGCACTTTCCCCCGCCAGCGCATCGACTGCCACTTTGCCGTAGCTGGAAACCGAGATCAGATTCGTCACCTGTAAACGGCTCAGCCCGGCCGCATCTACCAGCGGTTTAATCGCGGTCAGCAACTGGCTCACCAGGTTGTCCGCCACGCTGATGATGTTGCGATTGCGATAATCTGCCAGCACCTGCGGATTCACATCCGGCACCACCAGCGGCACATCGGGTTCCAGCGCAAACAGCTCGCTGCTGTCGATCACCAGACAACCGGCATTGGCCGCTTCGTCGGCAAAACGTGCCGAAGCGTCACGGCCCGCGACGAAAAAGGCCAGCTGCGCCTGTGACCAGTCGAACGTCTCTGCATTATCGACCCGCACCGAGCGGCCTTCGAAACGTTTGATTTCACCCGCACTGTTTTCGCTGGCCAGCAAATATAATTCACCAACCGGGAACTGGCGTTCCGCCAGCAGTTCCAGTACAGCGTTCCCTACTGCGCCTGTCGCGCCAAGTAGCGCAATATTCCAGCCGTCAGACATGTTGGTTTACTCCAGACAATGACATAAAAACAGAAGGCGGTGATATTCACCGCCCAGGGATTCAGATTTATTCCCCCCTTAAATCCAGCCGCCATACAGAGACGCCCGCGTGACACGCGCCTTCCGTTCACTGATTAATTCAGTGCGGAAACCGCGCCAGGGCGCCTGACCTTCAGCGCCCGCTATTCTGGGGAGTAGATTGCGTTAAAGCCCAGCTGGTTCAGCATCTCAGCCGTTGAGGCGTCATCGCAGCTTACCTGCAGCGAAGACCACTCGCGGCGCTCCAGATACTGCTTGCGCAGGCGATCAAACTCGCCGGGTTTCGCCGCCACTTTACGTAGCGGGGCATCATCGCGGCGCACATCATACACCAGATGCGCCAGACGTTTCAGTGTTGGCTGATCCAGCGAGCCATTCAGGGTAATTTCACTGAATTCCGGCTCCGGCAGTAAGGTGCTGAGTGGCACCTGCTGCGGCTGACCAATAAAGTCGCACCAGGCTTCAAAGACCTGAGTGGTGCCACGTGCTTTGCCTTCCAGCGTGTAGCCCGCGATGTGCGGCGTGGCGATGTCGACCTTATCCAGCAGCGCCAGCGAGAGATCCGGCTCCGGTTCCCAGACATCCAGCACTACGCTCAGGTCATGGCGCATTTTCAGCACCTCCAGCAGCGCGCTATTGTCCACTACCGGGCCGCGACAGGCGTTAATCAGGATGGTGTTGGGCTTCAGCGCCATTAGCAGCGCTGCATCCGCCAGATGCCAGCTTTTGTAGGGGCCGTCTTTAAACAGCGGCGTGTGGAAGGTCAGAATATCTGCCTGCGCTGTCACCGCCTCCAGGGACAGAAAATCGCCTTCGTCACCGCGATCGGCGCGTGGCGGATCGCACAACAGGGTTTTGATGCCCCAGGCCTCAAGACGCTTTTGCAGCCGCCCGCCGACGTTACCGACACCAACGATGCCGACTGTGCGGTCACGCAGCTCAAAACCATCGCGCTCCGCCAGCATCAGCAGCGCAGAGAAAACATATTCCACCACCGCAATAGCGTTACAGCCGGGAGCGGCTGAAAACGCAACGCCCGCCTGCTGCAGCCAGTTCTCGTCGATATGATCGGTGCCCGCCGTCGCGGTGCCGACAAACCTCACCGGTTTTCCTGCCAGCAGCGATTCATTCACCTGGGTGACGGAGCGCACCATCAGGCCATCGGCATCGGCCAGCTCAGCCACTGGCAGCGGACGCCCCGGCACCGCGACCACGACGCCGGTGCGACTGAATAACTCACGGGCATAAGGCATATTTTCATCGACCAGAATTTTCACCACGGCTTTCCTGTCTGTTACATGTGAGGCAATTATTCTGGCACAAAGCGACGCGTTAGCCTAACCGCGCACGGTAGCGATCGGGCGTGGTGCCTGCCTGTTGCTGGAACATCACAATCAGCGCCGAGGCGGAACTGTATCCCAGCTCATGGGCGATACTCTGCACGCTTTCTCCCTGCTCGAGCAGTACGATGGCGCGAAGATACCGCAGACGCTGCCGCCACTCACCAAACGTCATATGCAGATGCTGCTGGCAGCGCCGCGCCAGCGTCCGTTCGGTCGTAAAGACCCGCGCCGCCCAGCCCGCCAGCGTGGTGTTATCGCCCGGATGCGCTTCCAGCGCATGTAACACAGGCGCCAGAAATTTATCATCTGAAGTCGGCAGATAACTCTCCTGCACCTGCGCCAGCTTCAGGCGATCGCGCAGCACCTCGCACAGCCGCCACTGGGCATCCGTGGCGGGTTGCTCGATTTGCTGCTCAGCGAAATCGTCCATGATGGCGTGTGCAATGGGATCTATCAGCATCAGACAGGCGCGCCGGGGTAAGTCGGCGCAGAGCGGTGACGCCAGATTAAAGGTGCGAAACTGCGCCTGACAATGGTTATAGCTACTGTGCAGCTGACCCGGCGGGATCCAGACCGGAATATCGGCCGGCGTCAGCAAGCGCTCGCCCTCGACCTGCATCTCCAGGACGTGGCTTTTCACCATGATCAGCTGGCCCCAGGCATGCGCATGCGGCAGATATTCGGTGCGGGCATTGGCCTGTTCATAACGCATAAAGTAGCGTAACTGCGGCGCATTCACCGGCGGCTGGTAGGTCACTTTCAGGCTCATTCTGTCCGCTCATTCGCTCATTTTGTCCGATATTAACTATCTGAATAAATCCGGACAAGCGTACACTGCGCCTCATCAATGGCGTGTAATGACGTATGGAGAGTCAGCATGTTTTTCCTGTACCCGCTCTTTGCGGTGATGATCTGGTCGATCAACTCAATTGTCAGCAAACTGTCGGCCAGTGCGATCGATCCGGCAGCGATCTCATTCTATCGCTGGCTGCTGGCACTGCTGGTACTTACTCCCTTTGTGCTGCCTGGCGTGTGGCGCTCGCGTAAGATCATCAAACCGCATCTGTGGCGGCTGGCGATCCTTGGGCTGCTCGGTATGGTGCTCTATCAGAGTCTTGCCTATTACGCGGCACATAGTGTCAGCGCACTGTTTATGGGCATTATTGGCGCGCTGATCCCGCTGCTCACCGTACTGCTGAGCGTGGTTATCCTTCGGATTGCGCCAACGCTCGGTATCCTGCTCGGCAGTATTCTCTCTTTTTGCGGACTCGTGTGGCTGGTCAGTCAGGGTGACGTGATGCAGTTGCTGAATCATGGCATGGGCAAAGGTGAACTGATGATGCTGGCCGCTTCCACCTCCTATGCGCTGTATGGCGTCCTGACGAAACGCTGGGCGCTGCCATTGCCAATCTGGCAGAGTCTCTATGTGCAGATCGTATTCGGCGTACTGCTGTTGCTGCCCGGCTTTTTACTGGCACCAGACGTGTCGCTTAACTGGCATAACCTGCCACTGGTAGCGTTTGCCGGGCTGTTCGCCTCCATCATCGCGCCTTTTTTGTGGATCCATGGCGTGCAGCGCCTTGGTGCCAGCACCACCAGCATCTTTATGAATCTGACGCCGCTGTTTACCGCATTGATCGCCGTGCTGTTTCTGCACGAGCAACTGCACAGTTACCACTGGATTGGCGGTGGTCTGACGCTGGGCGGTGTCATACTGGCGCAGCGACTGCGGACGCCACTAACCCGGCACAAACCGGTCATTCAGCCACCATCCTGAATCATACCTTCTGCCGATTAAGGAGTCTGGCTGCGGTGAGTGAAGATGCAGCTAAAGAGGGTGGTAAATAAAGGCGGCTGAGGTTCACAACTCAAGCGTAAATCTCGCGCCGAAACGCGAGTCCCCCGTGGGATTTCCCGGGGGCTTTTGCTATCATGGCCTATTCGTTTTCCGGCGCACCCCACGCTGTTCTGTTTTCCCAAGGAATCCGCCATGCAACCTCTCAGCGGCCCCGGTGCGCCGGTCGATCGTTCATCTGTCAATCCGCAAACCGGTGTGACCCGTCACGGTTCTGTGGCGGGTGAACAGCCACTCTCCCCTGCTCAGCGCACGACGTTAGAACGCCTGATCGTGCGTATCTCATCGCTCAGCACTCTTAAAGCGCCTGAACTCTGGGCGGGCGTCCGTCATGAAGTGGGCGTAAAGAGTGAAGCGGAGTTACAGTCGCGTCATTTTCCGGCTGCGGAACAGTATCTGAATGGTCGCCTGACGCAGGCGCAGAACGGACATGGCACCCGCCAGCTGATGACTCAGCTCACCGAGCTACTGCCGAAAGGTAATAACCGTCAGGCCGTCAGTGATTTTATCCGTCAGCAGTTTGGTCAGACCGTCCTGAGCGCGCTGAGTCAGGATCAGCTGCGCCAGGTGCTGACGATGCTGCAGAACGGGCAGATGACGATTCCCCAGCCGCAGCAGATCCGCGTCAGCGATCGCACGCTGCTCCCTGCCGAGCACCATACCCTGAATCAGCAGGTGGTGCGCCTGGCCGCCGCCACCGGCGAATCCACCGGTAAGCTGTGGTCGGCAGCGCTGAAACTGGTGAATCTGACCAGCGGCGATCCGATCCCCTCACGCCACTTTCCGCTGCTGACACAGTATCTGCAGGTACGCCAGACGCTGAGTCAGCACAGTGCACCGACGCTGCAACTGCTGGAAGCGTCCCTGAAGCAGCCGCTCGATCAGCAGGAACGGCAGCAACTGGAAGATTACAGCCAGCAGCGTTTTCAGGCGACGCCGCAGATGGTTCTGACCACTGCACAGACGCAGGATCTGCTGAACTTCCTGTTCAGCCGTCGCGCTGACCGGGCAGAAAAACTTCTTGAGCAGCCGCTTGCACCCAGCGAGATTAAACCTCAGCCGATCTGGTCACCCTTTGTGGCATCGCTGCCGCCCGCGATACAGCCGCTGGCGCAGCGTCCCCTGCTGGGATTTTTTGTCGCACTGGGGGTCATCACCCTTTTACTCTGGCTGGTACTCTGAGTCAGCAGCCGCAGGATGCTATGGGCGCGGCGGCAGGCCATTCGCCCGCTGCATCACCCCAGGTCAGCGGATGACCGTCACGTTTCCAGAAATCCAGCCCGCCAATTAACTCCTTCACCTGAAATCCCAGCGATGCCAGTTTCCATGCCGCTTTCGTCGAGCCGTTACAGCCAATACCGTCACAATAGGTGACATACACTTTGCTGCGGTCAAGCCGCGCCGTCGTGCTGGCATCCATCCCGCGATGCGGAAAATTTATCGCGCCGCAGATATGACCGGCGCGATAAGCCTCCGGCGCACGGGCATCGATCACCACAATTTCTGGTGCCTGACGGGCCAGATCTTCCGCCAGATCCCAGGCGTCGGTGTAATAAGCGAGTTTGGCCTGCAGATAGTCGAGGCTTTGCTGCGGCGTGGCGGCCGGAATCTGTAAAACCGATGACATAGCGATTCTCCTGTTGTGATGAAGCTGCAGTTTACGGCAAAGTGGACTGCTTACTGATACCCATTATCCAGCAGGGTTAAGACCCATATGCCTTCACCGTGGTTACAACTTTTCCAGCACCAGGCCAGTGGCGGCGTGCGTGAGCGGCTCTGCTCTACCCTGCGACTGGCGATCAACCGGCATCATCTGCACGCCGGTCAGCAGTTACCCTCCAGCCGGCAGCTGGCGCAGGATCTGCGTCTGTCACGTGTGACGGTGGAAGCGGCCTACGGACAGCTGGAAAGTGAAGGCTATCTGCGACGCGAGACCGGTCGCGGTACTTTTGTTGCCATCATCATCCCCTCCTATTCATCATCATTACCTGCCCGGCCTCAGCCCGTCCGCTTCTCGGCGCGGGGCCAGCAGGTTCTGGCAACCGGTGGCTGTCAGGATCCCCCTTTTCCGCACGCATTCGCCGCCGGTTCACCGGAGTTACGCGCTTTTCCCCACAACACCTGGCGACGCCTGAGCAGCAGCGTACAGCGTTCCCTGGGCAGCGCGGCAATGGGATATGGCGATCCCTGCGGCTACCTGCCGTTACGCAGCGCACTCGCTGATTATCTGGCGCTCTCACGAGGCGTAGCGTGCCAGCCAGAGCAGGTGATCATTCTGACAAGTTCACAGCAGGCGCTGCAGTTACTGGCGATGATGTTCGTCGATCCCGGTGATGCGGTGTGGATGGAGGAGCCTGGCTATCCTGGCGCGCGCAACGCCTTCAGGGCCACAGGCGCACAGGTGCGCGGCATTGAGGTCGATGCCGAAGGTGCTATCCCCGCCAGCGGCAGTGCGAAGCTGATGTATCTGACACCCTCGCATCATTATCCAACCGGCGTCACGCTCAGCCTGTCGCGGCGTCTGGCGTGGCTCGACTGGGCGCAGCGCAACCAATGCTGGTTAATCGAAGATGATTACGATAGTGAGTTTCATTATGATGATCGCCCTGTTCCGGCACTGCAGGGACTGGATCGCCATCAGCGGGTGATCACGCTAGGCACCTTTTCGAAATCGCTGTTTCCCTCTCTGCGCCTGGCGTGGATGGTCGTGCCGCCCGCGCTGATTACGCCCATTGGTCAGGCACGCAGCGTGCTTGATGGGCATAGCGCCCTGCTACCGCAGGCTGTCACCGCTGCCTTCCTGCAGCAGGGACATTTCGCCAGCCATCTGCGGCTGATGCGTCAACTCTATCGCAGCCGTCGCGATCGGTTACTCGAGCAGATTGCTCAGCGGTTCTCGCCCTGGATCACGCCGATTGTCAGCAGCGGCGGATTACAGGTAACGGTCAGACTGCAACAGGATGAAGCGCGATTAAGCGCACTGGCGGCTCAACAGGGTTTGCTGCTGCCGCGTCTGAGCCCACTCTATGCCGGGCCTTCGTCTCAGCAAGGCTGGATGTTGGGCTTTGCCGCACTGACGCCTGACGAGATTGTGGCAGGATGCAATACATTGCTGCGGCTGCTGCAGCGGGAGGGCTAAAACGGAGGGTTGAACGAGGTAACGCGGATGGGCTGTAAAACGTCAGACGACTGACCAACCCCATTCAGGATGTATCTTACCGCAACACAGTAGCACAACGCGCAGGGAATAGGGGCAGAGGAGGAAAGCGTCCCGCGCCATGGACGGCGCGGGCCGAGCGGCCAGGGATTGGCTTTAGCGTCTTTCCGATCTGCCCGTGTTCCCTGAGCATACAATGCGTTGCAGCGAAGCATGTTCACCAAAAACAAAAAGGGCCGGCAAGCCGGCCCTTCAGCGTACTGACGTAATGATTACGCCTGATATTTACGCATGGTCAGGGTGGCGTTGGTGCCGCCGAAACCAAAGCTGTTAGACATCACGGTGGTCAGCTCTTTTTCCATCGGCGCAGTGACGATGTTCATACCGGTTGCAGCGGCGTCCAGCGAGGTGATGTTGATGCTTGGCGCAATAAAACCATGTTCCAGCATCAGCAGCGAGTAAATCGCTTCCTGCACGCCCGCCGCACCCAGTGAGTGGCCGGTCATCGCTTTGGTCGCTGAGATGTAAGGCGTGTTATCGCCAAACACTTCACGAATCGCACCCAGCTCTTTCACATCACCCACCGGAGTAGAGGTTCCGTGGCTGTTCAGATAGTCGATTGGTGTATCGACACCGTTCATCGCCATCTTCATGCAGCGCACTGCGCCTTCACCTGATGGTGCAACCATGTCTGCACCGTCTGACGTCGCACCGTAACCGACGATTTCGGCATAGATGTGTGCTCCGCGAGCCAGCGCATGCTCCAGCTCTTCCACCACCACCATGCCGCCGCCACCGGCGATAACAAAGCCGTCGCGCTCATTGTCATAAGTACGTGACGCTTTCTCTGGCGTGTCGTTGTAACGGGTAGAGAGCGCGCCCATGGCATCGAACTCACAGGCCATTTCCCAGCACAGCTCTTCGCCGCCACCCGCAAAAACGATATCCTGTTTGCCGAGCTGAATCTGCTCAACGGCATTACCGATACAGTGCGCTGAGGTGGCACAGGCAGAGCTAATCGAGTAGTTTACGCCATGAATTTTGAATGGCGTGGCGAGGCAGGCAGAAACGCCAGAGGCCATCGCTTTAGTGACCACATAGGGGCCAACCGCTTTCAGGCCGCGTGGGCTGCGCATAGCATCCGCACCAAATACCTGGAAGCGTGGAGAACCGCCGCCTGAACCCGCAATCAGACCCACACGTGGGTTACTCTGATACATTTCAGTGGTGAGGCCGGAATCTTTAATCGCTTCTTCCATGGAAAGATAAGCATAGATGGACGCATCACTCATAAAACGCACAACTTTGCGATCGATGAGGCCGGTGGTATCTAATTTAACGTTACCCCAGACGTGACTACGCATGCCGGAATCTTTCATCTCTTCAGAAAAGGTGATGCCAGAGCGTCCTTCACGCAGAGATGACAGCACCTCTTGCTGGTTATTACCAATACTGGAAACGATCCCTAAGCCAGTAATCACAGCACGTTTCATTCAATCTTCCTCATCCACTTCTTCTTAATTGGCATGCACTCTAGCGTACACTTGTACGCCGAACAAGTCCGATCAGCTATTTCCTTTTGTAAATTTGCGTCATGTCACGTGGGTCGTTAGAATCGCGCCACTGCCTGAAAAACGAGCCTTTACCGTGAAACTAACCCCGGTTGAACATGCACAGCTAAACTGGAATGAACAGGGTACACCTGTTTCCCGAGCGTTTGGCGACGTCTATTTCTCTAATGACAATGGTCTGGAAGAGACACGTTATGTCTTCCTTGGCGGCAACGGTTTTCCCGATCGTTTTGCAGAGCATCCGCGCGATCTGCTGATCGTGGCGGAAAGCGGTTTTGGTACCGGCCTCAACTTTCTGACGCTGTGGCAGGCGTTCGACACGTTTCAGCGTGAACAGCCCGATGCCACTTTAAAACGTCTGCATTTCATCAGCTTTGAGAAATTTCCGTTAACCCGTGAAGACCTGGCTGCTGCGCAGCAGCACTGGCCGGAACTGGCTCCCTGGGCCGAAACGCTGCAGGCGCAGTGGCCTGCGGCCCTGCCCGGCTGCCAGCGTTTGCTGTTTGACGGGGGACGGATCACGCTCGATCTCTGGCTGGGCGATATCAACCAGCTGATGGAAGAGCTGGATGAGAGCCTGCATCGTCAGGTGGATGCCTGGTTCCTGGATGGTTTCGCGCCGTCGAAGAACCCGGATATGTGGACGCCGGAACTGTTCAGCATGATGGCAAAACTGGCGCGTCCACAAGGGACCTTCGCGACCTTTACCGCCGCAGGTATTGTCCGGCGCGGCCTGCAGCAGGCGGGCTTTGACGTTATCCGCCGCAAAGGATTTGGTCCCAAGCGCGAAATGCTGTGCGGGCCGTTGCAGGATGCGCCTCCGTTACCCAGTCCGCAGCCCTGGTATCATCGTCAATCTGCGGAGCAGCGTGATGTGGCCCTGATTGGCGGCGGCGTCGCCAGTGCCACCTTAGCGCTGGCGCTGCTGCGTCGCGGCTGGCAGGTCACCCTTTACTGTGCCGACGAAGCACCCGCGCTGGGCGCGTCCGGTAATCGTCAGGGCGCGCTCTATCCGCTGCTCAACCAGCACGACCCGGCGCTCGCCACCTTTTTCCCGGCGGCCTTCAGCTTCGCCCGGCGGCTCTACGATCAGTTAACCGTCCACTATGAGCATCACTGGAGCGGTGTGCTGCAGCTCGGCTGGGATGAGAAAAGTCGTAAGAAGATTGATCAGATGCTGGCGATGGGCCTGCCTGAATCCATCGCTCGTGGCGTGGATGTCGCAGAGGCGGAGGCACTGGCAAATGTTGATCATGGCTGCAGCGGCATTTTCTATCCGGAAGGTGGCTGGCTCTCACCGGCCGAACTGACCACCGCGATGCTGGCTTATGGTGAAACCCAGGGATTGCGCATTCACTGGCTACACCGGGTGAGCAGCCTTTCACGGGATGATGATCACTGGACGCTGACGTTCAGCGATCGCCCCGCGGTCCGTCATCCGACAGTGGTGCTGGCTAACGGCCATGCGATTGCCGACGTTGCGCAAAGCGCCCCGCTGCCGACCTATCCGGTGGCCGGTCAGGTGAGCCATGTTCCTTCAACCCCAGGTCTCGACGCGCTGCAGACCGTGCTCTGTTACGACGGCTACCTGACGCCCGTCAGCCCGCAGTTTGGCACCCACTGTATCGGTGCCAGCTATCATCGTGGCGAAACCGCAATAGATTACCGGGAAGAGGATCAGCAGGAGAACCGCAGCCGACTACTGGATTGCCTGCCTGACCGGCGCTGGGCAGAGAGCGTGGATGTCAGTGACGGCGAGGCGAGAATGGGTGTGCGCTGCGCCACGCGGGATCACCTGCCGATGGTGGGCGGTGCGCCGGATTATGACGCCACGCTGGTGCAGTACGCTGATTTACCGGCGCAGCTGGCCGCAAGTCACGATATCGCTGATGCGCCCGATCTGGCGGGCCTGTACCTGTTTGGTGCGCTGGGATCGCGCGGCCTGTGCAGTGCACCGCTGGCAGCCGAAGTACTGGCAGCTCAGCTGACGGGCGAACCGCAGCCGCTGGACGTGAGTACACTGGCAGCGCTTAATCCGAATCGCTACTGGGTGAGAAAATTACTGAAGGGAAAAGCAGTTTAGCCGATGCTGAGGGCGGCACGCCGCCCTGCAACGTTATGCGGAGAGCTGGCGTGCCTGAACAAACAGGTTGTCCCACATTCCAACCACTAATGCCTGGTCGCGCGGTGAGAGTTCTCCGGCAGCGATAGCATTTTGCAGACTGCGGGAGACCTGAATCTGCAGCGCTTCTGGCGTATGTTCGCCCAGTTGCTCCACTTCGGCCACAGCCAGTGTCAGATGCCCGCGCAGATAACCGCTGGCGAACAGCTCATCATCGCTGGCATGCTCGACCATGTCGTCAATCAGGGCCAGAATACGCGCTTCAAATTCTGCGATCATCTCAATTCCTCTATTAATAATACCTTCCTGCATCACAGATCGTCCGGCCAGGGAAACTGCGACGCGGTGAGCGAAGGCCTGCCATAAAATTTCGCCAGAGCGGTAATAAAACGCGCGGGACGGTCGGGAATGCCCGACGTCAGATAGCTCATGACCTGAGCATGCACTTTACGCTGGAACGCAATGCGATCCGGCTCACAATCTCCGTCGAGATTGTCACAACTCACGTTGAAGGGAAAGCCTGCCGCCATACAAAACATCCACTCCAGCGCCTGCGGCTTCACTTCAACCGCTTCAAACTGACTCTGGGTCAGCGCGTCTCGGCCATCCGGGCAGTACCAGTAGCCAAAATCGACCAGTTTGCGGCGTGCTTCACCGGCAATGCACCAGTGCGAGATCTCATGCAGAGCGCTGGCGTAAAAGCCGTGGGCAAACACCACACGGTTCCACGGCGACTCCGTATCAGCAGGAAGATAGATCGGTTCATCGTCGCCTTTAATTAGACGGGTCTGAAATTCATCGCTGAAGCAGCGATCAAACAGCGTGATCAGCTGTTCATAATGATGGGTCGGGTTCATGACGGTATCGCGTTTCAGGTTACGAATGCAGCGTGGTAAGCCAGGCCAGAACGTCGCTGCCGTGGCTGTCCCACAGTAATTTAATGCTCATGACGGCAGAGACAATCACCACCATCGGGCGGATCAATTTCTGTCCGCGGCTCAGCACCAGTCGTGCGCCCAGACGCGCGCCGCAGAAGGCACCGAGCATCATGATCAGACCGGTTCCCCACACCACTTTGCCGCCGAACATAAAGAACAGCAGGCTGCCCATGTTTGAGGTGAAATTCAGCACCTTGGCATGGGCGGTCGCTTTGGCCAGGTTGTAGCCGCAGAGGGTAACGAAAGCCAGCGCATAAAACGAGCCTGCGCCTGGCCCGAAAAATCCGTCGTAGAAGCCCACTGCCCCGCCGCCCACCAGCGCATAAGGCAGACCATGCAGGCGGCGTGCCTGATCCACTTCACCGAGCTTTGGCATCAGCAGGAACCACAGGCCAATCGCGATCAAAAACAGCGGCAGCATCTGACGCAGAAAATCAGCCTGCAGTCGCTGAATCAGTATCGCGCCCAGAATGGATCCCAACAGCGTCATGGCGATGTTCAGCCACTGCTCATTCAGATTGACCGCTCCACGCCGGACAAAATAGAGACTGGCGGAGAACGAGCCGCCGACCGATTGCAGTTTATTGGTCGCCAGCGCCTGCGCCGGAGAGAGGCCCGCCGCCAGCAGTGAAGGCACCGTCAGTAACCCCCCGCCACCGGCGATAGAGTCAATGAAACCGGCGAGCATGGCGATTAAAAACAGCAGCCCGACCAGCAGCGGGCTGACAACAAACCACTCCATGGAATCCCTTACAGTAAATGTTTATCCAGCAGGGCCTGACAGGCAGGCGGTAACGGCGGCGGCTCACGTTTCACGGGCGCGCCAGAACCCGGCTGTTTCGGCAGGAACCAGCTCTGCAGCTCTGCGCCACAGCCATCGCCCGGAGGCGGTGCGGGCTGATCTTCACAGCCGATACTGCCCGCAGGGCAGCGCAGTCGCACATGCATATGAGCACGATGCGCGAACCACGGGCGCACTTTTCTCAGCCAGTCGCGATCGTTACCTGCATCCGCACAAAGCTGCTTTTTAATCGCCGGATTGACGAAGATCCGTGTAACATCATCGTCTTTTGCGGCCAGTTTAATCAGGCTGTCGATTTCCGGCTGCCAGTGGCGCGCAATGACATTCTTATCGCCCGGCCCAACCAAATCCAG
Source organism: Pantoea sp. X-Soil-ISGK-355 (assembly GCF_059730805.1). Taxonomy (NCBI): domain Bacteria; kingdom Pseudomonadati; phylum Pseudomonadota; class Gammaproteobacteria; order Enterobacterales; family Erwiniaceae; genus Pantoea; species Pantoea sp. X-Soil-ISGK-355. The sequence goes on from NZ_AP035971.1 coordinate 2,881,808, forward strand.
CGGCTGCGGCTTCAGCAGTTGCTGCGCGCTCCAGCGTGTTTTTGGCAGTTGCAGCCAGATATCCACATCCAGGCCGGTCTGGTGACTGGCGTGACCGCTGCTGAAGCGCCCGCCAGCCGCCATGCCCATGTCGCCAATCAGCACGTTGCCCAGTTGCAGGTTATGCACCTGGGTGCTGAGCCGCTGAATAAACTGAATCAGATCGGGATGGCCAAAATAGCGCCGCTGATCCTGACGCATCACCTGATAGTGCGGTGAATTGAGCGGCAGTGCCTGCGCGCCGACGATACAGCCGTTGGCAAAGCCACCAATTGACTGCGGTGCGCCGCTGATCGGCTGCTGAATCTGTTGCCACGGCGTTGCGGCCAGGCTGGAGGCGCTGATCAGCAGCGCATTAAGAGTAAGCAGGAGCGCCTTCATGCCATCACCAGCGCGGTACAGAGCTGTTGACATCACCATTCTGCGCCCGCTGGCGCAGCAGATGATCCATCAGGACGATCGCCATCATCGCCTCGGCGATCGGCACCGCGCGGATCCCGACGCAGGGATCGTGACGGCCTTTGGTGATCATCTCCACCTCTTCGCCGTTGCGGGTAATGGTTTTACCTGGCACGGTGATGCTGGAGGTCGGTTTCATCGCCAGATTGGCACTGATGGTCTGGCCGCTGCTGATACCACCCAGAATGCCGCCGGCGTGATTGCTCTGAAAACCGTCGTGGCGGATCTCATCACGATGCTGACTGCCGCGCTGGTTAACCACCGCAAAGCCGTCGCCAATTTCGACGCCTTTCACCGCATTGATACTCATCAGCGCGTGCGCCAGATCGGCGTCCAGTCGGTCAAAGACCGGCTCGCCCAGGCCTGGCGGCACGTTATCTGCCATCACTGTAACTTTAGCACCGATGGAGTCGCCCTCTTTTTTCAGGCCGCGCATCAGTTCATCCAGCGCCTCGAGCTTATCGGCATCCGGACAGAAGAACGGGTTCTGCTCCACGATGCTCCAGTCTTTCAGCTCACAGGCGACATCACCAATCTGTGACAGATAGCCACGTACCACGACACCGTGTTTCATCTGCAGATATTTCTTGGCAATCGCCCCGGCCGCCACGCGCATCGCGGTTTCACGCGCCGATGAGCGGCCGCCGCCACGATAGTCGCGCTGACCATACTTCTGCTCGTAGGTGTAATCAGCATGGCCCGGACGGAAGAGATCTTTGATGGCACCGTAATCCTGCGAGCGCTGATCGGTGTTCTCAATCAGCAGGCCGATCGAGGTGCCGGTGGTCACACCCTCAAAGACACCGGACAAAATTTTCACCTGATCCGGCTCGCGGCGCTGCGTGGTATAGCGCGAAGTGCCAGGACGGCGGCGATCGAGGTCATGCTGAATATCGGCTTCGGTCAGCGGGATGCCTGGCGGCACGCCGTCAACGATACAGCCCAGTGCCAGACCGTGGGACTCGCCAAAGGTCGTTACTCGAAAAAATTGCCCGATGCTGTTTCCGGCCATGCTGTTTCCTTGTCAGAGTTCGGCGGGCGAGGCTTCGCCCCACTTTTAGTCTTTATAAAAAGAGAAATGGTGTTGTGCGTCGACAATCTGCTGGCGCGTCAGCGTGAAGACGCCATCACCGCCGTTGTCGAATTCCAGCCAGGTAAAGGGCACGTCGGGATACTGCTCGATCATGTGCACCATGCTGTTGCCCACTTCGCAGACCAGTACGCCCTGCTCGCTAAGATAGTCGGGCGCGCAGGCCAGAATACGGCGCACCAGCTTCAGGCCATCGCTACCTGCTGCCAGGCCAAGCTCTGGTTCGTGGCGATATTCGTTCGGCAGATCGTCCATATCTTCCGCATCAACGTACGGCGGATTGGTGACGATCAAATCATATTTCAGCTGTGGCAGTTCGCGGAACAGGTCAGCACGAATCGGCGTCACCTGGTGGATGAGTCCATGTTCTTCAATGTTCTGTTCGGCTACCGCCAGCGCACCGGTGGAGATATCCACGGCATCCACTTCGGCTTCCGGGAAAGCATAGGCACAGGCAATCGCGATACAGCCGCTGCCGGTACACATATCCAGAATATGACGCGGCGGTGTGCTCACCAGACCGGCAAAGCGGTTTTCAATCAGTTCGCCAATCGGTGAACGCGGCACCAGCACGCGCTCATCGACAAAGAATTCGTGCCCGCAGAACCACGCTTTATTGGTCAGATAGGCAACCGGAATGCGTTCGTTAACGCGACGGATAACGCGCTCAACGATCAGAAGACGTTCGCTCGCGGTGAGACGCGCACTGCGCATATCTTCAGGAATATCCAGCGGCAGCCAGAGTGACGGCAGGACCAGTTGAACGGCTTCGTCCCAGGGATTGTCTGTGCCATGCCCGTACCAGATTCCGGCAGCGGAAAAGCGGCTTACCGCCCAGCGCAGCATGTCCTGGATAGTGTGCAGTTCGTTCACTGCCTCATCGACGAAAATTTTGTCCACGTAGCCCTCCGCAGGCCTTTTGCTAAATCGGCCAGTAGTGTGCCATGAAGCCGGGGAGAATTCAGCGCAGCAAGGTGAAAAAGCTGACATTTAATGACATTAATCGGTAAGGTATCGCCTATGCTGTGTAGCAGACTTTTCTTAGATAACTGACCCGTCATGAGTAAAAAAACACCCTTAAGCCCGGATGACCAGGCGCTGTTTCGACAGTTAATGACTGGCACGCGTCAGTTGAAACAAGATACTTTCGTGCATAAATTACCGGTTAAAACCCGCGTATTGCCGGTAAAACGACTGCTTTCAGAGCAGGCGGACAACAGCCATTACTTTTCGGATGAGTTCCAGCCGCTGCTCTCCACCGAAGGAGCCACCCGCTACGTGCGTGCCGATGTCAGCCACTTTGAGCTGAAAAAACTGCGTCGTGGCGACTATACGCCGGAGATTTTCCTCGATCTGCATGGCTTAACGCAGCAGCAGGCCAAGCAGGAACTGGGCGCACTGATCGCCGCCTGCCGCCGTGAACATCTGTTCTGCGCCAGCGTTATGACCGGTCATGGAAAGCATATTCTGAAGCAGCAGACGCCGCTGTGGCTGGCCCAGCATCCGTGGGTGATGGCTTTTCACCAGGCGCCGAAGCTGTTTGGCGGTGACGCCGCGCTGCTGGTTTTAATTGAGATTGAGGAGTGGCAACCGCCTGAGTTGCCCTGATAGGGGCCGGGAGGATCGGCCCAAAGACGTCAGATCGCTTTCGCCAGCTTTTTGGGACTGACCTGCCACAGTAGTTTACCGGCATGCTGCGCGGGATCGAATTCCACGCAGGCAATAGCGGAAGTGGCAAACATGGGGGGGGCTTCCTGCGGGCACAGTTCAGAGACTAAATATCCCACCAATGGTAAATGAGAGATCACCAGCGCCGATTTCACACCTTCGTTTGCCAGGGTCTGCAGATAGCACCCGACCATTTCCGGATCGCCGCCCGGCGTTAACTCCGGCAGAACATCCTGGTTTTCCGGCAGGGGAAAAGCTTCACGCACGGTCGCGAGGGTTTGCTGCGCGCGTAAATAGGGACTCACCAGGACACGCTCAATGTCTGGCGTCTGGCTGTTGAGCCAGTTGGCCATCTGGCGTGATTCATTGCAGCCACATAAGGTTAAAGGCCTGACTGAATCACTGGCTGCTTCCAGAGCCGCATCGCCGTGACGCATGATAAAAACTTGCATAAAGCACCGCTGTTGTTTGTCGACATCGCCCGACGCCTGGCGCCTGACTCTTAACTCTGCGAATGAACGCTGTGTTTTACCCTAATGGCTTCAGTATAGTCAACCGGTTGTTTATTAAATAAGCGCTTCTCAGAATCATGCTGCGCCGCACACTCTGGCGGCGCTTTTCTAACCCGCTGAATCGGATTGGTTATTCCATTTACAGCAGAAATGTAAAATTTCGTCTATTCTCTGGCCGCTTCAACCAGTGCTTCGCAGGGCGTAAATCGATCGCCATGCTGCTGCGTAAGGCGGGTTAAGCGGTCGACCACCTCCGCCGCACCCAGTTTGTCCATGTAGTGGAACGGCCCCCCCAGGAAAGGCGGAAAGCCGATACCAAACACAGCACCGATATCGCCATCGCGGGCACAGCGAATGACCTGCTCATCAAGGCAGCGGGCCGCCTCATTCAGCATCATCATCATGCAGCGTTCTGCAATCTGCGCGTCACTCTGTCTTGCCTGCGGCGTGACTTTCAGCAACGTATACAGCGAGGTGTCCGGCTTTTTACGCTGCCAGCGCGGCTGGTCATAACGATAAAAGCCTTTGCTGTTTTTACGTCCCTTGCGGCCATCTTTGAGCACCGCGTCAAAAGCAGCGGGTGCGGCAAAGCGTTCACCATAAGCCTGATGCAGGATGGGACTGATTTTGCTGCCGACGTCGATGCCAACCTCATCGAGCAGCTGAATCGGACCGACCGGAAAACCAGCCTTCACCAGCGCCCGATCGATATGGTCAATCGGCTCGCCCTCCAGCAGGCAACGCATCGCTTCATTTATATAGGGCGTCAGGATGCGATTAACATAGAAACCCGGCTTGTCCGCTACCACTATCGGCGTTTTGCCCTGGCTGCGCGCCAGCGCCACAATGGTCACTACCGTTGCGGTGGAGGTGTTCAGATGGGGAATCACTTCCACCAGCGGCATTTTATCGACCGGGCTGAAGTAGTGCAGGCCGATGACGTTTTCCGGACGCTGTGCTTTGGCGGCAATCTCTTCAATCGGCAGCGACGAGGTGTTAGAAGCAAACAGCGTATGCGGCTGACAGTGGGCTTCCACTTCGCTGACCATCTGCTGCTTGAGTGCTAAATCTTCGAACACGGCTTCGATCACCACATCGCGCTGCGAGAACCCCTGGTAATCGATGCCGCCCGTGATACGAGCCATCTGCTGCTGACGCTGTGCCGGAGTAAGCTGGCGTCGTTTGACCTTTTTGCTCAGCAGATCCCAGCTGGTTTTCAGCGCATGGTTAACGCCTTCCAGGCTGATATCTTTGATGCGTACCGGTAATCCGGCGTTGATTGCGGTGACGCTGGCGATGCCACCGCCCATGAGACCGCCGCCGAGAATCGCGACACCCTTCACCGCAGCGGGTTCCGCCTCACCGCCCCGCTCCTTCTTCATGGCCGTGGTCGCGAAAAAGAGTCCGCGCAGCGCCGCAGATTCCGGCGTCATTGCCAGCTCACCGAAGGCACGCGCTTCAGCATCATGTCCGGCCCGGCTGCCCCTCTCCAGCCCGATGCGCACCACCTCAATAATGCGGTTTGCCGCCGGATAGTTACCCTGGGTTTTGGCTGCAGTCTGGCGGGTTGCGAGTGTAAATAGTGCCTGACGGCCAACCGGCCCGTGCAGCAGACGGTCGCGCAGCGGCAGCGTGCGTCCACTGACCTTGCCCTTTTTCACCCGCGCGATAGCCGTCTCCAGCAGAATCGCCTGCGGCACCGCATCATCAACCACCCCCAGCTTACGGGCCTGTTTCGCCCGCAACGACTTGCCGGTCAGAATCAGCGGCAGCGCCTGCTGCACGCCAATTAACCGAGGCAGTCGCTGGGTACCTCCGGAGCCGGGCAGTAAGCCGAGTTGCACCTCCGGCAAACCCAGGCGGGTTTTCTCATCCAGCGAGCAGATACGCGCATCGCAGGCCAGCGCCAGCTCCAGCCCGCCGCCCAGGCAGGCACCATGGATTGCGGCTACTACCGGGAATGGCAGCGCATCAAGCGCAGCCATCACTTCCTGACCCTGTTTTGCCAGCGCTTCGGCTTCCTGTGCGCTCTGACAGCGATCGATCATGCTGATGTCCGCGCCAGCGATAAAATTGTCCGCTTTGCCCGAAATCAGTACCAGGCCTGCCAGCTGCGGATCGCGTCGCGCCTCTGCAATGATGGCGGTGATCTGCCCGGCAAATTCTGCTTTCAGGGTGTTCATCTTCTCGCCAGGGACATCGATTGTAATGATGCCAACGTGATCAAGTCGCATCTTCAGGTGAAACGCATTCTGATCCATTATTCGGCCTCCAGAACCATTGCCGCACCCAGACCGCCCGCCGCACACGCCGTGACCAGTCCTAACCCGCCACCGCGACGGCGTAATTCATTCAGCGTCTGGGTGATCATGCGCGCGCCCGTGGCGGCAAAAGGATGACCATAAGCGATTGAACCGCCCAGCACGTTAAAGCGCTCTTCATTCACTTCGCCCAGCGCATGAGCACGGTTCAGCACCTCGCGGGCAAAGCGCTCGTCGCGAAAAAGTTGCAGATTGCTCAGGGTCTGGGCCGCGAACGCTTCATGCATATCAATTAGCGTCAGATCGGCCAGCGTGATTCCGGCGCGATCCAGTGCCAGTGGTGAGGAGTACGCCGGACCCAGCAGCATATCCTGCTGTACACCAATCGCGGTAAACGCGTAGCTGCGCAGATAGCCCAGCGGCGTGACACCCAGTTCACGGGCGCGGCCTTCGCGCATCAGAATCACGGCGGCCGCGCCGTCGGTGAGAGGCGTGCTGTTGGCCGCCGTGACGCTGCCGTGCTGACGATCAAACGCCGGACGCAGCCGGGCGTAATCCTCTGCTCTGGCATTCATACGGACGTTATTGTCCTGGTCAATAGCGGTTTTCCACGGCGGCACAAAGGCTGCCATCACTTCCTGATTCAGTACTCCGGATTGCCAGGCCCTGGCGGCATGCTGATGGGATCGCAGCGCCAGCGCATCCTGTGCTTCGCGAGTGATGCCGTGACGCTTAGCCATCTGCTCCGCAGTGTCGCCCATACGCAGGCCGGTCGAATACTCCGCCACTGCAGGCGGGACCGGCAGCAGATCACGCGGACGCAGACGCCGCAGGATGTGCAGTTTTTGACCGAAGCTGCGGGCTTTATTGAGATCCACCAGCGCGCGGGCCAGCGTTTTACTGACCCCAATCGGCAACACCGACGAAGAGTCTGCGCCACCGGCAATACCGGCAGAGATGGTGCCCGCCAGCAGACTTTCTGCCACATTCGCTACCGCCTGAAAGCTGGTGGCGCAGGCACGGCTGACGCTGTAGGCATCGGTATGCACACTCAGCCCGCTGCTTAATACAATTTCACGCGCAATGTTCGGCGCTTCCGGCATCTGCACCACCTGACCAAAGACCAGTTGCTCGATCACCTCAGCCGGCAGTTCACTGCGCGCCATTAATTCGCTGACCACCATCCGTCCCAGCTCAATGGCGGGAATGCCATGGAAGCCGGTCGCCTGGCGCAAAAAAGGGGTGCGTAACCCGTGGGTTATTGCGATGCGTTCACCATCACGCGTCAGCAGCGGCTGCGCTTTGCTCATTGTTCTCACCTGTGGCTGGGACTGTGGCATCATTGCCTGAAGAGGTCTGACCTGATCAGTGTTAACCACAAGCGGGTGAGCCGCCAATACCGGAAAGGAAAAAGTGCGAAGAGAAACACGAAAATGAAAAACGCCGCATTAATGCGGCGTTATGAGACTTAACGCAAACCGAGCTGAAAAATCATCGTTTCAGCCTGGCAGCTGAAAGTAAAATCGATATCCAGCTGCACACCCTGATTCACCTCACTGAAGCGCGACTCAATCACACAGGGTTCCGATTCAACTTCACGTGCACGTTCGGTGAGGAGAGCTAATTTGGCTTCCGCATCGGCACGCTGAGCAAACCACTCCGACCAGCTGGCGGTGCAATCGGTATTATCCATTACCGTGCCCACATCAACACAACAACAGGCTGCTGTTTCGGTCGCACTGCATTTTTTAATGGCATCAGTCATTTCATTCTCCTGACCAGCGATCTGGTGGGTTGAGCGATTTTATGGCCGAAATTTTACCTGCTCGCGTAAAGATGCGCCATGTACATGGCGCTAAGTGACGAATATCACAATAAAAATTGATCCAGAACAAACTGGAATCGGTATGCTGTGCAGAATCAGGGCTGTTTTGTTATGCAGATCGAATTTTAAACGATCAAACCTGAAATATTTTAAAAACAATATTGCAACATGCACACAGGTCGGACCTATACTCTCCGCACTGGTCTGATATGTGCGTTTTACATCAGTCCCTACAATCCGCCGTCCTTTGTTACGCGACGTTATAGCGTTAAATAATAATTCACATGAGGTTGTGGTCATGAACCATAAAAACCTGTTTGCAAAGTCAGCCGTGGCGGCTGCAGTGGCGCTTGTCTCTTCACACGTTTACGCAGCTGGGTTTCAGTTAAATGAGTTTTCTACGATTGGTTTAGGTCGCGCATATTCAGGCGAAGGGGCAATGGGCGATACGGCGGCATCAGCCAGCCGTAACCCGGCGACGATGGCATTAATGGATCGTCCGGAATTTTCACTCGGTGCGGTCTATATTGCGCCAGATGTCAATATTAGTGGTCGCAGTCCCAGCGGACGCAGCCTGGATGCTAATAATATTGCCCCGAATCAGTGGGTTCCCAATATTCATTATGTCCAGCCCATCAACGATCAGTGGTGGATCGGCGCGTCTGCAACCTCTAACTATGGCTTAGCAACAGAGTTTAATAATGGCTACACCGCGGGGGGTTACGGCGGTAAAACCGATCTGGTGACCGGCAATTTTAATCTCAGCACCGCGTACCGTTTAAATGAACATTTTAGTTTTGGCGTCGGTTTTGATGCGGTTTATGCCAAAGCCAAAATTGAACGCTATGCCGGTGAGTCAGGCGCAAGACTGGGCGTTCCGGCTGATACGCAGGTTGCCCATCTGAAAGGCGATGAGTGGGGATATGGCTGGAACGCCGGTGTCCTGTATGAAGTGGATGAGAATAACCGCTTCGGCTTTACCTATCGTTCAGAAGTGAAAGTCGACTTCGATGGCGATTACAAAAGCAGCCTCTCTTCCCGACTGAATGCAGTGAATAATCCGGAAGTGTCAGGTGTGCCGTTTGGCACCAATGGTACCACCGTTCCTGGCGCGTTAACCCTGAATCTGCCAGAGATGTGGGAAGTATCGGGCTGGCATAAAGTGGCACCGCAGTGGGCGGTTCACTACAGCATGGCGTACACCAGCTGGAGCCAGTTCCAGGAGCTGAAAGCCACCGGTTCTAACGGCCAGACGCTGTTCTATAAAGATGAAAGCTTCCACGATGCCTACCGCATTGCACTGGGCACAACCTATTCCTACGACAAGAACTGGACGTTCCGCACCGGTATTGCGTTTGATGACAGCCCGGTTCCGGCCGATAAGCGCTCTATCTCTATTCCGGACCAGGATCGTTTATGGCTGAGTGCGGGTACGTCTTATGCCTTTAACGATGATGCCTCGGTTGATTTAGGCATCTCTTATATGCACGGACAGAAAGTGACGGTGAAAGAAGGGCCTTATACCTTTACCTCTGAAGGTAAAGCCTGGCTCTACGGTGCGAACTTTAATTACAAGTTCTGACTGGATGGTACGATCATAAAGGGCGACTCTGGTGAGTCGCCCTTTTTTATGGACGTGGATCGCTTAATGGTTCAGGGAGCATACGCCTTGCACAAAGACGCAAAACCGCCATCCCTGGCTGCTCAGCGCGGGCGATTACTCGGCGTCAATATCCTTCAGGTCATCCTGAATCGCGGCTGCGTTAGGATTATCTTCCGGCTTGAGCTTGCCGCCACGTGCCAGGAAGTCGTGACGCTGGAAGTACGCGTTACGGATAAAGGCGTACGGATCGCTCTGCTGTTTCAGGATTGCATCAGAGTCCAGCAGCTGCGCGCGGGTCTCAATCCCTTCAAGCGTCCATTTACCAATCGACATTGGCCAGGTCAGCCAGCCGAGGATCGGATAAAGCGTATCAACGTAGTCGCCGCCATCCTGACGCACCGTGAAGCTGCCGTAAGCAGGCAGCTCAACATAAGGCCCGTAGCCGACGCCATAGTGACCAAGCGTGGTACCGAAACGGTGCGGCTCTTCACGCGCCAGTTCCGGGTTCGCCTTGCCGGCAACGTCAATGAAACCGCCCAGTCCCAGCACGCTGTTCAGGAAGAAACGGGTAAAGTGAATACCCGCATCACGTCCGTTACCGACCAGAATGGCGTTGACCATACTGGCTGGCTCTTCCAGGTTGCCGAGGAAATTGCTCAGCCCGGTACGTGCCGGGACCGGCACATAATCACGCCAGGCCACAGCGACCGGACGAAGCACGTACGGATCCAGCACGTTGTAGTTAAAGTTAAACATCGTGCGGTTAAAGCCTTCAAATGGATCGCTGCGCTGCGCAGGATCGCTATTCGCTGGCTTTGAACTGGCACAACCCACCAGAAGGACGCTGGCGACAGCCAGGCTGGTCAGGCGATAATTCATTCCAATCTCCCTGTGCGGATGAAAAAGGTCAGCCCATCGTTCAGGTCACAGCCCTGTCGTATCGGCTTATCCGATGAGCATAGCTGACTTTGTGCCAGAGGCAGCAGGCAATGGCACGCATCATTTCTAACGTTATCATTTTGACGTTCAGGGTAGCTGCTTATTGATCTCCACCGCGATCGGCTGATGCCCATCCCAGGGCGTCACCGCGCTCAGACCCAGCCAGTCGCCTGGCTGCGGATTGGCGCTGCCATCGCGGGAAATCCGCACCCGAACCTCAACCTGATGCTGCGCCGAAAGCAGGCGATTCGGCATCATGGCATTGCTGTCATCCAGCGTCAGCGTCAGCGGGAAGTGGCTGAGTGGCATACGCTTAACCGCCACCGGTACCGGTGAATCCCCGTCAGAAACCGAAATATACAACACTCCGTCCTGCGGTAACATTTTTTCTGCCTCTGGGGTCAGCGTCACTGTCAGCGCCAGCTGACGACTCTGCTGCCCGGCGTCGCTTCGGGCCTTTTCAATGCTGCGGGCGATCATCGCGTGTCGCGAATCACCGGCAGGCAACAGACCCAGCAGAGTCTGCCATGCATCAATAGCCTGATCATACTGTTGCTGACCGTAAGCGTTATACGCCAGCAGGCTCAGCGTCCGCAGGTTTTGCGGATCAGCTTTAAGCAAGGATTGCAGCAGCAGTGACGCCTGACGGTTATCCTGCGGATCGGCGGATCTTGTCAGCACCTCTGCATAATCCTGCTTCAGCGCCAGATCGTTGGGGGCCAGCTGTAGTGCATGCTCAAAGGCCTGGCTGGCAATCTCCGCATTATTCAGCACCATGCCGAGCCGTCCCAGCATTGTCCAGTCGGCCAGATTATCCGGTTCGGTTTGCAACGCGGTACGCAATCCGAGCTGTAAACGCGCCAGCTCCTCCATGCTTAGCGATTTTGCGCCGGGGTCCATCAGACGGGCGCGCAGCTCAGGATACGCCTGCTGCACCTGCATCCAGCCGGTGTATTGTGCCAGTCCGCCGGTTTTCAGATAAGTCCCCAGCGAAACCGCAACCAGTACGATCAAACCTGGCAGCAGAATCCAGCGGCGGCTGCTGTGTGACCGCAGCGTCTGTGCTGGCGGAATATCCGCCAGGAGTGCCTGCTGTAGCTCCCGCTCCATTAGCGGACGCTCAGCAACGACGCCCTGCGCTTCATCCTGCGCCAGCTCATCTATACGCTGATGATAGAAACGCTGATTAAGGCGATCGCGATCGCCGGCGCTCGCCTGACGTTGCCGCCAGCCTGCCGCCAGAAACAGCGTGCAGGCTGCCAGTAGCAACAAAAAAAGGGTAATCCAGAATGCACTCATTACGGCTTCCTGTCTGACTTCAGTAGCGCATTAAGACGCTGTTGCTCATATTCATCCAGTTCACTGCGGGTTTTGCGCTGACGACTGCGCAGAATGATCACGGCGCCACCCAGTAGCACAAACAGCGTGGGACCCGCCCACAGAATCAGGGTAGAAGGCGTGACCGGTGGCGAATAGCTGACGAAGTTGCCGTAACGCGCCACCATGTAGTCGATAATCTGCTGGCGACTCTGGCCCTGCTTCATCAATTGATAGACTTTCAGTCGCATGTCGGCGGCAATCATCGCGTTCGAGTCGGCAATGCTGTTATTCTGGCATTTCGGACAGCGCAGTGACGCGGTCAGATCGCGGTATTGCTCTTCCTGAGCCTCCGAGTCAAATTGCAGCGTGTCGATGCTTGCCCACAGGTTGATGCTGAACAGCAGGCCGCAGAGCAGAAACAGCATTTTCATGATCCCGCCTCCGCACTGTATTTTATCCACAAGGGTTTCACTTCCTGCTCCCAGACGCGCGCATTGAGATCGCCCGCGTGGCGATAACGGATGATCCCTTTACCGTCGATCAGGAAGGTCTCCGGCGCGCCATAGACGCCGAGATCCAGCCCCAGCATGCCGTTGCCGTCGTAGAGACTTAGCGCATAGGGATTGCCCAGCGTATTCAGCCAGTTAACCGCCTTCTGACGATCGTCTTTATAGTTCAACCCGACGACACGAATGCCCTGCTCCGCCAGCGTATTCAGATAGTGATGCTCAGCGCGGCAGGTCGGACACCAGGTCGCCCAGACGTTGAGCAATATCGGTTTGCCATCCGTCAGCACGCGCTGATCGTACGTTTTGCCCGGCTGATCCAGTGCTTCCAGCCGGAACAGCGGCACCGGTTTGCCAATCAGAGCCGATTCAAGACGGGTCGGATCGTCACCATCGGCATTACGCGTCAGCTGCCACAGCAGCGCGGCCGCCAGCAGCAGAAACAGCATCAAGGGAATAAACAGGATTTTCTTGTTCATGTCCGTGCCTCCGGGCCCGCTTTTTTGCGCGAACGGTAACGGGGATCAAACAGGCAGAACAGCCCACCCAGCGCCATCAGCGCACCACCGAACCAGATCCAGCGGACAAAGGGTTTGTAGTAGATGCGTACGGCCCAGCCGCCATCCTCCAGCTCCTCTCCCAGCGCCGCGTAAAGGTCGCGGCTGAAACCGCCATCAATCGCCGCTTCGGTCATCATGGTGCGGGCGGCGGTATAAAAGCGTTTTTCCGCCTGCAGCGTCGCTTCATGTTTGCCATTGCGTGTGACATCAATAATGCCCATGCCGCCACTGTAGTTAGGCCCCTGCAGATTCTGCACGCCACGGAAGACAAAGTGATAATGATGAATATCGACGCTATCACCCGCTTTCATCCGCACGTCGCGTTCCACGCTGTACTGCGTACTGAAGGCAATGCCAATCACCGTCACACCCACGCCAAGATGGCCCAGCACCATGCCCCAGTGGCTGCGTGACAGGTGACGTAAACCCACAAAGAACGGATGACGATGGGTGGCGCGCTCATGCAGTTCCAGCAGCGTCAGCACGATAATCCAGAGCGACATCAGCAGACCCACCACCGTCATCGCTTCGATGCGATCCTGCAGCCACCAGGGAACGATCATGGAACAGGCCAGAGTGACAATCAGCGCCAGCGCCAGCCGTTTTGCCAGCTTCTGCGGTTCATCGCGACGCCAGCGCACCAGCGGGCCGATCCCCATCAGCAAAGCAAACGGTGCCATCAGCCAGCTGAACATCGTGTTGAAGAAGGGTTCACCGACCGAAATGCTGCCCAGCCCCAGTTGCTTGTGCACCAGTGGCAATAGCGTGCCAAGCAGCACCACCAGCATCGCGGCAATCAGCAGCACGTTATTACCCAGCAGGAACGATTCCCGCGACCAGGTTTCATTCTGAACCCGGCCACGCACCTGCCCGCCTTTAATGGCGTAGAGCAGCAGTGAACTGCCGATAACGATCACCAGAAACGCAAGGATGAACATCCCGCGCGCCGGATCGGAGGCAAAAGAATGCACTGACACCAGCACGCCGGATCGTACCAGGAATGTCCCCAGCAGGCTAAGCGAAAACGCCGTAATCGCCAGCAGCACGGTCCAGGCTTTAAAGGTGCCGCGCTTTTCGGTGACTGCCAGCGAGTGCATCAGGGCCGTGCCCGCCAGCCACGGCATAAATGAGGCATTTTCAACCGGGTCCCAGAACCACCAGCCGCCCCAGCCCAGTTCGTAATAGGCCCAGGCCGAGCCAAGGACGATACCAATCGTCAGAAAGATCCAGGCCGCCGTCGTCCAGGGACGCGACCAGCGCGCCCACGCGGTATCGAGCCGTCCGGCCATCAGTGAGGCGATGGCAAAGGCAAACGCCACCGAGAAGCCGACGTAGCCCATATAGAGCAGCGGCGGATGGAAAATGAGACCGATATCCTGCAGCATCGGATTCAGATCATGCCCGTCTATCGGAAAGTCCGGCAGCGTGCGGCTAAACGGATTGGAGGTCAGCAGGATAAACAGCAGGAAGCCGAGGTTAATCATTCCCATGACCGCCAGCACGCGCGCAAGCGCATCCTGCGGCATCCCGCGGCTGAAGATCGCCACCGCCAGTGTCCAGGTGCTGAGCAGCAGCACCCACAGCAGCAGTGAACCTTCGTGCGCGCCCCAGGTGGCGGCGATGCGGTAGTAGACCGGCAGCAGACTGTTGGAGTTCGTGACGACATAGGCAACGGTAAAGTCGTTGCTGATGAAGGCCCAGACCAGCAGCGCAAACGCCGCCGCGATGCAGACAAACAGGCCGCAGGCCAGCGGACGCGCCATTGCCATCAGGCGGGCATCCTGGCGCACCGCGCCCCACAGCGGATAACTGCTCAGCAGCAGCGAAAGCCCCAGCGCCAGGCAGAGCAGAAAGGTTCCGATTTCAGGCATCATGAGGATTTATTTCCCGCCTGATATAACGACTGCGGGCCGATGTGATTACTTTTCATGGCGTCTTCAATCTCCGGCGGCGTGTATTTCTCATCATGTTTCGCCAGCACTTCTTTGGCGATCACCTGGTTGCCCGCCGCCAGCACGCCCTGTGCGACAACGCCCTGCCCTTCCCGGAACAGATCCGGCAGGATGCCTTCAAAACTGACGCTGACCACACCGCGCGCATCATAAAGTTTGAACGATACCGCCAGGGTATTGGGATCGCGCCGGACGCTGCCGGGCATGACCATGCCACCGACGCGCAACCGCTGACCCGCTTCCGGCTTCTCGTGCGCCTCGCCTTTGCCGTAGAGGATTTCACCCGGGGTATAGAACAGATCGATGTTTGAGCGTAGCGCATACATGACCAGCGCGGTGGCCAGGCCGAGGCCGAGCAGGATCGCTACTGCCGCATAGAGACGGTTGCGTCGACGGATATTCACAATGTCTCTCCTGCCGCTTCAGCCGCGGCTTTTTTCGTTTTCGCCGCCCGGATGCGGCGTTCCCGCGCCTCGCGCTGGCGAATCTCAGCCAGCAGGCGACGTCGCAGCAACAGGGTATGCAGCGTCAGGCCGATAAGCGGAAGCAGCGTGCAGATAACCGCCAGCCAGACGAAGAAGGCGTAGCCCCCCATCGCAAAGAAGGCGTACCAGGAGGTAAATGCCGGGGTCATGCCTGCTCTCCCTGCTTCGCCACATCTATCGCCCAGGGACGATGACGTTCAGTTAACAGGATCAGGTTGCGCAGCCGCATCAGCGTCAGCGTGATAAACAGCAGCAGATAACCGAGAATCGCCCAGCGCAGCGGCGTGCGCATGACCGGCGCAATTGCCTGCTGAAGAATGCCTGATGAGCCCTGATGCAGGGTATTCCACCACTGCACCGAGAAGTGAATGATGGGCAGATTGACCACGCCGACCAGAATCAGAATTCCGGCGGCCCGGCCTGCGGTGCGGCGGTCATCAAAAGCGTGATAAAGCGCAATCACACCCATATAGAGGAACAGCAGCACCAGTTCCGAGGTCAGACGCGCATCCCAGATCCACCAGGTGCCCCACATCGGCTTGCCCCAGGCGGACCCGGTGACCAGCGCAATAAAGGTAAAAACCGCGCCCACCGGAGCCATGGCGGCAGAGACCAGATCGGCCATTTTCATCTGCCACACCAGACCAGTAAAGGCTGCGATAGCCATTGAGGCATAGATGCCCATCGACCACATCGCCGCGGGTACATGGATATACATGATGCGAAAACTGTCGCCCTGCTGATAGTCAGCAGGGGCAAATCCGAATCCCCATACCCAGCCCAGCAGCAACGACGCCAGCCCTGCAACGGCAAACCAGGGCACCAGTCGCCCCGAAAATTGATAAAGCCGTTCAGGCCTGGCCAGCTGATGTAACGCTTTCCACATATCAGATGCTCACATTAACGATAAAAGAGTATTGCCGCGTCTTTTACGCGCGGTGGATACAAGCCGGTTACTGCAAAGTAATGCGTAGCGCCGCTGCCGTGGCAAAGGGCGCGAGCGTGGCGCTGCCCAGCAGCATCGCGCCGAGAATCGCCAGATAACCACCAATCGGCAATCCCTGACTGGCCGCCTCCATCGCCGCACTGGCGAAGATCAATACCGGAATCGCCAGCGGCAGCACCAGCAGGCTCAGCAGCACACCGCCGCGTCGCAACCCCACCGTCAGACCCACGCCAATCGCACCAAGGAAACTCAGCGTTGGCGTTCCGAGCAGCA
The DNA here is from genome assembly GCF_059730805.1 of Pantoea sp. X-Soil-ISGK-355. Lineage (NCBI taxonomy): Bacteria > Pseudomonadati > Pseudomonadota > Gammaproteobacteria > Enterobacterales > Erwiniaceae > Pantoea > Pantoea sp. X-Soil-ISGK-355. Next base: position 2,898,246 of record NZ_AP035971.1, read on the forward strand.
GCGTCAGGGCCATCGCCCGCCAGCCATTAAAGTCCAGCGACAGCAGCAGCGCGGCCAGGGGCGACAGAATGATCAGCGGCACGCCGGTGACCAGCCAGTGTGCCACCACTTTGCCTATGACCGTTACCGGCAGTGGCGTCGGCAGCAGTACCAGTTGCTCCAGCGAGCCATCACTGAAGTCATCGCGAAACAGCCGTTCCAGCGCCAGCAGCGACGCCAGCAGTGCGGCAACCCAGGCAACGCCCGGCGCAATGCGCGCCAGCTGTTGCGGGTCCGGTCCGATGCCCAAGGGAAACAGGGTGATGACAATCAGGAAAAACCAGAGCGGATTAATCACATCTGCACCGCCGCGAAAGGCAATGCGCAGTTCACGCTGGATGAGGCGAAACAGCATCACTCTGCCTCCCCGTCGCCAAGGCGAATTTTACGCACCCGCGCCGCATCCGCAGGTAAATCCTGATGGGTTGTCAGGATCACTGCACCGCCGTTATCGGCATGGCGGGCGAATTGCGCCATTAATTTTTCAATACCCGCTTTGTCGATGGCGGTCAGCGGCTCGTCGAGAATCCAGATGCGGGCCTGACTGAGCCACAGCCGCGCCAGCGCCACCCGACGCTGCTGACCTGCCGACAAGCGGCTGACCGGCACCTCTTCATCGCCCGTAAGGTCGACACTTTCGAGTGCTGCAAAGATCTGCGCATCACTGCAACCGGGATGGTAAAAGCGCAGATTTTCCAGCGGCGTGAGCACGCCTTTGACACCGGGATGGTGGCCAAGATAAAGCATCGCCTGATGCCAGGCTTCGCGCTGCCGCAGGATGGGCTGCTGTTGCCAGCGTATTTCACCCTCTTCCGGACGGCTAAGACCCGCCAGCAGGCGCAATAACGAGGTCTTTCCGGCACCATTGGGGCCTTCAATCTGCACAATGTCACCAGCAGAGACACGAAAAGAGAGCCGCCGGAACAGCGCGCGTTCGTCGTATGCACAAGTGAGCGTAATGATTTCCAACATCGAGGGGAGAATCGCACCAGCTAAAAGTGGCCGGGATATTACCACAATGTTGCTGTGGGCCGAAGTGTGAGCTACTGCTCAGTTTCGATACCAGTAGCTTATTCGTGCGATATCGCAAAGAGTCTGAATAAAAATGCAGTTCCGAAAAACGTTGTTACGCTTATTCGCACTGGTCGTTACATTATCAGCAAATAAAAAACGGCTACGCTTATTACGCGACAGCACTATCACCCGGAGAAAATATGAAGCCTTCATCAGGTAATGAACAGGGTCCAAACGACGTAGAGAGTGAAGAGAAGGATAAGGGCACTGACATCGAAGTCGATGAGGAGGCTTTACCCTCCCGCGCCGCCGCCATCCATGAAGAGATCCGCCAGGATGGGGAGAAGGAGCTGGAGCGCGACGGTGTGGCGCTGCTCTGGTCAGCCATTGCGGCGGGCTTATCCATGGGTGCCTCGCTGATGGCGAAGGGGATATTTCAGGTGCATCTGGATGGCGTACCCGGCGCATTCCTACTGGAAAACCTCGGTTATACCTTTGGTTTTGTTATCGTTATTATGGCGCGCCAGCAACTGTTTACTGAAAATACCGTTACCGCCGTGTTACCAGTGATGCACAAACCGACCTGGAGTAATGCGGGTCTGCTGTTGCGGTTATGGGGCATTGTTTTATTCGGAAATTTAATCGGTACGGCACTCGGTGCGCTGGCGTTCAATGAGATGCCGATATTTGACGATGCCACCCGTCAGGCCTTTACCAATATCAGTATGAAGGTGATGGAACACACCCCTGGCGAGATGTTTGCTAATGCGGTGATTTCCGGCTGGATTATCGCCACCATGGTCTGGATGTTCCCCTCTGCGGGCGGCGCTAAACTGCTGGTCATTGTCATGATGACCTGGCTGGTTGCGCTGGGCGATCTCGCACATATCGTTGTGGGCTCGGTCGAAGTGCTCTATCTGGTGTTTAACGGCAGTATCAGCTGGCATGAATTTTTGTGGCCGTTTGCCCTGCCGACGCTGCTTGGCAACATTACCGGCGGCACCCTGATTTTTGCGCTGATCAGCCACGCACAGATCCGTAATGACATGAGTGAGGCGGCAGTAGCGAAAGCGAAGGCGGAAAAACGGAAGCAGGAGAAACGCCGTCAGCGCGAAGAGCAGGAAAAGGCGGAGTAACAGTCAGTCGATCAGAGTCATGCTGTGCAGGTTTTTCTGGCAGCATGGCTCCGTGACACACTGACGGCAAAAAGATGGAAATCGTTCGCTGAGGAAAGATGAGTATGCAAGAGCAGCTATTATCGTTTGCATTTAGCGCTCATCAACCGTAAATTAATTTGACCTCTTGTCAATTTACTTCTTAATATCTTCAGAATATTCCCATCCTGGAATACAGGTTAATAGAATCTGAAAGCACCTAACAAAATCCTTTCCTTATATTAACTCTCATCAGCATTTGAATAAATATATATAACCCTCAACATATATTGCACGACCGGATTTTTTGTTACATTTACCGCCAACAGGAAAGCTTAATTCCTGACGCGATGCTGTAAAAACCGGACTGGTAACTTATTTATTTTTTCGCTTTAATTTTATTAAGGCGAGAAAAAGTTAAGTCCTGAAAAAACATTTATTTTCGCGCCTGGCCACTTCCTGTTAATTACACACAACCAGGACCGGGTAATTAATCCTGCGTCATCACGTTAAGAGCTTTTTTAATGTAGCAACGCACGCCACATTAATCAGACTCAATAATAGGATTATAAAAATGAAAAAATTAGCGTTTAATAAAATCACTGCAGGAATTGCCCTGTTAATGACCTGCCAGGTCGCTTTCGCCACCTCGACTACCGCTGACGTCGGCGGTGGCACAATCACCTTTTACGGTGCGGTGACTGATGCAACCTGTAACGTAACAACTAACAGCGGAAGTGACTTCGCCGTTGATTTAAATCCGGTCACCAGCAGCGACATGGGAACTACGGTCGGTGTCATTCCGACGAATGCAAAACAGTTTACGCTGAATGTCGATGGCTGTTCGGGTTTCAACAGCACTAGCACTACAGCGCAAACGCTGAAAATCACCTTTTCAGGCGGAAATGTTTCTGATGATAACACCTACCTGAAAAACACAACCGGTACCTCCAGCGGTGTAGGCATTGGTATTACTAAAGATGGTAGTCAGCTGGTTACCCTGAACACGGCGCTGGACACTGGCCTGAAAACCACCTCTTCAGATGGTACAAACTTTGATACCGCACCAGCTTCTGGCGCTATTAACTACTATGCCAACTACTACAACTACGGTGGCGCAGCAGTAACAGCCGGTTCAGTAGTGACCACTGCAACTTATACCTTCAATTACGATTAATTGTAAAACAGGATATTTCGCTCAGACAAGGATGTCTAAAAATGAGGACTGAAAATGAAACTCGTTTCTTTAGGCACATTGCTGTGCATTATTTCATTAAGCGCAAACGCCAGCGTGGTGATGAATAATACGCGTGTTATCTATAGTGGTGACAAGAAAAGCGTCAACGTACAGCTCGTCAATAAATCAGCAGAAGCTCATCTCGTTCAGTCATGGATAGACAACGGAAATCCTGATGCGAAGCCTGAAAACCTCCGGCTGGCACTGGCTGTCGTACCCTCGGTAGTGCGCATCGGCGCCAATGATGGCCAGATTCTGACTGTAGTAAAAAACAATCTGGCAGCCTCGCTGCCAAAAGATCGTGAAAGCCTCTTCTGGCTGAATTTCATTGATATCCCACCTAACCCGAAAGATAAAAGCGGTAGCTACCTCCAGTTCGCTGTCAGAAACCGCGTCAAAGTTTTTTATCGCCCTGCTAATCTGAGTGTCGATCAAAATAAACTACAGGATTATCTTAAGCTGACCCATGATAATAATGGTATTTGTATTAATAATAGCTCGCCCTATTACGTCACCGTGGCAGGATTAAGCAAAGTCAGGAATGGCAGCAAAAAAGATAACCTGCTGCAGGAAACCGTGCTGGCAAAACCCTTTAGTTGCGCTTCGACAGGTAAGTCTGCGGGCTTGTCCATCCAGGGGAAATTTTATCTGACATATATTGATGATTTCGGAACCTTAAGAACAGTTGATATCAGCCGCTAATGAACACCAGACTGACTCTTTTAAAAACAACGTTACTTTTCATCAGCATCGCTGTGTGTATTCGCAGCTATGCTGAGGAAGAATTTAATCAGGGCTTTATGCTCGGTAGCGCCTCGAATGAAGCCTGGTCCGGTGAGAGAAACCCTATCTCTCCTGGCGTCTACAGCGTGGATATTTATGTTAATAAAGAGTGGAAAGGTAATCATCAGCTAAGAGTAGAAGGGAATGGCGTCTTTCTTATTCCCAGAAAAGATATCAGTGCTTTAGATATCAAAAGCGACCCTGACGCACACAATAAGATACTGACGCCGCTGAACCAGGATTGGGTTGACCTGCAGGATATTCTCACTGGCGACGCGCTTAAGTTTCGTCAGGATATTTTCCAGCTGGATATTACCGTCCCGCAGGCTCGTATTATTGCGCACGACCGCAACTGGATGCCGCCGGAACTGTGGGATAAAGGTATCACCGGACTTTTCACTAATTACAGCGCAATCTATTCCGGAGGAAAATACAATAACAGTAATGACCAGTCGAACCTCTACCTGACCCTGAACAGCGGGTTTAATGTTGCTGACTGGCATCTGCGCGATAATAGTTACTATTATCGAAATCAGACCGATTCAAGATGGATTAACCGCTCTCGTTATCTTGAAAAATCTCTACCTTCAATAAGCTCGACGGTTAAAGTGGGTGAAGATAATACCAGTTCATCCTGGTTTGACAGTGTAAAGTTCCGTGGCGTGAGTCTGACTAAAGATCTCGGCATGCTGCCGGACAGCTACCGAACTTATATGCCAGTGATCAGCGGCATAGCACAAACCAATGCGATAGTTAAAGTGCTGCAGGATGACCGGATCGTTTTTCAGCAAAGCGTACCCGTGGGCCCTTTTGAGTTTAGTGATCTGATGCCAACCGGTTCACGTTCCGATCTCTATCTGGTGATTGAAAACGCGGATGGCAGTAAAACTACAACCGTCATTCCTTATTCGTCTGCAGGCAGCCTGCTCAGGAGCGGCTCAACCGACTGGGCAATGTATACCGGTAAATTCAAAAGTGACGCCCTGTTCAGACAGAGTAATTTTTTACAGGCAGAGTACAGCCGGGGGATCAATAATTATCTGACGCTGGTGACCGGTGCCATAGCTGCCGAAAAATATCAGTCCGGACTGATTGGTACCGGTCTGCTCGTTCCGTGGCTCGGAACACTCACCACCAGCTATCAATATACCCAGGCGAATTTAGCAGAGGATAAGCAGCAGGGTGAGAAAGTCCGGGTAGCACTGAATAAACATTTTCCAACCCGAACATCCGTCACTGTTGCGGCCTCTTACAGCGACAAAAATTTCATTACGCTGAGTCAGGCAGACACTACCGCTGAATATATCAGTGACCGTATAGGCTATCGAGCTCAGGAAAAGAACAGTCTGAACCTGGCAATTGATCAACAATTGCCAGCCGGTTTCGGCAGGTTAAACGCCAGCCTGTACGCTGTGGGTTACTGGAATACCGAAAAAGTCTCTCGCCAGTTTAGTGTGGGATGGAGCAATACTTATAATCAGATTTCCTGGTCAGTTAACGCAGGCAAAAGAATCTATACCAATGCTGAACTGTATGAAGAGAATCGCAGTAAGGCGGTTTATCGCCAGGAAGAGTACGCCAGTTTAACACTCAGCATTCCCTGGAGCCTATTTGGGCACGATGGCACAGTCAGTGCCTCATCCAGTGTTGAGGGAAGCCAGTCAAGCGCCTCGCTGGGCTGGAATGAAAAGGTTTCAGACGCGTTCAGGTATAACCTGTTAGTGAATAATCGAAGCCGTGACGGTGCCTCATCCGGCGGTTATTTCTCTTATGCCTCTCCGTGGTCGACCTTTACCGGGAATTTGACACAGGGCGAGAAATATACCCAATATGGCGCGACGGCTTCGGGAACGATTCTGCTCTCTCAGCACGGCTTGCTAACGTCACCACAGACCGGTAATCACTTCGTGATTATTGATGCGCCAGGCGTTGCGGGTGCGAAAGTTAATGGTAACGCGACAATTTATACTAACAGTCAGGGTAAGGCGCTGGTGCCCTTCGCGACGCCGTGGCGTAAAAATACGTTTTATCTTAACTCTGAATCAGCCAGTGATATTCAGGGAAATATTAAAAAAATTGCGCCGTGGAAAGGCAGTATTTCTTATGTGAAATACATTACGGATACCCGTAAAACCTTTTCTCTGCAGGCGCGCTATACAGATGGAACGCCGCTGGCGTTTGGTGCCGCTCTGTTCGACCGTAAAGGTGGCGAATTAGGGTATGTGGCGCAGGGTGGGCTTATTTACGTTAAAGCCGATACCCTGCCTGACTATATTCTGGCACGGACCGATAAACAGCAGTCCTGCGTAATTAAAAACGCGGTTCTCACCGGAGATAATCTATGCACACGTTTATAAAGAATCTGATAATCGCCTCGGGATTATTTTTCGCACTCGCCATCGTTTCAATTAATCAGGCGCTGGCATATTGTAACCCTTATACGCTGGCTACTGATAAGGCGACTGTTGCCACTTCCACAACAAGTGATATTGATCTGGCTAATATGCTTTCACTGGCAAGCAGTTATTCCGTCACCAGTAGCTCAAATTTTTCGGCATTTAAACTGGGCTGTGCCAATGGTGGTGAAACCCTCTATTACCGTAACGGTCTTGAAGGCGGCTACACAGTAAAATTCACGACAGGCGACCAGGAAAATTACATCAAATTTACGGCATCTCTTCCGGTGACCAGTAAAAATTTTAGTGCGGGACTGTCACAGGATTATCCGGCTTCCGATTTTGATACTGACATTACAATTCATGCTGAAATAACAGACAGCACTACTTATGATACCGCCACCACTAATGGCAAGACAGAACTTCCATTGATGTATTTGATCTCATCGAACGGCAGTACTGCTTATCCTACTGCCAGTGCGCTTCGTGGTCTGGTAGCGACTAAAGCTGCAGCCGCGTCCGCTTCTTATATCGATCTAAAAGGATTTGCGTCGATCGATATCTCATTTGTGCCGGTCAGCACGACCTGCAGCATCCAGAATCAGCAGTTCACCCTGCCTTCTACAACGCTGTTTACCCTTAAATCCGGTGATTACTCGGATACGCGCTTCTCTATTCCCCTCTCCTGCAGTGGAAGCATTGACAGTAAGGCAACGAAAACGTTTAACCTGCGTGCCTACAGTAACGATATTGTTGATAGTGCTAACTACATCGTCAGGAATGCCTCTTCCACCTCTTCAGGCATCGGCTTTCAGCTGTTTAATACCCTTTCTGATCCATTAAAATTCACGACCGGTTATGACTCCGCATCAACCTCACTGGCAGCGATGACCAAAGGCAAAGATCTCGTTTCATCGCTGACGGCGATCGATATTGGTGCACGCTATAAAATTTTTGATGCAGCGAACGCATCACCTGGCACCGTGGTCGGCACCATTATTATCTATATGGAATATGAGTAAGCTTACTGGCGGCGATGCGCTTATTTTGGGTTTAGCACCTTCGCCGTCACGACCTGAATAGCAGCAGAAGGAAGACATAAAAGCAGTGTTGCTGGCGGAATGAGCAAACGCACGGCAACCTGGTGAATCTTCAGACCTCTTTCGCTATACTGCACGCCGCGGTCCTCTTAGTTAAATGGATATAACGAGCCCCTCCTAAGGGCTAGTTGCAGGTTCGATTCCTGCAGGGGACACCAGACTTCTCCTCTTTTGAAAACGCCCCCATCATTTAAAACCCTTAAAAATCAACATTATGCTATTAATGACGGCTACACCCCTTTGCCTTTTTTCTGCTCACTTACCATTGATTGTTTAACGGCTATGGCTATGCTCTTCAGACAAATGAATGAACACCTGCGAATGCGTTGTAATCATGACCGGCCGGGTATGGGTAATTGGCTGCATCGAATGCTTCAGATATTTTTTATTTAGATGCATTCTGTTTTATTTCTGCATAACGGGCAATCAGTTGCTTCAGGTGCATCTCCAGCTGAGCTTTGGCAGCAGCAGGCAGAGGTTCGCCTGCGGGATTTTGTGACAATGCCCTTAGCTGCTCTTCAGCCGGTATCGATTGGCTGAAAGACTGCATGGCTGAAAAAACGACTGACTTCAGCTCACTGACCGTTACGTATTTACCTTTCTGCTCATCAAGCCCGTTAAGTCTGTCACTGAGTTTTTGTAGCGTTGTCATTCCCTGATACCAGTCAGCAAGATGTTCTGTCGGTAATGCAATCGCCTTGAGTTGCTGCTGCCAGTTTTGTGCCAGAGGTTTAGCCTGCTCTGGCGAAAGCACCTGCGCCTGTTTTACAAGCTGTCGACTGAAGTCCATATTCCAGTCAGGCGGCAACTTATCCAGCCTGGCAAGCTGCCGCTGTGTCTGTGCGATAAGATCCTGCGGTAACGGAGTCTGCTGACGCAACATCCCCAACTGTTCAGACGTGAGAGGTGCAGGGAACGGAGCCAGTGAAGCAGCAAGCTGATTCTGTAGAGGGTCTGGCCGGTGAAGAAAATGCCAGCTCCACACTGAAACTATGCTTATTACCAGCATGGTACACATCCCGGCGGAGAAGGATTTCCATTTTTTTATCGGAGTGGGCATAGTTGCCAGCACTTCCACATTCGGCTGCTGTTCCGACTGCGCAACGTAAGCCCTCTTCACTGCACTCTCTGGCGTATCTTCATCCGGATCACCAGCAAAGTCTCTGGTGGATGCTGTCGCATCATTCATCACGGTGGCAGCCAACACGATACCTGGCTGAATGTTCGACCCGCTGCTGGTTATGCCATCGCTGTTTTCCAGCCGGACAGCACTGTTGTGCATCAGGGTACGCAACGTATCGAGCTGACTCAGATGCTTAAGTTCCAGACGCTGCAGTACCTCTCCGAGTCCGGTAAGCAGTTGCTCCGCCCGATACAGGTGGCTGAGGTCGCTGTAATTCAGCGGCAGCGAGCGCATCCGTTGCTGCAGGCGCTGACTCAGGCTGCTGAGGATTTCCATGCGCGCATGGACTGGCTGCGGCCACAGCGCCCCCCACTGATGGCTTATCAGAGCCTCGAGTATCGCCAGCCCCTCATTGAGCCCGGGTAAGCCGGTCAGTTGTGTACGCGCAAGCGTATACCAGGCTGCGGTTTGCAATTCCACACCGTTCTGCTCAAACAGTGAGAGGCAGAGTTTTTCGACATAATGCCAGTTCACATCCGGGCGAGCCGGATGTGTCAGCTTACTCAGTTCATGACGCAGAGTGGCATAGTCCGGTAGCGTGCGCGGGTCGCCGCCGGTTTTGATTTTTCGCGGGTTGATGTCATTCATGACCAGTTGTCCATTTGACGTACCAGGGGCTATTAAAGGTTATTGTTTATGCGGCCTGGCTTTCTGCATATTCGAGACTCTGCAGATACTGTAGCGCCACCGGGTCAGCAATATATTCAACCTGTCCATGATGACGCTCAACCTCATCGATTATCCGGCTGAGCTCGGCCCGGAAAAACGCCTTACGCTGGTTAAATCGCCCATTAATATTGATTAATGCTCTTACCGCGACATAAATACCCCAGGCAATGACGCCAATAATAACCAGAAAAATACCCGCAGCATTGTCATCTTTTTTTCTTCTTGTCATGTTTTATGTCTCTCCTTTCTTATTTTTATCCTGACGATTTAATTTGAATAACGAGAAGAGAATCTCTGCCCTATCCGACTAATACTGATTCCCTGAGCAAATCGGTAAATGAGTGTATCCGGGCTTACTGGCCATATAGAGGGGAGCGCATGTGGGCTGTCGGGGTTGGTTACTGACCGGTTCATTGTTGTCTGCAACGCTTTGCTGTTCCTGTTTTTTCGCAGTTGTCACTTTTTTCGTTTTAGCTTTGCGAGTGGAAGTAGACTGTTTAACCGGATTGCTGGTTGCTGAAGAACTATATCCGGAGCAGAATCGCTTCGACTGGCTCAGGCTCCCGTCATTACAGACAAAACGTCCATCCGATGTGCAGTGCGCTATACCGCCTTTTGAACCTGAGCAGGGTTGCCTTCCACGCGCAGCATCGGCTTGTGCCGTAAACAGTATCCCTGAGACCAGAATAAAGATTAATTTTCTCATTTCCATATCCGTTATTTATTTCGTTACTTTGTGGCTAAGTAATCCGAAAGCTATTAACCGCTTCGTCAGGAAAACGAGCAATGATTTAAAGCATTAAAATAATGATTCATTTTCAGCTCCAGCTATGGCAGAAGCGCTAAAATCAGGTCAAAGAAAATGCTTTCATCAAAATGCTGCCCAGGGCGGGATAAAGTACCTGGCGGACTAAAGGTCCAGTTGTTCACCATTCCTGACCGCATGAATAAACGTCCCAGTGAAGTCGTATGTCTCCCATCACGGAAGGTCGCCTCCACGCACCCGGTCACACCCTGACCATAAAGGAACGCCGGCACAAATTTTACAGACCGGTCGTCGATACGCAGAACGAGGGCGGTAATCTCAAAAGTCCCGTTCTCCACCAGCAGATCCGTAACGGATGTACTGTACGCCTCCACATTCAGTCCGGTACCTTCCAGCCACACGTCCATCTGCTCCTGAAGTTGCGTCATTCGCAGGCGAAACTCTGCAATATCGGCCTGACTCTTACTGACAGATGAAACCGGAGCAGGTTGTCGGGCCTGCAATTTATCGAGAAACTGTGATTTTACTGACATGATGCTCTCTGGCCTTACAGATAGGTTGCGGTATCAATATACTGCTGTTGCTTCAGGTGTCTCAGCATCACTCGTCCCTCGGGCATAAACTCGGTGCCGTAACGCACGAGGCCAATCCCCTTAAGCTCAGCATCAATGGCATAACGCAACTCGCCGGGGACGTTCTGCTCCAGCAGGACGACCGTAATTTTTTTCAGGCGTGGCTCATATTTGAGCAGGACAGCAGACAGGGTGCCCATCAGCTCATGGGCGGTACCCGGCATCCCCTGCAGGATTTTGGTCATATCCGGCAGACCGTAGTCCGGCAGATGCGCCAGCGTGCCGGCACGGCAGTTGAGGACGCGCTGCATGTTATCGAGCACGGACAAAATCACCTGATTTTGTTCACTGACCTGATGGAGATCGAGGCCGCCGGTAAAGTTGCCGGTCAGCATTTCATACAGTGAAGGTGTGTTGTGTCCCTGGGGCATCAGTCGTCCTTTAGAGGTTGCAGCGTAAGATGATTGTTACCGGCTTCCAGAATGCGCGGCTTATCCGGGTCAAGGTCTTCGCGCCCTATCACCAGCTTCCAGGTGTTGTTGACCATATCCGGGTGACGGAACAACCCGACCACGGCGACAAACTGCGCATCTTCTTCCATGGGCATATCAAGATTTGCATCCCCGCCAGGTTTCACCACGACATCGCGGGTGGCCAGCAGGTCAGCCTTCAGAATAGTTTCCCCGTCTTTCAGCAACTGCTGGTAGACCGTTTTGTCGAAGATTTTGCGGTCTTTCAGTTGCCAGACACGGATAACCACCGGCTCGGACAGCGAGTTACTCTCGCGTGAATCGGTGTTAAGCGCCTCACGGGCGGTGAAATCCAGGTGCAGCACCTTAATTTTTTTGTAGAACACGGCGTTAAATGCTGATTTGGTGCCATCGGTGATGCTTTGCGTCGCCCCGCAGCCTGCAAGGCTGAATGCCAGCAGCGGTAACAGCCAGCGCATGGTTTTAGTTAAACTTGTACGTAACACGTCGGTTTCCTTGTTGTAGTGTCGCGGGCTGCAGGCCGGTGTAATAGCCCAGTTCGGTCGTATAGGTCTGCGGGATATCGTCCAGGAGACCTTCGTCTTCCGCGCCCAGCACGCCATTCATCCCCAGCCAGAATGGGCCTTCGCCAAGGGGCGGCGCGGCCAGCAGACGGGTGGCGGTAGTCAGGGTGATTTTTGCCTTAAAGCGCCAGCCCAGATAGACACGCAGCATCACGAGAAAGTCCTGATACAGCAGACCATCCGGTTTCCAGCCCTGTGATTCCTGTTCGTTATCGGTGGACAGGGCAATCAGCAGCTGACTGTTAGCATCCATCGCTTCTTCACCCAGCGGCGTGTTGCCATCCAGAAGAAAATCGTCATCGCCGTAAAAGCCCAGCGGCTGACTGACCTCCACCGGCCTCAGGCAGTACGGGCTCACCTGCACCGTCGTGTCAGGTGCCAGCAGGCTCACCAGCGCCTGCATCCCTTCCTGGGTTTTACCTGGCTGCTGCAGTACGCCCAGCAGCGACAGAAAGCGCGATACCGGGGTAGCGATGTGCTCTGCGGTGCCCGGAATGCCCAGCCCCACCAGACCCAGCAACGACTGCGAAATGCTGTCTGTGCCGCCGGGCTCAAACGTGGCCGGGTAAGAGTATTTACGCCAGATGCGGTAAAACTGTGTCAGGATGCGGTGGCTGAAGATATCCAGAAAGCCCTGAAGCGCCTCGTGCCCTTCGCGACGCTGGGTGATGTCATCCAGGTAGGCCGTTGGTAAGGGGGAATCGACACCGTACATCCCCATAAAGGTCGTACGGATGAGCGGTGGCCTGCGGTCATCATCCTCGTCATATTCGACAGCTTTCAGTTCACTGGCAGGGAAACCCATCCCCGGATGCGGCGCAAACCGCACCGGGTCATCTGCCGGATGGCTGGTCGAGCCCATCAGTGGCCTGCCCGGATTACGTTTCTCCAGCAGCTGGCATAAACGGTAAAAGTTAATGCGGTGAAGGTCAGACTCCAGCCGCGGGGTCAGCCGGGAATGCGGCGGTTGTGCTTCTCTTCCCATTCCAGGCGCTCTCCGGTCGGTTGCAGAATAATAATCAGGCGGTTAAACAGGTAGATGTCGGTGTACAGCGCGAAGAAGCGGCTCAGCATCTCGCCGAACAGACAGATATCACCGCGCCCGGCAAAGCCGTGGCTGTCCAGCGTCACCTCAATTTGCACACCGCGTACCAGGTAGCCCTGCTCAAACCGCTCGGTTTCGCTGTGCTTCACGTCAATGATGGCTTCCAGTCGGCGGCGGTTCATCTCGCTGTCGGTCCATTCGTATAGCGCCAGGGTACCGCGCAGCACATCGGCATTATCCATCATCGACAGGAATCCGCTGCCGAGGTGACTCAGCACGCGCCAGTGAAAACGATCCTGCGCCGGCGGATAACAGGGCAGTGTCGGCGCACACAGGTTACGCACGCCGATACTGGCCGAGGTGGTTTTCATCACCGTATCCAGCACCGTGCTCTGCAGTGCTCGTCGTGGCAGCTGGCCGTTGGTGCCGGTAAGCGTCAGCGACAGGCTTTCGTCTTCCGGTACGGTGTGGTTATCAAAGGCCTCACCGCCAAGGATAAGCCAGGTATTATGCAGGCCCGATGGGCCACGGCGCACGCGGGTGTGGTAGTAATATTCCGGCGCTTCATGACGCATCATTCCGCCTTTGTGGCGGAAGCTCGAAAACGGCACGTAGGTATGCTGGCTCGATGACATCACCGAATCCACCGCGTAAATCTCGGTATGGCCATCCTGCACGCGCATCGGGCGCAGCATGTATTCTGTCTGCAGGGAGTTGAGCGTCAGCGGGTCGGATTCCAGCGGGAACAGGTTAATCACCGCCACACAGTTCAGGCGCAGATGCTTTTCGGTAAAGCTGAAATCATGCTCCCAGCGCTCCGCCAGCACCACGTCAATTTCAAACCATGGGAGCTCAGCCGGAAAGACCACGGTCTCCAGCCCACGCAGCCCTGTGAACATGAATTTTTCACGGAAGGTGAAGTACTCCAGCAGCAGCTGATAGCCGCTAAAGCTGCTGCTTCCCTTCGGCCACAGGTCATCGTCGTCGCCGAAACCCAGCGCGGTGAAATACCCGTCGAGCGGTCTTCTGTCCATGTCTCCGGGCATCCGCAACCATAGGCGGGCCGTGTTCATGGTAAAGGCCTCATGCATGGCGCAGGCCAACGGTGCATCAGCGTTGAAGTAGAACGGGAGCTGGCTGAGATCGACACGGCTCCAGTCGGCGAGATGACTGCAGTTAAAGCGCAGAGTGATGACCGAACGGCCATCTGGATCGGTCGCCAGTCGGGCACTCTCAAGCGACAATGGCTGAAGGGTAATCTCTTTGGTGGTGGTGTACCGGCAACGCGTGCCTTTCTCACCGATCGGCCGCGAGTTCACCTCAAAGCCTTTGACGATGCGCATCTGCTCTTTCATCTCACGCCAGTCAGGGGTGAATTCCACCACCGACATGGACGGAATGGTACGCAGGTAATGCGGCCACAGCAGGCTGACCAGCCCTTCGGTCAGTTCAGGCAGGTCGTCATCGAGCTTTTCGCGCAGCCGGCCCATCAGGAAGGCAAAGCCCTCGAACAGCCGCTCCACGTAAGGGTCGCGCGCTCCTGCTTTATCGAGATTGAGCATTGCCGCCTGCTCCGGGTGAGCACGCGCAAACTCTTCACCGGCTTCCAGCAGATATCGCATTTCAGCGTCATAATAACGCAGGGTTAAATCATCCATATTTATTTCTGCTCAATAATTGCTGAATGAATAGTATTATCTGAATAAAATTGTGCTGATGATGTTCCTGAGGAAAGGAACATCTTATTAATTACCACGCTGCCCACATACCGATGGTGGTAGTACATACTCAGTGGCCATCCCCGGCATCCATCCATCAGGACGGCCGGTGCATTTCACATAGCCTTTACTCTCAAGAGTCGAAATGTACGCAAACGAAAAGATGACAGAACTGACGATAAAAACACCTACCAGACCAATAAATACTCTGCTTGTTTTTTTACATTTAATAACCGCCCGTTCCTCGCCGTACCGCATAGCCAAATACCAATATATACATGGAAATATCAGAATAATCGGAATCATTAGCAAAGCGGGAACTGTCGGTGAAAATACAATGTCACTTCCAAACCCAAATAACTCACTATATGCATCAATTGCGAACCACAAAGAGCCTATTGACGAAACACACCAAATAATAAGGTTACCAATAAATCTATGTTTAGGGCTCATAAATCAATCACCTGCGATGTTAGGTCGCCAATATACTTCTTAAGATACTGCTTTATCTCAGTCTCGATGACATGCCGCCCTTTCCTGAGCATTCCATCAATATACATACCACCCAAGTCGAGCACATCATTTGATATCTCTCTGGATTTTTCTACAAACTCTTGCTGCGCTGATTCAATGTAAGGTGCCATTAACTCCACCAAACTATCTGTAATATGATATTTTTTATCAAGTGTGTTAAGCACCCAGGCTATACCTGCGCCAAAAACAAGAACAACAGCAATATTCAGCACAACATACGCAGACATTGTATATAACCCAACGGCATAAAGTGCTGCCGAAGAAATCCCTACTTTGACAATGTCAGTAGCAAGTGTCCCAAGGAACATTGCAAGTGAGGTTTCATCATTCAATATGAAATCAATTGTATCTATTACCGATACATAGACAAAACCGAGAATCGCACCGTCGATGATGGCTTTCTGCAAACCAAACTTCCCTATCCCTGCCTCGATGATATTTGGATTCATTTCACCAAAAACTGGAGCCTTCAGTGTTTTTCTGATTGCTGCATAACCACTGATTTTTATCAGACGTGTTCCTTTGTGGTTAACAAACACTGTCGCGGTAATACCGATGCTTCCCAGTTTGTAAATCATCGCTGAAGCATTGGCTGCATCATCGATATTCGTTGCATATGTTTTGACAGTATTTACGACGGGATTTGTTGTGGCATCTTTCCATTTCTTTTTAACGAAATCCCAGCCGTCAATAATCCTCTGGCATTCCTCCAGCGTCAGCAAGAGGAAATCATGTCTGTTACGTCTCAGCATCCCTCGCACATTGTCATCCGGAACGGTGTGGGTGTTAATCAACGTAGGATATCCCGGAGCTAACATCGTATCAGCCTGCGCGCCTGCCAGAAAAGCCTGAGAAATGGCATTCGCTATCGATGTCTTTCCAGGCTCCTCAGCAGAAGCTGCTGCTCCTGCTGAACTTTTCTCGTATGTATCATCCATCATCGACGGAATAAACTTCGCCTTGCAGGGGCAGGTACTGTAGCTGTCGAGGGTTCCGGCCATTCGCCGGTCATGAATGGTATCGTTGTCGATGCCACCGGCTATCTTGAATAGCCCGGCATGCTTCCCGCAGGTCACACTGTCCTGCTCCCGGGCAACAGGTTTATCAAACAGAGTGTGATCCTCTGCGCCCGTGGTGATTTTCCCGCCGCAGGTCGTCTTGTCGCCCTGCACCAGGTAAAAGCCTTCTGCTGCCATATTTTTCCCTTTAGCTGAATTCTGTCCGGGTTATCCGCAAAGCACTGCACTGCTGGCCGGATCGAGCGCAATCAGACCGGACAGAAGCAAATCCATCTCAGGCTGAAGCCGTGATTTATCAGTTTCACTGCGTGTGGCTTTCATTCGCAGCAGTCTGAGGCGACGTGATTTCACTTCAAACAGCAGTGCAGGAGTCCACTGTGTGAGGGTGATTGACTGTGCGGCAATGTCGAGCTCACCCAGCAAATGCAACGCCAGTTCATTCTTACCTTTCTGCTCGGCCACACGGGCCATCAGCAGACGCAACAGCCATTTGTCTTTTGCGGAGTCGGCGCCCGGGCGAGTCTGCAGCCAGTGAAGTGTGGCATCCAGACCATCAGTATCCGCTTTCTCCAGCGCTTCCGGCTCAAGAGCCAGAATATCGTTATTATCTCCACTGTCGGCACTGACTGGCTCATCTCGCCAGCCGGACATATCGTCCAGCACGCTCTGGTTTATCCAGTTCAGCGTGACCTCATCGGCAAACGGCGTACCGTCATTAAAGGCCAGGGTTTCAAGCCCGGTAAGGCGGCGCAGCAGCCCTTTCAGGTCGGCGGCGATGATATCAGCCAGCACATTCTGCCCTGACTTCACCAGGGCCTGGTGGATATACCACTGCAAATCCAGCCAGAGGTGATTGGCGCCACGAGAAAAAGCGCTGTCTGCCTGCTCCATAATTTCGGACCAGCTCTGCTGCAGGTACAGGCGTTTGAGCATGGCCCGCTGGTCTGCACGAGGCGGTTCGATGCGCGTTTTTCCTTCAGCATCCGGTGCCGGAATAGCGCTCAGCGTGTCATGACGCAGGCTTTTCATCAACCGGTGGGCGGCAAGCCAGCCATCGGGTTGATCACGCAAATATCCTGTCAGTGTACGGGCCTGAGCCAGCAAATCCTGACCGGAGGTAATGCGACTCAGAACTGGCGCGTCAGGCTCCGTCATGTGCGTGGAGGTCTGTGACTGTGCCTTGTTACCGGCGTTCTGTGGCACCACAGCATCCACACCACCGGCTTTCATCAGGCGAGATTCCAGCGCGCTGTACAGAGCATTCAGCTCAGGGCGTGACGCTTCCGGCTCAGTCTCCTGACTGTCGCGAATAAGCAGCAGCGCACCGGCAGTGCGCAGCGCATCGTCGCGTACCACTTCCGGCCAGAGTGACAGGCTGTCCAGCACACGGGAGCCTGCGAGCCACTCCAGCGCCGGTTTACGGCTCCGCTCACGCTGAGGATGAAGCTGCGTTCCATAGCGCTGTAGCAATCCCGCCAGCAGTTCAAGCCCTTGGGCAAATCCGGTTTCCCCGTCCTGATGCAAACGCGCCCAGCAGTAGTAGGTGGCGATCCGGATATCTTTGGCAGTGCTGGCCAGCAGTTTTTCGGCAAGCGTGCAAATCAGCCCGGTATCGATGCCGGAAAGCTTATTGACCTCCTCCCGGATACGCTGAAAATCGTCGTCATAGCCAGGGTCTTCTCCGGTAGGACTGGTGTCACTTATCGGAGCAAGCCAGGCCTGCCAGTTTTCCGTGCGTGTTTGCGCCTGTTGCCGCAGCTGCGTGTCGTCAGCCTGACAGGCCACAACCAGATTCTGCAGTGTGCTCATTATTCGCCCCCATCCATGTCACTGTTTCCGGCGCTGGCCATCAGCGCCTGAGCCGTGGCTGCGCTGTCGACACTGAATATCTGATCCGGCAGCGTGAATCCGCGCAGATCCAGCAGCGCCAGCGGACCTTTTCCGAGTTGTGAGCGCAATACCCACTGCAGGGTTCGACCGTCCGGAGCGGTGAAGCTCATCATCCACTGGCTGCGGTCAAGCTGCTGGCGCTTACCCTGGTCCAGCCAGCGAATAAAGCCCCAGGTCCCGCTGTAATCTCCGAATAGACGCGCGCCGGCGTTGACCGTAGTCCAGGTCAGCATCGTCCCCGGCTTGTAAGTCTCTCCCGGCCAGCGGAAGCTCTGCCAGTCAGCCATCTGATTGAAGTAATGCAACGGCTGGCCATCAATGGTTAGCTGTGTTTCGACCACCTGCGGCACAGGGCGCGCCTGCAGCTCAAAGCTGATGCCCTGGCTGCCATCGGTGAACAGAATGTCTGACAGCTGGCTCAGTTGATTAATCGCCCGCAGGAAAGCCGGGTTAAAGCTCAGCCCCTGGCTGTTGACCTTATCCGGTACCCACTGGCTGCCCTCTTTGTGCAGTACTCCGCTGAGTTCTGTGGTCAGGAAGCGCTCAATACGTCCGCTGTCCTTGCGCAAAAACTCAGCCAGCATAGGCAGGGAGGCATCACTTTTACTCGCCGCAAACGGGAAACGTCCGTCAAAGGCGGTGTGCCAGTTCGCCACCACCGAACGGCTCCACTTGTCATTCAGACTCGCTGCCGACGGCTGAAGCACGGTCTCCCAGGCCTGGGTCAGTGGCTGCACAAACATCGTGCTGCCAAAACCGCTCCACTCTTCGCCAAGGCTTGCCGAAATCAGACTGCCGTACTGCTGGGTGTCGGTCAGATCCACGCTTTTGCCCTGGAATACGGTCTGCGCCAGAGTCTGCATCATTTCCTGCGGATCAGAGGCGCTGGCCACCTGTTGCAGACGCAGACGCACGCGGGTGATGCGGGTCAGATACGTCTGCAGGCTCAGTGAATTGTCAGCCGACATGACGTTGCTGCCTTTGTTTTTCCCCATCAGCGTCAGCAGTGGGCCAAAGGTTTCATCAAGCGGCCCCTGCGGCCCTGACGCAGACTGGTCAATCGCAGGTTTGTCTTTCCCGCCTACGAGATCTTTAGCCGATTTGATGATGGAGTCCGAAAGGCCTTCGCTTTGCTGGCCGGTCTGCCCCTGCCAGGCGATGGTATTCATCAGGGCAATCAGTGGCGACTGACGGACATCACTCATCAGCGTCAGCTGGTCAGTCACATCAGCAATGTTGTTTGCCGGATTCCAGTGCAGGCTGTTGAGGAAGCTCAGCCAGCTGCCGGCAAAGTCGGTGAAGTAACGTTGCGTCAGACGTGCTTTCAGGGCTTCCGGCGACAGGTCTGAGGAAACCGCTTTCCGGCTGTCGCTCAACACCCAGTCAATTTCATCCCGGCGGGAATTTGCGGCCTTTTCGATAGCCTGCTGAATGCCCCCCTCCCACGCCTGGCGCGTAAACATGCCGGGCACCACTTCCTCGGTGGTGAACAGTCGCCGCGCATCGGTACCGCCGGTCATGTCTTCCAGAGACACATCGGCGAAGTTACGACGCACGGATTTGAGCATGTTCTCATACAGAGTGCTTTCAGCATTACGCCGTCCAATTTGCTGCAACAACACCTGACGGCTCTGGCTCACCAGCTGCGCATCCGGCGTGATTTTCCACTGTGGCTGTTTTGGCAGTTCGGAAATGTAGAAGGCCCACAAATCCGGTGACATGCTTTGCCACAGGCCGGTTGAAATGCCCATCCGCGTCGGCTGCACGGCTTTCATGGTCTGAGCGTAATACGCGCCATCGGCTTTATCCGGACGGGCCATCATCAGCCAGGCCTTCAGCTGGTCATAGCCCGGCTTCGCCAGCTGTGCACGCTGGTCGCTACCGGGAGCGGAGCCTGCCAGCACGCTGAGCTTCTGCGTCAGGGCGGCATTTGCCGGGTCGCGGATCAGGCGGTTGTTCGCCACGCCGTACCAGGGCAGCATCGCGTCGAGCAGTTGCTGGTTATGGTCCAGACCGAAGCGCTGATACCATGGCGCGCCTTCCTGAATTCGGTGCTGCAGGCGGCCGGCGTCATTACGCAGCGTATGCAGAGCCGTCAGCTGATAATCCGATACGGAGGGATGCTCCACCAGAGCATGCGCCTGCTGCGCCACAGAGACAATCTGCAGGCGGTTGACCGCAAACGACAGCAGCGTCCCCGCCCCCCAGACACCGATAATGGCCATCAGCGTCCAGGCCAGCGTCTGTTCCAACGCCATACCGACACGGCGGCCACGCACGCGGGTACAGTCATCCACAATGCCCTGCCAGGTTACCGGCAGGGTCAGCGCATGGCGTTGTGATTCCGGAATATATTTCTCAGCGTCGGCAGGTGCAGCACCGGCTGTTTCTCCTGCGGTAGCGGCGGGTTTATTCTCCGGCAGGCTGAACATCAGGCCTCGCAGCGGAACGCGCTGCTGAGAGGCAGCCAGCCATGGCACCAGTTGCTGAGCCCAGCGGGCGATGCCGTCGTCTTTAAGATGCTGGCCAAGGCGCAGCAGGAAGTCGTGGCTATTGTTCTCAGCGACCTGACTCACGCCCTGCGTTCGCAGGGCCGGCAGCATCAGCTCAAGCTGGCGGGTAATATCGTCGGGCTTAGCACGCAGTGGGAAACTGGCCCCTACCGGCTGCTCAGTGCGTTTTGCCTGCGACCAGGTGCTGTCACTCAGTTTCCACAGCCAGACCGGGGCGGAGTAACGAAGCAGTTCGCTGATTTTTTCCAGTCCGCGTAAATCGTTGTCGCTGATTTGTGGGGTCAGATTAAGCGAATGCGGTATGACGCGAACAATGCCGTCCAGTGGGCGCCCGCGACGCAGTTTACGCAGCGCGGTGTATTTTTCCTTATCGGGCTCAGCAGTCAGAGCGCCGCCGTAAATCAGAACGGTACGGTTACCTTCAAGCCACTGGTTTTCCTGCAGGCCAGGTACCAGCTGCTCGATTGCCACCTCATCGCCAGTGATGAGCAACAGACGGGTTTTACGACGCCAGTAAAGGCCAATACGGGAGCGGAGATGTCCCCGAATCTTGTTACACATGGCCACCGCAGGGTGAACAGGCGCTTTATCATGTTCCCGCTTCCTTTTCTCATCATCACCGTTGGTGTTGTCGACAAGCGCATTAAACTCCTGTTTACCGGCATTGCGTACCGCCGCCAGAAGCACCATTGATACGATAAGGGAGCAGCCTGAAATACATCCGCCGGCGATAAGCCAGTAAATTTGCTGCTGACTTCCGTCTTCAATCCCGGCTATATCCGGATGCTTCCAGACCATGAACGTCATAACGGCTAACAGCAAAAAGAAAATCAATGCGACAGCAAGATAGCGGCCTTCCGTAGTCTTCGGTGCTAAAGGTAGCTTCACGGATCCATCTCCTGTCGGGAAGCAATCGGGGTAATGAGCGTGCTCCACAGCACATTCTGTGTGGTATCACCGCAGATAATCATCTGTGGTAACTGAGTTTGTCGGGCGATTTCGGTGGCGGCAGCGATAGCCAGCCAGGGGGCCGCAGTACCGGCATGCCCCATAGATGTATCGAGCGAAATGACGGCTTCGTCCTCTACAGATTGCGCAGGGTGAGCATTCTGGCACTCGATCACTTCTGCACGCTGCTCACCTGTTAGCCCGGCAAGCCATAAATTTTTGACGATGTTTTCTTTGAGCGGGACGTTATAGGCGGCCATGTTCATCCCCTCCCTCAGCTCACCGGTTGGAGCAGGATCTGGCCGGTGCAGCAACGCGAGAGGTTCGAGTGCCTCCTGGGTCAGGCGGTTGCCAAGAAGCAGAGCAACGGCTGCTTCAGCAGTATTGTTTGAAACAACCGGATCAATCTGGAGGCCAACAATCAATAACATCGCATCATCTTTAATGCGGTGATCCAGCCAGTGGTTAACTACCCCCGGCCCATTTCTGTCTGTGTACTCAAGCGCACAGGTTATGCCACTCTCCTGCCAGGCTTCCTGCCAGATATTTCTGACAGCAGGGAGTGGCAGAGATGACGAGACATCGAGGATGACTACAAGCGAAGCGTTCTCAGGAAACTGGTGAACTGGAAGATCGGCAATAAGCTCAGAGAACAAACGTGAGATAACCAATCCAGGAGTATCTTCTGGTTCTGCCGTAATACGGCTCAGCCTCCTGCTTTTTTCGCCTTTC
This sequence comes from Pantoea sp. X-Soil-ISGK-355, assembly GCF_059730805.1. Lineage (NCBI taxonomy): Bacteria > Pseudomonadati > Pseudomonadota > Gammaproteobacteria > Enterobacterales > Erwiniaceae > Pantoea > Pantoea sp. X-Soil-ISGK-355. The sequence goes on from NZ_AP035971.1 coordinate 2,920,612, forward strand.
CAGTCCGACTGCGAAATGATAATGCTGTGATTATTGAGCATATCATCAGCGACAGAACGCTGTTCGTCTTCCTGATGGGCTGTAATAAATGTCGTATTCAACACCTGAAGCGCACGACGTGCTCTACGGGTCTCACCTAAGATCCATTGCTCCCGACGTCGGTCAAAACCATTCGCTTTAGTGTCTTGTAATGACCACGCCCACATGCGAATAATGAAACTAACAGTCCATATAACGACGGGTGTGCCTATGGCAATTAACCAAAAGTGCCGGGTATCAATGTAGCGTCCGAATATGCGCATGAGGATCACGCTAATGACCAACATTGCTGCCAGGACGGCAAACCAGCGCGATACTTTTGGATGATCTGGACGTGGATAACAATCAGGAAGATGTTTAAGGGAATACAACATTAATTATCTCGATATGAAAACATCACAAACGAATTTTTTGATTATGAGTAATGCTCATCGCAATAAAAATCAGTCAATAATGAGTTGCCAAAGCGTCTACTCAGCAGAAACCTTGGACAAAACACTTTTAGGGAAGTGGTTCAGGCATTCAGGGCTTACAGTTACATTAAAATGGCTAACGTGACCTATATTACTAATATACATAGCACTTACATCAGGCGATCCATCTTTAGCAATATCACGATAAAACACCCCTCCAACCCCGCGATTAGATTTACTTAAATATATAACTTCGTCAGTTTGGTCGCCATTTTCCATACTATATATGGTCAAGGAATCTAATTTTAAAAGGGCGCCATTTAAAATATATGCATGTCCATCGATAGCTAACCTGTCGTCACCCCAAGAATAATTTGCTTCACTGGCACTTGTTACAAGGAGGTAAGAATTATCTTCACTCGTTTTAGCACTCATGCTTTGATAAACATCAGAAATAGCATCAGTGGGAAACATAGCACACATTGATACAGATTCTTTGTCAGCGCTATCATTAGCAAGGCAATAAGTTGCCGGCAAAACAATCAATAGACCACACAAAATCGAGTTTGATATCGACCAGCTAAATTTGAAAGAATAATTGATTATCCATTTCATGATTCACCCCTTCCAGTTAAAAGTAATCACCGACCCTCAGCCATCTATACTAATATTTAATTTCCTCAAGCGTTTTGAGTCGAATATAGCATGATTTGTAGGTATTGCCGTCATAAATAACATTAACCAAAGTATCCCTCTCAACTCTGATATTGACAAACTCATCCCCGCATGATGGCTTTATCTCTTTGAATTGTTTATCACCAGGGAAAAAGATAAATAACCTATATATTTTATAAATGCCCATACCCTCATCCATGTGCCAAATACTAAAATCCCTATAACCATCATGGTTGTAATCTTCAAATGATATGTGGTTTTTTTTATCAGATGAAACATCAATTCTTTCTATATTAACCTGTTTATCTGCATCTAAAACGGATACTAACAACGAATCATTATCAACCAGCAAAATCTCTGCAGAAAGTTTTTTTCCATTATTAACATCTAAAATGCAATTATCACATCCAATTGCAATCTTTGTAAAAATGCACAGGAAGAAAAAAATATATTTCATGATAGTATCATTAGGGATTTTGAGTAATTATCCAGCAGGGCTTAGACGGGCTGTGGCTTAAGGATATCTATTAAATTCCCACGAGCTATTTTTCTTGCACGTTTCAAAGTTATTATCATCCGTAGGATCAAATTCTGACCCAACTGGCTTCAAATTTCCATTTGCAAGATTTAAAAACACCCCCTGATTGGTTCCGATATAAGCGAGATCCTTTCCTTTTATAAAATCAATGCTAAAAACACCTTCACTCACACTCTTTTCAATTTTTTTATATCTGTGCTCCAAATCTACAAGTATGACATTTGTATCCTGAGGATTGCCCTCATTAATTATTTTCGGCTTACCCCAGAGAATTATTTTATCACCGCTACATTTAACATTATAGCCATTGATAACGGTATCAAACTTAAGAGTCTTTGTATGATTGTTAATGTCAACGGTTATTGAGTCAGTACCATTTAATGTAACTCCTGAAGCATATGCATTAAATGAAATAAAAAAACCGGCAATTGTTGAAATAATCAAATTCATTTATTAACCCATCAAATAACTGTAGCAATAATACCCCCCCTAATTGACCTTTGATTTGTTACTGCCATTCAACATTTTTTCATTTGCTTTATTATCCAAACCTATTTCCATACTTTCAAAAGTCTTTAATATGTAAGGGATTTGACTACTATCTGAGGCAAGGCCACCTGAACCGCAAAGTGCACTATAGGTAGAATCTTGAACTAAGCAAAAACTAACCAGCTCTTTTGCATTCTTATAGGTTTCTTTATCATCTTTTGTAATATTCTCATCAAATACAACATATCCCTCAGCATTTTTTGCTTTGATATTATATAACTTCAGCGACTTGTAAGGTCCATCTTGATCTGAAGGAATAATTTCAGATTTTTTATTGTTTGCTTTGACCCATAAAGATTTGCTTCTCGAATAAACAATTTTTTCATTCATACTTCTGTCATACCCATTACTGTACACAGTATCGGACGATAAACAGACCCAGGTATTGACAGGGAATGTGTTAGTGGGGTTATTTACCTCAGCACTTACTTTATTTTTAGGTGATGCTCTATACTCTTTAAATTTTATAATACTGCAACCGCTAGACTCTGCAGTATTGTAAGAAATAGATGAATTATCATTAATTTCCCTTGCTATAAAGTTATCACCATTAAAATCAGCGGGCATATTTATTTCAGGATTGATATCTGCAAAGGTGAACTTACAAATTGAAAATATGAACAAAGCAAAATATTTTGTTCTCATCTCTTATCTCCTTAACACAATGCCTTCAGGCTTATCTAAAGTGAACGCATTGTTTTCATCTGGGAATTTAATTTCAGTCAACACAGCCAAGGCACAAGTATATGCGCAGCAACGCTCTATAAATCCATTTATCCCTTGATAATTTCGTCTACTGATAGCTCCTGGCAAATTCACAGTTGCACTCGCCCGCCAGAATGCTGGGCTACGGTAATAGATCTTAATACCATGCCCTGCTGTCACTGCCTGTCTCTGTAGTTCATGAACTTCATCGGCATATTTTGCCATGCCGGTTAATGACCAATAAAACCCTGCGCTATCGGAGGGGTCGAAAAGTCCAACATCGACATCTTCACGCCAAGACACCACTTCTTGCTCAAGTCCAGGATGTTGTCCGTCATATAGAATCCTGTTATCTAATCTTTTTTCCCGTTCCCTGAGAGCACGGTCACCTTGGACCCTTCTGTAGTCACTGACCAATTCGTCTCGTACATCATTATTAAATGACCTACCACGATATGTAAAATATTTATAGAAATTATCAGGGTTAGTTAACTGCAGGAATCCCCTGCCGTACCACGGGAAATACCAAATATTATAATGGTATCTATGTCCATGTTCGTCTGTAGCGGAATATCGATAATCTTCTCTAGTCACATTCAGCCATTTGGTTTCCTGTACCGAATTCCCTAAAAAACTCACCAATCTGGAAGGTGTGTTAATGCAATACTTCCTAAACATCTTATTCAGCATTGGATAATGTTTTGAGAAGACAGATGTATCATTTTCATGAAACGTGACTGGTTCCCAACTATAGCGAGAACCCGAGGGCCTTATTATATTACGTGGTATAACTTGTTTAAATTCTTCTCGACTGAGCCAATTACACTTACGAAAGTGATAAATAAATACTCTTGGTTCTATATGCCACAAATTCCCGCTACCGAGATCTCCAGAATCAAAACACAGCGCTTCTGCGTGTTGCTTGAATTTGCCATAGTCTTCCTCACTCATTAGCGTACGTTCATTTGATTCCTGCGATCCGGGAACCTGCCATACGGCCGTTTTTTCCGGCGTACACTGCTCCCAGGGCAGACCGGTCATCAACCATTTATATCTGGCATCTATTGTGCTTTTTTCCCACTCGAATGGTAAACAGCAGATAAGCCTGTTGCTTTGAGTTTCGTAACTGCCTTCTTCCTGCAACTTTCTTATGATCGCCGAATTACACTGACTGTGTGTATCGTTGTCATCATCAACCAACAACCATCCTGTCCAGTGGGGGAAATCTGCATCGCTAAACTTTTTGATATCGGGAGCGGCAAGATTTACCACCCCTGTTCCACCTGGATACCTGACTGTCATCCATAATGGTGCGTCAGCCGGAACCAGGGTTTCATTGTCCGTGTTGATAACCCGGCCAAAACGAAGCAACTCAAATCCGGCACTGGGGCTCTGCTCATAATTTCGCATAGCGGTTTTATAAAGATTATATTCATAATCTTCACCATCTGCGTTAACCAGCGGCTCTCCCAGCAGATCATACTTCCCATCAATTTGCGCACTTCTTTGCCGGGTCACCATCGTGCAGTGGCCTTTTTCCAGGGTCATGCTGACATACAGAGGCGCATTACTTGTATAGCGTTCAGAAATACCTGTTGTGGAGGTACTGTTGTTCGTTGGCGCTTTATCGTAAAACTTTGTTCCTGCTGGCAGATAAAAATGGATATCACCGTAAACAGCATCAGTACGACCATCTTTCGAAATATCCAGTTCCTTCGTTTTTCGTCCCGTCAGTTTACTGATGTTGTCATCATCGCAGAAAACCTGGAAGTGAAATTCATTCTGGCCGTCAGTCATTCCGGAAGAACCAAGTGGGTCTTTCCGGTAAATTTTGGCGTCAGCTTTTATCTCAGCTTCCAGAAACTTCAGATGCATATAAAGAGAGTAAAAAACGACCTTACCGTCCTCTCCGGAACCTATTTCAGTCTCATGTTTCAATAAAACATAACCATCATCCGTACCCCTTACAGGTGCATACTTTAGTGGGAACTGGTCTCTTTTTTCTGGCGGAGATGGCTTGCGGAATGACACCACGGTCCCGTCAGCGATTGCCCTCACTTTCTCCGGTGTTATGCCTGCATCTGTATGTGATATATGGATGCCCCCATGCCAGGACTCTGATGCATTGAGAGGATATCCCCGGCGAGCATTGACAGGCATCATCGCTTCAATCCAGTCTGCGTCAGACTGAGTGGCATCTTTATTTCTCAGAAACGGAGGACTGATAATCATGTGTTGACTCCTTGTCAGGAAAAACTGAAGTTACTGGAAGGTTCGGTCGTTTCAGGTGCCACATTCGGGAAGTCTTTTGGCTCATTGGCTTTATCTTTTCGCCCGTAATGCCCGGCTTTGGTCCGATACTCCCCCTGAGTGGCAGACTCAATACCATTGGCATCAAGCGTGATATAACTTCCGCCCCCGTTAATCGTAACTTTTTTCTTCGCTGTTATATGGATTTCATCTTCGGTGCTGGTGAGATTTAGTTCGCCGCGGGCGATCAGATCCATCAGGTCATTCTGCGCCTGTATTTTCACCGGCCCCTGGTTCGCGATGAGCTTGATCCCCAGCTTACGAACAAACACGCTCAGGGCATTACCTACCCCGACGAACAGATTTTTCACCACGCTGACGTCGGCATTTTTACCGGCCGTAGCTATCAGGTTCTGCCCGGCGGATACCTGCAGATGTTGTCCGCTGGTCAGCGCCATTCCATCCGGTGCACTGAGCAGCAGCACTGATTTTTTGAGGTCTGTCAGCTGCTGTTCCAGCAGTTTGATTTGCGCCTGGAGATCGGCCGGGTTCGCGGTTGCCTTCTGCGCATCATCGGAGATAGACGTCATCTGCTCCCGGGCATTACCCAGATTGCTGACCGCTGGCTGCATCTCCAGCACCTGACCCTGTGCTTTCGTCTGGCCATCAGCGCTGATGAACATCCCTTTCTGTGCCCGGATGGCTCCCCAGCTGTCGGTTCTGAGCTCAAAACCCTCACCGCGCTTCTGCTTCTCCGCATCCACTAAATGTCCGAGATTCAGCTGACTCTTGCCGCCGTACTCCGTGGAGACCTTGATATGCTCCTGGTCGCGGCTGTCATCGAGGCGGATTTTGTTGTTCGCCGGGGTGCGCAGGACGTTACGTTTGTAGTTTCGGATAGTGACATGGTCACCGTGGGCTGAATCGTGCAGGACTCCGGAGATATAAGCTCTGTCCGGGTTGCCGTCCTCAAAACCAATCGCCACTTCAGTGCCCGCCAGCAGCGGCAGGTGCAGACCGTAGGTGTCGCCGGCATACGGGCGAGACTGGCGCACCCACAGGCTCTCGAACCCGGTTTCCCAGTTATCACGGTCAAACAGCATGTTGACGCGATAGCGGCCGTCTTTATCGATGTGGCCGTAGGTGTCGTTCTCAGTGGTGCTGGTGACGCGGGCAGGCAAGGTGCCAGCCATCACGGGGCGTGACCCAGGCTCAGGGCGGAAACTAAAATCAGTGCTGTCCGGGATGCCGTCGAAGTTGACGCCAAAGTCTTCATCACGGCGCGCATGGCTGTGCATCGCCGTGACGACCACGCCCTGAGCAAACACGTCTGCCACTTCGTACCCGCCGGCGACTTTCAGCACCTGACCCGGAGAGAGGGTCGGGCAGCTGGTGATGGCATGCGTCTGCGTCTGGCCATTCAGATAACGCTCATGACGAATGCGGGCAAAAAAGGCCCCGGACTCCGGGGCCGGATTGCGGTCATGGGGATTCCCCGCCGTCAGGTAGTTATCTCCCCAGTGGTAAGCCTCCCCACAGGTGGTGGTATCCCCGCGGGTCGCATCGACCTGCGTGTTCATGTCCTCAGTGGCCTGGCGATAGTTGTAATCATGGGTGCTGACCTGCTTTTGCACCACGCTGTGATGGCTCTCCATGCCCCAGACCGAGTCTATCCCTTCCGAATGTTGTCCTGATGGCGGAACAGATGGCAGCGTCAGGCCCTTTTCATAACCCTGCTGACCGTCATAAAACTCCACGACGTCGATGTTCAGGCGCGTATCTGTGGTAAAGCGGAACCAGATACCCACCTCACCCAGCAGGCGGGTAATAAAGTACAGGTCATTCTCGCCGTACTGCATCACCTGTTCACGACGCGGGTACTCTTTTGAGAGTGAGAACAGAAAATCCTGACCGCGCATGTTGTGACGCTCGCGCAGAATTTTTTCCACGATTTGTGGGACCGACATGTCCTGATAAATGGCGTTCTGGTGCGAACGATCGAGCAGCGCCAGGCGTGGCTGCAGCGTCAGGGCATAATGGGTTTCATCTTTTGAGGTGTTGAGACGTTCAAAGCCGCTCACCACTCCCTGAAGAGTTCGCACGGCCTGCTGCATTTTGATACCGTAACCCTGGTCAACCGAGGCCTGCAGCGTCAGGGAGGCTGCTTTCATCAGCATCATTTCTTTGCTGATGGCATGGTCAGGGCTGGTGAATTCAATACGGTAGCTGAACGGTTTACTTAATGCCTCATCGCCTTCAAACGCCAGTACATCGAGCTCTGCGTCACATCCCTTCACTGCCAAATGGTGATGGTTGTGGCTGAATCTGATCGGGGGATTGTTGCTCATGCGTGCACTCCTTGTGTACGGTCAAACTCCAGCCCGATACCCTCTTCCTCACTCCAGCTAAGGCATAGCGACTGTGGTTTCTGTTTCGCAGCCATGTGGGTCAGCAGCTGTTGACTCAGCACCGGCAGAATTTGTTGATTGAGCAGACTGTCGACGTTGCGTGCGCCGGTGTCCGGCAGCAGGCAGGCGGCAGTGAGTACGTCATACAGGCTCTCATCAATCTGTGTGGTCAGGCCGTAGTGACGATGTAAGCGCTTGCTGACCTGCGACAGCTTCATTTCCACGATAGTACGCATCGCCGCTTCCGCCAGCGGGCGGTAAATCACGGTCTGGAAACGGGCCAGCAGTGCCGGCTGGAAGTGGTCGCGTAAAATCGGGCGCAACAGCTCGTGCATATCCGCTTCAGTCGCTTCCGGCTGTTCGTCCAGCAGCTGCATCAGATGATCGCTGCCGAGGTTGGAGGTCATCAGGATAACGGTGTTACGGAAGTCGATTTCACGCCCTTCGCCGTCGCGCATAAAGCCGCGGTCGAAGACCTGATAGAACAGGTTCATGACGTCGCGGTGAGCTTTCTCCACTTCATCCAGCAGCACCACGCTGTACGGACGCTTGCGCACGGCTTCGGTGAGAATGCCGCCCTGACCGTAGCCGACGTAACCCGGAGGCGAACCTTTTAACTGGGAAACGGTGTGCGGCTCCTGGTACTCGGACAGGTTGATGGTAATCAGTGATTTTTCACCGCCGTACAGCACGTCTGCCAGCGCCAGTGCGGTTTCAGTCTTACCGACGCCACTCGGGCCGACCAGCAGGAACACGCCCTGTGGGCCATTCTCTGACGTCAGCCCGGTCTTCGCCGCGCGCAGGCGCTGGGCGATGGCCTCAAGAGAAATATCCTGACCGACGACACGCTGGCCGATTTCATTTTCCAGGGTCAGCAGCTCAGTCTGCTCATCTTTCATCAGGGAAGAGAGCGGCACGCCGGTCCAGTCGGCAATCACGTTAGCGACAGTGCGGGTGTCCACATCCACCTGAACCAGCACGTCGCCCTGTTGTGCCTGTTCGAGCTGCTGCTGCAGGTCGGAAATCTCAGCCTGCTGGCTGATGTCCTGTCGGCTGGCCATCAGCTGCTGCGCCAGCGCCTTTTCAGTGCTGAAACGCACTTCCTGCTCTTCAATACGCGCATCCAGTTCAGCCCGCTGCTGCTCGATGGCACCCAGGCGGTCACCATGGCGGTTGCTGCCGGCGGCGATATCTTCCAGCAGCGCCTGCTCTTCGAGTTCCAGCGCGGTCAGCTGTGCTTTCAGACGCACAATTTGTTCCGGCACGGTATCGAGACTCATACGCACGCGCGCGGCGGCGGTGTCAAGCAGGTCAACGGCCTTGTCCGGCAGCTGGCGTCCGGTCAGATAGCGGCGGGACAGCGTGACGGCAGCACGTACCGCATCATCGGTGATATGTACGTTGTGGTGTTCGGCATAGCGGGATTTGAGGCCACGCAGCATCAGACACGCGGTGTCGTCGTCCGGCTCGTCGACCTTCACCATCTGGAAGCGACGTTCCAGCGCGGCATCGCGCTCGAAGTACTGTTTGTACTCACTCCAGGTGGTCGCGGCGATAGTACGCAGTTCGCCGCGCGCCAGTGCCGGTTTCAGCAGATTGGCCGCATCCGCGCCACCTGCCTGGTTACCTGCACCGATAATGGTGTGGGCTTCGTCGATAAACAGCAAAATCGGTACCGGTGACTGCTGCACGGCATCGATAACGTTTTTCAGGCGCTGTTCGAACTCGCCTTTCACACCTGCGCCAGCCTGCAACAGGCCGAGGTCAAGGGTACGCAGGATGACCGGCTTGAGCGATTCCGGGACGTTGCCCTCGGCGATACGCAACGCCAGACCTTCAACCAGTGCGGTTTTGCCGACACCCGGTTCGCCGACCAGAATCGGGTTATTTTTACGGCGGCGTGAGAGAATATCGACCATCTGGCGGATCTCAGTGTCGCGCCCGAATACCGGGTCGATTTTGCCCTCTTTCGCTTTGGCGGTAACATCGAGGGTGAATTTATCCAGCGCGTTCTGCAGCGCCGGGTTTAGTTCGCCTTCTTTCAGCTCTGCACCGACCGGGCGGCCCACAAACTCCACGTCACTGCCATGCTCCTGGGCCAGTTCAGCCTCAAACTGCAGCTCCGGGCGTTCATCAGATTGTGCATCCAGCAGCGGACGCAGGCGGGAGAGCTGGCTCATCCCGAGCGTCAGCAGTGGCCACAGACCGTCGCAGTGAGCAAGTCGTGGATTTTCCGTCAGCGCCATCAGCAGGTGTACACTACGGATACTTTCCTCTCCGGCTAGTGAGGCCTGCATCCAGGCTTCCTGCATCAGTTTCTGAATATCTGCGGACAGCTGCGGGCGGCGGCGTACCGAACGCGGTTGATTATCCAGCCAGCCGAGCAAATCCTGCCACAGTGCATCCATATCCCACTCGTAGCGGCGTGCCAGTACGGTCAGGTCACCTTCCCCCTGCTCGAGCAGCTTCAGCAGCCAGTGCTCCGGCAAAATTTCCGCATGGGCACGGGTCTGGCAGAGCGAAGCCGCCCCTTCCATCGCACGGGCACAGTAAGGGTTCAGACGTCGCAACAGGATGGCTGGATTTTCCATGAATCTCTCTCTTTGTCGGTTCCTGGACACGCTACCGCCCATCGCTGTTTCCCGTGAAGGGGACCAAAGCGCATACGGTCAGGCTGGCAGTTTGTGGTTTTCTTTGCTGAAAGCCCGTTTCACACAGGCACTCAGCAAAAAACTGCGGACAGGAAACCCCGTCCGCATCGGGCTTACGCGGTGGCGCGTTCGTTCCAGGAATCGGAATGAATGATGTTGCCGTCTTTGTAGGTCCAGGTGATTTTTTCGTAACGCAGTTCAATGCGCTCAAGGTGGTTATGCTTCTCTTTAGAAGGATCCTTGATGTCATACATTTCAGGATTCACTTTCACCACTTTCACGTTTTCCAGTTTGGTGTTGAAGTACTCCACTTCCTGGCCCGCGTCGTTGATTTTGTACCACTTGAATTCCGCAGACTTGAGGGTCTGACCGGTGGTCACAGCCTTGTACAGGTACGGGCTGGACGAGTCGATTTCCTTGGTGAACAGGAACGGGGTGTGGATACGGGTACCGGTCAGCTTGCCGGTGTTGTTGTCGGTCGGGATGTACAGGTTATGCTCCTGAGCGACAACTTCGATGCTGCCTTCACGATCCTGAACGTCCACAGAACCTTTAATGTCCGCGCCGCCGTCGTCTTTCAGCCAAAGATAAACAGGAATTGCCATGAGAGTTACTCTCCATTTGATTGTGATGCGCCATCATCCTGCGATGACGCCTGGGTGTGGCCCGGTAACTGACAGGCATTGGCCTGCGGTACCAGACTGATTTCGACACGGCGGTTGAGCGCGCGCCCATCCGGGGTGTCATTGGTTGCGATCGGACGGCTCTCGCCATAGCCCTGCACCGCAAAACAGCTTTCCGGTACATCACCGGTATCACGCATCCAGTTGCGCACTGCTTCGGCACGCTTGAGTGAAAGCGTCTGGTTAAGTTTTGGATTGCCGGTGTTATCGGTATGCCCGGCGACCACAATCAGCCAGCCCGGCTTCGCTTTGATACCGACCAGGGAGTTGACCAGCAGTTTGGTGGAGCCGGATTTGAGGTCAAATTTGCCCGAATCGAACAGCGACATGCTGTCGAGGCGAACAATTTTCGGCACAGATTTCGGCTGCGGCTCAGGCGGTGGAGGCGGTGGTTCATAAGAGCGAATAGCATCCAGCACAGGCATTCGCAGACGCTCCCCCTGATACAGACCAAGGCCCATACGCGCCGGTACGCCATTGCGCGCCCAGCCATCAAGCTCTGCCGCATCGTCACGCAGGACAGCAACAGCATCGGCTTTGGGTCCGAAATCATGCATCGGGATACGGTCATAGCGGGCAATATCGAAGCTCACACGCTGCAGCAACTGGTGATTGTTCCAGCCACTGCTGAGCAGCGCAGCAATCGCCGCCAGCGTGAAAATCCCGAGCGCACAACGGAAGGTTCGCCCACGTGGCGTCAGGCCTCGCCCTTCGGGCAGCAGCGGCAGGATAAAATCCGGGAAGGGGGAGATAACCGTACTGTCCGTTCCAACCGGCTGCCAGCCCGCCACCTGCTGCATCGCAGTGTGACGGGAAAGCCATGCAGTCCAGGCTGATGTGGCCAGACTTCCGGCAAGGATCGGTCCCATACCCCACAGCACCGCTACAGGTTTAATGACTGGAACATCAGGATTCTCATCCATAAAGACTGCTTTGACGTGCTGATGGAACCAGTTCATCAGACTGTTCATCAGCACCTGTTGCTGCATCGCAGGCGACCCACCGGTGGTAACCCATGCAGCGATTGAACCCGGCGCTGAAGATTCACGCCAGACCCTCACCCCTTCCCCCGGGATAGCCGCCTGCCAGAGCAGATCATTCGTCATCGCGCTGCCAACCTGGCCATTCAGAACCAGCGGCACGGAATGCCCGGTTTCTTTACGCAACTGGCTGATTTGCCAGCGCAGAGCCAGCAGGCGGCTGGTCAGAGCTTCGCTGTCGGCGTGTTTTTGCGGACAGACGCTGACCATCACCGACAGCTGGCGACCCCAGTCAGGTCTTAACCACAGTACCTGGCGGGCTACCTGCTCCAGATCCTGATGATCCTCCACACGGATCCAGCACCCCTGCGTGACCTTAAGCACCGGTGACTGCTGCATACATGCCAGCGGCAGATCGCCACAGACCAGCACCACGGGCTGACGGTAAGTGGCTTCCGGGAGGTCATCCAGACGCAGGGTGACGTCATGCTCCGCACGACGACTGGCGACATACAAGAAAGCCAGGATAAGCCCCAGCATCGCCAACAGAACAAGCACAGAAACCAGTCGGGATACCGGCAGGAAGCCCAGGCAGATCACTGCACTCAGCAGGGCGGCCCACAGCGCAAGCCCGCGCTGTTGTGCAGGACTCATTTGACGGCTCCCGGCAGCAAGGCCAGCAGTGTCTGATCCAGCCAGTGGCTCAGTCCCCACCACAGCGCAGCAACCACCACCACGCTCAGGCCAATTCGCACGGGCCATGACGCCAGCCAGCCGCCCATTCCACGCCCGGTACGACTTTGCGCCAGGACAGGATGGGTTTGTGGATAACTGAACGGCGTGACATGTTCACTGAGCGCGTTGACGAGTTTCTGGCGCTCCGGATCGTTCAGCGAGCGGAAACTGCCGAGGAACCCCAGCATCATGACCCGCTGGAAGCAGGTCACGACAGCATGATCAGGCGCCGGTTCACGCAGCACATCGCGCATCCGATCGCACAGCGTATCACCGGCATCCATGGTGCCGAGGAAGTGTCCCTGCAGGGGAATGTCATACCACTGCACGCAGGCATCATCCTCCACACCGCGACCTTTGACGGCTTCATCAAGCAGCGCACACTGTGCTGTGAGAATATGCTGACAGCTGGCTTCATCGAGTTCGCTCGCTTTGAGCTCACGCTGCACACGCTCAACATCAGCAATGCAGCGCTCCCACAACGTGCGCCCTTCTCCATCCTGAAACTTCGGACCGTGACGCAGGCTGATTACCTGCAGCCAGGTGTCCTGCAGCAGGGCATCAATATCAATGGACGCGGCCGGGCCGCGTTTGCGCTCACTCATGTTCTCAGCACCGCAAAGAGTTCAAGTTCAGGCTCGCCGAGCATGCCCGGAACGTAAAACATACAGGTCCCCCCTTGGAGCATTTCGGTGGCCAGAGGATGAGAGACATCGAGGCTGAAATACTGATTTTCCAGACGCAGTGGAATGGCGGCCGGCACATGACGCAGTGGCGTCAGCGGCACACCCACCCGTGAAGAATTGACGATACTCCTGACATGATCCGGACTGCCGACCTTGCACTGGCGCGGGAACTGTTCCTGCAGCTGTGCCACCGGCATCGGTGATCGTACGGAGAGGTAGTAATCCGCCCCTTCCCGAAGACGTGGGTCATGCAGACGCGCCTGCCAGAAGTGAAGCCGGGCATCATGGTCAAGGTCAATCGCCACCACCCGCGACGGCAGGCTGGCTTCCAGCAGGTCGCCCAGCAGGTCAAAGAGTGGCGGGAAGACGCTGTTCAGCTGCTCATGCTGCCAGACCGGTATGGCACTCACCTGGTGTTCCAGCGAGAAGGTCAGCAGGCTGCCCGCAAGGCGTGCCAGCTCCGGGTACAGACGTTCCGGTGGACTTTGCGGGTGACGCTGAAACTGTCCGAGCACGGGCTCTGCGCTGTTCAGGGCATTGAGCAACCAGAACAGAGACACATCCGCCACGGCAAAATTGGCCATGCGCTCGTTGCTTTCGCGTCGCATGTCCATCAGGCGGCTCAGACGGGCACGCAGTTGCGTCATCAGCTGTTCCAGCTGGGTCACCAGCCAGCGGCTACCCTGCAGAGCCAGCAGTGGCGGAAGAAAGGTTTCATCGAGTGCCCAGCTCCCCTGTGAATCCTGCTGCAGACGGGCAACCGGACAGGTCAGATAATCACTATTGTTCTGATGGGCGAAACGCAGCGTCAGCTCTGGCTGCATCACCGCAATCTGACGGGTATCGTCCCCAAAGGTGTTGCGGACATCCCGCCAGCGCTGGCGAAAACGCACAGGGCGCTCGGCCATCTCATCGGGTTTAAGGCAGTTGCCGCCATTCGCCCGCAGCAGCGGAAGCGCCAGAACCACCACCACTTCCTGTGATCCGCCTTCAAGCGCCAGCACCGGCGGCAGGGAGTCGGCATTATCCGTGTCGATAAGCGTGCCATCGGGGAAACGGATGTGCAGATGGCTGGGCTGCAGGCGGCCCAGCTTCAGTGCATCCGGTTCGAAAGTGGCATCAATCATCCCCCAGGGATGGGAGAGGCCCAGTCGGGCGATGCATTCCGCAGACCAGGCCGCATAAGCGGCCTGTTGCTGGAAGTGCTGGGGAGAGACCATAACGCCCCTGCCCCATAACGGTTGTTCCGTTTTCATTGGCTTCCTGCCTTAGCTTATGATTTCGCCTTCGGCATCTGGGAAACCAGCGACAGGTTGACGTCCATCCCTTCCACCTGGAAGTGTGGCACGGCGTACAGCTTCACGCGGAAGAAACCCGGATTATCCTCGATATCTTCCACCACAACTTTCGCGTCACGCAGCGGGTGAGAGGCCTGTAGCTCGTCGCCCGGGTCGGTCATTTCGGTCACCAGACTGCGCACCCAGGTGTTGAGCTCAAGCTCCAGCAGACGACGGTCTTTGGTTGTGCCGATATTTTCACGCTGAATCAACTTCAGGTAGTGTGCAATACGCGACAGCAGGAAAATATACGGCAGACGCGCATTGATACGGCTGTTGGCCGTGGCATCCGCTGTGTCATACAGGGCTGGCTTCTGGGTGGAGTTAGCGCTGAAGAAGCAGGAATAATCTCTGTTTTTATAGTAACTTAATGGAATAAAGCCCAGGTTCGCAAACTCAAATTCACGGGTTTCCGGGATCATCACTTCTGACGGGATCTTCACCTGATTGCCGGTACCCAGATCGTACAGATGAATAGGCAGGTCCTGCACGGCACCACCGGCCTGCGGGCCACGAATTTGTACACACCAGCCGTTGTTGATGAAGCTGCGAACCATGTTGGATGCAAAGGCGAAGGATGCGTTAGTCCACAGGTATTTATCGTGATCCGGGCCTTTCACTTCTTCCACGTAGTTAAAGCTGCGTACGGGCACGGTATCCGGACCATACGGCAGGCGACCCAGCACGCGCGGCATCACCAGGCCGATATAGCGGGCATCGTCCGTCTCACGGAAGGATTTCCACTTAATGTACTCCGCACGGTCGAAGTAGTTACCAATGTCCTTGATGGCCGCCACTTCCTCCATCGAATCCTTGAGGAAAAATTTCGGGCCGGCAGAGCCGATAAACGGCATATGTGCTGCAGCAGACACTTTAGAGATGTTGCGCAGGAGCGCGACATCCTGCGCAGACGCATCAAATTCGTAAGCGGAAATCAGCGCAGCGATCGGCTCTCCACCCGGTGTGTCATACTCATCGATATATGTGTGTTTATACAGTCCACTCTGAATGATTTCCGGGCTGTCTTCGAAGTCCTGACGCAGATCTTCTTTCGACATATCCAGCAACTCAACCTTCACGTTCTGACGGAAATCGGTTTTGTCGACCAGAGATTTCACGCCGCGCCACAGGCTCTCCACCGCCTGGAATTCTTCGCTATGCATTACCGCATCCAGCTGACGGCTAATCTGGTAGTCCAGCTCCGCGATATGGTGGTCAATCAGGTTTTTGTCGAGTTTTTCAACCTTTGAGCCTGATTTTGTCAGGCACTCCAGGAACACCTGCATCCCGGCCGTTAATCGTTCATCCGCGGTCGCATCCGACATCGCCTGCGCGTCCTGCCAGATATCCAGCGCACTCAGCTCAGAGACCGGATTCAGGTTGATTTTTTCAAACAGAGAGGCATAAACCCCGCCCGCAGCAGGACGTTCCAGCACCACACTCTCGCTACCTGCGGCATTCTCATTTTTTACAGACATCAGCATCTTCCTTTTAAATCCGTTAAATCATCGTGACCGTTATGGCTGCTTAGGTGCCAGGGCTGAAAGTTCGGCTCTGAGTTCTGCGCTTAACGCCGGGTCGAGCAGAATTTTTTCCAGCTCCTTTCGGAAAGCCTGATTGTCCAGCAGGTTTGCCTTTAAATCGTGCAGCAGGTTGCGCATGGAAAGCATCGCCTTCAGCTGAGGGATTTGTCGGGAAACCTGCTCCGGGGTGAAATCTTTCATGCTCTTGAAGGTCAGGCTGATGTTGTCTTCGCTACCGTCACCGGAAAGCGTGTTTTTAACGGTCAGATTGACTTTTGGGGAATATTCGGAAAGTACTGAGTCGAAGTTATTTTTGTTCAGGCTAACTTTTTTGCGCTCAGAGAGTGGTGCAGACTCCTGACCATTACTGAAGTCACCCGCCACCAGCAATTTCAGGGGGAGCTCGGTTTTCTTGCTCGCGCCACCCGTATGCAAATCGAGTTTGAGATTAATACGTGCTTTAGGGATTTCTGACTGAAAGGAAGAGTTAGACATGGCTGTCCCTGTTCTATGGAGTGATAGAAACCGCCACAGCCAGTGTCAAATATTAAGAACGGCTTACCCTGCCATAAAACATTCCTGCCATTAAACATTCAGTGAAAAGCAGAACCTGCAGTCAGAAGCGAGTACATTCCATTTACTGGCGATATGACGTGATGAAAGAGCGTAAATCCGAAATTCATTTTTCAGATAAACACTCATGGCGCGAGTTTAGAAATAGTGGGTCAGCCAAAGGAAATGATAATATGTAACCATATGTAACAGGATAAAGTTGCCAGCAAAAATCTTATACTGATTTGATACATAAGATTTTTCTTAAGTTTCTGCTTGTGAGGCGCATGATAGCTGGGAATAAAAAATGTTTCAGTAAGTAGTTCATTGCGGGATTAAGCAGAAAAATGACCCATAGCTAAAAAGTGCGGTTAATGCTTTTTTTACAGGATCACGGCAGAAAGTGAAAACGGGAACCCACCCAAAAAGGTTAGTTTTTATAGTAAGAAATGTTAATGATTTGTGGCGCTATTATGCGCTGCTAATATTTCTGTTACCGCTAAGAAGTTCATCGACTTTCCCGACGACACGCCGAGGGCGTCATGCCATAAACCTGCCGGAAACGGTGGCTGAAGTGGGCTGAAGAGTGGTAACCACACTGAAGGGCAATATCGGTCAGCGTCAGCTCGGGCCGCTCAAGCAACATCCTTGCACGATCCATACGACGGCGCATCACGAACTGGTGTGGTGCCTCGCTAGTGGTATGACGAAACATGCGGGCAAAGTGAAACTCACTCAATGCCGCTTCCTGCGCCAGCACCGCCAGGGTTAAAGGCTGATCGAGATGGGTTTCAATAAATTCCAGAACCCGCCGTAATACCACTGGAGCGAGTCCACCCCGCACCTGGGGCAGTCGCCATTTAACTTCACTGTAGTGCTGCAGCAGATGGGTCAGCAGGAGTGTTGATGCGCTGCTCAGCGTCAGCTGGCTGGCGGGCTGTTGCCAGTCGCTGCTCAGCAGAAAGTGTCGATAGAGCTGGGTAATGCGGTCATCAACAGAAAAGATTTTCTCATGCAGGTTTAACTGCGCCGGATTACGGTCCCAGACCCTTTCGGCCAGTTGCCGCAGCTGGTTCTCGCTGCAATAGAGATGAACAAAGGCGAGATCCGCACGCAGATCCCAGGTCGATTCCGTGCCAGCCGGCATCAGACAGAAGCGGTCCGGTGCGCCACCGTTACGCCAGCCATGCGGGGTTTTATGCCAGGTATCGTAGCCGCCCGCTACGTAAAGGCTCAGCGTGTGATGATCGCTGAAGTTTGTCACGCGATCGCCACTATTGAACCAGGCTGCCAGCTGAATGCCGCTGTGAAGCTGCACCTGATCACGCAGTTGTGCTTTGTGGCGTTGCAGCATTTCAAAGGTTTGATAGGTACGCATCGGAGCATCAGTTCAGATAAACAGAAGGCCAGTTTACGGATTGCAGGGGACAGAAAACAGGCCATATCGGGACGGGCGGCAAAAATGCGCAAGATTTTGCAAACCTTGCGCAATCCGCTGCAAGACCAGGGAGCGTTGCGGGTGCAGACTCGGCGTTTTAGGGTGGAGAATCTGGCAATGAACCTGTTTTTGTATCTCTCAGTCGTGCTGATCTGGGGCACGACCTGGATTGCGATTTATGCGCAACAGTCTGCAGGCATAGGGGCCGTAACTGTCGCTGTCTTCTGGCGTTTTTTGCTGGCCTCGCTGGTCATGTTATTGCTGCTTAAGCTGATAAAGCGTCTGCACAGGCTGACGCTGCGCGATCATCTCTTCTGCATGCTCCAGGGCTGCAGCGTCTTTGGCTTCAACTTTGTCTGCTTTTATTACGCTTCCGGCTATATCAGCAGCGGACTGGAGTCGGTCATTTTCTCGATGGCCGTGATGTATAACGCCATTAACAGCTGGATATTTTTCCGTCAGCGTCCTTCCGCACGTCTGATTCCGGCCATCGTGCTGGGCATGGCAGGCATTGTGGCGTTGTTCTGGCACGATCTGCGCAGCACGCAGGCCTCTGCCGGGCTGATGTGGGGCATTGGGTTAAGTGCGCTGGGCACACTGGGATTTTCATTCGGCAATATGATCAGTCAGCGGCATCAGCGTCTGCAACGTGACGTGCTGACAACTAACAGTTACGGCATGTTATACGGTGCGCTGATCATGGCACTGGTCTCGCTGCTGCAGGGTGTTTCACTGCAGCCGACATGGAATACACAGTGGTTTGGGGCATTGCTCTATCTGGCTATCGTGGGATCGGTGATGGGTTTCGGCGCTTACTTCACACTGGCGGGACGCATCGGCGCCAGTCGGGCTGCCTATACAACGGTCCTGTTTCCGCTGGTTGCGCTGGCACTCTCTACGCGCTTTGAGGGGTATGAGTGGCATGTCAGCGCCATCCCTGGCCTTGTCATGATTCTGCTGGGCAATATCGTGATGTTTGCCCGCTGGCCGGCAAGCCATTGCCGGGTCACTACCTGACACGGAGCGGGCTCAGACCCGCGTCCGGATGGGCATTACGCCCACTGCTGCTGAAGAAGTTTCTGTGGTTGATTGATCGCTTTACGCGCAATCCAGTAAAGCAGAACACGCTCATCGTCACTATCACGATCGGCCATCGACAGCAGTTTTAATGCCAGCGTCGATTTGGTCACAGGCTGTTGTTCTGTACTGAGTTCAATCACCGCCTGACCGATGATGCAGCAAACGTCATCCTCACTGGTACTGGATTCATATGTCCGGTCTTTCATATTTCCTCCTGTTAAGTGAACTGTAAGCATGGCAAATAATCTGTAAACCTGCTCACAGAAAGAGCTATCTGAAACATTATCTTACGGCTAATTACGCTTAATCATTAACATGCCACTTTGCTTACTAGTGACGCAGTGTCGCGCCCCCTTTTGATGTCATTCATACCGCCTGAATGGCATTTCATTCCCTGATACGTTCCGTTCATACCTTTGCTGCTCACGCGCGCGAATCACTGTTTTATTCTGACCGCAGTTTCCAGATTCCCGGACGGGAGAGATAAATTATGAACCAGACTCAACAGGCGTCTTACCAGCGTTCCCGCTGGCTTACATTGTTCGGAACGGTTATTACTCAGTTTGCGCTGGGGTCAGTTTATACATGGAGTTTGTTTAACGGCCAGCTGTCACAGAAGCTGGATGCACCGATCAGTCAGGTCGCATTTTCCTTTGGCCTGCTGAGCCTGGGTCTGGCTATCGCCTCTTCACTGGCCGGAAAATTACAGGAACGTTTTGGCGTACGCCGCGTCACTATTGGCGCGGGTGTACTGATGGCGCTGGGCTTCTGGCTCACCGCGCAGGCTAATAACCTGATGATGCTCTACTTCAGTGCCGGACTGTTGGTTGGTCTGGCCGATGGCGCCGGTTATCTGATGACGCTCTCAAACTGTGTGAAATGGTTCCCGGAGCGTAAGGGGATGATCTCGGCCTGTGCAATTGGCGCTTACGGCCTTGGCAGTCTGGGATTCAAGTTTATCTGCGGAACACTGCTGGCGACGGTCGGTCTGGAGCAAACCTTTATGATCTGGGGCGTGCTGGCCATGTCGATGATTATTCTCGGTGCGCTGCTGATGCGTGAAGCGCCACTGCAACAGACCGGAACCACCGCTAAAGGTCAGCAACATGCGCGGGATTACACGCTGGCCCAGTCAGTGCGTCTGCCGCAGTACTGGATGCTGGCGCTGATGTTCCTGACCGCCTGTATGAGTGGACTCTATGTGATAGGGGTTGCCAAAGATATCGGCGAAGGTCTGGTGCATCTCTCCACGCAGACTGCTGCCAGCGCGGTAACGGTGATTGCGATTGCCAACCTGAGTGGCCGTCTGGTGCTGGGTGTGCTCTCTGACAAAATGCTGCGCATCCGGGTCATTTCGCTGGCGCAAATTGTGTCGCTGATTGGTATGAGTGTGCTGCTGTTCACCCGGATGAATGAGGTCACCTTCTTCCTGTCACTCGCCTGTGTGGCCTTCAGCTTTGGCGGGACCATTACGGTGTTCCCGTCGCTGGTCAGTGACTTCTTTGGACTCAACAACCTGACAAAAAACTATGGCCTGCTCTACCTGGGCTTTGGTATCGGAAGCGTGCTGGGATCGCTGGTCGCCTCGCTGTTTGGTGGTTTCACCGTTACCTTTAGCCTGATTATGACGCTACTGGTCATCTCCCTGTTTCTGTCGCTTACCATTCGCCTGCCGCAAAGTCCCGTCACAACAGAACCTGTGTTGCAACGTCACTAATCACGGGCAACGACCACGGGCCGCCATTACGCGGCCCGTTAACGTTTAGCCGCGGAATCGCGGCTCTGCTATTCCTGCCACCGCGACGTCCACGGCAAAGATATCGCCGGACTGCGGATAGCGCGCCAGTTCCTCTTTGGTGCGATCTTCACGTGAACTGGTAATAAACAGCGTTTTAAGATCGGCCCCGCCAAAGGCCACCATGGTTGGCCACTTCACCGGCAGCAGAATCTCATCGACAATGTCACTGCTCTGCGGATCGATACGCACCACGCGTCCGCCATCAAACTGTGCTGACCAGTAGAAACCTTCGCTATCCACCGCGGCACCATCCGGTAATCCACCTTTCGCGTCGAAACGGCGGAACAGGGTGCGTTCGCCCGGTTCGCCCTGCGCGTTTAATGGATAGCGATAGAGCGATTCATTCGGCGTGTCACTGTGATACATCCAGCGCCGGTCGGGAGAGAAGGCCAGCCCATTGGAAATTTTAATATCACGCGCTTTGACCTCCAGTTTCAGGTCAGGCGTCACGCGGCACAGCAGCCCGCCATTTTTATCCTGCGGTTCCCACAGGCTGCCGCACCAGAAGTTACCCCACGGATCCACACGGCCATCATTAAATCGACTCTTAGCGGCCACACCGGGATTCTCTGCAATCTTTTTCTCGGGTTTACCCTGCGCATCCAGCAGCCAGACACCGTTGCGCAATGCGGCTATCAGCCCGCCCTGCTCACGCAGACCGATGCATCCCACCTCTTCCGCCTGCGGGAAGGTTTGCAGTTCACCGCTGACCGGATCAAAACGGTGAATGGCGGATGCCAGAATATCGACACAGTACAGCACCTGTTCTTCCACTGACCAGAGCGGGCATTCGCCCAGTTCAGCCTGTAAAGCCAGAATATTTTTTACGCTATGCGCCATGTTTCTCTCCCATTGAAATGACATGCTAATAATGTAGTGGTAAAAACTTTCAAATGAGAATTATTTTCGCTTGATTTTAAGACTATTCTCTTTGATAGTATTTATTATTCAGTTGATTCCGATTTTTTTATTTCCTGCCGCTGAAGAACAGAGCGATCTGAAATATTCCGTCATATCTTCTTAAATAACTCTACAAAGCCTGCATCTTCACTCCACTTTTCCAGCGTAGTGTCATAGTCATTGGAAAAGAGGAGAAGCTTCCGATGAAGAGATTAATTAAAGTCGCTTCGGTGGTTGCGCTGATGACCTTATTAAGTGGTTGTATCATCAGCCCCAGACACGACAATGGCTGGCATCGCGGGGGTGGCGGCGGATATCATGGAGGCTACTATGGAGGTTATCACGGTGGGTATCATGGCGGTCACCATCGCCGCTAACGGGCAAAGATGTCACACAGCATAAAATAAAAGCAGTAACTTTAAGGGCGGGATAATTATCCCGCCCGTTTTATTTAGCTTTTCACAGCATAATTACACTGGAACCACGCTTTCTGCAGTCCCGGAATATGACTCTCCTGCGCAGGTAACGCCTCGACTTTATCAAAGCCTTTATTGCTGCAGTAATTCGCCAGATCAATATCCATTGCATCACGATTGACCTTTACCGGGTCATAACGGTACTGCACGGTATTTGAGCCTGGATCTTCATCAACGCGTTCAAATGCCCCGGGTTTGCTGGCGGTACATCCACTCAGCAGAATCAGCGCCAGTGCGCCGGTAATTAATTTTTTCATTTAGTTATCCTCACGTTGTCACGCAGTGTATGACGCAGCATGCCACGCATCCATAGGATTAATGCGCGAAAAATCAAAAATTGAGAAGCTTTAGCCGATTAATTCAATACGATTAAACGGCTATTACTATCAGTCCAAAAGTGACAGGATATATTCAGACCAAACGAAGACTGCACCACACCAGGAAATGCCAAAAATAAAAATCTGTTCCTCTCTCTTCCCTGCCCGCGTTTAGCGGGCTTTTTTTCGCCCGCTAAACGCGAGTTTACTGGCCGGTCAGTGCCACCATTTTACGTAACAGGTTAGCGGCGCGCTTATCAGGTAATGCCAGAACGGCGCTGTAGAGGTCAATTGACATGGCACATAGCGAAGAGCGATCCACCGCCGTGTCGGCAGGCATATTCAATTGCTGCAGTTTGTCGCCCCACTTCAGATAAAGCCGGCCGACAATCTTTTGCAGATCATCCTGCGCCTGAGCCTTATCAAGGGGCTGCTCGGGTGGCGGACTATTGAGCAGCAGCAGCTCCATGGCATCGGCCTCTTTCTGATTCAGCGAGGCTGGAAGTGTGGTCTGCAAATTGATGCCACCACTGACCTGCGGATAGAGATAACGGAAGCAGAGGCCCGGATCGATCTGGTTCAACGCGCGCATTTCTTCTACCGAGACGCTGATATAGTTAACGACCGCCGCATCTGTTCCGCGCATCAGTCGCTGATTAATCACCTCAATCAGCCAGCCACGCAGTTCACCTGTCGCCCTTTCAGGCTGCTCGCCCGCACGGATCCGCCGGGTCAGCTCCTGAGTCAGCAACAACCATAATGCTGGTTCCTGCGTCTGCAATACCCGATAGCCCGGCATCTTTGCCAGCTGATTCACCGCCTGCTCATGCTGAGCAGTCTGCTGCTGATGCGGCGCGACCCAGCTGAACCAGAGCAGATTTGCCAGTATCAGTGGCAGCAGAAAGAGGATCAGCCCCTGCCACAAACGCAGCCGGGTGGTTCTGATCAGCACAATGATAATCAGCGCCAGCAGCGTAAACGCGGCCAGCGTAATAAAAAACAGAGAGTTCATGCTGCGCGATTAATCCTTACGCACATCGATCAGCACAGGACAGTGAGCACGCTCAATAACTGATGCGCTGACCGAGCCTTTTAACAGCCGATTAAAAGAGGAGAGATGGCGACGTCCCATGATAATCATGCTGGCTTTAAGCTGTTGCGACTGGGCAACGATGGTATCTGCTGCGTCACCCGCCAGAATCATGCCACGCGCATTAATGCCCGCGCGCAATAACGGTGCCAGCGCATGGCGCACCACCATTTCCGCCGTATTCTGCTCATCCTGCGCCGCCACAAAATCGGCGGGATCTTCACCTGCATCGATTTCCATTGGCTGATTGCAGGAGGAGTAAGCAGGATCAACACAGCACAGCACCACCACATCGGCGCGATGCGCCAGCGCTTCTTCAATGGTTAAGGCAACCACTTTCTCCGCGACCGGAGAGTGATCAATAGCCATCAGCAGGGTTTTCATCAGATGCTTATCCTTCTATCGCGGCGACTTTGCCGATTTCACGCACCAGAGCCTCTTTGCACTTCAGCATCTCGTCACGGAAACGGGCTTCGTGACGCAGAAAACGTGCAGAGGGCACCAGCAAAGAGACAGAAAAGCGACCAAACAGTGTATCCAGTGCAAACGCCATGGTAGAGATACCTTCCAGCGTTTCACCGCGATCCACAGCGATACCGGTTTCGCGCACTTCCCTGATAAGTTGCAGCAACTGCGGCAGCGTTTTCACCGTCATATCGGTTAATTCCTGCCAGCCCTCACCGACAATCGTCCGCACATCTTTTTCACACTCCAGCGCCAGCAGCGCCCGTCCACCGGAGGTGCTGTAGAGCGGCAGATTGAGTCCCATATGCGGAACCACCCGCAACTCCCGCGACGCCACCACGTGGTGAATAATCGCCAGCTGGCTGCCGCTGGCGCGCGCCAGTGAAACCGTCTCATTGGTGTCGGAAGAGAGTTTTTCCAGTAGCGGACTGACCAGATCGACCACGTCGGTGTGGACGCTGGAGATCAGTTTTAACAGTGCCGGACCCAGTCGCAGTCCACCCGCCCCGCTGCTGCGCACTAGCTCGGCGCTGTCAAGTGCGGCGACAATGCGCTGCACCGTTGAACGGGGGAGTTCTACCGCCTGAGCAATTTCGCCAAGGCTCATGCCGCCCGGCTGTTCGCCCAGCGCATTTAGAATTTTTGCCGCACGTGCGATGACCTGAATGCCGCCCGTTTTTTCATCCTCACGGCTGGAGGGTTGATGTGCCATAGCGTCGTCCTGTTTGAGCTGCCTTACTGTAGCGCGAATGCCGCACTTTTTACAGTCTGTACCACATTGCAATACAGCATACCGGGATGTAATATTACGCCCTGTATCACATCGCAGTACACTGCATCATAATAATGAGATCGCCTGCAATGAACGCTAAGCCAGCCGCCGCGCCGGCCCCTCATCCTTTTACTTTTCGACTGGCGTTTGGCCTGGTCGGCGTGCTCATTGCTGCGCTGACCTCCGGGCTGAACGACCGCGTCAGTGATATCGCGCTGGCAGATATCCGGGCTGCCATTGGCATCGGTTACGATCAGGGTAGCTGGATTATTTCCGGTTATCAGGCCGCAGAAGTCGCTGCCATGATGATCGCGCCCTGGTTTGCCGTCACTCTGTCGCTGCGGCGTTTCACCCTTGGCGTTTCGTCGGGATTTATGCTGACCGGCATTCTGCTGCCGCTGGTGCCTGACCCAACGCTGTTTATCAGCCTGCGCGTGCTGCAGGGCCTGTTTGGTGGCGCACTGCCGCCGATGCTGATGACCGTCGCCCTGCGCTTTCTGCCGCCGCCCTTTAAGCTGTTTGGTCTGGCGGGCTATGCCCTGACCGCGACGTTTGGCCCCAATATGGCGGCCTCACTGGCGTCGTTATGGACCGATCATGTCAGCTGGATGATGGTGTTCTGGCAGGTTGTGCCATTAATGCTCATTGCTATGGTGCTGATTAGCTGGGGGATACCGCAGGACCCGCTGCGTCCTGAACGCTTCCAGCAGATCGACCTGTTCGGCATGGTGACCGGCTGCAGTGCAGTCTCGCTGCTGGTTCTGGTGCTGACCCAGGGTGAGCGCCTGGACTGGCTGAACTCCCCACTGATCGTCGGTATGTTACTAACCGCGCTGCCGCTGCTGCTGGTTTTCCTGATTAATGAGTGGTTTCACCCGCTGCCTCTGTTTAAATTGCAGATGCTCCGCCGGCCAAATCTGGCGCATGGCTTACTGGGGCTGGCCTGCGTGCTCATCCTTGGGCTTTCTGGTTCTGCGCTGCCGTCGGCCTATTTTGCGCAGGTCAGCGGCTTTCGCACCCTGGAGTTTGCCCCGCTGGCGCTGGCAGTGGGCCTGCCGCAACTGCTGATCGCACCGCTGATTGCGGCCCTGCTGAATATCCGCTGGATCGACTGCCGCTGGATGCTGACGGCGGGCGTCGGCCTGCTGGTGACCTCCTGTCTGCTGGGCACACAGATCACCAGTGAGTGGGCGCGCCAGAATTTCTGGCTGCTGCAGATTCTGCAGGCGTTCGGACAACCGATGATTATTCTGCCGATACTGATGAGCGCCACCAGCGTGGTGGCTCCACCGGAAGGCCCGTTTGCCTCGGCGATGTTTAATACGGTGCGCGGCTTCTCCAGCATCGCCGCCTCTACGCTGGTTGAGGTTTTCCTCTCCCATCGCGAGCAGTTTCACTCCAGTATCCTGATTAATCAGGCCGCCAGTCGCAGCTGGCTGATGACAACGCCGACGGCCAGTCAGGCCAGCAGCAGCTTGCCGCTGTTGCCGGATGGCAGCATCAGCGCCAGCGAAAATCTCAGCGGATTCGCCACGCTGGTCCGGCATCAGGCCACGGTACTGAGTCTGAGCGACAGCTGGCTGATGCTGACCGGTTTTGCCGCGTGCCTGTTACTGCTTACCGCCATCCTGCCAAAACGGGTCTGGCCGCCTCAAACTTTGCTTCAAAACCCTTCCCGGAATAACTGAATATGCGTGCTTTCGAAATGAGAAGAACTCTGGTGCTCACACTGCTGCTGCTGGTGTTACTGGCCATCGCTTTTGCAGTCTGGTCAATGATGAGCGGCAACGATCACCGTACCAACGACGCTTACGTCAATGCGGACTACACCCTGGTGGCACCGAAAGTCTCCGGCTACATCAGCAATGTGCAGGTGCAGGATAATCAGCAGGTCAAAGCCGGCCAGTTGCTGGCAACGCTGGACGATCGTGACTATCGGGTGGCGCTGGAGAGTGCCGAGGCTGACCTGCAGGTGAGTCAGGCGAAACTGCTGAGCAGCCAGGCACAGCTGGAACAGCAGCAGTCGGTGATTGATCAGCAGAAAGCCAGCGTCGCGGCCAGCCAGGCGTCCGCGCAGTATGCCGGACAGAGCGCCGATCGCTACAACCGACTCTATAAAAGCGGCACTGTGGCCGCCGACGATCAGCAGAAAGCCAGCTCGAACCAGCGTTCAGCACTGGCAGCCGTGCATCAGAGTCAGGCCGCGCTGGCGTCAGCAGTAAAACAGGTGGGCGTGCTACAGGCGGCGGTGCGTTCAGCGGAAGCGGATGTTGCCGCAGCTAAAGCCAGCGTCGATCAGGCCAGGCTGAACCTCTCCTACACGCGTATTACGGCGCCCGTTGACGGCATGGTGGGTCAGCGCTCGGTGCGGACTGGCGCTTACGTGTCAGCCGGAACCCGTCTGCTGGCGGTAGTACCCCTGCAGCAAACCTACATTACCGCTAACTACCTTGAAACGCAGCTAAGCGATGTGCGTCCGGGTCAGCGGGTACAGATTCGTGTCGATGCCCTGCCAGGCAAGACCTTCACCGGCCACGTGGACAGCATTGCGCCGGCCACCGGGGCAACTTTTTCCGCGATCGCCCCCGATAACGCCACCGGCAACTACACTAAAGTCGTTCAACGTCTGCCGGTTAAAATTGTGCTGGATAGTGACCAACAGCATCTGGCTCAGTTACGTGTCGGCATGTCGGCGATCCCGGACATTCAGGTGCCGTAAAATTGTGAGCAATATCTCAGAACGGACCTATTTCATTTAGGCAGGATTACGCGTAAATTAGCGCCTGATCCTGTTCTGAGTTATTCAGATCGACCCGGAAATGAGCAGACCATTACTGAAATGGTGATCTCTTTTCCACAGCTGTTCGCGTTGCACTGGTTTGGGATCGCCATCATCGTAACCGCTCAGAGGAGTTGCTTTGTGAAATATGCCTTGATGGGAATATCTTTTTTCGCGTTACTTTGGTTCGGAACCTTTGTTCTGCTGCTGAAGTAATGGCGTGACAGTGCCGCCACGGGGCGACCCTTGCGTCGCCCCTGCTGGCTGTCAGTTCTCTTCTTCTGTTTTCATGCTGCCTGGCAAAACGCCATCGGCACGAAACATCGCTTTAATTCCCCGTATTGCCTGACGAATGCGATCGCTGTTTTCAATCAGTGCAAAACGCACGTGCGTATCACCATAGTCGCCAAACCCGATACCGGGTGAAACACAGACTTTCGCCTCCTGCAGCATATGTTTGGCAAACTCCAGGGACCCCAGATGCGCATAGTGGTCCGGAATTTTTGCCCAGACATACATTGAGGCTTTCGGGTTATCTACCATCCAGCCCGCTTCATGCAATCCCTTGACCAGCACATCTCGACGCCGTTTATACTGCTCTGCGATGTCGCGAACACACTGTTGATCCCCTTCCAGCGCTGCAATCGCCGCCACCTGCAGCGGCGTAAAGGTGCCGTAGTCATGGTAACTTTTGATGCGTGCCAGCGCGGCGACCAGCTCTTTGTTGCCCACCATAAAACCGATGCGCCAGCCCGCCATGTTGTAGCTTTTTGACAGGGTAAAGAATTCGACGGCGACATCACGCGCGCCCGGCACCTGCATAATCGATGGCGCTTTCCAGCCATCGTAGACGATATCGGCATAGGCCAGATCGTGGATCACCAGCACGTTGTATTGTTTTGCCAGCGCAATTACCCGCTCGAAAAAGTCGAGCTCCACACACTGTGCGGTGGGATTAGACGGGAAGCCAAGGATCATCATTTTTGGCTTGGGGTAACTCTCGCGAATGGCGCGTTCCAGCTCATTGAAGAAGTCGACACCCGCCACCAGCGGCACTGAGCGTACCTGCGCGCCAGCAATCACCGCACCGTAGATATGAATCGGATAGCTAGGGTTTGGTACCAGCACGGTATCACCGTGGTCCAGCGTCGCCAGCATCAGGTGTGCCAGCCCCTCTTTGGAACCGATAGTAACAATTGCCTCAGATTCAGGATCGATTTCAACCTGGTAGCGATCGGCGTACCAGCGCGAAATCGCCCGGCGCAGACGCGGAATACCGCGTGAGGTGGAATAACCGTGGGTGTCGTCGCGCTGCGCTACCTGACATAACTTTTCGACGATGTGCGGCGGGGTCGGACCATCAGGGTTGCCCATTGAAAAGTCGATGATATCTTCGCCGCGCCGGCGCGCAGCCATCTTCAGTTCAGCGGTGATGTTGAAAACGTAAGGGGGTAAACGTTCAATACGTGAGAAACGACGGGGTGTGCTGTTATCAGCCATGATGACCTCTGGATTACGTAAGCGCCCGGACCATCCGAGCGACGCGGGTCACTGCGGTGACCCGTTACGAACATAACGCGGTGAGGATCATTTTGTCGAGGGGCAGAAAATATTTTTATTTTTGTGAATTCAGGCGTCCCAGCAGCCAATCGTTCACCCAGCAGCCGTTCAGTAGATAATTATCCCGTAGCGTGCCCTCCATCTGGAAACCGTTTTTCTCCAGAATCCGGCGTGACGCCCAGTTACCTTCAACCACCATCGCCTTGAGTTTATGGAAATCGGCTTCAAGCAGAAACTGACACAGCGCCGCCAGCGCCTCGCTGCCATAGCCCTGTCCGCAGTGGCGATGCAGCAGCATATAACCCACCTCGGCCTGACGGTGTGGCTCCCACTCGGGGCTGCAGCCAAACAGGCCAATTGGCTCACCGCTATCGCGTCGCCGTGCCACCAGACAAAGCATATGAAAACTGCCTGGCTGCCATGGAGCCAGACGCGCGGTGAAGCGCTGGCGAATATCCGCTTCATCGGGGATCTCGCTCACCCACGTCATCGTGTCGCGATCTTCATGGACAGCACGAAACAGTTGCCAGTCTTCTGGCTGTAATTTATTCAGGGTTAATCTGGCGGTGACAAGTTGCATCTGCTGCTCCCGATGGGCCAGTTTTCCAGCTGTCGCTGGCACGCGTCATCGCGCAACATAGCAAAACGACACCGCAGCGACCAGCGTTCGCAGGCTGAAAAACTGTTCCCCTTTATTGCACTCAACCTTTCCTCTTTTTATGCACAGGCCTCAAAAATTGATCTGAAACATGAAGTCCCGGCGTGATGGTGCGGGGCGCTAGCGGTTCGCGATCACATTTTTTATCATAGGCACACTTTCCATTGCTGACGAGCCGCCTGTGTCCTCCCACTTCACGATGTTACTGGCAGTATTTGACCGCGCCGCCCTGATGTTGATCTGCCTGTTCTTCCTGACGCGCACCCGCCCGTTTCGTCAGCTGCTTCAAAAAGATGAACACACGCGCGCAGAGAAAATGGCGGTAACCGCCATCTTTTCCCTGTTTGCGCTGTTCAGTACCTGGTCTGGGGTCAATGTCGACGGTTCGCTGCTGAATGTGCGTGTCATTGCCGTGATGGCGGGTGGCATTCTGTTTGGTCCCTGGGTCGGCATCGCCACCGGTATTATTGCGGGGCTGCACCGTTTTCTGATCGATATTCACGGCGTGACCTCCGTGCCCTGTCTGATTACCAGCATCATTGCCGGTATCGTCGCGGGCGGCATTAATCGCCGGGTGCTGAAAGAGCATCGCTGGCGCGCCGGTATTGTCGGCGGCATGCTGTGTGAAGCCCTGACGATGTTGCTGATCGTCCTGTGGGCGCGGCCAACCTCACTCGGGCTGGCGATTGTGTCAGAAATTGCCCTGCCGATGATCCTCGGTGCCTCCAGTATCGGTATCATTGTGTTGCTGGTGCAGAGCGTTGAGGGAGAGAAAGAGGCGATTGCCGCCCGTCAGGCCAAGCTGGCGCTGGAGATCGCCAACAAAACCCTGCCGCTGTTTCGTCAGGTGAACAGCGACTCACTTCGCAATATCTGTGACATTATCCGGCGGGAGATCAAAGCCGATGCGGTGGCGATGACCGACAAGAAACAGATTCTGGCTTACGTCGGCTATGGCGAAAATAACTATCAGCATGGGGATGATGGCATCAGTCCCACCACCGCGCAGTCGATCGCCAGCGGTAAAATTATCATTAAGAACAACGATGAAGCGCACCGCACCAAAGATATCCATTCGATGATCGTCATCCCGCTGTGGGAAAAAGGCAAAGTCACCGGCACGCTGAAAATCTACTATCGCCGCGCGCACCGTATTACCGGCTCGCTGAAGGAGATGGCCATAGGCCTGTCGCAAATCATCTCTACACAGCTTGAAGTGTCACGTGCCGAGCAGCTGCGAGAGATGGCCAATAAAGCGGAACTGCGGGCGCTGCAAAGTAAAATAAATCCCCATTTCCTGTTCAATGCCCTGAATGCCATCTCCTCTTCTATCCGGCTTAATCCCGATACTGCCCGCCAGCTGGTGATTAACCTGTCACGCTACCTGCGCTACAACCTGGAGCTGAACGATGATGAGTTGATCGATATCCGTAAGGAGCTGTGGCAGGTCAAAGATTACATCGCCATTGAGCAGGCGCGGTTTGGCGATAAGCTGACGATGATCTATGACGTAGACGAAGATCTGCATTTTCTGCTGCCAAGTCTGCTGATCCAGCCGCTGGTGGAGAATGCGATTGTGCATGGCATCCAGCCCTGTAAAGGCAAAGGCGTGGTAACGCTGAGCGTTCGGGATCGGGGCGATAAGGTGCAGATCTCGGTGCGGGACACCGGCCAGGGCATCAGTGACGAAGTCATGGCAAGAGTGGCGCGCAATGAGATGCCCGGTAATAAAATCGGCCTGCTCAATGTGCATCATCGGGTAAAACTCCTGTCAGGTCAGGGACTGAACATCGTGCGACACCAGCCGGGCACCGAGATTTCCTTTACGCTGAGTAAGAATGGCCAGCGGCTGGCGGAGAATCTGTTATGAAAGCCATTATTGTGGAAGATGAATTCCTGGCGCAGCAGGAGTTGAGCTGGATGATTCAGCATCACAGCAAAATCGAGATTGAAGCCTGCTTTGATGATGGCCTCGACGTGCTGAAGTATCTGCAACAGCATCGGGTTGATGTGATTTTTCTCGACATCAATATTCCTTCGCTGGATGGCATGCTGCTGGCACAGAATATCCATCAGTTTGCGCACAAGCCGCTGATTGTCTTTATCACCGCATGGAAAGAGCATGCGGTGGAGGCGTTTGAGCTGGAGGCGTTTGACTACATTCTCAAGCCTTATCAGGAGTCGCGGATTGTCACCATGCTGAACAAGCTGGAAGCCACTGCACAGGCGCAGCAGGCGGTCAGCCATCTCAGCGCCACGCCAGCACCGCAGACGGTCAACCTGATCAAAGATGAGCGTATTATCGTCACGGACGTGAACGACATTTACTATGTAGAAGCCCATGAAAAGCTGACGTTTGTGTACACGCGGCGTGAGTCTTACGTGATGTCGATGAATATTACCGAATTCTGTTCACGTCTGCCGGAACAACAGTTCTTCCGCTGCCACCGCTCTTACTGCGTCAGCCTCAGCAAGATTCGTGAAATCGAGCCGTGGTTTAACAACACTTATCTGTTGAAGCTGCGCGATCTGGAGTTTCAGGTACCGGTGAGCCGCAGCAAGGTGAAGCAGTTTCGGCAGCTGATGCGCCTGTAGCAAAGGAGAGAGGGGAATGTCTCAGGAGAGCGAGTACTGAAACTGAGAGTGATTTCCCGATCCTGTCCTGCTGAAGCAGTCAGGTCGGGAAAATCGATCGCGCGCAAAGTGGCCGTGCGCGCGAGGTGAAACTGAATCAGATAATGCGACCCAGCGTCTGGCGCAGATGTGCGCCCGCGCCCAGCAGGCCAGGCTGATCGTGCGTGATCATATAGACCGGGATACTGGCAACATAGTCGCGGAAGCGGCCTTTATCTTCGAAAGCAGCACGGAAACCTGACGCCTTAAAGAACTCCAGGAAACGTGGCACGATGCCACCCGCAATGTAGACGCCACCAAAGGTGCCGAGGTTCAATGCCAGATTGCCGCCGAAACGGCCCATAATGACGCAGAACATCGACAGCGCCCGACGGCAGTCGATGCAGCTGTCATCCAGCGCACGCTGGCTGACATCTTTAGGCTTCAGGTTTTCCGGCACACGATTATCAACTTTAACAATCGCACGATAGAGGTTGACCAGACCGGCACCGGACAGGATACGTTCTGCTGAAACATGGCCCAGCTCTTCACGCAGCACTTCCAGAATTTGATCTTCTTCTTCGCTGTTGGCGGCGAAATCGACATGACCGCCCTCGCCAGGCAGGCTGACCCAGCGTTTGTCCACGTGCACCAGATGGCTGACGCCTAATCCGGTACCGGCACCATAAATCGCAATAGGCTTGTCTTTAACCGGGGCTGTGCCGCCAAACTGAATTACGTTGTCGGCGGTCAGCATCGGAATCGCCATGGATACCGCAGTGAAGTCGTTAATGATTTCCAGGTGTTCAAAACCGATGTTCTCTTTGAGCTTGCGCGTAGAAAACGCCCAGTCATGGTTGGTCATTTCAACCCAGTCATCGGTAATCGGGCAGGCGATAGCGATACAGCCATCTTTAACATCCTGCTGTTGTTCATCAAGATAGTGGCGGATGACGGCTTCGAGGCTGTCGTATTCTGATGTTGAGAATGTTTTGGCCTGGGTGATGCTGCCGCTTTCCACCTCACACAGGGCGAGGCGTGCGTTAGTACCGCCGACATCGCCGACCAAGGCATAGGTTGTCATTCTTCTGTTGCTCCGCTTGGGGTCTTAAGAGTTGGAGGACACTATAAATTTCTGCCCATAAAACAACAACGCTCACCGGTGCGATTGGTGAGCGTCTTACTCAGGTGTGCTACAGCCTAACCGCGATAGTCCACCCTGCACAGCGGCAACTATCTGAATCTTAGCCGCCGTTGCGTTGATTCAGGCAGGCGGTGACTTTTCGTAACAGTGGCGGCAAATCCTCTTTCTGCATGACCACCTCAACCAGCGACAGCCTTTGAGGCGCGGAAAGTCGCGCCATCACCTCGTCTAACTGTACGGTTTCACTGATGCGCCAGCTCTGCGCCTGGCCCTGCAGACTCAGTGCGTGCGGTAAGGCCGTCCAGTTCCACGGGGCAATATCATTATAACGCTGTGTTGCGCCATGAATGGCCCGTTCGACGGTATAGCCTTCATTATTCAGCAAAAAGAGTATCAGTCGCTGCTCATCACGCAGCATGGAACCCAGTTCCTGAATCGTCAGCTGCGCCGAACCGTCTCCGATAATCAGGATAACCCGTCGATCGGGGTCAGCGGTTTGCGCGCCAAACGCTGCAGGAAGAGTATAGCCGATTGATCCCCATAATGGCTGAACCACCAGCTGCACCTGCGAGGGCAGTCGTAACGCGGCGGCACCAAAAGCGGCTGTCCCCTGCTCTGCCAGAATCAGGTCGCCGGGTTGCAGAAATTTCTGCATCGCCTGCCAGAAAGCCTGCTGACTGATCACGGCTGCCGGTTCATCCGGTTGCACGGCAGACGGTGCTATGGCGGGCTGCCACTGCTGGCCGTAGTGTTCAAACAGCGGTTGCAGTTCGCTAAGCGCATCCGCCATCGACAACAGCGCAAAATGTTCCTCGCCCACGCTGGCGCTGAAGGGTTGCAGATCGATCAGTCGCTCAGGCGCAAACTGCTGCGTGAAGCCTGCAGTAATGGTGTCGGTGAAACGCACCCCGACGCAGATCGCCACATCCACCTGCTCAATTTGCCCGCACACCTGACCTGCGCTGGCTTCACCGGCATAGGTTCCGACGTAACCTGGCTGCTGCTCATCCAGTACACCTTTGCCCATCAGCAGGCTGGCGCAGGGAATTGCGCTCTTTTCACGCAGCGCGGCCAGCGCAGACTGCTGCTGCCAGCGCAGTGCCAGAAAATCGGCCAGCAGTGAAACGCGCTCTGCTGGTGCCAGCAACCGCTCCGCCGCGTCGCGGAAAGCACGACGCGCCTCGGGCGAAGAGGATTGATGGGGGTTCAGGGGCTGAACAGGGGGCTGCACCTCTATAGCCGCCACGTCGACGGCCAGCGACAGATAGCCGGGACGACGGGCCTGTAACGCGTGCTCTATCACCCTGTCAATTTCAGCAGTGGCATTATCGGCAGTAAGTTGTGCCGTTGCGGCACTGACTTCGGCGGCCATGCGTATGAAATGCCGGAAATCGCCATCGCCCAGCGAATGGTGGACACAGTCACCCTGTAACTGTGCTGAAGTCGCTGGTGCGCCAACGATATGGATCACCGGCAGATACTCTGCATAACTGCCTGCAATGCCGTTAATCGCGCTGAGTTCGCCAACACCAAAGGTGGTTAATAGCGCCCCAGCACCGTTGCTGCGTGCATAGCCGTCCGCCGCATAGGCGGCATTAAGCTCGTTGGCACAGCCTACCCAACGGATGTCCGGATGGTCGATGACCCGATCAAGAAACTGCAGGTTATAGTCGCCCGGTACGCCAAACAGATGCTTTATACCTATCTCCTGCAGACGGGTCAGCAGGTAATCTCCAATAGTGAATGTGGACATTGCACAATCCTTTCAGGGAAGAGTTGGGTTAAGTATCTGACAGCCGATGAAATTAGCGAGGAGGGCCACGATTTTCGCCAGCCGCATTGGCTGGAAAGGCGGCGTTACGCTGGCGGATTATTCTGTAAAAATGCGAACTGCTGCGCGCTGTCACTGAGTGTAACCGTATACACTGATAGACTTTTGGCACATATGCCCGTTTTTACTCAGGAGCGCTGAATGTCCTCTTTCCCCCATCCCGATCGCTATCAACAGATGCAATACCGTCGCAGCGGCCGCAGCGGCATTAAACTGCCCGCCATTTCGCTGGGGCTGTGGCATAACTTTGGTGACAGTACCCGGGTCGATAACAGCCGTGAGCTGCTGCGTCATGCGTTTGACCTCGGCATCACCCACTTCGACTTAGCCAATAACTACGGTCCGCCGCCGGGCTCAGCCGAAGAGAACTTCGGGCGTATTCTGCGGGAAGATTTTCGTGCCCATCGTGATGAGCTGATCATCTCCACTAAAGCGGGCTATACCATGTGGCAGGGACCTTATGGGGATTGGGGTTCGCGTAAATATCTGGTCGCCAGTCTGGATCAGAGCCTGAAGCGAATGGGGCTGGACTATGTGGATATTTTCTATCATCACCGTCCCGATCCGGAAACCCCGCTGGAAGAGACAATGCGCGCGCTGGATCATGTCGTGCGCCAGGGCAAAGCGCTTTACGCTGCCCTCTCTAACTATCCGGCCGATCTCGCCGCCGAAGCGATAGCTATCCTGCGCGATCTCGGCACCCCTTGTCTGATCCACCAGCCGCGCTATTCGATGTTTGAACGAACGCCTGAACAGGGATTGATTCAGACGCTGGGCGATGCGGGCGTCGGCTGTATCGCCTTCTCGCCGCTGGCAGGCGGCGTGCTCACCGATCGCTACCTGCAGGGCATCCCGGAAGATTCGCGTGCGGCCAGCGGCAGCAAGTTCCTGAGTGAAAGTCAGTTGACGGATGAGAAGATGGAAAAGGTCCGCAGGCTGAATGTGATTGCGCAGCAGCGCGAGCAGAAGCTGGCGCAGATGGCGCTGGCGTGGGTATTGCGCGACGATCGTGTCACCTCGGTGCTGATTGGTGCCAGTAAAACGGCTCAGATTGATGACGCGGTGGCAATGCTCGCCCGACGTCAGTTCAGCGACACGGAGTTAGCGGCGATTGACGCGGCCCTGCTGTAATTTTTCCCCGCCCGGCGCAGGCCGGGTGTTTTCTCACCAGAATAGTCTCAATCCCCTTTCTCTCCCCAATTTCCTCACAATCTTCCGACACAATGATGCGGTAACGACAGCATTACGCAGGCATAATCACTGCGCCGCAACAGCATCAGACTGTTGATGAGGAGAATATAATGAAAAGAGCACTTATTTTTGCTGCCCTGCTGGCGGTGTTGTCGCCGCTGGCAAATCACACAGCTGAGGCCTCCAGTGCCTCTATTACTCTGGCCCCCGGCGTTACGCTGAATCTGGGCGATCGCGACAATCGTGGTTATTACTGGGATGGCGGTCGCTGGCGTGAACCACGCTGGTGGAATGATCGTTATTCCTATAAAGAACGCCGCTGGTGGCGACACGAAGAGTGGCGTCGTCAGCAGCAGTGGGAGCGTGAACGTCGCTGGCATGAGCGCGACCGTGAGCGCCGCTGGGATCATCAGCATCGCCGCGATCGTGATCGTGGCTGGGATCATCATGACCGTCGTGGGCCTGACCATCGCGGTCCAGACCATCACGGACACGATCGCCATTAATAAAAACGCCCGGCAGAACCGGGCGTTTTCTTATTTACCATAACCGCTACAGCCCCAGCGCTTCACCCACCAGCAGGTAAAGATTCAGCGTAATCACCAGCAGCACGATCAGTCGCCCGGTGTTCTGCATCAGACGCGAGTTAACCATATCATCGCCCATCAGCTCGCGGTTGCCGGTAAAGGAGAGCAGCGGAATCAACGCCAGCGCAATACCGAAACTCAGCAGCACCTGACTCATCACCAGCACCTTTGTTGGATCCCAGCCAGCCCAGATAACAATAAAGGAAGGCAGCATGGTTACCGTACGCCGCACCCAGAGCGGAATATGGAAACGGATAAAGCCCTGCATCACCACCTGTCCCGCCAGCGTTCCGACCACCGTTGAGGAAAGTCCGGCAGCCACCAGGCTCAGCCCAAATACTGTTGCCGCCGCCTGACCTAACAACGGTTGCAGCGTGAGATAGGCCTGGTCAAGCTCAGCGATTTTGCTGTGGCCGCTGAAGTGGAAGGCCGCTGCCGCGGTCGCCATCATCGCCAGGTTAACAAATCCGGCGATGGTCATGGCAATCGCCACATCCAGTTTAGTTGAGGAGTACCGCTGACCTTTGCTGTCCTCACTTTTGCCCTGCGTCAGCGCGGAGTGCAGATAAATCACGTGCGGCATAATGGTCGCACCCAGCACACCCGCCGCCAGGAATACAGCATCCGACGTGGGTAACGCGGGCAGCGCCATGCCGATCACCAGCTCTTTGACACTGGGCTGAGAGAAGAAGAGTTCGACGATATAGGCCGCCGCCACAAACAGCAGCAGTCCGCCAATCACCCGCTCCAGCGGTTTCTGACCGCGGCTCTGTAACATCAATATCAGGAACGTGGCGATGCCGGTCAGTACCGCGCCCTGCATCAGTGAGATGCCGAGCAGCAGTTTGAAGCCCAGCGCCGCGCCGATAAATTCCGCCAGGTCGGTGGCCATCGCAATAATTTCCGCCTGCACCCAGTAAAACCAGACGGCGGGACGAGGAAAGCGATCGCGGATATGCTCGGCGAGATTTTTGCCGGTGGCGATCCCCAGCTTGGCAGACATCAGCTGGATAAGCATGGCCATGATATTGGCCCACACCACCACCCACAGCAATTTGTAGCCGTAAGCAGCGCCCGCCTGGATGTTGGTCGCAAAGTTGCCCGGATCGATATAGCCGATAGCGGCGATAAAGGCGGGGCCCAGCAGTGCGAGTTTGACTTTTCTGACTCCGCGAGCGGCGCGCTCGGCGGTACGACTTTCAAACATATCCGGTACCCTGTCTGAACATTTGCCTGCCCCGGCAGCTTAGGGGTTGGCATGTGCAAGTAAAATTCGTTTATTGTTATCGGTGTAATAGATGCTGCTATAAAGTATAGCCATTGCTATACATTACAGTAAAGGAGGTGATTGCTAAAAATGTGAGCAATAGTGTCACTCTACGCCCCGTGTAAAATATAGACAATAATTATGTGGTTATCTGAAGTGAATGATTTGTAAAGAGGACGTGATCTCTGGAACTTTTCTGGAAAATATAGCGATAGTGAATACTTATATTGTGGTTCAGATCTCGTTTTTAAGTAACGCGTTACATAGAATACGCAACAAAATACAACCCTCCTCAAATTTGGAGCAACCATGTCCCATATTTTGCAATTTCTTTTAGCACTGGTGGTGGTCGGGATACTCTCCTTGCTGGTCAGTCACGATCGTAAAAGCATTCGCATTCGCTACATTATACAGCTACTGGTGATTGAAATTGTGCTCGCCTGGTTCTTCCTGAACTCAGAAGCGGGACTGGGTTTCGTCAAAGGCTTCGCGGGCTTCTTTGACCATCTGTTGAAGTATGCGGCTCAGGGAACCAATTTTGTCTTCGGCAACATGAGCGATAAAGGCCTCGCCTTCTTCTTCCTTAACGTACTGTGCCCAATCGTCTTTATCTCTGCACTGATCGGTATTCTGCAGCATTTCCGTATCCTGCCGTGGGTTATCCGCGGTATCGGTACCGTGCTGTCGAAAGTCAATGGCATGGGAAAACTGGAATCATTCAACGCCGTGAGTTCTCTGATACTGGGACAGTCAGAAAACTTCATCGCCTATAAAGATATTCTGGGCAAGATGTCACAGCGCCGCATGTACACCATGGCTGCGACCGCAATGTCGACGGTATCGATGTCCATCGTCGGAGCCTACATGACGATGCTGCAGCCAAAATATGTGGTCGCTGCACTGGTGCTCAACATGTTCAGTACCTTTATCGTGCTGTCGCTGATCAACCCTTACCGTGTTGAGAACGAAGAAGACCTGCAGCTGCAGGATCTGCATAAAGGTCAGAGCTTCTTTGAGATGCTGGGCGAATATATCCTGGCCGGTTTCCGCGTCGCGATTATCGTTGCGGCCATGCTGATTGGCTTTATCGCGCTGATTTCAGGTCTGAATGCGCTGTTTGATCTGATTTTTGGTATCAGCTTCCAGGGCGTTCTCGGCTTTGTCTTCTATCCGTTTGCCTGGATGATGGGTGTGCCTTCTGGCGAAGCGCTGCAGGTCGGCAGCATTATGGCGACCAAGCTGGTGTCGAATGAGTTTGTAGCCATGATGGATCTGCAGAAAATCGCGGGTCAGCTGTCGCCAAATTCAGAAGGTATTCTGTCCGTGTTCCTGGTGTCGTTCGCCAACTTCTCTTCAATCGGCATCGTGGCCGGCGCGATTAAAGGTCTGAACGAAGAGCAGGGTAACGTGGTTTCGCGCTTTGGCCTGAAGCTGCTGTACGGTTCTACGCTGGTCAGCGTGCTCTCCGCCGCTATCGCCGGTCTGGTTCTGGCGTTCTGATAAGTTTCTAAGCAATAAAGGGCGAGTGTCTCTCGCCCTCTTCTTTCTGCGCCATTCCTGCTCTGCTCCCCGCTGGTTCGCCCACAGGCGTCACTTCTCACGTCGCACAACAAAGTCACATCTGCAGTTAAACCATGCGCGAGAGACAGCACCGCGTCCCGGAAGGTCATGCCCGTTGAAACGCCTGAGCGTATGCAGCAGCGTGGCGTGAATAGTAAAGCAATAAGGTTTTTATCCGCACGAGAAGGCGAATGAAAGAGATAGCAGAAAGGATGTTGACAACGACGTGTCAGAAAATGGTGGAGATAAGCGGGATCGAACCGCTGACCTCTTGCATGCCATGCAAGCGCTCTCCCAGCTGAGCTATACCCCCACATCTGGACTCGTTTTTCAGTGCCAAACTTTTGGGAAGAAGTTTGGTGGAGCTAAGCGGGATCGAACCGCTGACCTCCTGCATGCCATGCAGGCGCTCTCCCAGCTGAGCTATAGCCCCGAACCGAAAAACTGTCGCGTTAAGCGACGGACGGCATAATATGAAACCGCCTCCAGGGTGTCAACGGCAAAATGACATTCTCTGTTTGATCGCTGAAAAAGGCGGCAACCTGCGAAGTTTCAGCAGCATGCTGCAGGTGAAAATCGTGTCTGGTCAGGCAGGACCGTTTTTTAACTGTTATTCAGTCTGCCGTGAGGTTAATTCCCGGTTAAATATGTTATAGGAATTTTCTTGTCTTCGTCTTTTTCGCGTGCAAAACTTAGCCCGCTAATTTAGTGGTCACCGGGACCCTCTCCCGCACACCACGCGTCCACCAGGCGTTATCGTCCCATTAATCATAAAAAACTATTGAGATACTATGTCGCTGCATACACCTAAAGAAATCGCACAACTGGCGATCCAGTCAGGCGTGGCCAAAAGCCGTGCGCCTGTCAGCATCCTCCTGATTCTCGGCTTTATGGCGGGCGCATTTATTGCGACCGGCTTCCTGCTGGATCTTCACGTGATTAACACCCTGCCGGCTGAGTGGGGCTCATTTGGTGGCCTGTTAGGCGCGGCTGTCTTCCCGGTGGGTATCATCATGACCGTGCTGGCGGGGGGTGAGCTGCTGACCGGCAATATGATGACCCTGCCGGTAGCCTGGTTTGCCCGCCGCATCAGCTTTATGAGCGTGGCGCGAAACTGGTTCTGGGTGACCCTGGCGAACTTCCTCGGCAGCGTGGCGGTCGCCTGGTTCTTTGGCCATATGCTGGGCATGACCGAAGGCGATTACCTGAAAAAGACCGTCGCGATTGCCTCTGCAAAAGTCCATGCCGATTTCCTGCACGCCTTTATTTCAGGCATTGGCTGTAACTGGCTGGTGTGTCTGGCGGTGTGGCTGGCGTTTGCCAGTAAAGATGTGGTCGGCAAGATCTTCGGCATGTGGTTCCCGGTTATGGCGTTTGTTGCCATTGGCTTCCAGCACGTTGTCGCCAACATGTTTATCATTCCGGCCGCCATTTTTGCCGGTCAGATGAGCTGGGCAGAGTATCTCCCTAACTTTGTTGCCGTCTTCCTGGGCAATGCTGTGGGCGGTGCCGTCTTCGTTGGCCTGGCTTACTTCCTTGCCTTCCGCCCTGCCGCAGAACCTGCCAGCAACCCGCAGTAATCCTGCTTTGCCTTTTGTCAAAAGACAAAAGGCAATTTCAGCTTCAGTTACTTTCCCCCGTTACGTTTTGCTGTAATATGTACCGCTAATGTATTTAACAGGGACAGCATCGTGAAAAAGGAATGGCTTACTCCCGAAGAGCTGGCTGCAGAAACGGGTTACAGTCGGCAAACGGTGAACAAATGGATCAAGCGAGAGAACTGGACAACCACGCCAAAGCCCGGTGTACAAGGCGGTAAGGCACGTCTGATTCATATTGATGAACGCGTAAAAAGTTTTATTCAGTCAACACGCAATCTCAACGAGCCCCCAGCGACCTATGGTGCAGTGGCTAATTCTTTACCTGCGTTATTGATAAGTTCCATCCAGCAAATGAGTCAGGATGAACAGGATCAGTTCACCGCATTAATCTTACGTGAAGGGATTAAGGGCGTTATGCAGCGTCTGGGAATTGGTGAAGAGTAAAGAAACCGGAAGCGTGATGCTTCCGGCTGTGTTTATTAAGCCTGTGCTTCACGCTCACTGATAAAGGCCAGAGCCTGCTCAATACGTGCCACACTGCGGCTGCGGCCAATCGCTGCAACAGTGACGTCCAGACCCGGTGACTGACCGGCGCCGGTTACCGCCACACGCAGCGGCATGCCGACTTTACCCATCCCCACGTCCAGCTCATCTGCGGTGCTCTGAATCGCCTGATGGACGTTTTCAGCGTTCCATTCAGTGATTGCGGCCAGCTTATCGCGCACGACTTCCAGCGGCTGACGCGCCACCGGACGAAGATGTTTCTTCGCGGCATCGGCATCAAACTCTGCAAAGTCTTCATAGAAGTAGCGACAGGACGCCGCCATCTCCTTCAGCGTTTTGCAGCGCTCGCCCAGCAGGCTAACCAGTTTCGCCAGTTCCGGCCCGGTACGGGTATCAATTTTCTGCTCTTCAATATGCCACTGCAGATGCGTCGCCACATATTCTGGCGGCAGCGTATTGATGTAGTGATGATTCAGCCACTGCAGTTTCTCAGTGTTGAACGCACTGGCAGACTTACTGACGGCGTCCAGAGTAAACAGCTCAGTCATTTCAGGCACGCTGAAAATTTCCTGATCGCCATGCGACCAGCCCAGACGAACCAGATAGTTGAGCAGCGCTTCCGGCAGGTAGCCATCATCCCGATACTGCATCACCCCTACTGCGCCATGACGCTTGGAGAGCTTTTTGCCATCGTCGCCCAGGATCATTGAGACGTGGGCATAGACCGGAACCTGCGCGCCAATCGCTTTAAGGATATTGATCTGACGTGGTGTGTTGTTGATGTGGTCTTCACCGCGAATAACATGCGTGATGCCCATATCCCAGTCATCTACCACGACGCAGAAGTTATAGGTGGGGGAACCATCGGTGCGGCGGATAATCAGATCATCGAGTTCCTGGTTGCTGAACTCGATCGGGCCGCGAATCTGGTCGTCAAAGATGACCGAACCGTCCTGTGGATTGCGGAAACGCACAACGCACGGCTCATCATCGGCATGATGTTCATGGCTGTCACGGCAGCGGCCGTCGTAACGCGGCTTTTCGTTGTTGGCCATCTGCTCTTCACGCAGGGCTTCCAGACGCTCTTTAGAACAGTAGCATTTGTATGCCGTGCCCGCTTCCAGCATTTCATCAATGACCGCGTTGTAGCGATCAAAACGCTTAGTCTGGTAGTAAGGGCCTTCATTCCAGTCCAGGCTGAGCCAGTTCATGCCATCCATGATGGCTTCGATAGCTTCCGGCGTGGAGCGCTCCAGATCGGTATCTTCAATGCGCAGCACGAACTCGCCCTGGTTATGACGCGCAAAGAGCCAGGAATAAAGTGCGGTACGGGCGCCACCAACATGCAGGTAGCCGGTCGGGCTGGGCGCGAAGCGTGTTTTGATTTTCATTGAGTATTGCCTTAGATGCGCGGGTTCTCTGTCTGGATGACAAAAAACAGGTTAGACGCGAAAAAACAGTGGGCACATTCTAGCATCTGACGGTGAATCCTCAATGCGTGGCCGCAGGTTGCCTTCCGGGAAAAGGGGCTTTTCTGCCAGTAAAACCAGCACATTGACTAAAAGCGCGACAGGATGTTTAAAAATAAACCGAACGCACATTTATGTTTTAAAAAGCGTTGACTCAAAATCAACTATCCCTATAATGCGACTCCACACAGCGGGGGTGATTAGCTCAGTTGGTAGAGCATCTCCCTTACAAGGAGGGGGTCGGCGGTTCGAACCCGTCATCACCCACCACTCTTAACAGGGTGCCCGCAGTGAACAGGTATGAAGATATGGGTGATTAGCTCAGTTGGTAGAGCATCTCCCTTACAAGGAGGGGGTCGGCGGTTCGAACCCGTCATCACCCACCATATCTTGCCTGTTAGCAGTATCGAAGTACGAAGTGGGTGATTAGCTCAGTTGGTAGAGCATCTCCCTTACAAGGAGGGGGTCGGCGGTTCGAACCCGTCATCACCCACCACTTCGGGTCGTTAGCTCAGTTGGTAGAGCAGTTGACTTTTAATCAATTGGTCGCAGGTTCGAATCCTGCACGACCCACCAATTCAGAATAAAGCGCCTTTAAGGCGCTTTTTTCGTTTCCGGGGCACGGACTTTACCGTGCAGGATGAGAACCTGCTGCAGGTTCGACTGAATCGCTATGCGATTCAGGCTGATGCGACAGCATCACCCGGAGGGCGAGGCCCGGATGGGCCGAGGCTATCCTGCAGAACCCACCAATTCAGAATAAAGCGCCTTTAAGGCGCTTTTTTCGTTTCCGGGGCACGGACTTTTTACCGTGCAGGATGAGAACCTGCTGCAGGTTCGACTG
The DNA here is from genome assembly GCF_059730805.1 of Pantoea sp. X-Soil-ISGK-355. Taxonomy (NCBI): domain Bacteria; kingdom Pseudomonadati; phylum Pseudomonadota; class Gammaproteobacteria; order Enterobacterales; family Erwiniaceae; genus Pantoea; species Pantoea sp. X-Soil-ISGK-355. The sequence continues at coordinate 2,965,280 of NZ_AP035971.1, forward strand.
AATCGCTATGCGATTCAGGCTGATGCGACAGCATCACCCGGAGGGCGAGGCCCGGATGGGCCGAGGCTATCCTGCACGACCCACCAATTCAGAATAAAGCGCCTTTCAGGCGCTTTTTTCGTTTCTGCTGCACTGACTTAAGCATGACTTAAATCTGAGCTGCCCTTTTCTGCGACTTCAGTCTTTAAAAAGCGTGCTGGCTCAGGGAGCACAGGCCTTTCGCAAAGACGCAAAAACGCCATCCATGGCAGGCTCAGCGCGGGCGATTACGCACCTCATCCCTGAGGTGCGCCCGCAGACGGGCCAACGCTTTGCGTTGTTCAAAAACGCTCCCGGCGTTTTGTCCCTGTCCCGCGATGCTTTGCTACAGGCCTGCGCTCCCCTCGCTTTAAACTTATCTGCTGTCTGTTAGCCCTTTCTGCTGCCTGTTTTTTTCTGCTGCACTGACATTGGCGTAACCGATAAGCTCTCACCTTTTCGCAACCTTAACAATTTCAGCTCTCAAGTCGTTTCGCAGCGTGCCGATAACGTATGTGACGACTTACAGGGAGAAAATGATGTCTTCAATTTCCGGAATTTTAAGCGGTGCGGTCAGTAATGGTGACAGCGGCAACGGCAGTGTGGCCTCGCAGGTCGCTGCGCTGAATAAACAGATTCAGGGTGTGTTAACGCAGGTTAAGGAGCTGGCTGACAATAAAGAACTGACTGACGAACAGAAGTCTGAGATGCAGCAGATGTACCAGTCACAAATCACCATGCTGCAGGCACAGATTGCGCAGCTGGAACAGAAACAGGCTGAGCAGGATCAGCCAAAAAGTGACAGTGCGCCCGCCAGTGAGATCAAAGCGGACGGGATTAACCGCCCTACCGATACTAACAAAGTTGATGTTTATATTTAAAATGCCGGTTTAACCGCGCGTTGTTGCGCCAGCAGCGCCGCCTGCTGGCGCACTTCCTGCCATATGGCTTCTGCGGCAGGCGTCAGCGAACGGTTTTTCCGTTTGATTAGCGTCAGGCTACGATTGATTTCCGGATAGAGACGCCGCACCGTGAGTGCGCGATCCGCCGGTAAGGGTAACGCCAGCGCGGGCAGAATACTGATGCCGATTCCCACCTGTACCATCGGGAACAGCGTGGCGGGATGACCAATCTCCTGCACGACTTCAGCCCTGATATTCTGCTGCTGCATTGCCGCATCAATCAAAACCCGACTGCCGGACGCGTAATCCTGCAATACCATGGTGCGGCCATCCAGCATCGCCCATTCAGCCCTTTCCACCTTCGCCAGCGGATCATCCTCGCGACATAACAGCAGGAAAGGCTCATCCAGAATCGCAATGCTATCGAAATCGCTGTCGCTGAGTGGCCCAATCACGATTCCGAAATCGACTTCGGCGTTACGCACACTTTGCAGCACCCATTGCTGGGCGCGATCGTGCAGGATGACTTTGATATCGGGGAAATGGTGCTGACTGGCGGCAAGACATTGCGGCATCAGGTGCGCGGAAATAGTCTGGCTGGCGGCGACTCTGACGGTGCCACTGCGCTGCTCGCCAAAACTGCGGATATCCAGCAATGTGGTATGAACCTCCTCCAGCAGGCGCTCCATGCGTGATGCCAGCTGTTTGCCCGCCTCCGTCAGCATCACCTCACGCGTGGTGCGATCCAGCAACCGCACGCCGGTTTCCGCCTCCAGCTCTTTAATACTGTGGCTCACCGCCGACTGACTCAGACCTATCGCCTGCCCTGCCTGACTGAAACCACCGTAGTGGGCCACCGCAATAAAGGTACGAAGCTGACGCAGGGTGTAATTCATCAATTTTGCTCATAGATTAATTCAATAAATCAATTTTATTTCTAAAACTACTTGTCGCACAATCGCGCTATTGAAAAATTTACCGGATTTTAACAATGGGCTTTTTAAAACTCGATCCGATGATGATTAAACTCATCATCACCGTGCTGCTGGCCTCCTTCCTGCCAGCGAAAGGAATCTACGTCGATATCTTCAGCTACCTTGCGACGGCAGCGATAGCGCTGTTGTTCTTTATGCACGGTGCCAAACTTTCGCGTGAAAAGATCATCGCAGGCAGCAGTCACTGGCAACTGCATCTGTGGATTATGTTCAGCACCTTCGTGCTGTTTCCGGCGCTGGGTCTGCTGCTGGTGTGGTGGCATCCGGTTGATGTCGGTCCGGAAATTTATACCGGCTTTATCTACCTTTGTATCCTGCCGGCTACCGTCCAGTCTGCCATCGCATTTACCTCAATGGCGGGCGGTAACGTCGCAGCAGCGGTATGTAGCGCCTCGGCGTCGAGCCTGCTGGGTGTGTTTATTTCGCCGTTGCTGGTGAACCTGGTGATGGATATTCACAGCAGCGCCCCGAGTGATGGTCTGGAGCAGATCGGCAAGATTATGTTGCAACTGATGGTGCCTTTCATTCTGGGTCACCTCTCCCGTCGCTGGATTGGTGGCTGGATTGAGAAACACCGCAGCCTGATTGGTAAAACTGACCAGACTTCGATTCTGCTGGTAGTCTATTCCGCCTTCAGTGAAGCCGTGGTGAACGGCATCTGGCATCGCGTTGGCCTGATTACGCTGCTGTGGATTGTGGCGGGGTCCATCATCCTGCTGACTGCCGTGCTGATTATCAACCTGCTGGCCTCGCGCCTGTTCCGCTTTAAACGCGCCGATGAGATTGTGGTGCTATTTTGTGGTTCGAAGAAGAGTCTGGCGAATGGCGTGCCGATGGCGAACATTTTGTTCCCGGCCAGTACCGTGGGAATTATTGTGCTGCCGCTGATGATTTTCCATCAGGTACAGCTGATGGTCTGCTCGTTTATCGCCGGACGCTACAAGAGGACCAATGAGAAACAGCAGGTTCTGAAGGTTAAGGATTCGGTGATGGAGTCACAGAAGTAAAACCATTGCCCGCCTGCGCGGGCACGATTACTTACGGGTCTGGAGCGGTTTAACTAATCCCTCCAGACCTTCTATTTTTATCGTCAGGGTCAGTTGCATCAAATCCCCCAGCAACCCGGACGGGAAGTCGCCACTGCGGGCAAACCACAGCAGGTAAGGCTCAGGCAGATCGATCAGCATCCGCCCTTTATATTTGCCAAACGGCATAGGCGTATTGGCTATCGCCACCAGCTGATGTTCATCCATCTCAGGCACCCAGCAGACGGATCATTTCCGCTTCATCAATCACTTCAATGCCCAGCTCCTGTGCTTTCGCCAGCTTTGAACCGGCCGCTTCACCGGCAATCAGCAGATCGGTTTTCTTCGATACGCTGCCGCTGACTTTTGCACCCAGCGCGATAAGCTGCGCTTTGGCATCATCGCGGTTCATCTGCGACAGCGAACCGGTCAGCACCACGGTTTTTCCGGCGAACGGACTGTCGATCTCTTCGGCTTTCACCACCACCACCTGCGGCCAGTGAATGCCAATCTCTTCGGTCAGCTGACGGATAACCTCACGGTTGCTCTCCTCTTCCATGAAGTTACGCACGTGTGCGGCAACGACTTTGCCGACATCCGGCACGGCAATCAGCGCCTCAAGGTCGGCATCCATCACTTTTTGCAGCTCACCAAAATGGTTAGCCAGATTGGCGGCGGTGGCTTCACCCACTTCGCGAATGCCCAGCGCATAGAGAAAACGAGCCAGCGTGGTCGACTTCGCTTTCTCCAGCGCATCGACAACGTTTTGCGCCGATTTCGGCCCCATGCGATCCAGTCCGGTCAGCTTGCCCGCCGTAAGACGGAACAGATCGGCGGGCGTATTGACGTACTCTTTCTCCACCAGCTGGTCGATAATCTTATCGCCCATACCGTCAACATCCAGCGCCCGACGCGAGACAAAATGCTTCAGTGCCTCTTTGCGTTGCGCACCGCAGATCAGACCGCCGGTGCAGCGCGTGACCGACTCCCCTTCGACCCGCTCCACCTCGGAACCACAGACCGGGCAATGGGCAGGAAAGACCACTTCACGCGTCTCTTCAGGGCGCTCAGCAATCACCACGTTGACCACCTGCGGGATTACATCACCGGCGCGGCGAATCACGACCCGATCTCCGATGCGTAATCCCAGCCGCTCAATTTCATCCGCATTATGCAGCGTGGCATTGCTGACGATAACGCCTGCGACTTGCACCGGCTCAAGGCGAGCCACCGGTGTGATCGCACCCGTGCGGCCAACCTGAAATTCGACGTCACGTACCCAGGTCAGCTGTTCCTGTGCCGGGAATTTAAAAGCAATCGCCCAGCGCGGCGCGCGCGCAACAAACCCCAACTGCTCCTGCAGAGCCTGTGAATCTACTTTGATTACGACACCATCAATATCAAAACCCAGGTTCGGACGCTGTTGCTCAATATCTCGATAGAAGGCCAGGGCCTCTTCGGCGTTATGCACCAGCTTAATGCGGTCGCTAACCGGCAGGCCCCAGGATTTGAACTGTTGCAGACGCCCCATGTGACTGTGCGGCATCTCCCCGCCTTCCAGCAGGCCAAAACCGTAGCAGAAGAAGGTCAGTGGACGTTTAGCGGTAATGCGCGGATCAAGCTGACGCAGAGAACCTGCTGCTGCGTTACGCGGGTTAGCAAAGACTTTGCCGTCAGTGCGTCGCGCTTCCTCATTCAGCTTTTCGAAGCCGCGCTGCGTCATAAATATTTCGCCGCGTACTTCCAGCCGGGCCGGAATGTTGTCGCCTTTTAGCCGTAGCGGGATAGCGCGAATGGTACGAACATTGGCGGTAATGTTCTCGCCGGTCGTGCCGTCACCGCGCGTCGCAGCCCGAACCAGCAGGCCATTTTCATACATCAGGCTGACTGCAGCGCCATCAAGCTTGAGTTCGCAGCAGTAAGTAATGTCGTCACTGCTTTTCAGCCGATCCTGCACCCGCTTGTTGAAGGCCATGAACGTGGCTTCATCAAAGGCGTTATCCAGCGACAGCATCGGCACCTCATGGCGGACCTGCTCGAATACCGTCAGCGGCGCAGCGCCCACACGTTGCGTTGGCGAGTCCGGGGTGATGAGATCGGGATGGTCCTCTTCCAGTTGACGCAGTTCGCGCATCAGACGATCGTATTCAGCATCCGGTACTTCCGGCGCATCCATGACGTGATAGAGATATTCGTGATGGCGCAACGTGGTGCGCAGTTCGGTGATGTGATCCTGGACGGATTTCATATAGCCCCATCAGATAAAAAACCCCCGACAGGCGGGGGTTTGTTTTAACAATTCAGATAGCGGTTAGCGCAGAGCTCAGACACCAACCACATCGCGAATACGCGCTTTGTAGGTTTCCAGCTTCTGCGGCGTCATCATACGACGCTCATCATCCAGCACGACACCGCCAACGTCGTCAGCGATACGCTGTGCCGACTGCAGCATCAGCTTGAAGTTCTGATTCGCATCACCATAAGAAGGCACCATCATAAAGATAGAGATGCCTGGCGTGCTGAAATCGGTCATCAGGTCAGGGTTGAACGAGCCCGGCTTAACCATGTTAGCCAGACTGAACAGAACCGGCCCGCTGCCTGCTGGACTCAGATGACGATGGAAAATGTTCATTTCACCAAACTGGAAGCCCGCCTGCAGGATACCCTGCAGTAATGCCTCACCGTTCAGCTCACCGCCCGAATGGGCTGCAACATGCAGTACCAGTACCGCTTCTTTCGGTTTTTCCGCTGGCGCTTTCGCTGCAGGCTGTGCAGGCGCGGGAGCCGGTGTCACTTCTGGCTGTGGCTCAGGTTCAGCCTGGTACTGCGGAGCGGGCTGGACAGATTCCAGCGGATCGAGATCCAGCAGCGGGTCAGCCTGGACTGGCGGCGCGACAAAAGTCGGCGCTGGCTGCTGACGAGCCGGTTCAGAGCGCGGCTGCGGAGCAGGCTGCGGTGCCGTGTTGAAAAGCGGATCGCTTTCTGGTTCAGGTTGCGGTGCGGGTCGTGGCGCAGGCTGACGCACAGGCTCAGCAGGCGCTTGCTTACGCGGCGCTTCTGGCTGTGGCTCACGAATCTCATCGAATCGCGGTTCCTGATGTGTGCTGCGATCAGAACGAACGCGAACCTCGCCGACGCCGTCGTCTTCGTCGTCAATCAGGTCCTGCTCATCATGTTCTTCACGTTGTTTCAGACGTTTGTGCGGGCGATCGCGGAACACTGACGAACGCTCTTTACGGCTGGTCCACAGCCCGTGAAGAAGGAGCGCTATAATGGCGATCGCGCCAACAACGATTAATATCAGACGCAAATCCTGCATCATTGTATTCTCTGTTGTTCCAATACCTTGCCACCGCGGCAAACTTTATCCTCTAACTGTATTTGCCCTGCTACACAAGTGCAAGTCTGTGCACTATTTTCTGACAAATAAGATAGGCAACCCACGCTTTTTCGCTGTTTTTTTACCCAAACGGCACCTGGACTGGAAAAAAAGCCAGGTTATAGTGGGCGCGCCTCAACACTTTCAGGAGAAATGGCTTTATGGCCCTTGAGAATTCGGTCTCAGATTTTAACGGCATGCACTACTTTAGCCAGGGCTGGAAACTGGTCCGTCTGCCTGGCATTCGCCGCTTTGTAGTGATGCCACTGCTGATTAACATGATCATGCTCGGTGGCGCATTCGTCTGGCTGTTTTATCGTCTCGGTGACTGGATCCCGCGCCTGATGGCCCATATTCCGGATTGGCTGCAGTGGCTGAGCTATCTGTTGTGGCCGCTGTCGGTGATTGCGATTGTGTTGGTGTTCAGCTACTTCTTCTCGACGCTGGCAAACCTGATTGCCGCCCCTTTCTGCGGTCTGCTGGCCGAGCAGCTCGAAGGACGCCTGACCGGTAAGCCTCTGCCCGACAGCGGCTGGGCAGGAATGCTTAAAGATGTGCCGCGCATCATGAAGCGCGAGATGCAAAAACTGGGCTATTACCTGCCCCGCGCGCTGGGACTGTTGCTGCTCTACTTTATTCCTGGCTTTGGTCAGACGGTTGCCCCGGTGCTGTGGTTCCTGTTCAGTGCCTGGATGTTATCCATCCAGTATTGCGACTATCCGTTTGACAACCACAAAGTGCCGTTTCAGCAGATGCGAAACGCCCTGCGTCGGCACAAAACAGCCAATATGCAGTTTGGCGCACTCACCAGCCTGTTCACGATGATTCCGATTCTGAACCTCGTGATTATGCCGGTTGCCGTTTGCGGTGCCACCGCCATGTGGGTCGATCGCTACCGACCGCAGCTGGCGCGCAGTGAGGTGCGTTAAACTTATCAGCGCGCCTTATGCTCTTTTTTGCAGGGCTTATTGCCGGGGGACATATAGATATACGATTTCTTTCCTTCCGCCCCCTGGCAGAACAGGTATGCTCATAGGGTTCCCAATAATTCATACAGTTAAGGGCAGGCTATGAGTAAGATCTATGAAGACAACTCTTTGACAATTGGTCATACGCCGCTGGTTCGACTGAACCGCATCGGTAACGGCCGCATTCTTGCGAAAGTTGAATCCCGTAACCCGAGCTTCAGCATCAAATGTCGTATCGGTGCCAATATGATTTGGGACGCAGAGAAACGCGGTATTCTGAAACCCGGCATTGAGCTGGTTGAACCGACCAGCGGTAACACCGGTATCGCCCTGGCCTACGTTGCCGCTGCGCGCGGTTATAAACTCACGCTGACCATGCCCGAAACCATGTCGGTGGAACGTCGTAAACTGCTGAAAGCGCTGGGCGCGAAGCTGGTTCTGACCGAAGGTGCTAAAGGCATGAAAGGTGCCATCGGCAAAGCGGAAGAGATTGTCGCCAGCGACCCGGACAAATATGTGCTGCTGCAGCAGTTCAGCAACCCGGCTAACCCGGAAATCCATGAAAAGACCACCGGCCCGGAAATCTGGGAAGATACCGATGGCGAAGTGGATGTCTTTATTGCGGGTGTCGGCACAGGCGGAACGCTGACCGGCGTGAGTCGCTACATCAAAAACACCAAAGGCAAAAAAGATCTGATTACTGTCGCGGTTGAGCCGACCGATTCGCCAGTGATTGCGCAGGCGCTGGCGGGTGAAGAGATCAAACCCGGCCCGCATAAAATTCAGGGTATTGGTGCCGGCTTTATTCCGGGCAATCTGGAACTGAACCTGGTTGACCGCGTGGTGGCCATTACCAATGAAGAAGCGATCAGCACGGCGCGCAGGCTGATGGAAGAAGAAGGTATCCTGGCCGGTATCTCATCCGGTGCTGCTGTCGCCGCCGCGCTGAAGCTGCAGGAAGACGAAACCTTCGCCAACAAAAACATCGTGGTGATTCTGCCCTCCTCTGGCGAACGCTATCTGAGTACCGCGCTGTTCGCCGATCTCTTCACTGAAAAAGAGCTGCAGTAGCCGGAGCCGATAGTCTGAAAATGTCGAAAAAAGCACCCATCCGGGTGCTTTTTTGTGGTGCAGATCTCACTTTCATCACCCGGCAGATTGATTTCAGTGATGCCGATCTGGTATTCAGACTGCCAATTATTTCGATGCCTGAAATTAATCCGCGCTTGAAGTGGATCAAGCTGAATCGATTTACGGATTCAGTGAAACGGCGAATCACGGCATAATTAACCGGTGACGTGTAGAATCGGTTTTGAGACGCAACGGATTGTAGATTTGACGCATGCGCGTCTTTGGTCAGCATGAAGCTATACCCGCGCACCTACACAGGCTAAAGTGAAGGCTCCAGGCTAGACTTTAGATCCATAACACTCATCCTGATAACGTTGGGGAAATAGAATGTTCCAGCAAGAAGTTACCATTACTGCACCAAACGGTCTGCATACTCGCCCAGCTGCGCAATTCGTTAAAGAAGCCAAAGCTTTCCAGTCAGAAATCACCGTGACCTCTAACGGCAAATCAGCGAGCGCGAAAAGCCTGTTCAAACTGCAGACGCTGGGTTTAACCCAGGGAACGGTTGTGACTCTTTCCGCGGAAGGTGAAGACGAACAGAAAGCAGTTGAGCATCTGGTCAAACTGATGGCTGAACTGGAGTAATCTCCGCTCAGCTCGCCAGCCAATCGACTCCTCTGCGCCATTGAGTGCAAACATCTTGATCGCGGACAACCTGTCCGCGTTATTGCTTTCGTAGAGTACGTGTCCCGCGACAATGGCACCGCAAAGAGTCCCATCAGCCATCGTGATTAAAAGGTAGCGTTATGATTTCAGGCATTTTAGCATCACCAGGTATCGCTTTCGGCAAAGCACTGCTGCTGAAAGAAGACGAGATCGTCATCAACCGCAAGAAAATTTCTGATGATCAGGTTGAGCAGGAAGTTCAGCGCTTCCTCGATGGCCGCAGCAAAGCGGCATTACAACTGGAAGCGATTCGCGTCAAAGCGGGTGAAACCCTCGGTGAAGAGAAAGCAGCCATCTTCGAAGGCCACATCATGTTGCTGGAAGATGAAGAGCTGGAGCAGGAAATCATCGACCTGATCAAAAAAGATCACGCGACCGCTGATGCTGCTGCTTACTCGGTCATTGATGGCCAGGCGAAAGCACTGGAAGAATTAGATGACGAATATCTGAAAGAGCGTGCGGCTGACGTGCGTGACATCGGTAAGCGTCTGCTGCAAAACATCCTCGGTCTGCACATCGTCGACCTGAGCGCTATTCCGGACGAATCTATTCTGGTGGCCAAAGATTTAACGCCGTCAGAAACCGCACAGCTGAACCTGAAAAAGGTGCTGGGCTTTATCACTGATCTGGGCGGCCGTACCTCACATACCTCAATCATGGCGCGCTCGCTGGAAATCCCGGCCATTGTCGGCACCGGCAATGTAACCGTCACGGTTAAAAACGGCGATTTCCTGATCCTGGATGGCGTTAACAATGCGATTCACGTCAATCCTTCCGAAGCGATTCAGGAAGAACTGAAAGCCGTACAGAATCAGTATCTGTCCGAAAAACATGAATTAGCCAAGCTGAAAGATCTGCCAGCCGTGACGCTGGATGGCCATCAGGTTGAAGTCTGTGCCAACATCGGTACTGTGCGCGATATCGCCGGTGCGGAGCGTAACGGCGCGGAAGGCGTAGGTCTCTACCGCACCGAATTCCTGTTCATGGATCGCGACTCTCTCCCAAGTGAAGAAGAGCAGTTCCAGGCGTATAAAGCCGTTGCTGAAGCGATGGGCTCACAGGCGGTTATCGTGCGCACCATGGATATCGGCGGTGACAAAGATCTGCCTTACATGAACCTGCCAAAAGAAGAGAACCCGTTCCTCGGCTGGCGTGCTATCCGTATCGCGATGGACCGCAAAGAGATTCTGCATGCACAGCTGCGTGCCATCCTGCGCGCCTCCTCCTTCGGTAAACTGCGCATCATGTTCCCGATGATCATTTCGGTTGAAGAAGTACGCAGCCTGAAAGCGGAACTGGAACTGCTGAAAGCGCAGTTGCGTGATGAAGGTAAAGCCTTTGATGAAAGCATTGAAGTCGGCATCATGGTAGAGACCCCGGCTTCAGCCGTCATTGCCCATCATCTGGCGAAAGAAGTCGACTTCTTCAGTATTGGGACAAACGATCTGACGCAGTATACTCTGGCGGTCGATCGTGGTAATGATTTGATCTCGCACCTGTACAACCCAATGACGCCGTCTGTGCTTAACTTAATCAAGCAAGTCATTGATGCATCTCACGCTGAAGGTAAATGGACCGGCATGTGTGGTGAGCTGGCAGGTGATGAACGTGCTACACTACTGTTACTGGGAATGGGGCTGGACGAGTTCAGCATGAGTGCCATTTCTATCCCTGGCATCAAAAAAATCATTCGTAATACTAATTTTGAAGATGCGAAGGCATTGGCAGAGCAGGCACTGGCTCAACCGACAGCGGAAGACTTAATGAACCTGGTTAACAAGTTCATTAAGGAAAAAACGCTCTGCTAACCTGCATGATGCTGGCCCCAAATTACTGCTTAGGAGAAGATCATGGGTTTGTTTTCTAAACTTTTTGGCGAAAAAACGGATAGCGCTGGGACAATCGACATCGTAGCGCCTCTGTCGGGCGAAATCGTGAACATTGAAGACGTACCAGATGTGGTGTTTGCAGAAAAAATCGTGGGCGACGGTATTGCGATCAAACCCAGCGGCAACAAAATGGTTGCGCCTGTTGATGGCACTATCGGCAAGATTTTTGAAACCAATCACGCTTTTTCGATCGAATCAGACAACGGCATTGAGCTGTTCGTCCATTTTGGTATCGATACGGTTGAACTGAAAGGTGAAGGCTTCAAACGCATCGCTGAAGAAGGCCAGAAGGTCAAAAAAGGCGACGTGGTTATTGAGTTCGATCTGCCGTTGCTGGAAGAGAAAGCAAAATCAACCCTGACACCGGTTGTCATCTCCAACATGGATGAAATCAAGGAATTGATTAAGCTGTCTGGTCAGGTCACCGTCGGCGAAACGCCGGTGATTCGCATCAAAAAGTAAGCATTCGTATATAACATAACGGCACCTGCGGGTGCCGTTATCGTTTCTGCGGTACAGGTTTTCAGGGCTGCCAGTGCGGCAGACGCAGCGTCAGTTCAAGTCCGCCCTCTGGCCGGTTCCGCGCCTCAACTTCACCATGATGCGCCAGCACCACTTTACGCACAATAGCCAGTCCCAGACCATAACCTTTACCCATCAGCGGCGAATTTACCCGCACAAACGGGTCAAAAATGCTGGAGAGTTTCTCCTCATCGACACCTGGCCCCTGATCGCGTACCTGAATCGCCAGCCACTGCTGTTCAGCGCGTAAGCCGACCTCAATCCGCTGCCCTGGCAAAGAGAAGCGCAGCGCGTTGCGTAAGACGTTCTCGATCCCGCGCCGTATCAGCTCCGCATTGCCCCGCACGGTGTAGTCGCCCCGCTCGTCAACCTTTAACTCCACCTGTACACCAGGGATCTGTGCTTCATAGCGGACATCGGTGATGACCGCCTCCAGCAAACCGGTCAGGTCAAAATATTGCTCATCCGGGATGCTTTCATGTTCAGCTCGCGACAGCGTCAGCAGTTCACCGATCATTTTGTCCAGCCGCCGCGCCTCTTCATCAATGCGATCAAGCGAACTGTTTACGCTTTCTGGCGTCTGTCTGGCGAGTCCGGTCGCCAGTTGCAGCCGCGCCAGTGGTGAACGAAGCTCATGTGAGATATCGTGCAGCAGCTCTTCACGGGCGCGCACCAGGGTATCAAGCCGCTCAACCATGGCATCAAACGCTTCAGCGACATTTGAAATCTCGTCGTGCCGCTTTCGCATAATCGGGAACAGACGCACGCTTAAATCACCCTCGGCGACGCGGGAAAATCCCTCCCTCAACTGACGCATGGGCCGCGTCAGATTCCAGGCCAGCAGCAGACTGAACAGCAACCCCACCGACCCGGCGAAGACAAACATCGGCTCGGGGATATTCAGAAATTTCCGCGGCATCATGTTCTGTTTGCTGTTCATGCGCATGCCATCCAGGTCGTAGCGCAGCTGATATTCTTTTCCATCCGCGCCGTGTACCCGGCGCACCACCTCTTCAGGAAGACGGCCCCTGAAATCCAGGTTGCCGCTGTCCTGTGATTGTAGCGGTTTAGTCTGCTGCGTGACGTGAAAGAACTGACGATCAGTTTCATCCCAGTCCGACAGCATCGCATTCAGCTCATCAGGCCCGCCCCGCTCCAGTACCGATGCAGCAGAGGTCATCTGCAGATCCACAATGCGACGGATAGCCATAATTTCAGGCGGTTCATGCCGTTTACCGGAGAGCGAAAAACCGAGCCAGATAAGCTGGCTCATGATGATAAAAACAAGCCAGAAGCCGATAAAGATCTTCCAGAACATGCGTCCGCGGTAACTCTGTTTCATCGAATACGGTAACCGATGCTGCGAACAGTTTCGATATTGATGCTGTCAGCGGTCAGTGCGCTGAGTTTCTGACGGATGTTGCTGATGTGCACATCAACGCTGCGGTCATAGGCTTCACGCGGACGGCCCAGCCCCTTTTCAGAGAGCTCATCTTTTGACACAACCCTGTCCGGCGCGCGCAGCAGCAAATCCAGCAGATTAAATTCTGATGCTGTCAGATCAAATGTTTTACCCTGCCATTCACTCATGCGGGTGGCAGGATTAAGCGTCAGGCCTCCCCAGCGCAGCGGCTCTTTGGCATCCGGCTGCGGTACCTGCTCCTCGAAACGGCGCAATACCGCGCGCAGGCGGGCGACCAGTTCACGGGGATAACAGGGTTTAGGCATATAGTCATCCGCCCCCATCTCAAGGCCGATCACGCGATCAATATTATCGCCTTTGGCAGTCAGCATGATCACCGGTATCCGGCTGTTCTGGCGCACCTGACGCAACACATCGATGCCACTCATGTCGGGCAGCATAATATCCAGAATCATGGCAGTGAAATCGCCAGAGAGCGCGCCCTGAATTCCGGCGCTGCCGGTCAGCACCAGCTGGGCATCGAACCCTTCAGCGATCAGGTACTGGCTTAGCATCGTGCCCAATTCGACATCATCATCAACAAGCAAAATTTTCATGGTTATCTCTCACTGGAATTGGCGCTATTTTGTCCTGTGCCGGGCATTCGCGCAGCCTGATTTACGCGATCCTTACAGATTCAGTCTATCCGGCACGGGAAATCCTGACTAAAAAAAAGCCTGTGGGCAGCAAACGCGCGCACAGGCTTGATTTCCGCATCAGCAGAGGTTACTGATGATAGAGTCCGGTCGAGAGATAACGATCGCCGCGATCGCAGGCGATCGCTACCACGACGCTGCCCGGGTTCGCCTGCGCAATACGCAGTGCACCCGCCACCGCACCGCCTGAGCTGACACCGCAGAAAATGCCTTCACGGCGCGCCAGCGCCCGCATGGTCTCTTCCGCTTCTTTCTGCGTCATATCCATCACATCATCCACTAAGTCGGGCCGGTAGATCCCCGGAAGATAGGCCAGCGGCCAGCGACGAATGCCCGGAATACTGCTGCCTTCACTCGGCTGTAAACCGATCACCTGCACGCCCGTGTTGTGCTCTTTCAGGTAACGTCCCACGCCGGTGATCGTGCCGGTGGTACCCATGCTGGAGATAAAATGGGTCATGCGCTGGTTCGACTGCTGCCACAACTCCGGCCCGGTAGTCTGATAGTGACCCAGCGGGTTATCGGGATTATTAAACTGATCCAGCACCCGGCCTTCACCACGCGCCGCCATCGCCAGTGCCAGATCGCGTGCACCCTCCATGCCCTGCTGTCGCGGCACCAGAATCAGCTCTGCGCCATAAGCACGCATCGCATCCTGTCGCTCCTGACTCATGTTGTCCGGCATCAGCAGGCGAAGTCGGTAGCCTTTCATCGCCGCGATCATCGCCAGCGCAATGCCGGTATTCCCACTGGTTGCTTCAATCAGCTGATCGCCGGGTGAAAGTTCACCGCGCAGCTCCGCCTGATTAATCATCGACCAGGCCGCGCGATCTTTTACCGAGCCCGCCGGATTATTGCCTTCCAGCTTGAGCCAGACCTCACTGCCGTTAGCTGGCGTCAGGCGCTGCAGCTTAATCAGCGGGGTATTGCCGATGGTGTTTTCAAGAGTCGTCACGGTGCGGTTCCTGGCATCTTACAAACGAGAGGCGAAAAAAAGGCGGGAGTCACACTCCCGCCCGCTGTGGATGAGAAAATATCAGGCGCTCTGTGCAAAGGCAACTGCACGCAGCGGCGTATCGCCTTTATAGAGGCGCGCCTGCTGCAACCCGACGAACAGGCGCTCGCCGCGAATCGGGGCTGTCTGCTCACCTTCAAACACCACCGAAACCGGCTCGCTCTGCCAGCCGACAGGCTGAACCACCAGCTGCCAGAAGTGACCACGCGGGCTGACTTCAAGCACCTGCACCGGCAGCGGCGTTTCCAGGCTGCTGCGACGTGATACATCGATTTCCCACGGACGCAGGAATAGCTCAACCGCGCCCTGATGAGCTGAGGTATAACCCAGCGGCCAGTGATGCGCGCCGACGTGGAACTGCGATCCCTGAATTTCGCCATCAAAGCGATTCACTTCACCCAGGAACTCCAGCACAAAGCGGGTCGCCGGATCGCGCCATACATCATCTGGCGTGCCAACCTGTTCAATATTTCCCTGACTCATCACCACGACGCGATCCGCGACCTCCATCGCCTCTTCCTGATCGTGGGTCACGAACACGCTGGTGAATTTAATCTCTTCATGCAGTTGACGCAGCCAGCGGCGCAGCTCTTTACGCACCTGAGCATCCAGCGCGCCAAAAGGTTCATCCAGCAGCAGAATCTGCGGTTCAACCGCTAATGCACGCGCCAGCGCCACACGCTGCTTCTGACCGCCCGACAGCTGTGCAGGAAAGCGGTTTGCCAGATGGGCCAGCTGCACCATCTCCAGCAGACGGGTCACACGCTGCTTGATCTCCGCCGCTGAAGGACGTTCGCGACGCGGCAGCACGGTCAGGCCAAAGGCGATGTTGTCGAACACCGTCATGTGACGGAACAGCGCATAGTGCTGGAAGACGAAACCAACCTGACGATCGCGCGCATGCAGGCGGCTGACGTCGTTGCCATGAAAACGGATCTGACCGCTGTTCTGATGCTCCAGCCCGGCAATAATGCGCAGCAGCGTGGTTTTACCCGAGCCTGATGGGCCAAGCAGCGCCACCATTTCACCTGAGGCAATATCCAGAGAGATATCGTTCAGCACCGAGGTGCGACCAAAGGACTTGTTGATCTTGTTAATCTCAATGCTCATGATTTCCCTCCTGTTGCAGGCGTTTGTGCTGTTGCTCTAAACGCCACTGCACAATGCTTTTCAGAAACAGCGTCACAATTGCCATCAGGGTTAACAGGGCGGCCGCGGTGAACGCGCCAACGGTGTTGTAGTCCTGATGCAACAATTCAACCTGAAGCGGTAATGTGTAGGTTTCACCGCGAATCGATCCCGATACCACCGAAACCGCACCAAATTCACCAATCGCACGGGCGTTGGTCAGGACGATGCCATACAGCAGCGCCCAGCGAATGTTCGGCAGCGTCACACGACGGAACATCTGCCAGCCTGACGCGCCTAACAGCACCGCCGCTTCATCTTCATGACTGCCCTGACTCAGCATCACCGGGACCAGTTCGCGCACCACAAACGGACAGGTCACAAACACCGTCGCCAGCACCATACCAGGCCAGGCAAACATAATCTGGATGTTATGCGCATCCAGCCAGCCGCCTGCCGGGCCATTCACGCCCCAGAACAGCAGATACATCAGACCGGCTACGACGGGCGACACGGCAAAAGGAATATCAAACAGGGTCAGCAGCAACTGCCGGCCCGGAAAGGTAAAGCGCGTCACCAGCCAGGCGAGCAGCGTGCCGAACACAAGGTTAACCGGTACGGTGATCAGCGCCACCATCACGGTCAGCCAGATGGCGTGCAGCATGTCCGGATCCGCCAGATTGCTGAGAGCGACAATGAGCCCCTGATTCAGCGCTTCCCAGAAGATGGAGGCCATCGGCACCACCAGCAGCAGAATCGAGATCAGCGTGCCGATACTAATCAGCAGCCACTTGCCCCAGTTTACAGGCTGACGCGCAGCATGATTAATTTGTGAAACCTCAGCCATTAGTGACCTCCCAGACGACGGCCAAAGCGGCTCTGCAATGTATTAATCGCGAATAGCAGAATCAGCGATGCCGCCAGGATCACCGAGGCGATAGCGCTGGCTGCCGGATAGTCGAACTCCTGCAGCCGGACAAAAATCATCAGCGAGGTGACTTCCGTTTTCCAGGCGATGTTACCGGCAATAAAGATCACCGCACCAAACTCACCCAGGCTGCGGGTAAAGGAGAGCGCCGTACCGGCCAGCAGCGCCGGTGCCACTTCCGGCAGCACGACGCGGCGGAAGCTCTGCCACGGCGTGGCACCCAGCGTTTCGGCGGCTTCTTCATACTCCGGACCTAACTCTTCCAGCACCGGCTGCACGGTACGCACCACAAACGGAATGCTGGTAAAGGCCATGGCAATGGCGATACCAATCCAGGTGTAAGAAATTTTGATGTCGAACTGAGCGAACCACTGTCCGTACCAGCCGTTAACCGAAAAGAGTCCGGCCAGGGTCAGGCCCGCCACCGCCGTAGGCAATGCAAACGGCAGATCCATCAGGCCATCCAGCAGTGTCCGGCCTGGAAAACGATAGCGGGTCAGGATCCATGCCATCAGCATGCCGAACACCGCGTTAAACAGGGAGGCGACACCGGCAGAGAGAAGCGTCACTTTATAGGCGGCCACCAGCTGAGGGTTGGTCACGACATCCCAGTACTGTTGCAGCGTCATCTGCGACAGCTGCATAATCACCGCGCTGATCGGCAGCAGCAGGATCAGACAGGTAAAGAGCAGGCTGGTGCCGAGGCTGAGACCAAAGCCGGGCAACACGCGTTTCTGGCTGGCAGCAAACATTATCCACGCCCCGCCGATAACAATTTATCCAGCTCACCGCCGCTGACGAAATGCGTCTGCATCACCTTATCCCAGCCGCCAAAGGCATCTTCGACCCGGAACAGGCTGGTCTGCGGGAAGCGATCTTTCTGCTCCGCCATCAGCTGTGGGTTATTCACACGATAATAGTAGTGAGTAATAATATTCTGCGCTTCTGGCGTGTAGAGATAGTTCAGGTAGGCGCTGGCCGCATCAGCGGTTTTATTTGTCGCGACGTTCTTATCCACCCATGCCACCGGAAACTCCGCCAGAATGTTGGTTTTCGGCACCACCACTTCGTATTCATCTTTACCATACTGGTTGCGGATGTTATTCACTTCGGACTCAAAGCTAATCAGTACGTCGCCCAGGCCGCGCTCAGCAAAGGTGGTGGTCGCGCCGCGACCGCCGGTATCAAATACTTCCACGTTTTTCAGGAACTGCGTCATAAAGGCACGGGTTTTAGCCTGATCGCCGCCGTCCGCTTTGTCTGTTGCGCCCCAGGCGGCCAGGTAGGTATAGCGGCCATTACCCGAGGTTTTCGGGTTCGGGAAAATCAGCTTCACATCGCTGCGGGTCAAATCTGACCAGTCGTGAATCTGCTTTGGGTTCCCTTTGCGCACCAGAAACGCCATGGTGGAATAGAAAGGCGAGCTGTTGTTCGGCAGGCGGCCTTTCCAGTCTGCCGCAATGAGATTGCCTTTATCGTGCAGCACCTGCACATCTGTTACCTGGTTGTACGTGACCACATCTGCGCGCAGGCCCTGCAGGATAGCCAGCGCCTGCTTCGATGAACCGGCGTGCGACATCTTAATGGTCAGTGGATCCGCGGGGTGACTGGCATCCCACTGTTTAACAAACGGAGCATTCAGGGCAACAAACAGCTCCCGCGACACATCGTATGAGCTATTAAGAAGTTCAGTGGCATTGGCTGCGCCGGCCAGGCTCAGCGACAACGCGATACCGCTCACGATTTTTCTCATCGCTTGTAATGTCATTTGGCACCCTGAAAAAGTTTGATGCGGATCTCACCCGCTGAGGCATCAGTTTATTTATAACTCAGTGAAAACCAGTAACGGTTTTATATATCGTTTGATGATTTCAAAGTCGAAAAAAGCATAAGACGACGGCAGAGTTTATGCAGAAATCAGCAAAAGCCGATAGAGGAGCGGAACCGCGGGCAGCCCGTGCGGGCAGGAGTTTTAAGAGGCGTCAGCGGCTGCCTGAGGGGCAGCACGCTGAAGAAAAGGATTAACGCTGCCAGACAATCTTGCTGATTTTCCAGCTTTTCAGCGTATCGTCAGAGGGCATTAAGCCCTCCGGACCGTGCCAGTCACCCTGATAGATATAGGTCAGATGCTGACTGCCTGGCGCACGGCACGCCACGTCACGCGCATCGGTGCCGCTGGCTAAGGTGCAGTTGTCGAAGGCTTTGCTGAACTTATTACTGAAGGCGTCTCCCACTTTACTGCCGTCACTGCTGGCAATCGCACTGTCCATCACCTCAATACGTTCGACCTGCGACTGCCCGTAAATCACCAGCTTAACGTTGCCATCATCCAGCGCCTGCCAGAAAGAGACCACCTGACCGTTCTGACTGCGCATGCCCTGACGCAGGCTATAGTCACCGTTCAGTCCGGCATTAATCGCGTCCTCTTTCATGGCGGTCGAGGCAGTTACCCCGCCCACCCCCTGTTCAGTCGCGGTCAGCGAGGAACCGAACCAGTTCCACGGCAGCGCCGAAGACCAGTGATAAGTCAGCGGATTCCACCAGCTTGCCTGCTGGCTGCTGTCAGCGCCGGAACCCGAACTGGCACAGCCGCTTAGTACAACGGCGGCGATCAGTAGCGTGGAACGAACAGCTTTCATGAGAACTCCTGTAAATGCGATGCCGGAAAGGCGGAACTGATTGGAGTCGCAAAGCGACAAAAAGTTTAGTGAAGATGATGTTCGGGCAGAAAGCAGTCGCGACAGCGGCGGCTGGATTGCAGCCAGATCAGCGCCAGCAGGTCAAACAACGTCAGCAGCAATGGCAGCGGTGAGGTGAGCAGATCGCCCTGCACAAACTGCCAGCCCTGCCAGAGCAGATTCACCAGCAGCGACAGCGCCAGCACGCTGCGCCAGTGCTGCCAGAGTCGCGGCAGGCGGGTGCGATATCCGGTCAGCAGCAGGGCCGCCAGTGCCGGTAAACCCAGCGCAAGACCGATCCAGAACGTCCGACGATCCGGATAGAAGAGTGCCAGCAGGTCGTTGCCCTGCTGCCGTGACGCCCCGGCCATCACCAGCAGCAGCCAGGTCCGCGCCTGGAGTAACAGGATCAGCCAAAAAAGAAACGGCAGCCGCAGCTGCCCTCTGGCGTCATACTCGTCCGGCAGATAGCCCGGTGACGGCTTAGTATTCACGGTCTTCGATCAGACGTTTACCAAACAGCAGCGCATCGACCGGCTCATAATCGAGCTTCTCATAGAACGCCACCACCTGATCATTTTCTTCACGGATCATCAGATGCAGTTTCGGACAGCCGCGTGCGATAAGCTTCTTCTCCAGACGGTTCATCAGCGCATTCGCAAAGCCGCGTCCCTGATAGTCGGGATGCACGGCCAGATAGTAAGCCGCGCCGCGATGACCATCGTAACCGCCCATCAGCGTGCCAACGACCACGCCGCCCACTTCAGCGACCAGAAAGAGATCGGGGTCGTGATTCATTTTGCGTTCGATATCCAGCTCCGGATCGTTCCATGGCCGTAACAAATCGCAACGTTCCCATAAGGTGATCACTTCTTCAAAATCTTCCTGGCGGAAGGCGCGGATTTCCATCTTAATTACCTGCAGATAAGCACAATTTGCTGATTATCACGCATTCTCTGCTGCACGCAACCCTCGATGGCCGGCGGAAAATAAAAAAGCGCGAATTTTCTGTTCGCGACCTGCAATACAAAGTAATGCCCTGAAATGGTTCTGTGATCGCAGGCAACAGAGCCTTAGGCTATAACACCGGCAAGATTCCTGTTACCGGACCCGTACATGCAGCTGCTTAAACGTTTGATTCATCGTCGTCAGTTACTTCTTTCCGGGCTGGCTCTGGCCATTTTATCGCCGCGTGCGATTCAGGCTAAAGAGCAGTCGGGCCTTACCGGGGCAAATCGTCATGCACGCCCTGACCCGCCCGCGAAAAACGGTAAACGTATTGTAATGATCGATCCCGGCCACGGTGGCATCGACTCGGGTGCCGTTGGCGAAGAGGGTTCTGAAGAGAAACACATCGTGCTGGAGATTGCCGGTAACGTGCAGCGCCAGCTGCAGAGCCATCCGCGCATTGAAGTGCGACTGACGCGCGACAGTGATCACTTTATTCCGCTTTATCAGCGGGTGGAAATCGCCCACCAGCACGGTGCCGATCTTTTTATGTCGATTCATGCCGACGGTTTTACCAGCCCCGATGCCAGTGGCGCCTCGGTATTTGCGCTCTCTAACCGTGGTGCCAGCAGCTCGATGGCACGTTATCTCTCACAGCGGGAGAACGATGCGGACAAACTGGGCGGCGTAAAAGCTCAGCAGCAGGATCACTATCTGCAGCAGATTCTGTTCGACCTGGTACAGACCGACACCATCAAGAACAGCCTGACACTGGGCAAGCACGTGCTGGATCAGATCCGCCCGGTGCACCATCTGCACAGCCAGCACACCGAGCAGGCGGCCTTCGCGGTGCTCAAGTCACCGTCGATTCCCTCAGTGCTGGTCGAAACCTCTTTTATTACCAATCCACGTGAAGAGCAGTTGCTCGGCACCATCGCATTTCGCCAGAAAATTGCTTCGGCTATTGCCAGCGGCATCGTCAACTACTTCGATGAGTTTGACCGCCGCAATGCCTGATTCATCTGGCCGGTTTGCGTCGTGCAACGCGCCGCGCCCATACAAGCGGCGCGCTTTTGCGTATAATCGCGTCAGACTTTGATAAACGATAAGCGAAAAGATGGCTGATATTTCCCGCGTAAAAGCGTTCCTGCTCGCATTGCAGGATGAGATTTGTAACCAGCTGGCGGCTGAAGATGGCGGCGCACAGTTTGCTGAAGATAGCTGGCAGCGCCCTGGCGGCGGCGGTGGTCAGAGCCGCGTCCTGCGCAACGGCGCGGTGTTTGAGCAGGCAGGCGTCAACTTTTCGCATGTGCATGGCGATCAGATGCCGGCATCAGCGACCGCGCACCGGCCCGAGCTGGCCGGTCGCAGCTTTGAAGCGATGGGCGTGTCGCTGGTGATCCACCCGAATAATCCCTATGTGCCGACCAGCCACGCCAACGTGCGCTTTTTTATCGCAGAGAAACCGGGGGCCGATCCGGTCTGGTGGTTTGGCGGCGGCTTTGACCTGACGCCGTTTTATGGCTTTGAAGAAGATGCGCTGCACTGGCATCAGACAGCCGCTAATCTCTGTCAGCCCTTTGGCGAGGATGTCTATCCGCGCTATAAAAAGTGGTGTGATGATTACTTCTATCTGAAGCATCGTGATGAGCAGCGCGGCATTGGCGGCCTCTTTTTTGACGATCTCAACACGCCCGACTTTGAGCAGAGCTTCAGCTTTATGCAGGCAGTAGGCCGCGGCTTTATGGATGCCTATCGGCCCATTGTGGCGCGCCGTAAAGATCACCCGTGGGGCGATCGTGAGCGCCAGTTCCAGCTCTACCGCCGTGGTCGCTATGTGGAGTTCAATCTGGTGTGGGACCGTGGCACGCTGTTTGGTTTGCAGACCGGCGGCCGTACGGAATCGATTCTGATGTCGATGCCACCGCTGGTGCGCTGGGAATATGATTATCAGCCCGATGCCGACTCTCCAGAAGCTGCGCTCTATCGCGATTTCCTGCCGGTAAAAAACTGGCTGAACCTCCCGGTCTGATCGCTTCTCCCGCTGCAGCGCGGCCCGCAACCCGCGCTGCGCTTACCTTTCTCCCGACAGACCCGTTCCGTTTCACAGGGCACAGATTGCTACAGTGTTACCTGCGTCATTCGTCCTGACTGCTATGCTTAAGGATGGAATATGGCGCACCCCACGGTAAAAACCGCATGACGGCTCCTTCTCACCGCCTCGCAGCGCAACAATCAGAGAAACCGCATTTTCATCAGAAAGTCTCTGTTGCAATGTTATGGGTTCGCGTTACCGGTAGCAGAACATGCCACAGACCGGCTGCGAGGCCTGAGGTGCACCCTGTTCGCTTTCATTTTTCTTTTCAAGGAGTTTAGAGATGAACCAGCTAGAAGCCCTAAAACAGTTCACCACCGTGGTGGCGGACAGTGGTGATATCGAATCGATTCGTAATTACCACCCGGAAGACGCCACCACCAACCCTTCACTTATTCTGAAAGCGTCCGGTCTGGAAGGGTATAAGCACCTGATGGATGACGCGATTGAGTACGCGAAAAAACAGGGCGGCAGCAAAGAGACGCAGATTATCAATGCAAGCGACAAAGTGGCGATCAACCTCGGTATGGAAATCCTGAAAAGCATACCGGGCCGTGTTTCGACCGAAGTGGATGCGCGCCTCTCCTTCGATCGTGGCATGTGTGTCACCAAAGCAGAAAAACTGATTCGGATGTATGAAGAGCATGGCATCGATCGCTCACGCGTACTGATTAAGCTGGCCTCGACCTGGGAAGGCATCCGTGCAGCGGAAGAGCTGGAGAAAAACGGCATCCACTGTAATCTGACGCTGCTGTTCTCCTTTGCGCAGGCGCGTGCCTGTGCCGAAGCGGGCGTGTTCCTGATCTCTCCGTTCGTTGGCCGTATCTACGACTGGTATAACTCACGCAAGCCACTGGAACCCTACGTGGCGGATGAAGATCCAGGCGTAAAATCTGTGCGTCGTATCTATGACTACTACAAAAAGCACCGTTACAGCACCATCATCATGGGCGCCAGCTTCCGTAAAGTGGAGCAGATTATCGCGCTGGCCGGCTGCGATCGCCTGACGCTGTCGCCGAACCTGCTGGAAGAGCTGCAGAACAGCGATGCGCCGCTGGAACGAAAACTGGAACCTTCTACCGAAGGCTTCCATCAGCCGTCACCGCTCTCCGAGGCGGAGTTCCGCTGGGAACATAACCAGGATCCAATGGCAGTCGAAAAACTCTCTGACGGCATCCGCCAGTTCGCGGTTGACCAGCAGAAGCTGGAAGATGTGCTCGCCGCACGCCTGTAGTCTTTATTTTAATCGGGCGGGACGTTCCCGCCCTGATGCATAACAAGGGAGAACTTTATGTCCTCACGCAGAGAGTTGGCAAACGCGATTCGTGCACTGAGCATGGATGCGGTTCAGAAGGCAAATTCAGGCCACCCCGGTGCGCCGATGGGTATGGCCGATATCGCCGAAGTGTTGTGGCGCGACTTCCTCCAGCATAATCCGACCAATCCCGCCTGGCTTGATCGTGACCGCTTTATCCTCTCCAACGGCCACGGCTCCATGCTGCTTTATAGCCTGCTGCACCTGAGCGGTTATGACCTGCCGATTGAAGAACTGAAAAATTTCCGTCAGCTGCACTCTAAGACCCCAGGCCACCCGGAGATCGGTTATACGCCTGGCGTTGAAACCACCACCGGCCCACTGGGTCAGGGTCTGGCTAATGCCGTAGGCCTGGCGATTGCTGAGCGCACGCTGGCTGCACAGTTTAACCGTCCGGACCATGAAATCGTTGACCACCATACCTATGTGTTTATGGGCGATGGCTGTCTGATGGAAGGGATCTCGCACGAAGTCTGTTCTCTGGCGGGCACCCTGGGTCTGGGCAAACTGATCGGCTTCTATGACCACAACGGCATCTCGATTGATGGCGAAACCGAAGGCTGGTTTACCGACGATACGCATAAACGCTTTGAGTCATATAACTGGCATGTGATCGGCGACATCGACGGCCATGACGCTGATGCTATCCGCGAGGCGATCAAAGAAGCGCAGAGCGTCACCGATAAGCCTTCACTGATTATCTGCCGCACCATTATCGGTTTCGGTTCACCGAACAAAGCCGGTAAAGAGGAATCGCACGGCGCAGCGCTGGGCGAGGCCGAAGTGGCGCTGACCCGTAAACAGCTTGGCTGGAACTATCCGGCATTTGAAATCCCGGCTGAAATCTACCAGCAGTGGGATGCCAAAGCAGCGGGTGCTGAACGCGAAAAAGCCTGGGATGCGAAGTTTGCGGCTTATAAAGAGGCCCATCCCGAGCTGGCGAAAGAGTATGAGCGCCGTATGAATGGCGAAATGCCTGCCACATGGGAAACCGAAGCGACCCGCTTCATCCAGGATCTGCAGGCTAATCCGCAGAAAATCGCCAGCCGTAAAGCATCTCAGAACTCACTGGAAGCCTACGGCAAAATGCTGCCGGAATTCCTTGGCGGTTCCGCTGACCTGGCGCCGAGTAACCTCACCATCTGGTCAGGCTCTAAATCGATCAAAGAGGATCCTGCGGGTAACTACATTCACTACGGCGTGCGTGAATTTGGTATGACGGCAATTGGCAACGGTATCGCGCATCATGGTGGTTTCGTGCCTTACACCGCAACCTTCCTGATGTTTGTCGAATATGCGCGTAACGCCGCGCGTATGGCTGCACTGATGAAGGCACGCCAGATTCTGGTCTACACCCATGACTCCATCGGTCTGGGTGAAGATGGCCCGACGCACCAGCCGGTAGAGCAGATCGCCAGCCTGCGTCTGACGCCAAACATGAGCGTATGGCGTCCGTGCGATCAGGTCGAAACGGCTGTAGCGTGGAAAGCCGCCGTCGAACGTCATCACGGCCCGACAGCGCTAATCCTTTCGCGTCAGAATCTGCTGCAGCCGGAACGTACCCCGGAGCAGATCGAAAACATCAAACGCGGCGGCTACGTGCTGAAGGATTGCGACGGTACACCAGACGTGATTCTTATCGCGACCGGTTCAGAGATTGAGATCACCCTGGGTGCAGCGGATAAGCTCACGTCAGGCGGTCACAAGGTGCGGGTGGTTTCACTGCCTTCAACTGACCTGTTTGATGCGCAGGATGCTGCTTACCGCGAATCCGTACTGCCGAGCGGCGTGAAAGCGCGTGTGGCGGTAGAAGCGGGTATTGCGGACTACTGGTTCAAGTATGTCGGTCTGGACGGTGCGATTGTCGGTATGACCACCTTTGGTGAATCCGCCCCGGCCAGTCAGCTGTTCCCGGAGTTTGGCTTCACGGTTGAGAATATCGTCAGCCACGCTGAAGCATTACTCAAGCCAGTTTAATGCTTATGCCCTTCCCGGCTCACCGGGAAGGGCCATTTCCACATATAGCCTGATACATAAAAAAAACTCCATTCCCCCCCTTCCCGCCCTGCGCAAACTCATTACTATAGAGCCGTCATACTTAATGCTGCCTGTGCGCTGGCTGTCCGTCTTTCCCTGCTGTTGTTCTGCCGGGATAACGCGGTTCGGACCTGATGCATCCCGATGAGTGAAGGCAGATTTCCTCCGATTTTATAGCGAAGCCACTTCCGTTGAACATGCGCACACCCTATTTACTGGCCCTGATGGTTTCACTGCTTCCATTAAAAAGCATGGCGCAGGTCGCGCCCGATCCGCTGCTGGCCTCTCAGATTGTTGATCGCTATGCGGAACATATCTTTTACGGCAGCGGTGCAACCGGCATGGCACTGGTGGCAATTGATGGCAATCAGCGGGTGTTCGCCAGCTTTGGTGAAACCCGTCCCGGCAACAATGTCCGTCCGCAGAAAGATTCGCTGATTCGCATCGCCTCGCTGAGTAAGCTGATGACCAGTGAAGTAATGGTAAAAATGGCTGAGCGCGGACAGATTCGCCTTGACGATCCCCTGAGTAAATATGCGCCGCCGGGTGCACGGGTGCCCACTTACAATGGCCAGCCGATTCGCCTGATTAATCTCTCAACCCACACCAGTGGACTGCCGCGCGAGCAGCCAGGCGGCAAAGCGCAGCGTCCGGTGTTTGTCTGGCCAACGAAGAGCGAACGCTGGGCATGGCTGGCGCGCGCGAACCTCAAAGCCGCACCAGGCAGCAGTGCCGCCTATTCCAACCTGGGCTACGATCTGCTGGGCGATGCGCTGTCACGTGCCAGTGGAACACCCTATCCGGCGTTGTTTCAGCAGCTGATTACCCGTCCGCTCGGCATGAAGGACACCACGTTTACGCCATCGCCTGAGCAGTGCGGACGCCTGATGGTGGCCGAAAAAGGGGCCAGTCCGTGTAATAACACGCTGGCCGCGATTGGCAGCGGCGGGGTTTACTCAACACCGGATGATATGGGCCGCTGGATGCAGCAGTTCCTGAACTCGTCGGTTAACCATCGCACGCCGCAGATCGATCGCCTGCAGACGCTGATCTATCGCCGCGACCAGCTCACTAAAGTCGAAGGCATGGATGTGCCGGGTAAAGCGGATGCGCTGGGCATGGGCTGGGTCTACATGGGACCGAAAAGTGGTCGTCCCGGTATCATTCAGAAAACCGGCGGCGGCGGCGGATTCATCACCTATATGGCGATGGTGCCGCAGCATAACGTGGGGGTTTTTGTGGTGGTGACGCGTTCGCCGCTGACCCGCTTTACGCCGATGAGCGACGGTGTGAATAATATGCTGGCCGAACTGGTCGGCAACCAGCTTGGCTCACCGATGATGGTGCAGGTCATTCGTTAACGCTGCTGTACGCCACCGTCAGACTGGCTGACCCACAGGGTTGGCCAGTCATCACTGCTATGCCAGGCATCACAGGTCGACTCTTCCGCATATTCCGCTAACACAAAATGTGTGCCATCAAATTGCCAGCGTGTCGCCCTGCCGCAGTCGCCTAATCCACGGCCCTTACCAAACGTGTAGAGCTGACCGCTGGCCGCGTCATATTCGGCGTTAATCAGCTCAAGCTGACGATCGCTGGCGCCTGGCGGGGTGAACGGCAGAGTCAGGGTGATCCCACGCGCCACATAGGGCGGACTGCGTGTCACTTCAAACGCCAGATCGATCACGTTATATGCACCCATTTCACAACTCACCAGCAGCAGCGCGCGCTGGTCGGTAAGTGGCGCCACGCTGACTTCACGGCGCAGCGGATCGAGTGAGCAGGCGTCGGTATTAACCCGCCAGGTGCCGTAGTCAATTAATCCGCTGGTCTCATCGCGCGTCAGTGCAGCGGGTGACCTGACCGCAGGCGGCAGCGGCGGCAGTGCAGGCGGTGGCGGGACATCCCAGCTGGCCCTGTCGCCACGTTTGATCCACGCGCTCATACTGTTGACCCGTCCCTGAGTGTCATCCATCAACAACAGCGCGGCCTTCATGCCGCGCAGGGAGATCAGCGCATTGGGATCAAAAGTGAGCTGCAGGTTTTTGGCCTCCATCACCAGATCAAAAAATTCATCAATGGCGATAGCATTGCTGGTGGCGAGATGATGCGGCTCTACCGTCCAGTGTTTGAGGTCGGGTTTAAGCCGGCGCTGATCGAGCAGCAGGTTATCCTGTAGCGGGCCACCCGGCAGCGCACCACTGTAGGCGCTGCCATAGTCTATTCGGAGCAAGGGGCGATCGTTGACGCCCGCATGCCGCGAAATCGTCATCACCAGCCCTTTGTCCCCCGGAATATTCCGCGCCACGCAAAAGGCTTCATTGTTACAGGTAATTTGCCAGTCGTTGAATGACTTTTGCAACGGTTCCGCCTGAACAGAGGCAACCCACAGAGACGGCAACAGCCAAAACGATTTCATCCAATACGACATTAAGAAGATCGATCCCCGAATACCCAGAGTGGAGAGAATAGCGCATCAACGGGCCTGCCAGGGTTTACAATCTGTGAACCTGTGCAAAAAGCGCAGTTAACTGCTTAAAAAGCGCACATAAAGTGGATTAACTCTCACCACTCTCCCTCAATGCCGGCACGCGGCAACAGGCTTACTGGCACGGTTTTATGGCGTCAGCCAGCCCGCAATCTGTGCATGCTGAAGCAGCATGATGGTTTTGCCGTCACGAATGCGACCCTCAGCGACCATTGCCAGCGCATCCGGAAAGCTTAATTCCAGCACGTCGATCGACTCATCTTCAACGCCGCCCCCCGCATTGTCGCGCAGCGATTCATTATAAACCGCTGCAAAAAAGTGGATTAATTCAGTGACGCCGCCCGGCGACATATAGCAGGCATAGAGTTTTTCCACCTCGCCCACCGCATAACCGGTCTCTTCAATCGCCTCTTTGCGAATGCAATCTTCCGGAGAGTCGTCGTCCAGCAAGCCCGCACAGGCTTCGATTAACATGCCGTCGTCGTTACCGTTGACGTAAGTCGCAATACGGAACTGGCGTGTCAGGACCACGCTGTTCTTTTCACGGTTGTAGAGCAGTATAGTCGCCCCATTTCCGCGGTCGTAGACTTCGCGTTTATGGCGGATAACCTCGCCACGACGATCGGTAATCTCATAGGTGTAGTTACGCAGCACAAACCAGTTTTCAGACAGGAGCTTATCTTTGATGATAGTGATCTTAAACGACATGAGGACTCCACTACCGCATAAAGGGAGCTTTTCATCATAGAGGGGGGCTTACGGGAAAACTATCCTAATTCTTGTCGTAACGTGTCGATTTGCGGGCAAAAAAAAGCCAGCCCGGAGGCTGGCCTGATTGCTGCAAAACTTATCAGCTTGACGTGTCGTCAGCCAGGCGGGTCGGCTGAGGCTCTTCTTCGTGATGATCCTGTTCGGTCTCAGCTATGGCGTGAACGCGCTTACGCACGCCAAACCATCCCAGCACCAGTAATACCGCAATCAGCGGAATGGAGGCGATGGTGTACGTCCCGTTCGGGTAGTCAAACGCCATCAGCACCAGCACACTGAACAGGAACAGCAGCGTCAGCCACGAGGTAAACGGCGCGCCTGGCAGCTTGAAGCTGACATCATCCGCCTTGCCCTCTTTGATCGCTTTGCGCAGACGCAACTGGCAAACCACGATAAAGGCCCAGGAGGAGATAATGCCCAGCGAGGCAACGTTCAGGACGATCTCAAACACCTGAGAAGGCACATAGTAGTTAAGCACCACACCAATCACATAGACGGCGACGGTCACCAGAATACCGGCATAAGGAACCTGCTGACTGTTCATCTTTGACATGAATTTCGGCGCAGAGCCACCCATCGACATGGAGCGCAGAATACGCCCGGTCGAGTAGAGGCCGGAGTTCAGGCTGGAAAGCGCCGCACTCAGCACTACGATATTCATGATGCTGCCAACGTAAGGCACGCCCAGCTTCGAGAAGAAGGTCACGAACGGACTCTGACCCGCCTGATAAGCGTTCCATGGCAGCAGCAGCACCAGCAGCACCACAGAGCCGACATAGAACAGGCCAATACGCCAGATCACGCTGTTGATTGCTTTCGGCAGCATGGTTTTCGGGTCTTTACATTCGCCGGCCGCCGTACCCACCAGTTCGATAGAGGCAAAGGCGAACACTACGCCCTGAATCAGCACCAGTGCTGGCAGTAAACCGTGCGGGAACAGGCCACCGTTATCGGTGATCAGATGGAAGCCGGTGCTGTTGCCATCCAGCGGTTTGCCGGTGCCAAGGAATACCACGCCCACCACCAGGAAGATGACAATCGCCAGCACTTTTACCAGCGCGAACCAGAACTCCATCTCGGCAAACCACTTAACGCCAATCATGTTCATGGTGCCGACAATCGCCAGCGCGCCCAGGGCGAAGACCCACTGTGGCACATCACCAAACGCGCCCCAGTAGTGCATGTAGAGCGCGACGGCGGTGATATCAACGATGCCGGTCATCGCCCAGTTGACGAAGTACATCCAGCCCGCCACATAAGAGGCTTTCTCGCCCAGGAATTCACGGGCATAGGAGACGAAGCTGCCGCTGCTGGGACGGTGTAATACCAGTTCGCCCAGCGCACGCAGAATAAAGAAGGAGAAGATGCCACACACCAGATAGATGATGGCTAAAGCGGGGCCAGCAGCCTGCAAACGGCCACCTGCGCCCAGGAACAAACCGGTACCGATGGCACCGCCGATCGCAATCATCTGTACGTGACGGTTACCCATCGCCTTCTGGTAGCCGGCGTCATGAGAGTTGAGCCAGCGTCGTTTCGCAGCGCGCATCTCGCCTGGGGTTTTGTTTTTAGATTTCATAGCATTCCTGTTTGTCCTGACTATCAGTCGTCGCATCCCCGTTTCGGGCGTAATGCCTTGTGAAATGGGGTATTTTCCTCTATGCGTTTGCCTGTGAGTGAGTGCCAGGCAGCGCGGGAATTTACGGCGATGAATCCTACCCGTTCTGCAAGAACGAAGCAAAATATACCGGGCAGATGCACAGGCTGATTTGTAAGAATCCATCCTGATGCACAAAAACAAAAAAACCGGCCATTTTCAGGCCGGTAAAAGCTACAGGGATGGAAACAGGAGGGTTGGGTTAGCGATAAATCTCTGCGGTGCCGCTCCACAGGCTGGAGTCGCCTGGGTTATCGACGCCGATAACGCGGTAATGGCTGGCGCCCATCTCTTCCGCTTTTTGCGACAACTGGCGATTCGCATCGTCCAGTGAGCCGCGAACGCCGGAGACTGACACGCTGCCGATGCTCTGCATGTTCTGAGCCTGTGACCGGTCGACCGGCGCAGCAGCAAAAGCGGTAAAGGAAGCGGTAGCCAATAATGCGCCCGCCAGTACAGCATTCAGCTTTTTCATTGGATGCTCCTTAATCTGTGATCGGGTTGAGCTGATGACTGGATGAATTATTAGCGTTGCAATGAAAAGCAACATCGGGACGATGTAAACCTGTTCCTTTTTTAACCACAAATCGGTAGCCCATCCTGGGAACTGTCAGTTGTGGTCATTTTATGTGCGATGTGTAACCGCCTGTGCGATAAACAGGGGAAGGATCATTTGCGTTACGTTATTGCGCTCTTATAATTCCCGCACTTTCAACAGGGCCATCCATGTGATTGTTAAACGTTCCGTTACTCAAAGCATCGCTAAGGCGCTCAGCGCCATTGTCCTGCTGTCGCTGCTCACCACCGGTCTCGCCTTAGTCACGCTGCTCAGCAGTCAGCGCGATGCGGAGGCGATCAATCTGGCGGGATCCCTGCGCATGCAGAGCTATCGCATGGCATGGGACGCCAGCCGTCAGCCACAAAATCTTGCGCATCACCTGACGCTCTATCAGCAAACGCTGGATGCCCCGGTGCTGCAAAAGCTGGATCGGCCCTGGGTACCACGCGAAGTCAGCGCTCGCTATCAGCGACTGCGCGCTGCATGGCCTTCCCTGCAGCAGCAGTTGCAGCAGGGTGATACCGTGGCATACCAGCAGCAGGTGCCGATCTACGTCGGTGAAATTGATCGCTTTGTACTGGGTTTGCAGCGCTATACCGAGCTGAAAATGCGTCTGGTGGCGGCCAGCAGCCTGGCAGGTGTCATTGCTATTGTCGTGCTGGCACTGATGACGATTCGCTTTACCCGGCTGCAGGTGGTGCGGCCACTTAATGCGCTGGTCACGGCCAGTCGCTACGTCGAAAGCGGCAACTTTGCTTTTCCGCCGCTGCACGTTGAGCAGCAGAATGAACTGCGGGTACTGTCGCATGCTTTCAGCGGCATGGCGGCGCGTCTGCATTCGCACTATCAACTACTGGAAAGTACGGTACGCGCGAAAACGGAAGACTTAACCCAGGCGAATCGCACGCTGTCACTGCTTTACGACAGCTCGCAGATGCTGACGGCCAGCCCGTTGCATCCGGCACTGTTTGAGGCAGTGTTAACCACTGTGCTGACGCGCGAAAAACTGACAGCGATCCGGCTGGACAGCGACCAGTTTCAGTTCTGCGCGGGGGATGCTCAGGCTGACGGTGAGTGGCAGCGTCTGCCGTTACAGCAGGACGATCAACAGATTGGCGAACTGCGCTGGCAGTCGGCTGGCGTTACGTATCCCAATGAGCTGATGCGCAGCCTGGCGGCGATGCTGGGACGGGCAATCTGGATCTGGCAGGCACAGCAGCAATATCAGCAGATGCTGCTGATTGAAGAGCGCGCCACCATTGCCCGGGAATTACATGACTCGCTGGCCCAGTCGCTCTCGTTTTTACGTATTCAGCTGACCCTGCTGCGCCGCACTGTGGATAAGGATGACAGCGCCGCCCACGCGATTATCGCTGACTTCGATCAGGCGCTGGCCGATGCCTACCGTCAGCTGCGTGAGCTGCTGACCACCTTCCGCCTGACCATTGAGCAGGCGGATCTGGTGGCGGCGATGCAGGCGATGATCGCCTCGTTGCAGGAAAAAAGCGGCGCAGAGATACACTTTAACTATAAGACCGGCCTGCAGAGTCTTGAGGCACAACAGCAGGTGCATGTGTTGCAGATTGCCCGTGAGGCGCTGCTGAATGCCATCCGTCACGCCAGCGCGCAGGTGATTCGGGTGGATTATCAGCACAGCGAACAAGGTGAGCACTTACTGACAATTACGGATGACGGGGTGGGAATGAACAGCACTGACGAACCCGCGGGCCATTACGGTCTGACGATTATGACAGAGCGTGCCCAGCGCCTGAGTGGCAATCTGACGATTCACACTCAGCAACGGGGCACCCGGGTCGAACTGCGCTTTCCACCGCAACCGGCGCGCTCACTGACATAAAGCGCCCGACGTGATGTTAACTTATTCAGATAATCTATCGGTCTCAGCGCGCAGGCCAGCGGGTACGGACCTCTATGGTGCCAGCTCTGCTCTTCTGCCGCCGCCTGAAGCCGATGAAATGGAGAACCTATGCAACAGCCCGCATTAACATTGATGATTGTGGATGACCATCCGCTGATGCGCCGCGGTGTTCGTCAGCTGCTGGCGCTGGATCCCCGACTTGAGGTCATCGCAGAAGCCAACAACGGCACGGAAGCGCTGGCCGAGGCCCGCCGTCAGGAACCCGATATTATTCTGCTCGACCTGAATATGAAAGGTATGTCCGGGCTGGATACGCTGAAGGCGTTGCGCCATGAAGGGATCAGTTCACGCATTCTGGTCCTGACGGTCTCTGATGCCCGCAGTGATATCTTCGCCATGGTGGATGCGGGTGCCGATGGCTATCTGCTTAAGGACAGCGAGCCGGAAATCCTGCTGGGGCATATTCTGCAGGCATCGCAGGGTGAAAAGGTCTTCAGTGAAGGCGTGGCCCGTTATCTGGCTAATCGCCAGCACAGTGCCGATCCCCTGCGTCAGCTCACCGGGCGCGAGTGCGACGTGCTGCAGGAGGTGGCGCGCGGCCTGTCGAACAAAGAGATTGCGGCTATTCTGCACATTTCTGAAGAGACCGTAAAAGTGCATATCCGCAACCTGCTGCGTAAGCTGGATGTCCGCTCACGCGTCGCTGCCACGGTAATGTGGCTTG
This sequence comes from Pantoea sp. X-Soil-ISGK-355, assembly GCF_059730805.1. Lineage (NCBI taxonomy): Bacteria > Pseudomonadati > Pseudomonadota > Gammaproteobacteria > Enterobacterales > Erwiniaceae > Pantoea > Pantoea sp. X-Soil-ISGK-355. Next base: position 2,999,112 of record NZ_AP035971.1, read on the forward strand.
AAAGCCGCAAATAGCCAACGAATTTACATTTTCTCCTCAATTTCTCCACGATTTCCCCCGCTGCCGCACGTAGAGTAAATGGCGGCGGAAAATCGTGGCAAAAACCATCCGGTTTGTCGGCCAGTGCGCCCGTTGCCGGTGGGCCTGAACGCTTATGAAAGTCCCTGAGGAGTGTCGATTTAATGTCGAATTTCTTTATCGACCGTCCCATCTTTGCCTGGGTTCTGGCGATTCTGCTGTGCCTGTGCGGCACGCTTTCGATTATTTCGCTGCCTGTTGAACAGTATCCCGATCTGGCACCACCCAACGTGCGCATCACCGCCAACTACCCCGGCGCATCCGCCCAGACGCTGGAGAACACCGTTACTCAGGTTATCGAGCAGAACATGACCGGCATCGATAATCTGATGTACATGTCCTCGAACAGCAGCAACACGGGTCAGGCACAGATCACCCTCACCTTTACCGCCGGGACCAATCCCGATGAAGCCCGTCAGCAGGTTCAGAACCAGTTGCAGTCAGCGCTGCGCAAATTGCCGCAGGCGGTTCAGTCGCAGGGCGTGACGGTCAATAAAACCGGTGACAGCAATATTCTGATGGTCGCTTTCGTCTCAACCGACGGCAGTATGGATAAGCAGGATATTTCAGACTATGTCGCCAGTAATATTCAGGACCCGCTGAGCCGTATTGATGGTGTCGGCCAGGTAGACGCTTACGGCTCGCAATACGCGATGCGCATCTGGCTCGACCCTAACAAACTGATCGCCTACGCGCTGACCACCGACGATGTGGTCAGTGCAATTCAGTCGCAGAACACTCAGGTTGCCGTGGGTCAGGTCGGTGGTCTGCCATCCGTAGAGAAGCAGGCGCTGAACGCGACGGTGAATGCCCAGTCGATGCTGCAGACCCCCGGGCAGTTCCGGGCCATTACGCTGAAGAACAATCCCGACGGTTCTGTGGTGACGCTGGGTGATGTCGCCACCGTGGCGCTGGGCGCGGAGAAGTATGATTATCTGAGCCGCTATAACGGCCAGCCCGCGTCAGGCCTGGGCGTAAAACTTGCGTCCGGTGCCAACGAGATGAACACCGATAAGCTGGTCCGTGCACGTATAGAGGAGCTGTCGCACTACTTCCCGCACGGTCTGGAAGCGAAAATTGCCTATGAAACCTCGCCGTTCGTTAAAGCGTCGATCACCGATGTGGTGAAGACGCTGCTGGAGGCGATCGTGCTGGTCTTCGGCGTGATGTACCTGTTTATGCAGAACTTCCGTGCCACGTTAATCCCGACCATTGCCGTGCCGGTCGTGCTGTTCGGTACCTTCAGCGTGCTCTATGCCTGCGGGTTCAGTATCAATACCCTGACCATGTTTGCCATGGTGCTGGCGATAGGGCTGCTGGTAGACGATGCCATCGTCGTGGTGGAGAACGTCGAACGTATCATGCACGAAGAGGGGCTCTCGCCGCGTGCCGCCACGCGAAAATCGATGGGCCAGATTCAGGGCGCACTGGTTGGTATCGCGCTGGTGCTCTCTGCGGTGTTTGTGCCGATGGCATTTTTTGGCGGTACCGTCGGCGCGATTTACCGTCAGTTCTCCATCACCATTGTTTCGGCAATGGTGCTGTCGGTGCTGATCGCGATGATCCTGACACCGGCGCTGTGTGCCACGTTGCTGAACCCCGTGGTGAAGGGCGAGCAGCCTGAGCGTCGCGGTTTCTTCGGCTGGTTCAATCGTCACTTCAATCGCAATGCTGACCGCTATCAGCGCGGCGTTGCAGGCATTCTGCGCAGGGGCGGTCGCTGGCTGCTGCTCTATCTCGGCATTATCGGCCTGATGGCGTTTCTGTTTCTGCGTCTGCCAACCTCGTTTCTGCCGCTGGAAGATCGCGGCGTCTTCCTGACTCAGGTTCAGCTTCCGGCGGGCGCAACGCTTGAGCAAACCGACAGCGTGGTCGCGAAAGTTGAACACTATTATCTCACTGAGGAGAAGGCCAACGTGCTGTCGGTGTTCTCTACCATCGGGGCCGGCCCGGGCGGCAATGGGCAGAATGTGGCACGTCTGTTTGTGCGGCTGAAAGACTGGGAAAATCGGCCAGGTGCCGATCGCACCTCATTCGCCATTATCGATCGTGCGACTCAGGCGTTTCAGAAAATTAAAGAGGGGCGGGTGATTGCCAGCAGTCCGCCCGCCATTACCGGCATGGGCAGCAGCTCCGGCTTTGACATGCAGCTACAGGATCACGCGGGTATCGGTCATACGCAACTGATGGCGATGCGCGACAAACTGCTGGAGATGGCGGGCAACGATAAGTCGCTATCGCGGGTACGGCACAATGGACTGGATGACAGCCCGCAGCTGCAGATTGATGTGGATGCCCGCAAAGCGCAGGCGCTGGGCGTGTCGCTGGACACCATCAACGACACCCTGACTACCGCGTGGGGCTCCAGCTATGTGAATGACTTCCTGGATCGGGGGCGGGTAAAAAAGGTCTATGTGCAGGCCGCCGCCGAATTCCGCATGCTGCCGGACGACATCAACAAGTGGTACGTGCGCAACAGCAGCGGCAAAATGGTGCCCTTCTCCGCGTTTGCCACCAGCCGCTGGGAGACCGGTTCACCACGCCTTGAACGTTACAACGGCTATTCGTCGCTGGAGATTGTCGGCGAAGCGGCGAATGGCGTCAGCAGCGGTACGGCGATGGATGAAATGGAAAAGCTGGTCAATGCGCTGCCGCTGGGTGTCGGGTTCCAGTGGACCGGTGCTTCTTATCAGGAACGGCTCTCCGGCTCGCAGGCTCCAGCGCTTTATGCGATTTCGCTGCTGGTGGTGTTCCTCTGCCTGGCCGCGCTGTATGAGAGCTGGTCGATCCCGTTCTCGGTAATGCTGGTGGTGCCGCTGGGTGTGGTGGGCGCGCTTATCGCCACCTGGATGCGCGGGCTGGAGAATGATGTCTATTTCCAGGTTGGCCTGCTGACGGTCGTGGGGCTATCCGCCAAAAACGCCATCCTGATTGTTGAGTTTGCTAATGAGATTAACAGCAAAGGCCGTGAACTGGTGGAGTCCACGCTGGAGGCATCGCGTCAGCGTCTGCGGCCGATTCTGATGACCTCGCTGGCCTTTATTTTTGGGGTGCTGCCGATGGCAATCAGTAGCGGTGCAGGTTCCGGCAGCCAGCACGCCGTGGGAACCGGCGTGATGGGCGGGATGATCTCCGCCACGCTGCTGGCGATCTTTTTTGTGCCGCTGTTCTTTGTGCTGGTCCGCCGTCGCTTCCCGCTTAAAGAGAAACTGCACGACTAACGCTAAATAAAAAGCGGCCACTGAACTCAGTGGCCGCTTTATTTCTGTGTGTGGTAAGAATTCCAGCAAGTGGGAATGACCTGCTTTTTTCTGAGCGTATTACTTGTTGCGTAACATCGCTTCGATAAATTCTTTCCAGGTTCCCATTTCAGTGTCAATCATAATGCCCTCTCTTATTGTGCTGACAATATTACGCGCTTTTTTTAAGCAGGTGAATACGTTTACACCTGTTATACCTATCGGCAAGCCTCACAAAAACATGAATGTTGCTGATTCTGGAAGCTGACGCACATTTCAGCAACTCCTTAACCTCATTGAAAATAATTTATTTTAAGCCCAGCGGTAGACTATTTTATCAACATGGCGAAATTCTTAAGCACGCATCGATAAGCAGGATAATAATTGCCTGCGCAATTGATAGCGTTTACCCGAGGGGAAATTAAGAGACGGCATGCAGGATACCCGGCCTGATTCCCGCGCCAGCGCGGATGCCGCAACCGATTACACTATGCTAAACTCGCGCTTTGGCTGCTTTTTTCAGCTTTCTCTTCTCACAGGACAATAAGGATCGGGCAATGAGCACGCAGTGGGTGATGTTCGGGATTAAAAATTGCGACACCATAAAAAAAGCCCGGCGCTTTTTGACAGATGCAGGTATTGATTATCACTTTCACGACTACCGTGCCGATGGCCTGAGCGATGCCCTGCTGCAGGAATTTATCGATGCGCTGGGCTATGAAGCCCTGATTAACACACGCGGCACGACCTGGCGTAAACTGCCCGAGGCTGATCGTGAAGCGGTTAACGATGCCAGCAGCGCCAGGGCGCTGATGCTGGCGCATCCCGCCATGATTAAGCGTCCGCTGTTGCGCACCCCGGATGGCTCCCTGCTCGCCGGTTTCAGCGAAGCCACCTATCAGAATGCTATTCAGGAGAAGTCATAATATGTTTTGCCCGGTCATTGAGCTGACGCAGCAGCTTATTCGTCGCCCCTCTCTCAGCCCCGATGATGCCGGATGTCAGGCTCTGCTGATCGCCCGTCTTGAAGCCATTGGCTTTAAGATTGAAACGATGAACATCGACGATACCCTGAATTTCTGGGCCACCCGTGGTGAAGGTGAAACGCTGGCGTTTGCCGGTCACACCGATGTGGTGCCGCCTGGCGATGCCAGTCGCTGGATCAACCCGCCATTTGAACCGACCATCCGCGATGGCATGCTGTTTGGCCGTGGCGCGGCTGATATGAAAGGCTCGCTGGCGGCCATGGTGGTGGCCGCCGAACGTTTTGTGGCGGTGCGTCCCCATCACCGGGGCCGCCTCGCCTTTATGATTACCTCTGATGAAGAGGCCAGTGGGACCAACGGCACGGTTAAAGTGGTTGAGCGGCTGATGGCGCGTCGCGAACGCCTGGACTATTGCCTGGTCGGCGAGCCTTCCAGCACGGAAGTCGTCGGTGACGTGGTGAAGAATGGCCGGCGCGGCTCAATTACCGCCAACCTGACGGTACACGGTGTGCAGGGCCACGTCGCCTATCCGCATCTGGCGGATAATCCGGTTCACCGGGCGATGCCTGCGCTGACTGAGCTGGTCACGACGGAGTGGGATCAGGGAAATGAGTTCTTCCCGGCCACCAGCATGCAGATTGCTAATGTCCAGGCGGGCACCGGCAGCAACAATGTGATCCCCGGCGAGCTGTTTGTGCAGTTCAACTTCCGCTTCAGCACCGAACTCACCGATGAGATGATCCGTCAGCGGGTCGCAGAGTTGCTGGATCGTCATCAGCTGCGTTATACAATCGAGTGGAAACTTTCGGGTCAGCCCTTCCTGACCTCACGCGGTAAGCTGGTGGATGCCGTAGTGAAAGCTGTAGCGCACTATAATGAAATTAAGCCGCAGCTGCTGACCACGGGCGGCACCTCTGATGGCCGGTTTATAGCCCGGATGGGCGCGCAGGTGGTGGAGCTGGGGCCGGTGAATGCCACCATTCACAAAATCAATGAGTGTGTGAAAGCCTCCGACCTGCAGATGCTGAGCCGGATGTACCAGCGCATCATGGAACAACTGATCGCCTGACGGCGATGTTAAGGAGCATCAAATGGAATTTATTAAAGATTACTGGTGGATCCTGGTGATCCTGCTGATGGTTGGTGTGTTGATGAATGTTTATAAAGATCTGAAACGCATCGATCACAAAAAATTTATGGATAACAAACCTGACCTGCCACCGCATCGTGATTTCAACGATAAATGGGATGACGACGACAACTGGCCGAAGAAGAAGTAAATGAAAAAGCCCCTGCACTGCAGGGGCTTTTTTACATCATCACGATAACGTCATCGTCACCCGGTTTTGCGCCGCTTAACGCCTCATCAAAGTAGCGTTTTGGCACCGTATAGCGCAGATGATTCAGCGCCAGCTCCATGCTGCGGTGATCGATGGCATGCGCCAGATCGTCAACGATATCGAGTGTCACGTCGCCACCGCAGGCGGTCAGCCGCTGTTCCGCCTCCCGGGCATGGTGAAGCGGGATCTGTTCATCATAATCACCGTGGATCAGGTGAATCGTGGTGCGGGTAGTGGCCTTTTCCGGCAGGGTAATAAATCGGCCATTAAACACCACTGCGCGACCTGCCAGGTCCGGATGGGCTTTAACCCCTTCCAGCACCATACTGCCGCCCTGCGAAAAACCGATTAAGGCTGTCGCTTCCGGCCGCACGCCGCTCTTTTTCTGCCAGTGACGCACCGACGCAACAAACTGCGGCATTGCCGCATCAACCCGCTGCTGGATAGTCTGATCGTGCAGGTCAGTCTCGCCAAACCACTGACGAACCACGCCGGGTGAACCGACGGAAACCACCAGCGCGTCGGGAAAAGTTTTCGCAAACCAGTTGCCAATCTCACCCATTGAATCCGGGTTGTCGCCAACGCCGTGATAGAGCAGAAACAGCTGTGCGGTGGTGGCAGGCTGTTGAACGATTACATATTTCAGTGTCATGTTGACCTCCTGTGTTCACTCTACGCCGCCTGGCACAAAATGATATGGGGATAATTTGAACCAGCTGGTCGAATTATTTCAACGGCAGATGCAGCGCGTCAGCAGTAACGCCCAGGCTTTCGAGGGCTGAAGCCGCCTGCTGACGTAGCTTAGCTATCAGCGCTTTGCGGCCGCTTAAGCCCGCCTGCCGGGCCAGGTCGCTTAGCGCATCAGGTGCAGCAACCGCGGAGGCCAGCAGCGGTACGGAGACGGCACTGGACTCAACCAGGCGCTGCAATACCGGCAGGCTCGCCTCCAGTGGCCGCTGCGCCCAGGCGAAACCGATGGCCAGATGGTTATCCTGAGCGATCAATCCATCATCTGTGGTCTTATCAAACTGCAGTTCCAGCGCGATATGCTGTTGCAATCGCGGCCAGTCACGCGCCAGCTGTTCTGCTGCCCGGCGCGTCAGTGCCTCACCCGCAGCAGAACAGGGCAATATGGCCATCGCCGCGTAACAGCCGCTGCTGGCTTCGCGCTGACTGCCAATCCGCACCAGAGCAAAGCCACAGGCACGCCAGAACGCCCAGAGTGATTCAGTGTAGCCGAAGCTGACAGAGAGGTAGTCGTGATCGGCAGCCGCATTAACCGCCGCCGCAACAAGCTGCTGTCCGGTTCCCCGACGACGGCTCTCCGCCGCCACGGCAATCCGGCTGATGCGCTGCGAGCGCAGGGTTGCCGCCTCAGCCAGACCGGCGTGGGCTGCCAGCGACTGCGCAACCAGATTGCCGCGCGGTCGCCGGATGCCCGCCCAGACCGCCTGCGCCAGCTCAGGTTCAAGACCGCCCTCCTCCACCAGCCAGAGCGCGCCCTGTAACGCAGGTGCATTGCCCGCCCGCCACAGCTGCATACCTGGTGCATCCAGCAGGCGGCGCAGATCAAGCGGCGACGTGCGATAGTGCGCGCTGGTGAGCAGACGGTAAGCGGCTTCAAGCGCGCTGAAATCGTGACGTTCAACACGATGCGGTGTTACCAGAGTATCAGGCGCACTGGAGCGGGCATCGTCAAACAGCAGCGCCTGATTCAGCCACTGCTCCAGCGGATCAAAACGCGACCAGCGTAGCGGCTCATCCAGTGTGAAATAGTGAACCCCGGTAAGCCCGGCGCAGAATTTAAGGATAAAGCCGCGCCCGCTGCCTTCATAGCCCTGAACGGTGGTGGTGAGCAATATGCGGGGATAGCGGCTGACCAGCGCCTGCAGCAGCGGGGCCGGGATCGCCGCGGCTTCATCCACAATCAGCCACTCCGCCGGTGGCGGCGTCTCCTGCGCCAGCAGTGCATCAGGTGCCATAAAGTGAAAATGCTCAGCGGCAAAAGCAGCCAGCACCTCTGTTGAGGCTTTGGCCGGTGCCGTCACCAGGCAATGTCTGTTTTGCCGGGCCAGCATTCCCGCCAGCGCCGATTTACCCCGTCCACGGGCAGCGGTCAGTACGGCGATACCCGAGGGCAGCGCGATCAGCTTATCGAGGATCGCCTGCTGCTGCTGTGGTGCCTGACAGTGCCACTGCGGCCAGTCCGGCTGCGCCGGAAAACGGCAGGGCTGATGCTGCCGCTCCAGCAGCACCTGGTCATCCGCCAGGATCAGCTGTTGCAGGTGGTGAACAAAAAGAGGGGTTGAGATGGGTTCAGCGACGTCCGCCCAGCGCAGGCTGTCGCTGTCAGGCTGTTGCGGCCACGCTTGCCAGGGCGGCACCAGCAGCAGCAGCCAGCTACCGGCGGTCAGCGTACCGGCCAGCGCAGCGAAAGCCTCGGCATGAAAGCCCTGGCGTGCATCGAATATCGCATGATGGAACTCGCGTCCCAGCAGCGTGCGTACCGCGCCAGGCGGCCTGTGCAGAGCTGACTCGTCAGATGAAGCAGAAAATAGTGGCGCCGGACTCAGCGCCAGCCAGTCGCCTGGCAGCGCTCCACGCCACGCCGCAGCCCGATCTAAGCACCAGGCCGGGTCGCCGCTGATGACTGCCAGACGACGCACACCGGCCTGTTGCATAAGCTGCGTTGGGTTCATCAGTTGCTGGCGAAGGTGTTGCACTGTCCTGGATCGCCACCATCAAACCCGCGCTTAAACCAGGTGTAGCGCTGCTCAGAAGTACCGTGGGTGAAGCTGTCCGGCACGACGCGGCCCTGACCTTTCTGCTGCAGACGGTCATCGCCAATCGCCTCAGCGGCATTCAGCGCTTCCTGCAGATCGCCTGCTTCAAGAACGTTTTCCTTCTGCATATAGTGTCCCCAGACACCCGCAAAACAGTCCGCCTGCAGTTCCATTTTGACGGAGAGCTGATTCACCTGCTTCTCGCTGGCACCCTGCTGCATTTCACGCACTTTCGGCTCAATGCCCAGCAGTTTCTGGACATGATGGCCAACTTCATGCGCGACGACGTAGCCCTGGGCGAAGTCACCGCCAGCACCCAGCTTAGTTTTCATCTCGTCATAGAAAGAGAGGTCGATGTAGACGGTCTGATCGGCAGGACAGTAGAACGGTCCCATCACAGACTGTCCGGTTCCGCAGCCGGTGCGGGTTGCACCGCGATACATCACCAGCTTCGGCGCCACATACTGTTTGTTCATCTGCTGGAACAGTTTGCCCCAGGTGTCTTCCGTTGTAGCCAGGATCACTTTCGTGAATTTCGCGGCCTCGTCATCATTGGCACTGACGCTGCGCTGTTGCTGCTGGCTGGTCGGTGCGACGTCCCCCCCCGTCAGCAGTCCGGTCAGGTCATATCCGTAATAACCGGCGACTGCCACCACGATCAGCAATACGATACCGCCTTTGCCACGCGGCAGACGAATCTGGCGGCCTCCGCCACCTAAACCGGACGATTGATCGCGACGGTCCTCTACATTGTCGCTTTCGCGACGCCCTTGCCAGCGCATGCTGTATTCCCTCAGTCATTTTTCAGATGGCATGATTTTAGTTGTGTGACGGGGCAATCACCAGCTTTACCCTGAAATGAAAAAAGGAGAGCCGGGGCTCTCCTTGTTCTGTGTGCTTTCTTTCTGCGCTGCAGGCAAACTCAGTCGAGTTTCACACCAAGCCGCTGTGCCACGGCTTCATAGGCTTCAACCACGCCGCCAAGGCTCTGACGGAAACGGTCTTTGTCCATTTTATCCAGCGTCTCTTTATCCCACAGGCGTGCACCGTCTGGCGAAAACTCATCGCCCAGCGTCACTTCGCCGTTAAACAGACCAAATTCCAGTTTGAAGTCGACCAGAATCAGGCCCGCATCGTCGAACAGTTTGCTCAGCACCTCGTTGGCTTTAAAGGTCAGCTCCTGCATCCGCGCCAGGTTCTGTTTGCTGACCCAGCCAAAGGTTTCGCAGTAAGATTCGTTGACCATCGGGTCGTGTTTTGCATCATCTTTCAGGAAAAGATCAAACAGCGGCGGATTGAGCACAATGCCCTCTTCCACGCCCAGACGCTTTACCAGCGAGCCTGCGGCACGGTTACGCACCACGCACTCAACCGGCACCATCTCCAGCTTCTTCACCAGCGCTTCGGTATCGGACAGCAGCGCTTCCATCTGGGTCGGGATACCTGCTTCCTGCAATTTGGTCATAATGAAGTGGTTAAACTTGTTGTTAACCATTCCTTTGCGATCAAACTGCTCGATTCGGGCACCATCACCTGCTGACGTATCGTTGCGGAATTCGAGTATCAGCAGATCCGGGTTATCGGTGCTATATACAGTTTTCGCTTTACCGCGATACAACTCAGCTCGCTTTTGCATCTTGTTCACTCCAGACTTGAAATAACGGGTGTTCAGCGACCAGTGCCGCTGCGGCGATTGCCTTGACGCAATCGTTTACTTCGCCGCGCGCTAGTATGCCAAAAACAAAATAAAAAGGCCGGAGAATCTCCGGCCTGAGGCAACTTTATTTGTTCAGCGCCGCCTGGAACACGGCCACCAGCGCATCGTTCTGCGACTGGGTCAGCACATGCCCTTTCGGGTCGATGAATTGCAGGCTGGTGCGGTTGTCGAGATCGCCGACCTGCACTTTGTAATCACCGTTTGGTAATTCCGGATCTTTTGCACCCACTGAATCCCAGTCGCTGCTGCCCGGTGACTTGTAAGTCACCTTCATACTGCCGGTTGAGCGGGTGGTATCGGTCACTTCCATTCCAACGCGTTTCATCGCATCTGGTAAACGCTGCCATGCCACATTGTATGGCGTACGCAGAATCAGCATGGGCAGACCGGTGTCATCTGCGCCGCTCTGCACATCAATAGCACCACTTACCCGACCTGATGCCGCGTTTTCACTGGCGGTATCAATTTTGTCCAGACCGCTGCTGATTTCATTCATCATCTGCGCGGTGTAACGCTGGATCTGCACAGGCGACGTAATGGTTTTACCATCCTGCTGCAGCTCCAGCAGGCGCACGGTAAGCTGCTGCTGATAGCTCTGCGACTGCACGCTGATCTGATAGCGGCCACGATACTGCTGATCTTCATCAGCACGGTTCCACTGCACCCAGTCGGTCGTCAGCTGCTGACCGGCATCGTTACGTGAAGCAATCGGGAATTTGTTTGACTCAACGACGTTAACGACCCGTGACCAGACTGAACCGCGGCTGTTGTCGATCATCAGCGCACCGGTATTGTTGCTGAACTGCGCGCGGGTCCCGTTCATCAGCGCCAGCGGCTGGGCTGGCGGACGGATGTCGAGCTGCTTGCCGGTTGGTGCCTGGCTGCTGGTGCGCGGCACATCATAGTCACCACGCTGAACCGGCAGGATCATACCGGCTGGTGCTTTCAGTTCACTTAACTGGCTGGCTTCAAGATAAGATTCGTCACCGCTGACCTGGCGCTTATAACGCTGATCGCTTGAACAGGCCGACAACAGCATCAGAGTAGAAAGCCCGACTACTGTGGCTACTGTTGACCGCTTTACTGAGTAATTCATTCAAACTCCCTAAATTATCGCAAACCCGCTTTCACCAGCGCCTGCTCCACTTTCGGCTGGCCGGCTGCAGTCAGTGGCGTCATTGGCAGACGCAGCGTGTCGTTAGCGATTAATCCTAGCTGTTTCGCAGCCCATTTCACCGGGATAGGATTGGGTTCACAGAAAAGCGTCTGGTGCAGGTGCATCAGACGCTGATTCAGGCGGCGTGCCTCAACGAAATTGCCCTGCTGTGCGAGTTGACACAGCTCGACCATCTCACGTGCAGCCACATTTGCGGTCACCGAAATGACGCCTTTGCCGCCCAGTTGCATAAAGTCCAGCGCAGTCGCGTCATCGCCACTCACCAGAATAAAGTCTTCATTAACCAGCTCTTGGATCTGACTAACCCGCGATAAGTTCCCGGTTGCCTCTTTGATTCCGATAATATTTTTAATTTCGGCCAGGCGGGCAACGGTTTCCGGCAGCATGTCACAACCGGTACGCGAGGGAACGTTATACAGCATCTGCGGCAGGCTGGTGCTATTCGCAATCGCTTTAAAGTGCTGGAACAGCCCTTCCTGCGTCGGACGATTGTAATAAGGCGTCACGGTCAGGCAACCCACTACGCCGGAATTTTCAAAACGCTTCGTCAGAGAGATGCCTTCAGCGGTGGCATTTGCACCGGTTCCGGCAATCACCGGAATACGGCCATCGGCCAGTTCCAGGGTCAGCATCACCACATCACCATGTTCTTCATGGCTCAGGGTTGCAGATTCGCCTGTGGTGCCGACGGAAACGATCGCCGCGGTGCCGCTGGCGACGTGATAATCAATCAGTTTTTTCAGACTCAACCGGCAGACATTACCGCTGTCATCCATTGGCGTAACGAGTGCAACAATACTTCCCGTAAACATTGGCGATCCCCTCGACAAACAAGTGCTTCATGGTACGTTTTACACTTAGGGAAAAGCAAGCAAGCCACGCCATTCCCGCGCTTGTCAGCAGTTTTTTTTATGTTTACCTTATGGTTATTAGCGAAAGCAGAGGAAAAGCCATTTTGCCGCAATCTCAGCCCCATCATCTGGTGATCACCGCGCTCGGTGTTGACCGGCCGGGTATCGTCAATACGATTACCCGACACGTCAGCAGCTGCGGTTGCAATATTGAAGATAGCCGTCTTGCCATGCTTGGGGATGAGTTCACCTTTATCATGCTGCTGTCGGGCAGCTGGAACGCAATTACGCTGATTGAATCGACGCTGCCGCTGAAAGGCGCAGAGCTGGAGCTGCTTATCGTCATGAAGCGCACCAACGCCGGGGTTCGTCCGCCGATGCCCGATACCGCGTTCATTCAGGTGGAAGTGGCCGACTCGCCGCATATTATTGAACGCTTTACCGATCTTATTGATAAGCATCAGATGAATGTGGCCGAACTGGTGTCGCGTATCACACCCGCGCAACACAATTTGCCACCAACGCTCTATATTCAAATGACCGCCCACAGTCCGACACGAACCAGTGGCACCACTTTTGAGCAGGCTTTTAATACCCTGTGTCAGGAGCTGAATGCGCAGGGAACGCTGCGTCTCTACAGTGTGTCTGACGCCGACAGCAGCGAATCTGTCAGCGCGGTACGCTAAGCTTTAGTTAATAAACCGGAGCTATTTCTCCACATGCCTGACGCGTGATCGGCTATGTGGTGAAATACCCCCTGATGGTAATGTTCCCTCTGGTCGTTTCGGCCCGGATGGTGTATTACCCACAGCCTGAATAAGAAAATGGAGAGATGTGATGAATCCACTGAAAGCCGGAGATACTGCACCTGCATTTAGCCTGCCCGACCAGGACGGCGAACACGTGAATCTGACCGACTTCCAGGGACAGCGCGTTCTGGTGTACTTCTACCCGAAAGCGATGACGCCAGGCTGTACCGTGCAGGCGTGCGGTCTGCGTGACAACATGGATGAGTTGAAAAAAGCGGGCGTGGAAGTCCTGGGTATCAGCACTGACAAACCGGAAAAACTGTCAAAGTTTGTCGAAAAAGAGCTGCTGAACTTCACACTGCTGTCAGATGAAAATCATGAAGTCTGCCAGGCGTTTGGCGTCTGGGGTGAAAAAACCTTTATGGGGAAAACCTATGACGGCATTCATCGCATCAGCTTCCTGATTGACGCTGAAGGCAGGATTGAGAAAGTGTTTGATAACTTTAAGACCTCGAATCACCACGACATGGTGCTGGATTACGTTAAGTCAGCCTGATGTTGAGGGGCGCGGTAGCCCGACCACCGCGCCCTGCTTATCTTCTTTCCTTTCACGCTTCCCTGCCGTAAAAAAATATCCGCTATTTGTGTGATTAAGCTGCGGCTACGATAACGCAGTTTCGCCCGGCATTTTTCGCCGCGTAGAGCGCCGCATCCGCCTGTTTCAGACTCGTTTCCAGCCCGGTATCCTGGGTGCCATTCCACGCCGCAACGCCAATAGACAAGGTAATTCGTCCTACATCCGTAAGCCAGGCTTCGGCAATACCCAGCCGTACGCGCTCTGCGATGATCTGTGCCTCATCCAGGGCCGTGCCCGGCAGCAGCATCAGAAACTCCTCTCCGCCGTTGCGACACACCACATCAGACTGACGGGCGCTGGCACGCAGCGTGCTCGCCACCTGTTGAATCACCCGGTCACCGACATCATGACCCCAGCTGTCGTTGACGTTTTTGAAGTGGTCGATATCCAGAGCCAGCACCGAGAAAGGCTGGCGCAGCGTACGGTAATACTCCAGCACCGCGTTCAGACCACGGCGATTGAGCAACTGGGTCAGCGGATCGGTCTGCGCTTCCGAGCTAAGACGGCCAATCTTGTCCTGCACCAGACTAATACCAGTGAGCAGTGCACGTTTGACCTGAGCCGCCTCAAAATACCAGGCGGTGATGCCACCAATCTCTTTTGATACCCCCTGCGCATCCATCCGGCTGGCTTTGCGGGCCAGTTGGAAGAGTGGTCGGGCTATCAGCCGCGCCAGAACCACGGCTACCAGCAGAGTCAGCAGCGCAAACGGCACCGAGTTTGTCAGGACTTTTATTAACAGGCCCGACAGCGGATCCAGCGTGACGTTAATCGGCTTGAGCGCCACCACCGTCCAGCCGGTAGTCGGCACGATCGCAAAGCCCGCCAGCTGAGCTGACTCACCCGGACCGGCAAGCATCAGCGAGCCATTGGTCTGCTCATCGCGTGGACTGACGATGGCCGGCAGCGTTTTACCCACCAGTTGCCGGTTCGGGTGATACAACACTTCATTATTGCTGTCGAGCACATAGACCGTAGTGCCATCCCGGTAAAACTGCTCACCCAGCAGCGCATTCAGAATGCTTTTTTTCTTCAGATAGATGGTGCCGCCGATGTAGCCCAGATAGTCGCCATCGGCACTCCAGACAGGCCAGGAGACAAACACCAGCAAATTGTTGGCGGCAGAAAGGGTGGGTTTACTGATGCCTGGCTGGCGCAGGGTCAGCGCTTCCCGTGAGGCGTCGCTGGTCAGGTGCATGCCTTTCAGGGGCAACGACTCAGGCGAAATCGCTTTGATCACGCCCTGCGCATCCACTATCGCCACTGAGTTGAAACTGCTGGTCTGCTCGCGCAGGCGGCTGACTTCGCTTTCCAGCAGCGCCTCATTATTAAAGTCGCGGCTGAGCTGATTTGCGCTGTAGTGCAGCTGTGACTGCGCCAGCTGAAAGAAAATCTCACTGGTTGAGGCCAGCTTGGCGGCATAGGCCCGGTTGGCCTCAAGCGTGGTGTCAATCAGCACCTGGCGCTGAACCCGCCAGGTGGCATAAAGCGTATTCGCGAGCGTGATAACAATGCTGACAATCACCAGCAGGGCGATCAGATTGCGCAAATCGGCCTTGGGCCGAAAGAGCTTTAGCATGGCGTCGCCGCCCTGGAGATAAATGTCATGTCGTCAATGCCTGATTATTTTTTTAATGTGTGCCAGAAGCCCTGATATCCGGGTTTAAGTCTACACGGTGTCGGCATTTTTGAGCAGCATTAAGACAAATTTCACGCCTGAGAATCCAGGTTTGACTGGCACTAATCGATTAATCCCTGACTATCGTAAAAAGGCCAGGGTCCCGAAAAGCGGCCAATCGCACACTGATGCGTGACCAGTCCCTGGCCGGGTTGCCAGCAATGAAGCAAAAAGCCGGGCGGCTCCAGAATAAAGTGAGCCGGCCCTCTGGGATGCAGATCCAGCGCCACCTGATGCGATACGCCCGGCGCAACACAGGCCAGCGTGCCGGCAAAGCGGGTCTGCAGACTGCGATGCAGATGACCGCATAACACCCGCTCAACCTGCGGATGGCGGGCAATGATCGCCTCAAGGGCCTCCGGATGACGTAACCGTTGCCGGTCCATATGGGCAATGCCGCAGGCAAAAGGAGGATGATGCAGCATCACCAGCGTGGGCTGTTCGGCAGCCGCGCTCAGTGCCTGATCCAGCCATTGCAACTGGTGTTCGTCCAGCTCACCCCATGGCTGTTGCGGCACGCTGGAGTCCAGCGCCAGCAGCCTGACGCCGCCGACGCAAAGCTGCCAGTTCAGGGTGGGTCCCGCCTGCAGATAGGTGTGATCCGGGAAAGCAGCACGCAGCGCCTCGCGGTCGTCGTGATTGCCCGCCATCAGGTAAAATGGCAATCGCAGGCGTTGCAAAGCTTCCCGCAGTGTCTGGTACTCTTCAGGCCTGCCAAAATCGACCAGGTCGCCGGTCATCACCACCACATCTGGCCGCGGCTGCAGCGCATTAAGGGTGTCGATCACCTGCAACAATGCCGCATGGGTATCGACCTGTTTGTACGAGAGGCGGCCATTGGCCTTGATATGCAGATCGCTGATTTGGGCGATCACTGTGGGTTGAACTGACACAACAGACTCCTTAGCAACTGAATTCCAGCGCGGCCTGACTGGTCAGCGACCAGCTGATGCGCTGCCCGGCCTGCCAGATTTCGCGCGCATGACGTTCTACCTGAATGGGGCTATCCAGCCCGATATCGATCAGTAAGCGCTGCGAAGCGCCGAGAAACGTGCTGCCCACCACTACGCCGCGCTGCGGATAACGCGTGTCGTCGGCCAGCAGTACATCTTCCGGGCGGCAAAAACGCAGGGGCTGACCCGTGGGATCGTGCGCAATGCAGTTAATGGCCCCCACAAAATCGGCCACAAAGCGCGAAGCCGGGCGCTGATAAATGCCCTGCGGCGTATCGAGCTGCACCAGGCGGCCCTGCTCCATCACCGCGATGCGATCGCCCAGCGCCATCGCCTCCTGCTGATCGTGCGTGACGTAAACGGCGGTGATCGCCAGCCGTTTGAGCAGCGCACCGATCTCCAGCCGCAGTCGATCGCGTAGCCTGGCATCAAGCGCCGCCAGCGGCTCATCAAACAGCAGCACTTTAGGCCGGGCGGCCAGCGCGCGAGCCAGGGCCACACGCTGCTTCTGCCCGCCGGACAACTTATCAATCGCGCGATGTGCCAGAGGGGTCAGATCAACCAGCGCCAGCATCTCTGCCACCCGCGCCTCACGCTCAGCACGCGGCACGCCCTGCACCTTCAGGCCATAGGCGACGTTCTGCGCCACGTTGAGCGTCGGGAACAGCGCGTAGTTCTGGAACACCATGCCGACATTGCGTTTCTCAATCGGTAGCGCGGTGACGTTACGCTTATCAAACCAGATCTCACCCGGTGGATCGCTGCTTTCCAGACCGCTGATGATACGCAGCAGCGTGGTTTTACCGCAGCCCGACGGCCCCAGCAGCACCAGCGTTTCACCGGCGTGAACCCGCAAATCGAGCGGATGCAGCGCGACCTGCTGATTGAAGCGACGCGAGCAGTGGCGCAGCGTCACGTTGATAGCCTCTTTCATAAGGTTTCCTCTCTCTGCTGCCGCGCTGATTGCCGTTCCAGCCAGTGATTACAGGCGTTGAGCAACAGCAGCAGCGGTAAAATCATCATGATAAAAATCAGGGTGTAGGCGGATCCAACTTCCAGCCGCATCGAGGTGTAGCTGTCGGCCAGCCCGACCGGCAGGGTTTTGGTCAGGGGCGTGTGCAGCATCCATGTGATATTGAACTCCCCTACCGACAGCGTGATCACCATAAACGCGCCCGCCAGAATGCCGTTGCGACAGTTCGGGACGATCACGGTAAAAAAGCGACGCCAGAAACCCGCCCCCAGGCTGGCGGCGGCCTCTTCCAGACGCGGCAGATCAATCGCCTGCATTACCGACAGCACCGGTCGGATCATAAAGGGCAGTGTAAAGAGCACATGGCCGATCAGGATGAAGAGCCAGCTGTCGCGCAACGCGCTGAACTGACCATAAAGCAGAATGATCCCCAGCGCGGTAGCCAGGCCCGGCAACGCGACCGGCAGCATCAGACACTCTTCGATGCGTGAGGCCCAGCGCGACGGTGACTTCAGTAAGCCCCAGGCGGCGGGTACACCCACGATGACCGTCACCGCCAGACAGCTCAGCGCAATCAGCAGCGACAGCCAGAAGGTGTCGGCATACATCTGCCACACCAGTTCCACCCACTTCAGCGTCAGGCCGCTGCGCAGACCCGCGAAATAGTTCTGCGTGACGCCCGCCAGCATTGAGAGCACGATCGGCACGATCATAAACAGCGCGGTGAGGCTGGTGATCGCCACCTGCAGCCAGAACAGAGCCCGGCGCTTCATGATGAACGCTCCCTGCGACGGGCAAGCCCATTAGCCAGCATCAGCGCCAGCCAGGCCACCGCGCCCATCACCACCGAGAGCGCCGCTGCGGTGGCAAAGTTGGCGTAATTGGTGAACTCGCCGTAAATAGTCAGCGGCAGCACCGCCAGCTCTGTGCCCAGGGTAAATGCGGTACCAAACGCCCCCATGCTGGTGGCGAAACAGAGCGCGCCACAGGAGAACAGCGCCGGTTTCAGCCCTGGCATGATGACGTCGACGATGATGCGCCACTGGCTGGCCCCCAGCGAACGGGCGGCCTCTTCCAGTGAACAGTCCAGCTTTTCACTGGCCGCCACCAGCGTCACGATGGCGCGCGGCAGCGAAAAATAGAGATAGCCAATAAATAAGCCACTGAGCGAATAGGCGAAAACCCAGCGCTCATGAAACAGGCTGAGGCTGAGTTGCGCCAGAACACCCTGACGCCCCGCCAGCATCACCATCAGAAATCCCACCACCACGCCCGGAAAGGCCAGCGGAAAGGTCAGCAGCGCCAGCAGCATGCCGCGCCCGGTAAAGCGCTGGCGTGCCAGAAAGCAGCCCACCACCGCAGCAATCAGCAGCGTCACCAGTGTAACCGCCGCCGAGAGCAGCACGGTATTCAGCAGGCTTTGCAGATACTGCGGCTGGCTGATTACCGTCCAGTAGCCGCTGTGGTGAGTCGTGCGATCCTCCGTCATACCGATCTGTAACAGACGAGCAAACGGCAATAGCCAGAAGGCAGTAAAGAACAGCAGCGCAGGCAGCAGCATCCACGGCCAGTTTGCCCCCAGCGGCCGAAGGCGGTGGCGAACTGAGTCGCCAGCAGCAAACGGATTGATTTCTGAGAGTGACATCAGCGGATCTCGCTCAGATAGCGGGCGGAGAAGCCTTTCTGCGCATCGGCCATCTGCTGATAATCGACCGTATGGGCACGCGCATAATCGCTGTCAGGCAGGAAATATTTCTTCGCCTCGGCTGACATCGCCCCAGCCCGCACCGGACGCAGCCAGGCATTGGCCCAGATCGCCTGACCGGCATCTGACAGCACGAAATCAATCACTTTCTTACCGTTTGCCGGATGCGGCGCGTTCTTCACCAGGCTGATAACGTACGGCACCGTAACCGTTCCCTCGCTCGGGATGACAAACCCGACGTTGGCGTGATCTTTGTAGCGGGCGCGATAGGCGTTGAAGTCATAATCGATCAGAATCGGGATTTCGCCTGAAATCAGTCGCGCATAGGCGGTCTGCTTAGGCACAATCGGCTGGTTGCGCTGCAGCGCCTTAAACCAGTTAATCGCCGGGGTGAAGTCATGCAGGCTGCCGCCTTTGGCCTGATTGACTGCTACGGCCGCGACGTAGCCCACAAAAGCACTGGCCGGATCCAGATATCCCACCATACCTTTATATTCCGGCTTCAGCAGATCATCCCAGGAACGCGGCACCGGCACGCCACCCAGCGCATCAACATTGACCATAAACCCCACGGTGCCGGAGTGCAGCGCCACCCACCTGCCATTCGGATCCTTCATGCCTGCCGGGATCTGATCCCAGTTAGCGGGTTTGTAAGCGCTGACCACGTCGGCACTAACAGCCTGAATACCAAAGCTGACGCCGTAATAGACCACGTCGGCGACCGGATTGTTTTTCTCCGCCACCAGCTGCGCCAGCGCCTGCCCCGAATTTTTATTATCCTGCGGCACATGAATGCCGGTCGCTTTTTCAATCGCCTGGAGCTGCGTGGCCCAGTCGGCCCACTCTGGCGGGCAGTTGTAGCAGATAGCATTTTCCGCCGCCTGCGCCCACGAACTGGTTAGCGAGCAACCGGCAAGCAGCGCAGCACTGACGATCTGTTTGATATTAACGGTGAGTGACATGATGTTTCCCTGAAGAAGAGCCATGAAATGCCGGGGCGATACTCTCCCCGAGCCGTAAATGATGGGCCAACAAGGGGATCTTACCGGCCGGATTCAGAAGCAGATCGATGGCGCGCGTGCCCATCAGCGCAATCGGCTGAACCACGCTGGCCAGTGACGGTGAAAGCTGTTCACCCAGCTCAATGCCGTCGAAGCCGATGACTGACAATTGATTCGGTACGCTGACACCGGCACGCGCAGCAGCCCCCAGCAGGCTGATAGCCAGCAGATCGTTACTGCAAATCACTGCAGTCAGCGGCGAAGGGGCATTCATCAATGGCAGCAGCCGCCGGAAGTCGGACTGAATATGGCTGGGCATCTCAATCATTGCCCGCGGCGTCAGACCCGCCTGCTGCATGGCTTCGCAGTAGCCGAGGTAGCGCAGACGCGCACGGTCAGATTGCTGCATCGGGCCAGCGGCCATCACGATGTGGCGGTGGCCGAGCGAGATAAGATGGGCGGTCGCTTCCGTCATCGCTTTACGATTGTCGACGCACAGTGCGGGCCAGTCGTGCTGTTGCGGCACGTTGTGGGTCAGTACGAAAGGCATTTTCGCGGTCGCCAGCGTCGTCAGCAGCGCACTGCGGTCGGCGTCTGCCACGGTCAGTACCAGACCGGCGACACGCTGGTGCAGCATATGTTCGACAATAGCCGCTTCCCGCTCAGGCTGATAATCACTGGTTGCCACCAGCAGCGCATACCCAGCCTGCCGGGCCTGCTGCTCCATCGCCTGCAATTGCAGGGCAAAAACCGGATTGAGCAGTGAAGGCAGCAGAACGCCAAGCGTGGTGGAGTGTTGGGTACGGAGCTGACGGGCAATATGATTCGGGCGAAAGCCCATCTGCTCTGAGGCGGCAAGCACCTTTTGCAGCGTGCCAGGTTTGAGCAGATGGGGATCAGAAAAGGCGCGCGCCGCGGTTGCGCGGGAAACCCCTGCCAGTCTGGCTACGCTGATTAAATCGGTCATGACTGCCTCGTTTATCGTCAATGAGATCGATCTCATTGCGATGTAAACTAGCGGCGTTATATGACAGGCGTATCACAGGAATCTGACTGGCAGGTGACAGCGGCAGTGACGCCGCTGCTGGAGAATTAAAGCATCAGGAAGGCGTAACCGCTGTTTTCCAGGGTGGCAACGGTGGTGCCGCTGGAGATGGTGTGGGTGACCATCGGGTCGATCCAGTTGCGATCAAGCTGATGAAACGCCACGGACTGGTCGCAGATCGTGACCTGAACGCCCGCTTTTTTCAGTTCGCTGATCAGCTTCAGGTTTGGGTTATCCACGCCGTAGGCTTTGCTGAACTGGTCATTATTCAGCGCTGACGACACCGCGTCGCCGTTGATCGACACCACAAATTTCAGCTGGTCGAGTGGCACACCCGCTGCATAATAGAGGTTGGTGACACGCGCTACACGCTCCAGGCCCAGATTCGGCTTACGAATATCGCCATCATTATGGTTAATCTGGAAAACAATTTTATTACTCAGACCCGCTGTGGTGCCGGGTTTAAATGCCGGCGTATCGACATAATGTATTTTGCCGTAGCCATCAATCGCAGGCGTACTCCAGAAATCAGCGGGCTCAGGTTTATTATCTGCCATTTTGCCGCTGACCTTATCGAATAATTCCGGCAACTGTAAAACATTGCCGCCAATAAATCCTGCTACGGCTGCCATCACTACTAACGCTGCTGGACGCATTAACTCTTCTCCCGGTCGTTTAAAACATCAATTACATTGCCAGCCACGCGTACCCCTGGTTTTGCAGGGTGGATACCGTGGTCGGACTGGAAAGCGCATGGACGACTGATTTATCAATCCAGTTATTCGGATAGTGATGGAATGCCACGGACTGATCGCAGACCGAGACTTTCACTCCCGCCTGATTCAGCTCATTAATCAGCTTCAGGTTTGGATTTTCGATGCCGTAAAACTGTTTGAAATGGGCGTTATCCAGCATGGCAGGTGTCGCGTTACCCGTAACCGAAACCACAAACTTCAGCTGGTCAGCCGGAATGCCGGAGGCGATATAGAGATTGACCACGCGCGCCACACGTTCCAGTCCCAGATTCGGTGCGGTCATCGCGCCGTCGCTTCGGGTAATCTGGAAAACAATTTTGTTGCTCAGGCCCGCTACCGGTTTAAACGCGGCATCAGGCTCGTAATGAATTTTGCCATAACCTTCAATCGCCGGGGTGCTCCAGAATCCAGGGGCTTCCTGTGGCTCGGTTGCAAAATGACGTGTCACTTTGTCGTAAATATCGCCACTCTGTGTGACAGCCGCGCCAACGACGCCGCCAATAATGGCGATTAACGCGTATGAAACAACTGAACGCATAACACTTCTCTCCGGCAAATAATGTCTGTCAGATTCAGGACTGAATCAGGTCGGCTATCTATACCACAGCGCGGGTTTAATTCTCGCTTCTGTAAATTCAGGTCAACGCGCTATTGATAACCGCTGAAATTATTCACAGAGAGAATTAATTGAAGATTTTCATCATGCAGAAAAAAGTGTCTTAGCAGCAGTGGATCTGACTATCAGGGATTTAATCTCTGCCTGTTGAGTTGACGCGAAAAAATAAAATCCAGGCTTAGCTGGAATCAGGAAGAGGGGGGCAGACGAATCGATTTAATTTATCAATGGCGAAAAGACATTTTGCGGCTCAGCGTGGGCTATTTTTTCAGAGTAGACCTGGAAAAACACGTGCCATATTCAGTTTTTCTGATTGAATTTACATAACTTTAAAAAAAGAACGATTACTGTTCCGGATGTCTGTCAGCGGATTCTGCTCTATTCCGGCGAAGCGCGACGGGAATGAACAGATAATTGGCAACTTACCTGCTCAGGATCCCGGTAAAACCTCGCCGGATTTACCTCGTTTAACTGCGGTTTAAGTTGGCAGGATGTTCAGTTTTTTTCGTCAAAATCTGCGATTTTGCACAAATTACATCAGGCGATGACCAGAAAACGACATTTCTTTCTTTTGATGCTCTGGTTAAGATAGTCACAAACCGCCGTTATCTGCGAAAAATGGAACATTCCCGCTGTGCACCTGTCCATTTTCAGGGCCTCTCTACAGGATTAAGGCATGTTGAACCGGTTAAAGAAAACGCTAATCGCCGCGCTCCTCCCGACGCTCATTTTCACCACTCTGACACCGGCCCACGCTGATGTCAGTGATTCACTTCCCGATATTGGCACAACGGCCGGTTCGACCCTGTCGATTAATCAGGAACTGCAGATGGGCGACTTTTATGTGCGCCAGCTGCGTGCCAGTGCGCCGCTGATCAACGATCCGCTGCTTAATCAGTACATTAATCAGCTGGGGCAGCGGCTGGTCTCGCACGCCGACGCCGTAAAAACCCCGTTCCACTTCTTTCTGATCCAGAATGATGAGCTCAACGCCTTTGCCTTCTTCGGTGGCAACGTGGTGCTGCATTCTGCGCTGTTCCGCTTTACCGAAAATGAAAGTCAGCTGGCATCAGTGATGGCGCATGAAATTTCACATGTCACCCAGCGCCATCTGGCGCGTGCCATGGAAGATCAGAAGCGCAATGCGCCGCTGACCTGGGTCGGAGCGCTGGGTTCGATTCTGCTGGCGATGGCCAGTCCGCAGGCGGGCATGGCAGCGCTGACCGGCACCCTGGCGGGTACGCAGCAGGGAATTATCAGCTTTACGCAGGGCAATGAGCAGGAGGCGGACCGCATCGGCATTCAGGTGCTGCAGCGCGCCGGTTTCGATCCCCAGGCGATGCCAAATTTTCTGCAGAAGCTGGCCGATCAGAGCCGCTTCTCCTCGAAGCCACCTGAAATTCTGCTGACCCACCCCCTGCCCGACAGCCGTCTGGCGGATGCCCGCAACCGTGCTAACCAGATGCGCCCCGTCGTCGTTCAGTCTACTGAAGATTTTTACCTGGCGAAGGTGCGTGCGCTGGGGATGTACGCCACCGGGCGTAATCAGCTCACTGACGAACTGCTGAGTCAGTATGCCAGCGGTAATGCCCGCGAGCAGCTGGCGTCACAATATGGCAAGGCTATACAGTTTTTACAGGCGAAGAGCTATGCCGATGCGAAGCGGATTATGACGCCACTGCTGGCGAAACAGCCCAATAACGTCTGGTTCCTGGATATCATGTCAGATATCGACATCGGCCTGAACCAGCCACAACAGGCGATCGCCCTGCTCACCGCCGCCACTGGTGCCAAAAACAGTCCGGTGGTGCAGCTCAACCTGGCGAATGCCTATGTTGAAGCGAAGCAGTATGCCAGTGCCAGTCGTATTCTGAACCGCTATACCTGGGCCAATAAAGATGATCCTAACGGCTGGGATTTACTGGCACAGGCTTCTGCCCAGCAGGGACTGAATGATGAAGAGTTGTCGGCACGGGCAGAGAGCCTGGCGCTGAATGGCCAGCTTGATCAGGCAATCACCGCGTTAGGCAGCGCCAGCGCACAGGTGCCGCTCGGCAGCCTGAAACAGGCGCGCTACGATGCCCGTATCGATCAGCTTCGTCAGTTGCAGCAGCGTTTTAAGCAATATCAGAAAGGCTGAGAAACGACGTTGCTGACATGCCAAAAATAAAAGGAGAGTCTGAAATGGTGACGATTTACCACAACCCGCGCTGCAGCAAGAGCCGCGAAACGCTGGCGCTGCTGAACGCGCGCGGGATTGAGCCGGAAGTGGTGCTCTATCTGCAGACGCCACCCGATCGCTAGACGCTGCAAATTCTGCTACAGAAACTGGGGATGCAGAGCGCACGAGAGTTGATGCGTACCAAAGAGGCGATCTACAGCGAGGTGGCACTCGGCGACAAAAACGAAAGTGCGCTGCTGAATGCGCTGGTGGGAAATCCGGTGCTGATTGAAAGACCGATTGTGATCAATGGCGATAAGGCGCGGATTGGACGTCCGCCAGAAGCGGTGCTCGACATTCTTTAAAGGCCGAGCGTCTCTTTAACGAAGGGAATCGTGAGCTTACGCTGTGCGCTGATCGAGGCGCGATCAAGCCGATCCAGCGTATCAAACAGCGTGCGCATTTCCCGATCCAGTCGCTTCAGCAGGAAGCGACCCACATCTTCCGGCAGCTCAAAACCACGTAACCCGGCACGCAGTTGCAGCGCCTGCAGTTTGTCTTCGTCGGAGAGCGGCTGCAGGCGATAGATCTGTCCCCAGTCCAGCCGCGAGGCGAGATCGGGCAGCTGCAGATTCAGCTGGCGTGGCGGACGATCGCCGGTAATAAACAGGCGCGTATTGCCGGTTTCCAGAATGCGGTTATAGAGATCGAAGATCGCCATCTCCCACTCCGGTTCGCCTGCAATGCACTCAATGTTATCGATGCAGACCAGTGACAGCTGCTCCATCCCTTCCAGTACTTCCGGAACAAACCAGGTGCGTTTATCCAGCGGAACGTAGCCGACCGCTTCGCTGCGCGCGGACATTTCAGCGCACGCGGCGTGCAGCAGATGGCTCCGCCCGCCGCCTTCGCGTGACCAGAAGTAGAGATAGCTGCCATGTTGTTGATTGAGAGCGCCTTTGAGTGCGGCAATCAGCGACGGGTTTTCCCCCGGCCAGAAGCTGGAAAAGGTTTCATCGTCGGGTAAATAGAGTGGCAATGACAATTGTGCCGGCGTGTTCAGAAGCACCTCAGCAAGAGAACAAGCAAAAAATCGGGGGAAGTCTAACACAGTTTTCAGAAAGAGATGAATGGGGCGTCCCTGCCCCGATCCTGTCAGGCGCGCTGCGATCAATGCTCGCGTGGTTCCTCAGCCTCCAGCACCACTTCTTCCGGACGTAACAGCGAGATCACACGGAAGATCAGCGCCAGGCCGACACCCACGATCGTCGCCAGTGCCATGCCTTTTAGCTCTGCTGCGCCGATATGCACCTTCGCTCCGCTGACGCCGATGATCAGGATCACCGAGGTCAGGATCAGGTTCTGCGCTTTGTTGTAATCGACTTTGGATTCGATCAACACGCGGATACCGGATGCGCCAATCACGCCATAGAGCAGCAGCGACACGCCGCCCATGACCGGAACCGGAATCGCCTGGATCATCGCCGCCAGTTTGCCGACGCAGGAGAGCAGAATCGCCAGAATCGCCGCGCCGCCAATCACCCAGGTGCTATAGACGCGGGTAATCGCCATCACCCCGATGTTTTCACCGTAGGTGGTATTTGGCGTCGAACCAAAGAAGCCTGAAATAACGGTGGATAAGCCGTTGGCGAACATCGAACGATGCAGGCCAGGGTCGCGAATCAAATCTTTCTTCACGATGTTGGCGGTGACAACCAGATGACCGATATGCTCGGCAATCACGACCAGCGCCGCGGGCAGAATCGTCAGCATCGCCACCCACTCAAAGCGCGGTGTATAGAAGGTTGGCAGGGCAAACCAGGGGGCTTTGATCACGCCACTCCAGTCAACGATGCCCATAAAGGCAGAGAGCAGATACCCCGCCACGACGCCGACCAGAATCGGGATGATTGCCAGGAAACCGCGGAACAGCACTGAACCGAATACCGTTACCGCCAGCGTGACCAGCGAAATCAGCACGGTTTTGCTGTCGGGCGCACTGCCTTCAGCGGGCAGCAGGCCAGCCATATTGGCGGCGACACCCGCCAGCTCCAGACCAATGACGGCCACAATCGCGCCCATGGCCGCCGGGGGGAACATCACGTCGAGCCAGCCGGTACCCGCGCGTTTCACAATCAGCGCCACGAGACAGAACAGCACGCCGCACAGGATAAATCCGCCCAGCGCGACCTCATAACCCAGTGGCAACAGCAGCAGCACCGGCGAGATAAAGGCAAAACTGGAACCAAGATAGGCGGGAATTTTGCCTTTACAGATAAAGAGATAAATCAGTGTGCCGACGCCGTTAAACAACAGCACCGTCGCCGGGTTAATGTGGAACAGAATCGGCACCAGTACCGTGGCACCAAACATGGCAAACAGGTGTTGCAGGCTGAGTGGAATGGTTTGCAGTAACGGCGGCCGTTCACTGACGCCAATGGCGCGACGAGTCATCATTTATCCCCTTATGTTTTTTATCCCCGGGGTTTCGCGCCTCTGGCACAGCAGCAGTGATGCCGATGCGCCTTGCGGCAGACCGAATTCATTCGGGGAGTTTTTTTGCCAAAAAAAAGCCGACTCTCTGGTCGGCTGTGCGATTTATTTGGTTCCGAAAATCTTGTCCCCGGCATCGCCGAGCCCGGGAATGATGTAACCCTTTTCGTTCAGTCCCTGATCCACTGACGCGGTGTAAAGCTCGACGTCAGGATGCGCTTTCTCCAGGGCGGCAATCCCCTCTGGTGCGGCAACCAGAACCAGCACTTTGATGCTGGTGCAGCCCGCTTTCTTCAGCAGGTCGATGGTGGCGATCATAGAGCCACCGGTCGCCAGCATCGGGTCGACCACCAGCGCCAGGCGCTCTTCAATGTTAGAGACCAGCTTCTGGAAATAAGGAACCGGCTCCAGCGTCTCTTCATCACGGTAAACACCCACCACGCTGATACGGGCGCTGGGAACGTGTTCAAGCACCCCTTCCATCATGCCCAGGCCGGCACGCAGGATCGGAACCACCGTGATTTTTTTGCCTTTAATCTGATCGATCTCTACCGGGCCGTTCCAGCCCTCAATGGTGACGCGCTCTGTTTCCAGATCGGCGGTCGCTTCGTAGGTCAGCAGGCTGCCCACTTCAGAGGCCAGCTCGCGAAAACGCTTTGTACTGATATCATGCTCACGCATCAGGCCCAGTTTATGTTTGACCAGCGGGTGTCTGACTTCCACGATCTTCATTGGTGTTCTCCCGGAATGAGTTGAGCTAAAAAAAAATCGCGGGATTATACCGCCTTTTGCGCGCTGCGCCACCTGCTCTTGCGCAAAGCCACGGGTTTTACCGGGACAAATAGAGGATTAATGAAAATCGCCTGATGCGCAATGCCGGACTCGCAAACGTTTGCCTGCACTGATAGAATTGCCGCGCTTTATTTTAAACCACCAACCGCAACTCGCGTGGGGACCTCGCAGTGACCGACAAAACCTCTCTCAGTTACAAAGACGCCGGTGTTGATATTGATGCTGGTAACGCTCTGGTTGACCGTATTAAAGGCGTAGTGAAAAAGACGCGTCGCCCGGAAGTGATGGGTGGACTGGGCGGTTTTGGTGCGCTTTGCGCGCTGCCGCAAAAATACCGTGAACCCGTGCTGGTCTCCGGCACCGATGGCGTTGGCACCAAGCTGCGTCTGGCGATGGATCTTAAACGTCACGATGCCATTGGCGTTGACCTGGTCGCGATGTGCGTCAACGACCTGGTGGTTCAGGGCGCCGAGCCGCTCTTCTTTCTCGACTACTACGCCACTGGCAAACTGGATGTGGATACCGCCTCTGCGGTGATCACCGGCATCGCCGAAGGGTGTCTGCAGTCGGGTTGTGCGCTGGTTGGCGGTGAAACCGCTGAGATGCCAGGCATGTATCACGGCGAAGATTACGACGTGGCCGGTTTCTGTGTCGGCGTGGTGGAAAAGTCAGAAATTATCGATGGCAGTAAGGTGCAGGATGGCGACGTGCTGATCGCCCTCGGCTCCAGCGGCCCGCACTCTAACGGCTATTCGCTGGTGCGTAAGATTCTGGAAGTCAGCAATATCGATCCGCTGGCTGAACAGCTGGAAGGTAAACCGCTGGCCGATCATCTGCTGGAACCGACCCGCATCTACGTGAAAAATATCCTGAGCCTGATTGAGCAGGTCGATGTGCACGCTATCGCGCACCTGACCGGCGGTGGCTTCTGGGAGAATATTCCGCGCGTGCTGCCCGACAACACCCAGGCCGTGATCGACGAGAAGAGCTGGCAGTGGCCGGCGGTCTTCAGCTGGTTACAGCAGGCGGGCAACGTCAGCCGCTTCGAGATGTACCGCACCTTTAACTGCGGCGTGGGCATGATCATCGCACTGAGCCCGACAGATGCGGACAACGCGATTGCGCTGATGCAGGCCGCGGGCGAGAAAGCCTGGAAGCTCGGCGTGATTAAAGCGTCTGATGCAGAAGAGCGTGTGGTCATCAACGGATGAAGAAGCTGGTTGTACTGATTTCCGGTAACGGAAGTAACCTTCAGTCCATCCTTGACGCCTGTGAGAGCGGGCGGATTCACGGCAGTGTCGCTGCCGTGTTCAGCAACCGTGCCGCCGCTTATGGCCTGACGCGGGCACAGGAGGCGGGGATCCCCGCCCACGCGCTTGCCGCCAGCGACTTCGCTGACCGCGAAGCTTTTGATCGTCAGCTCATCGCTGAAATCGAAGCCTACCGTCCGGATCTGATTGTGCTGGCGGGTTATATGCGCATTCTCAGCAGCGCATTTGTGGCGCATTTTCACGATCGACTGCTGAATATCCACCCTTCCCTGCTGCCGAAATATCCGGGTCTGCATACGCACCGTCAGGCACTGGAAAACGGCGACAGCGAACATGGCACCTCCGTGCATTTCGTCACTGACGAGCTGGATGGCGGTCCGGTGATCCTGCAGGCAAAAGTCCCGGTTTTTCCCGGCGACAGCGAAGCGGAGATTACGGAGCGGGTGCAGCATCAGGAGCATGCCATCTATCCGATGGTAATCGGCTGGTTTGTTGAGGGTCGTCTGGCGATGCGTGACGGCAAGGCCTGGCTGGATGGCGAACCGCTGCCGCCGCAGGGTTATGCTAACGGTTGATGCACTGGAAGCCAGGGCTTCTTATGAAGTACTGGCAGAGTAAAGGCTCAGGAAGCCTATGCCCTCCGTAAAGACGCAAAAAATGCCATCCATGGCAGCTCAGCACGGGCGATTACGCACCTCATACCTGAGGTGCGCCCGAAGCCGGCCCAACGTTTTGCGTTGTTCAAAAACGCACCCGGCGTTTTTGTCCATGGCCCGCGATGCTTTACTACGGGCATTGGCTCCCATCGCTTTAAGCCTATGAGCCGTCTGACACAAAAACCTGCTCTGCTCCCGTTGCTGGCTCAGCCGTAACGCCCCGTAATGTAATCTTCGGTCCGTCGCTGCTTCGGCGCGGTGAAAATCCGGTCGGTCTCATCAAACTCCACTAACGCGCCCTGATGCATAAACGCGGTGTAATCTGACACGCGCGACGCCTGCTGCATGTTGTGCGTTACCAGCACCAGCGTGAAATGCTGCTTGAGCGTGGTCATCAACTCTTCAATCACCAGTGTAGAAATCGGATCCAGCGCGGAAGTCGGCTCATCCAGCAGCAGCACTTCCGGCTCAATCGCGATGGCGCGGGCAATCACCAGCCGCTGCTGCTGTCCGGTGGAGAGCGTCAGCGCATTCTGTGACAGCTGGTCTTTCACCTCACTCCACAGCGCGGCTGCGCGCAGCGCACGCTCACAGGCTTCGTTCAGTATCCGCCGATCGCGCACACCCTGTAAACGCAGCCCGTAGACCACATTTTCATAAATCGATTTTGGAAAAGGATTAGGCCGCTGAAACACCATGCCGACCCGACGGCGCAGCGCGGAGAGATCCTGTTCGGGGCGCAGGATCGCCTGCGATCCCAGTAACACCTCACCCTCTACCCGGCAGTGGTCAATCACGTCGTTCATGCGATTAAAGCAGCGCAGCAGCGTCGACTTGCCACAGCCCGACGGGCCAATCAGCGCAGTAATCCTGTTTTTCGGCACCTGCAGAGAGATATCCTGCAGCGCCTGGCGCTCGCCATACCACAGCGACAGATGGTTAACGGTCAGCGCGATATCCGTGTCGGACGTCATAGTCATAGCCTGTTATTGAGTCATAAGACGATAGCGTTCACGCAGGCGGTGACGCAGGCCCATTGCCAGCAGATTAAGCGACAGAATAATCAGCACCAGCAGCAGCGCGGTGGCGAACACCAGCGGCCGGTCGGCTTCAATATTTGGACTCTGAAACGCCAGATCGTAAATCTGGAAGCCCAGATGCATGAACTTGCGATCCAGATGCAGATAAGGAAATACCGCGTCGACCGGCAGTTCCGGCACCATTTTCACCACGCCCACCAGCATCAGCGGCGCGGTTTCACCTGCTGCTCGCGCCACCGCCAGGATCAGGCCGGTGAGCATGGCCGGCACCGCCATCGGTAGCACCACGTTCCATAGCGTTTCCGCCTGGGTCGCGCCCAGCGCCAGCGAACCCTGCCGCAGGCTGTTGGGAATACGGGATAAGCCCTCTTCGGTCGCCACAATGACTACCGGCAGCGTCAGTAACGCCAGGGTCAGCGACGCCCAGAGTAAACCTGGCGTGCCGAAGGTGGGGTTGGGCAACGTGCTGGCAAAGAAGAGCTGATCAATCGTGCCGCCTGCCAGCCAGACAAAGAAGCCCAGACCAAATACCCCATAAACAATGGAAGGGACGCCGGCCAGATTGACCACCGCGATGCGTACCAGTCTGGTCAGCGCATTCCGTCCGGCATATTCATGCAGCCAGATAGCGGCGATAACGCCCAGCGGCATCACCACCACCGACATCAGCAGCACCATCAGCACGGTGCCGAAGATCGCCGGAAATGCGCCTGATTCACTTTCGCCCCCGGCGGGTGAATCACTGACGAAACGCCACAACTGATGCAGAAAATGCCCGGTTTTGCCGGTCAGCGTCATCGCGTTCGGCTTCCAGCTATCGACAATTTCGGTCAGCGGAATAGCATGTTCGTTGCCCTGCACATCCCGCAGGATTAACAGATCGCGCTGACTCTGCTGTTGCAGAGAAGCCAGTGTTTCACTCAGCTGATTAAAGCGCCGCTGCAACGCCGCCTGATTGGCCTGATATTCTGACTCTGCCTGCAGATCAAAGCGTCCGGCTGTCCGGTCTGTGGCCGCCTGCTCATCAAGCTCTTCGCGCTGGCTGTTAAGGCGCGCCATATCCACCCGGCGAATCTGGTTAGCCTGCCGCACCAGCATCTGCACCTGTCCAAGCCGCTGATGCAGTAGCGCATCGGGATCCTGCGCGGTCAGCTCTTCGTTATCTTCACGCAGGCCGACAAACCAGCCATAGGCCTGACCGTGGCTGCGCCGCTGCAGCACCATGACGTCCGGCGGCTGACTGACCTTCGCGGCCGCGCGGCTGTAGACCATGCGGAAATCGGGGGCGTCCCAGTCACGGTTACCGGTTTTAATCAGATAGCGATGCACCTGTCCGCCGTTGTTGCCCTGCTCATCGGCCGGAGCCGGGAAACGCCGCTGATGCTCCAGAGTTTCGCCCAGCAGGCGCGTTTCGCCACCTTCAGGCTGGCTGAAGGTATAGAGGTCCACACCCTGCGGCCAGAAAGCACGGACGCCCTGCCACGCCAGCAGCCCGATTAGCAGCG
This sequence comes from Pantoea sp. X-Soil-ISGK-355, assembly GCF_059730805.1. Classification (NCBI taxonomy): domain Bacteria; kingdom Pseudomonadati; phylum Pseudomonadota; class Gammaproteobacteria; order Enterobacterales; family Erwiniaceae; genus Pantoea; species Pantoea sp. X-Soil-ISGK-355. The sequence continues at coordinate 3,031,313 of NZ_AP035971.1, forward strand.
TAAAGGCCAGCAGGCAGACGGCGACAGCACCAGCCGTTAACCAGCGCCAGCGATCGTTCTGTCGCATCGCCTTCATGCCTGTTCCTCATGCTGGCTGTAGCGCTGACGCAGTCGCTGACGGATCAGCTCGGCAACCGTGTTAATCACCAGCGTAAACAGCAGCAGCATCAGGGCACTGAGAAACAGCACGCGATAGTGCGCACTGCCTGCTGCGGCTTCCGGCATCTCAATGGCGATATTGGCGGACAACGCGCGCAGGCCGCTGAACAGGCCACCTTCACTTTGCGGCGTGTTGCCGGTCGCCATCAGCAAAATCATGGTTTCTCCTACGGCACGTCCCAGACCGATCATCAGCGCGGCAAAAATCCCGGCGGAGGCACCCGGCAGTACGACGCGTGTCAGGGTTTGCCACGACGTTGCGCCCAGAGCCAGTGAACCCTGGCCCAGCGCCGCAGGTACGCTGAAGAGGGCATCTTCGGAGAGGGTGAAAATCAGCGGCACCAGCGCAAAGCCCATCGCCAGCGCGGCCACCAGCAGGTTGCGCTGCTCGTAATGCGGCAGCCAGTCGCCCGCATCCGGTATAAACAGGGTGGGCAGCCACAGCGTCAATAGCGTAACCAGCAGCAACAGCGGCAGCAGAATCAGTACCTCACGCCCCGGCTGACGCCAGCGCGGCGGTAAACGCGCGCTGAATACGCCACATAACAGCAGCGCGCCTGCCAGCGTTACGGGCAGCAGCAGTACACCCACCAGCGCCTGACCAATATGCGGCGCGAGCCAGATTCCGGCAATCAGCCCCACCACTACGCTTGGCAGCGCGCCCATCATCTCGATGGCCGGTTTAACCCAGCGCCGCAGCCCCGGTGCCATAAACCACGCGGTGTACATCGCTGCGGCCAGCGCCAGCGGCGTGGCAAACAGCAGCGCTAAACTGGCCGCTTTCAGCGTTCCCATCACCATTGGCATCAGGCTGAACTTAGCCTGATAGCTGTCACCGGCGGCGGTGGATTGCCAGACCCAATCGGGTTCGGGATAGTTTTCATACCAGATTTTCTGCCAGAAATTGCGCCAGGTGACGTCCGGCCACGGATTATCAAGCCGCAGGGTCTGCCAGCTTCCCGCCCGTTCAATCAGCAGGCTGTCGCCATGGGGCGAAAACTGCGACTGCACAATGCCAGGTTCCAGCTGACGCTGCAGTATCGGGCCGTTTTGCTTGCTGGCAAAGAGCCGCAGCATCCCCTGCTTACTGAGTGTGGCAAACACGCGACGCTGTGATTCTGTCACCAGAATCGTCTCGCCGTCGCTGTCGGCAAAGGTCCGGATACGCTGCAGGCGCGGCCCCTTGTCGCTGGCGATAGCAAACCATTGGGTGACGCCACTGCGATCCTGAATCAGCAGGCTTTTGCCGCCCACCAGCAGATGCAGACTTTGTGGGGGCTGCGACAGAGTATGCGTTTCGCGCAGCAGGGCATGGTCATCATCGAGCTGCCAGACCCGCAGCAGCGTGCCTTCGGTGGTGTAGAGCAGATCGCCGGACGGTGAGAGCGCCAGCAGATCCAGTTGGCGTTGCGGCAGCGGGATAACCGACGCCTGACGATCGGTGCCGAGCGTCAGCACCCGCAGGCCGGCCTCAGTGAGAGCAGCGATGCGCCACTGACCCGCATGACGCGTCGCCAGCGCCATCTTTGTCACGGCACCGTCGGGCAGATGAAAGGGTTTGTCGCCCAGCGGGAAGCGCCACTGCTGGTCAGTCGCAGGCTGCATCAGCGTCAGCGCGCCCTGCATATTCAGTAGCAGCGTCTGCCCATCAGCACTCTGCACCACCTCATCGGGCGCCGGGGTCAGCGCCAGCGCCGGCTCCGCAGGCTGACCATCCAGTGGAATAAAACGTGCTGCACCGTGCGCGCTGATACGCCAGCCGATATTGCCCTGATTGCCTATCGCTAAGGCGGGCGTACGATCCCAGAGTTGCTGGCTGGCCGCGATCTGCAGGCCCGGCGCATTAAACAGCGGTAATACCACGCCAATCAGCCAGCAGAACAGCAGCAGCATCAGCAGCAGGATCGCGACGCCACAGCAGGTGATCAGCCGCCGCGTCAGACGATCAACGGCACGACGCTTGCGATCGCTGAATTGGACAGGAATGTGGTTTGCGCTCATGCGGTTCCGGTAGCAGGCCAAAATAAGCCGCTATGTTGCCCGTAGCCGATTGATAAGACAACTCCTTGCGTTGGACAACGCTGCCATACTCTCGCCATAATGTTGATGGATACTGGATCTTCAGTCCTGCAACCGCTAAATGGAGTGAGAATGGGTCAGGTAAAGCTTTATATTGAAAAAGAATTAAGCTGGTTATCCTTTAATGAACGGGTTTTGCAGGAAGCAGCAGACAAAAGCAATCCACTGATTGAGCGGATGCGCTTTCTGGGCATCTACTCCAACAATCTCGACGAATTCTATAAAGTGCGTTTCGCCGACCTCAAACGCCGCATTCTGATTGGTGAAGAGCAGGGTTCTGCCAGTACGCCACGCCATCTTTTTAAAAAAATTCAGCAGCGCGTAATGAAGTCCGATCAGGAGTTTGATGCGCTTTATAACGATCTGCTGCTGGAAATGGCTCGCAACCAGATCTTCCTGATCAACGAACGTCAGCTCTCATCCAATCAGCAGGCGTGGCTGCGTCACTATTTCAAGCATGAGTTGCGCCAGCATATCTCCCCGATTCTGATCACCCAGGAAACGGATCTGACCGAATTCCTTAAAGATGACTACACCTATCTGGCGGTTGAGATCATTCGCGGTGACAATATTCAGTATGCGCTGCTGGAGATCCCGTCCGATAAAGTGCCGCGCTTCATCAATTTACCGGCAGAGCCACCGCGCCGCCGTAAACCGATGATCCTGCTGGATAACATTCTGCGTTACTGCCTGGATGACATTTTTAAAGGCTTCTATGACTTCGACGCGCTCAACGCCTATTCAATGAAAATGACGCGCGACGCCGAGTACGATCTGGTCACGGAGATGGAGTCGAGCCTGCTGGAGCTGATGTCCTCCAGCCTGAAGCAGCGACTGACGGCGGAACCAGTGCGTTTTGTCTATCAGCGCGATATGCCCGACACGATGGTGTCGCTGCTGTGCCACAAGCTTTCCATCTCTAACCTGGACTCCATCCTGCCAGGCGGCCGCTACCACAACTTCAAAGACTTTATCGGCTTCCCGAACGTCGGCAAAAATAACCTGGTGAACCGCCCGCTGCCGCAGATTCGCCACATCGGTTTTGATGGCTTCCGCAACGGCTTCGATGCGATTCGCGACCGCGACGTGCTGCTCTACTATCCGTACCACACCTTTGAACACGTGCTGGAACTGCTGCGTCAGGCGTCATTTGACCCCAGCGTGCTGGCGATCAAAATCAACATCTACCGCGTCGCGAAACACTCGCGCATCATGGATGCGATGATCCATGCCGCCTATAACGGTAAAAAAGTCACGGTGGTCGTTGAGCTGCAGGCACGCTTCGATGAAGAAGCCAACATCTATTGGGCGAAACGCCTGACCGAAGCGGGCGTGCATGTGATTTTCTCTGCACCTGGCCTGAAGATCCACGCCAAGCTGTTCCTGATCTCACGCCGCGAAGGCGAAGAGATTGTGCGCTACGCGCATATCGGCACCGGCAACTTTAACGAGAAGACCGCGCGGCTTTATACCGACTACTCACTGCTGACCGCGGATGCGCGCATCACCAATGAAGTACGTCGGGTGTTCAACTTTATTGAGAATCCTTATCGGCCCGTGACGTTCGATCACCTGATGGTGTCGCCACAGAACTCGCGCCGGATGCTGTATGAACTGATCGACACCGAAATTGCCAATGCACAGCAGAATAAGCCCTGCGGTATTACTCTGAAAATCAACAATCTGGTAGACAAAGGTCTGGTAGATCGGCTTTATACAGCCTCCAGCGTAGGGGTGAAGGTCAATCTTCTGGTGCGCGGAATGTGCTCATTAATCCCGGACCTGCCTGGGATCAGTGAAAATATTCGTGTCATCAGTATTGTTGACCGTTATCTGGAACACGATCGCGTCTATATTTTTGAGAATGGCGGCGATAAGAAGGTGTTCCTCTCCTCCGCTGACTGGATGACACGTAACATTGATTACCGCATCGAAGTGGCCGTGGCGATTCTCGATCCCCACATCCGGCAGCGCATACTCGACATTATTGCTATTCAGTTAAGTGATACGGTGAAAGCCCGCATCGTCGATAAAGAGTTGAGTAACCATTACGTCCAGCGTGGCAATCGCCGTAAAGTGCGCTCGCAGCTGGCCATCTATGATTACATCAAGAAACTGGAACAACCTGAATAAATCCTATGCCAATTTCTCATAAAAGTACGCCAAAACCCCAGGAGTTTGCGGCGATTGACCTGGGCTCGAACAGTTTCCATATGGTGATTGCGCGGGTTGTCGATGGTGCGATGCAGGTACTGGGCCGCCTTAAACAGCGCGTCCATCTGGCTGACGGGCTGGATGCTCAACATAACCTCAGCGAAGAGGCGATGGAGCGCGGCTTAGCCTGTCTGGCGCTGTTTGCCGAGCGCCTGCAGGGCTTCAGCCCCAGCAACGTGACGATTGTCGGCACCCATACGCTGCGCGAGGCGGTTAACGCCGAAACCTTCCTGCAGCGTGCGGCTGAAGTGATCCCCTATCCGATCGAAGTGATTTCAGGTCATGAAGAGGCGCGTCTGATCTTTATGGGTGTTGAGCACACGCAGCCAGAGAAAGGTCGCAAGCTGGTGATCGACATCGGCGGCGGCTCTACCGAGCTGGTGATTGGCGAGGATTTTGAACCGCAACTGGTTGAGAGCCGGCGCATGGGATGCGTCAGTTTCGCCCAGCTCTATTTCCCGAAAGGCGAAATCAGCCGTGAAAACTTCCGTCGCGCCCGCTTAGCGGCGGCGCAGAAGCTGGAAACGCTGGCGTGGCAATATCGTCTGCATGGCTGGCAATATGCGCTGGGTGCGTCCGGCACCATCAAGGCCGCCTGCGAAGTGCTGCAGGCAATGGATGAGAAAGAGAAGCTGATTACGCCTGAGCGCCTCGAAAAGCTCTATGACGAGGTGATGAAACATAAATCCTTTGCGGCCCTCAGCCTGCCGGGCCTGTCAGAAGAGCGCAAAGGCGTGTTTGTACCCGGACTGGCGATTCTGTGTGGCGTCTTTGATGCGCTGGCGATTCGCGAGCTGCGTCTTTCTGATGGTGCGCTGCGTGAAGGCGTGCTCTATGAGATGGAGGGCCGTTTCCGCCATCAGGATATTCGCAGCCGTACAGCACAAAGTCTGGCGAATCATTACGCCATCGACAGCGATCAGGCGCGCCGCGTGCTGGATACCACCGAGCAGCTTTATCTGCAGTGGCGCGAGCAGAACCCGAAACTGGCCAATCCGCAGCTGGCAGCCCTGCTGAAGTGGGCGGCGATGCTGCACGAAGTGGGTCTGACAATTAATCACAGCGCCCTGCAACGTCATTCCGCCTACATTTTGCAAAACACCAACCTGCCTGGCTTCAATCAGGATCAGCAGATGCTGCTGGCGGCGCTGGTCAGATTCCACCGCAAAGCAGTGAAGCTCGACGAGTTGCCGCGCGTGACGCTGTTTAAGAAAAAGCAGTTTGTGCCGCTGATTTTCCTGCTGCGCCTGGGTACTCTGCTGAATAATCAGCGTCAGGCTACTACGCGTCCGGATGCGTTAACCCTGAAATGCGATGACGGCCACTGGACGCTGATTTTCCCGGCGGGCTACTTCACCCAGAACAACCTGGTTCAGCTCGATCTGGAACGTGAGCAGGTTTACTGGAACGACGTAACAGGATGGAAGCTGATCCTCGAAGAAGAAGCCTGACAACCCGGGCGCCTTGCGCCCGTTTAACTGAATTGATGAATATGACACAACCAACTGCACCCCTTTCAGCCGAAAACTATTTTGCCGAAACCTATGGTTTAACGCCGCCCCACTCTGAAGTGGTTGCGGCGCTGCCCCAGCTCAACGTCGGCAAGGCGCTTGATCTGGGCTGTGGCGTGGGACGCAATACGCTGTTTCTGAACCAGCACGGCTTTGACGTCACGGCATGGGACCATAATCCGCAAAGCCTGGCGCGCCTGCAGGAAATTATTGCGCAGGAAAATCTCAGCGGTATTCATACCGAGCAGCGCGACCTGAACAACACGCGCTTTAACGGCGGCTTCAACTTTGTGCTGTCGACCGTGGTGATGATGTTCCTGCAGCCGCAGACCATTCCACAGCTGATTGCCGACATGCAGGCCTGTACGGTCAGGGAGGGTTACAACCTGATTGTGGCAGCGATGAACACGGAAGATATGCCCTGCCCGGCTGATTTCGCTTTTGCTTTTAAGTCGGGCGAGCTGAGCCATTATTACCGCAACTGGCACATCGTGAAGTACAATGAACATCCCGGTCAGCTGCATCGCAAAGATGAAAATGGCAACCGCATTACCTGCCGCTTTGCGACGCTGCTGGCGCAAAAAGCGAGTTACTGATCTTTATCTGCTGTTTTTTTCAACAGCGATTGATTTCATCAGGCGACTGTGACTAAATATTGCAGTCGCCCCTGATGGGGTCATTACAGGAACCACCCCGCGTGAACAGCGCTATTTCTCCCCGAAGACGTCAAAAAACCGGCACCATGACCCGCATTGTGCTGTTGATCAGTTTTATCATTCTCTTTAGTCGCCTGATATTTATCCTGCCCGCTGCCTTCGAGCATCACCAGCAACAGAAAGCGATTCCTGAACCCGTTACCGTCACATCAGGTGATACGCGCTAACAAATACTGATTTTTCGCCTGAAAGACGCCTTAAAAGTAAATGTTATCCAGACAACTGGACTCTTTTTTGCATCCCTTTTTCAGGCGAAACGCTACACTTCGTGCTGGTGCTTTCAGACTAAAGGGATCCAATGTGTCTGCCTCTCACTCTCAACGTTTAAGTGAAATACGTCATCGCATTCTGACGCTGCTGCTCAACGAGCACGATCTGGTTGATTCTCTGCTGGCGAAATCCGGCGATCTCAATCCTGAACAGCAACGTGAAAATGCGGCCCAGCGTGATGCGCTGGAACAGGACATTCTGCAACTGCATGCCGCTGACCTCGCGGATATTCTCGAAGCCCTGCCCGAAGAGGAGCGTCAGGCGCTATGGCGGCTGGTGCCGAATGAGCGGCGCGGACACGTACTGGTCGAAGCCTCTGAAACGGTCTGGGCCAGCCTCACCGAGGAGATGAGCGATCGCGATATTCTGCGTGCTATCCAGCCGCTGGATATCGACGACCAGGTCTGGCTGGCGCGTTATCTGCCGCGTGACCTGACCGGACGTCTGCTGGCGACCGTGGAGCCTGCTCTGCGCGCCCGCATGTTCGATATGGTACAGCTCGATCGCGATCGCGTGGGCCGGGTGATGGATTTCAATATTCTGACGGTGCGCGACGATGTCACGCTGGCAACGGTACAGCGTTTTCTGCGTAAGCGTAAAGACATGCCAAACGGCACGGATAAGCTGTTTATCACCAATAAAGACAACCAGCTGCTGGGCGAGCTGATGCTGACGGATATCCTGCTTAACAAACCTAAAACCCTGGTCAGCGACGTCATGAACGCGCGCCCGACCACCTTCCAGCTCAACGATAAGGCCGAAGATGCCGCCAGTGCCTTTGAGCGTTATAACCTGATCTCTGCCGCCGTCACTGACGCAAAAGGCAAACTGATTGGCCGTGTGACCATTGAAGACATCATCGACCTGGTGAATGCCGAAAACGAAAGCAACATCCGTAAAATGGGCGGTATCAGTCAGGAAGAGGATGTTTTCGCGCCGGTGCGTAAATCGGTGCGTAAACGCTGGGCCTGGCTGGCGATTAATCTCTGTACCGCCTTTGTCGCCTCGCGGGTCATCGGACTGTTTGAAGGAACGATTTCACAGATCGTCGCCCTCGCCACCCTGATGCCGATTGTCGCGGGTATCGGTGGCAACACCGGTAATCAGACCATTACCATGATTGTGCGGGCGCTGGCCTTACATCAGGTTGAACCGGGCAACTTTTCGTTTTTGATCGTCCGCGAGCTTGGCGTGGCGCTGATCAACGGCCTGTTCTGGGGCGGCATCATGGGCGGCATCACCTGGCTGATGTATGACAATATGGCGCTTGGCGGCGTTATGATGCTGGCCATGGCGCTTAATCTGCTGCTGGCCGCGCTGATGGGCGTGCTGGTGCCGCTGGTCATGACTAAAATGAATCGCGATCCCGCCGTTGGCTCCAGCGTATTGATCACCGCCCTTACCGATACCGGCGGCTTCTTTATCTTCCTGGGACTGGCAACGATCTTCCTGCTGCCGCACTGATCAGGTGTGAAGGCCGTAACGTTGCAGCGATCCATTAAGATTGCGCTGCCGCGTTACCTGCGCCAGCTCACGGGTGGCCGCAGGCAGCGCATAATTGCCGCGCTGGCTCAGCCACTCCAGTACATCCGACAGGTGCCAGATGGCAGTTTTACCGTCATGCACCGGCAGCGGAAACGGCGGGCGGTGGCTAAGCATCAGTTTGCGCATATTCTGTCGCGTCATGCCGATGATCTCCGCCACGTCTGTCAGGCCCACAAAATCGGGTGCCGCTTCCACCAGTGTGGCACCCGGTATCGCGCGCAGTACATCCTCTTCCGCCTGCTTTAATACGTCCGTTGCAGAGTCAGACTCCCGGCTGAACTCAAATGCTATTCGCCCTGGCATCCCCAGGCCGATCAGCGCATCATCACAGCCTGCTGCTGCCAGCGTTTCAAGCAGTTCATCCACCGGCGCATGCCCTTCCGGCAGGCTGAACCGCAGCGTAAAACAATATTCCATATGCCTCTCCTTGTGCTGTGTCAGGACTTCAGATAATGACAGTTATCGACCACGCGCCGCAGCGCACGGGCATGTTGATGTACATTTTTCGGTGTACTCCAGATACAGGTCAGACAGAACTCCCCGCATCGGCACATCAACAGATTTTTTGGACAGTACATTTTGCCCCAGGCATGATGGCCTCCGGTAACCACCAGCCAGCCGTGGGATTCAGCGTAACGTAATGCCATCTCTATCTCTTTACTGGGATGCCGCTTCCTTGCCATATGTCCCCCCTATGCTGACGCCGAATGTGTGAGTTGTCAACTGACAACTCAATGAATATTTCTTAACGCGGTTCAGCATGCGGAGACTTTTTCTCGCAGTAAAACAGTCAGGGTATAAACTGGAAAACGTCACGCAAAAAACGATCGGCAGCAGTAACGATAATTAATGGAGGCAATATGTTTAAAGCAGAGGATTTTGTTCAGTCCAAAACCGGCGGCCCTAAAATGCAGGTGCTGCGCGTGGAAGGCGACACCCTGTGGTGCGCGCGCGTTGATGATGCAGCGAAGAAAGAGATCGAAGTAAAGGCAGAGAGCGTCAACCTCTATCACGAAGAGGGTGACTTTGGCGTGTGCTGAGGCAAAACGGCCCCTGACGGGGCCATATTGTCAGGGCTTATCCTGCTGAAGATTGTCGTTGCCCAGACCGCCAATAAACGGCAGCCGCAGCCGGAACGGCGAAAAATCGAGTCCCATGTTCAGACCCAGCAGGTTCATTTCAAATCCCTCTTCTGCACCCAGTGTCACGCCCGCTACGCCCAGAATCGACACCTGCACACCGCGCCCGGATGGCGGCAGCCCGACAGGACGCCACAGTGGCCGGTAATCTTTGCCCAGCGCATTGGCGGGGAGATCAAGCCTCAGGGCTGGCACTTCGCGGCCAATGTGCGCCAGGAAAGTATTGCTGTTCGGTCCTGGCCAGGCACGGTAGGTTGTCGGCCACGGATACGAGTTAATGGCGGCTTCTATCTGCGGGATCATCGCTTCGGCTTCCGGTCCGCGATGTTCCACCAGCAGCCGCGGTTTTGCGCCATACCAGTAGCCATCTGGCAGGTTGGTGTTACGGCGAACCTTATCGCCGCTGCCCCAGCTAATCACTTCATAACGCGTGTAGTGCGTTTCACCCGCACGTTTAAAAATGATCCAGGGATGCACCGCCACCCGCCCTTTCCAGCCATAGGTCGGCGCAGCGTAGACCTGGACGATAGCCAGGCTATATAAAGCGCGCGGATCGGGCGCTATGCCAGCCGAATCGCGCCGGGCAGTCGCCCAGCCACCTGGCTCTGAACTTTCGCCGTGACGCGCTGCCTGCGCAATGCTGGCTCCGAGCGATAACAGCAGTACGGCAACAAAAAACAGGCTGAACACTTTCAGTGAGAGCATGACAACATTCCTGGTGACGTAAAAATCACGAAACGCCTGATCAGCAGGCGGTTTCAGTAAGCGGTGGCGTTGGGATACAGACAATCGGTGAAAGCGGCGGATAAAAGCGGGACACCAATGACGTCAGTTGCGGGCTTTTACTGCATGGAGGATAGCGTAATTTCCGGCAAAGTGAACAGGAAAACACCAGCGATGGGTGTGGATGTGGTGAAAGGTTAAAACAGCGAGTCTGCGCACGGTCAGAGCAATAAAAAAAGCCCGCTTGGGAGCGGGCTTCAGAATTATCAGAGATTACCTGGCTGAGGCCTGGTTATTCCCACTCGATCGTCGCCGGTGGCTTACCGCTGATGTCATACACCACGCGGGAGATGCCGTCGACTTCATTGATGATGCGGTTAGAGACACGGCCAAGGAAATCATATGGCAGGTGCGCCCAGTGTGCGGTCATAAAGTCGATGGTTTCCACCGCACGCAGCGAGACAACCCAGTCATACTTACGGCCATCACCCATCACGCCGACCGAACGAACCGGCAGGAAAACGGTGAACGCCTGGCTGACTTTGTTGTAGAGATCCGCTTTGTGCAGCTCTTCAATGAAGATAGCATCGGCACGACGCAGCAGGTCGCAATACTCTTTCTTCACTTCGCCCAACACGCGCACACCCAGACCCGGACCCGGGAACGGATGGCGGTAGAGCATATCGTACGGCAGGCCCAGCTCCAGACCAATTTTGCGCACTTCGTCTTTGAACAGCTCTTTCAGCGGCTCAACCAGGCCCATCTTCATCTCTTTCGGCAGGCCACCGACGTTGTGGTGCGATTTGATCACGTGCGCTTTACCGGTGGCTGAGGCCGCCGATTCAATCACGTCCGGATAGATGGTGCCCTGCGCCAGCCACTTCACGTCCTGCAGCTTAAGCGCTTCTTCGTCGAACACTTCCACAAAGACGCGACCAATGGTTTTACGCTTGGCTTCAGGCTCATCGATACCCGCCAGCGCATCCAGAAAACGCATTTCAGCCGGTACATGGATAATGTTGAGACCGAAGTGGTCGCCAAACATATCCATCACCTGCTGTGCTTCGTTCAGACGCAGCAGACCGTTATCCACAAACACGCAGGTCAGACGATCACCAATAGCGCGATGCAGCAGCATCGCCGTGACAGAGGAGTCCACACCACCTGACAGACCGAGGATTACTTTGTCGTTACCCACCTGCTCACGCAGGCGCTCAACGGCATCTTCGATAATTTTGGCAGGCGTCCACAGGGCTTCACATTCACAGATGTCGATGATGAAGCGCTCGAGCATCCGCAGACCCTGGCGGGTGTGAGTCACTTCCGGATGGAACTGCACGCCGTAGAAACGCTTCTCTTCGTTGGCCATGATGGCGAACGGACAGGTTTCTGTGCTGGCCACGGTGACGAAGTCAGCCGGGATCGCCGTGACTTTGTCACCGTGGCTCATCCAGACATCCAGCAGCGGTTTACCGGCGGCGCTGATCGCATCTTCAATGTCGCGAACCAACGCACTTGGTGTGGTGACTTCGACCTGCGCATAACCGAATTCGCGCTCGTTTGAGCCAGCAACGGTGCCGCCCAGTTGCATCGCCATGGTCTGCATACCGTAGCAGACGCCCAGCACCGGCACGCCAGCGCTGAAGACATAGTCAGGTGCGCGCGGGCTGTTCAGTTCGGTGGTGCTTTCCGGGCCGCCTGAAAGGATGATACCGCTTGGATTGAACTGGCGGATCTGCTCTTCGGTGACATCCCATGCCCAGAGTTCACAGTAAACGCCAAGCTCGCGCACGCGGCGGGCAACCAGCTGAGTATATTGTGAGCCGAAATCGAGAATCAGAATGCGGTGCTTATGGATATTTTCCGTCGTCATTGAGGGGTTTCCAGAACGGTGACTTGATCAATAAAAGCGCCCGGCATGAGCCGGGCGGGAAATCGGGATTATGAACCCATGCGGTAGTTTGGTGACTCTTTGGTGATGGTCACGTCATGCACGTGGCTCTCATTGATGCCCGCGCCGCTGATGCGGACAAATTCCGCTTTAGTGCGCAGGTCGTCAATGGTCGGGCAACCGGTCAGGCCCATGCACGAACGCAGGCCGCCCATCTGCTGATGTACGATCTCTTTCAGACGGCCTTTATAGGCCACGCGGCCTTCGATACCTTCCGGCACCAGTTTGTCAGCGGCGTTATCGGTCTGGAAGTAACGGTCAGAAGAGCCTTTGGACATCGCGCCCAGTGAGCCCATGCCGCGATAGGATTTGAATGAACGGCCCTGATAGAGTTCGATTTCGCCCGGTGACTCTTCGGTCCCCGCCAGCATGGAACCCACCATCACACAGGACGCACCGGCGGCGATCGCTTTGGCGATGTCACCAGAGAAACGGATACCGCCATCGGCAATGACCGGAATGCCGGTGCCTTCCAGCGCGGTGACCGCGTCAGAAACGGCAGTGATCTGCGGAACGCCCACACCGGTGACAATACGGGTCGTACAGATAGAGCCAGGGCCGATACCGACTTTAACGGCACTGACGCCTGCCGCGACCAGCGCCAGTGCGCCTGCACCAGTGGCGACGTTACCGCCGACAATTTCCAGGTCCGGATATTTAGCACGGGTTTCACGGATACGTGACAGCACGCCTTCAGAATGGCCGTGTGAAGAGTCAATCAGCAGCACGTCAACGCCCGCTGCGACCAGCGCATCAATACGCTCTTCGTTACCGGCACCGGCACCCACCGCTGCACCCACACGCAGACGACCCTGCGCATCTTTACAGGCGTTAGGTTTGCGTTCGGCTTTCTGGAAGTCTTTAACGGTAATCATGCCCAGCAGATGGAAGCTGTCATCCACGACCAGCGCTTTCTCAACGCGCTTTTCGTGCATTTTATGCAGCACCACATCGCGCGCTTCGCCCTCTTTCACCGTCACCAGACGATCTTTCGGGGTCATAACCGCAGAGACCGGCTGAGAAAGGTCAGTCACAAAGCGCACGTCACGACCGGTGATGATACCCACCAGTTCGTTGTCGCGGTTAACGACCGGGTAGCCCGCAAAGCCGTTGCGCTCGGTCAGCACTTTAACATCAGCCAGGGGTGTCGTTGGCAGAACGGTCTGGGGTTCAGTAACCACGCCGCTTTCATGTTTCTTCACCTTGCGCACTTCGTCCGCCTGGCGTTCAATCGACATGTTTTTATGGATGAAGCCAAGACCGCCTTCCTGTGCCAGCGCAATCGCCAGACCCGCTTCGGTCACGGTATCCATGGCAGCGGAGAGCATAGGAATATTTAAACGGATATTTTTGGTCAGCTGAGTGCTGAGATCGGCCGTATTCGGCAGGACGGTGGAGTGTGCAGGGACGAGCAGAACGTCGTCAAAAGTGAGTGCTTCTTTAGCGATTCTTAACATGGCAATACTCCACCTCGGGTGATTGAGAATAGATAAAATATTGCCGCGGCATTATACAGGCCGTAATCGATTGCCTCCAGCATTATTTACGAAAAACCCTTGATCCGCACTGACAGCCCTGTAGTATCGATGAATTAACCTGCTGATTTGGAATTTGATCTTCGTCACATGTCGCTGCCATCTACTGCCAATATTTTTACCGTCAGCCGTCTCAATACGACAGTGCGTCAGCTGCTGGAGAAAGAGATGGGCCTGGTCTGGATCAGCGCTGAGATCTCCAACTTCACCCAACCGGCTTCCGGTCACTGGTACTTCACGCTGAAAGATGATGGCGCTCAGGTTCGCTGCGCCATGTTCCGCAACAGCAATCGTCGCGTCACCTTCCGTCCCCAGCATGGTCAGCAGGTACTGGTACGCGCTAACATTACCCTCTATGAACCTCGTGGTGACTATCAGCTGATTGCCGAAAGCATGCATCCGGCGGGGGAAGGCTTGCTGCAGCAGCAGTTTGAACTGCTGAAAGCAAAGCTGGCGAGCGAAGGCTTATTTGAGCCACAGCATAAGCAACCGCTGCCGGAACCGGCGCGTCAGGTCGGGGTGATCACCTCCTCCTCCGGCGCGGCGCTGCACGATGTGTTACGCGTCCTGCATCGCCGGGATCCCTCCCTGCCCGTGGTCATCTACCCGACCGTGGTACAGGGCGTCGATGCGCCAGCCGCTATTGTCCGGGCAATTGAAATTGCCAACCTGCGTAACGAGTGCGATGTGTTAATCGTCGGGCGCGGCGGCGGTTCGCTGGAAGATTTATGGAGCTTTAACGACGAACGGGTGGCGCGCGCCATTTTTGCCAGCCGCATTCCCATCGTCAGCGCCGTCGGTCATGAAACCGACGTCACCATTGCCGACTTCGTCGCCGATTTACGCGCCCCTACCCCTTCAGCAGCCGCAGAAATTGTCAGCCGCAACCAGCTGGAGCTGTTGCGCCAGTTGCAGTCGCAGCAGCAGCGGCTGGAGATGGCGATGGATTACTACCTGGCGTGCCAGCAGCGGCTTTACACGCGTCTTGAGCATCGCCTGCAGCAGCAGCATCCGCAGCTGCGGCTGGCCCGTCAGCAGACCGCCCTGTTCCGCCTGCAACAGCGTCTGGGTGAAGCGATGGAAACGCGCCTTCGTCAGGCCACACGTCAGCAGGATCGCCTGGCGCATCGACTCAACGCCCGGCAGCCGCAGCAGCGTCTGTTCGAGGCGCAAAAACAGCTGCAAAGCTGGCACTATCGCCTGCAGCAGAGCATGGCAACGCAGCTGAACAGCAATAAACAACAGTTTGGTCAGCTGGTCGCACAGCTCGAAGGTGTCAGCCCGCTGGCAACGCTGGCGCGTGGTTTTAGCGTGACCACCGACATCGCCGGTCAGGTGGTGAAGCAAACCGCACAGCTTCAGAGCGGCGACCTGCTGCGCACCCGTCTGGATGATGGCTGGGTTGAAAGCCAGGTGACGCAGCTGTTACCTGAGAAAAAGCGCCGCCGCAAAACCACCTCCTGACGCTGCCCGCCAACTTACATTTCTCCATTAACAACTGGTCTCACATATCAGGACCACCTGGTCTGGCAGGCTATTTTTATGACTAATTTTTGCTACCAGGCGTTCTCATATAATCCGTCAGAATGATTGTCTGAAAAATAAGCGCTGCCGCAAATCCGCTCCCTGATACTGACTCTGCGCGCCTCCTCACATTTTTCCAATTACCGCTGGCCTCACTCATGAGGTCTAACCAGCCAGACGGGTCTATACTTTTGACTCATTCCTTTTTGCCAAGGAGTCTCACATGGCTTACTGCGTTATTCCTCCCTATATCCTTCGCAAGATTATCGCTCACAGTTCCGGCCATCAGCAGGCGCAGGCGCGCCGCACCCTGACGCACGTTCAGCACCTGATGGCGGAACACTGGCAAAAATCGACTGGCGTGAAAACGGCGGCGGGCGGTCATGTTGACCGTGAAATTTATGATGCCCAGAGCCAGGAAACCCTGCCGGGTAAGCTGGTTCGTCAGGAAGGCCAGCCAGGTAATGATGACGTCGCGGCTGAAGAAGCCTGGGACTACCTTGGCGTCACCTATGACTTCTTCTGGCAGGCGTATCAGCGTAATTCGCTGGATGGTCAGGGCCTGAAGTTGCTGGGTACCGTGCACTACGGTGAGAAATACCAGAACGCCTTCTGGAACGGTCAACAGATGGTATTTGGCGATGGTGACGGCGAAATTTTTAATCGCTTTACCATTGCGATTGACGTTGTGGCCCACGAACTGGCGCATGGCGTCACGGAAAACGAAGCCGGGTTGATCTACTTTGAGCAGGCTGGTGCACTGAATGAGTCGCTGTCGGATGTTTTTGGCTCGCTGGTAAAACAGTTCAGCAAAAAGCAGCGTGCGGATGAAGCAGACTGGATTATTGGTGAAGGCCTGCTGGCGAAGGGTATTAATGGGCGTGGTCTGCGGTCGATGTCTGAACCCGGCACCGCCTACGATGACCCGCTGCTGGGCAAAGATCCGCAACCGGCACACATGGATCACTACGTGAAAACCCGTGAAGATAATGGCGGTGTTCATATCAACTCCGGCATTCCTAACCGGGCCTTTTATCTGGCGGCCAAAGCGCTGGGGGGTTATGCCTGGGAACAGGCGGGATATGCCTGGTATGACACGGTGTGTGACGACGAACTGCCACAGGATGCGGATTTCAAAACCTTTGCCCGCTTCACCATTGAGCATGGTAAAAAGCGGTTCAATGAGTCGGTCAGCAGTGCTATTGAACAGGCGTGGAAGGAGGTTGGCGTGCTATGAGTGAACTGCCCGAACTCACAGATGATGCCACCATCATCGTCGCGCGTGAAGGCGGCATGGCCTTTATTCCGGGGCTGCGCGCCGAACGACGCTTTATGCTTGGCGAGTTGCCGGCGCCAGAAAAACAGCGCGTCTGTCATGCGCTGGAGCAGGCAATGCCGCTGGGCGAACCCGAGGAGAAAGCCGCGCAGGTGGGCAGTGGCGATCAGCGTTATTTCCGTATCCAGATTCAGTATGCCACCCGCCGTGAGGTAGGCACTATTGTGCTGCTGATTCCGGAACAGGTCGCGCCGCCGGAGCTAAAAGCGCTGTGGCACGACGGAAAATAAGCAAATAAAAAGGGCCGACAATGTCGGCCCTTTTCCTTATGCGTTATTACTTGCTGTCTGGCAGCGCGTAAGCAATCACGTAATCACCGCGGTCCGGTGACTGACGTGCGCCACCAGCTGAAATCAGGATGTACTGCTTACCATCTTTCGGTGAAACGTAGCTCATCGGGCCACCCTGACTGCCAACCGGCAGGCGTGCTTTCCACACCTCTTTACCGGTTGAAGAATCAAAGGCACGCAGATAGTAATCCTGGGTACCGGCGATGAACACCAGGCCACCCTGTGTTGCCAGCGTACCGCCCAGCGTTGGCATACCAACTGGCATTTTCACGCGCATTTTGATGCCAAATGGACCGGTATCCTGCACGGTGCCGACCGGCACCTGCCAGACGATTTTCTGGGTTTTCAGGTCAATCGCCGACAGCGTACCAAACGGCGGCTTCTGACAAGGAATGCCCAGCGGCGACATAAAGCGGTTTTTATTCACTGCATAAGGCGTGCCTTTCAGCGGAACGGCACCCATACCGGTGTTAATTGCTTCGCCGCCGTTGCTGCCACGGGCAATGCTGCTGGTATCCGCCGGGATCATCTGAACCCACAGGCCCAGACGCATGTCATTGACGAACAGCAGATGGTTGTTCGGATCGATCGACATGCTGCCCCAGTTCATACCCCCAAGCGAACCCGGGAAGCTCAGCGACTTGTCGGTGTCTGGCACGGTGAACAGTCCGTCATAGCGCATCGATTTGAAGGCGACACGGCAGGCAAGCTGATCAAACGGCGTTGCACCCCACATGTCAGACTCTTTCAGCGTCTGGTTGCCAATCTGCGGCATTCCGGTCGAGTGTGGCTGTGTTTTCGTGTACTGCTCGTTCGGAATATGGCCCTGCGGCATCGGCAGTTCTTCGACTTTGGTCAGCGGCTTGCCGGTCATACGGTCAAGCACGAAGATCATGCCGGTTTTACCACCAATCACCACCGCTGGCGTGGTGCTGCCATCTTTCTGCGGGAAGTCGATCAGGCTTGGCTGCATCGGCAGGTCGAAGTCCCACAGATCGTTATGTACGGTCTGATAGACCCACTTCTCTTTACCGGTAGTCGCATCCAGCGCCAGCACCGAAGCACCGTATTTGTGATCCAGTTCGGTACGGTTCGCACCCCAGAGGTCAACCGACGAACTGCCCATCGGGATGAACACGGTGTTCATTGCCGGGTCGTAAGACATCGGCGCCCAGGAGTTCGGCGTACTGCGGGTGTAATCTTTACCCGGCATCAGAATCGCATTCGGGTCAACATTGCCTGGGTCAAATGCCCAGCGCATTTTACCGGTGATAACGTCAAAGCCACGCAGCACACCACCAGGCATATCAGTCTGCACGTTATCTGCGACACGCCCCCCCACCACGACGGTGGTGCCCGCCAGCGTTGGCGCTGACGTCAGCTGATACTGTGGATCCGGTGCCTGGCCCAGTCCCGCTTTAAGATCAACGATGCCGTGATCGCCGAAGTTTTCACAGAACTCACCGTTGTCGGCGTTGATCGCAATCAGACGCGCGTCGATGGTGTTCATCAGAATACGACGCTGGCAGCTGTCACCAGCTGGCAGCACAGCGGCTGGTACAGGTGAAGAACCCGGCTTATCCGGCTGTTGCAGCGGCCTGGTTACGTCAAAGTAAGCCAGACCACGGCAGCGCGGCCAGACGTCTGCTTTGGCATTGATTTCACGTTTCCAGATCTGTTTACCCGTATTGGCTTCAACGGCGATGACGTTGTTGTGCGGCGTACAGAGGTAAAGGGTGTTACCAATCTGCAATGGCGTCTGCTGATCTTCTGCGCCGTTTCCGGTCGGGCTGACAGGCGTATCACCAGTGTGGAAGGTCCAGGCAACTTTCAAATCCTTCACGTTATCGCGGGTAATCTGGTCCAGCGCCACAAAGCGGCTGCCCTGCGGGGTATTACCGTAATTATCCCAGTCTTTCTGCTGTCTGGTTTTATCAACCGGGATCAGTGGCAGCTCTTCGCCGGTGCCGGCAACGGTAGGATGGGGCTGGAACATCTGTACCAGCGTGACCACCATGCCTGCCGCCAATAGCGCAGAGAAGGCGTAAGAGGGTTTTGCCAGTGAGTGCTTACCTTCGTGCTTACGCAGTGAAGGCCAGATCAGGAAGGCCAGCAGCATCAGCCCGGCAGGCACCATCAGGCGAGAGACCAGCGGCCAGAACTCCAGACCCGCATCGAACAGCGACCAGATCAGGGTGCCGACAAAGACCAGCAGGAACAGAACCACTGCCGATGATTTGCGACGGAAGAATTGAATTGCGGAGAGTACAGTGACGATACCCGCAATTAAAAAGTACCTGCTGCCGCCAAGGGCTACCAGTTTACCGCCGCCAATGGCAAAAAACAGACCGGTAGCAAGCAGCACCAGTCCGAGCAGCACGGATGCGATTCCCAGCCCCTTTCCGGAGCGGGAGGATGTTTCAGCCATAACACTTACTCTCCTGAATAAACAGAGCATCCGGACTGTTGCCGTCCGGACTCTGGCGCGTTATGCACGTCCGCGCAGAGCATTGCTCTGTTTCAAAACGAATATAAACAGACCCGCGTCCGTGAGAATCTGTGGGCCGGAAGAGCACGGATGTGGCTGACCCCTCCCACGACGCGGCAGGATTGTACCACCTGGTACATTACAGAGTGAACATATACAACGCGTTTGTTACGGAGTAATAGCATTTTTGCTACAAAAAGGGCCAGGAATCGCTCTGCCTTATTTGACATTTTAAGCGTAGCTGAAAGCGAGGTCAGTGGCCGGGTGGCTGGAAAACTACGCGCTTGCGGGAGATCAGACCATGTCCGTTACGGCAAAAATAGTCCACTGCGCCGCAGGCTTTCAGCACTTCAAGTGGCTGGTGACACTCAGGACAGCAGGGATGCGCCGGGTAATGCGCTCCGCAGGCTGTGCAGATAAATTCACCGTCGCTGAGCGACAGCGGTTGCTGACATTTTTCACAAAGCACACGCATTATGTTCTCCACCCTGCGTTATTCAGCGCAAAAAAAAAAGAGGGCCAGATGGCCCTCATTTTGTTAACGCTTATTCTTTTTCATATGCGCCATCAGACGCTTACGCTTACGCTGCTGCGTTGGCGTCAGCAGGTTACGTTTGCCTTCATAAGGGTTATCACCCTCTTTGAACTGAATGCGAATTGGCGTTCCCATCACGTTAAGTGATTTACGGAAATAGTTCATCAGGTAGCGTTTATAAGAATCAGGCAGATCCTTAACCTGGTTACCGTGGATCACCACGATAGGCGGGTTATAGCCACCAGCATGCGCGTATTTAAGCTTAACGCGACGACCGCGTACCAGCGGCGGCTGGTGATCGTCTGCCGCCATGTTCATGATGCGGGTCAGCAGCGAGGTGTTTACGCGGCGGGTCGAACAGTCATAGGCTTCCGTGATCGACTCAAACAGATTACCTACGCCGCTCCCGTGCAGCGCAGAGATAAAGTGGATGCGGGCGAAATCGATAAAGCCCAGACGGAAATCCAGCGTCTCTTTCACTTCATCACGCACTTCCTGCGACAAGCCATCCCATTTGTTGACCACAATCACCAGCGAGCGACCACTGTTAAGAATGAAGCCCAGCAGCGAGAGATCCTGATCGGAAATACCGGCATGAGCATCAATCACCAGCATCACGACGTTGGCATCTTCAATCGCCTGCAGCGTCTTGATGACTGAGAATTTCTCAACGGTGTCAGAGATTTTGGCACGCTTACGCACGCCTGCGGTGTCGATCAGAACGTATTCACGTCCATCACGCTCCATCGGAATATAAATACTGTCGCGGGTGGTGCCCGGCATGTCGTAGACGACCACGCGATCTTCACCGAGGATGCGGTTAGTAAGCGTTGACTTACCTACGTTAGGACGGCCAACAATCGCCAGTTTGATTGGCAAACCAGTCGGGTCGAAGTTTTCTTCTTCCTCCGCCGCTTCCTGCTCAGCAATCTCGTCAGCTTCAAGCGCAGCCCAGTAAGCCTGGTTCTCTTCTTCTTCAGTGAGCTCAACCGCCTCAACTTTGTCCATCCACGGCAGGAGTGCCTCTTCTATCAGGCTACTCACACCACGACCATGCGAGGCTGCAATGGCATGAATCTCGCCCAGGCCCAGTGAATAGAAGTCGACAACCGCCTGATCCGGATCGAGCCCGTCAGTTTTGTTCGCCACCAGGAAGGTCGCTTTCTGACGGGAGCGGAGATGCTTAGCAATTTGCTGATCGGCGGCCATCATGCCCGCACGCGCATCAACCATAAACAGCACAACATCGGCTTCTTCAATCGCCAGCAGTGACTGCTCGGCCATCCGCGTTTCAACACCCTCTTCGGTGCCGTCGATACCACCGGTATCAATAACAATAAATTCGCGCCCTTCCACTTCGGCGCGACCATATTTGCGATCGCGAGTCAGTCCAGGAAAATCCGCTACCAGCGCATCACGTGTGCGGGTTAAGCGGTTGAATAGCGTAGATTTTCCCACATTGGGACGCCCAACCAGCGCGACCACAGGTACCATAACAAAATGCCTCAATAAATAATTAATCGCCCGAATGGCGTGATTATAACGGCTCTGGCCGTTAAGTTCAGGCTTAAGGCGCAAAGAATACCATGCCTGACTAAAAACGAAACGGCCCCTGATTAAATCAGGAGCCGTCAAAACGGAGGATTTCACCTGCCAGACGTTTACCCATTAACGGGTAATCGCATAAACCTCGCCGTCTTTCGACTGGATCAGAAGCTTATCGCTGGCAACCACCGGCTCAGTCTGGAAGCCTGAGCTATCCAGTTTCTGCTGAGCAACAAAACGACCATCAGTGGTGTTTAGCCAGTGCAGATAACCTTCACTGTCGCCAACCACAAGGTAGCCGTTGTAGAGCACCGGAGAAGTCAGGTTGCGATGCAGCAGGTCGCTTTGACGCCAGATGGCAACACCGCCGTCAGCGTTCAGCGCAATCACGCGGTCATCCTGATCGACCAGATAGATGCGACCGGCATCGACAATCAGATCTTTCACACCGCCAATTTCGCGTTTCCACAAAATCTGGCCAGAGCGCAGATCCAGCGCCGACAGGTTACCGTTGTAAGCGAGTGCATACACTACGCCATTGACGATAACCGGCGTGGTATCGACGTCGTTAAGACGGTCAATCTCAGTGGCACCGCTGACCTGAGAAATACGCTGCTGCCAGATCAGCTGTCCCTGGTTCATCACCACGGCACTGACGCGACCGTTGTCGCCACCGACAATGGCGCCGCCAAATGCGACAGCAGGTGCAGATTCACCGCGAAGAGACAACGCTGGCATATCCAGGTTGACGCTCCACTTCACCGCACCGCTGCTCTGATCCAGTCCCTGCAGCATGCCGTTACTGGTATGTACCAGTACCAGACCATCGCTGACTACAGGACGAGACAGCGCTTCACCTGCGACGCTGGTCTGCCAGGCCAGGCTGCCATCGCTGCTGTTCAGGGCATAAACTTTGCCGCGCTCGCTGCCAACATAAACCCGATCGCCATCAGCGGTCAGGCCGCCGGATAACAGCGCTGAGCGGTTTTTCGAGAAGAAACCGGTTTTTTCAGAGAGATCGACTTTCCATTTTTCTTTACCGTCTGCGGCATCCAGCGCTTTGACAATACCAAAACGATCGGCTGCAAAAACGGTGTTGTCCTGCCAGGCAGGATGCAGATTTGAGTAGAAGTCACCGACGCCATCGCCTACCGAGGTGTTCCACACTTTCTGTGGCGTGAACTGATTTTCCACCTTCGGCAACGGGGCCATTTTTACTACATCTTCTTCGCCGCTAAACAGCGAACAACCGCTGAGCAAAGTGACTGAAATCAGTCCCGGCAGCAGGTATTTACGTAATTCCATGCGCTCTCTCTTGACTGGTTTAGCTTAAGTTATTCATCTTCATCTGCATCATTTGCTTCAATGCCGGAGAGGCGTCAGATTCGACTCCTTTACTCCAGGCATCGCGCGCGCCCTGCCTGTCACCTTTGGTCAGCAGCGCTTCGCCGCGAATATCGGCCACAATGGCTGTCCAGCCATCACCCTTCACACCGTCAAGGGTTTTAAGCGCCGCATCCGCTTGATTCTGTTGCAGTTGAATGCGTGCCAGGCGCAGGTTAATCACCGCCTGCAGATTGGCATCTTTCGTATCTTTCAGTCCGTTTTGCAGCAGCGTTGCGGCCTTATCAAGCTGACCGGCGTCAACATACTGCTTCGCCAGATCCATCGCAGCCAGCGCACCGTAGGTATTGCTGTTTTCACTGGCAAAGCGGTTAACCGCTTCCAGCGTTTCCGGTTTATCCGCCTGCATGGCGCTGGTGAGCTGCTGATACTGCGCGGACACGGATTTCGCCGTATCATCCTGATGACTGCTCCAGTAACGCCAGCCACCCAGCGCAGCAATGCCGATGACTACGCCAATGGCTAACGCTTTGCCATTACTGGCAAAAAAGTTGCGCAGCGCGTCGGTCTGCTCGTTCTCATTGCTATACACTTCCACGCAATCCCTCTCCTTTCTATGGTTGGTGCTGTGTCACGCTTACTGTAACAGCGTGCGTAATACAGCAGCAGCCTCTGCCTGATCCAGCGTTTGCTGCTCGCCACGGCGCAGATCTTTAATCACGACCTGACCGGCTTTGACTTCATCTTCGCCTAACACCAGGGCAACGCGTGCGCCCCACTTGTCAGCACGGGCAAATTGCTTTTTAAAGTTGCCGCCGCCAAAGTTAGTCATCAGCCTCAGTTCCGGCGCTTCATCACGCAATTTCTCAGCCAGTTGCATCGCAGCAGACTGCACGCCCTGACCTGAAGCGATAACATAGACATCCACATTGCTCGTCGGTTCAAATTCAGGATTAACCGCCTGAACCAGCAACACCAGACGCTCCATGCCCATGGCGAAACCCACGGCAGGTGTTGCACGACCACCAAGCTGCTCAACCAGGCCATCGTAGCGACCGCCGCCACACACCGTGCCCTGTGAACCCAGGCTATCGGTGACCCACTCAATCACGGTGCGGTTGTAATAATCCAGGCCGCGTACCAGACGCTGATTGACGGTGTAGCTGATGCCAGCGTCATCCAGCAGCGCACACAGGCCGCTGAAGTGCTCGCGAGACTCGTCATCCAGATAGTCGCCAAGCTGTGGCGCATCATTCAGCAGTTGCTGAACCTCGGGATTTTTACTGTCGAGAACGCGCATCGGGTTACTGTACATGCGGCGTTTGCAATCCTCGTCCAGCACCGCTTTGTGCTGCTCAAGGAAGGCAACCAGCGCGTCACGATAATGCGCGCGTGCTTCCAGTGAACCGATAGAGTTGAGTTCCAGGCGAACGTGCTCAGAGATACCCAGGGCTTTCCACCAGCGGGCATTCAGCATGATCAGTTCAGCATCAATGTCCGGTCCCTGCAGACCAAACACTTCCACGCCGATCTGATAGAACTGACGATAGCGGCCTTTCTGCGGACGCTCATAGCGGAACATGGGGCCCATGTACCACAGGCGCTGTTCCTGGTTGTAGAGTAAACCGTGTTCGATACCGGCGCGCACGCAGCCTGCCGTGCCTTCCGGACGCAGCGTCAGGCTTTCACCGTTGCGGTCATCAAAGGTATACATCTCTTTTTCAACCACATCGGTGACTTCACCGATGGCGCGTTTAAACAGTGGGGTTTGCTCCACCAGCGGTAAGCGAATTTCGCTGTAACCGTAGCTCGCCAGCGTCTGCTTGAGAACGCCTTCAATCCGTTGCCAGAGGGCAGTATCCGCAGGCAGGTAGTCGTTCATCCCGCGAATTGCCTGTATATTCTTCGCCACGTTAAAATCTCTTAATGCAAAAAAACCTGTCCGGCATCATACCTTATGAGGATGAAACCGCACAGGTTCAGTCAAAAAAGTCACGTACGCAGGCCGCGCACGCCATTATTTTTCCAGATGCTGAACATCAATACGGCGGCTGGCATCCAGCATCGACGCTTTGGCACGAATGCGCGCTTCCAGCTGATCGATCATGTCATTGTTGTCGAGACGATCGCGCTGACGCACACCATCTTCGTAGAAACCGCTCTTCTTGCTGCCGCCGGTCACGCCCAGCGTAGAGAGGGTCGCTTCGCCCGGTCCGTTGACTACGCAGCCGATAATGGAGACGTCCATCGGCGTGATGAGATCTTCCAGACGCTGCTCAAGCGCGTTGACCGTACCGATGACGTCAAACTCCTGACGTGAGCAGGTCGGACAGGCGATGAAGTTGATACCGCGAGAACGAATGCGCAGTGACTTCAGGATATCGAAACCGACTTTGACTTCTTCAACTGGATCGGCCGCCAGCGAGATGCGTAGCGTATCGCCGATCCCTTCTGACAGCAGCAGTCCCAGGCCAATCGCCGATTTCACCGCGCCCGCACGTGCGCCACCCGCTTCGGTAATGCCGAGATGCAGAGGCTGTTCGATCTGTTTCGCCAGCAGACGATAAGATTCAACGGCGAGGAAGACATCTGACGCTTTTACGCTGACTTTGAATTGATCGAAGTTAAGACGGTCGAGATGATCGACATGGCGCATGGCGGATTCCAGCAGCGCCTGTGGCGTCGGCTCGCCATACTTCTCCTGCAGATCTTTTTCCAGCGAACCGGCGTTTACGCCAATTCGGATCGGAATATTATTGTCGCGTGCGCAGTCGACCACCATACGGATGCGCTCATTGTTCCCGATGTTACCGGGATTGATGCGCAGGCAGTCAACGCCATATTCGGCGACTTTCAGGGCGATGCGGTAGTCAAAATGAATATCTGCAACCAGCGGGACGTTCACCTGCTGTTTGATCAGCCTGAACGCTTCTGCGGCATCCATGGTAGGCACCGAGATACGAACGATGTCGACACCGACTCGCTCAAGGGCTTTGATCTGATTTACCGTCGCTTCCACGTCAGTGGTGCGGGTGTTGGTCATCGACTGTACGGCGATTGGCGCGCCGTCACCGACCGGCACCTTGCCGACGTAAATGCGTTTGGATTTACGGCGGATAATGGGTGCTTCGTTATGCATATTTCTTCTCCACAATTGCCCGGTACGCGATACGCTGTTATTGCGCACCCAACGTCAGGCGAGCAACCTGGTTATTACGGATAAAACGGCTTAAATCAACGGGCTGATTCTGATATTGCACCTGAACCGCGGACGGCGCGCCAATTTTCAGACGATACGGAGGCGTTCCTGCCAGGCTGAGTTTACCACCACTGCGCTGAATACCGCTGAACAGTTTTTTGCCGGTGGCATCACTCACTTCCAGCCAGCAGTCGGCGTTAAAAGTCATGACCACTGCGTTAGGGTCAGCAGCCGGTTCACTGACCGCGGCTGCGCCGACTGGCATCTGAGGTGATGTGCTGGTACCGGACTGGGTGGCTGCAGGCGCAGCCGCCGTGTTTTCCACAGGAGCCTGACTTGGCGACACCACCGCATTGCTGCTGGTGTCCTGCTGTGCAGCAGTCGCGCCATTGCTGGCGCTGGCGGCCGGAGCCGTACTCGCTGGCGTGCTGGCCGCACTGTTATCGCGGGTCGCGGTATTGCTTTCGTCAGGCGCGGCAGGTGCCACGCTGTCACCGCTGGATTCACCCAGCGGAATCGACTGACCGTTATCACTGCTGCTGTTCTGATCGGTCATCGGCACCAGATCATCCTGCGACGCTTTATGATTCTGCCACCACCAGGCGCCGGTCAGACCCACCACCACAAACACGACCAGCCAGGTGAAAATCATCAGCCAGCCGTCGCGTTTTTTGCGGCGCTTACCCAGCGAGAAACTTTGCATCGGTTCGATTTTTGCAGCCCGAACCGGTGTCTGTTTCGCCATCATTGGCAGCAGTTCCTCTTCAGGAATGTGCACCAGACGCGCGTAAGAACGAATGTAGCCGCGCAGGAACGTAGAGGCTAAATCGGCAGGCGATTTGTCTTCCTCAATGTCACGCACGGTAGAGAGTTTCAGGCACAGGCGCTCAGCGACGTTCTGCTGCGTCAGCCCCATCTGCTCACGGGCCAGACGCAGGCGTTCACCTGTTGAATGTAATGCAGAGTTTTCTTGAGTGGCTTCAGTATTCATTAGCTAAATAACGCTGGTACTGTATCGATTGCGGAAAACGTCGCGCTAACTGGTCGCCATAACGTGAAACGTCAGCGGCATTTCCCTGTAGCGCGGCGAAACGTAAGTGTAACGCCAGACTTCGTGCCGTTTCGGGCAGCTGTTGCTGGTAAACGTCGAGCAAAACCTGCACCTTTGCCAGCTGGTTATCTGCCATCAGCTTTTCAGCTTCCGACAGCAACGAATCCGCTTTGCGTCTGTCGGCCTCAAGGGCCTGGCGTAACGTCCTGCGGGCAGTGGCAACATCGCCCGCCTGCAGATAACAAAACCCTGCCAGTTCACGCGCGTCATTACGTGCATCAAACTGAGGTGCAGCGCCTGCCCGACTAAACTGTTGATGCGCTTCGTCATACTGCCTTAAAGCGCAGAGAAACGCACCGTAATTGTTAGCAACAAAACCATTATCCGGGGCCTGCTGCTGTGCCAGTATAAACCGTGCCTGCGCCGCTGTCTGATTACCCTGCTGCTGCGCCAGCCGTGCCAGTGCAAGCGAGACCCGGTAGTCCTCGGGCGCGGCGGCCTGTGCACGCAGAAAGTTTCGCTCAGCTGCGGTATAGTCTCCACCGGCCAGATAGTGCATCCCTAACTGCAGACGCACCTCTTCAGCGCCAGGTTCGTATGGCTGGCTGACACACCCGCTTACAACAAACAGCGCCAGTAAAACAGCAGGTAATCCGTTACGCATAATCGTTTCCATCCGGTTGACGTTGACAGGCTGCAGCCTGCCACGCGTCATCACTTCAGGAAACGCACTCTGCCACTCTTCTAGAGAGCCTTCACAGATATGGCTTCACCCGCCATTTTTTTACGCAGCGTTCGCTTGGTACGGTCGATCACTTCTCCGGCTAACTGACCACAGGCGGCATCAATATCGTCGCCACGGGTTTTACGCACGATGGTGGTAAAACCATAGTCCATCAGCACCTTGGAGAAACGATCAATGCGGCTGTTTGAGCTACGGCCATACGGCGCACCCGGGAAGGGGTTCCATGGAATCAGGTTGATTTTACACGGTGTTTCTTTCAGTAATGCGGCAAGTTCATGCGCATCGTCGGTGCTGTCGTTGACATGATC
This sequence comes from Pantoea sp. X-Soil-ISGK-355, assembly GCF_059730805.1. Lineage (NCBI taxonomy): Bacteria > Pseudomonadati > Pseudomonadota > Gammaproteobacteria > Enterobacterales > Erwiniaceae > Pantoea > Pantoea sp. X-Soil-ISGK-355. The sequence continues at coordinate 3,059,520 of NZ_AP035971.1, forward strand.
CAGCAACACGTACTCAATGGTCACACGTCCCTGATTGGCGTTGGATTTACCAATGTAGCGTTTCACCGCCGCCAGGAAGGTTTCGATATTGTACTTTTTGTTGATCGGCACGATATCATCACGCAGCTTATCGTTCGGCGCATGCAGGGAAATGGCCAGCGCGACGTCAATCATATCGCCCAGTTTATCCAGCGCAGGAACAACACCTGAAGTAGAGAGGGTCACGCGACGCTTCGACAGACCAAAGCCGAAGTCATCCAGCATGATCTCCATCGCCGGGACCACGTTATTGAGGTTGAGCAGCGGCTCACCCATGCCCATCATCACCACGTTGGTGATAGGACGCTGGCCGGTAATTTTCGCTGCGCCGACAATTTTCGCCGCACGCCACACCTGACCAATAATTTCTGACACCCGCAGGTTACGGTTAAAGCCCTGCTGTGCGGTCGAACAGAATTTACACTCCAGCGCACACCCCACCTGTGACGAAACACAGAGCGTAGCGCGGTCGCCTTCCGGGATGTAGACCGTTTCCACCAGCTGGTCACCTACACGAATGGCCCATTTGATGGTGCCGTCGGTAGAGCGCATCTCTTCCGCCACTTCTGGTGCGCGGATCTCCGTCAGCTCCATTAGCCGGTTACGCAGCTTTTTGTTGATGTCGGTCATCTGCTCGAAATCATCGCAGCAGTAGTGATAAATCCACTTCATGACCTGATCGGCGCGGAACGGCTTTTCACCCAGCGACAGGAAGAATTCGCGCATCTGCTGACGGTTGAGATCCAGCAGGTTAATTTTCTGGTTTTTGGGGGAGACGACAATAGGGGATGCGGACGCGGACGTCACAATCTGTTCGGACATAATATTCTCTGGCCTCGTTGTTACACGTTATGGCGCTGTTCAGGGATAGGTGAAAAAATTGCGCCTTCATTAAGCGATGTCAATGAAGGCGCAATATTGTACAACATCTGCGGCCTGATAACAGGCGGGAGTGACCTCCCCTACGCAGATTTTTGTAAAGCCGCTGTAACGTTTATCGCCGGGCGATTAACGAGTACGTGGGCAGATTTCGTTTTCGCCGAAGAAATAAGCGATTTCACGGGCAGCAGATTCCGCTGAATCTGAACCGTGGGTCGCGTTTTCGGTGAAGCTGTCAGCGTAGTCAGCACGCAGAGTGCCAGCCAGTGCGTTTGCCGGGTTAGTGGCACCCATCAGGTCACGGTGACGCTGAACGGCATTTTCACCTTCCAGCACGGAAACAACAACCGGGCCAGAGGTCATGAATTCAACCAGACCATCGAAGAATGGCTTGCCCTGGTGCTCAGCGTAAAAGCCTTCAGCCTGCTCTTTGCTCAGCTGCAGCATTTTAGCGCCAACGATTTTGAAGCCTGCGCTTTCAAAACGGTTGTAGATAGCACCAATCACATTTTTAGCGACGGCGTTTGGCTTGATGATAGAAAAAGTACGTTCGATTGCCATGATGACCTCTGTCTTGACGTTCTGAAGAAACCGGTGGCGTCCGCCCCGGTTAATAAACGGCGCCGATTATAGGGGCTGAGTCCGGCATTGCCTATCAGAGATCCCTAATTTGTTGAAAATTCTTGATCTGAGTCGAAGCGGATGCGCTTCAGTTATGATTTAGCGCAGAAAACCATCATCCCCGACTGAAGGTGACCGAGACAAGCTGGCCCTCTTCATCCATCACCACCAGCTGATACTCGCCTGGATGATCAAGATGCAGCGACATCTCTGCGGCGTTTTGCGTCGTGAGAGGCTCACCATTCAGGAACCACCAGCGCTGCGCGCCCTGCCCTCCCTGCACCGCGACCGGGATCGTCAGTGCACTGTTGCCCGGCAGCGGCTTAACGATTTGTCCCTCAATGACGCCGGTGACGATCAGCGGTGCACTGCTGCCCTGCTGTAGCGGTGGACAGTGCGTATCAACAGCTGGCAGACGCTGCGCCCGCCGCTCCTGAGGCGGCAGCCAGGCTTCCAGCGGCAGCGGCCAGACCAGCCGTTCGTGACGGGTGGCGCCGGGGCAGTCAGCGGCAACGCGCAGTCCCTGCGCATTCTGCCAGTAACTCAGGCGTAATCCGCTGAGGCTCTCCTGACCCGGTGCCAGCAGCGTTGGCGGCAGAGTGTCTGAGGCGACCCAGCTTTGCCGCCGCTGACGACAGTTTTCATCTCCGGCGGGCAGCGGCTGACCACCAGGCCAGCAGAGGGTCGCTACCGTGACCGAGGCCGGACGCGGATCGCCTGGTACGTCACGCCTGCCGAGTCGGCTCATCAGCATGCTGTTAATCTGATTCATAATCGGCACAGCAGAGGCGAAACCAAACTGCCCGGCAACCGGAGTGGCATCCGGGCGCCCGACCCAGACGCCGATCAGATAGCGAGGATTGATACCCACCGACCAGGCGTCGCGATAGCCGTAGCTGGTGCCGGTCTTCCAGGCCAGCGGCACCACGTCGGGTACGCTGCCATTACCGGCAGGCTGCGCTTCGCCTGCGAGGATACGCCGGATGATCCACGCCGATTCCTTTGATAGCAGCGGCCGTTGCTGCAACGGTTGATCGGGCATCCAGCGCAGCTGAGCAGCATTGCCGTGACGGGCAAAGGCGCTGTAGGCTGCCACGATCTCATCCATGCGCGCCCCGGTGCCGCCGAGAATCAGCGAAAGATTGGGTTCCGCGCCAGGCGGAAAACGTAAATTCAGCCCCACATTACGCAGCCGCGCCGCGACGTTTTTTGGCCCAAGTGCTTCCAGCAGCTGAACGGCGGGCAGATTCAGGGAGCGTACCAGCGCCTCACTGGCGCTGACCGGTCCGTGAAAACCGGTGTCAAAGTTGCCGGGCCGGTAATCACCAAAGCGACGCGGCACATCCTGCAGCAGCGATTCGGCATGAATCAGCCCTTCGTCCAGCGCCATGCCGTAAATAAAGGGTTTTAACACCGAACCTGGCGAGCGCACGCTGGCGATCATATCCACATGACCAAAACGGCTGTCATCAGTAAAGTCAGCCGAGCCGACGTAGCCACGAACCGCCATGGTGGTGTGATCCACCACCAGCATGGCCAGTGAGGTGCGCGGCGGCAGCTGATTTTTAACGTTCAGCGCCAGGCTTTCCAGTTCGCGCTGCAGTGAAGGATCGAGCGTAGAGACAATCTTATCGCTGCGGCTGCTCGACAGCAGTCGCCGGGCCAGCAGCGGTGCCATCTGCGGCATCTGGCGCGGCGGCAGCCACACCGGCTCCTGACGGATTTCCGCCACCTGTTCAGCGGACCAGATGCGGTATTGCGCCAGTCGATCCAGCACTTTATTGCGAGCGGCTTCCGCCCGTTCAGGCCAGCGATCGGGCCGCAGACGGCTGGGTGCCTGCGGCAACACGGCCAGCAGCGCCGCTTCGCCTGGTGTCAGCTGTGACGGCGCTTTTCCCAGCCAGCTCCAGCTTGCTGCGCCCACCCCTTCCAGCGTACCGCCAAAGGGCGCACGGTTAAGATAGAGCGTCAGGATGTCACGTTTGGAAAGATGCCACTCCAGCTGCAGCGCACGCCACGCCTGAATCAGCTTGCCCCGCAACGTGCGGGGTTGCGGGTCGATAAGGCGCGCCACCTGCATAGTCAGGGTGCTGCCGCCGGAAATCACACTCTGATGACGCAAATCCTGCCAGGCGGCACGCAGCAGGGCCAGAGGGTTGATGCCGGGGTGATACCAGAACCAGCGATCTTCATAGGTCAGCAGCGCCTGCAGATAAGCCGGTGCCACCTCCTCTGGCGTGACCGGATAGCGCCAGATACCCTTGCTGTCAGCAAAGCGCCACAGCGGCGTACCGTCGCTGGCCACAATGACCCGTGCAGGCTGCACCTGTTTAAGCGGAAGCGGAAACAGCCGATCCAGTCCCCACGTCGCCAGCCATAAACCCAGAAAAAAAAGCGGCAGCACGAGCCACCCCTTTTTAAGGGTGCGAGGTTTTAACACGCGTCGCGTCACTTACTGAATATGCAACTGCGACGGCGTGCTGCCGGTGGCGCGCCACTCCGGCACATACATCGACTCCACCTGTGGAGGCGGCACCAGGAAGCGACCCGGCGTGACCGCCCGCGCCAGATAGACCAGCGTTGCGGGACGATAAGTATCCACCGCCAGTGCCGCGACAAAGCGATCGTCGCGGAACTCAATGTGTTTAATGTCGGCCTGCTGCATGTCGCCCATGCTCTCCTTCAGCGCATCCGCACTGTCACCGAGGCTGGCGCTGCTGTCGGCCAGATTCTGGTTTTCCAGCTCCAGACCGGCAGGCAGCAGATCCACCACCAGCGCATCATTGATGCTGCGCTTTGACGAAACGGTCAGACGCACTACCAGCAACTCCCCGCTGCGCAGATTACTGAGATCGGCGGCTTTGCCATCCAGGGTGAAGTATTCACGTTTTATCCCGAGCACATTGCTCTCCGGCTGTGGGGCGGTCAGCGGATAGCCTGTCACATCCAGACGACCATACAGCGGTGCACTGCCCGGGTTACGGATGGCTAAGCCCTGCAACAGGCGTTCAGCCGCCAGCCCTTTATTCAGTGGCGCATCGCCCTGCAGAGGTTCAGGATTGCCCGATAATAGCGCCTGCCAGCTTCCGCCCTGTGCACGTTGCAGAGTGTGTGCTGCCAGATAAAGTGCATTATTTTCCTGCGTCGAGAACCAGCGTTTGCCGTTGACCTCTTTGGACAGGGACAGCAGCAGACTATTTTGCAAATCCGGCTGCAGCTTATTTTCTGCTAACAGGGCAATCATCATCCCCTGATCGCGCACCGTGCTACCGTAGTCGCCATACCACTCGTTGTCTGAACGCGTCAGCGTAGCTCCCTGCATGATCGCCTGCTGTGCACGCTGTCCGTCACCCATCAGCTTCAGCGCTACACCAAGCTGCATCAGCGCCAGGCCGGAACGAGCTTTCTCTCGTTTTTCATACAATGCACGCAACGCACCCAGTGGCGCACGCTGCTGACGCGCCAGCACGAGTCCGGCGTAAGCCTGTACGCTGAACTGCAGCGCGGCATTGTTATCACCGCCGCCGCTTATCTGCGAGGGATCCTGCAGATAGCGCAGCAGCCGTGCATTAGCGCGCTCCACCACATTATCCGGCAGCGCATAGCCCACCTCGCTGGCGCGAAGCAGGAAGTCCGTCACGTAAGGTGTCAGCCAGAACTCCTCTTCACCTTGTTTATCCCACAGCCCGAAGCTGCCGTTAGCGCGCTGCATCCCGGCCAGACGGGCAATACCGGTGTCGACGGCGGCCCGTCGTGCTTCATCGCTGCTGGTTTTAATGCCCATCGCGGTCAGCTCAGCATGACTGGTATAGAGCGAAGGCCAGAGCCCGCTGGTAGTCTGCTCCAGACAGCCGTAGGGATAGGCATAAAGCGCACTGATATAGCTGGCGATATTCAGCGGCGGACGATTGCTCAGCGTCAGCTGTCCGCTCAGGGTTTGTGCATCCAGCCCCGTAAGCGCCGCCGCCGCGACCTCCCAGGGCTGATCGGGGCTGATCACGGCATCAAAGTTCAGCGTCTGCGCCGGATAAGGCGGTCTGACGCCAATTTTCCACTGCTGTCTGCCGGGCTTAACCTGCTCACCCGGCAGGTTCAGACCGGAAATCTGTACGGTGATCTCGCCATCACCAAAACCCGTTTTCGCCGTGACCGGAATCTGCAACGTGCTGCGTGCACCTTTAGCCAGCGTGACGCTCTGGCTGGCAGCACCGGCCAGATCCACCAGGCCACTGCTGGAGAGATCCACCTTCAGGGTTTGCGGCAGATCGGTCAGGTTAGTGAGATCCAGCGCCAGAGATGCCGAGTCACCGCTGGCCAGGAAGCGCGGGGTGGCCAGTTCGCTGATCAGCGGCGCCGCAACCACCAGTTTGCGTTCGGCCGCGCCGAAGCTGTCATCGCTCCATGCCTGGGTCATCAGTCGCAGTTCGCCGTTAAACGCCGGGATCGGCAGCGTAATCGATCCGTTGCCCTCTTTATCCAGCGTCACCGCCTGTAACTGCTGTGCGACGATATTGACGTGCGTCACCGGTTTTTTACCGCCGCGCGTCATCGATTCATCCTCGCCATCACCACCAAAACGCAGTGCCGCAAGCCGGCCGCCGCCTTCGATCAACTGACCAAAGACGTCATACTGATCGACGTTGTAGCGTTTACGGCCAAAGAAAGCCTGCCACGGATCGGGGGTTTTATAATCCGTCACGCTCAGTACACCACTGTCCACCGCGGACAGGAGCACATTCACTTTTTCTGGTAGCGGACCGCCGTCACGACTGGCGTGAATGTTGACCGTCAGGCGTTGCTCCGGGCGAATTTTATCGGGTGCCGCAAGCGTCAGGTTTAAGCGACGTGCTTCAGTCGCCATCGGCAGGTGCAATAGCCCTACCGCGCGTTTGGGTGTTGCGCCGCTGACCTTATCGCCGTCACGCACCACAATAGCGCTGAAGTAGAGATCGTGCCGCTGCCAGCTCTCAGCCACCGGCACATCCACCGTTGTGCCGCCCTTAGGTACGGTCAGCGGCTGCCACCAGAGCGTGCCGCTGCTCGACTCCACCATCAGGTAGCCTTTACCGGCCGCCGGTGATTCGACCTGCAGGTGCACGGTATCGCCCGGCTGGTAAGCGGCTTTGTCCAGCTTCAGTCTGACCTGATCGGGACGCAATGCACCTGTGCCGTTGGTGTTATCCTGCCAGTCATAACCCGCCTGGAACCGGACGCTGCTGACGATCTTCTCGCCCGCCTGCACTTCCAGCCGGTAGTGGCCCCACTCGACCGGGAAGCTGACTTTGGTGCTGCCATCAGCCGGGATAGAGATGGCGCGTTCATCTTCCTGCAGATCCTTGTCGCTATACTGCGACTGCCAGCCTTCGCTGTCAGAGAAGCTCCAGTAGTAATCGCGGCGCTCACGGATCAGGCGCACATCCAGCTTGTCCGCTGCCAGTTTTTTGCCCTGACTGTTGGCATAAACAATGTCGAATTCGGCCAGGCTCTGTTCCGGCACGGTAGGCTCATCGTGATAGCTGTCACTGCGGTAGTCATAAACCGCCTTGTTACCAAACAGCGGCCGGATACCCGGCAGGGCGTCAGCGGGCCAGATGGCCTGGGTGGCACGACGGGTGATCGGACGTCCGCCGGTCTCCAGCAGGCTGGCCTGCAGGATCAGGTTAAGCGGGGAGTGCAGCTGATCCCACTGATTTTCTACCGTGAGTTGTGCTTTACCGCTGGCATCGAGCTTGAGGTCCACCTCATCCAGCGTGCGCTTTAATCCCTCTTCGGTGATGTCACCAAACTGGTAGCCTGGCAGTGCAGTCACCGCCTCGCGTGCCGGTCGCAGATAGAGTTGACCCTGTAGCGTGTTACCTGCTGCTGGGGCGCCATAGAGATAGCGCCCCTCAATACCGAATTCAACACTGGCATCAGCGGCCTGTGGCTGAGGGTCATTTTTCAGGGTTAACGCCATACGCTCCGGCAGAAAATCTTCGACGTGAAACTTCCACTCGCGCTTGAGGTTATCGCCGGTATTCAGTCGCAGCATCCAGTCGCCGGTCATGGCCGACGCGGGCAGCGCCAGTCGCTGCTGGTAGAATCCCGCTTCAGACTGCCAGACAAAGGTCCGCATCACCTGGCCGTCAGGCTGCACCAGCTCCGCTTTGATCGGCTGGGCGGGCAACGGATGTCCGTCGGCATCGCGCAGCAGCGCATTGACGATGACGATTTCGCCGGGCCGGTAGATATCACGTGGGCCAAAGACAAACAGCTGTTTGTCATAGCCCTGCGGTCCGGCAACCGGAAACTCAGCGAGATCCAGCGCCGGACGCGCCAGGTCGATCATCGAGGTCTGTTCACCCTGCACGGCCAGCAGGAGCTTACCTTTTTCATCCGCTTTCAGGCGCAGATGACCGGTGCTGTCACTGGTACCGCTCTGCAGAACCTGCCCTTTCTCATCCAGCAATCTGACGCTGACGCCGGAAAGTGGCTGGCCGCTTGCCAGACTCTGGGCAAAGAGTTCAAACTGAGCCGGGAAGCGGTGCAGTGACAGGCCAATATCGCTCAGGGTGAAAAGCGTGGCGGGCTGGCTGTAGTGATAAGTCCCGGCCTGCTTCATGACGGCCAGATAGACGCCGGGCTGCTGAAGCACCTTGATGTCACTCATCGGCAGTTGCAGTTTTTCACGCGTGTTTCGCGCCGGGTTGAGCTCAAAGCGTCCGCTATAAACCAGCTGGCTGCTTTTCAGCAGCTCCTGCGACTGCCAGCTTGAGAGGTTGTTGCCGTAATTCCACTGCGAGAGAAATTCCGCCAGGCCGGCATTCTTTATCCGGAAGAAATCGACATCGACCTGGTCAACATTCAGCGCCAGCACCGGCAATCCCTGGGTGATACGCAGCGGCAGCAGTGAACCGCGACTGGCAAAGCCCACCATCGGCTGGATATCACGGGTGACGATTTTCTGACTGTAATCGGCGGCAAGCGTCTCACCGCTGGCCGCACGCAGTCCCGCATCCACCGTGACGGTAAAGTGGCGCGACGGCTCGGGATGGCGGAAGCGCAACGTTTTACGATTAGCGGCAAGTTCCCAGCCGCCATCCACCCGGCCCTGTTTATCGTCGGTCAGCCTGACTTTCTGCGCGATGTCCTGCTTGTCATCCAGTGGCTGGCTGAAGGTTAAGACCAGCGCAGCGGCACCGTCGATCTGCAGTTCCGAAAGATCGATAATCGTCAGCGGTTTGCTGACCTGGGCGGTTGTGGATATCTCTGCCGCCTGAAGAGGCAGAACAGGTAACAGAGTCGCTGACAGCAGCGAGCCACCGATCAGCATGCTGAGCAGCAGCCGGTTGTTGCGTTTCTTCATGGTAGTTCCTTCACCGGGACGCAGGGAGTGTCGTTTAATTACGCTGCGCAATTTCATATCAATGCTCGCATTTAATCAACGCTTCTCTTGAGATGGCGCGCACATTCCCTGACACTGGTATGACAGATTGCTGAGATGAGGTTGTTATGACGACGCCACTGATTGTGTCCGCCGACTGGTTACAAGAGCACTACAATGATGAGCGGCTTCAGGTGCTGGATGCACGTCTGTTGCCACCCGGGATGGAAGCGGTTCGCGATGTTCAGGCTGAATATCTGGCGGGTCATCTACCCGACGCCCCTTACTTTGATATTGAAGCGCTTTCCGATCACACCAGCCCTTATCCGCATATGCTGCCACGTGCCGAGACCTTTGCCGTCGCGATGCGCGAGCTGGGCATCAGCAGTGATAAGCATCTGGTGGTCTATGACGAGGGCAACCTCTTTTCCGCGCCACGCGCCTGGTGGATGCTCAAAACCTTTGGCGTGGCGCAGGTGTCAATTCTGGCCGGTGGTTTGCAGGGCTGGAAAGAAGCCGGTTTTGCGCTCGCAACTGGCAACGTGAATCTCCCGGAAGGTGAGTTTGAAGCGCACGCGGATGAAAGCCGGGTTAAACGCCTGACGGACGTGCTGCTGATCAGTCATGAAGGCGGCGCACAGATTGTTGATGCGCGTGCCGCTAATCGTTTTAACGCTGAAGTGGACGAACCGCGTCCCGGCCTGCATCGCGGACATATTCCCAACAGCCTGAATGTGCCGTGGAATACGCTGGTTGAGCAGGGAAAACTTAAGCCGGAAGCGGAGCTGCGCAGGCTGTTTGCCGACGCGGGCGTTGATATCACACAACCGGTGGTCGCCAGCTGTGGCTCAGGCGTAACGGCGGTGGTATTGATTCTGGCGCTGACGGCGCTGGGCGCTCGGGATGTCACGCTGTATGACGGATCCTGGGGCGAATGGGGCAGTCGTGACGACTTACCGATTGCAAAATAATAAACAGGCAGCTGATAAGCCGCCTGTTTATTGATAATGCCTGGTTCGTTCTGCTGTAATACCGACGTTGCACAGGAAACAGAGTCAGATCGGAAAGTCGCTTAAGCCAATCCATGGCGCGGGACGCTTTCCTCTTCTGGCCCTGCTCTCTGCGCGTTAAGCTTATTCGTTGCGGCCAGATTCCCCTGATGCGGGATTATCAACTGTCTGAGGCGGCCCATGAGCCGCCTGTTCTTTTAAGTGAATCAGATAATCCGCTCACTGCCCTTGAAGTCGCGCAGGAAACTGCCCCAGCGACGCTCATAAAATGGCGGGATGTGGGCGGTAAAGAAGTGGCTGATGCCACGGTCGTGCAGCGTGACTTCACAGATATCAATCGGTGCATCGTCCGGCAGCGTGTCCGTTGCCACACTGCCCGCCGCCTGAATAATCGCCTCAATGTTGCTGTCAGCTTCAATACCAATCAACAGATTGGGCGCTTCATCAGCCCGCTCACGAATACTGGCGACAAATGCCCGGCGCACCTGTTTATGCTTACTGAACAACTGCGTCAGCGAATCGATCATCTGCGCAGGTGGCTCGGCCACTTCAGACAAGAGCAGGGACTGTCCGCCTTCCAGCACGGTTTGCTGGCTTAGCGCACTGCCCTCCTCAGCCAGCAGATGGGTGATCTCGGCTGCAGTAAACTCTTTACCGGAAGGCAGTTTGGGATTGAGAAACAGCGTCTCGCCGCGTGTGATCTCAAACAGCGTCCGGACCGGCAGACGCAGCCAGGATTGCTCACCGCTCACCGCTTCACTCATCGCCTCTTCAGACGTGAAAAAAGGAATGATGCTGCTGCCATCCTCTTTTTCCCAGTGCTGCAGATCAACGGGCGTGCTGGCATCAAGCTGTTGCGTGGTGCTTTCGCCTGGAACAAAGACATCAGACTCCAGCAGCAGTTGGAAAAATTCGGGCCGATGGGCAGGCTCGGTGGCTGCCAGCTTCAGCACCTCTTCAAGACGGTTCATAGTTTCCCTCTGAACAGCGGCGGCATCCGCCACCGCTGAGCCTTACTTATTTCAGTAACAGATTGGCGATGGTACGCACGCCAAGACCTGTAGCACCCGCCGCCCATTGATCAACCGCGCCCTTGCGATAGGTCGCGGAGCAGTCGATGTGCAGCCAGCCCTGCTGATAGTTGCTCACGAAATGGGACAGGAACGCTGCCGCACTGCTGGCTCCTGCCGCATGAGACGGGCTGGCGATGTTATTGAGATCGGCGAAGTTAGACGGCAGATGGCTGCGGTGGAATTCAGCCAGCGGCAGACGCCAGAACGGCTCGTTCTCACTTACCGCGCTGCCCATCAGCGACTGCGCCATCACATCATCAAAGGTAAACAGCGCATGGTAGTCGTTGCCCAGCGCCGTCTTGGCCGCGCCGGTCAGCGTTGCAGCATCGATGATCAGCGTCGGGTTCTGCTCGCTGGCGTCGATTAAACCGTCGGCCAGGACAAGGCGACCTTCCGCATCGGTGTTCATGACTTCCACCGATTTGCCGTTGCGATAGCGAATGATGTCGCCCAGCTTGAAGGCGTTGCTGCTGACCATGTTATCGGCACAGCAGAGGTAGAGTTTGACGCGCTTGTTCAGACCACGCGAAATCGCCATAGCCAGTGCACCAGTAACGGTCGCCGCACCGCCCATGTCAGACTTCATCGAGTCCATAAAGCTGCTCTGCTTCAGGCTGTAGCCGCCGGTATCAAAGGTGATGCCTTTACCGACCAGACAGGCGTAAACCTGTGCATTCTCATCGCCGGTTGGGTTGTAGTCGAGCGCCAGGTAAACCGGCGGGCGATTTGAACCACGTCCCACCGTGTGCAGGCCCATATAGCCCTGAACACGCAGATCGTCGCCTTTAGTAATGCGATAGCTGACGGCGCTGCCGCCCACTTCACTGATCAGATCAACTGCCGTATGCGCCAGCTGTTCCGGCCCCAGATCTTCTGCAGGCAGGTTAATCACGTTGCGGACCCAGTCGATGATTTTCAGACGGCGATCAAACTCCGCCTGCTCATGTTCGCCCAGCGCTGGCCACTCAACCTGACGCTGACCTTTCGGGCCACGGAAGCCCTGCCAGAATGCCCAGCACTGCTCCAGGTGCCAGCCTTCGCCGGTCAGCGCCACGTGGCGGATCCCCTGGCTGTCGATTTTGTGCGCCGCACGCTGGATGGTATTCAGCGCATCCACGCCGGTGAGATGCAGCGTCATGCCGCTGTCGTTGCTGCTCAGAATCGCTTTTTCGCCCCAGCGCGCATCGGCGGGCTGGCTGCTAAGCGTAATGTTCATGGGTTGTGTGGTCATCGAAAAGCTCCGTAATCGTTATCTGTTTCGTCCAGCCTGATTGTTATGACGGCTTTAATAAGATGTTAAATGTATTTCGCAGAGACCTGATAACAGATTCCGCCGGACGTTGCCAGCGAAGCGCCCATATTGGCGCAGTTTCCGGACTATGACCGGGTATCAGGATTTCATTAAGGCCCGCAGCCGGGTCACCGACTTCTGCACCAGGGCAATGGCGTAGTCGATCTCTTCCTCGGTCGTGAAGCGTCCCAGCGAGAAGCGCAGCGAACTGTGCGCCAGCTCCTCACTTACGCCCAGCGCGCGTAAAACATAGGAAGGCTCCAGGCTGGCAGAGGTACAGGCCGAGCCGGAAGAGAGGGCCAGATCTTTCAGCGCCATGATCAGGGATTCACCCTCAACGTCAGCGAAACTGATATTAAGAATGTTCGGCGCACGCTGATGCGGGTCGCCATTGAGGGTAATGTCCGGCAATACGCTGATACCCTGCCACAGACGATCGCGCAGCGCCTGCAGACGCGCCATCTCGGTTTCGCGCTCTTCTGCCGCGATACGATAGGCCTCGCCCATGCCGACAATCTGATGCACCGGCAGGGTGCCGGAGCGCATCCCGCGTTCATGTCCGCCGCCGTGGATCTGCGCAGCGATTAGTACGCGCGGTTTACGCCGCACATAGAGCGCGCCAATGCCTTTCGGTCCATAGAGTTTGTGAGCTGAAAAGGACATTAAATCGATCGGTAACTGGCTGAGATCGATGGGCAACTTACCGATGCTCTGGGTCGCATCGACATGGAACAGAATCTCACGTTCGCGGCAGAGTTCGCCAAAGGCGGCAATATCCTGAATCACCCCGGTTTCATTATTCACGTGCATCAGAGTGACTAAAATGGTGTCGTCGCGTAGCGCCGCACGCAGCTGGTCAGGCGTGATAATGCCGTTTGCCGCCGGCGCCAGATACGTGACATCAAAACCTTCGCGCTCCAGCTGCTGACAGCTGTCGAGCACCGCTTTGTGTTCCGTCTGGCTGGTGATGATATGTTTGCCGCGCGCCTGATGGGCATGGGCTGCGCCTTTAATCGCGAGGTTATCGGATTCGGTGGCGCCAGAGGTAAAGACGATTTCGCGCGGATCGGCGTTGACCAGTTCGGCGATCTGATTGCGGGCAACATCGACCGCTTCTTCAGACTGCCAGCCAAAACGGTGCGATCGCGAAGCCGGATTACCGAACGTGCCATCCAGCGTCAGAAACTGCATCATTTTGCTGGCCACACGCGGATCGGCCGGCGTGGTGGCGGCATAATCCAGGTAAATCGGTAATTTCATTGCGCTACAGCTCCGTATTGAAAATCATACGTCTTTATAGCAGATTCGGCCCTGACCGCGTTAGCAGTAAGGGCCGCAATAGCGGGGACTACGAGGCGCGCTGGTTGACGTTAATTTCCTGCGAACGCGGGCTCTGGAAGCGGCGATTATCGATCGCATTCTGACGATCGGCCACATCCAGAATCTCCTGATTATTCACCAGCTCAGCCAGCGTAATATTGTTCAGGAAGTCACTGATACGTACGCTCAGATCGCGCCACAGAACGTGGGTCAGACAACGCTCGCCGCCCTGGCAGCCTTCTTTGCCCTGGCATTTGGTCGCATCAACCGACTCATCAACCGCAGTAATTACCTCGCCGACAGAGATGGTGTCTGACGCTTTACCCAGCAGATAACCGCCACCCGGGCCACGAACGCTGGAAACCAGGTCGTTTTTACGCAGTCGGGAGAATAACTGCTCCAGATAGGAGAGCGAGATGCCCTGACGTTCTGAAATATCAGCCAGCGGGACCGGACCTTCATGGGAGTGAAGGGCAACGTCCAGCATTGCAGTAACGGCATAACGTCCTTTGGATGTCAGTCTCATAGCGTACAACCTCAATAGCGTCCGGTTATCGGAGGATTAGCAACAGATGCCATGAAGTCTGACATTCCCGAGTAAATTGGTCAACTATTTAACCTGGTAAATTAGTCAGGTATTTAACCAGGTAATTTACTCAACTATTATCTGCTTCTTTTTTCTCGTTTTTCCGCTTTTCAAACGACGAAAGCATACCGCGCAGGATGTTGAGTTCATCACGTTCCGGACGGGCGCGGGTATAAAGACGACGCAGTTTGCTCATCACCTGGCCTGGATTGGCTTCGCGGATAAAGCCGCTGTTCAGCATCATCTGTTCCATATGCTGATAGAAGCGCTCAAGGTCATCCACCAGCGGATAAGGGGATTCTTCATACTTCGGTGGCGGGCTGGCCTGCTCCTGAGACTGTAACCATGCCATGCGCACTTCATAGGCGATAATCTGTACCGCCATCGCCAGATTCAGTGAGCTGTACTCCGGGTTGGCCTGAATCGCGACGTGATAGTGACACTTCTGCAACTCTTCGTTAGTCAGGCCGACACGTTCACGACCAAACACCAGTGCGACCGGTGCCTGCTGGCCCTCTTCCACGCTTTTTACGCCGCATTCACGCGCATCCAGCATCGGCCAGGGCAGCGAACGTGAACGTGCGCTGGTACCGACCACCAGACTGCATCCGGCGATGGCCTCATCCAGTGAATCAACGATTTTTGCGTCGCCGATAACGTCACTGGCACCGGCAGCCAGGGAGATCGCCTGTGAGTCGGGTTTGACCAGCGGATTAACCAGATAGAGGTTGGTTAAGCCCATGGTTTTCATGGCGCGCGCAACGGAGCCCATGTTACCGGTGTGAGAAGTCTCGACCAATACGATACGAATATTTTGCAACATGATTAGGGATACTCAGAAACGGGTCAGTAAAATCAGTGGAGAGAATCGTAACATAAAGCAGGACATTTACCGAACACGCTGCTATACTCCGCGCCGTTTTCCCCGTTCTTTAACATCCAGCGAGAGATACCGATGCATCCCATGCTCAACATTGCCGTGCGCGCAGCGCGCAAGGCCGGAAATTTAATTGCCAAATATTATGAAACCCCGGACGCCGTCGAAGCCAGCCAGAAAGGCAGCAACGACTTCGTAACCAATGTTGACCGCGAAGCAGAACGCCTGATTATCGAAATTATTCGTAAATCTTACCCGAAACATACCATCATCACTGAAGAAAGCGGTGAACTGGCGGGCGAAGATCAGGACGTTCAATGGGTTATCGATCCGCTGGATGGCACTTCTAACTTCATCAAACGTCTGCCCCACTTTGCTGTTTCTATCGCTGTGCGCATCAAAGGCCGCACTGAAGTCGCCGTCGTTTATGATCCAATGCGCAATGAACTGTTCACCTCTTCACGTGGCCAGGGCGCTCAGCTGAATGGCTATCGTCTGCGTGGCAGCATTGCCCGCGATCTGGATGGCACCGTTCTGGCAACGGGCTTCCCGTTCAAAATGAAGCAGCACGCGCCAGCTTACATGAACATCCTGACCAAACTCTTTACACAGTGCGCTGACTTCCGTCGCACCGGCTCTGCTGCGCTGGATCTGGCCTATGTGGCTGCGGGTCGCGTAGATGGCTATTTTGAGATTGGCCTGAAGCCGTGGGATTTTGCGGCGGGTGAACTGCTGGTTCGTGAAGCGGGTGGTCTGGTCACTGACTTCACCGGTAACCACGGTTATCTGCTGTCAGGTAACCTGGTCGCGGGTAACCCGCGCGTGGTGAAAGCTATGCTGTCGAACATGCGTGATGAGCTGAGCGAAGCGTTAAAACGCTAAGTTTCATTACGGAAAAAGGCGGCTTTTCAGCCGCCTTTTTTATTGCCTGCTAATCAGTGATGATTAACGACGTTCGTGTGCCAGCACCTGACGGGGCTGAGTACGACGACCCACCATACCCATCACACCAGCCAGTACGGCTTCGATGATCAGCAGAATCAGGGCATACCAGCTCGCTTTAGCGGTCGCAGCAGCGGCTTTTTCGCCCGCTTCACGTGCTTTCTGCTCAGCCTGCTGTTTCAGTTCATTATACTTCTGGACGGCCTGCTGATAGCTCTGCTCGGTTTTCGCAACGATCTGATCCACTTCCTCATCGCTTTTACCGGTACGCGCTTTAATGATATTTTTCAGTGCGTCACGATCGGCTGCCTGCAGAGTATCTGAATGACGATCCATTACACCTTTTACCCAGTTAGTCAGATCGGTATCCGCTGTCTGTGGGTGGTTCGCAGTGTTGTTAGCCTGGTTTTCCGCATTCTGCGCTTCTTTATTTGCGTCCTGCTTCAGATTCTCTGGCTGTAATTCCGGCTTACCGGTCTGACGTAATGTGGTTTCCAGTTCGTTTTGCAGGTTGTCTAAATTAATATTATTTTCCTGCAGCTTTTCTTTTGCCATTTGAGTAACCGAAGGCGCAGCAGCGGAAATACCACTACCCAGCGCCTGGAAGCCTGAACCCACAATATTCATCGCGCCGCCTAATACGCTGGTTGCCAGCGCAATAGCCAGGTAAATAGTGAAAATTGTGCTAAGGCCAAACATCAGTAAACCGTGCAGTGCGCCTTCACGCTGTGCCAGTCGGCCGGCAACATAACTACCTGCCGCCATCGCAACCAGCATCTCAATAGCCGTCCAGACCAGCGCGCCAGTGCCAAGGCCGTCCAGCGGATTCTGTTCTTTCATCGGATCAATGGTGGTGGCCCCAATGGCTGTGCCCAGCAGCGTCAGAATGATATGAACGATTAATGCACAAATAACACCGGCAAAGACCGCGCTCCAGGAAATACGTTTTAACGGTAGTCCTGCCGGCCCGGTCGCCAGCGTTTCGGTGTAGCCATTATTAATACGGGTATCAGCCATGAAATATACTCCTCGCAATAAACAGCAAGCTGTTCTGATCTTTTATCATCCCGACGGCGGAATGCCGTTTTGGTATTAACAGCGTAGACAGGGAATAGTCATTTCACCACTAAACTGCCCCGAGAAAAAAAATAAAGAGATGAATTCAGAGATAATTAGCGAGATAAGTATAACCGCGGGAATTTTATTCCCGCTGCGTTTATAGTCAGAAGGGTCGAATTCCGCCGCCCGGCGTGAGTTGTGCTGACTGCCATAATGCGATACCCGCCACAATTAAAATCAGGCTACCGGTTAAGGCCAGCGTTGGCATTAGTAGTCGCGAGATACCTGAGACAGCACCAGGTTGTGCCAGCCGCTGCGCCACCGAACGCGCCTGCTGAACCAGCAGGCCAATCGCCGAAATGGTCAGTGCCGTGCCGACCGCCATCACGGCAGCAGAGAGAATGCCCCAGCCATAAACACCTATTACTTTGGCAAACAGCAGCATCATAATCGCGCCGGAACAGGGGCGTAATCCCATCGATACCACCACCAGCAGCTGGGTTTTCCAGCTAATGTTGCCGCTCATCTGCTGCGGCGTCGGCAGATGCGCATGTCCGCAGCCACAATGCTCATCATGCTGATGGTGAGCACGGAAGGCGCGGAACACCGGAGCTGGCCGCGGACGCAATGCCCGCCACAGTGAGCGCAGCGCCCGATAGCCGATCATCACACCCAGCCCAATCACCAGCAGATAACTGCCCTTCTCCAGCCAGAAACTGCTGAGATGCAGCTGGCGCGACGAGGTTTTCAGCAGCACCAGCATCACCGTTACCAGCACAATCGCGACTGAGCCCTGCAACAGTGAGGCGAGCAGCGTCAGCCTGATACTGGTTCTGACGCGGCTCGGATGGGTCGCCAGAAAAGTCGCGATAACAACTTTGCCGTGGCCCGGCCCCAGCGCGTGCAGCACACCATATAGCAGGCTGAATATCACCAGCGACATGCCAGCCTGATGGGGCTGCTCCGCCACCTGTTGTAACAGCTGGGTCATCTGCCGGTGCAGATCTTTCTGCCACAGCACGCTCTGCAGCAAAATCTGCGACCAGTAAAGCCAGACCAGCAGCGCGCCGCCTATGAAGAGTCCCGCCAGCAACCACAGAGGCCAGAGCCGGGAAGCGCGCAGGGGCGCAGAAATTACTGACATGTCAGTACCACCGTTTGTGCGAACTGGCGGCCTAAATCCATCTCCTCTGCAGGCGCGTCGGCTTTATCCAGCGACAGCGCATACTGCTTCAGAGAGTCATTAGGTTTTGGCGTATTGAGCGCAAATTTACAGCGGGTCTGCAATGCCGGCGGCAGCGTTAACGCGCCGGGATTGTCATAGAACATATCGACGAAGTAAGTGGGATCGAAGGTCAGGATCTCAAAGCGCTGCCCGGCCAGCGTCGGGGGTTCCGCCAGCGGCAGAACAAATTCCAGTACCGCTTTGTGGCCGTTACGCGACAGATTATATTCCGTTGGCAGATTCAAAAACTTTACCCGCTGTTGGTTGTGCCAGATTTCAGAAAAGTAGTGCTGGCCCAGTACGTTCGCCATCACGCCCGCCGCCAGCTTTTTCCACACCACGCTGCCTGGCTTCGCCTCGCCCGCGTCATACAGCAGATCGGCGGAGGTGATCTCATCCATGGTCCAGGTCATCTTTAATCCGGTGAAGGTGTCACCCTGCACCACCAGTTCGGTTTTCATATCGATGAAACTGTGAGGATGGGCCAGCAGAGCCGGACTTAATACCATCAGTAAGGCAAAGAGTGCGCGTTTCATAATGTTATAAAGTAACGTTCCTGATGAAAAGAATCTATAAGTAACAAAATTTTGTGACCCGCTTTAAACCTCCGGCAAATAAACCGCGTAAACCGCGCGGGCGCTGACCGGGTTGACTACGCTTAGCTCAAAATAGTCTGCTGGAAATCTGATTGATGAGTTCTGCTACCCCTTTGGCACCACTCTTCACCCGTTCACAGCGTCAGTGCCATCTTTTATTGTTGCTGTTTCTGCCCGCACCCATGCTTACGCTTGAAAAAATCTGCCAGCTGAATGGCATCGATCCTGCCGTTGCCCGACAGGATATCGCGGATGTAGGCCTTGAGATACAGCGATATCACCAGCTGGAATTGCATCAGATGGTGGATGGCAGCTTTCGTCTTCATGGTACAGAGTTGGACCGTCGCCTTTGTCTGCTGCACAACCTGCGACGCAGTCTGCGTTTATCGCAGGATTTTGTCTGCGAGCATTTTGCTGCGCCCCTGCGCCAGCGCCTGAAGGTCATGAAGATTGAGAAAGCGTTGTGGGATGAGACCAATTTACAGGCGCTGATTCAGCATTGCAGCCTGCGTCTGAAGCGTGATTTCAGCGAACGCGACCGGCTTTTTCTGCAGATATTTATGAAGTATGGCTTGTGCCAGCGTCAGCCGGTGCTGTTCAGTGAGGCGCAGTCCCTCTGGCTGCAGCAGAAGCCTGAGCGGCAGGCCGCCGAAGATGTGATACATCACTGGCGAAAACGCTGCCATCTTGCCCCGCATGTCAGTGAAACCGACTTCTGGACGCTGCTGTTTAGCCAGATTCATACGCCGGTCGTGGATGCGGTTGCACATCCTGCTGAACAGCAGTTGATGAACGCGACGCAGCAACTGATCAATGACTTTGAAGCCTGTGCCGAAATCACCTTTGCTGACCGCGACGAACTGCTGCACCAGCTCTATCCGCATCTGGCGCAGGCACTCGATCGCACTCACTTTACTATCGGTATCGACAATTGCGTGGCACTGGATGTCAGCCGACTCTATCCTCGCCTGCTGCGTACGACTCAGCAGGCCCTGCAGGCTTTTGAGCAGCACTACAACATTACTTTTACGCCGGAAGAGGTGAGTTTAGTCACCATTATTTTTGGTGCCTGGCTGATGCAGGAGAGTGCGCTGCAGGAGAAGCAGGTCCTGATACTGACCGGCGACGATGCCGACCTGGAGCAGGATGTGGAACAGCAGATCCGGGAGATCACGCTGCTGCCGATCAATATTTCTTATCTGGATGTGAAGCAGTTTCAGCGGGATGGCGCGCCACGGGACACCGACATCATTATCTCGCCCTACCCGACCTCGCTGCCCTTGTTCTCACCGCCGCTGGTGCATGCTGAACTGCCGCTGACGCTGCATCATCAGCAGCGCATTCGTTATTTACTGGAGTCGTAGCCGGGACGCAGAAACAGTGCGGGCAGGGCTACCAGTGCCATTACCCAGAAAAGATGCCCCTGCAGATGCGCGAACAGCACGCCGCAGATCATGGTCATTATCGCAATACCCCCGCCCATCGCCAGCGCGGAATAGAGTGACTGCAGCCGGATCACTTCCGCCCCCTGCCGCGCCGCGATAAAACGCATCGCCGCCAGATGACACACGGTGAAACTGCCACAGTGAAGGATTTGCGCCACAATCAGCAGCGGCAGCGCGGTGCTGGCTCCCAGCAGGCCCCAGCGAATGAGCGCGCAGATGCCTGAAAGCAGCAGCAGGTCACGCGCGCGCCAGCGGCGGAACAGGCGGTTGCTCAGAGCGAACACGATAATTTCCGCTACCACGCCCAGCGACCAGAGATAACCCACCGTTGAGGCGGAGTAGCCGCTCTCCTGCCACCAGATAGCACTGAAGCCGTAATAGGCAGCATGCGCGCCCTGCAGCAGCGTCACGCAGAGCATAAATCGCCATACAGCATTTTCACGCAGCAAATCACGCCATTCCTGCCAGCCGCCGCCTGCAGCACCCTGACGCTCATGACCCTGTGGCTGGGTGGCTGGTCTCAGCATCATGCCAGCGAGCATGGCGATGACACCGACGGAAAGCAGCAGCAAAATGGCCTGAGAGGAGTAAGCACTGACCAGCACGCCGGTTAACGCCGAGCTGATTACAAAGGCCAGCGATCCCCACAGTCGCACCGGCCCGTACGCCAGCCCAATCTGCTGTGTCCAGGTAGCAGCCAGCGCATCGCTGAGCGGCACCAGCGGCGAGAAGAAGAGGTTGAAGCCGATCATCACAGTCAGCAGCCACATCCACTGCTCACCCACCCAGAAACCGGCAGCAAACAGAGAGGTCATCAGCGCCAGCAGACGCAGCGCCGTAATTAACCGGCCGGGATTCTTAACCTGCGAGGCAATAAGCAGACTACCGACGAAGCGCGCAACCATACCACAGCCGAGCAGCAGGCCAATCTTCTCAGCATCCAGACCGGTGCCTTTCAGCCACACGCCCCAGAATGGCAGATAGATGCCGTAACAGAAGAAGTAAGTGAAGTAGCCCAATCCGAGCCATCTGGCGGAGCCGATTGCCATATTCCCTCCAGCAGGTTTGCTGCTTCGCAGCATAAGTGGGCGCTACTCTGGCAGAGCCCTGCGGCACAGGCAATAAAAAAGGATGGCAGATGCCATCCTTTTTATGCTGTCTCACAACAGGTTAGCGATTAAGCGTAGACCGGCAGACGGCTGCAGATATCCAGCACTTTCTTCTTGGTGCGCTCAATGGTCGCTTCGTCATTGATGTTATCCAGCACATCGGCGATCCAGCCAGCCAGCTCGCGTACGTCTGCCTCTTTGAAGCCACGACGGGTAACCGCTGGTGTACCGATACGGATACCAGACGTCACAAACGGGCTTTTCGGATCGTTTGGCACGCTGTTCTTGTTAACCGTGATGTTGGCACGGCCCAGCGCCGCATCGGCTTCTTTACCGGTCAGGTTCTTGCTCACCAGATCGATCAGGAACAGATGGTTATGCGTGCCGCCAGACACGATGTCATAGCCACGCTCGATCAGCACTTCTACCATCGCTTTGGCGTTTTTTGCCACCTGCTGCTGGTAGGTTTTGAACTCCGGCTCCATCGCCTCTTTGAAGGCAACCGCTTTACCGGCGATAACGTGCATCAGTGGACCACCCTGACCGCCAGGGAAGACAGCAGAGTTCAGTTTCTTATAGAAATCTTCATCACCGTTTTTCGCCAGAATGATGCCGCCGCGCGGACCCGCCAGCGTTTTGTGAGTGGTGGAGGTCACGATGTGCGCATGCGGGATCGGACTTGGGTAAACGTCAGCAGCAATCAGGCCAGCAACGTGTGCCATATCGACAAACAGCCAGGCTCCCACGCTGTCCGCGATTTCGCGCATTTTCGCCCAGTCACAGACGCCGGAGTACGCCGAGAATCCGCCTACGATCATTTTTGGCTTGTGGGTTTTCGCCAGTTCAGCCAGTTCGTCGTAATCGATTTTACCGGTCTCATCGATACCGTAAGCCACCACGTTATAGAGTTTGCCGGACAGGTTAACCGGTGAGCCGTGAGTCAGGTGCCCACCGTGCGCCAGGTTCATCCCCAGAATAGTATCGCCCGGCTGCAGCAGCGCGGTGTAAACCGCAAAGTTAGCCTGTGAACCTGAGTGTGGCTGCACGTTAGCGTAATCGGCACCAAACAGTTCTTTTGCGCGATCGATCGCCAGCTGCTCAACGATATCAACGTACTCACAGCCGCCGTAGTAGCGTTTGCCCGGATAGCCTTCAGCGTATTTATTGGTGAGCTGAGAACCCTGTGCCTGCATAACACGCGGGCTGGTGTAGTTTTCAGAAGCAATCAGTTCAATGTGCTCTTCCTGACGCACTGTCTCCTGCTCCATCGCCTGCCACAACTCGGCATCGTAATCGGCAATGTTCATATCACGCTTTAACATC
This sequence comes from Pantoea sp. X-Soil-ISGK-355, assembly GCF_059730805.1. Taxonomy (NCBI): domain Bacteria; kingdom Pseudomonadati; phylum Pseudomonadota; class Gammaproteobacteria; order Enterobacterales; family Erwiniaceae; genus Pantoea; species Pantoea sp. X-Soil-ISGK-355. The sequence continues at coordinate 3,082,278 of NZ_AP035971.1, forward strand.
CGGATCTCCTGACTCAGCTAACTTTCTGACGGTATTTACCCCCCTTCAGGGGCGAAGGCCCACAGTGTAAACCGTTTTAACAGGTGAAGGTAGGGTGAACCTCCTCTTTTTACGCAAACGATTGGCTGGCTACTGGCACAGCATTTTTACACCTTTTTACCCTGTTCAGACGCCACGTTTTTTCTTCAGGCTGTGCCGAAGGTTTTCTTGATGCACTAAAAAGTTGCCACTCAGACAAGCAGAAAGTTCATTGGATTATTTACACCGCAGACGAAGCAGCTATAAGATGCATTTAAAATACATGTTTAATAAGAGGCCGCCTTTATGCTTGATGCACACGCCATCGCCACCGTTAAATCGACCCTGCCTGCCATCGCCGCCTGCGGTCCAAAGCTTACCGCCCACTTCTATGACCGCATGCTGTCGCACCATCCGGAACTTAAAAACGTCTTCAATATGAATAACCAGCGTAATGGCGATCAGCGGGAAGCCCTGTTCAACGCCATCTGCGCCTATGGCGCAAACCTGGAGAATCTGGCCGTGCTGCTGCCTGCGGTGGAAAAGATTGCGCAGAAACATACCAGCCTGAATATCCAGCCTGCACAGTACGCCATCGTCGGTGAAAATCTGCTGGCAACCATTAAAGAACTGCTGGATCCGGGCGAAGAGGCGCTGGCGGCATGGGGCCAGGCCTACGGCGTGCTGGCAGAGGTATTCATCAATCGCGAAGAGGAAATTTATCAGGCCACAGAGCAGCAAACCGGCGGCTGGCGTGGCACCCGGGCGTTTCGCATCAGTGCGATTGAGCAGCAGAGCGAGGTGATTAAAAGCTTTACCTTCACGCCGGTGGATGGCGGCCCGGTCGCCGCCTTTAAGCCCGGTCAGTATCTGACAGTCCACCTGCAGCCTGCCAGCTTCGAACATCACCAGATTCGTCAGTACTCGCTGACGCATCTCAGCAACGGCAAAGAGTATCGCATCGCGGTGAAACGAGAAGCACAGGGCACCGTCTCCGGCTGGCTGCATCAGAATGGCAAGGTGGGTGATGAGCTGATGCTCGCCGCACCGCACGGCGACTTCTTCCTTGAGGTCGACCCTGTCACGCCTGTGGCGCTGATTTCTGCAGGCGTGGGTCAGACGCCGATGCTGGCGATGCTCCATGCGCTGGCAGCAAGCCAGCACCGCGCGCCGGTCAGCTGGCTGCATGCCGCAGAGAACAGCAAACAGCATGCATTTGGCCCGGAAGTGATAGCTACAGGCGCGCAGCTCACCGATTTCGTCAGCGAGGTCTGGTATCGCGAGCCCGCGGCTGAAGATGCCGGTCGCTATGACGCGCAGGGTCTGATGGATATCACCGCGCTTTCAGCACGCTTCACCTCACCCGACACCCACTTCTATCTCTGCGGTCCGCTGCCCTTTATGCAGCATGTGGTGGCGCAACTGCGCGATGCCAGCGTGGCAGATACACGCATTCATTACGAACTCTTTGGACCTCATAAAGGCATGTGATTGAGCGATAAAAAAGCCCGCGCTGCGGGCTTAGATTACTGGCAAACCCGATCTAAATCTGACAGCAATGAATCAGCTAAAAGCGCAGGGAATGCTCTCACCGCTAACCGTACCAGATTGTAATCTGCCCAATGTGAGTCTTGCAGCAACGCATAAGCTCAAAGCGAAGGGAACACGGGCAGAAGAGGAAAGCGTCCCGCGCCATGGACAAAAACGCCGGGAGCGTTTTTGAACAACGCAACGCGTTGGCCCGACTACGGGCGCATCTCAGGGATGAGGTGCGTAATCGCGCGGGCCGAGCGTGCCATGGATGGCGGGTTTTGCGTCTTTCCGATCTGTCCGTGTTCTCTAAGCAGGCGCGATCACACAGCCAACGATTCCAGATGAGGCACTAAGGGACTGGCTTTTGCGTCTTTCCGATCTGACCGTGTTCCCAGAGCTGGCTCGATCTCAAAGCTATTCGTCCCAGGCTCCCCAGGCATAAAAAAAGCCCGCAGCGCGGGCTTCTTTATGCTGATAAAGAGCTGATAAAAAGACTATCAGATCGCCTCTTCATCCTCTTCGCCCGTACGGATACGCACTACACGCGCCACGTCAAAGACGAAAATCTTACCGTCACCGATTTTGCCGGTCTGCGCCGTGCGCATAATGGTCTCGACGCAGGTATCAACGATATCGTCGCCCACCACCATCTCGATTTTCACTTTAGGTAAGAAATCGACCATATACTCTGCGCCGCGGTACAGCTCGGTGTGCCCTTTCTGGCGACCAAAGCCCTTTACTTCACTCACGGTCATCCCGGTGATGCCCACTTCCGCTAAGGCTTCACGAACATCATCGAGTTTGAATGGTTTGATAATCGCATCAATCTTTTTCATGTCAGACCCTTTTTCACTCCCTCCATGGTCAGAGGGTTTATCAAGTATAAATGTTACTGGCGCTGTCGGGCGGTAATATCCGGGTTTCTTCAGGTTGCCGCAAGCGCTGTCAGATTGTGCTGACTGCAACCATTCTGCGTCGGGCCTGAGCAGTCAACCTCCCGGTATCACTTCGCCGCCCCCGCTACTCTTTGAAATCACTGGCGTCCAGTTCATGACGAGACAGCAGCTTATAGAACTCCGTGCGATTACGCCCGGCCAGACGTGCGGCGTTGGTCACATTGCCTTTGGTCATCTGCAACAACTTGCGCAGATAGTTCAGCTCAAACTGATTGCGCGCCTCCGCAAATGTCGGCAACGCGCTGTTTTCACCGCTTAAGGCCTGCTCCACCAGCGCATCGCTAATCACCGGCGATGAACTCAGTGCCACGCACTGCTCAATCACGTTCACCAGCTGACGCACGTTGCCCGGCCAGCTGGCCGCCATCAGACGCTTCATTGCATCGACGGAAAAACTGCGAATCTGCGGTTTATGCCGTTCTGCCGCCTGACGTAACAGGTGATTAGCCAGCAGCGGGATATCTTCGGTGCGCTGATGCAGTGCCGGAATCTTCAGATTCACCACATTCAGACGATAGAAGAGATCCTCACGGAATTCCTTCTTCTCCATCGCCTTTGGCAGATCGCGATGGGTAGCTGAAATGATGCGCACGTCGATCTCAATATCGTGATCGCTGCCCAGCGGCCTGACCTTACGCTCCTGTAGCACCCGCAGCAATTTCACCTGCAGCGGTTGCGGCATATCGCCAATCTCATCCAGGAACAGCGTGCCGCCGCCAGCGGTTTTAAATAAACCGTCACGGGCACTGACGGCACCGGTGAACGCCCCTTTAGCGTGACCGAACAGCTCTGACTCCAGCAGTTGCTCCGGCAGTGCGCCACAGTTAATGGCGACAAACGGCTTGCCGTTGCGCGGGCTGGCGGCGTGAATCGCCTGCGCCAGCATCTCTTTACCGGTACCGCTCTGACCGTTAATCAGCACGCTGACATCCGACTGCGCCACCATGTGCGCCTGCTCCAGCAGCTTCAACATCAGCGGGCTGCGGGTGACAATCGCTTCGCGCCAGCGGTCATCACTGACCGGCACCTGCTGTGCCAGCGCCTCATCAATGGCTTTATAGAGCGCATCTTTGTCTACTGGTTTGGTCAGGAAGCTGAAAACGCCCTGCTGGGTGGCAGAGACCGCGTCCGGAATAGAGCCGTGCGCCGTCAGGATAATCACTGGCAAGTTGGTGTGGCGTTTCTGGATTTCGCCAAACAGCGCCAGACCGTCCATCTCATCCATACGCAGATCGCTGATCACCAGCTCGATCTTCTCTTTCTGCAGCAGGCGCAACGCTTCGGGTCCGCTGCCTGCCGTGGTGACCTGATACCCTTCGCTGCGAAGACGCATGCCCAGCAGCTTCAGCAGGCTGGGATCGTCATCCACCAGCAGCAATTTTGCCGCTTGCCTCACCATTATTGCTCCTCATCCTGCGGCAGTGCCGTGCCGTGACCGCTGTCAGACACATCCGGGGCTTTGCGTGATGAAAGCTGACGCTCAATGTCAGTCAGCCGCTCCAGCTTATGCTGCGTGTCGCTGAGCTGCTGCTGCTGTTTCACCATCTGCTGGCGTATCGCCTCAAGCTGCGTATCACTGCTCTGCTGCAGATGGGCATAACGGGTGCGCGCTTCACTGAGGTCAAGCTGCGCGGTCTGATTACTGCGCCACAGCTGAATCAGCGGGCGCACAGACTGCGGAAAATCGCTGCTGTAGCGATCCAGGGTTTCAACATAGCGACGACGTTCAACAGGCGTCACGTTGCCGTTGGACATCAGTACGCCCTGCTTGAAGGCGCGCGACCAGTTTTCAGCCGGCCAGCGATGGGCTTCGGCACGGGCCTCCGCGGGAGAAAGACGTTCGGCACAGTCGATCGCCCGCATCCAGTAGAGGGTGTTACCCAGCGCCGTACTATTTTCTATCGGCCACAGGTCACTGCAACGGGTCGCCAGGTAATCAGCGATTCTGACCTCGGGTTCCGCCACCTGATGGCCTGACGGCAAAGAGGAGGTGGCCGGGGAGGTCGTACATCCGCTGAGGAGCAGCGTAGTCAGCGTGCTCAACAGCAAAGCGGGTAAATATTTCATCAGTCAGACTTTCCCGGCTGTGGTGTTCAGTTCAATTCGAAAACAGACGTCAGCCTGCTCGCAGGAGACCAGCGTCAGATCGCCCTGCATCCGGCGCAGGCAATCTTTGGCGATACTCAATCCCAGCCCGCTGCCTTTCACCGGCCCTTTACGCTGCTGGCTGCCCTGGTAGAACGGTTCGAAAATCATCGCCTGCTCTTCAGGCGGGATCGGCGAGCCGCTATTCGCGACCTCAATGCAGATCCGATCGCCCTGCTGCTGACTGCGAAGCCAGATGGTACCGGATTCGCTGCCGTAGTTCACGGCGTTCGAATAGAGGTTGTCGATGACCCGCATCAGTAACATCGGTTCTGCGAGGCAGTGACTGACCTTAAGATCGACGACCGTCTGCATCAGTTTGGCGCGCGCCGAAAGCGCATGTGCGTTAACGACATCTTCCACAATCTCCGCCACGCTGACCGGCTCCAGCGCGATCGGGCCATCCGCCAGTTTGCGGTTGTAATCGAGCAGCTGTTCAATCAGCTGCTGCAGATGGCGACTGCTGCTGTCGAGGATAGTGACCACTTCTTTTTGATCGACATTCAGCGAGCCGGCGACTTCGTCCGCCAGCAGTTCCGTGCCTTCACGCAGGCTGGCCAGCGGCGTTTTCAGCTCGTGAGAGAGATGGCGAAGAAATTCATGACGCTGCGATTCCAGCCACTGAAGCCGCTCGCTGAGCCAGACGATGCGCTGTCCCAGCGATCGCAATTCGCGCGGACCGCGAAATGTCCCGCTGTTACCCAGTGCCCGCCCTTCGCCAAGCCGGTTGATCATCCGTTCAATGCGCTTAACCGGACCGATAATCATGCCGGTAAACAGCGTCATCAGTGCCAGACTGATGATAAACAGAATCAGCGCCTGCCAGCCAAAAAACTGGCCGCGATCGGCAATTTCGCGCTGCAGCTGTAAGCCACGCGAAAAGACCACTTCGCGCGTGTCCTGCACCATCTGCGCATTGGTCGCAGAAAAGCGATCCAGCGCCTCTGCGGCAACCGGCACCGGATTACCATTGTCACATTTCAGTGGCGTCAGCAGCGGCAGCGTCGCCTGTAAGGTCTGGAATGCGGGCAGTTCGGGCAGGCTGGCGCTGTGCGAGCTCAGCATCTGACTGTAGCGGGTATGCTGAGTCTGATAGAGGCGCGCCAGCGAGGCATCATCCAGCACGCAGTACTGGCGATAGCTACGCTCCAGCTCAACCGCCGTTCGCGCCATCGCCTCACTTCTGCGCACATCGGTAAAGGTATTGCGGTTAGTGTCCGCAGCCTGTTCGCTTAATGCAGAGAGACTTTCCCACGCCTGCCAGGCCAGTACCAGCAGGGGCAGCAGCACCAGGACAAACGCCATCAGCACCAGCTGACGCAGAGAACGGGGAAATAAACGCCATTTATTCACGCAGCCGCTTCCTTAAGATTCGCTGTCTGGATGCTAGCGGACTCTGTCTGCGGAAGAAAGGGGAATGAAAGAAAACGGCAGGCTCAATGGCCTGCCGCTGGCACGACGCGTGATGCATCGCGTAAGAATGGGTGGAGCCTTACTCAACGTTACGTCCGGTGTTTGATAACGCAAGCGATTATCGGTCAGGTGGACGGCAGGCTCCGTTTGGTGCGTCATTCGGGCTTTATGAGCTCTTATCCGCTAAGCGGGGCAATCATAAACAGGTGAATGAGCAGCTGCATGAGTATAGCAAGTTCCATGCCAGAAAATAAATCATTATATTTTTCAGCAAATTGAGCAGGCCCGCCCGCTGACTGTCGCGAAAAATCTTATATCAGCACAGGCTGTCTGTCTTCGTAAGGCGACACTAAAATCAGTCTGATAAGCACGCATTAAAAATCAACGAGATAAATGTCGCCATACAGCGACAGCGCAAAGGCTCTGTTGTCGCTATTTGCCAACAGCGGCGCAAAAATGAACAGGAGGCACGCTAGCCTCCTGTTCATTTCAGTGGATTAAATTAACCCAGCTGTCTGCGCGCATTGCGGAAAATGCGCATCCACGGACTGTCTTCGCCCCACTCGGCCGGATGCCAGGAGTTGCTGACGGTACGGAACACGCGCTCCGGATGCGGCATCATAATGGTGACGCGGCCACTTTCATTGGTCACCGCGGTGATGCCGTCAGGAGAACCATTCGGGTTAGCCGGATAGGTTTCTGTCACCTTGCCGAAGTTATCGACAAAGCGCAGTGCCACCAGCCCTTTCGACTCCAGCGCCGCCAGATGTGTCGCATCACGGACTTCAACAAAGCCTTCACCGTGCGACACCGCGATAGGCATATGCGAACCGGCCATGCCGTCCAGCAGCAGTGATGGACTGGCGGCCACTTCAACCAGGCTGAAGCGTGCTTCAAAGCGCTCAGACTGGTTACGCACAAAGCGCGGCCAGAGGTCGCTACCTGGGATCAGTTCGCGCAGGTTGGACATCATCTGGCAACCGTTGCAGACGCCCAGCGCCAGAGTTTGCGGACGGTGGAAGAAGGTTTCGAACTCGTCACGCACGCTTGGGTTGAACAGAATCGATTTCGCCCAGCCCTCACCGGCACCCAGCACATCGCCGTAAGAGAAGCCGCCACAGGCCACCAGCGCCTGGAACTCTTCCAGACCGCGACGTCCGGCCAGCAGATCGCTCATGTGGACGTCAATGGCGGTGAAACCGGCCCGATCAAAGGCGGCGGCCATCTCCACATGGGAGTTGACGCCCTGCTCACGCAGCACGGCGACGCGTGGACGTGCGCCCGTAGCGATCATCGGTGCTGCCACATCTTCCTGCGGATTGAAGGTCAGATTCACGTTCAGGCCAGGGTCGCTGTCGTTCTTCTTCGCTTCATGTTCCTGATCCGCACACGCCGGGTTGTCGCGCAGGCGCTGCATCTGCCAGGTGGTTTCCGCCCACCAGGTGCGCAGCGTGGTACGGCTTTCGCTGTAAACCGCGCTGTCACCGGCACGGATCACAAAGCGATCGCCCGGCTGTGCACTGCCCAGCAGATGCGTCGAAGCGGCAAGGCCATGATCCGCCAGGATCTGCTCAACCGCTGCGCGATCGGCGGCATTGATCTGGATCACCGCGCCCAGCTCTTCGGTAAACAGGGCGGCCAGCGCATCGTTGCCCAGCGAGGCGATATCAACGTCAATACCGCAGTGACCGGCAAAGGCCATCTCGGCCAGCGTCACCAGCAGACCGCCGTCGGAACGATCGTGGTAAGCCAGCAGTTTCTGCTCAGCCACCAGCGCCTGAATCGCATTGAAGAAGCCCGCCAGCTGTGTGGCATCACGCACGTCGGCAGGTTTGTCGCCGAGCTGACGATAGACCTGCGACAGCGCGGTTGCGCCCAGCGTATTCGCGCCGTTACCCAGATCAATCAGCAGCAGCAGGTTGTCCTGTTCGGCCTGCAGCTGTGGCGTGACGGTACGACGCACATCTTCGACGCGGGCAAACGCGGTAATCACCAGCGACAGCGGCGAGGTCATCTCACGCTGTTCGGTGCCTTCCTGCCAGCGGGTTTTCATCGACATCGAATCTTTACCGACCGGGATAGTGATCCCCAGCGCCGGGCAAAGCTCTTCGCCGACTGCTTTCACCGCCGCATATAAACCGGCATCTTCACCCGGGTGACCGGCTGCAGACATCCAGTTAGCGGAGAGTTTCACACGCTTCAGCGAACCAATCTGCGTTGCCGCCAGGTTGGTCAGTGCTTCACCGACAGCCAGACGCCCCGACGCTGCGAAATCCAGCAGCGCAACCGGTGAACGTTCGCCGAGGGCAAAGGCCTCACCGTGGTAGCTGTCGAGGCTGGCGGTGGTCACCGCACAGTTGGCAACCGGGATCTGCCACGGGCCGACCATCTGATCGCGCGCTACCATGCCGGTCACGCTGCGGTCACCGATGGTGATCAGGAAGGTTTTTTCCGCCACGGCAGGCAGATGCAGTACGCGATTCACCGCATCGACCAGCGTAATGCCGTCGCGCTGCAGTTCGGTACCCTGTGCCTGCTGTGTCACCACATCACGCGTCATCTTCGGCGTTTTGCCCAGCAGCACGTCAAGCGGCATGTCGATGGGCTTATTATCGAAATGGCTGTCTTCCAGGCTCAGGTGCAGCTCTTCGGTCGCTTCACCAATCACCGCGAACGGTGCGCGTTCGCGCTGGCAGATCGCCTCGAACTGTGCGAGCTGATCGGGCGCTACGGCCATCACATAACGTTCCTGTGATTCGTTACACCAGACTTCCAGCGGGCTCATGCCTGGCTCATCACTCAGGATGTCACGCAGGTTAAACCGGCCACCACGACCGCCGTCGCTGACCAGCTCCGGCATGGCATTGGAAAGGCCGCCCGCGCCCACGTCGTGGATAAACAGAATCGGGTTCTCATCGCCCAGCTGCCAGCAGCGGTCGATCACTTCCTGGCAACGGCGTTCCATCTCCGGGTTGTCACGCTGAACGGAGGCGAAATCGAGATCGGCATCAGACTGACCCGAAGCCATGGATGACGCCGCGCCGCCGCCCAGACCGATGTTCATGGCCGGACCACCCAGCACCACCAGCTTCGCGCCGACGGTAATTTCGCCTTTCTGCACGTGATCGGCGCGGATGTTACCGATGCCGCCCGCCAGCATAATCGGCTTATGATAGCCACGCAGCTCGGTGCCGTTGTGGCTGGTGACCTGCTCTTCATAGGTACGGAAATAGCCATTCAGTGCCGGACGACCAAATTCATTGTTAAACGCAGCGCCGCCCAGAGGCCCGTCGGTCATGATTTCCAGCGCGCTGACGATACGCGCCGGTTTGCCGAAGTCCTCTTCCCATGGCTGTTCAAAGCCAGGGATGCGCAGGTTAGAGACCGAGAATCCAACCAGGCCCGCTTTGGGCTTGGAGCCGCGTCCGGTTGCGCCTTCATCACGGATCTCACCACCGGAACCGGTCGCGGCGCCTGGCCACGGCGAGATGGCCGTTGGATGGTTATGCGTTTCCACCTTCATCAGGATGTGCGCGGCTTCCTGATGCCAGCGGTATTCGCTTTCGCCGGCGTCAGCAAAGAAGCGGCCAACCTCTGACCCTTCCATCACGGCGGCATTATCTTTATAAGCAGAGAGCACGAAGTCCGGCGTCTGCTCCATAGTGTTTTTAATCATCTTAAACAGCGACTTCGGCTGTTTCTCGCCGTCGATAATCCAGTCGGCGTTGAAGATCTTGTGACGACAGTGCTCAGAGTTCGCCTGCGCAAACATATAGAGTTCAATGTCGTTGGGATTGCGGCCCAGCGCGGTAAATGCCGCCACCAGGTAGTCAATTTCATCGTCTGCCAGCGCCAGACCCAGCGAGATATTTGCCTGAACCAGCGCCTGACGGCCCTCACCCAGCAGATCGACACTCTTCACTGGCTGCGGCGTATGGTGCGCAAACAGCTGCTCAGCCTGCGCCAGATCGCTATAGACCGTTTCCATCATCCTATCGTGCAGCAGTGTACCCAGCGTCTGCCACTGCGCTTCCGTCAGTTGCGGAGCCTGCACATAAAAAGCCAGACCACGTTCCAGACGACGTACCTGCGGCAGGCCGCAGTTATGAGCAATGTCGGTGGCTTTGGATGACCAGGGCGAAATGGTGCCGGGACGTGGCGTCACCAGCAGCAGACGTCCCTGTGGAGCATGTTCAGCGAGAGAGGGACCATATTTAAGCAGGCGTTGCAGGCGGCTCTGTTCGTCAGCGGTTAAGGGCGTACTGACATCAGCAAAATGGATGTACTCAGCGTAAATATCACTCACCGGCAGATGAGCGTCCTGAAAGCGGGTCAGCAGTTTGTTTACACGAAATGCCGACAGGGCGGGCGAACCACGCAGAATTTCCATTAATAAGTCTCTCGTCAGGGCGCCGGGCGACGCTTGATTGGGCGCAACAGGGAAAACGGGGCGTATTATAGAGAAAGCGACCTCGCGACGAAACCGTTTGCGCACAATTTTTGGCAACCCGGATTTGCCTGAATTTTGCGCAAAAGCTGCTATAAAAGTTGCTCAGTGTGATTTTGTTGCGCAAAATGCCCCTCGCTCTGGGAGTTCAAAGAAGATAAATACTGCCTTTAAAAGACAGAGGCCTTAGAGCCAGCGAGAGATAACTATTTGAAACGCCTAAAATTTAATTATCTGTTTATCGGTCTGGTTGCCGTGCTGTTAGCGTTAGCGCTGTGGCCATCCATTCCCTGGTATGGGGGTGGGCAGGACAGGATTTCACAGATTAAATCACGGGGAGTCCTGCGGGTCAGTACCATCAACTCCCCATTGACGTACTACACAGTTAACCAGTTACCGGCCGGTATGGATTATGAGCTGGCAAAACGCTTCGCCGATTATCTTGGCGTCAAACTGAAGGTGACGGTTCGTCCTAACCTGAGCGATCTGTTTGATGACCTTGACGATGGTAAAGCCGATTTGCTGGCCGCTGGCCTGAACTACAACAATGAACGCCTGACGCGCTATCAGACCGGGCCAGGTTACTACAACGTTTCACAACAGCTGGTCTATCGCGTGGATAAGCCACGCCCTAAAAACCTCGGTGACTTAAAGGGGCGGCTGACGGTTGCATCAGGATCGGCCTATCTGTCAACGCTAAAGAGCGCGCGTTCCAATCAGTTCCCCGATCTGGACTGGGCGATCTCCACCGATCAGAGTCCTAAAGCTCTGCTGGAAGCGGTCGCCGACGGCAAGCTCGACTATACCATTGGTGACTCCGTCACTATTGCACTGTTGCAGCGCATCTATCCGCAGCTGGCGGTGGCGTTCGATGTTACCGATGAAGAGCCGGTAACCTGGTATGTGCGGCACAGCGATGACGATAGCCTGAATGCAGCAATGCTCGACTTCTTTAATGGTATGGGCGAAGAAGGCGCGATGGCGCGGCTGGAGGAGAAATATCTCGGTCACGTCGGCACCTTTGACTATGTTGATACGCGCACGTTCCTGCGCGCCATCGACAATACGCTGCCCGACATCAGGCCACTGTTTGAGAAGTACGCCACCAGCATCGACTGGCGGCTGCTGGCGGCAATCTCCTATCAGGAGTCGCACTGGAACCCGCAGGCTACCTCGCCGACCGGCGTGCGCGGCATGATGATGCTGACGCGTAACACCGCTGATAGCCTGGATGTGGGCGATCGAACCGATCCCGAACAGAGCATTCGCGGTGGCAGTCAGTATCTGCAGGATATGATGGCGAAGGTGCCGCAGACCATCCCGGAAGATGAGCGCATCTGGTTTGCGCTGGCGGCTTATAACATGGGTTATGCCCATATGCTTGACGTCCGCAAGCTGACGGCACGCCAGGGCGGTAATCCGGACAGCTGGGCGGATGTGAAGCTGCGTCTGCCCATGCTGAGTCAGAAGCGTTACTACACCCAGACGGCTTATGGCTATGCCCGTGGGCATGAAGCCTATAACTATGTGGAGAACATCCGCAAATATCAGTTAAGCCTGGTGGGTTATCTGCAGGAGCAGGAAAAACGCCTGGCGCAGCAGGCTGAAGCACAAGAAGCACAAGCCGAACTGGCCAAAGGCTACCCGGCGGTCGAACCAAAGATCGCCATGAATTAATCCTGGCGTTGCGCCTGACGCAGCGCTTTTTTCTGCTCGCGACGCATACGGAAGAAGTCGCTCAGCATAGCGGCACACTCTTCAGCCAGCACGCCGCTGTGCAGTTCAACCTGATGATTCATGCCGGGGTGGCCCAGCACATCCAGCAGCGACCCCGCCGCCCCACTTTTAATATCGTGCGCACCATAGATCAGCCGGCTGATGCGGCTGTGAACCATGGCGCCGGCGCACATCACGCACGGCTCCAGCGTCACGTAGAGCGTGGTGTCCAGCAGACGATAATTTTCCAGTACCTTACCGCCCTGCCGCAACGCCATAATCTCCGCATGCGCCGTCGGATCGTGCTGGCCGATGGGCCGGTTCCAGCCTTCACCGATCACCCGATCATTCTGAACCAGCACCGCACCCACCGGCACTTCGCCCTGCTCCCACGCCCGGCGCGCCAGGTCAAGCGCATGGCGCATCCAGTATTCATCTTGTTGTTTCATGCTGACCACTCCGGGCGACAGAAAAGCGGCGCATTATAGCGGTCTCACCGATCCTTTAGAAATTTATTCCAGCTGTTGCAGCTCACCTGCGGGTGTTACGCGCCAGCGATGCTGACAGAAAAACAGCAGCGGGTTGTCCTGTTTGCTGTCGCTATAGCCGCTGTAGAGCTGTAGCGGCGTGCCGATTTTCTCTTCAAGCTGGGCCACTTTCTCATGGCCGAGGCAGCGCATTGCCAGTACCCGCCCGCCCCAGCCGCGCTGCATCTGACTGGCAATCAGCTTCACGCGTGGCAGAAACGCGGAGTCGTAATAGACCTGCTCTACCAATGACTGTGGCGATCCGGTGATGAGCCAGACGTCAGCATCATCACTGCCGAGGTAATCCGTCAGGCGCTGCTGCACCACTGGGAAAGCTTTTACGCGCAGGCGAAACCACTGGGCAAACTCGGCTTCGAGGCGCAGCAATGTCTGCTCGGAGCGGCCAAAGGTAATTGACCAGAGCAGCAGGCTCATGGGCCAGCGTGCCGCGCGGCCTTTAAACAGCAAGCCCATGCCCACCACCGGCAGTAACGGCACCACCAGCAGCAGATTCAGCGGACGGCGACGCAGCAGATAGCGCATAAAGGTGCCGAACATGTCCTGCTGATGCAAAGTGCCATCGAGGTCGAAAAATACGATGCGACGTTGTGTTCCCCTGGTCAAACAACTCTCCTTAACGGCTGATTCCGGGATGATAAAGAGTAGTGTAGCCATCATCAGGCGGTACGGCGATGACGGTCATTTTTAATTCCGATGACTACAATGCCTGATGAATAGTTTATTCTTCACTGATTATCCCTGAATTACGAGGATTGGGCATGAGTTCATTGCTGCGCATTCGCCAGCTTTATCCACGTCTGGCATTGAACGAGCGTCGGCTGGCGGATTTTTTACTGTCGCAACCCGATAAGGCACGTCACCTGAGTTCGCAAAAGCTGGCGGAAGAGTCCGGCGTCAGCCAGTCGAGCGTGGTGAAGTTTGCTCAGAAGCTGGGATACAAAGGCTTTCCGGCGCTTAAGCTGGCTCTGAGTGAGTCACTGGCGGACAAGGATGCTATTACCGTGCATAACCATATCCTCAGCGACGACCCGCTTAAAATGGTGGGGGAAAAGCTGCTGACCGAAAAGCTTTCGGCGATTCGCGCCACGCTGGATATTAATAGCGAAGAGAAGCTCAACGATGTGTTACAGCTGCTGAAAAATGCCCGGCGCATTTTACTGGTCGGCATCGGTGCATCGGGCCTGGTGGCGAAGGATTTCTCCTGGAAGCTGATGAAGATTGGCATTAATGCAGTGGCGGAACAGGATATGCACGCCCTGCTGGCCAGCGTGCAGGCGATGGGGCCAGGCGATGTGCTGCTGGCCATCTCCTACACCGGGGAACGGCGCGAGATTAATCTGGCGGCGCAGGAAGCGGTGCAGGTGGGCGCCGATGTGGTGGCGTTTACCGGCTTTACGCCGAACACCCTGCAGCAGAGTGCCAGCTATTGTCTCTACACGGTGGCGGAAGAACAGAGCACCCGCAGCGCAGCGATCTCTTCGACCACCGCACAGCTGGCGCTGACCGATCTGCTGTTTATGGCGCTGGTGCAAAACGATCCGGAGCGTGCGTCGAGTCATATTCGTCACAGCGAAGCGCTGGTGAAAAAGCTGGTCTGATCAGCGACAGCGCGTATAATACCCGCGCTTTTTCTGTTGTTATCAGGTGGGAAAAATGGCGCTGTTGATTACGGCCAGATGCATTAACTGCGATATGTGTGAACCGGAGTGCCCGAACCAGGCGATTTCACTGGGCGATGCGATCTATGAGATTGATGTCAGCCGCTGCACGGAATGCGTCGGGCATTATGAGGTGCCAACCTGTCAGCAGGTCTGCCCCATCGACAACACCATCATCACTGACCCACAGCACACCGAATCACGCGATGCGCTGTGGGAGAAGTTCGTGCTGCTGCACGGCTAGCTCTCAATGATGACTGTGGCGCAGGCATAGTGACGCTCATCGGCCAGCGTCACGTGAACGTGTTTAACGCCCAGCCTCTCCGCCACGTCAGCTGCATGCTGAAAGAAGCGTAACCCCGGTTTACCCAGCGCATCGTTGTAAACTTCAAACTGATTAAACGCCAGACCACCGCGAATGCCGGTGCCAAAGGCTTTTGCTGCCGCCTCTTTGACTGCAAACCGCTTGGAGAGAAAGCGCACCGGCTGCTTGTGTGCCTGATACTGCTGCCATTCGGCTTCGCTCAGCACCCGGCGCGCCAGCCGGTCGCCGGAGCGCTCAATCACCCCGGCGATGCGTTCAATCTCAACGATGTCGCTGCCCAGTCCCAGAATAGCCATTAGCGGCGGGCTTCACGCAGCAGTTGCTTCATCTCTTTAACCGCCTCCGGCAGGCCACTCATCACCGCACGACCGATAATGGCATGGCCGATGTTCAGCTCATGCATTTCCGGCAGCGCCGCAATCGGCAACACGTTGTGGTAGGTCAGACCGTGACCGGCGTTGACCTTCAGCCCCAGGCTGGCGGCAAAGGTGGCGGCATGGCGAATGCGTGCCAGCTCCGCGTCACGTCCCCGTCCCTCTGGTGCCTCGGCATAAGCGCCGGTGTGAATTTCGATATAAGGCGCACCTGTGGCAACGGCCGCTTCGATCTGGCGGTGGTCGGCATCAATAAACAGTGAAACCAGAATGCCCGCATCACGCAGCAGTCGTACAGCCGCGTTCATCTTCTCCTGCTGCCCTGCCACATCCAGTCCGCCTTCCGTGGTCACTTCCTGACGCTTTTCGGGCACCAGACAGCAGAAATGGGGCTGGATATCGCAGGCGATGCCGATCATCTCATCAGTGACCGCCATCTCCAGATTCATGCGCGTCTGGATAGTGTCACGCAGGATACGCACGTCGCGGTCGGTAATGTGACGGCGATCTTCGCGCAGGTGCACCGTAATACCGTCTGCGCCTGCCTGCTCGGCGATGAACGCCGCCTGCACCGGATCGGGATAGTTTGTCCCACGGGCGTTACGCACCGTGGCAATGTGATCGATATTGACACCTAACAGCAACTCAGCCATGACCATCCTCACTTCTTTTCCATCGTGATGTTGAGTGTACCGCGCAAATGTAAACAGGCGGTACGACCAGCGCTATTCTTCTTCCTGTTCGGGCTTTTTCTTCGGGATAAACTGGCGGAACAGCTCCTGACTTTTCAGCGGCTTGCCACCCAGATAGGGCTTCAGGGCGATGCGGGTAAAGCGCTTAGCAGCGCGCAGCGTATCGGCATCGGGAAACTCACGTTCACACAGGGCGTGCAACTCACGGCCGGTAAAGCTGCGCTGATTGACCACCAGACTGGCGATAAAACCGCGCTCTTCACGGTAGCTGTACGTCATGTCTTCGCTGACCGGCTCGCCGCTACCGGCGCAATGCAGGAAGTCGACGCCATACCCCAGATGACCGAGCAGCGCCAGTTCAAAACGGCGCAGTGCCGGTTCGGGCTTGCCGTGCGTGGAAGCTAATGCCTGAAGGCAGTTGAGATAGTCGAAGAAAAGTTCCTGGAAAGGAGATTCCGGCTGCAATACGCGCGAGACCAGCTCATTGACGTAGAGACCGCAGTAGAGCGTGATGCCGCTGAGCGGTAAGGCCAGCGACACCGCTTCAGCATTGCGCAGGGTTTTGACGTCCCCGCGCCCGCTCCAGCGAACCAGCAGCGGGGTAAAAGGCTGTAACGCACCTTTCAGCTGAGAGCGCCGCGAGCGTGCGCCCTTGGCCAGCACCCGTACCCGCCCTTCGTTTTCGCTGAACAGGTCGAGCAGCAGGCTGGTTTCGCTGAAGGGACGACTATGCAGCACAAAGGCGCGTTGCCAGCCTTCCATTGAATCAGAGATCGTCTGTATAACCCAGGCTGCGCAGCGCTCGTTCGTCATCTGCCCAGCCGGATTTCACTTTCACCCACAGTTCGAGGTGCACTTTCGCTTCGAACATCTCTTCCATGTCCCTGCGCGCTTCTGTTCCGATGACTTTGATTTTGGCACCTTTGTTGCCAATCACCATCTTCTTCTGCCCTTCGCGCTCGACCAGAATCAGTCCATGAATGTCGTAACCGCCGCGTTCGTTGGTCACGAAGCGCTCAATCTCCACGGTGACCGAGTAAGGCAGTTCAGCGCCCAGGAAGCGCATCAGTTTTTCACGGATCATCTCTGACGCCATGAAACGCTGAGAGCGATCGGTGATGTAATCTTCCGGGAAGTGATGATCGGCCTGCGGCAGATGCTTGCGGGTAATGGCCGCAATGGTATCGACGTTTTTGCCGCTCTCCGCAGAGACTGGCACGATATCAAGGAAGTTCATCTGCTGGCTCAGGAACTGCAGATGCGGCAGCAGGATGGTTTTATCCTGGATGTTGTCGACTTTATTCACAGCCAGCACAACCGGCACTTTATTGTCGCGCAGTTTGTTTAACACCATCTCATCATCTGGCGTCCAGCGGGTACCTTCAACGACGAAGATCACCAGCTCTACGTCGCCGATAGAACTGCTGGCTGCACGGTTCATCAGACGGTTAATGGCGCGCTTCTCTTCCATGTGCAGTCCGGGGGTATCGACGTAAATCGCCTGATAGTTGCCCTCAGTATGAATGCCCATGATACGGTGGCGCGTGGTTTGCGGCTTACGCGAGGTGATCGACACCTTCTGCCCCAGCAACTGGTTCAGTAAGGTGGATTTACCGACGTTCGGTCGGCCAACAATCGCGACAAAGCCGCAATAAGTAACGTTTTCGCTCATTCGAGTCCTGAATTGTTCAGCGCCTGATGCGGCGCCGAAGAGTGCTATTTGAGTCATGTGTCATTCAGCGTCTTCTGACGCCGGGATAGAGCTGTCAGAGGGTGATTGATTCAGCACCGGTTATGGCACTGTCACCCGACAGACCTATTCGAGACCTAATTTTATCAGTGCCTGTTCAGCCGCTGCCTGCTCGGCTTTACGACGGCTGGAGCCGACGCCGACGACCGGCTCGGCCATGCCACTCACCTGACAGTGAATGGTGAATTCCTGATCGTGGGCTTCGCCGCGCACCTGCACCACCAGATAACTTGGCAGCGGCAGATGACGTCCCTGCAGATACTCCTGCAGGCGCGTTTTGGGATCTTTTTGTTTGTCGCCAGGACTGATTTCATCCAGGCGCGTCTGATACCAGTCGAGGATCAGCTGCTCTACCCGCTCGATGCTGCTGTCGAGGAAGATGCCGCCAATCAGCGCTTCCACCGTATCCGCCAGGATCGATTCGCGACGGAAACCGCCGCTTTTCAGCTCACCCGGCCCTAAGCGCAGGCACTCGCCAAGATCAAATTCGCGTGCCATTTCAGCCAGCGTATTGCCGCGCACCAGCGTGGCACGCATGCGGCTCATGTCACCTTCGTCAACCCGCGGGAAGCGGTGATAAAGGGCATTCGCAATCACATAGCTAAGAATAGAATCGCCCAGAAATTCCAGGCGCTCGTTGTGCTTGCTGCTGGCGCTGCGGTGAGTCAGGGCCTGCTGTAACAGTTCCGAATGAGTAAAAGTGTAGCCCAGTTTGCGCTGAAGCTTGTTAATCAGGATGGGGTTCATGCGATTCCAGTTCTTTGTTGCGTCTGTGACTCTGCATACCAAACGGGGCTGGCAGTCCAACACGTTCCGTTTGGTGTGCAGTGGCCTCCCTGAGGAGGCCACCCGATTTGCCTGTTAATCAGACAAAATTATTAGTGGATACCGCCGATGCGACTGAATCGCACGCCGGTTGGCCACTGACCTTCTTGTTTCTCAAAACTCATCCAGATAGCGACCGCTTTACCGACCAGATTACGCTCCGGGACAAAGCCCCAGTAACGGCTGTCGGCGCTGTTATCACGGTTGTCGCCCATCATGAAGTATTGCCCTTTCGGCACGACCCAGCTCGCCTGCGGCTGACCCGGCTGCTGATAATACATGCCCGCCTGACTCTGCGCTTCGTTAACCAGCAGAATGTCATGGGTCACGTTACCGATAGTCTCTTTACGGGTTGCCATGCGCAGACCACCGCGCAGGGTATCGCCCTGTGGCACCTGATAAAAACCGTTGCCGGTTTCGTTGCCATCAAAGCCGCTAAAAGTCTGAATAAAGTTGCTTGGTTCAACGTCGGTATAAGTCACTGCCAACGCTGTGTCACAGGCTTTATCATCACCACAGGTCGGTTTCACCGTTAGCGTTTTGCTGTAAGGATCATAGATGACTTTATCGCCTGGCAGGCCAATCACGCGCTTAATATAATCCAGGCTCGGATCTTTCGGGTATTTAAATACCGCAATGTCGCCGCGCTTCGGCTGACCGGTTGGGATCAGCGTCGTCTGGGTAATCGGATCTTTAATGCCGTAAGCAAACTTCTCCACCAGAATAAAGTCGCCAATCAGCAGCGTTGGCATCATCGAGCCAGAGGGAATCTGGAACGGTTCGTAAATAAACGAACGCACGATGAAAACCACGGCCAGCACCGGGAACACGGAGGCGGTCGTCTCAACCCAGCCTGGCTGTGAAGAGACTTTCGCCAGCGTTTTGCTGTCAAGCGCGTTACCGGTCTGGGCCTGCGCCGCCGCCTGTTTCGCGCGACGCTCGGGTGCCCATTTGAAACGATCAATTACCCAGACGATGCCAGTAATCAGCGTCGCTATCGCCAGAATCAGGGCGAACATATTAGCCATTGGAAATCCTTATTTGCTGTCCTTACCGACATGCAGAATGGCGAGGAACGCTTCCTGTGGCAGCTCAACGTTACCAACCTGCTTCATACGCTTCTTACCATCTTTCTGTTTCTGCAACAGTTTCTTCTTACGGCTGACGTCACCGCCATAACACTTGGCGAGAACGTTTTTACGCAGCTGTTTAACCGTTGAGCGAGCAATAATGTGGTTACCGATGGCAGCCTGAATCGCAATATCAAACTGCTGGCGCGGGATGAGATCTTTCATTTTCTCAACCAGATCGCGGCCACGATAAGGCGCATTGTCGCGGTGAGTAATCAGCGCCAGCGCATCCACACGTTCAGAGTTAATCAGTACGTCGACACGCACCATGTCTGAAGGCTGGAAACGTTTGAAGTTGTAATCCAGCGAGGCATAACCGCGCGAGGTGGATTTCAGACGGTCAAAGAAGTCGAGAACCACTTCTGCCATCGGAATTTCATACGTCAGTGCAACCTGATTGCCGTGGTAAACCATGTTGGTCTGCACGCCACGCTTCTCAATACAGAGCGTGATGACGTTGCCCAGATACTCCTGTGGCAGCAGCATGTGACATTCCGCGATCGGCTCACGCAGCTCTTCGATGTTATTCAGTGGCGGCAGCTTGGATGGACTATCGACATGAACAATTTCGCCACCGGTGGTCACGACTTCATACACTACCGTCGGTGCAGTGGTAATCAGATCGAGATCGTATTCGCGCTCCAGACGCTCCTGGATGATCTCCATGTGCAGCAGACCGAGGAAGCCACAGCGGAAACCAAAGCCCAGCGCCGTTGAGCTTTCTGGCTCATAGAACAGCGAGGCATCGTTCAGGCTCAGCTTGCCGAGCGCATCACGGAACGCTTCATAATCGTCAGAGCTGATCGGGAACAGACCGGCATAAACCTGCGGCTTCACTTTTTTAAAGCCTGGCAGCGCTTTGTCTGCCGGGTTGCGAGCGGTGGTGAGGGTATCGCCCACCGGTGCGCCGAGGATATCTTTAATGGCGCAGACCAGCCAGCCGACTTCACCGCAGTTCAGTTCATTACGGTCGACACGTTTCGGGGTAAAGATACCCAGGCGGTCAGCGTTATAAACCTGACCGGTGCTGAGGACTTTGATCTTGTCACCTTTACGCATGGTGCCGTTTTTTACACGCACCAGCGAGACAACGCCCAGATAGTTATCAAACCAGGAATCGATAATCAGCGCCTGTAGCGGACCTTCCGGATCGCCTTCCGGCGGCGGAATATCGCGCACTAAGCGTTCCAGCACGTCCGGAACGCCGACGCCGGTTTTAGCGGAGCAGCGCACCGCATCAGCAGCATCGATGCCGACGATATCTTCAATCTCCTGCGCAGCGCGATCGGGATCGGCAGCAGGCAGGTCGATTTTGTTCAGAACCGGCACTACTTCCAGATCCATCTCCATCGCGGTGTAGCAGTTCGCCAGTGTCTGCGCTTCAACACCCTGACCCGCATCCACCACCAGCAATGCACCTTCGCAGGCAGCCAGTGAGCGGGAAACTTCATAAGAGAAGTCTACGTGGCCCGGAGTATCAATGAAATTGAGCTGGTAAGTTTCGCCGTCTTTCGCGTGGTAATCGAGTGTGACGCTCTGTGCTTTGATAGTAATGCCACGCTCACGCTCCAAATCCATGGAGTCAAGAACCTGCGCAGCCATTTCACGGTCAGAAAGGCCACCGCAGATCTGAATAAGGCGGTCAGAGAGCGTAGATTTACCATGGTCGATATGAGCGATGATGGAGAAATTTCTTATGTGCTTCATTTATAGGGATATCTTCGCTTAAAATTCAGTTGAAAATCTGAGCACAGACACATTCAGGAAGATCGCTCTTTACCCACAATCCTGTCAGCCTCATTAATGACGACGCATATTACACTGTTAACGCCGCGCATAAAAGAATGGAACGTGGTGGAAGCGAAACAGATATCTGCGCAAGGCAGAACGGACAAAGGCCGCGGGATGCGCGGCCTGGGCGTACATTACGCTTCGCTTTCAACACGCAGCGCATCGGGCGGGAGGGCGATGTTCAGAATAACCGGCTGAAAGGCTTCGCGATCGCCAAATTTCATTGAAACGCCTTTCGCAACAATAAAGCCACCGATGCCACCCAGCAGTGCACCGCAGGCGGCCGCCAGATCGCTGCTGAACAGCGACTGAAACAGTCCGGCAATCAGGAACAAACCAAATAGCGGCGTCATATAGACCAGCAGCGCTGAACCCAGAAGGCTACTCTCTTTGATGCCTAACTCAATGCGCTGTCCCGGCTGCAGCGGCTTGCTGCTGGCAATCTGCATCACATGAGCATTCTTCGGACCGAGTTTATTCAGCATATGGCTGCCGCAACCTTTGCGCGCCTGGCAGCTATTGCAGGACGTTTTTGCTTCGGTATGCAGTGTGGCAATGCCATCCTGCCATGCCACCACGGTGGCCCATTCTCTCATCATTTTTGTGACCCCAGGTCGATGCTGTCAGCAATACGTTTTGCGGTTGAAGGCGGTAATTCGCCGATCACCGCAATTTCGTTATTATTGCGCACAACGGTCTGGACCGTACGACGCCCAGTGCGCAATGTCTGCGTTGTGCTGCTTTTATCGGCAGGCGTCACATTGATCGCGAAACTAAACAGCCCATCGCTGTAGAGCTTCGACTCAATATTTTTGTTCAGCCCCGGCAGCGTGCGACGATTCTGCGACACCAGCGTCATGCCTGCGGGTATCCAGCCTGGCTGCCATGCGACAGTAATCACGTCCCCTTTTGGCACGGAAAGCGATGGTGGCAGATTCGCTTTCTCCAGCCCTTGCATCAGATTGCGTACTCCTTCATCCACTGCAAAGCTGATAACGCGGAACTGTTCCAGCGTTTCACCGTCACGATCAAGCAGGTCGATACGTAGCGGTAGCCTGGTATCCACATCCAGCCAGACCACATAGCTGTAACGGGTGCCATCGCGAGACACGATACGCAGCACATCACACATCTGATCGGCAATGCGCGAGCGACCCACGGTAATAAAATCGTAGGCAGTGGCAAGTTTGGTGAAGTCAGCAAAAATCACCGACGGCAAAGCGTCAATAATGTGATTGCCCGGGAGCGAAAAGGGATCAAGGCCTGGTTCGAAGTAGCTGATATCGTTGCCACGCTGGATCACTTCCCGACGTGGCCCGTCCATCTGCAACAGCTGCGCGAATATTCGGTTATCGATCACAGCATGACGGTAGCGCAGCGATTCAATGCCGATGCGTGAGACGTTAATATAGGCAAATTCATAGTTGAGGTTCTGACTTGCCTGCTCCATCTGCTGCAATAGCGCCCCGGACGCAGTAGTTTGCGCCGGGGCGGCAGATGACCATAACAGGCTGCCTGTCAGCAGGCTAACAGCATACCAAAACGGCTTCATTACTGCTGCTGCTGTCCTAATGACTGGTTTCCGGGAACATCAACCTGCGCCTGTTTTGGCGCATCGGTTTCAAACTGCAGCTGATCAGCGTGCAGCCGGCGTTGCAGTTCATAGTCCTGCAGCATGGCGTTCACGCGACGACGCTGATCCTGAACCTGCTGATTAGAGCTGTTCGTGTCAAAGGCATCAGACGGCACGCCCAGGCTCACCGGTGAGGCTTTACCCATCATCGGCAGCGTATTGAACACCGGAGAGTCAGATGTCTGCGTGGCGCTACCCTGCGGCTGGTTGTAGTGCTGAACACCCACGATCACGGCCAGTGACACGCAGGCAGCCACACCCACCTGAGTCAGTTGCGCAGCCCACGGACGCGCTTTTTTCCAGAACGGCATTTTTTCCCAGCGGGAAGGTTCTGGCTGAGCTTCAGGGATCAGCGTGGTAACCGTACGTAACGGTTCTTTTTCGATAGCAGCAGCGACGTGCGCAGAGATATCAAAATGCAGGACATCACCCACATCACCGCGCATGGTATCGCGAATAAGATGATAGCTCGCCCAGCTTTTCTGTAGTTCTGCGTCCTTAGACAAGGCGGAAAACAGCTCGTTATCTAAGGTCTCACCATCCATTAAAGCGGAAAGTTTTTCTTTCTGCATGCCTATGTACCCTTCCAGTAGCCGTTATCACTAACGTTGGATAAGCGGTTGAACTTTGTTATCAATGGCCTCTCGCGCACGAAAGATACGTGATCGAACAGTGCCTACCGGGCAATCCATAATGACGGCGATCTCTTCATAGCTCAGACCGTCCAGTTCCCTGAGGGTAATTGCCATACGCAAGTCCTCGGGTAGCGCCTCGATGGTACGAAAGACAATTTGTTTCAATTCGTCAGACAACATTAAGTTCTCAGGGTTCGAAATTTCTTTTAATGCACCCGCACTTTCGAAATTTTCGGCGTCAATAGCATCCACATCACTGGATGGTGGACGACGCCCCTGAGCAACCAGGTAATTTTTCGCTGTGTTTACCGCAATGCGGTACAGCCAGGTATAAAACGCGCTATCGCCCCGGAAAGAGTCCAGTGCGCGATACGCTTTAATAAACGATTCCTGTACTACATCAGGCACGTCGCCCGAGGGAACATAGCGTGAAACCAAACTCGCCACTTTATGCTGGTAACGAATCACCAGTAAGTTGAACGCTTTTTGATCTCCCTTCTGTACCCGCTCGACAAGGACCTGATCCGTTAACTGCTCGCTCATCCGAGGTAATGTCTCCCCAAATTTTTCATATGCATAAAGTAACTGCCAGCACATCTCATGTTCTGAGCAAGCATGCGCTTAGAGTTGTGATGTGGTGCGAAGTTCACTTCCCGCCGTGATATTTACCGCTCCGATGGAGATAACACAGGTTGTTCGTTTTCGTTCAGTGTCAGGAGCGTAAATCGCAGGCAGAGTAACCTATGACAGCAGCTTTTTCATCATTAAATCCTTTAGGTTTAATAAGTTTGCTATAAAAAACCAGAGTTAAAGCAGCCCGTTTTTAACGTACTGATTATAGAAGACTTATGATCATAGCCAGATGAACGCGCGTGGCATGTGTTTAAAATACTTCACAGAACCTCCTGTTGCGCTTATGCTCAGGCCTGGTCTTGTTTAGTAAATTAAACATTATGATGAATGCGAATCCGGATTATCAGTGTGATGTGTTGATTGTGGGCAGCGGTGCGGCCGGCCTGTCGCTGGCGTTACGGCTGGCGAAACAGTATCAGGTAACCGTTCTCAGTAAAGCGCAGGTCAATGAAGGGTCAACCCTTTATGCGCAGGGTGGTATTGCTGCGGTATTTGATGAGACGGACAGCATCGAGTCGCATATCGAAGATACGCTGATTGCCGGCGCAGGATTATGCGATCGTGAGGCCGTGTCGTTTATTGCCAGTAATGCCCGGCATTGCGTGCAGTGGCTGATCGACAACGGCGTTGCCTTTGATCTCGATCCGCAGGCGGCGGGTGACATGCGCTATCACCTGACTCGTGAAGGCGGCCACAGTCATCGCCGCATTCTGCACAGCGCTGACGCCACCGGCCATGCGGTGGAAACCACGCTGGTAAGCCAGGCATTAAGCCACCCTAACATCCGGATTCTGGAACGGACTAATGCGGTCGATCTGATTCTTTCAGATAAAATCGGCCTGCCTGGCCCACGCCGGGTGGTGGGTGCGTGGTTCTGGAACCGTAATCGCGAGCAGGTCGAAACCTGTCGGGCGCGGGCCGTCGTCGTTGCAACCGGCGGTGCCGCCAAAGTCTATCAATATACCACTAACCCTGACATTGCTTCCGGTGATGGCATAGCGATGGCGTGGCGCGCGGGCTGCCGGGTGGCCAATCTGGAATTTAACCAGTTCCATCCGACCTGCCTGTTTCATCCGCAGGCGCAGAATTTCCTGTTAACCGAAGCGTTACGCGGAGAAGGTGCCTGGCTGTTACGTCCCGATGGTAGCCGTTTTATGCCCGATTTCGATGAGCGCGCCGAACTGGCCCCGCGCGATATTGTTGCCCGGGCTATCGACCATGAGATGAAACGGCTGGGCGTTGACTGTATGTATCTGGATATCAGCCACCAGCCTGAAGAGTTTGTGCGCGCACACTTCCCGATGATCTATGAGAAATTGCTGACCTTTGGCTTTGACCTGACCAAAGAGCCGATCCCGATTGTACCCGCCGCGCACTACACCTGCGGTGGCGTCGTCGTCGATCAGCACGGTCAGACCGACGTCAGTGGCCTGTATGCCATTGGTGAGGTGAGTTATACCGGCCTGCATGGCGCTAACCGCATGGCCTCCAATTCGCTGCTGGAGTGTCTGGTGTATGGCTGGTCCGCGTCAGAGGAGTTGATGCGTACCCTGCCCGGCATTGAAGCCGTCACT
Source organism: Pantoea sp. X-Soil-ISGK-355 (assembly GCF_059730805.1). Taxonomy (NCBI): domain Bacteria; kingdom Pseudomonadati; phylum Pseudomonadota; class Gammaproteobacteria; order Enterobacterales; family Erwiniaceae; genus Pantoea; species Pantoea sp. X-Soil-ISGK-355. Next base: position 3,108,074 of record NZ_AP035971.1, read on the forward strand.
GCACTCCCCGCATGGGATGAGAGTCAGGTTGATGACGCCGATGAACGCGTCGTGATCCAGCATAACTGGCATGAGTTGCGTCTGTTCATGTGGGATTATATGGGAATCGTCCGCACTACCCGGCGGCTGGAACGGGCGTTGCGTCGCATAAACCTGCTTCAGCAGGAGATTGATGAATATTACCGCCATTTCCGCCTCTCCAATAATCTGCTGGAGCTGCGGAATCTGGTGCAGGTCGCTGACCTGATGGTGCGCTGCGCGCTGGAGCGTAAAGAAAGTCGCGGCCTGCACTATATCCGTGACTATCCTGACTTACTGCCAGAAGCGCTGCCAACTATTCTGACCCCGCCAGGTTACATGAAGAGGTAAAAGTCCTGCGTCAGGCTACACCACTCATCAGAATAGCGGGTGTCTGGTGCGCGGATTGCGAGACGCTCCAGCAGCGTTTCACCGGCCTGCGGCGACAGCCCCAGCACGACGCGGTGCGGCGGACGATGGGCATATTCCGCCACGTCCAGCCGGAAACGCAGATACCAGCCATCGGCCTGCGCCAGGGTGATAAACGTCTGCCCAATATCGATGGGCAGCACCACGCAGAACATCCCCTCTTCTTCAATTAATAAGGCTGAACTGCGTAACAGCGTCTGATGATCGAGCGAGGCCGTTGCACGTGCGTTGTCCCGAGCCACGGTAGAGCAGGCTACGCCCGGCGCGAAATAAGGGGGATTGCTGACAATCAGTGAATAACGTTTATCACACTGTTCAGCCCAACTGGCGATATCCTGCTGATGAACCTGAATACGTTCAGGCCACGGTGACTGCTGCACATTCTCCTGCGCCTGCTGTGCGGCTTCAGGTTCTAACTCCACCGCATCGATTTGAATCTGTGACGGCGTGCGCTGCGCAAGCATCAGCGCGATTAATCCGCTGCCACTGCCAATATCCAGAATGCGTCTCACTCCGGCGACCGGTGCCCAGGCACCAAGCAGAATGGCATCGGTGCCCACTTTCATCGCACAGCGATCGTGGGCAACAAAAAATTGTTTAAAGGTAAAACCGTTCTTGTTTAACTGAGGCCGTTCACGCGGCTTATCCTGCATCATTCGTCACTACCATCGTTTTTTTCCTGCCGCACGGCAGCGCGTGAGTGTAACGTGACAACAGTGGGAATTCACGCAGCAGACAACCCCAGGCGCAGCGGAAACGGATTAACAGATGAAGATTCAGTCTGATCTGTCTATAATCAGCGCCCCAAACTGAGGTAGACCATGACAGTAACCACATTTTCCGAACTCGAACTCGACGAAAGCCTGCTACAAGCGTTGCAGGAAAAAGGCTTTACGCGCCCAACAGTGATCCAGGCCGCTGCAATTCCGCCCGCGCTGGAGGGCCGTGACGTTCTGGGTTCGGCACCTACAGGAACCGGGAAAACCGCCGCGTATCTGTTACCGGCGCTGCAGCACCTGCTTGATTTTCCGCGCAAGAAATCGGGGCCGCCACGCATCCTGATTGTGACCCCGACCCGTGAACTGGCGATGCAGGTTGCCGATCATGCGCGTGAGCTGGCGAAACATACGCATCTGGACATCGCCACGATCACCGGCGGCGTGGCTTATATGAACCATGCCGAAGTTTTCAGCGAAAATCAGGACATTGTGGTCGCGACCACCGGCCGTCTGTTGCAGTACATCAAAGAAGAGAACTTTGACTGCCGCGCCGTAGAAACCCTGATACTGGATGAAGCGGACCGCATGCTTGATATGGGCTTTGCTCAGGATATCGAAACCATCGCGGCTGAAACGCGCTGGCGCAAGCAAACCATGCTGTTTTCCGCCACGCTGGAAGGCGACAATATCCGTGACTTCGCCGAGCGTCTGCTTAACGAACCGGTTGAGCTGGAAGCGGATCCGAGCCGTCGCGAGCGCAAAAAGATCCAGCAGTGGTACTACCGCGCTGATGATCTGCAGCATAAAACCAAATTACTGATTCATCTGCTGAAGCAGCCGGATGTGACGCGCAGCATCGTGTTTGTGCGTAAGCGTGAACGTCTGCATGAACTGGTGAGCTGGCTGCACGAAGCGGGGATTCGTAGCAGCTATCTTGAAGGCGAAATGGTTCAGGCCAAGCGTAACGAAGCGATTAAGCGTCTGAGTGAAGGACGCGTTAACGTGCTGGTTGCGACGGATATCGCCGCGCGTGGTATCGATGTTGAAGATGTCAGCCATGTCTTCAACTATGACATGCCGCGTACCGCCGATACCTATCTGCACCGCATCGGTCGTACCGGTCGTGCGGGCCGTAAAGGCATCGCCATTTCACTGGTCGAAGCGCACGACTTCGTTCTGCTGGGCAAAATCACCCGCTATGTGAACGAACCGATCAAAGCGCGCGTGATTGATGAGCTGCGCCCTGAAACGCGTGCGCCAAATGCTAAAACTACGGGTAAACCGTCGAAAAAGGTGCTGGCGAAGCGTGCAGAGAAGAAAGCCAGCGAAACGGAAAAACCGCGAGTGAAAAAACGCCATCGTGATGCCAAAAATGTCGGCAAACGCCGCAAGGCAAGCGGCACTACGCCAGCTAACGAGAATGCGGAATAAAACATCATACGCATAAAAAAATCGCCTCTCAGGAGGCGATTTTTTTTATCTGATAGTCAGTTACGGCCTTTTAAGAGTGTTTTTTCTGCCAGTACGTTTTCCTGACAACACTGGCATTCACATGCCCTGTAGTTAACTGCTTATCTCTTTAACAATACTAATAAAAATTGCTGTGTGCGCTTTGCGCTAATTGGCAGCACCCGATAATTCAGGCGGTTTACAGACTTTCTGTAAATGTACGGGTGATTACATCGCGCTGCTGCTCAGGCGTCAACGAGTTAAAACGTACGGCATAGCCTGAAACACGAATAGTCAGCTGTGGGTAGTTTTCAGGATGTTTAACCGCATCTTCCAGCGTTTCACGACGCAGAACGTTGACGTTCAGATGCTGTCCGCCTTCAACGCGCACCTGCGGTTTAATTTCAACCGGCACTTCACGGTAAGCGAACTCGCCCAGTTCGCTGATGGCGACAACCTGATCTTCTTCATAGCCTGCTTTTGCACACAGGCAACGCGCTTCAGCTTTCTCTTCATCCAGCAGCCAGAAGGAGTTCAGAAGTTGAGAATTGTTAGTTTGAGTGATCTGGATACCAGTGATCATGATTGCGTCTCCCGGATAATACGTGAATAAATCAAATTTGAGGCCCCGGTATACCATCGTTCATTCGCAACAGCCTTGACTTGTATCAATATTAATCAGCCATTCGGCGCACTTTTTCGCTAAACCATTGATCTCAAAATACCTGCCACTTAAAAATAATTTGTATTTTTCAAATTATTTTTGCCTTCAGGTCAGCGGCAGGAACGGCTAAGCTTACTCCACTAACGTTAAGGGAGTTAAACATGGCTGAAAAGCTGACCTGGCACGACGTGCTGGCTGAAGAGAAAGAGAAACCCTATTTTATTGAGACGCTGAAGCAGGTCGCCGATGAACGCGCCGCGGGTGTAACCGTCTATCCGCCGCAGAAAGATGTGTTCAATGCGTTTCGCCTGACGGAACTCGGTGACGTCAGCGTCGTGATTCTGGGGCAGGATCCCTATCACGGGCCGAATCAGGCGCATGGACTCGCCTTCTCAGTGTTGCCGGGCGTTCAGGTGCCTCCGTCACTGCAGAATATCTACAAAGAACTGATGCAGGATATTCCCGGCTTCCGGAAACCCGATCACGGCTTTCTTGAGAGCTGGGCAAAACAGGGGGTGATGTTGCTGAACACGGTGTTAACGGTCGAGGCGGGTAAAGCTCATTCCCATGCTCGTTTTGGCTGGGAGACCTTTACGGACAACGTCATTGCGGCGATTAACCAGCACTGTGAAGGGGTGATTTTCCTGCTGTGGGGCTCACATGCGCAGAAGAAAGGCAGCATTATTGATCGCAAGCGCCATCATGTGCTGCAGGCGCCCCATCCCTCGCCACTTTCTGCACATCGTGGATTTTTCGGCAGCAAACACTTCTCAGCGACCAATGAATTGCTGAGCGCTGCCGGTAAAAATCCGGTGGACTGGACGCCGGTCTTACCTGCATAGCGCCAGATCGCACACGGCCGCGTCAGTGCGCGGCCGTGTAACAGGATTCAGGCGTTGAATCAGCTTTTAGCTTTAGAAACCGCAACCATCGCCGGGCGCAGCAGGCGACCATTCAGCGTATAGCCACGCTGCATCACCAGCATGACATGGTTAGGTTCAAATTCTTCAGACTCCATCATCGACATCGCCTGATGGACTTCAGGGTTGAATGGCACGCCGGTTTCGCCGACCACTTCAACACCGAACTTACGCACGGCACCGAGCAAGCCTTTGAGCGTCAGTTCAATCCCTTCGATCATGGATGCCAGCTGTGGGTCCTCTTTATTGGCCACTTCCAGCGCACGTTCCAGGCTGTCGATGACCGGGAGCAGTTCATTGGCAAACTTCTCCAGCGCAAACTTGTGCGCCTTCTCAACGTCCATCTCGGCACGACGACGAATGTTCTCAACCTCAGCCTGCGCACGCAGTTGGGCATCGCGTACACCGGTCTGCGACTGCGCTAATTCAGCTTCGAGCTGAGCAATACGCTCATCACGCGGATCCACCTCTGCTGCTGTCTCCGCTTCCTGAGGTTGCTGCTGATCCTGCTGAATTTCGTCTGAGACTTGCTCGTTTGGGGTGTTCTGTTCTTTACTACTCATGAATTTCTCCGCGTTTTGCACATTCATTTCGCTGGTTGGCTTATTATGGGGATTGGTATGACGGATTCAAGGGAACCTATCACATTGCCTTGCCGTTTTGGCTTATAAGGAACACCGACCAGATGAACAAACACTTTAACTGCATTGGTATCGTGGGTCATCCGCGCCATCCCACCGCGCTAACCACGCATGAGATGCTCTGGCGCTGGCTGACGGCCAAAGGTTATCAGGTGATCGTTGAGAAGCAGATTGCCCAGGAGCTGTCGCTTCACGACGTGCAGACCGGCACGCTGGCGGAGATTGGTGCACAGGCTGATTTAGCAGTCGTCGTGGGCGGTGATGGTAATATGCTGGGCGCTGCGCGGGTGCTGGCGCGCTATGATATTAAAGTGATTGGCATTAATCGCGGTAATCTCGGTTTTCTCACCGATCTTGACCCGGACAATGCGCAGCAACAGCTGGATGAGGTGCTTCAGGGCAACTATTTCGTCGAGAGCCGCTTTCTGCTGGAAGCGCAGGTGTGCAAATCTGACTGCTCACCGCGTATTGGCTCTGCCATCAACGAAGTGGTGCTGCATCCCGGTAAAGTCGCGCACATGATCGAATTTGAAGTCTACATTGATGAAGTGTTCGCCTTTTCCCAGCGCTCTGATGGGCTGATTATCTCAACACCCACCGGCTCTACTGCCTATTCCCTCTCTGCGGGTGGTCCGATTCTGACGCCGTCACTCGAAGCCATTGTGCTGGTACCGATGTTCCCGCATACGCTGTCAGCGCGTCCACTGGTCATCAACAGCAGCAGTACCATCCGTCTGCGCTTTTCTTCACGTCGCAGCGACCTGGAAATCAGCTGTGACAGCCAGATTGCGCTGCCTATTCTGGAAGGTGAAGATGTACTGATTCGACGCAGTGCCGGTCATCTTGATTTAATTCATCCTAAAAATTATAGCTATTTCAATACGCTGAGTTCAAAGCTAGGCTGGTCAAAAAAATTGTTCTGAAAACCGGCCTCTTCTCTTTACTGGATAAAAAACCAGTTTATACTGTATGAAAAACCATATGTGTTTATTCGTACAGGTGAACCTATGCTGGCCCAACTGACCATCAGTAATTTCGCTATCGTTCGTGAGCTCGACATTGATTTCCAACGCGGCATGACTGCAATCACTGGTGAAACCGGTGCCGGTAAGTCCATCGCGATTGATGCGCTGGGATTATGTCTGGGCGGCCGTGCCGATGCTGACATGGTGCGTCAGGGTGCCAGCCGGGCTGACCTTTGCGCCCGCTTCCAGCTTAAGTCCTCCCCTTCTGCTCAGCGCTGGCTGATGGATAATCAACTCGACGACGGCAACGAGTGTCTGCTGCGTCGGGTCATCAGCGCTGACGGTCGTTCCCGCGGCTTTATCAATGGCACAGCGGTGCCGCTCTCTCAGCTGCGCGATCTGGGCCAGCTGCTTATCCAGATCCACGGTCAGCATGCCCATCAGCTTTTGCTCAAACCCGATCATCAGAAGCATCTGCTGGATGCCTATGCCGGTCACGACGATCTCCTGCAGCAAATGCGCGCCAGTTATCAGACCTGGCACCAGAGCTGTCGCACCCTGGCGCTGCATCAGCAGCAGGCGCAGGAGCGCGAATCACGTCGCGAGCTATTGCAGTATCAGCTCAAAGAGCTGAACGAGTTTGCGCCGCAGCAGGGCGAATACGAGCAGATTGACGAAGAGTACAAGCGCCTTGCCAACAGCGGACAGCTGCTGTCGACCAGCCAGCAGGCGCTGCAGCTGTTAGCAGACAGCGATGACAATAATCTCAACAGCCTGCTCTACACCGCGCGTGAGATGATTTCAGAACTGACCTCGCTGGATGAGAAGCTGAACGGCGTTCATAACCTGCTGGAGGAGGCGGCGATTCAGCTGAGCGAAGCCAGCGACGAACTGCGTCACTACTGCGACAGCCTTGACCTTGACCCCAATCGCCTGTACGAACTGGAAAAGCGTATTTCCCGCCAGATTGCGCTGGCACGTAAGCATCATGTCACGCCAGAAGGTCTGCCTGAACTGCATCAGCAGTTGCTGGCAGAAGCCGAGTTGCTGTCACAGCACGAAAGCGACCAGGAAAGCCTGCAATCGCTGGTGGGTGAACATTATCAGGCGGCACTGCAAAGCGCAGAGCAGCTGCATCAGCAGCGCAGCCACTTTGCCGATGAACTGCAGCAGCTGATTACCCAGAGTATGCATCTGCTTTCAATGCCCCATGGCCAGTTTAAAATCGCCCTGAACTTTAATCCGGATCAACTGACGGCAGATGGCGCGAGCCGCGTTGACTTCCAGGTGACGACGAACCCAGGTCAGCCACTTCAGCCGTTAGGCAAAGTCGCTTCGGGCGGTGAACTGTCACGTATCGCGCTGGCGATTCAGGTGATCACCGCGAAGAAAATGGAAACGCCGGCGATGATTTTCGATGAAGTGGATGTCGGAATCAGCGGCCCGACCGCCGCCGTCGTCGGTAAACTGCTCCGTCAACTGGGTGAATCGACCCAGGTCATGTGTGTCACCCACCTGCCGCAGGTTGCCGGTTGTGGTCATCAGCACTTCTATGTCAGCAAAGAGACCGATGGCGCGATGACCGAAACCCATATGCAGCCGCTGGATAAGCGGGCGCGTCTGCAGGAACTGGCGCGACTGCTGGGCGGCAGCGAGGTGACACGCAATACCCTGGCCAACGCAAAAGAACTTTTAGCCGCATAGCAGCGCACTTTTTTAACCCACCGTGGTCATATGCTTGCTCTGTAGAGGTTTCCAACGGCGAAAAGGTTTATTATCATCGGCACTTATGTCGCCAGAGTAATAAAGCCTGCCGCAGGCAGAGTTCAGATTTTGATGGCAAGAAAGCCGCCTGTTAAAGGCGTTTGGCCCCGGAAAAGGAATGTATAGATGCGCTGTAAAACGCTGACTGCCGCGGCAGTGGTAATGTTGATGATGACCGCCGGATGTTCCACCTTAGAGCGCGTGGTCTATCGTCCTGATATCAACCAGGGTAATTATCTGGTTGCCAACGATGTGGCCAAGATCCATACCGGTATGACACAGCAGCAGGTGGCTTACACGCTCGGTACGCCGATGATGAAAGATCCGTTTGGCAGCAACGTCTGGTATTACGTTTTCCGTCAGGAGCCAGGTCATGAGCGCGTGAAGCAGCAGACGCTGACGCTGACCTTTGATGGCAACGGTGTTCTGACCAATATCGATAACAAGCAGAATCTGTCAAAGAACAACGACTGATTTCACGACAGACCGTTTAAAGACAGCACAAAAGGCGCACTGAGCGCCTTTTTTTATGCCGGCTATCCGCTGATTCTGGCGGTATAACGACTTATTTTTTGCTTTCTGCCGCTCGCTCTGCACGCTGACGACGCAGCTCTTTTGGATCAGCAATCAGCGGACGATAGATCTCAATACGATCGCCCTCCTGAACCACATCATCCAGCTTCACTGGCCGACTGTAGATGCCTACTTTGTTGCTGGCGAGGTCAATCTCACGACGCAGTTCAGGCAGGCCTGATTTCAGGATAGCCTGTTCAACCGTGCTGCCCTGCTCCACTTTCACGTAAAGCTGATACTGTTTTTCAGGTAGGGCGTAGACCACCTCAACGGAGATCTCAGGCACTGTATACCTCTTTGGCACGCTGAGTGAAAGCCTGCACCATGCTGTTGGCAAGCTCTTTGAAAATACGTCCAAAGGCCATCTCTACCAGCATGTTGGTGAATTCAAACTCCAGGCTTAACTCCACCTTACAGGCGTCATCGCCCAGCGAGACGAACGTCCAGCCGCCGGTCAGCTTGCGGAACGGTCCATCTACCAGTTCCATATGAATGCTCTGGTTATCCGTAAGGGTGTTGCGGGTAGTAAATGTTTTGCTGATGCCCGCCTTCGACACATCTACCGACGCCGTCATCTGATTTTCAGACGCATCCAGTACGCGGCTTCCGGTGCAACCCGGCAGGAATTGCGGATAGGCATCCACATCATTTACAAGTTTGTACATCTGCCCGGCACTAAACGGGACCAGCGCCGAACGACTAATCTGAGCCATAATGGTTCCTGTTCATCACAAAACCGCTGAATAGTAGCATTTTCAGCGATTAAACAAAAATGTCCCCGAGTGAGGGTGTGCTAGAATATCCCGTTTCCTGCTGCCCCGCTGGACTGGGGATGCGATAACCGACTAAGTGATGTAAAATACGCCACACTATGACAAAGAAAAAAGCACACAAACCCGGTTCTGCCACTGTTGCCATGAACAAACGCGCTCGCCACGAGTACTTCATCGAAGAGGAGTATGAGGCGGGATTGTCGTTACAAGGATGGGAAGTTAAGTCACTTCGTGCTGGTAAAGCTAACATCAGCGACAGCTATATTCTGCTGCGCGATGGCGAAGCCTTTCTGTTCGGTTCAACCTTTCAACCCTTAGCCGTTGCCTCCAGTCACGTGGTCTGTGACCCGACGCGCAGCCGTAAGCTGCTGCTGAAGCAACGTGAACTCGACTCCCTGTATGGACGCGTCAACCGCGAAGGTTACACCATCGTGGCACTGTCGCTGTACTGGAAGAATGCCTGGTGCAAACTGAAGATTGGTGTTGCACGCGGTAAGAAAGAGCATGACAAGCGCGATGACATTAAAGATCGCGAATGGAAATTAGACAAAGCACGTATCATGAAGAATTCAGCGCGCTAAGCACTGGATTTTAAGCTATTTAGTTGCTAGTATTTAAAGTTCTGGGGCTGATTCTGGACTCGACGGGATTGTGAAGCCTTAGGAGCATGCCGAGGGGCGGTTTGCCTCGTAAAAAGCCGCAAAAAAATAGTCGCAAACGACGAAAACTACGCACTAGCAGCTTAATAACCTGCTTAGAGCCTTCTCTCCCTAGCTTCCGCTCTTAAGACGGGGATCAAGAGAAGTCAAACCCAAAAGAGATCGCGTGGATACCTTGCCTGGGGTTGAAGCGTTAAATCCAATCAGGCTAGTCTGTTAGTGGCGTGTCTGTTCGCAGCTAACCGGCGAATGTAAAAACTGACTAAGCATGTAGTGCCGACGGTGTAGTAATTTCGGACGCGGGTTCAACTCCCGCCAGCTCCACCAAAATTCTCCATCGGTGATTACCAGAGTCATCCGATGAAGTCCTAAAAGCCCGCATGGCGCAAGCCATGCGGGCTTTTTTGTGCCCTCATTTTGTCCCCCGAAGTCCGAACTCAACTAATTAAATCCGAACCTTTTAGGCACCTTGTTAGGCACCTCATAAAGCTTTATTGTTTTTGAGGTGCCTAAAACTATGGAAACCCGGCAATGGCAAGACAAACCAAACCTCTCTCCGTTAAGGAAATCGAATCTGCCAAACCCAAGGAAGCGGACTATATGCTCTATGATGGCGATGGCCTTGAGCTACTGATCAAATCCAGCGGGAGTAAAATCTGGCAGTTTCGCTACATTCGCCCTGTCACCAAGAAGCGAGCGAAAAAGAGCATTGGCCCCTACCCGTCAGTTACGCTTGCCGATGCTCGAAGCTATCGGGCAGAGTCTCGCTCACTCCTTGCGAAACAAATCGATCCTCAGGAACATCAGCAAGAACAACTGCGTAGCTCGATTGAAGCCAAAACTAATACTTTCCAGCTCGTTGCGGAACGTTGGTGGAATTTGAAGAAAGCCAGTGTTACCGAGGACTATGCAGAGGATATATGGCGCTCTCTTGAAAGAGATGTCTTTCCAGCGATTGGTGACGTTAGCGTTACAGATATCAAAGCTCATACGCTGGTTCAGGCTGTGCAACCAGTACAAGCCAGAGGTGCACTGGAAACTGTTCGTCGCCTTTGCCAGCGCATCAATGAGGTCATGATATATGCCCAAAACACGGGGCTGATTGATGCTGTGCCCAGTGTCAATATTGGAAAAGCATTCGAGAAGCCGCAGAAGAAAAACATGCCCAGCATTCGTCCCGACCAGTTGCCTCAGTTAATGCAGACGATGCGAACGGCTAGCATTAGTCTTTCAACACGATGCCTGTTCATGTGGCAACTTCTTACCATCACCCGCCCTGCCGAAGCGGCTGAAGCCCGTTGGGAAGAGGTAGACATGGAAGCACGAGAATGGAAGATCCCTGCATCACGCATGAAGATGAACCGTGACCATACTGTGCCATTGTCAGATCAAGCCATTGCAGTTCTGGAAATGATGAAGCCGTTAAGTGGTAATCGGGAATTCATTTTTCCAAGTCGTTTGAAACCCACTCAGCCAATGAACAGCCAAACGGTAAATGCTTCGCTTAAGAGAGCGGGATTCGGCGGTATTCTTGTATCACATGGGTTGCGTTCAATTGCCAGCACTGCGCTCAATGAGCAAGGTTTCCCTCCTGATGTTATTGAGGCAGCACTGGCTCATGTGGACAAGAATGAGGTTCGTCGTGCATACAACCGAAGCGATTATCTTGAGCAACGTCGTCCAATGATGCAATGGTGGGCAAATTTTGTAATAGCTGCGGATCGTGGAAATATGATTGGAGATGGTATTCGAGGTATAAGGCTTGTCGGATGATACAGATAAAGCGCCAGCCATGGCGCTTTATTCAAATTTAATGCTCTATATTTGCATGTATTTTACCATTACCAAAGACATGCATTGCAGCGTAAGCACCAACGCCTACAAATTTATCTTTCACGGCCATATTAGCAATATAATTTGATTTAGCTACGTCTTTTCCATTTTTAAAAGCATCAACAAATGTTTTAGACCATACACCAGCAAGCATAACGTTATAGCTCCACGCCGGTGCGATCACAGTTTTATATCCCATAGATAGGACTTTATCAATGAGTGTATTAATTTTGTTTGAATACCACGAGGCTTTCGAACTGCCAGAATGACAAATAAACAATATAGCTATTTCACCCGTACCAAATATTAAATTCTCATCTGTTATATACAGCCCAGAGCCGGTAGATATACTCCTGAAACCGTATAGGTCATCTTTACCACCGTGAGAAATAAAAATATTTATATCTTGATTTAGCTCGATTTTAGGATCAAGACTATCAACTTTAATCATTTCTTGGTCACTAAATTCATCAGATATTTTGCTATATGCCATTTGTATGGCGAAATCGCTACTTTCTATAGGTGCCCATAGTTTTATTTTCCTTGTATCAATAACACCTTTTTTATCATTAATATATTCCGTTACTGATAATGGTGTAATTATAACATGGTCGTCACACAGCGGTGTATTTGAATTTTTTTTCAATAAATTCATTGGGATAACTGATATTTCAGAGTCTCTAAAAATAACAATTTCTTGGCATTCTATATTTGGTATTAGAGATGGGATTTTTTTCATTAATTCTATTGACTCATTAAGCCAGAATCCTTCTTTTGATTGCAAAATTTCATTTATAGAGGGTTGGTCGTTGAAAGCAAATTTAGCAATTTCATTTTCATTCCAATTACGAGCATCATTTCGTTTGAAGTCATTATTCTGTGAAATGGAAAAAATACCTTTGTATAAACTTATTGAATATGAAAAATACTCATTACACCCAATCCATAAAAATTGTTTATTATCTGATTCTATTATGATTGGTTCAAGATACAATATATAATTTTCATAAATAGAATCTGATTCATCTTTACTCAATATATCTATGGGATAATACCCCACCCCAAAGAAATCTTTACATATAGGAAGATATGATGTGTCTGACATTAAGGAGTGAGCAATTAAAGCACCTTCAAAATCTTCATTTATGATACTATTTTTCAATAAGTTATGAATCAGTGGTCTGATTGCGGTTATTTCATAGTTAACATCTTGATGGTTTCGGGATTGTTGAATATTCTTTATGTGCTGCTTAACGATTTCTTTATTTTGGGAGACATCATCATTTAGCCCCTGAAAAATATTTTTAATTAGAGGTTCATTTTTTATATCTTCATCATTAAGTAGCTTTGTATATAAATCAAACAAATTTTTATTGTTTTTAAACTTCTCCGAGTCCAACTTGTGAAGGTTATGTAACAATGTAAGCCATGGGATCCCAGCATTTTTCCCAAATTTCATCACGTCGTTTTCTTCTAAATGGCACTGAATTAGGTCAAATAAATCATCTGAACGACTCAAAAGTAACATATTAAAATATGCCATATTAAATTGATGAAGATCATACTCATCATCTACTATTAATCTTGTTCGTGCGTCTCTAACTCTCTCTGCATATGGATAAAACTGAAAGTTCCTTAACAGAATAAATAACTCCAAAAGAATTTTGGATAAAAATAGATCATGTTCTTTGCTAGAAAAATTAATTCCATATAACAACATATTTGCTGAAAGTAAGGAGTCGATAATGTTTCTCTGCCTAGCAAAATTAGCCATCTTAATATAAAAACAATAATGAAAAACCTTATCCTTCAGAGATAGAAGAAGTGCCAACTCAGACAAATCTCGAGCTAGTTGATTTTTCCCAAGAAAATTTAATTTATGTAACAGAGAATTGAAATATATATAAAACTCGTATAGCCTGTCATTCTTTTTTGATAGCTCCCACATATTAACCATCGAATTCAGTGCAGTAGGTATATCATCATTCCCTCCTTCTCTAAGAAAATGTTCAAATACCCTTCGTAATCCTATATATAATTTCTTTTTCCCTATTGATGACTGCCCTTTTTTATGATTAAAAAAATTGATATTACGTTCAGTATTTTCAATAAGGTCATTCATTAAAAATTTGCCAACATCTTCTATGTTTACCTCGCCTTCGAGTGTGGTGCTGACTAGAACGTTAGGCGTATTAACATTCTCCAAATTATCTAGGAGGTATTTTAGCAAGATGATAATAGCAGGATCACCAATTTCATGAATTGCTGTTGATAAATCAAGCAACTTGATTCTTATCTTATCTGCATTTGTTGATTTATATATTTCGGAAAAAATTGAATTGAGGTTTTTATTTATTTCCTCATAATTATCATAACATCCTGTTATTATGGTTTTTTTTATTTCTTTTGATAAATCCGCGATATTTTCCATGCTTTCCATTTTATTTCCTATCAGTAGATTATTTTTTAAATATATACTAATTTATTCTATCTTCTTCGGCTCCAAGAATCGGTAACTTTTAGCCATTTACTTTATAACTATTTGATATTGAAAAGTAACATTATTTTATCTCAATCAAATTCAGATACGGATTACTTTCAGGGATAGCAGCTTCATCACCAAACAGTACGACTGTTGGTCTCTAGAATATAGCTTTAAACCTTGCGAGTTTTATGCGCCTCTTTTACTTCACAAGCCAAATGTTGATCTCTTCCTTATCCCGGCGGTGCAGTTTGAGTACGAAGTCAGCATTTGGCACAGAGCGGACTGTCAATTTAGGTTAAGCCCTGTGCAGTAACATTGCCAGATCAAGTTTGAGCTAATACATACCTTCTTTTTCAGCACGCCAACCGAATAGAATTTGGTGCTGACGGTTTCTCTAAGGTTCGTAGGATTATCTAAATGATTAATAACTTACCAATCTTCTTAAATTACCAGAAAGCTGGGCTCTAACATCCATCGGGCTCATACCCCATAATGTGGCTAACTGGGTCTCGGCAATCTCACTATCCCATGGCATTAATGGATCATTACGAAACTTAGCGAATGGACCATCGGTTTCTGTAAGAATGCGTGATTTAGGAATTTTTAAAGCTAACGCCTTCCCCTTAATTGTATCGAGCATAGCAGGCCCCACGGAGAACCAACACCCTAAATCGATTGCTCTTTCTAGTTGCTTTGGTGTGCCAGTAAACCAATGCAATATCGTTATTCCATCGATATTTTCAATCTCATCAATGGTTGCTGATGCACTTCCCCGACTATGAATAGTCATAATCTTACCTCCAGCACGGTGCACGCTATTGAGTATGTGTCGAAATACCATTAGCTGGACGTCCCAATGCTCTCTAAATCCCTTACCACCATCAAGCCCTATTTCACCAACATACCTGGTCTCAGAAAGCAGCGAATCAAACAGCTCTAATTCATGAGATCTTTGATGTGCAATTTGGGGATGGAGGCCAAGAGCAGTTCGGATCCGTTGGCTTCCTTTAGCCAATGATGAAGTCCCATGCCATGCTCTGGGTGTCGTTGTAACCGACAGTATATAAGTCCCTCGACGTCTGCACTCCTCAGCCACTTGTTCTGGCTGAGGATATAAATCAAGATGACAGTGCATGTCGATGCTCACACAATACCCTCACTCAATAAGTAGTTTTCAACCTCATTTAGCCCTTCCATAAACACCTGCTTAAAATTATTGAAAGCGGCCACAGGCAAGGGACCACTCTTGGCGATCCATGCTCCTATTTTCAAAGTGGATTTTTGCGCAATTGCAATCCTGAGAGCGATAAGATCATCCCTACGATCAATTTCATTCATTACTTTAACCAGAGACTGGAAAGTATAACCAGCGTCTCTATTAATTCCCCCTGCATGAAGCGATGCCCGACGAATGATGCACGGTACACATACCCCGCACTGCTGATTCGTCCGTTTCCAATGACTGCAAGATACTGTACTTTCTACAATTTCAGTTAATAGTTGCTTATTCAAACATTGATGAGCCATTTGCCCCTTAGTTTTGAACTGATATGGATTGATTATTTGGCAAGGAATTCCGACCGCATCAAACAGCTGTTGTATGCTGGCAATAAAATATGGGTGTGTTGTTCGTGTGCTCAACGTACCTATCCGGCGTGGAGTTA
Organism: Pantoea sp. X-Soil-ISGK-355; assembly: GCF_059730805.1. Taxonomy (NCBI): domain Bacteria; kingdom Pseudomonadati; phylum Pseudomonadota; class Gammaproteobacteria; order Enterobacterales; family Erwiniaceae; genus Pantoea; species Pantoea sp. X-Soil-ISGK-355. The sequence goes on from NZ_AP035971.1 coordinate 3,123,630, forward strand.
GTGGAGCATTTAACGAGATAAACCCATTTTCGGGCACATAAAGATCGACCTTTTTTTGTTGAGATACTTCTTGTATAGCACAAGCGCCCACTGCCGCAAAAGCAAGAAAATTGAAACTCCGCGTTCGCATCGTAATATCAGTCAAACCTTGATAGTGATGCGGATCAGCATTAATTTCAAACCGTGAATATCGACCATTCAATCTTTCAGCAATTTGATCTTGGCGTGACTTATCTCCTTTATAAGCATGACTAACCAAAAGTGGAGCGCGCCCCACTGTCAGTAGATCTATTGCGCCAATCGCTGAATCCAATCCTCCTGAGAATAAGCTGACGCAATCAAGCTCTTTGAGCTTTATCAGATTAAACCTTGAACTATATGGTTCTGGTGGTGCATAACCACCGCTACAAAATTCGAAATTCCAGATGTCTCCACTAAGGAAATGCAATGCGCTTTCAAGCTCCTTCTTTAGAGCAATCCATGGAGATGGCTCATGAAGTGGAAGTCGTAGCGAGAATTGGCGAGTCCAGCCATCCTCAGAGCTTTCACGTTGAACAAAGGTATCAGCCGCTGTTACTGCTAGTGCGATGCTTAGAAAATCCATAACCTGAGCAGGGATTTTGACTCCCAACCTCTTAATTCGCTCAATCGCAGGATTCCCAATAATAGATATATCACCCTGACCCTGCCCACTTAATCCATAAAGCTGTACGGGCAACAAGTTCTCACCTGCTGGCGGTAAGAGACGATGATCATGGTGGAAAACTAAATGTGTCATTGATAGGCCTCCCATTCTTGCCAAGCCTCAATAATTACCTGACGCTCAATTTTAACCATTTGATTTTTCGTTAAAGTTCTAATATTACCGACAAGTTTTGGAGCCATATGCTTATCAACAACAACTTTGATCAATTCTCGAAGCTCAGTTTCTGCATGGATGGCCTTTGCAGGAGTGTCCGCTTTATTCCATGCCTTGTTAGAATCCATGACCATTTGCAGAAAAATGCTTTCAGCTAAATAACAAATCATTGTGTCAACGATCACACCATCAGTTATTTTTTGGGGATCGAAAATTGCTACACCATCAAGAGCTTCCACTAAGGCATGATTCATGGCTGCACAAATCTTTTCTGAATCACCATCCTGTGACGTTAAAGCTTGAGCAATGGCTGATATAGCCATTTCGCATGAAAGACCAGCCAAACTTCCCAAATCAATGCTTGGTTCTCCTGGAGCCGCTTGCACTCCCGCCAGAGCCCCAAACAATCCGCCCCCTGCCTGTGTGACACTCCCTAATCGTCGAGCTGCACTACTGCTTCCTCCAGAGGCTTTTCGCGCGTAATGCCCTATGGCTTTTCTGAAGTCTGATCTATTGCCGTTTGAAACCGCATTTCCCAAAGATTCCCGGAAAGGCGCAAACCTTCTTTCTTGAGGCGAAGGTAAGGGTTGTTGGGGCTGATCATCAGCCCATGGTGGAACCAGTGGCGAACCACCACCCGGACCTGTACTTGATTGTGAAGTTCCCATTAAGTGTCCTTATTCCATTGCTCATCTTTTAGTGCTGCAGCCATCCATGCTGGTGTCTTCATTCCTTGCTGCAACTCCTGCAAGTAGCGAATAAATATACTGGCCGCATCTGCCGAATGGCGAGCCAAGAGGCATGCACCAGAAAAACCTTTAGGCCTACGAGCCCAATCCGATACCTGTCTCAACTGGCTAATTAAACCTTCCATTACCGGCACCTGTTCTTCACGAGGAAGCGTTTCCAGAAGAGCTTCTGCTGTAGGAGAACTGGTGTTTTTCATTTCAATAAGCGCATTCAATGCTTCCCGTCCAGATGGAGACAGACCAACTACATATGCACCTATTGGCATAGTTTCTCTGGACAGATATATGGCGGCTCTCAAATCGATTCCACCAAGGCGTGGTTCAAGCTGGGCCCATTGAGAAATGAAAGCTTTAGTTGTTGGATTATCAGTCCATGTCTTTGGTGCTTCTGAAGGTATTCGACCGTCAGTTTCCTCAAGCTGTTTAAGCAATTGGGGCATACCTTGTTCAATATCCACTAGGTTATATAAGTCAGCGGTACCATCTACTCCAACACATCGCTCAAAGATTACTAACTTAGTGATGATTGCTTCATCCAAAGGCATTGCTCGTCGCTTAGCGATTTGAGATCGCATTTTGACAACATTCAACAAGCGTTTAACGATCCTGGGATTGCCATGGATAATTGGCGAATTGGCTAATACAGGAGCAATACGGTCCGCACGTGCAAATGCTAAAGCGAGATTACTATCCTCAGATTCACCAGTCATTTTGAGAGCGTCCTGCCGATTAATTGGTTCATCTTTCCAGGATTGCTGTAATGCCTTTTCTAGGCCGTCACGGATCGCAGTAAGTTTCTCGCCTTTTAAGCCATGCTCAATGGCATAAAGCATGAACAGGTATGAACGAATCTCACGCACCCCAGCTTTTGGTACCCGGATAGGAACCTGGATGAGCTTATCTATATAGTCTATTTGATGGCGCTGTGATGCCCCCTTGAAATAATCAGCTACAGAAGAGCGAATCATGTCCTCATCTGCTGCAATGATAAAGGCTGTATTAGTTAAGAAAAGGAATAACCTGATTGCTTCAAGTGTATGGATAGCATTAGCCGGCAGGCAGCGATCGAGGTTATCAATTACCACGATGAGTGGCTTACCAAGCTCTTCTAAAATTTCTCCATATTCCTTACGAAATGCATCGATCTGCTGAGGAGGGCTTTTTTTAGCTTCAGGTTTAATCAAACCACCAGCCTTCTCTTTGCCTTCTTTAGCCAGATTGCTTAAAGCCTCATATTCTTCCTGGCTCTGGATACCGTCGGTAGCATTCCTAAACGCGCCAATCCCCCTAGAAAGTAAACCGCCAGTAGGGACTCCGGCGAATAAAGCAGCGCCTTCCGCCAGAAACCCCATTGCTCTAAACCCATCAACCCGGCTCAGAAGTCTCTTAGCTTTTGAGATGAGTGGTGTATTTCCATCCGCAGCTTTTGTCAATGCTGTAGCGATGACTTCAAGTAGGGCAGCACGTGCATCGTCGTAGCCCTGATAGAGCCAAGAGTCAAAGTTAATTACTATCCAATCTTTGTCATCTTGCTCAAGTTTTTGCTCTATCAGTTTCAAAAGTGAAGATTTGCCAGCCCCCCAGTTACCAAAAATGCCTATTGATACTGGCAACATATTTTCGGTGGTAAGCACATCGACTGCAAGCTGAGATACTTCACCAAAATTTAGGTAATCCTCTGATGATTCCTTATCTGACCACATCTATTTATCCTTTATTTCTCTCGACTTATGGATGATTTAAATCAACCAAGGCAAAGTTTATTAAAGATGTATGTTTCGGTTCTCAATCTGTTAGGAATTACAACTCAACTATCTGATTTAATTTAAATTATCGGATAGGTGATATGTCCTACGATCGCACAAATCAGCCTGTAATCGGCTACGTAGAAGACCTCATGGTCCTCAGTACTTTGCTCACCGATGAAAAAAATCTGAGCCCTGTCTTTTAGCTTTTTCTTCCCCGCATCCTTCGCTTCTTCCTGGGCGGCCTCCAGCTCATTTCGAAGTGCTGTGCGTTTAGCTTGGGACCAGCCGCTCCATTCCACATGGAGTTTGTAACTTCGAGAAGGCTTGAGCTTTCCGGATTCATCTTTAGCCCATTCTCCCGAAAGCGGAATGATAATCCGATTCTCATCTTGCTCAAATTTCTGCCACAACAACTGTGAGTAGAAAACCCGTTGCTTCGGATAGGACTGAATAGGATCTTTAAGTTTTTTAAAGACGGACATGTAAGTATCGGCATCAATATCCGGTATATTTAGTGACATACCTCGATCATACGGGAAGCGAATAAACGCTTTACAAATCTGACGAATAGCATTAACCGGACGACGCGATTGTCGTGTTAGGGCATTACCATTACTGGATGTTGATGGTGCAGAACGTGTTGTGCTTGAATTGTTTTCACCGCTCATTGCGTCAGGATCAATAACTGGACGTTTTTCAATTAACTTTAACCCTGCTGGCATCAAACCCGGTGCACTGTCCAAGAGATGGCGTACGCTTTTCTTCTGGCCCTGCTTAACAACAGTGCTCTCAGCATCAGCATCGCAGTTAATGTGATCTTTTCCTGGCATTTTATTAAACGACGGTCTTTTCTTACTGCCTTGTTGCCAAGCGGAAGGATACATTTCGATTCCGCATCCCCAGCAGACATAACCACTGGTATCAATAATATCTAACAACCAGAGCTCTTCAGCATCCACTTTTTTTCCGGTGCGTTTGTCACGAGCAGATTCCATTATTTCCTCCTTAAATGAACATCCTTTGAACTTTTTCAGGTCAAGCGCCCAGCCGCCTCGCTTTATTAGTCGGCGCAATGCTATTAGGTTATCTGCAATTCAGATGCAGTTACCCCTTCAGGGGTTGGTACAAGTGACCACAGCCGTGCATGAATGCCATCATTTTGCAATTTGCGCATGAAATAACGAGCCTGAAGGGCATCATGCGTTGCGATGACAACCTGAAAACCATGGTCAACGATGTAATCACGCAGCAAGTCGAATACGGACGCTGCATGGACTAGATCATGGTGCTGTGTAGGATCGTCCAGCAGCAGGCCGCGCCATGAGGACCACTGATGTTCAAGCGCCATTGAAAGCAGGAATGTCAACTGCAGATCTGTCAACTGAGCTTCGCTTGCAATCGCCGGGGAGCAGGTCAACTGGACAGTAAAAGCCGTGAGCAGTTTTACGCAGCAATTAATGCACTACAGGGTGATGTGGCCGCTGCGGCTGCACGGCTCTCTGTTGATCCCCGTCTACGCCTTGAGTACTCAAAACGCATCAAAGATATGGCAGAGGATCTAAGATCAAGGGCTAATCTGGGGCTCATAACCTGGGAACAGGCTGCGAGAGAGGCGCAGGAAATGCGTAATCTGATTATGGAAATAATCAGGACACGCAGCACTCCACTTGGGCGTGCTATGGCGGAGCAGATAAAATCGTCTGGTAAAACGCTCAATGAGTTGGTAGCGAAGAAAGCGACCTCAATGTTTGGGCCTAAAGCAAATTTTGCTACCCTTTCGGAAATGCAAAAAAATCAGGTTTATGCCAGCATCGTAGAGTCTGCGGGTAAATCTAACCCAAAAGTAAATCTCAGGATGCTACAACTTTCACGGGCGGGTAAAGGGCTTATTGTTCTTTCCATTGCGATATCTGTTTATGAAATTTACACAGCTGAAGACAAAGTTACTGAAACCGGGAAACAATTAGCTGTTAACGGGGCAGGTATAGCTGGAGGGGCTGCGGTGGGCGCTTTAGCAGGCTTAGTATGTGGTCCAGGAGCACCTGTTTGTGTACTGATTGGTGGTTTTGTTGGTGGTGCACTTGCTGCCTTTGAAATGGGAAGTTTATGGTGATAGTTATGGAACAAACAGCCTCGGTTAAGCTCATTGAGAAAAGCAAAGCCTCTGATTTCAGACAGGCAACCTCTGAAGTTATTGTTGGGGATAAATCGACAGGTATCACCATTGACGGGCAGGAACTGGAAGCGGCTGTTAAGGTGGATAGTGACAGATATATTCTGTTCACGACTGATGATGTCATTTTCGAGGAATCCCTTACCGTCACGCTCATCAGTTTGAGTCAGGGAAAACTTGAAAGCCTGCAGATTGGCAGTGAATACTCATCCGGTTCTTTCGAACAGCTGTCTGTGCATGACGAATATATCCGCTTCAATTTCATCGGCCATTCTGCATGGGTGATAAAAGTGAATGACAGCCCAAAGCTGCGTCTTCCTTTTGTTTCGGATCCGCGTGGAGTCAAGCGCGCCTCGGGTCTGAAAACATACCTCTCTATTGATGCAAAGCCCTGCCCCACTATCTGACTGAACGCCTTAATGGATGGGATAGTTATAGGCCTGGTGATACCCATAATCTCTGTATCAGGCGTTTACCAGGCAAGAGATAACGCTCAGGCACTTTCCCAATCTATAAGACCAGCCCTTCTCACACTTCCTTCCCCCTAACACACCCCCTTTACAGCCCCAACCCAAACACGAAATAATACCATTCTACGCCGGGCCACAATGCCCTGCCAACGCTTAAACTCAAACTCAACTCTGCGGACACCTTATGAATAACGAAATCTCTCTCAAATACTATGATGTCGCAGATGAGTATGCGACGGAGTCCGCTAAGCCGGTAAGCGAAGCTGAACGTACGCCACTGGCGCATTACTTCCAGCTGCTGATCACCCGTCTGATGAATAACGAAGAGATCAGTGAAGAGTCGCAGCAGGATATGGCGCGCGAAGCGGGTATCGATGAGCAGCGTATTGATGATATCGCCGAGTTCCTGAACCGCTGGGGCAACGAGTAGCTAACACTCACCGGCAGGCGAGCGTTGCGCCGTCCGCCGGTTAATCTCTCTGTCCCAAAGCGCTTTCACCTCAGCGCTGGCCCCCCATACATTCTCTTGCCCGGTCGAAAATTATCATCCAGACTTATATAGTCTGCGCAGGCATTGTGCTTTACACTGCGCGCTGTAAAAAACTGAGTAGATTAAGCAGGCAAAAATGGCGATGAACGGAACGATCACAACCTGGTTTGAAGATAAAGGTTTTGGCTTTATCAAAGATGAAAACGGTGATAACCGCTATTTTCATGTGATTAAAGTCGCCAATCCTGATCTGATTAAGAAAGATGCGGCGGTGACATTTGAACCCACCACCAACAATAAAGGCTTATCCGCCTATGCGGTGAAAGTCGCGCCGACCAGCAAATACATCTATATCGCAGGTGAGCGGCTCAAGATCACCTCGATTAAGTCTTATCTGGTCTACAACGAAGAAGTGCCGGTCGATGCCGGTGTCGACAAAGAGAACGCAGTGTTGTCAGTGGGCCTGTTGCTGAATAATATACGGCCAAAGTCTGACCCGAACGCCAGTGAGATGCGCTCGCTGAAAAAGCTGGCGGTCACCACGTTCCAGGGAACGACACTGATCTTCTCCGAAGATGAGATCGACATTGAAAGCACGGTTAAAGTGCTTAAAGGTCTGAAGTAATCCCGCAGGCGGGCTGAAATTCTCTGAGCAGGATTTCGGCCTTTATACCCGCATCCGCCTGCTATTCAGGTACATCTCGCTGACATGATGCTGCCCTGTGACGTGAAAAAGCGAATCTCTGGCAGATAAAACCGCCCTGCTCTCCCGCCTAATCCGTTGTTTATGATAAAACAAAGGTCAAAAGCGCAACGCATCAAGGTTCATCCCCACAACGCCACTTTCCAGGGTAGAATCAGATACTTTGTTCAGTCATTGCCAATGTTTTCCATCATCGCAAAGTGATACGAAAAGCGGGTGAAATAAGGTATAAAGCCGCATGAAAATCCCAAACAGAATCCAGCCCCTGGTCGATGACGGCCTGATTGACGATGTCCTGCAGCGGCTGAAAAGCGGCAAAGAAGCAGACGTCTATACCGTGCTATGCGGCGGCAAGGTGCAGTGCGCCAAAGTTTATAAAGAAGCGACCCAGCGTAGCTTCAAGCAGGCGGTGCAGTATCAGGAAGGACGTAAAACCCGCAACAGCCGTAACGCCCGTGCCATGCAGAAAGGCACGAAGTTTGGCCGTAAGCAGCAGGAGGAGTCCTGGCAGACTGCTGAAGTGGACGCCCTGTTCCGCCTGGCTAATGCCGGTGTTCGCGTGCCCCAGCCTTATCTCTGCATTGACGGCGTGTTATTGATGGAGCTGGTGACCGATGCCAATGGCTCTGTCGCACCGCGCCTCAGCGACGTCACGCTCTCCGAAGAGGAAGCGATTACCGACTTCCACACCATGATCCGCAACATCGTGCGTATGCTCTGCGCCGGTATCGTCCATGGTGACTTATCCGAGTTCAACGTGCTGCTGGACGATCAGGGGCCGGTGATTATCGACCTGCCACAGGCGGTCGATGCGGCAGCCAACAATCATGCTGAGTCGATGTTCGAACGTGACGTGGACAACATCACCTCTTACTACGGTCAGTTCGCTCCGCAGTTGTTGAAGACGCGCTATGCCAAAGAGATCTGGCAACTTTACGAAGATGGCAAACTGACCCCGGAAACGCCGCTTACCGGGAAGTTTGTGGAAGAGGAGCGCGTGGTGGATATGGATTCGCTGATGGATGAGATCATCACAGCAGAAGATGAATACTATGAGCGCCAGCGCGCCAGCCGTGAGCGCGACGAAGAGTAACTGCATCAATAAAAAAGGCAGCGAGTTGCCTCGCTGCCTCTCAATTACCGCTCTATCACAACGCCATCACCGCACGATGACCGTCAGCGCAATCAGAGTTAAGCCGATGATCATCACGCCGAAAAAAACCGTATCGAGCCTGCCTTTTTTCATCTTCGCCTCCCTAGAACCACTGACCAAACCGACGGATGTAGAAACGCTTCATGCCCTGCGCCACCAGGCAGTAGCTGAACAGCGTCAGCACCAGCCACGGGAAATATTGCCATGGCAGTGGCACCAGTCCGACCATCGCACCCAGCGGTGAAAACGGAATCAGGATGCCCAGCGCCATCACCGCCAGCGTGGTCAGCATCACCGGTAAGGTGGCGCGACTCTGGATAAACGGAATCTTCCGGGTACGCAGCATATGCACCACCAGCGTCTGTGACAGTAACCCCTCGATAAACCAGCCGGACTGGAACAGCGACTGCACGCCTGCATGGTTAGCGCCGAAAACGAACCACATCAGCGCAAAGGTGGTGACGTCAAAAATTGATGACGTCGGGCCCATCCACAGCATGAAGCGCTTGATGTTGCCGGCATCCCATTTACGCGGCTTATTCAGAAACTCGCGGTCAACCTTGTCCCACGGCAGCGCCAGCTGAGAAACGTCATACATCAGGTTCTGAATCAGCAGATGAATCGACAGCATCGGCAGAAACGGAATAAAGGCACTGGCCACCAGCAGCGAGAAAACGTTGCCGAAGTTGGAGCTGGCGGTCATGTTGAGATACTTGATGATGTTGCCAAAGGTCTCGCGTCCTTTGAGTACACCCTCATTCAGCACCTGTAAATCCTTCTCCAGCAGGATGATGTCCGATGAGGCTTTCGCCACATCCGCCGCGCTGTCCACGGAAATCCCGGTATCAGCCGCCCGCAGCGCAGGCGCGTCATTAATGCCATCGCCCAGGAACCCGACGGTGTGACCGTTCTGCTGCATCAGCCGCACCAGACGGGATTTCTGCAGCGGCGTCAGCTGAGCAAAGAGGGTGCAGCGTTCAGCTTCCTGCGCCAGCTCATCATCGTTCATCGCCTCAATCTGATCGCCGGTCAGCATCGCCGGATCGGTCAGCCCGACATCGGCACAGACCCGCAGCGTCACCAGCGGATTGTCACCGGTCAGCACTTTCACCGTCACACCGCTGTCACGCAGGGCTTTAATCGCCTTACCCGCGCTGGCTTTAGGTGGATCGCGGAAAGTCAGCATTCCCTGGATAATCAGATCGCGCTCATCACTGTCGCTGAGCGGCGCGTGTAGCTCACCATCACGGGTTGCCACCAGCAGCACGCGATAACCCTGCTGATGATAGTGTTCAGTCTGCGCCAGCAGCGCCGCACGCTGTGCCGCATCCAGTGCGACCACCGTGTCGCCCTGCCGCACAGCAATGCTCACTGCCAGCATCTCTTCCACTGCGCCTTTGCAGATCAGTTGTGAACGATGCTGAGTCAGATCTTCCACCAGCACCGACACCCGACGGCGGGTAAAATCAAACGGAAGCTCATCGATCAGCTGGAACTGGCTGCGCTGAGACTGTGAAATGACCTTGTCGCCGGCGCAGAGTAAGGCGCGATCCATCAGGTTTTTCGCGCCACTCTGGCTGCCGCTGTTGAGCCAGGCCAGCAGCAGCACCTGTGCATCTTCGTTGCCCCGCGCATCCAGATGATGCGCCAGCAGGATGGTGTCCTGGGTCAGCGTGCCGGTTTTATCGGTGCAGAGCACATCCATCGCGCCGAGGTTCTGAATGGCGTTGAGCTTTTTAACGATCACTTTGCGACGTGACATCGCAATCGCGCCCTTAGCCAGGTTAGCGCTGACAATCATCGGCAGCATTTCCGGGGTCAACCCGACCGCGACCGCCAAAGCAAACAGCGTGGCATCCATCCAGTCCCCTTTGGTGAAGCCGTTAATCAGCAGCACCACCGGGACCATCACCAGCATAAAGCGGATCAGCAGCTTGCTGACGCTGTTCACCCCGCGGTCAAACGCGGTCTGCGGACGGCTTCCGGTCAGCGATGAAGCCAGTGAACCAAACCAGGTTTCGCCACCGGTCGCGACGACGACTGCGCTGGCTGTGCCACTGGCCACGCTGGTGCCCATCAGGCAGATATTCGGTGATGCCAGCCGCTCCTGGGCGGTCTGACCTTCGGCATCGATACCCGCATCGCAGCTCTGTTTCTCAACCGGCAGCGACTCGCCGGTCAGTACTGCTTCACTGATAAACAGATTACGTGAACTCAGCAGACGGACATCGGCAGGCACCTGATCGCCAGTGCTGAGCAGAATGATATCGCCTGGCACCAGTTCACTCATATCCACATCCTGGCGCTGCGCGGTTTCGCTGCCCGGCTCACGGCGCAGCACGGTGACCTGGCTGCGCACCAGTGACTTCAGAGCCTGCGCCGCACGGTTGGTGCGAAACTCCTGCCAGAAACGCAGCAGCCCGCTCAGCATCACCATGGTGAAGATGATGATGACGCCGGAGAGATCGGTCTCCTGACCGGCGCGCAGCGGCAGAATATAGTCGGTAAACAGGCTCACCAGCGCCAGGACCAGTAATACGTAGATAAACGGGTTATTAAATGCCATCAGCAGCTGAATCAGCGCAGGTGGCGCTTTCTCATGCGCCACTTCATTACGGCCATACAAAGCCAGTCGTTTCGCCGCTTCATCCTGACTCAGCCCCTGACGCTGGCTGCGCAGGTTCGCCAGCGTCATATCAATGTGCTGGTCTGCCTGCTGCGCCACAGCAAACATTTTTTTACTTTTTTTATCATTACGGTTGCCGGATGAAGTGATCGCAACCTGTTCCAGTTTCATGTCGCTCATTTCGACATCTCCCTGATTTAAAGCAATAGTTGTCCTGCACGGAAAATAACGTGCATGGATAAAACCTGGCGTGGCCGGGTTATTTAATGGAGTGACTTTCAGAAACAGTCAGGTTATTCCGCCTGCGTGAAAAATAATGACGCGCGCAGGGTTACCTGACGCCGTTTATACGCGGCGTTTTAAAAGTCTGATATCAGCGATTGGGCGCAGCCTGGGCTACGCCAGACGGGGCGGAGGAAAAAGAGCCAATATAAACAGCAGCATAACGCGCACTCCTGGTGATAACAGGATTAAAAATAAGGAGCGCGATCGTTAATTAAAGCGGGGATCGCTGCTCGCCGGTTGGCAAGCAGCAGAGGAAATTCAGCTTGCCAGAATAAAGGGTAATCTCGGGTGACTGTCCAACTGAATTCTCCTGAAGTTATCTGCCGCCATTATAAAGAGAGGCCGGCTTCGGTAAAGCAATAACGTATTGAATAACGGTTTCGTTGAGGATTTGTTTCTGCTCAGGTTGCCGCTTCGGTAACAGCGTGGCGATCTTCTTATAACCTCCCGATAGCCCTTATAACCTTTTGGCATATGATTAGCCCATATTCGACTATTCTTCGCATCGGCCCTTTCGTAAACTCGCGTAACTTTTCAGAGGCAAGGAAATTTCATGAAAACTATAATTCCATCACTGCTGGCGCTGACGCTGGCTGCCGCCTTCACAGCCCAGGCCGCAACACCAAAAGATACGCTGGTCATTGCTCAATCTACCGACGACGCCGACAGCTTCGACCCGGCCAAAGGGTTTGAACTGACCAGCGTTCAGGCCTTTACGAACATCTATCAGCGTCTGGTACAGTCTGACCCGCAGAATCCGGTGGACCTGAAACCGACACTGGCGACCTCATGGCAGCCCGGCAGCGACAACCGCAGCCTGACCTTTGAACTGCGCAAAGATGCGAAATTCTCCACCGGTAACCCGCTGCGCCCGGAAGATGTGATCTTCTCGCTGGGCCGCGTGGTGAAACTGAACCTCGATCCCTCTTTCATCCTGACGCAGCTCGGCTGGACCAAAGATAACGTTGATGGCTTCCTGAAGAAGATCGACGACAATCATGTGCAGATCAGCTGGACCGCCAACGTCAGCCCGACCTACGTGCTGAGCCTGCTCTCTGCACCGGTTTCTTCGATCGTCGATGAAAAAACCGCGATGGCAAACGCGAAGAACGGCGATTTTGGTAACGCCTGGCTGGCAACCCACTCAGCGGGCAGCGGTCCGTACCAGATCCGTAAAGTGGTGATGCATCAGGTGGTGCTGCTCAGCGCCAACCCGACCTCACCGGCGGGCGCGCCAAAAATGAAGAACATCCTGATAAAAAACGTCCCGGAACCGGCTGCGCGTCGTCTGCTGCTGGAACAGGGTGATGCCGATATCGCCCGTAACCTGGGTGCCGATCAGATTGCTGCCCTGAACGGCAAACCTGGCGTGAAGACGGAAGCGATTCCAATGGCGTCACTCTACTACATCCAGTTCAACATCGGCGCGAATGAGACGATGAAGAACCCGGCCTTCTGGGAAGCAGCACGCTACCTGTGGGACTACAAAGGTATTGCTAATGAGTTGCTGAAAGGTCAGTTCGACGTACATCAGAGCTTCCTGCCTAAGGGCTTCCTGGGCGCAATCAACGACACGCCATACAGCTACGATCCGGAAAAAGCCAAAGCGATTCTGAAGAAAGCGGGCCTGAACAACGTCACCTTCAAGCTCTCCACCAGCAACCAGCCGCCTTATCTGGATATCGCGCAGGCGCTGCAGGGCAGCTTCGCCAAAGCGGGCGTGAAAGTGGAAGTGGTGCCGGGCCTGAGTTCCGAAGTCTCTACCAACGTGAAAGCGCATAAATATGAAGCGACGCTGAACGCCTGGGGTTCCGACTACTTCGATCCGAACACCAATGCCGCCTCGTTTGCATATAACCCGGAAGATGGCAGCAAAACCATCGCTTACCGTTCAGACTGGCATATTCCTGAGCTGAACAAGCAGGTGATTGCGGCCACGGCGGAGAGCGATCCGAAGAAGCGCATCGCGCTGTATGAAGCGATGCAGCGTGACGTGATGAAGAGCTCTCCTTACGTGATTGGCATGCAGGCGAAGAACCTGATTGCCCTGCGCGACAACCTGAAAGGCTATGTGCAGGGCATCAACCCTGACATGGTGTATTACTCGCAGGTCACTAAGTAATGGCACAGTCTGTTCCTTCAGCCGGGTTCGCCCGGCTTTTTTGGCAGCGTGGCGGACGGCTGATCGGTAGCGTGTTGTCGCTGCTGGTCACGCTGCTTGGCCTGCTCGCCTTCACCTTTATGCTGTCGCATCTCTCGCCGATTGATCCCGTGCAGCAGATCGCTGGCGATCATGCCAGTGAAGCAACCTATCAACAGGTGCGTCACGACCTGGGTCTCGACCAACCGGTGCTGATGCAGTTCTGGCGCTACATCGAACATCTGGCGCACGGCGATCTCGGTGTCTCCCGTCTGACCAATCAGTCGGTGAGCGGCGACCTGATGACCACCTTCCCCGCCACCATTGAGCTGGCGACCTGCGCGATGATCTTCGCAGTGGTGTTCGGCGTCACGCTGGCGCTGCTGGCCGCCTGGAAACCAGGCAGCTGGATTGATAATCTCGCCCGCTTTATCTCGCTGCTGGGCTACTCGGTGCCGGTGTTCTGGCTCGGCCTGCTGGGTCTGCTGCTCTTTTATGCGGTGCTGCACTGGTCCGCCGGACCGGGACGGCTGGATGATATCTGGGTCTATACCCTGGAGCCGAAGACCGGCTTTGTCCTGATCGACAGCTGGCTGTCGGGTGAACCGGAAATGTTCCGCAATGCGATTGCGCACCTCTGGCTGCCGGTGGTGATCCTCGGCCTGCTGGCGATGGCGGGCATTACACGCCTGCTGCGTGCTGCGCTGCTGGAAGAGAGCAGCAAAGAGTATGTGGTGCTGGCGCGTGCTAAAGGCGCGGGTCGGGTGCGCATCCTGCTGCGCCATATCTTCCCTAACGTGCTGGGCACGCTGGTTACGGTAATCGCCCTCTCCTACGCCACGCTGCTGGAAGGTTCGGTGCTGACCGAAACTGTCTTTGCCTGGCCGGGTGTGGGTCGCTACATGACCAATGCGCTGTTCTCCGGCGATGTGCCGGCAATTCTGGGATCCACCCTGTTGATCGGCAGCTGCTTTATTCTGATTAACGCCCTGGCGGATGTTTTAACCTGGTTAACCGATCCGAGAACCCGATGACGCAACAACTCTCTGAACTCGAAACGCTGCGACCACGCCGTCGCCGTCAACGCGTGACCTCGTTAACCGTTGGGCTGACGCTGGTGGCGATTCTTATCCTGATGGCGCTGCTGGCACCGCTGATTGCGCCGTTCGACCCAAATATGCAGACCATGTCGAGCCGCCTGCTGGCACCGTCGGCGCAGCACTGGTTTGGTACCGACGGCTTTGGCCGCGATCTGCTGTCGCGCGTGATTTACGGCGCACGTCCTACGCTGCTGCTGGTGTCGCTGATTCTGGTGCTGACCATTCCGGCAGGGCTGCTGATCGGCATCACCGCTGGTTACGTCGGCGGCTGGACCGAACGCCTGCTGATGCGCATTACCGATATCTTCCTGTCGCTGCCGAACCTGGTGATCGCGCTGGCGCTGGTGGCGATTCTCGGCCCAGGGCTGATGAACGGTGCGCTGGCACTGGCGCTGACCAGCTGGCCGCCGTTTGCCCGTCAGGCGCGTGCCGAGACTCTGGCGCTGCGTCGCAGCGACTACCTTGCTGCCGCGCGGATGCAGGGCATTACGGGCTTTCGCCTGATGTTTGGTCATATCCTGCCGCTGTGTATGCCGACGGCGGTCGTCCGCGCCGCGCTGAGCCTGGGCGGGATTATCCTGGCTGCTGCCGGTCTTGGTTTCCTCGGCATGGGCGTTCAGCCGCCGACGGCGGAGTGGGGTTCAATGGTCGCCGAAGGCAGTAAAGTGATCTTCGATCAGTGGTGGGTTGCCGCCGCCCCAGGCGCGGCCATTCTGTTTGCCAGCCTGGCCTTTAACCTGACAGGCGATGGCCTGCGCGACCGACTGGATACCCGTCATGCAAAATAATCTGCTCCATGCCGAAGGGCTGACCATTCGCAGCGATGATGCGCTGCTGGTCGATAACATCAGCTTTTCCGTGGGTCGCGAGCGCGTGGCGCTGGTGGGTGAGTCCGGTTCCGGCAAATCACTGACCGCCCGCAGCCTGATGGGCTTACTCTCGCCCGCGCTGCATCTGCAGGCCAGCCAGCTTCAGGTCGCCGGTGAGAATGCGCTGACGCTGAGTGAGCGTCACTGGAATCAGCTGCGCGGTAACCGCGTGGCGATGGTGATGCAGGACCCGAAGTATGCCCTTAACCCGACGCGCACCATTGGCTGGCAGGTGGAAGAGCCGCTGATCCTGCATCGCCGCCTGAGCCGTGCCGAGCGCAAAGAGAAAGTGTGTGAAATGCTGGATGCGGTCGGCCTGCCCGATCCGCGTCGTCTGATGCAGCAGTATCCGCATCAGCTCTCTGGCGGCATGGGTCAGCGGGTGATGCTGGCGATCGCCCTGATTACCGATCCCGATTTCCTGATCGCCGATGAACCGACTTCTGCGCTGGATCATGCCATGCGCGATCAGGTGCTGGCGCTGATCCGCGGTCTGGTGGAAGCGCGCAACATGGGTCTGCTCCTGATTAGCCATGATCTGCAGCAGGTTTCAGAACATTGCGAGCGGGTAATGGTGATGTACAAAGGCCGATTGCTGGATACGCTGCCCGCCGCCGACCTGTCGCGCGCCACCCATCCCTATACCCGCACGCTGTGGGCCTGCCGTCCGGGCAAAGCGACTCACGGACAGGCTTTACCGGTGCTGGATCGCGCTGCGCTGGAGGCAAATTATGATTAAGCTGCAGAATCTAAGCGTCGCCCACAAACAGGGTTATGATCTGCGCACCGTGGTGCACGAGGTCAACCTGGCGGTTAATGCTGGTGAGTGTTTTGGTCTGGTGGGGCCTTCGGGCTGCGGTAAGTCGTCGCTGCTGTGGGTGCTGGCAGGTCTGAATCCACACTGGCAGGGCCAGATGCAACTTGCCGGTCACGCGGTTCAGCCGGGCAAAGTCTTTACCGGCGCGCTGCGTCAGGAAGTGCAGATGGTGTTTCAGGATCCCTATGCCTCGCTGCATCCACGTCACCGGCTGCGCCGCACCCTGGCGGAGCCGCTCAAGCTACTGAAACGCGACAATATCAACGATCGTATCGATCAGGGCTTTCGTCACGTCGGACTCGATCCCGCGCTGGCGGATCGCTATCCGCATCAGCTCTCCGGCGGTCAGCGTCAGCGCGTCGCCATCGTGCGCGCCCTGCTGCTGCAGCCGAAGATCCTGCTGCTGGATGAGCCGACGTCGGCGCTGGATATGTCAGTGCAGGCGGAGATCCTTAATCTGCTCAACGATCTGAAACAGCAGGATGGCCTGACCATGGTGCTGGTGAGCCACGATCCCGATGTGATCGACCATATGTGCGATCGCGCCGTGCACATGTCGCAGGGTCGCATCATCGAACAGATCTCTGCCTGAAATCAGGCCGGACGGCGTTAATCTGCCGTCCGGCGCTATTGCTTTCTCCCGCCTGTCTTAACACGCCCCTATGCCCGCCGTTACCTCTCTTCTCCCACGCCATAACGCCTAAAGCCAGAACAGGTATGCGACTGCGCAAATCGCAGCACAAGGCTGATGCGGTATACTCGCGGCAGTTTCTTTAAAAAAGGAGTCAGGTAATGACGGTAAAACTGCGTCCGCTGGAGCGGGAAGATCTGCACTTTGTCCATCAGCTGGATAACAACGCCAGCGTGATGCGCTACTGGTTCGAGGAGCCTTATGAGGCGTTTGTGGAGTTGTCCGATCTCTACAACAAACATATTCACGATCAGACCGAACGCCGCTTTGTAGTGGAACACAGCGGGCAGAAAGCGGGATTAGTGGAACTGGTCGAAATCAACCATGTGCACCGCCGCGCTGAGTTTCAGATCATCATCGATCCGGCCCATCAGGGCAAAGGGCTGGCCACACAGGCGGCAAAGCTGGCGATGGATTACGGCTTCTCGGTGCTGAATCTTTATAAGCTCTACCTGATTGTCGATCAGGAAAACGAAAAAGCGATCCACATCTACACCAAGCTCGGCTTTGAGATCGAAGGCGTGCTTAAGCATGAGTTTTTCATTAACGGGGAGTACCGCAACACCATCCGCATGTGCATTTTCCAGCATCAGTATCTGGAACGCCATAAAACGCCAGGCGGAATGGTGAAGCCGACCGCGCAGTAATCAGCCGCGCGCGCCAACCGGGTTCATAAAGGGACGCGGATGTTCCGGCTTGAGGTCGTACATGCCACCATAGAAGGGATCGACCAGCAGCCAGCCGGGGAAGCCACCCAGCGGGATATTGCCCAGCAGATACCACAGGTTAGCGCGTGCCTCGATCGGCACCGTGACCGGCACGTAGCCCGGGCTTTCCAGCATCAGCAGGTAGTGCTTTTTGCCGAAGTAGCGGCCGGTCGATTTAGCCAGCTCAACGGTCTGCGGCGTGAAACCCTGCGCCACCGCATAACCACGCTCATCCTGCACGGTAAAGCGCGCGCCCTGCGGCAGAGAGTCGATGCGCACCAGCTGGGTTTCATTGCCGACAATAGTGGCACAGCCGCTAAGCAGCAGCGCGGCGGCCAGGGCCAGAATTCGCTGTTTCATGAAGGGGTCCACAGAGTGATCAGTGATCAGAGTGTAGACCGCCCTCTCCACCTCAATCGGGCTATCATCGCCCGATTCAGCCAGCTTATTGCGGTTGACAAGCGCGGGCGATAGCCGCGATGTCGTTGGGTGAGGTGCGACAGCAGCCGCCAATCAGCTTCGCGCCCGCCTGCTGCCACTCTGCCAGTTTGTCATGCAGCGTGCAGCCTGATGGCGCTGAATGCCAGGTTTTGCTGCTGGCATCATACTGCTCGCCGGAGTTGGGATAGACCACCAGCGATTTGTCGGTCAGCCTCTGCAGCTGGTGCAGCGCAGGCGTCACGCTCTCAAGTGCCACACAGTTAACCCCCAGCGCTACCACCTGTGGCTGCTGATTCAGCCAGCTCACCACCTCTGACAGCGGCGTACCGTCGCTGATGTGCCCGGCGTCACGCAGGGTAAACGTGAACCAGGCGCGGCTTTCAGGAAATTCAGCCAGCAGCTTCACCAGCGCCTGCGCTTCAGCAAAGGACGGCAGGGTTTCACAGGCCAGCAGATCGGCACCCGCCGCCAGCAGCGCCTGCACGCGCGGGCGGTGAAACGCCATCATCTCCGCTTCCGGCAACGCGTAATCGCCGCGATATTCCGAACCATCCGCCAGGAATGCACCATACGGCCCCACCGATCCCGCCACCAGCAGCGTTTTTGCGTCGGGCCGGACCGCCAGATAATCCTGACGGGCGCGCCGCGCCAGCTCGACGCTCTGGGCGATCAACGCCAGTGACTGCGCCTCATCAAGGCCACGTGTGGCAAAGCCCTGCGGCGTCGCCTGATAGCTGGCAGTGATGGCACAGCGCGCCCCGGCAACAAAATAGTCGTAGTGCACCTGGTAGATCAGCTCAGGATTTTCCATCAGCACTTTCGCTGACCAGAGCGCATCGGCCAGATGACAGCCGCGGGCTTCCAGTTCGGTGGCCAGCGCGCCATCCAGAATCAGTAACGGCGACTCTGTTAAAGCCTGCGCGACAGGGTTATGCGACATCTTTGGCCTCCTCAGGCTTCGGGGATGATTTGTGGGTCAGATGGTAAGCGGCATAGCAGAACAGCACAAACGGGATGCCACACCACAGCGCGATGCGCTGGGTCGGATCAAACGCCAGCCCGACACAGGCCAGCAGGCAGAGCAGAAAGCCCAGGATCGGCGTCAGCGGATAGAGCGGCGCGCGGTAGCCCAGATCGGCCAGCGATTTGCCCTGCTGAAGATGACGCCGACGGAAAACAAAATGCGAGGCGCAGATGCTAAGCCAGACCGCGACGACCGCGAAACCAGAGATAGCCGACAGCGCCACAAATACCGTGTCTGGCGCGACTACACTGGAGACCAGCGCCAGTAAGCCACCGATCATGCTGACGGTGATGGCCAGCAGGGGCACGCCGCGCTTGTTGACGCTGGCAAAGGCGCGCGGCAGCGTGTTTTCGTTGGCCAGCGACCAGAGCATCCGCCCGGAGGCATAGAGGCCCGAGTTGGCCGCTGACAGGATAGCGGTCAGAATGACAAAGTTGATAATGTCAGCCGCATAAGGGATGCCGATCTTTTCAAACACCAGCACAAACGGACTTTTGACAATCCCCGCCTGATCCATCGGAATCAGCGCCGCCAGCACAAATACCGTGCCGATAAAGAAAATAATCAGTCGGGCCACCGTCGTGCGGATCGCCAGCGGCAGCACTTTCTCCGGCTGCTGAGTTTCACCGGCCGCAATCCCGATCAGCTCGGTGCCGGAAAAGGCGAAGTTTACTGCCACCATGGTCATCAGAATCGGCAGTACACCGTTGGGCAGCCAGCCGTGCGCGGTGAGATTGCTCAGGCCCGGCGCTGGGGTGCCATCTTTCATCGGGATAAAGCCAAACATCGCCGCGCCGCCCAGCACGATAAAGGCGACGATCGTGACAACTTTTATCAGCGAGAACCAGAACTCTCCTTCTGCGAAGAAGCGGGTGGAGATGACGTTGAGCAGATAGATGGCGCAGCAGAAGACCAGGCACCAAATCCAGACCGGGATCTGCGGGAACCAGTACTGCATACAGAAGCCCGCCGCCGTCAGGCTGGAGCCGAGGGCGACGGTCCAGGTGAGCCAGTAGAGCCAGGCCACGGTGTAGCCGGTTGCCGGGCTGAGATAGCGTGCGGCATAGACGTGGAACGCGCCGGTTTCCGGCATCGCCACGGAAAGTTCGCCCAGACAGACCATCACCAGCCAGACCACCAGCGCGCCAATCAGATAGGCGAGCAGCGTACCCGCTGCCCCGGTGGTTGAAATGATATAGCCAGTGTTAAAAAAGAGGCCGGTGCCGATCACGCCGCCCAGCGATAACATCACCAGATGGCGCACTTTCATGGTGCGTTTGAATTGTTCCTGCGAGGGAGTTGGCTGTTCGCTCATCACTTTTATCCGTATGGACGTCTAAACATCTATAAGGGACAAATTTATACGCGTCACAGCGGGTAATTGCAACGGCAGGGTAAACAGGGAGGACGGACAGGCGGTGCAGTGCCCCGTCGCGGCGGGGCCTGATGCGTTAGCCGAAAACGCTTTGAATATAGCGTTCCAGCGCCATGCGGGAACTGAATCCGTGCGGGATGCCGTAATGTTCCTGTGAATCACCCGCCAGGTAGAGAGGGAATTGGGTGTAGTGATCGCAGGTCTTCATTTCTGAAGCAGGTTCAGCGAACGGCTGGCTCTTCTCTTTCAGCGTCGGGTGAATCACTAAAGCCATGCGCCCCATGCGCGCCTCGCGATTCACATAAACGTAGTTCTCACCACGGCGATAGCCATAGGCCCGTGGAGTAATTTCGTCGACTTCGAAACCCGCTTTTTCCAGTACGCGCGCTACCTCATCTGGTCGTAAATACATGCTCGATCCTCTCCTCTTTCAAAAGCTTCGCAACCTTACATCAGCATGACAGAGTGGGCATTCGGAATTTTCCCTAAAGAACACTCCCGCGTCTCGTTTATCAAAAGGTCGTCTACACTAGTATTACGTTTTTAAATCAAAGGGAGCTAAAAAATGTTTAATCGCACTGTAAAAAACGATGACATTGATATCAATCAGGATGTGAATGAGCTGGCCGATTCACTCGAAGCGCTGTTGAAATCTTATGGCAGTGACGCCAAAGACGAAGTGGATTCAGCCCGCAGTCAGGCAGAAAAACTGCTCAAGCAGACCCGCTCTAAACTGAACGGCGGCAGCAACCGTGTATCCCAGGTTGCGCGTGATGCCGGTGCGCAGGTTGATACCTACGTGCATGACAAACCATGGCACGGTGTGGGTGTCGGTGCTGCGTTCGGTATCGTAGTCGGTATACTGCTGGCTTCTCGCCGCTAAGTATAAAAGATCCCCTAAGCCCTGCCCTGTGCGGGGCTTTTTTTTTGCCCTTTTTCTGGCCGACGACATTTACAAAAGATTTTTTCAGGCTGCAGGGCGCATTACTGCTGGCTTTGCCTCTGTTGCGCAAATGCAAATCATAAAACCCTATATCTGGTGGGCTTGACCACCAAAACCACTACATCTAGTATTTATCTCATCAGTACGACACCCGATGTCCGACCGAATGAAGCCCGCAACAGGCTGCATCGACTTTATTTCCGGTCATCAGAACCGCATACAGAGGGAAATACGAATCATGCGCATTATTATTTACACTAAAGACAATTGTGTCCAGTGCACGGCGACCAAAAATGCGATGGACCGTCAGGGTCTCGCTTATCAGCTGATCAATCTCGACAGCCAGCCGGAGGCGATCGACAACCTGAAATCACTGGGTTATCGCCAGGTTCCGGTGGTGATGGCAGATAACGATCACTGGAGCGGTTTCCGTCCGGACAAGATCGCCACTCTGCGCACGCTTTCTGCCGTCGGGGGCTAATCGTATGTTCCCGCTGGTCTATTTTTCCAGCCAGTCGGAAAACACCCACCGGTTTGTGACGCGCCTCGGCCTGCCCGCCCGGCGCATCCCGCTTGATGCCCGCGAGCACCTGCATATCGACCAGCCCTATATTCTGGTGGTGCCCAGCTATGGCGGTGGCAGCAGTCGTGGTGCGGTACCCGGTCAGGTGATTCAGTTTCTTAATGATGAGGCGAACCGACGCGGTATTCGGGGCGTGATCGCGGCAGGCAACCGTAACTTCGGTGCCGGTTACTGCCTGGCGGGCAGCATCATTGCAAAAAAATGTCAGGTGCCCTGCCTCTACCGCTTCGAGCTGATGGGAACGCCTGACGATATTGCGAAAGTTAAAGCGGGAGTAACCCAATTTTGGCAACAACAGATACCCTCAACGGCGTGACGCTCGATTATCACGCCCTCAATGCCATGCTGAACCTCTATGACGCAGAGGGCCGCATCCAGTTCGATAAGGATCGCGAAGCGACACGGCAGTTCTATCTGCAGCATGTGCAGCCCAATACGGTTTCCTTCGCCAGCAACGCTGAGCGTTTACGCTATCTGGTGGCAGAGAGCTATTACGAAGCGGACATGCTGAACCAGTACGATTTTGATTTCCTGCTTGCGCTGCATGAGGTGGCCGAAAACTGGGGATTTGAGTTCAAAACCTTTCTTGGTGCCTGGAAGTACTACACCAGCTATACGCTGAAGACCTTTGACGGCAAACGCTATCTGGAAACCTTCGAGCAGCGTGCCTGCATGGTTGCGCTGACGCTGGCTCAGGGCGATGAAACGCTGGCGCGGGCGCTACTGGAAGAGATTCTCAGTGGCCGTTTCCAGCCCGCCACGCCGACTTTTCTGAACTGCGGCAAACAGCAGCGCGGTGAGCTGGTCTCCTGTTTCCTGCTGCGAATCGAAGACAATATGGAGTCGATTGGTCGTGCCGTAAACTCAGCACTGCAGCTGTCGAAACGGGGCGGCGGCGTCGCCTTTTTGTTGTCGAACCTGCGAGAATCCGGTGCGCCGATCAAACGCATCGAAAATCAGTCGTCGGGCATCATTCCGGTGATGAAAATGCTGGAAGATGCCTTCTCCTATGCAAATCAGCTTGGCGCACGTCAGGGCGCTGGCGCGGTGTGGCTCAATGCGCACCATCCCGATATCTTCCGCTTTCTGGATACCAAGCGCGAAAACGCCGACGAGAAGATCCGCATCAAAACGTTGTCGTTAGGCGTGGTAATCCCCGATATCACCTTCCAGCTGGCAAAAGAGAACAAACCGATGGCGCTGTTCTCGCCCTACGACGTGGAACGGATCTACGGCCAGGCCTTTGGTGATATCAGCATCAGCGAGAAGTATGACGAGATGCTGGCAGACGATCGCATCCGCAAAACCTATATTCAGCCACGTGACTTCTTCCAGACGCTGGCCGAGATTCAGTTTGAGTCGGGCTATCCCTACATCATGTATGAGGACAGCGTGAACCGCAGTAACCCGATTGCTGGTCGCATTAATATGAGCAACCTCTGCTCGGAGATTCTGCAGGTCAACAGCGCCAGCGAGTACAACGACGATCTCAGCTATCGCAGGATCGGCAAAGATATCTCCTGTAATCTTGGCTCACTGAATATTGCGCACGCCATGGATTCGCGCGATCTGGCGCGTACCGTGGATGTGGCGGTCCGCGCGCTGACCTCGGTGTCAATGATGAGCGAGATCGGCTCGGTACCTTCTGTTGCCGAAGGCAACCGCCGTTCGCACGCCATTGGCCTGGGACAGATGAACCTGCACGGCTATCTGGCGCGCGAAGGCATCGCCTACGGTTCGCCGGAAGCGCTGGACTTCACCAATCTCTACTTCTATTGCATCACTTACTATGCGCTGCGCACCTCTAATCAGCTGGCGCAGGAGCATCAGCAGACCTTCGACGGCTTTGCGAATTCGGACTACGCCAGCGGCGTTTACTTTGATAAGTATCTGCAGCGCGAGTGGCTGCCGCGTACTGAACGGGTAGCTCAACTGTTTGCCGATGCCGGACTGACGCTGCCAACTCAGGCGGACTGGAAGGCACTGCGTGATGCGGTGATGCAGTACGGGCTGTTTAATCAGAACCTGCAGGCTATCCCGCCGACCGGTTCGATCTCTTACATCAATCATGCCACCTCCAGCATCCATCCGATTGTCTCCCCTGTCGAGATCCGCAAAGAGGGCAAAACCGGCCGCGTCTACTATCCCGCGCCGTTTATGACCAATGAGAATCTGCACCTCTATCAGGATGCGTATCAGATTGGGCCGGAAGCGATTATTGATACCTACGCAGAAGCAACGCAGCACGTCGATCAGGGATTGTCGCTGACGCTGTTCTTCCGCGATGACGTCACCACCCGTGACATCAACAAAGCGCAGATTTACGCGTGGAAAAAAGGGATCAAAACGCTCTATTACATTCGACTGCGTCAGATGGCGCTTCAGGGCACGGAGGTTCAGGGCTGCGTTTCCTGCTCCCTGTAATAATAACGATGAAACTTAAACAGATTCAGGCCATTAACTGGAACCGCATTCAGGATGATAAAGATCTTGAGGTGTGGAACCGTCTTACCAGCAACTTCTGGCTGCCGGAAAAGGTGCCGCTCTCCAACGATCTGCCCGGCTGGCAGACGCTGGATAAACAGCAGCAGCAGCTGACCATCCGGGTCTTTACCGGCCTGACGCTGCTCGACACCATCCAGAACGTGATCGGCGCGCCGGGGCTAATGGAGGATGCGATTACCCCACACGAAGAAGCAGTGCTGTCGAATATCAGCTTTATGGAAGCGGTACATGCCCGCTCCTACAGTTCGATCTTCTCGACCCTGTGCAACACGCAGGATGTGGATGCCGCCTACCAGTGGAGCGAAGAGAATGCGCCGTTGCAGAACAAGGCGCGCATCATCCTGGAGCACTACCGGGCAGACGATCCGCTGAAGAAGAAGATCGCCAGCGTCTTCCTGGAGTCGTTTCTGTTCTATTCCGGCTTCTGGCTGCCGATGTACTGGTCAAGCCGGGGTAAGCTGACCAATACCGCAGACCTGATTCGCCTGATTATCCGCGATGAAGCAGTGCACGGTTACTACATCGGCTATAAATATCAGCAGGCGCTGGCCAGCGCTGACGATCTGCGTCGTGAAGAACTGCAGCAGTTCGCCTATGATCTGCTGCTGGCGCTGTATGAAAATGAAGTGGCTTACACCGAGGCGCTCTACGCCGATGTCGGCTGGGTGGACGAAGTGAAAACCTTCCTGCACTACAACGCCAATAAAGCACTGATGAATCTGGGCTACGAGGCGCTCTTCCCGGCAGAGCTGACGGCCGTCAATCCGGCCATTCTGTCGGCACTGTCACCCAACGCTGACGAGAACCACGACTTCTTCTCCGGCTCAGGCTCCTCCTATGTGATGGGTAAAGCGGTCGAAACTGAAGACGAAGACTGGAATTTCTGATGGTCGGGCAGGTCATTCTGATTGTCAGGATGGCCTGCGACAGAGGATAAAGAGGCCGGCTCAGGGAGCATACGCCTTCCGCAAAGGCGCAAAACATGCCCTCTAAGGCGTGGCTCAGCGCGGGCGATTACGCACCACATGCCTGAAGTGCGCCCGTACCGGGCCAACGCGTTGCGTTGTTCAAAACGCTCCCGGCGTTTTTGTCCATGGCCCGCTATGCTTTGCTACAGGCGTATGCTCCCATCCCTTTAAACTTCTGAAGACGTTAAGCCCTGAGCCGTAAGTTGCCCCCTTCTTAGGGCGCACCTCCTCTACCGTTGTTTAAACCTCTCGTTATGACTGGTATGGCCTGTTAATAAACATGCGTGTGAAATAGTTTTTTGAGTTATTATTAACCTCAAATGATTATTAGCGACCGATGCTGTTTATGAATGCGACTCGCCAGGGTCTGACGCCTGCTTTAGTGGTCCTGATGTCGGTAGCAACCGGCCTCTGCGTAGCCAGTAACTATTACGTTCAGCCACTGCTTAATACTATCGCCCAACAGTTTGATCTCTCTGTTAGCCTCGCCGGGTTTATTGTCACCACGGCGCAACTCGGCTACGCCTGCGGTCTTCTGTTGCTGGTGCCGCTGGGCGATCGCTTTGAACGACGCAGCCTGATTGTGACGATGATCCTGCTGGCTGCGGCGGGCATGGTAATTATCGCCCTGTCGCACACGTTCCTCTTTTTACTGCTGGGCACGATCATGACCGGCCTGTTTTCGGTCGCCGCACAAATTCTGGTGCCGCTGGCCGCCACGCTGGCCGAGCCAGAGCGGCGCGGCAAAATCGTTGGGACGGTCATGAGCGGTCTGCTGCTGGGGATTCTGCTGGCACGCACCGTGGCAGGTGGCCTGGCGCAGCTCGGCGGCTGGCGCACGGTTTACTGGACCGCCAGTCTGCTGATGGTGGTTATGGCGCTGGCGCTTTGGCGATCGTTGCCACGCGTAAAGCAGTCAATGGCCATGAGCTATCCGCAACTGCTGGCTTCCATCTTTCGTCTGTATGCAGGCAATCGGGTGATCCGCACACGCGCCTGGACCGGCTGTCTCTCCTTTGCCAATTTCAGCCTGCTCTGGACCTCAATGGCATTTCTGCTCTCCGGCGCGCCTTATCATTTTTCTGAGGGCAGGATTGGTTTGCTGGGATTAGTGGGTGCTGCGGGTGCGCTGGCCGCACGTCAGGCGGGTTCACTGGCCGACAAAGGCAAAGCGAAGCTGACCACCCGACTGGGCCTGCTGCTTATGCTGCTCTCCTGGGCCGCCATTGCGTGGGGTGCGGAGCAGCTTGTGCCGCTGATCGTCGGTATCCTGCTACTGGATCTGGCGGTGCAGGCCGTGCATATCACCAACCAGAGCGTGATTTATGCGCAGATGCCGGAGGCGCGAAACCGTCTGAATGCCGGTTACATGACCAGCTACTTTATCGGCGGCGCGGCGGGCTCGCTGCTCTCCGCTACCGCTTACCATCTTTGGGGCTGGTATGGCGTCTGTGGAGCTGGCGCGCTACTGACGCTGATTAATCTGCTGATTTGGGCAGGGGGATCGCGCTTTGAGCCGGAAAAAATCAACTGAAGGCTGTCCGGACAACGCATTGGTCTGGTCACAAATGGTTAGGTTTGTTATGGTTAGTAACAAACCTATTCACTTCAGTTATTTTTCCTCGCGATATTAATAAATTTGCCCCCTTTTTGATAACGTCCTGGCACTGCGGCTGCCGCCGGGCGTACGGGTTTTTGACCCAGGGCCAGGGACTGGCCTGGAATACCTTTGATGGTGCAGCGTGCGAGTCTGTCAGCGATCACTTGCTGAAAAGTGACTACGCTTAGCCTGTCACCATAGTTATTATACAAGTTGCAATTAGTGAGGTTTTTTTTAATGGAAAGTTCGTTTACTCCCATTGAGCAGATGCTAAACATCCGTGCCAATCGCCATAAGGATTTTCCGTTACAGGAAATTATTCTGACGCGTCTCTGTATGCATATGCAGGGTAAACTGCTGGACAACCGCAATAAGATGCTGAAAGCACAGGGTATTAATGAGACCCTGTTTATGGCGTTGATTACGCTGGATGCGCAGGAAAATCACAGCATTCAGCCCTCTGAGCTCAGTTCTGCCCTTGGCTCTTCACGCACCAATGCTACGCGCATTGCTGATGAGCTGGAGAAGCGCGGCTGGATTGAGCGTCGCGAAAGCGATCACGACCGTCGCTGCCTGCACCTGCATCTGACCGATAAAGGCATGGAATTCCTGCGTCAGCTGCTGCCACCTCAGCATCAGAGCCTGCAGTATCTCTGGTCGTCGCTGTCAGTCGATGAGAAGTCTCAGCTGGAAGGCATTACCCGTAAGTTGCTTAATCGTCTTGATAAAATGGATGAAGATCAGCTGATCGCCTCGCTGTCCCGCTAATAGCAACAAGTGCGACACAATCACCTGTCGAAATCGTTATCTTAATTTCCTTTTTAATCTGGCCAGCGCTCAGTCGCTGGCTTTTTCGACTCGGGCGCTGGCAGAAAAGGATTTCTGCTGCCCGACTAAATGGAAAACGTGGAGAAAGTCATGAGTGCAACGGCAGAAGCACAAAGCCCGCAACCGTCAGCCAGTAAGAAAAGAAAGCGCAAAAGTGTGCTCATTATGCTGGCGCTTATCTTTGTGCTGATTGGTATTGCCTGGGGCGCCTACTGGTTCCTGGTCCTGCGCCATTTTCAGGAGACTGATGACGCCTACGTTGCGGGCAATCAGGTGCAGGTGATGGCACAGGTCTCCGGTAGCGTGAATAAGGTCTGGTTTGAAGATACCGATTTCGTCAAAAAAGGCGATGTACTGGTTTCACTTGATAAGACCGATGCCGAGCAGGCGTTTGAAAAAGCCCAGACGGCTCTGGCTACCAGCGTGCGTCAGACGCATCAGCTGATGATCAATGGCAAACAGTATCAGGCCAGCATCACGCTGCAGCAGACCGCACTGGCACAGGCAGAGGCGGACCTGAAACGCCGTGAACCGTTAGGCGCAGCCAACCTGATTGGCCGTGAAGAGTTGCAGCACGCCCGTGACGCCGTTGCAACGGCTAAAGCGCAGCTGGACGTGGCCATTCAGCAATACAATGCCAATCAGGCGATGATCCTCAACACCTCGCTGGAAAATCAGCCTGCCGTGCAACAGAGCGCGGCTGAACTGCGTGACGCCTGGCTGGCGCTGCAGCGCACCGAAATCCGCAGCCCGATGGATGGCTTTGTCTCCCGTCGCAGCGTACAGGTCGGTTCGCAAATTTCTACCAGCACCCCGCTGCTCGCTGTCGTACCTGCCACCAATCTGTGGGTCGATGCGAACTTCAAAGAGACGCAGCTGGCTGGTGTCCGTATTGGTCAGCCTGCCACCGTGGTCGCCGATATCTACGGTGACGAAGTGGTTTATCAGGGTAAAGTGGTGGGTCTGGATATGGGCACCGGCAGCGCCTTCTCTTTGCTGCCAGCACAGAACGCCACTGGTAACTGGATTAAAGTGGTTCAGCGTCTGCCGGTCCGTATCGAACTGAATCAGGACGATATCGCCAGACATCCACTGCGCATCGGCCTCTCCACGCTGGTCAAAATCGATACCACCAGCAAAGAGGGTAGCGCGCTTGCCACCAGCGCCCGTCAGCAGGCCGCTTACAGTAGTAATGCTCTGGCGATTGACCTTACGCCGGTCAATCAGCTGATCACCGATATCGTCCGCGCCAACGCCGGATGATGACGCGGAGGCTGTAATGGCACAAAAACCGCTTGAAGGGATGCCGCTGGTCCTGATGACCATTGCGCTGTCGCTGGCGACGTTCATGCAGGTGCTGGATTCGACCATCGCCAACGTGGCTATCCCCACCATTGCCGGTAACCTGGGAGCGTCGAACTCGCAGGGCACCTGGGTGATCACCTCGTTTGGCGTCGCCAATGCGATTTCGATCCCCCTGACCGGCTGGCTGGCAAAACGCATCGGTGAAGTGAAGCTGTTTACCTGGTCGACCATTCTGTTTGCTATCGCCTCCTGGGCGTGTGGCATGTCAGACAGCCTGGAGATGCTGATTTTCTTCCGCGTCATTCAGGGGATAGTCGCAGGTCCATTGATCCCGCTGTCGCAAAGCCTGCTGCTCAACAACTATCCGCCCGCTAAGCGCAGTGTTGCACTGTCGCTATGGGCGATGACGGTGATCGTGGCACCGATCTGCGGCCCGATATTGGGCGGCTGGATCAGCGATAACTATCACTGGGGCTGGATCTTCTTTATCAACGTGCCGATTGGTGTGGCAGTGGTGATACTGACGCTGCAAACCCTGCGTGGTCGGGAAACCAAAACCGAAATCCGGCGGATCGATATGGTCGGGCTGGTGCTGCTGGTCGTGGGGATCGGCTGTCTGCAGGTGATGCTGGACCGCGGGAAGGAGCTCGACTGGTTTAACTCGTCCGAAATTATCGTGTTGGGGGTCGTGGCTGTAATTGCGCTGTCCGTCCTGCTGGTGTGGGAGCTGACGGACGATCACCCGATCATTGACCTGTCGCTGTTTAAGTCGCGCAACTTCACCATCGGCTGCCTGTCGATCAGCCTGGCTTATATGCTCTACTTCGGCTCAATAGTTCTGTTGCCGCAGCTGCTGCAGGAGGTTTACGGGTATACCGCAACCTGGGCAGGGCTGGCGTCTGCGCCGGTAGGGATTTTGCCGGTGATCCTGTCGCCGATCATTGGTCGCTTCGCCCATAAGCTCGACATGCGGCGACTGGTTACGTTCAGCTTCATTATGTATGCCGTCTGCTTTTACTGGCGTGCTTATACGTTTGAACCGGGGATGGACTTTGGTGCCTCAGCCTGGCCACAGTTTATTCAGGGCTTTGCCGTGGCCTGCTTCTTTATGCCGCTGACCACCATTACGCTGTCGGGACTGCCGCCGGAGCGCATGGCGGCTGCCTCCAGCCTGTCGAACTTTATGCGTACCTTTGCCGGCTCAGTGGGAACGTCGATTACCACCACCATGTGGACGAATCGCGAGTCGATGCATCATAGCTACCTGACGGAGTCGATTACCCCTTACAACACCAATTCGCAACAGATGTATAGCCAGCTGGAGAGCCTGGGGATGACACAGCAGCAGGCGTCAGCTTATATCGCGCAGCAGATTACCAATCAGGGACTGATTATTTCAGCGAATGAAATCTTCTGGGCGTCGGCGGGGGTCTTTTTGATTCTGCTGGTGCTGATCTGGTTTGCCCGCCCGCCGTTTGGCGCAGGCGGTGGTGGCGGTGGCGGTGGCGCGCACTGATGTCACACAGCAAAACGGGCCTTTCGGCCCGTTTTTTTATGCGTTCTGACGCCACCATTCGGCGAGCAGTACGCCGGTTGCGACCGAGACATTGAGGCTTTCCACGTTGCCGGTACCGCCAATTGACAGGCTCATGTCGCCCTGCCTGAACGCGGTGTCAGAAAGACCTTCACGCTCCTGACCTAACACCAGCACCATTTTCTCCGGCAGCTGAGCCTGCGCCAGCGGCGTGCCCTGATGGCTGGAGGTGGTCACGATGGTGTAACCCGCTTTACGAAACGCTTCCAGACCTTCGCTGAAGGTTGCACCGCTGATGGCCTGCACATGCTCAGCGCCGCCTTCTGCAGTACGCACCGCTGCACCTGACTCCAGCAGAGAAGCATCATTGACCAGCAAACCTTTTACGCCAAAGTGTGCGCAGCTGCGCATAATCGCGCCGAGGTTATGCGGGTTGCTGACATCTTCCAGTGCCAGTACGCAATCTTTCGTATTCGCCTGGCTCAGCCATTCAGACACCGCCATGCCCATACGCTTTTTGATCAGGAAGCAGACGCCGCCATGATGCTCAGTACCTGACGCTTTGGTGATCTCAGCATCTTCTACCACGTGATAGGCTTTGCGGTTAGCCGCCAGCCAGCGCAGCGCTTCGCGAAAACGCGGTGTAACTTCCTGCACGAACCAGGCGCGAACAATCGCTTCCGGACGGCTCTGGAACAGCGCCTGACAGGCGTTCTCGCCATAGACGCGGGTCTCTTCATTACGCTGACGACGGATCTGCTCAGGATCGACGAAGCTCTTGCCGCTGATACCGCCGTGATCCGGCTTATCGTTCTCAGGCGATGACGCACGATCGGCAGAAGGCGCGCGTGACACGGTGCGCCACGGGGAGTCGCTGCTGCCATAAGCGCCACGGCTGTCATCACCACGATCGTTGCGGCGACCTGCGCCATCGTCTGAACGGCGTGGTGCGCCACGTCCGCCTTCATCACGACGCGGTGAACTGCTGCGACCGGTGTCGTCACTACGACGACCAGCGGAGCGACCGCCTTCCTGAGTGCGTTCAGTGCGCGGGCCAGATGAACGACGATTATCATCCTGGCGGGCAGCAGAGTGACCACCTTTGCCTGTGCGAGGATTCGGCGCGCGCGCGCTTTTATCGTCCTCGCCACGCACGTACATCACCTTAACTTTGCCGCTCTTGCCTTTATATTCGTCGTTCATCTCTTCCTCCCGCATTTAGAGCGCGCAGATTACCTGATGTGCTGGCGCTTAGCTATCAACTATTGAACCTATAGAGCAATCCAGATTGAGCGAAAATCCGCCCCCTTTCATAATGGACAACGATTACCAGACTGACACTTTTCAACATCAGAGGTTCCTATGAATACGGTATGCGCTTCCTGTCAGGCAACCAATCGCGTTCCTGACGAACGCCTTGCCGACGTGGCGAAATGTGGTCGCTGTGGAAATGAGCTGTTCGATGGCGAAGTGGTGAATGCCACCAGCGCCAACTTTGACAAATATCTGCAGGATGATTTGCCGGTGGTGATCGATTTCTGGGCGCCCTGGTGCAGCCCCTGCGTCAATTTTGCGCCAGTGTTTAAAGATGTCGCCAGTGAACGCAGCGGCAAGGTCCGCTTTATTAAAGTGAACACCGAAGCGGAACCAGCCCTGAGCGCCCGTTTCAATATTCGCAGTATCCCGACCATCATGCTGTTTAAAAATGGCGAGCGGGTCGACATGCTGAACGGCGCTATGCCCAAAGCGCCTTTTAACGAATGGCTCGACGAATCACTTTAAACTTCAACGGCCAGCCAGTCTGGCCTTTTCCTTTTCATCTGCGCTTCGATTACACTGACGTTTTTCCTGCCCTGAATACTCATGTCTGATAATGCTGTTTTGCGCTTGCGCACCCAACGCCTGGCCCGCGCCACCCGTCCTTTCCTGGCGCGCGGAAATCGGGTCATTCGCTGCCAGGGCTGCCTGCTGCCAGAGGCAAACTGTCTCTGCAATCAGATCGTGCCGCAGTCTGCCCGTAGTCGCTTCTGCCTGGTGATGTTTGATACCGAGCCAATGAAGCCGAGTAACACTGGCCGTCTGATTGCCGATATTCTGCCGCATACCCAGGCATTTGGCTGGTCACGCACCGAGCCGGATCCGCTGCTGCTTGCGGCTGTGCGCAACCCTGAATATCAGCCGCTGGTGGTCTTCCCGGCCGCCTATGCCGATCCCGGTCGCGAAGTGCTGACAACGCCGCCCGCCAGCGGCAAGCCGCCGCTGTTTATTATGCTGGATGGTACCTGGACCGAAGCGCGCAAGATGTTTCGCAAAAGTCCCTGGCTCGACGCCCTGCCGGTAATGTCGCTGGATGTCAGCACGCCTTCGCGTTACACGCTGCGTGAGGCGCACGGCGAAGGTCAGCATTGCACCGCTGAAGTGGCGGCGGCGCTACTGGCACAGGCGGGCGATCGGCAGGCGGCAGAGGCGTTATCTCACCATTTCGATCAGTTCCGCGCGGCCTATCTGGCAGGAAAACCGCATCACCCCGGACAGGCTTAACCGTGTCCCTCTCCGGCTGGCAGGCGTGAGCCTGCTCTGACAGTTTTCAGGATCCGGATGTTCAGCCTGCGATCTGCCCGGAAGCGCGGCCAGCAAAAAGCGTTTACAATCACGCAAATCCCGATCTCTGGAGGGCGAGATGAGCCAACGCGGACTGGAAGCGCTGTTACGACCTAAGTCAATTGCGGTGATAGGTGCCTCGGTCACGCCCGGGCGTGCCGGCTACTTTATGATGCGTAACCTGCTGGCAGGCGGTTTTAGCGGGCCTGTACTGCCGGTCACGCCAAAATATAAAGCGGTCAGCGGCGTACTCGCCTGGCCCACCATCGACAGCTTACCTTTCGCGCCTGACCTGGCGGTGATCTGCACCCACTCAAAACGTAACCTCGAATTGCTGCAACAGCTCGGCGAGAAAGGTTGCAAGGCCTGTATTATTCTCTCTGCACCTGCCAGCCAGTCGGCTGAACTCAAAGCCTGCGCCAGCCAGTGGCAGATACGTCTGCTGGGGCCGAACAGTCTTGGCCTGCTGGCGCCCTGGCAGGGTCTCAATGCCAGCTTCTCGCCGGTGCCGATAGAGAAAGGCCGTATCGCATTTATCTCCCAGTCTGCCGCCGTATCGAATACCATTCTCGACTGGGCGCAGCAGCGTAACCTCGGTTTTTCGTGGTTTATCGCGCTGGGTGACAGCCTGGATACCGATGTTGATGACCTGCTCGACTTCCTGGCCCGCGACGGTAAAACAAGTGCCATCCTCCTTTATCTGGAGCACCTCAGTGACGCACGTCGCTTTGTTTCTGCCTCACGCAGCGCTTCCCGTAATAAACCGATTCTGGTGATCAAGAGTGGTCGCAGCCGTGAAGCGCAGGCGCTGCTGGGCACCCACAGTGGTCTGGATGCTGCCTGGGATGCGGCCATTCAGCGTGCCGGATTGCTGCGGGTACAGGATACCCATGAGCTGTTCTCCGCTGTTGAATCGCTAAGCCATATGCGGCCACTGCGCGGCGACAGGCTGATGATCATCAGTAATGGTGCGGCGCCCGCCGCGCTGGCGCTGGATGAGCTTTACGCCCGCAATGGGAAACTGGCGCAGCTCAGCGATGAAACGCGTCAGCAGCTTGAGGCTATTTTGCCTGCCGGTGCGGGTCGCGGTAATCCGCTGGATTTAAAAGATGACGCCACCGCTGAGCGCTACGCTGCCTGCACAGAGATCCTGCTCGACAGCCATGAACTTGATGCCTTAATGATCATTCATGCGCCAAGCGCGGTCGCGCCTGCGACTGAAACGGCCGCACATCTGATCGATACTGTGGCCCGCCACCCGCGCGGTAAGCTGGTGACGCTGCTGACCAACTGGAGCGGCGAGTTCTCTTCACAGGCTGCACGTCGTGCCTTTACGCAGGCGGGTATACCCACCTGGCGCACGCCGGAAGGCACCGTAACCGCCTTTATGCATCAGGTTGAGTACCGACGTAATCAGAAGCAGCTGCGCGAGACGCCTGCCCTGCCCGCTACACTGAACCAGGATAGTGCACATGCTCACCAGCTGCTGTCACAGGCGCTGGCGCGTGGCATTACCTCACTGGATACTCACGAAGTGCAGCCGGTGCTGCAGGCTTATGGGCTGGCCACGCTGCCAACCTGGATCGCCAGTGACAGCGCGGCAGCGGTAACCATTGCCGGCCAGATTGGCTATCCGGTGGCGCTAAAGCTGCGTTCACCCGATATCGCCCATAAATCAGAGGTTCAGGGTGTGATGCTCTACCTGCGTAATGCCAGTGAAGTGGAGCATGCCGCCGAAGCCATTTTTGATCGGGTAAAGCAGACGCTGCCGCAGGCGCGTATAGAGGGACTGCTGGTTCAGAGCATGGCCAGCCGGGCGGGCGCGCAGGAATTGCGGGTCGTGGTCGAACAGGATGCACTGTTTGGCCCAATCATTATGCTGGGTGAAGGCGGGGTGGAATGGCAGGCTGATAAACAGGCTGCCGTTGCCCTGCCCCCACTGAATATGACGCTGGCACGCTATCTGGTCATTCAGGCTATTAAGAGCGGAAAAATCCGCAGCCGCAGCGCCCTGAATCCGCTGGATATCTCTGGTTTAAGCCAGCTGCTGGTGCAGGTCTCTGATCTGGTAGTGGATTGCCCGGAGATCCAGCGACTGGATATTCATCCGCTGCTGGCGGCAGGCAATGATTTTACCCTGCTGGATGTCACCCTGACGCTGGCTCCGTTCCACGGCGATAACGAAGCAAGGCTGGCCATTCGCCCTTATCCGCAGCATCTGGAAGAACAGGTAGAGTTAAAAGATGGGCAATCCTGCCTGTTCCGTCCAATCCTGCCAGAGGATGAACCATTATTGCGCGATTTTATCAGCCAGGTGACCAAAGAGGATCTTTACTACCGCTACTTCAGTGAGATCAATGAGTTCACGCATGATGACCTCGCCAATATGACTCAGATCGATTATGACCGCGAGATGGCGATTGTGGCGGTCCGTCAGCATCAGGAACGTCATGAGATCATTGGTGTCACTCGCGCGATCTCTGACGCCGATAACATCGATGCGGAGTTTTCAGTGCTGGTCCGTTCTGACCTGAAAGGGTTAGGCATGGGCCGTCGTCTGCTGGAAAAGATGATCCGCTACACCCGACATCACGGCTTGCAACAATTGAACGGTATCACCATGCCCCATAACCGCGGCATGATCACCCTGGCCCGAAAACTCAATTTTCATGTTGATATTCAACTGGATGACGGTATCGTCAGCCTGAAATTGTCTTTACAGAATGAGATCAACTAACCTTGTACAGAAAGGTAAAAAACGTTCGAATCGACGGAGTTGATGTTATTATTTATGGTTATAACCCTGATTTGATGGCAAAAGGCCATGCAATGAACAGAGAAGAAGTGCACTGTGATGTTGTCTAAATTTAAACGTAATAAACACCAACAACACCTCGCAGAGCTGCCGAAACTGTCACAATCCGTTGCGGATATGTCGACACTTTACTCGCCTGCCGAATTTCGTCAGACGTTGCTGGAGAAGATTGCGGCAGCGCAGACCCGCATCTGTATCGTTGCGCTCTATCTGGAAAACGATGACGCCGGGCGTGCCGTTATGGATGCGCTTTATCATGCGAAGCAGGCGAGACCGGAGCTGGATATCTCGATTCTGGTAGACTGGCATCGTGCGCAGCGTGGCCGAATTGGCGCAGCACGAGGCGTAACCAATGCCGACTGGTATTGCGAAATGGCGACGCGTTATGCCGATATTGCCATCCCGGTTTATGGTATCCCGGTCAATACCCGTGAAGCCCTGGGTGTACTCCATCTTAAAGGTTTCATCATAGATGATACGCTGCTCTACAGCGGCGCCAGCATCAATGATGTTTACCTGCATCAGCATGACAAGTATCGTTATGATCGCTACCAGGTTATCCGCAATTCGCAGCTGACCGATACCATGTATGACTGGATCACGCTCAATCTGAAGCCAGCAGAAGCGGTTAACCGGCTCGATTTCGCTGAGCGCCCTTCCAGCCCCGAAATTAAAAATGAGACGCGCCAGTTCCGTCAGGATCTGCGTGGCTTCAATTATCAGTTTGAAGGGAATGCCGGCAACGATGAACTGGCAGTTACACCGCTGGTCGGTCTGGGTAAGCATAGCCTGCTCAATAAAACCATTTTCCATCTGATGCCGTGTGCAGAACAGAAGCTGATTATCTGTACCCCCTACTTCAACATGCCCGCCTTGCTGGTACGTAATATCATTCATCTTCTGCGCCAGGGAAAGCAGGTTGAGATCATCGTCGGCGATAAAACAGCCAATGACTTCTATATTGCGCCTGATCAGCCGTTCAAAATCATAGGCGCGCTGCCTTACCTGTATGAAATCAATCTGCGTCGCTTTATGAGCCGTTTGCACTACTACGTTACGACCGATCAGCTGGTCGTGAGACTGTGGAAGGATGGCGAGAACAGTTATCACCTTAAAGGAATGTGGGTTGATGACGAATGGCAGCTGATTACCGGTAATAACCTCAATCCACGTGCCTGGCGGCTCGATCTGGAAAATGCCGTGCTGATCCACGATCCTCATCAGGAGTTAGCGGCTCAGCGTGAGAAGGAATTGACGTTAATCCGGCAGAACACGACGGTAGTGACGCATTTCCGTGAGCTAGAGAGTATTGCTGATTACCCGGCCAAGGTGCGCAAGCTCATTCGCCGTCTGCGCCGGATACGTATCGATCGCCTGATCAGCCGGATTCTTTAATCACTGCGGTCAATAAGGCATCCATTATGCGAAGTGTGCTGCTTGCTGTGCTGTTGTTTCGTTAAGTTCTGGGGCGGGAAAAGAGCTGTATGACAGCCGCCCGAATGGCAGCGGCTGGAGCTGGAAAGATTTCGCTGGGATGCCGCCGGTGCAGCCAGCGGCATTGCTCTCTGGAATCTGAGCCAGTAGCTATTTTAAAGCTTAATCCCCTTACCACGCTTGTGCAGCAACAGCGACACCAGAAACGCCACCGCGCCCATCGCAGAGACATACCAGAAGAAGGTAGTCTCGATCCCCTGCTTCTTCATCAGCAACGCTACATACTCTGCCGAACCCCCGAAGATCGCATTCGCGACGGCGTAGGAGAGCCCGACACCCAGTGCACGCACCTGTGGCGGGAACATTTCGGCTTTAAGAATGCCGCTGATGGCCGTGTAGAAGCTGGTGATCAGCAAGGCCAGCATAATCAACAGGAAAGCCACGCCGGGACTTTGCACGTTTTGCAGCAGGGTCAGAATTGGCACCGTACAGATCGCCGCAGCTGCGCCAAAGATCATCATCGAAGTGCGACGACCAATTTTATCTGACAGCGCACCGATAATTGGCTGAATCAGCATAAAGACCAGCAGCGCACCGGTCATCAGCCCGCTGGCTGTTTTAGGATCCATACCCGACGTGTTAACCAGATACTTCTGCATGTAGGTGGTGAAGGTGTAAAAACTCAGGGAACCGCCCGCGGTAAAACCCAGCACCATCAGGAAAGGACGGGTATGATTGCGCAGCAATCCGATTACGCTTCCCGCATCGCGATGTTCCCGGCTGGTCTTGTCTGACGTTTCTTCCAGAGAGCGCCGTAGCCACAATGCGACAACCGCGAGCAGTGCGCCGAGGAAGAACGGAATTCGCCAGCCCCAGCTGCGCAGTTCTGCATCAGTAAGCAGGAATTGTAGCACCACTACGGTCAGTACCGCCGCTAACTGACCACCAATCAGCGTGACATACTGGAATGAGGCGTAGAATCCTTTGCGTCCTTCCAAAGCCACTTCGCTCATGTAGGTTGCGCTGGTCCCATATTCCCCACCTACCGATAATCCCTGAAACATACGCGCCAGCAGCAGAATGACGGGAGCCGCCACGCCGATCGTTGCGTAACCCGGCAGGCAGGCGATGACCAGTGACCCGAAACACATCATGCAGACCGAAACCAGCATCGAATTTTTTCGGCCATGTTTGTCACCGATATAGCCGAACAGCCAGCCACCAATCGGACGCATCAAAAATCCTGCCGCAAAAACGCCCGCCGTCTGCAACAACTGCGTGGTGGTATCTCCCTGCGGGAAGAATATGTGCGCAAAGTAGAGCGAGAAGAATGAATAGACATAGAAGTCGAACCACTCGACCAGGTTGCCCGATGACGCGCCAACAATAGCCCAGATGCGTTTCCTGGTATCATCCGGCTGAATTTTATTATTTGTTGTTGTCATGCCTTACCTCTGTTCCTTGCTGATCAACAGCGTTTAAAGGATTGAGTAAAGCATTTAAGTCTACCAGAGGTAAAGGCGGGGTAATCTGAGATGAATATTGTGAGCCATATCGCCAATTATCGAAAAATCAGCGGGTTGCTGGCGATGCCGTAAGACCATATGAGGTGATGAGGGTTGCAGAAAGTGGGTTTGTGGTCAATGTTTCTGTTCAAAAGAGCAAAATTCAGACGTAAAAAAGCCCCGCACTGCGTGCGGGGCTTCTTCACTTATTTAATGCCTGGCAGTTCCCTACTCTCGCATGGGGAGACCCCACACTACCATCGGCGCTACGGCGTTTCACTTCTGAGTTCGGCATGGGGTCAGGTGGGACCACCGCGCTAAAGCCGCCAGGCAAATCTTGGTGCACGAAACGAATCTTTTACGCCATGACCGCGTTGCCATCGCTCAGCCACACCGGTCACATACCTCAGTATGCTCCCGCTGATGTCTTCGCTCTGCGCCTTGTCACGCCGCAAAATCTTTCGTTTCCGCTAATTTTATCCGGAATAAGCTGAAAATCGTGTCTCTCAAAAACGCCTCTGGCGTTGTAAGGTTAAGCCTCACGGGTCATTAGTACCGGTTAGCTCAACGCATCGCTGCGCTTACACACCCGGCCTATCAACGTCGTAGTCTTCAACGTCCCTTCAGGACCCTCAAGGAGTCAGGGAGAACTCATCTCGGGGCAAGTTTCGTGCTTAGATGCTTTCAGCACTTATCTTTTCCGCACTTAGCTACCGGGCAGTGCCATTGGCATGACAACCCGAACACCAGTGGTGCGTTCACTCCGGTCCTCTCGTACTAGGAGCAACCCCCCTCAATTCTCCAGCGCCCACGGCAGATAGGGACCGAACTGTCTCACGACGTTCTAAACCCAGCTCGCGTACCACTTTAAACGGCGAACAGCCGTACCCTTGGGACCTACTTCAGCCCCAGGATGTGATGAGCCGACATCGAGGTGCCAAACACCGCCGTCGATATGAACTCTTGGGCGGTATCAGCCTGTTATCCCCGGAGTACCTTTTATCCGTTGAGCGATGGCCCTTCCATTCAGAACCACCGGATCACTATGACCTGCTTTCGCACCTGCTCGAGCCGTCACTCTCGCAGTCAAGCCAGCTTATGCCATTGCACTAACCTCACGATGTCCGACCGTGATTAGCTGACCTT
The DNA here is from genome assembly GCF_059730805.1 of Pantoea sp. X-Soil-ISGK-355. Classification (NCBI taxonomy): domain Bacteria; kingdom Pseudomonadati; phylum Pseudomonadota; class Gammaproteobacteria; order Enterobacterales; family Erwiniaceae; genus Pantoea; species Pantoea sp. X-Soil-ISGK-355. Next base: position 3,163,817 of record NZ_AP035971.1, read on the forward strand.
CGTGCTCCTCCGTTACTCTTTAGGAGGAGACCGCCCCAGTCAAACTACCCACCAGACACTGTCCGCAGCCCGGATAACGGGCCTACGTTAGAACATCAAACATTAAAGGGTGGTATTTCAAGGTTGGCTCCACGCAGACTGGCGTCCGCGCTTCAAAGCCTCCCACCTATCCTACACATCAAGGCTCAATGTTCAGTGTCAAGCTGTAGTAAAGGTTCACGGGGTCTTTCCGTCTTGCCGCGGGTACACTGCATCTTCACAGCGAGTTCAATTTCACTGAGTCTCGGGTGGAGACAGCCTGGCCATCATTACGCCATTCGTGCAGGTCGGAACTTACCCGACAAGGAATTTCGCTACCTTAGGACCGTTATAGTTACGGCCGCCGTTTACCGGGGCTTCGATCAAGAGCTTCTCCTTGCGGATAACCCCATCAATTAACCTTCCGGCACCGGGCAGGCGTCACACCGTATACGTCCACTTTCGTGTTTGCACAGTGCTGTGTTTTTAATAAACAGTTGCAGCCAGCTGGTATCTTCGACTGGCTTCGGCTCGGGGAGTAAATCCCTCCACCTACGCGCCAGCGTGCCTTCTCCCGAAGTTACGGCACCATTTTGCCTAGTTCCTTCACCCGAGTTCTCTCAAGCGCCTTGGTATTCTCTACCTGACCACCTGTGTCGGTTTGGGGTACGATTCTGTGTTACCTGATGCTTAGAGGCTTTTCCTGGAAGCTGGGCATTTATCACTTCAGCACCGTAGTGCCTCGTCGTCACGCCTCAGCGTTAATAAGGGACCGGATTTACCTGGACCCTCCGCCTACACGCTTAAACCGGGACAACCGTCGCCCGGCTGATATAGCCATCTCCGTCCCCCCTTCGCAGTAACACCGAGTACAGGAATATTAACCTGTTTCCCATCGACTACGCCTTTCGGCCTCGCCTTAGGGGTCGACTCACCCTGCTCCGATTAACGTTGAACAGGAACCCTTGGTCTTCCGGCGAGCGGGCTTTTCACCCGCTTTATCGTTACTTATGTCAGCATTCGCACTTCTGATACCTCCAGCATGCCTCGCAGCACACCTTCGACGGCTTACAGAACGCTCCCCTACCCAACAACACATAGTGTCGCTGCCGCAGCTTCGGTGCATGGTTTAGCCCCGTTACATCTTCCGCGCAGGCCGACTCGACCAGTGAGCTATTACGCTTTCTTTAAATGATGGCTGCTTCTAAGCCAACATCCTGGCTGTCTGTGCCTTCCCACATCGTTTCCCACTTAACCATGACTTTGGGACCTTAGCTGGCGGTCTGGGTTGTTTCCCTCTTCACGACGGACGTTAGCACCCGCCGTGTGTCTCCCGTGATAACATTCTCCGGTATTCGCAGTTTGCATCGGGTTGGTAAGCCGGGATGGCCCCCTAGCCGAAACAGTGCTCTACCCCCGGAGATGAGTTCACGAGGCGCTACCTAAATAGCTTTCGGGGAGAACCAGCTATCTCCCGGTTTGATTGGCCTTTCACCCCCAGCCACAGGTCATCCGCTAATTTTTCAACATTAGTCGGTTCGGTCCTCCAGTTAGTGTTACCCAACCTTCAACCTGCCCATGGCTAGATCACCGGGTTTCGGGTCTATACCCTGCAACTTAACGCCCAGTTAAGACTCGGTTTCCCTGCGGCTCCCCTATACGGTTAACCTTGCTACAGAATATAAGTCGCTGACCCATTATACAAAAGGTACGCAGTCACCCCCGTAAAGAGGGCTCCCACTGCTTGTACGTACACGGTTTCAGGTTCTGTTTCACTCCCCTCGCCGGGGTTCTTTTCGCCTTTCCCTCACGGTACTGGTTCACTATCGGTCAGTCAGGAGTATTTAGCCTTGGAGGATGGTCCCCCCATATTCAGACAGGATACCACGTGTCCCGCCTTACTCATCGAGCTCACAGCGCGTGTGCTTTTGTGTACGGGAGTATCACCCTGTACCCTGCGACTTTCCAGACGCTTCCACTAACACACATGCTGATTCAGGCTCTGGGCTGCTCCCCGTTCGCTCGCCGCTACTGGGGGAATCTCGGTTGATTTCTTTTCCTCGGGGTACTTAGATGTTTCAGTTCCCCCGGTTCGCCTTGCAGCACTATGTATTCATGCTGCAATGATGCACAGAGTGCACCGGGTTTCCCCATTCGGACATCGACGGCTGTAGCGGTTCATATCACCTTACCGTCGCTTTACGCAGATTAGCACGTCCTTCATCGCCTCTGACTGCCTGGGCATCCACCGTGTACGCTTAGTCGCTTAACCTCACAACCCACAGGCGTTTTGCAACGCTGCAGACTGCAAGCATTTGAGAGACTCGAACGTGCCGCATTTTTCATTCTTATTACGGAGAATGAAAGCGACACGTCGTTTCAATTTTCAGCTTGTTCCGGATTGTTAAAGAGCAAATATCTCAAACGCGTCACGGCTGCTTACGCAGCCAGAACGGCTTTGAGATACTGTATGGAGACATCTTTCACCTGTCACCAAGCAGGTGGCGTCCCCTAGGGGATTCGAACCCCTGTTGCCGCCGTGAAAGGGCGGAGTCCTAACCGCTAGACGAAGGGGACACGATAGTGTCACGACTTCGCAGCCGTCCTGCTCATTACTTTTTATCAGACAATCTGTGTGAGCACTGCGCGGGAAGGTATCTTCAGGTAAGGAGGTGATCCAACCGCAGGTTCCCCTACGGTTACCTTGTTACGACTTCACCCCAGTCATGAATCACAAAGTGGTAAGCGCCCTCCCGAAGGTTAAGCTACCTACTTCTTTTGCAACCCACTCCCATGGTGTGACGGGCGGTGTGTACAAGGCCCGGGAACGTATTCACCGTGGCATTCTGATCCACGATTACTAGCGATTCCGACTTCACGGAGTCGAGTTGCAGACTCCGATCCGGACTACGACGCACTTTGTGAGGTCCGCTTACTCTCGCGAGGTCGCTTCTCTTTGTATGCGCCATTGTAGCACGTGTGTAGCCCTACTCGTAAGGGCCATGATGACTTGACGTCATCCCCACCTTCCTCCGGTTTATCACCGGCAGTCTCCTTTGAGTTCCCGACCGAATCGCTGGCAACAAAGGATAAGGGTTGCGCTCGTTGCGGGACTTAACCCAACATTTCACAACACGAGCTGACGACAGCCATGCAGCACCTGTCTCACGGTTCCCGAAGGCACTAAGGCATCTCTGCCGAATTCCGTGGATGTCAAGAGTAGGTAAGGTTCTTCGCGTTGCATCGAATTAAACCACATGCTCCACCGCTTGTGCGGGCCCCCGTCAATTCATTTGAGTTTTAACCTTGCGGCCGTACTCCCCAGGCGGTCGACTTAACGCGTTAGCTCCGGAAGCCACTCCTCAAGGGAACAACCTCCAAGTCGACATCGTTTACGGCGTGGACTACCAGGGTATCTAATCCTGTTTGCTCCCCACGCTTTCGCACCTGAGCGTCAGTCTTTGTCCAGGGGGCCGCCTTCGCCACCGGTATTCCTCCAGATCTCTACGCATTTCACCGCTACACCTGGAATTCTACCCCCCTCTACAAGACTCAAGCCTGCCAGTTTCAAATGCAGTTCCCAGGTTAAGCCCGGGGATTTCACATCTGACTTAACAGACCGCCTGCGTGCGCTTTACGCCCAGTAATTCCGATTAACGCTTGCACCCTCCGTATTACCGCGGCTGCTGGCACGGAGTTAGCCGGTGCTTCTTCTGCGGGTAACGTCAATCGGCGCGGTTATTAACCGCACCGCCTTCCTCCCCGCTGAAAGTACTTTACAACCCGAAGGCCTTCTTCATACACGCGGCATGGCTGCATCAGGCTTGCGCCCATTGTGCAATATTCCCCACTGCTGCCTCCCGTAGGAGTCTGGACCGTGTCTCAGTTCCAGTGTGGCTGGTCATCCTCTCAGACCAGCTAGGGATCGTCGCCTAGGTGGGCCATTACCCCGCCTACTAGCTAATCCCATCTGGGTTCATCCGATAGTGAGAGGCCCGAAGGTCCCCCTCTTTGGTCTTGCGACGTTATGCGGTATTAGCCACCGTTTCCAGTGGTTATCCCCCTCTATCGGGCAGATCCCCAGACATTACTCACCCGTCCGCCACTCGTCACCCGAGAGCAAGCTCTCTGTGCTACCGTCCGACTTGCATGTGTTAGGCCTGCCGCCAGCGTTCAATCTGAGCCATGATCAAACTCTTCAATTTAAGTTTGATTTGCTTAAACAAGTTAAGCGGTGCTCATCTGTAAAACGTCATAATGAATTTCATTATGTGTTCACTCGTGAGGCTTTGATACTTTTGTGCGTCCAAAGACGCTGATATCAATCCTGCGAGTGCCCACACAGATTGTCTGATAAATTGTTAAAGAGCAGTGCGAACAGTGCGTTAGCGTCCTGTCGCGAGGTGGCGTATATTACGCTTTCCTCCTGCAGAGTCAACCTCTTTCTCAGAAGTTTTTCTCCGGCGGCGCAGTCTCCTGTGCCTCTCAACCCGTTTCCCGTTGCCGGTTTGCCGTGTCAGTGGAGGCGCATTATAGGGAACGGCTCAGATAGCGCAAGTGCAAATCACAACTTTTTTACTGACCGTTCAATTTGCGCTCAAAAGGAGTAATAAATAAGCAAAAATCCCCCAAAAGGGCAAAAAAAAACGGGCCAGAGGCCCGTTTTTCAACTCGCACCCTTACTGATGTGCAGTTATGACGTCGTTTACAACATCCATTTCGATGGTTTTACCCGGCACCAGCGAACCTGCAAGGATCTGCTGAGCCAGCGGGTTCTCAATCTGCTGCTGTATCGCCCGTTTCAGCGGACGCGCACCATAGACCGGGTCATACCCGTTCTCCGCCAGCAGTTTGATCGCATCATCGGAGATGTGCAGCTGATAGCCACGTTCATCCAGACGTTTGTACAACCGCTGCAGCTGAATCTGCGCAATAGAAGCAATGTGTTTCTCAGCCAGCGGATGGAACACCACCACCTCATCGATACGGTTGACGAATTCCGGACGGAAATGCTGTCCGACCACACCCATAACAATATCTTTCATTTCCGGATAGCTGAGATTGCCGAACCGTTCCTGGATTAAATCCGATCCCAGGTTAGAGGTCATGATCACCACGCTGTTACGGAAATCGACCGTACGACCCTGCCCATCCGTCAGACGCCCATCATCCAGCACCTGCAGCAGAATGTTGAAGACATCAGGATGCGCCTTCTCGACTTCATCCAGCAGGATTACCGAATAAGGACGACGACGTACAGCTTCGGTCAGATAACCGCCCTCTTCATAGCCGACATAACCTGGAGGTGCGCCCACCAGCCGCGACACTGAATGTTTTTCCATAAATTCGGACATGTCGATACGAACCATCGCATCGTCACTGTCGAACAGGAAGTTAGCCAGCGACTTACACAGTTCGGTCTTACCTACCCCGGTAGGGCCCAGGAACAGGAAGGAACCAATAGGCCGGTTAGGATCTGACAGGCCAGCACGACTACGGCGAATCGCATTTGATACTGCTTCAACCGCTTCATCCTGTCCGATGACCCGGCCATGAAGATCCTGCTCCATGCGCAGTAACTTATCGCGCTCACCTTCCATCATTCGCGCCACCGGAATCCCGGTCCAGCGCGCCAGCACATCGGCAATCTCCACATCGGTTACCCGGTTGCGCAGTAACTTCATGGTTTTGCCTTCCGCCTGAGTCGCTGCGGCCAGCTGTTTTTCCAGTTCAGGAATTTTACCGTACTGCAGTTCTGACATCTGCGCGAGATCGCCCTGACGACGAGCCTGCTCTAAGTTCAGACGCGCCTGCTCAAGTTCAGCTTTAATATTCTGCGTGCCGGACAGCGAGGCTTTTTCAGTCTTCCACTCATCTTCCAGCTCGGCGTATTCGCGCTCTTTCTGGTTCAGCTCAGTTTCCAGCATCTCCAGACGTTTGATACTGGCATCATCCGCCTCTTTCTTCAGCGCCTGCTGCTCCAGCTTCAGCTGAATAATACGGCGCTCAAGGCGATCCAGTGACTCCGGCTTCGAGTCCATCTGCATACGAATGCTGGAAGCTGCCTCATCGATCAGGTCAATCGCTTTGTCCGGCAGCTGGCGGTCCGCAATGTAACGATGAGAAAGCGTTGCTGCTGCGACAATCGCCGGGTCAGTGATCTGCACATGGTGATGCAGCTCATAACGCTCTTTCAGACCACGCAGAATGGCGATGGTATCTTCCACAGTCGGCTCAGCCACAAAGACTTTCTGGAAACGACGCTCCAGCGCGGCATCTTTTTCAATGTACTGGCGATACTCATCAAGCGTAGTGGCACCTACGCAGTGCAGTTCACCACGCGCCAGCGCTGGCTTGAGCATGTTACCGGCATCCATCGCACCGTCCGCTTTACCGGCTCCCACCATGGTGTGCAGCTCGTCTATAAACAGAATGACGTTGCCTTCCTGTTTCGACAGGTCACTCAGTACGCCTTTCAGACGCTCTTCGAATTCACCACGATATTTCGCCCCGGCCACCAGCGCCCCCATATCCAGCGCCAGTACCCGGCGGCCTTTCAGGCCTTCAGGGACTTCACCGTTAATGATGCGCTGCGCCAGCCCTTCAACAATCGCGGTTTTACCCACGCCAGGCTCACCAATCAGCACCGGGTTATTTTTGGTTCGGCGCTGCAGAACCTGGATAGTGCGACGAATCTCTTCATCACGACCAATCACCGGATCGAGTTTGCCCTTCTCGGCTCGCTCGGTCAGGTCAATGGTGTATTTTTTTAATGCCTGGCGCTGATCTTCAGCCCCCTGATCGTTCACGTTGTCTCCTCCCCGCATCTGTTCAATCGCACTGGTGATTTTTTCGCGCGTTGCGCCCGCGGCTTTAAGCAGATCGGCCAGTGCACCACGTGATTCAAGGGCGGCCAGAACAAATAATTCGGATGAAATGAAGTTATCATTGCGCTTCTGCGCCAGCTTGTCGCACAGGTTTAATACCCGTACGAGGTCAGATGAGGGTTGTACATCCCCTTCGCTGCCTTCAACTTGTGGCAGGCGATCGATGGCCTCCTCAATGTGAGCGCGAAAAGGCGTAACGTTGACACCCGCAGAAGTCAGTAAAGGTGAAACCGATCCGCCTTCCTGTTTGAGCAACGCGCTCATCAGGTGCAGAGGTTCAATGAATTGGTTGTCGTGTCCCAGAGCCAGGGACTGCGCGTCGGCGAGAGCCAGCTGAAATTTGTTAGTAAGACGATCCAGACGCATAATTCCTCCCATTACAGGTCAAAATGCTACTGGAGATTAAATGAGGTCATCCCTCAAATTTTCAAGGTTAATGACCTGAGATTTGAGTAAAAAACACGCTAACTGGACCGTCTTATGGCGTAAGGTTATAACAGCCAGATCAAAGTTGCCATACGCCCGGTGATCCCCTCGCGACGGAAGGAAAAGAAATCGTCGCGCTGGGTGAAGGTACAACGGCTGTCGGCACTGATTGATTTCACGCCCGCTGCCTGCAGTCGCATACGCGCCAGCAGCCAGATATCAGCGTAAAATTTGCCGCCTGAAGGACGGAAAGCCTGCACGGCGCGAGGATCCTGAGCCATAAAGGCCTCACGTACTTCTGCACCAACTTCAAATGCATCCGGCCCGATTGCCGGACCCAGCCAGGCATGGATCTGCTCCGATGGCGAACGAAACTGCGCCAGCGTATTTTCCAGTACACTCGCACAAAGTCCGCGCCAGCCTGCATGTGCCGCCGCCACTTCCGTCCCATCCTGCGAACAGAACAGGACCGGGAGGCAGTCAGCGGTCATGATGGCGCAGACGACGCCAGGCTGATCGGTGATACAGGCATCGGCACACAATGGCGTACTTGCTCCTGCAGCCAGACGCACAACTTCAGTGCCATGAACCTGATCCAGCCACTGCGGCATCGCAGGCAAGCCCGCCTCTTCCATCAGCAACTGCCGGTTACGCGTTACCGTATCCGGATTATCCCCCACGTGCCCGCCGAGATTCAGTGCATCCCAGGGCGATGTACTGATGCCGCCCTGTCGCTGCGTCGAGCAGGCCCGAACGCGTGACGGAGCAGGCCATTGAGGCGTAATCAGATTCATCACCAGTTCATCTGGTCTTTGAATTCTTCGGTGTCTGCTTTTAACGCTGCGATCAGATCAACCATATCCTGTGGAAGCGCCGCATGGAATTCCATTTCAATCCCGCTGATAGGATGATACAGACGCAGCATGGTGGCGTGCAGTGCCTGACGATCGAAACCGCGCAGCGTAGTGATAAATGCCTCTGATGCGCCTTTTGGCGGACGCGGACGGCCACCATAAAGCGGATCGCCTACCAGCGGATGGCTGATGTGAGACATATGCACACGGATCTGGTGAGTACGACCGGTTTCCAGACGCAGGCGAAGACGGGTATGCGCGCGGAAGTGCTCCATGATGCGGTAATGCGTCACCGCCGGCTTACCCATCGGGTGAACCGCCATGTGGGTGCGTTTGGTTGAGTGACGGCTGATAGGCTGCTCAACAGTACCGCCCGCCGTCATATTACCAATCGCAACCGCTTCATATTCACGGGTGATTTCGCGACGTTGCAGCGAGTCCACCAGATGCGTCTGAGCCGGTACAGTTTTCGCAACCACCATTAAACCGGTGGTGTCTTTATCCAGGCGGTGTACGATGCCCGCACGCGGCACATCCATAATCGCTGGATAGTGATGCAGTAAGGCGTTGAGTACCGTACCATCCGGGTTACCGGCGCCAGGGTGAACCACAAAGTCGCGTGGTTTGTTGATGACGATGATGTCCTCATCTTCATAAACGATGTCGAGTGGCAGATTTTGCGGTTCCCAGCGCTGTGCCTCTTCGATCTCAGCGTCAATCGCGACCAGCTCGCCGCCCAGCACTTTTTCTTTAGGTGTATCGACCATGACGCCGTTTACTGTCACGCGACGGTCGAGGATCCACTCTTTTATGCGGGAACGTGAATAATCAGGGAACAATTCCGCCAAAGTCTGATCTAAGCGTTGTCCGAGTTGTGATTCGGATACCGTTGCGGTGAGTTGAACTTGTTGTGCCATATACAGCTTCTTCGTTAACGTTGGGTTTTCACGGCGATGCCGTTTAATATAATGTGCTATCGTACCTGGTCATTACCGGGAGCTATACGGACAGCTTCCGCCATAACATTTGAGGATAATCACTTCGTCATGACGCGTATGAAACATCTGGTGGCTGCTGCCACACTGAGCCTGGCACTTGTTGGTTGTTCCGGCTCAAATGACGCGGTACCGGACAGCCCGCCTTCTGAAATCTATGCTACAGCGCAGCAAAAGCTGCAGGACGGTAACTTTAAAGCTGCGATTAAGCAACTGGAAGCGCTGGATAATCGTTATCCGTTCGGTCCTTATTCGCAGCAGGTGCAGCTGGATTTAATCTACGCGTACTATAAAAATGCCGATCTGCCCCTGGCACAGGCTGCCATTGCCCGCTTTATGCGTCTTAACCCCACACATCCGAACATTGACTATGTCATCTATATGAAAGGTCTGACGGATATGGCGCTGGATGACTCAGCACTGCAGGGCTTCTTTGGTATTGATCGTTCTGACCGCGATCCGACGCACGCTCGTGATGCCTTCCGCGACTTCTCACAACTGCTGCGCAGTTACCCGAACAGCCAGTATGCGGCTGATGCTCAGAAACGTCTGGTCTATCTGAAAGACCGCCTGGCGAAATATGAGCTGTCAGTGGCGCAATTCTATACTAAGCGCGAGGCGTATGTCGCGGTTGTTAACCGTGTCGAAGGTATGATGCGCGATTATCCGGATACTCAGGCAACACACGATGCACTGCCGCTGATGGAAAATGCTTACCGCAATCTGCAACTGAACGCTGAAGCAGACAAAGTGGCGAAAATCATTGCAGCGAACAACAGCTGATAGCCCGGTAGCTTTTCAGCCATAAAAAAAAGCAGCCTGTGATGGCTGCTTTTTTTTGCTCAAAGAACAGTCATAAGTGGATCTGCTGCCAGCGAGCTAACTCATCAAGCATGCCGTGTTAATCGTTTCGCTTCAAGCCATTTCGGCCAGTTTCTCTGCCTTTCTCACAGAATGTTGTGACTGACAAAAAGTGACATTTTTTCGTGACCGAAATCTCACATTCAACGCTTTTTCGCGCTATGCTGAAAAGACCAAGACGGAAATGACAGAGAGGTAAGAAAGATGGTTCTGAACATTACCAGTAAACAAATGGACATCACTCCGGCAATCCGAAGCCATGTTGAAGACCGTCTCGCCAAGCTCGAAAAATGGCAAACCGACCTGATTAACCCACATATTGTCCTCTCCAAAGAGCCCAAAGAATTCGTGGCTGACGCCACTATTAACACACCTAACGGGACTCTGGTGGCCAGCGCCAAGCATGATGATATGTATACCGCGATCAACGATTTAATCGCGAAGCTCGAACGTCAGCTGAATAAAGTTCAGCATAAGTCTGAAGCGCGCCGCGCCAGTGCCAGCGTAAAAGACATTATCCCCGCCGACGAAGAGTCCTGATTTTCATAACGCGCCTCCGGGCGCGTTTTTTATTGACAGCTTTTAATCAGTACGGTTACTCTCAGGTCACTCTTTTTTCGGACGTTCACATGAAACCTGATCTGTTTTTCTTCGCTTTCTTTTTTACCTTCCCCTGAACGGGAGGCTATTCGTCGTGTGAAAATGAAAGCGAAGACGAACAACGAAGCCTCCCAACCGGGAGGCTTTTTTATTGGATAGCATACAGGTGAGCCCTATGAATCCCGACAATCCATTGCTGGCACTACGCGATAAGATCAGCGCAGTGGATAAAAAACTTCTGACGCTGCTGGCCGAGCGTCGTCTGCTGGCAGTGGAAGTCGCACAAGCGAAACTGGCAACGCATCGCCCGATTCGCGATGTGGAGCGCGAACGCGCGCTGCTGGAGAATCTGATTGTGCTGGGTAAAGCGCATAAACTGGATGCGCACTACATCACCCGCCTGTTCCAGCTGGTCATCGAAGATTCCGTACTGACGCAGCAGGCATTGCTGCAGAAAAACCTCAATCATCCCCATGCACATGCCGCCCGCATCGCTTTCCTGGGTCCGAAAGGCTCTTACTCGCACCTTGCCGCACGCAACTACGCGTCACGTCATTTCGATAGCATGGTGGAGTGTGGCTGCCTGAAGTTTCACGACATCATTAAGCAGGTCGAAAATGGCGTGGCTGATTACGCCGTGATGCCGATTGAGAACACCAGTTCGGGTTCGATCAACGATGTCTACGATCTGCTGCAACAGACCAGTCTCTCTATTGTGGGCGAGCTGACCTTACCTATCGACCACTGCGTGCTGGTGAATGGTTCTACCGATCTGCAGCAGATTGAGACGGTGTACAGCCATCCTCAGCCCTTCCAGCAGTGCAGTCAGTTCATTAACCGTTTCCCGCACTGGAAGATCGAATATACCGAGAGTACCGCGGCAGCGATGGAGAAAGTGGCTGCGCTCAACTCACCTAAGGTGGCGGCGCTGGGCAGTGAAGCCGGTGGCGAGCTCTATCAGCTGCAGGTGCTGGAGCGTAATCTGGCGAATCAGCAGCAGAACCATACCCGCTTTATCGTGCTGGCCCGCAAAGCCATCGAGGTTTCAGATCAGGTGCCAGCGAAAACCACGCTGATTATGGCAACAGGCCAGCAGGCGGGTGCGTTGGTTGATGCGCTGCTGGTTCTGCGTCAGCACAATCTGATTATGAGCAAGCTGGAGTCCCGCCCGATTAATGGCAATCCGTGGGAAGAGATGTTTTACATTGATGTGCAGGGCAACCTGCAATCGGAGCGGATGCAGCAGGCGCTTCAGGAATTACAGACCATGACCCGCTCTCTGAAGGTACTGGGCTGCTACCCCAGCGAAAATGTGGTGCCCGCTGAGCCTGGCGAATAAAAAGAATAAAAAAAGGCATCCAGCTGGATGCCTTTTTCATAGATGGATGGCTGTTATTTATGGGCGGCTGTCATTGGCCGAACGCAGCAGACTTCGGCTTTCGACCAGGAAGCGTTTTGCGTGATCGCCAAACCACTGTTCAACCCGGTTAAAGCTGGTGATAAATGCCTGCTTGTCGCCCTGCTCCAGCAGCGCAATCGCTTCACCAAACCGCTGGTAATAGCGTTTTATCAGCGCCAGATTACTCTCTGAAGACATGATGATATCCGCATAGAGTTGCGGATCCTGCGCGAACAACCGCCCCACCATCGCCAGTTCAAGCCGGTAAATGGGTGACGAGAGCGCCAGCAGCTGATCCAGATTGACGTTCTCTTCGGCTAAATGCAGACCATACGCAAAGGTCGCAAAGTGACGCAGCGCCTGTATGAATGCCATGTTCTGGTCATGCTCAACAGCGCTGATACGATGCAGACGCGCACCCCAGACCTGAATCTGCTCCAGGAACCACTGATACGCTTCCGGTTGTCTTCCATCACACCAGACCACCACCTGTTTTGCCAGGCTGCCGCTGTCCGGGCCAAACATCGGATGCAGACCCAGTACCGGGCCGTTATGAGCGGCCAGCATCGCCTGCAGAGGCCGGTTTTTCACTGACGCCAGATCGACCAGGATACAATCTTCAGGCAGTGGCGGCAGCTGAGCAATGACCTGCTCGGTCAGATGAATCGGCACGCTAATGATCACCATGCCGGCATCGCTAAGCAGTGCCCCAGCCTGTGGCCAGTCCTCTTTATCCAGCGTTTTAACCGTATAGCCAGATAGCCCGAGCATTTTTTCAAACAGCCGGCCCATCTGGCCCTTACCACCGACGATGACCACCGGACGCAGTTCAGGACAAAGGGTTTTAAAGCCTTTGTCATTCTCGCTGGTATAGGATTCCCGCATTACGCGACGCAGCACATCCTCAATCAGATCCGGTGGGACGCCGAGCGCTTCGGCCTCTTTGCGACGCGAAGCCAGCATCGACGCTTCACGCTCAGGCACATAGATAGGCAGGCCGTAACGGCTCTTCACTTCTCCTACTTCGGCCACCAGTTCCAGTCGCTTAGCCAGCAGATCCAGCAGCGCTTTATCAACACTGTCAATTTGATCGCGTAACGCGGTCAGTTCAGCCACCATTGCTCTTACACCTCTTGTGACAGACGCGCCGACAGCACTCCCTGCAGATCCTGATGCATTTCACGCAGCAACGTTTCGGTCACTTCCCAGTTGATGCATGCATCGGTTACGGAAACGCCATACTTCATTTCGCTGCGTGGCTGCTCAGAAGACTGGTTACCTTCATTGATATGGCTTTCCAGCATCAGACCAATGATAGAACGGTTCCCGTCTTTGATCTGCGCAATAGCGGATTCCGCTACGCCAGGCTGACGGCTGTAGTCTTTGTTCGAATTACCATGGCTGCAATCTATCATTAAGGCTGGACGCAGTCCCGCCTTGAGCATCTCTTTTTCACACTGCGCGACATCTTCAGGACCGTAGTTCGGCGCTTTGCCACCACGCAGGATCACGTGACCATCCGGATTGCCCTGCGTCTGCAGCAGGCAGACCTGACCAGCCTGATTGATCCCGACAAAACGGTGCGGCATTGCGGCAGCACGCATGGCGTTGATTGCCGTTCCCAGACTACCATCGGTGCCATTTTTAAAGCCTACCGGCATTGACAGGCCCGAGGCCATTTCACGGTGCGTCTGAGATTCAGTAGTACGTGCACCAATGGCAGACCAACTGAACAGGTCGCCCAGATATTGCGGGCTATTAGGATCCAGCGCTTCAGTGGCCAGAGGCAAACCCATTTCAACCAGGTTCACCAGCAGCTGGCGCGCAATGTGCAGACCCGCTTCCATATCAAACGAGTTATCCATGAAAGGATCGTTGATCAGCCCTTTCCAGCCGACGGTGGTACGAGGTTTTTCAAAATAGACGCGCATCACGATAAAAAGCTGATCTTTCAGCTCTTCAGAAAGGGTTTGCAGACGACGAGCATAGTCCAGTGCCACTTCGGTATCGTGAATTGAGCAGGGTCCGCACACCACCAGCAGACGCGGGTCGCGGCCGGCAATAATGTCAGAGATGGTCTGGCGGGACGCCGCAACCTGATCCTGCTGTTCAGCGGTCAGTGGAAACTTCGCTTTCAGCTCTTCAGGCGTGATGAGTACCTGTTCACCGGCGATATGCACATTGTTCAGCGCGTCTTTTTGCATGATGGCGATCCTTTGGCTCGTATTAGCTGATTGGGGCTCCTCATCGAGGAATATAAATACTGTATCACAGGCAATACATAGCGCAATATTATATGTACACATTCATTACCACAGATCAAAAGCAACAAACAGCACCTTAATAAAAACCATAAATATCAATATTATAAAAAATAACCGCACTACAATAATTTCCGTTAATAGTAAAGTTAAGTTTACGATTAGCTTTATTGCGTTTCTGCCTGCTGCAGGCAAAATGAACATAATGTTTATTTTAATGCTGAGTCCATCATGCACGCCTCCCCACTTAACATCTATCTGCGACCTTTTGAGCTTAACGACGTTTCCGCGTTTACTGCTGCGGTGAATGACTCACTGGACAGCCTGATCCCCTGGATGGTCTGGGCGCATCACGATTATCAGCCTCACGAAGCAGAAAGCTGGATCCGCTTTACTCACTGGCAACGGATGAGGGAGGAGGCGGAAGAGTTTGCAATCGTTGATCAGCATGACCAGCTGCTGGGAGGCGCAGGAATACGCTTTGCCCGTCATCCGGGTGACACCAGCGCAATTGGTTACTGGGTTCGCAGTGATGCACAGCGTCAGGGAATCGCCAGCCGCGCGGTGGCCGCTTTGCTGCCGCTGGGGTTTTCACGCCAACAGACCCGGGTGATTGAGATTCTGGCAGCAGAGGATAACCTGGCCAGTCGGAGCGTGGCTGAGAAGTGCGGTGGTCAGTTCATTGGCTGTCGCTATGGCCTGATCGTCTTAGAGAAAGGGCCGGTTAATACTGCGATTTATCATTTTCAGCGGCCGGCTGCCGGTTAGCTTCTGTCAGCTGGCTGCCATCAGGAAAAAAAAAGGGGCTGGCAGATGCCAACCCCTTGTTTGCTATTAACTTTTAGATGTCGCGTTAGCGATACCTTAGTTAAGACGCTCTTTAATACGAGCAGACTTACCAGTACGCTCACGCAGGTAGTACAGTTTGGCTTTACGCACAGCGCCACGACGTTTAACAGCGATGCTGTCAATTACAGGTGAATGAGTCTGGAATACACGCTCAACGCCTTCGCCGTTAGAAATTTTGCGAACAGTGAATGCAGAGTGCAGACCGCGGTTACGGATAGCGATAACCACGCCCTCGAATGCCTGCAGACGTTTTTTAGAACCTTCAACGACCCATACTTTCACTTCCACGGAATCACCCGGGCGGAAGGAAGGTACGTCCTGTTTCATCTGCTCTTGTTCAATTTGCTTGATAATGTTGCTCATAATTAAATCTCATATCCTGGGTAAACTGATAGTCGGGGAAGATCACTCTTCCACATCATCGTTTTGTTGCTGCCGGGATTCCCGCTGGAACTCGTTCAGCAACCTTGCTTGCTCTTCAGTCAGAGCCAGGTTTTCCAGAAGTTCAGGTCTTCTCAGCCAGGTACGGCCTAGCGACTGCTTCAGACGCCAGCGGCGAATATCAGCATGGTTACCTGACAGTAATACTGCCGGGACCTCCACGCCGTCTAACACTTCAGGACGGGTATAGTGCGGACAATCCAGCAAACCGTCAGAGAACGAATCCTCATCGGCTGACGCCTGCTTGCCGAGTACGCCTGGAATAAACCGGGCAACTGCGTCAATCATCGTCATCGCTGGCAGTTCCCCGCCGCTGAGAACGTAATCACCGATTGACCATTCTTCGTCAATTTCGGAATGAATTACGCGCTCATCAATCCCTTCATAACGACCACAGACCAGAATTAACTTGTCTCGTGCCGCCAGTTCGCAAACGCCCTGTTGGTCCAGTTTGCGGCCCTGAGGTGAAAGATATATCACTCTGGCGCCATCACCTGCCGCTGCTTTCGCTGCGGAGATGGCATCCCGTAAGGGTTGTACCATCATCAGCATTCCCGGTCCGCCGCCATAAGGACGATCATCCACGGTACGGTGCCGGTCGTGCGTGAAGTCACGAGGACTCCAGCTCTGAATGCTGAGCAGACCGTTTTTTACAGCCCGGCCAGTTACCCCGTAATCGGTAATAGCGCGAAACATTTCTGGAAACAGGCTGATAACACCAATCCACATTGTATTCGCCGTTACGTTACCGTTCGATTCGGAGATCAAAAACCAGGATCCCAATCTACCTCAATGACGCCAGTAGAGAGATCGACTTTCCTGATAACCTGTTCATCAAGAAACGGAATTAACCGCTCCTGAGCACCGAATGCATCTTTCAGGTTTGCCTTAACGACGAGTACGTCGTTCGAGCCGGTTTCCATCATATCGATGACTTTACCCATCTCGTAGCCTTCGAGGTTAACTACCTGGCAGCCCATAAGGTCTTTCCAGTAGTAATCACCCTCTTCCAGCGATGGCAACTGCGTCGAGTCAACCTGAATTTCGCAATTGGTTAACTGAGCCGCCGCATCCCGATCGTCAATGCCTTTGACTTTGATGATCAGGTCCTGATTGTGGTGCTTCCAACCGTCCAGTTCGACCTGCTGCCATTTACCGGCGCGCTGGATGAACCAGGGTTGGTAGTTGAAGATGCTTTCAGCGTCTTCAGTGGAGGAAAACACTTTGAGCCAGCCGCGAATACCGTAGGCGGCTCCCATCTTACCCAATACAATCGGGTTAACAGGAGGCTGTGCGGCAAGTTGTCTGCTCATGCTCACCACCGTGACAGATTAAGCTGCTTTCTTAGCTTCTTTGACCAGCGCGTTAACGCGATCAGAGAGTGTTGCGCCCTGGCCAACCCAGTGCTCGATACGGTCCAGATCCAGACGCAGACCTTCAGCCTGACCAGATGCGATCGGGTTGAAGAAACCAACGCGCTCGATGAAACGACCGTTGCGTGCATTGCGGCTGTCAGTGACGACGACCTGATAGAACGGACGCTTTTTAGCGCCGTGACGTGCCAAACGAATTGTTACCATAACATCCTCTTCAGTTAATAAAACACCCGGCCCCCATCGAGGAACGGGGTCCGGGTGCTGTATAAAAAGCCCGAAAATTTTACTCATTTTGGCGAAAAAAGCAACCTAAACCGTGCCTTTCCGGGCTTTTTTGTAGAACGCTTAGCGGCCAGGGAATCCTGGCGGCATCATACCCTTCATGCCGCGCATCATTTTCGCCATACCGCCCTTCTTCATTTTCTTCATCATACGCTGCATGTCGTCGAACTGCTTCAATAAGCGGTTAACGTCCTGCACCTGCATTCCGGAGCCAGTTGCGATGCGGCGCTTGCGCGAGCCTTTGATGATTTCTGGTTTCTCACGCTCTTTGCGTGTCATCGAGTTGATGATGGCTTCCATGCGTACCAGCACTTTGTCATCCATCTGCGATTTCACATTGTCAGGCAACTGTCCCATACCGGGCAGTTTGCCCATCAGACTGGCCATGCCGCCCATGTTGCGCATCTGCTTCAGCTGCTCAAGGAAGTCATTGAGATCAAAACCGTCGCCGGTTTTCAGCTTCTTAGCCAGTTTCTCCGCCTGATCACGGTCAACCTTGCTTTCGATATCTTCGATCAGTGACAGCACGTCACCCATGCCGAGGATACGTGACGCAATACGGTCAGGATAGAACGGTTCAAGCGCTTCGGTTTTTTCACCGACACCCATGAATTTAATCGGCTTGCCGGTGATATGGCGAATCGACAGCGCTGCACCACCGCGGGCATCACCGTCAACCTTAGTCAGGATAACCCCGGTCAGCGGTAGGGCTTCATTAAAGGCCTTAGCCGTGTTTGCGGCATCCTGACCGGTCATGGCATCGACCACAAACAGCGTTTCTACCGGCTTAATCGCGGCATGAACCTGTTTGATTTCGTCCATCATCGCTTCGTCAACGTGCAGACGACCGGCGGTATCCACCAGCAACACATCGTAAAACTTCAGGCGGGCTTCACGCAGCGCATTATTGACGATATCGACCGGCTTCTGACTGAGATCGGACGGACAGAAATCCACGCCAACCTGCTGTGCCAGCGTTTCCAGCTGTTTGATTGCCGCCGGACGATAGACGTCGGCAGAAACCACTAAGACTTTCTTTTTGTGTTTTTCACGCAGGAACTTACCCAGCTTAGCGACGCTGGTGGTTTTACCGGCACCCTGCAGGCCCGCCATCAGTACTACGGCTGGTGGCTGAGCCGCCAGGTCGAGTGCGTTGTTCTCTGCACCCATCGCCGCAACCAGCTCGTTGCGAACGATTTTGATAAACTCCTGACCTGGCGTCAGGCTTTTATTCACATCATGGCCGACCGCGCTCTCTTTCACACGGTTGATGAAGTCACGTACCACTGGCAGGGCAACGTCAGCTTCAAGCAGCGCCATGCGCACTTCACGCAGGGTCTCTTTGATGTTCTCTTCAGTCAGCCTTCCGCGGCCGCTGATATTTCGCAGGGTTTGCGACAAACGATCGGTTAAATTATCAAACATGGTCTCTCACTTAAAAAGATCGCGAGGCGCCTGATCGGCAGAATGCGGCGGATTATAACACGAAGCCTCGGCGATCTCTGCAATTGCCCCTCAGATCGTTTGGAGCCTGCTTCGGCTGGCGCTATACTGCCTTTTTCCTTATCTGACTGAACCTGAAAGGATCTATGTTCGTTTTCGCGATAGTGGCGCTATTCGCCTACTCTTTAAGCCTTGCCCTGATCATTCCCAGCCTGTTGAAACGTAACGGCGGCTGGCGGCGAATGGCGATGCTCTCTGCCTGTGTGGCGCTGGTGACACACGCGGTGGCCTTGCAGCAACGCATATTTGCGGTTGATAGCGGACAGAATTTAAGCCTGCTCAACATAGGCTCGCTGGTCAGCCTGTTGATTTGCGCCATCATGACCATTGTGGCGTCACGCAACCGTGGCTGGCTGTTGCTGCCGATTGTTTACAGCTTCGCGCTGATTAATCTGGCCTTCGCCACTTTCGTCCCCAATGCGTTCATTACCCATCTGGAAACCACGCCAGGCATGATGATCCATATCGGTCTGTCGCTGTTCGCCTATGCGACACTGATTATTGCCGCGCTCTATGCGCTGCAGCTGGCGTGGATTGATTACCAGCTAAAAAACAAGCGACTGGCGTTTACTCAGGATATGCCGCCACTGCTGACCATCGAACGTAAGATGTTTCACATTACCCAGGTCGGCGTCGTGCTGCTGACGCTGGTGCTCTGCACCGGTCTGTTTTATATGCAGGATCTCTTCAGCGCAGAAAACGTCGATAAAGCCGTTCTCTCCATCATTGCGTGGTTTGTTTATATCGTTTTGCTCTGGGGGCACTATCATGAAGGCTGGCGTGGTCGCCGCGTTGTCTGGTTTAACTGCAGCGGTGCGGTGCTGTTAACCATGGCTTACTTCGGCAGTCGCATCCTGCAGCATCTGCTTGTCCCTACCTCTCGTTAAAAAGGAAGTTCTGCGTTGGAGAATGTTTCAACCACCACGCTGATTATTATTCTCTGCGTCATGGTCCTGGTTTCCGCCTGGTTTGCCGGGTCGGAAACCGGAATGATGACGCTTAACCGCTATAAGCTGCGCCATCAGGCAAAAAACGGTAATCGCGCCGCACGCCGGGTGGAGAAGCTACTGCGTCGTCCTGACCGGCTGCTCAGTCTGGTTTTAATCGGTAACAACCTGGTCAATATTCTGGCCTCTGCCCTTGCCACCATCGTAGGCATGCGCATTCACGGTGATGAAGGCGTCGCGATTGCGACCGGCATCCTGACCTTTGTGGTGCTGGTCTTCGCTGAAGTGCTGCCAAAAATCGTGGCGGCGCTCTATCCTGAGCGTGTCGCCTTTCCCAGCAGCCTGCTGCTGGTCCCGTTGCAATACATCATGCTGCCGCTGGTCTGGTTGCTTAACACCATTACCCGGCTGCTGATGAGGATAGCGGGTATCCGCGCTGACGGTGCCATTAACTCTGCGCTGAGCAAAGAGGAGTTACGTACTATCGTCTATGAGTCGCGTAGCCTGATGTCACGCCGGAACCAGGACATGCTGCTCTCTGTTCTCGACCTGGAGAAAGTCAGCGTTGACGACATCATGGTGCCGCGTAATGAGATTGTCGGCATCAACATCAACGATGACTGGAAGTCGGTCGTACGTCAATTAAGCCACTCGCCACACGGCCGCATCGTGCTGTTCCGGGACTCGCTGGATGACTGCGTCGGCATGCTGCGGGTACGCGAAGCCTGGCGCATGATGACGGAGAAAAAAGAGTTCACCAAAGAGACGCTGCTGCGTGCCGCCGATGAGATCTACTACATCCCGGAAGGGACACCGCTTAACACCCAACTGGTGAAGTTTCAGCGCAATAAAGAGAAAGCGGGCGTGGTGGTGGATGAATATGGCGACATCAAAGGGCTGGTGACGATTGAGGACATTCTGGAGGAGATTGTCGGTGACTTCACTACCTCCATGTCACCGTCACTGGCAGAAGAAGTAATGCCGCAGAATGATGGCTCGGTGCTGATTGAGGGTAGTGCTAACGTGCGTGAAATCAACAAGGCATTTAACTGGCAGTTGCCAGAGCAGGAAGCCCGCACTATTAACGGCATGCTGCTGGAAGCGCTGGAAGAGATCCCTGCCATCGCCACCCGTGTTCAGATCGGCCATTACAACGTCGATATTCTGGACGTGCAGGACAACATGATTAAACAGGTGCGCATCACGCCAAAGACGCCACTGAAAAAATCGGTCGGTTCCTGAAGCCATAAAAAACGCCGCAATCGACATGATGCGGCGTTTTTTTTAGCAGAGAGGCTCTGGCTAGATGTGCAGTTCTTTCAGCTTTTCAGCAGGCAGCTTCAGATCGTCGTTGCGGTTAACGCCGATCTCATGCGCCAGCACATTGCGCGCGATCTGCTGCGCTTCATCCAGTGAGTGCAGCTTGTAGCTGCCACACTGGTATTCATTCAGCTCAGGGATCTGGTTCTGATCTTTCACTTTCAGAACATCTTCCATCGCCCCTTTCCACGCTTTCGCAACGCGCTGCTCGTCTGGCGTACCAATCAGGCTCATGTAGAAGCCGGTACGGCAACCCATTGGCGAGATATCGACGATTTCCACACCGTCACCATTCAGGTGATCGCGCATGAATCCGGCAAAGAGATGCTCCAGCGTATGAATGCCACGCTCAGTGAGAATATCAATGTTCGGGCGGCAAAAACGCAGGTCAAAAACGGTAATCGTATCGCCATGCGGAGTCTTCATGGTTTTTGCAACGCGTACTGCCGGTGCGCCCATGATGGTGTGATCAACGGTAAAACTGTCCAGTAGTGGCATACGTCACCTCCTGTTCTGAGAATTTTTTTTAAAACGATGAAACTTTTCTGTTCGCCCAACGTCTGAATATATGAAAGACGCGCATTTGTTATCATCATCCCTGACAACAGAGATGTTAATTTGGCCACATTGATGTGGCCTTTTTCTTTTCTACCCTTCCCGGCTCGCCAGATATGCTTCAAAATCCAGCTTATCACTCGCTTCCAGCTGCTGCTGTGCAGCAACAGATTCCTGCGCCTGACGCGTGAAATCGTCTTCTGTCAGCACTTCCAGCGGCTCTTCGCAGAGCAGATGGCGATACTGTTCAGCCAGCGCCACGCCGGTTCCGGTTACACCATTGTCCTTCATTGCCTGAAGGATGCGCGCCGAGTAGGTTAGCTCAGGATCGTCGAACGATGCTACCAGTTGATCGCAAACCTGCTGATATTCCGTGCTGTCCTGATTATTGCTGTCTAAGACTTCAGCAACCCGACGCAGATCGGCAAACAGGGTCTTGCCGACTTCCACCAGCGAATGTTCCGCTTCTCCGCATCCTACGGCAATTTTCTGGTCCGGTTTACGCCCTTCCAGCACAACCCGGTTCCAGTTTATGCGGGTGCATTGCAGCTCATCGGCACTCATCTCCGGCGCATCCGCCAGGGTACACCAGATCAGGAACAGGTCGAGAAAGCGAACCTGATTTTCATCAACGCCGATGGCAGAGAATGGGTTGATATCCAGCGAACGCACTTCAATGTACTCAATACCACCACGCAGCAGCGCATCAGAAGGCGCTTCACCCGAGCGTGTCACACGCTTAGGCCGGATTGGCGCATAGAGCTCGTTTTCTATCTGCAGCACGTTGGTGTTGAGCTGCAGCCAGTTACCGTCGGCATCTTTAGTGCCCATCGCTGCATACTCTTCTGACGGCGTCTTAATCGCTTTTTTCAGCGCGGTGACATAGCCTTCCAGCGAGTTAAACGTGATGCCCAGAGAGCTCTGCGATTTATTGGTGTAGCCTAAATCGCTCAGACGCAGCGAGGTGGCGTACGGCAGCCACATCGTATCTTTGTCGTTGGTTTCGAACGACAGCGCGCTCTCACGGCCCTGCAGGAAGCTGGAGCTGATAGCAGGCGATGCGCCAAACAGATAGGGGATGACCCAGCCGAAGCGATAATAGTTGCGGATCAGCCGCAGATAGCCCGCCGAAATCGTCTCTTTTCCGCTTTCCTGATCTTTCACGTCAGCCCACTCCTGCCAGAATGAGAGTGGCAGCGAGAAGTTATAGTGAATGCCGGAGATGGTCTGCATCAACGCGCCGTAGCGGTTTTTAAGGCCTTCGCGGTAGAGCGTCTTCATCTGACCGATATTGGACGTGCCATATTGCGCCAGCTCAATATTGTCTGCGTCGTCAATCTCGCATGGCATACTGAAAGGCCACATGCGTTCATCACCCAGTTCACGGGCCACGTGACGATGAATATCGCGCAGGAATGCCAGCATATGATCAATGCTGTGATCCACTGGCGTAATAAATTCCAGCAACGTTTCGGCAAAGTCAGTGGTGATCCAGTCATGTTTCAGCGCCGACCCCAGAGATTCCGGGTGGCCGCTTTTTGCCAGTTCGCCATTTGCCTGTACACGCAGCGTTTCACGCTCGATGCCACGGCCAATACCTTTAAGGGCATTGGGATGCGCTTCCAGCCAGGAGAGCGCTTTAGATACGTCCGGGATCACATTCCCCCCCCGCTGTGATAATAATTTATTTTTGTTCAGCATAATGTTAACCGTAGCCTCGAATCTATGCGAATCAATGCCACCATTGCATACCCTGTAATGTGGCAGTCGCGATAACGATATAACGCAGTGTTTTGCCGACAGCGAGAAACAGCATCGCGGGTAGCCAGGCGAAACGTAACCAGCCTGCCAGAACGCAGAGCAGATCACCTATCACTGGCAGCCAGCTGAATAACAGTGCTGCAGGTCCCAGTCGGTGCAACCACGTCATTGCTGTGTCATGCCATCGCCCCTGACGTTTTAACGGCAGCAAGCGACCAATAAGAATGTTGGTTAAGCCGCCCAAGGTGTTTCCCAGTGATGCGGCCAAAAGCAACCCGTAAACTGATGTTTTTTTTGCTATCAATAGTGCTATCAGCAGTGCTTCAGAACTTCCCGGCAGGAGCGTTGCACTTAAAAAGCTGCTGCCGAACATTGAGGCATAGGTAAGAACGTCACTCACAGTAAGCGGACATCCACCACAGCCATACCTGCCGCCTTCGCTGCCTGAATACCAAAGTCCGCATCCTCAAACACCACACAACGTGCCGGCGTCACACCCATCAGCTCAGCGCAGCGTAAGAAGGTTTCAGGCTCAGGTTTATGACGCTGTACGTCGTCAGCACCAACGACTGCAGAGAAGAGCTCACGCACGCCCAGCTGCGTCAGTAACGCCTCTGCCATACTGTGTTCGCTTCCGGTACCCACCGCCATCGGACGCCGCCCGTGATACGCTTTCACCACCTCCATTAAAGGCAGTGGCTTCACGTTTTCCAGCAGCATCGCTTTCACGGCAGCGGTTTTTTCTGCGGCAAGAAGATGAGGGTCGAGTGACGACTGATTGGATTCAATGATGAACTGCGACAGCCGCCAGGTTGGTGCGCCATTGAAGTCGATAATACGAGCTTCATCCAGCGTTAATCCATAACGCGCCAGTACCTGACGCCACGCTTTTCGATGTGTCGGCTCAGTATCAAGAATCGTGCCGTCCATATCGAAAATCAGGGCGTCATATTGATCGTACATTGTCACTCCGGACATCCACCAAATGAGACATTACTTTAGCCTAATGTGGACAGGTTGTCGCCAGGGGGGATGAACAGCAAATGCTTTGAAAGCATTAGCAATTTTTGTTTTCAGATAAAGGTGATCGTGCGCGGCCAGTGATAACAGTACGAATTTTAAGCGAATTTTTAACATTCTTTTGGCTGACAGGCGGCGGCGGACGGGCGTGGGCAGCAAAACAGAAGGCGTTGATGCGGGAAACAGGCGTTTCGGATCGCTTAAGTCAGGATGATGAATCAATGGGGCAGATTAAACAGGAAAAGAGGGCGTGTGAAGCCAGAGGGAAACTGCAGAGGTTTTTCAGGATACTCACTCAGCGTTTGCTGTACGGGCGGTTACGGAAGTAACGCTAGCGTGTTTAGTGATGTCTTAGCGATCATCGCGCCATGATACTTTGAGGGATTTTAAGACTGGATTTTGAGACTAAAGAAGAAGATGGTGCATCCAGGAGGATGACTCAGCTTGCGCTTCGCCCTGCGGGCCGTTGCTGATGCAACGTTATCCCCCTTCGTGCGGCCGGAACGCTTATTGCGTCATGTCACACTGAGGAACTGCCAACATTCGAGAAGATGGTGCATCCAGGAGGATTCGAACCTCCGACCGCTCGGTTCGTAGCCGAGTACTCTATCCAGCTGAGCTATGGATGCATTGGGGTCTATCTTTGGGGGTCACACTTTTTTATGGACTTTCGGAAACCAACCTGAGGATGTTACAAAGAATGGTGCATCCAGGAGGATTGCTTAGCTTGCGCTTCGCCCTATGGGCCGTTGCTGATGCAACGTTATCCTCCTTAGTGCGGCCTGAACGATAATCACGTCATGACACACTGAGGCACTGTCCATATTCGGGAAGAATATGGTGCATCCAGGAGGATTCGAACCTCCGACCGCTCGGTTCGTAGCCGAGTACTCTATCCAGCTGAGCTATGGATGCATAAATCAAATTCTTGTACAACGCAGGGTGCTAACTACTCACCATGAAAGGAATTGCTAATTCGCTTTGTTTCGATGGTGCATCCAGGAGGATTACTCAGCTTGCGCTTCGCCCTGCGGGCCGTTGCTAAAGCAACGTTATCCTCCTTAGTGCGGCCTGAACGCTAATGCGTCATGTCACACCGAGGCACTTTTCCATATTCGAAAATATGGTGCATCCAGGAGGATTCGAACCTCCGACCGCTCGGTTCGTAGCCGAGTACTCTATCCAGCTGAGCTATGGATGCATCGAAAATGGCGGTGAGGGAGGGATTCGAACCCTCGATACAGCTTTTGACCGTATACTCCCTTAGCAGGGGAGCGCCTTCAGCCTCTCGGCCACCTCACCTTACGCTTTCTTTCGAACTGTGCGTCTGAACGTTGTTTCTGCTCATCGGCACTGCGTGGCGCACATATTACTTTCCCGGACTTTTAAGTCAAACAATTTTTCCGAAACTTTGTTTGATTGCGCAAATCACACACAATTGGGACAAAATGGCGACAAAAAGAGTGAATTATCAACAATGAAAGGTGATGTCGTTAACGAAACCGGGAAGAGAAAGCAGAAAAGAAAAAGCAGGATTTTTAACAAAGCGGTAGCGCCTCGCACTTGTGCGAGACGCTGAATCCGTTAAACGCTGGTTTGTTGCGTTTTTTCAGCCTGGATGCGTTGATAGATCTCTTCGCGATGCACAGACACTTCTTTCGGCGCGTTAACCCCTATACGAACCTGGTTACCCTTAACACCCAGCACCGTTACAGTTACCTCATCACCGATCATGAGGGTTTCACCAACTCGACGAGTTAGAATAAGCATTCTTTGCTCCTTGAAAGATTAAAAGAGTCGGGCTTGTACAGGCTCCCGGCATTATCCATCATTTAACGCTGCACAATGTGTATGAGAAATACACCAATGCACATCGATGCGCCAATACATTCTGCTGATAGTTAGTTTAGCCGAAATACACTACATCAACCTGACTTTGTCATTTGCTGCTTTAGCATCGTATTAAAAAGCGCCGGAACAACCGTTCTGACGCTTTTTACGATGCCTTGTTTTAATTCACTTACAGACGGCTGCTGACCCAGTCCTCAACCCCTGCTAATGCGCCTTTCAGAGCACCCGCATCGTTACCACCAGCTTGTGCCATATCAGGACGGCCACCGCCCTTCCCGCCAACCTGCTGAGCCAGACCGGCAATCAACTCACCCGCTTTAACACGGTCAGTCAGATCTTTGGTCACACCCGCAATCAGCGACACCTTACCTTCAGTAACCGTTGCCAGCACAATAATCGCCGACCCCAGCTGATTCTTAAGATCATCAACCATGGTACGCAACATTTTAGGTTCAACATTGTTGAGCTCACTGACCAGCAGTTTCACTCCCTTAACGTCGATGGCATTGCTGCTCAGTGAAGCGCTCTCCTGCGCGGCTTGCTGATCGCGCAGTTGCTGCAACTCTTTCTCCAGAGCCCGCACATGATCAACCAGACCACGTACTTTCTCGTTCAGGTTGCTGCTGTTCGCTTTGACCAGCTGCGCAAGATCCTGCAGCTGGCTGCTCTGCGCATTGACCTGCGCCAGCGCCCCTTCACCGGTAATGGCTTCGATACGACGGATGCCTGCCGCCGTTCCTGACTCAGCCTGAATACGGAACAGGCCGATATCACCCGTGCGCGCAGCATGAGTCCCCCCGCACAGCTCAACAGAGAAATCACCCATGGTCAGAACGCGTACGCGCTGATCATATTTCTCGCCAAACAGTGCCATCGCACCCTTAGACTTTGCCGCATCCAGATCCATCACTTCAGTTTCAACCGGCAGGTTGCGACGAATCTGCGCATTGACGATATCTTCGACCTGACGAATCTCCTGAGGTTTCATCGCTTCGAAATGCGAAAAATCGAAACGCAGGTATTTGTCGTTAACCAGCGAGCCTTTCTGCGCCACATGCTCACCTAAAACCTGACGCAATGCGGCATGCAATAAGTGGGTCGCGGAGTGGTTAAGACGGATGCGTGCACGGCGTGCCGCATCAACCTGGGCCTCAAGACGATCTCCGATACGCAACTGCCCTGCGGTCAGCTTACCGACATGACCGATTGCCTGACCATATTTTTGTGTATCCTGGACGCTAAATTCAGCATTCTTCCCTTTCAGAAGACCGGTATCGCCTACCTGACCACCGGATTCGCCATAGAATGGCGTTTCATCCAGCACGACTACAGCATCCTGACCGGCGGTCACTTCATCAACCGCCTCGCCCGCAACGTAGAGCGCTTTCACCGTGGCGGCCAGATCAAGCTGGTCGTAGCCTTTGAAGGAGGAGGCGGCATCAATGCGGATAACGTTGCTGTAGTCAGCGCCGAAGCCACTTGCTTCACGTGCACGCTGACGCTGCTGTTCCATCGCCTGCTCAAAGCCCGCTTCATCAATTTTCAGGTTGCGTTCGCGGCAGACGTCAGCCGTTAAATCAGCCGGGAAGCCAAAGGTATCGTAAAGACGGAAGACGATTTCGCCATCCAGCGTGTCGCCCTGCAGTTTTTCCAGCTCTTCGTCCAGTAGCGCCAGTCCGCGCTCCAGCGTTCTGGCAAACTGATCCTCTTCGCTTTTCAGCACCTGCTCAACCTGAGCCTGCTGACGCTGTAACTCTTCGCCCGCAGCCCCCATAACCTCAACCAGTGGCGCAACCAGCTTATAGAAGAAAGCCTCTTTGGCGCCCAGCATATTGCCATGACGTACGGCACGACGAATGATACGACGCAGCACGTAGCCACGGTTCTCATTCGACGGAATCACGCCATCGGCAATCAGGAAAGCACAGGAGCGGATATGGTCGGCAATCACGCGCAGCGATTTATTACTCAGATCGGTCGCGCCGGTAACCTGTGCCACAGCCTGAATCAGTTTCTGGAACAGGTCGATTTCATAGTTGGAGTTAACGTGTTGCAGAACGGCAGAAATACGCTCAAGGCCCATTCCGGTATCAACCGACGGTTTTGGCAGCGGCAGCATAGTGCCATCAGCCTGACGATTGAACTGCATAAAGACGATGTTCCAGATCTCAATATAACGGTCACCATCTTCTTCCGGGCTGCCTGGCGGGCCACCCCAGATGTGATCGCCATGATCGTAGAAAATTTCACTGCACGGACCACAAGGACCGGTATCGCCCATCTGCCAGAAATTATCTGACGCGTACGCGCTGCCCTTATTGTCGCCGATGCGGATAATGCGCTCGCGTGGCACGCCGATTTCGTCCGCCCAGATATTGTAGGCTTCATCATCGGTTTCATAGACCGTCACCCACAGACGCTCTTTCGGCAGGCTGAACCACTGCTCGCTCGTCAGCAGTTCCCAGGCAAAACCAATCGCCTCTTTCTTGAAGTAGTCACCAAAGCTGAAGTTACCCAGCATTTCAAAGAAGGTGTGGTGACGTGCGGTGTAGCCGACGTTTTCAAGATCGTTGTGTTTGCCGCCTGCGCGTACGCAGCGCTGTGACGTGGTCGCACGTGTATAATCACGTTTGTCCTGACCGAGGAACACATCTTTAAACTGGTTCATCCCGGCGTTAGTAAACAACAACGTTGGATCGTTATTCGGTACGAGGGAGCTGCTGGTTACAACCTCATGTCCCTTGCTATGAAAAAAGTCGAGAAACGCTTGACGGATCTCAGCAGTGCTCTTGCTCATATATGTCCTGGAATCACGCTAACGAACGTTCCCTCTGATCGGCGCGGCCACATTCTCGTGGTGCCTGATTAGCGGAACAAAAAGTGGGAATAAGATAAATTTTCTTCGGTGGGAAGTAAAATTACATCGGCTTTTAGTCATCAAAATTTCTGAAAATGGACTGGATATCGTCGGTCTGAAAGCCCTTTGACTGCAGATAGCGTAGTACTTTCGCTTTCTCTTTCCACTCTGTGGGCAGCGGATGTCCGAATTTTCTTTCAGCCAACTGAGCCGCGCAGGCCGCCCAGTCGACTTCAGTCTCTTCCATCGCAATATCAATGGCTTCACGATCGATGCCTTTCTGGGCCAGTTCAAGCCGTACGCGCTGCGACCCAAAACCTTTACGGCTTCGGCTCTGAATAAACCGATCGGTAAAACGCTCGTCGTTTAACCAGCCGCTTTCCTGACACCAGTCCAGTACCTGCTCCAGCAGCGCTTCAGTAATAATTTCAGGCTCTTTTTTCTGCGCCCATGCGGCACGCTGAGCTGACTGTTGTAGCTTACGGGATAACTCTGCACGGCTGTGGTCGCGCTGACCCAAAATGCGCATCGCACGGTCAAGCAGACGAGAATAAGAGACAACATTGGGTTGGGGCTGAGAGGATTCAGTCATACTGCGCACCTTCTACAAACAGAGGGAAATTATGGCGACAGAACAGGACAGAGGGAAGGCAGGAAAGGTATGAGGGGGATAAAACAGCGGGAGAGGCTTTTGCCCCTCCCGCATCATAAATCAGAAGTCTTCGTTCGCTTCACTTGCCGCGTCTTCTTTCTCAGCAGCTTTGTCGGCTGCTGCGAGTTTCTCATCTGCGCCGTTGAGCAACATCTCACGCAACTTCAGATCAATTTCGTTTGCCACAGCAGCATTCTCTTTCAGGAAGTTGCCGGCATTCGATTTACCCTGACCAATCTTGTCGCCATTGTAACTGTACCATGCACCCGCTTTTTCAATAAGCTTGTGCTTAACGCCCAGGTCGACCAGCTCACCAAAGGTGTTGATACCTTCGCCGTACATGATCTGGAATTCAGCCTGTTTAAATGGCGCGGCGATTTTGTTTTTCACTACCTTAACGCGGGTCTCACTACCCACCACGTTATCGCCCTCTTTGATGGCACCGATACGGCGGATATCAAGACGGACAGACGCATAGAACTTCAGCGCGTTACCACCGGTAGTGGTTTCCGGGTTACCAAACATCACACCAATTTTCATACGGATCTGGTTGATGAAGATCAGCAGCGTATTGGACTGCTTCAGGTTACCGGCCAGTTTACGCATCGCCTGGCTCATCATACGTGCCGCGAGGCCCATATGTGAGTCACCGATTTCACCTTCAATTTCCGCTTTCGGCGTCAGCGCCGCAACGGAGTCGACGATGATGACATCAACAGCACCAGAACGCGCCAGCGCATCACAGATTTCCAGCGCCTGCTCACCGGTGTCGGGCTGAGAACAGAGCAGGTTTTCAATATCTACGCCCAGTTTTTTGGCGTAAACCGGATCAAGCGCATGCTCAGCATCGATAAAGGCACAGGTTTTGCCTTTACGCTGTGCAGATGCGATAACCTGCAGGGTCAGCGTGGTTTTACCGGAAGACTCTGGTCCGTAGATCTCAACGATACGTCCCATTGGCAGACCGCCTGCACCTAATGCGATATCTAGCGAGAGCGAACCGGTAGAGATGGTTTCCACATCCATTGAGCGGTCTTCACCCAAGCGCATGATGGAGCCTTTACCAAATTGTTTCTCAATCTGGCCCAGCGCGGCAGCTAAAGCCTTCTGTTTGTTTTCATCAATCGCCATTTCAACTCCTAATCAAGCCGGGTAAACACGCACTCAGGGTGCCTGCACTCTTTCTGTTGCCGACAATTATACTGTATAGTCATACAGTATCAAGTTTAATTTGTCAGAAATTCGCCATACAGTTTCTGCAGGGCCCATGCCACCGACTGGCGGCGGACGGCATCACGACCGCCGCTAAAATGCTGTTGAAAAGTCAATACGTTATCCTGCGGCCCGGCAAAGCCAAACCACACTGTGCCGACCGGTTTTTCTTCACTGCCGCCATCCGGACCGGCAATGCCGCTTACGGAGATCGCGTAGTCAGCATGGGCCGCCTTACGGGCACCCAGCGCCATCTCACGTACCACCGCATCACTCACCGCGCCATACTGCGCCAGCGAGTCTGTCTGCACATTGACCAGTTGCTGTTTAGCCTCATTACTGTAGGTGACAAAACCGCGTTCGAACCAGGCGGAACTGCCGCTGATATCGGTAAAGACTTTGGCAATCCAGCCGCCGGTACAGGATTCCGCACAGGTTACGGTAGCATTACGCTGCTTCAGCTTCTCACCTATCTGCGCGCTTAACGCCTGCAATTGCTGATCGTCCATTGCAACTCTCCCTTTGGTCGTAGGTTGAAGGTGGTGCAGAAAAACCACTTTTTCAAGGGCTCTTATCATTATTGCCCTGATTTTGCGGCAGGCTTTCCAGCGCCATCACCTTTTTTCACTGCAACCATAAAAAGTCGCGGAAAGGCGAGCAGAATCTGACCATCGGCCTGAGCCGGATAAGCAGTAAGTAAGCGCTGATGATAATCAGACAGAAAAGCCGACTGTTCAGATTCATTCAGCATAGCCAGGAAAGGCCTCAGGCCGGTCGCCTGCAACCAGCTGATAATCGCCTGTGCATCGGCCATCACGTGATAATAGGTGGTCCGCCAGATATCTACCTCACAGCCAGCCTCGGTCAGCAGATTGTAGTACTCGCCCGTAGAAAGCAGCTGTGTACGTTCAGCGACACTGGCATTAATGAGTGACGACCAGCGATCTCCAGCCGCCACCTCGCGCATCAGATGGTGCGACGGCTCATTGAGGTTATCAGGCATCTGTATCGCCAGCACGCCATCGGGTGCAAGCTGGCTGACCAGATGAGGAAACAGCGTGGCGTGATTATCCAGCCATTGCAGAGATGCGTTCGCATAAATCACTTGCTGCGGCGTATCCGCCTGCCATGTACGGATATCTGCCTGGACGAAACGGCAGTGCGGCAGACGTTCACGGGCCTGAGTTAGCATCGTCGCTGAACTGTCTAGTCCTGTGATCTGCGCCAGCGGCCAGGCATCGGCGAGCAGCTCGGTGCTGTTGCCGGGTCCGCAGCCCAGATCCGTCACCTGCTCAACCTGTTCCAGGCTGATCCGAGCCAGCAGTTCGCGGGCTGGACGGGTTCGTTCCGCTTCAAATTTGCGATACAGCACGGGATCCCACTCTTTCATCATCACCTCTCGCTCAGTTGTAAGAAGTATTCGCTTACTGAGACGGATGAAAGGCGAAAAAGTGCGACTCGTTGCTCATTTTTGCATCACGCGCTGGCAGAGACTGGCTGGAGCCATTAAGTTAAAACACTGTTTCATTTTTAACATTTACTTCAGGAGACAGCTATGCGTGAAAAATCGGCCTTTGCCGGTGTCTGGTGCCCTACCGTCACCCCTTTCAGTGCGCAGGGCGGCCTTGATATCGACGCGCTCGGGCGACACTTCTCCCGCCTCAATGACTCCGGTATTGACACCCTGCTGGTGATGGGCAGCATTGGCGAGTTTGCCTCACTGACGCAGCAGGAGCGTTTACAGCTGATTCAGGAAGCCAGACCCTTGTCACCACTAAAAATGGTAGCGAACATCTCAGCAACCTGTATCCCGGACATGCTGACACTGGCCGAAGCCGCCTGGAAAAATGACTTTGACGCGGTGATGGTGCTGCCGCCCTACTACTACGGACAGACGCAACGGCAGCTGTTGCACTACTTCGAAGCGCTTGATGCGCAGCTGGGTGGCAAATGGTTTGCCTACAACTTCCCGGCTCGCACCGGCTGCGATCTGACGCCAACGCTGATTGCCGCTCTGGCGGCAAAGCTGCCCAACTTTGTCGGTATCAAAGATACGGTGGATTGCCTGTCGCATAACCGGGCAATGATTGAGGAGACCCGCAAGGTACGCAGTGATTTTGCCGTGCTGTCAGGATATGACGAATACCTGCTTCCCAATCTGCTGGCGGGGGGGGCCGGGGTGATTTCAGGCCTGAATAATATTGTGCCGGAGTACTTCGCCGGAATGATGAACGCGTGGCGGACAGGCAATCTTCCTGAGCTGACGCGTCTGCAGCAGCAGATTGGTCGGCTGATGGCGATTTACAGTATCGGGGATGATTTTGTGACAACGATTAAAACGGCTGTAGCGCGTCGCTATGACTCAATGAGCAGTAATTCGCGTAATTACGGTGGTGCTCTGAACGCGGAACAGTGCGCCGCAATCGATCGGCTGTTCAGCTAAAAGAAAGGCGGGCGCATCCCTGCGCCCCGGATCTCAGTTCTTTTTTACAAACTCAGATTTTAATTTCATCGGGCCAAAACCGTCGATTTTACAGTCGATGTTGTGGTCCCCTTCAACCAGGCGAATGCTTTTCACTTTGGTGCCGATCTTCAACGATGAGGAACTGCCCTTCACCTTGAGATCTTTGATCACCGTGACGCTGTCGCCATCTGCCAGCAGATTGCCGTTGGCATCACGCACTTCCAGCGATCCGTTGCTGCTGTCCCCCTCTCCTTCGGTCCAGATATGGCCGCAGGAGGGGCAGTTGAGATTATCACCATCTTGCCAGGTGTAATCGGCGTGACAAGCTGGGCAGGCAGGTAAAGACATAACGACTCCAGAGGTATCAGTGGCTGTATGGCCTGAAAAAGGGCGTCATCATATAACCTTACAGTTAACAAGGATAGCCTTTATAACAGGCCGCCCTGCCGTGCCTTGCTCACCGCCTCACCCAGTTGCCATACCGCCATCGCATAATGAGTACTGTGGTTGTAGCGGGTAATGACATAGAAATTGGGTAAGCCGTACCAGTACTGGTAGCTGGTGCCTAAGTCGAGGCGCAGCAGACTGACCTGATTGTTACCGTCCAGCGAACCCTGAGGTGACAGGCCTGACGCCGCCAGCATGCTCACGCTGTAACGGGTTTTGAAGCCATCTTCCAGCATCGGTGCCTGACCGCTTGCCGGGACCGCCACATTTTCACCGCTGCGCCAGCCGTGTTTCTGGAAGTAGTGCGCCACGCTGCCGATCGCATCCACCGGATCCCACAGGTTTGCATGGCCGTCGCCGTTGAAATCAACCGCGTAATCATTGTAAGAGGAAGGCATAAACTGACCATAGCCCATCGCCCCGGCGAAAGAGCCTTTCAGCGCCAGCGGATCATCCTGCTCTTTACGCGACATCAGCAGGAAGGTTTCCAGCTCGCTGCTGAAGTACGCGGCACGGCGCGGATAGTTAAACGATAAGGTTGCAAGCGCATCCAGAATCCGCGTTTTCCCCATTACGCGACCCCAGCGGGTTTCCACGCCAATG
The DNA here is from genome assembly GCF_059730805.1 of Pantoea sp. X-Soil-ISGK-355. Taxonomy (NCBI): domain Bacteria; kingdom Pseudomonadati; phylum Pseudomonadota; class Gammaproteobacteria; order Enterobacterales; family Erwiniaceae; genus Pantoea; species Pantoea sp. X-Soil-ISGK-355. The sequence goes on from NZ_AP035971.1 coordinate 3,198,258, forward strand.
ATGCCGACAATGATTTCCGGCGGCACGCCATAGACCTGCTGCGCGCGTTGCAGCGCATCCTGATACTGGTTCCAGAACGCCACGCCGTTTTGCACGTTATCCGGCGTAATGAACTTGTTGCGATAGCGGATCCAGGCACCGTTAGGTCCCGGCGCAGGCGTATAGCTCGGTGCCTGACGATCCATCAGCCGCAGCACGTAATCAAGTCGCTTAGCCTGACCGATTATGTTGTGCAGCTGCTCACGGTCGAAGTCATGCTTCTCAACCATCTTATCGATAAACTGCTCTGCGGCCGGATTACCGGCAAAGTCGCCGAACATCGCCTGCCCGCTGTGCGACGGCTGCAGTAAGAAACCGCCCTGTGGCGCAGCCAGCATCTTCTGCTGGGAAGGAACGTCAGGTTTGCTGCTGCAGGAGGCCAGAAGCGGGATGAACGCAAGGAGGGCTAACTTGAGACGCATCGGTTATCCATAAACGAAGGGTAAATTCAGATGCGGTAATAGTAGTCGTTCAGCGCGTTGACATACAGTCCGGAATCTTAAAAAAACGTCAACGCAGCCGTGGGTTAACATGGCTGCGGGGCGGTATCTCCCCCCACAGCCTTTTCGGGATTAGCGGCGGTTTCTCACCAGCTGATAACGGCGGGTCAGATATTCAACTGGTGCGCTCCAGATATGCACCAGACGACAGAACGGGAACAGCAGGAACAGCGTCATGCCCAGTACCATGTGCACGCGATAGATAAACGCGACGCCCTCAAGATGTTGCGACGCGCCACCGTGGAAGGTCACCACCGCCTGTGCCCAGCCCACCAGCTTCATCATCTCACTGCCGTCCATATGCTGAGCAGAGAACGGAATGGTCAGAAGACCCAGCGTGGCCTGAGCCACCAGCAACGTCAGGATCAGAATGTCGCCGACGCTGCTGGTCGCCCGCACTCGTGGATTGGTCAGACGGCGCTTCAGCAGCAGCGCCCCACCCGCCAGCGTCATCGCACCGAACAGGCCACCGGCAATCATCGCCAGCTTCTGCTTCACGTCGATCGGCAGGAAGGATTCATACATCCAGTGCGGGGTCAGCATCCCGACGATATGACCGAAGAAGATACCGATGATGCCGATGTGGAAAAGGTTAGAGGCAAGCCGCATTCCTTTTTTGTCCAGCATCTGACTGGAACCGGCCCGCCAGCTGTACTGCCCGTAGTCATAGCGCAGCCAGCTCCCAACCAGAAAAATCGTCCCGGCCAGGTAAGGGTAAATATCGAAGAAGAAAGTGTTAATAAAATTCATGCTGATTCTCCTGTGGTGCGCGCCGTCGCCGCGGCGATATCCAGATACTGCGGCGCGACCGCATCGGCGAAGCGACGCTGATGCCTCGCCTGCTGCGCTGAGGCACAGCCCTGTTCGCCGAGAAATTTAATCTGCTCCTCTTCCCAGACCGCATCGAGTGCTGCCGGGGTATCATCACGCGCTTCCTGCGCCACCTGGGGCTTGAGGGCCGCAGGATCGACTGCGCTGCCGGACAGCGTCAGTAACACGGTGAACAGGTCAGCATAAGGACTCTGTCGCTCTTCCAGACGCGCGGCCAGCAAGGCCAGAATTGGCACGATGTCCTCCAGCCCCTGACGCGCGGCCTCATCGCTTTTGCAGGCGAGATATTCCAGGTAGAGCGGCAGATAATCGGGCAACTCTTTGCTGTCCAGTTCCAGACCGTCAGCCCGGTACTGTTCCAGCAGATCAACCATCGCCTGACCGCGATCGCGCGACTCACCGTGCACATGTTCAAACAGCAGCAGCGAGGTGGCGCGGCCGCGATCAAACAGTTCGCAGTAGTCAGCCTGCACATCCAGCATGGGCCGGGTGCAGAGCTGATTGATGAAGCGTACCAGCCGTGCGCTCTGTTGCAGGTTGAGTTCGCTGGCCTCTTCCAGCGCCGCGATCAGGTCGGGATAGTGGGTAAACAGCGCCTCATCCGGGTAGTCCAGCAGACGCGACACAACACGCAGCGTGATCATGAGGCATCCTCCGGACGGCTGGTTTTCCTGCTGACGTCAATGGCATCAATACGGCGGCTGTTGAACAGGTTAAATTTGCTGTCGCTGCCGTGGCAGCCATCGCCAAAGCTGAAGCCACAGCCTTTGCTTTCCGGGAAGGCTTCACGCGCCAGTTCACGATGGCTGGAAGGCACCACAAAGCGATCTTCATAGTTAGCGATCGCCAGATAACGGTACATCTCCTGCGCCTGCGCTTCGGTCAGACCGACCTGCTCCAGCGCCCGGACATCATGCTCACCGTCCACGCTTTCTGCGCGCTTGTAATGGCGCATCGCCAGCATGCGTTTCAGTGCCAGCAGCACCGGTGCGGTGTCGCCTGCGGTCAGCAGGTTCGCCAGGTACTCAACCGGAATGCGCAGGCTTTCCACATCCGGCAGCACGCCGGTATGCGCCAGCGCCCCGCCATCCACCGCCGACTGAATCGGTGATAATGGCGGCACATACCAGACCATCGGCAGCGTGCGGTATTCAGGATGAAGCGGCAGCGCCAGCTTCCATTCCATCGCCATTTTGTAGACCGGAGAGCGTTGCGCGGCGTCGATCACGCTCTGCGCAACGCCATCTTTCAGTGCCTGGGCGATCACGGCCGTATCGTGGGGATCAAGGAAGATATCCAGCTGGCTCTGATAGAGATCTTTCTCGTTTTCCGCTGCGGCCGCCTGTTCAATGCGGTCAGCGTCATAGAGCAGCACGCCGAGATAGCGGATGCGGCCGACACAGGTTTCCGAGCAGACGGTGGGCTGGCCCGCTTCAATACGTGGATAACAGAAAATGCATTTTTCCGATTTGCCGCTTTTCCAGTTGAAGTAGATCTTCTTGTACGGACAGCCGGTCAGGCACATCCGCCAGCCGCGACATTTATCCTGGTCGATCAGCACAATGCCATCTTCGCCGCGCTTGTAGATCGCGCCACTGGGGCAGGTCGCCACGCACGCCGGGTTGAGGCAGTGCTCACACAGGCGCGGCAGATACATCATGAAGGTATGCTCAAACTGGCCGTAGATCTCCTTCTGGATATTATCGAAGTTCTTATCCTGCGAGCGCTTGGCAAATTCGCCGCCAAGGATCTCTTCCCAGTTCGGGCCGTTTTCGATCTTTTTCATCCGCTCACCGGTGATCAGTGAGCGCGGACGTGCGATCGGCTGATGTTTACCGGCAGGCGCGTTGTGCAGATGCTGATAATCGAAATCGAACGGCTCGTAGTAATCATCCAGTGCAGGCACATCCGGGTTAGCGAAGATCTTCGACAGCAGGCCGACGCGACTGCCCATGCGCGGCTCCAGCTTGCCGTTGATCTTACGGATCCAGCCACCCTTCCATTTCTGCTGATTTTCCCAGGCGTGCGGATAGCCGACGCCAGGTTTGCTTTCGACGTTATTGAACCAGGCGTATTCCATGCCCTCGCGACTGGTCCAGACATTTTTACAGGTCACCGAACAGGTGTGGCAGCCGATACATTTGTCGAGATTCAGCACCATGCCGACCTGTGAACGAATTTTCATGGTTTTACCTCCTGCTGGCTGCCCTGGCAGGCATCGTTGCCTTCCCCATCTAACCAGTTAATGTTGTTCATTTTTCTGACCACCACGAACTCATCGCGGTTAGAGCCGACGGTGCCGTAGTAGTTAAAGCCCCAGGAGAGCTGGGCATAACCGCCGATCATATGGGTCGGTTTCGGGCAGGTTCGCGTCACGGAGTTATGGATGCCGCCGCGCTGGCTGGTGATCTCCGAACCGGGGATATTCACGATGCGTTCCTGAGCGTGATACATCATGGTCATACCGGCCGGGATACGCTGGCTCACCACCGCACGCGCGGTCAGTGCACCGTTGGCGTTGAACGCCTCGATCCAGTCGTTATCCACAATGCCCAGCTCGCGGGCGTCATCTTCACTCATCCAGACAATCGGGCCGCCGCGTGATAGCGTCAGCATCAGCAGGTTGTCGCTGTAGGTGGAGTGAATGCCCCATTTCTGATGTGGCGTCAGGAAGTTCAGCGCCTTCTCCGGGTTACCGTTGGGTTTGCTGTTCAGCAACGGCTTCGCCGCACGGGTATCAATTGGCGGACGATAAACCATCAGGCTCTCACCGAAGGCGCGCATCCACTCATGGTCCTGATAGAGCTGCTGCCGACCGCTCAGGGTACGCCACGGGATCAGCTCATGAACGTTGGTGTAGCAGGCGTTGTAGGAGACATGTTCATCTTCCAGACCTGACCAGGTCGGACTGGAGATAATTTTGCGCGGCTGTGCCTGGATATCGCGGAAGCGGATCTTCTCATCTTCTTTGTTCAGTGCCAGATGCGTGTGGTCACGACCGGTAATCGCCCCCAGCGCCTGCCAGGCTTTCACCGCCACCTGACCATTGGTTTCTGGTGCCAGTGCCAGGATCACTTCTGCTGCATCGATCGCCGTGTCAATATTTGGCCGCCCCGCTGCCGGACCATCGGCTTTGACATAGTTAAGCAGCTTGAGGAAATCGACCTCTTTGCTGGTGTTCCAGCTGATGCCTTTGCCGCCGTTACCCAGGGTATCCAGCAACGGTCCCAGCGAGGTAAAGCGTTCCCAGATCGCCGGATAGTCGCGCTCTACCACCATAATGTGTGGCGCGGTTTTGCCCGGAATCAGGTCGCACTCGCCTTTTTTCCAGTCTTTAGTCTCGAACGGCTGCGCCAGTTCGGCCGGTGAGTCATGCAACACCGGCAGCGTCACCACATCCGTTTCAACACCTAAATGGCCAGGGCAGAGATCGGAGAAGGCTTTCGCGATGCCTTTATAAATCTCCCAGTCGCTTTTTGAATCCCAGGCCGGGTCGACGGCCGCCGACAGCGGATGAATAAACGGATGCATATCCGAGGTATTCATATCGTCTTTTTCATACCAGGTGGCGGTTGGCAGTACGACATCGGAGTAGAGACAGGTGCTCGACATACGGAAGTCGAGTGTGACCACCAGATCCAGCTTGCCTTCGGCACCCTGATCCAGCCATTCCACTTCTTCCGGCTTCACGCGGCCCTGCTGACCTAAATCTTTACCCTGAATGCCGTTTTCGGTGCCCAGCAGGTACTTGAGCATGTACTCATGCCCTTTACCTGAGGAGCCGAGCAGGTTAGAGCGCCAGACAAACAGGTTACGCGGGAAGTTCTGCGGGTCGTCCGGCTGTTCAGCGGCAAACCGCATGGTGCCCTGCTTCAGGCTTTCCACTGTGTAATCCAGCGGGGACTGACCGGCGGCTTTCGCCTGCGCCGCGATGTGCAGCGGGTTGACGTTAAGCTGCGGTGCGGAAGGCAGCCAGCCCATGCGTTCGGCACGCACGTTGAGGTCGATCAGGCTGCCGCTGTAGCGACTTTTATCCGCCAGCGGTGACAGCAGTTCGCTGGTAGCCAGGGTTTCATAGCGCCACTGACTGGAGTGGTTGTAGAAGAAAGAGGTGCTGTTCATCTGACGCGGCGGACGCTGCCAGTCGAGGCCAAAGGCCAGCGGGGTCCAGCCAGTCTGTGGACGGAGTTTCTCCTGACCGACATAGTGCGCCCAGCCCCCGCCGCTCTGACCGACGCAGCCGCAGAAAATCAGCATGTTCATCAGGCCGCGGTAGTTCATGTCCATGTGGTACCAGTGGTTCATACCGGCACCGACGATAATCATTGAACGGCCACGGGTTTTCTCGGCGTTTTCGGCAAACTCACGGGCAATGCGGATGATGTTCTGCCGGGAAACACCCGTAATCTGCTCTGCCCAGGCCGGACTGTAGGCTTTAATTTCGTCGTAGCTTTGCGCGCAGTTAGTATCATCAAGGCCGCGATCCAGACCGTAGTTCGCCAGCGTCAGATCGTAGACGCTGGTGACCAGCGCTTCACTGCCATCCGCCAGTTTCAGGCGTTTCACCGGCAGCTTGTGCAGCAGAATCTCATCCAGCGCGACGCTGTTAAAATGCTCGCTGGTGATGCCGCCAAAGTAAGGGAAACCGACTTCAACGACCTCATCGTGGCTGCCGAGCAGGCTGAGTTGCAGCTCCACTTCTTTTTGTGACAGGCCGTCGCGCTGCTCCAGGTTCCATTTCCCTTTTTCGCCCCAGCGGAAGCCGATAGAGCCCTGCGGCGCAATCAATTCACCGGTCGCCTGATCCAGCGCCACGGTTTTCCACTCCGGGTTATTCTCCTGACCCAGACCATCCACCAGATCGCTGGCGCGTAGCTGACGGCCTGCGGCGTAGTAGCCACCCTCGCGTGGCTCCAGCATGACCAGCATCGGCATATCGGTGTAGCGGCGCACATAGTCGCGGAAATAACCGACTTCGCGATCAAGATGAAACTCTTTCAGCATCACATGGCCCATCGCCAGCGCCATCGCGCTGTCGGTGCCCTGCTTCGGACTCAGCCACTGGTCGCACAGCTTCGCGACTTCTGCATAGTCCGGGGTGATTGCCACGGTTTTTGTCCCTTTATAGCGGACTTCCGTAAAGAAGTGCGCATCCGGGGTACGGGTCTGCGGCACGTTGGAGCCCCAGGCAATAATGTAAGAGGAGTTGTACCAGTCGGCCGATTCCGGCACGTCGGTCTGCTCGCCCCAGGTCATCGGTGACGCAGGCGGCAGATCGCAATACCAGTCATAGAAGCTCAGGCAGGTTCCGCCGATCAGTGACAGATAACGAGCGCCGGCAGCGTAAGAGACCATCGACATCGCCGGAATCGGCGAGAATCCCATAATTCGGTCAGGGCCGTAGGTCTTCGCGGTGCAGATGTTCGCAGCAGCGATCATCTCGTTCACTTCCTGCCAGCTGGAACGCACAAAGCCGCCGCGTCCGCGCGCCTGCTTGTAGCTTTTCGCTTTCTCTGGATTGCTGATAATGGATGCCCAGGCCTCCACCGGATCGCTGTGCTGCGCTTTCGCGTCGCGCCACAGCTGAATCAGCTTCTTACGCATCAGCGGATATTTCAGGCGGTTAGCGCTGTAGAGATACCAGGAGTAGCTGGCTCCACGTGGGCAACCACGCGGCTCATGGTTAGGCAGATCGGGACGCGTACGCGGATAGTCGGTCTGCTGGGTCTCCCAGGTGACCAATCCATTTTTGACGTAGATTTTCCAGCTGCAGGAGCCGGTACAGTTAACACCGTGGGTAGAGCGTACGACTTTATCGTGCTGCCAGCGGCTGCGATAACCATCTTCCCAGTCGCGGTTACTGTTTAAAGTCTGCCCATGCTGGCCGGAAAAGGGCTCAGCCAGCTGTTTGAAATAACGAAATCGATCAAGAAACTTGCTCATCCGGAATACTCCTGAAGGCCTGGTATGACATTGCTGACTCTGCATCTGTCGCGATACAGAAAGTAAAATGGTGCCGGTGCGCCACACCGGCTTTGTCGTTATCAGGCGCGGGCTTTTCGTCCGTAAACCAGCCAGGTCACGGCGATGCAGCAGAGATAGAAGACCAGGAAGATTTTCATCGCGCCAGCAGGTGAACCTGTCATGGCAAGCGACAGGCCAAAGGTCTGTGGAATAAAGAAGCCGCCCAGTGCACCAATGGCGGAGATAAAGCCCAGCGCAGCCGAGGTTTCAGTTGCCGCTTCACGCTGCGCATGCGCATCGTCACCACCTTCAGCTTTGATACGTTCCAGCGTCAGCTTGCGGAAGATCACCGCAATCATCTGGTAGGTGGAGCCACTGCCCAGACCGGCGGTCAGAAACAGGCCCATAAACACGGCGAAGAAGGCAATGAACGAGCCATCATGTCCATCTCCCGGCAGTGTGAGGAACAACAGTGCGGCAAACAGCGCCATCAGGATGTAGTTAACCAGCGTGACGCGGGTACCGCCGAGGCGGTCAGAAACGATGCCGCCTGCTGAACGGGCCAGCGCACCAATTAACGGGCCGAAAAAGGCGTAATGCATGATCACAACATCTGGAAACTGCGTTTTCGTCAGCATGGCGAAACCAGCAGAAAATCCGATAAAGGAACCGAAGGTCGCCAGATAGAGCAGTGCCATAATCCACAAATGTGGACGTTTCAGCACCGGCAACTGCTCACGCAGCGAGGATTTCGCCGCCGCGAGATCGTTCATGCCGAACCAGGCTGCGAGCGTGCCGATCGCCAGGAAAGGCACCCAGATCCAGGACGCATTTTCCAGCCAGATGCTGTCGCCGGTGACGGTGGTTTGACCCACATCGGCAAAGCCAAAAATGGCACAGGAGATTGCCAGTGGTGCGACAAACTGCATCACGCTGACGCCAAGATTACCAAGGCCGCCGTTGATACCCAGCGCGCCCCCCTGATGGGCTTTAGGGAAGAAGAAGCTGATGTTGCCCATGCTCGAAGCAAAGTTAGCGCCACCAAATCCGCACAGCAGGGAGATCACCATAAATGTGGCGAATGAGGTCTGGCTGTCCTGTACCGCAAAGCCGAGCCACAGGCAGGGGATAATCAGGATGCCGCTGCTGAAAGCAGTCCAGCGGCGACCACCAAAGATGGGAATAACAAAAGAGTAAGGCACACGCAGCAGCGCGCCGGACACAGACGGCAGCGCGGTCAGCAAAAAGAGCTGCTCCGTAGTGAAGTTAAAGCCGACTTTATTCAGATTCACCGCGACGGTGCTGAACAGCATCCAGACGCAGAAGCCCAGCAGCAGGCAAAAAACAGAAATCCACAGGTTACGGCTGGCGATACGCTTGCCGCGCGTCTGCCAGAACGCCTCATTTTCAGGTTGCCAGTCCTGGATTAACGCGCCGCGCGTCGGGGTTTGCAATGGGGCAGATTGGGTCATAAATCTCTCATCAGCAGAATAATAATTGTGCATATCCTGCGCATCCGGCCTGGTGGCTTGCTTGATACAAATCAACGGCAATGCAGGTTACAAAGGCGTGGCAATCTCAGCTCATCCCGGTTAAGTAGTTAACTGAATGCAGATAACCCTTATAAATCATGCGGTTTAATTGCAGCTGCGAACATCTTCAGCAAAAGGGCATCTGAATGGAAATAAAGGAGTAGTCCTTTGGGGGTATATAGCGACCCCGCTTCACCGGTAAGATAGGCACCTTCGCCCGTACAGGGCTGGCGTATAGGACAGGAAAGATTGTGACGGCAGAGAAATTTACGCTCTTATTAATCGATGATCATCCTATGCTGCGCAACGGTCTGAAGCAGCTGATTGCGCTGGATGAACGACTGCAGGTAGTGGCCGAAGCGGGTAACGGCATTGATGGTCTGGCGCTGGCACAACAGCACGATCCCGACCTGATCCTGCTGGATCTTAATATGCCGGGTCTGAGCGGGCTGGATACCCTCACCCAACTGCGCGAAATCGCCCTTTCTGGCCGGGTGGTGGTGTTCAGCGTTTCCGATAATGAAGAGGATGTGGTCAGCGCGCTGAAGCGCGGTGCGGATGGTTATCTGCTGAAAGATATGGAACCCGAAGCCTTGCTGAAAGCGCTGCATCAGGCGGCCGCCGGGCAGATCGTACTGAGCGAAGCGTTAACCCCAATTCTGGTTGCGCGGTTGCGCAATTCACAGCCTGCGCAGACGCGCGATATCAGCCAGCTGACCCGACGTGAACGCGACATCCTGCAACTGATCAGCGATGGAATGACCAACAAAGCGATTGCCCGCAAACTGGCTATCAGTGAAAGCACGGTCAAGGTTCACGTCAAATATCTGCTGAAAAAAATGAACCTCAAATCCCGCCTTGAAGCCGCCGTCTGGGCGCTGCAGAACGGGCTGCACTAAGTATTTTCCTTCTGCTGTGCGCTGTAGCGCCGCCCCTTCCGCCATAAACTGACGCAGAAATCGCGAGCCGCCTCGCAGCACCGCGCCAGCATCATGAAAAACGCCACTTTTCTGTCGCCAGCCGTCGCCACATTTGCCAGGATGCCTGTCAGGTTACACCCGGTCAGGATCAGGGCGATTATCAGGCTGGCATATGCCCTGCCCTATTCGTTATCATCTGGTTATCCTGCGCGCCGACGCGAATCCCTTTCGGTTTCATGGGCGTTGACCGCCAGAAATTTACCGCATTAAAGATGAGTTAAAACCTTATGCAAGAGCCAACCGAAAAGGACTTTCCTTCCCATACGCCCATGATGCAGCAGTACCTGCGCCTCAAGGCTGAGCATCCTGATATTCTGCTGTTTTACCGTATGGGTGACTTCTACGAGCTGTTTTATGACGACGCAAAACGCGCCTCACAGCTGCTGGAGATTTCACTCACCAAACGCGGCGCGTCCGCGGGCGAACCGATCCCGATGGCAGGTGTGCCCTATCATGCGGTTGAAGGCTATCTGGCTAAGCTGGTTCAGCTGGGCGAATCGGTTGCCATCTGCGAGCAGATAGGCGATCCGGCGCTGAGCAAAGGACCGGTCGAGCGCAAAGTGGTGCGCATTGTAACACCCGGCACCATCAGTGATGAGGCGCTATTGCAGGAGCGGCATGACAATCTGCTGGCGGCGATTGTGCAAAGTCCGCGCGGTTTTGGCTACGCCACGCTGGATATCAGCTCAGGCCGTTTTCGATTAAGCGAACCGGCTGATGCCGAAACCATGGCGGCAGAGCTACAGCGCACCAATCCTGCTGAGCTGCTCTACCCTGAAGATTTTCAGGCGATGTCGCTGATCGATCAGCGTCGTGGCCTGCGCCGTCGTCCGCTGTGGGAGTTTGAAATTGACACCGCGCGCCAGCAGCTGAATCTGCAGTTCGGCACCCGCGACCTCAATTGCTTCGGCGTAGAGAACGCGCACCTCGGACTGAGTGCGGCGGGCTGCCTGTTGCAATATGTCAAAGATACCCAGCGCACCACGCTGCCCCACATCCGCTCGCTGAGCATGGAGCGGCAGCAGGACAGCATCATCATGGATGCCGCCACCCGCCGCAATCTGGAGATTACCCAGAACCTGGCTGGCGGTACTGACAACACCTTAGCGGCTGTGCTGGATAAAACCGTCACCCCGATGGGCAGCCGGATGCTGAAGCGCTGGTTGCATATGCCGCTGCGTGATGTGCGCATCATTAACCAGCGTCAGGAGTCGATTGCTGAACTGCAGAATCTCAGCGACGTACTGCAGCCGGTGCTGCGTCAGGTCGGCGATCTGGAGCGTATCCTGGCGCGTCTCGCACTGCGCACCGCGCGTCCGCGCGACCTGGCCCGCATGCGTCATGCGTTTCAACAACTGCCGGAACTCAACCAACTGCTGGCCGACGTTAAAGCGCCACAGCTACAGAAGCTGCGCACGCAGATGGGCGAATTCAGCGCGTTACGTGAGCTGCTGGAACAGGCGGTGATTGAGTCACCGCCGGTGCTGATTCGCGACGGCGGGGTGATTGCGCCAGGCTACAACGCGGAGCTGGATGAGTGGCGCGCGCTGGCCGATGGCGCTACCGACTACCTTGACCGGCTGGAGATCCGTGAACGCGAGAAGTTGGGACTGGATACGCTGAAGGTCGGCTTTAACGGTGTGCATGGTTATTACATCCAGGTGAGTCGGGGACAGAGTCATCAGGTTCCGATGCACTATGTCCGTCGTCAGACGCTGAAAAACGCTGAGCGCTACATCATCCCGGAACTGAAAGAGTACGAAGATAAAGTTCTCACCTCGAAGGGTAAAGCGCTGTCGCTGGAGAAGAGCCTGTATGAGGCGCTGTTCGATCAGCTGCTGCCGCACCTTGAAGCGCTACAGCTGAGTGCCGCCGCGCTGGCCGAACTGGACGTGTTGAGCAACCTGGCAGAACGTGCCTGGACCCTGAACTATTGCCGTCCTGTGCTGCAGGATAAAGCCGGCATTAAAATCAGTGGCGGTCGCCATCCGGTGGTTGAACAGGTCCTGAAAGAGCCGTTTATTGCTAACCCGCTGTCACTGGCACCCCAGCGCAGAATGCTGATTATTACCGGTCCTAACATGGGTGGTAAAAGTACCTATATGCGACAGGCGGCACTGATTGCGCTGATGGCATGGATTGGCAGTTTCGTTCCTGCCGATGAGACGCTGATTGGACCACTGGATCGCATCTTTACCCGCATCGGTGCCGCTGACGATCTCGCCTCCGGGCGCTCGACCTTTATGGTTGAGATGACCGAAACCGCAAACATCCTGCATAACGCCACTGAAAACAGTCTGGTGCTAATGGATGAGATTGGACGCGGCACCTCGACCTACGACGGTTTATCGCTGGCCTGGGCATGCGCCGAAAACCTGGCGAACCGCATCAAGGCGATGACGCTGTTTGCCACCCACTACTTTGAGCTGACAACATTGCCGGAAAAAATGGAAGGCGTGGTCAACGTCCATCTGGATGCGGTTGAGCATGGCGACACTATTGCCTTTATGCACAGCGTTCAGGAAGGTGCAGCGAGCAAGAGTTATGGTCTGGCCGTAGCCGCGCTGGCCGGCGTGCCAAAAGAGGTGATCAAGCGAGCGCGCAACAAGCTGAAAGAGCTGGAAACCGTTTCAAATCACTCGGCATCATCAACGGTAGATGGTTCTCAGCTGCCGCTGCTGGTTGAAGAGACCTCGCCAGCGGTGGAGGCGCTTGAGGCGCTGGATCCGGATACGCTGACACCGCGTCAGGCGCTCGACTGGATTTACCGGCTTAAATCACTGGTGTGATAGCACGCCGCATCGTGTGAACGCACGGTGCGGCGCTGGCACACTTCTGTAAATCACTTTTCTGCAGGCATAAAAAAAACGGTGGTTTTCACCACCGCTTTTTGCATTCGAACTCAGACCATCTTACAGACGATTATTCACGAAACAGTGCTTCGATGCTAAGGCCCTGCGCCTGCAGGATTTCTCGCAGACGGCGCAAACCTTCAACCTGAATCTGACGTACACGCTCACGGGTTAAGCCGATTTCACGACCCACATCCTCAAGCGTTGCCGCTTCATAGCCTAACAGGCCGAAACGACGTGCCAGCACTTCACGCTGCTTGGCGTTCAGTTCGAACAGCCATTTGACGATGCTTTGTTTCATATCATCGTCCTGCGTGGTGTCTTCAGGGCCGTTGTCTTTCTCATCGGCCAGAATATCCAGCAGCGCTTTTTCAGAATCACCGCCCAATGGCGTATCAACTGAGGTAATGCGTTCGTTGAGACGTAACATACGGCTTACGTCCTCAACAGGTTTATCAAGCTGATCGGCGATCTCTTCCGCACTCGGCTCATGGTCGAGCTTGTGGGAAAGTTCACGCGCAGTTCGCAGATAAACATTCAGTTCTTTTACAATGTGAATCGGCAGACGAATGGTACGGGTTTGATTCATGATCGCCCGTTCAATGGTCTGACGAATCCACCAGGTAGCATAGGTTGAGAAACGGAACCCGCGCTCGGGGTCAAATTTCTCAACGGCACGAATCAGGCCGAGGTTACCTTCTTCAATCAGGTCCAGCAGGGCTAAACCACGATTGCTGTAACGACGGGCGATTTTCACTACCAGGCGTAAGTTACTTTCGATCATGCGGCGACGGGAAGGGATGTCACCTCTCAATGCACGGCGAGCGAAGAAAACTTCTTCCTCTGCCGTTAACAACGGAGAATAGCCAATCTCCCCAAGATAGAGCTGCGTCGCATCTAATACACGCTGCGTCGCACCCTGTGATAGCAACTCTTCTTCCGCTACGTCGCTATCACTGGCTTCGTTTTCAACGAGTGCCTTCTCGTCAAAAATTTCAGCTCCATTCTCATCGAATTCCGCGTTCTCATGTAACTCGTTTACTTTCAGCGTATTCTGGCTCATAAGCGGCTCCTACCCGTGATTCCAGGGCAGAACATAAAACAGTTTTGTTCTGCCGGATTATCGCTGCGGTAAATAACGCAACGGGTTTACGGATTTCCCCTTGTAACGAATTTCAAAGTGTAATCTGACTGAACTGGTTCCGGTGCTACCCATGGTAGCGATCTTTTGCCCCGCCTTAACTTCCTGTTGTTCCCGAACCAGCATTGTATCGTTGTGGGCGTAGGCGCTCAGGTAATCATCGTTGTGTTTAATGATGATCAAATTACCGTAACCCCGGAGTGCGTTACCTGCGTAAACCACTCGTCCTGAAGCAGTGGCAACCACAGATTGTCCGCGCGTCCCGGCGATATCGATACCTTTATTGCCACCTTCGGCGGCAGAGAAGTTATCGATAATCTTCCCGTCAGTCGGCCAGCGCCAGCTTCCGACCGGCGTTGAACTGTTGGTAGTACTGCTAACCGTTGGGGGTGCGGTAATCACCGGAGCTGTTGTCGTTGCAACATTTGCTCCTTTCGAAGGCAACAATTTGCTGCCACCCGAATTACCTGAATCATCAGAATACGTAATAACAGGTTGCTGTGCAACAGCAGGCGATTTAATTTGTGGCGCGGCCGGCACGCCGCCCTGCGTTGCATCAGCAACGGTAATGGGATTTCCACCGGTAATCGGCTGGCCCGATCCGTTACCAATCTGTAAAGTCTGGCCTACATTCAGGCTATATGGCGCGGCAACGTTATTGCGCTGGGCTAAATCACGGAAATCATTGCCGGTAATCCAGGCAATGTAAAACAAGGTGTCTCCGCGCTTAACGGTATACGTTTCACCGGAGTAGCTACCCTTAGGAATATTCTGGTAACTGCGGTTGTACACTATCCGGCCGTTCTGCGTCTCAACATTACTGTTGGTACTAATCATTCCACCATTGCTGGGAACAGATGCTGAATTTCTGCTTAACATTTGTCCCTGAGACGGCGCGGCAGGAACGCCACCCGAAACCGGGCCTGCGACAGCCTGGCTGTTCATCATGCCACCATCATCGCCAACGCGACTGATGGGTGCCTGTGAGTTGTCGCCGGAGCTGCAGCCTGCAAGCCAGAATCCTACCAGTGAAAGTGCCGCCAGACGGCGTAACTGAAAAAGTGTGCTTCCCGTGCTCATTAATCCCCCGTGATGGCAACGCTGATCTATCTGTTTCACTGTACCGGCCAGCAGAATGCTCTGCGCGGCGCGATAAAATCTGTGTTTTCGTTGAATAAACTGGATAGTAACAATATCAACCAGGTGGTGCCATGAAACAGTTGTGAAGAAATACGAAGAGCGTCAGGCGAGATCGCCCTGCACCAGCGGAACAAAACGCACCGGTTCAATGATCTCTTCCGTAACTTCTGCGCCCTGGCGACGCAGGCGCTTCAGTACCTGCTGATCTTCGCCAACCGGCAGCACCATAATGCCGCCTTCTGCCAGTTGTGCTATCAGCGCATTCGGAATTTCCGGTGGAGCGGCTGTAACGATAATGGCATCGAACGGCCCGCGAGAAGGCCAGCCCTGCCAGCCATCGCCATGGCGGGTTGAGACATTATGCAGATCCAGCTGTTTCAGACGACGCTTGGCCTGCCACTGCAGCCCTTTGATGCGTTCCACTGAATAAACATGGTCTACCAGATGGGCAAGAATCGCTGTCTGATACCCGGACCCCGTACCAATCTCCAGTACACGCGAATGCGGATTCAGGCCGAGTAACGCGGTCATCCGCGCGACCATATAGGGCTGTGAGATCGTCTGACCGGAGCCGATAGGCAAGGCTACATTGTCCCAGGCTTTATGCTCGAACGCCTCGTCGATAAACCGTTCGCGTGGCACCTCGCTGATGGCTTTCAGCAGGTTCTCATCATCAATACCCTGCTGACGCAGTTGTGACAGCAATGTCTCAATACGCCGATTCACCATGCCAGGTTCACCTCAGCTTTAGCCAGCCAGTCACTGAGCACATTCTGCGCGCTGTGCGCCGTTAAATCGACATGTAGTGCGGTCACAGAAACGTAGCCCTGATCCACGGCGGCAAAGTCCGTATCCGGGCCCGCATCCAGTTTTTCGCCCGGCGGGCCAATCCAGTAGAGGGTATTGCCACGCGGATCCTGCTGCGCAATCACCTGATCCGCTGGATGGCGACTGCCACAGCGCGTCACGCGGATGCCTTTAAGTTCGGCCAGCGGCAGATCGGGGACATTGATGTTGAGAATGCGGCCGGTGCGCAGCGGTTCATGCGTCAGCGCCCTGAGGATTGCGCAGGTCACCGCTGCCGCAGTGGCGTAGTGCTGATGGCCGTTAAGCGAAACCGCTATCGCCGGTAAACCAAGATGTCGCCCTTCCATCGCCGCCGCCACCGTGCCGGAGTAGATGACATCATCGCCCAGATTAGGGCCGGCATTGATGCCTGACACCACAATGTCAGGACGCGGCTGCATCAGCGCATTCACCCCCAGATAGACGCAATCGGTCGGGGTGCCCATCTGAACCGCGATATCGCCGTTTTCATGGGTGAAAGTACGCAGAGGTGTTTCCAGCGTTAAGGAGTTGGAGGCACCGCTTCGGTTACGATCGGGAGCAACAACCTGCACGTCAGCAATCTGCCGCAGAGCGTTTGCCAGAGTCTGAATGCCTGGCGCATGAATGCCGTCATCGTTGCTGAGCAATATCCGCATTTCGTTCTGACCTTTTTTTATTCGACTGGTCGCCGTGACTGAACCTGTTTCAACGGCATGGCAACAGGTGATGAATGGACAGCGATTTTTGCATTCTAGCGAGGCACGCAAGGAAGTGGTAGGCGTAAATCACACGACGGTGGGGGTTTGCCGCAACATTACCCACAAGTCGGGTCATGTTGCAGCGAAGATTACTCATCAGGCTGATCGGGCGAATCCGTTTGAGTCAACAGCTCCCGGACCACGCTGGTGGCAAAGCTACCCGCAGGCAGCCAGAACGCCAGTTCCAGCGTGACGTCATCCCACCAGCTCCATTGCATATCGCGCGGCACCACCAGCATGGCGCGGCGGGCGGCATCGACCTTCTCACGTTCCATTAATTCCAGCAGCAGCGACTCATCCGCCAGCGCCTGCTGTTCAAAGGCCAGCGCGTCAGCCTGCGGGCCAGGCTCACCGCGTCCGGGCAGCGGCGCGGTAATGCGCAGCTCATGCTGTTCAACCCGGCGCTGTGACTCTGCAAGTTCATCAGGCTGGGCAACAAACCAGCTGCCACGGCCAGTCAGCTGCAAAGCATCGCCGTTGAGCACCTGCGTCAGGCTGCCCTGCTGTTGCAGACGCGCACTGGTCACCTGATTAAACAGCGCACTGCGTGCGGCAGAAAGCATCAGGCTGCGCTTGTTGCGGTCGCGAATAATGATCTCATTGCGCGCCCACTTTTCCGCCATCACCAGGTTATTGCCGCCGCGACCAAAACGCTGTTCACCAAAATAGTTGGGCGCGCCCGCATCGCGAATCTGCGCCAGACGCGTTTCAACCGCATCACGATCGCTGATCTGGCGAATGACCAGCCGGAACGTATTCCCTGCCAGTGCGCCGATGCGCAGCTTACGCTTGTGGCGCACCACCTGCAGAATGTCGACGCCCTCAAGCGAAAAACCTCGCAGATCGGGCATCGCATTGCCTGGCAGACGAAAACAGAGGGTCTGCTCCGTGACCGCATGGCGGTCTTTCATCCCGGCATAGCTCATGTCGCGCTGATGAATACCAAGATACTTAGCCAGCGCCTCCGCCACAAAGCGGGTATTGGCCCCGACCTTACGGATACGCACCAGCAGATGCTCACCTTCCCCATCCGCGCCATACCCGAGGTCTTCCACCACCACGAAATCTTCCGGGTTGGCTTTGATCACACCGGAAGCGACGGGCGTGCCGTGCAGGTAATTCAGCGTCATTGGCTGTCAGCTTTCAGAACTAACGCGACCGCTTCACAGGCGATGCCTTCGCCGCGCCCGGTAAAGCCGAGCTTCTCGGTGGTGGTCGCTTTAACGTTGACCGCATCCATATGGCAGCCTAAATCTTCTGCAATGTTGATGCGCATCTGTGGCACGTGCGGCAGCATTTTCGGAGCCTGAGCAATAATCGTAACGTCGACATTACCGATACGATAGCCTTTGGCTTCGATACGACGCCAGGCCTCTCGCAACAGGCCGCGGCTGTCCGCCCCTTTAAAGGCCGGATCGGTGTCGGGAAACAGCTTGCCGATGTCGCCCATCGCTACTGCGCCAAGCAGCGCGTCAGTCAGCGCATGCAGCGCTACATCGCCATCCGAATGGGCGATAAAACCGTGTTCAAACGGGATCCGCACACCGCCAATCACTAACGGACCTTCTCCGCCAAAGGCGTGAACGTCAAAACCGTGACCGATACGCATCATGCGCTCTCCTCTAATTGAATCTGACTCAGATAAAAAGCCGCCAGCGCCAGATCTTCTGGCCGGGTGACTTTGATGTTATCACTGCGTCCGCTGACTAGCAGCGGATGGTAGCCGCAATACTCTAGCGCCGACGCTTCATCGGTGATGGTCGCGCCTTCTGCCAGCGCCCGCGTCAGGCAGGCGGTGAGCAGTGCATGAGGGAAAAATTGCGGTGTTAAGGCGTGCCAGAGATCGTCACGTTCTACGGTATGGGCCACTGCCGCTTTGCCCGGCTCGCCCCGCTTCATCGTGTCGCGCACGGGCGCGGCCAGAATTCCGCCTACGTGGCTCTGTTCGCGCACGTTGAGCAGTTGCTGGAGATCGTCGGGATGCAGACAGGGACGCGCAGCGTCATGGACCAGCACCCAGGCGGAACCCTGTGCGGCCTGGAGTCCTGCCAGCACCGATTCGGCACGAGTCTCTCCGCCTGTGACCCTGACCACGCGCGGATCGCGTGCCAGCGGCAGGGAAGCAAAGTGCTCGTCATCGGGGCTAAGGGCAACAATCACCTGTCTGATAGCGGGATGGGAAAACAGACGTGCAATGCTGTGTTCCAGAAGGGTGTGCTGACCAATCGTCAGATACTGCTTTGGACAGGTTGCCTGCATGCGGCTGCCGATCCCGGCAGCGGGCACCACGGCAATCACATCCGCAAGGGAGGCCAGAGTGTTCATGTTTTATCGTTGTAGGTTTTGCGCTGATTGTTGCGCGTTGCGTTTATTCTGGTCAGGCACCAGACGATAGAAGGTCTCACCGGGCTTAATCATGCCCAGTTCATTGCGCGCACGCTCCTCGATCGCTTCCGAGCCGCCATTGAGGTCATCAATTTCGGCAAACAGCTGATCGTTTCGCGATTTCAGTTTGGCATTGTTTGCCTGTTGCACCGCGACATCATCATTGACGCGCGTATAGTCATGGATGCCATTTTTCCCCAGCCACAATGAATATTGCAGCCAGCCTAGCAGCACCAATAACAGTAACGTCAGTTTTCCCATCCCGCCCCCTAAAAACGGCCCAATCATCCCATAACTTTGCACAGGACTCCACACCAGCGGCGAAAATGGCATGCTTTGCTGCGCGTCCGGGTAATCAGTACCGATTCTGGCGGGAAAAGATTTGTAACCTGCCGATGCGTTTGCACATCAGCACAGGCGCAGTGATGGCTTACCAGCCAGAAAGAAATGAGAACATTAACCAGAAGAGCGTGACCACCATAATCACTGTGGCAAGCGCGGCCCAGAGCCACTGCCCGCTCAGCAGCGTATTCAGTGCAATACCCGTCACCACGGCGACCGGCAACAGCGCCAGAAAGAATGGCCAGGTATAGAGAAAGAA
Organism: Pantoea sp. X-Soil-ISGK-355; assembly: GCF_059730805.1. NCBI lineage: Bacteria > Pseudomonadati > Pseudomonadota > Gammaproteobacteria > Enterobacterales > Erwiniaceae > Pantoea > Pantoea sp. X-Soil-ISGK-355. Next base: position 3,217,809 of record NZ_AP035971.1, read on the forward strand.
AAACAGCGTGTTAGAGCCGAACAGCAGGAATGGAATCGCCAGCGCACACCAGTAAGCAAGAAAGCCGATAACGCCGCCCGGCAGCAGTGAGCGTGGCTCATCCGGGGCTGAGTCATCTTTACGGGCGAGCATTGGGGTAATGTTCTGCATAGGCATCCTGTTGGCGCGAGGGCGGCAGATCAGACCCGATCTGCCGCTGTCTCTTCAGGATCTGATGATATCGCGGTCACGCAGCAGGTCTAACAATTGGGCAGCCAGTTTTGTAACCAATTGTTCGCCATCCAGCTTGATTTCCGGGCTGTCTGGCGCCTCATAGACGCTGTCGATGCCGGTGAAATTACGCAGCTCACCGGCGCGCGCTTTGCGATATAAACCTTTCGGATCGCGCGCTTCACACACCGCTAACGGTGTATCGACAAACACCTCGATAAACTGCCCTGGCTCCAGCAGGTCGCGCACCATCTGACGCTCGGCGCGATGCGGCGAAATAAAGGCGGTGAGCACCACGAGTCCGGCATCCACCATCAGCTTCGCCACTTCACCGACCCGACGGATGTTCTCCTTGCGGTCATCATCGCTGAAGCCGAGGTCACGACAGAGGCCGTGACGCACATTGTCACCATCCAGCAGATAGGTGCTGACACCGATGCGGTGCAGCGCCTGCTCCAGCGCACCTGCGACGGTGGATTTCCCCGAGCCCGAAAGCCCGGTGAACCACAGCACCACGCCCTGATGGCCGTGCTGCTGCTCGCGAGAAGCACGTGTTACCGGATGGTCATGCCACACCACGTTATCATCGTGCTGCGCCATTATTGACCGCCCAGCAGGTCGCGCGCGTTCCAGTGTGGGAAGTGACGACGCACCAGCGCATTCAGTTCCAGCTCAAACGCGCTGAACTCACCGCTGTTAACCGGCGCATCATGGTTTGGCTGATGGATCATGCCGGCACCCACGGTGACGTTACTCAGGCGATCGATAAAGATCATGCCGCCGGTTACCGGGTTCTGCTGATAGCTATCGAGCACCATCGGTTCGTCAAAGGTGATCTCAATGCGACCAATACCGTTCAGCGGCAGCGAATCGACCTGACGCGTCTCCAGCGAATTGATCTCGACCTGATGCAGCACCTTCTCAACGCGACCACGGGTTTTCTTACCGGCGATTTTCAGGTCATAGCTCTGACCGGCCTGCAGCGGCTGTTCCGCCATCCAGACCACATCAACGCTGGCAGACTGCACCGCAGCCAGTGCTTCGCTGGCATCCACCAGCAGATCGCCACGGCTGATATCAATCTCATCCTGCAGTACCAGCGTAATCGCTTCGCCTGCACCCGCTTCCTGCAAATCGCCATCAAAAGTCACAATACGGGCAATAGTCGACTCCACGCCAGACGGCAGCACTTTTACCCGCTGGCCCACCTGCACGCTGCCCGACGCCAGAGTACCGGCATAGCCACGGAAATCCAGGTTGGGACGGTTCACATACTGCACCGGGAAACGCATCGGCTGATGATCGACAACGCGCTTCAGCTCCACGGTTTCCAGTACATCCAGCAGGGTCGGTCCGCTGTACCACGGCATGGTCTGACTGGCAGAGGCAACGTTGTCCCCTTCCAGCGCTGACATTGGCACAAAGCGGATATCAAGGTCTTCCGGCAGCTGGGCAGCAAAATCCAGGTAATCCTGTTTGATCTGCTCGAAGCGTGCCTGATCGTACTCCACCAGGTCCATCTTGTTGATCGCCACCACCAGGTGTTTGATGCCCAACAGCGTTGAGATAAAGCTGTGACGGCGGGTCTGATCCAGTACGCCTTTACGTGCATCGATCAGCAGGATCGCCAGATCGCAGGTTGACGCGCCGGTCGCCATGTTGCGGGTGTACTGCTCATGTCCCGGCGTGTCCGCGATAATAAATTTACGCTTTTCGGTCGAAAAGTAGCGGTAGGCCACATCAATAGTAATGCCCTGCTCACGCTCCGCCTGCAGGCCATCCACCAGCAGCGCCAGGTCGAGCTTCTCGCCCTGGGTGCCGTGTCGTTTGCTGTCGTTGTGCAGTGATGAAAGCTGATCTTCATAGATCTGACGGGTGTCATGCAGCAGACGCCCAATCAGGGTACTTTTTCCGTCGTCCACGCTGCCGCAGGTCAGAAAACGCAGCAGGCTCTTATGCTGTTGAGCGGTCAGCCAGGCTTCAACGCCGCCCTGGTCGGCAATCTGTTGTGCAATTACGGTATTCATCTGGCGTCTCCTTAGAAATAACCCTGGCGTTTTTTCAGTTCCATCGAACCGGACTGATCGCGATCGATCATGCGGCCCTGACGCTCGCTGGTGGTGGAGACCAGCATCTCTTCGATGATCTCCGGCAGCGTCTGCGCTTCGGACTCTACCGCCCCAGTCAGCGGCCAGCAGCCGAGCGTACGGAAACGGACCATCCGCTGGGTGATCTCTTCACCCGGCTGCAGGTTGATGCGATCGTCATCGATCATCATCAGCATGCCATCACGCTCCAGCACCGGACGCGGCGCGGCGAGATAGAGCGGCACGATCTCGATGTTTTCCAGGAAGATGTACTGCCAGATATCCAGTTCGGTCCAGTTCGACAGCGGGAAGACACGGATGCTCTCGCCTTTGTTGATCTGGCCGTTGTAGTTGTGCCACAGCTCAGGACGCTGGTTTTTCGGATCCCAGCGATGGAAGCGGTCACGGAAGGAGTAGATACGCTCTTTGGCGCGTGACTTTTCTTCATCGCGACGAGCGCCACCAAAGGCCGCATCAAAACCATATTTGTTCAGCGCCTGCTTCAGCCCTTCGGTCTTCATAATGTCAGTGTGTTTGGCACTGCCGTGGACAAAAGGGTTAATCCCCATCGCCACGCCTTCCGGATTGCGGTGAACCAGCAACTCTGCGCCCATCGCTTTCACGGTGCGGTCGCGAAACGCGTACATTTCACGGAATTTCCAGCCGGTATCCACATGCAGCAGCGGGAACGGCAGCGTGCCCGGATAAAAGGCTTTACGCGCCAGATGCAGCATCACCGAGGAGTCTTTGCCGATGGAGTACATCATCACCGGGTTGCTGAACTCCGCTGCCACTTCGCGAATGATGTGGATACTCTCCGCCTCCAGCTGACGCAGATGAGTGAGTCGTTTTTGGTCCATGATTTTCCCTCAAGCCAGATTGACAACGGCGGACTCGCGAGTCCCCTGTTGTGCTGAATGTTTAAACCAGGCGAGTTGCCCGTGCAGATTAACCACCTCTCCAATCACCAGCAGCGCCGGAGTAGGTGCCGAGGCGGCCAGCGCCTCAAGTTGTTCTAAGGTGCCGGTCAGCACCTGTTGATCCTGACGGGTGCCGCGACTGATCACCGCCACTGGCGTTGATGGCGCGCGACCGTGCTGAATCAGCGCTGCGCTGATAGCGGCTGCTTTAACCGTGCCCATGTAGATCGCCAGCGTCTGACGCGCACGCGCCAGCGATGGCCAGTCAATATCATCGCCATCGGGACGGCAGTGACCGGTAATAAACATCACGCTCTGCGCGTAATCGCGATGGGTCAGCGGAATCCCGGCATAGGCTGTCGCGCCGGCAGCCGCGGTGACGCCCGGCACCACCTGGAACGGCACGCCCGCCTGCTGTGCCGCCTGCAGCTCTTCGCCGCCGCGGCCAAAGATAAAGGGATCGCCGCCCTTAAGGCGGACAACGCGCTTACCTTTCAGCGCCAGTGAAACCAGCAACTGATTAATCTCTTCCTGCGGCAACGTATGCGCGCTGGCGCGTTTACCGACGCAGATGCGGTCGGCGTCGCGACGCACCAGGTCCAGCACCTCTTCGCTGACCAGATGGTCGTAGAGCACCACATCGGCTAACTGCATTACCTGCAGGCCACGCAGCGTCAGCAGGCCGCTGTCGCCCGGCCCGGCACCGACCAGAAAGATCTCGCCCTGACGGGTTGGCTCTTCCAGCAGTTCACGATCCAGCGTGCGCTTCGCCTCTTCGACGTTACCGGCGGACATCTGACTGGCGAACAGACCGTCGAAGGCACGCTCCCAGAAACGCCGACGATCGGACATGCGGCTGAAGCGCTGTTTGACCTTATCGCGCCAGAGTCCGGCTACCTCCGCCATCTGACCAAGACTGGCGGGCAGCAGCGTTTCGATTTTTTCGCGCAGCATGCGTGCCAGCACCGGTGCGGTGCCGCTGGAGGAGATCGCCACCACCAGCGGTGAGCGGTCAACAATCGACGGGAAGATAAAGGTGCATTTTGGCTGGTCGTCGACCACGTTAACCAGCTTATGCCGCGCGTTTGCGGCTTCAAAAACCTGGGTATTAAGCTGGTTGTCGTCGGTGGCGGCAATCACCAGGAAAACATCATCCAGCTGGGTCGGGTCAAATGCGGTCGCCACCCACTCCAGCTCCTGCTTATCCAGCAGTGCCTGCAGTTCAGGGCAGAGTTCACGAGAGGCGATCTGAATACGCGCGCGCGCGCGACGCAGCAGTTCAATTTTTCGCGCCGCAATATCTCCACCGCCGACAACCAGAACCGGGCGGCCAGAGAGATCGGCAAAAAGAGGCAAATAGTCCACGTTAACCCTGATGATTTAACTTTGTATTAACGCGACTATACGTCGCTGAGTTTATCCAGATGAAATTACGAATTGGAATGAGTAGTTACCGAATGGAATAACGACGCCGCAAAGCACAGAACAATTTGTTCTTAGCAGATGTATTTAATGGCTTTTTTGTGAACAGGTTCACACATTCAGGGCCGCGCCTGCGTCTGCAAAAGCAGATAAATGCCAGTAATAAATGTGTGTTCGTGCTTTCGCTCAGAGCAGCGCCCGATTCCGCTAACCAGCTCACAGAACAAAAGGCGTATAATGCGCGCGGCATGGCTGGCCCTGGCCCGCATGCCTGTTGGCTCCCGGATAATGAAAAAAAAGGATGCACTATGTTTTGTTCCCTCCGCCTGAGGGTCGCGACAGTTTTGTTTAGCGCACTCATTTCCCCGCTGGTCCTGGCCGCGCCAGCGGGTCAGTTTGCCGAACAGCAGGTCCGGCACATCGCCACCTATTTTCCTGGCCGGATGAGCGGAAGTCCGGCTGAGCTGATGGCCGCTGACTATCTGCAACAGCAATTTACCGCGCTGGGGTATAAAACCGATACCCGCCAGTTCAACACCGGCTATAAATGGCAGGAGGATGACGGTACGCAGCGCTGGCATAAGCTCACGGCCACCTCGGTGATAGCCGCGCGTGCAGGCAGCGTGCCGCAGGAGATTCTGATCGTGGCGCATCTGGATACCTGGACGCCGCAGAACAGCAGCCAGGTCCATCATAATCTGGGCGGCTTACGTCTGCAGGGCGTCGACGATAATGCGTCGGGTCTTGGCGTGATGCTGGAGCTGGCACAGCAGTTGAGTCACAAACCGCTGCACTACGGCATCCGCTTTGTGGCGCTCAGCGCCGGAGAAACCGATCTGCACGGCATGGATGATTATGTTGAGCGGATGAGCACGCGTGAGAAGAAAAATACGCTGCTGGTCATCGATCTGAACAGCCTGATCACCGGCGATCATCTCTATTTCAACAGCGGCATGAACACGCCTCGGGCGGTGCGCAAGCAGACCAGCGACCGCGCTCTGCTACTGGCCCGTCAGTTGGGCATTCCCGCTGCCAGCCACCAGCTGAATCGCAAAGACTTCAACGGTCTGAATGCCTTCGACAGGGCGGGCTTTCCGCTGCTGGATGTCACCGCCAGCAACTGGACGCTGGGAAATAAAGATGGCGCGTTACAGCGTCATCGCAGCCACCACTTTCCTGATGGCGTAACCCGTCATCAGACTGATTTGGATAATCTGAGCTATCTCGACCGCTGGCTGCCGGGCCAGATAACCCTGCGAACCCGCGACAGTGTTCGCGTGCTGCTGCCGCTGCTCAGCGAACTGACCAATCCCAAAGTGTGAGGATCTGACATGTACGTGGTATTTCTGAATTACGTTCGTCCGATAGAAGAGGTTGAAGCGCTGCTGGCAGGCCATATCGACTGGCTCGATCGCTATTTTGATGCGGGCTTTTTTATTGCCGCGGGACGTAAAGATCCACGCACGGGCGGCATGCTGATGGTCAGGGAGATGGAACGTGAAAAGCTGGATGCGATCTTAGCGGAAGATCCGTTTGTCGCGGTGGCGGAGTATGAGGTGACGAAAGTGAATGTGACCCGTGCAGCGGAGGCGTTTGCCGGATTAAAAGGCGTTTAACTTCCTGCCTGACTGACTGCACGGAGACATTCTCTCCCCCTGGCGGGGGAGAGAAGCACGGCATCAGCCTTCGTGCAGACCACACTCGCGTTTAAGACCAAAGAAGCGCGTCTCTTCTTCTGCCATACCCGGCTCCCACTTGCGGGTGGTGTGGGTATCGCCCACCGAAAGGTAGCCTTCATCCCACAGCGGATGATACTTCAGCTTGTGCTGCTCCAGATACTGATGAATCTGGCGGTTATCCCAGTCGATAATCGGCAGCAGCTTGAAGACGCCTCGCTGCACGCTCAGCACCGGCAGATTCGCCCGGCTGCCGGACTGATCGCGGCGCAGACCGGCAAACCAGGTCTGGGCACTCAGGCTTTCAATAGCCCGGTTCATCGGCTCGACTTTATTGATCTCGTTATATTTCTCAATCCCCTCGACCCCCTGCTCCCACAGTTTGCCATAGCGCGCTTCCTGCCAGGCCGGTGAGGTTTCGGCACGGAACACTTTGAGGTTGAGATTAAGCTGGTTCGCCAGCTCATCAATAAAACGATAGGTCTCCGGGAACAGATAGCCAGTGTCGGTCAGGATCACCGGAATATCGGGCTGCTGACGCGTCACCAGATGCAGCGACACCGCGGCCTGAATACCGAAACTGGAGGAGAGCACATAGGCGCCCGGCAGATTCTCCAGCGCCCAGCTGACCCGCTCTTCTGCTGATGACTTCTCCAGCTGCGCATTGGTCGCCGCCAGCGCCATCGCACGCTGGACTTTGGACATCTCATTCAGTGCTGCGAGGTCGGGCTGACTCATTTTGCTTCCTCCCAGAAGTCGCGTGCCGGGTCCAGCACCGGCGCAACAATGCCTGCGCGGATGGTGAAGTCACCAAAGCCTTCAGCGGCCTGGCGCTCGGTGGCCCAGCGTCCCACCAGCTCATCAATGGTGGCGAGAATTTCGCTTTCGTTAATGTTTTCACGATACATACGGGGAATACGCGTTCCGCTGCGGTTTCCGCCCAGATGCAGGTTGTAGCGGCCTGGCGCTTTACCCACCAGACCCAGTTCAGCCAGCATGGCACGGCCGCAACCGTTCGGACAACCGGTAACGCGTAACACTATGTGCTCATCACCAACGCCATGCGCGTGCATGATGCCCTCGACTTTAGTCACAAACGCGGGCAGGAAGCGTTCGGCTTCTGCCATCGCCAGCGGACAGGTCGGGAACGCGACGCAGGCCATCGAGTTTTCGCGCTGTGGCGTCACATGATCCATCAGACCATGTGCGCGGGCGATCGCTTCAATCTGCGCTTTTTCGCTTTCCGGCACGCCCGCCACAATCAGGTTCTGATTGGCGGTCAGGCGGAAGTCACCCTGATGGATTTTCGCAATTTCCGCGATGCCGCTTTTCAGCGGTCGGCCCGGATAGTCGAGCAGGCGACCATTTTCGATAAACAGCGTCAGATGCCATTTGTTGTCGATGCCTTTGATCCAGCCAATGCGATCGCCACGGGTGGTGAACTCATAGGGACGGATCGGCTCAAACGTCAGGCCAGCGCGTTTTTCAACTTCCGCTTTAAAGGTCTCGACGCCAACGCGTTCCAGGGTGTACTTGGTTTTGGCGTTTTTACGGTCGGTACGGTTACCCCAGTCACGCTGCGTCGTCACGACCGCCTCGGCAACATCGAGGATCTTTTCAACCGGGAAGTAACCAAATTCGCTGGCGGTACGCGCGTAAGTCGCTTTGTTACCGTGCTCGATCGAAAGACCGCCTCCCACCAGCAGGTTGAAGCCCACCAGCTTGCCGTTCTCGGCGACGGCGACAAAGTTCAGATCGTTGGCGTGCAGATCTACATCGTTATGCGGCGGGATCACTACCGTCGTTTTGAATTTACGCGGCAGATAGGTTTCACCGAGAATCGGCTCTTCGTCTGTTGTCGCGACTTTTTCTTTATCCCACCAAATCTCGGCATAGGCACGGGTGCGCGGCAGCAGATGCTCGGAGAGCTTCTTCGCCCACTCATACGCTTCCTGATGCAGTTCCGACTCAACCGGGTTCGACGTACAGAGCACGTTACGGTTGACGTCGTTGGCGGTCGCCAGCGCATCCAGCCCCACTTCATGCAGCATCTGATGCGTTGGCTTGACGTTCTTCTTCAGAATGCCGTGAAACTGGAAGGTCTGACGGTTGGTCAGACGGATGCTGCCATAAATGGTTTTGTCGGTAGCAAATTTGTCGATGGCCAGCCACTGCGTCGGCGTAATGATCCCGCCCGGCAGTCGGCAGCGCAGCATCATGGCGTGGCGCGGTTCCAGCTTCTGCTCCGCACGTTCAGCGCGAATGTCGCGATCGTCCTGCTGGTACATGCCGTGAAAACGGATTAGCAGGAAGTTATCGCCGGTAAAGCCACCGGTCAGACCCTCTTCCAGATCTTCTTTAATGGTGCCGCGCAGATAGTTGCTCTGCTTCTTCAGGCGCTCAGCGTCGGTTAACTTACCTTCTACAACCAGCGGTCCAGGGTGTTTATCACTCATTAGTAAACGTCTCGCTGATAACGGCGCTCAATGCGCAGCTCACTTAAAAATTCGTCGGCCGTTTCACGATCCATTCCGCCGTGTTCGACCACCACATCCAGCAATGCCTGCTCGACGTCTTTTGCCATACGATTCGCGTCGCCACAGACATAAAGATGCGCGCCCTCTTCAATCCAGCGCCAGACTTCGGCCCCTTTCGCGCGGATCTTATCCTGTACGTAAATCTTCTCTGCCTGATCGCGTGACCAGGCAAGGTCAATATTCGTCAGCAGGCCATCCTTCACATATTTCTGCCACTCCACCTGATAGAGGAAATCGTCGGTGAAGTGCGGATTACCAAAGAATAGCCAGTTTTTGCCGCTGGCACCGTCGTTGTCGCGCTGCTGCATAAAGGCGCGGAACGGCGCGATGCCGGTGCCCGGGCCAATCATGATCACCGGCGCGTCCGGATTAGCCGGCAGGCGGAAATTGTCGTTGTGCTCGATGAAGACGCGGACTTCGCCCTCTTCTTCAACACGATCGGCCAGCCAGGTCGATGCACCGCCGCCGCGCTGGCGGCCTTCAATATCGAAGCGCACGGCACCTACAGTGATGTGCACTTCGGTGTCGGTTTCGGCCTGTGAAGAGGCGATAGAGTAGAGTCGCGGCGTCAGCGGGCGCAGCAGCCCGGTCAGCTGTTCAGCGCTCAGTTCAGCCGGTGCCAGCCGCACCATATCCACAATCGGATAGTGCTGCGCATACTGCTGCAGACGGGCTTTATCATCCACCAGCGACAGCAGCTCGGCGTTACGGGACAGCTGAGCGTACTGTGCGACAATCTGCGCGGTATTCACTGTCAGCTCAAAGTGCTTCTGCAGCGCCTCAGCCAGCGGCAGGGTTTTGCCCTGAACCTCCACTGACTCATCGCCTTTCAGCCAGACCAGCTCCAGTAGTTCGCTGACCAGCGCCGCGTCATTTTCATACCAGACGCCCAGCGCATCGCCAGGCTGATAGCGCAGACCGGCGTCGCCCAGATCGATTTCGATATGGCGCACATCTTTGTCTGAGTCACGTCCGGTAATTTTCTGATTCACCGCCAGGCTGGCGCTGAGTGGAGACTCTTTGCTGTAGGGACTGGTGGTCACTTCGTTGACGGTGCCTGCCGCTGTCGCCGCAGCCTGCGCCGGGGATTCGGTCGGCACGCGCTTTTTCAGAATTTCCGTCAGCGCACCGCGCCAGGCCGTGGCCTGCTCTGCATACTCGACATCCGCATCAACGCGGTCCAGCAGACGTTCGCCGCCCAGCGCCGCCAGACGGCTGTCAAAATCTTTGCCCGCCTGACTGAAGAATTCATAAGAGGTATCGCCCAGGCCAAACACTGCAAAGGCCGCCCCCTCCATTTTCGGTGCCTTCTTCGACATCAGGAATTTATGCAGCGCCACCGCCTCTTCCGGTGGCTCACCTTCGCCCTGAGTAGAGGTGACCACCACCAGCATTTTTTCCTGGCCAATCTGCTTAAACTTGTAATCACCGGCATTCACCAGGTTTACGTTCAGCTTCGCAGCCAGCAGATCATCACGCAGCTGCTCCGCCAGGCGACGGGCATTGCCGGTCTGAGAGGCGGAAAGCAAGGTAATAACCGGCGCTTCAGCGGCGGGCGCGGACGGTGCGCTGCTGGCGACGGCGCCACCCGGCGTCTGCTCTACCCGGCCCCAGAAATAGCCTGACAGCCACGCCAGTTGAGTCGGGGAATAATCTGTCGTCGCCGCCTGTAAGCGGGCGAGTTGTTCCGGTGAGAGCGGAAGCAGTGAACCAGGTGCCTGAGTCGTCATCGCGTTAAAAATTCCAGTATCAGAAGTCCGGACCGTAAAGTGGCGGAAGAGTGCGTAGGTTACCGGTCCGTATATTAACGATTAAATACACCTTCGACATATCAAATAACCAAAATGACTAAGTGGTTTTTCTGGTAGGGTTAATCGTTAAAACTGATAAGCAAACGGGTGATTTATTAGTTAATTAGCTCGACACGATCCGGTAATCGGATGGGAAAGTATCGCTTTGTGCGGCGCGGGTGCGAAAAAAGCGGTAATCAGGTAGAATTCAGCGGTTTTTAAATGTCTGAGAACCACTATGTCTACCACCTTGTTTAAAGAGTTCCAGTTCGAAGCCGCGCACCATCTTCCGAATGTGCCGGCCGGACACAAATGTGGCCGTCTGCACGGTCATTCGTTCCTGGTTCGTCTGGAGATTACCGGCGAAGTGGATGCGCATACCGGCTGGGTTATGGATTTTGCTGAACTGAAGGCGGTGTTTAAGCCTCTTTACAATCGGCTGGACCACTACTATCTGAATGATATTCCTGGCCTGGAAAATCCCACCAGCGAAGTGCTGGCGAAATGGATCTGGGATCAGATTAAGCCGCAACTGCCGCTGTTAAGCGCGGTCATGATCAAAGAAACCTGCACCGCAGGCTGCGTTTACCGCGGCTAAACCTGTCGGATCGAACCCTTCGATCCGACACTATTTCCCTTTCCGTCACGTATCTGAATCACCTCTTTCCTGCGGTTAACGACATCGCGCGCTTTATCAGGCGATATTGAGATATTTATGGGTCTGCATCGACAGACGCCAGTTGCGTGCAATACAGGTCTCAATGCAGAGTCGGGTAGCCTCATCTTTGCGACTGATGGGCTGCAGGGCGATAATTCGGGCTTTGGTGTCATCCATCCCCGCCAGCAGCAGATCCAGTGCGTCCACATCACGCTGACGCGCCACAGGATGTTTAATTTCATCGGCCCGGCTTAGCGCCTGGGGCAGCACATCGTAGCCGCCGCGCATGTTGACCTTCGGGGAGACAGTCACCCAGGTCTGTTCGGAACAGTGGATCTCGTGGGTTCCGCTGGTCTCAATCTGGCACTGGAAACCGTGCTGCTCCAGCGCAGTCGTTAACGGACGCAGGTCATAAATCGCCGGTTCACCACCGGTAATCACCACGTGGCGCGCCGTCCAGCCCTGCTGCGCAATGGCACTCACCAGGGTCGCCGCATCGGCATCACCCCAGGCGTCGCTTTCCACTGTCTTGATCAAAATATCGCCCAGCGACGTTTCCCGATCTGCCCGCTTTTCCCAGGTATGTTTGGTATCACACCAGCTACAGCCCACCGGGCAGCCCTGCAGGCGGATGAAAATAGCAGGCACGCCGGTGTAATAACCTTCGCCCTGCAGTGTCTGGAACATTTCGTTAATCGGGTAGAACATTTTTTACTCGCCTGGATAAATCGGGGCGCTGATTATGCCAGCGTGTACCGCACAACAACAGCTGCGCGACACGAAAAAGCAAAAGCCCCGCACAAGGCGGGGCTTTCAGTGTATGCGATGCCGCTTAACGCGCCATCAGCACAGGGTCATTACTGACCTTTAACTTCTTTCAGACCGTTGAATGGCGCTTTAGAACCCAGCGCTTCTTCGATACGGATCAGCTGGTTGTACTTAGCAACACGGTCAGAACGGCTCATTGAACCGGTTTTGATCTGGCCCGCTGCAGTACCTACCGCCAGGTCAGCGATGGTTGCATCTTCCGTTTCGCCTGAACGGTGAGAGATCACGGCAGTGTAGCCCGCATCTTTCGCCATTTTGATCGCAGCCAGGGTTTCGGTCAGAGAACCGATCTGGTTAAATTTGATCAGAATGGAGTTAGCGATACCTTTATCGATACCTTCTTTCAGAATTTTGGTGTTGGTCACGAACAGGTCGTCGCCCACCAGCTGGATTTTATCGCCCAGCACTTTGGTCTGGTAAGCGAAGCCGTCCCAGTCAGATTCATCCAGGCCATCTTCGATAGAGACGATCGGATACTGTTTAGTCAGATCTTCCAGGAAGTGGGTGAACTCTTCAGAGGTGAACGCTTTACCGCCTTCACCGGCCAGAACGTATTTGCCATCTTTGTAGAACTCAGATGCCGCACAGTCCATCGCCAGAGTGATGTCTTTGCCCAGCTCGTAGCCTGCTGCTTTTACCGCTTCAGCGATGACAGCCAGCGCTTCGGCGTTGGAACCCAGGTTAGGCGCGTAGCCGCCTTCGTCACCCACTGCCGTGCTCATGCCTTTGCTTTTCAGCACTTTTGCCAGGTTGTGGAATACTTCAGAACCCATACGGATAGCTTCTTTAACGTTAGAAGCGCCAACCGGCTGGATCATGAATTCCTGGATGTCGACGTTGTTGTCGGCATGTTCGCCGCCGTTGATGATGTTCATCATAGGCAGTGGCATAGAGTATTTGCCTGGGGTGCCGTTCAGCTCAGCGATGTGCTCATACAGCGCCTGACCTTTAGAAGCTGCAGCTGCTTTAGCCGCTGCCAGTGACACAGCCAGAATGGCGTTAGCACCGAAGTTAGATTTGTTCTCAGTACCGTCCAGGTCGATCATGATCTTATCGATGTTCGCCTGATCTTTCGCGTCTTTGCCTTTTACCGCTTCAGCAATCGGACCGTTTACTGCAGCAACGGCTTTGGTTACGCCTTTGCCCAGGAAACGTGATTTGTCACCGTCACGCAGTTCCAGCGCTTCGCGTGAACCGGTAGAGGCACCTGATGGCGCAGCGGCCAGGCCTACAAAACCGCCTTCCAGATGCACTTCAGCTTCAACAGTCGGGTTACCACGTGAGTCGATAATTTCGCGACCGATGACTTTTACGATTTTGGACATTACGATTTTCCTCAGTACAAGTTAGTCAATCCTAAGACAGACAACGCGCGAAAAGTTCGCGCGTTGTCTGTGAAACTTACTTCGCTAAACGCTTCTGATGCTCATGCGCGGCTTTAACAAAGCCGGCAAACAACGGATGGCCGTCGCGTGGGGTCGAGGTAAACTCAGGGTGGAACTGGCAGGCCACAAACCACGGATGGTTCGGGATCTCGATAATCTCAACCAGTTGATCATCACCAGAGCGACCTGCTACGCGCAGACCGGCTGCTTCAATCTGCTTTAACAGCATATTGTTCACTTCATAGCGGTGGCGATGGCGCTCAACGATGGTGTCAGAGCCGTAGAGCTGGCGAACCTGGCTGCCCGGCGTTAACTGACACTGCTGGCTGCCCAGACGCATGGTGCCGCCCAGATCGCTCTGCTCGCTGCGGACTTCGACGTTGCCTTCTTCGTCACGCCATTCGGTGATTAATGCCACCACCGGGTATTTACAGTCTGGCACAAATTCAGTGGAGTTGGCGCCCGGCATGCCCGCAACATTACGCGCGAACTCCATCAGCGCAACCTGCATGCCCAGACAGATGCCCAGGTACGGCACGTTGTTTTCACGTGCGTACTGTGCGGTCATCAGCTTGCCTTCCACACCACGGTAGCCGAAGCCACCCGGGATCAGAATCGCATCCAGATCTTTCAGTAATTCGACACCGCGGGATTCAACATCCTGCGAATCGATCAGTTTGATGTTCACGGTGACACGATTTTTCAGGCCACCATGTTTCAGCGCTTCGATAACGGATTTGTAGGCATCCGGCAGCTCAACATACTTGCCCACCATACCGATGGTGACTTCACCACCCGGATTAGCTTCTTCGTAGATCACCTGCTCCCACTCGGCCAGGTTGGCTTCCGGTGCATTCAGGTTGAAGCGCTTGCAGATATAGTCATCCAGGCCCTGCGACTTAAGCATGCCAGGAATCTTGTAGATGGAATCAACGTCTTTCAGCGAGATTACCGCTTTTTCAGGAACGTTACAGAACAGGGCGATTTTGGCACGTTCGTTGGCCGGTACGGCACGGTCAGAACGGCAAATCAGCACATCTGGCTGGATACCAATCGACAGCAGCTCTTTTACGGAGTGCTGAGTCGGTTTGGTTTTCACTTCACCGGCAGCCGCCATGTACGGTACCAGCGTCAGGTGCATATACATGGTGTGTTCACGGCCCACATCCACGGCCATCTGGCGAATCGCTTCCAGGAATGGCAGTGATTCGATATCCCCTACCGTGCCGCCGATTTCGACCAGCACCACATCATGACCTTCACCGCCTTCAATAATGCGTTCTTTGATGGCGTTGGTGATGTGCGGGATAACCTGAATGGTTGCACCCAGATAGTCGCCACGGCGCTCTTTGCGCAGGACTTCTGAGTAGATACGGCCGGTGGTGAAGTTGTTACGACGCGACATTTTGGTGCGGATGAAGCGCTCGTAGTGACCCAGATCGAGATCGGTTTCAGCGCCGTCATCAGTGACGAAAACTTCGCCGTGCTGGGTCGGGCTCATGGTGCCTGGATCCACGTTGATATACGGGTCCAGCTTCATGATGGTCACGTTCAGACCACGAGCTTCGAGAATGGCTGCGAGGGAGGCGGCGGCAATGCCTTTACCCAGAGAGGAAACGACCCCGCCGGTCACAAAAATATAATTCGTTGTCATGCTGAACCTGAGAGTTTAGGTTTAAAGACGGTGGAATAACCAGGACGGGAAAACAGTATACTGGAAACCGCTATCAGCCACAATTGATGAATCACAGCCATCCTCCAACGCATTGCTGCGTCCTACCATAGCGGATAGCTGCCAATGAAATGTTGATGTGCGTCACAAAGTTGTTGCCGCGCTGAAACGAGTAAGCACACATGGCGACTTTATGCACAGCGCTGGAATAATCAGCTTTTTTCGCCCAGTTTTACCTGCTGCCAGGCCGCTTCCATCTGCTCCAGCGTGGCGCCCGGCATGCTTAACCCCTGTGCTGCGATGATCGCTTCGACTTCGCGGAACCGGCGCTCAAACTTGTCATTGGCCTTTTGCAGCGCCGTTTCCGCTTTACTGCCAAGATGGCGCGACAGGTTAACGGTGGCGAACAGCAGGTCACCCATCTCCTCTTCCAGCTTTTCACTGTCCACCACGCTCTGCTGTGCTTCGTGCATCACTTCATCAATCTCTTCATGCACTTTTGCCACCACCGGCCCCAGCGTAGTCCAGTCGAATCCCACATTGTGACAGCGCTTCTGAATCTTATGAGCACGCATCAGTGCGGGCAGCGCTTTAGGAATGTCGTCCAGCGCTGAATGCTGGGCTTTATCAGCCCGTTCGGCGGTTTTAATCGCTTCCCAGTTTTTCAGCACGTCACTGCTGGTTTCTGCCGTGGCATCGCCAAAAATGTGCGGATGACGGCGCTCCAGCTTGTCACTGATGGCGTGACAGATATCCTCAAAATTAAAGCGATCCTGTTCGCTGGCCATCTGCGCATAGAACACCACCTGAAACAGCAGATCGCCCAGTTCGCCGCGCAGATCGTCAAAATCTTCGCGCTGGATGGCGTCCAGCACTTCGTAGGTCTCTTCCAGCGTATAGGGCGCGATAGAAGTGAAGGTCTGTTCACGATCCCACGGGCAGCCATGGAGGGGATCGCGCAGGGTTTTCATGATGCCAAGCAGGCGCTCAATAGCGTTCATTCAGACGGGTCCTTGAGTAGTCAGGTGACAGGAAGCGGGCAAGGAGGCGAGGCGTATAACAGTGCCGGACGGGATGAACCGCGTCCGGCACTCTCAAGTACCGCAGAAAACGTCCGCGCAACCTCCTGTTGCCGGTTGCCGCAGTGCAGCTGAATATCAGTGCAGGCGGCGGGCGTCAATAATATCAGAGACCTGGTTCAGGCGCGCCAGGACACGTCCCAGTACCTGATGGTTGTAGATCTCAATATCCATGTCGATGGTCGCCAGCTGCTTTTTAGTGTCGCTGCGGCTTGAGACGCCCAGTACATTCACTTTCTCGTTGGCGAGAATGGTAGTGATGTCACGCAGCAAGCCGCTGCGATCGTTGGCGGTGACGCGCACCACCAGCGAGTAACCGCTGGAGTAGCTCTCGCCCCACACGGCATCGACGATACGTTCCGGCGCATGTGAAATCAGTTCAGAGAGCTGGTCGCAGTCGGCGCGGTGAATTGAGATGCCGCGCCCCTGGGTGATAAAGCCAACAATATCATCGCCCGGAATCGGCTGACAGCAGCGGGCAATGTGGTGCATCAGATTGCCTACGCCCTCGACGACCACGCGTCCACTCTCTTTGCGTGCGGGCTGCGAGTAGGATTTCTGGGTCAGCTGGCGCAGCGCTTCGCGATCTTCCTCTTCAGCACTCGGCTTATTCAGCTTCGCCTGCAGGAAGTTAACCATCTGGTTAAGACGGATATCGCCGCCGCCAATGGCCGCCAGCAGCTCCTCCAGTGAGGTCACGTTATAGCGCGGCAGCAGCAGTTTTTCCGCTTCGCGCAGGCTGATATCGAGCTGATTCAGTTCGTTATCCAGAATCTGCCGTCCGGCGATAATGTTCTTGTCGCGATCCTGTTTTCGGAACCAGTTGTGGATCTTCGAGCGTCCACGGCTGGTCGTGATATAGCCCAGATTCGGATTGAGCCAGTCGCGGCTCGGGTTCGGCTGTTTCTGGGTGATCACTTCAACCTGATCGCCCATCTGCAGCTGATAGGTGAACGGCACGATGCGACCACCGATTTTTGCACCGATGCAGCGGTGACCGATGTCACTATGAATATGATAGGCAAAGTCGAGCGGCGTCGAACCGGCCGGCAGATCCACCACGTCACCTTTCGGGGTGAAAACGTAGACCCGGTCGTCGAACACCTGACTGCGGACCTCTTCCAGCAGCTCGCCGGAGTCGGCCATCTCTTCCTGCCAGCTAATCAACTTACGCAGCCAGGCAATACGCTCTTCATGACCCGCCGCGCCGCGCGCGCTGCTGGAGGTTGGCCCCTCTTTATATTTCCAGTGCGCCGCCACGCCCAGCTCGGCATCTTCATGCATCTGGCGGGTACGGATCTGGATTTCCACCGTTTTACCCTGCGGCCCTAACACCACCGTATGAATTGACTGATAGCCGTTGGGTTTGGGGTTAGCGACGTAGTCATCAAACTCACTGGGCAGATGGCGATAGAGCGTATGCACCGTACCCAGCGCGCCATAGCAATCCTGCAGGCGATCGGCCACGATGCGCACCGCCCGTACGTCAAACAGCTCATCGAAGGCCAGCGACTTTTTCTGCATCTTGCGCCAGATGCTGTAGATATGTTTCGGGCGACCATAGACTTCGGCGCGCACTCCCTCTTTGGCCATCTCTTTGCGCAGGTTGCTGACGAAGTTATCGATGTACTGCTCGCGGTCGATTCTTCGCTCATGTAGTAATTTGGCGATGCGCTTATATTCGTCGGGATGCAGGTAGCGGAAGCAGTAATCTTCCAGCTCCCATTTGAGCTGTCCAATACCAAGACGGTTGGCCAGGGGCGCATAGATGTTGGTGCTCTCTTTGGCGGCCAGCACCCGCTCATCTTCCGGCGCATCTTTCATTTCGCGCAGGTTCATGATGCGTTCGGCCAGCTTGAGCACCACGCAGCGAAAGTCTTCCACCATCGCCAGCAGCATGCGGCGGACGTTATCGACCTGTTCAGAGGCCATGGAGTCGTTATGGATCGCTTTCAGCTGGCGGATGGCGTCCATATCGCGCACGCCGTGTACCAGCGAGACGATGCCTTTGCCGACGGCAGTTTCCAGCTCCTCTTCACTCACCACTTCATCGTTAGCCAGCGGGAAAATCAGCGCCGCACAAAGGCTTTCAATATCCATGCTGAGCATGGAGAGGATTTCCACCATCTCAATACCGCGCCACAGGAGCAGCGACTGATCGGGATGGCCCTGCGTCTGCGCTTCGCAGTAGCGCCAGGTCTCAGCAACGCGTTGACAGGATTGCGGGTTGGCAATACCGAGACTGGCGATCCACTGGTCGAGGGCGAAGTCCCCCTCAGTATTTAAATGCGCACTTCTGACCGCAACCATAACCTCTCCTGCACAACGACATTCATCGCTTATGTTTTTCTGAACAGCACCATGGATTCGAGATGACGGGTATGTGGGAACATATCCAGCATCGCGACCCTTTCCAATTGGTAGCCTGCCGACAGCAATGTCTGACTGTCGCGGGCGAGTGTTGTGGGATTACACGAAACATAGACCACGCGTTCTGGTGCAAGTTTAACCACATGCGCCATGACGCCCGCAGCCCCGGCACGTGCCGGATCGAGTAATACCTTGTTAAATCCCTGTGCCGCCCACGGCTGGCGCGACACCTCTTCTTCCAGATTATGCTGAAAGAAACTGACATTTTTAAGATTATTCAAATCAGCATTATACGCTGCCTGCCGTACTAATGCTGCAATCCCCTCCACACCAACCACATTATGTACGAAGATTCCTATAGGAAGTGTGAAGTTTCCCATGCCGCAAAACAGATCCAGCACCCGGTCTTCCGGCTGCAGATCGAGCCAGGCGATCGCCTTCGCGACCATCTGCTGATTAACCGCATCGTTAACCTGAATAAAATCCTGTGGGCTGAAGGTTAGCTTAAGCTGGTGCGAATGATAAAACGGCGTCGATTCACTTAACGCGGTCAATGCTTCATCACCGGCATCCAGGAACAGCATAAGCTGATGCTTATGCGAAAACTGTTCCAGTTTTTCACGATCGCTGGCATGCAGCGCATCAAGATGGCGCAGAATCATCAGCGGGCCGTTATCCGCCAGCACCAGTTCCACATGTCCGGGACGCCTGACGGCGCGCAACTCACTGAGGCACTGGTGCAGCGGAACCAGTAACGCTTCAAGTTCGGGCGCTAAAATGGGGCAGTGCTGAATATCGACCAGATCGTTGCTGGCTTCCTGACGAAAGCCCATCTGTAAGCGTTGCGCTTTATTTTGCCATTGCAGACCCAGACGGGCGCGACGACGGTAGCCCCAGGGCTGACCGGCGATCACCTCATCTACCGCCACGTTCTGTGCTGCGGCCTGGCTCAGCATCCGGCTCAGGGCCTGGGATTTGCTCTGCTGTTGCAGCGCCACATCGGCATGCTGCTGCTGGCAGCCGCCGCAGCGATCGTAGTGCGGGCAGCGCGGCGTGACGCGCTCCGGGCTGCGGCTAATCAGTCGTGTCACTTTCGCCCGGGCAAATTGACGTTTATCCTCTGTCAGCACGACCTCCGCCTGTTCACCCGGCAGAGCACCCGTGACAAAAAGGGTTTTGCCCTTGTGGCGCGCCACCCCCTGCCCGAACGGGTCGAGCTCCTCAATGGTGACGGTGATCCGTTGTTGCGTCGTCACGCGCTGTTTTGCAACGTAGAATTGCGCCATAGTGTTATTCATTCTCTTTATCGAAAACGGCCTGCATCGTTTTGCCGACAGCATGCACAGGGACGTTAATGCCGGAGTAGCCAGGCGACTATTATGACCAAATACAGCCTGCGGGCGCGAATGATGATTTTAATCCTGGCACCCACGCTGATGGTTGGCCTGCTGCTCAGCTCCTTTTTTGTGGTGCACCGCTACAACGAACTGCAGCGCCAGGTGATTGATGCCGGGGCTAACATCATCGAACCCCTGGCGATCTCCAGCGAATACAGCATGACGTGGCACAACCGTGATGCCATGCGTGAACTGGTCAGCCTGCTGCACCGCCGCCATTCCGGCATCGTCCGGGCCATCTCGGTGTTTGATAATCACAATCAGCTTTATGTCACCTCGAACCACAAGCAAAACCTCAGCCTGCTGCAACAGAATGATATCCGCGCCCTGCCTGACGATGTCTCAATGGAGCGCCACGGCAGCCTATTAATTCTGCGTACGCCGATTACTTCTGAGCGTTACGATGTGGACGAATTACCGGATGAAGATGCCAAGCCAGCGGGCAATCCGCTGGGCTATGTGGCGATTGAACTGGATCTGCAGTCGGTGCGGTTACAGCAGTACAAAGAGGTGTTTGTTGCCACGCTGATGCTGCTCTTCTGCCTCTGTCTTGCCATGCTATTTGCTTATCGTCTGATGCGCGATGTCACCGGCCCGATCCGCAATATGGTCACTACCGTTGACCGCATCCGTCGCGGCCAGCTCGACAGCCGCGTTGAGGGCTACATGCTGGGTGAACTCAACATTCTGAAAAACGGCATTAACGCGATGGCGATGTCGCTGACCGCCTATCACGAAGAGATGCAGCACAATATCGACCAGGCAACCTGGGATTTAAGAGAGACGCTGGAGCAGCTGGAAATTCAGAACGTTGAACTGGATCTGGCGAAGAAACGCGCGCAGGAAGCCGCACGTATCAAATCTGAGTTTCTGGCCAATATGTCGCATGAGCTGCGAACGCCGCTCAATGGCGTGCTGGGCTTTACCCGGCAGATGCTGAAAACCCAACTGCGCACCACCCAGCGCGACTATATGCAGACCATTGAGCGCTCGGCAAATAACCTGCTCAGTATTATCAATGACGTCCTCGATTTTTCGAAGCTGGAAGCAGGCAAGCTGATGCTGGAGGCAATCCCCTTCCCGCTGCGCGCCACGCTGGATGAAACCCTGGTGCTGCTGGCGCCGTCGGCGCATGAAAAGGGGCTGGAGCTGACGGTGGTATGTGACAGCAGCGTACCGGACAACGTGATTGGCGATGCGCTGCGTCTGCAACAGATTCTGATCAACCTGATTGGTAACGCCATCAAGTTTACCGAGCAGGGTTACATCGGCATGCGCGTCGGACAGCGGGTGATTACCCAGTCGCGCGTCGAGCTGGAGATTCAGGTTGAGGACACCGGCATCGGCATCTCTGAGCAGCAGCAGACACAGCTGTTCCAGGCGTTCCGTCAGGCTGACGCCAGCATTACGCGCCGCCATGGCGGCACCGGGCTGGGTCTGGTCATCACCCAGAAACTGGTGCGGGAGATGGGAGGAGAAATCACCTTCAGCAGCCAGCCGGATCAGGGGTCGACCTTTGTGATTCGCGTACAGCTGGATCTTAATCCCAATGCACCCGGTATGCCTCGCGTGCTGGATGCGCTGTCCCATGCGCGCATTGCCTATGTGGAAGCGGATGCTAACGTTGCCAGCGCCGCGCTGGAGATGTTAAGCGCCACTCCATTGCAGATCGACTACAGCGAAACGCTGGAAGGTTTGAAAGAATCTCACTATCCGCTGCTGCTGATGGCGATGCCGGTCGGTATCAGCCAGCCTGCACTACTTAATGAGCGCCTGATCAATGGGCTGCTGGATCGGGCAGACAACGTGCTGATGGCCCTTCCCAGCCCGATGATGTTGCTGGCTGATGAACTGAAGGTACGCGGCATTGACGGCTGCATTGCTAAGCCGATCTCACTGACACGGCTTCTGCCGATGTTACTGGATCTCCATACCCGTCAGATCAGCGAGCTGCCGCTGTCACCGCGTCTACCGCTAACGGTGATGGCGGTGGATGACAATCCCGCCAACCTCAAGCTGATTGGCGCGCTGCTGGAGGAGCAGGTGCAGAACATCCTGCTGTGCAGCAGCGCCGAACACGCCATCCGCGCAGCGCGTCAGCAGTCGCTGGATGTGATTCTGATGGATATTCAGATGCCCGAAATTGATGGCATTCGTGCCAGCGAAATTATCCGGGGTCTGCCGCATCACGCGAATACACCGATTGTGGCGGTGACCGCACATGCGATTGATGGCGAGCGTGAGCAGCTGATCAAGGCGGGCATGAATGACTATCTTGCCAAGCCGATTGATGAGAGCAAGCTGAGACAACTGCTGGCACGCTATACGCCGCCGCCAGTGGTCTCCCTGCCGGAACTGCAGCCGATATTACCGACGCTGGACTGGCAGCTGGCGCTGCGACAGGCGGCGAACAAACCG
This sequence comes from Pantoea sp. X-Soil-ISGK-355, assembly GCF_059730805.1. NCBI lineage: Bacteria > Pseudomonadati > Pseudomonadota > Gammaproteobacteria > Enterobacterales > Erwiniaceae > Pantoea > Pantoea sp. X-Soil-ISGK-355. The sequence continues at coordinate 3,240,258 of NZ_AP035971.1, forward strand.
GATCTGGCGCGCGATCTGCTACGCATGCTGCTGGAATTTTTACCGGAAGTGCATGCGAAGATGGCGCAGTTTATGGCGGCCAATGAGGTCAACGCCCTGCGTGAAATTATTCACAAGCTGCACGGCAGTGCCAGCTACAGCGGCGTGCCGCGCATGAAGCAACTCTGTCATCAGCTGGAACGCGGGCTACTGGAGGCCAGCGATATCGCTGCGCTGGAGCCGGAGCTGCTGGAGCTGCAGGATGAGATGGAGAACGTCGCCAGAGAAGCCCGGCGACTGTTAGGATTCGGGGAAGTCTGACGGACCTGCTGCCACGCCTGTTATTCGCGCAAACGCTAACCGGCAGGTGCGTTAGCTTCCGCTGACGCACCTGCCTCCGGGGTAAAAGGCTGATGCCGTAAAACTATGCTTACCACCAGCATCACCGTCAGGACTATCAGGCCCGCATTGCCTGGCCTGATAGTCCTGACGGTCAGTGAAATCCGGCCAGTTTTAACGTCGCGGCCACGTTACGCGCTGTCATCTCAACATTCTTTCCGGCATCCGCAAGTGCCTCTTCGAGTGTACAGATGCTGTAGAGCACGCTAAACACTGCATCAATCCCGTGCTGATGCACCACGCCGACATCCGCCGTCAGGCTTCCGGCGATGCCAATCACCGGCTTGTTAAAACGCTTTGCCACGTTGGCAACCCCAATCGGCACCTTGCCATTAATACTCTGGCTGTCGATACGCCCTTCACCGGTAATCACCAGGTCAGCATCTTTGACTTCTTCAGCCAGGCCCAGTGCCTCAGTAACAATCTCAATGCCGCGCCGCAGCTCCGCCTGACAGAAGGCGTGCAGCGCCGCGCCCATGCCGCCCGCCGCGCCGCCGCCGGGAATATGCAGCACATCGATGTCGAGATCGCGGTGAATAATCTCAGCGTAATGGGCCAGCGCCTGATCGAGCTGCTGCACCAGCGCCGGGGTCGCCCCTTTCTGCGGACCGAAAATAGCCGATGCGCCCTCTTTGCCGGTCAGCGGATTCGTGACGTCACAGGCCACTTCAATGCGGCACTGATGGATGCGGGCATCCAGGGCGTCAATATCAATGCTAGCGAGCTGAGAGAGCGCGCCGCCACCTTGGCCAATCTCTTTACCCTGGGTGTCGAGCAATCGGGCACCCAGCGCCTGCATCATCCCGGCACCGCCGTCGTTGGTGGCGCTGCCGCCGATACCAATGATGATGTGGCCGACGCCCTTATCCAGCGCATGTCGGATCAACTCGCCGGTGCCGAATGAGGTCGTGATCAGCGGGTCACGCTGTGATGCTGGCACCCGCTCCAGTCCGCTGGCTGCTGCCATTTCGATATAAGCAGTGGACTCATCGCCGGACAAGCCATAAAAGGCGTCGACCTGCGTGCCCAGCGGCCCGGTCACCTTCAGCCTGACGATTTTCCCCTTCGTCGCCGCCACCATCGCTTCTACCGTGCCTTCGCCACCGTCGGCGACCGGTATTTTCACGTAATGCGCATCGGGGAAAATGTCACGGAAACCCGCTTCAATCGCCGATGCCACATCCAGGGCGGATAAACTCTCTTTATATGAATCCGGTGCGATTACGATTTTCATAGGCAATCCGAGCGCAGTTGAGTAATTAAAACGGCTCCTGACCAGTCCGGTTTGGGGAGACCGGCACCGGGTTTTAGCGGGCGATTTCAACCTTCGCTAACTTCTCATAATAGCAGGCCAGCGCGCTGTGGTCGGCGTTACCCTGTCCATCGTTGCGCAGTGCCTGCATCATCTCCATCACCGCCGCCGTCAGCGGCAGATGCGCCCCGATGCTGTGCGAGGTATCCAGCGCGTTCGCCAGATCTTTGATATGCAGGTCAATACGAAAGCCGGGTTTGAAGTTGCGATCCATCACCATCGGCGCTTTGGCATCCAGCACCGTACTGCCCGCCAGCCCACCGCGAATCGCCTGATAAACCAAATCCGGATTCACACCCGCTTTAGTCGCCAGCGACAGCGCCTCGGACATTGCCGCAATGTTCAGCGCCACAATCACCTGGTTTGCCAGCTTGGTCACGTTGCCTGCACCGATGTCGCCGGTATGCACGACCGATCCCGCCATTGATTTCATGATGTCATAACAGGAATCGAACACGGCTTTATCACCGCCGACCATCACAGAGAGTGTGCCTTCAATCGCTTTTGGCTCGCCGCCGCTGACCGGTGCATCCAGCATTTTTATCTGCTTTTCTGCCAGCGCATCATGCACTTCCCGGCTCGCCAGTGGCGCAATCGAACTCATGTCGATCACCACCAGGCCCGGCTTCGCCCCTTCAATGATGCCGTTTTTCCCCAGGCAGACATCGATAACCTGCGGCGAGTTTGGCACCATGGTAATCACCACATCGCACTGCTCAGCCACCTCTTTTGGCGTTTTCGCCACGGTCGCGCCCAGTTTAGCCAGTTCCGCTTCGTTTTCGGTGTTGTTGTCGCGTACCACCAGCGAATAACCGGCTTTCACCAGATTCTTACTCATGGGTTTGCCCATAATGCCCAGGCCGATAAATCCAATTTTCATTGCGTTTCCCCTTGATTGATTAACGCTTAAATTTGTCGCATAACGTCTGCGAAGCGTTGCGGAACATCCCGACATCGCTGCCGACGGCCACAAAGGTGGCACCCCACTCCAGATAGCGACGCGCGTCCGCTTCCACCGGTGCCAGAATGCCGCTCGGCTTACCGGCGGCTTTGGCACGTTCAAAAATGTGTTTAATCACTTTCAGCACTTCAGGATGCGCAGGCTGGCCGAGATAGCCCAGTGCAGCGGAGAGATCGCCCGGCCCGACAAAAATACCGTCGACGCCGTCAACGGCTGCAATCGCGTCAATGTTGTCGACTGCCTGCTGAGTTTCGATCTGAACCAGCACCGTGATGTTGTCATTAATGGTGCTGTTGTAATCCGGCAACGTGCCGTACATGTTGCTGCGGTGCGACACCGAGACACCGCGAATCCCGGCTGGCGGATAGCGGGTTGAGGCGACCGCCCGCAGGGCTTCCTCTTCGGTCTCGACAAACGGCACCAGGAAGTTGTTAAACCCGATATCCAGCAGGCGCTTGATGATCACCGGCTCGTTGCAGGGCGGACGCACCACGGGCGCGCTATGGCTGCCTTTCAGCGCCATCAGCTGCGGCACGAAGGTCGTGATGTCGTTGGGCGCGTGTTCGCCATCCAGTACCAGCCAGTCGAAACCGGCCAGCCCCAGGATTTCAGTTGAGATCGGACTGGCCAGCGCACACCAGCTGCCAATCAGGGTGTCGCCCGCTAACAGGCGACGACGAAATCCATTAGGCCAGGCTGCATTACTCATGGTTGAACTCCTGTGACGGTGGCTCCGCGGCGGGAGCCAGAAAGGTTAACGTACCAGGCACGGGCGTTTATTGTCGAAAGTCCATCCCGGTACTAAAAATTGCATCGCTTCAGCATCGTCACGCGCGCCCAGTCCCTGCTTCTGATAGAGCGCATTGGCCTGCATCACCTGATCCATATCCAGCTCTACGCCAAGACCTGGCTTCTGCGGCACCTGCACCATGCCGCCTTTAATCTGGAACGGCTCTTTGGTCAGGCGCTGATTGCCCTCCTGCCAGATCCAGTGGGTATCAATGGCGGTAATGGCACCCGGCGCGGCGGCGGCAACATGAGTAAACATCGCCAGCGAAATATCAAAGTGGTTGTTAGAGTGCGAGCCCCAGGTCAGGCCGAAGTCGTGACACATCTGCGCCACCCGCACCGAGCCCTGCATGGTCCAGAAGTGCGGATCGGCCAGCGGAATGTCCACCGACTGCAGCGACAGGGTATGCCCCATCTGCCGCCAGTCGGTGGCGATCATATTGGTGGCGGTGGGCATGCCGGTCGCACGGCGGAACTCCGCCATCACTTCGCGGCCTGAATAGCCCTGCTCTGCACCACAGGGATCTTCTGCGTAAGCCAGCACATCTTTGAGCTGTTTGCCGAGCATGATCGCCTCGTTGAGCGACCAGGCCCCGTTGGGATCGAGGGTAATGCGAGCTTCAGGAAAACGTTTAGCCAGCGCCGTGACCGCTTCAGCCTCTTCACCGCCGCGCAGCACGCCGCCTTTGAGTTTGAAGTCGTTAAAGCCATATTTCTCATAAGCCGCTTCTGCCAGGCGCACTACCGCATCCGGCGTTAACGCCTCTTCGTGGCGCAGGCGATACCAGTCGCACGGATCGTCTTGCTGATTCTGATAAGAGAGCGAGGTTTTAGTGCGGTCGCCGATGTAGAACAGGTAACCGAGCATCTCAACGCGGTCGCGCTGCTGCCCGTCGCCCAGCAGCGAGGCGACGTTGACGCCCAGGTGCTGACCCAGCAGATCAAGCAGCGCCGCTTCGATGCCGGTCACCACATGAATCGTGGTGCGCAGATCAAAGGTCTGGTTGCCGCGTCCGCCCGCATCGCGGTCGGCAAAAGTACTGCGCACCAGGCTGAGGGTATTTTTGTACTCACCCAGCGTTTTGCCGATCACCAGCGAGGCGGCATCTTCCAGCGTCTGGCGAATTTTCTCGCCGCCCGGGATTTCACCGACGCCGGTGTGTCCGGCGTTATCTTTGATAATCACAATGTTGCGGGTAAAGAATGGCGAGTGAGCGCCGCTGAGGTTCAGCAGCATGCTGTCGTAGCCTGCGACCGGAATAACCTGCATGGCGGTCACTTTCGGTGTTGAACTCATCTCCTGCTCCTTATGCTGTTGTCCGGCCAAATGCCGGGCGCTTGCGGTCAAATGTCCAGCCGGGGACCAGATACTGCATCGCGGTGGCGTCGTTACGCGCACCGGCGGGCAGTGACTGATAAAGCTGATGGGCTTTGTTTACCTGCTCCCAGTCGAGCTCAATGCCCAGACCCGGTGCATCCGGTACGGCAATTTTTCCGTTGCGGATTTGCAGCGGGTTTTTCGTCAGGCGCTGGTCGCCCTCCTGCCAGATCCAGTGGGTATCAATCGCGGTGGGATTGCCCGGCGCCGCCGCACCCACATGGGTGAACATTGCCAGAGAAATATCGAAGTGGTTATTGGAGTGGCAACCCCAGGTGAGGCCCCACTCATCACATAGCTGCGCGACACGCACGGCACCGCTCAGCGTCCAGAAGTGCGGATCCGCCAGCGGAATATCGACCGCATTCAGCATCACCGCGTGGTTCATCTCGCGCCAGTTGGTGGCAATCATATTGGTCGCGACCGGCAGGCCGGTGGCGCGCCGGAACTCGGCCATCACTTCACGCCCCGAATAGCCCTGCTCTGCTCCGCAGGGATCTTCGGCGTAGCTCAGCACATCCTGCATCCCTTTACACAGCGCTATCGCCTCGTCCAGCAGCCAGGCACCGTTGGGGTCGACTGTGATGCGCGCCTCGGGAAAGCGCTGCTTGAGCGCTGCCGCCGTAGCGATCTCCTGCTCGCCGGGGAGCACGCCACCTTTGAGCTTGAAATCTTTAAAGCCATATTTATCCGCAGCCGCCTCAGCCAGCCGCACCACGGCATCGCTCGTCAGCGCTTCCTGATGACGCAGGTGATACCAGTCGTGGCTGGCCTGATCGCCACTGAGATAAGGGAGATCCGTCTTGCGGCGGTCGCCAAGATAAAAAAGATAGCCCAGCACCGTGACTTCATCGCGCTGTTTGCCCGGCCCCAGCAGTTCAGCCACCGGGACGCCCAGACACTGCCCCAGCAAATCAAGCAGCGCCGCTTCCAGCGCGGCCACCGCATTGACACGTAGTTCAAAGGTCCAGGCACCGTTGCCAAAAGTGGTGAAGTCAGCCGACTGATTGCCTTTATGTACCTGCTGCACCAGACGGTTCATTCGCGCAATCTGCTGGCCTTTCACCTGCGGAATCGCCTCCACCAGCGTCTGATAGATGGTGTCACCGCCAGGCGCTTCACCCACGCCGGTGTGACCGGCGCTGTCGGTGAGGACCACAATGTTGCGGGTAAAGCAGGCGTTGTGCGCACCGCCAATATTGAGCAGCATGCTGTCATAACCGGCGACCGGGATAACCTGCATCTCAGTAATCACCGGCGAACTTTGCGTATTCATAATGCATCCTTACCGGGCCAGTTTTTCAGTTCGACACGTTTGATATCGCCCGCAATGACCAGGAAGCTGAAGGCTGCGACAAAGGCATGAATGCCGACATAGATCAGCGCGCCCTCAAAGGATCCGCTGGTGGCAATAATGTAGCCGATGGCGATAGGCGTTACGATGCCGGAGAAGTTGCCGAACATGTTAAACAGACCGCCGCTCAGGCCACTGATCTCTTTCGGCGCGGTATCTGCCATTACCGCCCAGCCCAGCGCACCGATGCCTTTACCAAAGAACGCCAGTGCCATAAAGAACACCACCATCCATTCGGTATCGGTGTAGTTACACATCACCATCGAGATAGAGAGCAGCATGCCGAGCACAATTGGCGTTTTACGTGCGATATTCAGCGAGCCGGTTTTACGCATCAGCCAGTCAGAAATTACCCCACCCAGTACGCCGCCGAGGAAGCCACACACCGCCGGAATCGAAGCAATAAAGCCCGCTTTCAGAATCGACATGCCGCGCGCCTGCACCAGATAGACCGGGAACCAGGTAATAAAGAAGTAGGTTAAGGCGTTAACACAGTATTGACCGAGGTAGATGCCCAGCATCATGCGTGACGTCAGCAGTTGCTTAATCTGGAACCACTTCTCGCTCCAGCTCACTTTGCGGCTATCCTTTTTGACATCCATGTTGATCAGCGCGCCGCCCTGCTCCATGTACTCCAGTTCAGCCTTGTTCACGCCAGGGTGATCGGTAGGATCGTGGATCACTTTCAGCCAGATAAAGCTGAGGATGATGCCCAGGCCGCCCATGAACCAGAACACATGCGCCCAGCCCACTTCAGAGACCAGCCAGCCCATGATGGGGGCGAAGATGACAGTGGCGAAGTATTGCGCCGAGTTGAAGATCGCTACCGCCGTGCCGCGCTCCTGCGCCGGGAACCAGGCGGCCACAATGCGGCTGTTGCCCGGGAAGGAAGGCGCTTCGGCCAGCCCTACCAGGAAACGCAGAATAAACAGCGACATAATGATGCCGAAGCCGCTGAAGATATCTACAAATCCCTGCAGCAGCGTAAACAGCGACCAGGTAAAGATGCTCCAGAAATAGACGCGTTTAGAGCCGAAGCGATCGAGCAGCCAGCCGCCCGGAATCTGGCCAATAACGTACGCCCATGAGAAGGCAGAGAAGATATAGCCAAGTCCGACCGAATCGAGACCGATATCTTTGGACATTGCAGAACCGGCAATCGAAATGGTTGCGCGGTCACCGTAGTTGAATGAGGTGACGATAAATAACATCACCACAATCCAGTAGCGGGCATTGGTGCGCTTCTGCACCGTCTCCGCGGTCTGGCTGAAACTATTCATGATGCACTCCTGAAATATAGCGTGAGCTACATTCGCTCTGACTGCATACACATCGCGTTGGGTATCAGAGAGAAGTTGGGTTAAACACGGCGATCTTGTTGTTCTGGCAAACCTTTATTTATCCATCTGCGAGGTGGCAGCTAATGCGCCTCGGTAACCTCTTCAGATGAGTAATACGTCGTGACAGATAACCTGACTTTGGCTAACGGAACCCAGTATAAGAACAGCCTGAAGCGAGCACATTGGCACATCGCCCTGGAATAACGCCGGTGAAGAAGTGATTGTATTGCGGATGCACAAAACCCTGCGGGATGGCTCACGAAAGCGGCAAATAAACGAGCGAAAACCCCCTCAGGTAACGCTTTCTCCCGCTGTTTGTGAGGCTCTTCACTTGCTTCTGGATAATCGCCTCAAAATCATAAGGCGACTTGCCTCAATGGTGGTCATTTGCACAATGCGCGCCCCACGCCGCCTCCCTATACTGAAGATGGCAAACAATCGTGTGACAGGTCAGAACATTACAGCGTGCCGCACAAGTACGGCACGACAGACGGGAAGGTGAGCGATGTACCCAAACACAGATGAACAACCGCTCTATATCAAAGTCCATGAGCACGACAATGTGGCGATTGTGGTTAACAGCCTGGGTCTGCCGGCTGGCACGCAGTTTGCGGATGGCCTGACACTCACGGAGCATGTGCCACAGGGCCACAAAGTGGCGCTGCGCGCAATTAACCAGGGCGCAGAGATCGTGCGTTATGGTGAAGTCATCGGCTATGCATTACGGGATATTGCCCAGGGCAGCTGGATTGATGAGTCGCTGGTCGCGCTGCCGGAAGCGCCTCCGCTGGCGAGTCTGCCGTTAGCCAATCAGGTTCCGCCTGAATTGCCGCAGCTGGAAGGCTATACCTTTGAAGGTTATCGCAATGCGGATGGCAGCGTCGGCACGCGTAACCTGCTGGGGATCACCACCAGCGTCCACTGCGTGGCCGGTGTGGTGGATCATGTCGTACAGATCATTGAACGGGATTTGCTGCCGCGCTACCCGAATGTGGATGGCGTGGTCGCGCTCAACCACCTTTATGGCTGCGGCGTGGCGATTAATGCACCCGCGGCGGTAGTGCCGATTCGCACCATTCATAACCTGGCGCTGAATGCTAATTTCGGTGGCGAAGTCATGATCGTCAGCCTGGGCTGTGAGAAGTTACAGCCGGAGCGTCTGCTGACCGGCACGCCTGACGTGCAGGCGATTTCGCTGGACGATCATGACATCGTGCGTTTGCAGGATGAGAAGCTGGTCGGTTTTGGTGCGATGGTAAATGAGATTCTGCAGGTAGCGGAGCGTCATCTCCAGCGGCTGAATCAGCGCCAGCGTGAAACCTGTTCCGCAGCAGAACTGATTGTCGGTATGCAGTGCGGTGGCAGCGATGCGTTCTCGGGCGTGACGGCGAATCCGGCAGTGGGTTTCGCGTCCGATCTGCTGGTGCGCTGCGGTGCGACGGTGATGTTTTCGGAAGTCACTGAAGTGCGTGATGCGATTCACCTGCTGACGCCACGGGTGATTAACCAGGAAGTCGGTAAGCGCTTACTGGAGGAGATGGCCTGGTATGACAACTACCTCGACCAGGGCCAGACCGATCGCAGCGCGAATCCGTCGCCGGGCAATAAAAAAGGCGGGCTGGCGAACGTGGTGGAAAAAGCGCTGGGGTCGATCGCTAAATCGGGGCGCAGCGCCATTGTTGAAGTGCTGTCGCCCGGCCAGCGGCCCACGCGGCGTGGATTGATCTACGCGGCGACGCCCGCCAGCGATTTTGTCTGCGGTACGCAGCAGCTGGCGTCCGGTATCACGCTACAGGTTTTCACTACCGGTCGCGGAACGCCTTACGGTCTGGCTGCAATTCCGGTCATCAAGATGGCGACGCGTAATGCGCTGGCAGAGCGCTGGCACGATCTGATGGACATCAATGCCGGGACGATTGCGACCGGTGAAGAGAGTATTGAACAGGTGGGCTGGCGGTTGTTTGAGTTGATTCTGGACATTGCCAGTGGCAGGAAGCAGACCTGGTCCGATCGCTGGGGTATCCGTAATCAGCTGGCGGTGTTTAACCCGGCACCGGTGACCTGACCGCGCCGTGCACACACGCCAGGCTTATCCTTAGCTCCTAAAGCAGAGATAAGCCTGGCGTGGTCATCAGAACTGCGCGCCCCAGGCTTCAACCCATGGAGAAGTCACCGCTTCCGGCTCAGGATTTTCGGTGGCATCAACCAGTAACACTTCACCGACCCGCTGTGCGCCCTGCTCCTGCAGCAGCGCATCGAAAGTTTTACCCGCGCCACAAAAATGGTCATAACTGCTGTCACCCAGCGCAATCACGCCGTAGCGCAGCGCGGGCTGATGACCCAGCTTATCTTTAACCGCATGGAACAGGCCTGAAATCGTGTCGGGAAAATCGCCCTGTCCGGTGGTTGAGGTGACAATTAACGCCACGTCGCTGGCATAGTTCTGCCAGTCTGCCAGCGTCGGATCGTCAAACACGGTGACGCTGTGACCCTGCTGCTGCAGAAGGGGCTCCGCTTCTTCCGCTACCAGCAGCGCATTGCCGTATACTGTCCCTACAAAAATGCCAATCTTTGCCATCTGCTTTCTCCCTTATTCTGAAACGTTATCCTGTCCTGGCGCTGCGTTAAACTCAACCCGCGGCACCTCAGGAATGCGATCCTGCCAGCCAAACTGGTTCATCACGTTCTGCCAGACGCCATCCAGCCCGGCGCGGATCAGTAAAGGTTCACCGGTCACCGGATGGGTGAGTGCCAGGCTGCTGGCGTGCAGCATCAGCCGGTTAGCGCCAAAGTGTTCAGCGGCACCCCGGTTCTGGCGCAGATCGCCGTGCGCCGAATCGCCAATAATCGGATGACGCAGGTGCGACATATGACGACGCAGCTGATGCTTGCGGCCGGTTTTAGGGGCCATTTCAACCAGGCTGTAACGCGAAGTAGGATAGCGGCCAATGCCGACCGGCATCTCGACCGTCGCCAGTGACTGATAATCGGTGACGGCGGGCTGTGCGGCGCGCGCTTCCGTGGCGTGCCTGTCAGCGATTTTATCCAGCTCTTCCACCAGCGGATAGTCGAGCGTTCCGCTGCTTTCCAGCCAGCCGCGTACCACAGCATGATAGGTTTTCTGCATCTGATGCTGTTCGAACTGCAGGGAAAGCAGACGACCGACTTCGCTTGAAAGCCCCATCAGCAGTACGCCTGAGGTGGGTTTGTCCAGGCGATGCGCGGTAAACACATGCTGTCCAATCTGATCGCGAACGGTCTGCATTACGAACACCGTTTCATGACGATCCAGCCAGCTGCGATGAACCAGCCAGCCGCTGGGCTTGTTGACAGCAACCAGCCACTCATCCTGATAGAGTATCTCCAGCATCAGTGGGCTGCATCCTTGATCAACGCGTCAAGCTGACGCAGGGTCAGCAGTAGCGGTGCAATGCCGGGCTGGTCAGGCACCAGCGCCACCTCGTAGTAGGGAGCAACGGCAAAATTTTGCGGTAAAGGATGCTGAGCCGCTATCAGGGCATGCATCCGCGGAACCAGCACCCACTGGAGCCACTGCAGCGGCTCCAGCGTATCCAGGCAAAAGGGTTCACGGCTCTCGAGCGCGTCTTCGGCCGGAGGGGTACTCTGCCAGAGATGGTGCTCACGCATCACCGCTTCCAGTTGCTCCAGCCGTTGTGTAATCAATTGTTCAGGCGTCATGCGCCACCTCCGGCAAGCAGTCAAAAAGGGGCGGCAAGCATATCACTTGTTGGCACAGGCACAAAAAAAGGGAGCACTGTATAAACAGTGCTCCCGGTTCGTTTGCAGCCATCCTGCTACGTTTTTGCTCCCTGCTCTTCCATGACAACTTGTCCAGTGCGAACTCCTGTCGCGCATCGTCCTGATGTATCCTTAGCATCCTGGCCCACCACCTCTTCTGAGGGGTTCTCATTCTCCATCCTGGAGGTGTCCCTTGCTCACTCCTGAGCGATCCTGTTTCATCCTGAAACCTTCCGTGTGCCGTAAGCTCCGTTACGTTCCTGCCTCATGGCTTATCATCATCCTGACGATATCTGTTTCCTGAGCATCCTGCAGTGGGAAACATTTTGACAGAACTCGTTACGCGCACAAGGTACTTACAGCGAAACTTTACGAAATGTGCTGCGCAAAATCAGATAAATGCCATTAAGTTGATGATTCACAATATTTTTACATTGCAGCCTTCCGGATGTCTCAACTGTTATATGGCGATCTCTCACAGCAGTTGTAAGAGATATCTCACAAGCCAGGCGGCAAATCACTGCAAATCAGATGATAACCGGTTGTAATAACTTAAGAAATATCTCAAGATTTTCTGCTAAGACCACACGCTGTTTACGACCAGGTTGCTCCAGAATCACTTCGCCGCTGAGATTAGAGAGGGAGATGATCTCCTCCTCTGAATCAGTAGTGGCTATAAACAGCGTCGGCGACTGTTTAAGGCGGCGCTGCATCACCAGATGCCCAATCAGATTCTCCTGTAACCGCAGGAAATCCTCTTCACTCCATACCTGTAACAGCGTCAGCTGATTCTCACCAAAACGGGCCTGCATATCGCCGGCAAATTGCGTGGTGTAGAAATCGGTCATCGGCGGCTGGAGCTGGATGTCGACCGCCCGTTCAACCGCATCCAGCGTCGGTGGCAGGCTAAACGGTTGCGGCTGCCAGATGACCCGCTGATCGCGATCCTCCAGTGCGCAGGGTGACGGCACCCCATAGAGATCGCTGCTGGCCGGCGCATGCCCGGTCTGCTGAAGCCAGTGCTGGCAGTATCGGGTGGTAAAGTCACGCAACGCGGCGGCAGTTTGCTGCATCATTCATATTCTCACTTCTGATAGGTTACACTTAGCCACTTTGATTAATTTTGGTGGTGACCGCAATGACTACTCACGAACAGGATCAGGCGCTCAGTAACCTGACGCTGGGCAAACCCACAGCCTATCACGATCGGTATGACAACAGCTTACTGCAGGCGGTGCCGCGCAGCCTGAACCGTGAACCGCTTGGCCTGTTTCCCGACAGTCTGCCCTTTACCGGCAGCGATATCTGGACCCTGTATGAACTCTCGTGGCTCAACAGCAAAGGTCTGCCACAGGTTGCCGTTGGCGAAGTGGTGCTGGATGCGCAGAGCCGTAATCTTATTGAGTCGAAAAGCTTCAAGCTCTACCTGAACAGTTTCAATCAGACCCGCTTTGCCGACTGGGGTGAGGTTCGTCAGACGCTGGAGCGGGATCTGAGTGCTTGTGCCGAAGGGGAAGCGCGGGTCGCGCTGTTCCGACTCAATGAAATAGAAGGCCAGCCGATTGGTCATTTTGAGGGTTGCTGTATTGATGAGCAGGATATTGCCATTGAGGATTACCGCTTCAATGCTGACTATCTGGCTGATGCCGCAGGCAGCGAAATCGTTGAAGAGACGCTAGTCAGCCATCTGCTCAAGTCGAACTGCCTGATTACCAACCAGCCCGACTGGGGATCGGTCATGATCCGCTATAAAGGCCCGCGTATCGCGCGTGAAGCACTGCTGCGCTATCTGGTCTCATTCCGCCAGCACAACGAATTTCACGAGCAGTGTGTTGAGCGCATCTTTAATGATGTGATGCGATTCTGCCATCCGGAAGCGCTGACGGTCTATGCGCGCTACACCCGTCGTGGCGGGCTGGATATTAACCCGTGGCGCACCAACGTGCCCTTCTCGCCCGGTTTTTCGCGGCTGGTCCGTCAGTAGTTTGCGAGACTTCTCTCAGGCTGGGTGCCGTAAGCGCAGTTCCGCTTGAGCTGTGCGGGCCGACAAGGCTACTCTGGTGAAGGCGGCAACCTGCGGGTTGCCGACCAGGGATTTTCGTCACTGCCGTTGCAGTGCCAACACGCACCCAGGCGGGTGTAAAGGAGTTCATTTGATTACCCATATCAGCCCACTTGGCTCAATGGATCTGCTCTCGCAGCTGGAAGTCGACATGCTCAAGCGCACTGCCAGCAGCGACCTCTACCAGCTGTTTCGCAATTGCTCTCTGGCCGTGCTTAACTCCGGCAGCCAGACTGACAGCAGCCACGAATTGCTCTCCCGCTTTGAGAACTTCGACATCAACGTGCTGCGCCAGGAGCGCGGCGTCAAACTGGAACTGATCAATCCGCCGGAAGAGGCGTTCGTGGATGGCCGCATTATCCGCTCACTACAGGCTAACCTGTTTGCGGTGCTGCGTGACATCCTGTTTGTCAGCGGCCAGCTCAACATACCGGGCCGGTTAAGCGCAGCCGAAGAGAATGATTCCGCCACCATCACCAACACGGTATTTTCGATTCTGCGTAATGCGCGGGCTCTGCACATCGGCGAGGATCCCAACACCGTAGTCTGCTGGGGTGGTCACTCAATCAACGCCGTTGAGTATCAGTATTGCCGCAATGTCGGTACGCAGCTTGGACTGCGTGAACTGAATATCTGTACCGGCTGCGGGCCAGGCGTGATGGAAGCGCCGATGAAAGGCGCAGCGGTTGGCCATGCTCAGCAGCGCTATCGCGACAGCCGTTTTATCGGCCTCACCGAGCCCTCAATTATTGCAGCTGAGCCGCCGAATCCACTGGTGAATGAACTGATCATCATGCCGGATATTGAAAAACGTCTGGAAGCGTTTGTGCGTATCGCTCATGGCATCATCATTTTTCCGGGCGGCGTCGGTACGGCTGAAGAGCTGCTCTATCTGCTGGGCATCCTGATGAATCCGCAGAACAACGATCAGGTGTTGCCGCTGATTCTGACCGGGCCGAAAGAGAGCGCCGATTACTTCCGCGTTCTGGATGATTTCATCGTTAACACGCTGGGTGAACAGGCACGTAAGCATTATCAGATCATCATTGATGACGCGGCAGAAGTGGCGCGTCTGATGAAGAAAGCGATGCCGCAGGTCAAAGAGAACCGGCGCGAAACCGGCGATGCGTACAGCTTTAACTGGTCGATCCGCATTGAGCCCGATTTGCAGGTGCCGTTCCTGCCAACCCATGAAAATATGGCCAATCTCAATCTCTATACCAATCAGCCTCCCGAGAAGCTGGCTGCCGACCTGCGCCGCGCCTTCTCAGGTATCGTCGCCGGTAATGTCAAAGAGATGGGCATCCGCGAAATCCGCGTGAAGGGACGCTACAAACTGCATGGCGATCCCGACATCATGCACCGCATGGATGAGCTGCTACAGGGATTCGTTGCCCAGCAACGCATGAAACTGCCTGGCACTGCCTACATCCCCTGCTACGAAATTATCAAATAACCAGGAGGCAGCCCCCGGGCTGCCCATACGCTCATGGCTCTTCATCTTGTTATTGTTGACGCGTTGAACCTGATCCGCCGTCTGCATGCGGTACAGGGCTCCCCCTGTGTCGACGGCTGTGTAGCTGCGCTGCGCCAGGTTCTGGGCCACGCCCGTCCGACTCATGCTGTGGCGGTTTTTGATGGCGAGGCACGTCATCAGGGCTGGCGACATCAGCTGCTGCCCGATTACAAAAGTGGTCGCCCGCCGATGCCAGACGATCTACAGGCAGAGATGCCGGCGTTGCAGGAGGCTTTTCGTTCGGCAGGCGTAAGCTGCTGGATAGCGGGCGAGGATGAGGCAGATGATTTAGCGGCGACGCTGGCGGTGAAAATGGCTCAGGCCGGACACCAGGCCACCATCGTGTCCACCGACAAAGGCTACTGCCAGCTGCTGGCCCCCGAAATCCGCATCCGTGACTACTTCCAGAAACGGTGGCTCGATCTGCCTTTTATTGAAGCTGAATTTGGCGTAGCCCCCCAGTTACTCCCCGACTACTGGGGATTGTGCGGCATCAGCAGCAGTAAAATTCCAGGCATCACCGGCATCGGCCCGAAAAGCGCGAAACAGCTACTGGCAGAGTTTCACACGCTTGAAGGAATCTATCAGCAACTGGATAAGGTGCCCGCTAAATGGCAGGAAAAGCTCGCGGAAGGTCAGCAAATGGCTGAGATCAGCCGTCAGGTCGCCATGCTGAAGCGGGATCTGGTATTGCAGGGCAATCTGAATACGCTGCGTTATACCGGCTGAGTGCAGCTGCACTCAGCCTGCCGATTAACGTTCGTCGCGACGTCCACCGGTCGCGGCCCACATACGGCGCACATGAACCGTCACCTCTTCGCGGTCATGATAGAGCTGACGGGCGCGAATCTGCACATTGATGCCATTCTCATCAAAGCGCTCCTGCATCATGGCCAGATTCTGCGTGACCTCTTCATAACGCTTTTTCATCGGCAATTTGAGGTTGAAGATCGCTTCACGACACCAGCCGTTAACCAGCCAGTCGGTCATCAGGTTAGCCACGCGCACCGGCTTCTCCACCATATCACATACCAGCCAGCTGATGTTGGTGCGTGGCGGACGGAATTTAAACCCATCGGCTTTCTCGTGCATCACCTGGCCGGTATCCATCAGGCTCGGGGCCATCGGTCCGTTATCCACTGCATAGACCATCATGCTGCGCTGGACCAGCTGATAAGTCCAGCCGCCCGGACAGGCACCGAGATCCACGGCGTACATGCCGCTGGCTAAACGCTCATCCCACTCATCCGCAGGGATAAAGACGTGAAACGCCTCCTCCAGCTTAAGGGTGGAACGGCTTGGCGCATCGGAGGGGAACTTAAGGCGTGGAATACCCATGTAAAACGACGAGCTGTTTTCCCGGATGGAGTAGCCGACGTAACAGGTGCCTGGCGCGATGAAAAACACATGCACGACCGGGCGTTTCGGACTTTCATAGTTCAGTAGAATCTTGCTTTCACGCAGTGCTGAACGCAGCGGCACGGTGAACTTGCGGCAGAATTTGGTCAGCTCTTTCGCTTCGTTAGTGTCAGGCACTTCAACACGCAGTTCGCCGCCCTTCTCCACCACGCCGGTCAGCATACCGACAATCGGGGTGATGCGATCTTCCTGCGGCAGGTCACGCAGCATTTCACCGACAACCAGCATCTGCCGGGCAAAAATCAGCTCGTCAAACGGTAACTCACGCGCCAGACGCTCGGCATCTTCAAACTGGTAGCACTCAAACAGCACGTAGCCGGAGTCATCTTTAACCCGCGGAAAGCCGTAGATTTCACGTTCAGCCGCTTTGGCGCTGATTTCCGCCGCACACTCTTTTTCAAAACCGGGACGACAATAGAGTAAAACTTTATTCATGGCGTTCTGCCTTTCGTTTAAGACGCAGCGCGCCAATCAACATCAATACCCAACCGGCGAGGAAACAGACTCCCCCCACCGGTGTGATAAAAACCCAAAACTTCAGATGTGACAGCGCCAGACAATAGAGGCTGCCACTAAACAACACGGTGCCGAGCGCCATCAGCGCACTGCTCCAGTAAAACCAGATATTGGCGCGGCGTAACATCGCGGCACCCAGTCCCATCACCGCTAACGTGTGATAAGCCTGATATTCCAGCCCGGTATGAATCCAGGCCATCTCAGCCGCACCCAGCGACTGGCTCAAAACGTGGGCACCAAATGCGCCAAAAGCTACCAGCAGAAATCCACTGATAGCCGCAAAAACAAACATGGCACGACTGGACATTAACCGATCCTCAGGGTGCATTTGCACCGTAATGCAGATAAATCAAACTGTTATTGTTGATAGCGAAAGCGGAATTTTTCTTGTTCGGTTGCAGCTTTTTCCAGGATCCACTGTCGGAAGGCGGCTATTTTACCCAGTTCTGCCTGACTGTCATGACAAACCAGATAAAAAGCGTTTTTACTGACTAATACATCATTAAATGGGCAGATTAATCGCCCGGCCTCTATTTCGCTCTGCGCCATGACGTTGTTGGCCAGCGCCACACCCTGACCATGAATCGCCGCCTGCAACACCATGGCGCTGTGGCTGAAGATCGGCCCCTGCTGAACATTAATATGCTGCAGACCCAGCTGGCGGATATACGATTGCCAGTCACGGCGGGAGGCATCATGCAGCAGGGTAAAGCGCGAGAGATCCATCGGGGTTTTCAGCGGATTATCGCCGGTCATCAGTGATGGCGAACAGACCGGCAGCAGATATTCGGCATAGAGTTTTTCAACCCGCAGGCCGGGCCAGTTGCCACGTCCGTAGAAAATTGCCACGTCGACATCGTCGGCCAGTTTCTCTTCATCGCGGTCAACTGCCTGGATACGCACGTCGATTCCCGGATAAGCCATATTAAAGCTGGAGAGGCGGGGAACCAGCCACTGAATAGCAAAGCTCGGCAGTAAACTGACGGTCAGCGCTCCCTTGGCACTGCGCGCCTGCAGTTTGCGGGTCGCTTCGTTAATTGCCGAGAAAATCTCTTTGATGTCGAGATAGTAGCTTTGCCCTTCTTCGGTCAGTAACAGCGAACGATTCCTCCGGCGAAACAGCTTTAACCCCAGAAAATCTTCCAGAGATTTAATCTGATGGCTTACGGCAGCCTGGGTGACAAACAGCTCTTCAGCGGCTTTGGTAAAGCTTAAATGGCGCGCAGCGGCATCAAAAACCCGCAGTGCGTTAAGAGGAGGAAGGCGTTTCGACATGGTTTTCCGTATCCGGATCGGCGAAAAATACGCAGGCTTATAAAAAGCGTTTACGTATTAGAATTTTTAATCCGAGGCATTATAATTTGTCCGTTGAGGAACCTCCAGCAAATACCTATAGTTGCCGCACTTCCTGAGCCGGAACGAAAAGTTTTTAGATTTGTGAGTGAGTTCGCAGATTTTCTGAAAGCTTTTGGCTTGTGGTCGTGATGTTGTGTTTGCAATTTTTGATCCGACGATTGCGGATCAAACTCTTAATTCCTGTAGATTTACCCTGTCTGTCCATAGTGATTTTTAAATAGCACCGCAAATTGCGGTGCTTTTTTTTTGCTGCTTACTTTGACTCGACCATTTCTTTGACATCAGAGCGGTTAATCTGCTGCTCGTTGCCATTCGCATCTTTATAGCTGATCATGCCGGTATCGTTATCAACTTTAGGCTTGCCGGCAGCCACGATGGTGCGACCATCATTGGTATGCATTACGTAATTGCTTGAACAGGCACTCAGGGTAAAAGCCAGAGTACATACGGCCAGTACTGCGGTAAGTTTTTTCATCTGCTATCTCCTTGTAGATTGATTGCATCAAACCACCCGCGTTACGCTAACCAGAGGCAGCCGATAAGTGGGATCGACTATTAAACGTCCGATCGTTATGCGGGTTTGGTTCAAACCTTGCATTATTCAGCATAACGCGCTTTTCCAGCTTTGCCAGACGCAGACCATTCTTTCAGTGTGGTCCTAATTTTTCTTATCATGGACCCGGCATGACCGCATTTAATCCCACCGCATTCCGCCAGCAGTTTCCCGCGCTCGCCGACGCCGGCATCTATCTCGACAGCGCCGCGACCACGCTGAAGCCGCAGGCCGTTATTGACAGTACGCAGCAGTTTTACAGCCTCAGTGCGGGTACGGTTCATCGCAGCCAGTTTGCCGCCGCCCAGGCCTTAACCCAGCGCTATGAGCAGGCGCGCAATCAGGTTGCCCGCTGGGTTAATGCCGCGGACGATCGTGAGATTGTCTGGACGCGCGGCACTACCGAAGCGATAAACCTGGTGGCGAACAGCTGGCTGCGTCCGCGCCTGCAGCCCGGTGATGAGATCGTGGTGAGTGAGGCTGAGCACCACGCCAACCTGGTTCCCTGGCTGATGGCTGCGCAGGCGTGCGGTGCCCGCGTCGTAAAATGGCCGTTAGGGCCAGATCGTCTGCCCGATATCAGCCTGTTACCCACCCTGCTTAACAGCCGTACCCGCCTGCTGGCAGTTGGTCAGATGTCGAACGTCACCGGGGGTTGCCCCGATCTTGCTCAGGCGATCCCGCTGGCACATGCCGTGGGGGCGAAAGTGATGGTCGATGGCGCGCAGGGGGTGGTGCACTGCCCGCCTGACGTACAGGCGCTGGATATCGACTTTTACGCTTTTTCCGGACATAAGATTTACGGCCCGATGGGCATTGGCGCGTTATATGGCAAAGCGGAACTGCTGGAGACGATGGAACCCTGGCAGGGCGGCGGGAAAATGATCACGGATGTTGACTTCAATGGTTTCACGCCACAGCCGGTGCCGTGGCGTTTTGAGGCCGGCACCCCGAATGTGGCGGGTGTGGTGGGATTGAGTGCGGCACTGAGCTGGCTGGCGCAGTACAATCTGACCGAAGCTGAGCGCTGGAGTCAGCAGCTTGCCTTGCTGGCGGAAGAGCAACTGACAGAACTGCCCGGCTTTCGCAGCTTCCGCTGTGGCAATGCCAGTCTGCTGGCCTTTGAATTTGCTGACCTGCATCACAGCGATCTGGTGACGCTGCTGGCTGAGCAGGGAATCGCCCTGCGCGCCGGTCAGCACTGTGCGCAGCCGTTGCTGTCGGCGCTGGGCGTCAGCGGCACGCTGCGGGCCTCTTTTGCACCCTATAATAATCTGCAGGATGTTGATGCGCTGGTGCGCGCCATGAAAGGCGCCATCTCGCTGTTATCGGAGTTTTGATTATGTGTTCATCGCTGTTAGCACCACACCCGTTTGGCGAACAGATTACCGTTACCAGTCTGAAAGAGAGTTTCAGCCGCTTTCATCAGTGGGAAGATCGTTATCGCCAGCTGATCCAGCTGAGCCGCCAGTTGCCTGCCCTGCCGGAGGAACTGAAAACGGCGGAAATTGAACTGAACGGATGTGAAAACCGGGTCTGGCTGGGCAGCCAGTTATGTGAGGATGGCTCACTGCACTTCTATGGTGATAGTGAAGGACGGATTGTGCGCGGCCTGCTGGCCGTGATGCTGACTGCGGTTGAGGGCCAGACGCCGCAGCAATTGCTGGTCATCGATCCCTTAGCCCTGTTTGATGAACTCGGCCTGCGCGCCCAGCTCAGCGCCTCCCGCAGCAGCGGCCTGCAGGCGCTGGCCGCTGCGGTAGAGCATGCCGCGCGTCAGGCGCTGACCGCATCCTGACGGGCGGCGCGCGCCAGAAATTTTTTGAGCGCATGCGAAACGGCCACAAAGCCGAAGGTGGCGGTCACCATGGTTGCCGCGCCAAAGCCGGATGTGCAATCCATTCTCTTCGGACCCTCTGCCGTGCTGCGTGAAGCACAGACGCTGCCGTCGGCCTGCGGATAGACCAGCGCTTCAGTCGAAAAAACGCAGTCGATGCCGAGTTTGCCTTTGCTGTTTTTCACCACGCCCAGGCTTTTCAAGCGTTCGCGCAGCTTCGCCGCAAGCGGATCCTGAATGGTTTTTGCCAGATCGGCGACCTGGATCTGGGTCGGATCAATCTGCCCACCCGCGCCACCGGTGGTGATCAACGGGATCTTATTCCGGCGACACCAGGCGATCAGCGCCGCTTTAGGCCGCACGCTGTCGATCGCGTCGATCACATAGTCGAAACCGGCGGCCATCAGTTCGGCGGTGTTCTCGGGCGTGATAAAGTCATCAATGCAGATCACGTCGCAGTCCGGATTGATCGCCCGCAGCCGCTCGGCCATCACCTCCGTTTTGGCTTTACCGACGTTACCCTGCAGCGCATGAAGCTGTCGGTTGGTGTTGGTAATGCAGACGTCATCCATATCTATCAGGGTGATTTTACCAATGCCGGTGCGCACCAGCGCTTCCGCTGCCCAGGAGCCGACGCCGCCAATACCGATGACGCAGAAGTGTGCGTCAGCAAAACGTTGCAGCGCCTTCTGGCCATAGAGACGCGCCGTGCCGCCAAAGCGCTGATGCCAGGCGTCGTTTAACACTTTCATAGTTGAACCTGTTACGTCGTGCGGGCCCGAAGGCCCGCAGAGAAGAAATTAGTTAGAGCCGAGAAGCAGTGAACCATTATTACCGTTTTGCGGGCTGGAGAACAGCGGCTGTCCGGCACCCGGCGCGGCTTTGATCACCCAGACGCGGCCGTAGTGATTATAGAAGCCCGCCAGATGCGCGGCGTCCGGGCCGATACCCTGATAGATATCAAAGTGTTGTCCTTTAATCGCGCCACCTACGTCGAGCGCCACCATCAGGCGCATCTCATATTTGCCGTTGAATTTGCCCTTCTCATTCAACTGCGGCACTTCCGCCAGCAGTACGGTGCCTGCCGGAATAATTGATCGGTCAGAGGCCACCGAGGCTTTCGCTACCAGCGGAACAGCGCTGGCACCGCGCACCGGCGTAAACGGCTCAGCTTTAAAGAAGACGAATGACGGGTTGGTTTCCAGCAGCGCACGCACCTCCTGCGGTGAGTGCTCCTGCGCCCACTGGCGAATCGCCTGCATCGACATATCTTCCCGCTTCACTTCACCGCGGTCGATCAGCTCTTTACCGATACTGTGGTAGCCCCAGCCATTTTTACCGGCGTAACCAAAGAAGGTCATCGGGCGGCCATCGCCAAAGTCGACGTAACCACTGCCCTGCACATCCATCATGAAGTTATCAATTAGCGAGTTGCTGTAGGCAATGACGTAGCGGTCATCAAGTCCGCCACTATAGATAGAGGCGCGGCTCGGTAATTTCTCTCCGCGTTTGCGCGGCGGCATACGGTAGATCGGATACTGGAATTCGCCCTGCCGGGTGTAGCGCGCTTCCACGACCGGCGTGTAGTAACCGGTGAACTGCACATTACCGTAGTTGTCCGTGCCCTCCATCTGCCACGCGTTCAGGCCATACTGACGAAGCTGCCGGGTATCGGCGCCTGCCATCAGCCAGCTTTCAATTGCGCTGTAGGTGCCGTTCTGACGATTATAAAGAGCGGATGAGGCGGACTGAATCTGGCGCACCTGATCGCCAAAGTCTTTGCCATTAACCGGTGCGCCTTTAGCATTGGGCTGATTCACCAGCGCCAGCGGCTGTTCCAGTTTGCCATCTTTATATTGCTGACCGCGATCGGTCGGTTTAGAGCTACAGGCCGCCAGCAGCGTGATTAACGCGCCAGTGAGTGCATACTTCACCCAATGTGATTTCATTATCTTCTCTTTTTATAACTGTTCGCCCCGCGACGATAGCAAAGCCCCCGACAGAATGAAATGCATCCGCTTTGACCTGGCGCATATCAGTTCAATAATTAGCCATATGGTTGAATCCTTCAGCAACTGGCTGTTAATTTGGCTTTTATCTTTAAAAAGGGGTTGCATGAATTAGCGCGGAGAGTATAGTGCGCTTCCACGGACGCGGGGTGGAGCAGCCTGGTAGCTCGTCGGGCTCATAACCCGAAGGTCGTCGGTTCAAATCCGGCCCCCGCAACCAATACTTCTGCAGTAGTTTTCAGAAGTCACAGTGTGAGAAGTAAAAGTAATAGAAGCAATACGGACGCGGGGTGGAGCAGCCTGGTAGCTCGTCGGGCTCATAACCCGAAGGTCGTCGGTTCAAATCCGGCCCCCGCAACCAATACTTCTGCAGCAGTTTTACAGAAGTCACAATGTGAAAAAAGTATGATACGGACGCGGGGTGGAGCAGCCTGGTAGCTCGTCGGGCTCATAACCCGAAGGTCGTCGGTTCAAATCCGGCCCCCGCAACCAATCATTTAAACACCTGAAAGGGTGTTTTTTTGTTTCTGCCGTTCGCAAATTCCTCTCAGGCCTCTCCCCGCAGATAAATGCGCGGATAGTCGTGACTACCCGCACACCTTTACCGATGGGCCAGCGCCGCCCCACTCTTCACATAAGCCCTGATGCCTTCCAGAATTGCCTCTGCAACCTGATGCTGATAGCGGGTGGTTCGCAGCTTTCGCTCCTCTTCCACATTACTGATAAACGCGGTCTCTACCAGGATTGACGGGATATCCGGCGCTTTCAGCACCGCAAATCCCGCCTGATCCACGGTGCGTTTATGCAGATGGTTGATGCGCCCCATGCGATGCAGCACCTCTTTACCAAACCTGAGGCTGTCGTGAATCGTCTGACGCTGCACCATGTCGAACATGGTGTGATCAAGATAGCGGTCGCCGCTTTTGCTGACGCCGCCAATCAGGTCTGATTCATTCTGGGTCTGCGCCAGGAAACGGGCGGCGGCTGACGTGGCACCGCTGGTTGATAAGGCAAATACCGAAGAGCCGCGTGCTGCCCGACTGGTAAAGGCATCAGCATGAATAGACACAAAGAGATCGGCGCGCTGTTTACGGGCTTTGGCGACCCGGACACGCAGCGGAATAAAGACATCCTCGTTGCGCGTCATATAGGCTTTCATGTGGGACTCTTTATCGATCAGCGCTTTGAGTCGCCGTCCGATCTTCAGCACAATATCTTTCTCGCGCGTCTTATATTTGCCGTGCGCGCCAGGATCTTCTCCGCCATGGCCGGGATCAATCATGATGATAATCGGACGATCGCGTCCCGCTTTGCCGGGTAACGGCGCCTGCACCCCTTCATCCTTCTCCAGATCGCCCTGATTATAATCTTTCAGCAGGGCCAGCAGCGGATCGTCTTCCACATGGTCCTGGCTCGGGTAGAGATCGACCACCAGCCGGTGATTGATACCAGCGACCGGTGCCAGATTAAAGATCTTCGGTGCGACGTTGCGCTTCAGCTCCAGAACAACGCGCACCGTGTTGCTGTCGAACTGGCCGACCCGGGCATTTTTGATAAAGGGATCGTCGACCCGAACCTGCTTATCCACCCCTTTCAGGGTCGAATTAAGATGCAGGCCCTGAATATCGATTACCAGTCGTTCGGGATTGCTCAGCGCAAACTGCTTGTATTTCAGCGCGACACTGGACTCCAGCGTCATGCGCGAGTAAGTGGATGAGGGCCAGATACGCACCGCCACAATGTGGTTCTTTGCCGCCAGCCCTGTACGGCTGACGCTCAGCAACAGTAAGGCGCCTGTCCCCTGTAAAAATCGTCTGCGTGAAAAATGGGAATTACCGTCTGACATGCCGCTCCAGCTGCTGTGTTATGTCTAAAAAAGCGCCAGTTAATCAAATGGCGGCGAAAACTTTATCCAATCCGCAGGATGATGTCACCCTGGAAACCCCAAATAATGCAGGCTGTTAGCGGCTTTGACACCCATAAAAACGTAAATTTTCGTCAGGATTAAGGCTTGCAAAATCGGGCGTAAAAGAATAAAAATACAGAAAATACGAATAAACATTCACTGAGGGTTGGCCGTGAAGGAACGTAGTACCGAACTGGTTCAGGGTTTTCGCCATACCGTTCCCTATATCAATGCCCACCGGGGTAAAACCTTTGTCATCATGCTGGGTGGCGAAGCGATTGAGCATGAGAACTTCTCTGGCATCGTTAACGACATCGGCCTGCTGCACAGCCTGGGCATCCGCCTGGTGGTGGTTTATGGCGCACGGCCACAGATAGACGCCAGCCTGGCTCAGCAGCAACTGGAACCGGTTTATCATAAATTTACCCGGGTGACTGATGCGCAATCGCTGGAGTTAGTGAAGCAGGCTGCTGGTCGGTTGCAGTTAGATATCACTGCCCGCCTTTCAATGAGTCTTAACAATACCCCGCTGCAGGGCGCGCATATCAATGTGGTCAGCGGCAACTTCATTATTTCACAGCCGCTGGGCGTGGATGATGGCGTGGATTACTGCCACAGCGGGCGTATCCGTCGTATTGATGAAGAGGCGATTCATCGCCAGCTGGATAACGATGCCATCGTGCTGATGGGTCCGGTTGCAGTCTCTGTGACCGGCGAAAGCTTTAATCTGACGTCAGAAGAAGTGGCTACCCAGCTGGCAATTAAGCTCAAAGCGGAAAAAATGATCGGTTTCTGCTCCGAGCAGGGCGTGCTGAACAGCGATGGTGAAATCATCTCCGAGCTGTTCCCGAACGATGCACAGGCCCGCATCGACGAGATTGAAAAGGAAGGTGATTATCTTTCTGGTACGGTCCGCTTCCTGCGTGGCGCGGTGAAAGCCTGCCGCAGTGGCGTGCGCCGCAGCCATCTCATCAGCTATCAGGAAGATGGCGCGCTGTTGCAGGAGCTCTTCTCACGCGACGGTATCGGTACGCAGATCGTGATGGAGTCGGCCGAGCAGATCCGTCGCGCCAATATCAACGACATCGGCGGTATCCTCGAACTGATCCGTCCGCTGGAGCAACAAGGCATTCTGGTGCGTCGCTCACGTGAGCAACTGGAAATGGAGATAGATAAGTTCACGATTATTCAGCGCGACAATCTGACCATCGCCTGTGCCGCCCTCTATCCGTTTATGGATGAGAAGATTGGTGAAATGGCCTGTGTGGCGGTTCATCCTGACTATCGCAGCTCTTCACGCGGTGAGATGTTGCTGCAGCGCGTAGCGTTGCAGGCGAAGCAGATGGGACTGCAAAAGCTGTTTGTGTTAACCACGCGCAGCATCCACTGGTTCCAGGAGCGCGGCTTTACGCCGGTTGATATTGAGTCACTGCCCGAGAGTAAAAAAGAGATGTACAACTATCAGCGCCGTTCCAAGGTGCTGATGGCCGACCTCACCTGATTTCATCCCGAAGGGACAGGCCCCCGTTGTGGACTGTCCCCTTTTTCTCAGCTGGTTTCACCCAGTCGCTCCACCAGACCGCTGCGTCGCTGCGTCTGCAACTGCACGGCTCGCTGAAATACGCCCGGTTCGCTGTAAATAGTCAGTTGCTTACGTGCGCGGGTAATCGCGGTATACACCAGTTCGCGGGTCAGCACCGGCAGAAACTGCGTCGGCATCACCAGCGCAGTGTGGTCGAACTCCGACCCCTGCGATTTATGCACCGTCATTACCCAGGCCGTTTCATGTGAAGGTAACCGGCTCGGCTGGATCGCCTTGATTGACCCATCCGGCAGCGGGAAAAAGACCTTCAGGTTACCCTCTTCATCCCGCAGCGTAATGCCGATATCGCCATTAAACAGGCCGAGCGCGCTGTCATTTCGGGTAATCATCACAGGACGTCCTTCATACCAGCGGCTGCCCATGCCAGGACGCCGGATGCGCTGCAGTTGCATCAGTCGCTGCTCAATGCGCTGGTTCAGACCCTGCACGCCAAATGGCCCGTCACGGAGTGCACACAGCAGCTGATAACGACCAAATGCAGCAATCACCTCAGCAGGCGGTGCCTGTCGGCGGATAAGTTGCAGGAAGGGCTGATAGCCCTGTGCGACCTCATCCAGCATCACCTGATAGGCTTCCGCGCTGTTCAGCGTCTGAAAACTGACATCTTCATGGGCCGCAGCAAACACCGCCCTGACCTGCTCTGCATCACCACGATTGATCGCTTTTGCCAGCTGCCCGATGCCGGATGAAGCGTCAAAACGATAACTTTTCTGCAGCAGGCAGATGCTGTCACGCACGACTGGTGCCTGCCTGTTGTCACTGCCCTGCAGCGTGCAGCCAGTCAGCAGGGCAAGCTGTTCTGCCCGCGCCTGGCTGTAGCCGCTTTCCGTGCAGCGGCAGATGTCGCCCAGCACCGCACCCGCTTCA
Organism: Pantoea sp. X-Soil-ISGK-355; assembly: GCF_059730805.1. Taxonomy (NCBI): domain Bacteria; kingdom Pseudomonadati; phylum Pseudomonadota; class Gammaproteobacteria; order Enterobacterales; family Erwiniaceae; genus Pantoea; species Pantoea sp. X-Soil-ISGK-355. The sequence goes on from NZ_AP035971.1 coordinate 3,267,173, forward strand.
ACCGAAGCGAGCTGATCGCGGTCGCCCAGAAACACCACGCGGGCATGGGCAGGCAGCGCGGCGATCAGCTTTGCCATCATCGAGAGATCGACCATTGACGCTTCATCCACTACCAGCACATCAAGATGCAGCGGATTGCCGGCATGGTAGCGTAACCGCTGGGTATCGGGCTGCGCGCCCAGCAGACGATGCAGCGTGGTGGCTTCGGCGGGAAAACGCCGCCGCTCTTCGTCGCTGACTACCAGTTCCTGCAGCGCCCGGCCCAGCGACTCGGTCAACCGTGCGGCAGCTTTACCGGTCGGTGCCGCGAGCTGAATCCGCAGCGCGCCGGGATTCAGGCGAATCAGGGCGGCGAGGAGTTTCGCCACGGTGGTGGTTTTACCGGTGCCCGGCCCGCCGGAAATGACCGCCGTCTTGCGGGTCAGCGCCACGGCCGCAGCAATTTTCTGCCAGTTCTCCGGCTGGTCGCCAAACAGGCTGTTCAGCACGTCTCCTGCGGCACGCATATCAAACGCAGTTTTGATTTCCTGTGCAGCAAAAAAGTCGGCGACCCGGCCTTCGCTGTACCATAGCCGATGCAGATATAAACGCTGGTTACTCAGCACCAGCGGTGTCACCCGGCTGCCGTCACTGACGGCCGACCAGTCTGCCAGGCGTGATGGCCAGTCATCCGGCGCGCCAGCCGCCTGCCAGATGGCCTGAGCCAGCGCAGGCTGACGCCCCGCAAACAGGCTATCTTCACAGAGGTTGCTCAGCGGTAAACAGACGTGCCCTTCTCCCGCCTCCGCGCTGACGCAGGCAGCCGCCAGCAGCAGCGCAGGCTGTGATTCTGTCGCCACCAGACGCGCAAACTGGATATCCAGCGGCCGCAGGAGACGCTTCTCAACCGCCTGCAGCAGCAGACTCAGCATGTCACTCATAACATCTCCCCGGTTTCACCAAACAACGCATCAATCTCTTCCACAAAAGCTTCGGAAGGCCGGGTAGCAAAAATGCCGTTGTCCGGCGAGCTGCCATCCATCCCGCGTAAAAACAGATAAAACACCCCGCCAAAATGTTGCTGATAGTTGTAGTCCGGCAGGCGATGCTGCAGATAGCGATGCAGCGCCAGCGTATAGAGCTGATACTGCAGATCGTAGCGGTGGCCAATCATCGCCTGCGCCATCGCTTCGGGGGTGTAAGCGGCGTGACTTTCCCCCAGCCAGTTCGATTTGTAATCCAGCAGATAATATTTTCCCTGCCAGCGGAAGACCAGATCGATAAAGCCCTTCAGCATGCCGCGCACCTGGCGAAAATCCAGCGGAGCGGCCTGCTGAGAAAGTGTATCGTGACGACGCAGCAGATCATCAAGATCCGCCGCCGTCAGAAGATTGTTGATCGGCAGATAAAACTCCATCTCGATGAGCCGTTCACTGCTTTTTATTGCCGACAGCGTCAGTCCCTCCGCATTGAGCGGCGTATGTAAGACCCGATCGATCCACTGTTCCAGAACCGGTAACCAGCTCAGTGGGTAACCATTGTGCTGCAGCTGATCCTCCAGCCAGATGCGATCCGGCGGTTCGGTAAAGTCGATCGACTCAAACAGACCGTGCAGGAAGGTGCCGGGTGCTGCACCACGCGGAAAATGGTGCGGCGTCAACGCCGACTCTTCACCCCTCTCCTCTTCGCCCGCTGCATCGATATCGAAGTTAGGTAACGCATCCAGCAGTGGCGAGCTGTGATGCTGTTGCAGACCGGAGTAACTGGTTACTCGCCAGACATCCGCCAGGGCGCGCGTCACGTCGCGGCTGCTTAACGCCTCGTCGCCCTGCTGCGCATCCTGCCACATTTCGCCCGGCAGCAGATCTTCTTCAACCAGTGCAATCCCTTCACCGGTTAATGCATTGAGTCGCTGGCTGAGCTGCTGCGCATCGACCGCCTGACCCTGCTGTACCAGATAGCCCAGCGCGCTTTTATGGAGATCGCTTTCACCCTCTTTTTTACGGGTGCCTTTGATCAGCGGTGCAATGCCAACGCTGCAGTGATAAACCGAACGGGTCAGCGCCACGTAGAGCAGACGCAGATCCTCTGCCAGCCGTTCTTCTTCGGCCAGCGCCAGACTCTGCGCATCACCCTGCACATCCAGGAGCGCCGTGAAGTTGTCGCGATCGTGATAGAGCGCGCTGGCCGCCTCGCGGAATCCGGCCGCAAACGGCAGCCAGACCAGCGGATACTGCAGCCCTTTTGATTTATGGATGGTGATGATCTGCACCAGATGGCGGTCGCTTTCCAGACGCAGCTGCTGGCTGGAGGCCTGACTGTTGGGCCGGGCAATCTGCTGCGCCAGGAAGCGCACCAGCGCGTGCGGACTCTCCAGCTGCACCGAGGCTTCCTGCAATAGTTCACCCAGATGCATCAGGTCAGTCAGGCGACGTTCACCGTTCTCCGAGGCCAGCATATTCTCCGCCAGTTGCCGCTTGATCATCACATCACGCAGCATCGGTAACACGCCGCGCTGATGCCACAGCTGCTGCCAGACGGCAAACTGCTCCACCAGCGCATCCCACTCGCGCTCATTCTGAGTTAACGCGTCCAGCGTCGCCGCATCGATGGCAAAAATCGACGTCGCCAGCGCGCTACGCAGCAGCCGTTCCTGTTCCGGTGCCTGTATCGCCTGCAACAACCAGAGTAATTCGCGCGCTTCCGGCGTGGTGTAGACGCTGTCCCGGCTGGAGAGATAGACCGACGGAATCGACAGCGCATTCAGCGCGTCGCGGATTAAACCGGCCTCATTGCGACTGCGTACCAGCACGGTGATATCGGAAGCCCGCACCGGCTGCAGCGCCTCACCTTTACCCAGCCAGGCACGTCCCTGCTGTCCTGCCACCAGCCAGCGGCTGATATCGGCGGCACACTGCTGCGCCATAAACTGCTGGTAGTCGCTGTTGCCGACGCCCTCGCCAGGCTGCAGCCAGAAACGTAATGCGGGTTGCTGCTGCTGGTCAAAAATCAGCTTCAGTGACTCGTTTGGTGCGGCAGGCTTAACCGGCTGGAAGGGGATCGCCGAGAAGAGGAAAGGCGAATCAAGCTGAGAAAAGAGGCGGTTGACGCTCCCGACCATCTCAGGTGAAGAACGCCAGTTGGTATCCAGTGTGTAGTGAGCACTGACTTCGCTTCTGGCCCGCAGATAAGTAAAAATATCCGCGCCGCGAAATGCGTAGATTGCCTGCTTGGGATCGCCGATCAGAAACAGCGCCTGCTCCGGCTGATTAATATAGAGCGTGCGGAAGATGCGATACTGCTGTGGATCGGTATCCTGGAATTCATCAATCAGGGCCACCGGGAAACGCGCCCGGATGGTTTCGGCCAGCAACACGCCGCCAGGCTGCTGCAACGCCTCATCCAGTTTACTGAGCAGATCGTCAAAGCCTAACAGCGCACGTAACCGCTTCTCGCGCTGCACCGTGGCACGCACATCGGTCAGCGCCTGCGCGATGATCACATCGCGCAGCGACAAGGGTTCAGCCAGAAACTGATCGATCGCCTCAAACAACGAGTGTCGCGGGGCGTCGCCTTTTTTGGTTTTCTCATCCAGCACCTGCTGCCCAAAGCGCTCCAGCTCTTTCGGCAGTTGATAATCCAGCGTCTCACTGCTGGCCCACTGCGTGACTTTTGCGACCCAGTTGGGCAGATGTTTACTGCTGTAGCTGCGCTTATCCACGCCAGAAGCACTGATCATGCCTTCCACATCGGCGCTAAGCGCCTGCCACTGCTGTTTGATAGCCTTAATGCGCGCCAGGTTACGGGCGTGGCGTGACGCCAGCGTCTCATCGGCTGCGGGCGGATGCTTCAGGCTGGGTGATTCTCCCTGAAGCCAGGGGCGCAGCGTGGTCAACAGACTGTCAGGCCCGCTCCACTCTGCAGCGATAATGCGCGCCACATCAAGCGTCAGTGGGTAGCACTGGCGACGCCAGAAATCAGCGGTCGATTGCTTCAGCAGCGCCTGCTCATCTTCAATTAACTCCTGCTCAAACAGCATGCCCGATTCAAAGGCGTTGAGATTAAGCATCCGCTGACAGAAGCCATGGATGGTGAAGATAGCGGCTTCATCCATCTGCCGCTCAGCAGCCAGCAACTGCGCGGCCGCCTGACTGAGATCAGGCACCTGATCCAGCAGTAACTGGTGCATCGGATTGCTGCTTTTGCCGCGGATACAGGCCAGACGTAACTGATGAATATTCTCGCGGATTCGCCCGCGCAGTTCCGCAGTGGCGGCTTCGGTGAAGGTCACCACTAAGATTTCTTCTACCGAAAGCGGGCGGCTGTAAGCGTTTTCTCCGCCCAGCCCTAGCAGCAGGCGCAGATAGAGCAGACCAATGGTAAAGGTTTTTCCGGTGCCCGCTGACGCCTCAATCAGCCGCTCGCCTCTGAGCGGCAGCGTTAAAGGATTCAGCGATACGGGAGGTAACTGCGTCATTGGGTCTCACTCTTTACCGGCAGCGACTGCTGCAATTGCGCCACTTCATTCCAGGTTTTCCAGCCAGGCTGACGGGCAAATTCAGTTTTGCCGGTGCCGGTGCCGGCAATCTGCGAGGTCATTACCATGCCCTTATGTTCAATCACGGCCTGCCGGAAAAAGTCTGCCAGGCTGGTCGGGGTTAACTGCTGAACCTGCTCGATCACTTTTTGCCGGGTATTAAAGTGATCATTCTGGCGATCAAAGTCGCGGCTAAAACGATCCGCTTCCTCAAAGAGCGTCTGAGGACGCTGCTGCAAATCATTGATCATCGCCTGCTGATACTGGGAAAAATCTGCCTGGCTCATGCTGCGTAATCGTTTTTCTGCCTGTGGATAGAAGGCTTTGTAACGCTGCAACAGCCAGGCCGGTTGTTTGCTGTTACTTTGCAGCAGGAAGCCCACACCCCACTGGCGGCCCACCGGCATCTGGAAGGCAAAGACCGCATAGCCGAGCTGCTCTTTAGTACGCAGCTGATTGTAGAACCACGGCTGAACGATCTGGCTCAGCATCGAGCTGTGCGCCATGCTCTGATATTCACCGTATCCCAGTGGAACATAGAGAGCGGCAAGAGCGGAGTCGGTGCTGCTGCCCTGCTGTTGCAGGTTGGCTTTCAGCGATTTTTTTATGGTCACATACTGGCTGTGCCAGTCGCGGGTCGCATTACTCTGCATCTGTTGCTTAAGCTCATGTCCCAGCTGCGTCACGCTGTCAGCACTAAGGTTACCCACCACCAGCATCTCTGGCGTCGCATCGCGGAACAGCGTATCGCGATAGGTCGTCACATCTTTAAGTGAGATTGTGCTTACCAGCTTGCGGCGAGTCTCGCGCTGGGTATAAGGCAGTTGCGACAGCAGTTGCATCGGCTGAATCGCCTGCTCAAACGCCTTGCCTTTTTCTGCCGCGTCCAGCCGCTCCAGATACCAGGATTTGGCCTGCTCCAGCTGCTGCTCTGTCGGCTGGAAGGTGGCATAACCCTCAACCAGTTTCTTTAGCAGCGTCGGCAGGCGCTGCGTGAAGCCGTTGGCACTGAAAACCAGCCCCTCATCTTCACCGGTTGAGAAGCTGATGCCGCCCACGGAGGCCTGCGAGTTAAGCTCATCCAGCGCCAGGCTGGAGAGGTAGTCATTCAGGCCAAACAGTACCTGCTGACGGGCGTCGCTGATGGCGTTTTTATTGCGTAATGCCAGCGTGATCGCCGCTTTAGGTTCGCTGGCGTAATAACGGCTGGGCATCCAGTAAATGCGCATACCGTCATTGTTATCCAACTTCACCGGATGCTGATACGTTTTTCCGTCTGACGGCAACAGGGTGAAGTCGTCCGGGATATAGGGGTTCAGCACGGGCATCGCCAGCGTGATCTGGCTGGCGCGCTGCTGCCAGTCGGCAAAGGTTTGTGATGTGATTTTCTCAACCTGGTAAGGCGCATCCACAAAATAGGCTGTTTTGTTGTGCGGCTCCTGCGGGCTGATATACCAGATACGCGCATGCTGAGGGGTCATCTCTTCCAGCCGGGCTTTAATCGCGGCAGCATCGTACTGATCCGCCAGATAAGGCGCATCCAGCGTGTGTTCAACCGGCACGCGCAGCATGGTATCAACCAGCCATTCGATGTAATCCATATCGCGGGTGATGGAGGGATAGCGAAAGTCGAGCGCCAGCACGTGTGAAACTTCATCGAAATAGCGCTTATCATCGGCCTGCTGACGCAGCAGATTGATGTAGCTGAATATGGCCGCTACCACTTTGTCACGCTGAGCCAGGCCTTTGTCGGTGAGTGACGCGGTAATCGCAAATACGCCACTGTTACGCTCAGTCATCGGGTCAGCGCCCGCATTGACCCCGTCGGCCAGCCCCTGCTTTTGCAGCCAGTCAGTCAGCGTATTTTTGCTGCGGTTGCTGATTAAATAGCTAATCAGCGTGTCGGTTTTACTGCGAAAGCGATCGCTGTTATTGGCAATGCGAAATTCAATTTTGAGTTGCTTGCGGGGCTGGGCCGGAACGTAATGAATAATGATGCCCTGCTGCGCATCCGTCACTACCGGCACCGTAATCTCCGGCACGCTGGCGTCATGATTTTGCACCCGGCCAAAGGTTCTGGCCGCAATCGATGCCATCTCCGGCAGCGGTTTGTTGCTGTAGATCACCGCCTTCATCAGGTTCGCAGAGTAATGGGTGTGATAAAAATCCAGGAGCGCCTGGTGCAGTTTGCTGCCGGGCTTATCTTTCAATGTTTCAAGATTGCCGCCCGAGAAACGTGACGCCGGATGCGCCGGGTTCAGGGTTTCAGCGCCCACCTGGGCCATGCGCAGGCCATCGCGCGAGCGCGCCATCGTCAGCTCGGCGTTCACGGCGTGGCGTTCGCGATCGGCGTTAACCGGATCCAGCAGCGGCTCAGCCACCGCATCCGCCAGGCGATCAACCGCCGGTTCCAGCGAATCGTTTTCCACTTCCAGATAAAAGGCGGTGCGGTAAGAGGCCGTGCTGGCGTTGTGGCTGCCGCCATGCTTTTTCAGAAATTCGGCCAGGTTGTCCGGCTGCGGGTAGCGCTTTGAGCCCATCAGTACCATATGCTCAAGGTAGTGTGCCAGTCCCGCCTGCTGATCAGGATCGTCCAGCGATCCTATCGGCAGCGTCAGCGCCGCAAGCGATTTCGGTGCGACAGGATCGGAAACCAGTAACACGGTCATCCCGTTGTCGAGCCGGATCGCCTGATAGTGGCGAGGATCCTGTTCACTTTTGCGAATGGTGTCGTTAACTGGCTGCCAGCCTGATGATGTCTGCGCCTGTGCTGTACAAGCCACCAGGCTTAACAATAGCGCCGCTATCCAGCGTGCGTATACCCGCATGTAAACCCCTCTCGTTTCCCGATAAACCGCCAATGACGTACCCGGCGGCTCAAAGCAGAGCAAAATTTCTGTGTAATAAGCCAGTTAGCAAAAATGCCTTCTGACCTGCTATTCATCATCCTGATGTGCAGCCAGCACTGGTAAATACCAGTGCTGTGCCGCCTCAGTTATCTGCTGTAGTTGTGGCTCATCCAGCACACGGCAAAGACGCTGCAGATAGGGATCGCCGCCCTCGCCCTCCACCTGATAGTTACCCTGCCAGGCGGTCAGCAGTCGATTACGCGCTTTGAGCTGCGTCGCTTCATCGGTCAGCAACTGCTGGCTTTTTTTGTCATAGCTGGCGGTCAGCCACGCGCCGCCACTCTTGTTAAGCAACATCAGCGGCTGGCGCATACCCGCGAGATAGCCTGCGACATATTCATTCAGCGCAGCGATCGCCTCAGCCTGCGGTACGGCGAGGAAACACCAGCGGCTCTGCTGCCGGCCAAACATCCGGCTGCTGCCGGTGCCGCCCAGCGCGCAGTAGACCAGATGCTCCAGCCAGAGTAACAGTCCGTCGTTCATGTTGAGCACGCCAGGCCGCCAGCGCAGCAATCCATCACTCTGTACCTGCGTCAGCCAGCCGGTTAAGCTGATCTGCTCCAGTTGCAGATTCACTTCCCAGCTCTCGCCGTCGCTGCGTTGGGTGACCACTTCTGCCGCTACTTCCTGCATCTCATCGCGCTGCGCCTGCCAGAACAGCTCACCGAAAGCGCCATAAGGCAGATTACCGGCCGCACGATGGTGCGCATAAAGTCGCTGAGTATCCTCGCCTTCGACCAGGGCATTCAGCAGTTGCGCATTGATCTGGTAACGCTCCAGATTGTCCAGGGCAAATGGCTCGCTGTCGGGCAGTTCGTTCTCCTCCAGCCAGAAACTCACGCCGAGCCGCTGGTGGAACCAGGCGCGGACCGGATGTCGCCAGAAGCGCAGGAACGCCTCCAGCGTGAGCGCGTCAATTAGCGGCGCTTCCAGCGGCTGAACAAAAGCGGGTTGCGGCTGCCCTGCTCCCTGCGCGGCAGGCAGCCACTCACGGGCGAAGCTCTGGAGTCTGGCAGCCGGCTGGAAGTTTTCCGCGGCAAATGGCATCCGGCTGTGCAGGTGCTGCAGGTGCATCCGCACCCGCGCGGCACTCTCATCCAGCTCAAGATGACCGTCACCCTCCAGATAAAAACTCTGACCAATGTAATCCAGCAGTTCTGTGACCAGTACTGAAGGGTAGCGTTCCGTATTATCCTGTATCGCGCGGCCGATATAACTGATATAGAGCTGCTGCTGTGCCGAAATCATCGCCTCCAGGAAGAGGTAGCGATCATCATCGCGGCGGCTGCGGTCGCCTTTGCGGGACTGCTGCTGCATCAGGTCAAAGCCTAACGGTGCCAGGGTCCGGGGATAGACGCCGTCGTTCATGCCAAGCAGACAGACCAGCTGAAAAGGAATGGAGCGCATCGGCATCAGGGTGCAGAAGTTAATCTGTCCAGCCAGAAAACGCTGGCTGATGCGCTGCTGATCAAGCCGGCTACGTAAATCATCGCGCAGCAGCGCCACCGGAATCGCCTCTTCAAAGCGCGCATCCATGCCATATTCGATCAATTGCTGCCACTGCTCTTCCACCAGCAGCAGAGCAGCCTCGGTTTCTGCATCAGGGCTGAAAAAGGCATTCAGCAATTCCCGGCACAGTGGCAGCCAGGCGACCAGCGGACGGGGTTCGGCCAGCAGCTGCCGCCAGTGATTAAGCCGGGAAAGCAGCTCAGCCAGATGTCCCGCCAGTTCCCCCACCAGACCACTCGACTCGTCATAAGGCAGAATCCCTTCCCAGTCACCGTTGTGGCTCTCCATCGCATAGCCCAGCAGCATGCGCTGCAGGCCAAAGCGCCAGGTGTGCTGGCCGGTAATCGGGAGTGACAGCGCTTCCACGCTGGCATCATCCAGCCCCCAGCGCACACCCGATTCGCTGACCCAACGCCGGAGTAAGCGCAGGCCGCTTTCATCAATAGAGAAATGAGCAGCCAGCGCCGGGACATCCAGCAGCGCCAGCACATCCTCTGAGACAAAACGGCTGTCCGGCAGTGCCAGCAGATTCAGAAATGCCACAATGGCCGGATGCGCCTGACTGGCCCTCCGGTCTGAAATCGCAAACGGCAGGTAGCGATCAGGGGGCGCGTTGGCGAACACCGCCTGAATAAACGGCGCGTAGGCGTCGATGTCTGCCACCATGACGATAATGTCACGCGCTTTCAGCGTCGGATCGGTCTCCATCATCGCCAGCAGATGATCCTGCAATACTTCGACTTCACGCTGAGCGCTGTGGCAGACCTGAACCACAATAGAGCGGTCATCCGGATCCAGACAGCGCTTCTTATCGCTATGCGCCAGTTCCGCCGCATTCAGTCCGATGATGGCGTTATCCTGCAGGTTGAGAAGATCGTGCTGCATGCAGTGCAGCAGGTTATCCGGTTCTACATCCACAAACGCATCAATATCGTCGTTTGACTCCATCTGACTGAGCAGATACAGGTTATCGCGCCCCAGCTTGCCCCATGAGGCAAGTAGCGGGTTAGTGAGCTGCTGTTCGCCAGCGTCATTAAACAGTGCCGGTGCCTGTTCTGCATCCCGGAAAAGTCCGCGTGATTCATCGGCACCATGACGTCGGCGCTGACGGCTCTGCAGTTTCGCCAGAAACGCATAATCCTGAATGTCGCCCCAGTAGTCGCGGCAGGGATTGGTGAACAGCAGATGGATGTCGATGTGACGTCCCAGCGCCTGCAACGCCTGCAGATAGACTGGCGGCAGCGCAGAGATACCACAGATGAAGACCCGTTTCGGCAGATTTTCTGGCGTGGTTTTCGCCTGCTCCAGCGTCTGAATAAATCGCGAATAGAGGTTGGCACGGTGCCATTCGGGCTGGCGCAGCGCCTGGGTATAAGTTACCAGATCACGCCACAGTGCGGCCTGCCAGCGCTGCGCTTCACCCAGCCCCTCAATGGTTTCGCCACGTTCCCAGCTGTTGAGCCAGTCGGCACGATAAACCAGATACTGGTCGAACAGATCGGCCACGCGTGAACTGAGCTGATACAGTTTTCGTTTGTCGCCGTCGTCATGGAGATAGTGGCGTAAAGAGACAAACTCTTCATGTTCGAGCATCACTGGCAGCCGGTGCATCAGCTTCCAGCCCATGCTGGCCTTGCTGAAAGCACTTTCTACCGGGATATCGGGCAGTACGCGGACGAACATCTCCCAGATAAAACTGGCAGGCAGCGGAAATTCGATATTGGCGGCAATGCCAAAGGTTTGCGCCAGCTCCATCTGCAGCCATTGCGCCATTCCCGGGCTCTGCACCAGCACCATTTCTGAGGCGAAAGGATCATCAAGAGGGTCATGTTTAATCACCGCCGCCGCCAGAATCTTCAGCACATCAAGCTGATTTGAGTGATAAACGTGAAACATGAAAACTCCTGTGATAACTCAGAACGTGACTGCGGTATTGCGGCTCTGTCACTTTACCGCGTATCGCGGTTGAAACCCATCAAAAGGGCGACCCACGACCTTTAACATCGCAGGCGCGTCAGCGTAGCGTTGCGCTGAAAAGGCCCCTTCACGTCAGCCCGCTCCAGGGTGCAGCCTGAAGGGCCGCTCTGCTGTTGCAGCGTCGATGTCCACCCGGCAACGTCATGCCCTGCCAGTCCCTGCTCAGCCACCCGCCATGCCTCGCGCTGATACCACTGCTGACTGAATCCCAGCGCCAGTGCGCGATGATAGTGCAACAGCGTGCTGCTGCTTAATGCCATTAACAGCAGAGCAAACAACACTTCCGGCAGACTGAATCCGCCGCATTTACTGGCAGGTTGCCGGGGACGTGAGCGGGCAATAGTCAATCCAGCCGTGCGGCAGCGCGCTAATCTGATTGCCCCGTAAACGTATCCAATGCCAGACCGCCATGCCACTGCCGCTGGCCTCACCTTTAAGCAGACCTTCATCCTTTTCACCTCGCTGTAAACAGCTGCGCCAGCCCTGGCGATCATCCTGCTGACACAGGGCTGACTCCGTCGCTGGCCAGCTCAGGGAAAGCCCCCATTGCAGCGCCGACTGTGCCCGCCAGAAATCCTGAATAAACTGCTGCTCATCCGCCAGCAGTCGCATTCCCTGCTCAGACATCTTTCGGCTTGCATGTAGCGTAAAACTGCCGATCACCATAATCATTAACACCATGCCCAGCGCACTGCTGCCCCGCTGCTTCACAGGTTCGCGCCCTCCACCCAACTCTCCACCGTTTCAAGCCAGCGTCCGGCCCGCCCCTGCAGCACTATCCTGATCTGAGCGCCCTGTTGGCTGATGCCGAACTGCTCCACTGTCATGAATGCGGGATCGGAGAGCCGCTCCCAGCCCGCTGACTGACACTGGTCAACACCGCGTTGCATCTCAAGCTGCTGCTGGCGCAGGCGAAAGCCGTAATAGTCACTCTCTGCATGACCCACCGGTTCCCATTTACCATTGCTGTTCTCATCCCAGCGCAGCAGCAGGCAGTGCTCGCTGATTTTCAGTGCGCCACTGCCGCACTCACCGTGACAATAACCGGCACGCCGCACCGCCTTTTCCAGCGTCACCATAATCTGCTGTAATTCCTGACGCAGCTGCGCCTGTTGCAGCACGCCCGCATTCTCCGCCAGCAGCAGCGGCAGAAAACGACCGGTACTGAGCATCACGACGGCGCTGATTGCCATGGCGATTAGCATCTCCAGCAGGCTGAATCCGTCGATTTTCAACGGCACGTCTCCTCATCCGTTATGCAGAGGCGAATTCGGGCTCTGGCTGAGATAATCAGCCGCATGCGTCCGGCGCTGTTCCCCAGCTCAATACTGCCCGCTTTAGCGACATTGCGGCGGCCATAGAAGCCCGGCTCGCCCCGAATGTCATAGAGTGCAACGCCCGCGTGCGGCACGATGAAATGCAACCTTTTCCCTTGATCACACCCCGTAACGGGGCGGCTGCCGGCACCGATGCACCAGGGATTGCCAGGCTGTGACCATAATACCAGATCGCTATTTTGCCGGTTGGCCTGGGCGCGCAGTCGTAGCAGGAATCCCTGCAATTGCTGAGCGCTGTCGCGCAGTTGCTGCCGCTGTTGCCAGCGCTGCCAGCCGTGCAGCGCAGCAACGCTCAGCATGCCGGTAATCACCATCACCAGCAGCAGTTCCGGCAGGGTAAAACCGCGTAAGTGTGCTGTTTTCATGAAGACAGAGTGCGGGTGATGAACGGGGGAAACAACAGGCGTTGTGACAGGCTGGAAAGCGTGCCGCAGAGAATCATCCCCCGCAAACAGGCAGTGGCAGAAGCGTGCGAGCGGTGCCGCAAATTTACCGGTTTGCAGGCAAAAAAAAGCCCCGGCGAAGTTGCCAGGGCGTTATCGTTTACTGCGGATCAGATGGCGACAGGCGCTTTGATCGCGGGATGCGGATCGTAGCCTTCAATCTCGAAATCGTCGAACTGATAGTCAAACAGTGACGCTGGTTTGCGTTTGATCTTAAGCTTTGGCAGCGGACGCGGCTCGCGGGTCAGCTGCAGGCGCGCCTGCTCCAGATGATTGCTGTAGAGGTGCGTGTCACCGCCGGTCCAGACGAAGTCGCCTACCTGCAGATCGCACTGCTGCGCCACCATATGCACCAGCAGCGCATAGCTGGCGATGTTAAACGGCAGGCCCAGGAAGATGTCGCACGAGCGCTGATAAAGCTGGCAGGAGAGCTTGCCGTCCGCTACGTAGAACTGGAAGAACGCGTGGCAGGGGGCCAGCGCCATCTCGCTGAGTTCGCCGACGTTCCAGGCAGAAACAATAATCCGGCGTGAGTCAGGATCGCGCTTCAGCTGCTCCATCACCTGGCTTAACTGGTCAATTTCCTGACCGCTGGACGTTCCCCAGCTGCGCCACTGTTTGCCATACACCGGGCCAAGGTCACCATTCTCATCTGCCCACTCGTCCCAGATGGAGACGTTGTTTTCCTTAAGATAACCGATGTTGGTGTCACCTTTCAGGAACCACAGCAGCTCATGAATAATGGAGCGGATATGGCATTTCTTGGTGGTGACCAGCGGAAAACCATCCTGCAGATTGAAACGCATCTGGTGACCAAAAATTGAAAGCGTACCGGTGCCGGTACGGTCAGCTTTTGGTGTGCCTTCCTGCAGCACATGTTGCATTAAATCCAGATACTGTTTCATTTTTCCTCGCGAAATTGTGGCTGCGGGCGACGACGATACGCCCAGATCATCATAATAATACCGGCAACAATCATCGGCACAGAAAGGATCTGCCCCATACTGATTCCGCCTTCAAACAGGCCAAGCTGGGCATCCGGCTGGCGGAAGAACTCAACGATTATACGGAAGGCACCGTAGCCAATCAGGAACAGGCCTGAGACGCTGCCCATCGGGCGCGGCTTGCGAATAAACAGGTTCAGAATGATAAACAGCACCACACCTTCAAGCGCCAGTTCATAGAGCTGCGAAGCATGACGTGGCAGTACGCCGTAGGTGTTAAGCAGTTCCTGATATTGTGGATTGGTGGCGGCCAGCGCAACATCTTCGCTGCGTGAACCCGGGAATAGCATGGCGTAGCGGAAGCCCGGATCGACACGTCCCCACAGCTCGCCGTTAATGAAGTTGCCAAGACGACCGGCACCCAGACCAAACGGGATCAGCGGCGCAATGAAATCCGAAACCTGGAAAAAATTACGTTTAGTGCGGCGGGCAAAGATCAGCATCACCACAATCACTCCGATCAGGCCACCGTGGAACGACATGCCGCCATCCCAGACTTTGAACAGATAGAGAGGATTTTCAAGGAACAGCGGTAAGTTGTAGAACAGGACATAGCCGATACGCCCGCCCAGGAAGACGCCCAGGAAACCGGCGTACAACAGGTTCTCAACTTCCTCTTTTTTCCAGCCGCTGCCTGGCTGATTGGCGCGGCGTACTGCCAGCCACATGGCGAAAACAAAGCCCACCAGATACATCAGACCGTACCAGTGAAGCGAAACCGGTCCGATCGAGAAGATCACCGGATCGAACTGCGGAAATGCAATATAGCCGTTATTCATCATTCACCGTCTATTTTTCAACCCTGAAAAGGGGCGTTGTCAGGCACATAAATTAAGGCTGCGCATCATAGCACAGCCGGTTTTGTGAATTGTCTTGCAAATGTAAACGCGGATAACCCGCCTGGCTTCGTAGTTAGCGACCGCCGCGAATCAATCCACCCAGCCCGCGCCGTTCCATAAAGGCCGAGACCAGATGGCGAACTTCGGTGGCGGTGTCGGCATTCATCCCCTGCTCGCTGAGCTTCTGCACCTCTTCGTGATCCAGATGACGCAACAGATACTTCACGCGCGGTACGTTTTTACCGTTCATGCTGAGATGGTGATACCCCAGGCCGACCAGCAGCGCGACGCACATCGGATCGCCCGCCATTTCACCACACAGGCACAATTCCAGATTGGCCAGGCGGGCTTCCTGCGCGATCGCATTCAGTGCGCGCAGCATCGCCGGATGCAGCGAGTCGTACAGGTTCGCGACGCGGGTGTTGTTACGATCCACCGCCAGCAGATACTGCGTCAGGTCGTTGGTGCCGACCGAGACAAAATCGACCCGTGACGCCAGATGCGGGATCATAAACAGCATTGACGGCACTTCGATCATGATGCCAATACGCGGCGCGGGAATCGTATAGCCCAGCATCTCTTCCACTTCGCGTCCGGCGCGCTCAATCAGCTGTTTTGCGTCGTCGATCTCGTCGATATGACTGATCATCGGCAGCAGGATACTGAGGTTGCCGGAGGCGGCATTGGCGCGCAGCATCGCGCGCACCTGCACCAGGAAAATTTCCGGCTGGTCGAGCGTCAGGCGGATGCCGCGCCAGCCCAGGCAGGGATTCTCTTCACTAATCGGCATGTAAGGCAGCTGTTTGTCTGCTCCCACATCCAGTGTTCGCAGCGTTACCGGCTTGTTGTGGAACAGCTGCAACATGCCCTGATACTGCGCTACCTGCTCCTCTTCCGACGGGAAGCCATTCTGCAGCATAAACGGGATTTCGGTGCGGTAGAGGCCGATGCCATCGACCCAGCTGCCCAGCGCCTGTTCATGTTCCGGGCTTAATCCGGCATTCAGCATCACCTGAATACGTTCGCCACTTTTCAGCTCACCCGGCTGATCGACCACGCCTTCCGCCATTTTGCTCAGCGCGTTCTCTTCGCTGATTAGCCGCTGATACTCCTGCACCAGCACCGGCTCGGGATCGATCAGTAGCTCACCGCGATAGCCATCAACAATCAGCAGGCGTTTGTTGAGCTGATGGGGCTGGATGTCAGCGCCCATTACCGTCGGAATGCCCATGGCGCGGGTCAGGATCGCCGCGTGGGAGTTAGCCGCGCCGTCACGCACTACCACACCCGCCAGCCGCTCCTGCGGCAACTCCGCTAAGCTGGTGGCGGTCAGCTCATCGGCGACCAGCACAAAGCGTTCCGGCCAGGCATTGGTGCCGACCAGGGTATCATCGAGGTGAAACAGCAGACGCTGACCCAGCACCCGCAGATCGCCTGCGCGTTCACGCAGATAGTTGTCAGTCAGGCTGGCGAACTGTTCAGCAAACTTCTCGATCACCTGTTTCACGGCCCACTCCGCGACCGATCCGTGCTCGATCTCGTCGAACAGATCTTTCTTCAGCCGGGCATCGGTTAACAGGTGAGAGTAGAGATCGAAAATGGCCGCGCTCTCTTTCTGTGCGCTGGCGCTGAAACGTTTGCTGAAACGGCGAAATTCATTGGTTGCTTCGCTCATGGCAAGCGACAGACGCTCACGTTCACGCTGCACATCCAGCGTTGAGGCGGCTGAAACCTGATCGAGCAGAGGCTGCGTCTCATCGACCCAGCCGGGTGCCACCGCTACGCCAGGCGCTGCCGCAATAGCGCGCACCCGTGTCTGCCGGAACTGACCAAATAGCTGCCCCATCTGAGACTGCGACAGCAGCGCCGCCATCTGAGTGGCGAGCGTAACCAGGAATGACTCTTCGCTTTCATCAAACTGACGATGTTCGCGCTGCTGCACCACCAGCACGCCAAGAAGTTGACGACGGCTGATAATGGGCACGCCGAGGAAGGAGCGATAGCGCTCCTCTTTGACTGCGGGGATATATTTAAAGCTGGGGTGACTCTGGGCGTCAGCAAGGTTAATCGGTTCGGCCAGACGGCCCACTAAACCGACGATACCTTCGTCAAACGCCAGCGTCACGGTGCGGCCACGCGGTTTTTTGAGGCCGCGCGTCGCCATCAGGTAATAGCAGCGACGATCGTGGTCGGCGAGGTAAACGGAACAGACTTCCGTATCCATCGCCAGACAGATCTCATTGACCAGGATGTCGAGTGCTTCATTGAGACGCGGCGCACTCGCCACTTTTTCTACAATTTCGCGCAACTGAGTGAGCATAAAGGGCGTGGCCTAACCTCTCTTACGTCGATGGGCAGGATTATTTCGCTGCCCCGCACTCTCCTGCATAGACATCACCACGCCAGCGAATTCCTTCATTACCCGACGATAGACGTCGCGCTTAAAGGAGACAACCTGACGCACCGGATACCAGAAACTGACCCAGCGCCAGCCGTCAAATTCCGGCGTGCTGCTGTGCTGCACATTGATATCCGCGTCATTACACATTAACTGCAGAAGAAACCACTTTTGTTTCTGGCCGATACATACCGGCTTTGTGTCCCAACGCACCAAACGTTTTGGCAACTTGTAACGTAACCAGTTACGGGTAGAGGCAAGTATTCGAACATCTTTCCGGTGTAATCCGACCTCTTCGAACAGTTCGCGATACATCGCCTGTTCTGCGGTTTCACCGGGATTGATGCCTCCCTGAGGAAATTGCCAGGAGTGCTGTCCAAAGCGCCTGGCCCATAATACTTGTCCCTGCCGGTTACAGATTACGATACCAACATTCGGGCGGTAGCCATCATCATCGATCACCGGACTACCTCAAAGCAAAATTTGAATGGCCTGATTGTTTCACACTCCTTACAGGCGGTAAACCACTGGATTCATGGGGGGTTGAGGCATCAATAGCGGGATAACTCACAGAAAAGGGCATAGTTATAAACAAAGACTGCAAAAAAGCTCGATCTTATTCACCTTTTCTGTGGATAGCTTTGTGCAGAACGCGGGAGTTAACTGAATAACCCTGCTATCACACCTGGGAATACCGAAAAGAGTTAATTCCTTATCTGACTGATTAAAAATGAAATTAATGCAGAATCACGCTTCACTGGCTTTTTATAAACAGCGAATATTTTTACGCCCACTGACAATTGGTTAAATTATAATCACAGTGCTTTTTATCCACAGATAATCGCTCAGGGTTAGGTCAGGCCGGTGAAATTCTGTTCAAATGGCGAAAAGTCAAG
Organism: Pantoea sp. X-Soil-ISGK-355; assembly: GCF_059730805.1. NCBI lineage: Bacteria > Pseudomonadati > Pseudomonadota > Gammaproteobacteria > Enterobacterales > Erwiniaceae > Pantoea > Pantoea sp. X-Soil-ISGK-355. Next base: position 3,285,001 of record NZ_AP035971.1, read on the forward strand.
GCTGTAAATGGAACCAGTACCGCAAAGATAAGGGGGTTATCCCACTTTTCTGTGGATAACCGGACTGGAGATCCTGTTCATTATTGCGGGTAAGCTGGGATAACCCTGACCCACTGCAGATAGCACGAGGGCAATCCACTCAAAAAAGCATGATCTATCATGTTATTATCGAGCCCGGACACGATTTATTTTAGCGGGACAACTTACTTATCCGTACCTGTACACATTTTAATCATTATGAGTTATCAACATGCGTTATCCACCAGGACCACCCGAAGATGAAGCCAGCCTGCTGGCACGCGCGCAGGATTTAGCCGGATTACCTATGGAAACGCTGGCTGCACGTGCCGGCCTGCCCATGCCTGCGGATCTTAAACGCGATAAAGGCTGGGTCGGCATGCTGCTGGAGTGGCACCTTGGGGCGAGCGCGGGCAGCAAAGCGGAACAGGACTTTGCCCATCTGGGTATCGAACTGAAAACCATCCCGATTGATGCACAGGGTAAACCGCTGGAAACCACCTTTGTCTGTGTCGCACCGCTGACCGGTAACAGCGGCGTAACCTGGCTTACCAGCCATGTGCGTCACAAGCTGGCGCGGGTGTTGTGGATCCCGGTTGAAGGTGGGCGTGAGATTCCGCTGCGGGAACGCCGTGTCGGCGCGCCACTGTTGTGGAGCCCGAATGCGGAAGAAGATGAGATGTTGCGACAGGACTGGGAGGAACTGATGGATATGATCGTGCTGGGGCGCGTTGAGCAGATTACCGCACGGCATGGTGCCTGGCTGCAAATCCGGCCCAAAGCCGCCAATAGCAAGGCACTGACCGAGGGAATCGGCGATCAGGGCCAGCCCATTATGACTCTGCCGCGCGGCTTCTACCTGAAGAAGAGCTTCACCGGTCCCCTGCTGGCGCGCCATTTTCTCCTGTAAATCGCGTCTCCTGCGCGACCAATGTCGCAATTTTGTGGGAGATTGGCGAATTCAATGCGTATAATCGCCGTTTACTTTTCGTTTAGGATTGAATGCCGGTATGTTTGAGTGGATTTCCGATCCCAACGCCTGGCTGGCGCTGGGCACCCTGACCATCCTTGAGGTGGTGCTGGGTATTGATAACATCATTTTCCTGTCGCTGGTGGTCGCTAAGCTGCCAAAACACCAGCAAGCCAGTGCACGCCGTATTGGTCTGATGGGCGCGATGCTGATGCGTCTTGGCCTGCTGGCTTCCATCGCGTGGGTCGCCCGTCTGACTAATCCGCTGTTTACGCTGATGGATCATGCATTCTCGGCGCGCGATCTGATTCTGCTGTTTGGCGGTCTGTTCCTGTTGTGGAAATCGAGCATGGAGATCCATGAAACGATTGAAGGCAGTGAAGGCGAGCACAACACCCGCGTTCATTCGTTCCTTGGTGCCATAGTGCAGATCATGATGCTCGACATTATTTTCAGCCTCGACTCCGTGATTACCGCCATCGGCCTCTCTGATCATCTGTTTATTATGATGGCGGCAGTGGTCATTGCAGTGCTGATGATGATGTTTGCCGCACGCGCCATTGGTGAGTTTGTTGAACGCCATCCGTCAGTCAAAATGCTGGCCCTCTCCTTCCTGATTCTGGTCGGTTTTACCCTGATTCTGGAGAGTTTCGCGGTTCACGTACCAAAAGGTTACATTTATTTTGCTATGTTCTTCTCCATGGCGGTTGAGTGCCTTAACCTGATGCGCAGCAAGAAAAAGCACGCCTGATAAAGTCAAGGGCGAGCCTGCTCGCCCGATTATTTTCAGAATCCTACGATTAACCCTGCCGGCAAAACCATTTATTACTACACTTTTTGCACTTAACGATTTGTGAGGAAGAGGCGAGATGAAAGGGTGGGCAGGCGTAGCAATGGTGATGGTAACCGCAGCGTTCCTGAGTGGATGCAGCTCTGATTATGTCATGGCGACCAAAGATGGCCGGATGATCATGACCGAAGGCAAGCCGAGCATTGATAAAGAGACCGGCCTGGTGCAGTACACCGACCAGACGGGTCACGAGGTGCAGATTAACAGCGACGAGGTCTCAACGATCATTGAACGTTAAGTGCCCGATTTAATCACCTGCCATCGATTCCACGCTGGCAGGCGATTTCCCCGACTTTTCCCCCTTCCTTCCCCGCCGTTGCTCGCGCTATAGTCCCTGAGGACACAACATTCCATTCCATAAAAAAAGGAAGCTGGCAATGCACTATCATCGTATTCCCCACAGCACGCTGGAAGTGAGTCAGCTGGGGTTGGGCACTATGACGTTTGGCGAACAGAACAGTGAAGCCGACGCCCATGCTCAACTGGATTTGGCTATCCGTTCCGGCATCAACTTTATTGATACTGCCGAGATGTATCCGGTGCCACCGCGCCCGGAAACTCAGGGTCTGACCGAACAATACATTGGCAGCTGGCTTAAACAGCGCGGCAGCCGCGACAAAATCATCCTGGCCAGTAAAGTGGCGGGTCCGTCACGCGGCAATGATGCTTCGATTCGCCCGGATATGGCACTTGACCGTAAAAACATCCGCGCCGCACTCGATGCCAGCCTGAAACGCCTGAACACCGACTACCTTGATCTCTACCAGTTGCACTGGCCACAGCGCCAGACCAACTATTTTGGCAAGCTGGGCTATCAGTACAGCGAGACCACGGCGCAGGTGACGCTGCTGGAGACGCTGGAAGCGCTGACCGAGCAGGTGCGCGCCGGCAAAATCCGTTATATCGGCGTGTCGAACGAAACGGCGTGGGGCGTGATGCGCTATCTGCAACTGGCAGAGAAGCATGAGCTGCCGCGCATTATCAGCATTCAGAATCCCTACAGCCTGCTGAACCGCAGTTTTGAAGTGGGTCTGGCCGAAATCAGCCAGCATGAAGGCGTAGAGCTGCTGGCATATTCAAGCCTGGCGTTTGGTACGCTGAGCGGCAAATACCTGAATGGCGCGCAGCCTGCGGGCGCACGCAACACATTGTTCAGCCGCTTTACTCGCTACAGCGGCGAGCAGTCACAGAAGGCAATTGCCGAATATGTGGCGTTGGCTCAGCAGCATCAGATCGACCCGTCGCAGATGGCCCTGGCCTATGTGCGTCAGCAGCCGTTTGTGGCCAGCACGCTGCTGGGCGCCACCACGCTTGAGCAGTTACAGATTAATATCGACAGCGTCAATCTGACCTTAAATGCAGAGATTCTGGAAGGTATTGAGGCGATCCACCGCCGTTACACCTATCCTGCGCCATAAGTACTCTGTTGCCAGCTGCCGCTGTGGCGGCTGGCCTTTCTTACAGGTCGCGATAATAGAGTTTTACCGGCTTATCGGGATACTCAAGCGCTTCGCCCTGTGGCAGCCAGCCAGACCGTTCGTAATACCCCCCAAACGTTGACCACAACCACAACCGTGGATAGCCCTGCGCCTGTGCATAGGCGATGACATGCTGCTGCAGCGCCTCACTGACACCTTTGCCGCGCACCGACTCATCAACATAGAGCGCCGCCAGCCAGGGGAAAAGATCCTGACGGCTGATCAGGTCGCAACGCCAGAATCCCACCGTGCCGATTGCCCTGCCCGCCTCCACGGCGACAAACGTTACCGGAAAATCAGCACCGGTCAGGCTGCTGTTCACCACACTGGCAAAGAACGCCCGGCTTGTGGTTTCACCAAATGCGCGCCACTGCCAGTCGATGATCTGATCGGCAAATTGGGGGGCATCGCTGAGCGAGACGATTTCAATCACATCAGTTTCCCCTGAAAGATCGGGACTGAATCAAACAGGTAGCCATCAAAGTCAGGCGCATCGGCGTCGGAAAGCTCCAGCAGCGTATTCTTGACGTTCTCGAGGTGCTGCCAGGTAGATTGCCAGGCCCCCATCACATCACGCCGACGCAGAGCGGCCAGGATGGTCTGGTGATCGCCGAGCCATTTCAGGCGATAGGCGCGGGTTTCAAACTGCGGGCGCAGCTGCTGCCAGAGCGGGCTACTGTCATGATGTCGCCAGATACTGGTGACGGTATCGAGCAGCATCTGGTTCTGACTGGCACCCGCCAGCAGCAGATGAAACAACTTATCGTTGTCCTGACTGCTATCGTTGGCGGCGATAGCACGCTGCTCCTGTTCCAGCGTTCGGCGCAGATTTTCGATGTCCGCTTTGGTCGCCATTTTTGCGGCAAAGGCTGCAATATTGCTCTCCAGCAACTGACGTGCCTGTAGCATTTCAAACGGGCCAACGTCGCTGCGGAAGAAGGCCTCTTCTTCATCATCACTGGCGGAAGGAATACGCATCACATAGACGCCGGAGCTCTGGCGGATATCCACCGTACCTTCCAGCTCCAGCATCAATAATGCCTCGCGCACGATGGTCCGGCTGACGCCCCAGGTTTCAGCCAGCTGACGTTCAGGCGGCAGGCGCGATCCCACCGGATAGTGTCCGTCACAAATCTGCTGACGCAGGTGCTGACCAATTTCCTGATACTGCTTTTTTTCTTGCGGCGCTTCGGCTTTGTCCACACTGTCACCCTTTGCAATCAATGCGCTAACGGCATTGCCGCGGTTCCCTGCGCGACAATGCCCGCGAACCGGAGAGGCTGGCTCGCAAACTGGGGCTCAGTGTATCAAAGCCAGCGCCTGATCGAGTACCTTTGCACCATTCAGCGTGCCGTAAGCAACCGTATCAATTACCGCGATGGGCAACTGATAGCTGTCGGTGAGTTTTCTGTTCTCTTCCAGTTTGAAGCGCACCTGTGGCCCGAGCAGCACGACCACCACCTCGTTGCCGTAGTTTTGCAGCTCTTCACGCAGGTTTTGCTCCGGAATAGCGTAGATCTGAAATGCCAGTCCGCGAGCGGCAGCCTCCTTTTCCATCCGCGTCACCACCATTGAGGTCGACATGCCTGCAGCACAGGCCAGAACAATTCGTTTCATGCGCGTTTCCTCGCGTTATTTCGGCTCATCATCAAGCCATAGGGTGAATTGCTGCGTGTCGCACAGCGTACGGAACCAGTGGGCAGATTTCTTCATACGGCGCTGACGCTGCTTATCTAAGTCGATTTCGATAAGACCATAGCGATTTTTAAAGGCATTCATTGGCGAGACATTGTCGGTAAACGCCCACAGCATATAGCCCTGACAGTTAATCCCCGCCTGGCTGGCGCGTATCGCCTGATGCAGGTGCTCGCTGATAAACGCGATGCGGTAATCGTCCTGAATCTCCCCTTCGGCATTTTTGAACTGCGTTTCGTCCTCAATTCCCATACCACTTTCAGCCACAAACCACGGGATATTGCCGTACTCATCGCGCATCCGCTGCGCCATATCCCAGATAATTTCAGGCTGAATTTCCCAGCCGCGTGAACGGTTCATCCGCCGCCCCGGCAGTTCAAAATGTTCGTAATACCAGGCGGGATGAAAGGGTGTCTCGGGATGCCAGGCGCGGGACGGTGCCTTCACGCGATGCGGATAGTAGAGATTAAGCCCGACCTCATCGACGGTATTGGCGGCAATAATCGCCAGCTCTTCCGGGGTGGTTTCCCACTCAATCTGATGCTTATCAAGCAGCGCCAGCAGCTCCGCCGGATACTCGCCTTTAATGGCGGGATCGAGAAACACCCGATTGTAGAACAGGTCATAAATATGCGCCGCCTTCTGGTCGTGCGGGGCTGATGATCGCGGATAGGTGACTTCCGGATTGAGTATGGTACCAATGCGACCGGCATAGCCTGCCGCGCGGAACAGCTGCACTACCCGGGCGGTAGCAAGATTCTTGTGGTGGTTCCACTGCATCCATTTATGGGTGTTCTGCTCATAAGGCCAGCGCAGCGCGTCGAGATAGACGCGGGTCTGCACCACAATCGGCTCGTTAAACACAAACCAGCGCATGACCCGACCGGCATAGCGTTTAAACACCTGTTCGACATAGCGGATAAACAGTTCAACGACATGCTTTGACTGCCAGCCGCCATACTGCTCCAGCAGCGTGGCGGGCAGCTCGTAATGCTCCAGACAGAGCATCAGTTCAATGCCCTGGCACTGCATTTCATCAATAAGCCGGTCATAGTAAGCCGCGTATTCCTCATCGACCGTAGCGGTTTCGTAATCGATCAGGAAACGCGACCAGTTGATCGAAGTGCGGTAGTGGGTCAGCCCGCTGGCCTTCATTAACGCAACATCCTCACTAAAGCGGTTAATAAAGTCGGTGGCAACCGCCGGACCGTAGCCGTTGTGCCAGACGTGGCGATCCTGCTGATACCAGGCGTCAGGCCAGGAGTCCTGCCCCGCTTTTTTTCCGCTCCAGCCTTCCGTCTGCCAGGCGGAGGCAGCAGCCCCCAGAATGAAATTCTCAGGTATGTGGACAGTCTGACGACTCATAACACCTCCGTTCGGTTGGGATTCAGCTCCGGTTGCAGGTTCTTTGCTTCCGCTGCATCCGCGCGGCGGGCTGCGACTTTCACAAATGGCAGATAGATGAGTACTGATACCAGAATGCAGACGATCTGCGTCACCACCGCACCCATCGATCCGGCCGTTGACAGCCAGGCATTGATAATCGGAGGCGTGGTCCAGGGCACCATCACCACGGCTTTCCCGGCAAATCCCATCACCGTAGCGAAGTAACCGATAGAACCTGTCACTAGCGGTGTGATGATGAAAGGGATAGCCAGGATTGGATTAAGCATAATCGGCATACCAAATATAACCGGCTCGTTGATATTGAAAAGGCCTGGCCCAAACGACAGTTTGGCGATTTCACGCATCTCTTTGCGTCGCGTCGCCAGCATCACGGCGGTGAGCAGCCCGATGGTCAGGCCGGAACCGCCGATGCTCATATAAACATCCCAGAACGGCATGGTGATGATGTTTGGTACCTCTTTCCCCTGCTCAAAAGCGGTCATGTTGACCATAATCGCGCCCAGCAACAGCGGCTCACGGATCGGTTTCACCATCTGGTTGCCGTGAATACCAATCACCCAGAACAACTGGGCGACGAACATCAGAATCAGAATGCCCCACAGGCTCTGCACCACCGACTCCAGCGGCTGCTGCACCACCTGGTATACCGCGTCGTAAAGGTACATGCCGGTGACGCGATGGAAGATAAAGCCGAAGGTCGCTATCAGCGTTACGGTGATGATTGAGGGGATTAGCGCGGAGAAAGAGGCGGCCACGTTGGGCGGCACCGTGTCGGGCATTTTGATTTTCAGCCGTTCAACCTGTTCGAGGCGGCAGTAAATCTCTACGGACAGAATGGCGATAAACATGCCGAGAAACAGGCTCTTGGTATCGGAGAATTGTTTGGCCAGTACGTCGGTAACCAGGTGCATCTGCCCATCGACCATCATCTGTAAGGTGGTCGGCGTCACGGATACAAAGCAGATGATTGCCAGCAGGCCGGGAAACAGCGTTTTTATACCGTTGATGCGCCCAAGCTCAATACCAATCAGGAACACCGCACCAATGTTAAGAAAGCTAAGCGTGGCGTAATTGATACTGCTGGTGATGGGCTTAAGATCAGCTAAAAAAGCCAGGGCGGCAAAGCTGGCAAGGCCATTTTTGCTGTCCAGCACCATGTTAGAGATCAATACCGAGAAGGCGCCAACAATGATCACCGGCATCAGGGTAATGAACGAGGCTTTAATCGCCATGATGTAGCGATAACTGTTAAAGCGGGTGGCAAAGCTGCCCAGGGAATCGATAAGGCGGTCCTGTAGAGACATGATCAACCCTCAGAGATGTAAGATCGGTATTCCTGTAATCGTCGTGGTCTTCCCTGTTAGTGGCATACCAAAATGACGAATCTCCTCGGTTTTTTCTGTGACGGATCTCCCGGAAACGCTTATTGGCATTCCATTATGATAAAAACGGCCAATTTGGCATACCAATAGCGGAGGCGTTATGGATTACGAACAGACCATGATGGAATTGCTGATCAATGCAGGGGAAGCCCGTTCGTCGGCGATGATGGCGATTCAGTGTGCGCGCAAACGCGACTGGACCGGGGCTGACGCAGCGCTGGCAGCTTCAGATACCGCGGCAAAAGCGGCACATAAAATTCAGACCGCGTTGATTAGTGCAGATGAGGGAAGCGGAAAATTGCCGGTCACGCTGATTCTGGTGCATGCGCAGGATCATCTGATGAATGCAATGCTGTGCCGCGAGCTGGCAGAGGAGCTGGTCATGCTGCGCAAAGAGATCTATAGCTGACAGGCGGCGCGCCGGCCGCCTGAGCGAGGTGATTAGCTGATTTCCAGTGCCAGTAGCGACTCAATAGTCTGCGCGCGGCGGATTTCCCGCGGCTGGCCCTGCTCAAACAGCACTTCCGGGATCAGCGGACGGCTGTTGTAGTTAGAGGACATGGATGCACCGTAAGCTCCGGTGTCGTGGAACACCAGGTAATCGCCAACCTTTGCCGCCGGAATCGCGCGTGGTTCGACCATGCCGCCCTCCAGCTGGGTAAAGACATCACCCGATTCGCACAGCGGACCCGCGACCACCGTGTCGATGGTCTGCTGCTCCTCAATCGCCCGCTCATCGCCCCCCATCAGCGAGATATGGTGATAGCTGCCATACATTGAGGGGCGCATCAGGTCACTGAAACCGGCATCGACCAGCACGAAGTGACGGCTGCCCATCGACTTCACTGCACGAACCTGAGAGACCAGCACACCCGCCTCGGCCACCAGGAAACGGCCTGGTTCGATCTCCAGCTTTATCGCGTGACCCAGATGCTGAGCGATACGCTGCCGTGCTGCATCCCACAGGCCAAAATAGTGATCGGTATCGATCGCCTCTTCGCCATAGCGATAAGGCACAGAGAGGCCGCCGCCCGCAGAGATCGCCGTCAGATCCTGACCTGACGCCATCACCAGTTCGACCATCGCATCACAGACCTGCTGCAGATGCGCATAATCGACGCCTGAGCCGATATGCATATGAATGCCCACCAGCTTCAGGCCGTGCTGCTGAATCGCTGCCAGCGCCTCGGCTAAATCGCCGTGCCAGATACCGTGCTTGCTGTTTTCGCCGCCGGTATTGGTTTTCTGACTGTGACCGTGACCAAAACCAGGATTAACCCGCAGCCACACCGCATGTCCCGGTGAGACCGCGCCGAGCTGATGCAGCATATCGATCGATCCAGCATTGACCGGAACCTTTAACGCGGTCACCCGCGCCAGCGTTGGCTGATCGAACAGATCCGCGGTAAAGACGATCTCATCACCACCAGGCTCGTAGCCCGCAGCCAGCGCACGTTCGATCTCACCCAGCGATACCGAGTCCACTTTCACACCCGCTGCGCGCATCAGGCGCAGGATATGAATATTTGAACAGGCTTTCTGCGCAAAACGCACCACATCAAACGCCTGCAGCTGGGCAATACGCGCCTGAATAATCTGCGCATCATAAGCCCAGAATGGCCCGGCATAACGGCGTGCCAGCGGCAGCAGGTTAGCGGCGTTGAGGGCGGTGTCGGTACTCTGTAAGGAACGTGGCATAGCAATTCTCCTGTGGCAATAACCGCATTAAGCCAGAATCATGCCATAGCGAAAAATATCTGTTTTAATAGCATCTATTCACAATGGATATAGGAAGGCGGCGTGGCAAACATTAACTGGCGGCATATTGAGATCTTTCATGCGGTGATGACCAGCGGCAACCTGACCCAGGCTGCAACGCTACTGCATACCTCACAGCCGACGGTGAGCCGGGAGCTGGCACGCCTGGAGCAGCAGTTGGGATTAGAGTTGTTCGGACGGGTTCGTGGTCGCCTGCAACCGACGGTGCAGGGATTACGTCTGTTTGAAGAGGTGCAGCGATCCTGGTACGGCCTGGATCGCATTATGGAAGCGGCTGAAGGGCTGCGCCAGTTCCGTCAGGGTGAGCTGTCGATCGCCTGCCTGCCCGTTTTTTCGCAGTCGCTGCTGCCACCACTGTGTCAGCCCTTTTTACAGCGCTACCCGGATGTGAGCCTGAATGTGATTCCTCAGGAGTCGCCGCTGCTGGAGGAGTGGCTGTCAGCCCAGCGCTATGATATCGGCTTAACCGAAACCCAGCACGCGCCGGCCGGGACTGATCGTCTCGCCCTGCTGACCTGTGATGAAGTGTGCGTGTTGCCACAGCATCATCCTCTGAGTCAGCGTGCAGAACTGACACCGCACGATTTTGCGGGCGAACAGTATGTCAGCCTGTCGCGCAGTGACAGTTATCGTCAGTTGCTGGATGCGCTGTTTCATGAGCAGGGCGTCGAACGGCGGCTGGTGATGGAGACGCACAGCGCCGCTTCGGTGTGCGCCATGGTCAGAGCGGGCGTGGGCATTTCGATTGTGAATCCGCTGACGGCGCTGGATTACGCCGACAGCGGTGTGGTGATGCGTAAGTTCAGCGTGGCGGTACCCTTTACCGTCAGCCTGGTGAGGCCGCAGCACCGCCCTGCGTCGGCGCTGGTCGATGCTTTTGTCAGTCATCTGCAACGGCAGGTGGCTGACTTTCCGGCACGCATCGACGCCCGCCTGGCTTAAGCGCGAACCCTGGCGGCTGCGCGGCCCGATTTGCGGAAGGTGATCAGACAGATCAGCAGGCCAATTGCCGCCAGCGCAGCGGCAGCAACCGGCACCGCCGTCAGGCCATATCCACGGCCAATCACCGCACCGCCGACCCAGGCACCCAGCGCATTACCGACGTTAAATGCCGAAATGTTCAGGGTTGAGACCAGGTTCGGCGCCTCTTTACCGTGACGGACCACGTTGATCTGCAGACCCGGTACCGTCGCAAAGGTCGCCATCGCCCACAGGAACAGGGTGATCTCCGCCAGCCACAGCGCATGGCTGGTCCAGCTGAACAGCAACGAGAAGATGGCGATCAGGGAGAAGCTGAGGATCAGACTAAAAGAGACTTTCCAGTCGGCCAGTTTGCCGCCAAGAATGTTACCGACCGTCAGGCCTGCGCCAATCAGGAACAGCGTCCAGCTGACACCCCGATCGCTGATGCCCGTTATCTCTAACAGCAGCGGCGCAATGTAGCTGAACAGTGCAAACATCGCCGCGGCAAAGAACACCGTCATCAGCAGCGAGAGCCAGAGTTTCCCGTTGGCCAGCGCACCAATTTCACTCGCCAGGTGAACCGGCTTCTCCTCTTTATTGTTCGGCAGACTCACGATCAGGGCGATAAACGCCAGTACGCCAATCACAGCCACGCCCCAGAAGGTGGCTCGCCAGCCAAACATCTGTCCGAAACTGGTTCCCAGCGGAACGCCCAGCACGTTGGCTAAGGTCAGTCCGGTGAACATCAGTGCGACAGCGGAAGCCTGACGACCGGCTGGTACCAGACTGGCGGCGACCACCGCGCCAATACCGAAGAAGGCACCGTGACAAAGCGCGGTGACGATGCGTGCCAGCATCAGCAGGTTATAGTTGTAAGCCAGCGCACACAGCAGGTTGCCGACAATAAAGATCACCATCAGCAGAATCAGTGTTTTCTTGCGCGGCAGCCTGGCGGTGAGCAGCGCCATAATCGGTGCACCAATCGCCACGCCCAGCGCGTAGCCGCTGATCAGCCAGCCCGCCGACGGAATCGACACCTGAAGGTCACGCGCCACCTCCGGCAGCAATCCCATAATGACAAATTCGGTGGTTCCGATGGCGAACGCACTCAACGCCAGCGCCATTAATGCTACAGGCATAACACTCTCCCAATATCATTTGCAGGTGAACTGCACAGACGCGCAGCCCCACGACGCTTATTAAAATTTGATCTGCGTCACGGTGAGCATTACAGCACAGTGCTGATGCGCGACATAGCCTGCGCGCAGCAAAGGATTATTGCCGGGGCCGCAATAATCCTGCTGCTTTTTCGGAACAAATGGCTTTGTCAGCCTTCTGGCTAAGCCCGTTAAAGCGCGCATGACCCAGGGTCAGGTTGTCATTTCCCGCGAAACCGTTACGCTTTTTAGTGCGTATTTAATTAATAAATCCTTAACGTTGCCGATATATCCCTAATCAATTGCCAGGTGATGTGATCAACTTCTGACGCAGGGAGAGAGAATGCAACGACTCATAGCCTTAATGGTTTTTGGCTTAACCGGCTGTTCGGTAGGTCATTATGAGTACAGTAAAGAAGCTGAAAAACGGGTTGATATGACCGTGACCGGCATTCCCACCGTGCTGGGTTTTGGCACGCTTGGAACCACTATCCCGCTGACGCCGGAGTACAGCCTGACCGCCGCGCACGTGGCGAAGTTTTCGCTTTATCGCGTCAAAGCCTGGCATCCGCAATGCGATCTGGCGGTGGTCTACCACAAAAACAGTGAAATAAACCTTCCACCCAGCTTCCGCAACAGCCATATCGGCGACCAGGTGAATCTCTACGGCTACAGTTTCATTTCGGCCATGCCGGTCAGCTCCAGCGGACAAAACCTGATTAATACCACGCTGGCAAACCGCTGGAACAAGCCGGACTGCGTCGTCGTGGCGGCGAATGCAGGTGTGGTGAAAGGGATGTCGGGCGGCGCAGTCTATAACGCCTCTGATGATACGCTGGCGGGCGTGATTATCGGCTACAGCAATGACATCAACGACAATGCCAGCGGTAAAACACTTTATAAGAACGTTGCGCTCTATGTGCCTTACTCGCGATTTCAGACATGGTTGGATCAGGCGATTAAATCCTGAGATGCGAGTGGCAGAATGATTTGAGAAAACAGGACGTAATACGCCCTGTTTTAAGCACTAAAGTATTCTGCTCACACAGTGTTATTCATAAGTTAACGAAAAAGTCGCGCTGCCATCTGCGGCTCCGGCCGTCACGTTTGGTGCAGTCGAGACGTAGGCAGCGCTAAAATTGAGCGTGTTGTCCGCGTTAGCATTCAGCGTCACAGCGTTACTCGCCTTATTTACTGCAATTTGTTTGCCCTGATAATCATAAAGTGCAATCCCCAGGCCGGTTGCACCACCACTTGCAACAGCCACCAAATCGCCGTTTGTCGAGTCGCCCGTTCCGGTAAATGTGACTGACACGCTGGAAGCGTCCGCGCCACAATCGACAAGTTTAATATCGAAAGGTACGGATGGACTGGCTGCGCCTGTCTGCGAAAAGGTATTGGTGGCGATCATTCCCATCTGAACAGTCAGTTTCGATGAAGCTGTATCGACTTCGCAAGTATTTGAGGAAATATTGCCATTAATATTGACCGTTACCTCACTAGCACTCAAGGCACTGCCTGAAAAAAGGATAGCTATTAACGCTAGTTTTCTGTTGAGCATCATTAACCGGCTCCTGACTACTCGTAACTAATATTGAGTGTGGCAATCGTATTTGCGGTTCCCGCCGTAATTTTCGAGAGCGTTTGAATATAACGAGCAGAAAAGGTATACGTACTCGCTCCACCTGCAACAGACGTTCCCAATACCACATCGCTGTTGAGTGCCAGCGGAGTCCCGTTGTAGAGAACCTGCACGCCGACACCACTCGAAACGCCCGTGCTGCCAGCACCGGTTAGCGCCAGCACGCCCACATCCGTCGAATCCGCACTCTGTTTACCAGTCATGTTGACATTAACGTTGGTGCCGGCATCACATTCGAGATTAACATTAAAATCTTTGGCTCCGGCTGTAGAGCCAACACCGCTGAAATTACGTGACGGCACATTGCCGAGGTCTACAGTCAGGCTATCGGATGAAGCCAGAGTACAGCCAAGTGCTGTAACCTGAACCGTACCGGTTAATTGAATATCAGCCAGCGAAACTTTACTGGTATCTTCAGCAGTCTGTACGTAATAAGAACCTATTTTCTGTGGCTGTATCGTTCCAGATGTTACTGTGGTAGCAGATTTATAAAGGACAACTGTTACCTCAAGGCCAGTGCTCCATCCCCATGTATTTGCGTTAGATGAGGTCGGCCACATTACCGTCTGGCTATTAGTACTGAGCTTATAACTGATACCTTCAACACCTGTCGGGCAGCTCTCAAGCTCACACGCAAACTGAAATCCCAGGGTTCCTGCAGATGTCATGGTGAAACTTTTCAGCCCGGTTTGCACTGTTTGTGTCGACAGCACGGTCCCAATGGCCGCATCTTTCATAACAGTAACGGAGGGAAATGCGATAGTTACCGTTCCGACACCCCCGTCAGGGACAACATTAGTTATCGAAGCGTATGTTAAAGGAGAAAAAGTAAACAGTTGACAAAGCAATACCAAAACAAGCCTAAGCTTTAATCTTTTCATTTCGAATCCTTTTAGTGCCCATTCCTGAAGTGCAGACTCACTCACAACGGGCTTTCAGGTAGACTATTTCTTGTTGCGTCTTTGTCTCCGGCAGTCGATATGGAATTCTGCAGTGACTGTTTTCAGACGCCCCCCACACCGCTTCCAGCATTCCTGAGGGTTGCAGCCCGGAGAGATAAACCTGTCCGTTATCCCCCACTATTCCAGTACTTTCTTCGTTACCTTCCTGCACGACCACAACAGTAGTGCCGAACGGCAACGGCTTGCCTTTATGTGTCAGGGTAATTAATGCGCGCTGACCGATATGGGTTTTAAACTCCGCCCTCACTAATGCACCCGCGGTCGGCACCACTGAGACCACGGAGTTATCAATCTCGCTATCCGCAGCAAGGGAATTCACGTCCAGGCCGATACGGTTAAGGCGATAATTAGTGGCGTAAGGCACAACGGTGTAGCCTCGCCAGTCAGTACGTACACCGGTTTTATTCTGGATGGCCGCATCTTTAACGCCTGGCGCTTTAATCAGAACGTTGGTTTTACCTAAAGGTTGAGAAAGCGTCAGACCATCCTGATGGAAGACCATGCCACCCTGCACACCGTAGTTGACACGGTGAGCATCCTGGCTGGAACTATACCCGGCATTGACCTGTCCATAGCGACCGTAGTAATCAAGATTGAGACTACCGGTACTGCCATTACCACGGTTAACGGTGCCCATCTGCATGTTATAAGACAGGTTTTTATCAGCCAGCATGGTGCCGTATAACCCAGCCGTGTTCGTCATATTCCCTTCGCCATCATTGTAAAGACCGTACGTAGCCTTCATTGAGTCGAGGTTACTGTTGCTGGCTCGGTTTCCTGACAGCCATTTGCCTATTGGCAGTGACAGAGTGAAGTTAAAGACGCGATCGGCTTCGCTGCTCCAGGTATTCTTGTTGTAGCTGTAATTCAGGTTGTAGCTGACATCCTTTACCATGCCGGTAAAACCAAGCTGAAGCAGACGTGTCTTGCCATCCGTATTCCAGTAGCTTTGATCGCTACCGCTGGCATAGACGGAATAGTCACGACCCAGCTGCTGAGTCAGCGAAATCTGAACCCGGCTGCGTTTGTTATTGTAAAGGTTGTAATAGCCGGAATAGTCGAGCTCGCCATCGCTGTTATGCGTCACGCCGCCAGACATATTTTCGCGCGTAGTTTCCGCCAGCGTATAAAAACCGCGGGTTGAATAACGATATCCTAATAGCTCGAAGCGAGTGCCCAGTTCATTAAGCGATTTAGCATAGAGAAAACGGAAAGACTGGCCGCTGTGACGTGTGCCATCGGCAATCTTACTATTAGCCTGCGTCGCATCTATCGAAATTGCGCCAAGAAAGCCAAGGTTTTTACCTGCACCGGCTGTGAAAGCAAGATAACGCTCTGCAACCTGACTGCCACCATACAGCGTGATCCCATTTCGCCATCCCCAGAGTAGTGACGCCTGAGTCATATACGGCTCTGACTGATTTCCATCCGTGCTGCGGAAGCGTCCGGCCATAATGGAATAATTCAGATGCCCTTCACGCTGAAGTTTTGGCACTGAAGCAAAAGGCACAGTATAAGTGCGAACGTTGCCATTCTTCTCTTTTACAATAACCTCAATATCGCCGCTGGAGCCGGTAGGATAGAGATCGTTAATCTCAAACGGACCGGAAGGCATATAAGCCTGATAAATAACGTTGCCGTTCTGCCTGAGCGTAACCTGTGAATCGCCATTGGCAATGCCGCGAATAACTGGCGCAAAGCCGCGCAAGCTGTCGGGCTGCATTGATTCATCAGTGGCAAGTGTGACCCCACGAACGCTGACGGAGTCAAAAATTTCGGATGAGGTAAAGGTATCACCGACTGTCAGTTGAGAATCCCATGGAATGATGGCGCGCTGCAGATAAGTCTGCATATGGTTCCAGTCTCGCGTCGCATCTCCATAACGGGATTTTGAGTAGGTAAAACTGGACTGATCGTACAGACGCCACGGTCCGACGTTAAGGCCACTATTCAGGCGTAAAAAATAACTGTCATTTTTTGACGCATCGCCCCGGGAGTTGGAGCCTGTAAATGCATAGCTTAACAGCGCGGCGGGAATGCCTTCATCCCACTGAGAGGGGGGAATATAACCACGTGCATTACGGCTCATCATTGCCTGGGGTATTTTCAGATCGAGTCGTAAATGCTCAACATCAAAATCGGCACTGGCTTCAGGAATATAGCGTGCAATATCGACGCATTTTGCATGACGTTCGACTTCATTTTTGATTAAGCTTTCGAGCATTTCGATATTTATATTGAAGTCGCGCAGTTTTTCCATATTCAAACAAGGACTGAGCTCGGACGGCGCATTCGTCCTTTCTTTCTCAAAAAAAGTAATATTTCGTGCACCAACGGCCGTTCCATTGACATAAACGTCAACGTGGTAACTGCCTGGCGCGGCGCTAAGGCCTTTATTGAAACGCGCTAAATCGGCAACATCTTCTGGGTTATCTGATAAAAAAGAGGGATCAAAGTTATATTCCCCCGCATAGCCTACCCCTGAGTAACAGGATAAAAAAACCAGAATAGCGATTCTTTTTATTTTTGATTTTGTTAACTTTCGAAAATCGTAAAAGTGCACAATTGCCCCCTGGCCATTCCATGCCAAACAAAAATTAATTTATATTCGCAGAGCGTACTGGCATGGTAGCGCCGTAATCATTAATCGCCTGAAAGCTGATTGTATTACTACCATGTAAATCAACATTAAGTGGCACCGAAGATTTAGGGGCTATCATCTGCGCAAACTTTTTTTCACCCGATTTAATATTGACAAGGTTAACATAGTAAGGCGTAGGGTTTTTTACTGTCACCGTGTTATCGACACGAGAAAATGCCAGCTCTTTATAAGCTGTCATAGGATCACCCTGAAGATTACCTGGGCGATAAAAAAGCTTAATCCTCGACTGTATTGCCAACTGCAATGCGTTTTTCTGCTGGCTGTCAGAATCCTTTTGACGTGATGGAATGGCCTTAACATTCAGCCAATAAACGGTTTCACGGTCAGTAGCAAGATTTTTGTTCACTGACATAATACGCAATATGTTTTCTCTTTTCTGCTTAATCAGGAAAAGAGGGGGAGTTACTAAAAAGTCACTGGTGACTTTGCCCTCCTGGTCCTCTACCCAGGATTTGATCAAAAATACATTCTCATCATCTGTATTATTGATGGAAAGTGACGCCTGTTTATTCTGAGAAGAAAAAATCAGGCGTGTTGCTCCCAGCCCTACTCCACCAGCCTGAGCGGCAGAAAAGAAAACAGACAGCACCAGACTCAGCAAGGTTATAAATATTTTATAATTTTTGGATAAACTAAGCATGTTAGCTCCCTGACATAATTAGTGCAAAGCGACCGTTTAGTTCTGATCGTATTTTTATTTTTTGCAAGTATGAAAATGCCTGAAGATAAAATTTTTCCTCAGGAAAAAGCCCGGAGTGTTCCCCGGACTTTAAATTAAAAAATTAGTTGTAAACCATATTGAAGGTAGCAGTCGCGTCACCATTACCTGCCGTAATGGTATCAGCCACACCCACATATACCGCGTTGAAACTCAGGGTGTTCGAACCATCAACCAAAGTCTGCGCGGTAGTGGTAGTAGCAGGCGTGTTCAGCGTCACAACCTTGCTAGCCTGATCATACATGCGGATACCCACACCTGAAGCAGCATCAGTACCTTCACCCGCCTGCAGAGCATTGGTATAACCACTTGCTGCTGTACCGGTGAAATAGGTCGCTGCAGTGGTGCTTACCGTGGTATCACAGTTTTCCAGCTGGATAGTGAACGGAATGCGGGTAGATGCTTCAGTGTCTTTCTTCAGATCGGCGACACGCACCTGCCCCATCTGTACAGTTTGTTTAGTGGAGCTAGAATCGACTGCACAGGCAGCGTTGACAACATCACCTTCAAACTTGATTGTACCGCCATTAACTGTAGTCGTCGCAGCCTGTGCCATAGAAGCAGACAGAGCCAGACCGAGACCCATAGCAGTTACAACAGCTTTTAAATTGAAGTTCATTTACATCATCCTTAAATTAAATTGACCGCACATGTTATATAAATGTTTACTCAATCCATCCTGTTAACGGTTCAAGGAAAACATTTATCTTTAATTAAAACACCCCAGAAACGTTACCAGCACGTTCTGACGGCGCTATTTATACAACCAAATAAAAAAAAGAAAAGCAGAGGACATATAAGAAAAATCCAAATCGGGATAAGCAGGCATGCCTGCCATCAGTATCAAATGACAGCAAAACAAAAAAAGAATTGGTAATTCATTTGGGTAATGAGAAAAGACGCGCCTTCTCACTCCTGAAATTTTTAAGAATTTTCGCTCAGAAGAAAGTGATTGTTACTTTACTGCATGAAAAAAAAGAACATTTAATGAGCTATTAAAAAGCCGATCAATACTCCTTAATCTACTTTCACCCTTTCTGGCATTCAGTATTTATTTGGAACATTAACCTGAAGATTTAAATAAAAAATGACGAACGCAGTCAAACCGCAATGAAAGTGAAAAATTCAGTCAATCAGATGTTAAAGATTATCGTAAATGAATGATCCCACACTTCGGGAGCTTTGATAAAAGCATCACCAGACGAGAATTAAGGAATAGAGGAGAAAGCAGGAGTATGATGCGCTATGGGGATAATAGCTCAGCCTTTGGGTATAACCAGTCATTAGCTGGTCTTGTTATTACCCTGGCTGAGCAAAAATCTGATTGAAAAAATTAAATAGTTAATGATAAAAATAGTTTATTATTTTATAAAAATCTATTTTATTTTTGCAGTTCCACTTTGACATTATCTTTCGCTTAAGATAGCTGATATTTTTGTTATTGCACTGAAAATAAAGGGCGATTTTTTTACTGGGTACGCCGTTGTAAAGCATATAGCAGTAACGTCTCTCTTTAGCGGTAAGAAAGAAGGTGCGCATTTTATCGCCTTCTTTAGCCGAATCCTTTAGCAAAATGGCGTCATTAATTAATGCATAATAGGAAAGTAAGCTCATTTTGCTGGAAACAAGCTTTATCGTTTCCATGCCAGAAAAAATATTTAATGCCTCATACATGTCATCGGGAACTATGGCGACGCTCTTTTTTCTACTGCGCTTATAATTTGCATCGATCCTCATCAATTCAATCAGCGTCACACGTTTTATCGTAATAGTAATGGTTCTGCCAATCAGCATACTATCCGCCAGCGCCTGCGCCCCGAACAAAAGCATCTCGTCGTCAGTAAGAATGAACCAGTCGTAATTCATTATGATTATTCCTGTTAAATAAATATTGCCATAAATAGCGGGTGGGGTGAATCTTTATCTGGCAAATGATAAGGAGGTAAACAGACAGGATTTAATCTTAACGTGCTTTAACATTTAAAACATGACACCCAAAATGAAAGTTCTTATTATTTTAACTATATAAAAAAACGCATCACTCGCATGCCTTTATCTTTAATGAACAATAACAATAGGTTACTGAGATAACTTGATGCGATTTTTTATATTCCGCTGATTCGAGAAACAATTTTTTAAAATCAGTTATTAAATTACCATTTAAACGATTCTATTAACCGGGCCAGTTTTCCCTTTAAAATGCCTGAAACGCTGTTAATAAGTTCTTTTTTTAGGCTTAACTGTTTGTTATTAACTCCTTTTAGTTACGATGCCACGCGATATCGTATGGTCGTTACAGACATAAAAAAGCTGCACCCTAATCAGCCTGAAACAGACCTTTGAGGTGCAGCTTTATTCTGTGCTAAGGGCAGAATATTACTTACTTGCTGCCTGGACGCAGTGCCGGGAACAGAATCACATCGCGGATAGTGTGGCTGTTGGTAAACAGCATCACCATGCGGTCAATACCGATGCCCAGACCGGCAGTTGGCGGCAGACCATGTTCCAGCGCGGTGACATAGTCTTCGTCATAGAACATCGCTTCGTCATCACCCGCATCTTTGGCATTTACCTGCTGCAGGAAACGCTCAGCCTGATCTTCCGCATCGTTCAGCTCGGAGAAACCGTTACCGATTTCACGACCGCCAATGAAGAACTCAAAGCGATCGGTGATTTCCGGGTTCTCGTCATTGCGACGGGCCAGCGGCGAGACTTCAGCCGGATATTCGGTAATAAAGGTCGGCTGAATCAGATGCGCTTCTGCCGTCTCTTCAAAGATCTCGGTTACGACACGGCCCAGACCCCAGCTCTTCTCCACTTTAATATGCAGGGATTGTGCAATCGCCACGGCTTTATCGAAGTCTTCCAGATCGGCCAGATCCGTTTCCGGACGGTATTTCTTGATCGCTTCACGCATGGTCAGTTTTTCAAACGGCTTGCCGAAATCAAACGCCTGCTCGCCGTAAGGCACTACGGTGCTGCCCAGCACGTCCTGCGCCAGCGTACGGAACAGGCTTTCGGTCAGCTCGATCAGATCTTTGTAATCCGCATAGGCCATATAGAGTTCCATCATGGTGAACTCAGGGTTATGACGTGGCGAAATACCTTCGTTACGGAAGTTACGGTTGATCTCGAACACGCGATCGAAGCCACCCACCACCAGACGCTTCAGATAAAGCTCTGGCGCAATACGCAGATACATGTCGATATCCAGCGCATTGTGGTGGGTGATGAACGGACGCGCAGACGCGCCGCCGGGGATCACCTGCATCATCGGGGTTTCCACTTCCATAAAGTCGCGGCCCACCATGAACTGGCGAATACCAGCCATGATCTGCGAACGAATTCTGAAGGTGTTACGCGACTCCTCGTTGGCGATGAGATCAAGGTAACGCTGACGGTAGCGCGTTTCCTGATCGGCCAGGCCGTGGAACTTGTCCGGCAGCGGACGCAGTGCTTTGGTCAGCAGGCGCAGTTCAGAACAGTGAATCGACAGTTCGCCGGTTTTGGTTTTGAACAGTTTGCCGCGCGCGCCCAGGATATCGCCGAGATCCCACTTTTTGAACTGCTCGTTGTAGATGCCTTCAGCCAGATCGTCACGCGAGACGTAAAGCTGAATCCGGCCACCCACATCCTGCAGGGTCACGAAAGAGGCTTTACCCATGATACGACGGGTCATCATGCGTCCGGCAACGCTGACTTCGATACCCAGCTCTTCAAGCTCGTCGTTGCTCTTCTCGCCATAGCTCTCATGCAGCTGGTTTGAGAGACTGTCACGACGAAAATCGTTAGGAAACGCCACGCCATTTGCACGCAGCACGCTCAGCTTTTCGCGACGCGCTTTCAGTTCGTTATTTAACTCAACGGCGGCATCAGCGCTCTGCGGTTGTTGTTCAGACATGTCGGTTCCTTATAACCCTGCTTTTAAACTAGCTTCAATGAATCGATCCAGGTCGCCGTCCAGCACCGCCTGGGTGTTACGCGTCTCTACGCCGGTGCGCAGATCTTTGATGCGTGCATCATCGAGAACGTAAGAACGGATCTGACTTCCCCAGCCGATGTCGGACTTGTTGTCCTCCAGCGCCTGTTTCTCAGCATTTTTCTTCTGCATCTCAAGCTCGTACAGCTTCGCTTTCATCTGCTTCATCGCCTGATCTTTGTTCTTGTGCTGAGAACGGTCATTCTGACACTGGGTGACGGTACCGGTTGGAATATGGGTAATACGTACCGCAGATTCCGTCCGGTTAACGTGCTGGCCGCCCGCCCCTGACGCACGATAGACGTCAATGCGCAGATCGGCTGGGTTGATGTCGATATCAATATCGTCATCGACTTCCGGGTAGATAAAGGCGGAGCTGAATGAGGTGTGACGACGACCGCCGGAGTCAAACGGGCTCTTACGCACCAGGCGATGCACGCCCGTTTCGGTACGTAACCAGCCAAAGGCGTAGTCGCCTGACACGCGAATAGTCACAGATTTAATGCCTGCAACTTCACCTTCAGACTCTTCGATAATTTCGGTTTTGAAGCCTTTGGCTTCGGCCCAACGCAGATACATACGCATCAGCATGCTGGCCCAGTCCTGCGCTTCGGTGCCGCCGGAACCCGCCTGCAGATCGATGTAGCAGTCGGCGCTGTCATACTCGCCAGAGAACATGCGGCGGAATTCCAGCTCGCCCAGCTTGCCCTCAAGGACATCCAGCTCGGCAACCGCTTCGTCGAAAGTCTCTTCGTCTTCCGCTTCTACCGCCAGTTCAAGCAGACCCTGCACATCTTCCAGGCCCTGCGACATCTGATCCAGCGTCTGCACGATCGCTTCCAGCGAGGCGCGCTCTTTGCCCAGCGCCTGAGCACGCTCAGGTTCGTTCCAGACATCGGGCTGTTCCAGCTCGGCGTTTACTTCTTCGAGGCGTTCTTTCTTGGCATCGTAGTCAAAGATACCCCCGAAGAACGTCGCTGCGCTCACTGAGGTCCTGAATACGGTTTTTGACCGGGTTGATTTCAAACATGGCTTTAGCGTCTTTCTTATGTTCGATGGGACAGGAAAATTAACGCACAAGTTTACCCGAAACTGGCGGCAGATTGTAGCGCTGAGACAGCGGGCGGATGCCGGGGTTGCGTGATGTGTCGCATTTACGTGGCATCCCCGCGCGCGGCAGGTTAACGCCGGGGATAATCAGGCTGTCGCGCCTCTGCCGTGGCCGGAGACGCGCGTGACCTGTTTAACTCAGTTCAGCGGCCAGATATGGTCAATGATCAGCTGCACTGAGCGGTTACCGCGATACTCATTAATATCCAGCTTATACGCCAGTTCGACCTGACGAATACTGCTGTCGGGCCACAGCGTAGTATCGACATTAAAGGCGATACCATCGATCAGCGGCCCACCATCCAGCGGCTCAACCATCACTTTCAGATGTCGCTCGCCCACCAGACGCTGTTGCAGCAGCTTAAATTTGCCGTCAAACGCGGGTTCCGGGAACGCCTGGCCCCAGGGACCGGCTTCGCGCAGCATCTCTGCGGTCTGCAGCGAAAACTCCTGCGGCTGTAACGCGCCATCAGACCAGATGATGCCCTGCAGGGCTTCGCCATCCAGCCACTCTCCGACCAGGTCGGCAAAGCGCTGACGAAACTCCTCGTAGCGTGCGGTTTCCAGTGATAAACCGGCCGCCATGGCGTGACCACCGAACTTCAGCATCAGGCCGGGATTCAGCGTGTCCAGGCGCTCCAGCGCATCGCGCAGATGCAGACCGGCAATCGAGCGGCCCGAGCCTTTCAACGTGCCGTCGCCCGCGGGCGCAAAGGCAATGACCGGACGATGGAAACGCTCTTTCAGACGAGAGGCGAGAATGCCCACCACGCCCTGATGCCATTCGGGATGATAGAAGGCCAGTCCCAGCGGCAGATCGCTCTGTTCACGCTCCAGCGCCTGACACAGCGCCAGCGCTTCACTCTGCATGCCCTGCTCTATCTCTTTGCGCGTCTGGTTCAGCGCATCCAGCTCACTGGCCAGCATGCGCGCCTGGCTAAGATCGTCGGTCATTAACAGCGCCACGCCCACCGACATATCGTCGAGGCGGCCTGCGGCGTTGAGCCGTGGCCCCAGCGCAAAGCCGAGATCGCTGGCCGCCAGCTGACGGGCATCGCGATTCGCAATTTCCAGCAGCGCCCGGATGCCTGGCCGACATTTTCCGGCCCGGATGCGGCTGAGCCCCTGCCACACCAGAATGCGGTTATTAACGTCGAGCGGCACCACATCAGCAACCGTGCCGAGCGCGACCAGATCCAGCATTTCTGCCAGATTCGGTTCAGTGCGGGTAGCGCCGAACCAGCCCTGGGTACGCAGATGGGCGCGCAACGCCAGCATCAGATAAAACGCAACGCCCACGCCCGCCAGCGCGCGTGAAGGAAAGTTGCAGTCCGGCAGATTGGGATTCACGATCGCCTCAGCGGCCGGCAGGGTTTCGCCCGGCAGGTGGTGGTCGGTAATCAGCACCGGAATACCGTGCTGATGTGCGCACTCCACACCGGCATGAGAGGAGATGCCGTTATCGACCGTCAGAATCATTGCGGCACCACGCGCGCGCGCCTGCTCAACCACTTCCGGACTGA
Source organism: Pantoea sp. X-Soil-ISGK-355 (assembly GCF_059730805.1). NCBI lineage: Bacteria > Pseudomonadati > Pseudomonadota > Gammaproteobacteria > Enterobacterales > Erwiniaceae > Pantoea > Pantoea sp. X-Soil-ISGK-355. The sequence continues at coordinate 3,309,296 of NZ_AP035971.1, forward strand.
GGCCATAACCATCTTCAAAGCGGTTAGGCACCAGATACTGCACGTTGCCGCCACCCATGCTGCGCAGCGCCATCACCGTCAGCGCGGTACTGGTTGCGCCATCGGCATCAAAGTCGCCTACCACCATAATGCGACGCCCATCCAGCAGCGCCTGGTGCAGCAGCTCTACGGCGCTCTCAATCCCGCTTAAGGACTGATAGGGCAGCAGGTTTTTTGCACCGCGCTCCAGCTCCGCAGCGTCACACACGCCGCGTTGCAGATAAAGTCGTTTCAGCAGCGGCGGCAGCGTGGCCGGTAGCGCATCGTCAACCGTCACCTCACGGCGACGGAGTTCTACATCCTGTTTTACCACCGATTAACCACCACGCTTCTGATTGTCCAGCACCTGCTTCAGCTCCTGCGGCGACTGATAACCCGGTATCATCATGCCGGTGTCGGTCAGCATTGCGGGCGTGCCCTGAATGCCGAAAAGCACACCCAGTTTGTAATGCTGAGCAATATCAATTTTGCAGCTGTCCGGCGCGGCCATCTTCGGCGCATTACCTTTCATCGCCTCGTCGAACACTTTATTACGGTCAGCGCTGCACCAGATCGCTTTCATCGCCGGTGCGATCTGACCATTAAGCCCTTCACGCGGAAACGCCAGGTAGCGCACGGTAATGCCCAGCGCATTGTAGTCCGCCATCTGCTCGTGCAGCTTGTGACAGTAGCCACAGGTGATATCGGTGAAGACCGTGATCACGTGCTGCTCTTTTGGCGCTTTGTAGACGATCATCTCCGGCACCAGCGCCTCGACTTTTTTGTCCAGCAACTGATTGGTGACGTTAACTGGTTGTTTGCCGCTGACATCATAGAGCGGGCCCTGGATCATATGTTTGCCGTCGTCTGTAACATAGAGCACACCGCTTTCAGACAGCACGGTTTTAAAACCCGGCAGCGGTGACGGGCTGATCTCCGTCTGGTTCAGACCGAGCTTTTTAAGGGATTGCTGAATGGCGCTGTCATCGGCCTGGGCCAGACCGGAAAAGGCGCTGGCTAACAGGGCCAGCATGGCAAAATGCTTGTTCATTTTTATCCTTTATGCCCGCGAATCAGGCTCGCGGATGGTGTTGTTGATGTAACTGACGCAGGCGCTCAGTGGCGACGTGCGTATAAATCTGGGTGGTGGAGAGATCGCTATGTCCCAGCAGCATCTGTACGACACGCAGATCCGCGCCGTGGTTCAGCAGATGGGTCGCAAAGGCGTGACGCATCACATGCGGCGATAACTTTTCGCTATCAATGCCCGCCAGCGTGGCGTAGTGCTTGATGCGATGCCAGAAGGTCTGGCGCGTCATCTGCTGTGCCCGGTTACTGGGAAACATCACGTCCAGCGTCTGCCCGTTGAGCAGCCATGGGCGACCATGTTCCATATATTGCTCCAGCCAGTAAACCGCTTCTTCACCTAACGGCACCAGCCGCTCTTTATCCCCTTTACCGATAACCCGCACAACGCCCTGTCGCAGGCTGATGTCGCTGAGCGTCAGTCCAGTCAGTTCAGAGACGCGCAGGCCGGTGGCATAGAGCACCTCCAGCATCGCCTTGTCGCGCAGCTCCAGCGGGATGTTGGTATCCGGTGCCTGCAACAGCCGCTCAACCTGGGCTTCACTGAGATCTTTCGGCAGACGCTGCGGCAGTTTTGGCGCGGACAGCAGCGCGCTGGGATCGTCCGGGCGCAGCTTTTCGCGATAAAGATACTGGAACAGACGACGCATCGCGCTGAGCAGCCGCGCTGAACTGGTCGCCTTGTAGCCGCCCTCCAGCCGTTCAGCAAGAAACTGCTGCAGATCCAGCGGCGTCACGCTGAGCAGCGTCAGCTGGCGATGCGCCAGCCAGCCGGTCAGCGTCTGAAGATCCTGACGATAAGAGGAGAGAGTATTCTGCGCCAGATTGCGTTCAATCCAGAGCGCATCAAGAAACTGTTCTGTCAGATCGCTGTCCTGCACGTTATCTCCGCCGTCTGGTGTAAAATCATGCTCATTATGCCTGATTCAGCAGCGCTTCTGGTACAATTGCGCCAAAGTCAGTATTTACAGAGTGTTATCTGCATGAAAATCGGTCTTTTTTACGGTTCCAGTACCTGTTACACCGAAATCGTAGCGGAGAAAATTCGCGATTTTATTGGCGAAGAGTTAGTGACGCTTCATAACGTCAAAGATGACGACCCGCGCCTGATGGAGCAGTACGATTTGCTGATCATGGGCATCCCGACCTGGGATTTCGGTGAGTTGCAGGAGGACTGGGAGGCGATCTGGCCGCAGTTGCCCGCACTGAATCTGCAAAACAAGATTGTCGCGCTATATGGCATGGGCGATCAGATTGGCTATGGCGAGTGGTTTTTAGATGCGCTCGGCATGCTGCACGATTTGCTGCAGCCAATGGGCGTGCATTTTGTCGGGTACTGGCCGCTTGAGGGCTATGAGTTCACCAGCCCGAAACCGCTGAGTGCCGATGGCGCGCAGTTTGTAGGTCTGGCGCTGGATGATGTGAATCAGTTTGAGGTCACCGATGAGCGTGTTGAGCAGTGGTGTGAACAGGTGTTAACCGAAACCGCCGCACTGCTCTGACTGGCCAGGCGCGCTGGTTTGCTGTTGTCGAACCCAGGCGCCAGCAGACGATGATTGCCAGCCCTGTTGCCGTTAATGCCGCGCCTTACTAAAGCAGCTGGCGCGTAACGCCCGCCATTCGTCCGGCTGCATATTGTCCTGCATCAGCCACCAGCGCAGCATAGCCCCCTGTTCGCTCTTCGCTACCAGCAGTACGCCAATCGGTAACCACCGCAGCGGCTGGGTGGGCCGCCAGCGTTTTCCCTGCCAGATCCAGCAATGAACGCTTTCCCGCTGTAACGTACCGTGCCGCTGAATTAATCGCCGAACGCTGCGCCAGCCCTCAGCCAGCATCAGCAGAATAACCGGCGTTTTAATCAGCCAGCCGCTCACAGGCAGCGTCATCAGCATTACACCAGGAACGGCAGCCACCAGCCAGGCGCACAGACATCCGCACGCCAGGCGAGAGGGTCGCAGCTTACATTGCCACCGGGCCGCGATCATGGTTACGCTGCTGGATCAGTTTTACCATCCGCTTAAGCTCCGGATCGGCTGGCTCACCGTGGTTCATCAGCCAGTTAAACAGATCGGGATCGTCACTCTTCAACAGGGCAACAAAGACCTGCTTATCGGTGTCGTTCAGCGTGTCATACTCAAATTTGAAGAACGGCATAATCGCCACATCCAGCTCCAGCATGCCGCGACGGCAGGCCCACTGAATACGTGATTTATCATTAATATCCATGCATCAATTTCCACAATTCTCAACGTGGCCGCTAGTGTAACCTGGTTTACTGCGGCTCGCAGGCACAGCGTCGCAGGCTGTGCAACCTGCCACATTTCAGGCTGGATTTTTTCAGGGTTATCACGCCTTTTGTGCGCCGTTTTCCGTAAACAGGTTGCATTGCCAGTCGGCTCTTTTAACATTGAAGATATTATTCCGGATGAACCTTCTTATACAGGATATCTCCATGCCCACATTTACTTTACCGCCGCGCCAGCCTGCCGCGTCGTCTCGTCTGCCGTTAACCCTGATGTCACTGGATAGCTGGGCGCTGGTCTCCGTTACCGGGGCCGACAGCACCGCTTACCTGCAGGGTCAGTTAACGCTGGATGTCGCGGCGCTGGATGCCGACCATCATTCGCCCGCCGCACACTGCGATGCCAAAGGCAAAATGTGGAGCAATATGCGCCTGTTCCATCGCGGCGAAGGCTATGCCTATTTGATCCGCCGTGAACTGCGCGACACCCAGTTGACCGAGTTAAAGAAATACGCCGTGTTTTCGAAAGTGACGATGGCGGCTGATGATGAGTCAGTATTGCTGGGCGTTGCCGGTTTTCAGGCGCGCGCCGCGCTGACCAATCTGTTTGATAGCCTGCCCGACAGCGAGAAACCGGTGGTACAGCAGGGCGAAACGACGCTGCTATGGTTTGCCCATCCGGCCGAGCGTTTTCTGATTGTCACTTCGCTGTCTCAGGCAGAAGCGCTGAAGCAGAAGCTCAACGAGGATGCACAGTTCAATGACAGTCAGCAGTGGCTGGCGCTGGATATTGAAGCGGGCATTCCGGTGATCGATCCGGCCACCAGCGTGCAGTTTATTCCCCAGGCCACCAACCTGCAGGCGCTGGATGCCATCAGCTTTAAAAAGGGCTGCTATGCCGGTCAGGAGATGGTCGCCAGGGCGAAATATCGCGGTGCCAATAAACGCGCGCTTTACTGGCTGGCGGGTCAGGCAAGTCATCTGCCCGAAGCGAATGCCCCGCTGGAGTTGCAGATGGGTGAACGCTGGCGTCGTACCGGCAGCGTGCTGGCTGCAGTGCAGTTAGATGATGGCATCAGATGGATTCAGGTGGTGCTGAATAACGATCTGGAGCCGGACAGCGTGCTGCGGGTGGAAGGTGACGAAGGCGGCCATCTGACCATTCAGCCGCTGCCCTACTCGCTGGCTGAAGAGTGATGTAATGGCATGGCCCTCTCATTAACGAAAGGGCCATGTCGCAGTCTACTCAGCGCACATAAAAGTAGATAGCGCAGAAGTGGCAGAGACTGCCGCCCAGCACGAACAAATGCCAGATGGCATGGTTATAGGGAATGCGGCGCGCCACGTAGAAGATCACGCCCAGCGAATAGATAATTCCGCCTGCGGCCAGCAACCAGATGCAGCCCGCAGGCAGGATCATCGCCAGCTGATAAACCACAATCAGCGACAACCACCCCATACAAAGATAGGTCACCAGCGACAGCGCTTTGAAGCGATGCGCAATCGTGAGCTTGAACAGAATACCCGTCAGTGCCAGCCCCCAGATGACCGCCATTAATCCATACGCCAGCGGCGTTCTCAGCCCGACCAGCAGAAACGGCGTATAGGTGCCGGCAATCAGCAGATAAATGGCGCAGTGATCCAGCTTTTTCAGCCAGGGCCTGGCCGGGCCAGCCGGAATAGCGTGATAAAGCGTCGAGGCCAGAAACAGCAGGATCATGCTGCCACCATAGAGGCTATAACTGATAAAAGTGACGGTGTCAGCCTGCCTCTCCGTTGCCTGATTGAGCATCAGCACCAGTCCGACGATGCCGAAGAGACAGCCCAGACCATGACTGATACTGTTGGCAATTTCTTCGCCGAACCACTCGTCCGCCGCGTGTCGTTGTTTGTGAGAAAGTGTGGGGGTCATAAGTGTGTCCTGAACAGCGTAATTGCAGTGATAATATTCTCCAGACGGGATGATAGCGATTTCAGTGTACACCTGTACGCTAAAATTATCTGATGAATTTCGCTATCCGTTAAACCGGATGCTGAATCTGGTAAACTGACCGCCGGTCAACTGTACTATGAGTCATTCATGTTTTCGCATCGCGATCTCGCTCGTCTTAACGATCTGGAAATGCAGGTCTATCAGTTCATCATTAAGCACTGCGAAGGCGTCAGCTACATGACGATCCGCGAGCTGGCTGCGCAGGCTGGTGTCTCTACTACTACCGTGCTACGTTTCTGCCGCAAGATGGATTGCGAAGGCTGGTCGGAATTCCGCATCCGCCTGCGCTTAAGCGAACAACAGAGCGCGCCGCTGCTGAACACGGCCGGCGTCAGCGAAATGCTGAGCTTTTTTAAGAGTATAAATAACCCGGAGTTTGAACAGCTTATTGCCCAGGCCGCGCAGAAGATTAATCAGGCGGAGCGAATTTTCTTTATTGGCGTCGGCACCTCCGGCAGCCTGGCAAAATATGGCGCGCGTTTTTTCTCAAACCTCGGTAAATTCAGTCATGCGATTGACGATCCCTATTATCCTGTCGCACCCGATCTCTATGAAAATGCTATTGCCATTATTTTATCGGTCTCAGGCGAAACCGAAGAGATCCTGCGCATTGCCAGCCAGTTTAGTATTAATAAGTGCAAAATCATTGCGATAACCAACACGGAAAGCTGCTCACTGGCGAAGATTGGTGACTTCAACCTCTGCTATCACGTGCCGATTATCCGCATGGCCGACAACACCGATATTACGACTCAGGTGCCAGTGACCTATATTATTGAAGCTATAGGCCGTCAGCTGGGGAAATAAAACAGCCTGTTTTTCAGATGTAACAAACGCCATTTTCTGCGCGCTGTTATATCGTGACTTTCATTATTTCCTTGCTACACTCAGCGCAATTTCAATATTCGCAATAGGGTGAAGCATGAGTGCAGAATTGCAGTTACCAAAAGGCTTTCTTTGGGGCGGCGCAGTGGCAGCGCATCAGGTTGAAGGCGGCTGGGATCAGGGCGGCAAAGGCGTCAGCATTGCTGACGTGCTGACCGGCGGTTCGCATGGCGTTGACCGGGTGATCACCGACGGCGTGCAGCCTGGCCATTTCTATCCGAACCACAAAGGCGTGGAGTTTTACTCCCACTACAAACAGGATGTCGCGCTGTTTGCCGAGATGGGCTTCAAATGCTTCCGCACCTCCATTGCCTGGACCCGCATCTTCCCCAACGGGGATGAGCAGCAGCCCAACGAAGCGGGCCTGCAATTCTATGACGATCTGTTTGATGAACTGCTGAAGTATGGCATTGAACCGGTCATCACCCTTTCGCACTTCGAAATGCCTTATCACCTGGTCAAAGAGTATGGCGGCTGGCATAACCGTAAAGTGGTCGACTTCTTTGTGCGCTTCAGCGAAGTGGTGATGAATCGCTATAAGAACAAAGTGAAATACTGGATGACCTTTAACGAGATCAACAACCAGCGTAACTGGCAGTATCCGCTGTTTGGTTACTGCTGTTCAGGCGTGATCTTCACCGAACACGAGAAGCCTGAGCAGGCGATGTATCAGGTGATGCATCACCAGTTTGTTGCCAGCGCCAGAGTGGTCAAACTCGGCCACGATATCAATCCAGACTTTCAGATTGGCTGCATGATTGCCATGGTCCCGGTTTATCCGTTCTCCTGCCACCCGGACGATGTCGTGCTGGCGCAGGAGTCGATGCATCAGCGCTATGTGTTCAGTGACGTGCAAATGCGCGGCTACTACCCGGCCTACACCCTGAAAGAGTGGGCGCGCAAAGGGTATGACATCCAGATGGAAGCGGACGATGCCGAGACACTGCGTCAGGGCTGCGCCGACTATGTCGGTTTCAGCTACTACATGAGCAACGCCGTGAAGACCGATGCCAGCGGTGTTGACGACCCGATTACCGGCTTTGAAGGTGTGGTGAAAAACCCGCATGTGAAAGCGTCAGACTGGGGCTGGCAGATCGATCCGGTTGGCCTGCGCTATGCCATGAACGAGATGTACGAGCGTTACCAGAAGCCGCTGTTCATTGTAGAGAACGGCTTTGGTGCTATCGATAAGCCCAATGCCGACGGGCTGATTGAAGATGATTACCGTATCGACTATCTGCGTGCGCACATCGAAGAGATGAAGAAAGCGGTGGCATATGATGGTGTGGATTTAATGGGCTATACGCCGTGGGGCTGCCTGGATTGCGTTTCGTTCACTACCGGTCAGTACGACAAGCGTTACGGCTTTATTCATGTGAATAAAAATGATGATGGCAGCGGTGATTTTTCTCGTGCGAAGAAGAAGAGCTTTGACTGGTATCAGCAGGTTATCGCCAGCAACGGCGAAAACCTCTGATTCATTACTTCGCTCAGACGAAACCCGTTAACGCCCACCGGCAGCGTCAATGATGCTGCCGGTGACGTAAGAGGCCGCGTCGCTGGCCAGCCAGACGATCGCTTGCGCCACCTCTTCTGCCTCACCGCCACGTCCCATCGGGATCACGCTGGCAAGCCTGTCTACCCTGCCCGGCTCGCCGCCATCGGCATGCATCTCTGTATAGATAAATCCCGGACGTACGCCATTAACCCGAATCCCCTGTTGCGCCACTTCCAGCGACAAACCTTTCGTCAGCGTATCCATCGCCCCTTTTGAGGCGGCGTAATCAACATATTCGCCGGGCGCACCAGTACGGGATGCGGCCGATGAGACATTGACAATCGCACCGCCCTGACCGCCATGATGGGTGCCCATCCGCTTAACCGCCTCACGACAGCAGAGAAAGGTCCCGATAACATTGGTGGCAAAGACTTTATGCAGTCGCGCTGCATCCAGTTGCTCGGTGCGGCACTGCTGAAAAAGAATCCCGGCGTTGTTCACCAGCAACGCCAGCGACACAGACTGCTGGTCGAGTTGCGCAAACATCGCCATCACCTGGGCTTCATCACTGATATCTGCCTGAACAGCAAAGGCTTCACCGCCCTGCTGCTGGATCTGCGCCACCAGCTGTTGCGCTTCGGCCTCACGCTGACGATAGTTCACCGCAACACGATAACCCTGCGCTGCCAGTAACAGCGACGTGGCCCGTCCGATACCGCGGCTGCCACCCGTAACCAGTGCCAGTTTCATACTGATTCTCCAGTAAAAAGGGCCGAAAAATCGGCCCCTGATAGTTAATACTTACCTGCGGTGAGCTTACTGATAGTCGCTCATCGGCACGCAGGAGCAGAACAGATTGCGGTCGCCAAACACATCATCCAGACGTTTTACCGTCGGCCAGTATTTGTTGTGGCTGCCCGCCGGGAAGACCGCCAGTTCACGGCTGTAAGGATGTGACCACTCACTGACGATTTCCAGCTGGGTATGCGGCGCATTGACCAGAGGGTTGTCGTCGAGCGGCCACTCACCTGCCGTGATACGGTCAATCTCCATGCGGATCGACAGCATCGCGTCGATAAAGCGATCCAGTTCGATTTTGCTCTCGGACTCGGTTGGTTCCACCATCAGCGTACCCGCTACCGGGAAGGACATGGTCGGCGCGTGGAAGCCATAATCAATCAGGCGCTTAGCGATATCCAGCTCACTGATACCGGTCTGCTCTTTCAGCGGACGGATGTCGAGAATACATTCGTGCGCCACGCGGCCGTCACGGCCCGTGTAGAGCACCGGATAGGCGGACTGCAGGCGGCTGGCGATATAGTTGGCATTCAGAATCGCGACCGAGCTGGCCTGTTTCAGCCCTTCGGCGCCCATCATACGAATGTACATCCAGCTGATCGGCAAAATAGAGGCGCTGCCAAACGGCGCTGCGGAGACCGCACCCTGCTGCGTCAGCACACCGTCGATCTGTACCACGCTGTGTCCCGGCACAAACGGGGCCAGGTGCGCTTTGACGCCAATCGGTCCCATACCCGGGCCGCCACCGCCGTGCGGTATGCAGAAGGTTTTGTGCAGGTTGAGGTGCGAAACATCCGCGCCAATATAGCCCGGCGTGGTGATGCCGACCTGCGCATTCATGTTCGCGCCATCCAGATAAACCTGGCCGCCATACTGATGCACAATCTGGCACACTTCACGGATGGTCTCTTCATAGACGCCGTGGGTGGAGGGATAAGTCACCATGATGCAGGAGAGCTTGTCGCCCGCCTGCGCCGCTTTTTCCCGCAGGTCGCCAAGGTCGATGTTGCCCTGTTTATCGCAGGCCACGACCACCACGTCCATGCCCGCCATCTGGGCGGAAGCCGGGTTAGTCCCGTGCGCTGAACTCGGGATCAGGCAGAGATGACGATCGCCCTCGCCACGGCTTTCGTGATAGCGGCGGATCGCCAGCAGCCCGGCATATTCACCCTGCGCGCCGGAGTTCGGCTGCATACAAAGTGCGTCATAGCCAGTGAGCTGCACCAGCCACTGCGACAGCTGGCCGATCATCTGCAGATAGCCGGTCGCCTGTTCCGCCGGGCAGAACGGATGCAGCTCCGCAAATTCCGGCCAGGTGATCGGGATCATTTCGGCAGCAGCGTTGAGTTTCATGGTGCAGGAGCCCAGCGGGATCATCGCCTGATTCAGCGCGAGATCCTTTTTCTCCAGGCTGTGCATGTAACGCATCATCTCGGTTTCGCTGTGATGACGGTTGAACACCGGATGGGTCAGGATTTCGCTGTGGCGTTGCAGGCCAGCCGGAATCGCGCGGCTTTCGCCGGCGACTTCGCTGTCGAGCTTTTCCAGATCCTGGCCGTGCTCATCACCCAGCAGAATAGCGAACAGCGCCAGAATATCGTCGCGGCAGGTGGTTTCATCCAGCGTGATGCCGACGGCGTTATGGATGTCGCTGCGCAGGTTAACGCCAAAGCTCAGGGCGCGATTCAGCACGGCGGCTTTATCCGCCACTTCCACCGTCAGCGTATCGAACCAGTGGTGATGGCGCAGCTTCAGGCCACCCTGCTGCAGTCCGGCTGCCAGAATAGTCGTGAAGCGGTGAATGCGTGAGGCAATACGTTTCAGACCGGCCGGGCCGTGGAACACCGCATAGAGACCGGCGATGTTAGCCAGCAGCACCTGCGACGTACAGATGTTGGAGTTGGCCTTTTCACGGCGGATATGTTGTTCACGGGTCTGCATCGCCATACGCAGCGCCGTGTTGCCCGCCGCATCACGTGACACACCGATGATGCGGCCTGGCATAGAGCGTTTATGCTCGTCGCGGCTGGCGAAGAAGGCCGCGTGAGGGCCGCCATAACCCATAGGCACGCCGAAACGCTGAGCGGAACCAAACACAATGTCTGCACCCTGCTTGCCTGGCGCTTCCAGTAATACCAGCGACATGAAGTCTGCCGCCATGCTGACCACCACTTTACGAGCTTTCAGCCCGGCAATCAGCGCGCTGTAATCGTGCGCGTCGCCGGTCGTGCCCACCTGTTGCAGCAGCACACCAAACAGGTCGTCGTGATCGGGCGCTTTGTCGGCGCTGTCGATAATCAGTTCGAAGCCAAATGTCTCTGCACGGGTGCGGACCACATCCAGCGTCTGCGGATGAATATCGTTGGCAATAAAGAATTTATTGGCGTTTTTGAGCTTACTGACGCGCTTTGCCATCGCCATCGCTTCGGCAGCAGCAGTGGCTTCATCCAGCAGTGACGCGGAGGCAATATCCATGCCGGTGAGGTCCAGCGTCAGCTGCTGGAAGTTCAGCAGCGCTTCCAGACGGCCCTGTGAGACCTCGGGCTGATACGGGGTATAGGCGGTGTACCAGCCCGGATTCTCCAGCATATTACGCAGGATGACCGGCGGGGTGATCACCGCGCTGTATCCCATACCGATCCAGGATTTGTAACGCAGATTCTGGCTGGCAATCGCTTTCAGTTCGGCCAGCGCCTGCTGTTCCGTAGCGGCTTCGCCAACCGCTGGCGGGCCTGGCAGCTGAATGTCTGCCGGCACAATCGTGCTGATTAACGCGTCCAGCGAACGGGCACCAATCGCGTCAAGCATCTGCGCCTGCTGCTCAGGTGAAGGACCGATATGGCGCTCAATGAATGCACCGTTGTGTTCAAGCTGGCTGAGAGTCTGAGTCATTAGCAGTAAATCCTGAATCGGGCTGGGGGAACCGGAGAGCAAACATAAATCTGCGGCCTCTGTGTGAGGCCGCCTGACGACTACTCGTCGATGGAGGCTTTGTAAGCATCCGCATCCAGCAGCGTGTCGATTTCAGACGCGTCGCTGGCTTTGATTTTGAATAACCAGCCGCCTTCATAAGGCTCGCTGTTGACCTGCTCCGGTGAGTCAGTCAGTGCTTCGTTGACCGCCACAATCTCACCGCTGATCGGCGCATAGATATCTGAAGCCGCTTTAACGGATTCTGCGACCGCGCACTCTTCACCAGCGGCAAACGTCGCGCCCACTTCCGGCAGATCGACAAACACCATGTCGCCCAGTAACTCCTGCGCATGTTCCGTAATTCCCACGGTGTAACTGCCATCGGCTTCTTTGCGCACCCATTCGTGGCTGTCGCGGTACTTCAACGTATTCGGCACATTGCTCATTGGCCATTTCTCCTGAATAAAATTTACTGGGCGACCGGCTTACCGGCGCGGACAAAAACGGGACGGGTAACCTGAACCGGCATCTGACGGTTACGGATCTCAACGATGGCAGTGCTGCCGATAGAGGCCGGAACACGCGCAAGGGCGATGCTGCAACCCAGCGTTGGTGAGAAAGAACCACTGGTAATGATCCCTTCCTGCAACTGCCCCTGGTCATCGGTGAAACGCACCGGCAGGCCGTTACGCAGCACCCCTTTTTCTGTGAGGATCAGTCCCACCAGCTTTTCGGTGCCGCGTTCACGCTGCAGTTCCAGCGCTTCCCGGCCGATAAAATCGCGGTCAGCGGGTTCCCAGCAGATGGTCCATCCCATGTTGGCGGCCAGCGGTGAAACGCCTTCATCCATCTCCTGACCATAAAGATTCATACCCGCCTCCAGACGCAGCGTGTCGCGCGCGCCAAGGCCAGCAGGTTTTACGCCTGCGGCCAGCAGACGCTGCCAGAAACCGGCCGCCTCCTCTGCAGGCATAGCAATCTCATAGCCCGCTTCGCCGGTATAACCGGTCGTGGCGATAAACAGGTCACCTGACTGCACGCCGAAAAACGGCTTCATGCCAGCGACAGCCTGACGCTGTTCTTCGCTGAACAGCGTCTGAGCTTTCTGCTGCGCCTGCGGCCCCTGCACGGCAATCAGCGCCAGGTCATCACGTTCGGTAAGCGTAATGCCATAGCCCTCTGCGTGTTGGATGATCCAGGCGAGGTCCTTCTCACGGGTGGCAGAGTTCACCACCAGTCTGAAGAACGTTTCGCTCATAAAGTAAACAATCAAATCATCAATGACGCCACCCGATGCATTCAGCATGCCGGTGTAGAGCGCTTTACCCGGCTGCGTCAGTTTTGCCACATCATTTGCCAGCAGGTAGCGCAGGAATTCGCGGGTCCGCTGACCTGTCAGGTCAACAATGGTCATGTGAGAGACATCAAACATACCGGCATCGCTGCGCACCAGATGATGTTCATCCATCTGGGAGCCATAGTGCAGCGGCATCATCCAGCCATGAAAATCCACCATGCGGGCACCGCAGGCCTGATGCTGTTCAAACAGAGGTGTTTGCTGAGTCATAACCATCCTGTGCAGAAGCGGTTGAGTGCAAAAGTGCGCCGGAATTCAGTGCCGACGCAAACGTTCTCTTACGGCTGACGTTACCACCGAATCTGACGATTAACCATAAGCAAACCGGGGTCGAAAGCAGATGCACAGCCTAACCAGAAACGACCACAAACAGGATAAAAAACTGCAATTTTGTGATTAATCGCGCAATAAATGCAGTGATTATAAATATAAGCAGCAAATTTATGCGAGATGGCATTCAGGATGTTAAAAAAATCCCGCAGCTCGCCAGGAGATGAATGAGAAAAAGTAATGCGAATTCAGCCGCAAAATTAGAATAAATCAAACGAAGATCCCTGATGGTGCAGCGTTGCCTTTTGGTGGTGCAGAGGGGTTCAGATATAAAAAAAGCCAGCAGATGCTGGCTTATCAGGAGGCGTGGATTTAGCGTAGCCAGGCGGGCAAATCAATCAGGCCCATCGCCTGCTTCAGCATCATCGGTTTTACCCCTGGCAGGCGATCCGCCAGCTTCAGACCCACGTCGCGCAGCAGTTTCTTCGCCGGATTATTACCAGCGAACATCTCACGGAAGCCCTGCATTCCTGCCAGCATCATGGCGGCACTGTGTTTACGGCTGCGCTCGTAGCGACGCAGATAGAGGTGCTGACCAATATCTTTGCCCTGCTGATGCAGACGCCGAATCTCACCAATCAATTCGGCGGCATCCATAAAGCCAAGGTTAACGCCCTGACCCGCCAGTGGATGAATGGTGTGGGCCGCATCGCCCACCAGTGCCAGACGGTGTGCCGCAAAGTTGCGGGCATAGCGTGCCACCAGCGGAAACGACTTACGCTCGCTCTCCAGCTGGCACAGGCCGAGGCGCATATCAAACGCCACCGAGAGCTGCTGATTGAATAGCGCTTCCGGCATAGTTTCCAGACGACTCGCTTCCTGCGGCGAGAGGGACCAGACGATAGAGCTCAGATGCGGATCCTGCATTGGCAGGAAAGCCAGAATGCCGTCGCCGTGGAACACCTGGCGCGCCACCATGTCATGCGGCTTCTCAGTGCGGACGTTAGCCACTAATGCATGGTGATCGTAATCCCAGAAGGTCAGCGGAATATCGGCTTTATTACGCAGCCAGGAATTGGCACCGTCGGCGGCAATCATTAATCGCGCGCTTAACATGCTGCCATCCTGCAGGGTAATAAAGGCTTCGTTGTCGCCAAATGCCACCTGCTGTAACTGCGAGGGTGCCATCAGCGTTACGTCACTGCAGGCACTGGCGCGTTGCCAGAGCGCGTTATGGATCACCGGGTTTTCGATGATATGGCCCAGATGCGACAGGCCCTGGTGCTGATCATCAAAGGCGATGGCACCGAAACTATCCTTATCCCACACTTCCATGCCGTGATAAGCGCTGGCACGCAGCGAGAGAATGGTCGACCAGACATCCAGCTTCTGCAACAGCCGTTCACTGGCGGCGTTGATCGCCGACACGCGAATGGACGGTGACGCACTCATCGCCAGCGGTGGCTCCGGTGATTTTTCCAGGACGGCGATGCGCAGTCCGCTGCCCTGCAAGCCGCAGGCCACCGCCAGTCCCACCATACCGCCACCGGCAATCACCACATCAAAAGTTTGCATCTGAGCCTCTTTATTAACGCTTAACCCAGCCAAGCGTACGCTCAGCCAGTTGATTTCGTAGCCACGGCAGATGATCCATCGCCAGCAGGCCCAGGTTGCGACCGGCTACCATCGGGCCATAGCGATTCGCAAAGACGCGAACCAGCCCGTCGGTAATACCGATAGTCGCGGCGCGATCGAGCTGACGACGCTGCTGGTAATGGTTAAGCACTGCATAACTGCCGGGGTCCTGCTGCTGGCGATGGGCGGCGGCCAGGGTTTCAGCCAGCGACATCACATCACGCAGGCCAAGATTGAAGCCCTGACCAGCAATCGGATGCAACGTCTGCGCCGCATTGCCCACCACCGCCACGCGATGCGTCACGGGCGACATCGCCCGGTGCAGCGCCAGCGGGTAATATTCACGCTGACCGGTGTGGGTGAATTTGCCCAAGCGCCAGCCAAAGGCACGCTGCAACTGGCTGAGAAATTCAGCCTCGCTCCACGCCTCAATCTGTTCACGCTGCGACAGCGGATGACACCAGACCAGCGACAGACGGTTGCCGGACATCGGCAGCAGCGCCAGCGGGCCATGTTGGGTGAAACGCTCGAATGCCCGGCCCTGATGAGGCAGCGCAGTGGTGACATTGGCAATCACGGCGAGTTGTTGATAGTCGTCCCGTTGCCACTGGATACCGCACGAGGCGGCCAGCGCAGAGCGCGTGCCATCCGCCGCCACCAGCAGTTTGCCGCTGAGTTGCTCCCCACTGTCCAGCGTCACCTCCACCTGCTGCTCGCTGCGTTGGGCATGCGTAACGCGCGCCGGACAGCACAGCGTCACACCTGGCGCTTTTTTCAGTTCCGCAAACAGCCGCTGACCGACGTCAAACAGTTCAACCACCTGTCCCAGTGCCGGAATAGCGTAATCCGCCGCTGCCAGCGACACAAAGCCAGCGTGCCCGCGGTCGGAGACATGGATGTCGGTAATCGGGGTGGCACAGCTGGCGATGCGCTGCCACAGATTGATGTCCGCCAGCTGCTGGCAGGTGCCGGCAGAGAGCGCAATCGCGCGGCCATCGAAACCGGGATGCGCCCGACTGCCCGGCTCACTGCTTTCAATCAGCGTCACCGGCAGGGTACCCTGAGTGAGATGGGAGAGCGCCAGCGCCAGCGTCGCCCCGGTCATGCCGCCGCCGGCAATCAGAATCGTCATGCCTGTTTTGCCGCCGCCATCAGTGCTTCAATCTCATCGGCCTCTTTCACGACGCTGTCGGTAAGATTTTCAATACCATCTTCAGTGATCACAATGTCATCTTCGATTCGGATACCGATGCCGCGATACTGTGCGGGCACATCCGCATCCGGGGCGATATAAAGGCCCGGCTCAATGGTTAACACCATGCCCGGCTCCAATACGCGGTCGCGGCTCGGGGTACCATAGTGACCGACATCATGAACATCCAGCCCCAGCCAGTGCCCCAGGCCATGCATGTAAAACTGGCGATGTGCTTCTTCAGCGATCAGGGTATCAACGTCGCCTTCAAGGATGCCCAGATCAACCAGGCCCGTCACCATAATGCGCACCACTTCATCATTCACTTCACGAATGCTGATGCCGGGCCGGAACAGCTCAAGCGATCGGTTCAGCGAAGCCAGTACGATGTCATAAATCGCGCGCTGCGCCGGGCTGAATTTGCCATTAACCGGGAAGGTGCGGGTGATATCGCCAGCGTAGCCGTAGAATTCACAGCCTGCATCGATCAGCACCAGATCGCCGTCGCGCATTTCACTTTCATTTTCGGTGTAGTGCAGAATGCAGCCGTTCTCACCAGCACCCACAATGGTGTTATAGGAGGGAAAACGCGCACCGTGACGGGTAAACTCGTGAAGAATTTCCCCTTCCAGCTGATATTCGAACATGCCTGGCTGGCAGGTTTGCATGGCACGGGTATGCGCCAGTGCGCTGATTATCCCGGCGCGACGTAACAACTCAATTTCATCCGCATCTTTAAACAGACGCATCTCATGCACCCACGGACGCCAGTCAGTGACGGTGGCAGGCGCGCTGAGATTCTGGCGGAAACCGCGACGCAGCTTGTCCAGCGCGCTGAACACCAGCGTATCCGCATGGGCATATTCGCCCTGCGCATGATAAATGACGTCAAGGCCATTCAGCAGCAGGTGCAGCTGTTCGTTGATATCGCTCCAGGGGAGGGCACGATCGACGCCCAGTTTTTCGGGGGCCGCCTCCTGGCCCAGCCGACGGCCAGACCAGACTTCCGCTGCCGGGTCGCGAACGCGGTTAAACAGCACGCTGTGGTTGTGATTTTCATCGCTTTTGATCAGTACCAGCAGTGCCTGCGGCTCGTTAAAGCCGGTGAAATAGCTGAAGTCGCTGCTCTGACGAAACGGATATTCCGTGTCATTACTGCGCGTCACTTCGGGCGCAGCAAAAATCAGCGCTGCGCTGCCAGGCGCCATCTTTGCCAGCAGCGCCTGACGACGCTGCAGGTATCGTTCCAGTGAAATCATCTCTGCACTCCCTGTAAACTGACCGGTTAAACGCGTTGACCTGAAATTAGTGTAGCGTCGGTTTTTGCACTTCTGGCGCAGTAGGCTGTGGACGGGTAAACGTATCGTGGCACAGCAGTGCGGCGACACGTACATACTCAATCACCTCTTCCAGCGACTGCTCCAGCTCCTCCTGGTCTTCATCTTCTTCGTAACCGAGCTGGGCGATAGTACGCAGATCGTCGATTGCTTCGCCGGTTTCGCCGGTGACCTTATCCAGTTTAGGCTGTGTTACGCCCAGGCCGAGCAGAAAATGGTTAACCCAGCCCGCCAGCGCGTCGGCACGGTCAAATACGGTGATGTCGTCGTCAGCAGGCAGCAGTAGCTGAAACAGGAAGCCTTCATCTTCCAGCGTAGTCGCCGTATGCTCGTGTAGCTCCGCCAGCGGCACGGCAAGAGTGTGTGAAAACGCCATGCCTTCGTTAGCCAGATCGTGTACCAGCGTCTTCCAGCTGGTGTCCTGGTTACCACCGCAGAGGATCCCGCTCAACAGGCCATGCATTTCCGCGGGCGTCATTCCAACACCCTGCTGTGAGAGCACCGCCGCGAGCGCGTTGTAATCGGGGGTTGCGTTCTGTAAGGACATAAGTTTTCATCGTCGTTGGCAGAATAAGTTCGTGTTATGCTACCACTAGCTGCCTCAAGGTTTCCAGAAAAGGGGTTGTATCTTATTTCGTGGGTCTATATAGTTGCCCGCCTCCCAAGCCATTGACTGCTAAGGGAGTTGCGAGCGAAGTAATCAGTCAGGAAGGTGGCATGTCTGCACAACCGGTAGATTTACAAATTTTTGGTCGTTCGTTGAGAGTAAATTGTCCGCCAGAGCAGCAAGATGCGCTCAATAGCGCGGCTGAAGATCTCAATCAACGGTTGCAAGATCTAAAAGTTCGCACTAGAGTCACCAATACAGAACAACTGGTGTTCATCGCCGCGTTAAACGTCTGCCACGAGCTGGCGCAAGAGAAAGTGAAAACGCGCGATTATGCTGCTAATATGGAACAACGTATCCGTATGTTGCAGCAGACGATTGAACAGGCATTAGTTGAGCAGGGTCGCATCTCTGAGCGTGAGGGTGCGAAATTCGAATAAAACTTCATGGTTGCTATACTTAAGTAACGGTGAGGTAAATCTTCTCTGAGATGTTTGCATGTGGGCCAGTCCCCTGAGCCGATATTTCGAAAAAACAGAATGTGACGCTCGTAACCTGTGTGCATGCTCGGTTCGTCCGAGAAGCCTGATGGTTATGACGGCATGTTCACCTTGAACCAAGGGTTCAAGGGTTACAGCCTACGGCGGCATCTCGGAGATCTCTCTTCCTGTAGTCCTGCTTTTTCCCCTGACTGACATGTTATAGTCGCTCAACAGCGACTTATCCGGCGGGAAAATCATGTCTGAACCTTCCATGTCTGAACCTTCAATGACCCAGCGTCAGGCGATTCGCCAGCATGTGCGACATCTGCGACGGGCACTCACCGATGAGCAGCAAACGCAGGCCGCTGAGCAGCTCGCTGAACATGCGCTCAACTACGCCCCGGTGACTGAAGCGCGCAATATCGCCCTTTTTCTGTCGGTGGATGGCGAACTAAATACCCGTCCGCTGATTGCCCGCCTCTGGCATCAGAAGAAAACGGTCTGTCTGCCGGTTTTACACCCCTTCTCCCCCGGTAATTTGTTGTTTCTGCGCTACTCGCCCGATACCCCATTGCTCAAAAATAAGCTGCGCATTCCTGAACCGCCGCTGGATATCCGGCAGTTGATCACCCTTGACCAACTGGATCTGATGATGGTGCCGCTGGTGGCATTTGATCAGCATGGACAGCGTCTGGGGATGGGCGGCGGCTTCTACGATCGTACCCTGCAGAACTGGCGGCAGCACGGTTTTTTGCCGGTGGGCCTGGCACACGATTGTCAGCAGGTCGATAGCCTGCCGGTGGCAGAATGGGATGTGCCTTTGCCGGCGGTAATGACGCCATCAAAACTCTGGCAGTGGGAGTAGAAGCGTCGCTTTTGCAGACAAGTGAAAACCCATACCTGGGCGCATCTGGCAGCAATGGAAAAGCTTAACGCGCAGGGAACATGGTCAGAAGAGGAAAGCGTCCCGCGCAAGGGACAAAAACGCCGGGAGCGTTTTTGAACAACGCAAAGCGTTGGCCCGTTTACGGGCGCACCTCAGGGATGAGGTGCCTAATCGCGCGGGCCGGGCATGCCAGGGATGGCGGATTTTGCGTCTTTCCGATCTGACCGTGTTCTCTTCGCAGTCTCGATCTTACAGTAAATCGCGACAGCCTGTATTACCTACCTGAAGAGACGCGACTAAGCGCCTGTTCAGGTTGGTAGCGCTTAGTAGAGCAGACGCGCGCGGATAGTACCCGGAATCGCCTTCATCAGCTGCAGCGCGTTCTCGGCCACTTCCGGCTCTGCATCAATGTCGATCACCACATAGCCCATGAACGGTGAAGTTTGCAGATACTGGGCGGCGATGTTGATACCCTGCTCGGCAAAAATCTGGTTGATGGCCGTCAGCACGCCAGGACGGTTCTCATGGATATGCAGCAGACGACTGGCGCTGATACCGTGAATCGGCAGTGATACTTCCGGGAAGTTGACCGCTGAGAGAGTCGAGCCGTTATCGGAATATTTTGCCAGCTTGCCCGCCACTTCAATCCCGATATTCTCCTGCGCTTCTTCTGTCGATCCGCCAATGTGCGGCGTCAGGATCACATTGTCGAACTCACTCAATGGAGAGATAAACGGCTCGCTGTTGGTGGCTGGCTCGGTCGGGAAGACGTCGATGGCTGCACCACCCACATGCTTGCTGGCCAGGGCATCACACAGCGCGGGAATATCCACGACTGTACCGCGTGAGGCGTTAATCAGCAGCGCACCGGGTTTCATCTGCGCCAGCTGCTCTGCACCGATCATATCCTGTGTAGAGGCCGTTTCCGGCACGTGCAGGCTGACAACGTCGCTCATGTTGAGCAGGTCTGCAAGATGGCGTACCTGCGTGGCATTACCCAGCGGCAGCTTGTTTTCAATGTCGTAGAAGAAAACATGCATGCCCAGACTTTCTGCCAGCACGCCCAGCTGCATACCGATATGACCGTAACCGATGATGCCCAGCTTTTTGCCACGCGCTTCAAATGAGCCTTTGGCAATCTTATTCCAGATGCCACGGTGTGCTTTCGCGTTTGCTTCCGGGATGCCACGCAGCATCAGCAGCATCTCACCAATGACCAGCTCCGCCACCGAGCGGGTATTCGAGAAAGGCGCATTGAACACCGGGATACCCCGGCGGGCAGCCGCCTGCAGATCAACCTGGTTGGTGCCGATACAGAAACAGCCCACGGCGACCAGCTTTTCAGCCGCCGCAAAAATCTCTTCAGTGAGCTGGGAGCGGGAACGGATACCAATGAAGTGCGCATCGCGGATCGATGCTTTTAACGCGTCGGAGTCCAGTGCGCCCTTGTGGAATTCGATGTTGGTATAGCCTGCAGCCCGCAGGTTTTCCAGCGCGCTCTGATGGACACCTTCCACCAACAGGAACTTAATCTTATCTTTTTCCAGTGATACCTTTGCCATTTCCCGATCCTATTCAGCATTCAATGAGGACTACCATAAGCCAGCCTTCTGTCAAAATATCAAAAAAATCGCGTCCGGCAATACAAACGATTGCCCGCCAGCCAGCATGGCAATGGCTGGCAGCAGCACATTGCCGGACAAAATCATGAGGTCAGCGATGAAGAGAGAACGAACCTACTGTCGATGACGGTTATGTGACATAAGTCACCAAATTTCACCGACGCGAGAAAAGATGATTTGCAGGCAGAAATAACCGGCGCCTTTACAGCGCCAGACAGATCATTTTTTGATGGTTTTCACGCCATCAGGACCGCCGATCAATGCGATATCGGCACCGCGCGCGGCAAAAAGGCCAACGGTCACGACGCCAGGCAAAGCATTGATGGTTTTTTCCAGCTCAATCGGATCGAGAATGCGGAGATTATGCACATCAAGAATAATGTTGCCGTTATCCGTGACCACGTTCTGACGATACTCAGGTAAGCCACCCATTTTCACCAGCTGACGCGCCACGTAACTGCGCGCCATCGGAATCACTTCGACCGGCAGAGGGAAACGCCCCAGCACATCGACCTCTTTTGAGGCGTCAGCGATGCAGATAAACGTCTCTGCCACTGCGGCCACGATCTTTTCGCGCGTCAGCGCTGCGCCACCGCCTTTGATCATCTGCATCTGTGGGTTGATCTCATCCGCGCCATCAACGTATACCGACAGCAGGTCAATCTCGTTCAGATCGAACACCTGAATACCCAGGCTCTTCAGCTTCTGGGTTGAGGCATCCGAGCTGGAGACAGCACCTTCAATCTGATGCCTGACTGTGGCCAGCGCATCAATAAAGTGGGCAGCGGTGGATCCGGTGCCTACGCCAACAACGGTGCCCGGCTGCACGTACTCAAGTGCAGCCCAGCCAACGGCTTTTTTCAGTTCATCCTGGGTCATGGTATGTTTAAAACCTGTGCGACAACGAAGTGCGCGTAGTATAAAACAAGGCTTGCTGAAAATGCTCGGCTGTCCGACGTGGATTTATCGCTTTGGAAGCCAGCCCACAAAAAATAAGAGAGCCATCACAGGTGACACTTTTGTGGCATAGTGACGTCCACCCTGAAGGAGAGAGAAGAAGAATGAAACGCCCGGATTATCGAACGCTTCAGGCGCTGGATTCAGTGATCCGCGAACGCGGCTTTGAGCGTGCCGCACAAAAGTTATGTATCACCCAGTCGGCGGTTTCACAGCGTATCAAGCAGCTGGAGAACCTGTTTGGTCAGCCGCTGCTGGTACGTACCGTGCCACCGCGTCCGACTGAACAGGGGCAAAAACTGCTGGCGTTGCTGCATCAGGTAGAATTGCTGGAAGAGGAGTGGCTGGGCGACGAGAACAGTGGCACCACGCCGCTGCTGCTGTCGCTGGCGGTCAATGCCGACAGTCTGGCGACCTGGCTGCTGCCCGCACTGAAAGATGTACTGGCGGATTCACCTGTGCGTCTGAATCTGCAGGTCGAAGATGAAACCCGCACTCAGGAGCGTCTGCGTCGGGGTGAAGTGGTGGGTGCGGTGAGTATTCAGCCGCAGCCGCTGCCAAGTTGCCTGGTGGATCAGCTCGGTGCGCTCGACTATCTGTTTGTGGCGTCACGCGACTTTGCCGATCGCTTCTTCCCAAACGGCGTCACCCGCTCTGCCCTGCTGAAAGCGCCTGCGGTAGCGTTTGACCATCTTGATGATATGCATCAGGCCTTCCTGCAGCAGAACTTTGATCTCTCACCGGGCAGCGTGCCCTGTCACATTGTGAACTCCTCTGAAGCTTTTGTGCAGATGGCGCGACAGGGTTCGACCTGCTGTATGATCCCACATCTTCAGATTGAGCGTGAGCTGGCAAGCGGTGAGTTAATCGATTTGACGCCGGGTCTGTGTCAGCGGCGGATGCTCTACTGGCATCGGTTTGCGCCGGAAAGCCGGTTAATGCGTCGGGTGACCGATGCGCTGATTGCGCATGGACATCGGGTGCTGCGGCAGGATGACGTGGCAGCCTGAAAACAAAAACGGGGCATCAGCCCCGTTTTGCATTATGGCGTGTTGGGCTTGAGCTCAAACACCACATCCACCTGATCGTCAAAGTTGATGCTCTGCTGATCATAGGTTTCCTGCGCCGACGTATCCGCCGCGGCAGCCGCTTTATACATGCGGTTCATTGGCATCGGCTGATAGTTGGCAACCTGATAACGAATGCTGTAGATGGATCCCAGCTTCGCGTTGAAGCCTTCAGCCAGCTGTGATGCCTGCTGAGTCGCGTTTTTAATCGCGGCTTTACGCGCCTGCTCTTTGTAACTTTCCGGGTTTGCCACGCCTAACTCGACGCTGCGTACCTCATTCAGACCGGACTTCAGCGCCCCGTCCAGCAGATCGTTCAGCTTATCCAGCTGACGCAGGGTGACCTGTACCTGACGCACCGCGCGGTAGCCTTTCAGTACCGATTTACCCTCTTTGGTGTAATCGTACTCAGGCTGTGTGCTCAGGTTAGCTGCATCGATATCTTTCTTCTCAATGCCGTTTTTCTGCAGAAAATCGAAATATTGCGCAACCCGGCTATCCGCCTGCTTTTTCGCATCTGCGGCATCTTTAGACGACACGTTCACCACGATAGAGAGCGTCGCAATATCGGGACGGGCATCGACCGTTGCCTTGCCTGAGGTCACCACGTGCGGTCCGTTCGGTAACTCATCAGCGTATACGCCAGGCAATGCCCCGGCGCTCATGATTGCGGCCAGAGCCAATGCTTTCAGTTTCATGAAAGTCCTCCTTGAAAAGGTACTATGACGGCTTCCAACCGGCGAAGCCCAACAGCGCATCGGTATGCGCCATGCTTTGAGTGGTCATTATGGCAAAAGTTCGGCCTCCGCGCGGCAATAACCGCACCGGATCGACGTTGGGATCAAAATCCGGCAATGCCCTGGCGCGCCAGTTGCAGGGCGATAAACCACATCACCGCGCCCACCAGCAGGTTAATGATGCGCTGGGCTTTGGCGGTGCGCAGGCGTGGTGACAGCCAGGCGGCCAGCAGCGCCAGACCAAAGAACCACAGGATCGACGCACTGATGGTGCCCAGCGCAAACCACTGACGCGCGGTGGTGGTCGGCAACTGACCGCCAAGACTGCCCAGCACCACAAAGGTATCGAGATAGACGTGCGGATTGAGCCAGGTCACTGCCAGCAGCGTCGCGATAATGCGTCCCCTGCTCTGCTTTAATGGCTCACCATCCGACAGATCGGCGTCGCCGCGAAAAGCGTTACGCAATGCGCCCCAGCCATACCACAACAGAAAGGCTACACCCGCCCAGGTGATCACCATCAGCAGCAGTGGAGACTGGCTCAGCAAGGCGCTGCCGCCAAAGATCCCACCGCAGATCAGCAGAATATCACTCAGCGAGCAGAGGGCTGCCGTCATCAGATGATACTGACGCTTTACCCCCTGATTCATCACAAAAGCGTTCTGCGGGCCCAGCGGCAGAATCAGCGCGGCGCCAAGGGCAAGCCCCTGAAAATAGAGAGATAACACAGGATTATTTCCTCACATCGTTAGAGGAGGAGAAGTATAAAGAGAGAGGATGATTAGCGGAAATTGAAAGAATTAATCTGCGATTAGCAAAATGAATGGGCGACAGAAGCCGCCCACTGAAAGATTACTGTGGCTGAGTCTCTGGCGTAGTTGCGTCTGACTGTCTGACACGGTGCAGATGCACATCCATCTGCGGATAAGGAATACCAATCCCTTTGCCATCCAGCGCACGCTTAAAGTTCTTCAGCAGGTCCCAGTAGACGTCCTGCAGATCGCCGCTGTTGCTCCAGCAGCGCACCACAAAGTTCATGGAGGAAGCGGCCAGCTCATTCAGACCAACCTGCACGCCTTTATCCTGCAATACACGACTGTCAGCGTCGACCACTTCACGCAACAGCGTCAGAACCTCATCAACATCAGCATCGTAAGAGACGCCAATGATAAATTCATTACGGCGAACCGGCTCACGCGAGAAGTTAACGATGTTTCCGGCAAGAATTTTACCGTTAGGCACCACCACTCGCTTGCCGTCGGCTGATTTGAGCGTGGTGGAGAAGATCTGCACGTTCATTACCGTACCCATGATCCCACCCAGATCAACGAACTCACCGGCACGGAAGTGACGGAAAATCACCAGCAGTACGCCCGCAGCAAGGTTTGACAGGGAGTCTTTTAATGCCAGACCGACAGCCAGACCGGCTGCACCAAGGATGGCGATGACCGAGGTTGTCTGGACACCAATGCGCCCAAGTGCCGCGATAAGCGTGAAGGCGATAATACCGTAGCGCACCAGCGCCGACAGAAAATCAGCAACAGTCGTATCAATATGACGCGCGCGCAGCAGACGATTAACGGTGTTAGAGATGATGCGTGCAATCATCATCCCCACAAAGATAATCGCAATAGCTGCGACAATGTTTACCGCATAGCTAATCAGCAGCTCCTGATTGCGTACTATCCAGTTACCCGCGTTATTGAGCTCATCAAACATACCCGTATCCTGCATGGAACCATCCTGTAATCAAATTTCCCGGGGAAATAACAACACATTGTCAGAACCGCTCTGACAATCCCTGACAAAAGGGTAAACAATAAATGGCGGTGTGCCAAACCTGCATGGCTTTTGACACAAACCTGACAAAAAAAGGTCAAAAAAAAGGCCCTTTCGGGCCTTTTTTGTACGATAACTGTATGTCAGTTACAGCACGTCGACAGCGTTCAGCTCTTTGAAAGCCTGCTCCAGACGCACGACCATAGAGGCCTGGGCAGAACGCAGCCAGACGCGTGGGTCGTAGTATTTTTTGTTTGGCTTGTCGTCGCCTTCCGGGTTACCCAGCTGCGACTGCAGATAGCCTTCGTTCTTTTTGTAGTACTGCAGGATGCCGTCCCAAGTTGCCCACTGGGTGTCGGTATCGATGTTCATCTTGATCACGCCGTAGCTGATAGACTCTTCAATTTCTGCAGCTGAAGAACCTGAACCGCCGTGGAAAACGAAGTCCAGCGCGTTGTGCGGCAGGCCATGTTTTTCACACACATATTTCTGCGAATCACGCAGAATGGTTGGGGTCAGTTTCACGTTACCTGGTTTGTAAACGCCGTGCACGTTACCGAATGAGGCCGCAATGGTGAAGCGCGGGCTAATCGCATGCAGTTTTTCGTACGCGTAGTTCACATCTTCTGGCTGGGTGTAGAGCGCAGATGCGTCCATGTGGCTGTTATCCACGCCATCTTCTTCACCACCGGTGCAGCCCAGTTCGATTTCCAGCGTCATGTCCAGTTTCGCCATGCGCGCCAGGTATTTGCTGCTGATCTCGATGTTCTCTTCCAGAGACTCTTCTGACAGATCGATCATATGAGAAGAGAACAGTGGTTTACCGTTTTTCTGGAAATACTCTTCACCTGCGTCCAGCAGACCGTCGATCCATGGCAGCAGTTTCTTGGCACAGTGGTCAGTGTGCAGGATAACCGGCACACCATACTGCTCAGCCATCAGGTGAACATGGTGTGCACCCGCGATAGCGCCGAAAATGGCCGCGCCCTGTGGTTTATCAGTCTTGAAGCCTTTACCCGCGATAAATGCAGCACCGCCGTTAGAGAACTGGATAATGATTGGCGCTTTAACTTTCGCAGCGGCTTCCAGTGCGGCATTGATAGAGTCGGTGCCGACGCAGTTTACGGCTGGCAGTGCGAATTTGTTCTCTTTCGCAACTTTGAAGATCTTCTGTACGTCATCACCAGTGACAACGCCGGGTTTTACGAAATCAAAAATTTTAGACATGATTGTGTCCTGTTTCGTGACCGTTGTTCCCCTTGAGGAACGTCGATTTAAACGCCCAGACGGGCAAGACTTCAGGCGATGCCACGGGCATCGCCCCCAAAGGATTACTGCTTAGCACGCTCTTCCAGCATAGCAACTGCAGGCAGTTTTTTGCCTTCCACGAACTCAAGGAACGCGCCGCCGCCGGTAGAGATGTAGGAAATTTTGTCTTCAATGCCGAACAGGTCGATAGCCGCTAAGGTATCGCCGCCGCCAGCAACAGAGAAGGCATCGCTGTCTGCAATGGCGTTAGCCACGATCTCGGTGCCTTTACGGAAGTTAGGGAACTCAAATACGCCCACCGGGCCGTTCCACAGAATGGTTTTAGCATCCTTCAGGATAGCAGCCATTGCCTGTGCAGTTTCGTCACCGAAGTCCATAATCTCTTCGTTATCCGCCACTTCCGAAACCTTTTTCACGGTCGCTGGCGCAGTTTCAGAGAATTCTGTGCCGACGCGTGAGTCAGTCGGAACCGGGATGCCGTGCTGATCACGCAGGCCTTTGGCTGCTTCAACGAAGTCGGGTTCATAGAGTGATTTACCGACTTTGTTGTCGATAGCGACGAAGGTGTTCGCGATGCCGCCGCCCACAATCACGGTGTCCGCGATTTTGACCAGAGACTGCAGCACGTCAAATTTGGTAGAGACTTTAGAACCGCCAACGACAGCCACCAGCGGACGCTCCGGGTTGCTCATGACTTTACCCAGCGCTTCCAGTTCCGCAGAGAGCAGCGGGCCAGCACAGGCGATAGGGGCAAATTTGCCGACGCCGTGGGTAGACGCCTGCGCACGGTGCGCAGTACCAAAGGCGTCCATCACAAATACGTCGCACAGCGCAGCATATTTTTTAGACAGCGCTTCGTCGTCTTTCTTTTCGCCTTTGTTAAAGCGAACGTTTTCCAGCACCACCAGTTCGCCAGCGCCGACTTCAACACCATCGAGGTAATCTTTTGCCAGGGTCACATTGGTGCCGCTCAGCTTCTCTTTCAGGTAGTTAACTACCGGCAGCAGCGAGAACTCTTCGTTGTACTCACCTTCGGTCGGACGACCCAGGTGGGAGGTAACCATTACTTTCGCGCCCTGTTTCAACGCCGCTTCAATGGTTGGCAGAGAAGCACGGATACGTGCATCAGACGTCACTTTACCTTCTTTAACTGGTACGTTCAGATCGGCACGGATCAGAACGCGTTTGCCAGCCAGATCCAGATCGGTCATCTTAATTACAGACATGGTGAACCCTCTCGTTGATTCTCATAAGTTTTGCCAGACGCAAACCGCGTCTTACCTGAAACCGCTTGCGGCCATCGCTAACGTCGTGTCGAGCATTCGGTTAGCAAAGCCCCATTCGTTGTCACACCAGACCAGGGTCTTGATAAGGTGTTGACCGCTGACCCGCGTTTGTGTTCCATCCACAATGGCACTGTGCGGATCATGGTTAAAATCTACTGAGACTAACGGTAATTCCGTATAGTCAACTATACCACGAAATGCCCCTTCTGCCGCGCTCCGCAACAGGGTGTTAACATCACACGCTGTCACCGCGTTATGCACAGAAACGCTGAGATCAATGGCCGTCACGTTAATCGTCGGGACGCGAACGGCTATTGCCTCAAAGCGATCGTTGAATTTCGGAAAAATACGGGTAATGCCGGCCGCCAGACGTGTATCCACTGGAATGATCGACTGACTGGCTGCGCGTGTGCGGCGCAGATCGCTGTGATAGGCGTCGATCACCTGCTGATCGTGCATCGCCGAGTGGATCGTAGTGACGGTACCGGATTCGATTCCAAACGCATCATCCAGCAGCTTAATCACCGGAATAATGCAGTTCGTCGTACAGGAGGCGTTGGAAACGATGCGGTCGCTGGCGGTCAGTGCCTGCTGGTTAACGCCATACACCACCGTGGCGTCGAGATCGTTGCCACCGGGATGAGAGAACAGCACTTTTTTAGCGCCCGCCTGCAGATGCGCTTCGCCATCAGCCCGCGAGCCATAGACGCCGGTGCAGTCCAGCACCACATCCACGTCGAGTTCACGCCAGGGCAAATCGGTAATGTCTGCACGGTGCAAAATACGCAGGGTATCCCCCCCCACCCACATCACATCGCGCTCCTGACGGACATCGAAAGCAAAACGGCCATGGCTGGTATCGTATTTCAGCAGGTGTGCCATACCGGTGGCTTCTGCCAGCTCGTTAATGGCGACCACAGTGATCTCTGCGCGTCGGCCCGTTTCATAGAGCGCGCGCAGGACGTTGCGTCCAATCCGGCCAAAACCATTTATCGCTACCCGTACCGTCATTTCTCTCCTGCCACGTCAGACTGAAAAAAACGTGCCGTTAGCCTGAGCGTTTCACTGCATTTTGTACAGGAGATTCTTACCCGGCATTGTCCGAAATCAGGGCGGTCTGCACGGCAACTGAAACGGTTCAGCCACAATAATAGAAGGAAGGAATAACAGGAATGATTGTGATCAATCCGACTGCTTAAATTTGGATCTGCGTCACAAATTCGAGCCATTGTCAGTTATTACTGGAGGAATAATAAATAAGAGGGATGAAAATTTCGTCCCTCTTATTTCGCTGCCAGACGGGAACAGACCCGCCCGGGCGGTTTTTACGCCAGCAGCGCCTTCGCTTTCGCGACCACGTTGTCAACGGTGAAGCCAAACAGTTCAAACAGCTGATCCGCAGGTGCAGATTCGCCGAAGCTGGTCATACCCACGATAGCGCCGTTCAGGCCAGTGTATTTGAACCAGTAATCCGCAATGCCCGCTTCGATAGCGACGCGCGCGCTGATCGCTTTCGGCAGTACAGATTCGCGGTATTCATCGCTCTGCTTGTCGAAAGCATCCGTTGACGGCATAGAGACCACGCGCACTTTGCGGCCTTCGCTGGTGAGTTTGTCCCATGCACCGACAGCCAGTTCAACTTCTGAACCGGTGGCGATCAGGATCAGCTCAGGTGTGCCGTCGCAATCTTTCAGCACATAACCGCCACGTGCCACGTTAGCCAGCTGCGCAGCATCACGTTCCTGCTGCGCCAGGTTCTGACGAGAGAAAATCAGTGCCGTCGGGCCATCTTTACGCTCAATGGCATATTTCCACGCCACGGCAGATTCAACCTGGTCACAGGGACGCCACAGGCTCATGTTTGGTGTGGTACGCAGGCTCGCCATCTGCTCAACCGGCTGATGCGTCGGACCGTCTTCGCCCAGACCGATAGAGTCGTGGGTGTAGACCATGATCTGACGGATCTTCATCAGTGCCGCCATACGCGCTGCATTACGCGCATATTCAACGAACATCAGGAAGGTCGCGGTGTACGGCAGGAAGCCGCCATGCAGCGCCAGGCCATTAGCGATAGCGGTCATACCGAACTCGCGCACGCCGTAATGGATGTAGTTACCCGCTGCATCTTCGTTGATTGGCTTGGAGCCAGACCAGATAGTCAGGTTGCTCGGTGCTAGGTCGGCTGAGCCGCCCAGGTATTCCGGCAGAATTTTACCGAAAGCTTCGATAGCGTTCTGTGAGGCTTTACGGCTGGCGATCTTCGCCGGGTTCGCCTGCAGCTGCTCAACGAACTTCTGTGACTCTTCCTGCCAGTTAGCGGGCAGTTCGTTGCTGACGCGACGTTTAAACTCGGCAGCCAGTT
Organism: Pantoea sp. X-Soil-ISGK-355; assembly: GCF_059730805.1. Taxonomy (NCBI): domain Bacteria; kingdom Pseudomonadati; phylum Pseudomonadota; class Gammaproteobacteria; order Enterobacterales; family Erwiniaceae; genus Pantoea; species Pantoea sp. X-Soil-ISGK-355. The sequence goes on from NZ_AP035971.1 coordinate 3,339,574, forward strand.
CAGGATGTGCCTGCGCATACGCAGCGAATTTCTTATCCCATGCAGATTCTTTCGCCTGGCCCGCTTCTTTCGCGTCCCACTCAGCGTAGATGTCAGAAGGAATAACGAATGGTGCGTGGTTCCAGCCCAGCTGTTTGCGGGTCAGAGCCACTTCATCATCACCCAGCGGTGCGCCGTGTGAATCATGTGTACCTGCTTTGTTGGGTGAACCAAAGCCGATAACGGTTTTGCACATCAGCAGTGAAGGCTTGTCGCTGACGCTTTTCGCTTCGTCGATCGCTTTAGCAATTGCATCCGCATCGTGACCATCAACGCCCCGCACCACGTGCCAGCCGTACGCTTCAAAGCGCTTCGCGGTGTCATCGGTGAACCAGCCATCAATGTGACCGTCGATAGAGATGCCGTTGTCATCATAGAACGCAACCAGTTTGCCCAGCTTCAGCGTACCCGCCAGCGAGCAGACTTCGTGCGAGATACCTTCCATCATGCAGCCATCACCCATGAAGACATAGGTGTTGTGGTCTACGATGTCATGACCCGGACGGTTGAACTGTGCGGCCAGCGTGCGCTCTGCAATGGCGAAGCCGACTGCGTTTGCGATGCCCTGCCCCAGCGGGCCGGTAGTGGTTTCAACGCCCACGGTGTAGCCATATTCCGGATGACCTGGAGTTTTTGAGTGCAGCTGGCGGAAGTTTTCCAGTTCACTCAGTGGCAGATCGTAGCCGGTCAGGTGCAGCAGGCTGTAGATCAGCATGGAGCCGTGGCCGTTAGAGAGGACGAAACGGTCGCGGTCGGCCCACAGCGGGTTGGTTGGGTTGTGGTTCAGGTAGCCGCGCCAGAGTACTTCAGCGATGTCCGCCATGCCCATTGGGGCACCCGGATGTCCCGATTTCGCTTTCTGTACTGCATCCATACTTAACGCACGAATGGCGTTGGCAAGCTCTTTACGAGAGGGCATTTTCTACTCCAGGTCGGATTAATGCTTCGCACCTTAACTGATTGTTATTAATGAGTTACCGGGCAAAACAAGGAAAAAGTTGCCCATCAATGTACATGAGAAACGGGGCAAAAGTACATGCTGTAAAACGCTAAATGCAGCCGCTTCGTATGGCTTTTCCAGCCAACTCTGCTAGCAAAGTGCAGACTGGCACGCTATAACCAAATCGTTTATTCACCTGTCTGAGTTTCAGGTGTTTGTTTTTCTTACCTTGTTATGAATGGGATACAGCATGAAAATCAAAAAAATGGTGTTAGCGCTTGGGCTGGCAACGCTACTCAGTGGCTGTCAGGGTTTAGACAATAATGCGCTGATGAAGTCGGGCGCGCAGGCGTATCAGGCTTATTCCCTGAGCGACGATCAGGTTAAGCAGCTCAGTGATAAATCCTGTGAGCAGATGGACAAAGATAATCAGGTTGCGCCTGCAGGCAGTGAGTATCAGCAGCGCCTGAACAAGATCGCCGCCGCGCTGGGCGACAACATCAACGGCGTTCCGGCGAACTACAAGGTTTATCAGACCAAAGATGTCAACGCCTGGGCAATGGCAAACGGCTGTATCCGCGTTTACAGCGGCCTGATGGATATGATGACCGATAATGAAGTGGAAGGCGTCCTGGGCCATGAGATGGGTCACGTGGCGTTAGGTCATACGCGCAAGGCAATGCAGCTGGCGTATGCCACGACCGCAGCCCGCACGGCAGCGGCCTCCGTGGGCGGCGTGATCGGTTCACTGTCTCAGTCGCAGCTGGGTGAAATGGGTGAAAAACTGGTAAATGCACAGTTCTCACAGACGCAGGAATCGCAGGCGGATGACTACTCCTACGATTTGATGAAGAAGCGCAATATCAATCCGGAAGGCCTGGTGACCAGCTTTGAGAAACTGGCGAAACTGGAACAGGGACGTCAGAGTTCGATGTTTGACTCGCACCCTGCTTCTGAAGCGCGCGCCGGGCACATCCGTGAGCGTATTGCCGCTGACGCGAAGTAATAGAGACGTCAGGCGCATGTACGGTGCATGCGCCTGTAAGGCGTATCAGGTCAACATCACTGACCTAACGCTTGAATATCTGATCCACCATCGAACCTAAATCGAGTTTGTTCTCGTGCAGCGATGCTTCATCCATGTGCCCCTGAGGTGACATCTTATCGATCAGCTGCGGCAGAATAACCGCCAGCGTGCCTGCGGCGCCCTTCACGTCGGTTCCCAGCTTATCTGCCAGTGACTGCAGTTCCGCCTCACCAAACGCTGTGTGGATGTCGCTGTGTTCTACCGGCTGATTCGTCCCGGTGCCGATCCACGAACCAAATACCTCACCCAGCCCGCCCTGCTGGAATTTTTGCAGCAGCACTTCGATGCCGCCCTGCTCCTGTACCCAGTGCCAGACCGCCTGCAACTGTCCGGGCAGATGCCCGTCACTCTGGTTGCCCTGCAGCGCTCCCGCCAGTTCATCCAGAAAGCCCATAATTGCCTCCACGTTGAGAATTGATATCCGTCAGTTTAGTTGCTGATGCGCGGTTACGCCTGATGTGCGTGCGCTATCAAAGGGGACAAGCTGAAGGCGAAAAGCGGATGGGCAGAGTTGTTGGCATTGCGCCGCCTCACTTAGCGGCGCAATGCCAGCCAGGCAAACCCGGCAGGCTTCTCTTATCAGAGACGGAATTAGCCTTTGTTCGCAGCCTGAACATGCAGCATATCCAGCGCCAGCGTCGCCGCCGCCAGTGCAGTCAGATCCGCATGATCGTAACCCGGTGCCACTTCTACCAGATCCATGCCAACAATGTTCATGCCCTGAAGGCCACGAATCAGCTTGGTCGCTTTATCAGTGGTCAGGCCGCCAATGACCGGTGTGCCGGTGCCAGGCGCATGGGCCGGGTCCAGACAGTCGATATCGAAGGTCAGATAAACAGGCAGATCGCCGACGGTGCGTTTTACTTCGGCGAGGATATCGTCAACGCTGCGGTCATTGACCTGTGCCGCATCCAGCACGTTGAAGCCCAGGCTCTTGTCGAACTCGGTACGGATACCAATCTGCACGGAATGCTGTGGATCAATCAGGCCTTCTTTCGGCGCGGTAAAGAACATGGTGCCGTGGTCAAAGGTCGGGCCGTTGGAGTAGGTGTCGGTATGGGCATCAAAATGCACCAGCGCCATCTTGCCGAAGTGTTTTGCATGAGCGCGCAGCAGGGGCAGCGTGACGTAGTGGTCACCGCCAAAGGTCATCATGCGCTTGCCATTGGCCAGCAGTTTTTCAGCATGGGCCTGTAACTTGTCTGAGAGATCCTGCGAGTCGCCGAAGGCGTAAACCAAATCGCCACAGTCGACGACGTTCAGACGCTGACGCAGATCGAAATCCCACGGCCAGCGGCAGCCTTCCCAGGCCAGATTAGTAGAGATCTGGCGGATTGCGCCCGGACCGAGGCGGCTGCCCGGACGACCAGAAGTGGCGGCATCAAACGGCACGCCGGTGATAACCCACTCGGCGTCGCTGTCGTAAGGCTGGAAATTCAGCGGAAAACGCATGAAGCCAAAGGCGTTAGAAACCAGGGAGTTGTCGTACTGATTGCCAAGCGTGTTATACATAATTGCTCTCTCTATGTGCGTAAGTCGGGCCAGGCCCGCAAGCCATTAAGGTTGAGATGAAAAAAATCCCCTCCGCGTCGTTAGGCCCGACGAGGAAGGGATTGAGTGGTTCAGATTATCGACATAGTTAACGGCAACTGCAATATGCGATTACGGGCTGCCGGGGCCGGTTACTCATCTTCCAAATAGGTGTATCCGTAGAGGCCGCTCTCAAACTCTTCCAGGAACTGAGCGCGCAGCTCGTCGTCAAGATCGGACGCCTGCACCTGATTGCGGAACAGCGCCATCAGCTCGTTAGGATCCAGCTGCACGTAACGCAGCATATCAGCCACGGTGTCGCCTTCATCAGAAAGCTGCACTTCTACTTCGCCATTTTCGCGCGCGTAAACATCCACCGCCTCGGTGTCACCGAACAGGTTGTGCATGTTGCCCAGGATTTCCTGATAAGCACCCACCATAAAGAAGCCCAGCATCGGCGGGTTATCAACATCATATTGCGGCATCGGCATAGTGGTGGCGATACCGTCGCCATCGACGTAGTGATCGATGGTGCCATCAGAGTCACAGGTGATGTCGAGCAACACGGCGCGGCGCTCTGGTTTCTTGTTCAGCCCTTCCAGCGGCAGGACCGGGAACAGCTGATCGATACCCCATGCATCCGGCATTGACTGGAACAGCGAGAAGTTAACGTAGATCTTATCCGCCATCCGCTCCTGCAGTTCGTCAATGATCGGACGGTGCGCACGGTTGCTGGGATCAAGATGCTGCTGAATGTAGTGACAGATGCTCAGATAGAGCTGCTCAGCCCATGAACGCTGTTTGAGATCGTAAGTGCCGGACGCATAGCCTGTGTGAATATCAGACAGATCCATCTGGCTGTCATGCAGCCATTCACGCAGCGAACGACGGGTGTCCGGCTCGTGCATCTCCTGCCAGGTTTCCCACATGCTGAGGATCGGGCGCGGCGCATCCGCATCCGGCGTTTCGGGTTCGCTGAACTCGTTACGCTCCACACCGATGATGTTGGAGACCAGCACCGTATGGTGCGCGGTCACGGCACGACCGGACTCAGTGATCACCGTCGGATGGTCCAGACCGTGCTCATCACAGGCAGCGCCAATCGCCCAGATCACATTGTTAGCGTACTCATTCAGGCCATAGTTGACCGAGCAGTCAGACTGCGAGCGTGTGCCTTCGTAATCGACGCCCAGACCGCCGCCGACGTCGAAACATTTGATGTTGACGCCCAGCTTCGCCAGTTCGACGTAGAAGCGCGCCGACTCGCGCACACCGGTGGCGATGTCGCGGATGTTGGACATCTGCGAACCCAGATGGAAGTGCAGCAGCTGCAGGCTGTCGATGCGACCTGCTTCACGCATGATCTCAACCAGCTTCAGCACCTGGGTCGCGGACAGACCAAACTTCGACTTTTCGCCGCCGCTCGACTGCCATTTACCGGAGCCCTGTGAAGCCAGACGCGCACGGATACCGAGACGCGGCACCACATTCAGACGCTCCGCTTCTTCCAGCACCAACCGTACTTCTGTCATCTTCTCAAGCACCAGATAGACCTTGTGGCCCATCTTCTCGCCGATCAGCGCCAGACGAATATATTCACGGTCTTTATAGCCGTTACAGACGATCACCGAGCGGGTCTGTCCGGCGTGCGCCAGCACCGCCATCAGCTCTGCTTTGGAACCTGCTTCCAGCCCAAGCGGCTCGCCACAGTGGATCAGCGACTCAATCACGCGTTTATGCTGGTTAACTTTAATCGGGTAAACCAGGAAGTAGTCGCCCTTGTAACCGTAGGATTCACGTGCACGTTTAAAGGCGGCGTTAATCGAACGCAGACGATGCTGCAGGATCTGCGGGAAGCAGAATAAGGCAGGCAGACGCTGACCCTGGGCTTCGCGCTCTTTCACCAGGCGGGCTAAATCGACGCGCACATCCGGACGATCCGGATCGGGGCAGACACTGATGTGGCCCAGTTCGTTAACGTCGTAATAGTTGTTGCCCCACCAGGCGATGTTGTACGTACGCAACATTTTGCTCGCATCCTGATCGTTCATTGCAACCTCCTGCATGGAGCGGAGTGTACCCTGTTCGCCAGCTGACGAACCTTTGATATTCTTCATGTCGTCAGACATCGCGAACCTCAATTTTCCGTTGAAAGATAGAACTGTTAACCGGCTTTATGGCCGCTAATCTGAAAACCTGTTGCCACATTAAATGCACTGTCCTGTTCACCTGACATCGCCGTCAGCGCGATTCACGCATGAGAGTTAAGTGTAAAACACCCTGGCCATCTCCGTTGAAACAGAGAACATTTAACCGATCACTATTGACCATGGATAATCTGTGTCGTTCCGCTGCGCGGGCGCAGAGAAGAGACAAAATCGCTTGAGCAGAGATAAAGATTAGCCGGCGCCTGTGTCGGTAAAATTACCGCATCGGACGTTGTGTCGGCAGAAAAGAGAAACAGATGGGAAGCGGGAGAGAGCCAGCGCCACGCCGCAGCGCAGAGAACCGGAAAGAGAAAAAGCGTGGTTCATTACTTGTATCACCTCCGCATATGCCAGGGGCACATGGAAAACAACCTGGGTGAAAGCCAGATCAGAGTCCGACAGGCGCGACGCAAAGAGTAGCGTCATTCTTGCTGCTGCTCTCGAAGCAGCGGCGTTTTATACCGTTTACGGCTCTAAAATGCAAAAAGATTATCCGGGAATTGCGTGAAGTGTCAGCAAATTATGTCGATAACGCTAACAGGTTAAATGCTGAAACAGAAAAAGGGCTGGTAATTGGTTTCCCCTCTATCCTAAAATAGCCATCCAGATGGTTTTCCATCTAAACAGGTTACTATCCAGGCGGTGTTGGCCCGCTGTGCTGACACAACCTCACTGCTCGCGGCTTTGCCTGAAGGGGCGTCAGGTCAGACAACCTCACTGGCGCTATGCAGTCGTACTCAAACCATATTTAAGGTAAAGAACAGAATGGCTAAACACCTTTTTACGTCCGAGTCCGTATCAGAAGGACATCCCGATAAAATCGCCGACCAGATCTCCGATGCTGTGCTGGATGCAATCCTTGAACAGGATCCGAAAGCGCGCGTGGCCTGCGAAACTTACGTTAAAACCGGTATGGTGCTGGTTGGCGGTGAAATCACCACCAGCGCCTGGGTCGATATCGAAGAGATCACCCGTAAAACCGTACGTGAAATCGGCTATGTTCATTCCGATATGGGCTTTGATGCCAACTCCTGTGCGGTATTAAGCGCGATTGGTAAACAGTCTCAGGATATCAATCAGGGCGTTGACCGTACCGATCCACTGGAACAGGGCGCGGGCGACCAGGGCCTGATGTTCGGCTATGCCACCAACGAAACAGATGTGCTGATGCCTGCGCCGGTGACCTATGCGCACCGTCTGGTGCAGCGTCAGGCTGAAGTGCGTAAAAACGGCACATTGCCGTGGCTGCGTCCGGATGCCAAGAGCCAGGTCACTTTCCAGTATGACGATGGCAAAATCGTCGGCATCGATGCCGTCGTGCTCTCTACCCAGCACGCAGAATCCATCAGCCAGAAAGATCTGCAGGAAGCGGTGATGGAAGAGATCATCAAGCCGGTTCTGCCAGCAGAATGGCTGAGCGCCTCAACCAAATATCACATCAACCCAACCGGTCGCTTTGTGATCGGCGGCCCGATGGGCGATTGCGGTCTGACCGGTCGTAAAATCATTGTGGACACCTACGGCGGCATGGCGCGTCACGGTGGCGGTGCGTTCTCGGGTAAAGATCCGTCAAAAGTTGACCGCTCTGCAGCCTATGCAGCGCGTTACGTGGCGAAAAACATCGTGGCTGCCGGTCTGGCTGACCGTTGTGAAATCCAGGTCTCCTACGCTATCGGCGTGGCTGAACCGACCTCCATCATGGTGGAAACTTTCGGCACTGAGAAAATCTCTACCGAACAGCTGACGCTGCTGGTACGTGAGTTCTTCGACCTGCGTCCATATGGTCTGATTCAGATGCTGGATCTGCTGCACCCAATCTATAAAGAGACCGCCGCTTACGGTCACTTTGGTCGCGAACATTTCCCGTGGGAAAAAACCGACAAAGCAGCCCTGCTGCGTGAAGCAGCTGGCCTGTAAGATCAGCGACTGCTAATAAAACCCTGCCCCTGCGGCGGGGTTTTTTATCGCCTTTTCAGCCCCACTGCTGACCAGAGAATTTTTTCTCACGCACGCAGACTGAACGCCATATTCGCGCAGTTCCTGGCGACCTTCAGACGTTATAAAAATAAATCTGCCCGGCATCTCCTTCACTCTGAAGCAAATTTTCCATTCTCAGCTACACTTCCTTTCGCTTTTTCTGACGACAAAATGTTAACGATTACAAATTGAAATGCTTTGTTTTTCTGATATTTAGGAATTAACGCACGTAGTTATTATGCTGAAAATGCGTTATTTTCAGCGTCGTCTGATAGCCACTAAATAGAGCATTGTCAGAAACTTAATGAGTGCTATACCTCACTGGTTAATTAATCTTTCCGGGAAAAATATGCTGAATTTCAGGGTTTCAGCGTGTGTAAGCGATTACACTGATGTGATCAGACTCACTTTTTTCCCGCAAAAGGTTTTTTAACATTGATAAAAACAATGATGGATAAACCTGGAGGCTCCCATGCCTGGCAATACACACAAAAGCAGAACTTCAAATAAGGCGATGACCTTATTTGTCTGCTTTCTGGCGGCCCTTGCGGGACTGCTGTTCGGCCTGGATATCGGCGTTATCGCCGGTGCCCTGCCGTTTATCGCAAAGGACTTTAACGTTACTCCTCATCAGCAGGAGTGGATCGTCAGTTCCATGATGTTTGGTGCGGCGGTCGGTGCTATCGGCAGCGGCTGGATGTCTTCCCGCCTGGGGCGTAAAAAAAGCCTGATGGCCGGTGCGATTCTGTTCGTTATCGGTTCACTCTGGTCGGCAATGTCGCCGAACCCGGAAATGCTGATCAGCGCCCGCGTTCTGCTGGGCCTGGCAGTGGGTATCGCCTCTTATACTGCCCCGCTTTATCTTTCTGAGATCGCTCCGGAAAAAATTCGCGGCAGTATGATTTCGCTTTACCAGCTGATGATCACCATCGGTATTCTGGGTGCTTACCTTACTGATACCGCCTTCAGCTTTACCGGCAACTGGCGCTGGATGCTGGGCATTATCACCATTCCGGCACTGCTGCTGCTGGTTGGTGTTTTCTTCCTGCCAAACAGCCCACGCTGGCTGGCGGCGCGAGGCAACTTCCGCGATGCGCAACGTGTACTGGATCGTCTGCGTGATACCAGTGAGCAGGCAAAACGTGAGCTGGAAGAGATTCGTGAAAGTCTGAAGGTCAAGCAGTCTGGCTGGGGTCTGTTCACCAGCAGCAGCCACTTCCGTCGTGCGGTCTATCTCGGCATCCTGTTGCAGGTTATGCAGCAGTTTACCGGTATGAACGTTATCATGTATTACGCGCCAAAAATCTTCGAAATCGCGGGCTTTACCAACACCACCCAGCAGATGTGGGGCACGGTGATTGTGGGTCTGGTCAACGTACTGGCCACCTTCATCGCTATTGGTCTGGTGGATCGCTGGGGCCGTAAACCTACGCTGATTCTGGGCTTTATGGTGATGGCAGCCGGTATGGGCGTGCTGGGTACGATGCTGCATTTCGGTATCCACTCTGCGGGCGCGCAGTACTTCGCAGTAGGTATGCTGCTGATGTTCATCGTTGGTTTTGCGATGTCAGCCGGTCCGTTGATTTGGGTACTCTGTTCCGAAATTCAGCCGCTGAAAGGCCGCGACTTCGGTATCACGGTTTCCACAACCACCAACTGGATCGCAAACATGATCGTGGGTGCGACCTTCCTTACGATGCTGAATACGCTGGGCAACGCGAACACCTTCTGGGTCTACGCACTGCTTAACCTGTTCTTTATTCTGCTGACGCTGATGCTGATCCCGGAGACCAAAAACGTCTCGCTGGAGCACATCGAACGTAACCTGATGGCAGGTAAAAAACTGCGTGACATCGGTTCACGCGATTAACATTACCGGATAAAACGCGGTAAAAAAAACGGCGGGGTTTCTCTGGAAACCCCGCCGTTTTTATTTGTTCAATACAGGATTACAGCGTGTTAACTCGCCCTGCCGGCAATGGCTGACGTATGCAGCAGAGCGCCAGCGCCATAATGAAAATGGTGACGGTCTGATTATACGGCAGTACCGAATCGGTTAATCCGCAGATAAACAGTGCCAGCATTGGCAGCGCCACGCCGCGCAGATCGCACTTCTTCAGCATGCCGCCAGCCACAGTCAGATAGAGAAGCACCAGCGACAGCGTACCCAGCCAGCCCTGTAGCGTGGTTACTTCCAGAAACTCATTGTGCATGTTGTATTTAACGTTGGTGTAGCCTTCAACATTCAGTGGATAGTGCGCCATGATGAACTGACGCGCCTCGGTAGTGCGCGCATCCGGCGTCGCAAAACTGCCATGATGCTCAATAAAGTTGACCGCCCCGCCCCAGATCGCGACACGTGCGCCCAGAGAGGTCGAGCTGTTTGATCCGTAGTTCTCAATGTCCTGCACGCCTTCCACCCAACGGTTACTGGTCATCAGGATCAGCACCGCCAGTACGCCTACTAACAGTGCGCTAATCCGCCAGTTGGTCAGCAGCGACAGCCGCCAGGTCTGCAACAGGAACAGCAGCCCCACGGCAATCAGCGCAATCAGCGTTACGCGGGTGCCGCACAGGTAGAGCAAGGCAAAGGTCACCGCCAGTACGGCGATGTCGGCAATCTTCCAGTATCTGTGCGTCTCGTAACGGCTCAGCCACAGCCAGGCGCAGTAGATAAACAGAATCATGTAGGAGGACATGGAGGCCGCTTCGGTGGTGAGCTTAATGCGGATATTCTCGGTATAGAGATGCTCATGAATACCAAAGCCCAGCGTAATCAGCAGACCGACCAGAATTAACACCTTTCCAATACGCAGCGTGGTTGCAGAGACCCGATTGCCATAAATCGCCAGACTAAGCAGCACAAAGGCGCCCAGCAACAGCCGCTTCGCCCCCAGCAGATAGTTGCTGATATTGGTCATGGCATCGTTTGAGGGCGCGGTCTCAATCCCCTTTGTGTGTATTGCCCAGAACAGACGGATCAGAGCAAAGATAATCAGCACAGCAAACAGGACGACATAAAAACCGTTCTCTTTAAACGCTACTCGCTTGCGCACTACGCCATACAACACAGACGCGACGGAGAGATAAGAGACCAGATAAAATATTTTTTGCGGCAGGCCGGAAACAAACATATTCAGTGACAGCGCCAGACAGAGCGCAACAACTGAGGCATTAACCATTAACGTTAATCCATTACGGCTGCTTTTATTTGTCATGCTTAACCTCAGTCAGACGGTTAAATGCACTCATCAGGTGCTTCATATAATTTTCCTCATAAAAACCGGTGATGCTCGCTTTAATAACCTGATGATCGGGAAAGGGGTAATCCCGGCTCATGGCGTTGAGAATAGCGGCAAGCGCCATGCTGTCATTGGTGGGGTAGAGCTGACCATTGAGACCGTTCTGAATAATTTCTGACGGGCCACTGATGCAGTCGGATGAGACGCAGTAGACGCCCCGTGACATCGCCTCCAGCAGGATCAGCGGGAAGCCTTCAAAGTTCGAGGTCATGAGCAGACAGGTGACCTGTCTGATATGGCGGATGACATACTCCCAGGCGTTCTCCTGCCAGCCATGCCAGGTGATACGATCCTGAATGCCGAGTTCCGACACGTAATGCTGACATTGCGTCAGATCTTCCCCATCCCCGACAATTTCCAGCGTCCACGGCGCATCCAGATGCTTTAACGCATCAAACAGATCTTTAAGCTGTTTCTGCCGCTGAAAATGGACGCGGCCGATATAGAGAAACTTCAGCCCCTGCGGCCTGCCGATAACCACGTCATTACGCCTGATCGGGTTGTAGATAACGTCCACGTCAGTGGCGCGTGCACCTAACTCCACCAACTGCTCTTTAATCTGCTTACTGATGGCAAAATGGTGATCGGCCCGCAGCAGATAATGTGGGCGATAGCGTTCACGCGGTGGCAGGTGCATCCAGCTCGACAACATGATTTTACGTCCTGAGAGCGTAATGGCCCGGCGCGTCATCAGACAGGGAATGGTGTTGAGGGTCAGAACATGATCAGGCTGATAACGACGAAAGAAGGCGGCCATTCTCAGCGTGTGAATAAGATTTTTTATTTTCTTATTCCGCAGCGTGCAGACGCTCTCTGATAAAACGGCGTTGGCAGTCCAGGCGCGAGAGAGGCTCTCCTCTCCGCTGTTGATAATAAACAGCCCCGCTTCCGTTCCGGATTCCTTATTGAGGGCGGTAATCAGCTGGCAGGTCACATTCTCCATACCGCCGCGGCCAGCCATGAGATCGGTAACCAGCACAATGCGCTGTTTCCTGATGTTATTATTTTTCATTGCGTTGTCCGTACACTGTGCTTTCCGCTTCTGATCCATTCACTCTGCTGTGAACATTAGCAACAGGATATTCTAAAAAAGGCCGTAACCATATTTAATCCAGAAATTTCAGCCAATAGCAGGGACACTCCTGGCCACTCTCCCGCGGTGGATCGTATGGATCGAAACTGGCGAAAGAGTATAGTCGCTGCGCTGTCGTTTTCACGGGTAACGTTGAGTTCCTGGACGACGGCGATTATTCTGAGCGCCATGAAAACACCTCGTCTCCCCATTGCCCTGCAGCAGGCCGTAATGCGCTCATTGCGCCAGTCGCTTGAGCGTGCAAATCTGGCACTGAAAACCCATTATCCGGAACCGAAGCTGCTTTACCAGCAGCGCGGTACGGCGGCGGGCACCGCCTGGCTGGCGTCCTGGGAGATCCGCATCAATCCGGTGCTGCTGCTGGAAAATCAGCAGACATTTATCGATGAAGTGGTGCCGCATGAGCTGGCGCACCTGCTGGTGTGGAAACAGTTTGGCCGCGTCGCACCACACGGCAAAGAGTGGAAGTGGATGATGGAGCAGGTTCTGGGCGTTCCGGCACGGCGCACCCATCAGTTTGAGATCGCCTCCGTACGCAGTAACACCTTTGCTTACCGCTGCCAGTGCCAGCAGCATCAGCTGACGGTTCGCCGCCACAATCGTGTTCTGCGTAAAGAAAGTGAATATCGCTGCGTGCACTGTGGCAGCCTGCTGGTCGCAGGCGAGTTTGTCGCTTCCTGAGAACAATCCCCATTCCGCCCTATTCCACATTCTGTTAACCTGCCGCCCTTTTTCGTACCAGGAAGAAATCCGGAATATGTCTCGCATACTAAGTCTGGCGGTTGCGCTGCTATTTGCACCTGCCGCTGACGCCCTTAATCTGAATAACTATCATCAAAATAACTTCCAGCAGGCTAAAACCTTTGCGGCGGCGATTAACGCCGATGCGCCGGGTTCATTCTACTGTGGCTGTAAGATTCAGTGGCAGGGCAAAAAGGGCATTCCCGATCTCAACAGCTGTGGTTATCAGGTGCGCAGGAACGCCAATCGCGCCGGGCGCATTGAGTGGGAACATGTGATGCCGGCCTGGGAGTTTGGTCATCAGCGTCAGTGCTGGCAGGACGGAGGCCGCAAAAACTGCAGCAAGGACCCCGACTATCGCCGCATCGAAACAGATTTGCATAACCTTCAGCCTGCAGTGGGTGAAGTGAATGGTGACCGTGGTAACTTCGCCTATAGTCAATGGAACGGCAGCGAGAAGCAGTACGGCCAGTGTGAGATGAAGATCGACTTCAAACTCAAACAGGCGGAGCCACCCGCGCGGGCGCGCGGAGCTATTGCCCGAACCTATTTCTACATGCGCGATCAGTACCATCTGCGCATTTCGCGCCAGCAGACGCAGCTGTTTACCGCCTGGGACAAGCTCTATCCCGTCACAAAGTGGGAGTGTGAACGCGATCAGCGCATTGCAAAGGTTCAGGGCAATCACAATCCTTATGTGCAGCAGGCTTGCCAGCGCTAAAATCCCTGCCCTACACTAGCTTTTTTTCCCATGACGCCGCTGCAGTGCGGCGTCCGGTTTCAGGAACCTTATGCGCATACCTCGCATCTATCACGCCGGGCCATTAGAGATCGGCAGTGAAATTACCCTGGATGAAGATGCATCCAATCATGTGGGCCGGGTACTCCGGATGACGGCAGGCCAGCGTCTGGAACTCTTTGATGGCACTAATCTGACTTTTGCAGCAGAGATCACGCATGTTGATAAAAAGCGTGTAAAAGTATCGCTCACAGAGAGCCAGCCGGACGATCGCGAGTCACCTTTGCATCTGCATTTAGGTCAGGTGATGTCGCGCGGTGAAAAAATGGAATTCACTATCCAGAAATCGATCGAGCTGGGCGTGAATGTCATTACACCCTTGTTTTCCGAGCGCTGTGGCGTAAAGCTTGATGCTGAACGTCTGGCGAAGAAGATCCAGCAGTGGCAGAAAATTGCTATTGCCGCCTGCGAACAGTGTGGCCGTAATCGCGTGCCGGAGATTCGTGAAGCGATGACGCTGGAAGCCTGGTGTGCAGAGGCTGACAGCGGTCTGAAGCTCAACCTGCATCCGCGCGCCAGTCACAGCATCAATACGCTGCCACAGCCTGTTGAGCGGGTACGGCTGCTGATTGGCCCTGAAGGCGGTTTGTCTGCGGACGAAATTGCGATGACGGCCCAGCACGACTTTACTGACATTCTGCTTGGCCCACGGGTATTACGCACCGAAACCACCGCGCTGACGGCCATTACGGCACTTCAGGTGAGGTTTGGCGACCTGGGTTAAGCGATACTTTCAGCGGAAAGAGCGCAGGCATGATGTCCTGACCGATCGGCCCACTGCAGACCGAACCAGACGAGGCGGTAAATACCGCCTCACCGAGGAGATAATAATGATTAAACTTGGCATCGTGATGGACCCTATTTCGTCCATCAATATTAAAAAAGACTCCAGCTTCGCTATGCTGCTGGAAGCACAGCGCCGCGGTTACGAAATTCACTACATGGAGATGCACGATCTCTCCATGCGCGGTGGCGTGGCCTCTGCCCGCACCCGTCTGCTGACCGTCGAGCAGAATCCTGACAACTGGTATCAATTCGGCAGCGAGCAGGTGATCCCGCTGGCTGACCTGAACGTGGTGCTGATGCGTAAAGATCCGCCATTCGATACCGAGTTCATCTATGCAACCTACATTCTGGAGCGCGCAGAAGAGCTGGGTACACTGATCGTGAACAAACCGCAGAGCCTGCGTGACTGTAACGAAAAGCTCTACACCGCCTGGTTTGCCGAGTTTACGCCTGACACCCTGGTGACCCGCAGCAAAGCGCAGCTGCGTGACTTCTGGCAGGAGCATGGCGACATCATCATGAAGCCGCTGGATGGCATGGGTGGCGCCTCTATCTTCCGCGTGAAGAAAGACGATCCTAACTTTGGTGTGATTACCGAAACCCTGACCGAGCATGAGAGCCGTTTCTGCATGGCACAGAACTACATTGCGGCGATTAAAGAAGGCGACAAACGCGTGCTGGTTGTAGATGGCGAACCGGTCCCTTACTGCCTGGCGCGTATCCCGCAGGGTGGTGAAACGCGTGGTAATCTCGCCGCCGGTGGTCGCGGTGAAGCGCGTCCGCTGAGCGAAAGCGACTGGGAAATTGCGCGCCGTGTAGGCCCAACGCTGAAAGCAAAAGGACTGATTTTTGTCGGTCTCGACATCATCGGTGATAAACTGACTGAAGTTAACGTGACCAGCCCAACCTGCATTCGTGAAATTGAGGCTGCGTTCCCGATCTCCATCACCGGCATGTTGATGGATGCCATTGAGAAGCGCCTGGGCTGAGCAAGAAGCCGGGGCGTGGCTCCGTGATCAACCCAATACCGGTGCGGCCGTCGCGTGCCGGTTATTTTTTTGGTACATCGTGTGAGAATGAATTTACAACATCACTTTTTGATTGCCATGCCTTCATTGCAGGATCCTTTCTTCAAACGTTCCGTGGTCTATCTCTGCGAACATAACGAAGAGGGTGCAATGGGACTGATCATCAATAAACCCATGGAAAACCTGACGGTTGAAGGCATTCTGAAGAAGCTGAAAATCCCTGCTGACGATCGCGACCCGGCCATCAGGCTGGATAAACCGGTGTTTACCGGCGGTCCGCTGGCGGAAGATCGTGGCTTTATTCTGCACTCAGCACAACGCACGTTTACCTCCAGCATTCGCGTCTCAGATAACACGATTATCACTACCTCCCGTGACGTGCTGGAGTCGATTGGCACCGCGTCTCAGCCCACCAATGTGCTGGTCGCGCTGGGTTACTGCGCCTGGGAAAAAGATCAGCTGGAAAATGAGCTGATGGAAAATGCCTGGCTGACCACGCCCGCTAACAGCAATATCCTGTTCCAGACGCCGATTTCAGAGCGCTGGCGCGAAGCGGCGCGCAGTATTGGCGTCGATATTCACAACATGGCCAGCGACGCGGGACACGCCTGATGTCAACTCAGACTCTGTTAGGTTTCGACTTCGGCACCAAAAGTATTGGTGTCGCTGTAGGTCAGGAACTCACGGGCAGTGCCCGTCCGCTGACCGCAATTAAAGCGCAGGATGGCATCCCGGACTGGCTGGTGGTCGAAAAGCTACTGAAAGAGTGGCAGCCCGATTTTGTCGTCGTCGGCCTGCCGCTGAATATGGATGGCACCGAGCAGCCGCTGACTGACCGCGCGCGTAAATTTGCCAACCGCCTGCACGGTCGCTTTGGCATCCGGGTAGAGCTGCAGGATGAACGGCTCAGCACGGTAGAGGCGCGTGCTGGCCTGTTTGAGCGCGGCGGTTATCGCGCCCTCAACAAAGGCTCGGTCGATTCACAGTCTGCTGCCATCATTTTGCAGGACTGGTTCGAAAACCATTACTGATCGGCTTACTCAATCAGACCGGCTGCCTGACGCGCCAGCCGGCTCTGCTCAAACGTCTGCATACCGGCCTGTGCGCCGGTCTGCAGCAGCGCGGGGATCTGATGCATCTTGCCTTCCCGGATCAGATTCGTGATACCCGGAGTGGCGATCAGTACCTCAAACAGTCCAATCCGCGATCCAGCCACTGAGGTTACCAGCCGCTGTGCAATCACTGCTTTCAGGCTGCCCGCGAGTTGCGTACGCACCAGCTGCTTCTCCTCCGCCGGGAAGACATCCACCAGCCGATCCACCGCCTGCGCCGCGCCACGAGTATGCAGCGTCGCCAGTACCAGATGGCCAGTCTCCGCCGCCGTCAGCGCCTGACGGATGGTGTCGCTGTCGCGCAGCTCACCCAGCAGGATGACGTCGGGATCTTCACGCAGCGCCGCCTTTATCCCCAGCGAGAACGAATCGCAGTGCAGGCCGATTTCGCGCTGCTGAATCAGCGACTGCTGGCTGTGATGGATAAATTCAATCGGATCTTCCAGCGTAATGATATGGCGCGCCTGCTGGCGGTTCAGCGCATCGACCAGCGCCGCCAGCGTGGTCGATTTACCACTTCCGGTCGCACCGGTCACCAGAATCAGGCCATCCTGCTGCTCCAGCAGCGTCGGCACAATGGCGGGCAGCTGCAGGCTCTCCAGCGTCGGGCTCGTCGTGGCGATGATGCGCAGCGCCAGTGACAGGCCGTTACGCTGCATAAACAGATTGGCACGCAGACGCTGACCGCCAGCCAGGCTCAGAGCGAAGTCGAGCTGCCCTGCGCGTTCCAGCGCCTGCCGCTGCGGGTCACTGAGCCAGCGGGTCATAAACTCTGCCATCCAGGCGGCAGAAAGCGGGCCCTGCTGCGAAATGACCTCCAGCTTTCCCTGCCGCCGCCAGTAGGGCAAATGTCCGCAGCAAAGGTGCAGATCGGCGGCATTATGCTTTACACTAAGCCCCACCATTTCATCCAGATTCATAATTTCTCCTGACTATGACTTCAATCCAGCAGAACTTACAGCAAGTGCGGCAGCGAATCGCCGCCGCTGCCGCGCGTTGCGGCCGCGCACCAGAAGAAATTACCCTGCTTGCAGTCAGTAAAACCAAACCTGCGAGCGCGGTCGAAGAAGCCTTTGCCGCTGGCCAGATTGCCTTCGGTGAAAATTACGTTCAGGAAGGGGTTGAAAAAGTTCAGGCACTGGCCGCACATCCTGAGCTGGCGTGGCACTTCATCGGCCCGTTGCAGTCCAACAAAAGCCGTCTGGTGGCGGAAAATTTCGCCTGGTGTCACACCATTGACCGCCAGCGCATTGCGCAGCGGCTCAACGATCAGCGGCCCGCCTCGCTGCCACCGCTGAATGTGTTAATTCAGGTAAATATCAGTGACGAGAACAGCAAATCTGGCATCATGCTGGAGGCCGTTTCCGGGCTGGCGGAGCAGATCGCTGCCCTGCCGCAACTGCGGCTGCGGGGATTGATGGCGATTCCGGCAGCGGAGAGTGATTACCAGCGGCAGCTGGCGGTGTGTCAGCAGATGGCGGAAGCCTTCCGGCAGCTGCAACAGCACTATTCTGGTATAGATACGCTTTCGCTGGGAATGAGCGATGACATGGAGGCGGCAATCGCCGCAGGTAGTACGATGGTGCGTATCGGCACCGCCATTTTTGGCGCACGAGATTATGCGCACAACTCACAACAATAACAGAGGAACTTCATGTTAACACTGACGTTTTTAGTAAAAACGCTGATCGATCTCTACGTCATGGTGCTGCTGTTACGCATCTGGATGCAGTGGTCCCGCTGCGATTTTTACAATCCAGTGGCGCAGTTTGTCGTAAAAGTGACACAGCCAATTGTTAAGCCACTGCGCCGCATACTGCCGGCGCTGGGGCCGATTGATACCGCCTCGCTGCTGCTGGCCTTTGTGCTGACCACGCTGAAATACCCGATTCTGCTGCTGATTCAGGTGGGCGTGTTCTCGGTCGATCCGACTAACCTGCTGGTCGGCCTGCTGTCGCTGGTGAAATCCGCCGGCTATCTGGTCTTCTGGGTCATTATCGTACGCTCTCTGATGAGCTGGATCAGCCAGGGACGTGGCCCGGTCGATTATCTGCTGGTGCAGTTAACCGAGCCGATGATGGCCCCTGTTCGCCGTATTCTGCCTGCGATGGGCGGCATCGATTTCTCTGCGATGATCGTCATCCTGGTGCTGTATGCCCTGAACTTTCTCGGCATGGACCTGTTTCCGGGTCTCTGGTATCTGCTGTAAATGAATCAAACTGGAACTGTTATGCAAAAAGTTGTGCTCGCAACCGGCAATCCCGGCAAAGTGCGTGAACTGGCGGAGTTACTCTCCGCCTTTGGTCTGGATATCGTCGCGCAGACGGACCTTGGGGTTGAATCGGCAGAAGAGACCGGCCTGACCTTTATTGAGAACGCGATTCTCAAAGCGCGTCACGCGGCACAGATCACCGGATTACCGGCCATCGCCGATGACTCCGGCCTGGCCGTGGATGCGCTGGGCGGCGCGCCTGGCATCTACTCGGCGCGTTACGCCGGTGAAGAGGCCAGCGATCAGCAGAACCTGGAGAAGCTATTACAGGCGCTGGAAAACGTCCCTGACGGTCAGCGCCAGGCGCAGTTCCACTGCGTACTGGTCTATCTGCGTCATGCGGAAGACCCGACCCCGCTGGTGTTTCACGGCAGCTGGCAGGGGGAAATTACGCGTTCCGCTGCGGGTTCCGGTGGCTTCGGTTACGACCCGATTTTCTTTGTCCCGGCGCTGGGTAAAACTGCGGCCGAGCTGAGCAAAGCGGAAAAAGGTGCGGTTTCTCACCGGGGTAAAGCATTGACGCTGTTGCTGGAAGCGATGCGTAATGCCTAATCTGCCGCCGTTAAGTCTCTACATCCACATTCCGTGGTGCGTACAGAAGTGCCCCTACTGTGATTTTAACTCCCACGCGCTGAAAGATGAGGTGCCGCACGTTGAATATGTGCAGCACCTGCTGCGCGATCTGGAGATCGACCTGCCGCTGATCGGCGACCGGGAAGTGCGCACGATTTTCATTGGTGGCGGCACGCCCAGCCTGCTGAGCAGCAGCGCGATGCAGATGCTGATGGATGGCGTGCGGGAGCGTCTGACGCTCTCCCCTGATGCGGAAGTGACCATGGAAGCAAATCCTGGTACCGTGGAAGCGGACCGGTTCAGCGCCTATCAGCGCGCCGGTATCAACCGTATTTCGATTGGTGTACAGAGTTTCAGTCCGCAAAAGCTGCAGCGTCTGGGCCGTATTCACGGCCCGGAAGAGGCCGTACGCGCCGCCGAACTGGCAGAGTCGCTGTCGCTGCGCAGCTTTAACCTCGACCTGATGCATGGCCTGCCCGATCAGTCTCTGGAGGAAGCGCTCGACGATTTACGTCAGGCGATTGCGCTTAACCCCCCGCATCTCTCCTGGTACCAGCTCACCATCGAACCCAACACGCTGTTTGGCTCACGCCCGCCGGTGCTGCCAGATGATGATGCACTTTGGGATATTTTCGAACAGGGTGATCGGCTACTTCAGGCGGCGGGTTATCAGCAGTATGAAACCTCCGCCTACGCGAAGCCGGGTTATCGCTGTGAACACAACCTCAACTACTGGCGCTTTGGCGACTATCTGGGGATTGGCTGTGGCGCACACGGCAAGCTGACGCAGCCGGATGGCCGCATTGTCCGCACGGTGAAAACCCGTCATCCGCGTGGCTTCATGCAGGGTAACTACCGCGAAAAGCAGTATGAGGTTGCCGATAGCGACAAGCCGTTTGAATATTTCATGAACCGCTTTCGCCTGCTGGAGGCCGCGCCGCGCGACGAGTTCAGCCGCTACACCGGTTTGTCAGAGCAGGTGATCCGTCCGCAGATGGATGCCGCGATTGCCACCGGTTATGTGACGGAAACCGCTGATCAGTGGCAGATTACGGAGAAAGGGAAGCTGTTCCTGAATTCGCTGCTGGAGCTGTTTTTAGCGGAAGAGTAGCAAAAGTGCCTCAGCCCGGCAGGCTGAGGCGTTAACTTATTTTTTCAGTGCGCGGGTAAGCTGTTTACGCTGATCTTCCAGCGAAATAACGCGATTACATACTTCGTGTCCGAAGTTCTGGAAATCCTGCTCCTGCTTGCTCCACTCAGCCTGAATCGACTGTTGCAGACCGCCCAGATTGCCCATAATTGCCTGCAGCGGATTACTGCCGCCGCTGCCCTGCTTACTGCCCATCTCATTCAGACTATCCTGCATCACGCCGCCCAGCGTTGACTGCACCAGCCGTTCGCCTTCGGCGCGCACCTGATCAATCGCCTGATGGTGGAACGTCAGACCGTCTTCCCGATGTTCAATGATGCGGTTCATCTGCTGTTTCAGCTGACCATTCAGCTTGGTCAGGCGATTACGCACGTTGCTGTCGGTGCCCAGTTTTTCAACGATGACCCGATCCAGTGCCGCACGTCCTTTTTCCAGACGGGATGTCGCTCCGCTATCGATCCACGGCAGATCGCGACGCAGCGCGTTCTGATAGTCGATCGCTTTCTGACGTTCAGTGATATCCAGCGAAACTTTCTGGCCGTTGAACTGCACGTCGCCCTGCGGCGAGATTTCCATATTGCCACTGGCACCGACCACCTGCACGCTCTGCGGTTTAATCACCACATCGTCCTGTGGCTTAACGCTGCATTCGTAGGCTGCCTGAGCCTGAGTTGCTGCCACCAGCAGCACAGCAAGAAGCGCTTTACGCATCATATCTACTCCCTAAGATCGGGTCTGAAACCCTCCGATCGGGCCGCAGCCCGACACTGTGTGACGACTTAGTCCCACCAGACGTCAAAGAGTTCCGTCATCTGCACATCCTGCAGCTTGCGGTCTTCCAGCCATTTGCGGACCAGCGCACGATGCTCATCGGTGCATTTGCCGGTTTTCTGCAGGCAAACCAGACCTTCCCACACCAGGTAGCCGCTGCCATCAAAGGCCAGGCCGTTAGGATCGATCGCTTCATTGATGAACTGGTTCAGCGTCTCATCGATTTCGCTTTCGCTGGTGCCTTCCGGAAAGCGCCAGGCAACGGAGAAGCCCAGTTCCTGAAACTCGTCGATGTGCAGTTTTTTACGTAAACGGCGGCTGCGTTGTGTGGCCATTATTTCACCCTCTCAAACATTAAATCCCATACGCCGTGGCCTAAACGCTGTCCGCGCTGCTCAAACTTGGTCAGTGGACGCGTCTCAGGACGCGGCACGTAATTCTGTTGCTCTGACTGGTTGCGGTAGCCATCGATGCTGTTCATCACTTCAAGCATATGCTCCGCGTAGGCTTCCCAGTCGGTCGCCATATGGAAAACGCCGCCCGGCTTCAGTTTACGCATCACCAGCTCGGCGAAAGGTACCTGAACGATACGGCGTTTATTGTGACGCGCTTTATGCCACGGATCGGGGAAGAAAAGCTGAACCATGCGCAGTGAGTTATCCGGAATCATCTTCTCCAGCACTTCTACCGCATCGTGACACATCACCCGCAGGTTCTGTACATCGGCTTCTTTGGCGGCGGCGAGACAGGCACCCACGCCCGGCGCGTGCACTTCAATACCCAGGAAGTTCTGATGCGGTGTGTTCTGCGCCATGGTCACCAGGGACGCGCCCATACCAAAGCCAATCTCCAGCGTGACCGGAGCTTCGCGGCCAAACAGTGCGGGCAGATCGACAGGCTCCGGCTGATATTCCACCCCCATGACCGGCCACAGGGTGTCCAGCGCCTGCTGCTGGCCTTTCGTTAAGCGACCCTGGCGGCGCACAAAGCTGCGGATCCGGCGCAATGGCCGCCCGTTCTCATCAAATTCTGGGGTGATGACGTCATTAATCATGTAAAAGCCTGCTGGTTAGCCTGTTCCGGGAAACGGGCATTATGCAAAGTTCATAAGCAGAAGCAAGCCTTTGCAATCTTCCGGTTTACACCCAGGTGCGCATGTGCTGGAATTCCTGCCTGAGTGTAGAGTAAACACGGAAAATTTCCTTCTTATGATGCAAGCGCCGCAGTTCGCGCAACAGGTGCTGGACTGGTATCAGCGCTTTGGTCGCAAAACCCTGCCGTGGCAGCTGGAGAAAACACCTTATAAGGTGTGGCTCTCCGAAGTGATGCTACAGCAAACCCAGGTTGCCACGGTTATTCCCTATTTTGAACGCTTTATGGCGCGCTTCCCTACGGTCACCGATCTCGCTGCGGCGCCGCTGGATGAGGTACTGCATCTCTGGACCGGCCTCGGCTACTACGCCCGGGCGCGTAATCTCCATAAAGCCGCAAAGCAGATTGTTGAGGTTCATCGGGGCGAATTCCCACGTAATTTCGATGATGTCTCAGCCCTGCCCGGCGTTGGCCGCTCTACGGCGGGCGCGATCCTGTCGCTGTCGCTGGGTCAGCATTTCCCGATTCTGGATGGCAACGTCAAGCGCGTGCTGGCCCGCTGCTATGCCGTCAGCGGCTGGCCGGGTAAAAAAGAGGTCGAGAAACGGCTCTGGCAGATCAGCGAAGAGGTCACACCCGCCGAGGGCGTCAGCCAGTTTAATCAGGCGATGATGGATCTGGGTGCGATTGTCTGCACCCGCTCTAAGCCGAAGTGTGAAATCTGCCCGCTGAACAGCGGGTGTGAGGCGTACGCCAGCAACAGCTGGGCGAGCTATCCCGGCAAGAAGCCTAAGCAGGTGCTGCCAGAGCGCAGCGGCTGGTTCCTGATGATGCAGGATGGCGATGATGTCTGGCTGGAGCAGCGCCCGCCTGTGGGTCTGTGGGGCGGTCTGTTCTGCTTTCCGCAGTTCACCACCGAAGCGGCGCTGAATGACTGGCTGGCAGCGCGTGGCATCCATGCAAAACCACAGCAGCTTACTGCGTTTCGTCACACCTTCAGCCATTTCCATCTCGATATCGTGCCGATGTGGCTGTCGTGGCCTTCTGCCGGGGCGGCGATGGATGAAGCAGGCGGTCTCTGGTATAACTTAGCGCTGCCACCATCTGTGGGATTAGCTGCACCCGTTGAGCGCCTGTTACACGAGCTGCGCCATCCCCGACAACTGGCTTTGGACAGTTGTGAGATTAATGAGGAAGAGTAATGAGCCGCACCATTTTTTGTACTTTTTTACAGCGCGACGCGGAAGGTCAGGATTTTCAGCTCTATCCGGGCGACCTGGGTAAACGCATTTACAACGACATCTCCAAAGAAGCCTGGCAGAAGTGGATGGCGAAACAGACCATGTTGATCAATGAGAAGAAGCTCAACATGATGAATCCCGAAGATCGTAAAGTGCTGGAGAAGGAGATGATCAATTTCCTGTTCGAAGGCAAAGACGTTCATATCGAAGGCTATACACCGCCAGAAGCGTAAACATTCCGGGCCTCATCGCTGAGGCCGGTTATCCAGGTCAGGCTTGCATTCCCAATGAATAAAAAATTAATCGCCCTGCTGGTGATAGCCCCACTTTTGGTTTCCTGTTCCGGGTCAAAGAATCAGCAATCCCACGAGGAGTGGGTTAAAGACACCAACGGCTTTGATATTCTGATGGGCCAGTTTGCTCACAATATTGAGAATATCTGGGGTATCAATGAGGTCCTGATCGCCGGACCTAAAGATTACGTCAAATATAGCGACAACTATTACACCCGCAGCCACATCAACTTTGAAAGCGGTAAGCTGACCATCGAGACGATTTCTGGTACCGATCCGATGGCCAGTCTGCGTCAGGCGATCGTGACCACGCTGTTGATTGGCGAAGATCCGGGCAATGTCGATCTCTACTCTGACGCCAACGACATCGAGATCAGTAAAGAGCCGCTGCTCTATGGTCAGGTGCTGGATAACACCGGTCAGCCGATTCGCTGGCAGGGCCGCGCGGAAGCCTTTGCTGACTATCTGATTCAGAATAAATTGATGCGCCGCACCTCGGGTCTGCATGTGATTTACAGCATTTCGATTCCGATGGTGCCGAACCACCTGGACAAGCGAGCGCACAAATACCTGCCGATGGTGCGTAAAGCCGCCGAGCAGTATGGTGTCGACGCTTCGTTGATCCTGGCGATTATGCAGACGGAGTCGAGCTTTAACCCCTACGCCGTGAGCCATTCTGATGCGCTGGGTCTGATGCAGGTGGTGCAGCATACCGCCGGTGTTGACGTATTCCGCATGAAGGGTAAATGGGGCAAGCCGAGCCGCAGCTATCTGCTGGATCCGGAGAACAATATCGATGCCGGTACGGCTTATCTGTCACTGTTGCAACGCAGCTATCTGGGCGGCATTCAGGATCCGGTATCACGCCGCTATGCAGTAATCACCGCCTATAACGGTGGTGCAGGCAGCGTGCTGCGCGTCTTCTCCAGCGATAAAGATCGCGCGTTCTCGATGATTAACGGCATGTCACCGGGCAAGGTCTATTCGACCCTGGCGAACCAGCATCCGTCGGCGGAGTCGCGTCGTTATCTGTATAAGGTGAGCACTGCTCAGAAGAGTTATCGGGGATTCTGATCGAAGCCGCTGAAGCGGGGGGTTGTTCGCTGCGCGAACGGGCTTGCGGCGCTGAAGCCGGGGTTTGTTCGCTGCGCGAACGGGCTATGAGCGGGGTTTCGTTCGCCTGATTAGTTGGGCAGTTTCAGACACGCCTCTGCAGGCGACCGACAAGGGGCGCCAGTCGCCGCGCCCCTTGACCCCCGGCTCCGGCCTGCTTCACCGCCGCTTCGCGGTCCCTTCGCTTCTTCCGGATTTCTCACGGACCGCCTCTTCGCGACATCCCTGTCGCTCGCCCTGAAATCCCTCATCCGCTCAGCGGTTCTGACGGCCTCCCCAACCCTCCGCTGTTATCTCTTCTTTTTGTGTTGGGTACTTTATCACTGAGGGTTTTTTGGGACTGGCTTTGACTTTGACTGTGGCTTTAAGTCCAGCAGACAACACAGCACCACAGTTAACACAAAGAAATCACAGGCGGGGGTTGGTGAGAGGCATCCGAAGCGCTGAGGAACAACCGGAGGCGAGGATGAGCCGACAGGACGTCGGCGAAAGGACGGTTCGCGCCAGGGATGGCGCGTCCGGACGGTCCGTCGGCCGCAGGGCGTGACGAAGGCACCCCGCAAAGCGGGGCGCGCAGGCAGCCGGACGCCGGGATTGTCAAGGGGCGGGCGTCCGCCCCTTGACGCGTCCGCCTGCACGGACAACCTGAAACTCCCGACCGCCTGGCGGGCGTAACCTTCTCAGAGCCAGCCCGCTGCAAAGCATGCCCACCTCGCCAGACGAACGAAACTCTCTCAGCGCCCTTTCGCGCAGCGAACTAAAGGCCTGGCGGGCCGCTATCCGCCGGGATTGTTAAGGGGCGGGCGTCCGCCCCTTGACACGTCCGCCTGCACGGACAACCTGAAACTGCCCATCGCCTGGCGGGCGAAACCTTCTCAGTGTTAGCCCGCTGCGAGCGAAACCTTGTCAGTGCCAGCCCGCTGCGGGCGAAACCTTCTCATAGCCAGCCCGCTGCAAAGCGTAACCTACTCATAGCCAGCCCGCTGCAAAGCGTGCCCCGCCGCCAGGCGAAAACGCCCTCAGATCAGCGCCCCACCATCATATTGGCCACCAGATACTTACGTCCATGCTCATCCTCTTCGGTGTAAACACCCTGCAGCTCCGGGGAGAAGCCGGGCAGCAGATTCAGCCCCTCCTCTAGCGCCAGGAAGTAACGCTGCACTGCGCCGCCCCAGACTTCGCCCGGCACGACGCACAGCACGCCCGGTGGATAAGGCAGCGCGCCTTCCGCAGCGACCCGGCCTGCGGCCTCGGCGATAGGCACCAGCTCCACTTCGCCGCGAATATAAGCCTGATGTGCATCCTGCGGATTCACGCTGACCGGCGGGAACTCCGCGGCGCGGAACATCAGGCGCTGTAGATCCTTCACGTTATGACTGACGTAAAGGTCGTGCATCTCCTGACAGAGGCGACGCAGGGTATAGCCGGCATAACGTTGCGCGTTTTTGCGGTAAATCGTCGGCAGCACTTCGGCCAGCGGCGCATCCTCTTTAACGTGCTGCTCAAACTGCGCCAGCATCGCCACCAGATTCGTCATCTTCTCCGGGCTCTCAGCCGGGGTCAGCAGGAACAGGATCGAGTTGAGATCGCATTTCTCCGGCACGATGCCGTTTTCACGCAGGTAGTTGGCCAGAATGGTTGCCGGGATCCCAAAATCACTGTATTCCCCGCTGGCCGCATCGATCCCTGCCGTGGTCAGCAGCAGCTTGCAGGGATCGACCCGATACTGATCGCGCGCGTAACCCGCAAAACCGTGCCACTTCGCCTGCGGTTCAAAGCTGAAGTAGCGCAGATCGCGGGCGATCGTTTGCGTGGGCGCATCCTGCCAGCGCTGTCCATCAACGATCTCCGGCACAAACGGCAGGATCATTTCGCAGCGTTCCAGGATCGCTTTACGCGCCTCAATACCCAGCGTGACGCACTCATCCCACATGCGACGTCCCGCTTCGCCCTGATGCATTCTGGCGTTGATATCCAGCGCGGCAAACAGCGGATAAAACGGACTGGTTGAAGCATGCAGCATAAAGGCGTTATTCAGTCGCTTATGCGGGCAGAAGCGCCGCTGTCCGCGAATGTGGTTATCTTTTTTATGAATCTGCGAGGTCTGCGAAAAACCGGCCAGCTGCTTATGTACGGACTGCGTGACAAAGATGCCAGGATCGTTTTCATTCAGCTCCAGGGTCAGCGGCGAACAGCCTTCCATCAGCGGAATGAACTGCTCATAGCCGAGCCACGCGGAATCAAACAGGATGTAATCACACAGATGACCGATGCGATCCACCACCTGGCGGGCGTTGTAAACCGTGCCATCGTAGGTGCCGAGCTGGATAATCGCCAGACGGAAAGGCCGCGCCTCTTCTGCACGCTGGGGGGCGACGACCGCGATCTGCTCGCGCAGATAAGCCTCATCAAAGCAGTGCGCGTCAATGCCGCCAATAAAGCCGAAAGGGTTACGTGCTGCTTCAAGATAGACCGGGGTCGCGCCCGCCTGAATCAGCGCGCCATGATGGTTCGACTTGTGATTGTTACGGTCAAACAGCACCAGATCACCGCGGGTCAGCAGCGCATTGGTCACTACTTTATTAGCGCTTGAGGTGCCGTTGAGCACAAAGTAGGTTTTATCGGCGTTAAACACCTTTGCCGCATACTTCTGTGCATCTTTAGCCGAACCTTCGTGGATCAGCAGGTCGCCCAGTTTGACGTCGGCGTTGCACATGTCAGAGCGGAAAACATTCTCGCCATAGAAGTCATAAAACTGTTTGCCCGCCGGATGCTTTTTAAAGAATGCCCCACCCTGATGTCCGGGGCAGGCAAAGGTGCTGTTCTGCATATCGACATAGCGGGTCAGCGTCTCGAAAAAGGGTGGCAGCAGCGCCGCTTCATACGCCTGCGCAGCGGCTTCCAGCGCAAGCCACTCCTGCGGCTCGCCATTCAGCTCACCGCTAACGCCAGGCAGGTGCATCACCTCTTCTTCAAACGCATTCGCGACAAACACCGGCAGATTAAAACCGGTGTGACGCAGCAGCGCCAGCACACCGCTGCGGGTATCCGCCAGCGAGACGACGACCGCCGCCACATCCGTAAAGTCGGTATTATCCAGCGTCACTACGTCACGCGCGGTGTTCAGGGTCAGGCTGGGTGCGACAGCAGCGCTGGCAGCAATTTTCAGTGGAGTCATAACAGGATCCCTAACGTCAGGGAGGGCGTGCCAGAAGCACAATTATGGGGACAGCGCCCCGGCGAATAATTGATCGTCAGAAGGCATATTGCAGTGTGGCGAGCAGATCCACAGCCGCTGCCTGGCTGGCCTCACCGCATGGTGAATAATGGAGAGTTTGGGAAAGAGGAAAACCCGGTGAGCGCCGGAAAAAGCGAACGGTAATCCGGGCAAGTGCGCGGTGAACCGGACATGGCGACGTCCTCTGTGGTGAACAAGCAGGGCCAAAAAGTGGCGGTCATAATGTCATCTTTTTTATGCACGAACAACCCGACCCAGGGAATTATTCAGTCATGTAATAAAAAGATAACAACATGATTTTTATAGTCTATTTATTATAAAAAATTCATAATACGACTAATTATATGAATTATATGCAGATTTATGCAAACGTCATGCTGCGCAATTTTGCGCTCCTGCAGTGGCCTTCATCCGCAGACTCGGCCATTGCCCTACCGCATTACCGCAGCCAGGCGTAAACTGATCCTCTCATTCCCACTCTGCCGGAGGCTGCATGTTCAAGGCACTGGTCATTGAAAATGACGAACAAGGTTACCGTTCTCTGCTGAAAGATCTCACCGAATCCCAACTGCCAGACCACGATGTCACGCTCGACGTCAGCTACTCATCCCTGAACTATAAAGATGCCCTGGCTATCTGCAACAAAGGCCCGATTGTGCGCCAGTTTCCGATGGTGCCAGGTATCGATTTTGTCGGCCGCGTGACGGCCAGCCGTCATCCCGACTGGAAAGAGGATGATGTGGCGCTGCTGACGGGCTGGGGCGCAGGCGAAAAACAGTGGGGCGGCCTGGCGCAGAAAGCCAGCGTCAGCGGCGACTGGCTGGTGCGCGTGCCCGCCTCTCTTAGCCCGCTGCAGACCATGGCCATCGGCACAGCAGGGCTGACCGCTATGCTCTGCGTCATGGCGCTGGAAAAACAGGGCATCACGCCCGGACACGGACCCGTGCTGGTGACCGGTGCCAGTGGCGGCGTCGGCAGCTACAGCGTCAGCCTGCTGGCGCGTCTGGGTTATCAGGTGATCGCCTCCAGCGGGCGCGCCAGCGACCATGCGTATCTTATCGATACACTGGGCGCGGCATCGGTGATTAACCGCGAAGAGCTTTCTCATCCCGGCAAGCCGCTGGCAAAAGAGCGCTGGGCCGCCGCGATAGACAGCGTCGGCAGTCACACTCTGGCAAACGTGCTGGCCGGCATTCAGCGTGACGGCGTGGTGGCTGCCTGCGGTATGGCGCAGGGACTCGACCTGCCCGCCAGCGTCGCACCTTTTATTTTGCGTGGCATCACGCTGGCGGGTGTCGACAGCGTGATGTGTCCGAAGCCGCTTCGTCAGCAGGCATGGCAGCGGCTCGGTGAGCTGCTGGATAGCGATCGGCTCCGCAAACTGAGCCGGGTGATCCCGCTGAGTGAAGCCAGAGAAGGTGCGCAGGCATTGCTGGATGGCAGCGTACAGGGTCGTCTGATTGTCGACTGTCGCTAACCCGCGTTTAAAGGCGCGTATCGCGCGCCTTTATCGACTGGTTCGCTGCAGTCGTTTGATCAACCCTTCCAGCGCGAACTGCGTGCCCTGCTCCATCACGGACTTCGGATCGCCGCTGAACTGATGGCACTCCGCATCGTCCCTGCCGTCGGGCAATACCCAGCCAAACCAGATAGTGCCTGCTGGCGTGCCATCTTCGCCACCATCGGGTCCGGCATAGCCGGTAATCGATAACCCCACCGGTTCACCAGAGCGGGCGCAGGCGCCCTGTACCATTTCACGTGCCGTCTGCTCGCTCACCGCCGTGTGCTGTTTCAGCGTATCAGGATGCACGCCCAGCAAACGGATTTTGGCATTTTCGCTGTAGGTGACGAAGCCGCTGGTATAGAAGTCGCCGCTGCTTTCCACCGCGGCCAGCGTCATGCTGATCAGCCCGGCGGTACAGGATTCGGCGGTCGTCAGATGAAGTCCGGAGGAGAGTAAAATGTTACCCAGTTGCTCAGCGGTTTGATCTAATGATTTTGCCATTATGGTCTCCTGAATCTTCTGTCCTGAACACCAGGTATAGCGCAAAATCAGTGATTGAAAGCACGCAAGGCAATGTTTTTAAAGCGAAACGGCCAGAATACACAGCACAATATCGGGCGGTTTACACGTAGCCTGTTTCCCCCTCAGCAACAGAGACTGAGAGCGGTAAGTCAGCATTTTACGAATCTGTGAGTGTGCCGGGTAACGTCTGTTGAAGCTGATGCCGTTTAGTCAATCTCCTAAAACGTAGTGACACAGGAGCGAATCACCTGATTAGTTGTTAGTATTCACTCGCTTGCTCGCTGGCATCACAAAAACAGCTCTGCATAAAAGCCGTAAAAAAACAAAACAGCAGGCTGATCAAGCGAGGCTCTTATCCCATCTATTGCACTTAAGAATGGGATTCAACAGCTTTATGAATTCATCAATAACCACAGCGCTCAAATTGTTAACCCGAATGCATCTGCATTTATCAATACGTAAAGGAAGAGAGTTATGGCGCAAAAACCTGTGGTTGTTATTCACTACTGTATGCAATGCAACTGGCTGATGCGGTCAGCGTGGATGGCACAGGAACTGTTGCATACCTTCGCTGAGGATTTGGCAGAGGTCACGCTGAAACCCGGCACCGGCGGTATTTTTGAGATTACGCTGGATGGTCATCTGCTGTGGGAACGTAAGCGGGACGGTGGTTTCCCGGATGCGACTACCCTGAAACAGCGCGTGCGCGACATCTGTTTCCCGGATCGTACCCTGGGTCACATCGATAAGAATAAAGGTGAAATCAGCTGATTAACTGTGGGTGATTTTAT
Organism: Pantoea sp. X-Soil-ISGK-355; assembly: GCF_059730805.1. Taxonomy (NCBI): domain Bacteria; kingdom Pseudomonadati; phylum Pseudomonadota; class Gammaproteobacteria; order Enterobacterales; family Erwiniaceae; genus Pantoea; species Pantoea sp. X-Soil-ISGK-355. The sequence goes on from NZ_AP035971.1 coordinate 3,370,775, forward strand.
CAGCCGCGTCGTGCAGCGCCTTAATCAGCGTCTGCAGCGCGGCTTCTGAAATATCTTCCTGCGCCAGTCGTTGATTCAGAGCCACCTTCAGCCCGTGAATTGCCTGCTCCACAGCAGGAATGCTGCGGTTATTGACCACGATTGCCAGCGTAGAGAGACGCGTTATCAGGCTGGCTACCGTTTCGCGATTATCCGCCAGCTGCGCCTCACCAGCCGCCGTCAGTCGGTAGGCTTTACGCGCTGCCTGCGCATCCACCACCTGAATCGCCTCCATCTCTTCCAGCAGCGTCAGGTTGGGATAGATGATCCCCGGACTGGGCGAATACTCTCCCTTTGACAGCTCCTCAACGGACTTGATCAGCTCATAGCCGTGCGCCGCATTCTGCGCCAGGAAATGGAGCATCAGCAGGCGTATCTCACCCGCTTCCAGCATCTTTTCACGTCGTTTACGTCGTCCGCTGCAGCCGCCTGCGCGCGAAGTCTGTTCGTCAGATGAAGTAGAAGTCGGATGCTGTTTCATGACCTGCCCTGCTGAAAAAAAGGAGAGTGATGGTAGTCCGCCATCTGGCAAAACTCAATTGCCAGCGCGGCTTACTTCTGATGCCAGTAGGCCACCGCCCGCACGAAGTCGCTGTCGAGACCACGCTGCGATGTAAAGTAGTCAGACAGCGCTTTAACAAACTCCCCCTCGCCGGTCAGCCAGATAAAGTAATCCTCCGTCGGAATAGCGATTTGATCAAGCCGGGTAATCAGCTGGCTGAGCTGCGCTTTCTGCATCTGACCGCTGCTAAGCCAGTTTGCCGTTACGCCTGCCATATCCGATAAATAGTCGCGACCGGTCGCCTCATCGGTAAAGGCATAGAGATGCAGCGACTGGGCGCGGGCGTCACGCTGACGGCGGGCAAAAGCGGGCAGCCCGGTTTCGTCGCAGACGTAAAGCTGGAATGCGTAGTCGGTCGGCACTACCAGCGAGCCGCGTGGTCCACCAACAATCAGTTGATCGCCTACCTGCGCCTGCGCGGCCCAGTCACTGGCTACGCCCTGCTGATGAATATAGAAGTCGAGGGTCAGTGAAGACTCACCATCGAATTCCAGCGGCGTGTAATCACGCGCCTGCGGACGTAAACCTTCAGGCCAGACAATGCCTGCGTCGGTAATCTGTGGCAGAGCCAGAGTTTCACTTTTAGCAGAAGGGAAAAACACCTTGATGTGGTCATCAAAGCCTGGCGACGTAAAGCCTGCCAGATCGCTGCCGCTGAACCGGATGCGCCAGAATTTCCCGGCAATATGCGTTTTACTTTCGACCTGGATATGGCGAAAACGCAGTTCATTGCGGACGCGCTGCGGCGTGCGCTTATCGGCTGTTGTAGTCAAAATCTCTCTCCTGAAACAGGGTCTATGCCCGATAGTCAGGGGCATACCCGCCATGATTAAACAACAATGGAATAACAATCATTCTCATCTTAAGCGACAAGATTAGCTATGATATATCTTCGGCACAAGAACGAAAAATGCGATTCTGCAACTTAAGATATATTTTAAGCAGTGTCGTAAGCGAGGAGATACGGACGGGAAGCGGCATGAATGAGAAGCATCAGAGATGCAACATGCAGGTAAAGAGTGTTTCAGATGCAAGGTGAATGGGCCTCAGAGAGGAAGCCGCAGGTGCAGAGTATGAGCAGGTCAATCAGGCAGAAGCTGCCCGGCTCCTGACAAGCCGGGCATCATCTCGCGCCGCCGGTTCTGGCAGCGCATCAACACTTACAGCGTGTCGTTGAATCCGGAAAGGGAGGCATTACTGCTGGTGTGATCCGGCAGTTCACCATCACCCAGGATTTCATGCTGGGTGACCTGAGAGTGTGGATGCAGTCCGGCAGGCGGTGAGAAAGGCTCAGCCTGCTGCGCCATCGCCATTGCAGGCAATGCCAGGATCAGGGAAATCATTAAGCGTCGCATAGTTGTCTTCGATTGTCGTTTTGGCCAGAAAAGGCCTGAAATGCAGATGAATGTTCCAGCCCTGCCACAGAAGTACGATGATTCAGATATGGCAGGGTTTCGGGGGAGGATTTTACGCCAGAATAGCGACTTATTTTATAAAATCGTGCGGTTTGTCACGGTTTATCGCACGAAAGATGCATTGGCAGAAGCGATCGCCCCTGCCCTGTCGGCTACGCTTGCATCACCGGAATAGAAAAAACACCGCTGAGCCAGTCGGGCTTACAGTGCGCAAAATCAAGACGCAGCAGGTCTTTGCCCGGACGGCGTGACACGCCCAGCATGGGCAGATGCTGATAGTAGATATCCTCGATAAAGCGCGTCAGCTGCTCCGGCCTGCCGCTCCAGCGGATCGACGCATAAAGGCCACACACCTCGCTCCAGCTGGCGGTATTGTCACCCAGCAGCCCGGCATGTTGTGGTGCCAGCGCCTGAAACAGGCTGATATTCTGCTGGTCAGCAGAGCTATGGCCGGGACCATACTGAAAACCTAACCAGCCGTGCGTCGTATGGCTGCCCGCCAGCGCGACCAGATGCCGTGCCTGCTCTGCCACACGGTGGTCGTGGTCGGCAATATACTCACCAAACCTGCACTCCCACTCCAGTGTCTCTCCGCACAGGTGCAGTTCTTCCTCACGTTCCACCAGCGTCGCACGCTCTGCCAGCGAGCGCACCAGAATGCGCCCATGGAAGTTTTTAACCGGCAAATGAGGAATACGGCGAAACGCGCCAGGCGTCAGTGCAAAGTGGCCTTTGAACACCCTCGTGAAGTTTTGCTGATTATCAAAGCCAAAACGTACGGCGATATCGATCAGCGTCATACGCGTCAGACGCAGCGCCATGGCCGCCATCGTCAGACGCCGTTTGCGGGTATACGCCGCCAGCGTCTGTCCGGTCATCTCCTTGAACATGCGCTGCATGTGCCATTTGGAATAACCTGATTTCAGGGTGATTTGATCGATATTGAGATCGTCGGTGAGGTTGGCTTCTATCCACTCGACCAGATCGTTGATGTGCTGTTTTTTAATGGCCTGACTAAGCATGATGGCGATTTACGACGCGGGTTAGGACTGGGATTTCAGTTACAAAAGGATAACAAAAATCGCAAATCGGTGTAAGGAATGGGTAAGCATTGCGCGCCCGTTCAGGGCGTTTCCGCATTAATTGCTTAGGTTACTAACTAAAAAAGACTGACTTACGTCAGCCTTCTGATTATTGATAAAAACTGCGCCGGATAGCGGTAAGACGGAGCCTGCGAAGGGAACACGGTCAGATCGGAAAGTCGCAAAACCCGTCATCCCTGACACGCCTGGCCCGCGCGATTACGCACCTCATCCCTGAGGTGCGCCCGTAAACGGGCCAACGCGTTGCGTTGTACAAAAACGCCTGGCGTTTTTGTCCCTGGCGCGGGACGCTTTCCTCTTCTGCCCGTGTTACCTGCGCGTTGGGCTTAGTCGTTGCTGCCAGCATCACCCGGAATGAGCTTTGTCAGCTGCCTGAATATAGATCCGCATCAGCCTGACTCATGCCTGCGACAACTAATGACTACGCATACCCGCCGCAGTCATCATCATCCGGAACAGCGAGGCGACAACACCCAGCGCCAGCACGCTGGCGGCGTAGATAAACACCAGCCACATCACCCGCTTCCACCACGGTGCTTTCATCTCTGCGTTGTGGCTGTGGTTGTGGTCTTTCATGCTGCTAAGGCTTTTCATATCAATGATATCCTGCGTCTGCTTTGATTTTTCCACGGAATACGTAGTAGCTCCAGAAGGTATAGCCCAGGATCATCGGGATAATCAGCAGGCTACCCACCAGCATAAAGGCCTGACTCTGCGGAGGTGCCGCAGCGGCCCAGATGGTCACGGATGGCGGAATAATGTTTGGCCAGATACTGATGCCCAGTCCAGAGAAGCCCAGGAAGATTAGCGCCAGCGTCAGCAGGAACGGTGAATAGTGTGCCTCGCGTTTGATGGCGCGAATAATGCCCCACGAGCAGAGCAGCACCAGCACCGGAACCGGCAGGAACAGGAACAGATTTGGCGTGCTGAACCAGCGATGAGAAATGTCGGCATGCGCAAACGGCGTCCACAGGCTGACGATGCCAATAATCACTAATAGCGCAATCACCAACGGCGTCGCCAGCGCAGACATCTTACGGTGTAGTTCATTCTCGGTCTTCATGATGAGCCAGGTACAGCCCAGCAGCGCATAGGCCACTACCAGACCCACACCGCAGAACAGCGGGAACGGTGCCAGCCAGTCCATGGCGGAACCGGCAAAGCGGCGCCCCTCAACAGGAATGCCATCCAGCAATGCACCGACCGCCACACCCTGACTGAAAGTGGCGATAATCGAACCGGCAATAAACGACTTGTCCCAGAATGCACGATGGCCTTCCACCGCTTTAAAGCGGAACTCGAAGGCAACGCCGCGGAAAATCAAACCAATCAGCATGGCGGTCAGCGGAATCGACAGTGCATCGGCGATGACTGCATAGGCCAGCGGGAACGCACCGAACAGGCCTGCGCCTCCCAGCACCAGCCAGGTCTCATTACCATCCCAGACCGGCGCGACGGTATTAACCATCATGTCGCGCTCGCCAGCATCTTTATTGAACTGGAACAGCAGACCAATGCCCAGGTCGAAACCATCCATTACGATATACATCAGGGTTGCGAAGACGATAATCACAAACCAGATAACGGAAAAATCGATCATCTTAGTGGTCTCCATCCTTAAAGGTGGCAGCGGAAAGTGGACGCGCTGGCGTTTTCTTCTGACCCGGTCCACCCTCTTCGGTGGTATGACCTTCGCCGACAACCGGTCCCTGCTTAATCAGACGCATCATGTAGTGATACCCCACGCCAAACACCGAGCTATAGACCAGAATAAAGGCCAGCAGGCTGATGCTCATGTGCATATCGCCATGTGCCGAGACCGCATCGATGGTACGCTGAACGCCATAAACCACCCACGGCTGACGACCGATTTCAGTAGTAAACCAGCCAGCCAGAATCGCAATCAGACCCGATGGTCCCATCAGCAGCGCAAACCACAGGAACGGACGCGACTCATAAAGACGCCCTTTAAAACGCAGCCACAGGCTGACCACGCCGAGCGTGATCATCAGCAGGCCCAGCGCCACCATCACGCGGAAGGACCAGAAAATCACCGTTGAATTAGGTCGATCCTCTTTCGGGAACGACTTCAGCGCCGGAACCTGCTTGTCCAGACTATGCGTCAGAATCAGACTGCCGAGATAAGGCACTTCCAGCGCATATTTTGTGCGCTCCTGCTCCATGTCGGGAATACCAAACAGAATCAGCGGTGTGGCTTCACCCGGCGGGTTTTCCCAGTGTCCTTCAATTGCCGCGATCTTGGCAGGCTGATGCTCCAGTGTGTTCAGACCGTGAGCATCACCAATCATTGCCTGAATCGGCGCGACGATCAGCGCCATCCACAACGCCATGGAGAACATCCTGCGGATGGCAGGATTATTGTTGCCCTTCAGCAGATGCCAGGCCGCCGACGACCCAACAAAGAAGGCACTCGCCAGGAACGCCGCCACCGACATATGGAACAACCGGTAAGGGAAAGAGGGGTTAAAGACGATTTTGAACCAATCCTGCGGAACCACGATGCCATTCTGAATGATGTAGCCCTGCGGCGTATGCATCCAGCTGTTAGAGGCCAGGATCCAGAAGGTCGAAATCAGTGTCCCCAGGGCGACCATGCAGGTGGCAAAGAAGTGCAGACCCGGACCTACGCGATTCCAGCCAAACAGCATCACGCCCAGGAAGCCCGCTTCCAGGAAGAACGCCGTCAGCACTTCATAGGTGAGCAGCGGGCCGGTGATACTGCCGGCAAACTCTGAGAAGCCGCTCCAGTTCGTACCGAACTGATAAGCCATTACCAGCCCTGATACCACACCCATACCGAAGTTAACGGCAAAGATTTTGGACCAGAAATGGTAGAGATCGCGATAGGTTTGATCGCGGGTTTTGAGCCACATACCTTCGAGTACAGCCAGGAAGCTGGCGAGACCGATGGTGATGGCGGGAAAGATAATATGGAAGGAAACAGTAAATGCGAACTGAATCCTGGCCAGATGAAAGGCATCTAATCCGAACATTGCTTACCTCTTTGCCACATAGAACACCATGTATTTACTTATTATTAACAACTTAAGCCTGATGCGCTGACTTCTCTGCGCTTATTGAAATTCCCGCCGCAAATTTAGAACTATCCGCGACGAGGAAACAGAAACAGTGGGGTTAATGAAAACTATAACAGTCTTTGTTGATTTTGATCATTGTTTTTAGCGGGAATTACTTATTTAAAAATAAGGCTTAAAGGTTAATCAGAGCGTATTTATGTGTCGTTAATGTTACGGTATTTGTCACTTTAAAATTTCACGTCGGCAAAGCAATACCTGACTAAAAAAAGCCTTCAACCGGCTGTTTTCAGAAGCTATTTTTTTATAAATCCGGTTTTAAAAAAGGTCAAAATTGAGAGTAAATAATTTAAATAACCTTATTTCTTAAAGAGTTACATTAGTAAATAGTTATCTGAACCGCTTTGTTTAATTTTTTGCTTTACCCGGGTTAATCCAGACCTGGATCCTGGCGAAAAATAGCCAGAGCAGCGCAGTTAAGCGCCACCAGAGATGTTAATAAAATGGGTCAAAAAGCCGTTATTAATTAACAGCACGTACGAAGCAGTCAGTTATTCCGGGCCTGAGCTTGATAAAATGATTTAATAACCAGCAAAGAGGCGTAAAAACCGCTGGGGTTATTTTCGCTGCCGTTACGTTATTCCGGTTTCAGGGAGTGAAGTAAGAGAAGAGCAGATCAGAAATCTTCTGCCAGCATCCCCCCTTCACGACGAGATAGCTGACAGGCTGAGAATTTTACTCAGCTGCAGATTTTTCACGCTGTGCCAGAATCCGGCTCAGATTCAGCTCCAGCCAGTCCGCCAGCCCCACCACCTGTTCACTGACTTCACGGCCAAGCGGGGTCAGACGATACTCTACGTGCGGCGGCACAACATCGTAAGCGATGCGCTGCACGAAGCCATCTTCCTCCAGATAGCGCAGATTCTGCGCCAGCATCCGTTCGCTGACGCCACCGACCGCACGGCGCAATGCACTGAAGCGTAGCGTCTGATCCTGCAGGGCCAGCAGGATCAGTACGCTCCAGCGGCTGGTCACCCGTTTTAGTACGTCGCGCGACGGACAGTTAACGTTAAGCAGTTCACCACGACTAAATTTTTCACTCAGTTTTTCAGACATTTAATCTGCACACCTCAAACTAACAATTCTGTAAGTACTTACTAAAAATTAGTTTATATCTTAGTCTGGATTTCACCAACAGCCACAGGAGTCATCCCATGATTGCAGTTACAGGTGCCACCGGCCAGCTGGGCCGAATCGTTATCGATGCATTACTGAAAAAAGTGCCGGCGGCAGAAATTGTTGCCGCTGTGCGTACGCCCGCCAAAGCGGCCGATCTTGCTGCGCTGGGCGTGATTGTGCGCCAGGCCGATTATGGCCAGCCAGAGACGCTGGAGGCCGCTTTTGCAGGCGTGGATAAGCTGCTGCTGATCTCGGGCAGTGAAGTGGGCCAGCGTGAGGCGCAGCATAAAGCTGTCATCGACGCTGCAAAGGCGGCAGGCGTGGGCTTTATCGCCTACACCAGTCTGCTGCATGCGGATACCTCACCGCTGGGTTTAGGTGTTGAACATCGCGCGACTGAAGCGCTGCTGAAAGCCTCGGGTATCCCGTTTGCCCTGCTTCGCAACGGCTGGTACACCGAGAACTATGCCGCCAGCATTCCTCCGGCGCTGGCGCATCATGCGTTTATCGGCGCGGCGGGTGAAGGCCGCATCGCCTCAGCTGCCCGTCAGGATTACGCTGAAGCGGCGGCTGAAGTGATGACCCGTGACGATCAGGCGGGCAAAGTCTATGAGCTGTCCGGCGACGACAGCTACACGCTGGCGCAGTTTGCTGCGGAGATTGCCGCACAGAGTGGGGTGAAGGTCGATTACGTCAACCTGTCTCAGGCTGACTTTGCCGCCGCGCTGAAAGGCGCTGGCCTGCCAGAAGGTCTGGCAGAGATGCTGGCAGATTCTGATGCTGGTGCAGAAAAAGGGGGTCTGTTTGATGATTCGCGTCAGCTGAGCAAACTGATCGGTCGCCCGACCACAAGCTGGCAGGCGGTGATCCGCGCAGCATTGGCAAACCATTAATCCAGCCTTCTCAGAGCGGGCAACCTGGCCCGCTCACTTCCCACTCCTGCCCTGATTTCCGTTGCGTATGCCATTTTCTGCACCCTTTGCAGCTGCGGTTTCTTTTACAAAATGTGAATAAACGCCAGTTTTCTTCAGGTTAAATTTTTTTATTCGGGTCGCTAAGAGATTCATCTGAAATGCGTTTTTTGTGAACACCGCTATATTTGGTTGAATTGACTGGAATTTATTAAAAAAGCTCGATTAATCGACAATTTTTATTACGTTCATAGATATTCTGCATTGTTGTTCCCTGGGATGAGAGGTCTATAATTTGTCCTTTGTGCAACCACGACCGCTCAGGAGGCCGTTATTAATACCCATCGCCAGCAACAAAATGCACTTGAAGAGGTTCGTGCCGGGGCGGAAGTTGAGTATCAATACGATCCCCATGAACTGAAACTGGATCGCATGCAGGATTCTGAACCGGAACCGGAGCTGATTGAAGGCTTACCGGCGCCGGATGCGCTCACGCCTGCCGATCGTTATCTGGAACTGTTTGAACATGTCCAGATGTCGCGGATTTTCGAGGACAGCAAAACCTTCCCCGACTGTTCGCCTAAGTACGATCCGCTGGATGTGCTGATGCGCTATCGTCGACAGAAACGCAGCAGTGATTTTGACCTGTCGCGTTTTGTTGCCGATCACTTTTATCTGCCTGGCGTAAACGAAAGTTTTTATGTCTCCAACCCGGATAAATCGCTCAATGAGCATATCGATGACCTGTGGCCAGTTTTGACCAAAATGCCACAGCAGCATATGCCGCACTCATCGCTGCTGCCGTTACCAAAACCTTATGTAGTTCCGGGCGGACGCTTTGGCGAAACTTACTACTGGGACTCCTACTTCACCATGCTGGGCCTGGCGGAGTCGGGCCGTGATGACCTGCTGCGTCACATGGCGGATAACTTTGCCTGGCTGATCGATAACTACGGTCATGTGCCAAACGGCAACCGTACTTACTATCTCAGCCGTTCCCAGCCGCCGGTATTTGCCCTGATGGTGGAGCTGTTCGAAGAAGATGGCGTGCGCGGTGCTAAGCGCTATCAGGAACAGCTGATGAAGGAGTACCAGTTCTGGATGGATGGTGCCGGCTCACTGATGCCAAACCAGGCTTATCGTCACGTCGTGCGGATGCCAAATGGCTCGCTGCTGAATCGTTACTGGGATGACCGCGATACGCCACGTGATGAGTCGTGGATGGAAGATGTCGAAACCGCGCGCGAATCCAGACGTCCGGCCAGCGAAGTCTATCGTGACCTGCGTGCTGGTGCAGAGTCGGGCTGGGATTACTCCTCGCGCTGGCTGCGTAACCCGAAACGGCTGTCGAGTATCCGTACAACGCAGTTTATCCCCATCGATCTGAACGCGTTCCTGTACAAGCTGGAGCTGATGATTGCCACCCTGTCACACGCCAAAGGTGAAGAGCTGACGGCGCTGGCCTGGCAGAAAAAAGCGGAAACGCGGAAACGTGCTATCACCCGTTACCTCTGGGATAGCACCGCTGGTGTGTTCCGCGACTACGACTGGCGTCGTGAACGTTTCGGTGCTTTTACCGTTGCCTCTGTGGTTCCGCTATTTGTGGGTCTGGCGACGCCGCATCAGGCGCATCTGCAGGCAATCTCACTGCGTCATCTGCTGCTGAGCAACGGTGGCCTGCTGACTTCAATGGTGGAAAGCGGTGAGCAGTGGGATCGTCCCAACGGCTGGGCACCGATGCAGTGGATGGCCGTTGTTGGCCTGAATAACTACGGTGAAGAGACGCTGGCAAGTGAAGTCGCGGTAAACTGGCTTAATACGGTGAATAACTTCTATCAGCTTCACCACAAGCTGGTCGAGAAGTATGACATCAGCGGAGAACGCGCGCGCCCCGGCGGCGGCGGTGAATATCCGTTACAGGATGGCTTTGGCTGGACGAACGGCGTTACCCGTAAGCTGATGACGATGTATGGGCATTTAATGGCTGACTGAGTGTCGCAGCCTCCAAATTACTAAAACGCAAAAAGCCGGGCAATTCCCGGCTTTTTTCATGCAGGCTGTCAGGCGTTACTTCTTCGCTTCAGTGCCCGGCTGTGATGCACGTTGCAGGAACTGCTGAGTCACGTCAGGCAGGTTCTGCAGCAGCCACTCCGCCATGGCCACTTCCTGATCGCGGATCTCGTTGAGAATGCGAACGCCCTGCGTATCGCCTACCTGCTCCGCCGCGGCGATCAGGCTGGTGTAGCTGGCGATCTCAGCATTCTCAAAAACGTAGCCACTGATGGCACCCTTCACCACTTCATCTGAGTTAAACATACCGCCCACCGCCTGGCCGGTCGCCGCCATTTTACCCATCGCATCTTTCATCACAGAGTGATCGATACCGTGGCTGTCGAGCAGTTGTTCCAGCAGGGTCAGCTGATGCTTAGTCTCTTCCAGATGTTGCGCCAGACGCTGTTCCAGCGCCGGATAGTGTTCAAGACGGCCTGACATCTTGCTCAGCATGCTTTCTGCCTGCTTTTCCATCGCATGCGCATCGCGCAGCCAGTCATGATAGTGTTCGATCGCTGTCATGTGTTACTCCTTAAGAGACAGTAATAGCTTCGGCTACCGAGGTGAGTTTCTCATCGGTTTGTTTCTCTTCATCCAGAGTCGCGGCCAGCAGCTCTGCCGCTTTGGTATAACCCAGCTTCAGCGCCAGCGCATGCAACGTACCGTAAGTCGCAATCTCATAGTGCTCCACTTTCTGCGCTGCACCGATCAGCCCCTGATCGCGGATTTCGCCCTTCTCGACCGAGTCGATAATTTCCTGCGCCTCTTCAACCAGACCCTCGAGCGCATGGCATTTCATTCTTTTGATTTTGACTTCAGGTGTTACTTCCACCAGTTCATCAAGTCGTTCAATCTGAGCACGGGTCTCTTCCAAGTGCTGATTGAACGCAGCGATAAGGTTTTCGTCACTGGCTGCGCGCGCCATTTTAGGCAATGCACGGGTTATCTGTTTCTCAGCGCTGTATACATCGGATAGGTCATGGATGAACAGATCGTTTAACGTTTTCACTGTCATAAGATAGCCTCATTGTTTAAAAAGCTGCGTCGATAATAACGCAACGCCAGTCATGTCGTTGACACCTGAAAAGTCTAGTGGAGATTCTTAATATCGCACGTTTCATCAGCCTGAATTTAAGACAGAAGTAGCATATAAAATGCATTTTCCTTTTCACAGCAGTGATTTAGCGGATAAATTTTTTATGGCTCCGGCTTCGCCAGGCAGGTTGAATTTGTACAAAGCAATAAATCGCTGCATAAATTTTTTCAGATTATGTGCATGAAAAAAGCGCCATTTAAAACTTAGTTGTACAGGACTTTATTAATTCGTATAACTTTAAACGATAGAAAATAAAAAACCGGCAGGGAAATCCCAACCGGTTTAATTAACGGTGTCTCTCTGTGCCGATGATAAATCAGCGACATAATTCAGGAGGTAATTATCTTGCAGGCTAATGAAAAGAGAATCTGCACAGCCCGGCAAACGCATTAAACTGCTGTTACAGCGACCTTAAAAGCGTTTAGCTTCTGCGGCTTACCTTACCTCCCTTGCGTCCGGCTTCAATGGCACGTTCGGGATCGTTCTTAAAATTCCCGCCGCTTTTCTGACCGCCCTTGCGTCCTGCTTCCGCAGCACGCTCCTTATCAGCCGCAAAATTTCCGGCCCCACCGCGATATTGAGTCATTCTGTGTTCCTCTTTGAAGTTGAAATCAGAATTTGCACAGTTAATGCTTCATCAGGCCGATTCAGCAACATAAATGTAGACAGAAAATCGGACCGATCAAGAAAGACAAATAAAAATCTGTTACAGCATCACCTTATTGACAGTACAAACTTCATCCGGATTGGTAACGCCTTTCAACTATCGCTCTGTACTATTTAAAAAAGGGATACGGCGTAAAAAAGATTGCTTACAAAAATCGCCGCGCCCTATTAATCGATCATTTTCGAAAAATGTCCAATTGAAAAAATAGTAACCGAAGCGGTACTGAGAAAACCACATCAATATCAGTTAGTGAAGATGATCAACAAACGATCAAATTCCCTAAGCGAAGCGGCAAATAACACTAATTTAGTTTTTCATGACGTTATAAATAAGCGAAGCGTAAAGAGTTAAATCCACCCGCTTAAAATAGCTGAAATTGATCATTAAATGATCAGTTATGCTGTTTTAACGAGAGTTTTAATTCAAATGACACTTCTGATTCTGGAGTGGTAATACCAGGTAAGCGAAGCGGAAAAAGCGAGGCAATTTGCTTCTAAAAACCATAATTAAGAATAATACGAAAAACCTTTTTTTGTCGGTTACTACTGCTTTATCGCACGTCGCGCCAAAGGCAAGGCTCAAAATTATGGATTAAAGGTAGCCGGGACGAGAGATAAGATGACGTACTAACAGCAGGCCAGGCTGCTGTCCGGTCCAGTAGAGCAGTATCAGAAGGAATCCGGGAAAGCGGGCGCAAAGGCCACACCGCGTTTGCCATTTTTCTTAATGCGGTACATGGCTTCATCAGCCCGTGCCAGGGCGGTATCAAAGTCATCTTTTACCCGAACCTGTGACACGCCTACTGACGCGCCTATGTGCGCTTGCCCGTTAGCCAAATCAAAAGGGGTAAGTACCGCGTCAAGGCAGGCATGCGCCAGCTGTCTGACCTGCGGCTCGCTTAGTGCAAACGGCATTAGCAGGACGAATTCATCGCCGCCAAGCCGGCCGATGATCACCTCTGCCGGGGAAAGATCAGTCAATCGCTGACTTAACTGAATTAACACTTCATCACCGCTGCGATGCCCCAGGGTGTCGTTGACGTTTTTAAAGTTATCCAGATCAATAAAAACAACGCAGAGCGGCCCCTGCGCTTTCATTTCACAGAAATCATTTTGCAGAGCATGGCGATTGTTGAGCAGCGTAAGAGGATCGTGCAGCGCCAGCAGGGCGAGCTGCTCTTCATATTGCTTCTCTTTGGTCATGTCGATGTGAGTGCCAATGACTTTAACCGGCTCGCCGTGCGCGTTCCACTCACTGACCCGACCGCGATCCAGCACCCACGTGATACTGCCATTTTTGGCGATCATGCGATGCAGCGCTTCGTAGTAAGGCGCTCTTCCGGCAATGTGATCGTTAAACGCTCGCAAAACCTCGGCGGCGTCATCGGGATGCAGGCTCTCTTTCCACGATTCGAAGTTGGCGTCGGTCTCTTTTGGCTGGAAGCCGAGCATCGCGCCCCAGCGCCGGTTAAAGATCACCAGCTTGCCGCTGGGAATATCGAGCTGCCACAGAAACAGTCCGGTGCCATCCAGCGCCGCATTGAGTTTAGTGCGGGCATCATGCGCTATACGCTTCAGACGCGCATTGTGCTTTTTCAGGTTCTGTATTTGCAGACGCAGCGCTTCTTCTGACATAACCATGTAAGAGGGGTAAAAAGGGGTATTGTGCCTGTCAGGATGATTCTGTAAAGGGTGGCTTATAAAACACGATTAGCCACGGTCAATTGCAGGCTGGACAGGATATCAGGCGGTGCCAGTCTGGCAACGCAGCACAGAGGCGAAGCGGCAAATTGATTTCGCCATGAAATCTGTTTGTATCGTTGTAAATTGAGACAAGCAATGGGCCGGAGAGCGGTGAAAATCAGAATCTTCAGGCAGTAGTGAGTACATCGGTATTACATTCCACTGACCGCAGCAAGGCGCTGTGCATAACCCGCGGCTACGCCAGACCAGGAACCCGATTACCTTACGTGTCACAGCCTGCCGCGGTTAAACCCCACAGTGGCGGTGCCTTGCCGGGTGAGTCAGGTTTACGGATTAAGGACGTCAGGAGCAGATGAAACAGCAAAATAAACAAAGAGAAAGGATAGTAAGGCAGCGCTGCAGGATTGTGTCCTGTCAGACGCTGGCTCAGCGTAATTCTGACTATGCTAAAAAGCTTAATTAAGTTAACGCCCTCACAGCATCTTTATTGTGCGAGCTTATAAAGTTGACCAGGCGTAACCCCGAACATGCTTTTAAAATTTCGCGTGAAATGTGCCTGGTCGGTGAAACCTAATTGAGCTGAAATGTCAGATATAGCTTTCCCCTGAATAATCATATTCTTACCTTGACGCAATCGTGCTCCTTTAATCCATGCAAAAGGCGGAAGTCCCTTAACGTTAGTAAACATTCTGACCAGTTTGACGGGTGAGACGCCTGTTTCATTTGCCAACATTTGAAGCGTAGGAGGAAAATGAAAATCATCCATTAGTCTCGTTACCACATAATCAACGACAGTTTTATCTGTTGTTTTTATCGCGATATGCGGATGTGTGCCTGACCGAGAAAGCACTGATTGCAGAACACTCGCCACGCGTTCGTTAATCTCGCAATCTGACGTGTGGCGATCGAGTGCAAATGCAGCGACCTGACGTATTTCCGCTGCCACATCAGGCGCTGCAATAATGTTTTTTTTGAAATGATCATCACAATCGAGACCGGTAAATTCCATCATTGACTCGGGGGAAACATAAAAGCTGTAGTAGTACCATTCATAGGGTGTAGGCTCAGCAGCCTGAATCTGACCTGGATTATAAATGGTTATCTCATCAACACTGGCCTCAGCATTTTTTCCATCTAACCAAATCTTTTCTCTTCCCGAGACATTAGCACCAATGTAGAACTCATCATGAGAGTGCTTTGGAAAAATATGATTGGTGCTGTCTGATAATGTGACCTCAATTCCGGCGATCTTCCGATATATCGTGATACCCATCTGATTCAACCTTTCCTTTCGTCTTTACGCCCCATATCTCTGATGCAAGAGAGAAGAAAAATATTAACAGAATTGCAACAAGTGAGGAAAGTGATGGCGATAATCTCGGGTCAAATAACTGAAAAATGAAAGTAAAAATCGGATTTACAGAAATAAAAACCATAACTCTGGCAGGGGGTAAAGATTTTATGCCGTACTGCAGACACCAAAGTGGTATAACCACGCCACATATAGCAAGGATGACTATACCCGGTGACAGGGTTTCACCTATCGCACTATAACCAAATGAATCCATGCTATAACTCATTGTTATAAATACTGTAATGTAAAAGCGATGTGCCATGATCGAAGAGGGTAAGCAACCTTTGTCACTCAGTTTTCTGCTAAAAATATTAGAGAAGATACTGAAGACAGAGCAGAGCACCGCCATCATCACGCCAGCCATAACGTCTGATGAAGAATAGTTATAGATAAACCGGCCCTGATGCAAACTAATCAGAGCGAGCCAAAGAGAACAAACAGTAATCCCGGAAATATATATAGCTTTGTATTGATGAGATTCATTTTTAAAAAAC
This sequence comes from Pantoea sp. X-Soil-ISGK-355, assembly GCF_059730805.1. Taxonomy (NCBI): domain Bacteria; kingdom Pseudomonadati; phylum Pseudomonadota; class Gammaproteobacteria; order Enterobacterales; family Erwiniaceae; genus Pantoea; species Pantoea sp. X-Soil-ISGK-355. The sequence continues at coordinate 3,386,406 of NZ_AP035971.1, forward strand.
ATTGGTGCAATGAAAACAATCATTAACGGTGCTACGCCTGTTATAATAGCAGACGCCACCGCGGGCTCAAGACACTTCATGCAATAGAAAAATGTTATCCAGGAACCCGCTGTAGTAATATTTAAAATTACTACGGGTGCAAAAAATCGCACCGTAGAAACATAATTCCTTCGGTTAAAAATAACACCATAAGACTGAAAAAAGAGCATTCCAATTGAAAAGACAATAAAAGTGATGCTTAAAGGATGATTATCCTGAACAAGGAATCCCGAATAAACCTCCTTTCCAGCATCAAGAAAATTATAGAGGAAGACCATCAATAGACCAAAAAGATAATTTTTATTATTCATATTATTCTCAGGCTAAATCAAAAAGTTTACCTTTTTTTTCATAAATTCTGATCTTTGCATGATCACTGTCAATTTGCTTTTCATCTTCATGACACAAGTAAATAACACCTGGATTAGTAAAAAGATCCGTCGTCCTGTATATATTCTCGCCTGCATCTGGCGTGTGCATCATGCCGAAATAGGATGGGAGTAACTTAAGCAATTTTTCGCAATTATTAACTTTAACCACACCCTCAAATTCTGAAGCCAGTGTAATACATTGCAGCTGAGTTTTGAGCATATAATTCTTTCCAAGCCTGGCAGAAAAACGTTCAGGTTTCACATAACGTTCGGCAGTAAGTGTGACATGGCTATATCCCAATGCAGACACAACCGCGTTGTGCATGATAGTTCCCTGCATTCGGGCAGCGGTTTCAATAAGCACAGGCCCGGATTCCGTCATCATTACTTCACTATGAGACGGGCCATTGGCGATACCGAGAAGAGTCAGCGCTTTTTCCATATATCTGACAAGCTGATCCTGTACTTCACCCGAGTAAGGCAGAAGAATTTCCCTTTCACAGATCAGCGATGCATTCTCAACTTCCTTTTTGTCATCAGACCATATCTCTGTAATCAGATGCTGTCCATTGATGCTGACCGCATTGACAATATATTGCCTTCCGATAAGGCGTTCCTGCAAAAGAACAGTGCTATTTTTTAAACCTAATTTATTTTTTTTACCATATATTTTATTAAAGGCATTCTGTACTTCATCAACCGTGTTGCAAAAGCGAACACTATCCGCTCCAGCGCTATCCACGGGTTTGACGACGACAGGCCACTTATTCAGCTCACCAGCCCATTTCTTTGCCTGTTCAACAGAGTCGGTTAAAAACTGAGGTATAGAGCTGATTCCCCCTGATTTTAAGGCCTCCTGCATTGCATATTTATTGCGACGCAAAGCACTGGTGTCTATTGAATTCCCGGGGGTACCCACTAACGAAGACAGGAGGTCTGCAATATAAACACCGGTTTCGGTTCCAGGTGTAATATATTCTGGCGACAGTTGCTTAAGTTCTTCGGCTATCCTCAAAAATTCACTGTGAGATTCATCACCCGGCGAAATCAGGAAATCAAAGGTTTCATGTCTGAATGTTTGCTGATATTCCAGTGGAATCTCCGGGGATGATTGAATATGAATGCAAGTCCAGCCATCTTTTTTGAAAACAGGCGCTAACTCAGCACCTGTAGAATACGCATCAACAATACAGATGTATCTTTTCATTTTAATCCTTTACGTGCAACGATAACCAGATTGTCGTCTTTCTCTTTTTTCTTTAAAGAGAAATCACCCTATAACGACACGCTTTCAAAGCCTGCATTTAATAACTCATCTCTGAGCATTTCTTTCTCATAGAGCCTTGTGAGGCAACTCCAGTGCTGGGATTCATTATGATAATCAACCCTAAGCAGTCTCTTATTCCAATCCATATGAAGATATTCCGTAACGCCATTATCTTCCCGGACTAAAACGCCCTCTGCATTAATTCGATTTCTTGCTCTTTCCATATCAGCAAGTTCCATTACAAGAACACCGCCCGGACGTAATAACCCATACCAGTATCTGAAAAGTGACAGGTCTTCTGCCTCAGTGGTGTAGTACCCGAAACTTGTATATATATTAATTAACAGGTCGTAATTTTTACCGGGAATATCTTTCATATCAGCCTGGTAATAACCTGGGCCTGAGGCATCCTTTTTTGCTATTTCAATTTATTCAGAAGATAAATCTATGGCAGTCACTTTATACCCCTGAAGAAATAAAGCATGACTCATTTTTCCTATGCCGCAGCATATATCTAATACAGACGCGTATTCAGATGGAGGGAACAAATTAGCAAATTTTTCTGATGCGAAAGTATAGTCCTGATAGCGACCGAGATTATTGGGCACTTCTGTAAAAAACACAGGAAATCCTGTTTTATCGTTCATGCCAACTGCTGACATTGTACCCTCCATTATTCTTACTATTTTTTATTGAGCTGTATCTTGTGGATAAATCTCTTCCATTGAATCATGTGTCAGCGATGCGTCGTTAAAGTCCAGCTCATTTGCATACGTAAAAACGATAACTGTGCGACGAGATTCCTGTGTTAACGGCGCTATACGATGAAGAGCATCCCTGGCCCTTAGCAGGTAACACTGGCCACGAGCAACATGACGACTAATAACCGGATATTCAGCCAGCGTCTTTTTAATCCACTCTCTTGTATTCTCTTTCTTCCAGGGAATGCGCGGGATAAATTCAACCCGGGCACCTGAAAGCACATCAGGCTCATCAATTACCCATACTAAAGCATACGAATAGTCATCCCAATGCCAGCCATGAGTATCGCCACTTTTATTTTGGGAATTGATGATAAATTCTTCAGGCTCGTAAGGTACGCGATAAATTTCTTCACCGGTAATTCGGGAAAGAAATTTCAGGACACCTGGGCTGTCGAAAAAGGCAGGAATATATTTCCCTTCTTCACGAATAGCATTACGGCCAACACTATCGTATGCCCTTGGTGTGTTACCACTCTGTTTGATAATAACTTCACGACGCAGCGCATTTTTCTCAAGCAGTGAGCGCGCCTCATCTTCCATCTTCTGTTGTAGATCCAGGGGAAGAAGATCCTCAATGACGACCATTAAATCGTCTTCATAGTCGTTTTTAAAATAGTTGATCAGCGACTCTGGTAATCCATTAATGTGCTGAGAAATTTGTGTTTCAATCTGTTCAACAGTTAACTCCCTTATTTTTATAAATACCCTTTTATGCCTTGTCTTAGACGTTTTAAGCATGCCTTAGCAACATTCATAAATCTTGTATCTCATTTCAATAATCGAACAAAAAACGAACAATCAATTAGGTTCTTCCAGGCCGGGCCGTACGAAAAACGGCCCCATAGCGCAGTCGTTCTTTATCTGCTTACGACGAATCTGTTGGCTCGTGAAGTGCAGATTAACGCTGAAATCAGCGCAGAGGCATACATTCGCTGAGTATTGTCTGTAAACGCAAAAACCCCCGCCGAAGCGAGGGTTTCAAATTATGGAGTCACAGGATGTGGCGAGTGAATCGAACCGTCGATAACGGGTTCGCCTCAAAACGCAAAAACCCGCCAGAGGCGGGTTCTTTAAAGATGGTGCCCGAACCCGGAATCGAACCAGGGACACGGGGATTTTCAATCCCCTGCTCTACCGACTGAGCTATTCGGGCAACGGGGCGCATTAAACCAAAGCGGCCCGGCAGCGTCAAACGCTTTTCACCAAAATCACATCGACTGACGGCTTTTCCATCAACTCAAATATCGGGTTTGACCTGATGCAAAAATGTCGTGGCTGACCGGGTAAATTTTAGTCAGCAGAGCGGTAAAGGCTCCATTGTGCCGCGATTTTGCCGATATAGGAGGTGAGACCAACACTAATAATAAGGATCGCCATGTTTTCCACCATTACATCAGGTATCGCTTCACGCCACGGCTGGCAGAAGCGGGCACACTCAGCGGCCACGCTGAGCTCACTCAACGGCTCCATCGCCATGGTTGAGTTCTCCCCCGATGGCACCATTCTCAGCGCCAATGCGCTGTTTCTGGCGCGCATGGGCTACACGCTGACAGAGATTGAAGGCCAGCACCACAGCCTGTTTTGTACGCCGGAACAGCTTCAGTCGCGCAACTATCAGGATTTCTGGCTGCGACTGAACCGGGGTGAAAGTTTCAGCGATAAATTTCTGCGTATGGCGAAAAACAGCCGCCCAATCTGGCTCGAAGCCAACTATGTGCCGGTGCAAAACCGCCATGGCCGGGTAATTAAAATCGTCAAACTGGCCACCGACATTACAGGTCATATCAACGATGCACAGGAGCAGCGCGCCATCACCACCGCCATTGAACGGTCGATGGCGGTGATCGCCTTTAACCTCAAAGGTGAAGTGCTTAAAGCCAACGACAACTTCCTGAAAACCATGGGCTACCGTCGTGAGGAGGTAGAAGGGATCCACCACCGTCACTTCTGTTCACAGGCTGTACGCGACAGCCGCGAATATAGCGAGTTCTGGCAGCAACTGAACCGGGGTGAATTTGTCTCGGGTCAGTTTCCCCGGGTGAATAAACGTGGCGAGACGGTCTGGCTGCGCGCCACCTACAATCCGGTATTTGACGAGCAGGGCCGGCTCTACAAAATCGTCAAATTCGCCACGGATGTGACGGCACAGGTGGAAAAGAATCAGCAGGAGCATGATGCGGCACAGCGGGCTTATCACACCGCGCTGCAAACGGATGAAAGCACAAAGCTGGGTGCCGATGTTATCGCCAGCAGCGTGCAGACTATGAATGCGCTGGCGGGCGAATTGCAGGGGATCTCCGGTGATATTACCGGCCTGAGTGAGTCCTCCGATCGTATCGGCGCAATTGTGGAAGGCATCCGTCGGATCGCCGATCAGACTAACCTGCTGGCGCTGAATGCCGCCATTGAAGCAGCAAGGGCCGGCACCCATGGCCGTAGCTTTGCGGTGGTGGCTAATGAAGTCCGCACGCTGGCAGCCAACATTAACCGCGCCACGACCGACATCGAAAACCGGATTCAGCAAAATCATCTGCTGGCCAGCCGGGCGCTGAAAGGTATTGAGTCGAACCTGAAACGTGCCGATCAGGGCGTACAGCTGGCTCAGGAGGCGGGCGGCGTGATTGCAGAAATCCGTGAAGGCGCAACGGACGTGGTGCGCGCCATCGGCCAGGTGACAAAGACGCTTAAAGTCTGACACTCTGCGGGGGCGCTCGCCCCCTATTTATCAGGTGTGCCCTGCACCGGCGCGTCTGGTACTGGCGGGATAAAGATATGGTCCAGAATATCCCGCATCACGGGCGCAGCCGTTACCCCTTCCCCGCCACCATTCTCCAGAATCAACGCCACAGCCACTTTCGGGTCATCAAACGGCGCAAAAGCGGTATAGAAGATATGGTCACGCAGCCGCACCGGGATCATCTTCGCGTTATAAGTCTGGTTCTGACGCAGGCTGAACACCTGCGACGTCCCGCTTTTCGCGGCGATGCCATAAGGCGCCGTATGGAAATATTTATAACCGGTGCCGTTTGGTGCGTTAGCCATGCCAAACATCGCGTGACGCACCAGCGACCAGTAGGGTGAGTGAGGATCGCCAATCTGTGCCTCGTGCTGCTGTGGATGGTAGTTCTCCACCAGCGTGCCGCGCTGGGTTTTCTCCAGCAGATGCGGTGCGATGACCCGACCGTTATTGATCAGCGCGACCATCGCTTTCACCATCTGAATCGGTGTCGCAATCCAGTAGCCCTGACCAATGCCAACTGAAACCGTATCGCCCTGATACCAGGCCTTTTTGTGCACCTTCAGTTTCCATTCACGGCCTGGCAGCAAACCGTTGTACTCCTCATTGAGGTCGATGCCGGTCGATTTACCATAGCCAAACTGGCTGAGCATGGTGTGAATCCGGTCAATGCCCATCATGAAAGCCACCTGATAAAAGAAGGTGTCGGCCGACTCTTCTATCGCGCGAGTGACATCCAGCATGCCGTGCCCGGTTTTCTTCCAGTCGCGATAGCGCCGGTCCGTCCCCGGCAGCGTCCAGGTCGGCGCACCAAAGAACTGCGACTGTGGCGTAATCACATGAGTCAGCAGCGCCGACATCGCCATATAAGGCTTCACCGTCGAGGCGGGCGGATAGAGTCCCTGCGTGACGCGGTTGATCAGCGGCAGGTCTTTATCCTGCAGCAGCTTTTTGTAAGCCTGATAGCTGATGCCTTTCACAAACGGATTCGGGTCGTAGCTGGGACTGGAGACCATCGCCAGCACGGAGCCGTCGTGCGGATCCTCAATCAGCAGCGCCGCACGCTGCCCTGCCAGCAGGCTCTCCACATACTGTTGCAGATGCAGATCCAGCGTCAGCGTCAGGTTTTTACCCGCGACCGGCGGCACCTCTTTCAGCACTCGCACAATGCGGCCATGGTTATCCACTTCTACTTCCCGATAGCCCGGCTTGCCATGCAGCTGCGCTTCGTAATAGCCCTCAATCCCCTGCTTGCCGATGTTGTGGTCAGCCGCATAGTTTTCGGCGATACCTTCCGCATTCAGTCGTTTGTAGTCGTTATCGTTGATTTTCGAGACATAACCGATCACATGGGCCAGATCGGCTCCATAGGGATATTCACGATCCTGGTAGGTCTCAATGCTGGCACCGGTAAAGCGGAACTGATTGACCGCAAAGCGGGCGACCTGCTCTTCGGTCAGCTCCTCTTTCAGCACGACCGGCTTGTAACGGCTGGTCTGCTTCAGCGCACGGCGGAAAGTGTCAATCTCATCGGGTGTCAGATTTACGATCGGCGTCAGCGCCCGCAGCGTGGCGTCCATATCGTCGATTTTATAAGGCGTTAGCGTGATGGCATACCAGCTGACGTTGCGCACCAGTGGAATACCGTTGCGGTCATAAATCAGCCCGCGCGTCGGGGCAATGGGGATCATCTTGATGTCGTTCTGGTTGGAGCGCGTCTGGTAGTAGGCATGGTCGCGCACCTGTAAGCGGAAAAGGTTTACGCCAAGAAGGGTGAAACAGAGACAGACCAGGGCAAAGGCGATTGCGGCGCGACGGGCAAACAGCTTCTCTTCAGCGTCGAAGTTACGAAAGTTCATCAGGGGACATTATCAGGCGATTAATTATTATCTGTTGTTGCGCACCATGATAAAGCGCGATCGCAGGCGTGCCAGCGCGAAGATGCACAAGCCTCAGCAAAAGTGTGTCATTTGATGTGAATGTTACCGGGAAAGCGAGGCGGGAACTCAGATCCTCCGGTCAGGGAGGATCTGAACAGGCGATTGGCCAGCGGGCGGGAATCGTCACCCGCCGCGTGCATTAATCACCCAGCAGGACAGACTCCAGCGCAATTTTGATCATGTCGTTGAAGGTTGTCTGACGCTCAGCAGCCGTCGTCTGCTCGTGCGTACGGATATGGTCTGATACGGTACAGATGGTCAGCGCTTTTGCACCGAACTCAGCGGCCACACCGTAGATACCTGCAGCTTCCATCTCAACGCCGAGGATGCCATATTTTTCCATTACGTCGAACATCTGCGGATCCGGCGTGTAGAAGAGATCGGCAGAGAAGATGTTACCCACGCGCGCTTCAACACCCAGGTTTTTCGCCGCATCAACCGCGTTACGCACCATGTCGAAGTCAGCAATCGCCGCGAAGTCGTGATCTTTGAAACGCATACGGTTCACTTTGGAATCGGTGCAGGCACCCATACCAATCACGATATCACGCAGTTTTACGTCGGCACGTACGGCACCACAGGAGCCCACACGGATGATTTTTTTCACGCCGAAGTCCGTAATCAGCTCTTTGGTGTAGATGGAGCAGGAAGGGATACCCATTCCGTGACCCATCACAGAGACTTTACGGCCTTTGTAAGTACCGGTGTAGCCCAGCATGCCGCGCACGTTATTCACTTCAACCGCGTTTTCCAGAAAGGTTTCTGCGATGTGTTTTGCGCGCAGCGGATCGCCAGGCATCAGTACAACGTCTGCAAAATCGCCCATTTCAGCATTAATATGTGGAGTTGCCATTGTTTAATCCTTATTAAATTGCTGATTTACAGCATGTTCTTGCCATAGTCCATCTCGGACAGGCCAAAATAGTGTGCAATTGTCTGACCAATATCGGCAAACGTTTCGCGGTATCCGAGTGAACCCGGCTCCACTTTTGGTCCGTAGATCAGAATCGGAATGTGCTCACGCGTGTGCTCCGTGCCTTCCCAGGTCGGATCACAGCCGTGGTCAGCGGTCAGAATCAGGATGTCATCTTCTCCGACCAACTCCATCAGCTCAGGCAGACGACGGTCAAACAGCTCCAGCCCACCCGCATAACCGGCGACATCACGGCGATGTCCCCAGGTGGAGTCGAAATCAACGAAGTTGGTAAAAACAATCGCCTGATCCGGCGCAGTTTTCATCTCCTGAATCGTCGCGTCAAACAGCGCATCCAGACCGGTCGCTTTGACCTTTTTGGTAATGCCCTGCTCAGCATAGATATCGGCGATTTTACCCACGGAGATCACGTGACCGCCCTTCTCATCCACCAGCTTTTTCAGCATGGTGGCGGATGGCGGCTCGACTGCCAGATCGTGACGATTGCCGGTGCGCTCGAACTGACCCGCTTTGTCACCCACAAACGGACGGGCAATAACCCGGCCAATGTTGTAGCCACCTTCAGTCAGCTCTTCACGGGCGATTTCGCACAGCGCATAGAGTCGATCCAGACCAAAGGTCTCTTCGTGACAGGCGATCTGGAACACGGAGTCCGCAGAGGTATAGAAAATCGGCTTGCCGGTTTTCATATGCTCTTCGCCCAGTTGGTCAAGGATCACCGTACCTGAAGAGTGGCAGTTACCGAGATAACCCGGCAGGTCGGCGCGCGCTACCAGCTTGTCCAGCAGTTCCTGCGGGAAGCTGTTCTCTTTGTCGCTGAAGTAGCCCCAGTCAAACAGCACCGGCACACCGGCGATCTCCCAGTGGCCTGACGGCGTATCTTTACCTGACGAAAGCTCACTGGCGTAAGCGTACGCGCCGGTGATTTTTGCCTCAGGATCCAGACCCGCCGGGAAGCGGCCGGTCGACAGCTCGGCGGCTTTACCCAGCCCCAGCGCGGTGAGATTAGGCAGATGCAATGGACCTTTACGTCCCTTGTCTGCTTCACCGTTAAAACAGGCTTCGGCGATATGACCCAGGGTATCTGAACCTGCGTCGCCGAATTTATCGGCATCTTTACTGGAGCCAATTCCAAAGGAATCGAGAACCATAATAAAAGCACGTTTCATGCAAGTCTCCTGCGCATTGGCGCGTGACAAGTCAAAAAAAAGCGATCAGATCAGTATACCCGAATGCATCGTGGCTGGCACCGGTTACTGGTCAGTTAGCTGAGATCGCTCACACGGCGATAGACAACCGGCGTCTCAGCCGGGGCGGAATCCCCGAGCACCAGCGCAGCTTTAACCGCTGCGGCGGCCTGCTGCCATTTGTCTTCGCTGCTGGCGTGAATGACCGCCAGCGGACGTTGTGCATCGGCACGTTCGCCCAGGGTGATCATTTCGCTGAAGCCAACGCTGTAATCGATGCTGTCGCTGGCGCGCTGACGTCCGCCGCCCATCGCCACCACCGCCAGACCCAGCGCACGGGTATCCATGCTGCTGACGATGCCTGGCTGGTCGGCATAGACCGGTTTGCTCAGCATTGGCGCGGGCAGATAAGCGTCGTAGCGTTCAACGAAATCGGCAGGTCCCTGCTGGGCAGCGACCATGCGACCAAACACCTCGGCTGCTTTGCCGTTATCCAGCACTGTCATCAGTTTCTGACGCGCGTCGGTGTCGCTGGCGGCGAGTTTGCCGGAGATCAGCATTTCGCTACAGAGCGCCAGCGTCACGTCCAACAGGCGCGGATTCCGCTGTTCACCGGTCAGGAAGCGGACCGCTTCGCGCACTTCCAGCGCGTTACCGGCTGACGAGGCAAGTACCTGATTCATATCCGTCAGCAGTGCAGTGGTCTGGCAGCCTGCGCCATTGGCGACGCCAACAATCGACTGCGCCAGACTTTCTGATGCTTCATAGGTTGGCATAAATGCGCCGGAACCCACTTTGACATCCATCACCAGTGCATCCAGCCCTTCTGCCAGCTTCTTGGCCAGAATCGAGGCGGTGATTAGCGGAATAGAATCGACGGTGGCGGTGATGTCACGCGTGGCGTAGAAACGCTTATCTGCCGGCGCCAGCGAGCTGGTCTGGCCGATAATCGCCACACCGACCTGCTTGATGATGTCGCGGAAACGGTCATCACTGGGGAAAATATCGAAGCCCGGAATCGCTTCCAGTTTATCCAGCGTACCGCCGGTATGACCCAGGCCACGACCGGAGATCATCGGCACATATCCGCCACAGGCGGCGACCATCGGCCCTAACATCAGCGATGTCACATCACCAACGCCGCCGGTCGAGTGCTTATCCACCACCGGCCCGTTGAGGTTGAGTGATTTCCAGTTAAGTACCGTACCGGAATCACGCATCGCCATCGTCAGCGCAACCCGCTCCGGCAGCGTCATATCATGGAACCAGATGGTCATTGCCAGCGCGGCAATCTGACCTTCCGAGACGGTGTTATCACGCACGCCGTTAATGAAGAAGCGAATCTCCTCTTCAGTCAGCGCCTGGCCGTCACGTTTCTTTCGAATAATTTCTTGTGGCAGGAACAAAGTAGCCCCCTGGTTCAGGGAAATCAGGATGGAGAACAGGCGGTCAGCGACCGCCTGAGGGATCAGTAACCCGCTTTGCTGGTGTCGCTGTCATGACCCAGGGTGTTGAGCAGGCTCGCCAGCAGGCTTGATGCACCAAAGCGGAAATGGCGCGCATCAGCCCAGTCAGCACCCAGCGTCTCTTCTGCCATCTGCAGATAGATCGCGGCATCTTCAGCGGTGCGCACGCCGCCCGCCGGTTTAAAACCAACCTGCTGGCTGACGCCTTTGTCACGGATCACATTCATCATGATCTGCGCCACTTCCGGCGTGGCGTTAACCGGTACTTTACCGGTGGAGGTTTTAATGAAGTCAGCACCTGCATCGATGGCAATCTCAGAAGCCTGACGGATCAGCGCTTCTTCCTTCAGCTCACCGGTTTCGATGATGACTTTCAGCAGCACGTCCGCTTCAGCGCAGGCGGTTTTACAGGCTTTTACCAGATCGAAACCAACCTGGCTGTTACCGGCGATCAGCGCGCGGTACGGGAACACCACATCCACTTCATCCGCACCGTAGGCGATGGCGGCACGGGTTTCTGCCAGTGCAATATCGATGTCGTCATTGCCGTGCGGGAAGTTGGTCACCGTGGCGATGCGGATCTCCGGCGTACCCTGCTCGCGCAGCGTTTTACGCGCAATCGGAATAAAGCGCGGATAGATACAGATGGCGGCGGTGTTGCCTGCCGGGGATTTAGCCTGATGACAGAGAGCGATCACTTTTGCGTCGGTGTCGTCGTCATTCAGGGTGGTTAAATCCATCAGTTTCAGGGCGCGCAGGGCAAGAGGTTTAATATCGGTCATGAGGCTCTCCAAAGGATCGGGGTGCAACCCACCGGCTTGCCGGCGGAATGTTATAATAATAACACTCAGAAGCGGCCTGATATGTGCCAGTAGTCACATAGGGATAAGAAATTGGTGCAATTGCATCACAATCATTGTGACTTAAATCGCAGATAACAGCGTTTGATGGCCATTATACGCTAGCCGGCCCAATGTTACTATTATCACATTTAAGCGCTGATGAGGCAGATCCGGTCAGTTACGCAGCGCCGGGAAAGCAGGATCGAGCCGGAACAGCTGCTGACTGTTGTGCCACAGCGCATCGGCAATCTCTTCGGGTGACTCTTCTCGCAGGCTGCAGAGTACTTCCCACACCTGACGCGCCCGTTCCGGGCGGTTTGGCTGGCCCTGAAAGCCCTGCAGTGGCATATCGGGTGCATCGGTTTCCAGCAGCAGCGAAGAGAGCGGCAGCTGTGCTACGGTCTGACGGGTTTTGCTGGCGCGTTCATAGGTAATGGTCCCGCCAATGCCAATCGCATAACCCAGCTTAATAAAGGCCTGCGCCTGCTGCAGGCTGCCTGCAAAACCGTGCACCACACCACGGCGCGGCAGATCGAGACGACGCAGAATCTGCGCCAGCTTGTCATGGGTGCGCCGCGAATGCAGGATTACCGGCAGCTGATACTGTTTCGCCAGCTTCAGCTGTGCTTCAAGAAAGCGTTGCTGCTTATCAAACTGCGGATTGTCGCGATAGAGATCCAGCCCGATCTCGCCGATCGCCACCAGCTTACGTGGCCGCTGTTGCAGTAAGGTTTCCAGCTGCTCAAGATGCGCCTCAAGGTGATTTTCAATGACGATAGGGTGGAGGCCCAGCGCCGCGTAAAGCGGCGGGTGTTCAGCAGCCAGTGCGCAGACGCGCTCAAACCGGCTGGCATCAATTGCCGGGATGATAATCTTCTCCACGCCCGCTTCCGCGGCGCGCGCCAGGCTGGCGGCAACATCCCCTTCGAAAGGCGGAAAGTCGAAATGACAGTGCGTATCGATAAACGTCATGCCAGCGATCCTTTGTCGTAATCCGCATCATTGTCCGCCAGCGGCGGCGTGATAATCAATCGGGTATCCGGTGCATTGGCGACCGGCGCAGGCGGGGTGACGATGCGCGCTGACATCATCGGTTCAGCATCGCTCAGCCACTGGCCTAGCGTGGCGAGGAAATAGCGACCACAGCGCCGTCCCAGATGATAATCCTGATTCAGCGCGGCTACCCGGCTGCCCAGGGCACTGCTGGCCAGCACGTGCGGCGGAAAAATTTCGATAATGCGCAAATCGTCGGGAGGATTCTCAATAAACTGCTGAATTTCCCGATAGCTCTGCTCATGCTTGTTCAGCACGTTGATCATCGGCTGCAGCGCGCCAGTACTGAGCCAGCGCTCCATGCGTTTAAACCATTTTGGGGTGTAGAACATCTGCGATGGCACTGTGCGGATCACCACAATCGTATCCGCACCGCGACGTGCTGCTTCGCGCACCGGAATCGCATCGCTGATGCCACCATCAAGATAGCTGATCCCTTCCAGATTGACGCCCAGCCGGTAGAAACCGGGAATCGCACTGGAAGCTTTGATCAGATCCAGCCAGTTGTCGGCGGTGGGCGTAAAGTAGCCGGGCGAATAGTCGTCGCTGCGGCAGGCGCACATATAAAACTCGCGACCGCTGGAGAACAGCTGTTCTGCACTGCTCATCGCCAGCGGAAATTCACTGCGGGTGATATCGATCAGCCAGTCGAGGTCGATCAGATTGCCTCCGCGCACAAAACGCAGCGGATCAAAAAAGAGTTTACTGGTGGTATAGCGGGTAATCACGCGACGGGCGTAGCCGGGCTGACCACACACAAAGGCAGAGAGATTTTGTGCACCGGCAGAGGTGCCAAGCATCAGCTGAAAAGGATTGAATCGGGCGCGCTGAAATTCGTCCAGTACCCCTGCGGTGAAAATGCCGCGCTGACCGCCGCCTTCACAGACCAGGGCAATTTTCTGAGCTTTAAAGGGTGTCAGGGCCAGAGGTTCAATGGCGCCGAGTGTGACGGGAATGCGTATACCCACTGTGCGAACCTCAAAAAAGGGTTCCGGGTATGCTGGAGGAGGGATCCGTTAAAGACAGCAGCATTCCGGAGAACCAGTCATCTATTCCTTTAACCGGCAGGCCAGCTGAACTGGCTTGCCATCGCAGCGATGTGAAGGTGTCCCTCTCTTCACGTCAGTCGCTACAGATGACTGGTCTCCGCTCTATGCTTTGCGTTGCATTACGCTGCAGGACTCATCGGCTAAAGCTTTTTACGGCCGGTAAACAGGCTGATGAGGAACAGGATAATACCAACGACGAAGACAACTTTAGCTGCCCATGCTGCTGTGCCCGCTAAACCGCCAAAACCTAACGCTGCAGCGATCAGTGCGATCACCAGAAAAATAATGCCCCAACGAAACATAAGCCTCTCCTTACCCTATTTAAAATCGAACTGCTTATTTAATCCCCGGATGGGTATCTTTTATCCATGCGGTCACCAGAGTGACCGCACGCAAGCTTAAGATTTAACCGTCAGGTCATTCTTAACGCTTTTCACGCCTTCAATGGCTTTCGCGATGCTTTCTGCACGATCTGACTGTGCCTGAGTAGCAACATGCCCTGAAAGCTGAACAACACCGTCGGTGGTCTCAACTTTTACGTTGCGCGACGGAACAATGTCGTCTGCTAATAGCTTAGCTTTAATTTCGCTGGTCGTAGCGGCATCACCGGCATAACCTTTCACTGAAGAGGTTTTGCTGTCTCTGACGTGTAGTTTGTCGCTGACGGATTTAACACCTTCGATTTTCTGCACCACTGCCACAGCCTTTTCAGCCTGATCCTGTGAGGTGACGAAACCGCTTAAGGTCACGACGCCGCTATGCGTTTTTACCGAGATATCCGTGCTTTTAATTGCGTCGTCATCCACCAGTGCCGCTTTGGCTTTAGCGGTGATGCCGCTGTCATCCATATAACCATCGACTTTTTTCATAGAACTATCGATTTTCGAACCCGCGCTGTCGGCTGTCTGTGACGCTTTCTGCGACATAGATTCGTCAGCCAGTGCGCTGCCGCTGATCAGTGCTGAGCCAATCATTGCGGCCATCAGGGTTTTAGCAATCTTAGTCTTGTTCATCGATATCTTCCTTCTATCAGTTAACTCACCCAAAACTGTGGGCGAAACAGAGGCACATATGCCGCTGCGTTACAGGACGTAAGGACAAGAGAAGTCTCTTCCGCCGTCCGATAGAATAATCATAGACGGCATTTTGCGATTTGCCTGGCTAACTGGTTGATCACACGTCAAAACAGAAGAAAAAAGGTTTTTTTAGGAGGAGTCTGGAGCGAGGAAATCAGGGCCATTCCCTGCTGGAATGGCCCGGAAACAGGCGATTAGTGCTCGCGTGTTTTACGGAAACGGACGTCAGGGTAACGTTCCTGGGTAATATTAAGATTCACCATGGTTGGCGCGATATAAGTCAAATTATCACCGCCATCGAGCGCCAGGTTAACTTCGTTTTTACGCTGGAAGTCCTCAAACTTTTTAGCATCGTCACATTCAACCCAGCGCGCCGTTGAGACGTTAATCGCTTCGTAGATCGCTTCGACGTTATATTCGCTTTTCAGACGTGCCACCACCACATCGAACTGCAGTACCCCGACCGCGCCCACGATCAGATCGTTGTTATGCACCGGACGGAACACCTGCACTGCACCCTCTTCCGACAGCTGAACCAGCCCTTTCAGCAGCTGTTTCTGCTTCAGCGGATCGCGCAGACGAATACGACGGAACAGCTCTGGCGCGAAGTTCGGAATACCGGTGAACTTCATGTTTTCACCCTGCGTAAAGGTGTCGCCAATCTGTATGGTGCCGTGGTTATGCAGACCGATGATATCGCCAGGATAAGCTTCTTCAACGTGTGAACGGTCGCCCGCCATAAAGGTCAGGGCATCGGAAATCACCACATCTTTGCCAGTACGTACCTGACGCAGCTTCATCCCTTTTTCATATTTACCGGAGACCACACGCATAAAGGCCACACGGTCGCGATGTTTCGGGTCCATGTTGGCCTGGATCTTAAACACGAAGCCGGTGAACTTCTCTTCTTTCGCTTCTACCGTGCGGGTGTCTGTATCGCGTGGCATCGGACGTGGCGCCCATGCCACCAGGCCATCCAGCATATGGTCTACGCCAAAGTTACCCAGCGCGGTGCCGAAGAAGACCGGCGACAGTTGGCCGTTCAGGAAGGCTTCCTGCTCAAACTCGTGCGATGCACCCTGCACCAGCTCCAGCTCTTCACGCAACTGTGCCGCCAGATCGTCACCGACTGCGGTGTCGAGGTCCGGATTGTTCAGCCCCTTCACGACGCGGACATCCTGAATGGTGTGGCCTTTACCGGTCTGGTAGAGATAGGTCTCATCTTTGTAGAGGTGATAAACCCCTTTGAACAGCTTGCCGCAGCCGATTGGCCAGGTGATCGGTGCGCAGGCAATTTTCAGCTCGCTTTCCACCTCATCCAGCACTTCCATCGGATCACGGATGTCACGGTCAAGTTTGTTCATAAAAGTCAGGATCGGCGTATCGCGCAGGCGGGTAACTTCCATCAGCTTGCGGGTACGATCCTCAACGCCTTTCGCGGCATCGATCACCATCAGACAGCAGTCAACGGCGGTCAGCGTACGGTAGGTATCTTCCGAGAAATCTTCGTGACCTGGGGTATCCAGCAGGTTTACCAGGCTATCGCGGTAAGGAAACTGCATCACCGAGGTGGTAATAGAGATACCACGCTGTTTCTCCATCTCCATCCAGTCCGACTTGGCGTGCTGGTTAGAGCCACGGCCTTTTACGGTACCGGCGGTCTGGATAGCCTGTCCGAACAGCAACACTTTTTCGGTAATGGTGGTTTTACCGGCATCCGGGTGCGAAATGATCGCGAAGGTGCGGCGGCGTGCCACCTCTTCTAAAAAGGGATTAGACATGGAATTCTTCTCAATAGGCAGCGCAACATACTGGCGCTGCTGATAAATCACGGTGGCCGGCAGAACCTTACCGGCGGGTAAACGGTGCCAAAAACGATCTTTCATCGTTGGCGGGTCAGCGCGAAGTTACATTGGCGTGAAGTCCGGTTACCTGGTCAGCTTTAAGGCGGCATAGCATACAATATTTTGCGCGCGCGGCCTACAGGGAAGGGGCAGGATTTCAGGAGCGGAGAATCGGAGAATAGCGGAGGCGGCAACAGCGTCGGGCGGGTCTGCACCCGCCCCCACTCTGTTATCCCAGTACTTTTCTGACGCAGGCTTTGAAGATCTGCACACCAATCTCCAGCGAGCTGAGATCAAAACGCATATCGGGATGATGCAGCCCTGGCGTCAGGTTGGTGCCCAGCCCCCAGAAGCCCGCCTTCACACCCGGACGCTTCACGGGATAGTAGAAAAAGTCCTCGCTGCCTGGCGTGGTGCGGGTCGGCAGTGCGCCCTCTTCACCCAGCACTTCAACGATGGCCGCGCGGATCACCGCCGTCGCGTCATCATCAATCTCGGCAGCCGGCATCTCTTTCAGCACGCGAACCTCGGCGGTGGCTCCCAGTGCCGCGACGCTGTGAGTAATGGCGCGCGTGACCTGCTCTTTCAGCTGCGTCATCGGCCCGTTCTCCTGCGAACGCAGATCCCACACCACGCGGGCTTCATCCGGTACCGAGTTGGTGACACCCGCATCGCACAGGAAGCGGGTCGCTTTGACGCTCCATGTCAGGCCCGGGGACAGATGGAGGGCATTGACGGCCTGAACCGCCTGCGCGGCCGCATCCAGCGCATTGATGCCAAGATGCGGTCGCGCCGCATGGGCGGGCTGGCCTTTGATGGTCGCTTCCAGCGTGCTGCAGGCGGAGTAGAGCACGGCAGGCACTGCCTGGCCGACCACGCACTCCTCCAGCGGACGCAGATGGAAGCCCAGAATCATCTCCACATCATCCAGTGCGCCGCCTTCGATCATTGAGAGCGCACCGGCGCCCAGCTCCTCGGCGGGCTGGAACAGGATCTTCAGCCGGCCACGTTTCACCACGCCCTCCTGCAGCAGAGCCGTCGCCGTCGTCAGCACGACCGAAGAGTGACCGTCGTGACCGCAGGTGTGGCGCGCACACGGCACGCCATCAATGATGTGCCCCAGCGCATCCATATCCGCGCGCAGCGCCAGCACCGGCCCCGGCACCCCGCTGTCGATCTCCGCCACGATGCCGGTGGTGTTATTGATGTTGCGCGTTACCTTCAGGCCCGCTTTCTCCAGCTGATCGGCGATGTAGGCCGAGGTCTTTATCTCCTGAAAGCCCAGCTCCGGAATTTCGTGCAGATAGTGATAATGCTCTAATACCTTAGACACAGCGTTACTCCTGAATAAACAGACGCATAACAGACATCGCGATCAGCGCGTTGATGATGCTCACCAGCATCAGCAGCGGCCAGTATTTTTTGGGCACATCGGCCACACCCAGCAGCCGCCCCATATATTGCAGTTGCGATCCCATCAGGAAAATCGCCGGTGCCAGAATAGTAATATCCGCGCCGGTCAGCAGCCCTTTGGTCAGCAGGCTTACCGCAACGCCAGTGCCCGCCGACGATGAAAGCCAGGCGGTAAGCAGCACGGTAATCGCCTCGCCCGGCAGGCCGAACAGCCCCATCACCGGCGCAAAGGCATGTCCAAGGAACTGCATAATACCGAGCAGGTTCAGCACTTCCGCCAGCACATAGGCCATCACCACATTCGGCATCAGGTTGTGAATGGCGATGTGAAAGCCTTTGCGTGCGCCAGTCACAAACACATCGAACGGATTACTGCAGGTCGCAATTTTATTTTCCATCGGCAAAATCCTTCTTATAAACACTGTTTAACACAGCGCGCGTTATTGCCGCACCGATAAATTTCAGCACGAACATTAATAACAGCGGAATAATAATCGGCAGCGTCATAGAGGCGAACAGCGCTGAACCGATGGCGAAGTAATTATTGATTAATCCCGCACCGGAATATTGCCAGGCACTCATCACCACCAGCTCTTTTTTACCAATCAGTTTCTGATCAGCCATCTCTTTTGTTAATGCCGCGCCCGCGTCGGTGCTTTGCAGGTCAGTGATTAACGCCAGACCGCAACGGCCCGGCAGGCCCATCAGCGGCTTAAGCAGCGGTGTCAGCAAGCGATGTGCCGCGCGAATCGCACCATAGTGGGTAAAGATTTCGAGCACGCCCAGCGCCAGCATTACCGTGGGCGTCAGCGACAGGGCAAACAGGAAGCCCGCTTTAGCACTGAGTCCGCCTGCGCCGACAAAGGTGTTGCTGGCGGGATCTTTCATGGTGCCGAAGCTGCCGCCCAGCGTAGTGAAGTCAAACGCCCCCAGCCATTTAAGGCCCTCGACGTTATAAAACAGCCCTGAGAAAAACAGAATGGCAAAAATTAATGCGATATAACTGCCTCTGGTCGCCGTCATTTTTACCGGATTAACCACACTCTCATCTGACATTACTTTCTCCTGATAACATGGTCTGCCGCCTGTTCCCTGCCGTAGCAAGTTTCAATATATGGAACTCAGTTCTAAGCAGGATTTATGCCAGAGCCGCTAAGAGAGAGATTGTTAACACCTTATTTCCACACGCAGGACATTTAATCCACGCTATACCTCTTATCACGCTCTGAAATTTATTTTTCAGACCACCCGGTGATATTTTCGGGACGGCATCAGATTGCGAATATTTCGTCTGTTACAGCGACTTATTGCACCAGCAAAATAACCATCGCCCGCACTATCATGGTGCTGATTCGCCTGACGTTGTTGCCTGATAGCCGTGATACAGAATGAGAATTGCTCGCATTCAATTTCCGAAATAATTCTATTTAAATCAATCAGATAAATTAGCTTATTTTGCGGAAAAGGCTTCACTTTACTAACATGTATGATGCATAATTCACCGCTTCCACCTGTTTATTTAACATCTTCTTAAAAGGACTCGGCCATGCTGACTGCTGAAATGACTGGGCGTTTAAACGACCAGCTGAACCTGGAATTCTTCTCTGCCAATCTTTATCTGCAAATGAGCGCCTGGTGCAGCGACAAAGGCTTTGAGGGTGCCGCTTCCTTCCTGAAGATGCATTCACGCGAAGAGATGCAGCATATGCAGCGTCTGTTTGATTACCTGAGCGATACCGGCGCGATGCCGGTGCTGGGCACTATCGCTGCGCCACCGGTTTCTTTCACCTCGCTGAATGAAATCCTGCAGCAGGCGCTGGAGCATGAGCAGCTGATCACCAGCAAAATCAATGAGCTGGCTCACGCTGCTATGACGTCACAGGATTACTCTACCTTTAACTTCCTGCAGTGGTATGTTGCCGAGCAGCACGAAGAAGAGAAGCTGTTCAAAACCGTGCTGGATAAACTGGCGCTGGTCAGCAACAGCGGCAACGGTCTGTTCCTGGTCGATAAAGATCTGGGCCGCATGAGCACCGAAAACCACGCAGAATAATATTTTTCGGGCCGCTCAACCGATTAAGACCACTGACAATTCCCTAATCAGTTATCTGGAAGCAATGATAAAGCCAGGATAGCAGGAAATATGGTCAGAGGAGGAAAGCGTCCCGCGCCAGGGACAAAAACGCCCGTAGCCGGAACAACGCAACGCGTTGGTCCGGCTACGGGCGCACCTCAGGGATGAGGTGCGTCATCACGCGGGTAGAGCGCCCGGGGACTGGCTTGAGCGTCTTTCCGATCTGACCGTATTTCCTGTGCAGGCACGGTTTGGCAGCGGACCCGCTTTTGCCAGCTTCCTCGTCGGCCCCTTTCCGGGGCCGAACTTATTTCCGTCTAACGGCCATCACGCCACCGCTATTCCAGCCGGTAACTCGCCGCTTTCTCGCCGTTCACCCACAGCTCACGACGTTCACCCGCAGGCAGTAACAGCGCGATCTCCCGCCAGGCAGGCTGATAGTCGCCGCGTTTTTCCACCGTCAGGTCGATTCGGCTCGCGCTGCTGCACAACGTCCAGCTCAGCCACAACGCATTGCCCTGCTGCCAGCCATGGCTCTCACCATCATCGTCAAACATTTCGCCCTGAGTGGTTACACCTTCCGGTGCGGGCCATAACTGCCACTGCCGCACCCTGTCGCGTCGCGCATCGGTGGTGCTTTCGCATTCGCCCAGCGGGATGATCGCACCGGCTCGCACCAGCAAGGGCAGCCGATCCAGCGGCGCATCCAGCGTAACCGTTTCGCCGCCCGCAAACGCCTTGCCGCTGTGCCAGTCATACCAGCCGCCCTGGTTGCGTGGCAGATAGACTTCACGGCTGCGCGCGCCCTGCTCCACGACGCTGGCGACCAGCAGATCGCGTCCCAGCATGAAGTCATCACACGCCTGATACGTCTGTGGATCCTGCTCATGATCGAGGAAGGTCGGACGCAGCATCGGCTCATCTTCCGCGCTGGCCTGCCACGCGAGGTTATAGAGGTAAGGCATCAGACGATAGCGCAGGCGGATCGCTTCGCGGATCATTGGCGTGACCTCCGGGTACATCCACGGCTCGTTCACGGTGTGATCGTCATTCCACGAATGGATAGTAAAGCGCGGATGCATTACGCCATTCTGAACCCAGCGCACAAATAGTTCGGCATCCGGCTTATCACCCGAGAAGCCACCGACATCGTGTCCGACATTAAACAGCCCGGACAGGCTCATCCCCAGCCCCATGCGGATGTTGTAACGCAGAGTCTGCCAGCTGGTGCGGTTATCGCCGCTCCAGGTCTGCACATAACGCTGCATCCCGGCGCAGCCGGAGCGGGAGATCAGATAAGGACGTTTGTCTGGCGCAAACTGCTGCTGCGCTTCCATCGAGGCGCGCATCATCAGCAGCGGCATCACCGGGCGGATATGCTTGATGGCGATCGGCTGACCAAAACCGTGACAGCGCGCTTCGCCATCCCACACCTCATATTCGTTGTTATCGTTCCAGGTTGAATCAATGCCCTTCTCCAGCAGCTGCTGCGTGACATTTTCCTGCCACCAGCGCACCGCCTGCGGATGGGTGAAATCAAGGTGCGATCCCTCATCATCCCAGAACACCGAACGCTCCGGGCGATCCTGTTCCGAGTCACGAATAAATAGCCCCTGTGACGCCACTTCCTGGTAACGCGGGTGATCCTGCAGCAGACAGGGCTTGATGTTGGCCGCCAGCTTCATTCCGGCACGATGAAAGGCATCACTCAGCGCGTTGGGATTCGGAACTTTGTCGTAGTTCCAGTTGAAGACATAGCGTTTGTTATTGATCGAGGTGTAACCGGAAGAGAGCTGGAACGAGTCGCAGGGAATTTCATGCTCGCGACACAGGCGGATAAAGGATTGCAGCTGCTGCTGTGCGTCCGGCGCGTCGGTGTAGTGCATGGTAGAACCGCTGTAGCCCAGGCTCCACTTTGGCTGAAAAAGCGTGCGACCGGTCAGGCGCACAAAGGCTTTGGTGACATCAAGCAGCGTCGGCCCGAGCATCATGTAGTAATCGAGATCGCCCGCCTCGGCGCGGTAACGGCGATAAGGCAGATGGTAGTTATCCAGCTCATTCCCCAGATCGAGCCAGCTGCTGCTGAGGTTGTCATAAAACAGGCCAAAGCTGACGCCATCGCGCTGCGTCAGGGTTAACGGAATATGTTTATAGAGCGGATCGGTGCTGGCGGCGTTATAGCCCATCGCATCGAGATTACGCATCTCAAACCGCCGGTTAACGCGGTTCAGGTCGCCACTCTTCTCGCCCAGACCATACACCCGATCCTGCGGCTGACGACGCTGATAGTGCTCGACGCCGTCGCCGTGCGCATTGAGCAGATAGGCACCGGTATGACGATCGGCGGTCAGCGGCTGCCAGCTGGCACCATCAAACTGCTCCCAGCTCAGGCAGAGCGGCTGATGCACCGTCACCCGCAACTGTGGTGTGCTGATGCGCAGCTGCTGCGCATCGTGATCCACCTGAAATGCGGGCAGCGTAAAGCCATCCAGCGTCTCGCGGTCACGTCCCTGCCAGGGCACATCATGCTCAGGCGCAATGCTCCAGGTGCGGTTCAGCGCCAGATCACCGTCGCGCTTCAGCAGCACACGCATCAGCTTCTCTTCCAGTACATAAAGTCGCAGGAAATGTCGATCGTCGACCTTGAGTTCAACAAAGTGATCGGCCTGCTGATGCAGCGTCCAGTTCTTCAGGGTTTTCATCGCGATATCCTTATGGGTTAGCAGGGCGCTGGCGGCGTTCGGCGATCAGCATCACCAGGAAAACGGCACCGATCAGGTCAAAGAAGCCCATCGCCACAAACAGCGGATTAAAGCCGATGGTATCGGCGGTCACACCGATAATCAGCGAGAAGATAAAGCTGGCGATCCAGGCGCAGGAGCCGCGCATGCCGTTGACTGTAGCCATCTGGCGGCGATCAAAACGCTCTACTACCAGCGCGCTCAGCATGCAGGAGATCACCTGATGACCGAAGCCGCCGACGGAGATCAGGGCAATAGCCAGCCAGGGATCTTTTACCAGCGTCATCAGCGCCAGTGAGACCATCAGCAGTGCGCCGGTCACCGAACTTGCAACAATGGAATTCACGCGGGTCATGCCAAACCAGCGCACATAGATTCGGGTCAGATAGCCGCTGGCAACGCTGCCGAGGTCGGCGGCCAGAAATGGCAGCCAGGCGAACATCACGATCTGTTTAAGATCCATGCCGCGCTCGTTGGCAAGATAGAGCGGTACCCAGAAGCTCAGCACCGCCCAGGCGGGTTCAGCCAGAAAGGCCGGAATGGCGATGCCGTAGAATTTCTTCTCTTTACCAATCACTTTCAGCGCAGTGAAGAACGGCAGCTTTTCACCGATCGCCTCGTTGTCCTGATTAATAAAAGCGCGTTCATCATCGGAAAGACGGGGATGGCTTTCTGGCGAGTGATAGCCCCACCACCAAAGTCCTACCCACAGCAGGCCCAGGCCGCCGGTCAGCAGAAATGCGCCCTGCCAGCCAAAGGTAATGTGGGCAACGTAGATAATCGGTGGCGCCAGCATCGCACCAATCGAAAAACCGACACCTGCCCAGCCCGCCGCGACCGGACGCTCCTTTTTCGGAAACCAGTCACCGATCGCTTTGGCGTTTGCGGGCGTAGCCGCCGCTTCGGAAGCCCCCATGACAAAACGCAGCAGCGCCAGATGCAGCCAGCTTCCCGCTCCGGCGTGCAGCAGACAGGTTACCGACCAGATCAGCGCGCAGATCAGGAAGCCCATCTTCAGTCCGATTACATCGATCAGCCAGCCGCAAATCGGCTGAAACAGGGTATAGGCGAGCTGAAATGCGGCTACGACCCACGAATACTGTTCGGTGGTCATGTTCAGACTGGTTTTCAGTTCCGGTGCCAGAATGCCGAGGGAATTACGGGTGATGTAGTTGACGGTTACACCCAGCAAAAACATTCCCAGCATCCACCAGCGTAAATTTTTAATCACGCGCACCGTGCGTGACGCACTGATGGGTTTGGTTGTTGATTCGAGGCTCATTGTGCCACTCCTGATTGCCATTGATGACGCACACCGCCTGCTGGCGTACCGCGTGTCCTTTTATCGAACTTAGAAAAGTGCGAAACGTGGGTACAGCCACTTTTTTGCAACAGTTTTCATGGCAGGCTGGATCCCGACAGAAAATGGCACTGAAACGCTTATCTGACGCGATTCAGCAGACTATGAAAAATTTTTCATGAGCAGATTTGAAGGCGATCACAGAATGAAACAAAGGCTGAAAATCGGTGAGATTGCGGCGCTGAGCGGTGTCTCGATCAGTACGGTGTCGCGGGTGCTGGCGGGGAAAGCGAATACCCGACCCGCGACGCGGGACAAAGTGCTGGCCGTGGCGCAGCAGCAGG
The DNA here is from genome assembly GCF_059730805.1 of Pantoea sp. X-Soil-ISGK-355. Classification (NCBI taxonomy): domain Bacteria; kingdom Pseudomonadati; phylum Pseudomonadota; class Gammaproteobacteria; order Enterobacterales; family Erwiniaceae; genus Pantoea; species Pantoea sp. X-Soil-ISGK-355. The sequence goes on from NZ_AP035971.1 coordinate 3,410,847, forward strand.
GCGTGCTGGATAACCTGCACAGCGGTCGCCTGCTGCTGAATAACCTGATGGTCTTCGCCCCGCCGCGCGCCTTTGACGTACGCAGTGACATTTTCTACTACAAGGTGATTCAGGGGATAAGCCAGGCGGTGGAGCCACATGAGGTGCGGCTGCGCTACTGTCCGCTGGAAGAGGTGGAAAGTGATGCCGCGCTGTTTATCGATAAGATGCAGCAGACCGAAGCCGCCCTGCTGATCGGCATTGATGATGAGCATATTCATCAGCTGGCGGCGGAGATGAACAAGCCCTGCGTGCTGATCAACGCCCGCGATCGCCGGATGCGCCTGCCTTCAGTCTCGCCGCATCATCAGCTGATTGGTGAATTCTCCGCGCGCTATCTGTTTGAGCAGGGACACCGCCAGATCCTGTCGCTGCACTGCCTGCGCCGCTATACCATGGAGCAGCGTCTTCAGGGGGTGCGCGACGCCTGGCACGCCATGAATCTGCGCTTCGACAGCCGCCAGCACCTGCTGACCCTGAACAGCTTCAGCAGCAATGAGGCGGCGGAACGGCTGGGTGACTATCTGCGCCATTGCCCTGACGCACTGCGTCCGACGGCGATTCTCGCCAGCGGGGATTACATCGCCGCAGGGGCCGTCACTGCGCTGGAGCAGGCCGGATTACGGGTGCCACAGGATATTTCAGTGATGAGCATGGATGGGTTTAACCTGGCCGCTATCCACGATATTCCGCTGACCTCGGTGCAGGTGCCACGTGATGAGCTGGGCGCAGCGGCAGTGAGAATGCTGCAGGAGATGCGGCTGAATCCCGGCACACCCACCGGCAGCCTGCTGCTGAACGGCAGGCTGGTGGTGCGCGAGTCGGTGCGCCGTATCCGCGATAATCTCAGCCATGCGCCGGTTCAGCAGCATGGCCTTTATGATTAACCCGGCGCGGATTAACCCAGCGTTTTCAGCCGCAGCTCCGACGGCTGAGGTCGTCCGAACAGGAAGCCCTGAAACAGCGTACAGCCCTCATCGCGCAGCTTCGTGAACTGCTCATCGCTCTCCACGCCTTCAGCGGTAATCTGGATATCCAGACTGCGGCTCATGCCGGTAATCGCGCGGATTATCGCCAGCGCCTCGCGGCTGTCGCCCATATCGTTGATAAACGATTTGTCGATTTTGATTTTGTCGAATGGGAAGGAACGCAGATAGCTCAGCGACGAATAGCCGGTGCCGAAATCATCCAGCGCAATCTGTACGCCCAGCGCCTTGAGATTCTGCAGGGTACGGATATTCCCCAGCGAGTCATCCAGCAGCACCGATTCGGTGATCTCGACTTCCAGTCGCGCCGGATCGAGACCCGACTCTTTCAGCGCACCTTCAACCACCGGCACCAGCGAGCTGTTTTTAAACTGCAGCGGTGAGAGGTTGACCGAGACTGACTGCTCCCCTTCCCAGCTCGCCGCTTCACGACAGGCTTCATAGAGCGCAAAGGCTCCCAGCATATGAATCAGGCCGGTCTCTTCCGCAATCGGGATGAAGTCGTTGGGCATAATCAGCCCGCGGATAGGATGATGCCAGCGCATCAGCGCTTCATAGCCAATAATCGTGCGGTGATCGCCATTGGTAATAGGCTGATAGTAGAGCCGCAAATGCCCGCCGCTGATCGCATCGCGCAGATCGTTTTCAATCAGGCGTCGGCTGCGTGCCACATCATCCATCTCCAGCGTAAAGTGCTCATAGCGGTTGCGGCCATTACGTTTGGCTTCATACAGCGCCATATCCGCACAGCGCAACAGCTGCTCCGGGGTATTGGTGATGGTGGTGCTGAGTGCAATACCCACGCTCAGCCCGACCGACAGATTATGACCTTCAACGTTAACCGGCGGACGAATCGCCTCGATCAGACGCTGCGCCACAATGCTCGCCTCCTCACTGTTTGCTACCGAGGGCAGCACGATAGCGAACTCATCGCCACCAATGCGCGCCAGCGTATCCTGATCGCGCAGCGTGTTTCGCAGACGCTTAGCCACGCTGCGCAGCAGCTCATCGCCAATCTGATGGCCCAGCGCATCGTTCACATTTTTGAAGTTATCCAGATCAAGGCACAGCGCGGCGGTCTGGCGCTGCGTCTGGCTCGCAGTGCGCAACGCCTCACTCAGACGCTGGCGGAACAGCATGCGGTTCGGCAGGCTGGTCAGGTTGTCGTGGTGCGCCATATGGTGAATACGGGCATCGGCGGCGCGCTGGTCGGTGACATCTTCCACCAGCAGCATCAGGTAGTTGCGGCGCGCATCCTGGCCATTAATCGCGGTGGCGCGGGTATGCAGAATGCGTTCGCCGCTGGCAGTCATAAGTAACTGCTCACGCTCATGCATGCCCTCACTGCGCAGTGCAACGTCCGCCAGATTGTTAAAATAGTCACTAAGCTCAGGCGACATGCATTCGTGCGGACGCTTGTTGACGATCAGTGCTTTCGACAGGCCAAACAGCTGCTGGGTGCGGTCATTCACCAGCAGGATCTCGCGGGTAATCGCATCTTCAACAATCACGCAGGAGGGAATGTTGGCAATGATGTTGTCCAGAAATTTAGACAAGGCGGTTTTCTGCGTGCTCTGCGCTTCGGCCAGATCACGGGCGCGCAGGATCTGCTGCTCCTGCTCACGGCCTTCCGTGCGGTCGCGGGTGATCTTGGCGAAACCGATCAGCTTACCGTCATCATCATGGATCGCGTCGATAACCACATGCGCCCAGAACGCGCTGCCATCTTTACGGTAGCGCCAGCCCTCATCTTCAAAACGACCGGTTTTCAGCGCGATACCGAGATTAGCTTCCGGTGTCCTGTTCAGCCGCTCCTGAGCACTGTAAAACAGCGAGAAGTGCTGACCGACCACTTCTTCCGCTTTGTAACCTTTGGCGCGCTGTGCGCCGGCATTCCAGTTCACAACCACGCCGTCGGTATCAAGCATATAGATGGCGTAATCCGTTACGCCCTCAACCAGCAGGCGAAAACGCTGCTCCTGCTCGCGCTGCTCGCTGCGGACACGCTGCTGTTCAGTGCAGTCACGGGTGATTTTGGCATAGCCCAGCAGCTTGCCCTGATCGTCACGGATCGTGTCGATCACCACATGTGCCCAGAACGCGCTGCCATCTTTGCGGTAGCGCCAGCCCTCATCTTCAAAACGGCCGGTGCGATAGGCAGTTTGCAGGTTCTGGCTGGGGATATGATTGAGTCGATCCTGTGCGCTGTAGAAACGGGAAAAATGCTGGCCGACAATCTCTTCCGCCACATAGCCTTTGGCCCGTTGTGCGCCGGCGTTCCAGTTCACTACGTTACCGTCCTGATCGAGCATGTAGATGGCGTAATCGGTGACGCCCTCCACCAGCAGGCGGAAACGCATCTCCTGCTCCCGCTCTTTGCGCTGCTGCTCCTGCTGCCGGGTGCAGTCACGGCAGACCGCAGCAAATCCAATCAGCTGAGCGGTCTCGTCGCGGATGGGATAGATGACCACGTGTGCCCAGAAGCTGCTGCCATCTTTACGGCAGCGCCAGCCTTCGTTTTCGTAACGTCCGGTGGTGGCGGCGATATCGAGTTCGCGCTGCGGCTGACCGCGACGGCGATCCTCTTCGTTGTAAAACAGGGCGGCGTGCTGTCCAATAATTTCGTCTGGCCTGTAACCAAGGACGTGCAGACCCCCGCCGTTCCAGCTGGCGACAGTTCCGTCCGGTTTAAGCATGGTGATCGCATAGTCGATCACGCTTTGTACCAGCATGCGATACATGACATCAGAGTTATTATCCATTGTTATTTGCCTGCTGCTCGGGAGCCCGGTAAAGGCTTAGGAATGTTCTTAATCGCGAGCCGGGACTAAAGCGGAAAAGGTCTGCGAAGACAAGCGTATTAAGAAGAATAACTAATCTTATCAGGGGAGTTATCGGCAGCGGCGAGCAAATGTTCAATGGTGTAATGATTGGGATAAGCGCCTGAGCTCAGGCGTTCAGGCAGGTTTTACAGTCAGCAAGGTCAGAGCGCGAGGCTGGCTCGCGCTTAATCATTTCGCGACAGAAACGGCGTTTACAGGTCCATCTGTTGCTGTAAATGCATCGCGGCAATCGGCTGCCAGATTTCGGTTAACGCGCCCTCTTTGCCGGTAAACGGGTCCTGGGTCGGCAACGGCACTTTTTTCACCTGCTCTTGCGCCATCTTCAGCTTCGCGGGTTCGTCGCGCAGCGTCTCAGGCGACATGCCACGCGGATAGGCACCGATCACCATAAAATCGTCGCTGGCACTGACCTGACGATGACCGACACCCGCCGGGATTAGCACCGCATCGCCTGCGCGCAGGGTGACCATCCGGCCACTGTCGCCGCCAAACAGCACTTCCGCCCAGCCTTCCGCAACGCCGAGCAGTTCATGGGTGTTGGGATGGAAGTGGGTATAGGGGAAAATCGGATAGCGCCAGGCGGGTGGCCAGCCGTTTTCGTCGAACGTTTTCTCAAACCACGCTGCGATCTCCTCCTCTTCCGGCACCACGCGCGGCCAGATAATCAGAGGTAACGGGTTATTAGGTACGCCACCCGACGGAATGGCGAGCATCAGATGCTGAGGATTATTAGAGGCCCCGGCCGAAAAAGTACCTGCGGCAAAGGACATCATTAACATCAGACTGGAGGATGAGGCACGCATACAGGTTCTCCGCTTTTTTTATAAGTGTGGCAAACCCGCGGCACAATGCAATGTGCGCCGGACGACACAACTGAGATAATTGACTGATATTGCTGACTAAAGCCAAATGTGTCGCTAACAATAGGGCGAGACCGTGCCTGTACGGCGGCAGATAGCGGTTCTTACTGCGGTAAAGTGTTGCAAAATGTCAGGCGGCCCGGCACGCAGATACGGCAGCCCGATGCCAGTGCAGTCTTTTGATAAACTGTTATACAAAAATCGCACAAATCTGTTTCTGATATGCTTGACTGTTATCTGTTGTAATAGCTAACAGATGACAGTGAGGTAACCAATGGACGCTATTAAACAAATCCTGATTGACGAGATCGCCACGCTTAACCGCGAAGAACGTCGCGACAACCTGCCGCGCTTTAGCCTCTCGTTTCTGAAGAACCATCCCGGCCTCTGGGCAGTTATGTATCTCTGCTACGGCCTGTGCGTGGCGCTGATATTCACCACCGAGATGCTCGGCTGGCCCGCCTTCTGGTTTGCCACCGCATTTGTGCTGGTAATGAGCGTGTTGATGCTGCTCGATATCAACCCGAAATATCGCTTTGAAGATATTGATGCGCTCGATCTGCGTGTCTGCTACAACGGTGAGTGGTATTACGTTCAGCCGGTGCGCGAACAGGCTATCTCACGCATTCTGTCGCTGCCTGAAACACCGGAACGGGTAAAAAGCGGTATCCAGCGTCTGCTGACGCAAAAAGGGGAAGTGGACTTTTATGATGTTTACTACCTGACCTGGGGCCACCAGGAAGCGGCGCGCGTCTAATCCGCCTGCGGTTCCGCCATTAACTGACCCAGCGTCGCTATTGCTGCCTCGGCCCGACTATCCCACGGCCAGGCGGTATTCAGTCTGAAGCAGTGACTGAACTGCTCTCCTGCCGAAAACAACTGCCCCGGTGCAATACTGATCCCCTGAGCCAGCGCCTGCTGGTAGAGCCGGGTAGTGTTGATGCTGTCCGGCAACGTCACCCAGAGAAAATAGCCGCCGCGCGCTTCGCTGACCGTAGCCTGAGGCGGCAGCACCTTCAGCAGTGCCTGACGCACCATCTGCTGTCGCTTCGCCAGTATCTGTCGCAGCCGCTTCAGATGGGTGTCGTAACGCCGCGTGGCAAGAAAATCGGCCAGCGCCAGCTGCATCGGTGCGCTGGTTGAGAGCGTGCTCATCAGCTGCAGGCGCTGAATGCGCTGCGCATGCTGTCCCGCCGCCACCCAGCCGACGCGAAAACCCGCCACCAGCGACTTGGAAAAGGAGCCACAGTGCAACACGTTTCCCTGCCGATCCCAGGCCTTGGCGGGCAGCGGTGCAGCCTCACCCGCCCAGAGTTCAGCATAAACATCATCTTCAATCATCGGCACCTGATAACGTGTCAGCAGCGCCACCAGTTGCTGTTTGCGCTCCGGCGTTAACGTTACGCTCAGCGGATTCTGCAATGTTGTCATCAACCAGCAGGCTTTTACCGGCCAGCGTTGCAGCGCCTCCTCCAGCTGGATGAGATCGATGCCCTGCTTTGCATCGACCGGAATCGCCAGCGCCTTGAGCTTGAGCCGCTCAATCGCCTGTAGCGCGCCATAAAAACTCGGTTGCTCAATCACCACATAGTCGCCCGGCTCGGTCAGGGATTGCAGGCTGAGGTTCAGCGCCTCCAGCGCCCCGCTGGTGATGACAATTTCATCCGGCGACAGGGTGATGCCCTGACGCGCATAGCGCTGCGCCAGCAGCTGTCGCAGCGTGGCGTTGCCGGGCGGCAGATTGTGCAGCGCATCGGTTGGAGTCAGATGATGAGAGACGTTCGCCAGTGAACGCATCAGCTGACGCTGCGGAAAGAGTGCCGGATCGGGGAACGCGGAGCCAAACGGCACGATGGCGGGATCGCGCGTGGCCTGTAGTACATCAAACACAAAGTCGTTGATATCGACCTGCTCGCTGATCGCCACGCTGAGCGGTGCGGGCGCTAAGGCGCGCGGTGCCACATAGTAACCTGACTGTGGACGCGAGACGATCCAGCCCTGACTCTCCAGCAGTTCATAGGCATGCAGCACCGTCATCAGGCTGACACCCTGCTGCGCGACCTGCTGACGCAGCGACGGTAAACGGGTGCCGGGCAGCCAGATGCCGGCCTCGATCTGCTGCTGAATCTCATCCATCAAGCGCTGGTATTTCGCCACGGGTCGCCTCTCCTTGTTTACCGCGAGTAGTCTGACCGCGAGACTTTACCACGCACGGCAGCCAATGACAGGCGGCGCGCATCGCTTATCGTACTGATTACGCTGATTCAGCTCTGATCAGGTGCTTCAGATTACCGCCACCTGCGGCGTCAGTGGCTGATCGGCTTCAGCAATCGGGCTCACGTTTGCCATCGCCTCTTCCGTTTCCGCCACCACAAAGTTAGCCAGATTCGGCACTCGCTCAGGGGGAACCGGCTTGCCCAGCAAATAGCCCTGTAGCGTATTGCAGCCCAGGCTGGTCAGAAAGGCCTGCTGCTCAGCGGTTTCAACACCTTCAGCCACCACTTTCAGCTGCAGCGACTGCGCCAGCGCCACAATCGCCGACACGATGGTGGCATCTTCTTTCTGATGCTGCAGCTCATTAACAAAGGCCCGGTCAATCTTAAGCTCACTGGCCGGCAGGCGTTTCAGATAGAGCAGGCTGGAGTAGCCGGTGCCAAAGTCATCAATTGAAGCTTTCACGCCGAGCTGGGTCAGCTCGGTGAGAATACGCACGCTCTCATCGGGATCGCGCATCGCAGTGGTCTCGGTCACTTCCAGCGTCAGCAGTTCGGCCGGAATCTGATGTTTTGTCAGCGCATCCACCACCGTCTCCACCAGATTCGATTGCTCAAACTGCAGTGCCGACAGGTTCACCGCTACCGACCAGTCCGGATGGCCCTGCAGATGCCACTGGCGCAGCTGACGACAGGCTTCATGGATCACCCAGTTGCCGATGTTGACAATCATGCCGGTCTTTTCCGCCATCGGCAGGAATTTATCGGGCGACAACAGGCCGCGCTTCGGATGTTCCCAGCGCAGTAACGCCTCAAAACCGAGGATCGGGCCGCGCGGCGCACAATATTTTGGCTGATAGAACAGGCGCAGTTCGTCGTTATCCAGCGCATGCCAGAGATCGTTATTCAGCTGAAGCTGGCTCTGCGCCTGGATGTTCATAGAAGGCTGGAAGAAGGTGTAGCCGTTACGGCCATTATTTTTAGTGTGGTACATCGCTGCATCGGCGTTGAACATCAGTTCCCGCTCATCCACGCCATCGCCGGGATAGACGGCGATACCAAGACTCAGTGAGACCACCAGTTCGTAGCGTGAGATATTAAACGGACGCCCTGTTGCTTTAACCAGCTTATCAGCAATGGCCGCGGCATCGTTGGGATCGTCGATCTCCACCAGCAGCACAAACTCATCCCCGCCGAGCCGTGCCAGCGTGTAGTAGCCGGTCATCTGCTGACTCATCCGCTCGGTCACCCCGACCAGCAGACTGTCGCCGATGTGATGTCCGAAGGCGTCGTTAACTGCCTTAAACCCATCGAGATCCATAAACATCAGGGCAAACTGCGCCTGCTCACGGTTCGCTTTATTGATCGCCTGCTCCAGTCGATCTTCCAGCAGGATGCGGTTCGGCAACCGGGTCAGGTTGTCGTGCAGCGCCAGCTGAGCCAGCTCGCGATTCGCATCAGCCAGCGAACTGGCGAGAATCGAGGTACGCGCCTGCATCCGCGCATCCAGCATTGAGACCAGCAGGGTAATGCCCAGGATGGAGATGGTGACTACCGTGACCAGAATCGCCAGCCAGTTGCTGTTAACGCCCTGCCCGACCGGATGGCTGTGGACGGGAAACTCTGCCGCCATCATGCCGGTATAGTGCATGCCTGCAATCGCACAGCCCATGACCACAGAGGCGCCAATACGCAGCAGCGTGACCCGGCTGGTCTGCCCCTCACGCAGGTTAAACGCCAGCCACAGCGCCGCGCCCGAAGCGGCCAGAGCAATCGCCACCGACAGCGCCACCCAGCCCCATTGCCAGACGATACCGGGCGAGAACATCAGCGCCGCCATGCCGGTGTAGTGCATCGCCGCGACACCACTGCCGAGGATCAGCGCGCCGCCCGCCAGACGCGGCAAAGGCATATCCCCATTGCAGACCAGCCACAGTGCAAATATCGACGCGCAGACGGCGATGGCGGCGGAGAAAGCGGTGAGTCCGGCGTTGTAGCTCATGACCATCTCCATGTTCATCGACAGCATGCCAATAAAGTGCATTGCCCAGATGCCAATGCCCATGGAGAAACCACCGCCGAACAGCCAGACCAGCGCCACTTTGCCGGTAGAATGTACGACCCGTCCCGCCATATCTAAAGCGGTAAACGAAGCCAGCATCGCCACAAGAACGGAGACGATGACGATAAAAGTGTCGTATGAGGTCGCTAACATTGTGCATTCCCGCGAAAGCCGTGCTGGTGGTAGGGCAGAGGTTTTTTAAAATGTGTATTAGTTATCGGCATAGACCGGTAGTTAATGAGCCGCGCACCCTGCATCCTTTCCACTCATTGTGAGTGATGAAATCTATCGTCAGCCTCAGCCAGATACCGACACCACTGGCTGTCGCAGTGCAGGAATACTGAACGCCTCAACCCGATCCGGAGGTGTGGGTTTACCCAGCAGATACCCCTGCAATGCATCAAAGCCCAGGCTGGTGAGCAGATGCTGCTGCTCTTCAGTCTCAACCCCTTCAGCCACCATGCGCAGGTTGAGACTCTGCGCCAGTGTCAGCATGGCGCTGACTACGGTCGCATCTTCACTGCCAGGTCGCAGACAGTTGATAAAGCTGCGATCAATCTTGAGTTCACTGGCATCCAGGTCTTTAAGATGTAACAGGTTGGCATAGCCAATGCCAAAGTTATCAATGGCGACGCTGACGCCCGCCTGTTGCAACTCACGAATCCGCTGCTGGCTGAAAGCGGGGTCGCGCATGGCAATCGCTTCGGTAATCTCCAGCATCAGCGCACTGCCTGAAAGCTGGTAACGCGCCAGCGTCTCGTTCAGCGTGCTGAGCAGATCACGCTGATGGAACTGCAATGCCGAGAGGTTCACCGAGACCGTCCACTCGCCGTGGCCCTGGCTGTGCCAGATCCTTAACTGACGGCATGCTTCCCCGATGACCCAGTTTCCCAGCGCTACAATCTGGCCGGTTTTTTCAGCGCGTGGCAGAAACAGCTCAGGCGTCAGCAGACCGCGCTGCGGATGCTGCCAGCGCAGCAGCGCCTCAAACCCCATCAGGCGTGTGCCGCCGGAACGGAATTTGGGCTGATAGAACAGCCGCATCTGCTGGCGATCGATCGCTTCCCATAAATCGTTGGCCAGCTCCAGCTGATGCTGCGTTGCCGCGCTCATAGCAGGTTCAAACAGGCACCAGCCGTTTCGTCCACTGTGTTTGGTGTGGTACATCGCCGCGTCGGCATTAAACAGCAGCTCCTGCCGGTTGCGACCATGCAGTGGAAAGATTGCAATACCTGCACTAAGTGAAACGTGCAGTACATAGCGGTCAAGTTCAAACGGCGTACCGATCACTTTAACCAGTTTTTGCGCCAGCTGCCGGGCCGGGTTGATGTCACACTCCGCCATCAGCACAAACTCATCCCCGCCCAGCCGCACCAGCAGCATAGTGTTACTGAGCTGACTGCGCAGCCGTTCCGCCACCGCCACCAGTAACCGGTCACCGACATGATGCCCCCAGGTGTCATTGACCGCTTTGAAGCCATCCAGATCCATATAAATCACGGCAAAGCGATCTTCATTCAGCAGCGCCTGTTTGATGGCGAGATCAAGCTGCTGCTCCAGCATCACCCGGTTGGGCAGCGCGGTCAGGTTGTCATGCATCGCCAGCTGACGCAGCTCCTGGTTAGCGCGATTGAGCCGGGTTGCCAGCCGCGCGGCACGCATCTGAGCGTCCAGCATCGAACTCAGCAGAGTGATCCCCAGAATAATTAACGTAATCAGCGTGACCCATACCGCCAGTCCCGGATTACTGACGCCATACGGCTGCATTATGCTGCCGTGGCGGAACACCGCCGCCGCCATCCCCACATAGTGCATGCCCGCAATCGCGATCGCCATCACCAGTGAGGCCAGCCCTCGCATCAGCAGCAGATGATGGTCACCCTGCCGCAGATGAAACGCCAGCCACAGCGCCACGCCTGAGGCCGCCAACGCAATCAGCACAGAGAGCGTCACCAGCAGCCTGTTCCACTCAGGTTGGGGATTAATCAGCAGAGCATACATACCGAGATAGTGCATCACTACCACACCCACGCCCAGGATCAGCGTACCGCGCAGCAGCCGCTGACGGGTGAGATGTAAACCGCTCACCGTCTGGCTGAAAGCACATATTGACGCCAGGATCGCCACCAGCAGCGAGAGGATCGTCAGCCGCGTGTCATAGCGCATCGTCATCGGCATCATCATCGCCAGCATCCCGATAAAATGCATTGCCCAGATGCCAATCCCCATTGTCGTGCCGCCCACCAGCAGCCAGAACCGCGCGCTCCAGCCATGGGAGACCGCCACCCGTCCGGCGGTATCCAGCGCTGTAAAAGAGGCAATAAACGCCACGATCAGCGAAACGCAGATCAGAACGCCATTCCAGGTGACAAGCAACATGTGCAACTCCTCACCACCCGCAGAAAAACAGGTGCTGTATAAAGTCAGAAAAGTAATCTTAAAAACACCCAACGGGTGAAAGTTAATAAACTCCGGTATTTCCTGACCCTGAAGACCGGGCAAAAAAGGCCCACGAACGCAGGCCATTAATGACCTGCATCTTATTTCCCGCCTGCTGAGTCTGCGGGTAAATCGTTATTATGTCTGATTGGTACAGGAACATATCACCGAAGCTGAAAGCAGGCCAGAGGCCGAAAAAACAAAGATGTTTGTTTTGCCGCCTCGCTTTTATGCCTTGCTGTAACTGGGTTATCGGCCAGAGAGGCCATTTGATTAACGAAAATTAAACGGCAGCGCTTCGCCTAACGCTTTAACTGATCTATAGTAAGTAAAACTGATATAAATCATAATCCTTAAGTCTAAGATTTTTCTTAAGACTGCGGCGCTGCCCGCCTTATTGTTTTTATTTCCTTACTTTGGGTTGAATCGTTAATAAACACCGGGTGAAAAAGCACTGACTCTCGATAATCCGTAAGGAAATATTATGAAACTCAAGCTTTTTCTGTTTGCCGCTGCAGGATTAACAGTTGCTGTTCCATCATTAACCCAGGCGGCGACGACCTCGGGAACCATCAATGCCACGTTAACGCTAACTACCGGTTGCCTGGTAAATGGTCAGTCAGCCACGGCGGGCGTTAACTTCGGTACCCTGAACTTTGGTAGCAGTGCTGCCACCTTTGATACCCTGAACGCCACCCTGGTCGGTGCAGCCGGTAACGGTATTTTTGTGCGCTGCACCACCGGTCAGGACTACAACGTGGTGGTCACCAGCAGCAATGCTGCGCCAGCCACTATCTATGGCACCGCCTCAACGTCGCCGCGTTATCTGATACTGGGATCGAATAATGCGCAGGGCATCGCCTATACCCTTTACAGTGACGCCTCCTTTACCACGGCGATCGCCAACAATACGCCTATCGCCGCCAGCGGTACCACCGATCCGACGCTGGGGACCAACTACGCCATCTATGGCCGGGTGGTCGGCGGCGGTTTTAACCCCCTGATCCCTGCCGGAACCTATACCGACACGATTAACGTTGCCGTGAACTATTAACTGCTGTCGCAGGTAAATACGGGTGGTTCTCTGGCGATCCTGCCTGACGATCGCATGCGGTCTGCTCCTGCTGACAGGGAGTATCAGCGCCTGGAGTCTGCCTACCAGCACCTTTCAGGTTACCGCGTCGATTGTGGCAGGCTGCGTGATATCCGGTACCAATACCGGCGTCTTTGGCACGCTTAATTTCGGTACGCAGTCTGGCGTGGCGGCGAATACCGTCAACGCCAGCTATCTGCAGAGCACCTCGATTAATCTCGCCTGTACGCCAGGCACCACGCTGAGCATGAGCATTAATCAGGGCAACAATTTCACCACGACCCGTAACCTGAAGCTGCCCAATTTCAGCAATACCGTTCCCTACACGCTCTTTAGCAACGCCAGCCGCACCACGGTGATCCCGGTCAATCAGGCGGTGCCGTTGAGTTATAGCAATGCCAATAACATTACGCTGCCGATCTACGGTCAGCTACAACTGCCCGGCACTGCGCGCGCCGGCGTTTATACCGACACGCTGACCGTCACCCTGAGCTGGTGAGGTGATAGAAAACAAGGATATGATCATGAAGCCACTGCGCGCTCTGTTGCTGCTGCTAAGTTCCACCCTGCTCTCACCGGCCTTCGCCGCGAATTCGGTCATGATCTGGCCCATCGATCCCGCCATTAATCCTGAAGAGAAAGCCAGCGAACTCTGGCTGGAGAATCGCGGTAACAGCACCACCATGATGCAGATCCGCGTCTTCAGCTGGCAGCAGAACAATGGCCAGGAGCAGTATCAGACTCAGCAGCAGGTGGTCGCCAGCCCGCCGATGGTGCGGATGGAACCGGGCCAGAAACAGCTGGTCAGGCTGATTAAACAGACGCCGCCTGCGGCCGGTAAAGAGCTGGCCTATCGGGTGGTGCTGGATGAGATCCCGACCCCGCGTAATCCCGGCGAGAATCAGGCCGGGCTGACCTTCCAGATGCGCTATTCGGTGCCGCTGTTTGTTTATGGCACCGGGCTGAACACAGACAGCGCTCGCCCGGCTCTGCGCTGGCAACAGATTAGCGAGGGCGGCAGGCGCTGGCTCCAGTTAACCAACAGCGGCAGCGGTCACGCCCGGTTGAGCAATGTGGCGATTGGCGGTCGCAAACTGGGCGAAGGATTATACGGGTATGTGCTGGCTGACAGCTATCACCGCTGGCCGCTCTCCTCGCCGGTAAGCGGCGAGCTCACCGCAGAGGTTAACAAGAGCCCGTGGCGCAGCGCCGCCAATAAGTAAGCGCTGAATGAGACCGTTTTCTCTGCATCCCTGCGGGCTGGCCGTGGCCAGCGTGATTTACGCCCTTACGCCGGATCCTGTGCTGGCGGAGACTTACTCATCCCTGCCCCCGCCACCCAGCCTGCAGACCAGCGGCAGCGGTCAGCGTTATATGCTGGAGCTGGTGATTAATCAGCAGGAGAACGGCAATATTGTGCCGGTAGAGCAGCGCGACGGTCATTTCTGGATTCGCAGCGGCGATCTGCAGCGTGCCGGCCTGCCAGCGGATAAGCTGGGCCAGCAGCCGCAGGTCGATGTCAGCAGGCTGCAACCCATCAAAGTGGAGTATGACGCTGCGCGACAGCGTCTGCTGCTGACCGTACCGCCTGAGTGGCTGCCCGGTCAGGTCATTGGCGAGGCGAAGAACGGGCCCCGCTATCCGGGCCGTACCAGCAGCGGCGCGCTGATTAATTATGATCTTTACGCCAGCCGCACGGATAACAGTGGCTCCCGCCTGTCCGCCTGGAACGAACTGCGGCTGTTTGGTGATGCCGGTCATTTCTCCACTAACGGCGTCTGGCAACAGCAGCTGGAAGGCAGTACGACTTATCAGGATGATGGCTATATCCGCTACGACACCTGGTGGAGCAATGAAGATGAGAACACGGCGGTAAGCTGGCGGGTCGGGGATCTGATCACCGATTCGCTGGCCTGGAGCAGCAGTGTGCGGCTCGGCGGCATCCGCGTCGGCCGCGACTTCAGCGTCCGTCCCGATCTGGTAACCTATCCGCTGCCCGCCTTTTCCGGTCAGGCCGCCGTGCCTTCCACCGTCGATCTCTTTATCAACGGCTATCGTTCCAGCCAGGCAAACGTGCAGCCTGGCCCCTGGTCGATGACCAATGTGCCGTTTGTTAACGGCGCGGGTGATGCCGTGATCACCACCACCGATGCGGTTGGTCGCCGCGTCACCACCACCATGCCGTTTTACGTCTCCAGTAACCTGCTGAAATCGGGGCTGTCGGACTACGCCTTCTCTGCCGGGGCAATCCGCGAAAACTACGGCATAAAGAATTTCGATTATGGTGAGGCCGCGGCCAGTGGCTCTTATCGTTACGGTATGACCGACTGGCTGACGCTGGAGAGCCACGCCGAAGGCAGCGAAACGCTGGCAATGGGTGGGCTGGGTGGTCAGCTGCGCGTCGGCAGTTGGGGCGTGGTCAACGGCGCGGTGGCGCAAAGTCAGCTCGATGGGGAGAGCGGCAGGCAATATAGCTGGGGATATCAGTACAACAACCGCTGGTTCAACATCGGCACGCAGCAGACCCAGCGCAGCAGCGACTTCGGCAATCTGGCGCTGGTCGGCAGCCGTGCCGGTAGTCAGGCGGATAGCCGCTACGCACTCTCACGCCGCAGTGCGCAGTACAGCGCCAGCGTCTCGCTGAATCGCTTTGGCAGCGTTGGTGCCGCCTTCATCGACATCACCGACGGTCAGGGCGATCGCACCCGGCTATGGAACCTTTCGTGGAGTAAAAATCTTTGGGGTAACAGCAGTCTGTATGTCTCGGCCAGCCGCGATCAGGAAGAGAAGAGCTGGACCGGTGCCATCTCGCTGGTGATCCCGTTTGGCGAACAGGGCAGCGTTGCCCTCAGCACCGAACGCGATCAGCGTGGCCGCGACAGTCAGCGCGTTTATGCCTCCAGCGCCATGCCCAGCGACGGCGGGTTCGCCTGGGATGCCTCGTGGGCGAATCAGAGCGGAGACAGCGGCGATTATCGTCAGGGCAGTCTGCGCTATCGCAACAACCAGATTGATACCTCAGCGGGCTTCTATGGCGATGATGACAACCTCACGCAATGGGCCGATCTCTCGGGTGCGCTGGTGTTAATGGATAACAGCGTCTTTGCCGCTAACGCCATCAACGACGCCTTTGTGCTGGTGAAAACAAGCTATCCCGACGTGAACGTGCGCTATGAAAATCAGTCGATGGGACGCACCAATCAACAGGGCTATCTGCTGGTGCCCGCCATCAGCAGCTATTACCCGGCCAAATATGATATCGACACCCTCGACCTGCCGGCAGATATGACCACGCCGCGGGTTGAGCAGCGCTTTGCGGTGAAACGCCAGAGCGGCTACCTCCTCAACTTCCCGGTGGAGAAACTGCGCGCCGCCAGCGTAATCCTGGTTGATGCGCAGGGCCAGCCGCTGCCGGTCTCAAGCCTTGTACAGCGGCCTGACCATCCCACCGGATATGTCGGCTGGGATGGTATCGTCTGGATGGAAGATCTTACCGCCAGCAACCCGATCGAAGTGGTGACGCCCGATGGTCGCCGCTGCGAAACCGAACTGCATATCGCCAGCGGTCAGCCGCAGGCGCTGAAAACCTATGGCCCCCTGACCTGCGCGCTGCCGGCTCCAGTTGCAGGTAGCGCCGCCGCGCCTGCTGAACCTTTTACGTCCGGAAACCCACTATGATGAGATCTCTGTTACTGGCTGGTCTGCTGCTGTTACTGCCATCGCTGGGTTACGCAGCCTGTACCCTGCCCGCCTCCACAGCGAGCTTTGGTTCGGTCACCACCTTTGTAGCGAATACCACCGTCAGTTCGGTCACCACCAACGCCAACGTCAACTGTGGCTCCGGCTCGTCGCTGTCGCTGCTAGGCAATAACCAGATAACCTTTCAGCTGACCGGCGCAACCAATAGCAACGGCACGCGTGGTACGCTGAAACGCAGCGGTGATACCGGCAGTGATAATGTGCCGGTGCGGCTCTGCACCGACACGGCCTGCACTACTGAACTGACGATTGGCGGCACGCCGTTTGTCTATGGTTCGCAGACCCTGATCAACCTGGCGGGCTTGCTGGGCAGCCTTAACTTCGCCATCCCGGTCTATCTGCGCACCGTTCCCGGACAGGTGGTCGCCGCCGGAACCTATCAGGTGACGCTGAACATGGCGGTGACCTATCGCATCTGCACCAGCGTCGGGGTGGGCAATCTCTGCTTAAGTGAGCAGACCGGTAGCGGCGTAATTCCGATTAACATCACCGCTATCCTGACCAATGACTGTACGACGATCACCTCGCCCAATATCAGCTTTGGCAGCGCGCCGCTGGTCGGCAGCTTCTCCGCCGTCTCGCAGACCATCAACGTATTGTGCAGCAAAGGCAGTACCTATACCGTCGGGCTGAGCAATGGCAGCTATGCGGCGGGTAGCGTCAGGAATATGGCAAGCGGCGCGAATCGGCTGAGCTATGAAATTTATAAAAGTACCACCAGCAATCGCTGGGGATCGGCAGGCACGGAACGCTGGAGCAGTACCACCTCGACGGCGGTATCCACGGATGGACTGACGCGCGGCTTTAACTACACCGCGCGCATCCTGACCACGCAGAACACGCCCCCTGCCGGTAACTACAGCGACAGCGTGGTGGTCGATTTGTCGTTTTAGAGTGAAGCACTGACCGGCGTAGCGCTGTGACGGGTCTGATACTGCTTCACCATCCGGCCAATCAGCAACGTGCCGATCAACCCACAGACTGCGGCAAAGGTCAGCCAGACGCCCGGCATCGCTTTGTCACCGGTTGCATGGATCAGATAGCTGGAGATGGCAGGCGTGAAACCGCCAAACAGCGCCGTCGCCAGGCTATAGGCCATGGAGAAACCGGCGGCGCGCACCTCAGCAGGCATAATCTCCGCCAGATAGACCACCATCGCACCGTTGTAGCTGGCATAAAGAAACGACAGCCACAGTTCCGCTTCCAGCAGATGAGCGAAGCTGGCCGATCCCACCAGCCAATGCAGTACCGGCCAGGTAGTCACAATCATCAGCAGGGTAAAGATGATCAGCAGCGGGCGACGACCGACGCGATCCGACAGCGCGCCCATCAGCGGTAGCCAGAAGAGGTTTGAAACACCGACGCAGAGGGTGACCAGAAACGCCTGTTTGTCGCTCATCATCAGCACGGTTTTACCAAAGGTCGGGGTAAAGGCAGTGATCATGTAGAACATTACCGTGGTGGTGACCACCATCAGCATGCCCGCCAGCACCAGCGCCCAGTTACTGGCAACTGAGCGCATGATTTCCGTCATGCTCGGGTGATGTTTACGTTTGCTGAACGCTTCGGTCTCCTCCAGCATCCGGCGGATGTAGAACAGGAATGGCACAATCAGACAGCCGACCACAAACGGGATACGCCAGCCCCACTCCGTCACCGCCTCTTTCGCCAGCAGATGATTCAGCATCAGGCCCAGCAGCGCGGCAAAAATAACCGCAATCTGCTGACTGCCCGACTGCCAGCTGACGAAAAAGCCTTTACGACCTTTCGGCGCGACTTCCGCCAGATAGACCGACACGCCACCCAGCTCGACGCCTGCCGAGAAGCCCTGCAACAGGCGTCCCAGCAGGATCAGAATCGGTGCCGCCGCGCCCAGCGTGGCGTAGCCTGGCACCAGCGCAATGGTCAGGGTACCCATCGCCATCAGGCCCAGCGTCAGCAACAAGCCTTTACGACGACCGTGATGGTCGATGTAGGCACCCAGAATGATTGCCCCCAGCGGGCGCATCAGGAAACCGGCACCAAAGGTCATCAGGGTGAGCATCAGGGAAGCAAACGGGTCATCACCGGGAAAGAAAGTTTTGGCAATGGCGGTGGCGTAATAGCCAAACACCATAAAATCGTACATCTCCAGAAAGTTACCACTGGTGACGTTAAAGATGGTTCGGGCCGCACTTTTCGGCGGCTTTTGTAAAGACGGGGTGTGACTCATAACGGCTTCCTGTTGTTTTTTAGCCGTTTTAGCCTGACTAAGGCGAGATTAATGTGACCTGGCTCACCATTGCACTTTACAATTCTGTGTACATGAGTAACAACCAATTAACAATTCAAATCAGGCAGCATAAATGATCCGCCTGGTCGCCGATCTGCCTGATTTTATCTGGCTGAAGCGCCGCCATAAAAAAAGGCGACCTTAACAGTCGCCTTTTCATTGTGCCGGATAACCCGCTATTTCTTCACAGTTTCCATGCCCATCAGACCAATTTTCAGGTAGCCCGCCGTGCGCAGCTTATCCATCACGCTCATCAGCGTTTCATAATCTACCGACTTGTCTGCCTGGAAGAAAATGGTGGTCTCTTTGTTGCCCTGCGTCTGGCTGGTCAGCACGTTAACCAGCGAATCCGGCGTGACCTGATCGTTACCCACGTAAAGCTGCTTATCCGCTTTAATCGACAGATAGACCGGCTTTTCCGGCCGCGGTTGCGGCGCGCTGGTGGACGCGGGCAGATTAACGCGCACATCGACCGTGGCCAGTGGCGCGGCCACCATAAAGATGATCAACAGCACCAGCATGACGTCGATAAACGGCGTCACGTTGATCTCATGCATTTCACCATCGGTTTCCAGATCGTCGTTTAATCGCATGGCCATAACAACTTACCCTAAGCGCAGTTTCTGGGCGGTCGCAGGACGCGGAACTTCTTTGGCAACGGTGCCCAGGTCGATATCACGACTCTGCAGCAGCATCACCTGAGCAGCGACATCCCCCAGCGAGGCTTTGTAGTTGGCGATCATGCGGGCAAAAACGTTATAGATGACGACGGCCGGGATCGCAGCGACCAGGCCAATCGCAGTCGCCAGCAGCGCTTCGGCAATACCCGGTGCCACCACCGCAAGGTTAGTGGTCTGGGTTTTCGCGATGCCGATAAAGCTGTTCATGATGCCCCAGACGGTGCCAAACAGGCCGATAAAGGGTGCGACAGACCCGATAGTCGCCAGGAAGCCATTGCCCCGTCCTGCATGGCGGCTGAAGGTGGCGACACGGCGCTCAAGACGGAAACTGGTGCGATCTTTAATGCCGTTGGTATCTTCCACACCCGCCGACAATTCAAGTTCATTTTGCGCATCGTTCAGCAGCACCACACTGTGGCTGTGCCCGGTAAACGACTGGGCAATGCGGGCGGCGTCATTCAGATTGCGGGCTTCGCCCAGTGCCAGTTGCTCACGCTTAAGGCGACGCTTAGCCGCGCTAAGTTCGGCATATTTGCCGAAGAAGATCGCCCAGGTCACCACTGAGGCCAATAACAGGCCAATCATGACCACCTTTACCACGATATCGGCATGTTGATACATGCCCCAAACGGAGAGGTCCGTTTGCATCAAATCACTGGCTACCACGCTGCTTCTCCAACTTCTGATTCAGGGATGCGAAACAAGCGCAAATAATAGCAAAATGGTGGCGAATTGATAGTAGTTCTCATTAGTATTTACAAAGCTGATCTGCGCTATTGACCTGTTGTTGAGCGGGTTCAGGCACGGCTTGTGAGGATGTTTCGAAAATGTGAAGCTGCATGAAAATTTATTAAAACAACGTTTCAAAATGTGACGGAATTCATTCAATCAGCATTGCTACATTTTACTCAGACGCGTTTTCACTATGCTGGCTCCTCACGGCCCTCTGCAGTTAGCCCAGACTGCAGGCCGTCTTACCTCTGCGGGAGACAATATAATGAGAATGATGAAAACATGCGTAGCCAGTGCCCTGGCGGCGATGATAGCGAGCGCCACCGCCACGGCACAGGTGATTAAAGTGGCTGAAGTACAGCCTGCCGGTTATCCCACCGTGGTCGCCCTGCAACACATGGGCGACAAACTGAAACAGGCCACCGATGGACGGCTGGAGATGAAGCTCTACGCCGGTGGCGTACTGGGCGATGAAGATCAGACGCTGCAACAGGTGCAGCTGGGTGCCATCGATATGATCCGCGTCTCGCTGGCGCCGGTCACCTCGATTGCCCCGGAAACCAGCGTGCTGACCCTGCCCTACGTTTTCCGCGACGTTGATCACATGCACAAAGTGCTGGATGGCGAGATAGGCCGCGAGATCGCCGACAAGTTCGACAACGATCCCAACGCCCGCATGGTGTTCCTGGGCTGGACCGATGCCGGTGAGCGCAACATGATCACTAAGAAGCCGCTGGCGAAGCCGGAGGATCTTAAGGGCATGAAGATCCGGGTGCAGAATAGCGCCATCTCGCTGGCGACGCTGAAAGCGATGGGCGCGAATCCGGTGGCGATGGGCGTCAGTGAAGTGTTCAGTGCGATGCAGACTGGCGTGGTCGATGGCACCGAGAACAACCCACCGACCTTTGTCGCTCATAACTACATGCCGGTTGCGAAGTATTACACCCTCAGCGGCCACTTTATCCAGCCAGAGATGATCCTGTTTTCAAAACGCGCCTGGGATCGCCTGAAACCCGAAGATCAGGCACTGCTGAAAAAGCTCGGCAAAGAAGCACAGGATGAGGAGCGTCAGCTCTGGGCGACCTATACCGAAGAGTCGATCGCCAAAATGAAGGCGGGCGGCGTCACCTTCCAGCAGACTGACCGTGACTATTTCGTCAAAGCGACTCAGCCAGTACGCGATCAGTTTGGCGGCAAATATCAGGATCTGATGACCCGGATTGCTGAGGTGAAATAACCCTTCCCGCGCCACACTGCCGTGTGGCGTGCTTAATCAGGTATCAATTATGTCTGCTTATACGCGTCTGATGGATGGGCTTTATCTGCTCTGCATGCTGGTGGCCGCCGTGGCACTGTTGATCATGGTAACGGTCATCCCGATTGGGATCTTCGCCCGTTACGTGATGAACGGCGCGCTCTCCTGGCCGGAGCCGGTTGCCATTATCTGCATGATTATTTTTACCTTTATCGGCGCGCCGGTGGGTCTGCGCGCCGGAACCCATATCTGTGTATCGATGGTCACTGACCGCCTGTCGCCTGCCCGGCAGCGCCTCATGCTGCGCGTCAGCGATCTGCTGATGATTATCACCTGCCTGGTGATCTTCCAGGCCAGTTACAGCCTGTGCGAAGCGATGTGGGTTCAGACCCTCGCGTCACTTCCAGCGGTGACCTATGGCGAGATGTATCTGCCAATCCCGATTGGCGCGATCTTCACCCTGCTGTTTGTTGTTGAGCGCCTGCTGAGCGGCGATCAGAGCCAGCGGCCGATTGTCACGCTGGGCGGCACCCACTAACGCGGAGCAGAAAAATGGATGCATTGATCTTGATAGGCAGTTTGCTGGTGTTGCTGATGGTGGGCTTTCCGGTCGCCTTTGCGGTGGGACTGAGCGCCTTTATCGGGGCCTGGTGGATCGACCTGCCGCTGGAGGCGGTGGTGATTCAGGTGACCAACGGGATTAACAAATTTTCCCTGCTGACCATTCCGTTCTTTATCCTCGCGGGCGCGATTATGGCCGAGGGCGGCATCGCCCGCCGGCTGGTCAACTTCGCCTATATCTTTGTCGGCTTTATTCGCGGCGGGCTGTCGCTGGTTAATATCGTCGCTTCAACGTTCTTTGGCGCTATCTCCGGTTCGTCGGTGGCGGATACCGCCTCCATTGGTTCGGTAATGATCCCGCAGATGGAGGAGAAAGGCTATCCGCGTGACTTCGCCGCGGCGGTGACCGCCAGCGGTTCGGTACAGGCGGTGCTGACGCCCCCCAGCCACAACTCAGTCATCTACTCGCTGGCGACCGGCGGCATGGTCACCATCTCCTCGCTGTTTGTTGCCGGGATCTTCCCTGGCCTGCTGCTCGGCGGATGCCTGATGGTGATGTGTCTGGGCTTTGCCCATAAACGCGGCTATCCCAAAGGCGAGCGTATTCCGTTTCGTCAGGCGCTGAAGATTTTCTTCGACGCGTTCTGGGGTCTGTTTACGGTCGTTATCATCATGGGGGGGATCCTCTCCGGCATCTTTACCGCCTCGGAATCCGCTGCGATTGCCTGTATCTGGGCCTTCTTTGTCACCATGTTCATCTATCGCGACTTTAAATGGAGCCAGCTGCATATCCTGCTGTTCCGCACCATTAAAACCGTCACCATCGTGATGGTACTGATCGCTTTCGCAGCCGGGTTCGGCGCAGTGATGACCTTTATGCAGCTGCCGACCATTATTACTGAGGCGTTCACCAGCCTCTCCGATAACAAATATGTGATCCTGATGTGCATCAACATCCTGCTGCTGGTCGTAGGCACGCTGATGGATATGGCGCCGCTGATTCTGATCCTGACGCCGGTGCTGCTGCCGGTAGCCACCGCGCTGGGGGTCGATCCGGTTCACTTTGGCATGATCATGCTGACTAATCTGGGCATCGGACTGATTACGCCGCCGGTCGGCACCGTGCTGTTTGTGGCCAGCGCGGTGAGTAAGCAGAAGATTGAGCAGGTCGTCGGGGCGATGCTGCCGTTCTACGGCATGCTGTTCCTGGTGCTGATGCTGATTACTTATATTCCCGCTATTTCACTCTGGTTGCCGCGCCTGATGGGCGTCATGTAAGGCAATGGAAACCGGCTCGCTTGCGGGTCTCAGACTGCTGACAAACTCGAATCAGGGTACAACTGGCAGCGATGGATTAGATCAACAGGCAGGGAACACGGTCAGAGGAGGAAAGCGGCCCGCCGCCCGGAAAAAAACGCCGGAAGCGTTTTTGAACAACGCAACGCGTTGGCCCGGCAACGGGCCGAGCGAGCCAGGGATTGGCGTAAGCGCCTTTCCGGTCTGACCGGGTTTCCTGCACTGGCTCGGTCTCACAGCTAACCGGGCCACACTTAGTCATCAATCTCCGGCCCGCTCGCGGGCCGGTTTTTTTCCTGCGACGCACTCTGATAATCACCATTGAGTCTCAACCCTGCTGGCCGTTTCGTGATAACGTGAGGGCTTAGTCTGAAGCGGTAAAGGCGACTCATGACCACCAGAAAAATTGATACCACGCTCGTCAGTGCGGGACGCAGCAAGCGTTATACCCAGGGCTCGGTGAACAGCGTCATTCAGCGCGCCTCTTCGCTGGTTTTTGATACGGTTGCGGAGAAAAAACGCGCCACCGCAGGTCGGGCAAAAGGCGAACTTTTTTATGGCCGTCGCGGCACCCTGACGCACTTTGCACTGCAGGATGCGATGACCGAGCTGGAAGGCGGCGCAGGCTGTGTGCTCTATCCCTGCGGCGCAGCGGCCGTCGCGAACGCGATTCTGGCATTTGTCGAGGCGGGCGACCACGTACTGATGAGCGGCGCGGTCTATGAACCGACACAGGACTTCTGTACAAAAATTCTCGCTAAGCTGCAGGTTTCCACCGGCTGGTTCGATCACTGCATCGGCAGTGAAATCGGTGAGCGGGTGCAGCCCAACACCCGTGTTGTCTTCCTGGAATCGCCTGCTTCGATAACGATGGAAGTGCAGGATATTCCGGCGATTGTGGCAGCGGTACGCGCTAAAGCGCCCGAGGCGATCATCATGATCGACAACACCTGGGCGGCCGGTATTCTGTTTAACGCGCTGGCGCACGGTATCGACATTTCGATTCAGGCTGGCACCAAATATCTGATTGGTCACAGCGATGCGATGATCGGCACGGCGGTCGCCAATGCGCGCTGTATCGACCAGTTGCGTGAGAACTCTTACCTGATGGGCCAGATGGTGGATGCCGATACCGCCTACATGGCGAGTCGCGGTCTGCGTACGCTGGGTACCCGTCTGCGTCAGCATGAAGAGAGTGCGATTCAGGTGGCAGAGTGGCTGGCGGCGCGCCCGGAAGTGGCACGAGTGAATCACCCGGCACTGGCGCAAAGCAAAGGTCATGCGTTCTGGCAGCGCGATTTTAACGGTAGCAGCGGCCTCTTCTCGTTCATCCTGCAGAAAAAATTAAGCGCGCCCCAACTGGCGGAATATCTCGATCACTTCCATCATTTCAGCATGGCTTACTCCTGGGGCGGTTATGAATCGCTGATCCTGGCGAATCAGCCGGAAGAGCTGGCAGAGATTCGTCCGGCGGGCGGTGTGGATTTCACCGGCACGCTGGTGCGGCTGCATATTGGTCTGGAGCATGTTGATGATCTGCTGGCTGACCTGGAGGCCGGTTTTGCACGCCTGACGCGCTAAGTCAGATAAACAGAAAGTAAACAGAAGATAAACCACGTAGCGGTGGCCCACAGAGTTTGCCGGGCACCGGCTCATTTGTTGTTAAAATTTATCCCGCATCGTTCAGGTTATCAGTGAAATCACTGCGCTGTCTGAACGCAGACGGATTGTTCCTTGTGACGTGATGGAATCGCTAATGGGTGTTTTACACGAGATTGTCCAGGCGCTCTGGCATCAGGATTTTGCCGCGCTGGCAAATCCGGATGTAGTGTGGGTGGTATACGGCGTAATGTTCCTGACGCTGTTTCTGGAAAATGGTCTGTTGCCCGCCTCTTTCCTGCCAGGCGACAGCCTGCTGCTGCTGGCCGGGGCGATGGTGGCCAAAGGGGTGATGGATTTTGTGCCGACAATGGTGATCCTCACGACCGCTGCCAGCCTGGGCTGCTGGCTGAGCTACCTGCAGGGCCGCTGGCTGGGGAATACCCGGCTGGTGAAGAGCTGGCTGATGCATCTGCCGGCACAGTATCACCAGCGCGCCTGGAATATGTTTAACCGTCACGGGCTGATGGCGCTGCTGGTCGGCCGTTTTCTCGCCTTTATCCGCACGATCCTGCCGACTATGGCGGGCATTGCAGGCTTACAGAATGGCCGCTTTCAGCTGTTTAACTGGCTCAGCGGCGTGCTGTGGGTCGGCATTGTCGTTGCCTTTGGCTATGGCATCAGTCAGGTGCCGTTTATCAAGCGTCATGAAGATCAGGTGATGGCGATCCTGATGATACTGCCGATGGTGTTGCTGGTGCTCGGCCTGTCCGGCAGCATTGTGGTGATCTGGAAAAAGCGTCGCCAGAAACGCGCCTGACGCGCATCTGGCTTTCGGATCCGCCGCCACTCAGGCGGACGGATCCGCTACCGTCTGCCTGACACGACTCACCTCTTCCCCCGGCGTCACGCCGAAATAGCGTTTAAACTCCCGCGAAAATTGTGAAGGGCTTTCATAGCCCACCCGCACCGCCGCCGCACTCGCCTTTAGTCCATCGTGCAGCATCAGCAGTCGCGCCTGATGCAGGCGATAGCGCTTGAGATACTGCAACGGCGAGGTCTGCGTCACCGCTTTGAAGTTATGGTGAAAGGCTGAGACGCTCATGTTCACTTCTGCTGCCAGCGCATCAACGCTGAGGTTTTCCGCATAGTGATTCTCAATCCGTCGCAGGGCACGCGCGATCAGGCTGAACTGCGTCTGTCGGCTCACCAGCGAAAGCAGCGCGCCGCCGATCGGACCGGTCAGCACATAGTAAATAATTTCACGCACGATGTGCGGCCCCAGAACGCGCGCATCGCGCGGCTGGGTCATCACATCCAGCAGCCGCTCCGCGGCGCACAGCATCGGTTCCGTCAGCCACGCTGAGTGGATACCCGAAGTCTGCGGCTGAGGCTGAAACTGATCGTCGTCGCCGATTTCAATCAGCAGATCCTGCAGGCTGGCGGTATCAACCCTGAGACACAGCCCGGCAATCGGTATTTCCGGCGAGGCCCAGGTTTCGCACTCCACCGGCAGCGGCACGGTCAGCATCAGGTATTTGCTGGCGTCATACTGAAACACGGTGCTGCCGAGATAGCCGGTTTTGCTGCCCTGAAACAGGATAACAATGCCGGGCTGATACATCATCGGCGTACGGGGACGATATTGATTAGCATAAATCAGTGACACATTTTCGACCGGGCAAAGACGGTCGCGACCATGAGTCATTAAGGTGACTACCTGCTGTGCCAGCCGGTGACAGAGTGCATCGTGCGCCATAGCGACTCCTTTTCGGACAAAAAGCCAGTGTGCCGCGCGAATGCCTGAACCGCCAGCAGCCTGGAGAATCAGGCAAGAAATTTACCGGATCGGGCAGAAGAACAGACCTGCTGTTGTTGCTGACGCTGAGCAGGCTGAAAATTGTTGGCTAGACTTAAGCACAGTGAATTCTCACGGGTTAACCGCAACGGAAAGGAGCAACTATGGCAGACCAACCCATTATCAAACTGCGCGATGGCAATATGATGCCGCAACTCGGACTCGGTGTCTGGCAGGCCAGCATCGAAGATGCGCGTCATGCGGTGCTGAAAGCGCTTGAGGTCGGCTATCGCTCAATCGATACCGCCGCCGCCTATAAGAATGAAGAGGCGATTGGCCAGGCTCTGCAGGAAACCGATGTGCCGCGCGAAGAGATTTTCGTGACCACCAAACTGTGGAACGACGATCAGCAGAATGTTCAGCAGGCGATGGAAACCAGCCTGGAGAAACTCAAACTGGAGCAGGTCGATCTCTATCTGATGCACTGGCCGTGCCCGGAAAAAGACCACTACGTTGATGCCTGGAAGAAGATGATCGAATTGCAGCAGCAGGGGCTGACCAAAAGCATCGGCGTCTGTAACTTCCATGAAGCGCACCTGAAGCGTCTGCTGGATGAAACCGGTGTGACGCCGGTCGTGAACCAGATTGAGCTGCACCCGATGCTACAGCAGCGTACGCTGCATGCGTGGAACGCGCTGCACCAGATCCAGACCGAATCCTGGAGTCCGCTGGCACAGGGCGGCAAAGGCGTTTTTGATCAGGAGATCATCAAGTCGCTGGCGAAGAAATATGGTAAGACCCCGGCGCAGATCGTGATCCGCTGGCATCTGGATAGCGGTCTGGTGGTGATTCCGAAGTCGGTGACGCCAGCACGTATCGAAGAGAACTTTAAGGTATTCGACTTCCGTCTGGATAAGCATGAAGTGAGTGATATTGCGAAACTGGACAGCGGTAATCGTCTGGGGCCGGATCCGGACACTTTTAACTGACGTGAAGGTGACCTTAACCGCTCTGCCCTGCCGTTGACGGGCAGAGGGGGCTTAATGCGGTCAGGCGGGTTCTTCCTGCCTGACCGCGCTGTTATGCAGTGGGCTGCACCACCAGCTGACCCGCCGTACCGCGATCGGCCAGTTCCAGGGTCTGACTGTGGTAGACAAACGGGAAGTGATCTGACGAACTTTGCGGGAAGCTGACCATCAGTTCCACGCTGCCATCGACCCACACCGTATCTTTCCAGCCACGATCTTCGCCCATCGGCTGTGCGCCATTCACACTTTTAATCAGGAACATAACGCCCTGAATATGCAGCGACTGTGGCCGATCGGCGTGCAGGATCCAGCGCTCAAAGGTGCCCTGCTGCGCAGTGGTGTCAATGCGGTTCATATCCCAGAGCGCGCCGTTGATGCCCGGCATGCTGTCACCGATGCGGAATTCGCGGGTGCGCACCGCCACCCCATCCAGAATCTGGTCGGCCAGCAGCCGCATCGGGAGATTATCCGTCACCAGCGGCAGTAAGCCGGTTGGGCGCAGCGTCAGGATCAGGGTGGAGGTCAGAATAGAAGATGGCTCAAAGAAACCGCGCAGCCGATCCATAATGCCTGCCGCCGTTCCCGCCGTAATCGACACTTCATCGCCCTGCGACATATCCACCAGCACTTCGCGACGTTCGCCCGGCGCCAGTGACAGACGCTGCACCGCAACCGGCGCAGGCAGATAGCCCTGATCGCTGGCAATCACCATAAACGGACGATTATCGCTGAGCACCATCTGATAGCGTCGCGCATTCGAGGCGTTCAGCAGACGCAGGCGTACCCAGCCGCGTGACACCTCAACATACGGATTGCGTACCCCATTCACCAGCAGCGTATCACCCAGGAAACCACCATCCTGCGGCGGGTCATAGACCGGCGTGGCAAAGTTATCGAGCCGCTTGTCCTGAATGATGATGGGGAAGTCATCGACGCCGTAATGCTTCGGCAGCGGCAGCTGTTTACCGATGTCATCTTCCACCAGCCACATACCCGCCAGACCGTTATAGATATGCGGCGCCATGCGGTTTGGGGTATTGGCGTGATACCAGCAGGTTGAGGCCGCCTGACGAATCGGCAGCACCGGCGACCAGTCGACACCGGCCGACATCATACGTGGCGCGCCACCCATTAATGCACCCGGCAGCTGTAAACCGCTGACGGTCATGGAGACGGACTCATTCAGCCGGTTGCTGTAGATCAGCTTTACGTCGTCACCGCTGTAAACCCGGACGGTCGGGCCAAGATAGAGGCCATTGATACCCCACACCGGCACTTTGTTATTGTCGCCATTAAATGACCAGTGGCTGCGCTGCATCGTCAGGAACAGCGGCTGGCCGCGACGGGATTCCAGCAACGGCGGAACCGGAAGCGGTGTATCGCCATTGGCTGAAGAGGCGGCATGTGCCGCATGAGGGAGTAAACTGGCGCTAAGCGCCGCTCCGGCAGAAAGCTGGATGAACTGACGTCTGCTGAAAGACATAAAACTTCTGACCCTTTACGCGTGGCGCTAAGCGCCGACCCTGTTTTTATTGATCTGTTTTTGCTGTGCTGCGTTCACGGCGAGCCGGATAAGGCCCGCCGCGCGGCATCCATGCAGGATAGTTCGGCGAATGGCTCGCCGGTCAGATTTTTCCGTTTTTTTCGCGTTCTGCGACTTCGGCGTTGAGTTCTTCCAGCTTCGCCGCCATCAGTTCGCGACAGTGGGTAGCCAGCTTACGCACCGACGAAGACTCGAATGCTTTTACATCAACCGGCGGCAGCATCTCAACAATAACCAGCCCGTTGTTCCAGCGGTTGAGATCGATCTTGCCATGGGTATTGGAGACCACAATCGGAATGATCGGCACGCCCGCCGCCACGGCAGCGTGGAAGGCACCAGTTTTAAACGGCAGCAGGCCACGGCCACGGCTGCGCGTTCCCTCAGGAAACATCCAGATGGAGATGCGCTTGCGGTTAAACTGATCCACCAGCTCACCGATGGTGCCGCGCGCTTTCGCCCGGTCATCGCGGTCAATCAGCAGGTTGCCGGTCAGCCAGTAGAGCAGGCCAAAAAACGGCACCCACAGCAGGCTCTTCTTGCCCACGGTTACCGTATAGGGCTGCACCATTTTAGCCGCGGTGACCATGTCGTAGTTGTTCTGATGGTTGGCGATATAAATCGCATTACCATAATTCTCTGCGCCTTCCGGTTTGCGCAGATCGACTTTAAGACCAAACACCGTCGATAATTTGCCGAACAGACGGCCAAAAGTGGCGACGTGGCGCGGATCGCGTGGTGAAAAAAGACACCAGATACAGCCAAAGATACAGATTAGGATCGAATAAATGACGACGATAATGGCACGCAGAATCAGTAACATAGTTCCCTCATTGAGCCACGGCTGACGCAGGGTCAGCCGGGTAGTTTACGCTTCGCTATCCGGGCTCGCCGGACGCGCAGGTGCATCCAGTTCAACACGATCAATTTTTTGCAGGCCGCGCGGTAACAGCGTGCCGCGACGTCCGCGATCGGCACGGAATTTCTGTAGCTCTTCACTGCGCAGCAGCATTTTACGTTTGCCCACGTGCAGTGTGATCGCACTGCCCGGCGGCAGGATCATCAGCCAGGCCAGTTTGTCCTGACCCGCGGCGGCTTCTGCTGACGGAATAGAGATGATTTTGTTGCCCTTGCCTTTCGACATCTGCGGCAGTTCGCCAACCGGGAACATCAGCATCCGTCCCGCCTGGGTAATCGCCAGCAGCATGTCATCTTCATGATGGACCGCCATTGGCGTCATTACGCGGGCATTGTCCGGCAGCGTCAGCAGCGCTTTACCGGCACGGTTGCGCGACACCAGGTCGCTGAAGGTACAGATGAAACCGTAGCCCGCATCAGAGGCCATCAGCAGACGCTGGTCATCCGGCTCCATCAGCACCTGTTCAACCACCGCACCCGGCGGTGGCGTCAGCTTGCCGGTCAGCGGCTCGCCCTGTCCGCGCGCGGAAGGCAGCGATGTCGGATCCAGCGTATAGCTGCGGCCCGTGGAGTCGATAAAGGCCACCGGCTGATTGCTCTTGCCGCGTGCGGCAGCCAGATAGCTGTCGCCCGCTTTATAGCTCAGTCCGGCTGGATCGATATCGTGGCCTTTGGCGCTGCGCACCCAGCCCATTTGCGACAGCACAATGGTGACCGGTTCAGACGGCACCAGCTCGGTTTCGCTCAGAGCTTTGGCTTCTTCACGCTCACACAGCGGCGAACGACGATCGTCGCCGTAGCTGGCGCTGTCAGCCTGTAACTCTTTTTTCAGCAGGGTATTCATCTTGCGTTCAGACGCCAGCGTCGCCTGCAGCTGATCGCGCTCTTTTTCCAGATCCGCCTGCTCGCCACGGATCTTCATCTCTTCCAGTTTTGCCAGGTGGCGCAACTTCAGTTCGAGGATGGATTCGGCCTGCGTTTCACTGATGCCAAAACGCGACATCAGGACCGGCTTCGGCTCATCCTCAGTACGGATGATCTCGATCACTTCATCAATGTTCAGGAATGCGACCAGCAAACCTTCCAGAATATGCAGGCGGCGCAGCACGCGATCCAGCCGGTAGTTCAGACGGCGTTTGACCGTATCGCGGCGGAACACCAGCCATTCGGTCAGGATTTCATGCAGATTTTTCACCGCCGGGCGGTTATCCAGGCCGATCATATTGAGGTTAACGCGGTAACTCTTCTCCAGATCGGTGGTGGCGAACAGATGGTTCATCACCTGATCGAGATCGACGCGGTTGGAGCGCGGAACGATCACCAGGCGGGTCGGGTTCTCGTGATCCGATTCATCACGCAGATCCTCCACCATCGGCAGCTTTTTATTGCGCATCTGGTTAGCAATCTGCTCCAGCACGCGCGCGCCTGACACCTGATGCGGCAACGCGGTGATGACCACCTCGCCCTCTTCTTTCTTCCATACCGCACGCTGGCGGATGGAACCACGCCCGGTCTGATAAATTTTGCGGATTTCGTCACGCGGCGTAATGATCTCCGCCTCGGTCGGATAATCAGGTCCCTGGACAATATCCAGCAGCTGTTCCAGCGTGGTTTTCGGCGCGTCGATCAATGCGATCGCCGCCTGAGCCACTTCGCGCAGGTTGTGTGGCGGAATATCGGTCGCCATGCCTACGGCGATACCGGTGGTGCCGTTCAGCAGAATATTGGGCAGGCGCGCCGGTAACATCTTCGGCTCCTGCAGCGTGCCATCAAAGTTCGGTTGATAGTCGACCGTGCCCTGACCCAGCTCGCCCAGCAGCAGCTCGGCATATTTTGACAGACGGGATTCGGTGTAACGCATCGCCGCGAACGACTTGGGATCATCCGGCGCCCCCCAGTTGCCCTGACCGTCAACCAGCGGATAACGGTAGGAGAACGGCTGCGCCATCAACACCATCGCTTCATAGCAGGCGCTGTCGCCGTGCGGATGGTATTTACCCAGCACGTCACCCACGGTACGTGCCGATTTTTTGAATTTTGCGCTGGCGCTAAGCCCCAGCTCGGACATGGCGTAGATGATACGTCGCTGAACCGGCTTTAATCCGTCGCCAATGTAAGGCAGTGCGCGGTCCATGATGACGTACATCGAATAGTTTAAGTACGCATTCTCGGTGAATGTGTGCAGGGCGAGACGCTCTGCACCATCCTGAGTCAGTTCACTCATTAATTTCTCATCCTCACATCGTGGCCCACAACGGCGGGACACCCGGCGGTGGTTTGGCGAGGATAGTACCTTATTCCCTGGTGTTAGTCACAGGGGAAGCGCGGGACAATAGGCGTCCCGCCGCGCAATTTCATGTGCCGGAAGCACGCCGGATTCAGACCGGCAAGTGCCTGACCTCTCTGCTGAAGTGAATCAGGGCTTTGACCCTATCCACTGACGGGCAATATCACGATATTCACCCGTGGCGATGCTGAGATGCACCCACTGATCGACATAGAGTTTCCAGCTGATGTCGTCACGCGGGATCATGTAAGCCTTCTCGCCATACTGCAGCGGTGTGTCGGGATTGATCGCGCAGAGCGTCGGGTAATGCTGCTGCTGAAAACGCGCTTCTGAGGCATCGGTGATCATCACATCCGCTTTGTTATCGACCAGCTGCTGGAAGATGGTGACGTTATCGTGAAACAGCGTCAGCGAAGCCTCTGGCAGATGGCTGTGTACAAAGGCTTCGTTAGTACCACCTGCCGGTTCAATCAGCCGTACGTCAGGCCGGTTGAGCTGTTCGAGGGTCTGGAAGCGCTCTTTATCGCTGCAGCGCACCAGCGGGATTTTGCCATCCACGTCCAGCGGCTGCGCGAACCAGGCCGTCTGCTGGCGTTTCAGCGTGACGGAGACGCCGCCGACGGCGATGTCACACTGCTTTGCCAGGAAGTCTGGCATCAGGTTTTTCCAGCTGGTCTGTACCCACTCTACTTTTGCGCCGAGCGAGGTAGCCAGCGCGTTCGCCATGCTGATATCCAGCCCTTCATACTGACCATCGGGTCGCAGATAGCTATAGGGTTTGTAATCGCCGGTGGTGCAGACTTTGAGCGTCTTAGAACGGAGAACGGTGTCGAGATGAGATTGCGCATGGACAGCACCGCTGGCCAGCAACAAAGCGAGGATTAATTTTTTCATTCTGATTTTTTCTATGATTTTTATGGTGAGTTTGCCCACCGATGGTGCCATAAACCGGCGTATTGTTGCTGCTGCAGCAAAAGTGTTGTGATCAACCACGCATTTTTCTGCGGCTGCGGCGCACGTAAGCTGAGCACCATATTCAGGAAACGAGGCAACCTATTCATGAGCAAGATTTTAATTATCGATGGCGGCAAAACTTTTGCCCACTCTAAAGGCGAACTGAACCACACCCTGACCGATGTTGCGGCCAGCCAGCTGCGTGACATGGGACATGAAGTGTCAGTCACCGTGGCTGACAGCGATTACGTGATCGCCGATGAGGTGCAGAAATATGTCGACAGCGATGTGGTGATTTATCAGATGCCGGGCTGGTGGATGGGCGAACCCTGGACAGTGAAGCGTTACATCGATGAAGTCTTTACTGAAGGCCACGGTTCGCTCTACGCCAGCGATGGTCGTACCCGTTCCGATGCAGCAAAAAAATATGGTTCCGGCGGTCTGCTGCAGGGCAAAAAATATATGCTGTCGCTGACCTGGAATGCGCCGCTCCAGGCCTTTACCGACCCTGAACAGTTCTTTGAAGGCGTCGGCGTCGATGGTCTCTATCTACACTTCCACAAGGCCAACCAGTTCCTGGGAATGGAAGCGCTGCCGACCTTTATCTGCAACGACGTGATTAAAGCGCCGGACGTGCCACGCGATATTGCCGCTTATCGGACCCATCTTAGCCGCGTTTTTGCGTAAGATGGTTGGGGGCTATCCCCTATTTTCCCACGAAAGAGGAATTCGCGAATGTTAACAGTCGTTGCTGAAATTTGTGTTAAACCCGGTCGCCGTCAGGCTGTGCTGGATGCAGTGAAAAAGCTGATCCCGCAGGTCTTAGAAGAAGATGGCTGCCATCAGTATGACGCGCTGCTGGATCATCAGGCGCAGGTGCCATGGAAGCAAAACTCGCCAGACTCTATTTTCATGCTGGAGCAGTGGGAAACGCTGCGCCATCTGGAGCAGCATCAGCAGATGCCGCATATGGATGCGCATCGCGCCATCATTAAAGATGATGTGGTGGATGTGAAGATTCTGGTGCTGGAACCGAGTGCCTGATGATTGCTGAAACCTTAACGCCGGTTGTGTAGCGGGGGTTAAGGCTGGTGATGAAGTCTCAGCAGGGTGCCTCTGGCAGCAATAAATTAGCTCAAAGCGCAGGGAACACGGTCAGAAGAGGAAAGCGTCCCGCCGCCCGGATAAAAACGCCGGGAGCGTTTTTGAACAACGCAAAGCGTTGGCCCGGTCAGGGCGCACCTCAGGGATGAGGTGCGTAATCGCGCGGGCCGAGCGTGCCATGGATGGCGGTAGTTGCGTCTTTCCGATCTGACCGTGTTCCTTGTGCAGGCACGTTCTGAAAGCAAATCCGGCCAGACTTTGTCACCTTCCTCAAACCTCTGTCCTGTGACAGAGGTTTTTTGTTTCTGACAGGCCGGATCAGAGCATCTGACGCCGATCAATCTCGGTGCGGAGAAAATCGAGAAAGCAGCCGATACGCGAAGAGAGCGTGGTGTTACGGTAATAAACCGCATGCACCGGCAACCGCAGATCGCGGGTTTCCGCGGGAAGAACCGGCACCAGCCGGCCAGCGGCGCAATCTTCCCGGCTGACAAAGTCGGAGAGCCGTGCGATACCCTGTCCTGCCAGCGCCAGCTGCCGGATGGTTTCACCGCTCGAAGCCGAGAGCGTCGGCTTGACACGCATAAAATCACCATCGGGCTGCCAGATCGGCCAGACGTTGAGGGTGTCAGGATAGCTGAAGCCGATGGTCTGATGGTGCGCGAGATCGGCAACGCTCTGCGGCGTGCCCGCTTTTGCCAGATAGGCCGGACTGGCCATCAGCCGGATTGCACTACTGCCAAGCAGCCGGGCGCGCAGCGTGGAGTCACGCAGTTCGCCAATGCGAATGGCAATGTCGGTCTGCTGCTCCAGCAGATCGATCATGATGTCGTCGGTATTCAGTTCGAGTTGGATCAGCGGATAACGGGCGCGAAAATCTTCAACCAGCGGCACAATCACATGCAGCATAAAGGGCGTGGCGGCATTCACCCGCAGCCGGCCTGACGGTATCTCACGCCGCAGTGCAATCTGCTCTTCCGCCTGCTCAACCGAGGCCAGGATCTGGCGCGCATGCTCCAGAAAAACCTGCCCCTCTTCGGTCAGCGCCAGCCGTCGGGTAGTCCGATGCAACAGCGTGGTCTGCAGCTTACTCTCCAGCCGCGATAGCGCCCGGCTGATGCCGGAACTGGTCTGCGCCAGCTGGGATGCCGCCGCAGTAATGGAACCGCTGTCCACCACCGCCACCCAGGCGCGTAGCTCTTCCAGGGTAATTTTCACAAGGGTTACTGTCTCTGCTCTGAATCTGCCGGATTCTCTGAGGATGTACAGGCTGAAGTACAAAGCAAACAGGACGCTTTCGCGTCCTGTTTTCTACACTTCAATATCGGCCATATCGCCTTTTTCCTGCAACCAGTTACGCCGGTCTTCGGAACGTTTTTTCGCGAGCAGCATATCCATCATGCGCAGCGTCTGGTCAACATCCTCTTCACTGATCGTCAGCTGAACCAGCCGACGGGTATTCGGATCCAGCGTCGTTTCGCGCAGCTGTAACGGGTTCATCTCGCCCAGCCCTTTAAAGCGCTGAACGTTCGGTTTGCCCTTCTTGCGTTTCAGCTGCTCCAGCACGCCCTCTTTCTCATCTTCGTCCAGCGCGTAGTAAACCTCTTTACCGAGATCGATACGGTAGAGCGGCGGCATGGCGACGTAGACGTGACCATTTCTGACCAGTGAGCGGAAATGCTTCACGAACAGCGCACAGAGCAGTGTAGCAATGTGCAGACCATCGGAGTCCGCATCCGCCAGAATACAGATCTTGCCGTAACGCAGCTGCGAAAGATCTTCGCTGTCAGGATCAATGCCGATCGCCACGGAAATATCATGCACTTCCTGCGACGCCAGCACCTCATCGGAAGAGACTTCCCAGGTGTTCAGGATCTTGCCTTTCAGCGGCATGATCGCCTGATATTCACGATCGCGCGCCTGCTTGGCCGATCCACCTGCCGAGTCCCCCTCGACCAGGAACAGTTCTGTTTTATTCAGGTCCTGCGCGGTGCAGTCCGCCAGTTTGCCCGGCAGAGCCGGTCCGCTGGTGAGCTTTTTACGCACCACTTTTTTGGCTGCCCGCATACGACGCTGGGCGCTGGAGATCGCCAGCTCAGCCAGCATTTCCGCCGTCTGAATATTCTGGTTCAGCCACAGGCTGAAGGCATCTTTTACAACGCCAGAGACAAAGGCAGCACACTGACGTGAGGAGAGACGCTCTTTGGTCTGCCCGGCGAACTGCGGATCCTGCATCTTGACCGACAGCACATAGGCACAGCGATCCCAGATATCTTCCGCTGAGAGCTTCACGCCACGCGGCAGGATGTTGCGGTATTCGCAGAACTCGCGCATGGCATCCAGCAGCCCCTGACGCAGGCCGTTGACGTGCGTTCCGCCCTGCATGGTCGGGATCAGGTTAACGTAGCTTTCCGTTAACAGCTCACCGCCTTCCGGCAGCCACAACAGCGCCCAGTCCACCGCTTCCACATCACCGGCAAAGCTGCCGACAAAAGGTTTTTCCGGCAGCGTCGGTAAGCCATTCACCGCTTCACACAGGTAGTCGGTCAGGCCATCTTCGTAGCACCAGCGCTGTTCGGTATTGTTCAGCTTGTCTTTGAAGACAATCTCAACGCCAGGGCAGAGCACCGCTTTGGCTTTCAGCAGATGGGAAAGACGCGATACCGAGAAACGCGGGCTGTCGAAGAAGCTTTCATCGGGCCAGAAATGGACGCGCGTGCCGGTGTTACGTTTAGCCACCGTGCCGGTGACGGTGAGATCCTGCACTTTGTCGCCATTTTCAAACGCCATGTCATAGATTTCGCCATTACGGCGCACCGTGACTTCGACCCGTTTTGACAGGGCGTTAACTACCGAGATACCGACGCCGTGCAGGCCGCCCGAAAACTGATAGTTTTTGTTGGAGAACTTGCCGCCCGCATGCAGACGACACAGAATCAGCTCGACGGCTGGCACGCCCTCTTCCGGATGGATATCCACCGGCATGCCGCGGCCATCATCAATCACTTCCAGCGACTGGTCAGCGTGCAGAATCACTTCAACCCGCTTCGCATGGCCGCCCAGCGCCTCATCGACGCTGTTATCAATCACTTCCTGACCCAAATGGTTGGGCCGCGTCGTATCGGTATACATGCCCGGACGACGGCGAACAGGCTCAAGGCCAGTCAGGACCTCAATGGCATCCGCGTTATAGTTAGATTGACTCATCGTAAATGTCTGATTAGAAGGGTGAAATGGGGTGCGATTTCCGCATTACTCAGGGATGATTCAGACCGAGAAAGTCCAGAATCTGCGGGAAATGGCGCTCGAATCCAGTAAATGCATGATTTCCGCCCTCTTCTACCGTATGACGGCACGCGCTGTAATAATCGAGCGCCTGGCGGTAATCGAGAACTTCATCGCCGGTCTGTTGCAGCAGCCAGAGTAAATCGGGCGCTTCCAGCGGTTCAATCTGCATTACTTTGAGATCGTAAATGTGGCGTGACTCTAACACATATTGCTGGCCGGTGTAGGGATTCTGATTTTCGCCCAGGAAATCCGCCAGCAGCTCAAAAGGTCGCACCGCAGGATTGACGACTACGGCGGGCAGCATAAAGCATTGCGACAGCCAGGTGGCGTAATAACCGCCCAGCGAAGAGCCCACCAGCCCCAGCGTTTCGCCACTGCGGCTCAGCACCAGATCTTCCAGCATGGCCGCGGTATCGGCCGGAAAAGTCGGCAACTGAGGCACGATCATCTCGATGCCGGGGTGCTGCGCCTCTAACCATTGCCGGAACTGCGTTGCCTTCGCCGACTGCGGCGAGCTGTTAAAACCGTGCAGATAAAGCAATGCCGCCACGCGTTAATATCCTTCTGAGTCTAAATCGGGACGAAAAGCGTCGGTGTCAAGCCGGTTGACCTCGGTCTCAAGGCCGCCATCCGGATGCAGGGTAAACCAGCGCCAGCCAGGCGCCACGGTGTCAATCGTAAAGCTGGTACAGTGCGGTTTGAACTGGACGCAGGTTGACGGCGTCGCCAGCACGCGGCGGCCATGCCACTCCAGATCCAGCTCCTGATGAATATGACCACAGACCAGCGTCCGGGCTAACGGGTAGCGCTGTAATACCGCATCGAGCTGATGGGAATTGCGCAGGCTGTGCTGATCGAGCCAGGTACAGCCCGAGGCCAGCGGATGGTGATGCAGCAGGACCAGCGTATGGCGTTGCGGAAAGCGGGACAGCGCGTTGTCGAGCCACTCCAGCTGATAGTCGCTCAGCATCCCATGCGGGACACCGTAGACCTGGCTATCGAGCAACACAATCTGCCACTGCTCACCCACCAGCACCTGTTTATGGGCATTAATGTGCGCTGCCGCCAGCGTGTCAACCATCGCGGGCTGAAAGTCGTGATTACCGGGCAGCCAGACACAGGGTCGCGGTAAACGTGAGATGCCCTCAGCAAAATGCTGATAGGCTTCGACAGAGTGATCCTGGGCGAGATCGCCGGTAGCGATGATCAGGTCATAGTCGCGCTGTTGCGCAATAATCGCATCCAGCACCGCGTCATAACTCGACCAGGTGTTCACGCCAAGCAGCGATTCATGTTTTCCCGCGAAGAGGTGGGTATCCGTGATTTGCAAAATCCTGATTTCGGAACCGTTCGCTGCAGGAAGAGTTAGCAGGCTATCCAAAGCGTTTCCTTCGTCTCCACGCCATTTACTGCATTATACGCATCAGCAGACCGGAACTGCCATCGCGCCATGCGCCAGGCAGTAGCGCAGCCAGTCTGCAAGAAACTGGTTTATCTGATGCTTTTCATCGCGCTGATGCAATTTTTTATTAGGATAATCATAGCGCGCTTTGAAGCGATAGATCTGTTGAGTTGAACACACTTCGGCGACCATCGCATCGTGATAGAGCCGAACCGACATTGAGGGCAGGCTCCAGTAACTCACAGCAGGCGCGACCTGGCGGATCTCCACCAGCGTGGTGTAGCGCGTCGACTCCTGAATCGTCAGCTGATAACGGGCGCCATTTACCTGATAAATCACCGATTCTCCCGCCTCATCGTTGCGCGGCAGCAGGCGGCGTAACTGGGCGAAGTTGGTTTCGCAGAGCCGCATCATTTCGGGAAAGTCAGGGGTATAGCGCTGTTTCATTTTTGTATCCACTCTTCGCGTAGTTTTTCATGGTGCAACGCCAGCCATTGCAGGGCGATGACAGACGCCGCATTGTCGATTATCCCCTCTTCCACCCAGCGATAAGCCTGTTCGCGGCTTACCACATGCACAAGAATATCCTCATTCTCTTCCTCCAGACCATGGCATCCCTCTGCCTGGCTGGCATCCACTTCCCCAATCAGCACCGACAGACGTTCGCTGGTGCCACCAGGGCTGGCCAGATAGCTAAGCACAGGCTTAACCCGGCCAACGTCCAGACCTGCTTCTTCAACGGCTTCACGGCGCGCAACCTGCTCAACAGATTCGCCGGGTTCAATAATGCCGGCGACCATCTCCAGCAGCCAGGGTGAAGCACTGCTGTCATAAGCCGGGATGCGGATCTGCTCAATCAGCACCACTTCATCGCGTAAGGGATCATAAGGTAGCAGCACGGCGGCATGTCCGCGCTCAAAAACTTCACGCTGCACTTCCCCACTCATTTCGCCATTAAACTGGCGATGGCGGAAGCGGTAACGTTCGATGGAAAAAAAACCATCATAGACGGTTTCGCGTGCAATAATTTCTACATCGTTTTTTGTGAAAGTCACAGGGGATTTTTTTTCTTCCGGCATCATCAGGTTCCTTGTGCAGATTGGGGTGGAGCGAAAAAAGCCTGTAACTGTGCTCCATGTAAGTAGTTCTTTCTGAATTATTTACGTAAATTAGAGGGAGAAGGCACGTTCAGCCAACTTATCTCACAGTTGCCCTCTGCTAGAATCGGCGATAATTTTTGGCTTACCCGGCAGCGCACCCACTGCAATTTGCTGCAACAAAAGGAATGCAAATGAAAAAACTGCTCCCATTTTTTATTGGGCTGAGCCTGGGCGGTTTCAGCTTCGCCAGCCAGGCCGAAGACCTGCTTCAGGTTTACCAGCAAGCGCGTCTGAGCAACCCGGATCTGCGCAGCGCCGCTGCCGATCGCGATTCTGCTTTTGAGAAAATCAACGAAGCGCGCAGCCCATTATTACCCCAGCTCGGCCTGGGTGCAGACTACACCTATAACAACGGCTATCGCGACAGCAGCGGTCTCCATTCCAACACGACCAGCGGCACGCTGCAATTGACCCAGACTATTTTCGACATGTCGAAATGGCGCGCGCTGACCCTGCAGGAAAAAGCTGCCGGTATTCAGGATGTCACCTATCAGGTCGCACAGCAGGATCTGATTCTGAACACCGCGACCGCCTACTTCAACGTGCTGAAAGCGATTGATACGCTTTCTTACACTGAAGCGCAGAAACAGTCGATCTATCGCGAGCTGGATCAGACCACTCAGCGCTTTAACGTTGGCCTGGTTGCCATCACTGACGTACAGAACGCCCGCGCCCAGTATGACAGCGTGCTGGCCAACGAAGTCACCGCGCGTAACAACCTTGATAATAACGTAGAAACGCTGCGTCAGATCACCGGCATGGATTACATGTCGCTTGCTTCGCTGAGCATCGATCGCTTCAGAACCGATAAGCCGGAACCCGTGAGCGCACTGCTTAAGCAGGCGGAAGCCCGTAACCTGTCGCTGCTCTCTGCGCGTCTGAACCAGGATTTAGCCCGTGAGCAGATCCGCCAGATGGAAGCGGGTCATATGCCTACTATTGGTCTGACTGCCTCTACCGGCCTGTCAAACAGCAAGTATGGCGGCAGCCGTGCGAACCAGAGCCAGGGTTCAACTGACTCCATTACCGGTTCTAACCAGGTTGGCCTGAGCTTCTCACTGCCACTCTATAGCGGCGGCAGCGTCACCTCTCAGGTGAAACAGGCGCAGTACAGCTTCGTCAGCGCCAGTGAATCACTGGAAAGCGCGCACCGCTCTGCGGTTCAGACCGTACGTTCATCGTTTAACAACGTGAATGCGTCTATCAGCAGCATCAACGCCTACAAACAGGCCGTGGTCTCTGCGCAAAGCTCTCTCGATGCGTCAGAAGCAGGCTATCAGGTGGGTACACGTACTATCGTCGATGTGCTCGATGCAACTACCGTGCTCTACAACGCGAAGCAGCAGCTCTCTGATGCGCGCTATAGCTACCTGATTAACCAGCTGAATATCAGTTATGCGCTGGGTACGCTCAATGAGCAGAGCCTGCAGAAACTGAACAGCCAGCTTGGTAAAGAGATCCCGACGTCACCGGAAACCGTGGCACCGGAAAATGCCCAGCAGACCGCACGTGTGGATAGCGGTCCGGTGGCAACCGGCTCTTCTGAGGCCGCACGTCCTGCGGCTCGCCACAGTAGCGGTAATCCTTTCGGTAATTAATCAGCAGGTGGGCTGCTTTGCGGCCCGCCTCTCTGTTGAACGTATAACTAAGTAAAGATCCCTGTTGCATCAGGCCTCCAGCTTCAATTTTACCCCCCCATCCCCTATTCTATGCGCTACCTTTGGGCACAGGATAATCATAATGAAACGCACAAAATCTATTCGCTATGCCGCTTTTCGTAAGAGCTGGCAGGCACGCCATTTAACGCCTGTTGCTATCGCCGTTTCGGCGGTATTTATGCTGGCTGGCTGTGAACAGAACGATGAAACGGTTTCGATGTACCAGAACGCCGATGACTGTTCGAAAGCCAATCCGGGCCAGAGTGCGCAATGTACCACCGCATTCAATGAGGCCAAAAAAGAGGCGGAACGCACCGCGCCAAAATATGCCACCCGTGAAGATTGTGTCGCTGAATTTGGCGAAAACCAGTGTCAGCAGACACCGGCTCAGGCAGGCGTGGGCACCACCAATGCGGAATCACAGCAGAGCGGCGGCAGCTTCTGGATGCCACTGATGGCGGGTTACATGATGGGCCGCATGATGGGCGGTGGTTCGGGCTTTGCGCAGCAACCGCTGTTCTCTCCGAAAAATGCCCGCAGCCCGGCCAATGGTCAGTTTGTTGATGCATCGGGCCGTAACTATGGCGCAGCTACCTCTGGCAAAACCATGACTGTGCCGAAAACGGCGCTGGCACCAAAACCGGCGACCACGTCGACCATTACCCGTGGTGGCTTTGGTGAAACCGTCGCGAAGCAGAACAGCATGCAGCGCAGCAGCGCCACCGGCACCTCCAGCCGCTCAATGGGAGGCTAACGCCCCAATGGAACGCATTGCCATTTCAGAGCGCCCGGGCTGGCGCGAAAAAGCCACCGAATTCGGTTTTCGTTTTCACACCATGCATGGCGAGCCCTACTGGTGTGAAGATGCTTATTATCAGTTCACGCTGGCGCAAATTGAGCATCTGGAAGATGTTACCGCTGAGTTGCATCAGATGTGCCTGCAGGTGGTGGAAAAAGTGGTCAACAGCGAAGCGCTGCTGACTAAATTCCGCATTCCTAAGCATACCTGGGATTTCGTGCGCGATTCATGGCATCAGCGTCAGCCATCGCTGTACTCTCGTCTGGATCTCGCCTGGGATGGCAAGGATGATGTTAAACTGCTGGAGAACAATGCCGATACGCCGACCTCGCTGTATGAAGCGGCATTTTTCCAGTGGCTCTGGCTGGAAGACCAGCTTAACGCCGGTCAACTCCCCGCCGGCAGCGATCAGTTTAATAGCCTGCAGGAAAAGCTGATTGAACGCTTTGCCGCGTTACACCAGCAGCACGGCTTTAACTGGCTGCACTTCGCCTGCTGCCGCGACACCGACGAAGATCGTGGCACCGTGCAGTATCTTCAGGATTGCGCCACCGAAGCGGGTCTGCCGAGTGAATTTCTCTATATTGATGAGATTGGCCTGGGCGAAAAAGGTGAATTCACCGACGCTCATGATCAGGTGATTAGTAACCTGTTCAAGCTCTATCCGTGGGAGTTCATGCTGCGTGAAATGTTCTCTACCAAGCTGGGCGATGCTGGCGTGCGCTGGCTGGAACCGGCATGGAAAAGCATCATTTCGAACAAAGCTCTGCTGCCGCTGCTGTGGGAGATGTTCCCAAATCATCCTAACCTGCTGCCCGCCTGGTTCGCAGAAGATGACGTGCCACACATGGAAAAATATGTGGTGAAGCCACTGTTTTCACGTGAAGGCGCTAACATCCGGATCGTGGAAAATGGTCAGGAGATTGCCCGCGTTGATGGGCCGTACGGCGAAGAAGGAATGATCGTCCAGCAGTTCCATCCGCTGCCAAAATTTGGCGACAGTTATACGCTGATTGGAAGCTGGCTGATCGACGATCAACCGGCCGGAATCGGCCTGCGTGAAGATCGTGACCTGATCACTCAGGATCTTTCCCGTTTCTATCCGCACGCCTTTATCGGTTAACGCACCGCGATAATAACAGGCCAGCTTCTGGCCTGTTTTCTCTCCGCTTCGCCCTAACCTACCTGAACCGACAACATGCTGATGGCACCCATCTCCATGCCATCAACCGGAATGCTGATTGTCTCATCCGGCTGACGTGCGCCCAGTACATAGAGCAGCGGCAGATAGTGCTCAGGTGTTGGGTTAGAAAGCGCCGCGCCAGGATGGTCCATAAAATTAACCAGCGGATGAGAAGCGGCATCGCTCTGCACCGCCAGGTTATCGCGGACAAACTGCTCAAAACTGCTGGCCCACGGATAGACTTCGCTGTTGCCATCCCAGCGCACTTTACGCAGGTTATGCACCACGTTGCCGCTGGCGACAATCATTACGCCCTGATCGCGCAGTGCTGCCAGTTTCTGGCCCATCTCAAAGTGCCATGCCATAGGTCTGGTGCCGTCAATACTGAGCTGTACCACCGGAATATCGGCATCCGGGTACATCTTAATCAGGACACCCCAGGAGCCATGGTCCAGTCCCCAATCCTGATCCAGCTTCACCTCGACGGGCGCTAACTGCTCTGCCAGCTGCCGAGCCAGTTCAGGCGATCCCGGTGCCGGATAGCGCGTATCAAACAGCGCCTGTGGGAAGCCACCAAAATCATGAATGGTCTTCGGCTGTGCCATTGCCGTCACGGCGGTGCCACGCGTATACCAGTGCGCCGAAACCGCAATAATTGCGCGTGGACGTGGCAGCGTATCGCCAGCGTGACGCCACGCGGCGGTATAGCGGTTCTCTTCAAGGGCATTCATCGGGCTGCCATGGCCTAAAAACAGGGCTGGCATGCGTAACTGGCTCATTCGTCATCTCCGGGATCCGGTTGTTTAATAGCCACTACGATACGCGCATTCGCCAGGTTATCACGCGGAT
Organism: Pantoea sp. X-Soil-ISGK-355; assembly: GCF_059730805.1. NCBI lineage: Bacteria > Pseudomonadati > Pseudomonadota > Gammaproteobacteria > Enterobacterales > Erwiniaceae > Pantoea > Pantoea sp. X-Soil-ISGK-355. The sequence goes on from NZ_AP035971.1 coordinate 3,455,504, forward strand.
AACCGTGATGATGATCACCAGGAAATTTGAATGAAATTTGACGTATCAGATTAAAACGAATTCAGCAGGGAGAAGTGAGGAAAAGCGAGAGTTCAGCCCGCGCCATGGCGGTGCGACAGGAATAAAACAGGCCCCGCTCGGGGCCTGTTTATCGCATCAAAGAGATTAGCTGGCGTAGCGCGTTTCGTGCGCGCGACGCCAGGCGATCAGATCTTCGATGGTGACTACCGGCATGTTGTGCTGACGGGCAAACGCAATCGCTTCAGGCGCATGAGCCATAGTGCCGTCGTCGTTCGTCAGTTCACACAGCACACCAGCGGGCTTAAAGCCGGCCAGCGTCACTAAATCGATAGTCGCTTCAGTATGTCCGCCACGGGTCAATACGCCGCCTTCGCTGGCACGCAACGGAAAGACATGACCAGGGCGATGCAGATCGGTAGGTTTGGCATTGTCGGCAATGGCGGCGCGGATGGTGGTGATGCGATCCTGCGCGGAGACGCCAGTGGTGACGCCTTCAGCCGCTTCAATGGTCACGGTGAAGCCGGTGCCAAAGGAGCTGGTGTTGTTTTCCACCATCATGGGCAGGTCAAGCTGCTGCCGACGCGCTTCGGTCAGGCAGAGACAGACGATGCCGCTGCCGTGACGAATAGTCAGCGCCATCTGTTCAACAGTCATGGTTTCTGCGGCGAAGATCATATCGCCTTCGTTTTCACGATTTTCATCGTCGAGTACCATCACACCGCGTCCCTCACGCAGGGCGGCGATAGCACGTTCTACACGCTGTTCAGGCGTGCCAAATTCAGAAAGTAGCGTCTGATTCATGGTAATAAAAACCTTAAAATGTATGGGTTACCAGAATCAGGGCGTGCTTAGGAGTGACGTCAAAAAGACGTGGCAATAACGTGATGCAGACACAACTGTCCGACAGATGTCGTTACCCTCTCCCATCCGGACTGTAACCGTCGGCTCCGGAATTACACCGGATCTGCTGACCTTTACCTCTCTTTTCATCGAGATAAAGCGCTCGCGGGCTTTCAGCCGAAGCTGATTTACCGCCGGTGGGGAATTGCGCCCCGCCCTGAGAATAAGCCTTTCAACTATAACGCCGATCGTTTGAGGCGGCAATCATCAATAGCGCAATTGCTTTTGCATTTCCTGCGTTACCGATTTGAGGTTTATCCTTTTCATTTCTGGCATTACACTTAACACTTATTACGTTGGTAAACACGCTGACACAGCTCTCCGTAACCAGGAAATCATCATGATCGACACGAAAAAAATTGAACAACTTGCCCGTCAGGTTCACGAAGCGATGCCTAAAGGTGTTCGTGAGTTTGGTGATGATGTCGAAAAGAAAATTCGTCAGGTTCTTCAGGCGCAGCTGACCCGGATGGATCTGGTCAACCGTGAAGAGTTTGATGTGCAGACGCAGGTATTACTGCGTACGCGGGAGAAACTGGCGGCCCTGGAGCAACGTCTGGCCCAACTGGAAAGTCAGGGGTCATCAGCGGGTACGCCTCCGACTGCAACGGTAACCGCACCGGCAACACCTGTTGCAGCGGCGACACCATCCGCTTCAGTAGCCACTTCACCTGCCGTCTCTCCGCCACCGGTTGCCGATGTCGTGAAACCTGTTCCGGACAACAAGTCAGAATAAGTGTTAAGCGGGAGCCAGGCTCCCGCTTACTTTCTGCTTTAGCTGCCGCGAATAGTTTTGATGATGTTGGTGGTGGAGATACCATCTTCGAAGTTCAGCACCTGCACGTCGCCGCCATTTGCCCACACTTCTTTGCTGCCCGCGATTTCTTCCGGCTTATAATCACCGCCTTTGACCAGCAGGTCGGGCAGAATCCCTGCGATCAGCCGCTGCGGCGTATCCTCTTCAAAGACGACTACCCAGTCGACTGCTTCAAGCGCGCCGAGCACGATCATCCGGTTTTCCTGCGGATTGACCGGACGGCTTTCACCTTTCAGACGTTTAGTGGATGCATCGCTGTTCACCGCGACAATCAGTCTATCGCCAAGCTTGCGTGCATTGGCCAGATAAGAGACATGTCCCGCGTGCAGAATGTCGAACACGCCGTTAGTCATCACCACTTTTTCGCCACGACGACGGGCCATCTCAACGGCGGCTTTTAACTGCGCTTCCGTCATGATGCCGAACCCCTGTTCCGGGCGGGCGTGAATCGCATTTTCCAGCTCAACAGTGCTGACGGTCGAGGTACCGAGTTTACCCACCACGACACCCGCCGCCGCGTTCGCCAGGAAACAGGCCTCTTCCAGCGAGTCGCCCGCAGCCAGTGCTGCCGCCAGCACGCCAATCACCGTGTCACCGGCACCAGTCACATCATAGACTTCCTGCGCCTGGGTCGGCAGATGCAGAGGCGCTTTGCCCGGCTGCAGCAGCGTCATACCGTTTTCGGAACGGGTCACCAGCAGCGCGGAGAGGTCAAAATCCGCGATCAGCTGCGTGCCGCGCGCCACGATCTCCTCTTCGTTTTTGCATTTGCCAACCACGGCTTCAAATTCGGAGAGGTTCGGCGTCAGCAGCGTTGCGCCACGATAGCGCGCAAAATCAGTGCCTTTCGGGTCGATCAATACCGGCACGCCCGCTTCGCGGGCCAGGGTAATCATGGTCTGCACGCTGGAGAGCGCGCCTTTGGCATAATCGGACAGCACCAGCGCACCCGCAGCAGCCAGTGACTCACGCATCTTCTGGTGAATCGGCTCCGGATCGACCTGTTCAAAGCCCTCTTCAAAATCGAGGCGGATCAGCTGCTGATTGCGGGAAAGTACGCGCAGTTTGGTAATGGTCGGATGGCTTTTGACCGCCACGAAGTCACAATGAACGTTGACGTCTTTGAGCGTATTACTTAACACGCGCGCCGCATCATCTTCACCGGTCAGGCCAATTAGCCGGGACGCGGCACCGAGTGCTGCAATGTTCATCGCCACGTTTGCCGCGCCGCCAGGGCGCTCTTCAACCGTGTCCACTTTCACCACCGGAACCGGGGCTTCAGGGGAGATACGGCTGGTTGGGCCATACCAGTAACGATCCAACATTACATCGCCAACAACCAGCACTGAGGCTTGGCCGAACGCGGGCAGAGTCACTTTCATTCCAGACACTCCAGACTGCATTAAAAATAGTGCGCGGATGATAGCACAGTTGCGATTTGTGCTATCAGCATCACGCCAGGATAGACGCAGGCGTTATCAGCCAGCGTTGCCAGCTGTTCAGAACCGTCTGCCGCTCCGCTGCGTAAGCCTCTGGCTCAACGTGGCCCGGCAGCGCCTGCAGGGCGCGATGATGCAGGGCGTCGCGCAGCGTGACATAAGCCTGCGTCAGCGCCTGCGCTTCATCGGCGGGCATTTTATGGTACTTCGCCATCAGCTCAAAAATGCGCACATTGTCAGACCAGCGCGTCAGCTCGGGCTGCTCAGCGGCGTAGCGTAAGACAAGATATTGGGCGATGAATTCAATATCGGTGATGCCACCCGCATCGGCCTTGATATCCCACCGACCTTTATGTTTGTTACTGAGGTGAGCACGCATCTTTTCACGCATCTCACGCACTTCGGTTTGCAGCGCGTCTGCAGGACGTGGCAGCGACAGAATCGTCTGACGAATCGCGTTGAAACGATCACCCAGCGCGGCTTCGCCAAACACCACGCGCGCCCGGACCAGCGCCTGATGCTCCCAGGTCCAGGCTTCACTACGCTGATACTCTTCAAACGCTTCAAAAGTACTGACCAGCATGCCTGCCGCGCCGGAAGGACGCAGACGCGCGTCCACTTCGTAGAGAATGCCGGAGGCGGTACGGGTACTGAAGAGATGCATAATGCGTTGAGCAAGGCGCAGATAGAACTGACGGCCATCAATGCTGCGCTCCCCTTCTGTCACTGCGTCTGCCGGACAGTCATGCAGGAAGACTAAATCGAGGTCAGAACTGTAACCCAGCTCCCAGCCGCCCAGCTTGCCATAGCCCAGTACGGCAAAACCGCGTTCATGTTCATTGTTCAGGTGAGAGGGACGACCATAGCGCTGCACCATCATGTTCCACGCCTGACGTACCACAGAGTCGATGATTGCTTCAGCCAGCCAGGTGAGATGATCGCTGACTTTCATCACCGGCAGCGTGCCTGCGATGTCAGCGGCGGCAATACGCAGATGTTGCGCCTGCTTAAACTGCCGCACCGCTTCCAGCTGCTGCTCCTCATCCTCAGTGGGTATGCGCAGCAGATATTGTCGCAGCTCATCGCGATAGGCGTCAGTGGCGGTCGGCTGATAGAGCGTGGCCGGATCGAGCAGTTCATCCAGCAATAAAGGGTGACGCGCCAGCTGGCTGGCCACCATCGGTGAGGCCGCGCACAGGCGAATCAGGTGACGCAGGGCACCGTGATATTCGGTCAGCAGCTCCAGATAGGTGCTACGGGTCAGCACGCCGAGCAGCAGCGGCGTCAGACGACTCAGCGTGACCGCCGCATCTTCACGCGGGCAGACCTCGCTCAGCAGACGCGGCATCAGTTGATCCAGCGCCTGACGGCCACGCGGACCGATAGTGCGCCGGCTGATGTCCTGACGAAACGCCTCCAGCGTCTGATGCAGTGTAAGCCGCTGATCGTCACTGAGCTGCGGTACCAGCGGCGCCAGCTCATTATTCTCCAGCTGGTCCTGCCACAGCACCTGAAACTCCGCCAGCTCACGCTGATCGCCAATCTCAGGCGTATCTTCCCCAATCAGCTCGTCAAAGATTGTCCGTACCGCTGCCATCTGAGCCTCAAGCTGGGTCATCAGCGCAGGCCAGTCGGCACAATCCATCGCCCACGCCAGCCGGGCGCGATGCAGCTCATCTTCCGGCAGCGTCTGGGTCTGCTCGTCGCCCAGGCTTTGCAGCAGATTCTCCAGCCGCCGCAGGAACAGATAGGCGTCACGCAGCGTATCCACCTGTTCAGCAGGCAGCAGAGCCAGGGTTTTGATCGCCTCCAGCGTCGGCAACAGGGCACGTAACTGAAGCGAGCGCTCACGCCCGCCCCGAATCAGCTGGAACACCTGTACGATAAACTCGGTTTCACGGATGCCGCCCGCCCCCAGTTTGATATTGTTTTTCAGTCCGCGACGCCGTACCTCGCGGCTGATCATCCCTTTCATGTTACGCAGTGACTGGATCACGCTGAAGTCGATGTAGCGGCGATACACGAACGGCCGCAACATCTGCTGCAGCTCCAGGCTCCATCGGTCGTGGTCATCGCCCATCAGGCGCGCCTTGACCATGGCGTAACGCTCCCAGTCGCGTCCCTGCTCCTGGTAGTAATCCTCCAGCGCGGCAAAACTCATCACCAGCGGACCGCTGTCGCCAAATGGCCGCAGCCGCATATCCACACGGTAGACAAAGCCATCCATGGTGGGTTGATCCAGGACTTTGATCAGCCGCTGGCCCATACGGGTAAAGAACTGAGCATTGTCGAGCTCACGCCGTCCGCCACGCGTGGTGCCGTTTTCCGGCCAGGCGAAAATAAGGTCGATGTCAGAGGAGAAATTGAGTTCGCCGCCGCCCAGCTTGCCCATGCCCAGAATCAGCAGCGGCTGTGCGTCGCCGTCGGCATTACAGGGCGTACCAAAATCACGGCAGCAATCCTGATATACCCAGTCACGCGCCCTGCTGATCAGCACTTCGGCTAAAACGCTGAGCTGGTGCAGGCTCTGTTCGGTCGTGGCGTGTTGCAGCGCCTGCATCCAGGCAATACGCACCAGCATACGGCGGCGAAACAGCCGCAGTTCGCGCATCAGGCTCGCTTCACTGTCGATGCTGCTGAGCACCTCGTTTAGCCATACAGCGTAGTGCTGCCACTCTTCAGGCTGCGGCGGCTGGTCGAGCATCATCTGCCACCAGTCGGGATGTTGTTGCAGATTTTCCAGCACAAAGTCGCTGAAAGCCAGCCCGGCGGCCTGCTCCGGGCTGAGCGAAGCCAGCGGAACCCCAAGCTGTCGGGCGGCCTCTTCGGCCTGATCGCGTAGCAACGCGGGAAGTGCTGCCAACATAACGCCCTCCTTGATGGCGGTACGAATTACCCGTTAGCGGCCAGCGCCGCTGGTGAGCCAGAATGGCTGCTGTTTCAGAGCCTGCGACGTCAGCCAGGCTAAGCCGGATGACTGCTTTTCATGAATCGCCGACAGCAGTTGCTGCCAAGGTTCCAGCCAGGCCATTACCGTTTCTGCAGGATAAGATCCGGCCAGCAAATGCACCGTAAGCAGCTGACGCGCCAGACGCGTGGCTTTGTCCTGATACTCGTTAGGTTGTTTGACCGTGACGAACGTCTCTCTCAGGTCAGCATTGACGCGACTCAGCATGATGTCGCTGAAGCGCTTAAATGAACCCTGCAGCTTGGCCTCCCCTTTGGCATCAATCCACTGACGCCACTGAGACTCAGCCAGCCAGTGGGTCAGCGCCCGCTGCGTTTCAACCGAGAGAGAAGATAAGCAGAACGTCGCCGCCTCCTGCTCTTCGTTCACCAGCATCTCTTCCAGCGTGGTCAGTTGCTGACGCAGGGCGCTGCTGGCTTTGCGTGGCACCAGCGCACCGAACAGGCTGAATGCCTGACGCAGCAGATCCAGCGCTTCGCGCACCGCATCCTGCGCCGCCGCGTTGCCGCGCAGCCAGACTTCTTCATGATATTGCCAGTGACGCAAGCCAGCCGACATCGCAGCGACCATGCCCTGCTCAACTGTCGCTTTAACGCCGGCTTTCAGCAGCGGGAAAGCCTCAATCTGGCGTGACGAATTACCCTGCGCCAGTTGATAACCGCGGGCGGCTTTGCTCAGGCTGCCCATACGCAGACCACCCAGCGCCACCAGCTGCTGTGCGAAGGCCAGCAGATCCTGGCGTTCGCCACGTTTCAGCTCCAGCTCGATTTCGCACAGCGGTTCGCTGAGATCACCTGCCGTGACCTCGCCCTGATCAAACGCCACTTCAATTTCACTGTTGCCTGTGGTGATCAGCCAGATCTCGCGCTGAAAATGGGTGGTAAACAGGGGCTGCAAGCGCGGCTGCAGCGCTGCGACATCGGTGCTCTGCGGCCAGATTTCTGCAGGCAGGCGGGCAATATCCAGCACCGGCTCGCTGAGTTCAACGTTGTATTCCGGGCGCTGATGCAGCCCGCCGAGCGTCTGGCCCGCCGCTTTCAGCGTCATTTCGTACCGCTGGTCGATGCCACGGATACGCAATCCCATATCCCAGCGTCGAAGCTGGTTGTCGTCGGTTTCGAAGTAGATGTTGGTCAGCTCGCGAGCAGCCTGATGCTGATGCGGCAGAGTGGAGAGCAGTTCAGCCAGTTTCCCGGCCGCTTGTGGAGTTGCAATGAACTTTAGTTCGATTTCGATGGTCATAATTTTTTATTCACTACGCCGCTGGCACTTAAGAGAGTTTTTCCTGCATATTTCAGGCGATTATCAGCAGGTTACTCACGCTGTCGCCTGGAGGGCAAGGGGGTATCAGGCGAAGATTAATGCACAGAAGCCGCGCTGTCTCTGCTTTCTTTGCTCTTTCGCAGACCTTTTCGCACTCCCATGAGACCAGGATAGTTCTCATTCAGATTTATGCGAGGCCTCTCCAGACTGTGCCGGTAAATTTTAGTCAGACTAAGCCAAACGAAATCGAATGAAAAAAATCACACTCGCTGGACTCACTTTGCTGGCCCTCAGCACCCTTGCAACTGCCCATGCCGACGAAAAACGCTATGTTTCTGATGAACTCTCAACCTGGGTACGCAGCGGGCCGGGCGATCAGTTTCGCCTGCTCGGTAAGCTGAACGCCGGAGAAGAGGTGCAGCTGTTACAGACCAACAATGACACCCATTACGGCCAGATCCGTGATTCGGAAGGCCGCACTACTTGGATCCCCCTGTCGCAGCTTAGCGCGAATCCGAGCCTGCGTACCCGTGTGCCGCAGCTTGAGCAGCAGGTGAAAGATTTGACAGCCAAGCTGGATAACATCGACAACAGCTGGAACCAGCGTACCGCTGAGATGCAGAACAAAGTCGCCAGTAGCGACGGCGTGATCAACGGGCTGAAAGGCGAGAATCAGAAGCTGAAAAATGAGCTGATCGTCGCTCAGAAGAAAGTCAGCGCCGCTAACGTTCAGCTGGATGACAAGCAGCGCACCATTATCATGCAGTGGTTTATGTATGGCGGTGGCGTGCTGGGTGTTGGCCTGCTGCTGGGACTCTTACTGCCGCACATGCTGCCGCGTCGTAAGAAAAGCGACCGCTGGATGAACTGACCCCCTTCTGTCGGTCTGATCAGGGGATCACAGGATCCCCCTTTTGGCATGTCTGCAATCCGGGGAATCTGTGCAACAATAAAATGAGATGCACCGCCGATTTCTGGCGCGGGATACGCCCGGCGTGCAGGTCATTTCTTTTTCTCTGGAGTGTTGCGTGAAGACGTTTCTTGTTGGCGGTGCGGTGCGTGATGCGCTGCTGAATCTGCCGGTTACAGATAAAGATTGGGTGGTAACAGGTTCCACGCCCGAAGCCATGCTTGAGCAGGGTTATCAACAGGTCGGTCGCGATTTTCCCGTTTTCCTGCATCCCGTCAGTCGCGAAGAGTATGCGCTGGCCCGGACCGAGCGGAAAAACGGGAAAGGCTACACCGGTTTTGTCACCTGGTCTGCGCCCGACGTGACGCTGGAGCAGGACTTACAGCGCCGCGATCTGACCATCAATGCCATCGCACAGGATGAAAGCGGCGAGCTGGTTGATCCCTACAACGGCCAGCGTGATATTGCCCTGCGCCTGCTGCGTCACGTCTCGGAAGCCTTCAGTGAAGACCCGCTGCGGGTATTGCGTGTCGCGCGCTTTGCTGCGCGTTTTGCCCATCTCAACTTTCGTATTGCCCCCGAAACCCAGCAGCTGATGCAGCAGATGGCTGCAAGCGGTGAGCTGTCGAATCTCACTGCCGAACGGGTGTGGAAAGAGACAGAAAAAGCACTGGGCACCCGTAATCCGCAGGTCTACTTTCAGGTGCTGCGCGACTGCGGTGCGTTGCAGGTGCTGTTTCCTGAGCTGGATAATCTGTTTGGTATTCCTGCACCGATTAAGTGGCACCCGGAGATCGACACCGGTGTGCATACGCTGATGACGCTGGCGATAGCCGCCGCGCTCTCCGGCGAGATCGATGTGCGCTTTGCTACGCTGTTCCATGACGTCGGCAAGGCGCTGACACCGCCTGAATTGTGGCCAAGCCACCACGGTCATGGACTGGCAGGCGTTCCGCTGGTCGAGGCGCTGTGCCAGCGGCTGCGGGTGCCCAACACAATTCGCGATCTGGCGCTGATCGTGACCGAATTTCACGACATTGTGCACACCATTGAGCGGCAATCTGCGGCGTCACTGGTAGCGCTGTTTGATCGCATCGATGCCTGGCGTAAGCCGCAGCGCGTTGAGCAGATGGCGCTGACCAGCGAAGCAGATGCGCGCGGACGTGCCGGGCTGGAGAGTATGCCTTATCCGCAGGGCGACTATCTGCGTCGTGCTTTTGCGCTGGCGCAGACGGTGCCGACTAAAGCGGTCGTCGAAGCGGGATTCAAAGGGATGGAAGTACGAAAAGAGATGACGCGACGACGCATTGCCGCTGTCGCGCAAGGTCTGGCGATTGGGCAGCCTGACTAGCAGGCTGCCACAGGTTTACATGAAGACCATGTAAACCGCTGCCGCCACGATGAAGCGGTAAATGGCGAACGAGACAAAAGAGATGCGTTTGATCAGCTCAAGGAAGGCTTTAATCGCAATCAGCGCCACGATAAACGCCGTGACAAAGCCCACGGCGAACATCGGGAAGTCCGCCATCGTCAGGAAGCCGATGCTCTTGTACATGTCCAGTACAGTCGCACCCATCATCATTGGCACGGCCAGGATGAAGGAGAATTCTGACGCGGCATAGCGGCTCACACCCATCAGCATCCCGCCGGAGATGGTTGCTCCAGAACGTGAGAAGCCCGGCCACAGCGCTAAGCACTGGAAACAGCCAATCATAAACGCCTGACGATAGGTAATATCATCGACACCTACGGCTTTCGGCTGTTTTGGCTTGAGATACTCTGCGGCCAGCAGCAGCACACCCCCCACGACCAGCGCGTACATCACGTTGATCGGATTGAACAGCGTTTTGATCTGATCGTGCAGCACCAGACCCACCACCACAGCCGGAACCATACCCAGCAGGATATGGATCAGCGACAGACGACCGGTGCCGACACCTTCATGTTTGACTTCGCCAAAGTGAATGCCGATCAGGCCAAACAGACGGCGCCAGAACATCACTACTACAGCCAGAATCGATCCTAACTGGATCACAACTTCAAAGGTCTCGGCTTTTTCACCTTCAAAGCCCAGCAGGTGACCCACTATAATCATGTGCCCTGTGGAAGAGACCGGTAAAAATTCGGTCAGCCCTTCCACAACGCCCAGGATTGCAGCTACCCAAAGCTGATGAATATCTGCCATCAAATGTTCCCTCTATCCGTTTCAAAACCATTAAAAAGGCGGTAGCGCGTTGCTATCGCCTGAAATCATGCCGCAATTAGCCTGAATTAAACCTTAAGCTCCGCTCCGTTTCGCCTGCTGTAACGAAACGGTCCACGCTATGACAGACAGTAATTTGGTTTGGTTTCATTGTGATGGCAATCACATCGTATTTATTTAGGAATAGTCCCGCGCTCAATTCGCACGCCAACCTGCGCCGCCTGGGCTACAGCGCCCGGTTTGCTTACCTTTATGCGTACGCCAGGCGAATTGAAACGGTTCATCAACAGATCCGCGATTTCTTCAGCTACCCGCTCAACCAGGGCAAAACGCCCCCCATTCAGATGGGTCAGAATCGCAGAGGAGACATCGGCATAGCTGAGACAATCTTTCACATCGTCGCTGCTGGCCGCCAGACGGTTATCCCAGGCCATTTCGACATCGAGCACCAGCTTCTGCTGTATACCCTGTTCCCAGTCGTAAACGCCAATGGTGGTGAACACCGTGAGTTGTTCTATAAATACGATATCCATGATGAGGGTCTCTGTTTTTGGCTAAGCCGGATACCACTTCCGGCGGATTATGCGTATTATCCACGGTTGATGAGATCAAAACGACCCTAAAGGGAACGGTACGGTGTTATGAGTGCTTTCGCGCTTGGTATGATTATTTTCGCGTATCTTTGCGGTTCGATTTCCAGTGCGATTCTGGTTTGCAAACTCGCTGGCCTGCCCGATCCCCGCACACACGGTTCCGGTAATCCGGGTGCCACCAACGTACTGCGTCTGGGCGGTAAAGCCGCTGCAGCCAGCGTATTAGTGTTTGATGTGCTGAAAGGGATGGTACCGGTCTGGCTGGCTTATCTGATGCACGTGACGCCGCTCTATCTTGGCCTGACCGCCATTGCCGCCTGTCTCGGTCATATTTATCCGGTGTTCTTTCACTTTCGCGGTGGCAAAGGCGTAGCAACGGCATTTGGCGCGATTGCGCCGATTGGCTGGGACTTAACCGGGCTGGTTACCGGCACATGGCTGCTCACGGTGCTACTCAGTGGCTATTCTTCGCTGGGGGCGATTGTCAGTGCACTGATCGCGCCATTCTATGTCTGGTGGTTCAAACCGCAGTTTACCTTTCCGGTTTCCATGCTCTCCTGTCTGATCCTGCTGCGTCATCACGATAATATTCAGCGGCTGTGGCGCGGTCAGGAAGGTAAAATCTGGAAGCGCAAAAAGAAATCTCAGCCATAAAAAAAGCCGGCAAGCCGGCTTTTTTCACATCAGATCGCGGGCAACTCCGCCAGCGGCCATCGCGGCCGCACGCTGACGCTTAACTCGCCCCGTGTTCCGCCTTTTAACCGCACCATGCCCGCATACGCGATCATTGCACCGTTGTCGGTACAGAACTCCGGGCGGGCGTAAAACACTTCGCCGCCGCGCTTTTGCATCATAATTGCCATCTGCTCGCGCAATGTGCGGTTAGCGCTGACGCCCCCGGCAATCACCAGACGCTTAAAGCCGGTCTGATCCAGCGCGCGTTTACATTTGATCGACAGCGTATCCACCACCGCATCTTCAAAGGCGCGGGCGATGTCAGCACGGGTCTGCGCATCATCAGGATTGGCGCGAATCGTATTAGCAGCAAAGGTTTTCAGGCCGGAGAAGCTGAAATCCAGGCCCGGACGATCGGTCATCGGACGCGGGAAGGTGAAACGCCCCGCCGTGCCCTGCTGCGCCATCTTCGACAGCATCGGCCCGCCCGGATAATCCAGGCCGAGCAGCTTCGCCGTCTTATCAAAGGCTTCGCCCGCGGCATCATCGATCGATTCACCCAGCAATTCATATTCACCGACGCCGGTGACGCTAATCAGCTGGGTATGCCCGCCGGACACCAGCAGTGCGACAAACGGAAACTCCGGTGGATTCTCTTCCAGCATTGGTGCCAGCAGGTGCCCTTCCATATGATGAACCGGCACGGCAGGCACTTTCCATGCAAACGCCAGCGCGCGGCCAATGGTGGCGCCGACCAGTAGCGCACCGACCAGTCCGGGACCGGCAGTGTAAGCGACTGCATCAATCTGCTGCGGCTCCAGACCCGCTTCTTTCAGCGCCGCCTGAATCAGCGGCACGGTTTTACGCACGTGATCGCGTGAGGCCAGTTCCGGCACCACACCACCATAGTCGGCGTGCAGTTTTACCTGGCTGTAGAGCTGGTTAGCCAGTAATCCAGCCTCGTCATCATAGATTGCGATGCCGGTTTCATCGCACGACGTTTCAATACCCAGAATTCGCATTGCATCACCTCATTCTTGCGGCGCGCAGTTTATCACAGCAATGTGATGTGCAGCGCGGGCATCCCGCGTAAAAAGTCATTTTCTGTCGGCTAAAGAGTGCGCTATACTCCCGCCCCTGGAAAAACCGGCAGCCGCACAGGCAAACGCTCCTGTTGGTTTCAAATTATCCATGGTGCTTTACAAACCAACATGAGTTGGAGTAAAATGCTGCACCATTTTGAAATGTGCTGGCGCCGCAGTCAGCAGCAAAACCGAATTTTATCGAGGTGAGAGTTACATGCCGGTAATTAAAGTACGTGAAAACGAGCCATTTGACGTAGCACTGCGTCGCTTCAAGCGTTCATGCGAGAAAGCAGGCGTTCTGGCTGAAGTTCGTCGTCGTGAGTTCTATGAAAAACCGACTACCGAACGTAAGCGCGCTAAAGCGTCAGCAGTTAAGCGTCATGCCAAGAAACTGGCTCGCGAAAACGCACGCCGCACTCGTCTGTACTAAGTCGTTCCGGAGGTTCGCCTCCACCGCGTGATTCACGCAGACAGAGTCAAGTAAAAGGCCGTGCTTTCCGAAAGGAAGCGCGGCTTGTTGCCGTTTATGAGCTGAAAATCTGGGGCGTATGGCTGGACGAATTCCACGCGTATTTATCAACGATTTACTTGCCCGCACGGATATCGTGGATCTTATCGATGCCCGCGTTAAGCTGAAAAAGCAGGGTAAGAATTTCCATGCGTGCTGTCCTTTCCATAATGAAAAAACGCCCTCTTTCACCGTAAACGGCGAAAAGCAGTTCTATCACTGTTTCGGCTGTGGTGCACACGGCAACGCTATCGACTTTTTGATGAACTTTGATCGTCTGGAGTTTGTTGAAAGCATTGAAGAGTTAGCCACTTCCCACGGTTTAGACGTGCCTTACGAAGCAGGCAGCGGGCCCAGCCAGATGGAACGCCATCAGCGCCAGAGCCTGTATCAGCTGATGGAGAACCTGAACGGTTTTTATCAGCAGGGTCTGCAGCAATCCAGTGCGCAGCCAGCACGCGACTATCTTGATCGTCGTGGTCTGAGCGCCGACATCATCAATCATTTCGCCATAGGTTACGCGCCAGCCGGCTGGGATAATGTTCTCAAGCGTTTTGGCAAGCAATCGGAAGACCGCGAATCGTTGATGGAGGCGGGCATGCTGGTCAGCAATGACAAAGGCCGTACCTATGACCGGTTTCGCGACCGCGTCATGTTTCCGATCCGCGATAAACGTGGACGCGTCATCGGTTTTGGTGGCCGCGTACTGGGTAACGATACGCCGAAGTATCTGAACTCACCGGAAACCCCTATTTTCCATAAAGGCCGCCAGCTTTATGGCCTGTATGAAGCAGTTAAGAACCATCCTGAACCCGCCCGCCTGTTAGTGGTCGAGGGATACATGGACGTGGTTGCGCTGGCGCAGTACGGGATCGATTATGCCGTCGCGTCCTTAGGCACCTCAACCACGGCTGAACACATTCAGTTGCTGTTTCGCAGTACCGACACCGTGATCTGCTGTTACGACGGCGACAGGGCGGGTCGTGAAGCGGCATGGCGTGCGCTTGAGACCGCATTGCCTTACATGAATGATGGTCGTCAGCTACGCTTTATGTTTTTACCTGAGGGTGAAGACCCGGATACGCTGGTACGCAAAGAGGGTAAAGCCGCCTTCGAAGCGAGGATGGAGCAGGCCATGCCGCTCTCTTCGTTTTTGTTTGATAGCCTGCTGCCGCAGGTAGATCTGAGCTCACGCGACGGAAAAGCGCGTCTGAGCACGCTGGCTTTACCGCTGATTACCCAGATCCCCGGTGAGACCTTGCGTATTTATATGCGTCAGGAGTTGGGGAACAAACTGGGTATTCTTGACGACAATCAACTTGAAAAGCTGATGCCGAAGCTGGCTGCAAGTGGAACGGCGCCAGTTGCGCCACCGCTGAAACGGACCACCATGCGTGTGCTGATCGCCTTGCTGATTCAGAACCCGCAGCTGGCTACCCTGGTGCCTTCGCTTGATGGGCTGTCTGAGTCAAAAATGCCGGGTTTACCACTATTTATTGAGTTAGTGGGTCGTTGCACTGAGAATCCTGGATTGACCACCGGACAGCTACTAGAGTTATATCGCGGAACAAATTTTAGTCAGACGCTTGAAACGCTGGCGATCTGGAACCACATGATAGTAGATGAAGAAGCCGAAGCGGTATTTCAGGACTCGCTGGCCAGCATCTACGATTCTGCTCTTGAAGAGCGTTTGGAATTTTTGATTGCGCGTGAGCGCACCCAGGGACTGAGCGCCGATGAGCGCCGTGAACTCTGGACACTCAGTCAGGCTTTTGCCAGGAAATAATTTAGCACGCTGCCCGTTCTGACGAAGGGCAGCGTGGCTGTTTTAAGGCCGGGAGCGTTAAGCCAGGCCTGTACCACCAAAATTTATACAAGCGGCTTAAGTGCCGATTACTGTTGGGCAAAGCCCACGCCGCGACGAAGGCAGCGGCAAGAATTAAACGCCTTTACTGCTATTGTTGGCTCGCTGCCGACCGACACCAATCTAATTTAACAGAAGTGTGGATACCGTCTTATGGAGCAAAACCCGCAGTCACAGCTCAAGCTTCTTGTCACCCGTGGTAAGGAGCAAGGCTATCTGACCTATGCTGAGGTCAATGACCATCTGCCGGAAGATATCGTCGACTCAGATCAGATCGAAGACATCATCCAGATGATTAACGACATGGGTATTCAGGTGGTTGAAGAAGCCCCGGATGCTGACGATCTGATGCTGAATGAAAACAGCTCCGATACTGACGAAGATGCCGCGGAAGCTGCCGCTCAGGTGTTATCCAGCGTTGAATCTGAAATCGGGCGCACCACTGACCCGGTTCGCATGTATATGCGTGAAATGGGTACCGTTGAACTGCTGACGCGCGAAGGCGAAATCGACATCGCCAAGCGTATTGAAGACGGTATCAACCAGGTTCAGTGTTCCGTAGCCGAATACCCTGAAGCGATTACTTATCTTCTGGACCAGTACGACAAAGTTGAAGCAGGTGAATCACGCCTCTCCGATCTGATCACGGGTTTCGTCGATCCTAACGCAGAAGAAGATCTGGCCCCGACGGCAACGCACGTGGGCTCCGAACTTTCTGAAGCCGATCGTAACGACGACGATGAAGAAGATGAAGAGGATGATGACAGCTCCGACGACGATAATTCTATCGACCCGGAACTGGCACGCGAGAAGTTTTCTGACCTGCGTAAGCAGTATGAAACCACCCGCGACGTGATTAAAAGCAAAGGTCGCAGTCATGCTGCTGCCGTTGCCGAAATCCAGAACCTTTCCGACGTCTTCAAGCAGTTCCGCCTGGTACCGAAGCAGTTCGATTACCTGGTAGGCAGCATGCGCACCATGATGGAACGTGTCCGTACCCAGGAACGTCTGATCATGAAGCTCTGTATTGAGCTGTGCAAAATGCCGAAGAAAAACTTCATCACGCTGTTTACCGGCAACGAAACCAATGAAAGCTGGTTCAAAGCCGCACTGGCAATGAACAAGCCATGGTCTGAGAAGCTGCTGGAAGTGCAGGATGACGTAATGCGTTCCCTGCAGAAACTGGCACAGGTTGAAGAAGAGACCGGCCTGACTATTGAACAGGTTAAAGATATTAACCGTCGCATGTCGATCGGTGAAGCTAAAGCCCGTCGCGCCAAGAAAGAGATGGTGGAAGCGAACCTGCGTCTGGTTATTTCGATTGCCAAGAAATACACCAACCGCGGTCTGCAGTTCCTCGACCTGATTCAGGAAGGTAATATCGGCCTGATGAAAGCGGTAGATAAGTTTGAATATCGCCGTGGTTACAAGTTCTCGACCTATGCGACCTGGTGGATCCGTCAGGCTATCACCCGCTCTATCGCTGACCAGGCACGTACCATCCGTATTCCGGTGCACATGATTGAGACCATCAACAAGCTCAACCGTATTTCGCGCCAGATGCTGCAGGAGATGGGCCGCGAACCGACGCCGGAAGAGCTGGCTGAGCGTATGCTGATGCCGGAAGATAAAATCCGCAAAGTGCTGAAAATCGCTAAAGAGCCGATCTCGATGGAGACGCCGATTGGTGATGATGAAGATTCACATCTGGGCGATTTTATCGAAGACACCACGCTGGAGCTGCCGCTGGATTCTGCTACCTCAGAGAGCCTGCGTTCTGCCACCCACGATGTGCTGGCTGGCCTGACCGCGCGTGAAGCGAAAGTACTGCGCATGCGTTTCGGTATCGATATGAATACCGACCATACGCTGGAAGAAGTGGGCAAACAGTTTGACGTTACGCGTGAGCGTATTCGTCAGATTGAAGCGAAAGCCCTGCGTAAACTGCGCCATCCGAGCCGTTCGGAAGTGCTGCGTAGCTTCCTCGACGATTAAGTCCGACAAAAACCCCGGTTTGCCGGGGTTTTTTATGCCTGTCTGCTACCCGCCTCTCCCCTGCCCTGCGCAGGTTCAGCTGCTCTCCGGATGCAGTTCCAGCCAGAGCTGACGATACGCCTCAACCATTTCGTCCAGTGATGCGCGATTCAGGCCACTGGGATTCGGCAACACCCACACCTGCGTTTTCCCCATACAGATCGGCTGTTTCCCCCATTCGACTTTGCTCTGCTTAAAGGCACGACGAAACGCATCTTTACCCAGAATCGCCAGCGCGGCGGGCTGATAATTCAGCACCTTTTCCATCAGCCGCTTGCCGCCGTCCCGCAGCTCATCAGGCGCTAACTCATTCGCCTGCACCGTGGGCCGCTCGACCAGCATCGTGATGCCGCAGCCGGTTTCCTCCAGGCGCTGCTCCTCTTCGGGTTTCAGCTGTTCCCGGGTGAATCCCGCCAGATGGATCACCTTCCAGAAGCGATTACCGGGATGTGCAAAGTGGAACCCCTGATGGGCCGTTGACTGGCCTGGGTTAATGCCGCAGAACAGTACATCCAGACCGGAACTGATGATGTCGCGGATAGCGTGTTCACTCATGCGGTGACCTCCAGCGTGCGCTGCTTCAGCGCTGTGCGACTGCGTTGCAGCAGCAGGCTGGCCTGCTCCGCATCCGGACAGGCTCGCGCCAGCGCCAGCGCGCCAATCATCTCTGCCATCATGCTTGAAGCAAGCGTATCCGCTTCCGTCCACCCCAGCTCACTCAGCAACTGCGTCAGGCTGGCATGCATCGTACTGAAGCCCTGAGCGAAGATCTGTCGCGTCGGTTGGGGAAGATGCGCCACTTCGCTCACCAGCGCTGCCATCGGACAGCCCTGCGCCGGTGCATTACGATGCGCCTCGGATAGATAGCTATCAATAAAGTCTGCTACCTGCTGCGCTGGCTGGGTCACGGACTCAGCGGGCTTAAAGGTATCGGCTTCAGCGAACATATGCTTTAGCACCTCCTCAACCAGCTCCTCACGTGACGCAAAATGTGCATAAAAACCGCCGTGTGTCAGCCCGACCCGCTTCATCAGCGCCGCTACACCGATTCCTTCGGTGCCGGTTTCACGCATCACACGCGCCGCCTCATCAAGGATACGCTGCCGCGTCTGTGCTTTGCTGCTCTGCTTCTCCATCTTATTTCCTTCGGTTTCTGCCCGGTAGCTTCTGGCTATTATAGTAATTATTACGGTCATCATATTCCAGCTTGACGGCAGATATGATGATCGTCATATTTATAGCGATTATGACGATCATCATACGAGGAAAAAAGATGTCAAAATCAGGCACAGCATTAATCACCGGCGCATCCAGCGGTATCGGCGCGACTTATGCAAAACGACTGGCAGCACGCGGTTATGATCTGATCCTGGTCGCCCGGGATCAGGCGCGACTCACCACCCTGGCGGACACACTGGCAAAGCTGCACGCTGTTCAGGTAACCGTGATGAAGGCTGACTTAACGCAGGAGCAGGACCTGCAGCGTGTGGAGTCGGAGCTCGCGAACAACGCACAGATTACGCTGCTGCTGAACAACGCGGGCATGAACGTTGAGGGTGAGTTTCTGGAGGCGGACATCACACGCATTAACAGCATGCTGGCGTTAAATATTCTGGCCCCAACCCGTCTGGCACAGGCGGCTGGCCGGGCATTCAAAGCACGCGGTCACGGCATCATTATCAATATCGCGTCGGTGCTGTCGCTGGTGCACGAGATGTTCAATGGTGCCTACAACGCCACCAAGTCTTACGTGCTGACACTGACGCGTGCGATGCAGCGCGAACTCGCAGAGAGCGGCGTGCAGGTACAGGCGGTGTTACCCGGTGCGACCCGTACGGAGATTTTCGACCGCGCAGGCCAGTCTATCAATGAAATCCCGGCTGAAATGCTGATGGACGTTGATGAGATGGTGGACGCCGCGCTTGCCGGACTCGACAGCAAGGAGACGGTAACTATTCCGGCGCTGGAAGATCTGCAGATGTGGCACGATTACGATCGGGCGCGTGGTGCAATGGTTCCTCACCTTTCACGGGACAAATCGGCATCCCGCTATCGTCAGAAGTGAGTCAGTCTTAATTCTTTCCGCCTGAAGTACAGTTCTGTTAAAGGCACGGTAAAGCATTATCCGTGCCGTTTTGCGACTACAGCTTCAGGCGTTGCCAGATTTGTTATAGAAATCAGCAGCTAAATCGCTGCTGCTTATTTCAGCAACCGATGGCGGAGTGCTGGATCGCCCTGAAGAGATACTTTATAATCCCCGCTCCGCTGGCCCCTTAGCTCAGTGGTTAGAGCAGGCGACTCATAATCGCTTGGTCGCTGGTTCAAACCCAGCAGGGGCCACCAAATTTTAGCTGTAAAATCAGCAGATTAAAGCCACCTTTCACAGTGATTTTTTTTATCCTTCAAATCTCACTTCCTTGTTTCTCTCTTCCTATAAAAATCTGAAATTTTTCTGTTAAGCCACCGACAGCTAACCCGGCAGGCCGGAAATCTGCTGATTGATGTCCGACTTCATCAGATGGAAAGTTCGGCCTTTCGCGAACTCAACAGGCGGCGTGGTGATGCCTTAGTGCGCATAGCCCAACTGGTCGGGGCCGTGCCAGGTAAGCTACGTCAGGGAGATGAAGGCTTCAGTATATTGCCGCGTCAGCCGTTTCACCTCTCCCTCACACTTTCCCTGATTAACCTCACACTCTCATATCCACTATTTTCCCTGTAAAAGACGCCACTCATGCTCACTCTGATAACCCGACGGATACCCCGGAGTCACTTTTTAACTCTGCAGAGGGTATATCAGATTATTTTCATAAACCCGCTATATTTACGGATATGAACAAATGCAGTCAAAACGGGCCAATTGAAATCTGCACAACGTGTGCGCTGAGCTCAGATTAACAATGCTGCAGATTAATTTATTGAACAGAAGATTATGAATAGATTAGAGGTTTATCATGAAAAGTTCATCGAGTGCTGAACTCTGCTGCCGGGTAATTCGTGGAAGAACCATCATGCCGCTGGAGAAAGTTGCGTTGTATCAAGTCGAATTTGAAAATGGCAGATTTGCTGTGTTACGCATTAACAATCTCCTGTCGCTTCAGGAAGGCGATATTATTTCAAGAGTTAATGACGTGTGGTCTGCAGGATCAGATATTATTCAACTTTCACCATTCGAATTTCTCGACCAGGGTGAATCAAAGCGTTATTTCACCGAGTATGAAAGATAATGCAGAGTTATCAGCACATTGAAATACATGTTACGAAGATATTGCCTCAATGAGGGATAAGGTTAAACAGTATAACTTGCTGATGCCTGGTGATCACAACATAAAAAGACGACGGACTTTATATAACATACAATGACTTACAGTGAGGGCATAAAACTGCCTGTCCTTTATTCTTTTTAGCTACAGACTGTCTGGAAAACTTTTTACACACCGGACACTGTGTATTGGTTTCGCTGCTGTGTAGCGCGTCGAAGAGAAAGCTCAACCAGGTCATGTCGTTATCCTCTGAAATGTTGCCATCAGCGTAACACAGTGGAGGTAAATTAATTTTTTTATCTGTCGGCTATGATGTTAAAAAGGGCTAAGGTGAGGAGAAGGCAGCTGTTTATTTTTTTTAACGTTATTTAATCGTCATAAAAGAACGTCAGCCGGATAATCAGGATAGCTACGAATAACGCAAACAGGACTATAATCAATACCATCTACACCTTTTTATCACCTCCAGCCCTTCTTTTGGCTCCTTTTTTGTCATCCTTTCTTTTTTTCCGGATCCAGCTGCTGCGCAAGCGCAAGGAAATGAGTGTGAAAATAAAACTGACGACGTGGTTCAGCCGGGAAAGTGAATTATCCGATGAGCATTTTCCTTTGTTCCCGACAGAAGGTATTTATCAGGCCCATCGGCCAGATGTTTTTTCGGCTGAACAAATGGATAACTACGGCGAAAAATTAGCGAAAACGCATAATCTGTCGGGTGGGAAATGGTCCTACCGACTGTTGCAGCAGCTGGCAGATAATGAACAGTCATTGACGCGCAGCGCAGAAATCCTGAGTGAAGGCGATAAGCGCAGCCAGACACCAGCGGCCGTCTGGATACTCGATAATTTTTACATCATTGAAGAGCAGATCCGCCTGGTCCGGCACCTGTTACCGGCCAAATTCGGTAAAGGATTGCCCATGCTGGAGGAGTCGGCCCATTACCTTCGCATCCAGGCTATCGCCGAGGAGATGATTAAGCACAGTGATGGCCGCCTGGAAACCAGCGTTCTACATCCTTTTATCGCTGCCTACCAGCGTGTTACGCCCCTGCTGCTCGGCGAACTGTGGGCCCTGCCTGCCATGTTACGTTTTGCGCTTATCAACAATCTGTCCCGGATTGCGGATGACGTGGCCAGGGTACATCAGGAACGTAATAAAGCGGAGCAGTGGATCAGCGATATCCTATCCACTGCCGCCGAAGATGCGTCAAAAGTTATTCTGGTCATCGCTGATATGGCCCGCCAGAACCCGCAGGTTTCCGGCGCTTTCGTCGCTGAACTTGAACGGCGATTAAGTGGCCAGAACAATACCCTGGCGTTAACCTGGGTTGAACAACAGCTGGAAATTACCGGCCGGAAAACCTCGGAAGTCATTGAGCAGTTCAACCGGCAGCTGGCCCTGAGTCAGCTCTCTGTCAGCAACACTATTACCGGCCTGCGGCAACTCGGCGAAATTGACTGGCAGGCCTTTGTCGAATCCGTCAGCCTGGTTGAGAAAGTCCTGCAGCAGGATCCCACCGGGACATACCCGCTGATGCATTTTGACAGTCGTGATGACTACCGCCATGTGATTGAACGTCTGGCACGACACAGTCGGTTTGATGAACGTGAAGTCGCCCAGGCTGTGCTGACGCTGGCCAGCCAGCCTGATCTTCCCCTGCGTCAGCAGCATGTCGGCTATTACCTGCTGGATAAAGGATTTCAGCAACTGGAACAGCAGCTTGACGTTAAGGTGACGTGGCTGAACAAGAGCCGGCAGCATCTGAGCCAGACTCCTTTACTCTCCTGGTTAGGCAGCCTTTTACTGCTGACAACCGCGTTTACCGCCGAGATGCTCTACAGCACCCATCAGGCGGGCATGGCATCTTTACTGTGGTTGCTGGTGCTGCCCGCCATCATTGTCAGCAGCCAGTTAGCCTTACAGTTGCTGAGTGAGTTAACCACCCGCAGCCGCCATCCCCTTCCCCTGCCACGACTCGATTATGCTCAGGCGATACCAGAGCATGACCGTACACTGGTGGTTATCCCCTGTTTGCTCAGCAGCAATGAGGGCACAGACGCCCTGTTACGCTCTCTGGAAATCTGCTATCTCGGTAACGCCCTGGCGAATATCAGTTTTGCGTTACTGACCGACTTTACCGATAGCGCCGAACAGGACCATCATCATGACGCCGCGCTTATCCGTTACGCCGTGCTGAAAACGGAAGCCCTGAATCGGCGCTACAGCGGGGGTAAATCGGACATTGCGCTATTCTCCCTGTTACACCGTGACCGCACCCATAATATTTCTCAGGGCGTCTGGATGGGGTATGAACGCAAGCGCGGTAAGATCCATGCCCTGAATCGCTGGCTTCAGGGTGAAGAAAACGCCTTCAGCGTCACGGTAGGTGCCACGCAGACGCAACTGCACAGCGTTAAATATGTGATTACTCTCGACAGCGACACAATACTGCCGCGTGAGACAGCGCATAAGCTGATTGGCGTCATGGCCCACCCGCTCAATGCGCCGGTGTTCGACGATGTCAAAAATCGGGTAGTTGAAGGCTATGCCATCCTGCAGCCTCGTCTGGCTGAAGAGATACCAGTTAACGGTCAGAGCCGCTATGCCCGGCTGTGCAGCAGCATTCCGGGGAATGATGCTTACTCCTCACTCTCATCCGATATTTATCAGGATCTGTTTGGTGAAGGCTCATTTGTCGGCAAGGGTATTTACGATGTCGCTGTCTTTAGCCGGGCGATACGCAATACCTGTCCGGAAAATCTGGTGCTGAGCCATGACCTGCTGGAGGGATGCTATGCCCGCTCCGGTGTGGTCAGTAACGTCGTCCTGTATGAACAATATCCGGATAGTTACCTGAGTGATGTTGCCCGACGATTTCGCTGGGTGCGGGGCGACTGGCAGCTCCTGAACTGGCTACGGCTGCAGGTGCGGCAGGAAGATTGCAGCCGTCAAAAAAACCCACTCAGTGCGCTTTCCCGCTGGAAATTAACAGACAATCT
This sequence comes from Pantoea sp. X-Soil-ISGK-355, assembly GCF_059730805.1. Lineage (NCBI taxonomy): Bacteria > Pseudomonadati > Pseudomonadota > Gammaproteobacteria > Enterobacterales > Erwiniaceae > Pantoea > Pantoea sp. X-Soil-ISGK-355. The sequence continues at coordinate 3,479,043 of NZ_AP035971.1, forward strand.
GCGCCGCAGCCTGGTAGCACCTGCCCTGCTGATGCTGGTGTTTATGCTGTGCACGATAGTACCAAACCCGATATTCTGGGTCGGATGCATCATGCTCTTTCTGCTGCTTCCGGGACTGCCAGCGTTGGTGATCGATGGGGTGACGAAAAGTAAAACGCGTACATGGCGACAGCATTTATCCATGCTGGTCACCGATGCCTTTAACCGCCTCTCCCGCGCTGGCCTGGCGCTGGCCATCCTGCCTCACGAGAGTTACTGGTCGCTGAAGGCGATTATCGTGACCTTATGGCGCCTGACTATCAGCCATCGCTACCTGAACGAGTGGAAAAGCGCTTCATCACAGAAACCTGTCGAGCCTGATGTGCGCCACTTCTACCGCTGCATGTGGATTAATCCGGTAGCAGGCGCGGTTCTGGTATTCCTGACCAGCCTGAGCATGTCGTCGATGACGCATGTTGCACTGGCGCTCGCTTTATTGTGGGCGGTCGCCCCCGCGTTACTGAGCCGCATGAGCCAGCCTAAACGCGCTCAGCCAGGCAGCCTTTCAGCGGAACAGCGCATCTTTTTGCGTCGCACCGCGCGTAAAACCTGGGCCTGGTTTAACGAATTTGCCAGCAGTGACAACAACCATTTGCCGCCGGATAATCTGCAGGAGATTCCGGAGTCGCGGGTGGCCCACCGGACGTCACCGACCAACATTGGCCTGTCGCTGCTGGCAAACCTGACGGCCTGGGATTTTGGTTATATCAGCCAGAATCGGGTCATCAGCCGGACGCTCGACACCCTCGATACTCTTGACCGAATGGAGCATTTCAGAGGACATCTTTATAACTGGTATGACACCCAGACGTTAAAACCGCTGAACCCACGCTACGTCTCAACGGTAGACAGCGGTAATATGGCGGCTCACCTTGTAACCCTTCAGGCTGGCCTGGCGCAGTGGAAATACCAGCCGGTGGTGTCTCTTCCTTGTATCCAGGAAGGTCTCTCCGATACCTTCTCACTGCTTAAAGACCAACTGAGCGACACCCGCAGCGACATTGTGGAAAAAATCGATGCGCAATTAAGCCTGATGCAGCACGCTTCGCCCGCCGATTTTCACGCCGGGATGCAGGCTCTGCTGGCGTTAAGCGTGGTGGCAGAACAGACTTATCTTCCGACAACACGGGTAAACTGGCCGGCGCTTTTCCACCAGCAGCTGGTCGATTTTACTCAGGAGTGGTCCCTCCTTTTCAGCTGGGTTAGCCCGGATGCGCCACTGCCTGCCGACATTCCGTCATTGCTGTGGCTCGCTGAGTTGAACCTGAACCGCCCCGGACTCCCGGAAAAACAGGCAGAGGCGGTGATATGGGCCGCCCGCGAACGTATGGCTGCCCTGCTGGAGCTGGACAGCCGCCTTAACGATCACGCCAGTATGGACTTCCGCTTTCTCTATTATCCAGCCACGTCTTTACTCAGCGTGGGCTATAACATGGACAGCAGTCTGCTGGACGCCAGCAAATATGACCTTTTCCCTTCAGAAGTCCGCCTGACGCACTACTTTGCTATCTCCACCAGTCAGCTTCCGGCTAAGAGCTGGTTTGTGCTGGGTCGCTTATTTACTCAGCTGAATAACCAGCCCGCCGTGATGTCATGGAGCGGCTCAATGTTTGAATACCTGATGCCGCACCTGGTCATGCCGGTTTACCCCGACACGCTACTGGAAAAGATGGCGTTATCGGCGGTCAGGCAACAGATTGCCTCGGGTAACAGCACCGATACGCCCTGGGGCGTTTCGGAATCGGGTTACGCTGCGTTTGACGTCAATCATAACTACCAGTATCGGGCATTTGGCACGCCAGAACTGGGTCTGAAACGCGGCCTGAATGACAATCATGTTGTTGCGCCCTATGCGACGCTGCTGGCGCTGATGGTGCTGCCGCAGGAGGCGACGGCTAATCTGATAAGACTTAAAAAAATGGGTGCCAGCGGTGACTACGGTTATTACGAAGCGCTGGATTTCACCGCGGACCGACTGGCTCCCGGTCAGCCATTTTCGATCGTCAAATCGTATATGGCACATCATCAGGCGATGGGATTGCTTGCACTCTCTCACCAGCTGCTGGATGCGCCAATGGTCGCGCGCTTTATGTCCAGCGCACTGTTTCAGTCTTCGCGTTTGCTGCTTCAGGAAAAAGTGCCTGATGATATTGAGCTCTATACCCCACGCCGCAGTTTTGTCGAAAACAGTGACCCTAAACAGCAGCGCAGCATTACCGACCAGCGAGAATTCAGTGGTTCAGATCCGCACCAGCCACAACTGCAGCTGCTTTCAAACGCAGATTATCACCTGATGGTGACGCACGCGGGGACGGGCTACAGCCAGTGGAAGGGGCTGGCACTCACCCGCTGGCGTGCGGATAGCACCAGCAACAACTACGGAACGTTCTGCTACGTTACCGATCAGCAATCCGCCGAAGTGATTGCTCACAGCTATCAGCCGACCTGCTGCGAGCGTCCGCATTATAAAACCCGTTTTACTGATGCCGGGATTGAGTTTGACGCTTCAGGCACCACCTTCAGCATTCACACGCATATCGTGGTCTCCCCGGAAGATGATGTGGAGATCAGACGCATCACGGTCACTAACCGTTCCCGTCAGACCCGCCCGTTCGATATCACCAGCTACACCGAAGTGGTACTGGCACCAGCAGCCAGCGATATGGCCCACCCTGCGTTCAGTAATCTGTTCGTCCAGACTGAGATCGTTGACAGGCTGGAAGCGATCCTGGCTCACCGACGGCCACGTGAAGAGAAAGAAGTGACGGCATGGATGTTTCACGCGATGGCGATACATGGCAATACCGGCCGCCAGACCTCTTTTGAAACCGACCGGGCTGGTTTTCTCGGGCGTGGCAGGATACCAGCCGATGCTCAGGCGCTGATGCCGGGCAGTGAATTAACGGGTCAGCAGGGAGCGGTGTTAGATCCCGTGTTATCAATTCGCCAGTCAGTGACGTTAAAAGCGGGAGAGGCCGTCACCATCGATATGCTTTACGGTGTGACACTTCAGCGTGAAACAACTATTGCGCTGATTGAGAAGTACCGTAACCACATTAGCGCCGATCGGGTGTTTGAACTGGCGTGGTCCCACAGTCAGGTCGCCTTGCGTCAGTTGAATATCCGCACCGAAGATACCAGTCTGTTTAATCAGCTGGCCAGTGCCGTACTGTTTTCCAGCGCCGAAATGCGTGGCGAATCAGACGCGCTGATGCAGAACCGGCTGGGCCAGGAGTCATTGTGGCGTCATGCGATTTCGGGTGATCTGCCGATTCTTCTGGTTCGGATAGAAAACATTAATCAGCTCGACCTGGTCACCACCCTCATTCAGGCGCATCAGTACTGGCGACAAAAAGGGCTGATGGTCGATCTGCTCATCCTGAACAGCGACCAGGGCGGCTACCAGCAGAATCTGTTCAATCAGCTCACGACTCTGATCCCTGCCGGAGACGAACGACAGCAGGCAGACAAACCTGGCGGCATCTTTATCCGCAAAAGCGAAAGTTTTTCCGCTGACGATCTGCAATTGTTGCTGAGCGTCGCGGCGGTCGTGCTGGAAGGCCGAAACGGCAGCCTCGCCGATCAACTCAGCACGCTGTTAAAACCGGTGCGCACCCCGCCTGCTTTTGCGTTTCCATCGGTCAGTAAGACGCCGCAGCCTGCAGCCGTCACCTTTTCGCCGGAGCGGTTGCAGTTTTTTAATGGCACCGGTGGCTTCAACGAGGACGGCAGCGAATATCACATCATTCTTTCCGGCCAGCAACAGACACCTGCGCCGTGGTGCAATGTGCTGGCCAACAGCCAGTTGGGCACCGTCATTTCCGAGAGTGGCCAGGGCTATAGCTGGTATGAAAACGCGCATGAATATCGCCTGACGCCCTGGCATAATGACCCCGTCAGTGACAGCTCTGGCGAAGCGCTTTATCTGCGTGATGAAGAGACGGGTGATGTCTGGTCGCCCACGCCGCTTCCGGTTCGCGGCAAGGGGGATTATCTGACCCGTCATGGCTTCGGTTACAGCACGTTTGAACACACGGAGTATGGCATCAGCAGCACGCTGACGGTGTTCGTGGCAGAGGAGGCGCCGGTCAGACTTTCCCTGCTGACGCTGAGTAACCTCTCTGGCAAAACGCGTAATCTGTCGATTACCGGATACGTCGAATGGGTTCTGGGTGAGCTGGCGAGCCGCTCCGCAAGGCATGTGGTGACGTCCCCTGCCGCTATTGCCACAGGCAGCGCGGTTCTGGCCAGAAACTTTTATAACAGCACGGGCTCTGCGCGGACCGCTTTTTTTGCCGTCACAGGAACCCGGATTGCGCACAGCGGCAACCGGCTTGAGTGTCTGGGTCGTAACGGCACCACACGGCAGCCCGCGATGATGAATGTTCGTGGTCTGTCAGGTAACACCGGGGCAGGAATGGATCCCTGCGCCGCGCTGCAAACGCTGACGACACTGATTGACGGCGACAGCCGCAGTTTTGTTTTTGCCCTCGGCGTCGGGGAAGATGAGGGTGCAGTGACCGCGCTGATGCAGCAGTTCCTCTCCACCGGGGAGGCTCAGAACGAGCTGACCAGGATTAAACAGCACTGGCACCAGCTACTGACTAAAGTGCAAATCCAGACACCGGCAACGGAGGTCGATTTACTGGCAAACGGCTGGCTGCTGTACCAGACGCTGGCCAGCCGTTTGCTGGCGCGCAGCGGATATTACCAATCCGGTGGTGCCTTTGGCTTCCGCGATCAGTTGCAGGATACGCTGGCGCTGACCCACGCAGCCCCGCAGCGCCTGCGCGATCAGCTGTTGTTGTGTGCATCCCGCCAGTTTATCGAGGGAGATGTACAGCACTGGTGGCATCCGCCTGCTGGCCGTGGCGTCAGAACCCGCTGCTCCGACGACTACCTGTGGTTGCCCTATGCGCTGTGCCGCTATGTGCAGGCAACCGATGATATTGCGCTGCTGTCACAGCCCGTCAGCTACCTTGAAGGTCGCCTGCTGGCAGAGGACGAAGAGTCTGTCTATGAGCTTCCGGGCGTCAGTAAGATTAATGAAACGCTATGGCAGCACTGCGTTCGCGCGATTAACCACGCCCTTAATTTCGGTCAGCACGGCCTCCCGCTGATGGGCTCCGGGGACTGGAACGATGGTATGAGTACCGTCGGGATTGCCGGCAAGGGTGAAAGCGTCTGGCTCGGCTTCTTCCTCTATACGGTTCTGGACCGCTTTGCCGCGCTGGCTGTGCGGTTCGGCGATACCGATACCGCCCGGCACTGTCAGGACAATGCGCAGGCGCTCAAAACCGCGCTTAACCATGCGGCCTGGGATGGGGAATGGTATCTGCGCGGCTTTTTTGACAGTGGTCAGACGCTCGGTTCACATGCTGACAGTGAGTGCCGGATAGACGCCATTGCCCAGAGCTGGTCGGTACTCTCTGGCGCAGGCGAGGACGCCAGATGCCGGTCAGCGATGGCGGCACTTTATCAGCATCTGGTTAATAAGGATAACCGGCTGATTAAATTGCTTACTCCGCCTTTCGATGGCGCAGGGCCAAATCCGGGCTACATTCGCGGTTATTTACCGGGCGTCAGGGAAAATGGCGGTCAGTACACCCATGGGGCTCTGTGGGCGATTATGGCCTTTGCGGCGATGGGTGAAACAGAGCGCGCCTGGTCCCTACTCTCAATGATTAATCCGGTTAATCATAGTGGCAATCAACAGGATATGGCGATCTACAAAGCGGAACCTTATGTGATGGCTGCGGATGTGTATGCAGCCGAAGGCCACAGCGGGCGAGGCGGCTGGACCTGGTATACCGGTTCATCAGGCTGGGCCTATCAGCTTATCAGTGAGAGTCTGCTTGGGATAATCCGGCGCGGCAACGCGCTGTCTGTCCGGCCACAGCTTCCCGCTGAATGGTCAGAGATAAAAATTGTCTACCGTGAGGGGGAAGGGATCTACAACATCCGGGTTACTCGCGGTGGCAGCACCTATCAGCTGTGGCTGGATGGCAAACGGTGTGACGGCGACGAAATAGCGCTGGAAAGCCATAGCCAGGAACATCAGGTTGAAGTCTGGCTGGGCTCTGCGTCAGATTAAGTTAAACCAGACACCCCGCCTGCATCAGGTTAAAGAGGAGATTAAGTGGCCTTTGCGAGCGGGCCGTTGAGCTGCCACCCGCGCCGCTACGGGCAGCTCAACGACAGCGATCGGGTGAATGGCGAGGGTTAATCGCCTGCTCACAATTATCTCTCGCCCCACCCTGTTTTCCCGCGCAAACCCCATGCTATCTTGTGGTTTTGATTTTTTCAGTGGGCAAAATTGATGACAAAGTTGCGGGTAGGGATCGTGTTTGGCGGCAAATCGGCTGAGCATGAGGTGTCGTTGCAGTCGGCCAAAAATATCCTTGAGGCGATCGACAAAACCAGGTTTGACGTGGTGTTGCTGGGCATCGATAAGCAGGGACACTGGCGTCTTAACGATGCGTCAAACTTCTTACTTAACGCAGAAAATCCGGCGCTAATCGCGCTGAATCACGCCGCTGAAGATGTGGCGCTGGTGCCCGGCACGACTCAGCAGCAGATCATCACCCGCCACAACGCCCATCCGCTGTCGCAGATCGACGTTATCTTCCCTATCGTGCACGGTACGCTGGGTGAAGATGGCTCTCTGCAGGGCCTGCTGCGCATGGCCTCGTTACCCTTCGTCGGTTCCGACGTGCTGGGTTCTGCGGTCAGCATGGACAAGGATTTTACCAAACGCCTGCTGCGTGATGCCGGCCTCAACGTCGCGCCATGGCTGAGCATTACTCAGGCACAACGCGCCCTCCTGGATGCAGAGGCAGTCATTGCCCGCTTTGGCCTGCCGCTGTTTATCAAACCCGCCAACCAGGGGTCATCAGTCGGCGTCAGCAAAGTGGATAGCATGGAAGAATTTGATGCGGCGCTGGCGCTGGCCTTCTCTTTTGACCGCAAGGTGCTGATTGAACAGGGTATCAAAGGCCGGGAGATCGAGTGCGCGGTGCTCGGTAACGATGCGCCGGAAGCCAGCCCGTGTGGCGAAGTGGTGGTGCATGACGCTTTCTACTCTTATGACACTAAATATATCTCTGAAAGTGGTGCGCAGACGGTGGTTCCGGCAGCCATTGCAGCGGAAACCAGCGATGCAATCCGTGACGTCGCCATCAAAGCCTTCTCCGCGCTGGAGTGCTTTGGCATGGCGCGCGTCGATGTGTTCCTGACCGATGACGGCGAGATTATCGTCAATGAAGTGAATACCCTGCCCGGCTTCACCAATATCAGCATGTATCCGAAACTGTGGCAGGCGGCCGGACTCAGTTATCAGGATTTGATCAGCCGTCTGATCGACCTGGCGATTGAACGCCATCAGCAGGCCAGCACCCTGAAAAGCAGCGTCAGTTGATCGAACCCGGTGACGTGGCGTTATGCCACGTCGCTGGTAATCGTGCGGTAGTTAACCGGCGAAGTCTGATTACGGCCATTGCGCTTCGACAGATAGAGATTTTTATCCGCCGCAGAGATTAGCCGGTTGATCACGCGGTGCCATTCCGTCGCCTCATCGGCACTGCCATGGGCCAGCCCCAGGCTGACGGTCACCGTAGCCGTGCTACCCTGCAACCAGAACTTCTCTTTCGCCATCTTCTGCCGGATTGCCTCCGCCAGAAAATAGAGCTTTTCCGCATTCTGGTCGAACAGCACTACCACAAACTCCTCTCCGCCAAAGCGACAGATGCGCCCCGCTTTACCCACCACGCACTGCATCCGGCGGGCGATCTCTTCCAGCACGCTGTCACCCGCATCGTGACCAAAATTGTCATTGATGGCTTTGAAGTAATCAACATCAAGCAGGATCACGCCCACTTTGCGATCCGGAAAAATCGGCTCCGCACGCAGGCTTTCATATAAACCGGAACGTGACAGCAGGCGGGTCAGGAAATCGTAATTCGCGCGCAGCGCCAGACGCTGATTAAGCTGGCGGATTGCATCCATGCTTGCAGCCACGATCAGCGGACTAATTGCGATGGTTGCCACACCCAGTCGCGCAGAGGTCAGATGGCTGAGCGGCAACAGATTATCGTCGCCCTGAATGTTCATCACACCATGAGAGACCAGAATGATTTCAGTAATACCGGTCAGCAGGATCACCAGGCTGGTCAGCGGCATCGGCAACACAATAGCGCACCAGACCAGCGCCGGAACCGGCAGCGTCAGGCTGCCCGCGCCCCCCATCATTGCGCCGATCATCAGCGAAACCATCACGGCGATGACCGGTGCCAGCTTGCGGAACTGCAGAAACTGGCGGGGCGACAGCGACGACCAGTCGCGCGTCAGCAAAAAGGGCAGCAGCATCAGCCCGGTTGATAACTGCTCACTGAACCAGTCACCCCATGCCACCGCCAGTCCGGCATCAAAATCAGCCTGCTGTGCCAGCGCTCCCCAGCTGGCACAGGCCAGCGCGGCCAGCAGACAGGCAGGAAAAATACGCAGCACACTGGTAATACGCTCGCTGCCGGAGTCATGCTGAAGATGCTTTACCAGCAGCGTGGCGGCCACCAGCACAAACAGAATATTCGCCAGGTTGAGGGTAAATGCAGAAAGCGCCCAGCCGGAAAATACGGTGTCGTTAAACACCATCGCGGCAAAGATGGCCAGGTAAGAGCGGGTCTGATGCAGAAAAGGATTACGGACGATAACGCCAGTGACGATCGCGTTGACCGGCCAGAAAAGAGACAGCTCCTGGGGGAAACGCAGGTGTCCGCCGATAAAGCAAAACAGCAGCGTGATTAAAAACAGCAAAAATGCGTTCTTCTTAGCGTTGTGCTCTTCAAACAGCTGTATGCGCATACATCCGGACCTTGTCGCAGAGAGGCTGGCTGTCCACGCCAGCCTGAACAGGCGCGTGGTGTCAGAATGATTAAATCCTGAATACCCTCAATCTCATCCGGCGATAAAGCCTCATTTCGTGGGATGATTCAGGAAAGTTATCCTGCAGTGGCTAACCCCATCCGATGACAGCAGAAATTGGGAACTTATTATGCCTCGCAAATAAAAAAATCGGATATCCGAGATATCCGATTTTTTCCTTTTAAACCCCTTTACCGTTGCGCTAAGCGCTATTTTACCGCAACCGGCCACTGACTCAGGCGAATGCCGCGTTTATCGGCGTTATCACCAAAATCTTTCAGCACCGCTTTAACGTCCGGATCGATATATTCCGCATTGTCGTTATCGACGATAACCACGCTGTTCTCCGGGATCTCATCCAGCAATCCCTGCAACTTTGGATTGTGCATAAAGGTCAGGTTCTGCTGGAAGCGCAGCACGTAATGGTCATCATAACGGGTAAGCTGCAACGCGTTGCGATGGCTCTTATAGATGCTGTAGAGGATTTGTGTGGCGATACCGATGCCAATACCAACCAGCATACCCAGCGTGATAATGCCGACGATGGTGGCCAGAAACGGCACGTACTGCTGTGCGCCCATCCGGAACTGCTCAACAAACAGTTTAGGTGTCGCCAGCTTATAACCGGTATAGAGCAGTACGGCAGCCAGGCTGGCCAGCGGAATGGCATTCAGCATCTCACTGAACCACATGCCACAAATCAGCAGCAGCACGCCGTGAATGAAGATCGAGAGCTTCGTCTGCGCGCCCGCACTGACGTTGACCGAGCTACGTACAATCACTGCCGTTATCGGCATCGCCCCAAGAAAACCCGCCGCCAGGTTACCGATACCCTGCGCGAACATCTCTTTATTGGGCGACGGCGCGGGCGTCTGAGGGCGCAGTTTTTTCAGCGCCTCCTGACTCAGCAGCGTTTCCAGACTGGCAACCAGTGCCAGAGTCACCGCCACTACCCAGACCTGCGGATTCTGCCAGGCCATCCAGTCGGGCGTTTCCAGTTCAGCCATCAGTGCGGAAACGCTGTCAAACGCAGGCAACGAAATGCGCGCCAGCCCCTGCGTCATTTCAGGGAAGAGCCGCCCTCCTGCTACCGTCGCCAGACAGCCGATCAGTACCGCAATCAGCGGGCCAGGGATCCAGGCGAGCGCTTTGATCCGTTTCACCGGCGCGGTCGTCCAGAGACAGAGAATGGCCAGGCCGACACCCGCCACCGCTATCGCTGGCAGCGAGAAAGTCATCTGGCCGGTCACCAGTGACACCAGCTCTGCATCACCAGCGGCGCCCAGCGCCACCGGAATCTGCTGCATAATCAGCAGCAGGCCAATCGCCGCCAGCATTCCTTTGATGACACTACCCGGCACCAGCGAAATAAACCGTCCGGCGCGCAGCAGGCCAAACAGGCATTGCAGTGCCCCGGCGATAATCAGCGCAGTGAGAAAAGCAGAGAAGCTGCCCAGTGAAGCCATCGAGGCGACGACAATAGTGACAAGCCCCGCCGCCGGGCCACTCACGGCAAACCGGGATGGGCTTAGTGACGTCACCACCAGACCGCCAATCACACCGGTCAGCAGACCGGCAAACGGAGGTAATCCGCTGGCCTGTGCGATGCCAAGGCAGAGCGGCAAGGCGACCAGGAAAACCACCAGACCCGCAGGAATATCGCGACGCAGGGTATCGAGGTTCATAATGAAGGCTCCTCTGCAGATTGATGAATCAGCTCTTTGAGATGGCCGGAGCGCAGGTCATAAACACAACCAAACACCTCCAGTTCCTGGCCCGATTGCCAGATTTGCCGGACCGGTTCAGATTTCACCAGCCGGGCGAATTGCGCCTTAACGTTGGCCTCAACCAGCCGATCGAGCTGTTCACCCGGCGGCGCGTCTGAGAGGGGAATGTCTGTCAGACCCGCCTGAATATCATCACGCAGGGTCTGAATGCGTCTCGCCAGTGCGCTCTCCTGACCGTCCAGCACACTGCCCGGCAGATTTTGCGCGGCTTCTACGCCGCCGCAGCCATAGTGACCACTTAATACAATGCGTTTAACGCCGAGAAAGAAGAGTGCGTATTGCAGCACGCTCAGTAAATTGTCATCGTCCTCAATCACCATGTTGGCGATATTGCGATGCACAAAGAGTTCGCCGGGATGGGAGCCGGTTAAGACTTCTGCCGGAACGCGACTATCAGAGCAGCCAATCCAGAGTGAGTGTGGCTTTTGCTGATGAAGGAATTTGTTAAAATAATCCGGATTACGCTGGCGGCGCTGTAAGGCCCAACTGCGATTTTTCGCTAATAAGGGTTTAAGTGTCGTCACAATCATCTTCTCTCTACTACCGGGATGTCGCATCCTGGCTAACCACAAAGTGTATCGGCTCACAAATAAAGCGTGAGCCGCCAGGTTAATAAGAACTGAGTCACAGAAAAAGGTTATAGACGCTAACTAATTTCAATGCACGCGTAATATTTCACAGCGATTTAACAATGCCGCTATTGTCAACTAACAGTCAGTAAAGGTCAGGGTTAAGTAAATTTAATTCAGCAGCAGAAATGTGGGCAAATAAATCAACCGCCTTATTAAGTCAATAAAATCAAACAGATAAAATAGTAATAAAAATAAACTAAAGTTACTGATGACAAATAAATACAATTAATAAATGAGGGGATATTCACTGCCATACCAACCGGTGGGCTTTTTTCCAGGAATACTCTTAATTAAAAAACTAACCATTAGCACAATCCACCGGCTTAATTGCTGACAGCCAGTTAAATATGCCTGTAATAAGAGAAGAATGAAGCAAGAGATGATTAATTTAATTTGCAGCAGAATAGTGACGGCAGTAAGTAAATCAGGACCAGTTCTGAACAGAGCCTGAACGAGCAGGCTCTTTTTCTTGACGAATTATTTACCGTTCCAGCTTTGCAGCCGTGATTCCCGCACCGACAACTGCTGCTCCGGTGTCAGTTTATTGTAGTTTTCCGCCATTCCGCTCTCCCAGTCGCCATAAAGTGGATTCGGCAGAACGATGAACTGCGTACCAAACTGCTGGTGATTTAGACTCACAAAATCGCGACGCGTCTGATTACCCTTATGCCAGGTCGACCCACCAAAATCGTTGAGGTTGTCGCCGACATAGAGCACCACGTTGTAACCCGCGTTTTTGATGGCATCGAAACGCGCCTGCTTGTTGGAGCTGTCGGTATTCAGACGTACCGTTTTATCACTGACGTTCGGGAAGCCGAGCTGCTGCATATTGGCGACCGTGGCGGCGTAATCTTTCTGATCGCGGTTCGACACATAGAACAGCGTGCCGCCCTTCTCTGTCACATGACGCGCGAACTCGACCGCACCCGGCACTGCTTTCGCCTGACGCGCCTGCGTCCAGGCTGACCAGGTTTTGCTGCTGAACGGCTGGCCGTTCTTCGCCTGCCATGCACTGTAGGCGCTGTTATCCAGCATGGTTTCATCCAGATCGACAATCACCGCTTTGGGTTTGCCGGTCAGCGACGGTGCCTGATCAAACGCCATGCGCGCGGTATTGAACGCCTGCCAGGTCAGTGCCTGATATTCGCCTGACTGCTGGAACCAGTTTACCGCCAGCACCGATTGCTGCCCGAGCTGCTGTTGCGCGGTCTGATGTGTTGACGAGGCGCAGCCGGTCAGCAGCAGCGCGACCAGTCCGGATGCAGCGAGTTTTGCGGAGGTTTTCATCATTTCATCCTTAAGGTGAGAAAGGTCTGAGGAGAAGCTTCAAAAATGTAGCAGTTAACGTAAGCTGTGGGCAGCCTAACGCACGCTGTTATAACAGGAGATTCTTATGGCCGTGATCCCGCGCTCGCCGTTGCTCGATTCACTGGAGTGGCTCGATTATGCGTTTCAGCCCGCCGGTGAGCCGCCTCCCGCCGATGCCGCCTGGGGACATCAGCGCCACAGCGCGACTGTGGTCACCGACATTGAGAACACCCCGCCGAAAAGCTGCGAGTCGGATGGCGTGATCGGTAGCGGAACACGCCCGGTGGCGGTTTATACCGCCGACTGCCTGCCGGTGCTGTTCGCCGACCGCAATAAACGAATCGTGGCGGCAGTTCATGCCGGACTTAAGGGAACACTGGCGGGCGTGCTGACCCGCGCCGTGGAAAAACTGGGCGAGCAGGGCTGCAACCCGCAGGACCTGGTGGTGGCGATTGGCCCGGCAATGGGGCCCTGCTGCTATGAGCTGGCTGAACCGCAGCTTGCAGAGATTGCGCAGAACCCGGCGTTTGCCAGCGGGCTGCGCTGGCACCGGAACCCGCCGGTCAATCCGCTGGCGCAACGTCCACAGGCTGCTGCCCGCCAGCTGGGCGTCTGGTTCGATCTGCCTGCGCTGGCAACGCATTTGCTGGTGCAGGCGGGTGTGCCGGTCGCGCAGATCGATAACGTGAACGTCTGCACCTACTGCATGGCGGAGAGCGGATCAAGCTACCGCTTTAATACTCATCATGGCAGCGGCTATCGCTCACGCTATTCGTGGATCCGACGGCGCTAAGCGTTTCAGAGTCAGAAACATTAAAGGCCACGGATAGTTGTGCTGCGTAAGGCACAACCTCCCTGCTCCCGCTCATCAGCACTTCCCCACCGATGTTTATGATTTCACTCACACCCTGACATTCTTTCACTTTTTTTTAACGCAGAAGTGGCTAGAGTGAACTCATCCGACCACTTAACTGTGAGTGACTATCATGCCCGTCAATCCTGATTATCCTGCGCTGTTTACGCCGCTGAATCTTGGCTTTACCCAATTGAAAAACCGCTTTCTGATGGGGTCAATGCACACCGGTCTGGAGGAGCATCCGGATGGCGCAGCGCGGCTGGCGGCGTTCTACGGCGAGCGGGCGCGTGAAGGCGTTGCACTGATTGTCACCGGCGGCATTGCGCCTAATGCTCAGGGTGTCACCACCGCGCATGGCGCGATGCTTATCGACGAAGCGCAGTGCAGCTGGCATCGGCAGATCACGGAGGCGGTACATCAGCATCAGGGCAAAATCGCCCTGCAGATCCTGCATACTGGCCGTTACAGCTATCAGCCCGATCTGGTTGCGCCTTCGGCACGTCAGGCCCCAATTAACCCGTTCACGCCACAGGCGATGAGCGAGGCGGCGATTGAACAGACCATTGATGACTTTGCCCGCTGCGCCCGTCTGGCGCAGCGGGCGGGCTACGATGGCGTGGAGATTATGGGTTCCGAAGGCTACCTGATTAATCAGTTTCTGGTGAAGCACACCAATCAGCGAACCGACCGCTGGGGCGGCGACTTCCGCCAGCGGATGCAGTTCGCGCTGGCGATTACCCGCGCGGTTCGCGCCGCAACCGGCGATGCCTTTATCATCATCTTCCGGCTGTCGATGCTCGACCTGATCGAAGAAGGCAGCACGCTGGAGGAGACGCTGCTGCTGGCGGGCGAGCTGGAGCAGTGCGGCGTCACGCTGTTCAATACCGGCATTGGCTGGCACGAAGCGCGCATCCCGACCATCGCCACCTGCGTGCCGCGCGCGGCCTTTGCCTGGGTGACGCAGCGCCTGCGCGCCCATGTGTCAGTGCCGGTGATCGCCACCAATCGCATCAACCACCCCGCCGTTGCCGAAGAGCTGTTGCAGTCGGGCTGCGCCGATATGGTCTCGATGGCGCGCCCTTTCCTCGCCGACCCCGCCTTTGTCAGCAAAGCGCAGCGCGGCGAACCGGACAGCATCAACACCTGCATTGCCTGTAACCAGGCCTGTCTCGACCAGGTGTTTGCCGGGAAGATCACCTCCTGTCTGGTCAATCCGCGCGCCTGCCATGAGTCGCTGATGCCGGTTATCGTCAGCACCGCACCGCGCAGGCTGGCAGTAGTGGGTGCCGGTCCCGCCGGGATGGCGTTTGCGCTGCAGGCGGCACAGCGCGGCCATCAGGTGACACTCTATGAGGCCGCGCCGGAGATAGGCGGCCAGTTCAATATTGCCCGGCTGATCCCCGGCAAATCGGAGTTCAGCGAAACGCTGCGCTATTTCCGCAATCAGCTGGCGGCAGCGGGCGTGATGGTCAAAACCGGCTGTCGGGTCACGGCGGATCAGTTGAGTGACGCCGATGAAGTGGTGCTGGCGACCGGCATTCAGCCCCGTACGCCTGATATTCCAGGCATCGATCACCCCAGCGTGCTGAGCTACCTTGAGGTGCTGCGTGATAAGCGCCCGGTGGGTAAACGGGTGGCGATTATCGGCGCGGGCGGGATTGGCTTTGATGTGGCGGAGTATCTGTCACAGCCTTCACATGATGAGGATCGGGCGGCGTTTTACGCCGAATGGGGCATCGACCACAGCCTGACGCAGCGCGGCGGCATCGTGAAACCTGAGCCGCCTGCCGCGTTACGGCAAATCTGGCTGCTGCAGCGCCGGACAGGGAAACCCGGCGCCGGGCTGGCAAAAACCACCGGCTGGATCCATCGCGCCAGCCTGCAGGCGCGCGGCGTGGAGATGTGGGGCGGCGCGGAGTATCTGGCGATTGATGATAGCGGCCTGCACTTGCGGCGTAACGGCGAAACGCTGCTGCTGGCGATCGATAACGTGATTATCTGTGCCGGACAGGAGCCACAACGCGAACTGGAAGCCGCGCTGCGTGCAAAAGGACAGGTAGTGACGGTAATAGGCGGTGCAGACGTAGCGCAGGAACTGGATGCGCGCCGCGCGATTGCGCAGGCAACGCAGCTGGCTTTAACGGTCTGACTAGCGCATTTTCACCGCGCGCAGCACCACAAACTTCTGGTTAGAGGCGATCAGCGTGCAGTTGCCGAACAGCTTCTTCAGTTTGTGGTGATAATCAAGGTGGCGGTTGCCGACAATACGCAACTCACCGCCATACTGAAGGCAGCGTTTCGCATCGCGGAACATCTGCCACGCCAGATGATCGGTGACAGCGTGCTGCTGATGGAACGGCGGGTTGCACAGCACCGCGTGCAGCCGATCTGACGGATAGCCGCTCAGCACGTTGTTCACCAGGAACTGACAGCGCGACAGATCGTCAGGACGGTTCACTTCCACATTAAGCTGGCTGGAGGCGACCGCCATATAAGACTCATCAAGGAAATGCACTTCGGCCTGCGGATTCTGCTCCAGCGCCACCAGCCCTACCACGCCGTTGCCACAGCCCAGATCGACAATCTCACCTTCAATGTTTTCCGGCAGATGCTGCACGAACAGCCGTGCGCCGATATCCAGCGACGAGCGCGAGAAAACGTTGGCATAGTTGTGGATCTGATAAGAGGTGCCATCCAGCGGCCAGACCAGCGTCGGCGTCGCCTCACGCAGTGCAGGCTTGCTGAACTGGCTGAAAATCAGACGCGCTTTTTTCCACGCCAGTGAGGTTTTGGTTTCCCCGATGATCTGTTCGAACAGCTGAAGGGTAGAGTTATGGATCTCTTTGGCGCGCGCCGCCGCCAGAATCACCGTATCGGGTGTGACCACTTCGCGAATGGCACGCAGCTGATGCTCCAGCAGCGCCAGCGTTTTCGGCACCTTAATCAGCACTGCCGCCGGAGCCGCCGGCAATTCCGCGAGGCTATCAACAAAGTGTACGTCGCTGTCATCCAGCCCATTAAAGGAAAGGTTCTGACGGGCGGCCTGCTGGCTGAGCCAGGAGTCGCTGACATGCCAGACGGTGCGTGGACTCAGGGCGCAGGTTAATGCCCCGAAACTGTCGTTGAAGACCAGCACCGGTCCTGCCGGCAGCGCCTGCTGTAAGAGATATTCATCAGCCGCATCCCAGGCTTGTAATGGACTTTCGTCACGCATCTGCGGGAAGCGATGCAGGATCAGTGTGCGATCGTTCAGTTCAAGTTGGCTCATGAATTCTCCGGCGTGGTACACTTTGGTTGATTTTCGCCCCAAAAACGGGGGCGCAGTATACTGTCTTTCGCCTGGAATCCCTAATGTCCTCACTGATCTACCTTCAGGGTTATCCTGCCCCCCTTCTTGAGCAGGTTCAGACGCTGATTACCCACCAGCGCTTAGGTGCGTTTCTGCAGGAACGTTATCCGGACACTCACGACGTGATGAGTGATAAAGCGCTATATGACTACACCCAGGCGCTGAAAAATCGCTATATGCGCAACGCGCCACCCATCAGCAAAGTGATGTGGGATAACAGGATTAAGGTGATGAAGCACGCACTTGGCCTGCATACGGCCATCTCACGGATTCAGGGCGGCAAACTCAAGGCGAAAGCGGAGATCCGCATCTCGACCTTTTTCCGCCTTGCGCCAGAGCCGTTTCTGCGAATGATCGTGGTGCATGAACTGGCACACCTGAAAGAGAAAGACCACGATAAGGCGTTCTACCAGCTCTGCTGCCATATGGAGCCGGATTACCACCAGCTCGAATTTGATGCGCGGCTCTGGATGACTGATCAGGCGATGCGCGGTAACGCGGCTTAAAGAAACTCCTGTGCTTTCTGAATCAGGCTGGTTTTGGTCAGCGCGCCCAGAAAGCGTCGTTCCTGGGGATTGTTAAGCACCGGCAGTCGCTCCAGCGTGACCGCCGCAAACGCCTCCCACCCTTCACGCATACTCTGATTCTCAAACACCACCGGAAAATCCTGATTCATCACGCACTGCACCGGTGAATCAAGGGTGATCTCCTGCGCCAGCACCCGGCGCGAAATCTCATGAATTGAGACCACGCCGAGGAAAGCGCCTGCGGCATTAATGACATAGACGTAGCGTTCACGCTTAAGCGAGCTGACCGCCAGCGCCTGCCCTACCGACTCTTCCGGCTGCAGCGCCGCGCCGGGAATAATCAACTCGGCAATGCGCATATTATCGAAATCATATTTCGCCTCTGAACGGCTGAAGTGATGACTCACCACCGGATAGGTACTGACTGATTGCAGGCGATAAACCACCATCGACGCCAGCACGGTAGCGATCATCAGCGGGAACAATAGGCTGCTGTTGAGCGTCATCTCCAGCACCATCAGCATCGCCATCAACGGCGCCTGACTGACCGCCGCCAGCACTGCCGCCATGCCAATGGCGGCATAGAGCAGCACATTGCCGAGCGGCAGATGCAGCGCCGCACCCACCGTCGCGATGATGACGCCAAGCAGTGCGCCAATCAGCAGCGAAGGCGTGAAGAGTCCGCCGACCGCGTTCGATCCTACCGACAGGCTGGTGGCGAGGGTTTTCAGCACCAGTAGCAGCAACAGGCCCGGCAGCAGATAGTCGCCCGCCATCACTTTGACGATGACCTCGTAGCCGTTGCCGAGGATATCGGTGGAGATCAGCGCCAGTAAGCCTACGGCGACTCCGCCCGCGCCCAGACGCACGGGCAGCGAGGCGACCCGGCTGAACAGCATTTTGCTGCGAGCGATACACTTAATCAGCATCCAGCCCGCCAGACCGGCGCTCAGACCGATCACCACCGTCATCAGCAGGCTGCTCAGATCCATAGCGAAATTCGCGTCCGCCAGCGGATAGAGCGCGCTGCGGAAGCCCAGCGTCCACATAGTCATCACCGCCGTCGCCGAGGCGATAATAAGCGGGATCAGCCGCTGCAACGCGGAAATACCGAAGGCAATCTCCGCGACGAAAATCGCCGACGCCAGCGGCGCATGGTAGACCGACGAGAGGCCCGCCGCGGCCGCCATCGCCACGACGTCACTGTTTTTCAGGTTAAGCGAGGACGGTAACAGGCGGCCAATCGCGCTGCCGCACAGTGCTGAGAGCTGCACCATCGGCCCCTCTTTACCGATCGACGCGCCGCTGCCGATACTGGCAATCGACGACAGGGCGCGGAACAGCGAGGTTTTGGTCGGCACCGCATCGAGCCGGGCGTTGATCACTTCAAGGTAATCCGTTTTCACCGTCTGCTGCTGCTCAATGGCAACCGCATAACGCAGGAAAAAGCCCGCCAGCACGCCGCCCGCGCCCACCAGCAGCGGCCAGAAAATCCACGGCCAGAGATGCAGGGATTCGGTAATGTCGCCACTGCGCGCAAACAGCAGATGGTTGATCAGTTCAATGACGCCGCGAAAAGCCAGCGTCACCAGCGACGCCGCACACCCGACCGGAATGGCAATCAGCAATGTGGTCCAGTTTAATGCGTGCTTACTTGCTTTCACCTGTGCTCCCTGGTTGATGCCTGTTTATTATTGCTTCCGCATAGTATTGGAATGCGGATCGCAGGATCAATCCCTGCCTGCCCGGCGCGCTTGCACCGCGTCGGTGAGATGTTACTCTGCCGCTTTACCGCTGCCGGAGAGATGACGTGATTCGTTTTGCCATTGTGGGAACAAACTGGATTACACGCCAGTTTATTGATGCCGCTCATGAAACCGGAGCGATGAAGCTCTGCGCGGTCTATTCACGCAGTCAGCAGCAGGCCGACGCCTTTATCGCCGATTATCCCTGCAAACAGACCTTTACCTCACTGGACGCCCTGGCCGCCAGCCCGGCGATCGATGCGGTCTATCTGGCCAGCCCCAACGCCCTGCACTGCCAGCAGGCGCTGCTGTTTATGTCGCACGGCAAGCATGTCATTTGCGAAAAACCGCTGGCCTCAAATCTGGCCGAAGCAGAGAAGATGATCGCCTGCGCTCGTGAGCATCAGGTGGTGCTGTTTGAGTCATTTAAAACCGCCAGCCTGCCGAATTTCCTGCGTCTACAGCAGGCGCTGCCTGACGTGGGTAAACTGCGAAAAGCGCTGCTGAATTACTGTCAGTACTCTTCACGCTACCCGCGCTATCTCAACGGCGAGAACCCCAATACTTTTGATCCGCGCTGGTCGAATGGCTCGGTGATGGATATCGGGTATTACTGTCTGGCCTCGGCGGTGACGCTGTGGGGCGAGCCAGATAGTGTGCAGGCCACTGCGACATTGCTGACGAGCGGCGTGGATGCACATGGCGTGGTGGTGCTGAGCTACGGTGATTTCGACGTGACGATTCTGCATTCGAAGGTGAGTGATTCCAGCCTGCCCAGCGAGATTCAGGGTGAAGCGGGCGCGCTGGTGATTGAAAAGCTATCGGAGTGCCAGCAGCTGACCTTTGTGCCGCGGGGCGCGGAAAAGCAGGCGCTGAGCCAGCCGCAACATATCAACACCATGCTGTACGAAGCGGCCGTTTTTGCCCGGCTGGTTGAGCAGCGCCAGGTGGACCATCCGGGGCTTGAGGTTTCGCGCATTACCGCCGCGTTGCTGACCGAAATCCGGCGTCAGACCGGCGTGATCTTCCCTGCCGATCATGCTGCTGTGTAAATATTTCTAAATATGTCTGTGAGGAGTTGCTTCCTGTGCGGCTAAACCGTAACTTACCCTCCTGCAAAGGGGAGTAACTTGTAAGCTGATTGATCGTCACTACGATGCGCAGGCATCCGGTCATCAGGCAACCCGGAATCCATTTCTGTGTTGTAAGTGAGACCTTGCCGGAAGGCGAGGTTTGCTTACACAAAAATAAGCGGCTGACGTCTTCTGACTTCAGCCGTTTTTTTATTTTTAAGACAGGATACGAATATGCAAACTGTGGGTACGCCTTTACTGTGGGGCAGCTTTGCGGTTGTGGTGCTGATCATGCTGGCTATCGACCTGCTGTTGCAGGGACGTCGCGGCGCGCAGACCATGTCTTTCAAACAGGCGGCTGTCTGGTCGCTGATCTGGGTTTCCGTCTCACTGCTGTTCAGCGCCGCTTTCTGGTGGTATCTGGAGGGCAGCGCGGGACGTGAAGTGGCTAATACGCAGACGCTCGCCTTCCTGACCGGTTACGTGCTGGAAAAAGCGCTGGCGGTGGATAACGTCTTCGTCTGGCTGATGCTGTTCAGCTACTTCTCTATTCCGGCCAACCTGCAGCGACGGGTGCTGATCTATGGCGTATTAGGCGCTATCGTGCTGCGTACCATCATGATCTTCGCAGGTAGCTGGCTGGTCACGCAGTTCAGCTGGATCCTCTATGTGTTTGGTGCGTTCCTGCTGTTTACCGGCGTGAAAATGGCGCTGGCGAAAGAGGATGACGGTGCGGTGGGCGACAAGCCAGTGGTGCGCTGGCTGCGTAAGCATTTACGCATGACCGATGATCTCGACGGCGAGAAGTTCTTCACCCGCAAAAACGGTGTGCTGTTTGCGACGCCGCTGCTGCTGGTGCTGATTATGGTGGAGCTCAGCGACGTGATCTTTGCCGTCGACAGTATCCCGGCGATCTTCGCCGTCACGACCGACCCGTTTATCGTGCTGACCTCAAACCTGTTCGCGATTCTGGGATTACGTGCCATGTACTTCCTGCTGGCGAACGTGGCAGAGCGCTTCTCAATGCTGAAGTATGGCCTGGCGATTGTGCTGGTGTTCATCGGCTTCAAAATGCTGATTGTCGACCTCTACCATATTCCGGTCGGGATCTCACTGGGCGTAGTCGGTGCCATTCTGGCGTCTACCCTGCTGATCAACGCCTGGGTTAACCGCAAAAGAGACCAGAAAAAGCTCACACCATAATTACCTGCAGGGGCAGCGGATGCCCCTGTTTTATTTTGCGGCAGCCTGCCACGCCATTTCATCTCTCTGTCACACTTCCACTATTCAGCATAATAAAAATCCGACATACCCCACAGCAACAGAACTTTCTCTTTTCTCGTCCGATCTTTTCCTTATACTCCGCCGGGCAAACCGTTTTAGCCGATGCAAAACATCGCGTCTGAAACTACATCCGCGACAAAATATAGAAAATATTATGCAGAAAACTCTCTCCGCACGTCTGGGCACGCTGCTCGCCGGAAGCCTGGTGAAGCAAATCATGATTGGGCTGATCGCCGGTGTGGCGCTCGCCTGGATTTCACACGATGCCGCGCTGGCGGTCGGTCTGCTGGGTGAACTGTTTGTCAGTGCGCTGAAAGCGGTCGCGCCCTTGCTGGTTCTGATGCTGGTCATCGCCTCAATCGCCAACCACCAGCAAGGCCAGAAAACCAATATCCGGCCAATTATTATGCTCTATCTGCTGAGCACCTTCTTCGCGGCAGTCGTCGCGGTGGTCTTCAGCCATCTGATCCCGCAAACGCTGACGCTGGCGGTGGGCAGCACGGAAATCGTTCCCCCTTCCGGCATCACCGAAGTGTTACGTGGACTGCTGATGAGCATGGTTTCGAATCCGATCACTGCATTGATGCAGGCTAACTATATCGGCATTCTGGTATGGGCCATTGGCCTGGGGCTGGCGTTCCGTCACAGCAGTGACAGCACCCGTGCCTTTCTCAACGATGCCTCTGAGGCGGTAACCTGGCTGGTGCGCTGCGTCATCCGCTGCGCCCCGATCGGTATTTTCGGTCTGGTGGCGTCGATTCTGGCCTCAACCGGCTTTGGCGCGCTGTGGCAATATGCCCATCTGCTGGCGCTGCTGCTGGGCTGCATGGTGCTGATGGCGCTGGTGGTGAACCCGCTGCTGGTCTTCTGGAAAATCCGTCGCAACCCTTATCCGCTGGTCTTCACCTGCCTGCGTGAAAGCGGCGTGACCGCCTTCTTTACCCGCAGTTCTGCCGCCAATATTCCGGTGAATATGGCACTGGCGAAACGTCTGGATCTCGATGAGGATACCTATTCGGTGTCGATTCCGCTGGGCGCGACTATCAGTATGGCGGGTGCGTCGATCACCATTACCGTGCTGACGCTGGCGGCGGTGCATACGCTGGGGATCAGCATTGATGTGCCGACCGCGATTCTGCTGAGTCTGGTGGCGTCACTCTGTGCCTGTGGTGCATCGGGCGTAGCGGGCGGTTCGCTGCTGCTGATCCCGGTGGCCTGCAATATGTTCGGCATTCCGAATGATCTGGCGATGCAGGTGGTGGCCGTGGGCTTTATTATCGGCGTCCTGCAGGATTCGGCGGAAACCGCACTGAACTCCTCAACCGATATTCTGTTTACTGCCGCTGTCTGTCAGGCAGAAGCGGAGCGCGAAACAAGCCGGGCCTGATTCAGTTAACATAAAAAAGGCGACCCGTATGAATAATTACGGATCGCTTAAGGCTGCTGCCATGCCCACATCAGGGTTAATCCAGCCGCAACGGATAAACTCAACGCGCAGGGAACACGGGCAGAAGAGGAAAGCGTCCCGCGCCAAGGATGGCGCGGGCCGAGCGTGTCATGGATGACGGCCTTTGCGACTTTCCGATCTGACTGTGTTCCCTTCGCAGGCTCGGTCTCACCGCCACAGAGCCGGACTTTATCAACGATCTCAAGCGACCCGCACTTTAGCGGGTCGTTTTGTTTAAAGCGTCACACCGCTTTTAAAAATCGCCAGCTCGCGGAAATCGTTTTTCTCATTGTTGGTCTGCTGACCACTGGCAATCGCCACAATGCTGTCGACAAAATCTTCCAGCATCGCATCCATGCTCATCCCTTCGATCAACCGTCCGGCATTAAAGTCGATCCAGTGCGGTTTTTTCTCCGCCAGCGGCGTGTTGGTCGCCAGCTTCACCGTCGGCACAAATCCTCCATACGGCGTGCCGCGTCCGGTACTGAACAGCACCATGTGGCAACCGGCGCCGGCCAGCGCACTGGTGGCGACCGCATCATTGCCCGGCGCACTCAGCAGATTCAGCCCCGGCGTTTTTAACCGCTCGCCATACTTCAGCACATCGACCACCTGACTCTGCCCCGCTTTCTGCGTACAGCCCAGCGACTTCTCCTCCAGCGTGGTGATACCGCCCGCTTTGTTGCCCGGTGACGGATTCTCATAGATCGGCTGCTGGTGATCGATAAAGTACTGTTTAAAGTCGTTGATCATCGCCACCGTTTTGCCGAAGGTCTCTTCGTCGCGACAGCGGCTCATCAGGATGCGTTCTGCGCCAAACATTTCCGGCACTTCGGTCAGTACGGTGGTGCCGCCATTAGCGATCATCTGGTCTGAGAAACGCCCCAGCAACGGGTTGGCGGTGATACCAGACAAACCATCCGAACCGCCGCACTCCAGACCAAACTTCAGCTCGCTAAGCTTGCCCGGTTCACGCCGGTCATGGCGCATTTTTTTATACAACGCATGCAGACGCTCCAGCCCGGCTTCCACTTCGTCGTCATGCTGCTGGCAGACCATAAACTCGACCCGGTCGCTTTCAAACGCGCCGAGGGTGTCTCTGAAGGCATCGACCTGATTGTTTTCACAGCCAAGACCAATCACCAGCACCGCGCCCGCGTTGGGATGGCGCACCATATTCTGCAGCATGGTGCGGGTGTTTTCATGGTCCTGCCCCAGCTGCGAGCAGCCGAAGGTGTGGCTGAACAGGAATGCGCCGTCAATGCCTTCTGCGTCCCGGGTCTCTTTCAGGAAACGCTGCAGGATCTGACGTGCAATCCCGTTGACGCAGCCAACGGTCGGCAGGATCCACAGCTCATTGCGGATGCCGACTTCGCCACCGGCACGACGGTAGATCTGCACCTCCCGGTCACCCGGCTGCGGTGAAAGCGTTACAAACTCGGGCTGATACGCATACTCATCCAGATCGCTGAGATTGGTGCGGGCATTCTGCGAATGGATGACCTCACCGGCGGCCACAGGCTGTGTGGCATGGGCAATCGGCAGCCCATATTTGATCACCAGCTCATCCTGCGCGATGGGCTGCAGGGCGAATTTATGCCCGCGTCCCACGGCCTGTTGCAGCGCCACGCTCAGTGGCGGCAGTTCAATCGTGGCGCCCCCCTCTAAGTCACGTAACGCCACGGCGACGTTGTCGCGGGGATCAATTTTAATTGCGTCTTGCATAGCGTTATCTCAGTTGGCTCAGCGCCTCACGCATTCCGTGGGCGATGATATTTTGCAGGTGTTGGGTGACCACCGCAGCCAGTCCGGGCTGACGGGTTAAATCTTTGCCCCAGTGTTGCGCGTCGCTGAGCACAGCATGCACCAGCTGTTGTGGCGACATCTGGTCCGCATTAACCGCTTTCCAGGCATCGGCGTAGCGCTGTAACCACTGCGGCTCATCCTGTAACGGCCAGCTTTTGCCGGCTGACTCACCGCGATAAAAGGCGATCAGCGCCGCCAGCGCAAAGGTGATGTGTGTCGGCCATTCGCCAGTTTGCTGATGCGCGGCAAGCAGTGGCGTCAGCAGACGGGTACGGAACTTGGTCATGCCGTTGAGAGCAATCGACAGCAGCGCGTGGCGAATGAACGGATTGCGGAAACGGCGCTGAACCGCATCGGCAAAGGCGTGAAGTTCATCGGCGGGCAGATCGAGCGTCGGGATCACTTCGTGACGCAGCAGGTTATCGACAAATCCGGCAATGGCCGGATCGGCCATTGCCTCGCCGACGCTTTCAATCCCGGCAAGATACGCCACCGGTACCATCGCGGTATGCGCACCATTGAGGATCGCCACTTTTTGCGCTTTATAGGGCGCAATATCATCCACATGCCGGACCTGCGGCGACAGCGTCGCCAGCTTCAGCTCACTGAACAGCGCCGACGGCCCCTGAATCACAAACTGGTAGTAGACTTCGCCCGCCACCAGATAGCGATCTTCATAACCCAGCTCACGTTGCAGCTGCTCGCTTTCCGCCGGGAAGCCAGTGACGATGCGGTCCACTAACGTGTTGTAAAATGCACAGTGCTGATGAATCCAGGTTTTAAATTCGGATGGCAGATGCCAGTGGTCGGCATAGCGCAGCACCAGCTCGCGCAGCGTGTCGCCGTTATGGTCAATCAGCTCGCACGGCACCACCAGCCAGCCCCGATCGCTGGCACCACTGAAGTGCGAATAGCGCGCCCACAGCAGCTGCGTCAGTTTGCCAGGGAAACTGCTGGCGGGCTGATCGGTGAGCTGGTCCGTGCCGACAAAGGCGATGCCCGCTTCAGTGGTGTTGGAAAAGACCATACGCAGATCGGGATTACGGGCCAGCGCCATAAACTCGCCAATCTGCTGATAAGGCTGAATTTCACGATTCAGGCTGCGGATCAGCCGGGTTTCGCTGACCTGTTCGCCCTGATCGTTTAACCCGCGGATCAGCGTGGTGTAGAGGCCATCCTGCTGATTCAGGCTGTCGCTGACTTCACGGTTGCGCGGCCGCACCACCACAACCCCCGCATCGGTGCCCTGATGTTCGTTCAGCCAGTCAATCTGCCAGTCAATAAAGGCGCGCAGGAAGTTGCCTTCGCCAAACTGGATCACCCGTTCGCGATAGACCGCGCCCGGAAAGTCGTGGCGGTTTAGCCTTTTCATTATCAGGCTCCCAGCTCAATGCCAAAGTAGTCGCGGGCATTGTTGAAGCAGATGTTCTGTACCATCTGACCTAACAGCGCTTCATCGGCTGGCGCTTCACCCTGCTCTACCCAGCGGCCAATCATCTGGCACAGCAGACGGCGGAAATATTCGTGGCGGGTGTAGGAGAGGAAGCTGCGGCTGTCGGTCAGCATCCCGACGAAGCGGCTCAGCAGGCCAATCTGCGCCAGCTGCGTCATCTGACGCTGCATGCCATCCAGCTGATCGTTGAACCACCAGGCTGAACCAAACTGCATCTTGCCCGCCTGGCCTTCGCCCTGGAAGTTACCCGCCATCGTCGCCAGTACTTCGTTGTCGCGCGGGTTCAGGCAGTAAAGAATGGTTTTTGGCAACGCGTTATTGAGATTCTGTGCGCCCAGCAGTCGCGCCAGCGGTTCCGCCAGCGGCTGATCGTTGATGGAATCAAAGCCCACATCCGGCCCCAGCAGCTGATACTGGCGCGGATTGGTGTTGCGCAGTGCGCCAATATGATACTGCTGCACCCAGCCACGGCGGGCATATTCGCTGCCCAGCCAGACCAGTACCGCCGTTTTAAACTGGGCCGTTTCCTGCGGGTTGGGCGCGGCACCGCTGCGACGACGCGCCAGGATTGCATCCAGCGTGGCGTCATCCGCCTCGGCATAACAGACGACATCCAGCGCGTGATCGGAGACTTTACAGCCGTGAGCCGCAAAGTGATCCAGCCGCTGATGCAGTGCGCGGCGCAGATCGTCAAAACGCTGCACGCTGATATCAGTCAGCTGCTCCAGCGTCGCGATCCACGGCAGAAAGGTTTCGGCTTCGATATTAAAGGCTTTATCCGGACGCCAGCTCGGCAGCACTTTGACGCTGAAGCTGGCATCGTCTGCCAGCGCGCGGTGATGGCGCAGATCATCCAGCGGATCGTCGGTGGTGCCGACCATCTTCACCTTCATCTGCTGCATGATGCCGCGCGTGGTAAAGCTATCCTGCGCCAGCAGTTCATTGCAGCGATGCCAGATGGTGTCGGCGGTTTTCTCAGAAAGCAGCGTATCGGTGATGCCGAAAGGCCGGCGTAACTCCAGGTGGGTCCAGTGATAGAGCGGGTTGCCGATGGTGTGAGGCACGGTGCGCGCCCAGGCGTCAAATTTTTCACGATCGCTGGCGTTGCCGGTACAGAACGCCTCAGCCACACCGTTAGCGCGCATTGCCCGCCATTTGTAGTGATCGCCCTTCAGCCAGATGTCATAAAGGTTGGCGAAGCGATAATTTTCGGCAATCTGCTGCGGCGGCAAGTGGCAGTGATAGTCGAAAATCGGCTGATCCTTTGCATAGTCGTGATAGAGACGACGGGCGAATTCGGTATCCAGCAAAAAATCTTCGGTCATGAAACGTGACATACATCCTTCCTCATCGACTGAACCACTGATGGTCCAAAGTTATCATACCAATTTTAGTTCGTTACGGATTTATTTGAGATCCTGCTCACATAAACGGCGGTGCCTGACTGCCGTTATGGACGTTTCTGTCGTCCGCAGCGCGCTAAATGGCTGTCATTTCGCAGGTTTCCAGTATCCCACAGTGCAGAAAGGGTTTTTGTGATGGCTCTCAACTTTTAAAGTTGTATAACAAGTTAGGCTCTGGCCCCATCGTGAGGTCGTTAGCGACTCACAAAGGGCAAGGTCATAACAGGGTTGCTCATACAGAACCTGCGGGCGTGAGCAGAGCTGCATCACGTGCTGTCCCGCTCCAGATAACAACAGCGGCAAGACCGCATACAGAACTGGAAGAGGTAGAGGATGCATAAGATCAAAGGGTTACGCTGGTACATGATTGGACTGGTGACGCTCGGTACGGTATTAGGGTATCTGACCCGTAACACCATTGCCGTGGCGGCCCCGACATTAATGTCAGAGCTGCATATCACCACGCAGCAGTACTCCTACATCATTGCGGCCTATTCAGCCTGCTACACGCTGATGCAACCGGTGGCAGGTTATGTACTGGATCTGCTTGGCACCAAAGTTGGCTACGCGGTGTTTGCTATTATGTGGGCGATTTTCTGTGCCGCTACGGCGATGGCGGGCAGCTGGGGCGGCCTTGCTCTGGCGCGTGGTGCCGTCGGTGCGGCTGAAGCGGCGATGATCCCGGCCGGACTGAAGGCGAGCAGTGAGTGGTTTCCGGCCAAAGAGCGTTCGGTTGCGGTAGGCTACTTTAACGTCGGTTCGTCTATCGGTGCGATGCTGGCTCCGCCGCTGGTCGTCTGGGCAATCGTGGCGCATAGCTGGCAGATGGCCTTTGTCATGACCGGTGTGCTGAGCATGGCGTGGGCACTCTGCTGGCTGGTGTTCTATAAGCACCCCAAACAGCAAAAGAAGCTGAGCGATGAAGAGCGTGACTATATTATCTCTGGCCAGGAAGCGCAGCATCAGACCAACAACACCCACAAAATGTCGGCCCTGCAGATTATCCGTAACCGTCAGTTCTGGGGCATCGCGCTGCCGCGTTTTCTGGCAGAACCGGCGTGGGGAACGTTCAACGCCTGGATACCGCTGTTTATGTTCAAGGTGTACGGCTTCAATCTGAAAGAGATTGCAATGTTCGCCTGGATGCCGATGCTGTTTGCGGATTTTGGCTGCATCCTGGGTGGCTATCTGCCGCCGCTGTTTCAGCGCTGGTTTGGCGTTAACCTGATCGTCTCCCGCAAGATGGTGGTGACAATGGGTGCGGTATTAATGATTGCGCCAGGCACCATCGGGCTATTTACCAACCCTTACGTCGCCATTGGCCTGCTGTGCGTCGGCGGCTTTGCGCATCAGGCCCTCTCTGGCGCACTGATCACCCTGTCGTCAGACGTTTTCGGCCGCAACGAAGTTGCGACAGCGAACGGCTTAACCGGCATGGCCGCCTGGACCGCCAGTACCATGTTTGCGCTGGTTGTTGGCGCCCTGGCCGATACGCTGGGCTTCAGCCCGCTCTTTGCCGCGCTGGCAGTGTTCGATCTGCTGGGTGCTGTCGTTATCTGGACGGTCCTGAAAAATAAACCTGTTTCAGAGCTGAATACTGAAGCGGTTATTCCGTCAGCCAGCGCCGTTCGCAGTTAACCCGCCGGGCTGGCTTGCGCCAGCCCATTTCCTCGCACGCCCTGAAGTGGTATAACAACTTATCTGTCTGCTACCAGGATTGTGCAATGGACATCACTGAATCCCGTCGACTCTATCAACAGCTGGCCAGCGAGCTGAAAAGCCGCATTGAAACCGGGATCTACCCGGTGGGTGAAAAACTGCCTGCCGAGCGCCTGATTGCTGAAGAGATGGAAGTGAGCCGCACCGTCGTCCGCGAAGCGATCATCATGCTGGAAGTTGAAGGCTATGTTGAGGTTCGCAAAGGATCGGGTATTCATGTTATCGCCAGCCAGCAGCAGAACCGCATCGCCGCTACCAGCAGCCAGCTTGAGTTTGCCACTTTTGGTCCGTTTGAATTACTGCAGGCGCGCCAGCTGATTGAGAGTAACGTGGCGGAATTCGCTGCCACCCAGGTAACGCGTCAGGACATTATCGATCTGATGGCGATCCAGGAAAAAGCCCGCCAGGAGGATCACTTCCGTGACTCCGAGTGGGACATGCAGTTTCATGTGCGAATTGCACAATCCACCCAAAACAGTGCCCTGGCCGCCATCGTTGAAAAAATGTGGCTGCATCGTCTGCACAATCCCTACTGGCTTAAACTTCACGAACATATCGACCAGCGCAGCATTCTCAGCTGGTGCGACGACCACGATCAGATTCTCAAAGCCCTGATGCGTAAAGATCCCGCCGCCAGCAAACTGGCGATGTGGCAACATCTGGAAAATACTAAACAGATGCTGTTCAACGCGACGGCGGATGATTTTGAATTTAACGTGGATCGTTACATGTTTGGTGAAAATCCGGTCATCCTGCCTGATGGATCCAACAACGCCCGCTAAAAGTGCCTGAAAACACCCTGAGATGGTCAGTTAATCTGCAATAGTGTCAGGTCATGTAAAGCTCCTTTTTACACGCCGTTTCACAAGGTAAAACTCCTGTTTGCCAGAGAGTTTTCCTGTCTCAGACAGGCGATTTTTGTTACAGTTATCGCCCTTTTATTACCCTTTGCGACAGGGTTTTATAAAGTCGCTGATTTAACAATCAATTCTGGAAGGATCCGGAAAACCCCGCCCAGGCTGCGCTCCTAAAATTTATAACGAAATGCCGGTCTGCGTTTAAGTCCCTGTGGGACATGTTTAACAATGATGTTCAGGAATGATTGATGGATATTTTGCAAGCGTTGCTGCATGCCCTGTGGCAACAGGACTACGAAACTCTCTCCGACCCCACGCTGGTATGGGCCATTTACGGCGTGCTGTTTATGATTTTGTTTTTAGAAAATGGTCTTCTTCCTGCCGCATTTCTGCCGGGTGACAGTCTGCTGATTCTGGTTGGTGTTCTGATTGCCAAAGGCACCATGAGTTTCCCGTTAACGATTCTGGTTCTCACTACTGGGGCCAGCCTTGGCTGCTGGGTGAGCTACATTCAGGGCCGCTGGCTGGGCAATACGCCTACGGTACAGAAATGGCTCTCTCACCTTCCCGCCCAGTATCATCTACGCGCGCACAGTCTGTTCCATCGCCATGGTCTGTCTGCCCTGTTGATTGGCCGCTTTATCGCATTTGTGCGAACGCTGCTGCCGACCATCGCCGGATTGTCAGGCCTCAGCAATGCCCGCTTTCAGTTCTTCAACTGGGTGAGCGCCTTCCTCTGGGTAGTCATTCTGACCGTTATCGGCTTTGCGCTGGGTAAAACCCCGATTTTCCGTCGTTATGAAGATGAGATGATGTTCTTCCTGATGATGCTGCCACTGGCGCTGCTGGTCTTTGGCCTGGTGGGATCGCTGGTCGTGTTATGGCGTAAGCGTCAGGCGAATCAGAACGGGAAAGCCGAGTAATGAAACTGCTGCAGGCTATTCCTAAACGGTGGATACCGTGGTTGATCGCTGGCGCACTTGCGCTGACCGCGCTTTGTGTGGTTCCTCCTCTGATGCAGCACGAGACGGTAGTGAAAATTCGGGTTTCTCATGCTGGTGCAACGCTGCCTGATGGCTTTTATCTCTATCAGCAATTAAGTGCGCAGGGTATTCGTATCAAAAGCATCACGCCTGCGGGTGACGCACTGATTATCCATTTTGACAGCGAAGAGCAGAGTCTGGCCGCACAGAAGGTATTGCGCCGACTGTTGCCACAGGGTTTTATCGTGGCCCAGCACGATCACGCTCAGCACCTCTCTCTGGCGTAATAAGCTCCTCTCTTTGCTTTCAGGCCGCCGCGGCAGGGTGTGGCGGTCTGAAAGGCGCCCTATCTCCCGGTCTTCTTTGAACTTTTTACTATCGATGTCTATGCTTAACCGAGAGTCGATTCTCAGCACGCGCAGGCATAACATTACGCGTGTGATGAGGAATCAGATCGCAATGGAAGGTTCAGGACCGATGAAATATCAAGTATTACTGGGCGTCGCGCTGCTTTCGTTGTCGGGTTCGCTGCTGGCAGCAGAATCGCTTTGTGAACAGAAAGAACAGGATATTCAGCGTGAAATCGGGATGGCACAGAAGCATAACAACCAGCGCCGGGTTAACGGCCTGGAGCGCGCGCTGACCGAAGTCCGGGCTGATTGCAGTGATAAAAAGCTGGAAGCGGCCCATCTGGAAAGAATTAATGCTCAGAAGCAGAAAGTGGCTGAGCGTGAGCACGCACTCAGGGAAGAGCGTGAAGAGGGCCATGACAGGGAGAAGATTGCCAGGCGACAACAAAAACTGGATGAAGCGCGCCGGGAGCTGAAAAAGTTACAGGCGGAGCCCTATTAATCGGAATTAACCAACTGATGTTAAAGGAGTATTTTATGTCTAAAGACACATCATCGGAACATTTACGTGCTGAACTGAAAAACCTTGCTGATACGCTGGAAGAAGTGCTGAGCAGCAGCACCGAAAAATCCAAAGGTGAGCTGGATAAACTTCGCAATAAAGCGCGTGTGGCGCTGGATAGCTCTCGTGAGCGACTGGGCGAATCAGGCGAGCGCATCGCTGCGACTACGCGCGAAGCGGCGCAGAAAGCTGAAGGCTACGTGCGTGAAAATCCATGGCATGGTGTGGGTATCGGTGCAGCGATTGGCGTCGCACTCGGCATGCTCATTTCGCGTCGCTAACCATGGCAGACTCACAGCAGAACCACGGCCCGGCTAAAGGGGTCATTAACATCGGCCAGCGTATCGTTACCACGCTGGTTGGCATAGTTGAGACACGCGTTCGTCTGGCAGTGGTGGAACTTGAGCATGAGAAAGCGAATCTGATACAGATGCTGTTGATGACTGGCCTGACAATGTTGTTCACTGCATTTGGTCTGATGAGCCTGATGGTCCTGATCATCTGGGCAGTGGATGCACAATATCGTCTGATGGCGATTGGCATCACGACCGGTACGCTGTTTTTGCTGGCGGTTATTTTCGGACTCTGGACGCTTCACAAATCACGTCAGTCCACGCTGTTGCGCCACACGCGCAAAGAGCTGGAAACAGATCGTGATTTGCTTGAGGACCAGCGCTGATGAGTCGCCGCGAGCGTGAAGAACGCATCCATGAACTGCTTAAGCATGTGCAGCAGCAGCGGCTGGATTTAAGCGCTGCGCGGCGTGACTGGCTGGAAGGCACCGCCCACTACGATCGCGGCTGGTTTACTTTCCTCAGCTTACGTCGCTATCTGGCCATTGGCAGCAGCGCGCTGGCCGTTTACTCCATTCGCAGTCCCAGCAAGCTGTTGCGCTGGGCAAAGCGGGGATTCGGTGCATGGAGCACCTGGCGCATGATCAAGTCTGCTCTGCCCCCGCGTTAATTCTGCTTAAAGCCGGTCCTGAAAAGGCCGGCTTTCTTCATCAGAATTTCTGAAGAACACTGACAGTATATCTCGCTTACAACCTTTCCACGCCGCGATTATCATCTCCAGCTATCAACCCAATGAATGCAGAACTGCTTTCAGCGGGCATAAACCCTGCGGGCAGCTTGCCCTGCATTCCTGATAGCGCTGGAGTAAATGATGAAAAAATTCGAAGACGTTGGTTTGTTACTGGCTCGCATCCTGATGCCAATCCTGTTCATTACGGCTGGCTGGGGCAAAATCACCGGTTATGCTGGCACTCAGCAATATATGGAAGCAATGGGCGTCCCGGGCTTTATGCTGCCGCTGGTTATCCTGCTGGAGTTTGGCGGCGGTCTGGCCATCCTGTTTGGTTTCCTGACCCGTTTCACTGCCCTGTTCACTGCAGGCTTCACCATCCTGACCGCGTTTCTGTTTCACAGTAACTTTGCCGAAGGCGTGAACCAGCTGATGTTCATGAAGAACCTCTCTATCGCCGGGGGTTTCCTGGTGTTAGGTCTGGTGGGTCCGGGTGCATATAGCCTTGATCGCCTGATCAGCAAAAGAAAAACACAGCCAGCGATTGCGCGCTAATCTCACATAAAGCGTATTGCCACATATACTTAGCAGGGCGGGGACATTTCCCCGCCCTGTTTGCATTGGAGCCATTATGGGACAGTTAATTGACGGTGTCTGGCATGACACCTGGTACGACACTAAATCTACCGGCGGACGCTTCAAGCGTTCAGAGTCGGCTTTCCGCAACTGGGTTACCGCGGATGGCAGTGCTGGCCCGGCAGGTAAAGCGGGATTTGTCGCCGAACGCGACCGCTATCATCTTTATGTCTCGCTGGCCTGCCCCTGGGCGCACCGCACGCTGCTGATGCGCCAGCTGAAGGGCCTGGATAGCATGATCGATGTCTCCGTGGTGCATCCGCTGATGCTGGAGAATGGCTGGACCTTCGATGATAGTTTTCAGGATGCGACCGGCGATAAGCTTTACCAGAATGAGTTCCTCTATCAACTCTATCTGCATGCCGACCCGCAATACAGTGGCCGCGTAACCGTGCCGGTATTGTGGGACAAACACCAGAATACCATCGTCAGCAATGAGTCGTCGGATATCATCCGCATGTTCAACAGTGCGTTTGATGCGGTGGGCGCCCGTGCCGGTGACTACTATCCCGTTGCGCTGCGCGAGAAGATTGATGAGCTGAATGGCTGGATCTACGACACGGTGAACAACGGCGTCTATAAGTCAGGCTTCGCCACGTCGCAATCCGCGTACGATGAGGCCGTCACGGCGCTGTTCCATTCGTTGTCGCGGCTGGAGCAGATCCTGGGCCAGCATCGCTACCTCAATGGCGATCAGCTGACCGAAGCAGATCTTCGGTTGTGGACCACGCTGGTGCGCTTTGATCCGGTCTATGTGACCCACTTTAAATGCGATCGCCATCGCATCAGTGA
This sequence comes from Pantoea sp. X-Soil-ISGK-355, assembly GCF_059730805.1. Lineage (NCBI taxonomy): Bacteria > Pseudomonadati > Pseudomonadota > Gammaproteobacteria > Enterobacterales > Erwiniaceae > Pantoea > Pantoea sp. X-Soil-ISGK-355. Next base: position 3,513,593 of record NZ_AP035971.1, read on the forward strand.
CTACAGAAACCTCAGCGGTTTCCTGCGTGATATCTATCAGATGCCGGGTATCGCAGAGACGGTTAATCTGCCACATATCCGCCATCATTATTACTGCAGCCATAAGACCATCAACCCGAACGGCGTCATTTCGCTGGGCCCGGCGTTTGACTGGGATGAGCCGCACGGCCGCGGTTAAGCTGCCAGCACATATCCCACAAAGCAAAAACCCCGCCGAAGCGGGGTTTTTGATAAAAAGTCGAAGCTGACCGTTAAGCCGGGTTCTGTCGTGGACAGTCATTCATCTAGGCCAGCAATCGCTCACTGGCTCAAGCAGCCTACCCGGGTTCAGTACGGGCCGTACCTTGTGAACCCCTATTTGGCCTTGCTCCGGGTGGAGTTTACCGTGCCACGAACTGTTGCCAGTCGCGCGGTGCGCTCTTACCGCACCCTTTCACCCTTACCTGATCCCATTTCTGGGCCATCGGCGGTTTGCTCTCTGTTGCACTGGTCGTAGGCTTGCGCCTCCCAGGCGTTACCTGGCACCCTGCCCTATGGAGCCCGGACTTTCCTCCCCTCTGCCCGTCTCCCCACAAGTGAGGACGACGACAAAGCGGCGACTGTCTGGTCAGCTTCGGCGCGGGATAATAGGACATTCGCCAGCGTTTGTCACGCCTCTTGCTGCTCCAGCGCATACTTATAAAGGGCATTTTTCTTCACGCTGTGGATCTCAGCGGTCAGCGCAGCCGCGCGTTTCAGTGGCAGCTCTTTCTGCAGCAGCGCCAGCGTACGTAGCGCATCAGCCGGTAGCGCATCTTCATCATCGACTTTATACCCTTCAACAATCAGCACCATTTCGCCTTTGCGACGATTCTCATCTTCTTTCACCCAGGCCAGCAGCTCGCCAACCGGTGCACCGTAGATCGACTCCCAGGTTTTAGTCAGCTCGCGCGCCAGCACCACGTAGCGTTCGGCACCCAGCTCACTCACCATATCCTGCAGGCTGTCGATCAGACGATGAGTCGACTCATAGAAAATCAGCGTACGTGGCTCCTGCACCAGCGCCCGCAGCGCATCGCAGCGGCCTTTGGTTTTAGCGGGCAGAAACCCTTCGTAACAGAAACGATCGGATGGCAGTCCTGCAGCACTTAACGCGGCAATGGCAGCACAGGCACCGGGCAGCGGCACCACACGAATACCCGCTTCACGGCAGCGACGCACCAGATGGTAGCCCGGATCGTTGATTAGCGGCGTGCCAGCATCGGAAACTAAGGCTATGCTTTGACCCTCCTGCAGCTTCGTTAACAGCAGTTCAGCCTTATGCTGCTCGTTGTGGTCATGAAGTGAGAAGAGTCGCGCATTGATGGCGAAATGTTGTAGCAACAGCCCGGTATGACGTGTATCTTCCGCAGCGACCAGATCGACGCTCGAAAGCACCGTCAGCGCCCGCTGGGTGATATCACCCAAATTACCAATCGGGGTTGGAACGATGTAGAGCGTGCTGGCAGAAATCTCTGCCCAATCGAGTTGTTTCATTGTTTCATCCGAATTGCCGATTTAATATTGAGCATCTTGAAAAAAACATCACTGGATACAGTATGCTTCCTTCAAAAGTCGTTCGTCATAAAGCAGGACGCTTTCTGCCTGTCATTCTTGCTGGGCTGATTTTAGCCGCGTGTAGCGGTCAGGGGCCGCAAACCTCAACCGTCAATATTCAGGGGCCAGTCACCGCCAGCTCCGCTTACTATCTGCAGCAAGCGCAGCAAAGCAGCGATGATAGCAAGACCGACTGGCAATTACTCGCAATCCGCGCCCTGTTGAAGGAAGGAAAGTATCCTGAAGCGACCCAGCAACTGAGCCAGTTGCCGCAGCAGCTCTCAGAGACGCAGCAACAGGAATCCCTGCTGCTGAGAGCGCAATTGCTGATTTCACAGCAGAAAACCAAAGAGGCTGAACCCCTGTTAGCACAGGTGAAAACCGGTTCGCTGTCGCAGGATCAGCTGGCACGTTATTACAGTCTGCAGATCGCCAGCGCCCAGGGTCGCCCTTCACTCTCACTGCTGCGCACCTATATTGCGCAGGAGCCGCTGCTGAAAGGCACCGATCATCAGGCCAACATTGACGCCACCTGGCAGACCCTGACGCAGATGTCACCACAGGAGGCCAGCAACCTGGTGATTAATGCCGACGAAAATGTGCTGCAGGGCTGGCTCGATCTGCTCGCGGTCTGGCGTGCCAACGCCCAGGATGCGGAGATGCTCAAGTCCGGCATCAAAGACTGGCAGACCCGCTATCCGCAGAACCCGGCGGCTAAAACGCTGCCGACGCAGCTGAGCCAGATGCAGAACTACACCAAAGCCTCTACCAGCATCATCGCCCTGCTGCTGCCGCTGAATGGCCAGGCGCAGGTGTTTGCGAATGCGATTCAGAAAGGCTTTAACGACGCGAAGAATGGCGTAACCGCGCCGGTCGCCCAGCCAGCGGCTGCCCAGCCTGCTTCTGCAGATGCGACGGCCAGCACGCAACCTGCCGCCGCGGGATCGGCTGCCGATCCCATCAGCGCGCCGCAGCAGTCTGCTGACACCACAACACAACCTCAGTCACAGCCCCAGTCTCAGTCACAGCCCCAGTCTCAGCCTGCTGCAGCCGCACCGGCCAGCAACGCCCAGATCAAGGTTTATGACACCAGCAGCCAGCCTATTGAGCAGGTCATGCAGCAGGCCCAGCAGGATGGTGCGACTATCGTGGTCGGCCCGCTGCTGAAGAGCAACGTTGAGAAGGTCGCCAACAGCCAGACGCCACTGAATGTGCTGGCGCTTAATGAGCCGGAAAAGATCCAGAACCATCCGAATATTTGTTACTTTGCGCTTTCTCCTGAAGACGAAGCGCGCGATGCCGCGCACCATATCTGGGATCAGGGCAAACGCCAGCCGCTGTTGCTGGTGCCGCGCAGCGGACTGGGCGATCGCGTCACCAACGCTTTTGCTCAGGAGTGGCAGACGCTGGGGGGCAGCACCGTCATGCAGCAACGCTTTGGCTCGACATCTGAGCTGAAACAGGGCATCAACAGCGGTGCGGGCATCAGCTTATCGGGTACGCCTGTGAACGCTGCACCTGCCGAGCCGCAGGGCGTTTCGATTGCAGGCCTGACCATTCCGGCACCGCAACAGAGCACGCCAGATGTGGTCAGCACCAGCAGCGGTGGCGGCGTCGATGCGGTCTACATCGTCTCCACGCAGGATGAACTGCAGCTGATCAAACCTATGATTGCCATGCGCACTGGCAGTCGCAGCAACATTTCGCTCTATGCCAGCTCGCGCAGCGCGCAGGCAGGTGCAGGACCGGACTTCCGTCTGGAAATGGATGGCCTGCAGTTCAGCGATATTCCGCTGCTCTCCGGCAGCAACCCTGGCCTGATGCAGCAGACCTCGAAGTCATTCAATAATGACTACTCGCTGGTGCGTCTCTATGCCATGGGAATGGATGCCTGGACGCTGGCGAACCACTTTAACCAGATGCGTCAGTCTCCTGGCTTTACGCTGGATGGTAATACCGGCAAGCTGAGCGCCGACACGGATTGTGTGATCAACAGGAAGTTGACATGGAACCAGTATCGTCGGGGCGAAATCGCACCGGCCAACTAAATCGCCGTCAGATTGGTGCCGGGCATGAAGAAAATGCCCGACACTATCTGGAGCAGGCAGGCCTGATATGGGTCGCCAGCAATGTTCACTTTCGCAACGGTGAACTTGACCTGATTATGCGTGACGGGCACTGTTGGGTGTTTGTTGAAGTCCGCTACCGGCGCGATGCGCGTTATGGTGGCGCACTCGCCAGCATTACCCGGAATAAACAACAAAAGCTGCTGCGCGCCGCTGCTCTCTGGCTGGCGCAACGCGGCGGCAGTTTTGAAACAGTGAATTGCCGTTTCGACATCATCGCCATTACCGGCACGGCGCTCGAGTGGCTGCCGAATGCCTTTAATGCAGACGTTTAGAACCAGGTGGTCGTGTGCAGGAAAGAATTAAAGCGTGTTTTACCGAAAGTATTCAGACTCAGATTGCCGCAGCCGAGGCGTTGCCCGACGCTATTTCCCGCGCAGCCATGACGCTGGTGCAGTCGCTTCTGAATGGCAATAAAATCCTCAGCTGTGGCAACGGTGCCTCATCCGCCAATGCACAGCACTTCGCCGCCAGCATGATCAACCGTTTTGAGACTGAGCGTCCCAGCTTACCGGCGCTGGCATTAAGTGCAGACAACGTGATGCTGACCGCGATTGGTAATGATCGTCTGCACGATGAGATCTATGCCAAGCAGGTACGCGCGCTGGGACACGCAGGCGATGTACTACTGGCTATCTCAACCCGGGGCAACACCCGCGATATCGTTAAGGCCGTCGAAGCAGCGGTAACACGCGATATGACTATCGTTGCGCTTACCGGGTATGATGGCGGAGAGCTCGCCGGACTGCTGGGGCCGCAGGATGTGGAAATCCGCATTCCATCGCACCGTAGCGCCCGTATCCAGGAGATGCATATGCTGACCGTGAATTGCTTATGCGATCTGATCGATAACACTCTCTTTCCCCATCAGGAATGACCGAAGGAGCACGAATGAAAGCATTGAATGCTATAGCTATTCTGTTAACCGCCATGCTGCTTCAGGGCTGCGTTGCGGTTGTGGCTGGCGGCGCAGCGGTTGCCACCAAAACGGCGACCGATCCACGCTCGGTAGGTACACAGGTTGATGACGGCACTCTGGAGCTGCGCGTCACTAACGCGCTGGCGAAAGATCAGCAGATTAAAACCGATGCACGCGTCATCGCCACGGCTTATCAGGGCAAAGTGCTGCTGACCGGTCAGGCACCTTCGCAGGATATCGCCAATCGTGCCAAACAGATCACCATGGGCGTCGATGGCGCAACCGAAGTCTATAACGAGATCCGCATCGGCCAGAAAGTGACGTTAGGCACTACGTCGTCCGACACCTGGATTACCACCAAAATCCGATCGCAGCTGTTGGGCAGCGATCAGGTGAAATCCTCCAACGTGAAAGTGACGACCGAGAATGGCGAAGTATTCCTGCTGGGTCTCGTGACACAACAGGAAGCGCAGGCTGCGGCCGATGTTGCCAGCCGCGTCAGTGGCGTGAAGCACGTCACTACGGCCTTCACCATGCTGAAGTAACTCCTGAAACGCAAAAAAGGCGGCCATGGCCGCCTTTTTTATGGTCCGATTTTCAGACCGGAATGTCGATGACCAGCGCGCGGGTCGCGGTTTTTGCTGTCAGCTGCAACTGTTTCTCTTCCTGTAAAAACGCACCATCGCCACAGCCCAGCTTCTCCTGATGATCCGTGCCGGACATCGCCTCCAGCGAGCCATGAATCGACTGCAGATAGGCGCGCGGGCCCTGTATCGGCAGCGAGTAATGTTCGCCCGGTGCCAGCTCGACCTGGTGGATCCACACCTGCTGACGCAGTTGCAGACTATCGTCCACGCCATCCGGCGAGGCGATAAGCTGAGACAAGCGACCTTCCGTGAGGGCTATTTTCTGCATCCGCAGATTTTCGCGCTCCGGACAGGCAGCCAGCCAGAGCTGCATGCGTGTCAGCGGGCGATCTTTGCTCAGATTAATTTCGGTGTAACTCACACCGGGTTGAGCAGAGAGCAGCAGCGCTTCCCCTTCCCGCACGCTGATCGTATTGCCTTCGCTGTCGCGATATTCGGCTTCACCCTGCAGCACGATGTTCAGCACATCGACCTGCGGATAGGTGCGCGGCTGAAAAGCGGCACCCGGCGCCAGCACTTCCTGGTTCAGTACGCGCAGCGATGCGTACCCCATCAGTTTGGGATCAAAGTAGTGGCCAAAAGAGAAACTGTAGCGGCCCTGCAACCAGCCGAAATCAGCCTGACCACAGGCGGACGCACTGCGTGTCGTTATCATTATTTACCTCCGGCATCCGGTGACGAGGATCGGCCACGGACTTTATGCACCCATGGTAAAAGTCTGGACGCCGGATTGTTAGCCAGTTAATCTGCCCGGCATGTTCAAATTTCCTGACAGAGAACCGGGATGGCTAAAGAGCGTGCGTTAACCCTTGAATCGTTACGCGTTATGGATGCGATCGATCGCCGTGGCAGTTTTGCAGCAGCAGCGGATGAACTGGGGCGTGTACCGTCTGCCCTCAGCTACACTATGCAAAAGCTGGAAGAAGAACTGGATGTGGTGCTGTTTGACCGCTCCGGTCACCGCACCAAATTTACCAACGTGGGGCGCATGCTGCTGGAGCGTGGCCGGGTACTGCTGGAAGCGGCCGACAAGCTCACCACCGATGCGGAAGCGCTGGCGCGTGGCTGGGAAACCCATCTGACTATCGTTACCGAAGCGCTGGTGCCCATTGATGCACTCTTTCCGCTGGTGACCCGTCTGGCCGACAAAGCTAACACGCAGTTTTCGCTGGTCACAGAAGTACTGGCGGGCGCATGGGAACGACTGGAACAGGGCCGCGCCGATATCGTGATTGCCCCCGATATGCATTTCCGCGCCTCCACCGAGATCAATACCCGCAAGCTCTACACCATGATGAGCGTCTACGTCGCCAGTGCGGATCACCCGATTCATAACGAGCCGGAACCGCAGTCTGAAGTGACGCGGGTGAAATACCGTGGCATTGCAGTCGCGGATACTGCGCGCGAACGGCCGGTGCTGACCGTGCAGTTGCTGGATAAGCAGCAGCGCCTGACCGTGAGCAGCATGGACGATAAGCGCCGTGCGCTGCTGGCGGGTCTGGGCGTGGCAACCATGCCCTATTCATTAGTCGAGCAGGATATTGCTGAAGGTCGTCTGCGGGTAGTGAGCCCGGAATATACCCGCGAGGTCGATATTATTATGGCGTGGCGACGTGACAGCATGGGCGAAGCCAAATCCTGGTGCCTGCGCGAGATCCCGCGCCTGCTGGCGAAGAAAAACTAAGTATCGTGGTTTCAGGGCGAAGCTAAGACCGGCTCAGGCAATCCATCGCCACCGCCCTGAAGCTGTTAAAATCGCTGCTGTCCCGCAGGCGGGTCATCGCCCGTTCACGCAGGAACGTCACAAACAGATCGTAAATTGCCATTGCTTCTTCATATTCACTTTTGCTGATCGCCAACAGGAAGATGACATAGGCGGTATCGTCGCCCCACGCGATGCCGTGCGGTGCCAGCACGGTATAGACCACGGTTTTCTTTGCCAGCAGTCCCAGCGAATGCGGCAGCGCAATCCCTTCGCCGAGCATGGTGCTGACAATCGCTTCACGCTCTTCAACCGACGGATAGAACGCCGCATCTACAAAGCCCTCAGTCTGTAGCTGATCGCACAGCTGACGGAACAGTTCAGACTGGGTCATCGGCCTGTCAACGATATGAAAGTGCTGGGCATCAAAAAATTTCGCCAACATGTAGGGCCGGGTCCGGTCAACCAGCACCAGCTTACCAATCTGCTCCAGCTGAAAACCGGTGGGAAACGGTGACATCACTACCACCGGTTTCTCTTTTTCACTGAGCCGGATGGTCGAGATAACAAAATCCTCGTCAATACGACTTCGCGCTTCATATTCGCGCTGTGACAGGCGCGCCGTGATCTGTAACTGCGGGTATTTGCGCAGCAGCATCGCCTCTATCATGCGCAGCGTAGAGTTACCACTGTCGCACACCAGCAACACCTGCGGATGACGCTGATAGCCCACGTCATAGTGGCGCTCCAGCCCGACGCCAATATGCAGCACCAGAAAGCCGATCTCATTCTCGGAGATAACATACGGAGTATATTTCCCCCAGCTGGTCACCGCCGCTAAGGTGACATCGTAGGCCATCGGATAGTGCTGCTTGATGTTGCTGAGCAGCGGGTTGGGAATGTGGATCTGATAACGCACCCGGGTAATCATAGTTTTGATGTGGGTGAGCAGGTCAGCACGCAGCTGCTGATCGTTTTGCAGATTGAAGTTGTAGTGCGTGTTGATAAAGCTGAGCAGATAATCCACCAGCGCGTCGGCATCATCCGCATTGATGGCGCTGGGCGCGATCGCCTGAATGCGTCGCGCCGCAATATTGACCCGCAGCCAGTTCTCTTCCGCCGGTGAAATCGGTTTGCTGACCAGCGGGCGCATCAGATTAATCAACTGATGCGCTGCTTCCCGCACTTCATCGCCAATCTCCTCGGCACCCGGATCGTTAAGCGGATAGCCCTCGCTGATGCGACGCACCGCCACGGCGCAGTAAAGCCGCAGATAGCGTTCACCTTCATCGCTGAGGCGAATGTTGTGTTGAGCAAAACAGCTTTGCAGCAGCGGGCGCAGCGTCTCCAGCATGCCGCTGTTCAGCGCTTCAATCGTCAGCAGCGGACTCTCTGGCTGCGCCTGATCGATTTGCCATAACAGGTCGGTCAGGCAGGTACGAATTGCCACTTCGCTGCCAAACAGCTTCATGCCGTAGTGTGGCTTGCTCTCAATGGTGAGGTGATAGCGACCCAGCCATTCGCGCACCTCCGCCATATCATTCTGCAGGGTGGCGCGGCTGACAAACCACTCTTCGGCCAGCTCTTCAAGTTTCAGCGAATAAGCCGCAGTGAGAAAGCGGGTCAGCAGGTAACGAACCCGGTCTGGCGAGGTGCGTGGCACTCGTAGCGGCGACGCAGTGTGCTGCTGCAGATGCTGAAAGCGCTGAACATCCTCAATCTTCAGCTGATAGCCCGCGCCACGGCTCAGGATAAACTGCGCGCCATGCTCTGCCAGCAGCGCATTCAGCGCCGTGATATCGGTGCGCACGGTGCGGGTCGAGACGGCAAAACGCCGCGCCAGCTCATCCTGAGGCAGCGTTTCGTTTTGCAGGGCATCGAACAGTTGCGCAAGGCGCTGATTGGGAAATCTCACAAGCGTTACCTGTTTGCAGACAGAAAGTGGGAAGATCAGCCTACGGCGATCGTCACGCAACGTCCATGTCGCGCGATCGGCCTGCCGCAGGCTGATCGTGTCGATCTTCAGGCCAGCAGCGTTTTACAGATGGCCAGTAGCTGCTGCACATCTTCAATGCGGGTCTCTCCGCTGGCTTTGTCAATGATCGAACTGTAGACGTGCGGGATCACTTTGCTGACGCCCGACTCCAGCGCAATGCGCACGATCTCGCCGAAATTGTCCAGATCGATGCCGCCGGTGGGCTCCAGCCAGAAATCCTGTTTTGCACAGGCTTCCGCCACAGCGCGGTACTCATCCACCGCCTGCAGGCCGCCCATCGGGAAATATTTCACCGAGCTGCCGCCCATATCCTGCAGCATCGCAATCGCCGTTTCGATGGGCACGATCCCGTCCTGCTCTTTTGCGCTGCGCGGTCCGGTAGAGATTTTGACCCGGCCCGGCGTGCCGGTGGGCGAGATCAGACCGTTCACGATGGTCTGTGACTGGCCCAGCAGCGCACGACTGGTGGCAACGCCGGTAAAGACCTGGTTCACATGCTGTGGTTGCAGCACCGCCGAAATCTCACTCACCATCAGTGACTGATTAGGATCGCCCGCGCCCAGCCCCACCGAGAGTGCATTATCGATCAGCGCGGCATACTCACGCATATCCGCGATAGCAGCGTCATTGCTGGCGTAGTTTTTTGACAGCACGCCGACCAGCACGTGCCCTTCTGCTGCCTGCCAGATGGCGCGGGCGTTCTCCTTTGATCCCGCCAGGACGTTAAGGCAGATGCGATCCTGATAAAAGTTGGGGGTCAGCGTCATGCGTGTTTCTCTCCGTTTAACAGTGCCTGAATGCGGGTGAAAATCGTGTGCAGTTGATCGGCGCTGACGCTGCGCACGTCCGCCTCAATGATCCCCTCGTTGGCTTTGTAGCCACGGAAGTAGATCGCGACGTCGCCCTTTTTCAGCGCCTGCACCAGATCGCCGGTGCGCTGCTGGATCGCGGCTTCGTCAAATGCGATCTCAGCGCGGGCGATATCGCGTCCGGCTGCATCCCACACGATGCGGGCCGTCACGCCATTCAGGCTGTTGAGCCGCTCAATAAACGGCGTCATTTTTTCCACCATCTGCGCGCCGCTGATTTTTGGCTGAGACAGATAGTTTTCAATCGCCTGGGTCAGCCCGAGAATCCCCTCTTTGCCCACTTTCATCGCGCGGCCTATACCGTTAGTCTGGCGTTTGACCCACTCAACGTAGTGGTGTCTGCCAATGACCAGTCCGCTGGTCGGCCCTTCAATCGCTTTTGCGCCGCTGTAGATCACCAGATCGGCACCCGCCTGGTAGTAGCATTGCAGATCCTCTTCCGCTGCCGCATCGACGATTAGCGGCACACCATGCTCACGCGCAACCGCCGCGGCCTGTGCCACATCGAGATGGCTTTTCTGCACGCAGTGGTGAGATTTCACATAGAGGATCGCTGCGGTCTGTGGCGTGATCGCCGCCGCCAACTGGGCGGGTGAGCACTCGTTGCTATATCCTGCTTCCACAAGTTGCCCGCCACCCAGCGCCACCATGCTGCCGACCGGTGCGCCATAGTTCACGTTGTGCCCTTTCGGCACGACAATCTGGTGCGGGATGGTCAGCGGTGCGGCGTGCAGGTTGTCCACCAGCCAGTCGTTGTCTTTCACAATCACCGCCGCCACGCTCTGGGCAATACCGGCCGAGGCGCAGGAGACCACCAGCGCGTTCTCTACCTTCAGCAGACCGGCGATATAAGTACCCGTCTTATCCACCAGATCTTTCATTTCAAAGTAGTGGTCGAGGCCGTACTTCACCGTATCGATCACGTCACTGGACGGCGTTGAAACGCCGAGGATCGTCATACGGCCAGAGGCGTTTATTACCGGCTTCAGGCCATACTTTTCATATACCGAGTTCATGCGCTATTCCTTCTTTTGTCGCGAACCACGTACCAGCGACGACGGCCGCCAGCGGAACAAGATGCTTCTCACCGGCGATCTGTTCACCTTCTGAATCGATAAAGGGCCGGGTTTCCTCTTTGACGCTAAAAACCGTCAGGTCGGCGTCGTAGCCAATTTTCAGCTGGCCCTTGCGCAGCAGGCGCAGTCCTGCCGCCGCATTGACCGTCACACAGTCAATCACCTGCGGCAGCGTCATGCCGACGCTGAAGAATTTCGACATCACATGCGCCAGGCTGTGAACCGGTCCGGCCAGACGATTGCGGCAGTAGATGTCAGAGCTGATGGTGTCGGGCAGAATGCCCTGCGCAATCGCCACGCGGGCAACCTCAAAGCTGAAACTGGCGCTACCGTGGCCGACATCGAGTTTTACGCCACGTGCAATGGCATGTTTTACCGCCGCTTTGAGTTCACCCTGCGGCGTCAGAATGCGGTTGGGTTTGCCATTAAAACAGTGCGTGATGATGTCGCCCGTGGTGAGCAGATCCGCAATCTGGTCGAGATTGGGTGGATTATTGCCGATGTGAACCATCAGCGGCAGACCGCCACTTTCCTGCTGAATTGCCTTAGCTTTTATCAGCGGCTGGACGCCGTTCTGACCCACCACGCTGCTGCTGATGCGCGCCTTAAGGCCGACAATAAAATCGGGCAGTCGTGCTACGGCCTGCTGCACCGCTTCGCCGTCGATCTGCGTCATATCGGCCAGCTCATTCTGTGTGACGATGCCGGTGCGGGCGATATTGATCAGCGCATAGACCTGAGTCTGCGCCGCACGCGTCAGCTGGTAGAAATCGTCAATGTGTTCTGCGCCGGTGCTGCCCGCATCGACTACCGTGGTGACGCCATGCGCCACACCAATCGCGTCCGCTTCATCATGGTAAATCGGTGATTTGGGATAGCAGTGAACGTGTGAGTCTATCCAGCCAGCGCTGACGTAGTAGCGGCCCGCCAGATCGCGCTCGTGCCGGGCCTTGCCCTGCACGTTGCCGATAGCGGCAATGCGGCCATCCTGCAGCGCAATGTCGACCACCTGCTCATCGCAGAGTCTTGCTGCGCGGATAATCAAGTCGTACATGGTTTCTCCTTAACGGCAGCCCGCTGCCGGGCTGCCGGTGAGATTCAGAGAGCAATCGGGAACAGCGCACCCAGAATCATCGCGCCGAGGATGGCACCGCCGGTAATCGGTTTGTTCCAGAGGTAGAACAGCAGCGCACCCAGCAGTGAGCCCAGGCCAATCGGAATGGAGGCTGCCATAGCGGACAGGATGATCAGCGGACCCAGGAAGCGGCCCGAAGCATTACCCGCACCCATCATCACGTCTGCGCCGTAGGTGGAGTCGCTCTGATTGATGGTGAATTTACGCGCCAGAATAATCAGGTAGCCAATCGCCACGCCGATCACCAGGCCGGTCGCCAGCGAAGCCGCGAAGTTTGCCACCGGAAAGACGATGCCCGCCCCCAGCAGCAGTGCCGGAACACCCAGCCCGACGCCGGTCTGGATCGCGCCGCCGATATCCAGAATGCCCACCAGCGAACCTTCAATGATGCGGGCAAACAGGAAACTGGCACCGAAGGCGGCGACTGCACCGTAGACGCCGGTCTCCATGCCCGCGCGCAGCATCGAAACAAACGCCACTTCGTTAAACGCGCCGATGCCATAGAGGTAATACATGTGGGTTCCGGCAAAAACGCCCGAGGAGAGCAGGCCAACAAAGATTGGGAAAGACCAGTCGGCGTACCAGAAGCCTTTATTTTCGTTCATCGCATCGCCTCTTATTTGCCGCTGACTGCGTTATGGATCATGTCGAGCCAGCCGGGAATGCCGAGCTGGAAGGACTGCAGCAGCTTCATGTCGAAACCACGGAAGAAACCGCTGAGCACAAACAGCAGCACGATGGCGGTCATCATCACTTTAGTGACCCGGTTCCAGCCGCTTTCTTCCACGCCTTTACCGATCAGGATACCCAGCACCAGACCTGGCACGGCGTTGCCCATAATCAGCTGCGCCAGACCGCCAAAAATGGTGGCCCAGAAGCCTGATTTTTTGCCTGCATCAATCGCCGCCAGCCAGAAGATCACCGGCATGACGGTATTCACCAGCAGGTTAGCGGCGGGCACCAGTACTTTGACCGCGGTCACCTGCAGTGCAGCCGGCACAGCAGAGGCAGTGGAGTTGAGGAAGGCGACCACGATCATGCCGATGATGCCGCAGGCGATGGCCATTTTTTTCGGATCGTGCAGCGTCTCCGCCACATTACGGTTCTTCACCATCAAAGCGGCCGCGCCCCAGTTTGGAATGATGCGGTGATCCACATCCTGCGTGAATGAACCGGCTGCGACAGACGATGCCCAGGCATTGAAAAAGAAGCCAAGACCAAAGGAGAAGTGGGATGCCGGATCGCCCTCGCACGAATTCAGCTCGCCCAGCGTACGAAAGGCGCCCATGCCCTGGGTGGTGGGCGCATGGAACATGCGCGCAGCACCCGCACCGACGCCGACCCCGACCAGCCCGCCAATGATCAACGACTTAAACAAAATGATTAAAAACATGTTGTTGTACCTTGTTGTCGTTTTTACCCGCCCTATCCGCGACGCCGCATTGACCTGGCCTGACCGCCGCGCTATCGCAACAGCAGTGGAACGGACAAACGGCGGGCTGATGTGAACAGGTTCTGTTTTATGATGCCGCCGTGAACGTCACCTGTTCGGTGTCGAAAACGGTGACGCTGACGGTGATCTCCAGCGTGACGCTGAAGCTCCTCCGCTGGCGCGCCAGAAAGAAGAAGAGAAACTTCTCGGTTCTGACGATCTCCTGCGCGCGCAGCACCCGGACATCCTGAGGTTCAATGCGCAGCAGAATTTTTTGCGTCGCGCGCAGGACCTGGTTCTGCACCCGACTCAGGGCATCGGCAAAGGCTTTCGCTTTGGTGTCGCCTTTGCCCTCGACCGTCACCTGGGTAACGTAGTGTTCTTTCATAATCAGCTGCCGTGCTTCTTGTTCCAGGCCTGCACCAGCCGCTCGCCTAACTCTTCTTTATCCATAAAGCCGAAGCCCAGCACCGTGGCACCTTCATTGATGGCAGTGACGCCTTCGTCGACAGAACGCATGCCATGTTTTGCTTTGTAGCCATATTTGTTCTGCGCGGTAATAGCACCCGCGCCACCGCTGCCGCAGAACGAGATGCCGAAATCAGCGTTCTCTGCCTTCATCACGTCACCCAGCTTCATGTCAGCGGCCACGCCTGGCACCACGACGGCACGACCACCCGCTTTCTCGATGCCCGCGGCCACTTTCTGGCCCTTACCTAAACGATCGCCAATCACTACTGTTACCATGGTGTGTTCCTCTCTATTTGTTTGATCGCGCGACTTCAATATGCACTGACAGCAGCCAGGCCTCTTCGCGGGGGAGATTGCCAAACAGGTCGACAACCTGCTGCGCCAGCGCGACCGTTTCCGGCGGAATATCCTCAAACAACTCCGCTTCCACTTCCGGTAACGGCTCGCCGCTCAGCGAGCGTGACGCCATGGCTCCGACATGCGATTGCAGCATCTGCTGCTGGACCGCATTGGGCTGAATGCCATGCTGCTGATAGATCGCCGCAATCTGCGTCATTACGCTGCCAGCCAGCTGCTGCACTTTCTCCGGTGGCGCTTCATACACCGGGACGCCGTTATTGCTCACCTTGCTACTCCTGTTAAACCGGATAATTCGCGTTAGAAATAAATTAGCGGTCATCACCCCGGCTGTGGAGAGGCAACATTTCCAGCAGCAAGTGGAAATTGAAGTGAAGGTTGTGCGTCAGATCGCAGGCTGCACGCTTAGTGCGACACGCGTCGCAGAATGCGTAATTTGATGGATTTAACCGAGAAAAGCGGTGATATTGTGCGGCGACCAGACTGCCAGACGGTAGTTTACGGCGCGGTAATAAGCAGAAGTGATGGTAAAAACTGCCGGTCGGGCTGACCGGCGGTCGGATTAGCGGAATTTCTTATGGTTAGTATTACGGATGTCATCAAATTTAGCGGCTTCGCGTTTTGCGCCGTCCACGTTGTTAGCTTTCGCCAGCGTGCTGACCACATCAATCTGTGCGATGAGTGAGTCCAGGCCAGCGTGATAGTCTTTGATCTGCGCACTGTCAGCAGGCTGACCTTCCAGCTTATCGGGCGTCGACTTTTTGGCATCCTGCGCCGCGGCACGCATTTTGGTTAACGCCTGCTGCATCTCCTGCGCACTGTCCGTTTTCTTAACGATTTTCAGGTTCGCATTCAGCGTGTCCATATCCTGCTCCAGATCTGCCGCATAGAGACTGACGCTGGAGAACAACAGAGAAGCCGACAACATTGCAATCACATGCTTACGCATCATTACTTCCTTTTTATTGTGATGAAAAAAAGCAGCCAACAGGCTGCTTCAGGAATTCATCTTTATTGTCCCGCTATCTTCATCTCAGGCAGTAACACCGAACCGCACTGGATATTACTGCGGGTTTCAATATCGTCACCGATGGTCACCATGTTGTGCCACATCTCTTTAAGATTGCCGGCAATAGTGACTTCGCTGACCGGGTACTGAATGACGCCATTCTCAACCCAGAAACCGGCTGCACCGCGTGAGTAGTCACCGGTAATGGCGCTGACGCCCTGGCCCATCAGTTCGGTCACCACTAACCCGGTACCCATCTGCTTCAGCAGGTCGTCAAAGCTGTGGCCCTGACCCGCAATGCGCCAGTTATGAATACCACCAGCATGGCCGGTGCTGGTCAGACCCAGTTTACGGGCGGAATAGCTGGTCAACAGCCAGGTCTGCAATACGCCATCTTTGATGATGTCGCGCGCCTGAGTCCGCACCCCTTCACTGTCAAACGGCGTAGAGGCGAGCCCTTTCAGCAGGTGTGGCTGTTCACTGATAGTGAGCCACTCCGGCAGAATCTCCTGACCCATTGAATCCAGCAGGAAAGTCGATTTACGGTAAACGCTGCTGCCACTGATCGCACCAACCAGATGGCCAAACAAGCCAGTCGCCACTTCAGCGGCAAAAATCACCGGGGCTTTCATGGTCGGAAGTTTACGCGGGGCCAGACGGGAGAGCGTACGGCGCGCGCACTCTGCACCTACCCAATCCGGGCTTTTCAAATCTTCAAATGCACGGCCAATGGTATAGGCGTAGTCGCGCTCCATGTTGCCATCCTGCTCAGCGATAACGCAGCTGGAGAGCGAATGGCGGCTTGAGCAGTAGCTCTGCAACATTCCGTGGCTGTTGCCAAAGACTTTGATGCCGACGTGGCTGTTGAAACTACCGCCTTCGGTGTTGGTAATACGCTTGTCGGCACGCAGTGACGCCTGTTCCGCCTGCGCGGCCAGTTCAATGGCACGATCAGCGTCAATTTCCCACGGATGGTAGAGATCCAGATCCGGCGCATCATAGGCCAGCAGTTCTGCGTCGGCCAGACCGGCAAAGGGATCGGGTGAGGTGTAGCGGGCAATATCAATCGCCGCCTGCACGGTACGCTTGATCGCATCCGGGCTGAGGTCGGTCGATGAGGCACTGCCTTTACGATTCTGATGATAAACGGTGATGCCCAGCGCACCGTCGCTGTTAAATTCAACGTTTTCCACTTCGCCATAGCGGGTGCTGACCCCGATGCCGGTGGTCTTACTGACAGCCACTTCCGCGCTGTCAGTGCTTGCTTTAGCCAGTTCAAGTGCCTGCGCAATGGCCTGCTCCAGTACTTTTCGCTGTTCTGCAACCTGAGTAGATACGTTCATCGACCTGCCGTCTAATCTTATGTGTGAATGATTTGAGTCTATCAGAGTCAGAGAACAATTTCGCAGTCACCCGATAAACTGGTAGGATTAGCCTCTTTTTTTTGGGAGCCCGGAAATGACCAGACAGCCCGATGAGTGGCTCGACGATGTGCCAGATAATGACGAAGAAGAAGATGAAGAGATTATCTGGGTCAGTAAGAGTGAAATTAAACGCGATGCAGAAGAGCTAAAGCGCCTGGGAGCCGAACTGGTTGATCTGGGTAAAAACTCGCTGGATAAAATCCCGCTGGATGAACGCCTGCGCACCGAGATCGAACTGGCACAGCGCATCAAGAAAGAGGGTCGCCGCCGTCAGCTGCAGCTGATCGGTAAACTGCTGCGCAGTATTGATGTGGAGCCGATCCGCATTGCGCTGGATAAGCTAAAGAATCGCCACAACCAGCAGGTTGCGCTGTTCCACAAACTGGAAATGCTGCGCGATCGTCTGATTGAGCAAGGCGATGAGGCGATGAGCGACGTCATTGCGCTTTATCCCGATGCCGATCGTCAGCAGTTACGCAGCATGATCCGTAACGCGCAGAAAGAGAAAGCGGGCAACAAGCCGCCGAAGTCTGCCCGTCAGATTTTCCAGTATCTGCGCGAGCTGGCCGAAGCGCAGTAATGCCATGGCGGGCAGTTTCGCCCGCCTCCCGGCAGCCCTTACCGATAGATATAGAGAATACCGGTGCGCAGCCGCAACTGGCGTTCGCTCGATGTCGCAGAACGTCCGATATCGCCAAAGGTGACGTAAGGCACCCAGACGCGATCGTTGCCAAGCGCATAATCGAACTGTAATTCCTGTTCATAGTCATCATGCTTATTAGCAAACAGTTTCGCATCCGCGTGCTTATATACCAGCTTATAGGTGGTGGTGAGACGATCGGTTTTATTGCGCAGATAGAGGTCAAAACGGTTAGCCGTGCGATGCCGGTCAGTATCGCAATAATCAATCCCCCCGGTGCGGCATTGATCGTCATGGGCATAATCGGTCAGTTCAAGGCGATATAATCCGCCAACAGACCAGCGGTCATTAATTTTATACCAGGGCGCCACACCAAACTTCCATTCGGTGCGCGAGGAGTTAAATTCCGGCTGGATAAAAGGTGACAGCGTCCAGTTACCCCAGTAATAGGACTTCAGAAAGGTGACTTCCACCACATTTAACACGGTGTCGTTATAATATTTATCTTTTGGATCGGCGCCACCGGTTTTAAATTTGGTTTCGACGCCAAGAAACATATTATCCGGCAGCGTGGTACTCAGCCCCAGCTTGTCATAGTGCGTGCGGTCGCGAAGACGGTATTCGTGCCGGTAATCCACCGTGGCCGTTGCCAGTGCTGCTGCGGAAGTGCATAACAGCGTAACGCCCAGAGCCAATGATCGTGTTGTACTTTTTCCCATAAAAAAACATCCTTATTCTCAGTCATCAGGGCAATGAATTATCCGAACTCATTTAACCCAAAGTTAACTTATATTTAAAAACCGTATTAATATAAGATGCCACATAAATAAAACCTGTTATTTTTTAACCTGAATCCTTCTGGTTATTATTTATTTCCCGGCTACAACAGAGACGATGCTAAAAATAACCGACAGGTGTGGCCTTTCTGTTTCAGACACTAATAGAGAAAATATGGCAACTGAAGGAAGAGTGAGCAGATCAAATTCAAAAATATGTGGTATTTGTTGAGAAGATAATATTATGGGGAATACTACGTTTAAAAAAACGCCCGATATGGGCGTCGGAGATTGTTGATAAAGTTCGGCCCTGTAGCGGTAAGACCGAGCCTGCAAAGAGAACGCGGTCAGATCGGAAAGACGCAAAAGCTGTCATCGATGACACGCCCGGCCCGCGTCATCCGTAGCGCGGGACGCTTTCCTCTTCTGACCGAATTCCCTTCGCCTTGGGCAACTGCGTTGCTGCCAGATTCACCCTGATTAGGGTTTGTCATCAGTCTGAAACGCCCGAAACGGGTGCCTGTTTTTAGGCCAGCCTGTCCAACAGCTTCTGATGAATGCCGCCAAACCCACCGTTGCTCATCACCAGAATCGTGTCACCTGGCTGAGCGGCTTTTGCCACCATTTCTACCAGGGTATCGATATCCGCGCTCCAGTGTGCAGGCGGAATGCACGCTTCTGCGACATCTGAAACCTGCCACGGAATATGGTGCGGCTGGAACAGGAAGACCTCATCAGCACGCGCCAGCGACGGTGCCAGGTCGTTTTTGCTGACGCCCATCTTCATGGTATTGGAGCGAGGCTCCAGCACGGCCAGGATGCGTGCTCTGCCGCCCACTTTGCTGCGCAGGGCAGCCAGCGTCGCCAGAATTGCCGTCGGATGGTGAGCGAAGTCATCATAGACTTTGATGTTATTTACTTCGCCACGCAGCTCCAGCCGGCGACGTGCATTGATAAAGGTGTTCAGCGCCTGGCCTGCATCTTCCGGCTTCACACCGACATGCCGCGCGGCTGCAATCGCCATCAGCCCGTTGTGCATATTGTGTTCACCCACCAGCGCCCAGTTCACTTCCCCGACTTTTTCGCCGTCGAGCCAGATTTCCCAGTGAGACGCATCGTTGGTCAGCTTCTTCGCCTGCCAGCGCCCGTGCTCGCCAATGCTCTCCTGCTCGCTCCAGCAACCCATCGCCATCACCTGTTTGAGGTTAGGATCATGTTCCGGCAGCAGGATCTTGCCCTGCCCCGGCACGATCCGCACCAGATGGTGGAACTGCTTCTGGATCGCCCGCAGATCGTCAAAGATATCGGCGTGATCAAATTCAAGGTTGTTGAGTATCAGGGTTCGTGGAGAGTAATGGACAAACTTGGAACGCTTATCAAAAAACGCGCAGTCATACTCATCCGCTTCAATCACGAAGAATGGACTTTTTCCTAATTTTGCCGAGACATCGAAGTTTCCAGGCACACCACCAATAATGAAGCCGGGTTCCAGGCCGCAGGCCTCGAGAATCCACGCTGCCATGCCGGCTGTGGTGGTTTTACCGTGGGTTCCGGCCACGGCCAGCACCCAGCGATCGCGCAGCACGAAATCGTGCAGCCACTGCGGGCCAGAGAGGTAGGGAATGTTGCGTTCCAGCACCGCTTCCACACAAGGATTACCCCGCGTCATCGCATTGCCGATAATGACTAAGTCAGGCACCGGATCAAGCTGACTGGCATCATAACCTTCTGTTAATTCAATACCTTGCTGTTCGAGCAGTGTACTCATTGGCGGATAAACGTTGGCGTCTGAACCGGTCACCTGATGACCCAGTGAACGAGCCAGCACCGCCAGACCACCCATAAAAGTGCCACAAATCCCGAGGATGTGAATGCGCATAACATGATCCATTACTCAAAAGTTCGGCGCACAGTGTAACGCCGCTCGCAGACGGAAGAAACGGATTAGGACTATGGTTTTTGAAGTTCAATCGGCTAAACTGCGTACGCATCCGTTGGCAGACTGTTACGCGTGCTGCCACTCCATCGAAGATTCAGGGAATGTGTTATGAAAACGTTGGGCGAATTTATCGTCGAGAAGCAGCATGACTTTCCGCACGCTACAGGTGAACTGACAGCGCTGATTTCCGCTATTAAGCTGGGTGCCAAAATCATCCACCGCGACATCAACAAAGCCGGTTTAGTGGATATTCTGGGTGCCAGCGGCGTCGAGAATATTCAGGGTGAGCAGCAGATGAAACTGGATCTGTTTGCCAACGAGAAACTGAAGGCAGCACTGAAAGCACGCGGCATCGTCGCCGGTATCGCTTCTGAGGAAGAAGACGAGTTTGTGATCTTTGAAGGTGAAGAAAACGGTAAGTACGTGGTGTTAATGGATCCACTGGATGGTTCTTCTAACATCGACGTTAACGTTTCTGTCGGCACCATTTTCTCTATCTACCGCCGCGTCAGCGAACCGGGTACGCCGGTTGTTGAAGCGGACTTCATGCAGCCAGGCAACAAGCAGGTCGCTGCGGGTTACGTGGTTTACGGCTCCTCCACCATGATGGTTTATACCACCGGTGCAGGCGTGCATGCGTTTACTTACGATCCGTCTCTGGGTGTATTCTGCCTCAGCCACGAACGTATGACCTATCCACCAACGGGTTACACCTACTCCATTAACGAAGGTAACTACATTCGTTTCCCGCAGGGTGTGAAGAAATATCTGAAGTTCTGTCAGGAAGAGGATCTGCCAACGCACCGTCCTTATACCTCACGTTACATCGGATCGCTGGTCGCGGATTTCCATCGTAACCTGCTGAAAGGCGGTATCTACCTCTATCCAAGCACCGCCAGCCACCCACAGGGCAAGCTGCGTCTGCTGTATGAGTGCAATCCGATGGCCTTCCTGGCCGAGCAGGCGGGCGGTAAAGCCAGCGACGGTCAGAAGCGTATTCTGGATATTCCACCGGTCACGCTGCACCAGCGCTGCCCGTTCTACTGCGGTAACGAGGCGATGGTGAACGACGTTGAGCGTTTCCTGGCCGAGTTCCCGGATTGCCGTCAGGGTTAATCCGGCTCAGGTAAGGTAAAATTTTGAAAGCCTGCTCAATGCAGGCTTTTTTATTGTTTCGCTAATATCACGTCTCTGACGTATCGCGATGCTGGTAATAATGGGCTATCTCTTTTTCAGCTCGTTTGCGCATACCTGAATTAGCGGGAAAATGAACTAATCCGGCAAAATATAAAAGCAGCCCCAGGAAACTGATGAATAAGCCAAAAAAGGAGCCAGCAGATATTATGAATATCCCCAATGCCAATGCTGCCAGACCTGTAACTAAAAGCATAAAAGCAGTGCAAATTCTGGATTTTATCTTAGATTTATTGAAATATAGCTTACCACCATTATCGATACTCAAAACATATTGATGGACAGCAAAATACTTAAAATCTGTTATTTCACTCGAATGGTTAATGATGCCAATAACTTCCTGCTGAATTATCATGTTTTTTATACCATAAATCTGCTGATTCGATAGTGTCACATAACGATTCTTAAGATGCGTTGACTCTTCCTTTTCGATAATTCCATCATTAATTTTATTTTTCAAAATTTTAATTTTATTGCTAAGTGTATGCTGAAAAACATGTTCGATCTTAATATTTTTAGCAATCCGCCGACATAAATAAAATAAAGTAAGCAATATCACAGCCAACATGACATCAAGAGGCGAACGCTCCAACAGGGAGGTTAGCCTTTCAAGGGTTTCAACGAATACAGTATCCATATTCTCAGTCCTGATTATTTACAATAATGATTTATTATCCATGCTAACTAAAAAAACATTAGATAAAAATAACTTAGGCTCAAAGAACAGTTAACATATCGACTTTAGTAAAGATGAGAAAAAAGAATGAGCGCATCATAAATGCGCTCACCATTTTTACGCCGTCTGCAATCTGAACTGCGCCATCGTCGCCTGAAGCTGGCCGGACTGCGCTTCCAGCGACTGGGTCGCGGCGGTGGCCTGCTCTACCAGTGCCGCATTCTGCTGCGCCGTTGCATCCATCTGCGTGACCGCCAGATTGACCTGCTCAATGCCACGGCTCTGCTCGTCGGAGGCCATCGAGATCTCTTTCATCAGTGCCGTTACGCGCATCACTTCACCAGAAATTTCATCCATGGTTTCCCCGGCGCGCGTCGCCATCTCGCTGCCCTCTTTGACCCGCGACTGTGAATCGCTAATCAGCGTACGGATCTCTTTAGCCGCATTAGCACTGCGCTGTGCCAGCGTACGCACCTCATTCGCCACCACCGCAAAGCCACGCCCCTGTTCGCCGGCTCGCGCCGCTTCGACGGCGGCGTTAAGCGCCAGAATGTTGGTCTGGAAGGCGATGCCGTCAATCACGCTGAGAATGTCGCCGATACGATTGGCGCTATCGGTAATCTCATGCATTTTTTCCATCACGTAGCAGACCACTTCAGCGCCGCGATCGGCGGTATCAGAGACCGCGTTAGCCAGCTGATGCGCCTGCTGAGCGTTGCTGGCGTTAAGACGGACCGTGGCCGTAAGCTGCTCCATGCTGGCCGCCGTCTGCTCCAGCGAGGCAGCGGACTCTTCGGTGCGCTGCGACAGATTGACGTTACCCGCCGCCAGTTCACGGCTGCCGATGTCGATCTGCATACTCGCTTCACGCACCTGACTCACCGAGGTGCGCAGTGACTGCTGCATCCCGCTCAGTGCATGATTAAGCCTGCCCAGCTCGTTGTTGCTGGACGGCGGCAGCGCCTGCGACAGGTCGCCAGCCGCGATCTGTTCAAGATGGACAATCGCCAGATTCAGCGGCTGCAGCAGCATCCGGCGCAGCAGTTGCCAGGCGAGCACCAGCAGCAGTAGTGTTAATACGCCTGCCACAGCGATCAGAATTTTCATTTTGGTTTCATTGTAGGCCGCCTGTGCGAGCTGGGCCTCGGTGACCTGTCCGGCGAACTGGCTGAAGTCTGTGACAGCGTTGTTGTAGCTTGCCGCCAGCGTCGCCAGGTTGCCTTCCAGCAGCTGGTAATATTCGTCAGTGTATTGCTTATCAAGCGCGTCCATCATCGGTTTGATGCCCTGGTCGAGATAGGCTTTGTAACTGGCTGAAATCGCGTCCGCCAGCATTTTCCCGTGCGCCGTCACCGTTCCGGCATCCACAAAGCGCTTCAGGTTTCGCTGTGATGACACCACATCCGCCTGCGACAGCTTTGTCACTGCCGCGCCCTCTTCCAGCATACCGATTTCAATTTTACGCACCGCCAGCGCTGCATTAGCGCGGGCCCGCATCAGATCTGAATTACTCTGGTAAAGACTGTTCAGCTCGATCCCCTGAATACGGTTGATCACATCCAGCGAGCGATTCCCTTTATTAATTGCCACGATACCCATAAAACTCACCGCCAACAGCAGCAGTGTCATAAATGCCAGCAATGCCAGCAACCCCGTGCGAAGTGATATCTGTTTCATCCTGATAATTTCCGTGTAAGAGAAAAGGCGAATTTTCCAGCGGCCCTAAAACGGATGAAGTATCGGCAGTAACGGCGCGAAACTTTAACTCTGATTAGTGTTAACAACTTGATCATCACGGGAACATCCATCAAGCTAATCGCCGCTTATCCGTTATCCGGAGAAAAGAATGAAACCAGGATTACTTCTGATGCTGCTGTGCCTCAGCACGGCGGCGCTGGCAGGGGATCTGCCGACAGACGCCTCGCCCGACCGCTGCCTCAATGACGCCTCGACTACCCTTGCCATGAACCAGTGCTACGCTGCGGCCAATCGGGCCTGGGATCAGGAGATGAATAAGCAGTACAACACACTGATGAAAACCCTCTCCGGTGAACCTAAAAACAAACTGCGTGCCGCGCAGCGCGCCTGGCTGAGCTACCGCGACAGCTGGCTTGAGACGAGCCGCAGCCAGCTCACTACACAAGGCTCGCTGGGCAGCGTGGCGCTGAGCGCTCAGAGCCTGAGCCTGGTGCGCAATCAGGCACTGATGTTGCAGTCACTTGGTAAAGGCAGCTGTGCTAACCCCGATGACTGCTGATCGATAACCGGCTTTTGCGCTGGCTGAAGTCAGCGCGCTCATTCACCTTCAGGGAGAAACCATGGCTGCTTACGCCTCGACCATCATTCTGATTTGCCTTGCCGTGCTGAGTTATTTCGTTCACAACAACGCGGTCACGATTTCGATTCTGGTGCTGCTGGCGATTAAAATTACCCCACTGGCGCAGTTCTTTCCCTATGTGGAGAAACAGGGCATTACTTTAGGCATCATTATTCTTACCGTGGCGGTGATGGCCCCGCTGGCCAGCGGCTCACTGCCCGCCTCCGCGCTGCTCAAATCGTTTGCCAACTGGAAGTCGATTGTGGCGATTGTGGTGGGGATTTTTGTCGCCTGGCTGGGCGGTCGTGGCGTGAACTTTATGAGCGTGCAGCCGTCGGTCATCGGGGGACTGCTGATTGGCACGGTGATCGGCGTAGCGTTCTTCCGCGGCGTGCCGGTAGGGCCACTGATTGCCGCAGGCATTGTTTCGCTGTTTGTGGCGGCGAAGTAGCGTTTGGGCGCATTCCGAAACGCCAAAAAGAGGGCATACTTTCAGAGTCAGTTGGCTATAATAGCCGACACTCAACATACGACTACTGAAGGAATGCCAGATGAGTTTGAACCAGGTGCCAGCAGGTAAAGACCTGCCAGAAGATATCTACGTTGTCATTGAGATCCCAGCGAATGCTGATCCGATCAAATATGAAGTTGATAAAGAGTCTGGTGCCCTGTTTGTAGACCGTTTCATGTCTACCGCCATGTTCTATCCGTGCAACTACGGCTACATCAACCACACCCTTTCTCTGGATGGTGATCCGGTTGACGTACTGGTTCCGACCCCGTATCCACTGGTCCCAGGCTCAGTGATTCGCTGCCGTCCGGTTGGCGTGCTGAAAATGACCGACGAGTCTGGCGAAGATGCCAAACTGGTTGCCGTTCCGCACACCAAGCTCTCTAAAGAGTACGATCACATTAAAGATGTGAACGACCTGCCAGAACTGCTGCGTGCACAGATCACCCATTTCTTTGAGCACTACAAAGATCTGGAAAAAGGCAAATGGGTGAAAGTGGATGGCTGGGATAACGCCGAAGCCGCTAAAGCCGAAATCATCTCCTCTTACGAGCGCGCACAGAAGAAGTAATCCTGCTGCCGGTTTGTGAGTCGAAAAAAAAACACCGTCCAACTGGACGGTGTTTTTGTTCAGGCCTCTGGCTCCTCATCGCGCTTCAGCCAGTCACCACTCATAATGCGCTGGCGTCCTGCCACTGAGCGTTGATAGACATAAAGCCATGCACTGCCAAACGGCGTCTGAGTCAGATAACGTTTGTACTCTCCCCCTTTGGTGCGAAGCGCATCCAGCTCCGCAAGGGTTGAGGCATCAATGCGGTACACTTCACATTGTACCGCTCCATTGCCCTCTATGACGCCGGGATAATGCCCCAGACTGTAAAGCTCAAAGCCTTCAATCTGGTGATCACCCAGCCACTGCGCATTCGTCATCCAGTGACTGTTTCCCTGTTTGCGCCGTAAACTGCCGTAGACAATTATTCGCATTGCTAAAACTCAAACTGATAGAGCAAATCGAGAGCCTGATCCACACCGGACACGGCTTCCAGATAGAGTTTAGGCATCAGGCGGTAACGCAAGGTTAACGTCGCCAGTGAATCAAATATGCCAACACCGTATTTTACCTGCAGACCCGGTAGTACATAGCCACTGACCTGCACCTGCTGGCTGTCGCCAACACCCGCAGTATCAACGGCCAGATTACTGACACCGAATGTCTCCCCGATTTTACCCACAACCTGCCCACTTTGTGCAACCCCTAAGCCAACAAGAGCCGAAGTCAGGGCGTTACTGTCGCCGTCACTGCCCAGTCCCTGACCGCGCAGCAGGTAGGAAAGCGCTTCCTGTTGCGACATCGCCGGATCGGAGAAGACCTCTGCTTTCGGCTCATCGGCAAGGCCGGTGACGCGCAGACCGGCAGTGACGCCATCTTCAGTCGCATCCGGGTTACGGATGGCTTCCAGGTTGATGTAAGGCTGGTCCGGCGGGCCAGCAAACTGCAGTTCGCCTTTACGCACAATCAGATCCTGACCGTAGGCGTGGAAGCGACCTGATGGGATATTGATCTGACCGTTTAAGCCCAGTCCTGACCGATCCTGCACCATTTTCAGATCGCCATTCAGTTTCGCTTTCAGGCCAAATGCTGAGAGCCGCACATCGTTACCGACATGGATCACCAGATTACTGTTAATCGGAATCGCGGCGGTTTGCGGTGCGATTGGCTTCAGCTGTTTATCCAGCATCACTTCATCCGACGAGACGCCAGTGGCGCTTTCCGGCACTTCCTGCACCGTGATGCGCGCCCACGGAATGTCGACCCGGCCATCAAGGTTAAAGGCGGCTGGCGTCGCTTCAAATACCAGATCCGGCGAGACGTCCATACGCACCATCGGCGGCACGGTCACGCGAACCCGGCTGCCCTGCGCCGCAATGCGCGCACGCCAGTTATCAAGCTGACTCCAGTCCGCGTTACCGCTAAGGTTGATGTTGCCCTGCCCGGTCTGCACCAGCCCGTTCAGGGTCGAACTCATTCCGTTGAACACCAGATTCAGGTTAGCGGCAGTGAGATCGACCGGCATAAAGTTGCCATCCACATCGACACCCGTCAGACCAAGCTGACCAAACACCTGTGGCTGCTGGATGCTGCCACCCAGACGCAGGCTGCTGTTCAGGCTGCCTTTGATTTTCTCACCCTGCATCAGGGCCGGATTGAGCATCGCCAGCGAGATATTGCGGATGTTAACGTTGCCACCCAGCGTGCGGCGGTTTTGCGGATCGTCGATCTGCACACTGCCATCCAGCTGCCCGTTATTAGCGATGCGGATCAGCCAGTCGAGCTGGGCGCGTCCATTACGCAGCGCGGCATTGAGGTTCAGCGTATCAAAGGCGATGGGCAGGTTATTGCCCTGCACATCCTGCACCACTTTCACGCCATTGCCTTTCAGCGCCACGGTTCCGGTCGGCAGCGCGCCGTCGGCCGTCCAGTTGACGCGCACATCACCGCTGAACAGGCCGCTGAGTTGGGTCGCATCCGGCATAAACGGCTTCACCATCGCCAGGTCAAAGCGATTCAGCACGACATGCGCCTTGCCTTCCGGCCCGGCTTCTACCGGCTCTGGTACACAAATCTGTGCATTCGGGTTCTGCCAGCAGTGCGGCCCAATGGTCGCCGTCTGGCGGCTGTTGAGATAGTCGATGGCCATCGCGCGGGTCAGACGCCACTCGCCGACAGGCGTATCAAAGCGGGTATCGTTCAGCGAGCCTCTCCAGCGTTCGGTCTGGCGATCAAAGCTGCCATTGAGCGCCAGCTGGCCAGAGACCGGTTTGCCCTGCACATTCAGCTTCAGCTGATGCTGACGCTCGTTGCCATCCGCATTCAGCGTCAGCAGGCTGATGTTCAGCGCATCCTGCTTCAGTTGCTCGACGCGCAGTTGCAGTTTACCCGCCACCTGTTCGCCGGAACGCACATCGCCATTCAGCGTAACGCGATTAATTTGCATCTGCTGCCAGCGCAGACCACGACCGTTGAGATCGGCCAGCAGCTGCGGCGCCTTCAGGGTGCCGCGCGCTTTGAGGGTGCCGTTGACGACACCGCCCAGACCGGGCAGTGCATTATCGAGCTGCGGTGCGTCGATGCTGGCATCGAGATCCAGACTGTCACCCAACGCCCCTTTGACATCCAGATGGTTGCGTCCCAGCGCCAGCTTAATGCCCGGCACTGTCCACTGGTTGTAGCTGTTACCGGTCAGTGAGCCGTCAGCGGTCACGGCGTTCTGCTTCACGTTTCCTTTCAGCTGAAGCTGCGGCACACTCAACTGCCAGCTGCCGCCATAAAGGCTGCCGCGGGTGGTAATTTTTCCATCCAGCCGCGCCGGCCAGTCAGGATACTGTTTCGCGGTGTTGATCCCGGCCAGCGTCAGCTCACTGCGCCAGCTGATCGCCTTGCTCCAGTCCACCAGCGCGGTGAGATCGATGTTGCCCTGCAATGCAGCCACGCGCAGGCGATCCAGGCTGAACTGCTCAACATTGCCTTTACCCGTCAGCGAGATAGTGGCTGGTGGTACGGACTCGCCCTTCACGGCGGTTTGCAGTGACATCACATAGTCAGTGGCTTTGCCTTTGAACTGATAGTCCAGGTTATCCGCCTGGTACTGTACCGGGCCGGTTAACGGCCAGCGAAGCTGCGGGCTGGTCAGCTTCAGTGACAGCGGCAGTCCCGCCACCGCCAGCTGGGTCGTGGCGTCCAGCTGCGCATTCACCGGACCGGAGAGGTTCAGCCCCATCTTCAGCTCGTCGCGCATCGCGCCATTCAGTTTCAGCGCCAGCTTTTCGCCTTTAATCGGATCGGTGTTAACTGTACCGTTAAGGGAGAAATCGACCGGCCAGTTATCCGCCAGCGTCGCCTGACCACTACCCTTCAGGTTGCCGAGGTTCGAGTCCACCTCCAGCGTGCTGAGTTGCATCTGACGATCGGCGGTTTTAGCTTTCAGCAGCAACCGGCTGACGGAGATATCGGTATCGCCGGTAATGCGCAGCTGTTCGCCCAGAATCTGCTGAACCTCAATATCCAGCGGCAGACGGAAATCGGGCAGCGCAGGCAGCAGCGGTTGGGCAAACATCGCCTGCAGCGTTTCACCCAGCGGTTTCTCGGCAGGATGGGGCTCCTGGACTTTCGGTTCTACTACCTCGTCATTGACCACTTTCGCCGCTTTCGGCAGCGCAATCAGCAGGCTTTGAATATGGGTCGGATTCAGCGTCAGCGCGCGATCCTGCCATTGCAGGCCGGTAGTGAAGTCGAGCAGCGAGATCGCCGTGTCATCCACTTTGACATTGATGTTGTGCAGGCCAAGATGACGCAGCGTAATCGGGTATGGCGTGCTGAGGTTAGTGCTGCCACTCTCCTCTTCCGGCGCAGGTGCAGCAGGTGTCATCTTCTTGCTGTCAACGACCACGCTGATATCGTGCAGGGAGACGTCGTTAACGCACACGGAGGAGTGCAGCAGGCAGTTGAGATCCACCGCCAGATGAATCTGCCCGGCATCCACGCTGACGCCTGGCATTTCATAGCGCAGACCGTTGAGCGTCAGGTTACGCCAGCCGCCATCGACCTGTTTGATTGACAGGCCGGGCACCCAGCGCGATGCCCCTTTCAGCACTAAATGCAGCCCAGGCGTGGTACCGATTAAAAATGCCGCGCCGCCCAACAGCAGTACCAGAAAGATCAGAATACCGATCAGGACCTTTTTCCACAGCTTCATAGTTCTGGCCCCAGCCCTACGTAAAATTGTAATCCATGTGCCTCGTCATCCCCGATAGGTCTGGCGATATCAAATTTGATGGGGCCAACCGGTGAAGACCATCGTACGCCGACGCCCGCACCGGTTTTGACGTTACTTTGCTTGATGTCGTTAACCGCTTCGCCCGAGTCGACAAACACCGCGCCCCACCATTTCCCGGTGACGTTGTACTGATATTCCAACGATCCGGTGGCGAGTTTGGATGCACCGGTGAGTTTGCCGTCGTCATCACGCGGGGAAATGTTTTTGTATTTGTAGCCACGAATACTGCGGTCACCCCCGGCAAAGAAGCGCAGATCCGGCGGCACTTTGTCAAAGTCGTTGGTTTCGATCCAGCCAAGATTGCCGCGCGCCACAAAGCGATGGCTGTCGCCCAGCGTGCGGATCCAGACGTTTTGCGCCTGCAGGATCAGAAAGTCAACGTCCGAACCCCAGGTCGTATCAGAGACGTCCACCGAGTAGCGCTGTGAATCGCCCCAGGTCGGCATCAGACCGCCACGCGAACGGGTGCGGTTTACGCTGACGCCGGGATAGAGCAGCATCGTGGT
Organism: Pantoea sp. X-Soil-ISGK-355; assembly: GCF_059730805.1. NCBI lineage: Bacteria > Pseudomonadati > Pseudomonadota > Gammaproteobacteria > Enterobacterales > Erwiniaceae > Pantoea > Pantoea sp. X-Soil-ISGK-355. The sequence goes on from NZ_AP035971.1 coordinate 3,543,725, forward strand.
GTTGGTCACGCTGCCCTGCGTAAAGTGGTCCAGGCTCCAGCGCAGGTTAACGGCCTTCTGCCAGCCGCTGCTGCTGTCCCAGTTGCGCGACATCGCCAGCGTCGTGGTATCGGCTTTCGTGTCGTTGAGGTCGGTGCGCTTCAGACCGCCAGAGAAGGTGTAATACTGCTCCAGCGGGCTTTTCAGCAGCGGCACTTTGTAGCTGAGATCGACCTGCTGTTCCGGCGCAGAAACGTAGGCGCTGGCCGCCAGGCTGTGGCCGCTGTCGTTGATCCACGGTTTTTTCCAGGTGCCTTTCAGGCGCGGACCGACATCTGTAGAGTAGCCGACACCGGTTTCAATAGTGTTTTCGGTGCGGGGCGACATCACGGCATTCAGCGGCAGGACTTTGGTCTGGCGTCCCTTGCTGAATTCCGGCGCGACCACCACCGAATTAAACCAGCCGGTGGCGGAAAGGCGGCGATTCAGTTCGGCTAAATCGCGGGAACTGTAGTAATCCCCCTCTTTGAACGGCACCAGATTCTGCAGGTACTCTTCGCGAATCTGCGACCCCTGGAACGTGACGTCGCCAAAGCGATAGCGCTCGCCGCTGTCGTAATCAATATCCCAGAAGGCTTCACGCCGCTCTACCGAGACGCCGAGCTGGCTTTTTTTAAACGTACCGTCGAAGTAGCCGTTACGCAGCGCAAGATTTGAGAAACCGCTTTTGAATTTGTCATATTGCCCGTGGTTAAGCTGCGCGCCCACTTTGGGCCGTCCCTGCTTCACCCAGGCTTTGTAATCGGGATCATTGCGCGCATCGCCTTCAACGACGATGGTGCTGCCGCCGATTTTGACAGGCTCGCCAGGGGTGACATGGGCCACTAATACCGGGCGTCCGCCCTGCGCAGGCGCGGGGCGGGATTCAAAATCGATGGTGGGCTCATAATAACCGAGTGCACGTAGCCCCTCTTTTATCGCAACAGAAACACGCGCGCGAAAACGGCCATCGTTAGAGACCTCATCGCTGCCGATGGTCGACAGGCGCGCCCTGACATTTCTCTGAAGATCCCCGGTTAAGCCGTCTACCTGTAATCGCACTGTCGCCGCCTCAAGGGCGGGCGCGGCAAGCAGCAGGCCAGCCATGCAATAAACATAAAATCGTGGCACCTGTACTCCTGTTAATCATGCCGGCCCCTTTTCCGCGGGGCACTTATTAATCATCTTTGCCCGCACTACCGCAACGGCAACACCCTCATCATAGCCGCACTTTATGGTAAACGGCGGCGCAACGCTGACATCTAAGTCAAATAACAGGGTATTGTCGGTAAATGAGGATCGCGATACAACTCCTGAGGAGTGGAATGATCAATTTCAGATGACTCAGCCAGATAAATCCGAGCCGATAACCGGCTGCTCTGGACGCTAATGCTGTCCGATGCGGCGGTTTGCCCTCTGGCGGCACAATGAGCGCTCCTGCTATAATCTGCCACCACAGGCATTCCGCCTGTTTTCATTTCTGCCCCGACATCTTTTTTCCTGTCGAACAGGCGCAGACATTTTTGGCACGGATAGCTGTGTTTCACGGATAAACCAACTCTGTTTGCGCTTACCCACGCTGCCCAGGCCAAAAATGACAAGTGGATAACCCTTTGGATCTCATATGTTAGATAGCTTACTTGTCATTCTGTTGCTGATCGTAATCAGTGCCTTTTTTTCTCTGTCAGAGATATCGCTGGCGGCCGCCCGTAAGATCAAACTCAAACTGCTGGCCGATGAAGGCAATGTTAATGCGCAGCGTGTGCTTAAAATGCAGGAAACGCCGGGCATGTTCTTCACCGTGGTGCAGATTGGCCTTAACGCCGTCGCCATCCTGGGCGGTATTGTCGGCGACGCCGCCTTTTCACCGGTTTTCAGCGGCCTGTTTAACCGCTTTGTCTCGCCAGAACTGGCAGAGCAGCTCAGCTTTATCTGCTCTTTCACCATCGTCACCAGCCTCTTTATCCTGTTCGCCGACTTAACGCCGAAACGGGTCGGCATGGTCGCCCCGGAAACCATCGCGCTGCGCATCATCAACCCAATGCGTTTCTGCCTGCTGGTGATGCGTCCGCTGGTGTTTCTGTTTAACGGCCTGGCCAACGTCTTCTTCCGTATATTCAAACTGCCGATGGTGCGCAAAGATGACATCACCTCTGACGACATCTATGCCGTCGTTGAAGCGGGTGCCCTGGCGGGCGTGCTGCGTAAGCAGGAGCATGAACTGATTGAAAACGTGTTTGAGCTGGAATCACGTACCGTTCCCTCTTCCATGACCTCGCGTGAGAATATCGTCTGGTTTGATCTGCATGAAGATGAAACCAGCCTCAAGACCAAAATCGCTGAGCATCCGCATTCTAAATTTCTGGTCTGCAGCGGTGATATCGATCATATCGTCGGTTATGTCGACTCTAAAGAGCTGCTGCTGCGTGTGCTGGGCAATCAGAGTATGGCGCTGAACAGCGGCCTGCAGATTCGCTCTGCGCTGATTGTGCCGGACACGCTGACCCTCTCCGAAGCGCTGGAAAGTTTTAAAACCGCTGGCGAAGATTTTGCGGTGATCATGAACGAGTATGCGCTGGTCGTGGGCATCATTACCCTGAATGACGTGATGACCACGCTGATGGGTGACCTGGTGGGCCAGGGCATGGAAGAGCAGATTGTGGCGCGCGATGAAAATTCATGGCTGGTTGAGGGCGGCACACCCATTGATGACGTAATGCGCGTGCTGGACATTGATGATTTCCCGCAGTCAGGCAACTACGAAACCATCGGCGGCTTTATGATGTATATGCTGCGTAAGATTCCGAAGCGTACTGATTTTGTGAAGTTTGCTGGCTACAAGTTCGAGGTGGTGGATATTGATAGCTATCGCATCGACCAGCTGCTGGTGACCCGCATCGACGAACGACCGCCGGTACTGAGCATGACGAAAAACGAAGAAGAGTAGAATGACTCAGGGCCAGGTTCAGACTGTCAAATAAAATAGTCTGACGGGCCAGACACTAAGGGCGCCATCGGCGCCCTTGATATTAGTTGAACTCAAGCTTGAGACGAACGACCTGGCGGTTAATTTCTGACATCACGCTCAGATGCTGTTTGTCTTTAACGCGCGGGATTAAGACTTTCCCTTTATCGAACTCGAACGCGCCAACGTCCTTGATATACAACCTTCCTTTGAACAGCGTTTTTACATATTTCGCTATTTGTAGCGGATTATAGCGCTGGAAGATCTTCATACTGACTAACTCCTGTACATTTTTAAAGCACGCTTCGCCGTTTCCAAATTTGGTTCCAGCCCATGAAGCGCGAATTCGCGATAACTATAGAACACTAAAATCGACTGGTGTTCCGAAAAGTGAATTTTTTTACTGAATTGACACATCATTACAGAACACTCTGTTATCAGCGTCATACAAGACAGTATAAACCTTCATTGGTTAAGGAATTGTGGTGTCCATAACAAACCTGACACCTTTCCATGACAGGCGCATCATCCCTGCTTACTATTGCAGTAAAATGACTAACTGGTCCGATCACTCAAGGAAATAGCAATGCGAAACATTCTGACCGCGGTGGCGCTGTCTTTGCTGATACCAGCAAGCGTGATGGCCCATGACCTCAGGCTGGGATCACGAGTCCCCGCCATTGGCGTCAACGATAAGGGCGAACTGTTATTACAGCAGAAGAAGTTTAGCTACAAAAACTGGAATAGCGCGCAGCTTAGTGGAAAAGTTCGCGTGGTCCAGCATATTGCTGGCCGCTCCTCCGCTAAAGAGATGAATGCGGCACTGATAGAGGCGATCAAGGCCGCGAAGTTGCCGCACGAGCGCTATCAGACCACCACTATCGTAAATACCGATGACGCCATTCCCGGCACCGGCATGTTTGTGCGCAGCAGCGTTGAGACCAACAAGCAGCAATATCCCTGGTCGCAGTTTGTCATCGACAGCAAGGGCAATGTGCAGCATGCCTGGCAGTTACAGTCGGGCGGTTCCGCCATTGTGGTACTGGATAAACAGGGCAAGGTGAGATTTGTGAAGGATGGATCGCTGACGCAGGATGAAGTGACAAAAGTGATGGCGCTGCTGGCCTCACTGCTGAAAGAGTAATCGCTGAAATCCCGGCGGTCACAGAGCGACCGTCGGCATTTCATAAGCCTGCAAATTCAGACAGCATTAAAACAGTGAGACGCGGAAGCCAGGATTAAGAAAGGATTCGCGCGGCGCGTAGTCCAGGGTTTTACCCTGCCAGTCATGAACATGGGCGCCAGCGGCCATCGCCACGGCATGACCCGCGCCGGTATCCCAGATGTTGGTTGGCCCGAAACGGGGATAGAGCTGGGCTTTCCCTTCCGCCACCAGGCAGAATTTCAGAGAAGAGCCGGTGGCGACGGTCTGATGTTCACCCAGCTGTTTCAGGTACTCTTTCATCTCGGCGTCATCGCCATGTGAGCGGCTTACCACCACCAGCGGAGGACGCGCGTCACGGGCATGAATCTGCTCACGCTGACCGCCCTCCTCTTTCCACGCTTTGCCATCTGCTGCGGAGTACATTACGCCCAGCACCGGCGCGTAAACCACGCCCATCACTGGCTTGCCCGCTTCGATCAGCGCAATATTGACGGTAAATTCGCCGTTACGCTTGATGAACTCTTTGGTGCCATCCAGCGGATCGACCAGCCAGTAACGCTGCCAGTGCTGACGCACCTCCCAGGCAGGGGGATCTTCTTCTGACAGCACCGGGATTTCAGGCGATAACTGCTTCAGGCCCTGCATGATAACGTGGTGCGCCGCGATATCTGCGGCGGTCACCGGTGAATCGTCCGATTTGTGAGAAACGTCAAGCGGCGCGGCATCGTTATAGACCTGCATAATCGCGTCGCCCGCTTCGCGTGCCAGTTGGCAGATTTGCTCTAACATTTTTCACCTCGTTGTGTCTGTCTGCTGCGGGATAGGTTCACCCCAGCTAGTGACATTTTAGCAGTTCAGCCTGCGGTGCTCATGCACAGGCAGGCTGACCCATCAATTTATAGATATATCAATACCATAGTTACACGCTTATCGCTACGCCTGCGCCGATGCGCCTCCGTCGTATAAGAATCCGCCGCTGGCTGATGCACCAAAACGTTATATCCATCACGATTTAAAATGACTATCTGTCATGCTTTTACATTATTTTGAGAGCCTTAATTTAATTTGCAGCAGGAGCAAGCATGTTTAAGCCCGGAATGATGTTACTGGCCCTGAGCGTTTCCGTCGCCACCCAGGCCGCAACGGTGGATTTGCGGATACTTGAAACCACCGATCTGCACAGCAATATGATGGATTTCGACTATTACAAAGACACGCCAACCGCGAAGTTTGGGCTGGTGCGAACCGCCACGCTGATTCACACTGCGCGCCAGGAGGTGAAGAACAGTCTGCTGGTCGATAATGGTGACATCATCCAGGGCAGCCCGCTGGGTGACTATATGGCGGCCAAAGGGTTACGTGATGGCGAGATTCATCCGGTCTATAAGGCGCTCAACACCCTGGATTACAGCGTCGGTAACCTCGGTAATCATGAATTCAATTATGGCTTGCCCTACCTGAAAAAAGCGCTGGCAGGCGCCCGCTTTCCTTATGTGAACGCCAACGTGATTGATGTGAAGAGCGGCAAGCCGCTGTTTACCCCATATATCATCAAATCCACCACGGTGGTTGATCGTGAGGGGAAAACACAGACCCTGAAGGTTGGCTATATCGGCTTTGTGCCGCCGCAGATCATGGTGTGGGATAAAGCCAACCTGCAGGGCAAGGTACGGGTCGATGACATCACCGAAACGGCACGCCGCTACGTGCCTGAGATGCGTGCGCAGGGTGCCGATCTGATTATTGCTATCCCTCACTCCGGCCTGAGCAGCGAGCCGTATCACACGATGGCGGAAAACTCGGTTTACTATCTCAGCCAGGTAGAAGGCATCAATGCCATCCTGTTTGGTCATGCACATGCAGTCTTCCCCAGTGAGGAGTTCGCCGCCATTAAGGGTGCAGACATCGCTAACGGCACGCTGAACGGGATTCCGGCAGTGATGCCAGGCATGTGGGGCGATCATCTGGGTGTGGTCGATCTGGTGCTGAGCAATAAAGATGGACACTGGCAGGTAAGCAGCGGCAAAGCACAGGCGCGGCCAATTTATGACATCGCCGCAAAGAAATCACTGGCCGCAGAGGATCCGACGCTGGTAAAAGTGCTCGCTGACGATCACCGCGCGACACGGGAGTTTGTGGCGAAACCCATCGGCAAGTCCGCCGATGTGATGTACAGCTATCTGTCGCTGGTTCAGGACGACCCAACCGTGCAGATCGTCAATAATGCTCAACGCGCCTATGTGGAGCACTTTATTCAGGGCGATCCGGATCTGGGCCGACTGCCGGTACTCTCCGCTGCTGCGCCGTTTAAAGCGGGCGGACGTAAAAACGACCCATCAAGCTACACCGAAGTGGAGAAAGGCGCGCTGACCTTCCGTAACGCCGCCGACCTTTATCTCTATCCCAATACGCTGGTGGTGATGAAAGTCACAGGCGCACAGGTCAAAGAGTGGCTGGAGTGTTCTGCGGGCCAGTTTAACCAGATCGATCCACACAGCAGCAAAACGCAGTCGCTGATCAACTGGGATTTCCGCACCTATAACTTCGATGTGATCGATGGGGTAAATTACCAGATCGATGTGACTCAACCCGCGCGCTACGACGCGGAGTGTAAACTGATCCACCCGGATGCTTCACGTATCCGCCAGCTTACCTGGCAGGGTAAGCCCGTCGATCCGCAGGCCACTTTCCTGGTCGCGACCAATAACTATCGCGCTTACGGCGGCAAGTTTGCTGGCACCGGGGATAAGTACATTGCCTTTGCTTCGCCGGACGAGAACCGGGCAGTGGTTGCGGCTTATATCAGCGCGGAAACCAAAGCACACGGTGAAGTGCAGCCGAAGGCGGACAATAACTGGCGTCTGGCACCGATTACCGCATCCACCCCGCTCAATATTCAGTTTGAAACGGCACCGGGTGATAAGGCGACCAACTTTATTCAGCAGCATGCGCAATATCCGCTTCAGCCCAAAGGCACAGATGCGATTGGCTTTGCGCTGTGGCAGGTGAATTTACAGCAAAAATAAGGCGGGAGAAAAACGCTGCAACCGGATTGGTTGCAGCGTCCGGGTATTACAGAATTTCCAGCAGTTCGACTTCGAAGATCAGGGTGCTGAATGGTGGGATAGAGGCACCCGCACCGCGCTCGCCATACGCGAGGTTCTGTGGGATCACCAGTTCCCATTTTGAGCCAACCGGCATCAGGGTCAGTGCTTCGATCCAGCCAGGGATAACACCACTTACCGGGAATTCAGCCGGTTCGCCACGGGCAACCGAGCTGTCGAATACGCTGCCGTCGATCAGTTTGCCGGTGTAATGAACGCGTACGCGATCCTGACGTGATGGGATTGGACCTTCGCCCTGAGTAATCACGCTGAACTGCAGGCCTGATTCGGTGCTGCTCACGCCTTCACGCTGCGCATGTTCCTGCAGGAACGCCTGACCTTCTGCTGCCATGGCTTCGGTGCGCTCACGGCGCACGCCTTCTGCACGTTCGTGTACTTCACGCAGTGCGCGATGAACCACGTCAACCGGTACGGCCGGTGAGTTCCCTTCCAGCGCGTCGCGCAGACCCGCGAGCAGTGCTTCTGGTTGCAGACCCTGCAGACCAGATTCCAGCAACTGCTGGCCAACCTGTAAACCAATACCGTAACTTGCTTGTGCTTCGACGCTGTCGAAAGAAGGGGTAGTCATCTTCGTTCCTTTCACTCTCGGATAAATTCGAACCGGCAGCATAGCAGTGCAGGCCGCTGGCGTAAAATGCCCTGCGTCGCAGATGACTTTTACTGATGAAAGAGAAACAATAGAGCCGTCAAATTTATCAATGCTGGCAGGCACTTCGCGCCGGTATTGCCCATACTATAACTATCGATGGGGATCAACCCGTCTGTAGCACCTGAATAAGAGAGTAAACATGGGCCAGATTGCCCCACGCCGCCGCAGGATGCGTGCACAACATATTGTAACCCGGCTACAGACCTGGCTGGCCGCACGCAGGCCGCAGCAGCCTGCCGGAGAGGAGGAACCCCGAATGGCTTCAGACGCGTCATCCCGCCTGCCGAGCTGGCTACAGCGTATCTGGCATTTTACCGACCACATTCGCTGGATGGATCCGCTGCCAGCGCCGCACCGCCGGGGCATCGTAGCTGCCCTGCTGGTGATACTGGTGGCGTTTCTCTGGCCCGCCAGTACATTGCGCTATCCGGTTGAGCAGCCTGTTACACCCTCGGCTGAGAAGGAGGTACCGATGCAGGCGGATATTTATGAAAACAACGGTACCCGCCAGCCTTCATCCTCACAATCTCAGCAGACGCCAAAAGCCGATTCTCAGGGGGAATGGCGTAACCTCACCATCGCTTCCGGTCAGACGCTGGCGCAGCTGTTCCGTGACAACAGTCTGCCGGTCAATGATGTGTTTGCGATGGCGCGGGTAGAGGGTAGCGATCAGCCGCTCAGCACACTGAAAAGTGGTCAGCAGGTAAAAATCCGTCAGGATGCGCAGGGTGCAGTAACAGGTCTGACGGTGGAGGGCGCTAACGGCCCGGTGCTGTTTACCCGTCAGCCCGATGGCAGCTTTATTCGCGCGCAGTAATGCGAACAGCGGATAAACAAAGGTATAAAAACAAAAACGCCGGCACAGGGCCGGCGTTGATGTCGTGCTTAGTTAATCAGGATTAACCAGCAACAACTTTCACGTTCAGTTTAGCGAAGACTTCGCTGTGAACCTGGAAGCTTACTTCATGCTCACCGGTAGTGCGCAGAACGCCGTTCGGCAGACGAACTTCGCTCTTAGCAACTTCAACGCCTGCTGCAGTCACTGCATCAGCGATGTCGCGGGTACCGATTGAACCGAACAGTTTACCTTCATCGCCTGCTTTAGACGTGATGGTTACCGTGCCCAGTGCATTGATTTTCTCAGCGCGTGCAGTTGCTGCAGACTGAACGTCAGCCAGTTTGGCTTCCAGTTCAGCACGGCGTGCTTCGAAGAACTCAACGTTTTTCCTGGTGGCAGGAACAGCTTTGCCCTGTGGTACCAGGAAGTTACGAGCGTAGCCCGCTTTAACGTTAACCTGATCACCCAGGGTGCCAAGGTTTGCTACTTTATCAAGCAGAATAACTTGCATTACCTTATCCTCTTAAAGTCGTTAATGGACAGTTGCCGATTACTGATGACGATCAGTGTACGGCAGCAGAGACAGGTAACGCGCACGCTTGATGCAGCGAGCCAACTGACGCTGGTATTTTGCACGAGTACCGGTGATACGGCTCGGGACAATTTTACCGCTTTCGGTAATGTAGTTTTTCAACGTTGCGATGTCTTTGTAATCGATCTCAACAACGCCTTCCGCGGTGAAACGGCAGAACTTGCGACGACGGAAATAACGTGCCATTAGGCTAGTCTCCAGAATCTATCAATTCAATCTGCTCGGCATGGAACACCACTTTGCTCTGGCCATTTCGTGCCTGATGGCAACTAATGAAGCCGTCGAGTGTGAGTTGCGTGCCGACCGTTATATGTTGAGTAATCACCTGATGGGCGCTGCCGCTAATAATAACAGGCATACGACACCAGGCTTGCCGGTGAAACCCGGCCTCCTCCTGCACTGAGCGGTGCTCAAGCACGAACTGACAGTGAGGAATTCCTGACGGGCTAACTCTTCGAACCGGTGTCCTGCACACAGTGCCTGACAGGCGAAGTCGATTGACCGTCACGATGGATTACTCTTCAGAATCCCCAGCATCTGACTCATCAGCGGATTCGTTAGCAAAATCTTCGCGACGATCACGACGCTCATCTTTCGCTTTAACCATCGGCGATGCTTCAGTTACCGCGTTTTTAACGCGCATAACCATGCTACGGATAACGGCGTCGTTGAAGCGGAAGTTCGTTTCCAGCTCATCGATCGCTTCCTGCGGCGCTTCAACGTTCATCAGAACGTAATGCGCTTTGTGCAGTTTGTTGATCGGGTAAGCCAGCTGACGGCGGCCCCAGTCTTCCAGACGGTGAATCGTGCCTTCTGCACCAGTGATAGCACCAGTGTAACGCTCGATCATGCCAGGAACCTGTTCGCTCTGGTCAGGATGAACCATAAATACGATTTCGTAATGACGCATCGAAATTGCTCCTTACGGATTATTCAGCCTCCTGTCGGGGTCAACCGCGGCCCATGGAAGCAAGGAACGTTATAGGCTGTGTCCCACAAAGGTTCGCTGTGACGAGCGTTTGTGGGACACAGCCTGAGAATGCGGCTGAAAAATTGACGCGTAATCATACTGGTGACGGCCCGTGAACTCAAGCGCACATTTAAACAAATTGCCGGTAGCGTGCCAGATACCGTGGCTTTTTGTGCTAATGGCGTGAATACAGCGGGTTAAGGCCGCTTTGTTCAAAAACGCTGACGAAGAGGTTCAGAGGAACGATCTGGCGATACTATGCTCAGTCGCTAAACTGAATAAAGACGCGACGATTCGCTTCGTGGCGTCATTCAGAGTGTGTTCCCTGAAGTGAGGAGTCGGGCATGAAAACGTTCGTCATCGCCACTTTACTGGGTCTCTTCCTGTCTCCACCCGCTCTTGCCAGCTATGCTGACTGTGCGCAGCAGATGAGAAGTCACAGCAGCGAAGCGGCATCGGGTTATGTCTACGTTAACCGTCTGGATACGCCGGAAAGAAACCCGGTCAATGCGCCTGCCAGAACAGCAGAAAAATCGTCTGCACACTGGTAAGTGCCGGTAAGTTTACGGGCGGCAGAGTTCTTCTACGCCCGTTCATTGTTCAAAGCTGATCTTTAAAAAAGCTGACCAGCGCCGTCAATGCGGATGGGGTGATCTTATGCCCAATCTGCTTTTCCGATAGCGTGGTCAGATGCTGCGCCAGCCCGTTTTCACGCAGTGCGCGCTCCAGTCGGACGCTCTCCGCCCAGGGCACCACCTCATCCGCCTCGCCGTGCCATAACAGCAGCGGTCGGTTTGCCAGTGCCTGCAGACGATTGCAGGGATCATAGTCCGCCAGCGGTGCCATGCGGGCCGCAAACTGCGCCTTCTGCTCTGGCGTGTCGGCCACCAGCGGCGGAAAGAGCGACTCGCTGAGCTGCATAAAATAGCCCGATCCCATCATGCAGGCGACACTTTGAATCTGTGGATAACGCGCCATCGCACCCAGCGCCGTCATCCCGCCCATCGACGCACCTGCCACGGCGAAATGCCCGTCAGCGATCAGATTCTTATTACGCAGCGCAGTCTCCAGCAGCGGCAGCTCATCAATGTTCTGCTTCAGTATTTCCCAGAAGTGGCCCAGGCGTGCTTCGGCGTCACCGTGAAAACGCGCGCCGTGCAGCTCGGCATCCGGCATGACTGCACGAAATCCCGCCTGCGCCAGCGCAACGGCGAAGTAGGCGTAGACCTCTTTTGATGAGGTGAAGCCGTGATAAAACAGTACGGTCGGCAGCGGCTGATTCCGCTGTCCGGCAGGCGTGGCGTGCAGGCATTCGATACCGGCCAGCGTTTCTGTGGTGAGTTCAATCATGGTCTCTCCTGAGCGGGGGCAAGGCGTGCCGTTCAAGTGTACGTTTCTGCGGGTTAATTTGCGAAATTCCCCGCTGCGCTTAGTTATGCTTTTCCACGCTAAACTTTTTCCACAGCGTGCCGTTGATCGTGTATTCCCCTAACTTGATCAAAGGTAATTTATGAAGCGTCTCTCTCTCAGCGGACTGAGTCTCGGAGTTAAGCTGTCTGTACTGACGTCTCTCAGCGTAGCGCTGCTGTTGCTGGTACTGACCCTGACTCAAAGCCACAACGCCTCGCGCCAGCTGGAAAATCTCGCCATTGATGACATGCACTACCAGGTGCAGGGCATCTATGAAATGACTACCATGTTTAACGCCACCCTCACCGAAGAGGTGGCTCACTACACCGATTTATTTACCAGTTTCCTGCCCAGGCGCTTTAGCCTGGATGAAAGCTCGCGGGTGCAGGTGGGTACCATTTCGACGCCGGTGCTGCGTGCCGGATTAAAAACGCTGAACCTCGATCAGACCGCGGTTGACGATTTCACCGACCGCACTGCCGCTGTGGCGACCATTTTCGTGCGCGATGGTGATGATTTTGTCCGTGTTTCAACCTCGCTGAAAAAAGAAGATGGCAGTCGCGCCATCGGTACGCAGTTGGACCGCAGCGGTGCCGCCTGGAAGAGTGTTCACCAGGGCGAAGTCTACCGCGGCCTGGCCACGCTGTTCGGCCATCGCTACATCACGCAGTATCAGCCGGTAAAAGATGAGAGTGGCAAAGTCGTCGCCATCCTGTTTGTCGGTGTTGGCATTGATAAGCAGTATGCCCTGATGCGCGAGAAAATCCTGGCGCGACGGCTGGGCGACAGCGGCCATTTCTATGTGCTCAACGGCACGCCAGGCAAGAATCAGGGCGAGTATCTGTTCGATCAGCAAAATGAAGGGAAACGGCCAGACTGGGATGACGCGACACTTCAGCCCTTGTTGACGCAGCCGCAGGGTATGCAGCAGGTGGAGATCAACGGTAAACAGCAGATGCTGGCATGGCAGCAGCTGCCGGGCTGGAACTGGGTGATTACCGGTGAAGTTAACCGTGCCAGCCTGCTCGCCCCGATTACCCACAGCCGTAACCTGTTCCTGATTACCGGACTGATTCTGGTGGTGATCTTCGCACTGGGGTTTGTCTGGTACAGCCGCCGGGCGATTACCCGTCCGCTACAGCAGGTGATCCATCTGGCGGAGCAGTATGCCGCCGGAAATCTGCAGGTCCATATGGATACCCGCCGTCGTGATGAAGTCGGTCAGTTGATTATTGCGATTAACGGCATTGGCGATGGGCTGGAAAAAATCGTCGGCCAGGTGCGCGGCGCGGCGCAGGAGATCAGCGACGGCACGGACACCATCGCGGCCAGCAGCCATAACATCAGCGAGCAGATCGGGCGTCAGGCCAGCAGCGTGGAGCAGACCTCTGCCAGCATGGAGCAGTTTGGTGCCACGGTCGAACACACCGCTGACAGCCTGCGTCAGGCGATGTCACTGGTGGCCGAAGCCAGCGATATCGTCAGTCATGGCAGCCAGACGGTGGTGCACTCGGTTAACACCATGTCGGCCATTAAGGTGTCATCGCAAAGCATTGCGGATATCACCCATGTGATTGAGTCGATCGCCTTCCAGACCAATATTCTGGCACTGAATGCGGCCGTTGAAGCGGCACGAGCCGGTGAACAGGGCCGTGGCTTTGCTGTGGTGGCTGCAGAAGTGCGTGCGCTGGCACAGCGTTCCGCGCAGGCCGCCAAAGAGATTGATGGATTGATTGCCACCTCTATCAGCAACGTGGCGGAGGGACACCAGCTCTCTGAGCAGACGCGTGATGCGATGACCAACATTGTGACCCACATCGAACAGGTGCAGGCGCTGATGGGCGAGATCAACGTGGCAGCGCAGGAGCAGGCGGCGGGTATCGGCCAGGTGAATCTGGCGATGAACCAGATCAGCCAGGCAACCCATCAGAACAGTGAACTGGTGGCACAGGCAGAACACAGCGCACAGAACCTGAGTGATAAAGGGCATCACCTGACTCAGCTGGTCAGCGTTTTCAGCCTTAAATCCTGACGTCATTCAGGACGATGACATACACTTATTGTTTCGTCCTGAACAGGGGTTTGGCTATGCGTTCCGCTTACTTACTGATCATCAGTCTGTTGCTGGCAGGCTGTTCCGCGCTTGAAACCACGCCAAAAGCCCCGCCTGCGCCAACCCAACAGGCGCAGGAAATTTCACGGGCACAGAGTGGCGGTTTGCCGAAGCTGGGTAACATTACTGTTAACGTGCATGGCTCACCGGATGATGCCCAGCGGGCCATCGCCGCCCAGGCTAATCAGGCTGGCGCGGCTTACTATCAGATCGTGATGCTAAGCGAAACCGTGATGCCCGGTTTATGGTACGCCAGCGCAATTCTGTATGGTGCCTCACCGGCCACAGGCGCGGGCCAGTAACCGGTCAGTCACTGCAGCCTCAGACGGGTGTGAACCCCGCTGGTCGAGCCACTGCTGGCACCACGCATCCGCCAGCGGTGGCTCACTGTATTTCAGTAGCTGAGCGCCTGTCGCCAGCTGCAGCAGCGCGTGGGTGACGTCGCGCGCCTGCTCTTCGGGAACGTTCTTAAGCCTCAGTCGCAGCTGACGCCAGCGCGTATCGAAATGACGATTACTCCCTTTTACCGCCTCAAACTCCTGACTCAGCATCTCAGTCACCTCTGCGTGACGGGCGAGTACGCGCAGAACGTCAAGACACATCACATTGCCCGATCCTTCCCAGATGCTGTTGACAGGCATGTCACGATAGAGGCGCGGCAGCTCACTCGCTTCGCAGTAGCCGATGCCCCCCAGCACTTCCATCGATTCCGCCACAAACGGCGCACCCGCTTTGCAAATCACATATTTTGCCGCTGGCGTAAATAAACGGGCAAAGGCGACCTCATGCGGTTTGGCCGGTTGTGACCAGGCACGAGCCAGCCGCATCAGCAAGGCGGTTTGCCCCTCAAGCTGCAGCGCCTGCTGTGCCAGAACCTGACGCATCAGTGGCTGATCCACCAGATTTTTTCCCATGACCTGACGCTGATGGGCATGCCAGATCGCCACTGAGAAGGCACGCCGCATCTGGCCATGACTGCCGAGCGCGCAGTCAAAGCGCGTCATACCGGCCATTTTCAGGATCAGTCGTACGCCTTCGCCCTCCTCACCCAGCAGCCAGCCGGTCGCGTCGCGAAATTCCACTTCGCAGCTGGCATTTGAGCGATTGCCCAGCTTATCTTTGAGCTGCTCAAGCTGGATGGCGTTGCGTGACCCATCGGGCAACAGACGCGGCAGGAAAAAACAGCTTAATCCCTCGGGCGTCTGGGCCAGGACCAGATGCGCATCGCTCTGCGGCACTGAGAAGAACCACTTGTGACCGGTCAGTCGGTAGGCTTCTCCCGCGCCGCGCGCCCCCAGCGGCTCGGCACGGGTGGTGCTGGTAAGCAGATCGCTGCCGCCCTGCTTTTCTGTCATGCCCATCCCGATCAGCAATCCGCGTTTCTGGTCGCCAGGCTGTGTATGCGTGTCGTAGCGGTCGCTGAGCAGCGGATCGAGCCAGCTTTCAAACGCGGCGGGCAGATAAGTCTGCAGCAGCGGAATGGCGGCGTGCGTCATGGTCACCGGGCAGAGCGTACCCGCATCTACCTGTGCGTGCAGAATAAAGCGTGCAGCGCGCGCTACGCTGGCCTGTTCACGCACCGTCGGTTGCCAGCTGAGATTGTGCAGACGACTGGCGCAGACGCCCTGCATCAGCAGATGCCAGGCAGGATGAAAGCGAATCTCATCCAGGCGCACGCCACGGGCATCGTAGCGCAGCAGTTCAGGCGGTTCAGCGTTGGCGAGTCGGCCCAGCTCCAGCGACTCGGCGCTGCCCAGCTGGCGGCCGACTGACGCCAGCCATTCCCCATCCCATCCGGCGCCTTCGCGTGACAGTGCCTCGCCAAGCGGCGTGTCGGACAGGAACAGGTTACTGTTGCTCAGAGGATGGGGCTGATTAAAAACGGTGTGTGTTGTCCAGGTCATAACCACTCCTCGCGGATGTCACTCAGTAAGTATACCCGTCGTCTTTCAAGCTGCATTTTTGTTGGCTGCGTTCACTCACCCGGATCACTTACTCATGTAAGCTCATCGGGATGCGTTCTCTTGCCGCCTCAATGCAACCCGAAATCCTTTGGGTATATACGAATGACGCGCAGTTATGCCTGGTACAGAAACTAATTTGTGGCGAGGATCACATCGGGGATCAGGCGTTGCGCTGACGCACCGCTTCAAACAGGCAGACACCGGTTGCAACCGAGACGTTGAGTGAAGAAACACTGCCCGCCATCGGGATGCTGATCAGCTCATCGCAATGCTCGCGGGTCAGACGACGCATGCCTTCGCCTTCCGCGCCCATTACCAGCGCCATCGGACCGGTCATTTTGCTCTGGAAGACGGTATGGTCCGCTTCACCTGCGGTGCCGACCACCCAGATGTTGTACTCCTGCAGCAGGCGCAGTGTACGCGCAAGATTAGTGACGCGAATCAACGGCACATTCTCTGCCGCACCGCTGGCCACTTTTTTGGCCGTGGCATTCAGGGGAGCAGAACGATCTTTGGGCACGATAATCGCATGAACACCGGCCGCATCGGCGCTGCGCAGGCAGGCACCCAGGTTGTGCGGATCGGTAACCCCATCCAGCACCAGCAGGAAAGGCTTCTCCAGGCTCTGCAGCAGATCCGGCAGGTCGCCTTCCTGATACTGACGACCCGGTTTTACCCGTGCCACGATGCCCTGATGCACACCGCCTTCAACCTGGCTATCGAGCCACTTACGCTCGGCCAGTTGAATCACGATCCCCTGAGCTTCCAGCGCGGCGACCACGGGTTGCAGGCGACGATCGTCGCGGCCTTTGAGGATAAAGACTTCCTGGAAACGTTGTGGATCACGTTCCAGCAGCGCCTGCACGGCATGGATACCAAAAATAATTTCGCTCATCGATCTGCTCAGTGGTTGGAAATGAATAAATGACCGCCCTTTCTGCGGAAAGAAAGGGCGGGTATGCGCACTCTATTACGCTCAGCCTTCAGGCTCCGCTTTTTTTCTGGCGCGCTTCGCCCGGGTGGCGGCGGCGATTTTACGGGTTTTTTCCGAGACGTTTTTACTTTTTTTCTCGGTATTCGCCACGGCTGGTTTGCCCTTGTCACCCCGGAATGCAGCATCCGGCTCGAAGTTGGACTTTTTGTTCACGTTACGACGACGCTTCGCTGGCGCGTTGTCTTCACGCTTCGCCCGATCACGCGCGGTTTTACCCTCACCACGCACCTGACGCTGGCTGGAGATAAGAGCGAAGTCGATTTTACGCTCGTCCATATGGACCGCTTCGACACGTACTTCAACGGTGTCACCCAGACGATAGGTACGGCCGCCCGATTCACCAATCAGACGCTGACCTACCGGGTCAAAACGGTAGTAATCGTTGTCGAGGGTTGAAACGTGGACCAGTCCGTCGATGAACAGATCGCTCAGGCGGACAAAGAAGCCAAATCCGGTCACGCTGGAGATAACGCCGTTGAAGACGTTGCCAACCTGGTCCTGCATGAAGTCACACTTGAGCCAGTCCGCGACGTCGCGGGTTGCTTCATCGGCGCGACGTTCGGTCAGGGAACAGTGCAGACCCAGTTGCAGCATCTCCGGCATCTCGTAGTGATAGCCGCCGGTTGCTGTCGTCATATCTTTGGCGACGCTGCGCTCTCTCGGCATCAGGTATTTGATGGCGCGTTGTACCAGGCCTTTACCTTCATCCTGCTCTTTTGCCAGCAGATATTTGATGGCGCGGTGCAGCGTCAGATCCGGGTAGCGGCGAATTGGCGAAGTAAAGTGCGCATACGATGAGAGTGCCAGACCAAAGTGACCGCGGTTTTCCGGATCGTAAACCGCCTGCTTCATCGAACGCAGCAGCATGGTTTGGAGCATCTCTGCATCAGGACGATCGGCAACCTGCTTCAGCAGCGCCGCATAGTCGACAGGCTGCGGTTTGTTGCCGCCTGGCAGAGTCAGTCCCAGCTCGTTTAGCACGGTACGGAAGCTCTTGATGCTCTCATCGGTCGGGCGATCGTGATCGCGGAACAGTGCCGGTTCCTGATTTTTCTCAACGAAGCGTGCTGAGGCGATGTTCGCCAGGATCATGCACTCTTCGATCAGCTTGTGGGCATCATTACGTGACGCGCGCTCAACACGTTCAATACGACGCTCGGCGTTGAAGATGAACTTCGCTTCTTCCGTTTCAAACGAGATACCGCCGCGCTCTTCACGTGCAGCATCCAGTACCTGGTAGAGGTTGTGCAGCTCTTCAAGATCTTTGACCAGCGGTGCATACTGCTGACGCAACTCTTTGTCGCCCTGCAGGATGTTCCAGACTTTGTTATAGGTCAGACGCGCATGGGAGTTCATCACCGCTTCGTAATGCTTAAAGCCGGTGAGCTTACCTTTAGTCGAAATGGTCATCTCGCACACCATACAGAGTCGATCGACCTGCGGGTTAAGCGAGCATAAGCCATTCGACAAAACTTCCGGCAGCATCGGCACAACCTGCGACGGGAAGTAGACTGAGGTGCCGCGCTGATGCGCTTCGTCATCCAGTGGCGTACCCGGACGGACGTAATAGCTCACATCGGCGATAGCGACCCACAGACGCCATCCGCCACCGCGTTTTTTCTCGCAGTAGACCGCATCATCAAAGTCACGGGCATCTTCACCATCTATGGTGACCAGCGGCAGTTTGCGCAGATCGACGCGGCCTTTTTTGGCCTCTTCCGGGACGTCTTCTTTCAGCTTGCTGACCTGAGCTTCCACTTCTGGCGGCCAGGTGTGCGGAATTTCATGGGTACGCAGCGCCATATCAACGGCCAGGCTGGTGCCCATATCATCGCCCAGTATCTCAGCCACTTTACCGATCGCTTTGGTGCGACGGTTCGGACGCTGGACCAGCTCAACCACCACCACAGAACCCATGCGGGCATTCATCGTCTCTTCAGGCGGGATGAGGATGTCAAAACTCAGGCGACTGTCGTCAGGCACCACAAAGCCGGCACCCGCATCGGTAAAGTAGCGGCCAACGATCTGATTGTTGCGCGGTTCCTGCACGCGGACCACGCGCGCTTCGCGGCGGCCTTTGCGATCGGCACCCAGCGGCTGCGCCAGGATTACGTCACCGTGCATACAGAATTTCATCTGCTCTGCGGAGAGGTAGAGGTCATCTTTCTGACCTTCTGCCCGCAGGAAGCCGTAGCCATCACGATGGCCAATGACTTTACCCCGCAGGAGATCAAGACGTTCTGGCAGCGCATAGCATTGACGGCGGGTGAACACCAGCTGACCATCACGTTCCATGGCGCGAAGACGGCGACGTAGCGCCTCAAGGTGCTCTTCTTCGTGCAGATTCATCTCTTCAGCCAGCTCTTCACGGCTGGCTGGTTTTTCACGTTTTTCTAACAGAGCCAGAATAAATTCACGGCTTGGAATAGGATTTTCGTATTTTTCAGCTTCTCTATCCTGAAAAGGATCTTTTGACATAGCGGTTCCTCCGATGTCATTTAATATTTATTTCCGGCGGCGATTTGGACAGGATGATTTCATAAAGTGGTGTATTACCTTCGACCAAATCTGCCAGCGTATAGCTATCCAGCTCCTGCAAAAAGCGCTGCACTGCATCGTGCAGTGCCTGCTTCAGACGGCAGGCTGGTGTGATGGAACAGGAGGCGCAGTCCACTAATTGTAGCGGTTCCATCTTGCGTACCACGTCGCCAATGACAATCTGACGAGGCGGCATACCCAGGCGAATGCCCCCATTTTTACCACGCGTTGCGGCAACGTAGCCCGCACGGCTCAGCTGATTGATGATTTTGACCATATGATTACGGGACAAACCATAGGTGTTTGTCACTTCCGTAATATTGGTCTGCTGATCTTCAGGCAACGCTGCCAGATAAATCAGCGCCCGTAAGCCATAATCAGTAAAACTCGTGAGCTGCACAGTAACCTCAGTGAACCTTCAGGCGTGGCATTGCATTATTCGCCCTGTGATTGATGTCAGGATTAAATCGGATTGCCATTCGATTAACTACGATGATAAACCAGAGTCTGATTTGCCGTGCGTTTTTTTAAGCCAGCACAAGGTTTGACAAGCGAAGGGAGGTAAAGTGGCATCAAATAGTGGGAAAACAAGGGCCGGACAGCGTCCGGCCTGAGTGATTATGCGTCGAACGGATCGCGCAGAATCATCGTTTCACTGCGATCGGGACCGGTTGAGATGATATCAATCGGCACACCCGTTACCTCTTCTACACGCTTAATGTAGTCGCGTGCGGCCTGAGGCAAACCTTCCAGCGTCTTCACGCCAAACGTGGTCTCGCTCCAGCCTGGCAGGGTTTCGTAGATCGGCTCAATGCCTTCCCAGTTCTCTGCCGCCAGTGGCGTCGTAGTCACTTCGCGGCCATCAGGCATACGGTAAGCAACACAGATTTTCACTTCTTTCAGGCCATCCAGCACGTCCAGCTTGGTCATGCAGAAACCTGACAGGGAGTTAATCTGAACCGCACGGCGAACCGCGACCGCATCCAGCCAGCCGGTACGACGGCGACGTCCGGTGGTCGCACCAAACTCATTGCCCTGCGCACAGAGGAATTCGCCAGTTTCATCGAACAGCTCGGTCGGGAACGGGCCTGCGCCCACGCGGGTTGAGTACGCTTTCACAATACCCAGCACGTAGTCGACATAACGCGGACCAATGCCTGAACCGGTTGCCACGCCACCTGCGGTCGTGTTGGACGACGTCACGTACGGATAGGTTCCGTGATCGATATCCAGCAGCGTACCCTGCGCGCCTTCAAACATAATCAGATCGCCACGCTTACGCGCAACGTCCAGCAGTTCAGAGACGTCAACCACCATGCCCGTGAGGATGTCAGCGACTTCCATCACATCGCTCAGCACTTTGTCGAAGTCCACTGCCGGCTCTTTGTAGTACTCAACCAGCTGGAAGTTGTAGAAATCGACCACTTCTTTCAGCTTGGCAGCAAAGGTTTCTTTGTTGAACAGGTCGCTAACGCGCAGTGCACGTCGAGCGACTTTATCTTCATAAGCAGGGCCGATGCCACGGCCGGTAGTACCAATCGCTTTGGCACCACGGGCACGTTCACGCGCCATATCCATCGCAACGTGATATTGCAGGATCAGCGGACAGGCTTCAGAAATCAGCAGACGTTCACGTACCGGGATCCCGCGCGCTTCCAGGCCTTTCATCTCTTTCATTAAGGCTTCAGGAGAAAGCACTACGCCGTTACCAATAATGCTGGTTACGTTATCGCGCAGAATGCCAGAAGGGATCAGGTGGAGGACGGTTTTTTCACCGTTGATGACAAGCGTGTGGCCCGCATTGTGGCCGCCTTGATAACGCACAACGTAATTCGCGCGCTCAGTCAGAAGGTCTACAATCTTACCTTTACCTTCGTCACCCCATTGGGTGCCCAGTACGACGACGTTCTTACCCATTTCTCAAAATCACCGATTGCTTAAAAAAGGATTCTACCATCTGATCCCATGGCTTTCAGCACTTTTAGCATACGATTGCGCGCTTTTTTGCCTGAGTTTTGATCACTACAACATGTTGGGGATAATGGCGCGAAGAGGCACAATTTAGCCGGTGTGAACTCGGGTACTAGAGGTTGCCGTGCAGGCTGAGCATGCAGTAAATCACCATGCCAGCAACGACCAGTCCTCCCCCAAAGCGGTGCAGCAGACGATCGGGCAACCGCGTCATCGTCAGGATCATGCGTCGCCAGGCGCGCGGCATAAACATCGGTCCCAACCCTTCCAGCACTAACACCAGCGCCAGCGCCATCCAGATGCTTGTTTTCATTCTGAATCCTAAAAAAAAGGCCGACAACATTGTCGGCCCACAGGTTATATCAGTTCTTAGCGTGTTGCGTTAGAGGGCGCCTTCATATATCGGAAGAAGTCGCTATCCGGGCTTAACACCATCACATCCTGATCGCTATTGAAGCTGTTTTCATAGGCACGCAGGCTACGAATAAAGGCGTAGAAGTCAGGATCTTTACTGAACGAATCGGCAAACAGCCGCGCCGTTTCCGCATCACCATCACCGCGCGTGATCAGGGCTTCACGCTGGGCTTCAGCCAGCGTACGCGTCACCTGATAATCGGCCTGGGCGCGCAGTTTTTCCGCCTCTTCCTGACCCTGTGAACGCTGACTACGCGCTACGGCTTCACGCTCAGCACGCATACGGTTGAAGATGGCATCGGAGACTTCTGTCGGCAGGTTGATCTGCTTGATGCGCACATCCACAACCTGAATACCCAGTGCTGCCATACTGTTCGGATTCGGTGCCGGCTCGCTGCTGTTGGTTTCGCGCTCGACACGGGCTGCTGCGCTGGCAATCGCATCATCAGCCGCAGGCGTGGCGATTTCATCATCGCTGCCCGCAGAACCAGTATTCAGCGCGTCACGCACATCGGTGGTCAGGCGACCACGGGAGTCTGTGACGATATCCTTCACATCCAGACGACCCATTTCAGAACGCAAACGGTCACTGAACTTACGTTTCAGCAGCACTTCTGCCTGAGAAACATCACCGCCACCGGTAGCCAGGTAGTAGCGACTGAAATCGCTGATACGCCATTTGATGTAGGAGTCCACGATCAAATCTTTCTTCTCTTTGGTGACGAAGCGATCGGCCTGGTTATCCATCGTCTGAATTCGCGCATCCAGCGTTTTAACCGTTTCCAGGAATGGAATCTTAAAATGCAGACCCGGCTCAAATACCTGCGGTTTGTTTTCGCCGTCGCGCAGGACTTTACCGAAGCGCAGAACAATGCCTCGCTGCCCTTCCTGCACCACAAACAGCGACGCATAGAGCGCCACCAGCACGACAATGATTAAAAATACTATTGGCTTACGCATCGATTACTCTCTCCCTTCGCGCTGGCTGTCGCTGCGCTGAGCATTCGCCCGACGCTGATCCATGATATTGTCCGGACTGTATGACGACGTGTCATTGCGGCTGGCGTTGCGATCGGAGATGGCTGGCAGCGAAGAACTGTTACCGCCTTTCTGACCATTCTGGCCTGGTGCAGACTGACCACCACGCATCAGTTGATCCAGCGGCAGTACCATCAGGTTGTTACCCCGATCGTTAACCAGTACTTTGCGGGTATGGCTCAGCACGCGTTCCATTGTCTCAATATAGAGACGCTCTTTGGTAATTTCAGGCGCGGCTTTATACTCCGGCAAAATCTTGGCGAAACGCGCCACTTCACCCTGCGCTTCCAGCACGGTACGCTCTTTGTAAGCGCGCGCCTCTTCCAGAATACGTTGCGCCTGGCCATTAGCTCGAGGCTGAACTTCATTGGCGTAAGCTTCTGCTTCACGGACATACTGTTCGCGGTTTTCACGTGCGGCAATCGCATCATCAAACGCAGACTTCACCTCTTCCGGCGGACGGGCAGCCTGGAAGTTGACGTCCAGTACCGCGATCCCCATGTTGTAAGGGCGAATTGTTTCATCGATTTCACGCTGGGTATCGCTACGCACCACGGTACGACCTTCAGTCAGAATGCGGTCCATGGTAGAACGACCAATCACGCCGCGCAGCGCACTGTCAGTCGCCTGACGCAGACTGTCATCCGCGCTGGTCACGGCATAAAGATAACGTTCCGGATCGGTCACGCGATACTGCACGTTCATCTCCACGCGTACCACGTTCTCATCTGAGGTCAGCATCACGCCAGAAGCCGCCAGTTCACGCACCGATTCAACGTTAACCGCACGTACCTGATCAACAAATGTCGGTTTCCAGTTCAGGCCGGGCTCAACCAGGTGACTGAACTTACCGAAGCGCGTTACCACGCCGCGTTCCGCTTCTTTGATGGTGTAGAAACCGCTTGCAGCCCAGATGACTACAGCAGCAACAGCCACGATGCCAACGATTTTGCCTCCGCTGCCGGAGCCGCGTTGACCGTTATCGCTCTGTTTGCCACCACCCAGTCCACCAAGCTTCTTGCTCAGCTTACGGAAGATATCATCCAGATCAGGAGGCCCGGATTCCCGTCCTCCCTTATTTCCCCCAGAGTTGCCGCCTTGATTATTGCTGCTTCCCCACGGGTCGCGGTCCTGTCCGTTATTTCCGGGCTGATTCCACGCCATGTCTCTACTCCATTTATTGTAATTACGGTTTTTACCCTTCATCTTTCGGATTGCAGCGGTGTTGGCTGCCTTCGCTCACCCCGCTCACTCATCTGCGTAAGCGCCCGGGGATTCACTCAGTTGCCGCCTTGCTGAAATCCGAAATACCCGGGTAAATCCTGCGTATTCAGGCCTGCAACGAAAGTGCGACAATCTTCAATTTTTAAGGTAAATGCGTTTGGGCAATATCAAACAATGTAACTGGTCAGCGACGGTTCCTGCTTACATAAACGCATCCACTCAATGATGGGCATACGTATCTGCAATCCTACACTGCCGTCGTCTTCATTCCACTCTTTCTCAATCGCCTGCAACTGATAGAAACGGCTGCGAAGTCGCCCCGCCTCCGGTGGCAGACGTAACGCGTGCTGGGCAATTTCACCTGACAGGCGCTCGGACAGGGCCTGCCACAGCAACGGAATGCCTGCACCAGTCTGGGCGGAAAGCCAGACGCGGATGGGCAGGTTCTCTTCGTTGCGATCGATACGCGGTTCGAATCCGTCGAGCATATCGATTTTATTCATGACCAGTAAGGTCGGAATTTCGTCCGCTTCGATCTCTTCCAGTACGGTATCGACGGCGGCGATATTTTCCGTAACGCGAAGATCGGCACCATCAATCACGTGCAGTAACAGCGTCGCCTGACGTGTCTCCTGCAGCGTAGCTTTAAATGCGGCAACCAGATCGTGAGGAAGATGGCGGATAAAGCCCACCGTGTCCGCCAGAACGACATCTCCGACATCGGCAACATTCAGACGGCGCAGTGTAGGGTCAAGTGTCGCAAACAGCTGGTCTGCGGCAAAGACGTTGGCAGAGGTCATGGCGTTAAAGAGGGTCGACTTGCCGGCATTGGTGTAACCCACCAGCGAAACCGTTGGCACATCCGCTTTAGCACGAGACTGTCGTCCCTGCTCACGCTGTTTTTCAACCCGCTCAAGACGTGACAGGATCTGACTTATACGTCCGCGCAGCAGACGACGGTCGGTTTCTAACTGTGTTTCACCCGGGCCACGCAAGCCTATCCCGCCTTTCTGACGTTCAAGGTGCGTCCAGCCGCGTACCAGACGTGTCGCAAGATGGCGCAGCTGTGCCAGCTCAACCTGCAATTTACCTTCGTGGGTACGTGCGCGTTGGGCAAAGATATCCAGAATCAGACCGGTGCGATCAATGACACGGCATTCGCACAGGCGCTCGAGGTTTCTTTCCTGAGCGGGCGTAAGGGCATGATCGAATAATACGACCGATGCTCCTGTTGTTTTTACCGCATCGGCAATTTCAACGGCTTTTCCTTCACCGACAAAATACTTGGGGTGTGGCGCTTTGCGGCTGCCAGTAACCACTTGCAGCGCCTCAACGCCAGCAGAAGAGACCAGGGTTTCAAACTCCTGCAAATCTTCTACTTCTTTGTCTTGGGAGAACCAGATGTGTACCAGTACGGCCTGCTCACCGGCTTCATAACGGTCAAACAAGCTATAACCTCGCTAAATAAAAGACCAGGACGGAAAACCGCTGTTCTCCGTTCCTGGCTGTACGGTGACGCGTTATTCTGCGTTATCACCGTCTTGTTGTGGCTGTGGCTGCGCAGTTGTGTTGCTGCCGCCATGATGGTAATTGTTGCTGCCGCCACCGGTATTATTGCTATGGTGAGAAACCGGGCGTGAAGGAACAACGGTAGAAATGGCGTGCTTATACACCATCTGACTCACCGTGTTTTTCAACAAAATGACGAACTGATCAAATGACTCAATCTGACCCTGCAGCTTAATACCGTTAACCAGATAAATCGAAACCGGAACACGTTCACGACGCAGTGCGTTCAAAAACGGGTCTTGTAATGATTGCCCCTTAGCCATTCTATCTTTTCCTTATATGCTTGTTGTTTGTTGCAAGTAGAACCTATGGTTCTGAAAAAACTGCGTAAAAATTTGCGCACGATAACCCATCAATTGTACACAATCACCCATGCTTCGCACTAAGAACCTGTAACACTGTATCACGCGCCAGCCGGGGCTCGTCACTGTCAAGCCAGTGAACATTTTCCCAACCGCGTAACCAGGTCATCTGTCGCTTAGCAAGCTGCCGGGTTGCGCAAATTCCCCGATAAACCATCTCGCTGTAATCGATTTCGCCCGACAAATAAGACCACATCTGACGATAACCAACACAACGAATGGAAGGCATGTCCGTATGCAAATCACCTCGTGCAAACAGGGCCCGAGACTCCGCTTCAAATCCTGACGCCAACATCTGCTCAAAACGCAACGCGATGCGCTGGTGCAGCAATTCGCGGCTCGCGGGGGCGATGGCAAACTGTTGCACGTCGTAGGGTAACGCTTCACCGGATGTTTTTGTCAGTTCCGTTAAAGTTTTACCCGAAATAAAAAAAACTTCCAGTGCTCGCGAAAGTCTCTGCGGATCATTCGGATGAATACGACTGCCGGCAACCGGGTCGATTTCACACAGCTGGCGGTGTAAAGCTTCCCAGCCTTTTTCACGCGCCGTTTGCTCTATCCGCTGACGAACGTCGGGATCGGCCGAGGGCAACGGCGACAATCCTTCAAGTAACGCCTTGAAGTAGAGCATGGTTCCACCAACAAGCAACGGTATTCGTCCGGCTTCAACGATATCCGCCATTTCTGCTAAAGCATCCCGCCGGAACTCCGCTGCCGAATAGGTTTCTGCGGGGTCGCGGATGTCGAGCAGACGATGGGGCGCCACTGCTAACTCCTCAGCCGACGGTTTCGCCGTGCCAATATCCATCTGACGATAGATTAAGGCAGAATCTACGCTGATTAGTTCCACTGGTAACTGCTTACGCAATTCAATTGCTAAAGCCGTTTTGCCAGACGCCGTGGGTCCCATCAAAAAAATAGCCTTTGGCCGGCCAGCCTGGTTTAATTCACTCATGCTTCAACGCGTTGATCGCGCTCTCAATCTCTATGGGCTGTAATAAGCCTGAAGGCGGCGATTTCAGCAGCTGTGGGCAAAGCCGTTCAAGCTCTGCCAGCAGGTTGATCGCCTGTGAGTGATTCCAGTCGGAGGACTCTGTATCCTGACGCCGCGCCAGCCACTGGGCCAGTTGCGTCGCAGAGATCTCCTGCTGCCGGGCGAGATAGCCTAACAGCTCAGGAATCAAGATTTGTAAATTTTGTGTTCGTAACGGTAAAGGCACCGCGCGCAATGTCACGTGGTCTCCTTCGGGCTGAAGTTCAATGCCCATCTGATTGAGCAGGCTGCTCTTTTCTTTTGCTGCCTGTCGTTCTTCCTGGGCGATTTTCAGGCGCACCGGGATCAATAGTGGCTGCGGTTTAAGCCCCTCTTCGCCCGGTTCAAGCTGCGCCTGTTTCAGCCAGCGCGCCGCCACCGGCAACGCCATCAGCATTAATGTCTGATCCTGCTCCAGCAGTGCAAAGTGATTGTGTAACACGGTCAGTACACGGCCAAAACTTTGAGCATGCGCGGCCAGTGGCGAGGGTCTTTCGGGCTGACGCGCTATCGGCTCGCGGGCTTTTGGCGGTGATGACGTGCTGACAGGCGTTTTCAGCAACTGCTGATAAACCGCCCCTTCACGTTGACGATACCCATTCTCTTTGTTCTGCCAGGCCGGAGCAGGCTGTGTTTCACGCCCGGATGCTGCTGATTTCTTCTCACTGACGGATGCCGATGGCTGCGCAAAATGATTACCGCCTGCTGCCTGACGGTTTTCCGGCTGCCAGCGCGGTGCGGGCTCTTCTGCCTGGAGCGCAGGTAAGGTCGGTGTCGCCATCGCCTGTAATGCGCTGACCACACCCTGATAGATAAAGTCATGCACCAGGCGTGATTGATGAAACCGTACTTCGTGCTTGGCCGGATGGACGTTGACATCAACCTGATGCGGGTCGATCTCCAGATAGAGCACATAAGCGGGCTGCTGGTCATCCTGGAGCTGAGTCTGGAACGCCTGGCGAATAGCATGGTTAATCAGTTTATCGCGCATCATTCGGCCATTCACATAGCAATACTGCAGATCGGTGACCTGGCGCGAACCGGCAGGGTCGGCAACCCAGCCGCGCAGCGAGAGGTCGTCATGCTGCCAGTCGATGCGCAGCGCATGCTGCATAAACGTGGTGCCGCAGATAGAAGCCAGCCGCCGTTCGCGCTGGCTCTCCTCGCTGACGGCCCGATACTGACGCATCATTTTACCGTTGTGGCTTAGCGAAAGGGCGACATCAAAACGTGCCAGGGCAATACGGCGAATGACCTCGTCGATATGACCGAACTCGGTTTTCTCGGTGCGCATAAATTTGCGGCGTGCCGGCGTGTTATAAAACAGGTCCAGCACTTCCAGTGTGGTACCACAGGGATGCGCCGCCGGTTTAACCGTTACCGCCATATCACGCCCTTCTGCATAGGCCTGCCAGGCTTCAGTTTGGTCGGCGGTGCGTGAGGTGAGTGTCAGGCGGGAGACAGAACTGATACTGGCCAACGCTTCACCACGAAAACCCAGGCTCATGATCGCTTCCAGGTCATCCAGTGAGGTTATTTTACTGGTAGCGTGACGGGCGAGTGCCATCGACAGCTCGCTTTTCACGATGCCGCACCCGTTGTCACGAATGCGAATCAGCTTTGCGCCGCCCTTTTCAATATCAACGTCAATGCGCGTCGCGCCGGCATCCAGGCTATTCTCCACCAGCTCTTTAACCACGGAGGCAGGACGCTCAACCACTTCACCCGCCGCAATCTGGTTAGCCAGCTGGGGTGGTAAAATTTGAATCGGCATGGTTTTCCTTTTAGCTGGCAGCCCGGCGCAGGGGCCGGGCAAACAATCAGGATGCAGGAATTTTCAGGTTCTGCCCCAACATGACGTTGGTCGACTTCAGATTATTGGTCTGCATTATCGCTTTCGGACTGACGCCGTAGTGTGCGGCAATGCCGGTTAATGAATCGCCCACCACAACTTTGTGGCGCACAACGCCGCGTGGCGTAGCGCGCGTGGTGCGACTGGCGACTGCACTGGCCGGCACTTTGAGCCGCTGTCCGACCCACACCACATCCCGCTTCAGGGTGTTCATCTCACGCAGGGTGTTCATGCTGACGCCATACTTCGCGGCAATACCGGAAAGTGTCTCACCACGCGTTACCGTATGGCGCTGCGTTGCTCCGGTATATTGTGTCACACCTGTCGCCGGGTTGCTGGCGACGCTAACCGCTGGCGACGAGCCCAGCGGCCGGTTTTCCTCCTTTGGGATGGATTGCAGCGGGTGCGCCAGGAAATAAGTGCGCAGACCCTTATAGATCGACTGCGCAATCTTATCCTGGTGTGCGCTACTGCCAAGCAGTCGCTCCTCCGAGGAATTACTGATAAAGCCGGTTTCCACCAGCAAAGAAGGAATATCAGGTGAACGCAGCACGCCAAGACTGGCATGCTCAGGCAGACGTTTATGCAGCGACGTCACGCTGCGCATCTGCTGCAACACTTTCTGGGCGATGTCATAACCGACCCGCTGCGAGTGGCCGAATTGCAGGTCAAGTACCGCCTGGCTGAGGTAGGGGTCGGCCTGACTGTTAGCCAGCAGGTCACCTGCGCCGCCCAGCAGCTCAGACTGTTTCTCTTTCTGCTCCAGCCAGTTAGCCATCTCGTTATTGGCCCGGCGGTTTGATAATACCCAGACCGATGCACCGGTCGCCGCATGGCTCGGCGCGGCGTCAGCATGAATTGAAACCAGCACGTTGGCGTTGGCTTTACGCGCCACGTCGGAGCGGCCCATAACCGAGATAAAATAGTCGCCATCACGCGTCAGGACGCCTTTAAACATCGGATCGTTATTCAGCAACACCCGCAGTTTACGTGCAATCGCGATCGTGACGTTCTTCTCTTTCAGTCCACGCTGCCCGATGGCACCGGGATCCTGACCGCCATGTCCGGCATCAATCGCCACAATCACGGTATCGTTCTGGCTGATGGCCCGGCCAGGACTCACGGTGCTGGCTGTGCTGGTCACGGACGTCACCGGATTCGAATTAAAGGGGTTAGCCGCTGCGGCACTCTGGGTGGGTACGCGCGTCGGGGCCGTTACCGGCGCAGGCACACTGCGCGTAACAGCAGGTGGCTTACCGGTAATGGTGAAGACTACGCTGTAGCTGTTGCCATTGCGCTGGGTGACCGCCCGGGTTTTACCCGCCTGCGTCAGCTCAAACACCAGCCGCACGCTCTGTTTATCTTTAGGGGTGCTGGTGCGAATTCGCTTTACGATGTTTTCGCCGCTGAAATTTAACGGCAGCCCCTGAACCACGCCGCTCTGGCGCACATCCAGCACTACACGATTCGGGTTGTGCAGAGAGAAAAAGGCATAGACCGGCTGTCCGGCAAAGTTCAGCGTAACGGTAGCCTGACTATCGCCATTGGCCACTTTGATATCAGACAGCGTGGCGGCAAACAGGGGCGTACAGACCAGCAGCAGCAGTGATACCAGTGCTATTTTCATCCGTGACATCATGCCTCATCCCTGTTCTGACCAACGTGTTCAAGCCACTGCTGGCCGGACGCGGATTGTGCCGTCAGTTCTGCTTCACGCGCCTCACCCGCATAACGTAGCGTTAAGGTGAGATCGGGCTGTGGCAGAAAACCGGCACCCTGCTGAGGCCATTCCACCAGACAGATAGCATCACCGTTGAAGTAGTCGCGGATGCCCATAAACTCAAGCTCTTCGGGATCGGCAAGGCGATAGAGATCGAAGTGGTAGAGCGTACGGTCATCCAGCGTGTAAGGTTCAACGAGGGTGTAAGTAGGACTTTTGACATTGCCCTGATGGCCCAGCGCCTGCAGAAAGCCGCGGCTGAAGGTGGTTTTACCCGCCCCCAGATCGCCATAGAGATAAATCACTGCCGCGCTGCCACAGGCGCGCGCCAGCTGAGTGCCCAAACTGAGCGTAGCCGCCTCATCGGGCAAAGAAATAACACAGGTCTTCATGCTTCTTTATTCATCTCAGGATTAACAAACTGCCACAGCAGATCCAGTAAATCAGTGGCCAGCATACCGCGAGTACCGCGTTCTGCCGCAACCGCATCGGCCGCCGCACCATGTGCAACGCAGCCCGCGCAGGCCGCATCGAACAGCGTCAGTTTCTGACCCACCAGCGAGGCGATAATTCCACTCAGGAGATCGCCCATACCGCCGGACGCCATACCGGCATTGCCTACATCCGCAAAGGCCATTTCGCCCTGCTCGCTGGCAATCAGCGTGCCGGCACCTTTCAGTACCACTACGCCACCATAACGCTGCGCCAATGTCTGCGCTGCATGTAAGCGGTCACTCTCAATTTCACTGGTCTCGATATTCAGCAAACGCGCCGCTTCGCCAGGATGCGGCGTAATAATGCGATTCTGACGTTTCTCAGGACTGATTGCCAGCAGGTTAAGTGCATCCGCGTCCCAAAGCATCGGCTTTTCACTGCCTGCTACCCGCTTCAATGCCTGCTTTCCCCATTCGCGCTGACCCAGACCGGGTCCAATCGCGATGACATCAGCCCACTCCAGCGCCTCCGTCAGGCGTTCATCAGTCAGTTCATCGACCATAATTTCAGGCCGTGCGGTCAGAATAGGAATAATATTATCTTTGTGAGTGAGTACTCGCACCAACCCACTGCCGCTGCGTAACGCGGCTTCTGCCGTCATTCGAACGGCACCCGCGGTGCCCGCATCGCCTCCCACGACCAGCAGCCGGCCGTGACTGCCCTTGTGCGAGGTCGGTTTACGTGGCTTAAGCCAGCGGGTTAATGCGCTGGCATCATAACGGGCGATAGGTGCCTCTTCTCCGGCCAGAAAAGCAGCCAGACCAAGATCGGCATACCAGAGCTTTCCGATGTAGTCTCGCGCCTTGCCGGTGATCTGGCCCGGTTTCAGTGCGACCATACTCAGCGTATGACTGGCATTCATCACCTCGCCGGGCGCAGTGCCGTTGCGCGCGGATAAGCCAGAAGGCATATCAATGGCGACTATCGGTGCCGCATGGGCGTTCGCCTGCTGGATCAGCGTGGCATAGGGTTCTTCGGGCGCACGATTGCTGCCCGTTCCCAGCAGGGCATCGACAATCATATCAACCTGATCTGGCCAGGCCGCATCGGCCGCATGAATTTCACCGCCCGCATCCAGCCATGCGTCCCGCGCACGCTGTGCCTCTTCCGGCAGCGCTTTTTCACTTTCGCACGCCAGCAACGTGATGGTTTTGCCCGCCGCCTGCCCCAGACGCGCCAGCACATAGCCATCACCGCCGTTATTGCCATGACCGCACAGGATCAGCCAGTGGCTGGCTTCGGGCCAGTGCGCTGTCAGATGCTCGTAAGCGGCCTGCCCGGCACGCTGCATCAGCTCATACAGAGTAATCCCGAGCGCATCGGCTCCCTGTTGCTCAAGCTGTGCCACAGCCTGCGCAGGCCAGACAGAATATGGTAAACTGCGGCTGTTTTTCTTCGAATCCTGGTCACTCATGTCATACCCTCTCGATCTTCATGAACTCGCACAACAGATTAAACAGTGGGGATTGGATCTCGGCTTTCAGCAGGTCGGCATCACCGATACCGATCTCAGTGCAGAAGAGCCGCGCCTGCAGGAATGGCTCGATAAGCAGTATCATGGTGAGATGGCATGGATGGCGCGACACGGCATGATGCGGGCGCGTCCTCATGAGTTGCTGCCCGGCACGCTGCGCGTCATCAGCGTTCGTATGAACTACCTTCCGGCCAAAGCTGCCTTTGCCAGCACGCTGAAAAATCCCCGACTGGGCTATGTCAGCCGTTATGCACTCGGTCGTGATTACCACAAAGTATTGCGCAATCGACTGAAAAAGCTCGGAGAAATGATCCAGCAGCACTGTGGCGAGCTGAATTTCCGGCCGTTTGTGGATTCGGCACCGCTGCTGGAGCGCCCGCTGGCGGCCAAAGCCGGACTCGGCTGGACCGGCAAACATTCGCTGATACTGAATCGGGAAGCCGGCTCGTGGTTTTTCCTCGGCGAGCTGTTGATCGACATTCCGCTGCCGGTCGACACTCCGCAGCAGGAGCAGTGTGGCCGCTGCGTTGCCTGCATGACCATCTGCCCCACCAGCGCAATCGTTGAGCCTTACGTCGTGGATGCCCGGCGCTGTATCTCCTATCTCACCATTGAGCTGGAAGGGGCTATCCCGGAAGAATTTCGTCCGCTGATGGGTAACCGCATTTATGGCTGCGATGACTGCCAGCTGATCTGTCCGTGGAATCGCTATGGACAACTCAGTGACGAAAGCGACTTTTCACCGCGCGCGGCTTTACATGCACCGGAGCTGCTCGATTTGTTTCAGTGGGATGAAGCGAAATTTTTACGCATCACGGAAGGCTCAGCCATTCGCCGTATTGGCCATTTACGCTGGCTGCGCAATATTGCCGTGGCGCTGGGTAATGCACCCTGGTCGCCCCACATCATTCAGGTGCTGGAACAACGACTTGGTGAGAGTGAACTGCTGGATGAACATATTCAGTGGGCAGTGATACAACAGCAGCAGAAACGTGAGCAGCTGGTAGTTGAAGTGCAGCCCGCCCAGCAGAAACGGCTGGTTCGTGCAGTTGAGAAGGGTTTACCGCGTGATGCATGATTGAACAGCGAGCCGCTGGATATCGTTTTCCACATGCTGTGAATAAAAATAAAAAGCCGTTGTCATTCAACTGCAACAACGCTGATTTCACTGTGAAATAACAAATTGAAATATCTTCATAAACATAAATATCAACCACTTATGAAAAATTTGTGTTTATTTAATAATGAGACTACCGCTGCGGTTAAATCATAAAGCTGTGGATAACTCTGTTCAGAAGATATTTACAGATCGCCCTGACAGGCATGAAAGATGGGGGGTGGTGCTGTGGATAACCTTCAGGAGACAACTAAAATCACGCGACCAAAAACAGCCATATAACGAACTGAAACAGGGGGTGATGTAAAATCTGGAGCGGGAAACGAGACTCGAACTCGCGACCCCGACCTTGGCAAGGTCGTGCTCTACCAACTGAGCTATTCCCGCATAGAAGGGTACTGCTTTATAAAACTGGAGCGGGAAACGAGACTCGAACTCGCGACCCCGACCTTGGCAAGGTCGTGCTCTACCAACTGAGCTATTCCCGCAAAGAGGTTACTGCTTACATTTTAAAAATCTGGAGCGGGAAACGAGACTCGAACTCGCGACCCCGACCTTGGCAAGGTCGTGCTCTACCAACTGAGCTATTCCCGCGCTTTGTACCGATACTAAATTCTTCACCGGTACGGGGTGCGCATTATACGAGAAATCGTTGCTGCTGCAAGCGTCTGAAAGCAAAATTTTTCGCTTTCAGCGCGTTTGCTGATTAAATCAGCAACCTGGTGATTTCATGCGCACCCGTCGTCGATTAAAGCTGCAAAAAGTGTTCGCGGTAGTAGGCCAGCTCCGCCACCGACTCGCGGATATCATCCAGCGCCTGGTGCGTTCCGCCTTTTTTGAAGCCAGGCAGGATCTCCGGTTTCCAGCGGCGAGCCAGCTCTTTCAGGGTACTGACATCCAGATAACGATAGTGGAAGTACGCTTCCAGCTCAGGCATATACTTAAACAGGAAGCGGCGATCCTGCCCGATACTGTTGCCACAGATTGGCGACGTGTTAGCCGGCACCCACTGTTTCAGGAATTCAATGGTCGCCAGTTCGGCTGCGCGATCGTCAATCTGACTTTCCTTCACTCGCGCAACCAGACCACTGTTGGTGTGGGTGCGGACATTCCACTCATCCATCAGCGCCAGCTGCGCATCGGACTGATGGACGGCCATGACCGGCCCTTCCGCCAGAATGTTCAGGTTGGCGTCCGTCACCAGGGTCGCAATCTCAATAATACGATCGTGCGTCGGATCCAGTCCGGTCATCTCAAGATCAATCCAGATCAGATTCTGTTCATTTCCAGTAGCCATGCTGTTTCCTGCGGTTGCGGTAGTCGTCATTCACGATGAATAAGGTGTATCATAGACGTTTTGCCCAGCCGGGCGAAATCTGGCTAACGCTGTGAGGGTGAGTGAGTAAA
The DNA here is from genome assembly GCF_059730805.1 of Pantoea sp. X-Soil-ISGK-355. NCBI lineage: Bacteria > Pseudomonadati > Pseudomonadota > Gammaproteobacteria > Enterobacterales > Erwiniaceae > Pantoea > Pantoea sp. X-Soil-ISGK-355. The sequence continues at coordinate 3,578,742 of NZ_AP035971.1, forward strand.
AATAAACTGTCGAAGGGCCAACAACGCCGCGTAAGCGCTAACCACGATCGCCGTCTCAACCAGCGCAAAGAGCGTCCGGAAGCGGATGACAACCTGTTTGGTGAAGCTGCAGATGGGGTCGTTGTCAGTCGTTTTGGCATGCATGCTGATGTTGAAGATAGTGCAGGCGTCGCCCACCGCTGCAATATCCGCCGGACTATCCGTTCGCTGGTCACAGGCGATCGCGTGCTGTGGCGTCCGGCGACCAGCGGCGGCAAAGGCATAGTTGAAGCGGTGCACGAACGCACCAGCGTATTAACCCGCCCCGATTTTTATGACGGCGTGAAGCCGATGGCGGCGAATATCGACCAGATCATCATCGTCTCTGCAATCCTGCCGGAACTGTCACTGAACATCATCGATCGCTATCTGGTGGCCAGCGAAACGCTGGACATTGAACCCTTACTGGTCCTGAACAAAACCGATTTGCTGGATGACGAAGCGCGCGTCTTAGTCGATCAGCAGATGGATATCTATCGTGATATTGGCTATCGCGTGGTGATGGTCTCCAGCCGGGCGAAAAATGGCCTGGACGATCTGAAAGCGGCCTTAACCGACCGCGTGAGTATCTTTGCCGGTCAGTCTGGCGTCGGCAAATCGAGCCTGCTGAACGCCCTGCTCGGCTTCGATAAAGAAGAGCAGGTCGCGATTCTCACTAAAGAAGTGTCGGATGGCTCAGGCTTAGGCCAGCACACTACAACCGCATCGCGCCTGTATCATTTCCCGCACGGCGGCGACGTGATTGATTCTCCTGGTGTGCGTGAGTTTGGTTTATGGCATCTGGAACCGGAACAGGTTACCCGAGGATTTGTTGAATTCCGCCCTTTCCTGGGCTCTTGCAAATTCCGTGACTGTAAACATGGCAGCGATCCCGGCTGTGCGATTCGTGAAGCGGTCGAACAGGGAAAAATCAACCGATCCCGTTTCGATAACTACCACCGTATTCTGGAGAGCATGGCACAGGTAAAAACGCGTAAAAATTTCCCTGAGGGTGAAAGTTAATCGGTATAACCGCGTCTGAGCGGATAAGTCGCTGCATTTTGCGAAGCAGATTCCGATCACGCGTCCGGACCGTGCAGCGTGCCGGAAATCAGGTATAGTCGCCATCTGAACGGGGCACTGCTACAATCCGCCCCCTTTTTACCATGTCCTGAAATAGCCAGGAGGCTAAGGTGTTTGATCGTTTAAAACTCGGCTTGAATCATATTCTCCCGAAGAAATGGCTGACTGAACTTGCCGGTTGGGGCGCCAGTCGCCGCGGTGGTTGGTTGACCAAACTGGTCATTGACATCTTTGTCTGGTTTTACAAAGTCGACATGGCGGAGGCGCGCAAGCCCGATACCGCCAGTTATCGGACGTTTAATGACTTTTTCGTCCGTCCGCTGAAAGACGATGCGCGTCCGGTGGATGCCGATGCCAGCCTGATCGCCCTGCCCGCAGATGGTGCTATCAGCCAGCTCGGCCATATTCATGGCGATCAGATTTTCCAGGCTAAAGGTCATCACTACACCATCGATGCTCTGCTGGCGGGAGATGAGCGGATGGCCGCTCAATTTGTGGATGGTGAGTTCGTCACCACCTATCTGGCTCCGCGCGATTATCACCGCGTGCATATGCCGTGCAACGGTATCCTGCGTGAGATGATTTATGTGCCTGGCGATCTCTATTCAGTCAACCCGCTGACCGCGCGTAATATTCCCAATCTGTTTGCCCGTAACGAGCGCGTCATCTGCTATTTCGAAACGGATATCGGACCGATGGTGCAGATTCTGGTGGGGGCGACGATTGTCGGCAGCATTGAAACCGTCTGGGCGGGCACCATCACCCCACCGCGTGAAGGTGTGATCAAACGCTGGCACTATCCGGCAGCGGATGATGAAGGTGCGGTAGTACTGCTGAAAGGACAGGAAATGGGTCGCTTTAAACTCGGTTCGACGGTCATCAACCTGTTCGCGCCTGGTCGCGTCAAACTGGCTGAAAGTCTGGAAGCAGAAAGCAAAACCCGTCTGGGTCAACCGCTGGCGATTGTGCTGCCGGTTGCAACAGACATTTCCGACGTCATCATCGACTAAATTGAGTGTCCTCTGTGCGTTCGATTCTCCTCCTGCTGCTGAGCCTGTGGCTCAGCAGCCCGGCCTTCGCGGCCAGCCTTCCTGATGCCAGCCAGCTCAAACAGCAGCTGGAAGAGATAAAATCGGCCAAAAGTTCTCCATCCCAGGCGGAACAGATCCAGACGATTGAAGCTGCCTTAAACTTCCTCTCCGAACGCGATGACTCGCTGGAGCGCGCGGCGCAATATCAGCAGGTGATTGATGACTTTCCGCGTCTGGCGCGCGAACTGCGTCAGCAGATCGCCACACTAAGCGACAGCGGAAAAACCGTACGCAGCAACATGAGCAGCGCCGAGCTGGATCAGGAGATTCTGCAGGTCAGCAGCCAGTTGCTGGAAGAGGGTCGTCAGGCACGCCAGGAGCAGGATCGGGCGCGGGAAATCAGCGATTCGTTGTCGCAATTGCCGCAGCAGCAGACTGAAGCGCGCCGGGCGATGACGGAGAGTGAACGCCGGCTGCAGGGCGTCAGCACCAGTTCACCACAGGGCCAGCTGCAACTGGCCGCTCGCCAGGCGGAAAGCGCCGCAAATAAAGCGCTCGTTGATGAACTTGAGCTGGCCCAGCTCTCCGCCAATAACCGTCAGGAACTGGCGCGGATGCGGGCTGAAGTTCACCAGCGTAAAGCGACGCAGCTTGATAACTATCTGCAGGCACTGCGCAACCAGCTCAATGATCAGCGGCAACGTGAAGCGGAAGTCGCTCTCGCCCGCACCGAGCAACTGGCGGAAAATAGCGGCGATCTGCCGCCGGCGATTAGCGATCAGTTTCGGGTTAACCGCGAACTCTCTGTTGCGCTGAATCAGCAGGCGCAGCGTATGGATCTGGTGGCATCGCAGCAGCGGCTGGCCACCAACCAGATTATTCAGGTCCGTCAGGCGCTCTCTACGTTGAGAGAACAGTCGCAGTGGCTGGGCGCCTCTAATCTGCTGGGCGAAGCGCTTCGGGCGCAGGTCGCGCGTCTGCCGGAGATGCCTAAGTCTCAGCAGATTGATAATGAGATGGCACAGCTTCGCGTACAGCGTCTCTATTACGAAGATCTGCTGGAGCGTCAGGAGACGCTGCGCAAAGGACGGCAGGCAGATGGTCAGCCCTTCACTGCAGAACAGAAGCGTATTCTTGATGCGCAGCTACGCACCCAGCGTGAACTGCTCAACTCCCTGATCTCCGGCTGTGACACCCTGATCCTGGAGATCACTAAGCTCAAGGTCGGCAACACCCAGCTGCAGGATGCGCTGACGGAAGTCAAAGACGCGACGCACCGCTATCTGTTCTGGACCGCTGACGTCAGTCCGATCGGTCTGAGTTATCCGCTGGATCTGGCTAAAGATCTTTCCCGCCTGCTGTCGCTGGATACGCTGGGCCAGCTTGGCAAAGCCATGGCGATGATGTTTACCAGCCGCAACTCGGTGCTGCCGATTATTGGTGCCCTGCTGCTGGTCGGTTTCAGCATCAGTTCGCGCCGCCACTTCAATGCCTTTCTTGAACGTTCTGCCAGCAAAGTCGGCAAGGTCACCCAGGATCGTTTCCGCCTGACTATTCGTACCGTGTTCTGGTCGATTCTGGTGGCGCTGCCGCTGCCGGTGTTATGGGGCGCACTGGGTTACGGCTTGCAGAACGCCTGGCCCTACCCTATCGCCGTGGCGATTGGCGATGGCATTACCGCCACGCTGCCGCTGCTGTGGGCATTTATGATCAGTGCCGCCTTTGCCCGCCCGAATGGTCTGTTCATTGTGCATTTCCGCTGGCCGCAGAACCGGGTAGCGCGCGCCATGCGCTACTACTCGCTGAGCATCGGCCTGATTGTGCCGCTGATTATGCTGCTGATCGCCTTTGGCAACCTGGAAGATCGGCAGTTCTCCTCGTCGCTGGGTCGCCTCTGTTTCATCCTGATCTGCGGAGCAATCAGCATTGTTACGGTAAGCCTGAAGCGATCCGGTATTCCGCTCTATCTCGATAAAGAGGGGAATGGCGAGAATATGGTGAACCGGATGCTGTGGAACCTGATGATCGCCATGCCGCTGATGGCTGCCCTCGCCTCCGCAGTGGGATATCTGGCGACCGCGCAGGCGCTGCTGGCGCGACTGGAAACCTCAGTCGCCATCTGGTTCCTGCTGCTGGTTATCTATCACATTATCCGGCGCTGGATGCTGATTCAGCGTCGCCGTCTTGGTTTTGACCGCGCCCGTCAGCGCCGTGCCGATATGCTGGCTAACCGGGCGCGTAGTGAAGAAGAGAAAGAGCAAAGCGCGCTGAATACCGACGCGATTGAAATCGAAGAACCGGTGATTGATCTCGATGCGATCAGTGCGCAGTCGCTGCGGCTGGTGCGTTCTATCCTGACGCTGATTGCCCTGGTCTCGGTGATCGTGCTGTGGTCAGAAATTCACTCGGCTTTCGGCTTCCTGGAGAATATTCAGCTGTGGGATGTCAGTACGTCCGTACAGGGCGTGGAGTCGATTCAGCCAATCACCCTTGGTTCAGTACTGATTGCTATTCTGGTGTTTATCATCACCACTCAGCTGGTGCGCAATATGCCCGCGCTGCTTGAGCTGGCACTGTTGCAGCATCTTAATCTGACGCCGGGTACCGGTTACGCCATTACCACACTGACCAAATATCTGCTGCTGTTGATTGGCGGGCTGATTGGTTTCTCCATGATTGGTATTGAATGGTCGAAGCTACAGTGGCTGGTGGCCGCACTGGGTGTGGGACTCGGGTTTGGTTTGCAGGAGATTTTTGCCAACTTTATCTCCGGTCTGATTATCCTGTTCGAAAAGCCCATTCGTATCGGCGATACTGTGACGATCCGCGACCTGACCGGCAGCATCACTCGTATTAATACGCGTGCTACCACCATTACCGACTGGGACCGCAAAGAGATCATCGTGCCAAACAAGGCCTTTATCACCGAGCAGTTTATTAACTGGTCGCTGTCCGATTCCGTAACGCGTGTGGTGCTCACCATCCCGGCCCCGGCCAAAGTCAGCAGTGAACAGGTAACCACCATTCTGGTTCAGGCGGCTGAGCGCTGCAGTTATGTGCTTGATACGCCACAGCCGGAAGCCTTCCTCGTCGATTTGCAGCAGGGGATTCAGTTGTTTGAGATCAGGGTACATGCTGCAGAGATGGGGCACCGTATGCCGCTGCGTCATGAACTGCACCAGCTGATTCTGCTCGGATTTGAACAACACGGTATTGAAATGCCGTTCCCACCATTCCAGATGCGCATGGAAACCCTGGGCAAGAAGCTCCCTGCCAGCAACGGTACGCCCGCAGCCCGCGCCTTCAAATCTGGCGGCCTGTAATGAAAACGCCCGGCAAAGCCGGGCGTTATTGCAAGTCTGATCCGTCAGTTACGGCTTAACGAACTCTTCACCCTGAGCAATATCTTTCTTCAGCGTATCGAGCATGCCTGACAGCGCCTGTTGTTCGAAAGCGCTGAGTGTGCCAATTGGTCTGCGTTCAGCAATCCCGTTTTTACCGAGCAGCAGCGGCTGAGAGAAGAAGCGGGCATATTCGCCCTCGCCTTCCACGTAAGCACACTCTATAACATTCGCCTCGCCCTTCAGCGCACGTACCAGTGATAAACCGAAACGTGCAGCCGCCTGGCCCATCGACAGCGTGGCCGATCCGCCACCCGCTTTAGCTTCCACCACTTCTGTGCCGGCGTTCTGAATGCGTTTGGTTAAATCAGCCACTTCCTGATCGCTGAAGCTGACGCCTTTGACCTGTGACAGCAGCGGCAGAATGGTTACGCCAGAGTGGCCGCCAATCACCGGCACTTCCACCTGATCCGGCTGCTTACCTTTCAGCGCGGCCACAAAGGTGTTAGCACGAATAATGTCCAGCGTGGTTACACCGAACAGACGGTTTTTGTCGTAAACGCCGTGCTTTTTCAGCACTTCTGCCGCGATAGCAACAGTGGTATTGACCGGATTGGTAATCACGCCAATCAGCGCTTTAGGGGCCGTGGTGGCAACCTGCTCAATCAGGTTACGAACAATGCCTGCGTTTACATTAAACAGGTCCGCGCGATCCATACCGGGTTTACGTGCGACGCCAGCAGAAATCAGTACCACATCGGCACCCTGTAAGGCAGGCGTGGCGTCTTCTCCACTAAAACCTTCAATAGCTACAGCAGTAGGAATATGGCTGAGATCAACGGCAACGCCAGGCGTAACCGGCGCAATGTCATACAGTGAGAGTTCTGAACCTGCGGGAAGCTGGGTTTTGAGCAGAAGTGCGAGCGCCTGGCCTATGCCGCCAGCGGCACCGAGAACGGCAACTTTCATTCTTAACTCCTTATTAAGGTGGGGCAGAGATGGGCCGAAATTCTATCTGTGTCAGACCTTAATCAACTGCTCAGGCGATGATAAATATCCGCTGTTAATTCTACGTGTTTTCACACTTGCTCGCCGGATTCAAAAGTTACTTATCATTGCGCCTGAATGACCGACAACTTTGCCGTCGTCAGACAGAGAACGGCTGTGTGCGTTTTCTGTTACTACTTTTGATACTACACCACCAATAATATAACAACTTTGCAACCTTCGCCTTTCGGGGCTGTGACGGGGGTTTTGGTCTGAGCGAATTTATTTGCTATTATCGCCGCCCGCTAGCCGCCCGAACTCTGCTCACCAATCGACCGATTGCATAAAAATGCATTTAAATGCATAATCACCACTCTGCCGCGGGCGGATGCGCGGTTATTCTCTCTATTTATTGGTAACCTATGCGAAACCCATCGAAACAAGACGATCTGATCAAGGCTTTCAAGGCCTTATTAAAAGAAGAAAAATTCAGTTCCCAGGGCGAAATTGTTCAGGCGCTTCAGGATGAGGGCTTTGAAAATATCAATCAGTCCAAAGTCTCGCGGATGCTGACCAAGTTTGGCGCAGTACGCACCCGTAATGCCAGGATGGAAATGGTCTATTGCCTGCCCGCTGAACTGGGCGTGCCGACCACCACCAGCCCGTTAAAAAACCTGGTACTGGATATCGACTACAACGATGCGCTGGTGGTGATTCATACCAGTCCGGGCGCAGCACAGCTGATTGCACGTATGCTGGATTCGCTGGGCAAAGCGCATGGGATTCTTGGCACGATCGCTGGCGATGACACAATCTTTATTACCCGTGCGCGCGACTTTACGGTTAAGCAGCTGCACAGCGCGATCCTCAACCTGTTTGAACAGGAACTCTGACCGCTGACTGACGGCCTGCTATCCTGCCCCAGGTCGTCAGTTTGTTCTCTCTGCCCATAGTTTTGCGTCACACTGCTCCGCTGTTTAATACTGATAAGCCTGATTCAATACACCTGACTCTTGGTCAGATCGTTTACTCTGCTTAACCTTCTGCGCTATTTTACACTGCTTTACATCACTGATCCGGCACCATTGCCCGGATCCAGATCAAACTCCAGCCCAATACGCTTCATAGTTTCGCACTAAACGTCAAAGTGATCTATCTCACTGTTTTTGTAATTAAAATCGTCTTAAAGGCTATTTTTTATGCTGTTTTTATAACGTTAAGTTATTAAAAGTAGGCATAAAGATAAAGAATCACAAAAAAACATTATTAGCCGGGTATTAATTTCTATCGTTATTAGTTCTATACTTCTTTTCGTGATGCAAATCACACTAACTAGAAAGATAAAAATAGACGACGAGGAAATATCTATGAACGTAAAAACTACCATCGCTACCCTGAGCATTCTCTCTGCACTCTCATTTGGTGCAGTAGCAGCAGAATCTATTGATGCCGCGCAGGCACAGGATCTGCAGGCTGTCGGCACCATCAGTGTCAGCGGCGTCGCGGGTTCACCGATGGATATCAAACAGAAGCTCAGTGACAAAGCGGATCAGCAGGGCGCAAAAGCCTATCGCGTGATCGAGGCTTACAACAACGGCAATTATCACGCTACCGCCGCGTTGTATAACTAAACCCAATAATGCCAGCAGCTTTCTGTCTGACGCGCCTTTTTGCGCTCCGGAGAGCTGAAGCAAAATCTTCAGGAGAGTTGACCATGAAAACTAAATTAGCAATTGCTGCTCTTAGTCTGGCGTCCCTGTTCTCAGTGGGTGCCAGCGCCGCCAGCCTGGTATCGAATGAACAGGCGCAGGGTTTGCAGCCCATGAATCAGACCATCAGCATCGGTGGACGTAACGGCGACCAGACGCATATCCGTCAGGTGCTGTCAGAGAAAGCAGATGCACAGGGCGCAAGCCACTATCGCATCATTGAAAACAACCAGGACAACACCTGGCATGTCACCGCTGAGCTTTATAAATAATTAACTGTGATGACGTCTGAAGGCGCATAACAAATATCGACGACCCGCCCTTACGAGTAACCGCAGGTTGTTGAATGTAATGAGGAGATAATCATGAATATCAAAACAACCATTGCTACAGTCAGTCTGCTTTCCGTTATTGCGTTCGGCGCTTCTGCCGCACAGCTGGTAACCGGCGATCAGGCGCAGAATCTGCAGCCTGCGGGTACCGTGACCATCAGTGGAACCGCGGGATCACCGATGGATTACCGCGCAGAGCTTTCACAGAAAGCGGATGAGCAGGGTGCCAGCGCCTATAAAGTGATCGAGGCGCGTACCGGTGATAACTATCACATCACCGCACAGCTTTATAAGTAATTCCTCGTCAGATTAATGACGAACCCTTTGGCCCCGCTCGCCGGGGCCTTTTTTCATCTGATGTATTATCTGACATTAAAGTGCAGCCGGCCTTCCAGCTCCTCTTCCGCTTCATCAAATAACAGAATCAGCGCGCCATAACGCCGTCGCTGTCCTCTACCCAGATTGACAAACTCAATCTCCAGCGGCATCGGTAACAGATCCCCTGTCACAACATCCCACAATCCATCCAGATCGCAGATGCGGCGCTCCTCCAGCGCAAATCGCTCGCTGAACTGGCGAAAGAAATGGGCCTGGTCGACTATTTCATTAAAATCAAAACGCTCGATTTTCATGCTGACGGCTCCCATGCTCCGTCTGCGGGCGACCTCTGCCGCCCGTTCATGCCGTTAGCTCAAACCGCCCAGGTGCAGCGCTTTGACCTCCAGATACTCTTCCATACCCAGTACCGAACCTTCGCGGCCCAGACCCGACTCTTTCACCCCACCAAACGGCGCCAGCTCGGTGGAAACGGCACATTCGTTAATGCCGATCATGCCGCTTTCCAGCGCCGCTGAAACGCGAAACACCCGTTGCAGATTCTGGGTATAAAAGTAAGCAGCAAGGCCGAATGGCGTATCATTAGCGCGGCGGATGACGTCATCTTCATCATCAAAGCGGAAACAGGCAGCCACCGGACCAAAGGTCTCTTCCTGCGCAAGCTGCATGCCTTCATGCGCCTCGGTAATGACCGTAGGCTGCCAGAAGTTGCCACCCAGCGCATGGCGCTCACCACCTGCCAGTAGTTTGCCGCCTTTTGCTACCGCGTCTTTAACGTGCTGCTCAACTTTTTCCACCGCCGACGCTTCAATCAATGGTCCGACAATCACGCCTTCATCCATGCCATTACCGACTTTGAGCTTGCTGACTTCGGCTGCCAGCTGCTCAGTAAACGCATCATAGACAGCGTTATGAATATAGAAGCGGTTAACACTGACGCACACCTGACCCGCATTACGGAATTTGTTGGCAATGGCACCCTGTATGGCGGCATCAAGGTCGGCATCGTCGAATACGATGTACGGCGCATTGCCTCCCAGTTCCATCGACACTTTCTTCATGGTTTCGGCGGCATTACGCATCAGCAGCTTGCCCACCTGCGTTGAGCCGGTGAACGAGATTTTACGCACCGCTTTGCTGGCCATGATCGCATCGCTGATAGCATGAGTATCACCCGCCACCGCATTCAGCACGCCATCCGGCACGCCCGCCTGCTTCGCCAGTGCCAGCAGGGCAAAAGCAGAGAGTGGCGTGTTATTAGCAGGTTTAATGATGCCGGTGCAGCCCGCAGCAAGCGCGGGCCCCAGTTTGCGGGTCAGCATCGCCATCGGGAAATTCCACGGCGTAATGGCAGCCACTACGCCAATCGGTTCGCGGGTCGCCAGAATGCGGGATCCGGGTTTTGCGGGCGGAATGATCTCGCCGTTCGCCCGTTTCGCCTGCTCGGCGAACCACTGAATAAAGCTGGCGGCGTACTCCACTTCTCCTTCGGCCTCTTTCAGGGGTTTGCCCTGTTCAGTGGTCATCAGTTGTCCCAGCCAGCGCTTGTTCTCAATGATCAGCTGGTACCAGCGATTGAGAATTTCAGCGCGCGCTTTTGCGGTCTGCGCCCGCCAGGCGGGAAAGGCACGTTCCGCTGCGGCGATAGCCTGTTCCGTTTCCGCCTTACCGGCTTTTGCCACCTGCGCAATCACCTCGCCGGTTGCCGGATTAGTCACGTCAAACGTGGACGCCGCCTGATGCCACTGACCGTCCGCTAAATAGCCGGTCCGGAACAGTTCGTTCTCTTGCAGTGATTTCATTGATTCGCTCCTGTCAGTTTTGCTCTTCCGTCTGGAGAGTATAGTTGGCAAAAGCGACAGATTTTGTGATGGGTGGGGATTGCACTGGCCGCTGCAGGTCGCAGCGGCCAGATTCAGATTTGGATGAGTGTGTTCTGGTACTTATCCAGCATCGTCGCCAGTCGTTTGACCGGTTCCGTTACGCTGACGGGTGCCTCGTAATGGACCAGTTTTTCCTGATAGACATCCAGCTCTTTAAGCAGACGTTCAAAGTAGTAACGGCGCTTGTCGTCGCTGCTGGCGGAGATCACCCGATCGGCGGTGTAACGCAGCTGTCGGTGATACGCAGAGAGATCGGCATTAACTGGCACTTCTGCGTCGCGTAATCGCTGATGACCGATGATCAGCGTCAGAGCGATGCGATATTTATTGATATCACCCGGAAACAGGTTCAGCAGCAAAAACAGTTGCTGATAGAGCGCTGGCAGATGATTTTCACGCCGACGCGCCTGATTGGTTGTCATGGCCGAGACCGCTGCATACATAAAGCGGTTCAGCAGTTTGCGGCCGGTGCGCGCCTTCGATTTATCCCGAATCAGCAGAATGACCATCATCGCGACAAAGCAGCCGATAACCTGACCGAGCACATTATCGAGGAAGACGTTAATGTGAAATTCCATCGGATTATCGAGAACCAGCACGTTGAGCGTACCAATCAACGCGCCCAGCGTGCCGAGCTGACGCCGCTGAATAAAGATGCCGCCGATAAAACCCAGTATGCCGATAGCGATGCAAAGCAGTAGTGCGCTCTGCTGTGTCGCGGGCAGAACATACATAAAATAGAGCGCCCCCAGCGGAACCGCGACCGTCATGCCGTAGAGAAAATCCTTGGCCATCATCAGCGGGTTAGGCATACGCATCGCCAGCGCGGTAATTACGGCCAGCATTACCATACAGCCACTGCCAGAGGTCCAGCCCGTATAGAGCCAGAACAGTGAACCCAATGCGGTTGCAACGAAGGTGCGGATGCCGTTAATCATCGCATGATGTGTTTCAGCCGAACGCGCCTGAATCACCACTTCGCGCTGCAGAATCTCCTCTTCCAGCGAGGTGATCCGGCTATTACTTTTGATTCCTTTCAGCAGCAACAGATATTCGGTAGCAGTGCCTACCCAGCTGGCCAGCGTGACCGGCGTTGATTTGCCGCTGGCACCAATCACCCGGCGCATCACTTTCATCCGCTTATGCACCTCTTCAACCGTCGAGGCCGGTTTTTCAACCATCAACCGATACTGGGGCGGAATGTAGTCCGGGCGGGAATTCTGAATGAGGAAGGTTTCGGCAGCCTGCGTTATCAGCGTCAGTGACAGGGTATTGAGCATCTGCAAGCGGCGGTTGCTGTTCTTCCAGCGTGATGACTCCATCATCAGCTGGCTGCGCATGCTATTCAGCGCCGTGGTGCGCCGCACCAGCGCGCTCCAGGCTTTGTCGACCTCTTCCTTATCACCGTGTGCGACGCAGAGTTGCAGCAGCTGGTAGTGGGCCACCAGCAGCGAATCAACTTCCGCGTCGATCACTTTTTTAATCGAACGGGGTGAGAAAATCATGTCGGCCAGAATAGCGCAAAGAATACCGAGTACGATTTCACTGCAGCGCTCTACCGCATATTGGGGCACCAGCGTCAGACCGCCGCTGGCGTTCGCCGTTACTACAATAATCAGCGCGGTGTAGCCGGCCAGACCCAGTGCGTAGGAGTTCTCGACTTTAATTAGCGAAGAGAGCCAGACGCAGAGTCCTGCCCAGATGCAGCACAGCAGCAGCATCACGACCGGTGCACGCACGGTGGCAATCATGATGGTCAGCGCGGCGATACAGCCAATAAATGTCCCGATAATACGCAAAACACCGCGATAGCGTAGTGCCCCGGAATAGGGATCGCCGCCTGCCGCAAATGCCGTACCACCTGCCACGATCCCGGCGGTCATCACCGCCCAGCGCGGCGTTTCAAGGTTAAAGTGAAAACCCACCATCAGCGCTAACACCAGCGCAAAGGTGAGCTTTACCGGGAACCGCAGGAACTCGATCATATCGCCCTCTTAACCAAACTCACGCAGGCGATTAAACAGTCGGACCATCGGTGAAACCTGTTCAGGCTGACGATCGGCCTGACCGGTGATCACCACTGTCGCTGTTGTGCCCGCCGGGAAGCGATTGCCGGGCTGCTGATCAAGCCGGATGCGCACCGGCACACGCTGCGCCAGACGGACCCACTCCAGATTGGAATCTACCGTTGCCATGCCTTTACTGTCGACCGAGCTGCTGCTGTTGGTGACACCCGCCGCGACGCTGTCCACGGTGCCACGCAACACGATGTTGCTGCCAAGTGGAGTCACTTCCGCGCGGAAGCCCTTCTCCACGCCGTGAAGTTTGGTCTCTTCCAGGTAAGCCAGCACATAGAAAGAGTGCTGCTGAACCAGCGCCACCGCCACAGAACCCCGGGTAATAAATTCGCCCTGGTAGACGTTGAGGTTGGTGACCCAGCCATCGGAGGGTGCTTTCACGGTGGTGCGCTCAAGATCGATCTTCGCCAGATCGCGCGTCGCCACCGATTTTGCCAGCTGATGCTCACTGGTTTGCAGGTCGTTATTGGATTGTTCGATCGCCTCGCGCGACATCGCAGAGGTGCCAAGCTGGTTGCGGCGGCCGGCTTCGCGACGTTTTTCACTCACCAGGGCCTGGTAATATTCAACATCCGCCTGTGCCTGATCGAGTGCCTTCTGATAGCGAGGGCGGTCAACCACAAACAGTGTATCGCCCTTCTTCACCAGCTGGTTGTCATGTACCGGAACCTCAGTAATCAGGCCAGTGACGTCAGGCGAAATCGCCACCACGTCAGCCGCAAAACGTGCATCACGGGTCCAGGGTGATTCGGTATAGAACACCCAGGCGCGGAAGATGATAACCACTGCGATGATGACCAGCAGAATAGTGATCGCGTAGCGCGCGATTTTTCTTATGAGTGCTTTCACTTCAACCTCAGACTAATAAACGGGAGACAAGGTAAAACACACAGCAGTAAAGCGCTGTATTAAAAAGTGCCGGATGCCAGACAAGATCGTAGATGCCGCTCGGCGTCAGCACGCGTTTCACTAACCAGAACAGCATCAGTGAAATAATCAATTCGATGAAAACGGGCGGAAAAGAGAGCCCAAACATGACAAATACCGGAAGCACACTCATCACAAATCCTTAGTTCGACCTTGCCGGGATACTTCGTTGCCTTTTCAGATGTCGCAGGAAACCCCTCTGGCAGCGTTATCCGAACCGCAGCTGGCTTAATAATAGCGTATCATCGAAGGGTATCAGGCAATGAAGAATCACCGGGAAATACCCCGGCGCGCTTATAATAACGCGCCTGACTATACGTTTTCTACTGAATGTGATCTAAATCACTTTTAAGCCAGAGTAAATAATGGAACGACTGAAAGGTATGTCTGTCTTCGCCAGAGTGGTCGAACTCGGTTCGTTTACCGCGGCGGCTCGTCAGCTCCATCTGAGCGTCTCATCCATCAGCCAGATCGTCGCGAAACTGGAGGATGCATTGCAGGTTAAGTTGCTGAATCGCAGTACCCGCAGTATCGGACTGACCGAAGCGGGTAAAATCTATTATCAGGGCTGCCGCCGTATGCTGGCGGAGGCGACGCAGGTGCATGAACAGCTTTACGCGTTTAACAATACGCCGATTGGCGTGTTGCGGATCGGCAGTTCCTCGACCATGGCGCAGAATGTGTTAGCCGGTATGACCAGCGATATGCTGCGGGAGTATCCGGGGCTGAGTGTGAATCTGGTTACTGGCGTTCCGGCCCCGGATTTGATTGCGGATGGTCTGGATCTGGTGATTCGGGTGGGCGCATTAAAAGACTCCAGTCTCTTTTCGCGTCGCCTTGGCGCGATGCCGATGGTGGTGTGTGCCGCAAAAAGCTATCTTGCCCAGCACGGCACGCCGGAGAAGCCGGGCGATATCGATAATTTTTCCTGGCTGGAATATAGCGTACGGCCCGACAACAATTTTGAGCTGATTGCGCCGGAAGGCCTGGTGACCCGCCTGGCACCACAGGGACGTTTCGTAACAAATGATTCGCTGACGCTGATCCGATGGCTGAAGTCGGGCAATGGTATCGCTTATGTGCCAATGATGTGGGTGATTGATGAGATCACCGCAGGCGAGATCGATATTCTGTTTCCGCACTATCAGTCCGATCCGCGTCCGGTGTATGCGCTCTATACCGAGAAGGATAAACTGCCGCTGAAGGTGCAGGTCTGCATCGATTATCTGACCGGCTATTTTGAACAGGTGGCTGAACAGTATCAGCAACACCGTAAAAGCTGACAACCCGCCGGGCGGCGGGTTGTTGAGGTCACATCAGGCGGTGCCGCCGATGGTCAGTTTATCCAGCTTCAGGGTGGGCTGACCGACACCGACCGGCAGGCTCTGGCCCTCTTTACCGCAGACGCCCACGCCTTTATCCAGCGCCAGGTCATTACCTACCATCGAGATTTGCTGCATCGCTTCAATGCCGGAGCCAATCAGCGTGGCACCTTTGACCGGTTTGGTGATTTTGCCGTTTTCAATCAGATAAGCCTCTGAGGTTGAGAAGACAAATTTGCCGGAGGTGATATCCACCTGACCGCCACCAAAGTTCGGCGCATAGATGCCGTACTCAACGCTTTCAATAATATCCTGCGGCGATGATTTGCCTGCCAGCATATAGGTGTTAGTCATGCGCGGCATCGGCAGATGTGCATAAGATTCACGACGTCCATTCCCGGTCGGGCTGACGCCCATCAGTCGCGCATTCAGCTTGTCCTGCATGTAGCCTTTCAGCACCCCGTTCTCAATCAGCATGTTGTACTGACCGGGAACGCCTTCATCATCCACCGCAAGTGAGCCGCGCAGCCCTTCAAGGGTGCCGTCATCTACCACGGTACACAGCTCAGACGCGACCTGCTGACCGATTTTACCGCTGAACACCGAGGTGCCACGGCGGTTGAAGTCACCTTCCAGACCGTGACCGACCGCCTCATGCAGCAGCACGCCCGGCCAGCCCGCACCCAGCACTACCGGCAATGCGCCAGCAGGAGCCGCCACCGCAGAGAGATTAACCAGCGCCATGCGCACCGCTTCACGCGCCCAGGCGTCAGCGCGCACGTCGCCATTTTCATCTTCAAGGAAGAACGCATAACCGGTGCGTGCACCGCCGCCGCTTGCGCCGCGCTCACGCTTGCCCTGGTCTTCAACCTGAACGCTGATAGAGAGGCGAACCAGCGGACGAACGTCTGCCGCCAGCGTGCCATCAGTGGCCGCCACCAGCACCTGCTCGTAAACACCGGTCAGGCTGGCATTGACTTCCTGCACACGTGGGTCAGCCGCGCGGGCGACTTTATCGACGCGATGCAGAAGGGCAATTTTGTCTTCACGCGTCAGGCTGCTCAGCGGATCGACCGCCGAATAGAGTGAACGGTTCATCACGGCAGAAAGCGTATGGGCCTTGCCGTTTCCCTGTTCGCGTACAATGCTGCGAGCCGCTTCAGAGGAGAGACGCAGCGCATTCAGCGTAATCTGGTCGGCATAGGCAAAGCCGGTTTTCTCACCGCTGACCGCGCGCACGCCGACGCCCTGATCGATATGGTATGAGCCATCTTTAATGATTTTGTCTTCCAGCACCCAGGATTCGTGAAAGCTGGACTGAAAATAGAGATCGGCATAATCCAGACGACGTTCTGAAAGCTGCCCTAACAGGGAAAATAGGTCCTGCTGATTAATGCCGTTAGCAGTCAGTAACTGCTCACTTACCAGGTTCAGAGTCATCGTTTCTCACTCATTATGTGCTCAGATAATCATAGCCTGCGGTAATTCCGGTACGGCGTCAAATTCACTTGTTGTCTGTTTCACGCGGTTTACGCAGTACTTCATTGATTTCCGGTTTATCCAGTGGGCCACTGATGTGATAACGCAGCAGCGATATCTTGTTCCACAGGGGGCCCAGGACTTTACTGGCAGCAAATACCGCCGCGCCAATCACCGGATTAATCGCAAAGGCGGTCGCTACGCCGACAGAGGCAGAAATCTCAGGCGCAACCACCGCTTCCATATCGATCTGACGTTTCACCAGGTCGAGATTGCCCTGCATGGCGATGTCTGCTTCCAGTCCATCTACCAGCAGGTTATCGGTGCGCATGACGCCGTTTTCGATCCAGGCCGTGCCGTTAATCGAATCGAAATAGAACGCGTTGGTGAAGGTGTCGCTGAAGTCGAAGCGCAGCTTGCGCAGCAGCGCATCGAAGCTCACCAGACGCAGGATTTTTCCCGCCGTGCCGGTATTCACATCTGCAATCTGGCCTTTGCCAAAGTGGGTCTTCAGGGTGCCACTCAGTGTCTCTGCAGAGGGCTGCCAGGGTGCAGAGCGCCA
This sequence comes from Pantoea sp. X-Soil-ISGK-355, assembly GCF_059730805.1. NCBI lineage: Bacteria > Pseudomonadati > Pseudomonadota > Gammaproteobacteria > Enterobacterales > Erwiniaceae > Pantoea > Pantoea sp. X-Soil-ISGK-355. The sequence continues at coordinate 3,595,830 of NZ_AP035971.1, forward strand.
GTGCAGGTCATAAGCAATATCAAAGGGCGCATCGCGCAGCGGCGTGTTGACGCCAAACCAGTTGGTCGCGTTATTAATATTCGGTCCCTTAAGCGTGCCCTTCAGCGAGGTGCGCTGGTCGTCCGGGCGATTAACCCACTCACCGTTAATTTTAAGCTGGGAGCTGCCGGTATCCACTTTTCCGTTAGTAAGCGCTAACGTATCTCCTTTAGGCTGCATCACCGCGGAGACCTGGCCATATTTCTGGCCCAGTACCCAGCACTCTTTACAGCGCAGCTGTAAGGCGGGCCACTGGCTGAAGTTAATGTTTGTGGTTTGCTGAGAAGGCGCTTTGCCGCCCTTGCCTGTCTCGTTTTCCCATTGCGGATTGTAGTAGAGGTAATCCAGGTTCACCTGCCATGGCGCTTTGGGGGCCATCGCCAGTTCACCGCGCAGCTCTTTCGCACTGACGCTGACCTGGCCATTGCCGCCTGAACGCTGTGCCAGTGTCGCTTCAACGTCATGCCATTGCTGCCCCGCCAGCGTGACCGCCGGACTGCGTAGCGTGATGTTACCCGGCAGCGTGACGCCACCCGTCTGGAAGTCGCTGCCGCCGCCTGACGTCCCCGCACCTGCAGAACCGCCGGCAGCCATCATCGCTACCCAGGCCTCGCCATCCAGCACGGGCAGATTCAGTACCATGCCCTTATGGTCGGGTAGCGCAGGCGTTTTCTGTGCATCATTCAGCCAGATGCCACGATCGACGCGCAGCGTCGGTTCCAGCAACCAGCGGCTGTTAAAACGATGGTTTGCATTGACGCTGCCGCTGAGATCGAAATGGTTCAGGTCACCACTGGCCTGAATGGCAACTGGCATCGCCTCACCGGCTTTCTTATTGAGCGGCGCAGGTAAGTGACTACTTACTTCTTTAGCATTACCGTTCAGCGTCACGTCATAACGCGCCCCGCCATGATGCGGTAACGTAATATTGACGTCGCCCTGCCACGGCAGATGCCCGCCGAGCTGCTTGCTGACGGCTGCCGGAATCTGGCTGATTTTCGCGGGTTGCCAGTCGCCCTGAAGTTTGACGTTAACGCCAAAGTCATCCGGGTTCTCGTGGGTGCTGAAACGAACGCCCATCGGCTGCCCGAACCAGTTCGCCCGCAGATCCTCACTGGCCAGATTGCCGTTGTCATAACGGAAGCGACCAGAAAGATTGTTGATGGTGGTTTTTAACGGTTTGATAAACAGCGCGTTGTTGTTCAGATCGACATTACCGCGGGCGTGCACCTGCTCTCCATCCAGTGGGATGTTCAGATTCAGATGGCCACCGACACGGCCTTTAATTTTCAGCTGCTCCAGTGCGGCACCCAGTGACGGTTTAAGCGGCGTCTGATCGAAATAGTCAGCGATCTGCTGGCCTTCACCACTGATATCCCCGTCGATGATCAGTTTTTCTTTCAGGTAGTCAGGGATCACCGCCGTGACGTTGTGAGCGTCTACTTCACCCAGGTGCGCCATTGGCGCTTTCATCCACAGACCATCGTTCAGGAAGTTGAGGTCGACATCGAGATTGCTCAACGCCGGCCATTTGGGCTGAAACGCATAGGTCGCCTGGCGAAGCGGCACCCAGACCTGGAACATGCCATCATTGTGCTTGAACGGGAACAGCGCCGGATTACCGGCAAACAGCAGCGTGGCGTTGTCCACTCTGCCACCCTTCACCGCCCCACTCAGATAGTGCGTCAGGCTGTTACCCATCAGCGGCACCGGGAAGTAGCGCCAGGCATCGCCCGCATCAGTAAGTCGGATACCCGCCAGAATATCCAGACGGGGCTCGCCGCCGCTATTCTGCTGGTAGCTGAAGTCGCCACGCGCCCAGAGTGAGCGCGCTTCGAGGTTAAGCTTTTCACCCGCCAGCGTCAGGCCATGTTCATCTTTAAGCCAGCGCAGTGCCCCGGTCACCCGCTTAATCTCTAACGGAGCCTGGAACATATCGCCATAGGGAACGGTTGCCGCGCCCATATCCACACTGACCTGACCATGGCTCAGGCTGCCGCGTGCTTCTCCGCTCAGGTGACTGATGCCCGGCAACAGTTTCCAGTGCTGCCAGCTGAAATCACGCCACTTCACCTGTAAACGGGTTTTTTCAGGCTGCTGTAATGGAATATCCAGCGCCAGGCCATCGATGGTGCCCTGTGGCTGCAGCGTCTGCCAGTTTTCAAACAGGGCCGGAGAGAGCGGCGCAAATAACGGAACGATCGGCGCAATATGACTCAGCACCAGCTGTGTGGCGCGCACCCGCACCTCCTGCTGACCATCCGGCCCCAGCAACTGCTTATCTTCAGGACGCCATAACAGCGAGAAGTGACCGGCGGGCCAGGCCTGACCGTCAGTGCTGAGCCGGGTCTGCGGCACATTGACCACCCAGCCATTCTGGAAGCGTGACAGATGCGCGGTCAGCCCATCGACCTCTATGCGGTGTCGTCCGGTTTCGCCCTGCCAGCTGGCACCGCCCTTGCGCAGCAGCAGATCGCCAGCATAGATGTCACCATTGCGCAGGTTAACCCAGGCCGCCAGGCTGAAGCGGGCACTGTCCAGCCGGGTATTGTCGCGCACCCAGCGGCCCAGCCATGGACGCATGTCGACGTCATCGGCCTGCATCCAGATGCGGCCGTCATTAAGTAAACCGTTACTGTCGTTAAGGTCGAGCCGCACCTGAACCACGCCGTGCTGACCGGTAAAGCTCGACAGACTGACTTCGCCTTCGGCGCGATGGCGGTTATCTTCATTGACCCAGGTGAGTCGGGGGATCGCCAGCTCAGCATGCTGGCCGGAAGGAGTACGGAAACGAATGGTGCTGTCGCGCAGATCAAAGTGGTCAAACTGACGCAGGAAAAGTTCGTTAATCTGCGCCGGACGGAAGCTGTTTTTCTCTTTGTCGTTGTCGAGTAAGGGGCGATTCGTGTCGAGATGCAGCTGCCAGAAGGTCAGATCGCGAAACTGCCAGCGCCAGTGCAGCAGAGACTGCCAGACGTCGAGCGCCAGATTGATACGTTTAATCGTGAGTTTGCCGTTTTCATGCAGATCGACGCTGAGGTCATGAACCTGCAGGGTTGGGCCGAAATTCTCCCATTTACCCTGTAACTGGCTGGCGTTGACCGGCACATCCGTTTTGTCGGAGATGAATTGCAGAAGGTTGTTGCGATAGCTGTCGAGATGCGGCATTACCAGACGCAATCCGCTGACCAGCAGCGCGACAATCACGATGATTGCCGCGACCAGCAGTAACAAAATCCTCGGCAACTGCCTCACTCACGCCTCTCCTTGTGTTCCGTAAACGACGGATAGTTGGTTCTCATACCCGACCGTCTTCAGATAAAAGCGTTAAAACGCGCATTTTATCCCAAACAAGGGCGTTTATTCAGCCTGATAACGGGCTGACGTTACATCATTACCACGTCGAACTGCTCCTGAGTGTAGAGCGCTTCAACATGAACTTTAACCTGCTTACCGACAAAGATTTCCACTTCAGCCAGCGCATGAGACTCGTCGGTTTTTAACGCCTCACCCACCGTCGGTGAAACATACACCAGGAAACGATCAGAATCATAGGCGTGGTGAACCCGCACAATCTCACGCATGATTTCATAGCAGACCGTTTCAACTGTTTTCAGGGTGCCGCGCCCTTTACAGACCGGGCAATCCTGGCACAGGACATGCTCAATGCTTTCACGGGTACGCTTACGCGTCATCTCTACCAGACCCAGCGCCGAAAAACCATTAATCCCGGTTTTGACCCGATCTTTACTGAGCGCGCTTTCCAGTGAATGCAGTACCCGGCGTCGATGATCTTCATTGCTCATGTCGATGAAGTCGATAATGATGATGCCGCCCAGATTCCGCAGGCGCAGCTGACGCGCAATCGCCTGAGTGGCTTCAACATTGGTGTTGAATATCGTCTCATCGAGATTGCGATGACCAACAAATGCACCGGTATTAATATCGATGGTCGTCATCGCTTCGGTCTGATCGATGATCAGATATCCGCCTGACTTTAGTTCAACTTTGCGATCCAGCGAGCGCTGAATCTCATTTTCGACGTCAAACAGGTCGAAAATAGGCTGTTTACCATTGTAGAGCTCCAGCTTACCGGCCATTTCCGGGATATATTCACCGGTAAATTCCACCAGCATATCGCAGGTCAGGCGGGAGTCGACCCGGATGCGATCCAGCGCTGCGCCCGCAAAATCACGCAGAATACGCTGGGCCAGAGCCAGCTCACCGTAGAGCAGGCAGCGGGTCTGATTGCGCTTTTTACGCTCGCTAACTTTGGTCCAGAGACGTTTGAGAAAAGCCGCGTCCTGCGCCAGCTCCTCTTCGCCAATCCCTTCTGCAGCGGTGCGGATAATAAAGCCACCCAGATCGTCACAGTAGTCAGCGACTACCGCTTTAAGCCGATCGCGCTCTTTCTCACTCTCGATACGCTGAGAGACACCGACATGCGATGCGCCTGGCATAAAGACCAGATAACGCGAAGGCAGGGTAATGTCCGTGGTCAGCCGGGCGCCTTTGGTGCCAAGCGGATCCTTGACCACCTGAACCACCAGATCCTGTCCCTGACGCACCAGCTCGGCAATATCGCGCACGATGAAATTTTTCTTTTCGTCGCCCGCCACACATTCCGTATGCGGCATGATATCTGAGGCGTGCAAAAAGGCGGCTTTTTCCAGGCCTATATCAACAAAGGCCGCCTGCATGCCGGGCAGAACACGGCTTACCCGTCCTTTATAAATATTGCCAACAATGCCGCGCCGCGCTTCACGCTCAATATGGATTTCCTGAAGGATGCCGCCATCAATGTAGGCAACGCGTGTTTCAGAAGGCGTGACGTTAACCAGTAATTCAGCCGTCATGTTGACCCCTTACGGCACGCAGTGAGTGAAAATGGCTGAGCAACTCCGCTGTCTCAACCAACGGTAATCCGACCACTGCATGGTAACTTCCGTTAATTTTGCGGACAAAGTTTCCTCCCCTGCCCTGAATGCCGTATGCACCCGCTTTATCCATCGGCTCACCGGTAGCGATATAGTCGTCGATGTCGCTCTCCGTTAAGGTGCGGAATGTCACATCAGTCGTCACGATGCAATCCAGCGCCTGCTGGCTGTCGGCCAGCGCCACTGCCGTCATGACCTGATGCGTATGACCGGAGAGTCTACGCAGCATCGCGTGGGCATCGGCGGCATCGCGCGGTTTTTCCAGCACGTCACCATTCAGCACGACAATCGTATCCGCGCCCAGCACCGGCAGATCCTGCGCGGCCAGTTTTACACCCGCCTGCGCTTTGTCATTGGCCAGACGGCGGACATAGCTCTCCGCCGCTTCATTCGGCTGACGCTGTTCTTCAACGTCAGTCACAATGCGCTCGAATGTCAGGCCAAGTTGAGTTAACAGCTCACGACGACGCGGTGAACCGGAAGCAAGATAGAGGGTTACCATAAATTTCCTTATTGAACAGCGAACTGACGACGAATTTTTCTCATAAGTAAGAATAGCCAGGGCCAGAGAATACCGTCGACGACACTGCTCCAGAAAATTTCAGGTCGGAATGAAACATTGATTACCAGGAATTCTGCCCAGAAGACAATCACATCCATCGCCAGAGACAGCACCATAACCATTAACGCTTGCTGCCACAACGCTAAGTTGCGGAATAACTGGAACTTAAAGGCTATCAGGTAGGCGATGATACTGAGTGCCAGCGCACGTACGCCAAGCGTGGACCCGGCAATCAGATCCATGATGGCACCCAGCATAAATCCGCTGCCGACGTTGACCCGATGCGGCAGTGCAAGAACCCAGTAGATAAGGATGAGCAGCAGCCATGAAGGCCGGAACATATAAATTTCATCCGGCCATGGCATGATCTGCAGAACTAACGCGACCAGGAAAGAGAGCCAGATGACCCAACGTCCCTGGCTGCGATATCGACTCAAGGCTGCCCCCCGCGTGAACGCGAGGAGTTGTTCTGTCCGCTACTGCCACTGCTGCCTGTTGATGGAGCAGGCGGCCCCATCTGTGCGGCAGGCGCAGGCGGGCCCATTTCACCCGCAGGCGGTAAGACCTGCGGCATCATCTGCATCAGACGCTCATTCGCAACGCGATGAACTTCATCCTGCGGCAGCGGCATATCGCCATTACGATCCGCGCCCCACAGCAGCAGCAGATAACGCAGACGCTGCAGACCCGCGGTCGGATGCGCCTGAATCACCGTATAAGCGCGCTGCGTATCCACTTTCACTGAGGAGACCACGCCCACCGGATACCCCTCAGGGAAACGACCACCGATACCTGACGTCACCAGCACATCGCCGACCCGAATGTCCGTATTACCCGGCAGATGCTCAAGCTGGAGATCTTCAGTACAGCCGTTACCAGCGGCAATCACACGAATGTCATTACGCAACACCTGAATAGGCAGCGCATGTGACGCATCGCAGATCAGCAGAACACGGCTGGTGAGCTGTCCGACGGCGATAACCTGACCGACCACGCCTTTATCACTGATGACCGGTTGACCTTCATAGACACCGTTAACGCTGCCTTTGTCGATCACCACCTGGTCGGTGTAAGGATCGGTGCCGGTAGAGATCACCTGCGTCACCATCTTTTGCTCATCCTGACGCAGCGGTGAACCCAGCAGTTCACGCAGGCGTGCGTTTTCCTGCTTATATTGCCCCAGCATTAGCAGGTTACTGTTTTTCAGGAAGAGCTCACGACGTAACGCTTTGTTTTCCTGCTCCAGCTGCTGACGCGACGCCAGCGACTCTGACACGCCATCCAGCAGCTGACGTGGTCCATTAGCCAGGAAGTAAAACGGACTGACCGACGTATCCAGATAGTTGCGTATTTGGGTGAAAGAGCTCACACGGCTGTCGGCAACGATAATGGCAATTGCCACGATGACCGCCAGGAAAAGACGCAACTGCAGGGAAGGTCCCCTGCTAAAAATCGGCTTCATATAATCTGCGTGATCCTCGACAACAGGAGAGGAAGCGACGGCCAAACACCGTGCTTCCCTGGGCTGAACGCACTGTACCGGCACACATTTCGCCGGTTCACATGTCACTCCCTCGCATGATCATTGCGTTCTCAGCCGGTTGAGGCAATTATTCTTCGCTGAACAAATCGCCGCCATGCATGTCGATCATTTCCAGCGCCTTGCCGCCACCGCGAGCCACACAGGTCAGCGGATCTTCAGCAACAACAACCGGAATACCCGTCTCTTCCATCAGCAGGCGATCCAGGTTGCGCAGTAACGCACCACCACCGGTCAGCACCATGCCGCGCTCTGAGATATCGGAGGCCAGCTCAGGCGGACACTGCTCAAGAGCAACCATCACCGCGCTGACAATGCCGGTTAACGGCTCCTGCAGCGCTTCCAGAATTTCGTTGGAGTTCAGCGTGAAGCCGCGCGGTACACCCTCTGCCAGGTTACGGCCACGAACTTCAATTTCACGGACTTCATCACCCGGATAAGCTGAACCAATCTCATGCTTAATGCGTTCTGCGGTCGCTTCACCAATCAGTGAACCGTAGTTACGACGCACATAATTAATAATAGCTTCATCGAAACGATCGCCACCAATACGTACGGATGAGGAGTAGACCACACCGTTCAGGGAGATCACCGCCACTTCGGTAGTACCACCACCGATATCAACGACCATTGAACCGGTCGCTTCAGAAACGGGCAGACCTGCACCAATAGCTGCAGCCATCGGCTCTTCAATCAGAAAGACTTCACGCGCGCCGGCGCCCTGAGCGGATTCACGAATCGCACGACGTTCTACCTGCGTGGCCCCGACGGGTACGCAGACCAGCACACGTGGGCTGGGACGCATAAAGCTGTTGCTGTGAACCTGCTTGATGAAGTGTTGCAGCATCTTTTCGGTCACGAAGAAGTCAGCGATAACGCCATCTTTCATCGGACGGATAGCGGCAATATTGCCTGGCGTACGACCGAGCATCTGTTTGGCGTCATGACCCACGGCCGCGACACTTTTCGGTGAACCGGCACGGTCCTGACGAATAGCAACCACAGAAGGCTCGTTCAGCACGATGCCTTGTCCTTTTACGTAAATCAGGGTATTCGCGGTACCCAGGTCAATGGACAAGTCGTTGGAAAACATGCCACGAAATTTTTTAAACATACTAAGGGATAATCCTGCAAGCTGGGGGCGGAAAATAAAATCCGCTTACTTTACCAACCACACGAAGCTGCCACAAGGCGCAAAAACGTTCTGCTTCGGTGAAAAAAGACGCCTGATTGCGTTTAAGTCATCTGAACCCGCGATCCGTAGCAGCAGAATGGCGACCAGACGCCATCAGTGCTGCATTTCACGTGATTTCCGCTTGCCATGCCCGACATAAAATTTAACATTTCCGGCACGATGGTTATGGGTTCAGATGCGGTTTAACATTAAAAAAAACCGTCAATTTCTGTCATTACGACAGCAAATCATTAAATACGGTAACGTTGGGAATACTTCTTCACGTTACTGTTAACCGGAAGCGAAGGGGCAAAAAAGTCGCCCTGCCCGCCTGCCACACCCAGCGCCACTAATGTCTGCCACTCCGCTTTGGTGCGGACACCGGTGGCAAACACCTGAATACCCGTGGACTTACAGACCTCCAGCAGACTCTGTACAAACAGCTGATTGGCGGTCCGTCGTTCAATGTTGCGCACCAGACCTGCATCAAGCTTGATCAGTTCCAGCGGCAGCTGTCGTATATAGGCACTGCTGACGACGGTTAAACCCGCCTGATTCACCGCTACACGGCAGCCAAAAGCCTTAAGTGCACGGAATACTGGTGTTAAATGGTCGATGTGTTGACAGACATCTGCCTCGGCAAGTTCAAATAAAAATCGTTTTCTTTGTGATTTGGGGCACTGCAGCAGCATATTCTGTAGCCAGAGGACAAATGAACGTTGCAGGAGCGAGGTCATCGTCACCGGCATCACCAGCGTCTCTTCCGGCCACAGTTCAGAGAGTGCCGCGATGCGCGTGACCAGCTGACGATCCCAGCCATCAGCCATACCGAGCTGCTGTACCAGCGGCATATATTCAGCGGCCAGTACCTCTTTATCGCCGTCAAAGATACGGGTCAGCATGACCCGATGCTGTACTTTGCCTTCGATATTAACGGTGGGTTTATGGTACAGCCGCGGACCACCGCGGCTTAACGTATTCTCCAGCAGGGTTCGCCAGCGCACGCTGCCCCGCCCGGCGTCCTGAGGGTTTCCTTCACCATTAATCCAGTTATTACCACCCAGCAGTGCTGCACGTCGCGTGGCCATTTCGGCATTTTCTATCACCTGCAGGACGGTCTGCCCGCTGTGCCAGGCGGTGATTCCGATGTGGATCAGATCATCGCGATTGACCAGGCGCATCGGTGGCAAAGAATCAACAGCATTGATCAGTTGATCGGCAATACTGTTTGCCTCTTTAAGACTGCGATGCGGCAGTAATACGGCAAAATCACTGCGAAAATAGCGTGCCAGCAAAGCGCCGGGATAGCGCAGCACAAAGGTAGAGAGCATGTTGACGAAATTGAACAGGTACTCCTCAACCAGCGCTGGCTCCAGTGAATCTTTCAGCGCGTCCAGATCGGGCAGGCGCACCATCATCACCACACCATGGGTGCCGACAGCTTCCTGATCTTCCAGAAGGGTCGCGAGCTGGTTATCAAAGAACAGTCGGTTGTTAAGGCCAGTGCGTCCATCCTGCGCGGCAAAGGTGCGGATCAGCGTGTCGATACGCAGGCGCTGTTCGCCCGCTTCCTGCAGATCCGCCAGCAGTATATCCATCGCGCGACTCGCCCTGGGTGGCCACTCATCCACATCCCGTTTCGGCACAACCCCACGTTCGCCGTTGATAATCGCCTGTGCCCGTCCTTCAAGATGCTCCATGCCACGCCACTGACGACTAAGCCAGCGATGCATCATCAGCAGCAGCAGACTCATCACCAGCATGACCGTAAACAGAATGCCCAGCGTAGAGGTGCCGGTGATGGAGCGCAGCCAGGTTTTGGCAGGATCAAGGGTCACAACCCGCAGCTGTAAGCCGGTCTGGTGCATCAAAGGCACATCGACCTGGATAAAACGATTGGGTTCGTCTTCCAGCATCTGGTTTTCGTGTCGGGAGAGTGTGAGGAAAGTCTGCCTGCCGTTATGAAGGGAAATCTGCTCGGCATTCATTATTGGCATCATGCGCGTAAGCCAGTTATGAAGCTGTTCTGGCGTCTCGGAGAACATCGCCTGATCGACCTCGGTCGCCAGCACCTGCGCCCGATGTTCAACCCGCTGATGACTGAACCAGAAAACACTGAATGCGCAGCCTGCCAGCATCAATGACATCGCCAGCAGGCTTAAAAAGGTAATAAACGCAGATAATTTTGTGGTTAATCGCATCCCTGTGCCTGTATTGCTGCGGTGATAACCGGATCACCCCACCTTGTACCGTCAGCCTGACGAAAACGCGAGCAAAATAGCATAATTTGCCGCTGCCGACAGCGCCGAGTCGCATGAAGCCGAAGTATATCGTCGGGATAGGATTGCTGACGTTGATCCCGACACTTTTCAGCGCATTCTCATCGCACAGGCCAGCCAGGAAATTTCACATTTTCAGGGCGAAACTGGCTGATATCAGCGATAGTCATCATGCTGGTTGATGACATCCTGTCTGGAGAAGCCCCATGAAACGCATACCCTGTCTGACCGAAGCCGACGTAACGCCGGAAAGCATATTTAATATGAAGCGCCGCCAGGTGCTGAAAACGCTGGGACTAAGCGCTGCGGCGATGGGTATGCCGGGCGTGGCTAATGCCGATATTCTCAGCTGGTTCAAAGGCAACGATCGCCCACCTGCTCCAGCAGGCCGACCGCTCGACTTCACCAAACCGGCGCAATATCAGGCCGATCTGACGCTGACGCCTGCGGATAAAGTTTCCGGCTACAACAATTTCTATGAGTTCGGGCTGGATAAGGCCGATCCGGCTGCCAATGCCGGAACACTGAAAACAGAGCCCTGGAAACTGACCATTGATGGCGAAGTGGCGAAACCCCTAACCCTTGATATGGATGACATCTTCAAACGCTTTGCTATGGAGCAGCGAATCTATCGCATGCGCTGCGTAGAGGCCTGGTCGATGGTGGTGCCCTGGGTAGGCTTTGAGCTGAATAAACTTCTCTCGCTGGCGGAACCCACCAGCAAAGCGCGCTTTGTTGCCTTTCAGACGCTCTACGATCCTGAGCAGATGCCGGGCCAGAAAGATCGCTTTATTGGCGGTGGCCTCAATTATCCCTATGTCGAAGGTTTGCGTCTGGATGAAGCGATGCATCCGCTGACAATACTGACCACTGGCGTCTATGGCAAAGCGCTGCCGCCGCAGAATGGCGCGCCGATTCGTCTGACGGTGCCGTGGAAATATGGCTTTAAAGGCATTAAGTCGATCGTCAAAATTACGCTGACCGACAAACAGCCGCCGACCACCTGGAACCAGATTGCCGCCGACGAGTATGGTTTTTATGCCAATGTGAACCCCCACGTCAATCATCCACGCTGGTCACAGGCGACAGAGCGGTTTATTGGCCCGGGCGGCAGTCTGAAGGTCGAACGTCAGCCAACGCTGCTGTTTAACGGCTATGCCGAACAGGTGGCGTCGCTCTACCGCGGCATGGATTTACGGGAGAATTACTAAGTGGTCCGCCTGTCGATAAAACAGATCATGTGGCTCAAGGTGATCCTGCACCTGGCAGCCCTGTTGCCGCTGGTTTATCTGGTGCTTGCTGTGATGCAGGGTGGACTGAGTGCGGACCCGGCAAAAGATATTCAGCATTTTACCGGCCGCATGGCGCTGAAACTGCTGCTGGGTACGCTGCTGGTTTCACCCCTGGCACGCTACGGCAGGCAGCCGCTGTTAATCCGCACCCGGCGCCTGCTTGGCGTCTGGACATTTGTCTGGGCTTCTCTCCACCTGCTGAGCTACTACCTGCTGGAATTGGGCGTGGATAATCTGCGTCTGCTGGGCAGCGAACTCATCTCCCGTCCCTATCTGACGCTGGGAATTATCAGCTGGCTGATATTACTGGTCCTGGCGGTAACGTCATTTCAGCGCGCTCAGCGCAGGCTCGGTAAACGCTGGCAAACCCTGCACAATGCGGTCTATCTTGTGGCGATTCTGGTGCCGATTCACTATATCTGGTCGGTGAAAACCGTGTCCCCACAGCCACTTATCTATGCCCTCATTGCTGCACTGCTGTTAGCCTGGCGTTACAAAAAATTTCTCAAATGGTGGCCCCGCTAGCACTTCACCCGTTGTTTTCCTCTGCTGTTTTCTGATAAAAGATGTGGCCCGCAGGCCACATCCGATCATCTTCGCAGATAAGACCAGTATTTTGCTGCGAAATGACACGAAACGGATATAATGCCCGGCTTTATTGCTCGTCGGGTCTTCTTTTTCAGCCTGAAAGGTGACAAATGAAGATTCGCAAGGTATTTTACGCGATGCCTCAATGATTGCGGGAGATGGCAGCACGATGGCGCATAAATTACATATTCTGCTTTTAAACGGGCCCAACCTGAATCTGTTGGGAACACGTGAACCTGAGAAGTATGGTCATACCACGCTGAGTCAGATCGTTGACGATTTGACGCGTCAGGCAGACCAGTTGAATGTGGAGTTGAGCCACCTGCAAACCAATGCTGAATTTCAGCTGATTGATCGCATTCATGAGGCCAAAGGCAATGTGGATTACATCATCATTAATCCTGCCGCGTTTACCCATACCAGTGTCGCACTGCGTGATGCCCTGCTGGCGGTAGAAATACCGTTTATCGAGGTTCATCTCTCAAATGTGCATGCCCGCGAGCCCTTCCGTCATCACTCCTATCTTTCTGATGTTTCTGCTGGCGTGATCTGTGGGCTTGGCGCTGACGGCTACACATGGGCTTTACAAACGGCAGTAAAACGCCTGTCTCAAACTAATTAATCAAACTGAGTACGGAACCCCACTCATGGATATTCGTAAAATTAAAAAACTGATCGAACTGGTTGAAGAGTCTGGCATTTCTGAGCTGGAAATCTCTGAAGGTGAAGAGTCCGTTCGCATCAGTCGTGCACCTGCAAACGTGGGTTACCCGATGATGCAGCAGGCTTACGCTGCGCCGGTTCAACAGCCTGCTCTGGCGACAGCCGTTGCCCCTGTTGCAGCCGTTGCCGAAGCGGCACCGGCTGAAATCAGCGGTCACATCGTGCGTTCACCAATGGTAGGTACCTTCTACCGTACGCCGAGCCCGGATGCGAAAGCCTTTGTGGAAGTTGGCCAGAAAGTGAATGCCGGCGATACCCTGTGCATCGTCGAAGCTATGAAAATGATGAACCAGATCGAAGCTGACAAATCAGGCGTGGTGAAAGCTATCCTGGTTGAAAGCGGTCAGCCGGTCGAATTTGACGAGCCACTGGTTATCATCGAGTAACGGGGCAGATCATGCTGGATAAAATTGTTATTGCTAACCGTGGTGAGATCGCACTGCGCATTCTGCGTGCCTGTAAAGAACTGGGCATCAAGACTGTTGCGGTACACTCAAGCGCGGATCGTGACCTGAAGCATGTGCTGCTGGCAGACGAAACCGTCTGCATCGGCCCGGCGCAGTCAGTCAAAAGTTACCTCAACATCCCGGCGCTGATCTCTGCAGCAGAGATCACCGGCGCGGTGGCGATTCACCCCGGCTACGGCTTCCTCTCTGAGAATGCCGATTTTGCTGAGCAGGTTGAGCGCTCCGGCTTTATCTTTATCGGCCCGAAAGCAGACACCATTCGCCTGATGGGTGACAAAGTTTCTGCAATCAATGCGATGAAGAAAGCCGGCGTCCCGACCGTACCCGGTTCTGACGGTTCGCTGACGGATGATATGGAAAAAAACCGTGCCTTTGCCAAGCGCATCGGTTATCCGGTCATCATCAAAGCGTCTGGCGGCGGCGGCGGTCGTGGTATGCGCGTAGTGCGCGGCGACAAAGATCTGGAAGAATCCATCAACATGACAAAAGCGGAAGCCAAAGCGGCTTTTAACAACGACATGGTTTACATGGAGAAGTATCTGGAGAACCCGCGCCACATCGAGATTCAGGTACTGGCTGACGGTCAGGGCAACGCGATCTATCTGGGCGAACGTGACTGCTCCATGCAGCGTCGTCATCAGAAAGTTGTCGAAGAAGCGCCAGGCCCAGGCATCACAGAAGAACAGCGTCGCTTTATCGGCAACCGCTGTTCCCAGGCCTGTATTGAGATTGGCTATCGCGGCGCAGGTACCTTTGAGTTCCTGTACGAAAACGGTGAGTTCTACTTCATTGAGATGAACACCCGTATTCAGGTAGAACATCCGGTAACCGAGATGATCACCGGTGTGGACCTGATCAAAGAGCAACTGCGTATTGCTGCCGGTCAGCCACTGTCAATTAAACAGGAAGATGTGATCATTCGCGGACATGCGGTCGAGTGCCGTATCAACGCTGAAGATCCAGTCACCTTCCTGCCAAGCCCGGGTAAAATCACCCGCTTCCACGCGCCAGGCGGTTTTGGCGTGCGCTGGGAGTCGCATATTTACTCAGGCTACACCGTACCGCCTTATTACGACTCCATGATCGGCAAGCTGATCACCTATGGCGAAACGCGTGACGTGGCTATCGCTCGCATGAAAAATGCGCTGGCGGAACTGATTATCGACGGTATCAAAACCAACGTTGAACTGCAGATGAAAATCATGTCCGACGAAAACTTCCAGCACGGTGGAACCAATATCCACTATCTGGAGAAAAAACTCGGCTTGCACGAGAAATAATCGCAACGCTGAGTCAGTCTGAGGCCGGTTAATCCGGCCTTTTTCTTTTGCCGCTGGCGTTAAGGTTGAATCATGGATGCTCGTTTTATACAGGCACATAAAGAGGCGCGCTGGTCGCTTTACCTCACCCTGCTCTGGCTCGCTGCCTGGGGGCTCTCTGCCTGGTTGGGTGGCAATGCAATCGGTGTTACCGGCCTGCCGCGCTGGTTTGAACTCTCCTGCCTGTTTGCTCCCCTGTTGTTCATTTTTCTGTGCTGGATGATGGTGCGGGTGATTTTCCGCGACATGCCGCTGGAGGATAAAAGTGAACAATGAAATTATCCTGCCGTTACTGATTTATCTGGTGTTGATTGCCGCGCTGTCGGTGTTTGCCGTCCGTAAAAAGCGCGAAGGCAGCTTCCTCACTGAATACTTCCTTGGCAGCCGCTCCATGGGCGGGTTTGTGCTGGCGATGACGCTCACTACCACCTATATCAGCGCCAGCTCATTTATTGGGGGTCCCGGTGCCGCCTACAAATATGGACTGGGCTGGGTATTGCTGGCAATGGTGCAGGTGCCCGCCGTCTGGCTATCGCTGGGTGTGCTGGGGAAAAAGTTTGCCATTCTGGCACGTAAGCACAATGCGGTGACGCTGAATGATATGCTCTATGCCCGCTATCAAAGCCCGCTGCTGATCTGGCTGGCGAGTCTGAGTCTGCTGATTGCCTTTATCGGTGCCATGACGGTGCAGTTTATTGGCGGTGCGCGGCTGCTCGAAACCGCCGCTGGCATTCCTTATGACACCGGCCTGCTGATTTTTGGTGGCACAATCGCGCTCTATACCGCGTTCGGTGGATTCCGTGCCAGCGTGCTCAACGACGCCATGCAGGGCATTGTGATGCTGATTGGCACCTTTCTGCTGCTATTCGCAGTGATTCATCAGGCAGGTGGCCTGAGTACGGCGGTGCAGAAACTGCACGACATCGATCCGGCTCTGCTGTCCCCTCAGGGGCCGGGCGAGATTATTACGCCAACCTTCCTCAGTTCGTTCGTCGTGCTGGTCTGCTTTGGGGTGATTGGCCTGCCGCATACGGCGGTGCGCTGTATCTCTTATAAAGACAGTAAGGCCGTCCATCGGGCCATTATTCTGGGCACCATTGTCGTAGTGGTATTGATGCTGGGCATGCATCTGGCCGGTGCGCTGGGCCGCGCGGTACTGCCGAATCTGGCCGTGCCGGATAGCGTTATTCCGACACTGATGATTACTGTTCTGCCACCGTTAGCGGCCGGGCTGTTCCTGGCGGCCCCGATGGCCGCAATTATGTCGACCATCAATGCCCAGCTGTTACAGGCTTCAGCCACGCTGATTAAAGATCTCTACCTGCGTATCGCCCCGCAGCAGCTGGAAAATGAGACGCGACTGCGGCTGTTATCTGGCACCATTACCTTCGCACTGGGTATCCTGCTGCTGATTGCGGCCTGGAATCCGCCCGATATGATTATCTGGCTCAACCTGCTGGCATTTGGCGGCCTGGAGGCGGTTTTCCTCTGGCCGCTGGTTCTCGGCCTCTACTGGGAACGTGCCAATGCCGCAGGCGCCATCACCGGCATGGTAGTGGGTGGAGGCTGCTACGCTTTTATGGCGAGCCTTAACCTGCAGATTCTGGGTTTTCACCCTATCGTGCCCTCCCTGCTTTTAAGCCTGCTGGCATTTCTGGTGGGTAACCTGTTTGGACGCGCGCCGCACGTGGCGGACGCGCCGCAACATTGACGGAAAGAGAGACGTTATGCCGTGGATTCAAATCAAAATTAACAGCTCAGGTGAACATGCGGAAACGCTGAGCGATGCGCTGATGGAGATCGGTGCGGTTTCAGTCACCTTTCAGGATACCAACGACACGCCGGTGTATGAGCCGCTGCCAGGCGAAACGCGCCTGTGGGGCGATACCGACGTTATCGGCCTGTTCGATGCAGAAACGGATATGGTCCTGATTACTACCGAACTGACACAACATCCGCTGCTGGGAGACGGTTTTCGTCACCGGATCGAGCAGATCGAGGATAAAGACTGGGAGCGCGAATGGATGGAGAACTTCCACCCGATGCGCTTCGGCGAACGTCTCTGGATCTGTCCGAGCTGGCGTGATGTGCCGGATCCTGATGCCGTCAACGTCATGCTGGATCCCGGCCTGGCGTTTGGCACCGGCACCCATCCCACCACCTCGCTCTGCCTGACCTGGCTCGATGGGCTGGATCTGGAAGGCAAAACGGTGATCGATTTCGGCTGTGGTTCGGGGATCCTGGCGATCGCCGCACTGAAGCTGGGCGCGGCTCAGGCGATCGGGATTGATATCGATCCGCAGGCTATTCAGGCCAGCCGGGATAATGCTGAGCGCAACGGCGTCTCCGATCGCCTGTCGCTCTATCTGCCCCACCAGCAACCCGAAAATCTGCAGGCTGATGTGGTGGTGGCCAATATCCTGGCCGGCCCGCTACGTGAACTGGCCCCGCTGATCGGTGTACTGCCGAAGTCTGGCGGTCATCTGGGCCTCTCGGGCGTGTTAGAGAGCCAGGCAGAGAGCGTCTGCGAAGCGTATGTCAGCGCGTTCACGCTCGACCCGGTTGCGGTTAAAGAGGAATGGTGCCGGATTACCGGGATTAAATCCTGATTTTTGCGTTTGTCCGTTTGCACTGATATCGCCGTCGTCGTAACAAAGCGGCTTAACAGAATATTCAGCCAACCCGTAGCGTAAGTTGCGGGCTTTCCCGATTTGAAATGGATGCTTGTATCGTTAATCACGGCATGTGACGTTTTTTATCTGGCGAATTGACGTACTTTTCTGGAAAAACTTTTGCTCACAATTTCAGCATAAATAGCTAAATCATTGTTATTTAATAATAATAATGAATAGCATCGATCATCATCCGGATTTCATTGATCTTTCTTGCTGATTGTTCAAAGTTTGGCCTTTCATCTTCCTGCAAAAATGCGTAATATACGCCGCCTTGCAGACACAGTATGGCCATTCTGACTTCATGCGTATTGGAAACCTCCAGCTGAGAAATCGACTGATTGCAGCACCGATGGCCGGTATTACCGACAGGCCGTTCAGGACGCTGTGTCACGAAATGGGTGCAGGCATGGCAGTTTCTGAGATGCTGTCTTCTAACCCGGAAGTCTGGGCTAGCGACAAATCTCGATTACGTATGGTTCACAGTGATGAGCCAGGCATTCGCGCCGTGCAAATTGCCGGTTGCGATCCCAGTGAAATGGCGCAAGCTGCACGCATTAATGTCGAGGCTGGTGCACAGGTCATCGACATTAATATGGGATGCCCTGCCAAGAAGGTTAACCGCAAAATGGCGGGTTCAGCCTTATTGCAATATCCCACCGTGGTGGAGTCCATTCTCTCCGCAGTGGTTAATGCAGTGAACGTGCCGGTCACGCTGAAAATTCGTACTGGCTGGGATCCTGAAAACAGGAACTGTGTCGCGATTGCCCAATTGGCTGAACGCTGCGGTATACAGGCTCTGACGATACATGGTCGCACTCGTGCCTGCCTGTTCAACGGAGAAGCTGAGTATGACAGCATTCGGACAGTTAAGCAGAGTGTCTCCATTCCGATTATCGCGAATGGAGACATAACTGACCCGCATAAAGCCAGAGCGGTGCTCGACTATACAGGGGCCGATGCTCTGATGATAGGACGCGCTGCTCAGGGAAGACCGTGGATCTTCCGGGAAATCCAGCATTATCTGGACACTGGGGAGTTGCTTGCCCCGCTGCCGATGGCAGAGGTCAAGCGCTTGCTTGTTTCGCATATACGTGAGCTGCACGACTTTTACGGTTCAGGCAAGGGATACCGTATAGCGCGAAAGCACGTCTCCTGGTACCTGCAGGAGCACGCCCCGAATGACCAGTTTCGGCGCACATTCAACGCCATAGAGGATGCCAGCGAACAGCTGGAGGCGTTGGAGGCATACTTCGAAAATCTTGCGTAACGAAATAAAGAGCTGAAAGAACTATGTTCGAACAACGCGTAAATTCTGACGTACTGACCGTTTCTACCGTTAACTCACAGGATCAGGTAACTCAAAAACCTTTGCGTGATTCGGTTAAACAGGCACTGAAGAACTATTTTGCTCAACTGAATGGTCAGGATGTGAGCGACCTGTATGAGCTGGTTTTGGCTGAAGTCGAGCAGCCTCTGTTGGACATGGTGATGCAGTATACCCGTGGCAACCAGACCCGTGCTGCCCTGATGATGGGTATCAACCGCGGTACGCTGCGTAAGAAATTGAAAAAATACGGCATGAACTGATTTTTAGTTCTGTCTGTTAATCACGCCAGCCTTCGGGCTGGCGTTTTTATTTGTGCGTCATCGCACAAAGTAACGGCAGGAAGCGTGAAACAGTTGCCTGCCGTATGGTAACTATAGTTGCAATCGCTGGTGTGATATTTCACCTTCTCGCTTTTGTCCGCCTGGATTTGATTTAAGTAATGTTCTGTCGCCCGTCTTGCTGCCTGTGCCCGCCACTGCTGGGCATGTGACTTCCTGCGCATAAAAAAGTAACGCCTTCCTTTCATACATTTCTGCCTGAGCGAGCGCTCACACTGCTCTCATCTAGTGAAACTATTTGCACTAAATGTGATCGGGTCGACTCGCATTGCTTCCTTTTGGTGCGCCATATTAGCGAAACTTTCCAGGTGCTTCTGATTATTAACCGTTCTTTCATACGAATTCAGGATCCTGCAAACCTGGCATCAGCTTTGCAGAGTCGTGAATGGCTGACCGCCACAGACAGGAAAAACGCACACTAAAGTGCGCAAACATAACAACATGATCCCGCCACACAGGATGCTTTATGAAAAAGATGATGCTCTCTACGCTGATCGCTGCCGCCTCGCTGGTTGCCATTGCTCAGCAGGCACACGCAGGCACCACACTGGATGCGATTAAGAAAAAAGGTTTTGTTCAATGTGGTATCAGTGACGGCCTGCCGGGCTTCTCCTATGCAGATGCTGGCGGCAAGTTTACCGGTATCGATGTGGATGTGTGTCGTGCTGCTGCTGCCGCGGTATTCGGCGATGCGACCAAAGTGAAATACACCCCGCTGACCGCGAAAGAGCGTTTTACCGCGCTGCAGTCAGGCGAAGTGGATGTACTTTCACGTAACACCACCTGGACCTCATCGCGTGATGGCGGCATGGGCTTCCTGTTTGCGGGCGTGAACTATTACGACGGCATCGGCTTCCTGACTCACCAGAAAGCCGGACTTAAAAGTGCGAAAGAGCTGGATGGTGCCACCGTCTGTATTCAGGCTGGAACCGACACCGAGCTGAACGTGGCAGACTTCTTCAAAGCCAACAAAATGCAATATACGCCGGTGACCTTTGATCGCTCTGACGAATCTGCTAAGGCGCTGGACAGCGGTCGCTGCGATACGCTGGCGTCCGATCAGTCTCAGCTTTATGCCTTGCGTATTAAGCTCGGCAAACCTGACGAGTTTATCGTCCTGCCAGAAGTGATCTCCAAAGAGCCGCTGGGACCGCTGGTGCGTCGTGGCGATGATGACTGGTTCACCATCGTCAAATGGTCGCTTTACGCCATGCTGAATGCCGAAGAGATGGGCATCAACTCGAAGAACGTTGATCAGATGACAGCTAAGCCGACCACGCCAGATATGGCGCATCTGCTGGGTGCTGAGGGTGATTTTGGTAAAGATCTGAAGCTGGATAATAAGTGGGCCTACAACATCATCAAACAGGTCGGCAACTATCAGGAAAGCTTTGACCGCAACGTCGGTAAAGACAGTGCACTGAAGATCGCGCGCGGTCAGAATGCGTTGTGGAACCAGGGCGGGATTCAATACGCACCACCGGTACGTTAACAGACCTCACCAATCGGGCACCGTATTCTGCGGTGCCCTACCCCGGCTTTCGTTACTGAGGTTTCAACATGTCACAACGCCCAACCGTGAAAAGGGATTTTTCATTTGGTAATCCCACGGTTCGCGCCTGGATTTATCAGTTCATCGCCGTCGTCGCGGTGCTTGGTGTGGTGGGTTATCTGGTACATAACACCATCATTAACCTCGCCAATCGCGGCATTACATCAGGGTTTGGATTTCTTGAGCGCACTGCCGGCTTCGGCATCGTTCAGCATCTGATAGAGTACACGGAGGGAGATACCTACGCACGCGTGTTTCTGGTCGGATTAACCAACACGCTGTTGGTTTCTGCACTCTGTATTGTTTTTGCGTCAATTCTCGGCTTTGCGGTCGGTCTTGCCCGTCTTTCTGACAACTGGCTGCTGCGGAAACTCTCGAATATCTATATCGAAACCTTCCGTAATATCCCCCCTCTGCTGCAAATCTTCTTCTGGTACTTCGCGGTATTACGCAATCTGCCAGGCCCACGTCAGGCGCTGAATGCGTTCGACCTGGCCTATGTCAGCAATCGCGGACTCTACGTCCCGTGGCCAACCTATGCACCAGGCAGCTGGCCGTTTGTTATCGCACTGCTGCTGGCCGTGGCTGTCAGCTATGGCCTGTACCGCTTTAACCGTCAGCATCAGCTGAAAACCGGTGAGTTACGTCGTACATGGCCCGCAGCCGTTGCAATGCTCATCCTCTTTCCTTTGCTTGCACACCTTGGGTTTGGAGCAGCGACGCACTGGGATGTGCCGCAACTACGCGGGTTCAATTTCCGTGGCGGCTCGGTGATGATTCCGGAACTGGCAGCACTGACGCTGGCACTGTCGATCTATACCTCGTCGTTTATTGCTGAAGTGATCCGATCCGGGATTCAGTCGGTGCCACATGGTCAGCACGAAGCTGCACGATCGCTGGGTCTGCCGAATCCGGTGACGCTGCGTCAGGTGATTATTCCACAGGCCATGCGCGTCATTATTCCGCCGCTCACCAGCCAGTATCTGAACATCGTGAAGAACTCCTCACTGGCCGCTGCTATCGGTTATCCCGATATGGTGTCGCTGTTCGCGGGATCGGTGCTGAATCAGACCGGTCAGGCTATTGAGACAATTGCTATCACAATGGGCGTTTACCTGATTATCAGTCTGCTGATATCGCTGCTTATGAACTTCTACAACCGCAAAATTGCGCTGGTTGAGCGTTAAGAGAACGGGATAACTATGTCTGTCACTACGCATGAAACGCCCCCCATCCCGACGACGCCTGTCAGTCGCGCCTGGCTTTGGGCTCGTAAGAATCTGTTTTCCAGCTGGTTTAATACGTTACTGACGCTGTTTTGCATCTTGGTCATCTGGCACGTCATTCCGCCTGCGCTGAACTGGCTGATCTTTCAGGCTAACTGGATCGGTACGACACGCGCCGATTGCACTAAAGAAGGTGCCTGTTGGGTCTTTATCCATGCTCGTTTCGGTCAGTTCATGTATGGGCTTTATCCACATGAGCTGCGCTGGCGTATTAACCTGGCGCTGGTGATTGGCCTGCTGTCGATTGTGCCGATGTTCCTCAAAAGCCTGCCCTACCGTGGACGCTACATTGCGGCCTGGGCCGTCATCTATCCGGTGATTGTCTGGTTCCTGCTGTATGGCGGCTATCTGGGACTGGAACGTGTGGAAACACGTCAGTGGGGCGGGTTAACGCTGACGCTGATTATCGCGTCGGTGGGGATTGCTGGTGCGCTGCCGCTGGGCATCCTGCTGGCGCTTGGCCGTCGCTCACGGATGCCGGTTGTGCGTACGCTGTCGATTATCTTTATCGAGTTCTGGCGCGGCGTTCCGCTGATTACCGTGCTGTTTATGTCATCGGTGATGCTGCCGCTGTTTATGTCTGAAGGTACGACTATCGACAAGCTGGTACGTGCGCTGGTCGGTGTGATCCTGTTCCAGTCTGCTTATGTGGCGGAAGTGGTGCGCGGTGGCCTGCAGGCATTACCGAAGGGTCAGTATGAGGCTGCAGAATCGCTGGCGCTGGGCTACTGGAAAACGCAGATGTTGGTCATTCTTCCCCAGGCACTGAAGCTCACCATCCCTGGCCTGGTTAACACCATCATCGCGCTGTTTAAAGATACCAGCCTGGTCATCATCATTGGTCTTTTCGATCTGTTCAGCAGCGTCCAGCAGGCAACGGTCGATCCAACCTGGCTGGGCATGTCGACTGAAGGTTATGTCTTTGCTGCACTGGTCTATTGGATTTTCTGTTTTAGCATGTCGCGCTACAGCCAGTATCTGGAAAAGCGCTTTCACACCGGGCGTACATCGCACTGAGGTTTTACATGACTGACTCTATAACACACTCTTCCGACGCGTTGATGATTTCGCTTGAGAACGTGAATAAATGGTACGGGCAGTTTCACGTACTGAAAGACATCAACCTGCAGGTTAAACCCCGTGAGCGCATCGTGCTGTGCGGCCCTTCCGGCTCCGGCAAATCGACCACGATCCGCTGCATCAACCATCTGGAAGAGCATCAGCAGGGACGCATTATTGTTGACGGTATCCATCTTAATGACGACGTACGTAACATTGAGCGCGTACGCACAGAAGTGGGGATGGTATTTCAGCACTTCAATCTCTTCCCGCATCTGACTGTTTTGCAAAACTGCACGCTGGCACCTTCCTGGGTGAGAAAGATTCCAAAGAAGGAAGCGGATGAACTGGCCATGCACTATCTGCAACGCGTGCGCATTGCAGAGCATGCACATAAGTTTCCGGGTCAGCTTTCCGGCGGACAGCAGCAACGCGTCGCTATCGCTCGCTCACTCTGTATGAAACCAAAAATTATGCTGTTTGATGAGCCAACCTCAGCGCTGGATCCGGAGATGGTTAAAGAGGTGCTGGACACGATGATTGGTCTGGCGGAGGATGGGATGACCATGCTTTGCGTCACCCACGAAATGGGCTTTGCCCGAACGGTTGCTGACCGGGTGATCTTTATGGATCGGGGTGAGATCGTCGAAGTTGCCCCACCGCAGGAGTTCTTTTCTAATCCAAAATCGGAGCGTACCCGGGCGTTTTTATCGCAGGTTATTCACTGATTACCGACCCCGTTATCTTACCACCCGGCCTGGTGCCGGGTTTTTTATGGCATTTATACACTTTAATCAGCTGAATGAGCCGATGCGGTGATAAAGGCACAGAAAACCGGGCTGATATGAGGGAGTTTTAGTGCGGATTATCGGATTGCCACAACGAAAAAAGCCCTTCGCATACGCGAAGGGCTCTCTCTTATTTGATGCCTGGCAGTTCCCTACTCTCGCATGGGGAGACCCCACACTACCATCGGCGCTACGGCGTTTCACTTCTGAGTTCGGCATGGGGTCAGGTGGGACCACCGCGCTACAGCCGCCAGGCAAATTCTTTTATTTACCGAACTCGTGTCTTAACTGGTGCTGATACCCAGAGTCGAACTGGGGACCTCACCCTTACCAAGGGTGCGCTCTACCAACTGAGCCATATCAGCACACTAAATTTGATGCCTGGCAGTTCCCTACTCTCGCATGGGGAGACCCCACACTACCATCGGCGCTACGGCGTTTCACTTCTGAGTTCGGCATGGGGTCAGGTGGGACCACCGCGCTAAAGCCGCCAGGCAAATTCTGTCTCCGCGCCGCCCGTAAGGCCACGCAGAATATCCGGAACAGGGCTGAAAATCGTGTCTCTCAAAAACGCCTCTGGCGTTGTAAGGTTAAGCCTCACGGGTCATTAGTACCGGTTAGCTCAACGCATCGCTGCGCTTACACACCCGGCCTATCAACGTCGTAGTCTTCAACGTCCCTTCAGGACTCTCAAGGAGTCAGGGAGAACTCATCTCGGGGCAAGTTTCGTGCTTAGATGCTTTCAGCACTTATCTTTTCCGCACTTAGCTACCGGGCAGTGCCATTGGCATGACAACCCGAACACCAGTGGTGCGTTCACTCCGGTCCTCTCGTACTAGGAGCAACCCCCCTCAATTCTCCAGCGCCCACGGCAGATAGGGACCGAACTGTCTCACGACGTTCTAAACCCAGCTCGCGTACCACTTTAAACGGCGAACAGCCGTACCCTTGGGACCTACTTCAGCCCCAGGATGTGATGAGCCGACATCGAGGTGCCAAACACCGCCGTCGATATGAACTCTTGGGCGGTATCAGCCTGTTATCCCCGGAGTACCTTTTATCCGTTGAGCGATGGCCCTTCCATTCAGAACCACCGGATCACTATGACCTGCTTTCGCACCTGCTCGAGCCGTCACTCTCGCAGTCAAGCCAGCTTATGCCATTGCACTAACCTCACGATGTCCGACCGTGATTAGCTGACCTTCGTGCTCCTCCGTTACTCTTTAGGAGGAGACCGCCCCAGTCAAACTACCCACCAGACACTGTCCGCAGCCCGGATAACGGGCCTACGTTAGAACATCAAACATTAAAGGGTGGTATTTCAAGGTTGGCTCCACGCAGACTGGCGTCCGCGCTTCAAAGCCTCCCACCTATCCTACACATCAAGGCTCAATGTTCAGTGTCAAGCTGTAGTAAAGGTTCACGGGGTCTTTCCGTCTTGCCGCGGGTACACTGCATCTTCACAGCGAGTTCAATTTCACTGAGTCTCGGGTGGAGACAGCCTGGCCATCATTACGCCATTCGTGCAGGTCGGAACTTACCCGACAAGGAATTTCGCTACCTTAGGACCGTTATAGTTACGGCCGCCGTTTACCGGGGCTTCGATCAAGAGCTTCTCCTTGCGGATAACCCCATCAATTAACCTTCCGGCACCGGGCAGGCGTCACACCGTATACGTCCACTTTCGTGTTTGCACAGTGCTGTGTTTTTAATAAACAGTTGCAGCCAGCTGGTATCTTCGACTGGCTTCGGCTCGGGGAGCAAGTCCCTCCACCTACGCGCCAGCGTGCCTTCTCCCGAAGTTACGGCACCATTTTGCCTAGTTCCTTCACCCGAGTTCTCTCAAGCGCCTTGGTATTCTCTACCTGACCACCTGTGTCGGTTTGGGGTACGATTCTGTGTTACCTGATGCTTAGAGGCTTTTCCTGGAAGCTGGGCATTTATCACTTCAGCACCGTAGTGCCTCGTCGTCACGCCTCAGCGTTAATAAGGGACCGGATTTACCTGGACCCTCCGCCTACACGCTTAAACCGGGACAACCGTCGCCCGGCTGATATAGCCTTCTCCGTCCCCCCTTCGCAGTAACACCGAGTACAGGAATATTAACCTGTTTCCCATCGACTACGCCTTTCGGCCTCGCCTTAGGGGTCGACTCACCCTGCTCCGATTAACGTTGAACAGGAACCCTTGGTCTTCCGGCGAGCGGGCTTTTCACCCGCTTTATCGTTACTTATGTCAGCATTCGCACTTCTGATACCTCCAGCATGCCTCACAGCACACCTTCGACGGCTTACAGAACGCTCCCCTACCCAACAACACATAAGTGTCGCTGCCGCAGCTTCGGTGCATGGTTTAGCCCCGTTACATCTTCCGCGCAGGCCGACTCGACCAGTGAGCTATTACGCTTTCTTTAAATGATGGCTGCTTCTAAGCCAACATCCTGGCTGTCTGTGCCTTCCCACATCGTTTCCCACTTAACCATGACTTTGGGACCTTAGCTGGCGGTCTGGGTTGTTTCCCTCTTCACGACGGACGTTAGCACCCGCCGTGTGTCTCCCGTGATAACATTCTCCGGTATTCGCAGTTTGCATCGGGTTGGTAAGCCGGGATGGCCCCCTAGCCGAAACAGTGCTCTACCCCCGGAGATGAATTCACGAGGCGCTACCTAAATAGCTTTCGGGGAGAACCAGCTATCTCCCGGTTTGATTGGCCTTTCACCCCCAGCCACAGGTCATCCGCTAATTTTTCAACATTAGTCGGTTCGGTCCTCCAGTTAGTGTTACCCAACCTTCAACCTGCCCATGGCTAGATCACCGGGTTTCGGGTCTATACCCTGCAACTTAACGCCCAGTTAAGACTCGGTTTCCCTGCGGCTCCCCTATACGGTTAACCTTGCTACAGAATATAAGTCGCTGACCCATTATACAAAAGGTACGCAGTCACCCCCGTAAAGAGGGCTCCCACTGCTTGTACGTACACGGTTTCAGGTTCTGTTTCACTCCCCTCGCCGGGGTTCTTTTCGCCTTTCCCTCACGGTACTGGTTCACTATCGGTCAGTCAGGAGTATTTAGCCTTGGAGGATGGTCCCCCCATATTCAGACAGGATACCACGTGTCCCGCCTTACTCATCGAGCTCACAGCACGTGTGCTTTTGTGTACGGGAGTATCACCCTGTACCCTGCGACTTTCCAGACGCTTCCACTAACACACATGCTGATTCAGGCTCTGGGCTGCTCCCCGTTCGCTCGCCGCTACTGGGGGAATCTCGGTTGATTTCTTTTCCTCGGGGTACTTAGATGTTTCAGTTCCCCCGGTTCGCCTTGCAGCACTATGTATTCATGCTGCAATGATGCACAGAGTGCACCGGGTTTCCCCATTCGGACATCGACGGCTGTAGCGGTTCATATCACCTTACCGTCGCTTTACGCAGATTAGCACGTCCTTCATCGCCTCTGACTGCCTGGGCATCCACCGTGTACGCTTAGTCGCTTAACCTCACAACCCACAGGCGTTTTGCAACGCTGCAGACT
The DNA here is from genome assembly GCF_059730805.1 of Pantoea sp. X-Soil-ISGK-355. NCBI lineage: Bacteria > Pseudomonadati > Pseudomonadota > Gammaproteobacteria > Enterobacterales > Erwiniaceae > Pantoea > Pantoea sp. X-Soil-ISGK-355. The sequence continues at coordinate 3,623,305 of NZ_AP035971.1, forward strand.
GCAGGGATTTGAGAGACTCGAACGTGCCGCATTTTTCATTCTTATTACGGAGAATGAAAGCGACACGTCGTTTCAATTTTCAGCTTGTTCCGGATTGTTAAAGAGCAATATCTTAAACATGACTCGTAAGTCATCTTTAAGATATGTGGGCAACATCTTTCACCTGTCACCAAGCTTTGGCGTCCCCTAGGGGATTCGAACCCCTGTTACCGCCGTGAAAGGGCGGTGTCCTGGGCCTCTAGACGAAGGGGACAATTAAGTCTGTCTTCGAAAGACACTTTGCTCGTTATTTTCTATCAGACAATCTGTGTGGACACTGCGCGGGAAGGTATCTTCAGGTAAGGAGGTGATCCAACCGCAGGTTCCCCTACGGTTACCTTGTTACGACTTCACCCCAGTCATGAATCACAAAGTGGTAAGCGCCCTCCCGAAGGTTAAGCTACCTACTTCTTTTGCAACCCACTCCCATGGTGTGACGGGCGGTGTGTACAAGGCCCGGGAACGTATTCACCGTGGCATTCTGATCCACGATTACTAGCGATTCCGACTTCACGGAGTCGAGTTGCAGACTCCGATCCGGACTACGACGCACTTTGTGAGGTCCGCTTGCTCTCGCGAGGTCGCTTCTCTTTGTATGCGCCATTGTAGCACGTGTGTAGCCCTACTCGTAAGGGCCATGATGACTTGACGTCATCCCCACCTTCCTCCGGTTTATCACCGGCAGTCTCCTTTGAGTTCCCGACCGAATCGCTGGCAACAAAGGATAAGGGTTGCGCTCGTTGCGGGACTTAACCCAACATTTCACAACACGAGCTGACGACAGCCATGCAGCACCTGTCTCACGGTTCCCGAAGGCACTAAGGCATCTCTGCCAGATTCCGTGGATGTCAAGAGTAGGTAAGGTTCTTCGCGTTGCATCGAATTAAACCACATGCTCCACCGCTTGTGCGGGCCCCCGTCAATTCATTTGAGTTTTAACCTTGCGGCCGTACTCCCCAGGCGGTCGACTTAACGCGTTAGCTCCGGAAGCCACTCCTCAAGGGAACAACCTCCAAGTCGACATCGTTTACGGCGTGGACTACCAGGGTATCTAATCCTGTTTGCTCCCCACGCTTTCGCACCTGAGCGTCAGTCTTTGTCCAGGGGGCCGCCTTCGCCACCGGTATTCCTCCAGATCTCTACGCATTTCACCGCTACACCTGGAATTCTACCCCCCTCTACAAGACTCAAGCCTGCCAGTTTCAAATGCAGTTCCCAGGTTAAGCCCGGGGATTTCACATCTGACTTAACAGACCGCCTGCGTGCGCTTTACGCCCAGTAATTCCGATTAACGCTTGCACCCTCCGTATTACCGCGGCTGCTGGCACGGAGTTAGCCGGTGCTTCTTCTGCGGGTAACGTCAATCGGCGCGGTTATTAACCGCACCGCCTTCCTCCCCGCTGAAAGTACTTTACAACCCGAAGGCCTTCTTCATACACGCGGCATGGCTGCATCAGGCTTGCGCCCATTGTGCAATATTCCCCACTGCTGCCTCCCGTAGGAGTCTGGACCGTGTCTCAGTTCCAGTGTGGCTGGTCATCCTCTCAGACCAGCTAGGGATCGTCGCCTAGGTGGGCCATTACCCCGCCTACTAGCTAATCCCATCTGGGTTCATCCGATAGTGAGAGGCCCGAAGGTCCCCCTCTTTGGTCTTGCGACGTTATGCGGTATTAGCCACCGTTTCCAGTGGTTATCCCCCTCTATCGGGCAGATCCCCAGACATTACTCACCCGTCCGCCACTCGTCACCCAAGGAGCAAGCTCCTCTGTGCTACCGTCCGACTTGCATGTGTTAGGCCTGCCGCCAGCGTTCAATCTGAGCCATGATCAAACTCTTCAATTTAAGTTTGATTTGCTTAAACAAGTTAAGCGGTGCTCATCTGTAAAACGTCATAATGAATTTCATTATGTGTTCACTCGTGAGGCTTTGATATTTTTGTGCGTCCAAAGACGCTGATATCAATCCTGCGAGTGCCCACACAGATTGTCTGATAAATTGTTAAAGAGCAGTGCGAACAGTGCGTTAGCGTCCTGTCGCGAGGTGGCGTATATTACGCTTTCCTCCTGCAGAGTCAACCTCTATTTCAGAAGTTTTCTCCGGCGGGTCAGTCTCCTGAACCTTCAACCCGTTTCCCGTTGCCGGTGTGCCGTGTCGATGGAGGCGCATTATAGGGATATCCCGTTTCAGAGCACAACCCTTTTTTAGGATCTTTTATCTGAACGGTTATAAATGATCCAGATTGATGAGATCGCCAGCGATCCGGGTCAGAATTGGCTTGTCAGCTGGCTAAAATGGCATCAGGCTGCAGTGAAAACAGAACAAAGGAGAACAAGATGACTTCCGCCCTACGTCCCTATAAAAATCTTTTCCCGCAAACTGGCCAGCGCGTGATGGTCGATCCAAGCAGTGTTGTCATCGGTGATGTGATTATGGAGGATGATGTGAGCATCTGGCCGCTGGTTGCGATCAGGGGTGATGTGAATCAGGTCCGCATTGGTGCCCGTACTAATGTGCAGGACGGCAGTGTTCTGCACGTCACACATAAATCAGCCGCCAACCCCCTGGGCTTTCCTCTTATTATTGGCGAGGACGTCACCGTCGGGCATAAAGCGATGCTACACGGCTGTACCATTGGCGATCGCGTGCTGGTCGGAATGGGATCGATTCTGCTGGATGGCGTAATAGTAGAAGAAGAGGTGATGATTGGTGCCGGAAGCCTGGTGCCGCCCGGTAAAAGACTGGAGAGCGGCTATCTCTATCTGGGTAGCCCGGTAAAGCAGGTCAGGCCGCTGAATGACAGTGAGAAGGAAGGTCTGCGCTATTCCGCCAATAACTATGTTGGCTGGAAAGAGGATTATCTGGCGGGAGATAGCCAGACCCAGCCCTGAGCATCCACGTTATCCTGACGAACAGCCGCTTCGGCCTCATCTTCCAGATCCCAACGATGGTGCCGAAACAGCGCCATCGCCTCCCCTTTACCAAAACGTGAAGCCAGCGAATCGCGGCTGATTGCACAATTCAGCCGCATGCCATTGACCAGTACTGGAAAACAGACTGCGTTTAGTTCAGCGTCATAGGTTTCCTCATCCGGGAACTGTATCGCCTGATTCATGGCTGCATGTTCTGCTTAAGCTGAGCAATCACCGGCGTGATTTCCGGCATCACACCGTGCCATAGATAGAAGGAATGCGCAGCCTGCCCCACCAGCATCCCCAGTCCATCGGCCAGATGACGAGTCCCCTGCGCCTGACACCCGCGTAAAAAAGGCGTTAGCCCGCTTTGGTAAAACATGTCATAACAGCGCACATCTGAATGGATTACTTCTGCAGGTAAAGGAGGCGTTTCTCCATTCACACCACTTGACGTGGCGTTGATGATCAGATTAAAGCGCTGATCCGTCAGTTGCTCAAAACCAGATGCCCGGATACTCCCGCTCGCGCTAAACAGGTTCGCCAGCTCTTCAGCGCGCGCGGCTGTACGATTGACGACGGTAAGCGTCACGCCTGCTGAAAGCAGCGGCAGAATGACACCGCGAGCGGCCCCGCCCGCTCCCACCAGCAAGACATTATCGCCAGCGTTGATCATATTTAGCCGTTCAAGATCGCTTAACAAGCCGATACCATCCGTGTTGTCTCCCAGGATTTGCCCATCACTGAGCTTTTTGACGGTGTTTACCGCACCGGACAGAGCTGCACGTTCGCTGAGCTGATCGGCAAATTCCCATGCCTGCTGTTTGAAAGGTAATGTCACGTTGGCACCACGACCTCCCTGCTCGAAAAAAGCAGAAAGCGATTGAGGAAAACCATCAACCGGGGCACAGATGCGACCATAGCGATGTTCAATGCCCGTCTGCTCAGCAAAAGCCTGATGGATTAGCGGCGATTTACTGTGGCTGATCGGATTACCGAAAACGGCGAAGTGATCCATAAATTAACCCTGACGTATAAGTTCGCCGCTGATGACATCGCGGATTTCAGAAGGATTGAGTCGTCCACCCGTTTTACCCGCCAGAACCGGGAACGGCTCACCAAACTGCTGCTTCACTTCTTCTGCTGTGCGGCAGGGAGGGAGGCCTGACAGATTTGCGCTGGTCGAGACCAGCGGTTTGCCAAACGCGCGGCATAGCGCCTGAACATCCGGATGATCACTGACGCGAATGGCCAGTGAATCAAACTGTCCGGTAAGCCAGCGAGGCGTTTGTGGCGGTACCGGTACGACAAAAGTCACCGGGCCGGGCCAGCGGGCAAACATCCGCTCCCGCTGGATTACAGAAAGTTCGCGCGCCGAGATGTAAGGCTCAAGCTGACTGTAATCAGCCGCAATGAGGATGAGCCCCTTCTCTACCGGGCGCTGTTTGAGTGCCAGCAGGGCCATAACGGCAGATTCACTGTCAGGGTCACAGCCCAGACCAAATACGGCTTCCGTAGGATAGGCGATGACCGCCTGACGATTCAGATGCTCTAAACAGGTCTCAAGTGAATCGGCGAGGTGTTGATTTTCCATGGTCTATGAATTCTCTTCAGCGATGGCTTTGCCACAACTCTTACTGGCGCAGAAGCGCTTAACGCCCTGAGCCGTCTTTTTCTCAACTAACAGCGGATACTCACAATAAGGACAGATTCCGGCAACGGGTGTCAGATTGACGACAAACTGACAGGCCGGATAACGATCACAGGAGTGAAACGTTTTGCCATAACGGGAACGCCGCTGAACTAACCGGCCTTCATGGCACTGTGGGCAGGCCAGCGAGGTTTCATCCGGTTTATCGATGGTTTCTGTGTATCCGCATTCCGGATAGAGGCTGCAGCCGATGAACATGCCAAAACGCCCCTGCCGCAACACTTTATCCGCACCGCATTCAGGACAGGCATGGCCTTGCAGCACTTTGACCACATGGCCATCGGCCTGACCTTTTAAAGGTCGGATGTAGTCACAAGCCGGGTAGTTCGTGCAGCCCAGAAAAGGACCGTGTTTACCGGAGCGGATAACCAGTTCTGCCCCGCAAGCGGGGCAGGGATCCTGTTTACGCACGGTGAAGAGTGCAGCTTTACTCATAGCGATCAATGCATGAAAGGAAATTTAATGCAGCATACCTTCATTGGCGTCGAATAGCAGTTCTTCCATCTGCTGATAGGCATTTTCACATCCCGGGATGTTGAACAACACCATCAGCACCACCCATTTGAGATCCTCAAGGTCAAACTCAGAGGTATCCAGCGCCATGATACGTTCGATGACCATTTCACGGGTTTCCAGGTTCAGCACCTGAATCTGCTCCAGGAACAGCAGGAAACCACGGCTGTCAGCATCTAAACGTTTGCTCTCTTCATCGGTATAAATACGCATGGAGAGCGGATCATTTGTCAGTAAAATTGGTTCTACCAGTCCTTCCTGATAGTCAGCCAGTCTTTCTAACCAGTTCAGCGCACTGTAAACATCTTCACGATGGAACCCGGCATCCGTCAGGTCGTCTGTCAATCTGTCCTGATCAACACCCATTTCTGCTTCGTTGTGGATATATGTTTCAAACAAGTACATCAGTACGTCGAACATGGCATGCCCTCCTCAATCGGACATAGCCGCCGGGTACAGCTGCGATCCATCCTGCTAACTCCAGTTCCAGCAACTGAGCTGAGATAACTGGCACAGATTGGCCGGCACGTTCAGCGACAACGTCAACAGGTGTAACATCATCTCCTACGTTAGCCAACACATCAGCAAATGGCAATGGAGCATCGTCCCTCACCTCAGAATAAATTTCATCCGCCTGAGCCACAGGTAGCCAGTTAAGTGCATTTGCCAGATCTTCTACGATGTTATTGGGATGAGCCACCAGCAGCGCGCCCTGCTGAATCAGCCAGTTTACGCCTTCGCTTAACGGGTTGCCGAGTGCGCCAGGTAAAGCATAGACATTGCGATTTTGCTCCAGCGCATAACGGGCCGTCACCAGTGAGCCACTTTTCAGCGAGGCTTCTACCACCAGCACACCGTGGCTCAGGCCGCTAATGATACGATTGCGGCGTGGAAAATTAAGGGGATGCGGTATGGTCGTCAGTGGAAACTCAGAAACGATAGCACCGCCCTGCTCGACGATCTCGGCGGCAAGGCCTGTATGGTTTTTGGGATAGAGACGCTGCAATCCGCTTCCTAACACTGCCACCGTTTTACCGCCCACGTTGAGTGCGGCCTGATGTGCAACGCCATCAATACCCCGCGCCAGTCCGCTGGTGATAGTCAATCCGCCCGCGCTTAAATGCTGGGTAAACCAGTCACACCAGTAACGACCATAGTGGGAGCTGTTTCGGCTCCCCACAATGGCTAACTGTGGTGTAGTGATAACGGCAGGATCGCCATCAATATAGAGCAGGGGCGGAAAACGATTGGTTTCTTTAAGACGGGCTGGATAAGCTGCATCCAGAGCGGTAATCAGATGATGAGCCGGACTCTGCGCCAGCCAGGAACAGACTTGCTCAATATTTTTTTCATTAAATTCATAATATTGCTGCCGCTGGCTGGCGTCTAACCCAAGCCGGATAAGCTGCTCATCGTCTGCCGGTCCGGCACCTGTCTGCTGCGCCACGTCAACCCAGCGTTTCCCTGTCATTCCGGTGACGGCAGCCAGCCGCACATACTGCCCTATTTTGTCCATCTCCTGCTCCCTGATCGCCCTTGCTTCCTGCCGCACAATGCTGTCAATCAGGCCTCGAAAAGTCTACAATATGAGGCAGTAATCTTTTCTTAACCGAATACAGATCTGGATATTTATGTCAGTTTTGCAGGTATTACATTTCCCTGACGAGCGTCTTCGCAAAGTCGCCGCGCCCGTTAAAGAAGTTAACGCAGACATTCAGCGTATCGTTGATGATATGTTCGAGACGATGTATGCCGAAGAAGGTATAGGTCTTGCGGCTACGCAGGTCGATATTCATCAGCGCATTATCGTGATTGATGTCTCTGAAAGTCGTGAAGAGCGTTTAGTCCTGATCAACCCTGAGCTGCTTGAAAAAAGCGGCGAAACCGGTATTGAAGAGGGTTGCCTCTCTATTCCGGAACAGCGCGCATTTGTTCCACGTGCCGAGCGGGTAAAGGTTCGCGCCCTTGATCGTGACGGTAAAAGTTTCGAGCTGGAAGCCAGCGAGTTACTGGCCATCTGCATCCAGCATGAGATTGATCATCTGGAAGGCAAACTGTTTATTGATTATCTGTCGCCTCTGAAGCGGCAACGAATCAAAACTAAATTAGAGAAACTGGCGCGTCAGAACGCGCAGGCTTCCTGAGAGCTTAAGAAGGGATAAACGTGTCTGCCCCGCTAAAAATCATCTTTGCCGGCACACCTGACTTCGCAGCGCGTCATCTTGACGCGCTGCTTGCTTCTGAACATCAGGTTATCGGCGTATTCACCCAACCTGATCGTCCTGCGGGTCGCGGTAACAAACTCACCCCAGGCCCGGTCAAAACGCTGGCGCTGTCACATGACATTCCGGTTTATCAGCCGAAGTCTCTGCGACCTGAAGAAAATCAGCGACTGGTCGCTGATCTGAAGGCCGATGTGATGGTAGTTGTGGCCTACGGATTGATTCTGCCCAAGGCCGTGCTGGATATGCCACGTCTCGGCTGTATCAACGTTCATGGTTCGCTGCTGCCGCGCTGGCGCGGAGCCGCGCCTATTCAGCGCGCTCTGTGGGCTGGCGACAGTGAAACCGGCGTGACCATTATGCAGATGGACGTCGGTCTGGATACTGGCGATATGCTGCATAAGCTCGCTTGTCCGATTACTGCCCACGATACCAGTGCAACGCTCTATGACAAGCTCGCGCAGCTTGGTCCACAGGGGCTGCTGGATACGCTGACCTTACTGAGCACACAGCAGGCTTCACCTGAAAAACAGGATGAGACTCTGGCCAACTATGCTGAGAAGCTTAGTAAAGAGGAGGCGCGTCTTGACTGGACACTCTCAGCAGAACAGCTCGAGCGCTGTATTCGCGCGTTTAACCCGTGGCCGATGAGCTTTTTCACCATTGATGATCAACCCGTGAAAGTCTGGCAGGCAAGTGTCCTGCCTCACTGCGATCGTTCGCTGGGTGAAATAATCAGTGCGGATAAGCATGGCATACAGGTAGCGACGGCTCAGGGTGTACTTAATCTGCTGCAGTTACAGCCCGCCGGTAAAAAGCCGATGTCGGCTCAGGATCTTCTCAACTCGCGCCGGGAATGGTTTGAACCTGGAACCCTTCTGGACTGACTCTCAGGCCCGGTCACTCACCGGGCCTTTTGTTTGATGACAAAACCTTATGACTAAATCAATCAACCTGCGTAGCCTCTCCGCTCAACTTATTGAGCGCGTTGTCGACAAGGGCGAATCCCTGAATACGGCACTCCCCGCCGCCCAGAAAAAACTCTCTGACAAAGATAGCGCGTTAGTGCAGGAAATCTGTTTTGGCGTATTGCGCACATTGCCGCAGCTGGAAGCGCTAATCGGCAAACTGATGGAGCGTCCACTGACAGGCAAACAGCGGGTTCTGCACTATCTGATGATGGTCGGTCTTTATCAGCTGGAATATACCCGCGTACCTGCCCATGCCGCACTGGCAGAAACCGTCGCGGGCGCCGAAGTCCTGAAGCGTACCAGCCTGAAAGGCTTATTAAATGGTGTATTACGCCAGTTTCAGCGCCAGCGGGAAGAGCTGCTCGCCAGCATTCAGGATGGCCCACAGCGTTATCTGCATCCGGGATGGCTGCTAAAGCGATTGCAGCATGCCTGGCCGGAACAGTGGCAACAGATTGTGGAAGCCAATAATCTGCGTCCGCCGATGTGGCTGCGGATTAACCGTCAGCACCAGGATCGTGACGCGTGGCTGCACAAGCTGGTTGAAAGTGGCAGGAATGCACAACCGGCTGACGACGTGCCGGATGCGCTGCGGCTTGACGCCCCTGCCCCCGTCAGTCAGTTACCTGGGTTTGATCGGGGTTGGGTAACCGTGCAGGATTTGTCCGCTCAGCGCTGTGCGTTACTGCTTGAACCGCAAAACGGCGAACAGATCCTGGATTTATGCGCGGCTCCCGGCGGCAAAACGACCCACATCCTTGAAATCGCGCCGGAAGCCCATGTAATGGCCGTCGACGTGGATGCGCAACGCCTTAAACGCGTGGAGGAGAATCTGCAGCGACTGGGCATGAAAGCAGACATTAAACAGGGTGATGGACGGACGCCGCAGCAGTGGTGCGGTGATCGTCAGTTTGACCGGATTCTGCTGGATGCGCCCTGCTCTGCAACCGGTGTTATCCGACGCCATCCCGACATTAAGTGGCTGCGTCGCGATCGTGATATCGCTGAGCTGGCAAAGCTTCAGAGCGAAATTCTTGATGCTATCTGGCCACACCTTAAACCCGGCGGTACGCTGATTTATGCGACCTGCTCTATCCTGCCAGAAGAGAATCATCAGCAGATAGACGCTTTCCTGCAACGCCAGCACGACGCCCAGGCGGAACCGTTGTGGGATGCGTCCGCTAACGGGTTGCAGGTATTCCCGGAAGCCGAGGGCGGAGATGGTTTCTTCTACGCTAAGCTGATAAAGAAATCGGGTACAAACTGAGATGAGTATTGATAAGCGATGAAAATAATCATTCTGGGTGCAGGACAGGTTGGCGGAACCCTGGCAGAAAATCTGGTAGGTGAGAACAACGACATCACGGTTGTCGATACTGACTCTTCGCGCCTGCGTCATCTGCAGGACAAATTCGATCTGCGCGTGGTTCAGGGTCATGGTTCCCATCCGAGAATTTTGCGTGAGGCGGGTGCAGAAGATGCCGACATGCTGGTTGCTGTAACCAACTCGGATGAAACCAACATGATCGCCTGCCAAATTGCTTATTCGCTTTTCAATACGCCGAATCGCATCGCCCGTATCCGTGCGGCCGACTATCTGCGTGATGCAGACAAGTTGTTTATACCTGAAGCAGTGCCTATCGATCATCTGATCTCCCCTGAGCAGCTGGTCATCGACAACATTTACCGTCTGATTCAGTATCCTGGCGCATTGCAGGTGGTTAACTTTGCTGAAGGAAAAGTCAGTCTGGCAGTGGTAAAAGCCTATTATGGCGGGCCGCTGGTGGGAAATCCGCTATCGATCATGCGTGAGCACATGCCACACATTGATACGCGCGTAGCCGCTATATTCCGCCAGGATCGCCCTATTCGTCCGCAGGGTTCAACCATCGTAGAAGCCGGTGATGAAGTGTTCTTCATCGCTGCCAGCCAGAACATTCGTGCGGTGATGAGTGAAATGCAGCGGCTGGAGAAACCTTATAAACGGATTATGCTGGTCGGTGGCGGCAACATCGGTTTCGGTCTGGCGCAGCGGCTTGAGAAGCACTACAGCGTTAAGCTGATTGAGCGGAATCCCCAGCGCGCAGCGGAACTCGCAGAACATCTGCATGACACCGTGGTGTTTTATGGCGATGCGTCCGATCAGGAGCTGCTCGCTGAAGAACACGTTGAGCAGGTCGATCTGTTTATCGCCGTCACCAACGATGATGAAGCCAACATCATGTCTGCCATGCTGGCGAAAAAGATGGGTGCAAAAAAAGTGATGGTACTGATTCAGCGCCGCGCTTACGTCGATCTGGTCCAGGGCAGCGTCATCGATATCGCTATTTCCCCTCAGCAAGCCACGATCTCGGCTCTGCTGGGTCATGTGCGCAAAGCGGATATCGTGGGCGTTTCATCTTTACGACGCGGTATTGCAGAGGCGATCGAAGCGATAGCGCATGGTGACGAGTCGACGTCACGCGTTGTGGGTCGTTCGATTGATGACATCAAACTGCCGCCAGGGACCATTATTGGCGCTGTTGTTCGTGGTGATGATGTGATGATTGCCAATGATAACCTGCGTATTGAACAAGGCGATCATGTCATCATGTTCCTGACCGACAAGAAATTCGTGTCAGATGTGGAACGTCTCTTCCAGCCGAGTCCGTTTTTCCTTTAAATGCCGCGTTTACAGGCTGACTCAGCATACGGCATACAAAACCGCTGCTTAATTGGCTGTGTTGATGGCAAAAACAGTGAGGTTTGTTAGACTTTATGGCGTTAGCTTGGGCAAGGAGAGAAGTATGAGTTTAATCAAAGAGTTTCGTGATTTCGCAATGCGCGGCAACGTAATGGATTTAGCCGTGGGTGTTATCATCGGTGCGGCATTCGGCAAAATCGTTTCATCATTAGTCGCTAATATCATCATGCCACCATTAGGCCTGCTGATCGGTGGAGTCGATTTCAAATCATTCGCCTGGGTTCTTAAGCCCGCAACTGGCGATGCGCCAGCTGTTGTTATGCAGTACGGTATCTTCCTTCAGACCATCTTTGATTTCGTCATTATCGCTTTCGCGATCTTTATGGCGATTAAGTTGATGAATCGTCTGTACAAGAAAAAGGAAGTGGAGAAGCCGGTTGCTAAACCGTCAAATGAAGAAGTTTTACTGACTGAAATCCGCGATCTGCTGAAACAGCAGAACACCCGGGTATAGTGAATAAGCCGCCTCAACGGCGGTTTTTTTACTGAAAAAGTAGAAGGGCAGTGATAAGACGCTTTCTTATCACTGCCCTCCCATCCCGTCCCCTTACCATGTTTCTCTTTCCGCTTAAAACTGCCCTTACCCTTTTGCTTCTGTTCAATACGTTGTCGAAATAACGGGTCGTGCAGCAGAGCCTGAATCGCGTTATCGCGTATTTGCCCTTTAGTGTGCTGATATTTACTCATGACGCCTCCTGTTGAGATGGTCTGATACTCTATTCCTTTGCAGCAAAATAACAAGATGCTTATTTACTCAACGCCTCTCCCCGCTCAAGTGCCTCAAGAATTGAGCACGAAATGCTACTGTGACTGTCACCACAACACGCGTCCGAGAGGTGACGCAGAGAACGTTGCATCGTTTCCAATTCTGCGATCATCTGAGCCACTTCACTTAGCCGTTTTTCAACGATCGCTTTCGATTCCTGACAGGTATGATGCGCAGGATCGACCCTTATAGAAAGTAGCTCTCTGATGGCTTCAAGGCTAAATCCGAGTTTACGACCGTAGCGAATAAATTTCAGACGCTGAAGATCGGCCTCGGTATAAAGGCGAAATCCCCCTTCCGTACGACCGTCATGATCCATCATCTGCTGTTTTTCATAAAAACGGATGGTGTCTGGCGTCACCTCTGCAAGCTTAGCTAACTGACCGATGCGAAACATTTACTCCTCCTCGCGGAAACGATGCTGAATAGCAGTAGAATAACTGCCATGAAGAAAATCGGTACTGATACCCGCCTGGCGTAATCTTAGCTCCAGCACCTGAAGCCGATGACAATGATCCTGATAGTGTTGATCCGCAGGATCGAGGTTGCGAATAAGATCGTTAACTTCCAAGGCTTCACGTCTGAGCTCAAGCTCCGGCGGCAGAAAGCCCGAATTTTTCAGCAACCGGTAGCCCGCTCTTAACTCAGGCGGAACATGACTGTCATCATCCAGCTGCAGTGGCTTACCAGAGCCGGGAAGATTACTCAGCTCGCCTTTTTCCAGCGCCGCTTTGATGTGCTGTTCAGCAAGTTCATCAACCAGCCACATAGTTAGCTCCTTTGAACATGAAAAGAGTAAGTTCTAAGGTAGTAAATTTCAGGCAATAAAAAACCCGCCGAAGCGGGTTTTTTACGTTGCTACAGATTACTCTGCGGCTGCTTCTGCTTGAGCTTCTGGACGATCAACCAGCTCGATGTAAGCCATCGGAGCGTTGTCACCAGCACGGAAGCCACACTTCAGAATACGAGTGTAACCACCGGCACGGCTCGCGAAACGCGGGCCCAGCTCATTAAACAGTTTTGCCACGATCTCGTTATCACGAGTACGGGCGAATGCCAGACGACGATTAGCTACGCTGTCGGTCTTGGCAAGAGTAATCAGCGGCTCAACTACGCGACGCAGTTCTTTGGCTTTCGGCAGAGTCGTTTTGATGATCTCATGACGAACCAGAGAACCGGCCATGTTGCGGAACATAGCCTGACGATGGCTGCTGTTGCGGTTCAGTTGACGACCACTCTTACGATGGCGCATGACCTTATCCTTCTCAGTGAAACCTTAACCTGTGATCTGATTATTCATCAGCAATGCTTGCTGGCGGCCAGTTCTCAAGGCGCATACCCAGAGAAAGACCACGCGAAGCCAGCACATCTTTAATCTCAGTAAGAGATTTTTTACCAAGGTTAGGCGTTTTAAGCAGCTCAACCTCGGTACGCTGTACCAGATCACCGATGTAGTGGATAGCTTCTGCCTTAAGGCAGTTAGCAGAGCGGACAGTCAATTCCAGATCGTCAACAGGGCGCAGCAGGATCGGATCGAATTCTGGTTTCTCTTCTTTAACTTCCGGCTGACGTACATCACGTAAGTCAACGAAAGCTTCAAGTTGTTCTGCCAGAATGGTTGCCGCACGACGAATCGCCTCTTCAGGATCGATTGTGCCGTTGGTTTCCATTTCGATGACCAGCTTGTCCAGGTCGGTGCGCTGCTCTACTCGCGCTGCTTCAACATTGTAGGCGATACGGTCTACAGGGCTATAGCAAGCGTCAACTAACAGGCGGCCGATTGGGCGCTCATCTTCTTCCGAATGAATTCGGGCAGAAGCCGGCACATAGCCACGTCCACGCTGAACTTTGATACGCATGCTGATAGCCGCGTTCTCATCGGTCAGATGGCAAATGACATGCTGAGGCTTGACGATTTCGACATCACCATCATGGGTAATGTCGGCTGCAGTCACAGGGCCAATGCCAGATTTATTCAGGGTCAGAATAACTTCATCTTTACCCTGAACTCTTACCGCCAGCCCTTTCAGGTTGAGCAGGATTTCCAGGATATCTTCCTGTACGCCCTCTTTGGTGCTGTACTCATGAAGTACACCATCAATTTCAACCTCGGTCACCGCGCAACCCGGCATGGATGAAAGCAGAATACGGCGCAGTGCGTTACCAAGAGTATGGCCAAAGCCACGCTCTAAAGGCTCAAGGGTCACCTTGGCGTGCGTCGAACTCACTTGCTCGATATCTACCAGGCGCGGTTTTAGAAACTCTGTCACAGAACCCTGCATTGTGTCCTCTCTTTGGTACTAAGCTTTACTTGGAGTAAAGCTCGACGATCAGGTGTTCGTTAATGTCCGCAGACAGATCAGTACGTTCAGGAATACGCTTGAACACACCTTCCATCTTAGTCGCATCAACTTCCAGCCAGGTTGGCTTTTCACGCTGCTCAGCCAGCTCCAGAGCGGCCTTCACGCGAGATTGCTTTTTGGCTTTCTCACGGATGCTAACGACATCATTCGGAGATACCTGATAAGAAGCGATGTTAACAACGCGGCCATTTACCAGAACAGACTTATGGCTTACCAGCTGACGTGCTTCCGCACGAGTGGCACCAAAGCCCATACGATAAACTACGTTGTCCAGACGACCTTCCAGCAGAGCCAACAGGTTTTCACCGGTGTTGCCTTTCAGACGAGCTGCTTCTTTATAATAGTTACGGAACTGACGCTCCAGCACGCCGTAGATACGACGAACTTTCTGCTTTTCACGTAACTGACCGCCGTAATCAGACAGACGCGGTTTACGCGCACCATGCTGACCAGGGGCTTGTTCAATCTTACACTTGGAATCAATCGCGCGAACGCCAGACTTAAGGAATAAGTCAGTGCCCTCACGACGGCTCAGCTTGAGCTTAGGACCCAAATATCTTGCCATTTTCTTTCTCCAACTATCCTAAAAAAACGGGCGTTATACGCGACGTTTTTTCGGCGGACGACAACCGTTATGAGGGATCGGAGTCACATCAGTAATATTAGTGATGCGGAAACCAGCGGCGTTCAAAGCACGAATCGTAGATTCGCGACCTGGACCCGGACCCTTTACCATAACTTCCAGGTTCTTAATTCCGTAATCTTTTACCGCTTCTGCACAGCGCTCTGCAGCGACCTGAGCAGCAAACGGAGTGGATTTACGTGAACCGCGGAAACCGGAACCACCGGCGGTTGCCCAACCCAGTGCGTTACCCTGACGATCAGTAATGGTAACGATGGTGTTGTTAAAAGAAGCATGGACATGAGCCACGCCATCTGAGACTTGTTTTCTTACACGCTTGCGTGCACGAACTGGTGCCTTTGCCATTATTTACTCACCCCGATTATTTCTTGATCGGTTTACGCGGACCCTTACGGGTACGTGCGTTGGTCTTAGTACGCTGACCGCGAACCGGAAGACCACGACGATGGCGCAAACCACGGTAGCAACCAAGGTCCATAAGACGCTTGATGCTCAGGGTGATTTCACGGCGCAGATCACCTTCTACAACGAATTTCGCAACTGCATCACGCAGCTGATCAATTTGTTCTTCAGACAGCTCACTGATCTTAACATTTTCAGCAATACCCGTAGAAGCGCAGATGGCTTTTGAACGGGTTTTACCAATACCGAAGATCGAAGTTAATGCGATAACGGTATGTTTTTGATCAGGAATGTTAATGCCTGCTATACGGGCCACTATGCACTCCTATAATTAAACAAGCACGTCCCATGCTGAAAAGCCCGTTTTCAGGATACTCAAATGGAAACGTACTGACATACAAAAGATTGGCTGGCTAATCTAGCCAGCTCAACCCGACTTTGCAAGAAAAATATGTGACAAAATCAGCCTTGGCGCTGTTTATGCTTTGGCTCGGCGCTGCAGATCACACGTACGACACCGTCGCGACGAATGATTTTGCAGTTACGACATAATCTCTTGACGGAAGCACGAACTTTCATTTTTACTCTCCGTAACTTCTCAACCAACTGAATTAACGGCCGTAGCCTTTCAGGTTAGCTTTCTTCAGTGCCGACTCATACTGACTAGACATCATCAGAGTTTGCACTTGAGCCATAAAGTCCATGATGACGACAACTACGATGAGCAGTGAAGTACCGCCAAAGTAGAAGGGAACCTTCATCGCATCACGCATGAACTCCGGGATAAGGCAGATAAAAGTAATATACAGCGCGCCGATTAAGGTCAGTCGCGTCATCACTTTATCAATATACTTCGCCGTTTGCTCTCCCGGACGAATTCCCGGTACGAATGCACCAGACTTCTTCAGGTTATCTGCTGTTTCACGTGGGTTGAAAACCAACGCCGTATAGAAGAAACAGAAGAAGATGATTGCAGTCGCATAGAGTAGCACATAAAGCGGCTGTCCTGGCTGCAAATACAGCGAAATTGTTGTCAGCCAGTTCCAACCGGTACCGCCCCCAAACCACGATGCAATCGTTGCCGGGAACAGAATAATGCTGGAAGCAAAGATGGCTGGAATAACACCCGCCATATTCACTTTCAACGGTAAATGTGTGCTCTGTGCAGCGTAAACGCGACGACCCTGCTGACGTTTTGCGTAGTTCACCACAATGCGGCGCTGACCACGTTCAACGAAGATAACAAAGAAGGTCACTGCGAATACGAGTACTGCAACCAACAGCAACAGAAGGAAGTGCAGGTCGCCTTGCCGCGCTTGCTCGATGGTATGGCCAATGGCCGGCGGAAGACCCGCAACAATACCTGCGAAGATAATGATCGAAATACCGTTACCGATACCACGCTCAGTAATCTGTTCGCCCAGCCACATCAGGAACATTGTTCCTGAGACCAGACTCACAACAGCGGTAAAGTAGAAAGCAAAGCCTGGATTCATGACCAGGCCTTGCATCCCTGGCATATTCGGCAGACCGGTAGCAATACCGATCGACTGAAATATGGCCAATACCAACGTACCGTATCGGGTGTACTGGCTAATCTTACGACGGCCAGCCTCACCTTCTTTCTTAATTTCCGCTAACGCTGGATGAACCACCGTTAATAACTGAATGATAATTGATGCCGAAATATACGGCATGATACCCAGTGCGAAAATAGAAGCACGGCTGAGAGCACCACCAGAGAACATGTTAAACATTTCAATGATGGTGCCACGCTGTTGCTCAAGCAGTTTGGCAAGTACAGTGGCATCAATACCAGGGATTGGAATAAAAGAGCCAATACGGAAGACAATGAGTGCGCCGATTACAAACAGCAGTCTGCGTTTCAGCTCACCAAAGCCACCTTTGGCACTTTGAAAATCTAATCCCGGTTGTTTAGCCATCTGCTACTTATTCCTCGATTTTACCGCCAGCAGCTTCGATTGCAGCACGAGCACCTTTGGTGACACGCAGGCCGCGAACCGTTACCGGTGTAGATACTTCACCAGACAGAATTACTTTAACGAATTCAATCTGAACACCGACAATGTTGGCTGCTTTCAGCGCGTTCAGGTCGACGATACCGCCTTCAACTTTCGCCAGATCAGACAGACGAATCTCTGTGGTGATCATTGCTTTGCGAGAGGTGAAACCGAACTTCGGCAGACGACGGTACAGAGGCATCTGACCACCTTCGAAACCGCGACGTACGCCACCGCCAGAACGTGAGTTCTGACCTTTGTGACCACGACCACCGGTTTTTCCGAGGCCAGAACCGATACCACGACCCAGACGCTTGGTAGCGTGCTTAGACCCTTCGGCCGGAGACAGAGTATTTAAACGCATCTCTTACTCCTCCACTTTAACCATATAGGAAACCGCGTTAACCATACCGCGTACTGCAGGCGTGTCTTCACGCTCAACGGTGTGGCCAATACGACGCAGACCCAGGCCAACCAGAGTGGCTTTATGCTTAGGCAAGCGGCCGATTGAACTACGGGTTTGAGTGATTTTAATAGTCTTAGCCATCGTGATTACCCCAGAATTTCTTCAACGGATTTACCACGCTTAGCAGCGACCATTTCCGGAGATTTCATATTGCCCAGGCCGTCGATAGTTGCACGAACCACGTTAATCGGGTTAGTAGAACCATAGGCTTTTGCCAGTACGTTATGAACTCCAGCGACTTCCAGAACGGCGCGCATTGCACCACCGGCGATGATACCGGTACCTTCTGAAGCCGGCTGCATGAACACGCGGGAACCCGTGTGTGCACCTTTAACAGGGTGCTGCAGGGTGCCGTTGGTCAGCGCGACGTTAACCATGTTGCGACGGGCTTTCTCCATCGCTTTCTGGATCGCTGCTGGAACTTCACGCGCTTTACCGTAACCAAAACCTACGCGACCATTACCATCGCCTACCACAGTCAGTGCTGTGAAGGAGAAGATACGACCACCTTTAACAGTTTTAGAAACACGGTTTACCGCGATCAGTTTTTCCTGCAGTTCGCCAGCTTGTTTCTCGATGTGTGCCATCTTAGACCTCTACCTTAGAACTGAAGGCCAGCTTCACGGGCAGCATCTGCCAGTGCCTGGACGCGACCATGATATTGGAAACCGGAACGGTCGAAAGAAACACCAGTGATGCCTTTTTCGATTGCGCGTTCTGCGATAGCTTTACCTACTGCAGCTGCGGCTTCTTTATTACCGGTATACTTCAGTTGTTCAGTGATAGCTTTTTCTACAGTAGAAGCAGCGACCAGAACTTCGGAACCATTCGGGGCGATTACCTGTGCGTAAATATGACGCGGGGTACGATGTACCACCAGGCGAGTAGCACCCAGCTCTTTGAGCTTGCGACGTGCACGGGTCGCACGACGGATACGAGCAGATTTCTTATCCATAGTGTTACCTTACTTCTTCTTAGCCTCTTTGGTACGCACGACTTCGTCGGCGTAACGGACACCCTTGCCTTTATAAGGCTCAGGACGACGGTAGGCGCGCAGGTCCGCAGCAACCTGACCAATCAGCTGTTTATCAGCGCCTTTCAGCACGATCTCAGTCTGAGTTGGACATTCTGCAGTGATACCCGCGGGCAGCTGGTGATCGACTGGATGAGAAAAGCCCAGAGACAGGTTTACCACGTCGCCTTTAACGGCTGCACGATAACCTACACCAACCAGCTGCAGCTTCTTAGTGAAGCCTTCGGTAACACCGATAACCATTGCGTTCAGCAGCGCGCGAGAAGTACCCGCCTGCGCCCAGCCGTCAACGAAACCTTCGCGCGGAGCGAAAGTCAGAGCGTTGTCAGCATGCTTAACTTCAACAGCATCATTGATAGTACGAGTCAGCTCGCCGTTTTTACCTTTAATCGAAATTACCTGACCGTCGAGTTTTACCTCTACGCCGGCAGGAACAACGACAGGTGCTTTAGCAACACGAGACATATGTATCCTCCGATTACGCTACGTAGCAGATAATTTCGCCACCAAGACCTGCCTGGCGCGCTGCACGATCAGTCATGACACCTTTAGATGTAGAAACTACAGCGATGCCCATACCAGCCATTACCTTTGGCAGCTCATCTTTTTTCTTATAGATGCGCAGGCCAGGACGGCTTACTCGCTGAATGCTTTCTACAACAGCTTTGCCCTGGAAATACTTGAGAGTAAGTTCCAGTTCCAGCTTGATGTCGCCTTCGATTTTGAAATCTTCAATATATCCTTCTTCCTTCAGAACGTTGGCAATTGCCAATTTCAGCTTGGAGGAAGGCATGGTGACCGCAACTTTGTTCGCGGCCTGACCGTTACGGATACGGGTCAGCATATCCGCGATCGGATCTTGCATGCTCATCTGTGTTACTCCCGTGATTCAATTGGTGACAATTACCAGCTAGCCTTTTTCAGACCCGGAATTTCACCGCGCATGGCGGCTTCGCGGACCTTGATACGGCTCAACCCAAACTTCCGCAGGAAACCGTGCGGACGACCTGTTTGACGGCAGCGGTTACGCTGACGTGAAGGGCTGGAATCACGCGGCAGACTCTGCAGCTTCAGAACAGCATCCCAACGGTCTTCGTCGGAAGCGTTCACATCAGAGATGATCGCTTTCAGTTCAGCGCGTTTAGCGAAGAATTTGTCTGCTAATTTTGCACGCTTAACTTCGCGTGCTTTCATAGATTGCTTAGCCATTAAGTAACCCTACCTTACTTACGGAACGGGAAGTCAAAGGCAGCCAGCAGAGCACGGCCTTCATCATCAGATTTCGCAGTAGTGGTAATGGTGATATCCAAACCACGAACGCGATCGACTTTGTCGTAGTCGATTTCTGGGAAGATGATCTGCTCACGTACACCCATGCTGTAGTTGCCACGACCATCGAATGACTTAGCGGACAAGCCACGGAAGTCACGGATACGTGGAACTGCAATGGTGACCAGACGCTCAAAGAACTCCCACATGCGCTCGCCACGCAGAGTTACTTTACAGCCGATCGGATAGCCCTGACGGATTTTGAAGCCTGCAACTGATTTGCGTGCTTTGGTGACCAGCGGTTTTTGACCGGAGATTGCTGCCAGGTCTGCTGCTGCATTATCCAGCAGTTTCTTGTCAGCGATCGCTTCACCAACACCCATGTTCAGGGTGATCTTCTCGACCCGAGGGACTTGCATGACAGAATTGTAGCCAAACTCTGTCATGAGTTTCTGGACTACTTCGTCTTTGTAGTAATCATGCAGTTTCGCCATCGTACTACTCCAAATTACTTGATAGTTTCGCTGTTAGACTTGAAGAAACGGACTTTTTTGCCGTCTTCGAATCTAAAGCCTACACGGTCAGCCTTACCAGTTGCCGCGTTGAACAGTGCAACGTTAGAAACCTGAATAGCAGCTTCTTTTTCAACGATGCCACCTGGTTGGTTCAGAGCCGGAACCGGCTTCTGATGTTTCTTAACCAGGTTGATACCTTCAACGATGACCTTACCAGAAGACAGGACATTCTTAACTTTACCGCGCTTACCTTTATCTTTACCGGTTAACACGATAACTTCGTCGTTACGACGGATTTTAGCTGCCATTGTTCGCTCCTTAGAGTACTTCTGGTGCCAGAGAGATAATTTTCATGAACTTTTCAGTACGAAGTTCACGAGTTACCGGCCCAAAAATACGCGTACCGATAGGCTGCTCACTGTTATTGTTCAGAATAACGCATGCATTACCATCGAAGCGAATGACAGAACCGTCCGGGCGACGAACACCCTTCCTGGTGCGCACCACTACCGCCTTCAGGACATCACCTTTTTTGACTTTACCACGAGGAATTGCTTCCTTGATGGTAACTTTGATGATGTCACCGACGCCTGCGTAGCGACGGTGCGAGCCACCCAGAACCTTGATACACATTACGCGACGTGCACCGGAGTTGTCGGCGACGTTCAGCATAGTCTGTTCTTGGATCATTTTAGTGCTCCGCTAATGTCAACTACTACTTCGGGACCTAAACCTCAGGTCGTTAGAAAGCCCCATAATTGAGGGCGCGGCATTGTAACACCGGTTCTCACAGATGGGTAGAAAAAATAAACGGCTCTCAATCGAGCCGCTGATTTTCCCTGATGACAGGGAGGGCGTATTCTAGGGAATAGTGCGAACAGTAGCAAATGTAATCTGCCTTATTTTTCGTCGCCTCCCTAATAAAGTGCCCTTATGACTCAACTAACCAGTTTTCTGGCCAGTTGGTTATGCTGATGCAGCACGGCTGGCAGTTCAATTCCGGCCAGTTGTCCGTTTCGCACCCTGACTTTTCCGTTGATGATGCTGTAAGCGACCTGCCCCGGATTACAGAACACCAGGGCGGCGACAGGATCGTGCCCCGCCCCGGCAAGACCAATGCGATTCAAATCAAAGATGGCCAGATCAGCCATCATGCCCGGCGCAATGGCGCCCACGTCATCGCGATTCAGCACTTTTGCTCCACCCAGCGTCGCCAGCTCCAGAGCCTGACGAGCCGTCATCGCATCCGGGCCGAAACCCACGCGTTGTAACAGCATTGCCTGACGTACCTCCGCTATCATGTCTGAGCTGTCATTGGAGGCTGACCCATCTACGCCCATACCGACATGGACACCGGCATCGCACATGTGGCGTATTGGTGCAATGCCCGAACCGAGCCGCATGTTTGAACAGGGACAGTGTGCGACGCCGGTTCCGGTGCGTGCAAAGAGCTCCATACCATACTGATCCAGTTTAACGCAGTGTGCATGCCAGACATCCGGCCCTACCCAGCCGAGGTCTTCAACGTACTGTGCTGGCGTCATGTGGAACTTTTCGCGGCTATATCGGATATCGTTGTCGTTCTCCGCCAGATGAGTATGCATCGAGACGTTGAAGCTGCGTGCCAGTGCAGCGGATTGTTTCATCAGTTCACGACTGACTGAGAACGGTGAACATGGGGCCACCACGATGCGTAACATCGAGCCGTGGCTGTCATCGTGATAGCGTTCAATCACACGCTGCGTATCCTTGAGGATGGCGGCTTCATTCTCAACCAGCGAATCGGGCGGCAGGCCTCCGAGGGATTTGCCCACACTCATGCTGCCCCGGCTGGCATGGAAACGCATGCCCATCAGTGCTGCAGCCTCAATGCTGTCGTCAAGCTTACAGCCGTTAGGGTAGACATAGAGATGGTCACTGGTGGTGGTGCAACCGGAGAGCATTAACTCAGCCATCGAAATCTGCGTTGAGATATGAATCATCTCAGGCGTCAGGTTCTGCCACAGTGGGTAGAGGTGGGTCAACCAGTTGAACAGTTCGCCGTTTTGTACCGCAGGAATAGCCCGGGTCAGGCTCTGATACATGTGATGATGCGTATTGATCAGCCCGGGGATAACAATGTGTCCCTGAAGGTCAATCATTTCATCCGCGCTATCAGGTAACGATCCTGCTTCCCCGACCGCAACGATTTGGTTCCCTTTAATCAGAATACTGGCGTTACGTATTTCCCGACGCTCGGCATCCATGCAGACCACGCATTCAGCGTTCTTTAGTAATAACGTTCGTTCCATGCTATTGCCTGTGGGTTGTGGGTGTGTACTACCCGATAATAGCGGCAGGCTTTTGGCAGAGCTAATAGCTGGTAACGCAGCTAACAGTGGTAATTTTAACAGTGACCGGCGTAAGCGATCATGATTCTCCATTTCCACGGCACATTTCCTTGTACAGTTATGATAACTCCGGCCTCAACAGACTGGAGCTTTCAGGTCACATCGCCTGAAGAGTCGCAGCTTAATCCTCGCCATTCCCTAAATTTGTGAGCGCCATCAAATCTGCTCTGCCGCAGGCACAAATGGATCAAGTCAGAATAAAAGGTAAAAAAAAACCCCCTGCCGAAGCAGAGGGTTTCCTCAGAAAAAACAATTCTTATTACAGAACCGCTTTCTCGATTACGCGAACCAGGGTCCAGGATTTAGTCTTGGACAGTGGACGGCATTCGCGGATTTCTACCACGTCACCAATTCCACATTCATTGTTCTCGTCATGGATGTGCAGCTTGGTCGTACGTTTGATGAATTTGCCGTAGATCGGGTGTTTCACGAAACGTTCGATAGCGACAACTGCAGATTTCTGCATTTTGTCACTTACTACACGACCCTGCAGAGTACGGATTTTATCGGTCATTACGAACCCGCCTTCTCAGTCAGTAAAGTCTTAACGCGTGCAACATCACGGCGAACCTGTTTCAGCAGATGAGTCTGCTGCAGTTGGCCAGATGCTGCCTGCATGCGCAGGTTAAATTGCTCACGCAGCAGATTAAGCAGCTCAGTGTTCAGCTCTTCAACGCTTTTTTCACGCAGCTCAGTTGCTTTCATTACATCACCGTCTTAGTTACAAAGGTGGTTTTGATAGGCAGTTTTGCTGCTGCCAGCTTGAATGCTTCACGGGCCAGCTCTTCTGGTACGCCGTCCATTTCATACAGGACTTTACCAGGCTGGATCAGGGCAACCCAATACTCTACGTTACCCTTACCTTTACCCATACGCACTTCCAGCGGCTTCTCGGTGATCGGTTTGTCCGGGAATACTCGGATCCAGATCTTACCTTGACGCTTAACTGCACGGGTCATAGCACGACGTGCTGCTTCGATCTGACGAGCAGTCAGACGACCACGGCCAACAGCTTTCAGACCGAAAGTACCGAAGCTGACATCCGTACCCGCAGCCAGACCGCGGTTACGGCCTTTGTGCACCTTACGGAATTTCGTACGCTTTGGTTGTAACATCAGCGACTCTCCTTACTTACGGCCTTTACGCTGCTGCTTTTTAGGTTGAGCAGCCGGTTCCGGTTGTTCAACAGCAGCCATACCACCCAGGATCTCACCTTTGAAGATCCATACCTTAACGCCGATTACACCATAAGTGGTGTGCGCTTCAGAGGTGTTGTAGTCAATGTCAGCACGCAGTGTGTGCAATGGCACGCGACCTTCACGATACCATTCGGTACGTGCGATCTCAGCGCCACCCAGACGGCCGCTAACTTCAACTTTAATACCCTTCGCGCCAAGACGCATGGCGTTCTGAACTGCACGCTTCATAGCACGACGGAACATCACACGACGCTCCAGCTGTGAAGTAATGCTGTCAGCTACCAGTTTCGCGTCCAGTTCCGGTTTGCGGACTTCGGCGATATTGATCTGTGCAGGAACGCCAGCGATTTTCGCGACGACCGTGCGCAGTTTTTCTACATCTTCGCCTTTCTTACCGATAACGATGCCCGGACGAGCGGTGTGAATAGTCACACGGATGCTCTTCGCTGGACGCTCGATAACGATACGAGAGACAGATGCTTTAGCCAGTTCTTTAGTCAGGAACTGACGTACTTTAAAATCGCTGTCCAGGTTGTCAGCGAATTCGTTGGTGTTCGCAAACCAGGTAGAGTTCCATGGTTTTACAATACCCAGGCGAATACCATTAGGATGTACTTTCTGACCCATTGCTAGTCTCCAGAGTCTCAGCGATCGGACACAACCACAGTAATGTGGCTGGTGCGCTTCAGGATGCGATCTGCACGACCTTTGGCACGCGGCATAATGCGTTTCATGGTCGGACCTTCATCAACGAAAATTTTCGTGATTTTCAGATCGTCGATATCAGCGCCATCGTTGTGTTCGGCGTTAGCAATGGCAGATTCCAGAACTTTTTTGACCAGTACAGCCGCTTTCTTGTTGGTGTAGGTCAAAATGTCCAGTGCCTGCGACACTTTCTTACCGCGAATCAGGTCAGCAACAAGGCGAACCTTCTGAGCAGAAGAACGAGCGTGGCGATGTTGAGCTAAAGTTTCCATCTCTTCCTCCTACTTATTTCTTCTTGGCTTTTTTATCAGCCGCGTGACCGCGATAAGTACGTGTCGGCGCGAATTCACCCAGTTTGTGACCAACCATTTCGTCGGAAACAAAGACAGGAACGTGCTGACGACCATTATGGACAGCGATGGTCAAACCGATCATGTTAGGAAAGATCGTTGAACGACGGGACCAAGTGCGCAAAGGCTTCTTGTCACCGCTTTCCACCGCTTTCTCTACCTTCTTCAGCAAGTGCAGGTCAATAAAAGGACCTTTCTTGAGAGAACGTGGCATGGCTTATCCTCTAATATTATTTGCTACGGCGACGTACGATAAATTTATCAGTACGCTTGTTGCTACGGGTCTTCTTACCTTTGGTCTGAACGCCCCACGGAGTTACCGGGTGCTTACCAAAGTTACGACCTTCACCACCACCGTGCGGGTGATCAACTGGGTTCATCGCGGTACCACGAACGGTCGGACGAACACCACGCCAACGGGCTGCACCAGCTTTACCCAGAACGCGCAGCATATGCTCAGCGTTGCCGACTTCGCCCAGTGTTGCGCGGCAGTCAGACTCGACTTTACGCATTTCACCTGAACGCAGACGCAGGGTAACGTAAGAACCTTCACGCGCAACGATCTGCACGTAAGCACCAGCTGAGCGAGCAATCTGACCGCCTTTGCCTGGTTTCATTTCTACGTTATGCACGGTTGAACCCACCGGGATGTTACGCATCGGCAGAGTGTTACCTGCTTTGATCGCAGCATCAACGCCAGATTGGATCTGGTCGCCGGCTTTCAGGCCTTTAGGGGCCAGGATGTAACGGCGCTCGCCGTCTTTGTACAGAACCAGTGCGATGTTCGCAGAGCGGTTCGGATCGTACTCAAGACGTTCAACAACTGCCGGGATACCATCTTTGTTGCGTTTGAAGTCAACAATACGGTAAGCCTGCTTGTGACCACCACCGATATGACGGGTAGTGATACGACCATTGTTGTTACGGCCACCGGATTTGCTGTTTTTTTCTACCAGCGGGGCAAATGGTTTGCCCTTGTGCAGCTCCGCGTTTACCACTTTAACTACATGGCGACGACCCGGAGATGTCGGTTTACATTTAACAACTGCCATTGTCTTTCTCCTCCGACTTACTCAGCGCCGCCAGCGAAGTCCAGATTCTGGCCTTCTTTCAGGGTGACGTAAGCTTTTTTCCAGTCGCTACGACGACCGATACGCTGTCCTTGACGCTTAACTTTGCCCTTAACTACCAGGGTGTTTACGTCTTTAACTTCTACTTCGAACAGTTTCTCAACAGCAGCAACGATCTCTGCTTTGGTCGCGTCATTAGCAACTTTGAGAACGATGGTATTGGTTTTTTCCATCGCGCTAGATGCTTTTTCAGATACGTGCGGCGCGCGCAGTACTTTCAGCAGACGTTCTTCACGGATCATGCCAGCATCTCCTCAACTTGCTTAACTGCATCAGCAGTCATAACGACTTTGTCGAAGGCGATCAGGCTAACTGGATCGATACCGGATGCATCACGCACGTCAACCTTGTACAGGTTACGCGCAGCCAGGAACAGATTCTCATCCAGTTCACCGGTGATGATCAGCACGTCTTCCAGAGCCATGTCTTTCAGTTTCTGTACCAGCAGCTTGGTTTTCGGTGCTTCTACAGCAAATGATTCGACAACGATCAGACGATCTTGACGTACCAGTTCGGACAGGATGCTTTTCAGCGCGCCGCGGTACATCTTTTTGTTAACTTTTTGACTGTGGTCCTGCGGCTTCGCAGCAAAGGTCACGCCACCTGAACGCCAGATTGGGCTCTTTACAGAACCTGCACGCGCACGGCCGGTGCCTTTTTGACGCCATGGCTTTTTGCCTGAACCGGTTACTTCGGCGCGAGTTTTCTGCGCACGAGTACCCTGGCGGGCGCCAGATGCGTAAGCAACAACAACCTGGTGAACCAGCGCTTCGTTGAAATCACGACCGAAGGTAGTTTCGGAAACAGTCAGCGCGCTCTGCGCGTCTTTCAATACTAATTCCATTGCTATCCCCTTACGCCTTCACAGCTGGTTTAACGATCAGGTCGCTACCGGTAGCACCGGGAACTGCACCTTTAACCAGCAGCAGGTTGCGCTCAGCGTCAACACGTACTACGTCCAGACTCTGAACGGTTACGCGCTCATTACCCAGCTGACCTGCCATTTTCTTGCCTTTGAACACTTTGCCCGGAGTCTGGTTCTGACCGATAGAACCCGGAACGCGGTGAGACAAGGAGTTACCGTGAGTAGCGTCCTGGGTACGGAAGTTCCAGCGCTTAACGGTACCGGCGAAACCTTTACCTTTAGAGGTACCGGTTACGTCAACTTTCTTAACTTCAGCGAAAATCTCAACGCTGATGCTCTGACCTACAGAATACTCTTCACCTTCAGCGGTGCGGAATTCCCACAGGCCACGGCCAGCTTCAACGCCAGCTTTAGCAAAATGACCAGCTTCAGGTTTGGTCACACGGTTTGCTTTTTTAGCACCGGTGGTAACCTGAATTGCCTGGTAACCGTCGTTTTCCAGGCCTTTGACCTGAGTAACGCGGTTCGCTTCAACTTCGATTACGGTGACGGGGATAGAAACGCCATCTTCAGTGAAGATGCGGGTCATGCCCACTTTTTTACCGACTAAACCAATCATTGTTTCAACCTCTCAATCGCTCGATGACCTGATTAACCCAGGCTGATCTGCACGTCAACACCGGCAGCCAGATCCAGACGCATCAGAGCATCAACCGTTTTTTCAGTTGGCTCAACGATGTCTACCAGACGCTTGTGAGTGCGGATTTCGTACTGATCACGCGCATCTTTGTTAACGTGCGGAGAGATCAGAACAGTAAAACGCTCTTTGCGGGTTGGCAGCGGGATTGGACCACGAACCTGCGCACCAGTGCGCTTGGCGGTCTCAACGATTTCCGCGGTTGATTGATCGATCAGACGATGATCAAACGCTTTAAGACGGATACGGATTCTTTGGTTCTGCATGAGACCAGAGCTCCAAACTTTTTATAGACGAAAAAAATTACTACTCGAACCCATTACGATTGATGGGAGAGTGTAATCGTTCAGCATATAACTCCCCAATTGGGAGTATTGTCAGGCGGCCTATATTTCAGCCGTCTGCGATTCTGCTCGAATCGCGCCTGCAATATCTGCAGGCCCGCGCATTATACGTAAATCTGTTCAGGAAGCAACCCGTGTTGCGGTTTTCCCTGTTAAATAGTGGCCGGTTCTTGCGGCACGCGTCGCGTCGCAGTGCTGCAGAGCGGTTAAGTCACAAATTTTTTTGTGAGCACTTTTCCGCCGTTATTTATCCATAGGTGACACAGAATGAGAAGCCGATGAAAGTGCTTTTAACTTCTCATCCGGAGCAACATCATGTCACTGATTACTCAATTCGTAGCACTTGCTGGCGGAGGCGCACTGGGAAGCTTTCTTTCGCTGGCCTGGGTACGCTTCTCACCCGCCCTCTCACCCGCTCAGTGGTTTATCGCACTCTGCTTTCCCGGTTCACGGTGTGATTGTTGTCAGCAACGCCTGCTATGGCGTGATGCGCTGCCACTGATTAGCTGGCCACGGTTAAGAGGTTGGTGCCGCTTCTGTCATCATCCGTTCGGTGCGGAAAGCTTTATCAGTGAATGGCTAGTTGCAATGCTTTGCCTGCTGGTACTGAATAGTTTTGACAGGGCTGCAGACGCTACTTTTGTTATCACTGCCTCCAGCCTGCTGCTACTGATAGCGGTTATTGACCGTCAGCACTTCTGTATACCTGACCCGCTCAGCTATCTGCTGCTCTGGCTGGGGTTACTACATGCAGCCATCTTTGGGACAGAGAGTGCGGCGATATGGGGTGCCTTGTCGGGCTACTGTACATTGTGGCTGCTCGCCTGGAGTTATCGGCAGGTTCGGGGGCATGAAGGATTAGGTTATGGTGATATGAAGCTTTTCGCGGCATTGGGCGCATGTTGTGGATGGCAGGCGCTACCCTGGATTGCACTGGGTGCCACTTTTCTGGCGCTGACGGCAATCGTGATGCTGAAACTACGCGGTTTAATTCAGGTGAACAGCCCGCTGCCGTTTGGCCCTTTCCTGGCCATTGCGGGCTGGGTAATGATCGTGTTGCAGACCCGATTCACTCTTCTTTGATTTGAGCCTGCAGATAGTTCTGGATACCCATCTTCTGGATTAGCTCAAGTTCCGTTTCAATCCAGTCGATGTGATGCTCTTCATCAGCCAGGATTTCAATCATCATGTCACGACTGACATAGTCATGTACCTTGTCAGCATAGGAAATGGCCTCACGCAGATCTTTAGCGCCTTCCAGCTCCAGATTCAGGTCTGAACTTAGCATCTCCTCAACGTCTTCGCCGATACGCAGACGTCCCAGATCCTGAAGATTTGGAATTCCCTCAAGAAAGAGAATGCGTTCAATGTACTTGTCCGCATGCTTCATCTCGTCGATCGATTCGTGGTACTCCACATCGTTGAGGCGCGTTAGCCCCCAGTTTTTAAACATGCGTGCATGCAGAAAATACTGATTGATGGCAACCAGTTCATTTCCAAGCAGTTTATTGAGATGACTGATAACTTTGATATCGCCCTTCATTGTTAACCCTCCGCGTCTGATTTATTAGAGCGTAGATGTGGTTAAAAAGAAGTCAAAAAAACGCGACAGATATTGTGGGTATTCACACATCCAGGGTCAGTCAGGCTATCTCTTTATAGAGCGGGGCATGCTGCATCTCTTCATCCATAATCTCGCGCGCAGCACGAACGCATTTGCCACACTGTTTGCCTACCGGTACAAACTGGCGCAGTTGCTGAATAGATTTGGGCTGATAGCGACGCACAACTTCACGAAGGGTTTTATCACTGATGGCATTACACAGGCAGACGTACATTGATTCATCACTCGGGTACATTTTCTGTACACAGTGTAAATGCGAATCGTTTTTATTTCAAACCCACGCTTTACAGGGTTATGTCGATTTCTGAGCAAAAAAAAGAGCACCGAAGTGCTCTTTTTACTGTGTTGCAGTGGCCGTTTGCACGACCACAGCAGATAGCACAATTAAGCGATAACTTTAGCAACAACACCCGCGCCAACGGTACGGCCACCTTCGCGGATTGCGAAGCGCAGACCTTCGTCCATCGCGATTGGGTGGATCAGGGTAACAACCATTTTGATGTTGTCGCCTGGCATGACCATTTCAACGCCTTCTGGCAGCTCTACTGAGCCGGTTACGTCAGTTGTACGGAAGTAGAACTGTGGACGATAGCCTTTGAAGAACGGAGTATGGCGACCACCTTCGTCTTTAGACAGAACGTAAACTTCTGACTCGAACTGGGTGTGTGGCTTGATTGAGCCTGGCTTAGCCAGAACCTGACCACGCTGGATGTCTTCACGCTTGATACCGCGCAGCAGAACACCACAGTTTTCGCCTGCCTGACCCTGGTCCAGCAGCTTACGGAACATCTCAACACCGGTACAGGTTGATTTCGCAGTATCTTTGATACCTACGATTTCAACTTCGTCGCCGACTTTAACGATGCCGCGCTCAACACGACCGGTAACAACAGTACCACGGCCAGAGATTGAGAAGACGTCTTCGATTGGCAGCAGGAACGGCATGTCGATCGCACGCTGTGGTTCTGGGATGTAGTTGTCCAGATGCTCAGCCAGTTCGATGATTTTCGCTTCCCACTCAGCTTCGCCTTCCAGCGCTTTCAGCGCAGAACCACGAACGATTGGGGTGTCGTCGCCTGGGAAGTCATATGCTGACAGCAGGTCACGAACTTCCATCTCTACCAGTTCCAGCAGCTCTTCATCATCAACCATGTCACATTTGTTCAGGAACACGATGATGTAAGGAACGCCAACCTGACGACCCAGCAGGATGTGCTCACGGGTCTGTGGCATCGGGCCATCAGTCGCAGCAACAACCAGGATCGCGCCGTCCATCTGCGCAGCACCGGTGATCATGTTTTTCACATAGTCGGCGTGGCCTGGGCAGTCAACGTGTGCGTAGTGACGAGTCGGGGTTTCATACTCAACGTGTGAAGTGTTGATGGTGATACCACGAGCTTTCTCTTCTGGTGCGTTATCGATCTGATCGAATGCACGAGCCTGGCCGCCGTAAGTTTTAGACAGTACGGTGGTAATAGCTGCAGTCAGGGTGGTTTTACCGTGGTCGACGTGACCGATGGTGCCCACGTTTACGTGCAGTTTGTTACGCTGAAATTGCTCTTTCGCCATGGCGATAATTCCTTACGTTGTGCCTTCACCATCTGGGTGAAGGCATCAGTTCAAATTTAAACCGTAGCTTATTTGCTACGAGCTTCAATAACGGCCTGCGCTACGTTGTTCGGCGCATCGTCATACTTCAGGAACTCCATGGAGTAAGAAGCACGACCTTTGGTCAGAGAACGCAGCTGAGTTGCGTATCCGAACATCTCAGACAACGGAACTTCAGCGTGAATCTGAACGCCAGTAGCGTTAGATTCCTGCCCTTTGAGCATACCACGACGACGACTAAGGTCACCGATGACATCGCCCGTGTTCTCTTCTGGCGTTTCAACTTCAACCTTCATGATAGGCTCAAGCAGAACAGGTGTCGCTTGTTTAAAGCCTTGTTTGAAGGCAATAGACGCGGCCAGTTTAAACGCCAGCTCTGAGGAGTCGACATCATGGTAAGAACCGAAGTGCAGACGCACGCCCAGATCCACCACCGGATAACCCGCCAGAGGGCCTGATTTCAGCTGCTCCTGGATACCTTTGTCAACCGCAGGGATGTATTCACCAGGAATCACACCACCTTTGATGTCGTTGACAAATTCATAGCCTTTCGGATTCGAACCTGGCTCCAGTGGGTACATGTCGATAACAACATGACCGTACTGACCACGACCACCAGACTGCTTGGCGTGTTTACCTTCAACATCGGTAACTTTGTTACGAATCGCTTCACGGTAAGCAACCTGTGGTTTACCCACGTTTGCTTCAACGTTGAACTCACGCTTCATGCGGTCAACGATGATGTCGAGGTGCAATTCACCCATACCGGCGATGATGGTCTGGTTAGATTCTTCATCAGTCCATACACGGAATGATGGGTCTTCTTTCGCCAGACGGCCCAGAGCCAGACCCATTTTTTCCTGGTCAGCTTTGGTTTTTGGTTCAACGGCGATAGAGATTACCGGCTCCGGGAATTCCATGCGCTCAAGGATGATGACGTTCTCTGGGTCACACAGGGTGTCACCAGTGGTCACATCTTTCAGGCCGATTGCAGCTGCGATATCACCCGCACGGACTTCTTTGATCTCTTCACGCTTGTTAGCGTGCATCTGAACGATACGGCCCAAACGCTCACGGTTTGACTTAACCGGGTTGAACACGGTGTCACCCGTATTAACAACACCAGAGTAAACGCGGAAGAAGGTCAGGTTACCTACAAACGGGTCAGTAGCGATTTTGAACGCCAGTGCAGCAAACGGCTCGTTGTCGTCTGAGTGACGAACAGCCGGCGTGTCTTTACCGTCGTCCAGCATACCGTTGATCGCGGTTACGTCAGTCGGTGCTGGCAGATATTCAACAACTGCATCCAGCATCGCCTGAACACCTTTGTTCTTAAATGCAGAACCACAGGTTACCAGGATGATTTCGTTGTTCAGAACACGCTTACGCAGAGAGGTTTTGATCTCTTCTTCAGTCAGTTCTTCACCACCGAAGAATTTCTCCATCAGCTCATCAGAGCCTTCAGCAGCGGCTTCAACCAGCTTTGCACGCCATTCTTCAGCCAGTTCCTGCATATCAGCTGGGATATCTTCGTAAACGAAGGTCACACCCTGATCTTCGTCGTTCCAGTTGATTGCTTTCATTTTCACCAGGTCAACAACACCGGTGAATTTCTCTTCTGCGCCAATAGCCAGCTGCAGAGGAACTGGAGTTGCGCCCAGACGAACTTCCATCTGGTTAACAACTTTCAGGAAGTTAGCACCCATGCGGTCCATTTTGTTAACGAACGCAATGCGTGGAACTTTATATTTGTTAGCCTGACGCCATACGGTCTCAGACTGTGGCTGAACGCCACCAACTGCACAGTAAACCATTACCGCGCCATCAAGCACACGCATAGAACGTTCAACTTCGATGGTGAAGTCAACGTGTCCTGGGGTGTCGATGATGTTGATGTGGTGTGGTTCAAACTGCTTGGCCATACCAGACCAGTAACAGGTGGTCGCAGCGGAAGTGATGGTAATACCACGTTCCTGTTCCTGCTCCATCCAGTCCATGGTTGCTGCGCCGTCATGTACTTCACCGATTTTGTGGTTTACACCGGTGTAGAACAGAACGCGTTCGGTAGTGGTAGTCTTACCGGCGTCGATGTGCGCACTGATACCGATGTTACGGTAGCGAGCAATGGGTGTTTTACGAGCCATTTGATTCCTCGGTTTTTCGGACGTTCAAAATTAGTCAACCCCAGCGGGTTGGCCCTCTGGGCGCCCGCTGGTTTAACAACTACGCGACTGTTACCAGCGGTAGTGTGCGAACGCCTTGTTGGCTTCAGCCATACGGTGAACGTCTTCACGTTTCTTAACTGCAGTACCTTTGTTCTCTGCAGCATCAGAAAGTTCGTTCGCCAGGCGAAGAGCCATTGATTTATCACCGCGTTTACGAGCAGCATCTACGATCCAGCGCATTGCCAGGGCATTACGACGAACCGGACGGACTTCAACTGGTACCTGATAAGTAGAACCACCAACGCGACGTGACTTAACTTCGACAGTCGGACGCACGTTTTCCAGCGCTACTTCAAAGGCTTCCAGGGAGTTTTTACCTGAACGCTGAGCCAGGGTCTCAAGCGCGGTATAAACGATTGATTCTGCAGTAGATTTTTTACCATCTACCATCAGGATATTTACAAATTTGGCCAGCAGCTCTGATCCGAACTTAGGATCTGGCAGAATTTTACGCTGACCAATGACGCGACGACGTGGCATGGAAATACTCCGTTGTTAATTCAGGATTGTCCAAAACTCTATGAGTTTATTATGACATTTAATTTAAAACGTTTGGCCTTACTTAACGGAGAACCATTAAGCCTTTGGCTTCTTCACGCCGTACTTGGAGCGAGCCTGCTTACGGTCTTTAACACCTGAGCAGTCCAGCGCGCCACGAACGGTGTGGTAACGCACACCTGGCAGGTCTTTTACACGACCGCCACGGATCAGGATCACGGAGTGTTCCTGCAGGTTATGACCTTCACCGCCGATGTAGGAGGTAACTTCAAAACCGTTGGTCAAACGCACACGGCAGACTTTACGCAGTGCGGAGTTTGGTTTCTTAGGAGTGGTGGTGTACACACGAGTACAAACGCCACGTTTTTGCGGGCAAGCTTCCAGCGCCGGCACGTTGCTCTTTGCAACTTTGCGGACGCGTGGTTTGCGAACCAGCTGGTTAACTGTTGCCATTAAATAGCTCCTGGATTTGCTTTTGCTTCGTAAACACGTAATAAATCGCCTCGTAGAATTACGAGGAGGCAGAATTTTAGGGCTGAGTCAAAGGGGTGTCAAGAAATAACCAGGTTTTAGCCGATTACCAGACCATTTGTTGCTGATGCCTGATCGTTAGCGTGACAAAGCCAGTATAGTCTATTGACTGCACACTGGTCGAAATTTGTCCAGCAAGACCGCGAGCCTGAACATCTTCATCCAGCACCCACAGCGTGGCTTCACATTCTGACAGCCGCATCAGTGCGCGACTGCCCGCTAAGGCAGCCAGCACGCCATCCTGCAGCAGCAGCAGGTCATCACCCTCACCCGCGATTAAAAGCAGGGTTTCGAGGTCACAGTATGCGGGTGAATGCATTAAGGTGTGCAGCATTAACGTCTCTTAAAAAGTCAGAATGCGATCGTAGCTGGCCAGCGTCTGCCGCAGCTCCGGCGCGTCCAGTAGCGTAACATCCAGCAACCGGTCAGCGTCAACCGCTAATCCACGCGCTATCAGCGATGCCCGGCAGAGATAGCACTGTTCAATGTCATACAGCGTCAGCACGCCAAAGGTCGCGGCATAGTGACGACTCTTAATCGCCTCAGGCTGCTGGTGCAGATTGAGCTGCAGCACGCCATCACCAATAAAAAACAGGCCGATATCTTCACTGAGTGCACCCGTAGCCAGCGCGGCATCCAGCCCTTCGCGCCCTGCACTGCTGCCATGCGGCGCCTGGGTAAAGACAAATGCGACACGATTCATCAGAACTGCACCACGCGTTCACAGCTTAGCGCCGCTTCCGCCAGCGCACCCAGGCCACTCAGCGTAAAGCCTGGCTGCAGGTTACTGCCCGCCAGCTGGAGTCGGGCCGCTTCCTGCTGATCGCTGACGCCACGCCGCAGCGCAGCCGCTACACAGATGTTCAGTGCCACACCCTGCTCCTGATGTAATGCCTGCCACGCGCGCACCAGATCAAACTCATCACTGGCCGGTGCGGTCAGCTGATTAGCGTTCAACACGCCTTCGCGATAAAAGAAAACGCTGTCAAGCTGATGACCTGCCGTCAGCAGTGCACGGGCAAACAGATATGCACTGGTCGCCTGTTGCGTACCGTAAGCCGGGCCGGTGACCAGCAGGGTATAGCGCATTACCGATCCTGTCCCTGAAAGTCGCCATTTTTAAACTGGCGGATGTAGAGATAAACGGTGTGCTTCGAAATGTTCAGCCGATCGGCCACCTGGTTGATGGCATCTTTGATATCGAAGATTCCCTTCTCATACAGGTTGAGCACAATCTGGCGATTCTTGGCATTGTTCGACACATTGCGATCAGCGCTGACTTCTTCAATGGTGAACTCCAGTGTCTGCATCACCAGATCATCGACCGAACTGGCAAAGTTGACGTTGGAGTCAACCTGCTGCATCTCGGGCGGCATAAAGGTCGACATGATCTGTGAGAACGGCACATCAAGATTCATGTTGATGCAAAGCAGGCCAATAACCCGTTGCTGACGGTTGCGAATCGCAATGGTGACTGACTTCATCAGCACGCCGCTTTTGGCACGCGTGAAATAGGCACGTGACACGTTGCTGTCCGCGCCATGCATATCATGCAGCATACGCAGGGCCAGGTCGGTAATCGGCGAACCGACTTTACGACCCGTGTGCTCACCATTGGCGATACGCACGGCCGAACACTTCAGATCTTCCAGCGAATGCAGGACGATTTCACAATGCGAGCCGATCAACATCGCCAGGCCATCCACGACAGCCTCGTACGATTTCAGAATATCGTAATCAGTTTCTTCGAACGGGCGCTGCTCCAGAAGATCGAAGTCGCTCAGTTCACCCGGATTGAATGGATTAGACATTGAAGAGTATCACCCTGAATGGCTGGAGCCTGTCACAGCGGCTTATGGGCAGACTCAATATTGGGATAATTAGGCAGGCATTAGTCTGGCAAATGTCGTCGGCTTATGCCAGAGGTTTGTCGTGAAGCTAAAATGAAACCGCCGCCCTGAGGCGGCGGTCAGCAGATTACTGCGCTTTTTCTGCAGCAGCAGGCGCAGGGGCCTGTGCTTTTTCATCTGCTTTAGGCGCGGGTTTGATATCAAGCAGTTCAACATCAAAGATCAGAGTGGAGTTAGCCGGAATGCCCGGAACGCCATTTTTGCCATAAGCCAGATTCGGTGGGATCACCAGCTTGATCTTGCCGCCTTTCTTCACGTGCTTCAGACCTTCAGTCCAGCCTGGGATAACACCGTCCAGACGGAACGAGAGTGGCTCGCCACGGGTATAAGAGTTGTCGAATTCATTACCGTCGATCAGCGTACCTTTGTAGTTCACCACGACAGTGTCGCTGTCTTTAGGTGCGTCGCCGGTACCCTCTTTCTCAACTTTATACAACAGGCCGCTTTCGGTTTTCTTCACGCCGCTCTCTTTAGCAAATTTGGTCGCGAAAGCGTCGCCCTTTTCGGCGTTCTCTTTCGCATCTTTTTCCATTTTCGCTGAGGCTGCGCCTTTCACGCGGCCTTCAAAGGATTGCAGCGTCTGCTCAATCTCTTCGTCAGACAGTTTGCTCTTGCCACCAAACGCATCCTGAACACCCGCAATAAGCTGCTGCTTATCCAGTTTGATGCCCAGTTTTTCCTGTTCCTTCAGGGAGTTGTCCATGTAGCGACCCAGTGAAGCACCCAGTGCGTAGGCAGACTGCTGGTCTTCATCTTTGAAAGCAGCATTCTTAGGTGCCTGAGGCGCGGACTGTGGCGCGGCAGCTGGTGCAGCCTGTGGCGCCGCAGCGGTGTCTGCTGCCATTGCCATTGATGCATTCAGCGCAACAGCCATGGTGGTAGCTAACAATGTGACTTTAAACAGTGATTTCATCCATTCTCCAAAACCGAAGCGTCTAACCTCGGGAAACATTGCGGACTTCAGGGCCCACACTATAACTTTACGTGGCAGTGTCGAACACTCCCACAATGTAATTACCCGGTCTACCTCCGACCTTTATAACATCGGGAAGTTTCATCAGAGATGATGCCGCGCTGGCTTTTTTCAAGCGCAACGCCTCCGGGCGTAAAAAAAACAGGTGATTCCTGGCCTTCAGGTCGTAGAATCACGCCCCGAGTCGCACCTTAACAGAGGAACAGGTCATGCAACAATCTGAGTGGGAACAGCGTCTGGAGACGTTAGAGAGCAAACTGGCCTTTCAGGAGATGACGATAGATCAGCTGAACAGCGCAGTGGTTCAGCATGAGCTGGAGATGAATAAGATGCGTGAGCAGATGCGCATCTTAACCGACAAGCTCAAAGCGAATGCGCCCTCGATCGTCGCCTCACAGTCTGAAGAGATCCCGCCCCCGCACTACTGATCGTGGGCTATCTGGCTCCGGTTAGCCGGTCAGAACCAGAGTGACAGCCAAAAGAAAGGCCACCCGGAGGTGGCCTTTAGAGCTCTGTTGAGAGTTAGTGGCTGCAGCCGCAACCGCCAGTACCACAACCGCCTTTACCGTGGTCGTGGTCGTGATCATGGCCGTGATCGTGGTCATGATGATGACCATCTGCACCGTGAACGTGGCCATGAGCCAGTTCTTCCGGTGTGGCTTCACGGATAGCGACCACTTCAACGTTGAAGTTCAGGTTCTGACCCGCCAGCATGTGGTTACCATCAACCACGACGTGATCGTCTTCCACTTCGGTGATTTCTACCGGTACCGGACCCTGATCGGTCTCTGCCAGGAAGCGCATGCCAACCTGAAGTTCATCAACGCCCATGAAGACGTCTTTAGGCACACGCTGCACCAGGTTGTCATCGTACTGACCGTAAGCATCGTTTGCCGGGATATGCACGTCAAACTTGTCGCCGGCAACGTGATCTTCCAGCGCATTTTCCAGACCAGAAATCAGGGAACCATGACCGTGCAGGTAGTCTAACGGTGCACTCACCGGTGACTCATCAACCAACACGCCGTCTTCTGTACGTACCTGATAGGCCAGGCTTACCACCAGGTCTTTTGCTACTTTCATGATATCTCCTAACCGTTGAGAGCTGAGATCCCGTCTCATTGGTCTATTTTTGCGTGCAATAACACCAACCAGAAAGGTTCGGGGTTGAGTGCAAGAGGGGTTTCACTTTCTCTTGCGACTTCAGCCTTAATGGCGTCAATTGTAACGGAATTCAATCCCGCTGTAAGTTTAAGCGTAAAAAAAGCTGCCCGATTACGCTATTCAGGATGGAAAATGCCGATAACCTGCTCATTGGTCCGAACCTGCTCGCGCGCCTGCTTATCTGCCTCACGCATCTGGTGACCACACTTTACGCACTCCACCACATCGACATTGTTTTCACGCCACATCGCCAGCGTGTCCTTCTCCTGGCAGTGCGGGCATGTCGCACCAGCAATAAAACGTTTACGCATTAGGTTCTGCCTGTTTAAAAAGGTTATTGATCATCGTCCCAGCCGTCGATCTGCCGCTTTTCGCGCTGCATTTCGCGCTGGAAGATATCTTCCAGTTCACGCCGCGCTTCACGGACGCGTGAGGCCTGCGCCGCGCTTTCAGAGAGCGTTGGCACCAGCTCGCGCAGCATCCGCATATCAAGCCGGCGAAAATGCTGCTGAGCACGGTGCGCCTGATGAGGATGCATCCCCAGCGACATCAATGTCTTACGGCCCAGCTCCAGCGCACTGGAGAAGGTCTCACGTGAGAACTGCGTGACCCCTGCCTGTAGCAGCTCATGCGCTTCCACACGGCCCCGGGCGCGCGCCTGAATCTGCAGGTGCGGAAAATGCTGCTGGCACAGATGCACGAGAGTCATCACATCTTCCGGCTCATTACAGGTGATTACAATCGACTGGGCGCTGGCTGCACCGGCGGCACGCAGTAACTCCAGCTCGGTGGCATCACCGTAATAGACCTTGTAGCCATATTTACGCATCAGACTCACCACACTGATATCGCGCTCCAGCACGGTAATGCGTGTGTTGTTCGCCATCAGCAGGCGGCCGATCACCTGACCGAAGCGACCAAAGCCCACCACAATCACCTGCGGCTGATCATCTTCGACAAAGTGTTTCTCTGCATTTTCGTCCGGCTCATTAAAGCGGCGTGCCAGCAGTCGGTCGATACCCTTCATCAGCAACGGCGTGGTCATCATCGACAGCGTCACCGTCACCAGCAGCATCGGCAGTTGATCGCCTGAGAAGAGCTTTGCCGACGAGGCCGCTGAAAAGAGGACAAAGGCAAACTCGCCGCCCTGACTCAGCACGCCCGCGAACTGCTGACGCTCGGAACTGCGCAGGCCATAAATGCGCGCCAGCAGATAGAGCACCAGCGTTTTCACTGCCACCAGCGTCACCACGCCCAGCAGGATGGTCACAATATGGGTATAGAGCACACCGAGGTTGAGCGCCATGCCCACCGAAATAAAGAACAGGCCCAGCAGCAGACCCTTAAACGGGTCGATAGCGACTTCCAGCTCATGCCGGTATTCACTTTCTGCCAGCAGGATCCCGGCAATAAAGGTGCCCAGCGCCATCGACAGCCCGAGCGCATCCATAAACAGCGCGGAACCCAGTACCAGCAGCAGCGACGCTGCGGTAAAGACTTCGCGCACGCCTGATGCCGCGATGTAACGGAAGATCGGCCGCAGCAGATAGCGTCCGCCCACCAGCATGCCGGCAAACGCCAGCACTTTCATGCCGACCTTCATCCAGTCTATGTGACCGCTGTCGGTGCCGGCCAGCAGCGGGATCAGCGCCAGTGCCGGGATGACCGCGATATCCTGAAACAGCAGCACCGAAAAGCCCAGTTGCCCCGCTTCGCTGCGGTTCATGCCCTTATCCATCATCAGCTGCAGCGCCATGGCGGTCGAAGACATCGCCAGACCAATCCCGCCGATGATTGCCGCCTGCCAGCTAAAGTTGGTCAG
Organism: Pantoea sp. X-Soil-ISGK-355; assembly: GCF_059730805.1. Taxonomy (NCBI): domain Bacteria; kingdom Pseudomonadati; phylum Pseudomonadota; class Gammaproteobacteria; order Enterobacterales; family Erwiniaceae; genus Pantoea; species Pantoea sp. X-Soil-ISGK-355. The sequence goes on from NZ_AP035971.1 coordinate 3,663,926, forward strand.
CCACAATAAGCCGCCCAGAATAGCCGCTGAGAAGATCACCTGCGCCGCGCCGACGCCAAAAATGGAGCGGCGCAGCGCCCACAGCTTTGCCGGGTTCAGCTCCAGCCCGATAATAAACATCAGGAAAACCACGCCGAGCTCAGAGAAGTGGAGAATCTCATCGACGTCGCTGATAAAGCCTAATCCCCACGGGCCGATGGCGATACCTGCCACCAGATAGCCCAGAACTGCACCAATACCGAGGCGAGCCGCCACCGGTACAATCAAGACCGCCGCGACCAGATAAATCACCCCGGCGGTCAGCAGCGTTTGCCCTTCCATCTATACCCCTCCATTCGGCAGCGGTGCTGCCAGCCAGTCGCCATAGGCGCGGGCATAATTTTTCATTAACTCCGGACTCTGCCGACGCGCCCAGTAGACGATCATCGGTGGCATCCAGTGCATACGGCACATCTGCGCGGTCAGCTCAAAAGGACGCATAATGTCATTGAGCGAATAGCGGTTCAGACCCTGCTGTTTAAAGGCACTTTCCGGTTCCCCGGTCGTCACCACGCTGCGCCAGTACTTGCCTTCCAGCGCATTGCCATCCACACCATTGGCGAAACCGCGTGACAGAACGCGATCCAGCCACTCTTTCAGCAGCGCCGGACAGCTATAGGTATAGAGCGGATGCTGGAAAATGATGACGTCGTGTTCGCGCAGCAGCTGTTGTTCATAGTGAATATCGATAAAAAAATCCGGATAGGTCGCGTACAGATCGTGCACGGTGACGTGTTCCAGTGCCTGAGCCGGCTGTAGCAGAATCCGATTTGCGATCGAATCCTGTGATTCCGGATGAGCATAAAGCAGCAAAACTCTGGGTGGCTGCGACATCCTTTCCCTCCAAAGCGTCGTCATTGGTGCGGTTTTCCGCTACCATGCACGACGCAGCAAAATCTCATTATGTTGCCAGTAAATTAACATATTCTGACGATACGGCGCTTACATGATTGTCTTCTCAGCCTTACAAATTCGCCGCGGCATCCGCGTCCTGCTCGACAATGCCACCGCCACCATTAATCCCGGCCAGAAGGTCGGACTGGTGGGTAAAAACGGCTGTGGGAAATCCACGCTGCTGTCGCTGTTAAAAGGTGAAATCACCAGCGATGCCGGTACCGTCACGTTCCCCACACACTGGGCGCTGGCCTGGGTGAATCAGGAAACCCCTGCGCTGGATAAAGCCGCGCTGGAGTATGTGATTGATGGCGATCGCCAGTATCGCCAGCTTGAAGCAGAACTGGCGGAAGCCAATCTGCGTGACGATGGCAATGCCATTGCGCTGTTGCACGGTCAGTTGGACGCGGTGCAGGCGTGGAGCATCCATGCACGCGCCTCAAGCCTGCTACACGGTCTGGGCTTCAGTCAGGAACAATTGCAGCGTCCGGTCAGCGATTTCTCCGGTGGCTGGCGTATGCGCCTTAACCTGGCACAGGCGCTGATTTGCCGTTCCGATCTGCTGCTGCTGGATGAACCGACCAACCACCTCGATCTCGATGCGGTCATCTGGCTGGAACGCTGGCTGAAGAGTTATGAAGGCACGCTGATCCTGATCTCGCACGATCGTGACTTCCTCGATCCGGTCATCGACAAAATTATCCATATCGAACAGGAGTCGATGTTCGAATACACCGGCAACTACAGCTCCTTCGAGCGGCAGCGTGTCGCCAAACTGGCTCAGCAGCAGGCGCTGTATGAGAGTCAGCAGGAGAAAGTAGCGCATTTACACAGCTATATTGATCGCTTCCGCGCCCAGGCCACCAAAGCCAGGCAGGCGCAGAGCCGCATCAAGATGCTGGAGCGCATGGAGATGATCGCGCCGGCCCATGTCGATAACCCGTTCAGCTTCACCTTCCGCAAGCCGGAGAACCTGCCTAATCCGCTGATGAAAATGGAGAAGGTCACTGCGGGCTATGGCGACCGTATCATTCTCGACGCCATCAAACTCAACCTGGTGCCGGGATCGCGCATCGGCCTGCTGGGACGTAACGGTGCCGGTAAATCGACCCTGATCAAGCTTCTGGCGGGTGAGCTGGAAGCGATGGACGGCAAGATGGGGCTGGCGAAAGGGATCAAGCTCGGTTACTTCGCCCAGCATCAGCTGGAGTACCTGCGGGCTGATGAGTCGCCGCTGCAGCATCTGTCGCGCATAGCACCTAAAGTGCTGGAACAGCAGCTGCGTGACTATCTGGGCGGCTTCGATTTCCGCGGCGATAAAGTCACTGAAAACACCGAACGCTTCTCCGGCGGTGAGAAAGCGCGACTGGTGCTGGCGCTGATTGTCTGGCAGCGCCCTAACCTGCTGCTGCTGGATGAACCGACCAACCACCTGGATCTCGATATGCGCCAGGCACTGACCGAAGCACTGATCGACTTCGAAGGTGCGCTGGTCGTGGTCTCGCACGACCGTCACCTGCTGCGCGCCACCACCGACGATCTCTATCTGGTTCATGATGGCAAAGTGGATGTGTTTGAGGGCGACCTTGATGATTATCAGCAGTGGCTGAGCGATCTGCAGAAACAGCAGGCGCAACAGGATGCCGCGCCGAAGCAGGATAACGGCAACAGCGCCCAGGCGCGTAAAGACCAGAAGCGCCGTGATGCCGAACTGCGGACCCAGACGCAGCCGTTACGCAAAGAGATAGAGAAGCTGGAAAAGCAGATGAGCAAATGGCAGAGCCAGCTGGCCGATGCTGAAGCGCAGCTCTCAGACAGTGCGATTTATGATCAGAGCCGTAAAGCGGACCTGACCGCCGCGCTGCAGCGTCAGGCGGAGAGTAAATCTGCGCTGGAAGAGGTTGAGATGGCATGGCTGGAAGCCCAGGAACAGCTCGAACAGATGATGGCCTCATAAAAACAATCTCCCCGTTCGCGAGGAGATTGAGATTGTTGACAAAGTCTGCCCCGGCCAGCGGTGAGATCGAGCATGCGAAGGGAAAACGCGCCGTTCGGAAAGTCGCTTAAACCCTCCATGGCCGCTCGGCCCGCGCGATTACGCACCTCATCCCTGAGGTGCGCCCGTAGCCGGGCCAACGCGTTGCGTTGTTCAAAAACGCCTGGCGTTTTTGTCCCAGGCGCGGGACGCTTGCCTCCTCTGTCCGTTCTCCCTGCGCTTTTAGCTAATGCGTTACTGGCAGGGCAACCCTGACTGGGTTTGTCAGCAGTCTGAGATTCTTATTTAACGGGGTTTATCCCCCAGCACGGTTGCCCGCTGCATGATCCGCCGGGCAGGATAGTAGTCGGCATTGGCGTAATGCTGCGTGACCCGATTATCCCAGATTGCCAGATCGTCTGGCTGCCAGCGCCAGCGCACCTGGAACTCCGGTTTAGTCGCATGCGCAAACAGGAAGCCCAGCAGCGCATCACTCTCCTTCTCGCTTAACTCCACAATCCGCGTGGTAAAACCCTCATTCACAAACAGCGCTTTTTTGCCGCTGACCGGATGCGTACGGATCACCGGATGCTGCACCGGTGGATGCTTAGCCACCGCCTGCTGCCAGCGCTGATGCTCCTCTTCGGTTTTGCGGTACTTGTACTCCTGAAATGACTTTTTGAAATCATGCTCGGCGTTTAACCCGGCCAGCAGTTGCTTAAAAGGTTCCGAAAGCGCCTCGTAAGCCGCAATGCCACTGGTCCAGAGTGTGTCACCGCCCGCTTCCGGCAACACTTTTGAGGCCAGTAAAGCGATAGCCGGTGGCGTGTCGATAAAGGTGACATCGGTGTGCCAGTTGTCGTTATCTGGCGGATTATCCCGATGCGTATCCAGCACGATTATCTCCTCAACGCCTTCTGCGTGGGGATAGACCGGATGGATATGCAGGTCGCCAAAGCGAATCGCCAGTGCGCGGTGCTGTTCCGGCGTCATCTTCTGGTCACGCAGAAACAGCACCTGATGACGCAGCAGGCCATGGTAAAGCTGTTCAAACTGCGCATTACTTAATGGCCGGGAAACATCCAGGTTAGAGACCTGCGCGCCGATATAGGGGCCAAGCGGGGTAAAACTGAGACGTTCATTCATGACTGTTCTCCACTCCAGGGCGTCAGACGGCGCTGTAACGCGCGGAGCCCGAGTTCTAAGCTAAAAGCGATAAAGGCGATCACTGCGATACCCGCCAGTACCACATCGGTGGCGAGAAACTCTCCCGCTGACTGCACCATGAAACCGAGGCCGCGCGTGGCGGCAATCAGCTCCGCTGCCACCAGCGTTGACCAGCCCACTCCCAGCCCGATGCGCAGACCGGTCAGAATCTCTGGCAGCGCGCCCGGCAGGATCACCCAGCGCAGCAGCTGCCAGCGGTTAGCCCCCAGCGAGCGAGCGGCGCGAATCCGTACCTGCTGCGTGTTACGCACCCCGGCCAGGGTAGAGAGTGTTACGGGCGCGAAGATCGCCAGATAGATCAGCAGGATTTTCGACGTCTCACCAATGCCGAACCAGATCACCATCAGCGGCAGATAGGCGAGTGGCGGAATCGGGCGATAGAGCTCGATCAGCGGATCGAGCAGGCCGCGAGCGACCGGGCTGAGGCCCATCAGAATCCCCACCGGAATACCGATAGCGGCAGCAGCCGTCAGCGCAATCAGCATCCGCGTCAGGCTGGCAGCCAGATGCTGCCACAGCGTGGCATCCATAAAGCCCTGCGCGCTGGCAATCACCAGCAGCTTGCTGAACACCTGCTGCGGCGACGGCAGGAACAGCGGAGCAATCAGGCCCAGCGCGGTGACGCCCCACCAGAGCAGTAACAGCAGAGAGAGGCTCAGCACGCTCAGCGTAAAGGCGGTTGAAAATGGCCAGCGCAGCCTGCGGCGCATCGGCAGAGACTTATCGTGGATTAACGCGCTCATGCAAACGCCTCCCGCTGATCAAACACCCGGCTCAGCACATATTCGCGCTGAGCGATAAACTGCGGATCGGATTTGATGCTGCGGCACGACTCTCCGGCGGCAAAACGGCGGCCAAATTCGGGCCGCAGCCGCTCCACGATGCGGCCCGGTCCAGGCGACAGCAGAATCAGTTCGCTGGCGAGGAAAATCGCCTCTTCTATATCGTGTGTAATCAGCAGGATCTGTTTACCGCTGTCGCGCCACAGCGTCAGCAGCAGTGTCTGCATCTGCTCACGGGTAAAAGCATCCAGTGCGCCAAACGGCTCATCCAGCAACAGCAGTTGCGGATCGGTGGCCAGCGCGCGCGCAATACCTACCCGTTGACGCTGACCGCCGGACAACTGCCAGATGGCGCGCTTTTCCGCCCCTTCCAGCCCGACCTGCCTGATAAGTTTCCGCGCTATGACCTCACGTGCCTGGCGCGGCATCCCCGCCAGTTGCAGTCCAAAGGAAACGTTATCCAGTACGTTGCGCCACGGCAGTAACCCTTCATGCTGAAACACCACGCCGCGCTCCGCGCCTGGCCCGATCACCGGCTGGTTATCCAGCGTGATGCTGCCCGACTCCACCGGCAGGAATCCGGCCACCAGATTCAGCAGCGTGGTTTTGCCACAGCCGGAGGGGCCGAGCACGACCAGCAGTTCCTGGCTGTCCAGGTGCAGATTGATATCCTGCAACACCGGCTGTCCGGCATAACGGGCATTAAGGTGAGCGATACGCAGCATAGTGCCTCCTTATGGTTTAACTAATGGCGCGACGAAGCGGGAGGTTACATAACTGCTGTAGTCGTTATCTGCCTGCGGCACCCGGCCCTGCGCTTTCAGGAACTGCGCGGTATCGACGATCGCCTTATTGACCGGTTTACCCAGCTGCTCAACCTGCTGCTGCGCCGTCAGGTAGGTATTGCCCTTCACCAGACCGGGAACCTGCGCTTCCGGCACGCCACTGAGGCGTGAGAGTTTGCTGAGGTTATCGGGCTGCTTCAGCCAGCTGTCGGGACTGTTAAGATAGGCCTGCTGCGCATCGATCGCGCTGCGGGCAAAAGCGGTGACGATCTCGGGATGCTGTTCGGCAAAATCTTTGCGTACTACCCAGACGTCCAGCGTCGGCGAACCCCAGCTCCCCACTTCCGCAGAGTCGGTTAACACTTTGCCCTCTTTCTCCAGCTCATTGACTGCAGGGGCCCAGACATAGGCACCATCAATATCGCCACGCTGCCAGGCCGCGATAATCGCAGGCGGCTGCAGGTTCACCAGCTGCACCTGCGACGGCGTAATACCCCAGTGCTTCAGTGCGGCCAGCAGGCTGTAGTGGGTGGTGGAGATGAACGGCACCGCGATGCGTTTGCCGATAAGATCTTTGGGAGTAGTAATGTTCTTTTTCACCACCAGCGCTTCAGAGTTACCCAGCTGAGAGGCGAGTAAGAATGCTTCAATCGGCAGCTTCTGCGCCGCCGCAACCGCTAACGGGCTGGAACCGATGTTGCCAATCTGCACGTCGCCGGAAGCCAGTGCGCGTAAGACGCCTGCGCCGCTGTCAAACTTACGCCAGTCAACGCTGGCCCCGCTCTCTTTCGCAAAACTGTTGTCAGCCTGCGCCACTTTCGCGGGTTCGGCGGAGGTCTGGTACGCCACGGTGACATTGACCGCATCAGCCTGAAACGCCAGCAGCGCCAGCGCTGCGGCTAAAAAAGTTAAACGTGTTGCTGCCATGATCCTTACCCCACCGTTTTTATCGTGGAGGCAGTGTCTATGGCCCCTATAGTTTCATAAAGGAATTAAAAATTATCCCTAATAGAAATAAGTTCTTAGATCACTATCTGCAAAACTAAGTCAAAAATCGCAAATGCTGAAAATAGCTAAAGTAAGCAAAAATGTCAGGCGCTCACATTGTCCCTGTGCTATTGATATGCGTTACCAATTTTTGCCTGTTAAGGTCTCTGTATCCGATGTCGATCGAGAAAGTCGCTCAGCTGGCTGGCGTCTCCAAAGCCACGGTATCGCGGGTTCTCAACGCGCATCCCGGCGTAAAGCCCGATACGCGTGAGAAAGTTCTGGCGGCAATCTCTGCCTGCGACTATCAGCCCAATCTGCTGGCGCGTCAGCTGCGTACGGCGCAAAGCAACATGCTGCTGGTGCTGATCTCGGATATCACTAACCCCTTCTGTTCACGCGTGGTTCAGGGCATTGAGGCCGAAGCGGAACTGCACGGCTATCATATCCTGCTCTGTAACTCCGCCTCGCAGCTTCAGCGCGAAGCCGCCTATCTGAGTTTGCTGACCGGCAAAGTGGTGGATGGTGTAATTACCATGGATGCGGCCTCCGGCTTACAGGATTTGCAGGCGCTGATCGCCGGAGCCCCCTGGGTGCAGTGCTGTGAATTTAATCCCGACATCCCCGCCTCCTCAGTCAGCATTGATCACCTTGAAGCGGCGCGTGACACCGTCCATTACCTCGCCGGTAAAGGGCGTAAACGCATCGGGCTGGTCAATGGCGACATGCGCTACCTCTACTCGCATCATCGTGAAAAAGGCTACCGGCAGGCGATTGAGGAGCTGGGGTATGCGTGGTCCGGCGTCTCTTATACCTGTGAGATCTCCCCTGAAGCAGGCAGTCAGGGGCTGCGGGAGTTGATGGCGCTGCCGGAACCGCCGGATGCGGTGTTTGCGGTATCAGATGTATTGGCGGTGGGCGTGGTACATGCGGCACTGGAAGCAGGTCTGCGCGTGCCGGAAGATCTGGCGGTCGTCGGGTTCGATGGCGTGCCGTTTACCCGCAGCCTGAATCCGCCGCTGACCACCATCGAGCAACCGATGAACCAGCTGGGCGCGCGCAGCGTGCAGCTGCTGCTGCAGAAGATCCGTAATCCGAATGCGCCGGTCATCCGTGAAGTGCTGCCCTGGACGCGCGTTGAACGCGCATCCAGCTGACTTAATGCCAGATTAACAGCACGCAGGCCGCAGTCAGTAGCCCCATAGCGAGGTTAAAGATTTTCCAGGCACGACGGCTGCGCAGAATGCGGCCGATCATCGCGCCAAATCCCATCCAGATCACGCCCGAGACGAGATTAACCAGAAACATACCGACGCTTATCGCCATCACCGAATGGCGATACGCATCACCGGCCAGACTGAAGCTGGCGACCGCGCCCAGTGCCATCAGCCAGGCCTTTGGATTGATCAGCTGCAGCAGCCCACCCTGCCAGAACGGCATCGGCGCATCCGGCGCCTGGTCAGTTTCCAGCTTTTCATAACTGGCGGTAGCGATTTTCCATGCCAGCCAGAGCAGATAGAGGCTACCGGCGATTTTCAGCACCAGGTGCAACGAAGGATAAAGCAGGATCAGACCGCCTACGCCAAAGGCCACCATCAGCAGCATCACCTGCATACCAATCATGATGCCGATCATCAGCGGAATGGTGCGCATAAAGCCAAAATTAGCGCCTGAGGCGGTGAGTAACATATTATTAGGCCCGGGCGTAATCGCCGCGACCCAAAGAAAGCCCAACATTGATAAAAAAAGACTGAGTTCCATGACAATCGGGTACTCCTTACCCCTGCAAGAAAAAACTTATCGAAGCTAACAGTGAGATATGGAACAGACAAGCTTTTACCACATGAAATTTACCGGACCGGAAAACGAGCAGTTCACGCCGCCTGACAGCCTGCGTAACGCCCACCTGCAGACAATGCTGCCGCGCCTGCTGCGTCGCCGTGTCACGTTCGCGCCTTACTGGCAGCGACTCGATCTGCCGGATGGCGATTTTGTCGATCTCGCCTGGAGCGAAGATCCCCAACAGGCGCAGAATAAGCCGCGCGTCGTGCTGTTTCATGGGCTGGAGGGCAGCTTTCACAGCCCCTATATTCATGGCCTGATGGCGATCTGCCGCGCGCGCGGCTGGCTGGCGGTAGTGATGCATTTTCGCGGCTGCAGCGGCAAACCCAACCGGCTCAATCGCATCTATCATTCCGGCGAAACGGAAGATGCCCGCTTTTTTCTGCACTGGCTGCGTACCCGCTGGGGCCAGGTGCCGACCGTGGCCGTCGGTTTTTCGCTAGGCGGCAATATGCTGGGCTGCCTGCTGGGCCAGCAGGGCGCAGCTGCCGAAGTGGAGGCAGGCGTCATTGTCTCCGCCCCACTGCTGCTGGAGCCATGTAGCGTAAAACTGGAACATGGCTTTTCACGCTTCTATCAATACTATTTGCTGGCGCAGCTGAAGAAAAATGCCCGCCGCAAACTGCACGCCTGGCCGGATACGCTGCCGGTCAATCTGGCGCAGTTAAAAGCGCTGCGGCGACTGCGCGATTTTGATGATGCGATTACCGCCCGCGCCCACGGTTTTGTCGATGCGGCCGATTACTATCATCGGGCCAGCGCCATGCCCTGGCTCAAACGCGCAGAGAAACCGCTGCTAATCATCCACGCCAAAGACGATCCCTTTATGAGTGATGAGGTGATTCCGCACAGCAGCCAATTATCTGCCACTATTACTTATCAACTGACACCACACGGCGGCCACGTCGGTTTCGTCGGCGGGACGTTACGCCAGCCCGAAATGTGGCTGGAACAGCGCATCCCGCAGTGGATCGCCCCTTTTCTGGATACCTGATCTCGTGATTATTCCCTGGCAACAGGTCTCTCCTGAGACCCTTGAAAATCTGATTGAAACCTTTGTGCTGCGTGAAGGCACTGACTATGGCGAGCATGAACGTAGCCTGCTGGACAAGGTGGCTGATGTGCGACGCCAGCTGGAAACCGGTGAAGTGGTGCTGGTGTGGTCGGAACTGCATGAATCGGTCAATATCATGCCGCGTAAAGAATTTCGTGGCTGATGCACCCGGCACCCTTTCATGATAACAATGCTCATCGTCCGACCTCACAGGGAGCTTTTCTATGTCTGCACGTCATCCCATTATCGCGGTGACCGGTTCCAGCGGCGCAGGAACCACCACCACCAGCCTGGCGTTCCGCAAAATTTTTCAGCAGCTTGACCTGCATGCGGCGGAGCTGGAAGGTGACAGTTTTCACCGCTTTACCCGCCCTGAAATGGATATGGCGATTCGTAAGGCACGCGATCTGGGACGTCATGTCAGCTACTTTGGCCCGGAAGCCAATGACTTTGGCCTGCTGGAGCAGAGCTTTAAAGAGTATGGTCTCAGCGGGGAGGGGCAGTCGCGTAAATATCTGCACACTTACGATGAGGCGGTGCCGTGGAATCAGGTGCCCGGCACTTTTACACCCTGGCAGCCGCTACCGCAGAACACCGATATTCTTTTTTATGAAGGATTGCATGGCGGTGTGGTGACAGCGCAGCACAACGTGGCGGAACAGGTCGATCTGCTGGTGGGCGTGGTACCGATTGTTAACCTGGAGTGGATTCAGAAGCTGGTACGCGACACTGGCGAGCGCGGTCATTCACGTGAAGCCGTAATGGATTCCGTGGTGCGCTCAATGGAAGATTACATCAACTACATCACACCGCAGTTTTCACGCACCCATATCAACTTTCAGCGCGTTCCAACCATCGATACCTCCAACCCGTTCGCAGCCCGCGCCATTCCGTCACTGGATGAGAGTTTTGTGGTGATCCACTTTCAGGCGCTGGAAGATATCGACTTCCCCTACCTGCTGGCAATGCTGCAGGGCTCGTTTATCTCGCACATCAATACGCTGGTGGTGCCCGGCGGCAAAATGGGTCTGGCGATGGAGTTGATCATGGGTCCGCTGGTGAAGCGGCTGATGGAAGGTAAGCGGATAGAGTAAGAGGTCAAAAGGGCCTTTCCAGACTAATGCCAATGCAGGATCAATCTGACAGCAGCGAAAATGCTTAACACGCAGGGAACCGGGTCAGAAAAGGAAAGCGTCCCGCGCCAGGGACGGCGCGGGACGAGCGGCCAGGGATTGGCTTAAGCGACTTTCCGATCTGACCCGGTTCCCAGCGCAGGCACAGTATCAACGCGGATTCCCTATGCAGGCACAATCTGACAGCGGACCGACACAAACCGCTCTGACCCTGTTCACAACGCAGGCACAATCTCAAAGCGGATTTCCGGACCAGGCACAGTCTTAAAGCAACCTGCATCAGATACTGGAAGTGAAGTTAGCAGGTCTGCAATAACCCCTGCGGCTACTAAAGTTCGATCACTTCATAGCTATGCGTAATGTTGACGCCTTTACCCAGCATGATGGCCACCGAGCAATATTTTTCAGCCGAAAGATCGACCGCGCGTGAGACCGCTTTATCCTGGAGCGCTTTGCCACTCACGATAAAATGCAGGTTGATGTGCGTAAAGATTCGCGGCGCCTCTTCACGACGTTCTGAGGTCAGTTTTACTTCACAATCAGCCACATCGTTGCGGCCTTTTTGCAGAATTGATACCACGTCAATCGCGCTGCATCCACCTGCCGCCATCAGCACCATTTCCATTGGGCTGGGCGCTTTATCACCTGAATTGCCATCCATCAGTATCTGATGGCCGGATGAGGATTCTCCAAGGAATGTCAGCCCTTCTACCCATTTCACTCTTGCCTGCATGATTTTTGCTCCGGAATACGCTGTTTTGTCGCCAGAGTACGCTTTCGCCTGGTAAACAGCAATCCAGAGAAATCCGCCTGTAGCTGAAGCGAGACAACAGAAGACAGTCGGCAAAAGCTGTGCTACAAACAGTGCTGAAAATATTTTTCGTCACCCGATGGCGAAGCCGGGAAGAATGATGCGCACTGCGCCTGATGCGGCCCGAATAATTTCCTGAAAAGGAAACGCTTGAAGCTTTCACCGCCTGACAGGGAAAACTGCCCCCTGTATTTTGGGCACGATTACAACAGAGGATAATAGCGAATGGTTCTCGGCAAACCGCAAACAGACCCTACACTCGAATGGTTCCTGTCCCATTGCCATATTCACAAGTATCCATCCAAAAGTACGCTGATTCACCAAGGTGAAAAAGCAGAAACGCTTTACTACATCGTGAAAGGTTCCGTCGCGGTTCTGATTAAAGATGAAGAAGGCAAAGAGATGATTCTTTCCTACCTGAATCAGGGCGATTTTATTGGTGAGCTTGGCCTGTTCGAAGAAGGTCAGGAACGCAGCGCCTGGGTACGTGCGAAAAGCGCGTGCGAAGTGGCGGAGATTTCTTACAAGAAATTCCGTCAGTTGATCCAGGTTAACCCCGATATCCTGATGCGACTCTCATCGCAGATGGCGCGTCGCCTGCAGGTGACGTCTGAAAAAGTGGGTAACCTCGCTTTCCTCGACGTTACCGGCCGCATTGCACAGACTCTGCTTAACCTGGCGAAGCAGCCAGATGCCATGACGCATCCCGACGGCATGCAAATTAAAATCACTCGTCAGGAAATTGGTCAGATTGTGGGTTGTTCACGTGAAACCGTGGGCCGTATTTTGAAGATGCTGGAAGATCAGAACCTGATCTCCGCACACGGCAAAACCATCGTCGTTTACGGCACCCGCTAATTCCTGTCATCCACGGCGTGATGGCAACATCACGCCGTTATTGTTTGTGTTGGGCCGATGTGGCGTCGAATCATTTACCATCCTGAAGTCAATTATGCCTTGCGGCAAACGCTGGTGCTCTGTCTGCCGGTGGCGCTGGGCTGGCTGGCTGGCGACCTGCAAAAAGGTCTGCTGTTCTCATTAGTGCCCGCCTGCTGCAATATCGCCGGTCTCGATACGCCGCATAAACGCTTTTTCAAACGTCTGATTGTGGGCGGTAGCCTGTTTGCCCTCGGCAGCTTTCTGATCCAGTGGCTCACCCTGCATGCGATTCCACTGCCGCTGATCCTCTTCGCTATGCCTTTGCTGCTCGGCGTCACGGGTGAGATCAGCCCGCTGCATGGCCGTCTGCTGCCCGGCACCCTGATTGCCGCCATCTTTACCCTGAGCCTGATTGGCCGCATGCCCATCTATGTCACCCCGCTGCTCTATATCGGCGGCACGCTGTGGTACGGGCTGTTTAACTGGTTCTGGTTCTGGCTGTGGAAAGAGCAGCCAATGCGCGAAAGCCTGAGCCTGATCTACCGCGAGCTGGCTAACTACTGCGACGCGAAATACACCCTGCTGACGCAGCTGACCGATCCGGAAAAGGCGCTGCCGCCACTGCTGGCCCGTCAGCAGAAAGTGGTCGATCTGATTAACACCTGTTATCAGCAGATGCATATGCTGTCGGCAAGCCGCGATCACAGCCATAAAAGGCTGACGCGCGCTTTCCAGGTGGCCCTCGATCTGCAGGAGCATATCTCGGTCAGCCTGCATCGGCCGGAAGAAGTCCAGAAGCTGGTGGAGCAAAGCCATGCTGAAGCGGTGATCCGCTGGAATGCCAAAACCATCTCGGCCCGGCTGCGGGTGCTGGCAGATAACATTCTTTATCACCAGTTACCCGACCGCTTTGCGATGGATAAACAGCTCGGCGCACTGGAGAAAATTGCCCATCAGCATCCCGATAATCCGGTGGGTAACTTCTGCCTTTATCACTTCAACCGCATTGCGCGGGTGCTACGCACCCAGAAACCGCTTTACCAGCGCGATCTGATGGCAGACCGCCAGCGCCGCCTGCCGCTGTTACCGGCGCTGCGCAGTTATCTCTCGTTTCGCTCGTCGTCGCTGCGCACGGCGGGTCGCTTTGCGGTGATGCTGATGCTGGGCAGCGCGCTGGCGCTGTTCTTCAACATCCCTAAACCCTACTGGATCCTGATGACCATTATGTTCGTCAGCCAGAACGGCTACAGCGCCACCCGCGTCCGTATCCAGCACCGGGCGCTGGGCACCTTTGCCGGCCTGGTCATCGCGGCCGCTACGCTGCGGCTCGCGGTACCGGAGTCACTGGTGCTGCTGATCATGCTGGCGATAACCTTTATCAGCTATCGCTTTACCCGCCAGTTCTATGGCTGGTCGATGATTGGCTTTACGGTCACGGCAGTTTACTCGCTGCAACTGCTGTCACTGAATGGCGCGCAGTTTCTGCTGCCGCGATTGATGGATACGCTGATGGGCTGTCTGATCGCCTTTGGTGGGATGCTGTGGCTGTGGCCGCAGTGGCAGAGCGGCTTACTACGGCAGAACGCCCACGACGCGCTGGAAACCTATCAGGATGCGCTGCGGCTGTTACTGGGCGACGAACAGTCGCCAGAGAAACTGGCTTATCAGCGCGTGAAGGTTAATCAGGCGCACAATGCGCTGTTTAACTCACTGAATCAGGCAATGCAGGAACCCGCGTTCAACTCCCGTTACCTGAGTGATATGCGGCTCTGGGTCACCCACAGTCAGTTTATTGTCGAGCATATCAATGCGATAACGATTCTGGCGCGCGAGCACACTATGCTGACCGCCTCGCTGGCTCAACGCTATCTGCAATCCTGCGAAATTGCGCTGCAGCGGTGTCAGCAGCGGCTGGAATATGATGGTGAAAGCTCACAGGTGAATCTGCTGGATGACCTGGAAAACATCAGTGAGGGACCGATTACTGTGGTGGAGCAGCATGTGCGGCGCATTCTCGATCATCTGAGCGTGATGTACACCATTTCATCGCTGGCGTGGAACCAGCGACCGCAACATGGCCGCTGGCTGATCAGACGCTTACGTAAAAACTAAGCTAGCCGTTAAGCACTTTGCCGACGGCGGTGGCGAAGCGGCTCATGCCCTCTTCAATGTCGGCCGGTTCGATGATCAGCGACGGGGCAAAACGCATCACATCGGTGCCAGCTACCAGCACCATCACACCTGCAGCGGCGGCGGCATTCAGAATGTCGCGCGACCTGCCGGCATGCTGAGGTTTCAGTGCCGCGCCAATCAGCAGACCTTTGCCGCGAATGTCACTGAACAGGTCATACTTCGCGTCAATAGCCTGCAGCGCCGTGACAAAGTGCTGGCGACGCATCTCTACGCCCGCCAGCACCTCCGGCGTGTTGATAATATCCAGCGCGGTTTCGGCAATGGCACAGGCGAGCGGGTTGCCGCCATAGGTGGTGCCATGCACGCCCGGTGCCATGGTTGAAGCAATCTCGTTGGTGGTCAGCATGGCGCTGACCGGGAAACCGCCGCCCAGCGCTTTGGCTGAAGTCAGGATATCGGGCTGGACGCCATAATGCTCATAGGCGAACAGCTTGCCGCTGCGTCCCATGCCGCTCTGCACTTCGTCCAGTACCAGCAGCGCCTGATGCTGATCGCAAAGCGCACGCAGTCCCTGCATAAATTCCTGCGTCGCAGGCATGACGCCGCCCTCACCCTGAATCGGTTCAACCACAATGGCGCAGGTGTGATCGTCAATGACCGCTTTTACAGCATCCAGGTCATTGAACGGCACGTGGACAATATCCGCCGGTTTCGGACCGAATCCGTCAGAATATTTTGGCTGGCCGCCGACCGTAACGGTAAACAGCGTCCGGCCATGAAAAGCATTATGAAACGCGATGATTTTACTTTTGAACGGACTGTGACGTTTGCAGGCATAGTAGCGCGCCAGCTTAAACGCAGCTTCATTGGCTTCGGCACCGGAGTTGGCGAAGAAGACGCGATCGGCAAAGGTCGCCTGAATGAGCTTACTGGCGAGACGCAGTGCCGGTTCGTTGGTAAAGACATTGCTGGTGTGCCACAGCGTCTCGCCCTGGCTTTTCAGTGTTTCCACCAGCGCAGGATGGCAGTGTCCAAGTGCGGTAACAGCAATACCACCCGAGAAGTCGATATACTCTTTGCCCTGCTGATCCCATACGCGACTGCCCTTGCCTTTTACCGGCACAAACTGCGCAGGTGCATAAACAGGCAAAATAACGTTATCGAACGTCTCCCGCGTGACCGCAATTTTTTCGGCTGCCATTAGTAACTCCATCTGAATGATTGTCGTACTGAATTGAAATAATAATCACAAAATATGCATAAAAAATCACTCAAAGGCAACTTATTGCGTAAGGAAATTGCGCAGCAGCTGATGTCCCTGCTCGCTGAGAATGCTTTCGGGATGGAACTGCACGCCTTCCAGCGCCAGGGTTTTATGGCGAAACCCCATAATTTCGTCAGGCTCGCCGTCACGTACCGTCCAGGCCGTTACCTCGAATGCGTCGGGCAGAGAGTCGCGCTGCACAATCAGCGAGTGATAACGGGTAACGGTAAGGGGATTATTGAGATTGCGGAACACGCCCTGACCGGTGTGCTGAATCGCGGAGGTTTTGCCGTGCATCACCTGACGGGCTCGCACGACCTGCGCGCCATAGGCCTGCGCGATCGCCTGATGGCCCAGGCAGACACCCAGCACCGGCACGTTACCGGCGAAATGCCGAATCGCCGCCAGCGAGATGCCCGACTCTGACGGCGTGCAGGGGCCAGGAGAGATCACCAGATGGGTCAGCGGTAACGCTGCCATCTGCTCCAGGGTGATGGCATCATTGCGCACCACCTGAACCTGCGCGCCCAGCTCGCAGAAATATTGATAAAGATTCCAGGTAAAGGAGTCGTAATTGTCGATAAGCAGCAGCATGACGCGTCCAGAATGATAAACCGCGCCGTTATTCTACGCGGTTAAGCCGCCTCACTCACCACTTTCGCAAACACCTGCTCCAGCGGCGTCAGATCGCCGGCTACACCCGCCTGATTAGCAGCTTTCCAGCTCTCCGCGTCCGTCTCTTCCCACGACAGCAGATAACCGGCATGCAGCGCCAGCTGTTCAAAGAAAATCCGCTGTGCCCGGCCATTTCCATGACGGAAAGGATGCAGCATATTGATTTCGCAGTAGTAGTGGGCGATGCGCTGAATAAACGCGTCGCGCGGCAACTCAGCGAGTCCTTTCTCCTCTTCCAGCGCAGCCATCAGCGCGTTGCCTTCCTTTTCGATATATTCAAAATGGCAGAACGGCGTTTCATCTCGCCAGATATCGATGGTGCGCAGTTCGCCGGCCCAGCTGTAAACGTCCTGGAACAGCGTGCGATGGATCTGGCGCAGGTAAGGCAATCCGGGATTACGCGGTCCCAGTTCCAGGGTGGCGGCACGCGCTGCACTGAAGCTCAGCTCCGCCTTACGCAGTTGGGCGGCATCATGAATATCGGGCAGGTTTTTCAGCACGTTGTCGTGCTGCCACAGGTAGGGATCCTGGGTCACTGCGGTATTAGAGTCCATATTGCCTCCTCAGTGACGCCAGACGCGCGGCTGCATCATCGCTGTTTACGCTGGTTTCATTCGATGAGAAGCCTTCCAGCCGACAGCTGGCCTGATAGCTGGCGCTACGCCGCTGTTGCCACAGAGTGACCTTCTGTTTTTCGGTGAGTTTGTTCGCCATACCGCCTCCTGCTCAGGTTTTTGCCCTAAGTATAAGAGCAAATTCTGGCTTTGCCGGAAGCGGCAGGCGGTCGCCATCCGCAGATGGCGACAAAAAGCGTTAAGGCAGGACTTTGGCGGAGAGGATAACTACCGGTTTGGACGGCACATTCTGGTACGGACCCACATCTTTGGTCGGAACCTGAGAAATTTTTTCAACCACATCCTGACCTTTCACAATCTTACCAAATACGGCATAGCCAAAATCGCGCTGGCCGTGGTCGAGGAACGCATTATCCGCGACGTTGAGGAAGAACTGGCTGGTGGCACTGTCTTTATCGGCGGTACGCGCCATAGAGATGGTACCGCGCAGGTTACGCAGTCCATTGTCCGCTTCGTTTTTAATTGGCGCGTTGGTCTGCTTCTGCTGCATATCCGTGGTGAAGCCACCACCCTGCACCATAAAGCCCGGGATCACGCGATGAAAAATAGTGTTGTTGTAAAAACCGTTGTTGACGTAATCAACGAAGTTTTTCACAGAAACCGGCGCTTTCTGGTTATTCAGTTCGAGTTCGATATTGCCGGCGGAGGTGGTGAGCAGAACGTGGGTGTCACCTTTTGCGGCCAGCGCCTGGGCGGAAACGGTAGAGAGCGCTAACAGGGTGATGGCCGCTGTTAAAGTACGTTTAAACATGAAAGATTCCTTACCTGGGAGAGCGGGCACAAAAACGTGATTGATTGTAAAGAGACTCTATTCCATGAGCCAGCGTTTTACTTATATTTACGCTGTTGCGGCAAATGCACTGAGCAAACGTTAAACAACCCTAATTGCGTGATTAAAATCACACAACACATGAAATCTAGATCTGTAGTTTCACTGCTTGTTTATTAAGATCACAGTTCCGTTTACACTTTCTGACACTTTTTGGCACCCGGTTCTCAACAGGTTCAGAACATGACAAACCGTAATCGTATTGGCCTTACCTGGATAAGCTTCTTCTCCTACGCGCTGACCGGCGCGCTGGTGATCGTTACCGGCATGGTAATGGGCGATATCGCAAAAGATTTCCAGATTCCCATCTCCAGCATGAGTAATACCTTCACCTTCCTCAACAGCGGCATCCTGGCGGCGGTTTTCCTGAACGCCTGGCTGATGGTGATTGTGCCACTGAAGCGCCAGCTGATTTTCGGCTTCGTCCTGATGGTGCTGGCGATAATCGGGCTGATGACCAGCCGCGATCTCACCATCTTCTCGCTCTGTATGTTTGTGCTGGGTGTGGTCAGCGGCATCACCATGTCGATCGGTACCTTCCTGATCACTCACCTGTATGAAGGCCGTCAGCGCGGTTCACGCCTGCTGTTTACCGACTCCTTCTTCAGCATGGCGGGCACGCTGTTTCCGGTGCTGGCAGGCATTCTGCTGGCGCGTCAGCTGCCGTGGTACTGGGTCTATGTCTGCATCGGCGTTATCTACGTCGCCATTTTCGTCATGACGCTGTTTGTGGAGTTCCCGGTACTGCGTAAGCCTGAAAACAGCCCGACGGTTGAGAAAGAGAAATGGGGTGTGGGCGTGCTGCTGCTGGCTGTCGCGGCACTCTGCTATATTCTGGGCCAGCTCGGCTTTATCTCCTGGGTGCCGGAATATGCCACCAAAGTCATGGGCATGAATATCAATGACGCCGGACAACTGGTGGGCAGCTTCTGGACGGCGTATATGGTGGGTATGTGGGCCTTCAGCTTCCTGCTGCGCTTCTTCGATCTGCAACGCATTCTGATGGTGCTGGCGGGTCTGGCGACCGTACTGATGTACTGGTTCGTCAGCAGCAACGATGCCAGCATGCTGAAATGGATCATCATGATTCTTGGCTTCAGCTCAAGTGCTATCTACACCACCATCATCACCCTGGGTTCATTGCAGACCAGAGTGGCGTCACCGAAGCTGGTGAACTTCATTCTGACCTGCGGCACCGTCGGCACCATGCTGACCTTTGTGGTCACGGCGCCTATCGTTGAGAAAAGTGGTGTGCATACCGCACTGGCGACGGCGAACGCGCTCTACGCCGTGGTATTTGTAATGTGTGCCCTGCTCGGCTTTGTCAGCCGTCATCGTACTCACGGTCACGTCACGCATTAATCCTTCAGGGCGGCGAGCGATCGCCGCCCTGCTCGTTAACGCCGGAAGTTTACGCGCTCCCGTTCCCGCCAGTAAATCTCGCTTTCTGCAGGCTTCGTCTCCGCCACGACCACACCGCGACGCAGTGAATAGCGCACCGGGACCTGCCTTCTTACCGCATCAAAACCGCTCTCTGCTGGCAGTATAATCAGACTGGCCTCGTTGCCGCTCTGAATGCCATAGCCTGCAAGCTGCATCGTCTTCGCACTGTTGTGCGTAATCAGATCCAGACCGGCATCAATCTGCTCATAGCCCATCAGCTGACAGACATGTAATCCCATATGCAGCACCTGCAGCATGTTGGCGGTCCCCAGCGGATACCAGGGATCAAACACATCGTCGTGGCCGAAGCAGACGTTAATATCGGCCTCCAGCATCTCTTTTACCCGCGTAATGCCGCGCCGCCTGGGATAGGTATCGAAGCGGCCCTGCAGGTGAATATTGACCAGCGGATTGGCGACAAAGTTAATGCCCGACAGCTTCAGCAGCCGGAAAAGTCGTGAGGCGTACGCGCCATTGTAAGAGTGCATCGCGGTGGTATGACTGGCCGTCACGCGTGCGCCGTTGCCGTCGCGATGGGCCAGCGCCGCCACGGTTTCCACAAAGCGCGACTGTTCATCATCGATCTCATCGCAGTGAACATCGATCAGCCGGTCATAGCGGTCAGCCAGCGCAAAAGTTTTATGCAGCGACTCGACGCCATATTCGCGGGTGAATTCGTAGTGCGGTATGGCGCCGACGACATCCGCGCCCAGCCGCAAGGCTTCTTCCAGCAATGCTTCGCCGTTGGGATAGGAGAGAATGCCCTCCTGGGGAAACGCCACTATCTGAATCGTGATCCAGGGCGCCATCTCCGCTTTCAGCTCCAGCATCGCTTTCAGCGCCGTCAGTGAGGGGTCTGACACGTCAACATGAGTGCGCACAAACTGAATGCCGTTGGCGATCTGCCACTTCAGCGTCTGCAACGCCCGCTGTTTCACATCTTCGTGGCTGAGCAGCGCCTTGCGCTCAGCCCAGCGTTCAATCCCCTCAAACAGCGTGCCAGACTGATTCCATGCCGGTTCACCCGCCGTCTGGGTGGTATCCAGATGAATATGCGGCTCAATAAAGGGCGCGCAGGCTAAGCCGCCCTCGCCGTCCAGCGATTGTCCCACCGGAGAAGGCTGCTGCGGCTGGGCTGAGATGCGGGCAATTTTTCCGTCGGCGATTTCGATTTGCCACAACCCTTCCCGCCAGGGCAAACGCACATTATTGATCCACTTGGGTGACAGCATGGCTGATTCCTTATCCGATTAACCTGTATGGTTAAAACTAACACGATTCATACCCTCAGCAGCAATGCAGGATATTCAGCAGGTTAGCCGCATCCGATAAACCAAATTAAAATCAACTACATACCTCTTAATAGGTATATGGCGTTGTGGTTGATACATATCAATAAGCGTCAGAAAGGGCGCGCTATTGTAGCCGCAGATATCGCAAATTTGAGGCAAAAATGAGCAAGCACAATGTCGTCGTTATCGGTAACGGCATGGTCGGCCACCGCTTCATAGAAGAGTTACTTGAGAAAGCGGAACCCGACCAGTTTTCGCTGACCGTCTTTTGTGAAGAACCCCGCGTCGCCTACGACCGTGTCCATCTGTCCGCTTACTTCTCCCATCACACCGCCGAAGAGCTGTCGCTGGTTCGTGAAGGCTATTACGACAAACATCAGGTCAATCTGCTGCTGGGTGAGCGCGCTATCACCATTAACCGTGATGAAAAGCTCATCCACTCCAGCACCGGTCGCGCGGTTCACTACGACACGCTGATTTTTGCCACCGGCTCTTATCCATGGATCCCGCCGATTAACGGTGCCGAAGGTAGCGACTGCTTTGTCTACCGCACCATCGAAGATCTCAATGCCATTGAAGCCTGCTCACGCCGCAGCAAACGCGGTGCGGTGATTGGCGGCGGTCTGCTGGGACTGGAAGCGGCGGGCGCGCTGAAAAATCTGGGTATTGAAACTCACGTTATTGAATTTGCGCCGGTGCTGATGGCAGAACAGCTCGATCAGCAAGGCGGGGAACAGTTGCGTCGTAAGATTGAGCAGATGGGCGTGCGGGTCCACACCGGCAAAAACACCCAACAGATTGTGCATCACGAGCACGGCGGCAAAACGCTGCAGTTCGCCGACGGCAGTGCGCTGGAGGTCGATTTCATTGTCTTCTCCACCGGCATTCGCCCGCAGGACAAACTGGCAAAACAGTGTGGATTAACCCTGGGTCCGCGTGGCGGCATCGCCATTGATGACCAGTGCCGCACCAGCGATCCCGCCATTTACGCCATCGGTGAGTGTGCCGCCTGGCAGAATCGCGTCTATGGCCTGGTGGCGCCGGGGTATAAAATGGCGCAGGTCGCCAGCGACCATCTGCTGGGCCGCGACAATGCGTTTACCGGTGCGGACATGAGCGCCAAACTCAAGCTGCTGGGTGTCGATGTCGGTGGGATTGGCGATGCGCGCGGTACCACGCCAGGTGCACGCAGTGTGGTCTGGCTGGATGAAAGCAAATCGGTCTACAAACGCCTGATTATCAGCGAAAATCAGAAAACTCTGCTGGGTGCGGTGCTGGTGGGCGACACCAGCGACTATGGCAACCTGCTGCAACTGGTGCTGAATGGTATTACGCTGCCGGATAACCCGGAAGCACTGATTCTGCCAGCGGGCAGCGGGGATAAACCGGCCATCGGCGTCGATTCCCTGCCTGACAGCGCGCAAATCTGCTCCTGCTTCGACGTCAGCAAAGGCGACATCATCAAAGCGGTTCAGGGTGGCTGTCACACCGTGGCCGCGCTGAAAAGTAGCACCCGAGCCGGTACGGGCTGCGGCGGCTGTATTCCCCTTATTACCCAGGTACTTAACAGCGAACTCAGCCGTCAGGGCATTGAGGTCAATAACCACCTTTGTGCCCACTTCGCCTGGTCACGCCAGGAGCTTTATCACCTGATTCAGGTGGAAGAGATCAAAACCTTTGATGAACTGCTGGTCCGCTATGGGCAGGGTTACGGCTGTGAAATATGCAAGCCTGCGGTGGGGTCTCTGCTCGCCTCCTGCTGGAACGAATACGTACTCAAGCCGCATCACGCGCCGTTGCAGGACAGCAACGACCTCTATCTGGGTAATATCCAGAAAGATGGCACCTATTCGGTGATCCCGCGCTCGCCCGGCGGTGAAATCACGCCGCACGGACTGAAGGTGATTGGCGAGATCGCCGAACGCTATCAGCTCTATACCAAAATCACCGGCTCGCAGCGCATCGGCTTGTTTGGCGCGCAGAAAGACGATCTGCCCGCTATCTGGTCACAGCTGATCGAGGCCGGATTTGAAACCGGTCAGGCCTACGCTAAAGCACTGCGTATGGCGAAAACCTGCGTCGGCAGCGCCTGGTGCCGTTACGGCGTGGGCGACAGCCTCGGCTTCGGCGTAATGCTGGAGAACCGCTATAAAGGCATCCGCACACCGCACAAAATGAAGTTTGGTGTCTCCGGTTGCACCCGTGAATGCGCAGAAGCCCAGGGCAAAGATGTCGGCATTATCGCTACCGAAAAAGGCTGGAATCTCTACGTCTGCGGCAACGGCGGCATGAAACCGCGTCATGGCGATCTGCTGGCGGCCGATCTCGATCAGCAGACGCTGGTCAGCTATCTCGACCGCTTCATGATGTTCTATATCCGCACCGCCGACCGTTTGCAGCGCACCTCGCTGTGGCTGGAGAGTCTGGAGGGTGGCATCGACTATCTGCGTAGCGTGATCGTGGATGACAAACTTGGCCTTAACAGCCAGATGGAACAGCAGCTCGACGCGCTGCGCGCCAGCGTTTGCTGTGAATGGCAGGCGACGCTGGAAGATGAGAACCAGCTGACGCGCTTTGCCCACTTTATCAACTCGCCGCAGCGCGATCCCGCTGTACAACGGGTAGCAGAGCGCGACCAGCATCGCCCGGCGCGCCCCGAAGAACGCATTGCCGTGACACTGATTGAGGAGACCGAATCATGAGCCAGTGGAATCCGGTGTGCCCGCTGACGCAGATCCTGCCCGCCACGGGCGTCTGCGCGCTGGTCAAAGGTCAGCAGGTGGCTATCTTCCGTCCACGCAACGATGAGCAGCTTTATGCCATCAGCAATATCGATCCGTTTGCCGATGCCAGCGTGCTGTCACGCGGCATTATTGCCGAACATCAGGATGCGCTCTGGGTGGCCAGCCCGCTGAAGAAACAGCATTTCCGCCTCAGCGATGGCTACTGCATGGAGGACGAAACGCGCTCCGTGGCGGCATGGCCGGTGCGGGTCAATGCCGGACAGGTTGAAGTCTGCCTGTAACGCCCCTCAACAGCCCGCCTGCGCGGGCTTTTTTAAGGACCTCTGATGGACTACTTCCCCTTGTTCTGCCGCCTGCAGGGCCGTCGCTGCCTGCTGGTCGGCGCGGGTGACGTGGCTGAGCGGAAAGCGCGCCTGCTGCTGGAGGCCGGTGCCGAGCTGTGGGTCGGTGCCCGTGAGTTCTCCCCCACCTTCCAGGAATGGGCGCAGCAGAAAGCCATCACGCTGCTGCCAGGGCCTTTCGATCCTGGGTGGCTCACCGGCTGCTGGCTGGTGGTCGCCGCCACCAGTGATGACGCGGTCAATCAGCAGGTGGCAGAAGCGGCCGAAACACAGCAGATCTTCTGCAATCTGGTGGATGCGCCGCAGGAGGCCAGCGCGATTATGCCGTCGATTATCGACCGCTCCCCGCTGATGGTTGCCGTCTCTTCTGGCGGACGCGCGCCGGTGCTGGCGCGTCTGTTGCGGGAGAAGCTGGAGGCGATACTGCCGCAGCATCTCGGCCAGCTGGCGCAGCGGGCCGGCGGCCTGCGTGCACGGGTGAAAAAGCAATTCGGCTCCATCAATGCCCGCCGTCACTTCTGGGAGCGCTACTTTAACAGCGAACGGCTGGCCCAGACGCTGGCTAACGGCGACGGTGAACGCGCGGAACAGACTACCGACGCGCTTTTTAGCGCAGACCTCTCGCAACAGGGTGACGTGGCGCTGGTGGGTGCCGGTCCGGGCGATGCCGGATTACTCACCCTCAAAGGTTTACAGCTGATCCAGCAGGCGGATGTCATCGTCTATGACCGGCTGGTTTCCGATGAGATCCTGAATCTGGTGCGCCGTGATGCCGAACGCATTTTTGTCGGGAAACGCGCCGGACATCACTGCGTACCGCAGGATGCGATCAATCAGCTGCTCTGCGAACAGGCGCTACGCGGAAAACGGGTGGTGCGGCTGAAAGGCGGCGATCCCTTTATCTTTGGTCGCGGCGGTGAAGAGCTGGAAGCGCTGGCACAGCTGAAGATTCCGTTCAGCGTGGTGCCGGGGATCACCGCGGCATCGGGTTGTGCGGCCTACAGCGGTATTCCGCTGACCCACCGCGATCATGCACAGAGCGTCAGACTGGTTACCGGGCATCTGCAGAAATCCGGCACGCTCGCCTGGCAGATGCTGGCGGCAGAGCAGCAGACGCTGGTCTTTTATATGGGGCTGGCCCAGGCCGGAGAAATTCAGCAGCAGCTGATAAAACATGGAATGCGCAGTGATATGCCGGTAGCACTGGTGGAAAACGGCACCAGCACGCGTCAGCGCGTGGTCACCGGGAGACTGGACGAACTGGAAGCGTTAGCCGCTCAGGTGATCAGTCCCAGCCTGATGATTATCGGTAGCGTAGTGAGTCTGCGCGATAGCCTGCGCTGGTTCTGAATCGGCAAATAAAAACGGCGGGCATAACGCCCGCCGTTCTGTTTGTCCGCTCAGCCATTACGGCATCGCGACAAAGCCTACCGCTTCATAAACCTTCTTCAGCGTTTCCTGCGCCTGTGCGCGTGCTTTAGCCGCACCATCACGCATCACCTGCTCCAGCAGTGCTTCATCGTTGCGGAAGCTGTGATAACGCTCCTGCAGCTCAGAAAGCATGCCTGACACCGCATCGGCTACTGCGCCTTTCAGGTGGCCATACATCTTGCCTTCGAACTCCTGCTCCAGCTCGGCGATGGTTTTACCAGTCACGCCCGACAGAATATCCAGCAGGTTAGAGACGCCCGCTTTCTCTTTGATGTCGTAGCGCACCACTGGCGGCTCTTCAGAGTCAGTAACGGCGCGTTTGATCTTCTTCACGACCGCTTTTGGATCTTCCAGCAGGCCGATAACGTTGTTGCGGTTGTCGTCAGACTTGGACATTTTTTTGGTCGGCTCCAGCAGCGACATCACGCGCGCGCCAGACTTCGGAATGAACGGCTCTGGTACCCTGAAGATATCGCCATAGATCGCATTGAAGCGATGTGCGATATCGCGGCTCAGCTCCAGATGCTGCTTCTGATCTTCACCGACCGGCACCTGATTGGTCTGATAGAGCAGAATGTCAGCCGCCATCAGAACCGGGTAGTCGAACAGACCGGCGTTAATGTTCTCTTCGTAACGCGCTGATTTGTCCTTGAACTGCGTCATACGGCTCAGTTCGCCGAAATAGGCGTAGCAGTTCAGGATCCAGCTCAACTGCGTATGCTCTGGCACATGCGACTGAACAAAGATGGTGCTTTTTTGCGGGTCGATACCACAGGCCAGATAGAGCGCCAGCGTATCCAGCGTCGCTTTACGCAATGCAGCAGGATCCTGACGCACGGTGATCGCGTGCAGATCAACAATGCAGTAAATGCAGTGGAAATCATCCTGCATCTGCACCCACTGACGCAGCGCTCCCATATAGTTGCCAATGGTCAGTTCGCCGGACGGCTGTGCGCCGCTGAAAACGATGGGTTTCATACTTAAATCCTGATATTTACAGCCCCAGTGTGGGCAAAAGTTCGTCGAAAGAGTCGAGGGTTAAATCGGGCTGGCTGGTCGCAATCGGCTCGCCATAGTTATAGCCAAAGGTCATACCAACGTTGGGTACACCTGCCGCCTGCGCCGCCTGGATATCATTGCGTGAGTCGCCAACAAACAGCAACTCGTTCGGCAGGACGCCGAAGGTGCCCAGCACCATAAAGATCGCTGCAGGGTGCGGTTTTTTAACCGGTACATCGTCGCCACCGATAATCAGCGAAAACGCATCGGCAATACCAAGCGATTCAAGCAGCGGTGCCACAAACGGCGTCGGCTTGTTGGTCACAATCGCCATCGGCAGCCCGGAAGCCTTTAAGGCATCCAGCGTCTGCTTCACCTGTGGGAACAGCGTGCTGCCCGCATCCACAGTGTCGGCATAGTGGCGGTCAAACAGCGCGCGTGCATCGCGCTGCTCTTCCGGCTGCGGCTCACGGCCCAGCGCAAAGGTCAGCGCACGGGCCATCATGATATCGGCACCGTTGCCAATCCAGGTTGAGACGCGCTCAAGGCCCGCCTGCGGCAGGCGGAGATCGTTCAGCGTGCGGTCGATCGCATCGGCAAGGCCTGGCGCGCTATCCACCAGCGTGCCATCAAGATCAAACGCCAGCGCACGAATATCAGTGAAATGAGCCATTGGCTTTCTCCAGTTCATTGCGCATATCATCGATCACTTTTTTATAGTCAGGATGACCGAAGATGGCAGAACCCGCGACAAACATATCGGCACCGGCAGCCGCAATCTCGCGGATATTGTCGATCTTCACGCCGCCATCCACTTCAAGACGAATGTTGTAGCCGCTCTGATCGATACGTCGGCGTGCTTCCCGCAGTTTATCCAGGGTGCCGGGAATAAATGACTGCCCGCCAAAACCAGGGTTCACGGACATCAGCAGAATGATATCCAGCTTATCCATGACGTAATCGAGGTAGCTCAGCGGGGTCGCCGGATTAAAGACCATACCCGCTTTACAGCCATGCTCCTTGATCAGTTGCAGAGTACGGTCAACGTGTTCGCTGGCTTCGGGATGAAAGGTAATATAGGTGGCACCGGCTTTGGCAAACTCCGGGATCAGCGCATCCACTGGTTTCACCATCAGATGCACGTCGATAGGCGCAGTGATGCCATAGTCGCGCAGTGCTTTCAGCACCATCGGACCCATGGTCAGATTAGGGACGTAGTGGTTGTCCATTACGTCGAAGTGAACCACGTCACCTCCGGCCGCCAGCGCTTTGGCTGTGTCTTCGCCCAGGCGGGCAAAGTCCGCCGACAGGATTGAAGGGGCCAGCAAATATTGTTTCATCCGATTCTCCCACTGTTGTGCGCCAGCACTTAGGCTGGCGTAATGCGTTGGTCGCGGACGAAACAGACTAGCGATAAAGTGCCAGCAGTTCGTCGACCTTGGTGCGACCGGCTATGCTCCGGCTGATAGAACGCCGGGCTTTGACCACATGTAACACTGCATCCTGATACCATAAACGTGTCAGCGCAGTGTCGTGGTTAGAAATCAGTACCGGAATCCGGTGCTCCGACGCAGCCAGCTGTGCCGCTAACGCCGCCAGATTCTCCTGCTCACGCAGGCTGAAGCTGTTGGTGTGATAAGCCGTAAAATTGGCCGTGGCCGACAGCGGTGCATAAGGCGGATCGCAATAGACCACCGAGCCTTTACCGGCACTGGTCAGGGTAACATCGTACGATTCACAGACAAACGTCGCTTTTTGCGCACGCTCGGCAAACCACAACAATTCGGCTTCAGGAAAGTAGGGTTTGCGATAGCGGCCAAACGGCACGTTGAACTCACCACGCAGGTTATAGCGGCAGAGGCCGTTGTAACAGTGACGGTTCAGATAGAGGAACAGCAGCGCGCGCTGGTAGGCGTCGGTGCTGCTATTAAATTCGGTGCGCCGCTGGTAATAACAGATTTCGTTGTTACCCTCCGGCGTAAACAGCAGCTGCGCGTCACGGATGAAATCCGCCGTGCGCGTTTTGACAATATTGTAGAGATTAATCAGGTCACTGTTGATATCAGCCAGATGGTAGCGATCAAACTCAGTGTTCAGAAACACCGAACCTGCGCCAACAAATGGCTCAACCAGACAGTCGCCTTGCGGCAGATGACGATGGATCTCTTCTACTAAGGGAAATTTTCCCCCTGCCCATTTCAGGAAAGCGCGATTTTTTTTCATGCTGTCGTGGTTATTACATCTTATTGTGAGGCTGTGGCTGGACCGACAGCAGATCTGCGCTTAAAACGGGGCCAGAGCCTGGCCCCACATCCGCTATTGGCTGGCTTCTTTCTTCACCTGGCTGACTGGTTTTACCCACGGGTTCTTCGCACGCACGTCTGCAGGCAGCGATGCTACAGCGCGTTTGGCATCGGCCGGTGTGGCATAGGAGCCACTCACCAGCACGTACCACGACTGACCGTTACGGGTGGTTTTGTAGACGTGATATCCACTCAGATTCTGTTGCTTAGCCCAGGCATTCAGGCTTTCCGGCTTTGATGCACCGCTCAGCTGCAGAGTATAACTGCCCCCTGGCAGTGATTTGCTGGCTGAATTGCTGCCCGCTGCCGTGGTAGCTGGCGCAGAACTCACTGGCGTACGCGCTGGCGTGGTATGCGTTTTGCTGTCACGGGTTACTGGCTTCGACGCTGTTTTATGCGATGAATCGTGCGCCGGACGAGCAGCCGTATTTGATTTGTTCGGTGTCTGACGGACTGAAGGTGCCGTGACAGGATTGGCAGCCGTTCCGGCATTGCCGCTGACCGTTGCTGGCGCCGTTGGCAGTGAACTGCCGTTCTGCGTGCCCATCGCGGCACTGTCAACCTGCTGCTGCTGATTAGTCAGCGCGCTGTTCAGATCGCCCGGCAGCGTGACACGCTGCTGATTTGCGGGTGCCTCAACCGGTGCGGCCTGCGTAGGCGTTGAAGCCACAGGCGGCATCGAGATGTCGCGCTGCGGATTAGAGGCAGCATCACCGCTGGTCGCCGCGTTATTTTCGCTGGTGGCGGGGGTAGTCTGCGCATCTGACGGAGGAGTCTGTCCACCGGACATGGAAGAGGAGCCGCCCAGGTCAATATTCTTTTCGCTGCCGGAACCGCCATTGGCGGCAGGGGTTGTGCCCGCCGTGGCCGGTTTTTTCTCATCCGGGCCATTCAGCGCCGAACCAATCCCCAGCACCAGTAACAGCAGAACCAGGATCCCGACACCCATCATGATACGCTGGCGCGAAACCGGTGTTTTGGCCGCAGTAGACGACTTACGAGGGCGCGAGGGACGGCGGTCGCTGGCGTCAGGTTTTAACTCGTCTTCCGGTTTAAACTCATCCATTTTGGCTCCTCCGTAAAGCGGCATTCCGCACTGCGCACCCTGCGCGCCGCGTCACCACTCAACTGCTTAATCTCAGGGTTGCTGACAATCGTTAATTGCAGCCAGCACCATATCATGTGCCACGCCACCACGCACTTCAGAGCGGCCAATCGACAGCGGGAGTATCAGCCGCAGTTCGCCCGCCAGAACTTTTTTATCGCGCATCATGTGTGGCAGATACATCTCTGCACTCATCACCTGCGGCCCATGCACCGGCAAACCGGCACGCTGGAACAGGGCAATAATGCGGTCGGTCTCCTGCGGCTGGAACTGTCCCAGACGTTCAGCCGTACGTGCTGCCATCACCATGCCCGCCGCAATCGCTTCACCGTGCAGCCAGTTGCCGTAGCCCATGTGCGCTTCAATCGCATGACCAAAAGTATGGCCCAGATTAAGCAATGCCCGCTGACCGTTTTCACGCTCATCAGCCGCTACAACCTCTGCTTTCAGTTCACAGCAGCGACGAATGCAGTACGACAGCGCCTGTTCATCCAGTGCCAACAGCGCATCAAGATTCTGCTCCAGCCACTCGAAGAACGCACCGTCGAGGATGATGCCGTACTTTATGACTTCCGCCAGACCAGACGCCAGTTCGCGCGCGGGCAGCGTCTTCAGACAGGCCGTATCAATCACCACCGAGGCGGGTTGATAAAACGCGCCGATCATGTTTTTGCCCAGCGGATGGTTAACGGCCGTTTTGCCGCCAACCGAAGAATCAACCTGCGACAGTAAGGTGGTCGGTACCTGAATAAAGCGTACGCCACGCTGATAACTGGCCGCAGCAAAACCGGTAAGATCGCCAATGACGCCGCCGCCTAAGGCGACAAGCGTCGTATCACGGCCGTGCGGCTTTTGCAGGAGCGCAGTAAAGACCTGATCCATCACGGTCAGCGTCTTATATTGCTCGCCATCGGGTAAGATCACCTGATCCACTTTTACACCTGCCGCCGTCAGCCGTGCTGTCAGCTGGTCAAGATAGAGCGGAGCCAGCGTCTGGTTTGTCACCACCATGGCGTTTTCGCCCGCGGTCAGCGGCCAAAAAGAAGCCGGATCGTTAAACAGTCCGGCGGCGATAGTGATGGGGTAACTGCGTTCCCCCAGTGAGACGGTGATCTTCTCCATGATGCCCGATACCTGTTAAAAAGCCTTCGAACGTTGGATCAACTTTTTTCCAACATGTGGATAATCTGATTCGCCACCACTTTCGCACTCTGATCATCTGTGCGAATGGTGACATCGGCGATCTCTTCGTAGAGCGGGTTGCGTTCGCCAGCCAGCGCTTCAAGCACTTCGCGCGGCGGTGAATCCACCTGCAGCAACGGACGTTTTTTGTCACGTTGGGTGCGCGCCAGTTGCTTCTCGATGGTGGTTTCAAGATAAACCACAACACCGCGGGCGGAGAGACGATTACGCGTTTCCCGGGATTTGACGGAACCACCGCCTGTCGCCAGGACGATGCCTTGCTTCTCGGTCAGTTCGTTAATGATTTTTTCTTCGCGATCGCGAAAGCCAGCTTCGCCTTCGACATCAAAAACCCAGCCCACATCCGCTCCGGTGCGTCGCTCAATTTCCTGATCGGAATCGAAGAACTCCATGTTGAGTTGCTGAGCCAACTGACGGCCAATAGTGCTTTTGCCGGCACCCATCGGCCCAACCAGAAAGATATTGCGTTTCTCTGCCATTTTGTCGGTATTACTAAGAATTCGTTAATGATACCCCGCGTTCAGCATTTGCTGGCGGGACAGGAACTGAGACCTCATGAGCGTTAGCAAGAGTCAGATGAAAAATTATCTCAACACTCAAGGCTGTTTGGCAACCGATTATATTGCCTTCAGCACATCCATTTCTGAATTGGCCTGTGTTCGCGAAACTGTAACGCGCCAGCGCTGCGTCTTTACAACGCTGCTTACAGAGGAGTTTTCTGATCTGTTTGCCGGGATTTACCCTGCATAGACGGTTACACCGTATTGAAAATCGCTAAACCTTGTAAGCTAATTCCTCTCCTGCGTCAACGCAGATGGCCTTAAGGGACGCATTTTCCGTTTTATCCAGCCGTAAGCGCTGCTTCCCTGACCAATCGCGGCGTTATGAAGATCACCAGCTCTCTTTTTTTGCGCTGCTCTGATTGCTGACGAAACAACCCGCCAATCAGCGGCACATTTCCCAGCAGCGGCACCTTATTCTCTCCGTGACTGCGCTGCTGCTGAAAGATACCCCCTAACGCCAGTGTTTGCCCGTCACTGACCGTGACCTGCGTCTCAATTTCCTGTTTATCAATGGATAATATGTCGCTGTCGCCGGTTCTGATGCTGCGACCCGGCATGTTCTGACTGATATGGATCTTCAGCTGGATGCGGCCATGCCCGGAAATCGTCGGTGTCACCTCCATGCCCAGCACCGCTTCTTTGAACTCAATACTGGTGGCTCCGCTGTTTCCCGCCGACACTTCATAAGGAATCTCAGTGCCCTGCTTAATCGACGCGGTCTGTTGATGTGAGGTAAAGAGGCGTGGACTGGCGATGATTTCAATCTGGTTCTCCTGCTCCAGCGCACTTAATTCCAGGTCCAGAAGCTGACCGCCGATGCGCGCCAGTGCCATACCCACGCTGACGCCGGGCGAACTGACCGCCAGCGGAATATCCAGCCGGGGATGATGCAGGATGTCAGTCACGGCGGCGTCACCCGCCTGCAATCCCCACTTCACACCCAGCTCCTGCAGATGCTCTTCGCTGATGGTGACGATATGCGCCGATAGCTCGATCTGCTCCAGTGGCAGGTCCAGCGCCCGTATCCAGCGCTCCGTCTCTTTCAACGCTGCCGCCGTATCGCGCAGTAACAGGGCGTTGGTGCGTTTGTCGACCGTTACGCTGCCGCGCTCACTCATCAGCGACTGCCGCTCACTCAGCAGACTGGCATGCACCTCGCTGGCGCTGGCGTAACGCAATATCACGGCGCGCTGCTGCAAAGGCTCCTGCAGCAATCGGGCCTGCTGCTCAGCCTGCCGTGTCTGCTGCTGTTCCTGTTGCCAGCTTTCCGGATAGACCAGCAGGACATTACCCTGTTCTATCAGCGTCAGCTTTGCCATGCGCGCCACCAGCTCCAGCGCCTGATGCCACGGCAGGTTATCGAGCCGCAGCGATAACGCCCCTTCAACTTCTGGCGCAATCATCAGGTTGATCTGCTGATAGTCAGCCAGCGCCTGCAAAATGCGCGCTACCGGCGCGTTATCAAACGTCAGGCTGAGAGGCTCCTCATCAGCGGCGTAAACCGGCAGCAGGCAGTTTATGAGCAGCAGCAGAGTGGCTATCCTTTTCATGCGAACGTCCTTTTAAATAAAACGAAGTCTGTTGAGCAGTGCAGCTATTCGATACCGTTAAGGAGATGCTGCGGCGGGTCATATCAGCGAGTTGCCAGGGCGGCAGGGGAAATGGCTTGCCTGTACGGACTGCGACGCTCTCTCCCTGCGGGTTCAGTAGCCAGGCATGAAAATGCGTCTTACGGCCAATGATCCCCTGCAGACGCCAGCCGGTAAGCGGCTCTGCAGGCGCCTCACAAACTGATCCGGCAACAGGACGGAACGGATCACGCGCCAGCACACCCCCACAGCACAGCAGTAAAATCAGCAGGTTATGGCGCATCGTCAGGCTCCAGCCAGAGTTGGGCCACCAGCTGCTGCGGCTGCGCCAGCAGCTGGAAATGCACCGGAAACAGCAGGGAAGTATCGGCAAGCTCAGCAAAAAGTGACTGAAACGCCGGCCACTGCAGATGCAGGGTCAGCGTGCGTGAAGGAGAATCCGGCTGCCACTCTTCGAGCTGATGACGTCGTGCCGCCAGGATCGCTTCCACTGCCCGGCCCGATGCGCCCGGTGCAGATCTCGTGAGCGGCATCGACTGCAGCTGCGCCTGCAACTGTGCATTATCGGGATTCTGATGCCACTGCTGCTGGCGTTGCTGAAGGGTACGGTTCAACTGCAACAGTGTCTGCTGTTCAGCGATCAGCGCCTGCTGCTGTGGCCGCAACCATAATACCCATGAGATCAGTAGCAGGCCGGATGAGAGGGCGGCGAGCATGCCGTAGCGTGGAAGTGCAGCCATCTGCCACCAGCGATCCCACCACTCATTCATCAGCCACCTCCTGCACCTCTGCCCGCAGTGAAAAGCGATAATGACTATCAGCCTGACGCTTAACGCTGCCCTGCCTCACCTGACCAAACAGAACGACGGTGGTTAACTGCTCACGGAACTGCCGAACCGCCGCCATATCCTGCGCCAGCCCCTCCAGCGTGAGACGATTGTCGCGCTTCTCCAGCCGGGTCAGCCAGGCGGTGTCGGGCAATAACGCGGGTAAATCGATCCAGAACTGATGCCATGCAGCAAGTTGTACAGCCTGCTGGCGCTGCTTCGCCTGCTGTTTTTGCACTACCGCGAGCTGCGCCAGTAACGTCTTCTGCTGCGCCAGCTGCACGTCCAGATTTTGCAGTGCCTGCTGCTGCATCCTGCTCGTCTGGGCCACCTGCTCACGCACCTGATAGATGCGCCAGCTTTGCTGGATGATTCCCACCAGAACAGCACTCAGCATCAGTGACAGCACGACAAGGCTCTGTCGCCGCTGCTGTTGCTGACGGCACTGCCGCCACGGCAGCAGATTCACGGCGACCATCATTTATCTCCGTCGCGCAGCGCCAGCCCGGTCGCCAGCGCAAAGGCACCCGGAATTTCCGGTAACGGCGGCTGTTTATAACGGAACAGATCAAAGGGGGAAAACGCGCGGGCGTCAGCGGGCAGCGCAGAATTATCGGCTGAGCACCAGGCGACAGAAGGGGCGTCGGGGAAGGCCTGTTGCTGCAGTGCCGCAAGCGAAGTGGCTTCGCCGTTCTCAGCCGCGGTATGCACATCGCTCCAGAGCCAGCGGTTATCCTGCTGCAGGACCAGCACCGCGCCATCCTGCAACGCAGCCTGGCGGGCTAACCGCCTGAGCGCTTCGGTAGTCAGTTCAAACACCTGCGGCTTTAATCCCGCCTGCAGCAGTGGCGCTGCCCACTGGTCTATAATCTCCAGCCGGGCCGCCGTGACGCAGAGCTGGCCGCTCTGTGCATCCATGCGGTAATCCAGCGCCAGCGCAGCAGGCTCCAGTGGAAAGAGACGGCGCGCAGCCGCCTGCACGTAGTGCCCCAGCGCAGGCTCATTGAGCGACTGAACAGGCAGCGGGAGCTGGCGCTGCAGGACCAGCCGGGTGGGCAGCGCGACCCGCAGCGAGTAACGACGCGGCAACCGCTGACGCCAGGCCGTTAAGGCTGCCAGTAATTCAGGCGAAGATTGCAGCACGCCGTTTCTTAACGTATCTTGCGGCAGCCGCTGCTGCCACCAGTGGCGTAGCTGCCAGCCATCACGATGAGGCTGGAGGGCCAGGGCACAAATCTGCCTATTCTGAATATCCAGCCCAATTTGCCAGGTATGAAAAGCCATGTGCGCGATCTCCTTATCGTCCGGGAAAGATGGACATATCAAAGCGTCTGGCTTGCCTTTATACTACCGCGCGGTTGTTTATAAACTGCTCAAACGACAAGAGATGGGAAATTCCAGGTGAAGTTCGTAAAGTATTTATTGATCCTTGCAGTGTGTTGCATCCTGTTGGGAGCTGGCTCGATTTATGGTTTATACAAATACATAGAGCCACAGCTGCCCGACGTAAACACGCTGAAAGATGTGCGTCTGCAAACCCCGATGCAGGTTTACAGCGCCGATGGCGATTTAATCGCCCAGTATGGCGAAATGCGCCGTATCCCTTTGACTCTGCAGCAAGTGCCACCTGTGATGGTGAAAGCGTTTATTGCGACCGAAGACAGCCGTTTCTATGAGCACCATGGTGTTGACCCGGTGGGTATTTTCCGTGCGGCCAGCATTGCGCTGGTTTCCGGTCACGCCTCACAAGGTGCCAGTACTATCACTCAGCAGCTGGCCCGTAACTTCTTCCTGAGCCCGGAACGCACCCTGATGCGTAAAATAAAGGAAGCGTTCCTGGCGATCCGCATTGAGCAACTGCTGAACAAAGATGAAATTCTTGAGCTTTACCTGAATAAGATCTACCTCGGCTACCGTGCTTATGGCGTCGGTGCCGCCGCACAGGTCTATTTTGGTAAGCCGGTTGACCAGTTGTCGCTGAGTGAGATGGCGATGATTGCCGGTCTGCCAAAAGCGCCATCCACCTTTAACCCGCTGTACTCGCCGAGCCGCGCCCTGTCGCGCCGTAACGTGGTACTGGCGCGTATGCTGGATCAGCATTACATCACGCAGCAGCAGTATGACGAGGCACGGAATACGCCGCTGGTGGC
Organism: Pantoea sp. X-Soil-ISGK-355; assembly: GCF_059730805.1. Classification (NCBI taxonomy): domain Bacteria; kingdom Pseudomonadati; phylum Pseudomonadota; class Gammaproteobacteria; order Enterobacterales; family Erwiniaceae; genus Pantoea; species Pantoea sp. X-Soil-ISGK-355. The sequence goes on from NZ_AP035971.1 coordinate 3,699,860, forward strand.
GAAGTATCACGGTCCGGAAATCGCCTTCTCTGCCCCCTATCTCAGCGAGATGGTGCGTCAGGAGATGGTGAAACGCTACGGCGACAATGCCTATACTGACGGTTACAAGGTTTACACCACTGTCACCCGCCGTCTGCAGGAAGCCGCTCAGACCTCGGTGCGCAATAACGTTATGGCTTACGATATGCGTCATGGCTATCGCGGCCCGACCAGCGTGCTGTGGAAAGTGGGTGAACCTGCCTGGGATCAGACAAAGATTGAGAAGGCGCTGAAGACGCTGCCGGTCTATGGACCGTTGCATCCGGCCGTGGTCACAGAAGCACGCAGCGATGAAGCGACCGTAATGCTGAAAGATGGCAGCAATGTGTCGCTGGCACTGGCTGGTGTGCGCTGGGCACGTCCTTATAAGTCTGACACCGTACAGGGCCCGACGCCGAAAAGCGTGACGCAGGTCCTGCAGGCTGGCCAGCAGATCTGGGTGCGAAAAGTGGGTGATGACTGGTGGCTGGGCCAGGTGCCGGATGTGAACTCGGCGCTGGTCTCGCTGGATCCAAATGATGGTGCGGTGCGCGCGCTGGTCGGCGGTTTCGCCTTTAACCAGAGCATGTTTAACCGTGCGACCCAGGCGCTGCGCCAGGTCGGTTCTAACATCAAGCCTTTCCTCTATACTGCCGCCATGGATCGCGGGCTGACGCTCGCCTCCATCCTTAACGATGTGCCGATTTCCCGCTGGGATGCGGGTGCCGGGGCTGACTGGCGTCCAAAGAACTCCCCGCCGACATATGATGGTCCGATTCGTCTGCGTCAGGGACTCGGTCAGTCGAAAAACGTCGTCATGGTACGTGCGATGCGTGCGATGGGTGTGGACTACGCCGCAGAGTATCTGCAGCGCTTTGGTTTCCCGGCTCAGAACATTGTGCACACCGAGTCGCTGGCATTAGGTGCGGCCTCATTCACACCGTTACAGGTGGTGCGCGGCTACTCCGTGATGGCGAATGGCGGCTTCCTGGTCGATCCTTACTTCATTACTAAAATTGAGAACGAACAGGGCGGCACCGTATTTGAAGAGAAACCGAAGATCGCCTGTCCACAGTGCAATCTGCCGGTCATCTACGGTGAGACCAAAAAAGCGCTGGCGTTAAATGAAGAGAGCGTCGAGAACGTTGCCGCCTCAAATAACAACCAGAATCAGGCCGTTCCTCAGCCTGAACTGGAGCAGGTTCCGGCGCAGGCACAGCAGGGTGAGCAGCAATATGCGCCGCACGTGATTAATACCCCACTCACCTTCCTGATTAAGAGCGCGCTGAACAGTAATATCTTTGGCGAACCGGGCTGGATGGGAACTGGCTGGCGTGCCGGGCGTGACCTCAAGCGTAATGATATCGGCGGTAAAACCGGTACCACCAACAGCTCGAAAGATGCCTGGTTCTCGGGTTACGGCCCTGGCGTGGTGACTTCAGTCTGGATTGGTTTTGATGATGCGCGCCGCAATCTGGGCCGCAGCACGCTCTCCGGTGCCATTCCCGATCAGATTTCGGGCTATGAAGGCGGCGCTAAGAGCGCACAACCGGCATGGGATGAGTACATGAAGAGTGCGCTGGATGGTGTACCGGTACAGCCGTTAACGCCGCCGGATGGTGTGGTCACTGTGACGATCGATCGCAGCACCGGCAAGCTGGCCAATGGCGGTGGCAACACCCGTCAGGAGTACTTCATCAATGGCACCCAGCCAACCGAATATTCGGTGCATGATGTGGGGACTACCATTATGGATAACGGTGAGAGTCACGAGCTGTTCTGATGTGATATCTGCAATGTGAAATATCTGAGGCTGGTCACCTGACGTGATCAGCCTTTTTTATTGGCCCGCTTATCATGATGAAACACGCGATGCTTTTCGTGCCTGAGCGACTCAGTCAACTGGGATGGGAAAAAAAGAAAGGTAAAGCCGGAGAGAGATCATCATCTGTTGCTGAGGAAAATGCCGATCACCCTGAGCGATCGGCATTAAATCAGTCAGATAATATAAAGCAATGTGTATGAAGTGATTCAGAAAGTGAACCTAAAAAAGAATATCGTTATTATATCGCTATGATTAGCTTAGTCTTCCCTGGTGCCAGCAAATATAATTATTGGCATGTCCGCTGAACAACGATAACCAGCTTAATATTTATTGCGCCCAATAACAGGAGGGATATTAACTCTTGCGCATCGCTTACCATCATGATAAGAATGGAAAGTTCGAAAACCTCTATTTTGATTTAATCACCTATGGATACTTTTATATATGGAAATTAAAGTGGGCCATACGCAAGACCCCGAAACTGAAGAATATATTATTCAGCGACTCTGGCAGCACAATGGACGCTTTGCTGACATCAATATGAAAACGCTGAATGTTATCCTGTATGACGAACAGAAAAATATCCAGGGTGGCCTGTTAGCCCATACCTGGTGTGGCACGCTGGATATTCATTATTTATGGATAGAGGATGCCTGGCGCCTGCATGGCTCCGGACGTCAGCTGATGCAGGCCGCGGAAGAGGAAGCGCGCAATCGCGGCTGCCATATGGCCGTTGTTGACACGTTAAGTTTCCAGGCACGGGGTTTTTACGAAAAACTGGGCTATCGCGTCTATGGCGAACAGGATGGCTATGCGCAGCGCTATGCCCGTTATTATCTGGCAAAAAGATTATAATCTGAATGCTTTCAGCGAGGCGCTATGGACAGCCCATACCGTAGTATTGATGAATTCATTTCTGCATTCGCCACCACCATGGATTTATTACCGACACCCTGGGGGTTTAAGAATGCCGCATCGCAGCATCTTTATATGAATGAAGCTGCAAAAAAGTATACCGCTACGCCGAAAGGTTATTTATTTGAGGGAAAAAGAGACAGTGAGTTTCCCACCCCCTGGAGTGATTGCGCCGATGAATTCTGCGAGCACGATCAACAGGTAAAATTGAATAACAGTCGCGTGGCCGTGATTGAAACCCACTACTGGTATGGCAACAACTACCTCACCCCTTTTATCAGCGAAAAATACCCTGTTTTCGACGATCAAAATCAGTGGCTGGGCTGTATCTGGAATGCACGTCCGGTGGATAACCTTACGGCAATGAGCTTTATCGATCCCAGAAAATCCTCTGTACTGACGACGCGCCTGGAACACGCCCTGTTTACCCCCGCCGAGCTGGATGTCATTTTCCTGCTGCTACGACGCTTCAGCGCGAAAGAGATCGCCCGCATCTATAACCTCAGCGCAAAAACTATCGGTAACCGCATCACCATGCTTTATCAAAAAGCGGGTGTGCATTCGCTACAACAATTTGAGAACTACTGTCGTGCGGAGTCACTGGAGAATTATCTGCCAGAGCGGTTTCTCCGCACAGGCATTATTTATATATAAACCGGTAAGGAAACCCTGTTGTGAGTAAATTTGATGATTATCCTCTGAGCCCTGTTCCTGCAAATAAAAGGCTCTCACTGCTGAGCGTCGCTATTGTGCATATGGGCATGCTGACTGCGCTGGATCAGTTTATGCTTGGCGCGGTTCTGGGCAACAGTATGACGCCAGGCGAGGCGTTTACTGCCATCACGCTGGCCAGCCTGCTATTTGGCGTGCTGACCTTCGCGCTCGGCTATGCAGGAATGCGCGAGGGATTGCCGGGCAGTCTGCTGGCTCGCTGGTGTGGTTTTGGTCGCCACGGCTCAGTGTTCATTGGTCTGCTGGTCGCGGTCAGTCTGCTGGGCTGGTTCGGCATTCAGAATGCCGTTTTCGCCCGATCGCTGAGCTATGCCCTGAACGGCACACTCAGCTTCTCAGAGTCGGCAGCACTTTCAGGGGCCGTGTTGACGTTACTGGTTACCTTTGGCTTTAAGGCGCTGCGCTTTACCGCACGCATTGCGGTTCCACTCTTCATCGCACTGATCGGCTGGATTTTCTGGCACGCGTTCCACGGCCAGCCTGGCCAGCACACACCGCCGGTTATCGCCAGCCAGGCCATTACCGTGAGCGCCGCCATTACCATGGTAATTGGCGGTGCAATCCTGGCCAGTCTGATGACGCCCGACCTGACGCGTTTCTCACGTAACGGTAAAGATGTCTTCGCCATTACGCTGCTGACCATTCTGGCGGGAGAATATGGGATTAATGGGCTGGCCATTCTGATTGCCAGAGAACTGAAGACCTCAGACATCATCGCGATCATTACGCAAACTACCAGCTCACTGGGTTTGCTGGTTGTGGTCTTTTCTACCCTGCGCATTAACGACCTGAATCTCTATTCGTCAACGCTGGGCATCGCCAATGCGATTGAAGGCTTAACCGGCTATAAGCCGCGTTATCCTGTGATTACGCTGCTGCTCGGTATGCTCGGCACACTCTGTTCAATTCTTGGGATTCTTGATCGTTTTGTCGATTTTCTGGAACTTCTGGGGGTCATCTTCCCGCCGGTACTGGGCGTGATGATCATTGACTACTATGTGCTGAAAACTGACCGCCAGACGCTGGCGCTGAGCCGCAACAGCAATTCCTTACCGGCAACGTCTCAGCTTATCGGCTGGCCCGCGCTCATAGCCAGTGCAGCGGGCGGAGCCACCGGACTGTTGGTTGAGCGCGGCGTACCGGTACTTAATTCGATTCTCGTGGCATGCGTGGTTTATCTGTTAACCGCCCCCCTGTTGAAGCCTGCATCAGCCATACAGGAAAATGCAAGAGCAGAATAAAATCGAAACGCGCCTGCTGACAGGCGCGTTTCCTTACTTATGCGCTCGCTCAGTAACTCAGCCGCCCCTGCTTCACCAGCCATTCGCGCGCCATAAACAGCGCACTGACATTACGTGCCTCGCGGAAATCGGGTTCATCCAGCAGCGACATCATATCGCTCAGCGGCCAGCGGTGGACAATCAGCGGCTCCGGCTCATCGCCTTCCAGCTTTTCAGCGTAGAGACCTTCCGCCACCACAATGTTCATTTTGCTGGAAAAGTAGGAGGGTGCCATGGTGAGTTTGCCCAGCGTGGTCAGTTGATCGGCACCAAAACCGACCTCTTCTTTCAGCTCGCGAACTGCCGCTTCATTCACGGTTTCACCTGCATCGATCAGCCCTTTCGGAAAACCCAGCTCATAGGTTTCCAGTCCGACGGCATACTCCTGAATCAGGATCAGATGGTCATCAATAATCGGCACAATCATCACCGCTTCACGCTCAGAGGGCTTCATCCGCTCATAAACGCGATGCGCCCCATTGCTGAAAGCCAGATCGACCGACTCAATAGTGAATAACCGTGAACGCGCCACGGCGGTGATATTGAGGATGTCAGGTTTTTTTGGAATTTTCATATCAGCCTCAAATTATTCTGCGCCGGCTATCTGGAGCGAATTAGCATACCTAACCACAGGCAATTGTGCGACAGTCAGACAGTGTCGTTATCGTTGCATAGATTACAGCGATTGAATAACAGCCTTTGGTTATCAGTTAAGACTAAATTTGCATTAGTCAATATGCTGCGATAAGTTTCAGATAATACCGATATTTAATCCAGTCTGTGCCAGTTACCATTCGGACAAGGCAGGGTTTAAAAAATGCCAGTCAGATATACGCTGGCACTATTTCATCGGGTGCCTGACTCCTCAGGGTTATATAATCTTCCGGAATGCCTCTTTTATAGTGAGCATAACCGGAGGCGAAAGTTTAAAGTGAAGGCAGCATTTTGGCTGAATTGAGCAGAGCATGAGCACAATCTTTATGATCCTGGCCATAGTGCTGACCTGTTCAATCCTGGCAGGTATTGGGTTCTGGTACGCTATGCGGCATCGCCCGCCGTTGGCGAAACCGCTGCCATTCATCAGTCCGCCCTGCCGTAAACTTTCTGCCCAGGAGCGTGAGGCGGTCGATAAATATGTCGCCGCGCTGGAAAAGCAGCCCCGTACCACACTGACTACGGATAAGCGCAGCGCGTCTGAACGTCTGACACTGACGGCGCAGAGCAACAATGTCTATCCGGTTACCCGCGCCATTACACGCTATGGCCTCTCTACTGACGATCCCCATAAATGGCGCTACTACCTGGATGAAGTTGAAGTTCATCTGCCGCCGCTGTGGGAACAGTACATCACTGACGAAAACTACGTTGAGTTAATCCGCACCCAGTCCATTCCGCTGGTGATCTCACTGAATGGCCACTCGCTGGTGGATTACGCCGTCGACCAGCAATCGCTGCCGACACTGATGCGCCCTGTGTCGACTAACGCCTCTATCCGCAAAGCAGAAACGGAAAACGTCGAACTGCTGCAGGTGCGTAAAGAGACAGCGGAAGAATATCGCCTCTCGCGGCCAGACGGCACGCGTGAAGCGGTGATGATCTCCCTTGCCTTCTTACTCTTCTTCTTCAGCCTGTTAGTGCCCACCACACTGATGATCTGGCTGGTCCTGACCGGCGCAGTCACGATCGCGGCTAGTCTGTGGCTGCTCTATCGCATTCCGGGTGAGCGCGGACTACGTGATATCCACTGCCTGCGCGGCGCGCCAAAGCGCTGGGGCCTGTTCAGTGAGTCGAACCAGGAGCAGAGCAACATCACACTGGGGATTATTGACCTCGCCTATCCTCCGCACTGGCAGCCTTATGTGGCACACGATCTCGGTCAGGTGACCGATGTGGAAATCTACCTCAATCGTCAGGTCGTGCGTCAGGGACGTTTCCTGTCGCTGCAGGATGAAGTCAAAAATTTCCCTATCCAGCGCTGGCGAAAAAACGTGGTGCTGGCCTGTGGTTCGCTGATGGTGCTGACCATGCTGGTCACCTGGATCCCGCTTGGTATGCCGATTAAGCTCAGTCTGGCCTGGGCCAGAGGCACCGACAGTCTGGAGGTCAGCAGCGTCGATAAACTCAGCAGCGTGCCGCTGAATATTGGCGACAACCTCAAAGTGAGTGGCACCGGCATGTGTTCCGTGCCAGACAACTACCAGAGCAACCGCAGTTACGCCTATATGCCGTTTGACTGCTCGGCGGTCTACTGGAATAACGCCACGCCATTGCCGCAGCCACAATCGGACATCATCGACAAAGCCGCGGCGCTGCTGGATACCACCACAAAGCAGCTGCATCCGGAAACCAATACCGATCCCAAACTCAATCCACAACTGGCCTCCGCGATTCAGAAGTCAGGCATGATTCTGCTGGATGATTTTTCCGATCTGGTGATGAAAACGCAGGATCTCTGCAATCAGCCGCAGGACTGTATGCGCCTGAAAAATGCGCTGGTGAACCTGGGCAATGCCAAAGACTGGGAAGCGCTGATGCGCCGGGCAGATTCCGGCCAGCTAAACGGCATGAATGTCCTGCTGCGGCCGGTCAGTGCGGAAGCCCTGGAAAATCTGGTCAATACCGCTACCTCGACCTTCTTTTTCCGCGAAACACGCCGGGCGGCAGAAAACCTTAATAGCCCGCCACCTGGGGGATTCCTGATCGTCAGCGACGAGGGTCGCCAGTTGGTCAATCAGCCGCAGCCTTCCGTATCGCTGTTTGATCTCGATCCCCCCTCCCAGTGGCGCGAGCTGCAACGTATTTCCGCCATGCTGCTGCACACGCCGTTCAGCGCAAGCGGCATCATTACTGGCATTTCGACCGATGCCAACGGCACACGTCACATCATGCTGCACAATGAACCGGATGCTATGGCGCAGTGGCGCTATCTCGGCACCGTGTTGCTGCTGCTGGTGCTGCTGGCCTGCGGCGTAATCAACGGACTGCTGGCGCTGCGCCGCATGCACCGTAATCGCCAGCGCATGATCGATATCCAGCAATACTACGACAAGTGTTTCAACCATAACCTCGGCACTTTGCAGAGCGTGCGCTCGATATTCTGAGCCCTGCCCTTCTGTGCTACCCTGTCGCCCGGTTTTTTACAGGGTCTGACACTACGATGCTCAACTGGTCTGAGATTGATACCGTGCTGCTCGACATGGATGGCACGCTGCTGGATCTGGCATTCGATAGCTATTTCTGGCTGGAGCATGTCCCTGAACAGCTCAGCCAGCAACGCGACATCAGCCGGGCAGAAGCCGACGCGATCATCACGGAAAAGTATCAGGCCGCTGCCCATACGCTAAACTGGTATTGTCTGGATTACTGGGCAGAGGCGCTGTCGCTGGACATCCGTGCCATGACCTGGGCGATGCGCAGCCGGATCGCACTGCGTGACGATACGCTGCCTTTTTTGCAGGCCCTGCGTCGCGCCGGAAAGTCCACGATTCTGCTGACCAATGCGCATCCTTACAATCTGGACGTCAAACTGGCGCAGACAGGTTTAGCGCCGCACCTTGATTTATTACTTTCCACCCATACCTTTGGGTATCCGAAAGAAGACCCGCGTTTATGGCACGCGGTACAACAGCACACCGGCTTTTCTGCGCCGCGCACGCTGTTTATCGACGATAGCGAAGTGATTCTGGATGCTGCGAAGCTATGGGGCATCGGTGAGTGCTTAGGCGTGAAGAACCCCGATTCGGGTCGTCCTGAGCAAATCTTTCAGCGTCACCGCGCCACGGACGATTACCGGACGCTGATCTGAGTCAGGAGCAGCAATGAAAGAGAAAAGCAGCGAAGAGGTCCGCCTCGACAAGTGGCTGTGGGCCGCGCGCTTCTACAAAACCCGGGCGATGGCGCGGGAAATGATTGAAGGCGGCAAGGTGCATTACAACGGCCAGCGTAGCAAACCCGGCAAAGTGGTAGAGCTGAATGCGGAACTGACACTGCGTCAGGGCAATGATGAACGCACCGTAGTAGTGGCTGGCATCACCGCGCAGCGCCGTCCCGCCAGCGAGGCCCAGCAGCTCTATCGTGAAACCGATGCCAGCATTGAAAAACGCGAAAAAATGGCGCAGGCGCGCAAGATGAATGCGCTGACTATGCCGCATCCCGATCGGCGACCAGACAAAAAAGAGCGTCGCGATTTGATGAAGTTTAAATTATCGGGCGATGAATAACGCCGTCTTCGCTGACGCACCATCGCCCCGTCCCAGTGAGAGAAAAAATATGTCAGTCCAGGATCAACTGCACCGTTATCTGTTTGAAAATGCCGCCGTGCGCGGCGAGCTGGTGAACGTCTCTGACACCTGGCGTGAAACCGTGAAGAACCACGACTATCCGGCACCGGTTAAAACGCTGCTGGGTGAGATGCTGGTCGCCACCAGCCTGCTGACCGCCACGCTGAAGTTCGATGGCGAAATCACCGTGCAGTTGCAGGGTGACGGTCCGCTGTCGCTGGCAGTGATCAACGGTAACAATAATCAGGAGCTGCGCGGCGTTGCACGTATCAAAGGCGACATCCCGGATGACAGCACCCTGAAAAGCATGGTCGGCAATGGTTATCTGGTGATCACCATCTCCCCTGAAAAGGGTGAACGTTATCAGGGCGTGGTCGGGCTGGAAGGTGACACTCTGGCGGCGTGCCTGGAAGATTACTTTATGCGCTCCGAGCAGTTGCCCACGCGCCTGTTTATCCGCACCAGCGACAAAGGCGCTGCCGGTATTCTGTTGCAGGTACTGCCAGCGCAGGATACAGAGAAAGAGGTCTTCGAACACCTGGCGACACTGACCGAAACCATCAAAACGGAAGAGCTGATCGATCTGCCTGCTAATGAAGCGCTGTGGCGTCTCTACCATCAGGAAGAGGTTACCCTCTACGATCCGCAGCCGGTGATCTACAAGTGCACCTGCTCGCGTGAACGCTGTGGCGAAGTGCTGACCACGCTGCCGCAGGAAGAAGTGGATGAGATCATCGCGGAAGATGGCAAAATCGACATGCACTGCGACTATTGCGGCTCAAACTACGTGTTTGACGCCGTAGACATTGCCGGCATCCGTAGCCACTCCCATGAGAATAACGACCGACTGCACTGATTAATCGGGCGGCGTCTGCCGCCCCTTCTCTTTTCCCCCGCGCTATCCCCATAATTTTTCTGACAAATTATCTTTTTTTACTTTCATAACATCTTTTAAACGTTCGAAACATAGCCTTAACGCGCCCTGAGTCGCATTTTTAGATCACTGCCCTTTTTCCCTCTTCGCAGAAGAGTAAACTGCGCGCGATCGTGCAAACGCCCGGACGCCTGGGGCAGATGCCCTGAATAGCCCGGTTAGCTTTGCAGGCTGTCGTAACGACGCGCAGTAAACCGTCAGTGATTCACCGCACCCGATACCACAGCCGGTGGCACGATCCCAACCTATCTCTGCTTTGCAGAACAGACACCGATTTAAGGAGCAGTAAAATGCGCGTTAACGGCCTGACCTCGCAAGACCTTGCCGCTTTGGGCATCGTGGATACCACGGAAGTGGTTTACAACCCTGATTACGACACGCTATTTCAGGAAGAGACGCGCCCGGACCTCGAAGGTTTTGCTCGTGGCACCCTGACGCAGAGCGGCGCGATTGCAGTAGACACCGGGATTTTCACCGGGCGATCGCCAAAGGATAAGTACATTGTGCGTGACGACACCACGCGCGATACCCTGTGGTGGAACGACCAGGGCACCGGCAAAAACGACAATCAGCCTCTGTCACAGGAGACCTGGAACGCACTGAAAAGCTGTGTTACCCGCCAGCTTTCCGGCAAGCGTCTGTTTGTAGTGGATGCGTTCTGTGGTGCCAATGCCGATTCACGTCTGAGCGTACGTTTCGTCACTGAAGTTGCCTGGCAGGCTCACTTCGTGAAAAACATGTTCATCCAGCCTACAGATGCTGAGCTGGCCGACTTCACGCCTGACTTTGTGGTGATGAACGGAGCGAAATGCACCAATCCTGACTGGCAGGCGCAGGGTCTGCACTCGGAGAACTTTGTTGCCTTCAATCTGACGGAACGCATGCAGCTGATTGGCGGCACCTGGTACGGTGGCGAGATGAAGAAAGGTCTGTTCGCCATCATGAACTACCTGCTGCCGCTGAAAGGCATTGCTTCAATGCACTGTTCAGCTAACGTCGGTAAAGCAGGTGATGTGGCGGTCTTCTTTGGTCTCTCCGGCACCGGCAAAACCACACTCTCCACCGATCCTGACCGCCAGTTGATCGGCGATGATGAGCACGGCTGGGACGATGATGGCGTGTTTAACTTCGAGGGCGGTTGCTACGCCAAAACCATCAACCTTTCTGAGCAGGCTGAGCCGGAGATCTACCGCGCCATTCGCCGCAATGCATTGCTGGAAAACGTGGTAGTGCGCGAAGATGGCAGCGTTGATTACGCCGACGGCAGCAAAACAGAGAACACCCGCGTCTCCTATCCGATTAATCACATCGACAATATCGTGCAGCCGGTCTCAAAAGCGGGCCACGCGAAGAAGGTGATTTTCCTGACCGCCGATGCGTTTGGCGTGCTGCCACCGGTTTCACGTCTGACGCCGGAGCAGACGCAGTATCATTTCCTGTCAGGCTTCACCGCCAAACTGGCGGGTACCGAGCGTGGCGTGACGGCGCCGACCCCAACCTTCTCCGCCTGTTTCGGCGCGGCATTCCTGACGCTGCATCCGACGCAGTACGCTGAAGTGCTGGTGAAGCGGATGGAGGCGTCCGGTGCGCAGGCTTATCTGGTCAATACCGGCTGGAACGGCAGTGGCAAACGCATCTCACTGAAGAATACCCGCGCCATTATCAATGCGATCCTGGCGGGTGAGCTGGATGATGCACCGACAGAAACGCTGCCAATCTTTAATCTGCAGATGCCGGTTGCGCTGGGCGAGCTGGACAGTGACACGCTCGATCCGCGTCGTAGCTGGGAGAGCGAAGAGAAGTGGACCGCTGCCGCCGAAGGTCTGGCACAGCGCTTTATTGATAACTTCGACAAGTACACGGATAACGCCGCAGGTGCTGCGCTGGTGAAAGCTGGCCCGCAACGCTAAAAGAACCGGCGCGGCAATGAAACTGCCGCGCCGTTTTTATCATCCCGACACGCTGTTGCTGCCGTTGTTGTGGCTCAGCGCCATGCTTTCCACTAACGGCAACCAGGCACGAATGCGTAAACCGCCGCGTTCGCTCTCACCAATCTCCAGCGAGCCCTGATGGGCATCAATAATACGCTGCACGATCGCCAGGCCCAGACCAGTCCCGCTGGTGCTGCGGGCGCTGTCACCGCGCACAAACGGCTGGAACAGATGCGCCAGCTGATCCGGCTTGATGCCAGGTCCGTCATCTTCCACCTGGAACCAGGCCCGATGCAGTTCCCGTCCGCTACTGACCTTGATCCAGCCATTGCCGTAGCGTGCGGCGTTGACGACCAGGTTAGCCAGTGCGCGTTTAATCGACAGCGGGTTAATATCCAGCATTAACTCTTCCGGCATCACCGCATTTTCGATTTCACGCTCATAGCCGCTTTCAGCCGCCACCACCTCGCCCAGCACGCTGTTCAGGTCGGCACGCTCGGTCTGCATCTCCTGACCAGTGCGCAGGTAGTCAATGAACTGTTCAATGATGGCGTTGCACTCTTCGATATCTTTATTAATCGATTCGGCCAGATAGCCATCCTGCTCGCTCATCATCTCGGTGGCGAGACGAATGCGGGTCAGCGGCGTACGTAGATCGTGGCTGACACCCGCCATTAGCAGCGTGCGGTCATCCGCCAGCTGCTTCACGCCAGCCGCCATCTGATTAAAGGCGCGCGTTACCGATCGCACTTCTGATGCACCGTATTCGCGCAGCGGCGGCGGAATAATCCCGCGTCCGACCTGTAGCGCGGCGTGCTCCAGATCCACCAGGGGTCGGTTCTGAATACGGATAAACAGCCAGGCACCGCCTATCGCCAGCAACATGATCGCCAGGGTGTAGCGGAACAGTGGTGAGAAGTCGCCCTGATGAATCTCCGTCAGCGGCACCCGCACCCAGATATCGGGCGACAGCCAGGTTTTCAGCCAGACCACCGGCGAGTTTTTGTTCACCTCCACCCGGACATCGGTGGGACCGCCAAGCTGCTGGCCCATCTGCTCGCTCAGGAATTCATAGTGCTGCGCCCAACGCAATCCGCTCTCCTCTGCTGCTGCATTGGTGTAGAGCGAGATCCCCAGCTCGCGGTAGATTTCCCGGCGAAACGCCGGGGGCACTTCCAGCTGCGTGCCATCTTCCAGCTGCAACCGGTCGGTCATCAGCATACGAACTTCGTAAGCGAGCACCTTATTGAACTGTTGCAGGCTGGGAAGAATAGCGAAGTTCAGCACCACCAGATAGGTCGTTACCAGGCTGACGAACAGCAGGGTAACGATCAGCAGCAGGGTGCGGGCAAACGAACTACGTGGCGAGAAGCGCAGTCGCTTCATGCTTTACTGCCGTCCGGCACAAAGACGTAGCCCAGACCCCAGACGGTCTGGATATAGCGCGGATGCGCAGGATCCTCTTCCACCATGCGACGCAGACGGGAGATCTGGACGTCGATCGAACGCTCCATGGCGCTGTATTCACGGCCACGCGCCAGGTTCATCAGCTTGTCACGGGACAGCGGCTCACGCGGGTGGCTTACCAGCGCTTTCAGCACCGCAAACTCACCGCTGGTCAGCGGCATCGGCTCATCTTCACGAAACATCTCGCGGGTGCCGAGGTTAAGTTTGAATTTACCGAAGGCAATAATCGCCTCTTCCTGCGACGGTGCGCCTGGCAGTTCATTAGCCTGACGGCGCAACACCGCGCGGATACGCGCCAGCAGCTCACGCGGGTTGAAAGGCTTGGGAATGTAGTCGTCAGCGCCGATCTCCAGCCCCACGATACGGTCCACCTCTTCGCCCTTGGCAGTCACCATAATAATCGGCATCGGGTTGCTCTGACTGCGCAGACGACGGCAGATAGAGAGGCCATCTTCGCCCGGCAACATCAGGTCCAGCACCATCAGATGAAAGGATTCACGGGTTAACAGACGATCCATCTGCTCGGCATTAGCGACACTGCGCACCTGAAAGCCCTGCTCGGTGAGATAGCGTTCAAGCAGTGCACGCAGACGCATATCATCATCGACGACCAGAATTTTGTAGTTCTCTTGCATTTTCAACTCCCAAAGGCGCTATTGCCTGAGCCAACATTGTTAAAAAAAGATGCCTTATAGTGACAGTCATTATTGGTTTATATTCTAGCCAAAATTGTTACAAAGCATATTAAACAGGAGCTTATATTTGAATTAAGGCGATTGTGGGGCCGTTTCAACCCGTTTACCCCTGCCTGGCTTCTGATACGGCAAATCTGAAAAAATGGCCCTGTTTCTCTGTATCGCTGGCGTCAGAAGCGAGCCAGTTTTTAATCGATGAATCAATTCAGTGAGTTAGCAGATAATTTGACTTAATGATCAGCCATCATTGTAGATAAGCTCCAGATAATCTACCTCAACAGCGTTGCGGCAGCATAATATTCCAGTAAATCTGCCTGACACCTCATGCTCCTCTCGGATTAGTTTCAGCAGCACGTTCAGCAAGGCCAGTTTAAATTAAAGCTCTTTAAATCAATCAGTAAAGCCAACTTTTCGCCCCTCTCGTTTTGAACCAGACTGCTCTGGCAACATTCGATGTCTCAACGGGGAATACACAATGAAAAAAACAATTTTACTGCTGAGCGCGCTGGCATTAAGCAGCGTCAGCCCAGGTTATGCTGCCACAGCAACCGGTGAAGCCGCCGGCGCAGCAGCGACAACCACTGCAAAAGGTAACTCTGACGCCATCGGCGTGGGTGCAGTCGCAGCCCTGCTGGGCGTTGCGCTGGCCACTATGGGCGGCGGCGGCGGTGACGGTCACAGCACCGGCACCTCGACCACTACGGCGACTCACGCCGGAAAATAAGTTTAAGCACCCTGCTGGCTTCAGATTACTGGTTTCATTTTGCATCACAGCATCAACCCTTTCGCCGCCGGGGAAATTAACGTGGGTTTTTAGCCTTTAAAAACCCTTTCCCCGACTCTTTTTTGCCGTGCCCTCTTTGCCTTACACTGTCGCTCCTGAGATTTCTGTGGCCGGTATAGCATGAAAACCCGACTTATTACCCGTGAAGGCTTCGATAAGCTGAAAGCGGAACTCGACTATTTATGGCGTGAAGAGCGACCGGAAGTGACGAAAAAAGTCACCTGGGCTGCCAGCCTTGGCGATCGCAGTGAAAATGCCGATTATCAGTACAACAAAAAACGGCTGCGTGAAATTGACCGCCGCGTTCGCTATCTGACCAAAAGTCTTGAACAGCTGCGTATCGTTGACTACTCACCCCAGCAGGATGGCAAAGTCTTCTTTGGTGCCTGGGTAGAAATTGAAAACGATGAGGGCGACCTCAAACGCTTCCGCATTGTGGGCTACGATGAGATTTTTGGCCGTAAAGATTACATCTCTATCGACTCACCCATGGCGCGGGCGCTGCTGAAAAAAGAGGTCGGCGATGCCGCCACCGTTGAGACGCCAGTGGGTCCGGCACTGTGGTATATCAACGCGATTGACTACCCGCAATAACGATTCAGATTATCGCTGAAAGCCGCCCGCGTCTCTGGCAATTTTGATTATCAATCCGTATAACTGTCGGCTATTTCTCAACCCGGAAAGCAAGACAGTCCTGATGATGAAAGTTCTGAGCCAGATAATTGCCAGTGAGCTACAGGCGCGACCAGAGCAGGTTGACGCCGCCGTTCGCCTGTTAGATGAAGGGAATACCGTGCCGTTTATCGCGCGCTATCGTAAAGAGGTCACCGGCGGTCTGGATGATACCCAACTCCGCCAGCTGGAAACCCGCCTCAGCTATCTGCGTGAACTTGAAGAGCGACGCCAGTCAATTCTGAAGTCGATTGACGATCAGGGAAAACTGACTGACGACCTCGCCCGCGCCATCAATACCACCCTCAGCAAAACCGAGCTTGAAGACCTCTACCTGCCCTACAAGCAGAAACGCCGTACGCGTGGACAGATCGCGATTGAAGCGGGTCTGGAACCGCTGGCGAACACGCTCTGGCAGGATCCGTCGCACACCCCTGAGCAGCTGGCTGAGCAGTATGTCGATGCTGATAAAGGCGTTGCCGACGTCCGTGCCGCGCTGGATGGTGCCCGCTACATTCTGATGGAGCGTTTCGCCGAGGATGCCGCGCTGCTTGCCAAAGTGCGTAACTACCTGTGGAAAAATGCCCACCTGGTCTCTCGTGTAGTGGAAGGCAAAGAGGAAGCGGGCGCGAAGTTCCGTGACTACTTTGATCATCACGAAGCGCTGAGCACCGTGCCGTCGCATCGTGCGCTGGCGATGCTGCGTGGCCGCAACGAAGGTGTGCTGCAACTCTCGCTGAATGCCGATCCGCAGTTTGATGAAGCACCGCGTGAAAGCCACGGCGAAACCCTGATTGCTGAACACCTGAATCTGCGCCTGAATAACGCCCCTGCCGACAGCTGGCGTAAAGCCGTCGTGAGCTGGACGTGGCGCATCAAGGTGATGCTGCATCTGGAAACCGAACTGATGGGTACGGTGCGTGAACGCGCAGAAGATGAAGCGATCAACGTCTTTGCCCGCAACCTGCACGATCTGCTGATGGCCGCCCCGGCCGGGATGCGTGCCACCATGGGACTGGATCCCGGCCTGCGTACCGGCGTTAAAGTCGCTGTGGTCGATGCCACCGGTAAAGTCGTGGCGACCGATACCGTTTATCCACACACCGGTCAGACCGCCAAAGCGGCTGCCGCGGTTGCCGCGCTCTGCATTAAGCACCAGGTCGAGCTGGTGGCGATTGGCAACGGCACCGCGTCCCGTGAAACCGAGCGCTTCTTCCTGGATCTGCAGCAGCAATTCCCACAGGTCACGGCACAGAAAGTGATTGTCAGTGAAGCTGGCGCATCGGTCTACTCTGCCTCTGAACTGGCGGCGCTGGAATTTCCGGATCTTGATGTTTCGCTGCGCGGCGCGGTGTCGATTGCCCGCCGTCTGCAGGATCCACTGGCTGAGCTGGTGAAAATAGACCCGAAATCGATCGGTGTCGGTCAGTATCAGCATGACGTCAGTCAGAGCCAGCTGGCGAAGAAACTCGACGCCGTAGTAGAGGATTGCGTAAATGCCGTCGGCGTTGACCTTAACACCGCCTCGGTGCCGCTGCTGACCCGCGTCGCGGGCCTGACGCGCATGATGGCGCAGAACATTGTCGGCTGGCGTGATGAGAACGGCCGCTTCCAGAATCGCCAGCAGCTGCTGAAAGTGAGCCGTCTTGGGCCAAAAGCCTTTGAGCAGTGTGCGGGCTTCCTGCGCATCAACCACGGCGATAACCCGCTGGATGCCTCGACCGTCCACCCGGAAGCCTACCCGGTCGTGGAGCGTATTCTGACCGCCACCGAGCAGGCGCTGAGCGATCTGATGGGCAACGCGGGCAGCCTGCGTAACCTCAGCGCCCACGATTTCATTGATGAACGTTTTGGTCTGCCGACCGTTACCGACATCATGAAAGAGCTGGAGAAGCCGGGCCGCGATCCGCGTCCCGAGTTTAAAACTGCGCAGTTTGCAGAAGGTGTGGAAACACTGAACGATCTGTTGCCGGGCATGATCCTCGAAGGCGCCGTCACCAACGTCACTAACTTCGGTGCGTTTGTGGATATTGGCGTGCATCAGGATGGCCTGGTCCATATCTCGTCGCTTTCAGACCGCTTTGTGGAAGACCCCCATCAGGTGGTGAAAGCGGGCGATATCGTCAAAGTGAAAGTGATGGAAGTCGATCTCCAGCGCAAACGTATTGCCCTGACCATGCGTCTTGATGAGCAGCCGGGCGAAGGCAATGCACGTGGCGGCGCGAGAAACGCTGCCCCGCGCGAAGAGAAACGTCCGGCCGCCGGTAAAGGCCGTCCACGTCCGGTCAGTTCCTCTGCGGGTAATAGCGCGATGGGTGATGCGCTGGCCGCGGCATTCGGTAAAAAACGCTAAGCTTTTCAGGGGGCCACATCCGGCCCCCTCTTCTCGTCCTCTCCCCCGGTTGAAAATCCCCATCATCGCGCTACGCTAAAAAGACGCCTGTCATAAAAACAACACCTGCTGTGGCACCCAATTCACGATGGATACGATCACCGATCTGATTGAGAAGATTTATGCTGGCACATTCCCGGAGGCGACCTTTGCGCGCCTGCAGGCTGACATCGCTACCGCCCGCGAGGCGATTAAGCTGCCGCGCAAGGCACACTGGGATGAACAGGATGTGGTACTGATTACCTACGCCGATCAGTTTCGGGAAGCCGGTAAACCCACGCTCAGCACCTTTTCCCGGTTCTATCAGCAGCACCTGCAATCCACGTTTCCGCTGGTTCACCTGCTGCCCTTTTTCCCCTGGTCGTCCGATGACGGCTTTTCGGTGATTGATTACCATCAGGTCGATCCGCAGTGCGGCGACTGGCAGGATATTGCGCGCCTGCATCAGGAAACCCGGCTGATGTTTGACTTCGTCTGCAACCACATGTCGTCGCAGAGCACCTGGTTCAGCCACTTTCTGGCGCAGGATCCTGGCTGGGATGATTTCTTTATCAGCATGCCGCCCGCCACCGATCTCAGCGCCGTCACGCGACCGCGCACCTCGCCGCTGCTGACGCCGTTTAAGATGGCCGATGGCGACACCCGTTTTATCTGGACCACCTTCAGCGCCGACCAGATCGACCTTAACTTTGCCAATCCTGAGGTGTTGCTGCGCATGGTCAACGTACTGCTCGACTATCTGATTCGTGGCGCTGACTATGTACGTCTCGATGCGGTCGGTTATATGTGGAAAACGCCCGGCACGCGCTGTATTCATCTGGAAAAAACCCATCAGCTGGTGAAGCTGTTCCGCGCCATTGCCGACCATGTCGCGCCTGGCACGGTGATTATCACCGAGACCAACGTGCCGCATCAGGACAACATCAGTTATCTGGGCAACGGGCACGATGAGGCGCAGATGGTCTATCAGTTTTCACTGCCGCCGCTGGTCCTGCATGCCATTCATACCGGATCGGCGCGCGCACTGCGGCAGTGGGCCAGTTCGCTGGATCTCAGCAGCAACGACACCACCTTCTTCAACTTTCTGGCGTCACACGATGGCATCGGGCTGAATCCGGCGCGCGGCATTTTGTCTGAAGTGGAGATTGTGGCGCTGGTGCGCGATCTGGCACTGGAAGGCGCGCTCGTCTCCTATAAAAATAACCCCGACGGCACCACCAGTCCCTATGAAATCAACGTCACCTATCTGGATGCGTTAAATAGCGAGGCTGACGATGACGCCACGCGACTGAAACGCTTTTTGCTGGCCCATGCGATTCTGCTGGTCTTTCCTGGCGTGCCTGCCATCTATATCCAGAGCATTCTGGGCGGTCGTAACCATTATGATGGCGTGCGGGCCGCCGGACACAACCGGGCGATTAACCGTCAGAAGTATGATTTGCAGCAGATTGAGGCGGCGCTGGCGGGCGGTGACTGGCTGCGGCAGCAGATTTATACCCGGCTCGGCCAGTTGATACAGCTGCGTCGTCGCCAGCCTGCGTTTCACCCGGATAATCCGATGACGCTGTATGACAGCGAAAATGCCGTGCTGGTGCTCAGCCGTCATCATGCGGAAAGCGGCGACGGACTGCTTTGCGTATTTAATCTCAGTGGACGATCAGTGGAGACGCGGCTGCCAATGGCGCATACGTTGCAGGATGTGGTGAGCGGAGAGAAAATTGATGGCACCCAGCCGGTTAAGCTGGATGCCTGGCAGTTCATGTGGCTACGTTAATTACTTGTAGACTTCAGCGGTGGCGCTGAATTTACCGTGTTCGCGGCCTGCGATCACGCGGTAGTATTTACCGCCCTTTTCGTCAGCGAGCTTCGACAACACTTTCTTAGCATCCATTGGCGAGGTAGTTTCCGCCGTGGTGTTAACGTTGCCGATCTTTTGCAGGTTCATTGTTTTAACTTCTTCCTGGGTGACTTCTTTCGCTGCCATCGCAGAAAATGAAATCGCGCCCATCATCATTGAAGCCACAACCCATTTAAAAACCTTCATTATGTTTACCCTCATTCATGATCCATTGTGAGATGTAAGCAGCCGCTAAACGCGTAAGGCGGTATGGAACGGCATAGTCATTTCCGTGACTAATCACATAAAATGCAGCGGCCTTGCTCACAGAGAGAAGTATTGCTGCTGTCTGCGATTTTGCCAGTTCAAAGCGTCATTATCACGGCAGATTACTGATAAAATTAACAATATGCTGGCAAAAACGCTCAGGATGGGAAATAAAAGGCGCATGTGCGGCTTTTTCGATAACCACTGAAGGCGATGCTGGCAACATTTCATCTATCTCAGCGGCTATCCGGCGCGGCACCAGTCCATCCAGCGCCCCGTAGAGTCGCAGGAACGGCAGCGTAATCTGCGGTAACGCGTCGCGCAGATCGACCTGGCGCAAAATCTCCAGCCCGCCATCCAGCACCGCCACCTCCGGCATCGGCTGCGACAGCACCACCTCTTTCAGCTGCCGCGCATCGGCGCGAGCCGTTTCGGTACCCAGCGTCTGCAGCGCCAGAAAGCGCTCCACCGTGCGCTGGAAATCATTGCTGAGCATCTGCTGAAAGTTCTGCAGCGTCTCCGGTTTAATGCCGGGCCAGCTCTCTGTGGCGGTGAAACAGGGCGACGAGGCAACGGTGATCAGTGCAGCCAGTTTTTCTGGCGCGCTCAGCGCAAGCTGCGTCGCCACCAGTCCGCCCAGCGACCAGCCCACCACAATCGCCTGCGGTGGCAGCAAAGGCAGTAACTCTTCTGCCATCTGCGCCAGCGTCAGCGCACCGAAATGCTGGCTGCGGCCATAACCCGGCAGATCGACCAGATGCAGGCGATAGTGCGGGCTGAGTCGCGGAATAATGCTTTGCCAGACTTCGGCGTTCAGTCCCCATCCGTGCAGCAGCACAAGATCGCGTTTTCCTTCCCCGCAGGTGTGCCAGTAGAGCGACATCATCAGTTACTATCCCGAAATTGATAAGGAGGTCGCTATGCTAGCAATGCCCGCCCTGTGTTGGCTATGCCGGATGCCGTTACGGATAGCCCGGCACGGCATCTGCAGTTTATGCCTGCGCGGATTACCGCCGTTGCCATTGCTCTGTCCGCGCTGCGGATTGCCGGCTGGCTCAGCAAAGGTCGCCTGTGGCCGTTGCCAGCTTAAACCGCCCGCCTGGCAGGCGCTGGTCTGCGTCAATGACTACTGTCCGCCGTTCAGCCAGTGGGTTAATCAGCTGAAGTTTTCTCACATAACCGCACTCAGGGTGATGCTGGCGCGGCTGCTTTTGCTAAGCTGGCTGAATGTTTACCGGCGTGGCACGGTGCCGCGTCCCGATCTGCTGCTGCCGGTTCCGCTGCACCGGCGACGACGCTGGCAGCGCGGCTTCAATCAGACGGTACTGCTGGCCGCTCCGCTGGCGCACTGGCTGGGATGTGAATGGCGTGAAGGTGTTTCCCGCAGGCGAAGGGGCGCCCTACAGCATCAGCTCAGCGCCCGGCAGCGCCGCACCAACTTACGCGGTGCCTTCCGCCTTGAAATGGCGGTGCAGGGACGCCATATCGCGCTGCTTGATGACGTCATTACGACCGGCAGTACCGTAGATGAAATCAGTCGTCTGTTACTGGCACAGGGTGCGGCCAGCGTGCAGGTCTGGTGCCTGTGCCGTACCTTGTAGAGCGTCTTTGATGGGCGTATTATAACCAACTAAATTAGTCAACTATTGAGCAATCGACATGATCCGAATTACTGACTCTGCCCAGGAACATTTTTCTAAACTGCTATCCAAACAAGAAGATGGCACCCAGATTCGCGTATTCGTGATTAACCCGGGTACGCCAACAGCAGAATGCGGCGTCTCTTACTGTCCGCCCGATGCGGTTGAAGCCACCGACACCGAACTGAAGTTCGAAAAGCTCTCAGCGTATATTGATGAGCTGAGCAAGCCGTATCTGGAAGATGCAGAAATCGATTTCGTTACCGACAATCTGGGTTCCCAGCTGACGCTGAAAGCACCGAATGCCAAGATGCGCAAAGTCTCTGATGATGCGCCCATGGTTGAGCGCGTTGAGTATCTGCTTCAGGCGCAGATCAACCCACAGCTGGCTGGCCACGGCGGTCGCGTGTCGCTGATGGAGATCACCGATGAGGGCTACGCCATTCTGCAGTTTGGCGGCGGCTGTAACGGCTGTTCAATGATCGACGTGACCCTGAAAGATGGTATTGAGAAAGAGCTGCTGGCTGCCTTCCCGGAACTGAAAGGCGTGCGCGATATTACCGAGCATCAGCGCGGCGAACACTCGTTCTACTGATGATAAAGCGCGGCAGCCCGGCTGCCGCGCCCTTCTTACTTCTCTTTCTTTCCTGACTGACGCTGCTGACTCACTACCTTCAGTAACGCATTCACTTCCTTGTCCGCAAAGATCTCCTCCAGCGTTTTGCTCAGCTTGCGTCGCCAGTTAGGGTACTGATCCACCGTGCCCGGCACGTTAACCGGCGTGGTCATCCCAAGCCAGTCCTCAGGCTGCAGGCCCAGCAGCGCACTGTCGGTATCTGCCAGGAAACGATGGATCGCCCGGTTCAGCGCAGGCGTCATAGCCAGCTTCTCCGCCTTCTTCTGGCTGCGAGCCGGTAAGGCACCCGCCTGATGCAGCGCATCCAGCAGCGCCTGCTTCTGTGCGGCACGCTGCTCATGTAACGCTTTTACCGCATCGCCCGGATAAAGACCCAGCTTCTCGCCCAGTTCCAGATCGCCCTGCTCCCAGAAGCCGGTCAGTGTCGGCAGATCATGGGTACTGGCGCTGGCAATAGACTGACGTGGATAGTCTTCAGGGGCGCGATAGCGTTCATCTTTCTCCTGCTCAAACCAGAGCACCTTCCATGAAAAGACGCCGCTTTTGCGCAGCAGGCTGACGATCTCCTGAGGCACGGTGCCAAGGTCTTCACCAATCACCATACAGCGCAGCCGGTGGCTCTCCAGCGCCAGGATAGCCAGCAGATCGTTGACCGGATAGGCCACATAAGCACCTTTATCCGCCGTCTCTCCGGCTGGCACCCACCACAGACGCAGCAGCGACATGACATGGTCGATACGCAGCGCGCCGCAGTCACGCATGTTGGCACGCAGCATGTCGATAAACGGCTGATAGGCGCGCGCCTGCATCACATGCGGATCCATCGGCGGTAAGCCCCAGTTTTGTCCCAGCGGCCCCAGACGATCAGGCGGTGCGCCCACCGAGGCCTTGAGGCGATAAAGCTCCGGGTCGTGCCAGGTCTCCGCACTGCCTTCCGCCACGCCCACCGCCAGGTCACGGTAGAGACCGACGCTCATGCCCAGCGCCTGACTGTGCGCCCAGCAGCCTGAGAACTGCTGCTGCGCCAGCCATTGCAGCCACTGCCAGAAGGCGATCTCCTCTTCATGCTGTTCACACCACTGCTGCACTTCCGGCGACTGACTGTTGCGCCACGCCTCTGGCCAGGCAGGCCAGCCGCCCTGCTGTGACTTGTCTGCCTGCCGCTCCAGCTGTATGCCATCGTAGGCAGCCTGATAACGCAGGCTGTCACCGCCTTCACGCACAAAGGCTGCAAAGGAGAGAGGCTCTTCGCTCTGACTGTCACGCGCCTGAAAGTGTGTCCAGGCATGGCGCAACGCCGCCAGCTTCAGCGCCATCACGGCTTCGTAGTCGACCTGCTCCGCCTCACGCGCTTTGGTCAGCGCCTTCTGTGTTTTCGCGCTTTTCCACCATTTCTGCGCTGCCGCGCTTTGCTGAAAATCGTCCACCTGACTGACGTCGATATAGATCACGTTCAGCCAGCGGCGCGATGACGGACTATACGGGCTGGCAAAACCGGCGCTGGCAGGATAGAGCGCATGCAGCGGATTCAGCCCCACGAAATCGCCGCCGCGCTCAGCCAGCTGGACCAGCAATTGATAGAGATCGCCGAAGTCGCCGATGCCCCAGTTCTGTTCAGAGCGCACGGTATAAAGCTGAACCAGTGCACCCCAGCGTTTTTCCCCGGCCTCCAGCGCCGGAGGCAGATAGCAGCGCCGCGGCGCGACAATAATCTGCGTCTGCCAGCTTTTCTTCCCTTTGTTGAGCGTCAGCTGGTGATAACCCTGGGTCAGCGGTCCCGGCAGCGTAAAAGGCTCCCCGGCGGTTAACTCACCGCTTTGCTGTTTGCCCTTTTCAGTCTGCAATTGCCAGCTGTAAGTGCCACTGCCCTGAGGCGTCAGCTGTCGCTTACTGCTGCCGCTGAACACCGCGACCGGCGGCAGCGGGGATTTACTGGCCTTCTGCGGTTCTGCCATCACCGCCAGCAGCGCGCGTTTGGTCTCATCGCTGACGGCCTCTTTCCTGCCGTTGACGTCGATGTAATCCAGTGAAATGCCTGCGGCACGGGCGGCCTGATCGAGTGAATTTTGCTTCATTGCTGCTCCTTAGCGCGGTGCCTGCCAGATACGTTGCTGATAGTCACGAATGGAACGGTCCGAACTGAACATGCCGGTTCGTGCCGTATTGAGGATGGCGGCGCGGGTCCAGCCTTCGGGGTCACGCCATAGCGCTTCCACCCGTTGCTGCGCCTCGATATAGGCCTGGAAATCGGCCAGCACCAGCCAGGGATCGCCATGTTTGGTCAGGCTTTCCAGCGTCAGGTCAAAGGCGTGCTTATCCCCGTCGCTGAATTTGCCCTTCTCCAGCGATTTCAGTAAATCGTCCAGCGGCTTGTTCTGCTTACGCACTTTTTTCGGGTTGTAGCCTTTCGCCTTGAGCGCCTTCACCTCATCCACGGTGTGGCCGAAGATAAAGATGTTTTCCTCGCCCACCTGTTCGGCAATTTCGACGTTGGCACCGTCGAGCGTGCCAATCGTCAGCGCACCGTTCAGCGCCAGCTTCATGTTGCCGGTGCCGGAGGCTTCATAACCGGCGGTGGAGATCTGCTCAGAGAGATCGGCTGCCGGGATCATCTGCTCGGCCACGGTGATACGGTAGTCGGGGATAAACACCACTTTGAGTCTGTCGCCAACCCGCGGATCGTTGTTCACCACCTCCGCCACTTTGTTAATGGCGTAGATGATATTTTTGGCGAGGTAGTAACCCGGCGCGGCCTTAGCCCCGAACAGGAATACCCGTGGCGTAAAGGTGACATCTTCCGGGTTGTTACAGAGCGTCTGATAGCAGTAGAGGATATGCAGCAGGCTGAGATGCTGCCGCTTGTACTCATGCAGTCGCTTGATCTGCACATCGAACAGCGCAGCCGGATTCACGATGATGCCGGTATGCCGCGCGATATACTCTGTAAGCTGCGCTTTGTTCTGCTGTTTGATGCTGCGATAGCGCTGACGAAACGCCTGATCGTCGGCATAAGCCTCCAGACCGATCAATGCATCAAGGTTACTGGCCCACTCGGTTTTCAGCGTCTCATCAATCAGCCCGGCCAGCGCCGGGTTACACTGCTTCAGCCAGCGGCGCGGCGTAATGCCGTTGGTGACGTTATGGAATTTTTGCGGCCAGAGCTGGTGATACTCCGGAAAGAGATCGCTGACCACCAGACGGGAGTGCAGCGCTGCCACGCCGTTGACCGCAAAGCCGCTGACGACGCAGAGATTGGCCATTCGCACCTGACCGTCAGCCACCACCGCCAGCTTGTGCCACATCGCTTTGTCATCCGGCCAGCGCTGCTTCACCTGCTTCTTCAGTCGCTGATTAATCTCTTTGATAATCAGCATGTGGCGCGGCAGCAGACTGCGCATCAGCTTCTCATCCCAGCGCTCCAGCGCCTCTGGCATCAGCGTGTGGTTGGTGTAGGCAAACAACCGGCTGGTGATCTGCCATGCTTCATCCCAGCTCAGCTGATGCTCATCCAGCAGCACGCGCAGCATCTCCGGTATAGCGATGGTCGGATGGGTATCGTTGAGCTGGATCACTTCGAAGTCTGGCAGGCTGTGAATGCTGCGCCCCGCCAGATGGTGACGCCGCAGGATATCCGCCACCGCACAGGCGCACTGGAAATATTGCTGCATCAGGCGCAGCCGCTTGCCAGCCTGATGGTTGTCATTGGGATAAAGCACTTTGGTGAGCTTTGCCGCTTCGATGCCGGGCTGCTCTGCCTGCAGGAAGTGGCCGTCGTTAAAGGCGCTGAGATCAAACGGATGCGCGCTTACGGCCTGCCACAGGCGCAGCGGCAGCGTCACGCCGTTGCGATAGCCGGTAACCGGCAAATCCCAGGCCTCGCCGCGCAGCGTAAAATCGGGATGCCAGCGTACACCACCGTTTTCCAGCTTTTCAACCCGGCCGCCCATCGCGACATCAACATCCAGCGCCGCGTTGTGACGGAACCACGGATAGCGCTCGCGCTGCCAGTCATCGGGCGTTTCAATCTGCTTACCCTCGTCAAAAGACTGGCGGAACAGGCCGTACTGGTAATTAAGCCCGTGACCGGTGGCAGACTGCCCTACCGTTGCCATTGAATCCATGTAGCAGGCGGCCAGTCGTCCCAGCCCGCCGTTACCGAGCGCCGGATCGACCTCCTGCTCCAGCAGTTCGGTTAAATCGAGCTGCTGCTCAGCCAGCGCCGCCTTAACCTCGTCATACCAGCCGAGATTCAGCAGATTGTTGCCGGTCAGACGACCAATCAGAAACTCCATCGACAGATAATTAACATGGCGCTGCTGCACCGCCGGACGCGGTGCCGGTTGCGCGGCCAGCAGTTCTGCCAGCACCGCACTCACTGCCTGCCACGCCTGATGCGGGGTCATCTGTTGTGCGGAGAGGAGACTTAACTGCTGCCACTGGCGGGTCAATGCGGCGTTAAAACGGGCTTTATTAAATTTCTGCTGCGGCATAGCACTCCCTTCTGTTACGCAATGAGGTGAAGCAAAAATAGAAAGCGCACGGGCTGGCAACCGGGTACCAGCAATCGTTAAGTAAAGACGGGAGTGAGGAAAAAAGCGACAGCAATCAAAGAAAAACGCCAGCCGGGCGGCTGGCGTGACAGGAATCAGCAGAGTTCGAGGTGAACCTCATGCTGCTCAATCACTTTCATGACGCTGGCGGGCGGCATTTTGTCGGTGTAGAGATAGTCCAGCAGACTCATGTTGCCAAGGTTAACCATGGCGTTACGGCCAAACTTCGAGTGATCCACCACCAGCATCACACAGCGTGAATTTTCAATGATGGCGCGCTTGGTGCGGACTTCGTGATAGTCGAACTCCAGCAGCGATCCATCCATATCGATGCCGCTGATCCCCAGGATGCCGTAATCGAGCCGGAACTGGGAAATGAAGTCGAGCGTCGCTTCCCCCATCACCGCGCCATCGCGGGTCCGTACTTCACCGCCTGCGATAATTACCCGGAAATCGGGCTTGCCCATCAACAGCATCGCGACGTTGAGGTTGTTGGTCACCACGCGTAAGTCGCTATGGTTGAGCAGTGCATGCGCCACCGCTTCCGGCGTGGTGCCGATGTCGATAAACAGCGTGGCCCCATCCGGGATCTGACTGGCAACACGCTGCGCAATCCGCGCTTTCTCCGCTGACCACATCATTTTACGATCGTGCCAGGCGGTATTCTCAGAGCTGGAAGGAAGCGCCGCGCCGCCGTGGTGACGCTGAATTTTATTCTGATCGGCCAGATCGTTGAGATCGCGACGAATGGTTTGCGGGCTGACCTCAAAGTGATCCACCAGCTCCTCAGTACTGACATATCCCTGACGACGGACTAAATCGATAATCGCATCATGACGTTGCGTCTGCTTCACGTTCCTCTCCTGTTAACCCGCTTATATCCTGTCTAACGACGCGTGACGTTACGCGTATCCACCAGCGCCATTGCCAGCCCGACGACCAGACCGGCGACGTGCGCCGCGTTAGCAATCGCCAGACCAAAGACGCCGAACCAGCCAATCACCAGCCAGACCAGCGCAAAACCGATCAATCCCCTTTCAAGATAGACGCCGCTGTCTGGATCGCGCTCGCCGCGCAGCCAGCAGTAACCCATCAGCGCATACACCACGCCCGACAGGCCGCCAAACCAGATGCCACTGAACTTCGCCTGCAGCCAGCCGCTGAGCAGCGCCGAAATCAGCATAATCACGAACAGTTTGCCGCTGCCAAGACGCTTTTCGACCGCGCCGCCGAGATACCACCACCACATCAGATTAAACAGGATGTGCAGCAGTGAAAAGTGCAGCAGCGCATGGCTGAACCAGCGCCAGACCTGCAGATGCTGGTCGGCATCCGGCCAGGAGAGCCACGCCATTACGGCCTGATCGCCCATCACCTGCATCAGAATAAACACGGCGATACAGAGCACCATCAGGGACAGGGTCAGCGGACCGGCCCGCTCGCGGATGTTCGCCCAGATGTTGCTGCGCTCATAGCGCAGACCGCTGTCGGTCTTGCCGCTATGCCAGCTGGCGGCCTGATAGCGCGGATGGTTAGGATCGTGCAAAAACTGCTGAAGCTCGTTTTCGACCACTGAGATCTTGCTCTCGTCATCCAGCATGATGACGTAGTGATTTTCATGCTCGATGCGCAGCGTGATGCCCTGCGTCGCCATGTAGTCCACAAACGCCTGCGCCATGCGCGGCTGATTAAACTGGGTAATGCGCATCAGTAACTCTCCATGTGACGGGCAGCAACTTATTCGCTGCCGGGGGCAACCTGCTGAGGGAAGGCGGCACGCCAGGCATCAAAGCCGCCATCAATGCTGTAGGCCGCGCTGAAACCCTGTCCCAGCAGATATTGCGCCGCGCTTTTGCTGCTGTTGCCGTGATAGCACATCACCAGCACCGGCAGGCTGTGGTCTGCGCCACTGATAAAGGCGCTGAGGTTGGTGTTGGTCAGATGCAGCGCGCCTGTCGCATGACCCAGGGCATAACTTTGCGGATCGCGGATATCCACCAGCAGTGCACCCTCAGCCAGATGCGCCTGCGCCTGCTTCACGTCAATACATTCGAACATTTCCATGGGATCTCTCATAACAGCGTCGTAATGGTGCGTAGTGTAACCCGAGAATCCACGCCGATAACCTGACAATCGTTACGGCTATCTGTTTTTTTGGTGGGCAGAATGTTAGCTATATCACGCAAAAATGTTTTTACCCGGTTAAAAGCTGGCGTCAATGTTGGTTTGCGATTATGATTATGCTCGAAAACGAACATTAATGAACTATTCCGAACATCGGAGGAGATGACGTGGAAACCAAAGACCTGATCGTGATCGGCGGCGGCATCAACGGTGCCGGCATTGCAGCAGACGCTGCAGGACGCGGACTGTCGGTGTTAATGCTGGAGGCGCGGGATCTGGCTTGCGCGACCTCCTCTGCCAGTTCAAAACTGATTCACGGCGGCCTGCGCTACCTTGAACATTACGAATTCCGTCTGGTCAGTGAAGCACTGGCCGAGCGTGAAGTCCTGCTGAAAATGGCGCCGCATCTGGCGTTCCCGATGCGCTTCCGTCTGCCGCACCGTCCGCACCTGCGCCCGGCGTGGATGATCCGCACCGGTCTGTTCATGTATGACCATCTCGGTAAGCGTACGAGTCTGCCAGGCAGTAAAAGTCTGCGGTTTGGCGCGGATTCGGCCCTGAAGCCGGAAATTACGCGCGGATTCGAATATTCTGACTGCTGGGTTGATGATGCCCGCATGGTGGTACTGAACGCGCAGGAAGTGGTGAAGCGTGGTGGTGAAGTCCGTACCCGCACCCGCGTGACCCGTGCCTGGCGCGAAGGCGGCCTGTGGAAAGTTGAAGCGGAAGATGTCGACAGCGGCAAAACCTTCACCTGGCAGGCGAAAGGCCTGGTCAACGCCGCTGGCCCATGGGTTAAGCAGCTGTTTGATGACAGCCTGAAGCTGAAATCGCCTTACGGTATTCGTCTGATCAAAGGCAGCCACATTGTGGTGCCGCGCGTTCATACCGAGAAGCAGGCTTATATTCTGCAGAACGAAGATAACCGTATTGTGTTTGTCATCCCGTGGATGGATGAGTTCTCAATCATCGGTACCACCGATGTGGAGTACAAAGGCGATCCGAAAAACGTCAATATCGACGACAACGAGACAGCCTATCTGCTGAAAGTGTTCAACGGACACTTTAAAAAGCAGCTGACCGCTGACGATATCGTCTGGTCCTATTCCGGTGTCCGTCCGTTGTGTGATGATGAATCCGATTCACCGCAGGCGATCACCCGTGATTACACGCTGGACGTGCGCGACGATAATGGTCAGGCACCGCTGCTTTCCGTATTTGGCGGCAAGCTGACCACCTATCGTAAGCTGGCGGAACATGCGCTGGAAAAACTGGTGAAGTACTACCCGAACGCGGGTCCGGCCTGGACCAAAAACTGCGTATTGCCGGGTGGCAATATCTCCGGCACCCGTGAAGATTATGCAGCCAGTCTGCGTCGTCGTTATCCATTCATCAGCGAAAATATGGCGCGCCACTTTTCGCGCACTTACGGCAGCAGCACGGAAACCCTGCTTGCTGGCGCGAAAAGTCTGGATGACCTGGGTGAAAACTTCGGACACGAATTCTACGAAGCGGAACTGCGTTACCTGGTACAGCATGAGTGGGTGCGTGAACTGGATGATGCTATCTGGCGTCGTACCAAACAGGGTATGTGGCTGACCAAAGAGCAGCAGGCTCGCGTTGCCGAGTGGCTGGCAGCGAAAGCGAAACCCGTCCTGTCACTGGCCTCCTGAGCAGAGAGTTAAAATACAGAAAGCAGGCTTCGGCCTGCTTTTTTTATGGCGGTTCATCGGACAACTATTCGGATCTATTTCAATACTCACGTCCAGAGTAAACGCTAGATGAAAATTAACTCTGGATCACACTTTTTTTTGATAATCAGTTACGACCAGCAATATTCACTGCTGTAACTTTTACTTCATGTATCGCAGCCTAAACTCATCCCTTCGCTTATCTCTTACTCCCTTTCTCTATCGTTACCTTAAATCTAACGTTCAGCTTTTTTGCTTAATTGAACGATGCATTAAGAAAGCTCAGACTTTCTTCAGCATAAACGAAGCAACAGCGATTCTAATCAGGAGGTTGAAATGAACACAGGCCAAACGCCTGCCCAGGAGTGGAACACACGCCGCAGTGAAAAAGCGCGTCGTATGGCTTCCTTTCCCCTTGATGGCAAAGTCATTCCTTCAGAAAGAGCTACAGAAGCCCTGGAAACACTCATTGCACCAGGCGACCGCGTGGTGCTTGAAGGGAATAACCAGAAACAGGCTGACTTCTTATCCCGCACGCTGGCAGCGGTGAATCCGGCAAAGATTCACGACCTGCATATGATTATGCCGAGCGTCGGCCGCAGTGAGCATCTCGATATTTTTGAAAAAGGCATAGCCCGCAAACTCGACTTCTCTTTTTCCGGTCCGCAAAGTCTGCGCATGTCTCAGCTGTTACAGGATGGCCAGTTGGAAATCGGCGCTATCCATACCTATATCGAACTCTATTCCCGCCTCTATGTTGATCTTAGCCCAAATGTGGCGTTGATTGCAGGATACAAAGCCGACCGCAAGGGCAACCTTTATACCGGCCCGAGCACCGAAGATACCCCGGCACTGGTGGAAGCCGCCGCGTTTCGTGACGGTATTGTGATAGCCCAGGTCAATGAACTGGTCGATGACGAAACCGACCTGCCGCGCGTCGATATCCCCGGCTCCTGGATTGACTACGTCGTCGTCGCAGACAAACCGTTCTTCATCGAACCGCTGTTTACCCGCGATCCACGCCTGATTAAACAGGAACATATCCTGATGGCGATGATGGCGATTAAAGGCATCTACGCCGAACACCAGGTGCAGTCGCTGAACCACGGTATCGGTTTTAACACTGCCGCCATTGAACTGCTGCTGCCAACCTACGGCGAGCAGCTCGGTCTGAAAGGTAAAATCTGTAAACACTGGACGCTGAACCCGCATCCAACGCTGATCCCGGCGATTGAGAGCGGCTGGGTCGAGAGTGTGCACTGCTTCGGCGGTGAGCTGGGAATGGAAGAGTATATCCGCGCCCGTCCTGACATCTTCTTTACCGGCAGCGACGGCTCAATGCGCTCTAACCGCGCCTTCTGTCAGCTGGCCGGCCAGTACGCGGTCGATATGTTTATCGGTGCCACCCTGCAGGTTGATGGGCTGGCAAACTCCTCTACCG
Organism: Pantoea sp. X-Soil-ISGK-355; assembly: GCF_059730805.1. Lineage (NCBI taxonomy): Bacteria > Pseudomonadati > Pseudomonadota > Gammaproteobacteria > Enterobacterales > Erwiniaceae > Pantoea > Pantoea sp. X-Soil-ISGK-355. Next base: position 3,731,972 of record NZ_AP035971.1, read on the forward strand.
TGACGCGTGGTCGTCTTTCCGGCTTCGGCGGTGCACCGAACATGGGCCACGATCCCCATGGCCGTCGTCACGCCACGCCCGCCTGGCTGAACATGATCACTGAGCCAGACCCGATGCAGCGCGGTAAAAAACTGGTGGTGCAGATGGTCGAGACCTTCCAGGCAGGCGCGAAACCGACCTTCGTTGAAACCCTTGATGCGGTTGAGGTCGCCAAAACCTCCGGCATGCCGCTGGCACCGGTCATGATTTACGGCGATGACGTGACCCATGTGCTGACCGAGGAAGGTATCGCCTATCTCTATCGCGCAGAAAGTCTTGAAGAGCGTCGCGCTATGGTTGCTGCTGTTGCGGGCATTACCGACATCGGTCTGGGTGTGGATGCGGCACGCGTCGCAGCCCTGCGTAAAAGCGGCAAAGTGGTCTACCCGGAAGATATGGGTATCCGCCGCTCTGACGCCACGCGTTCACTGCTGGCAGCGGGCAGCGTCGCTGACCTGGTTGAATGGTCAGATGGCCTGTACAACCCACCTGCTAAATTCCGGAGCTGGTAAATGAAACTCCTGTCACAGACTCAAGCCGAGGCGCAGTCCAGCCAGCTGGCAACGATGGCGCGCGATTGTCTGATCGATGAAGCACGTCTGAGCCCTAAGCCGGGTCTGGTCGACAGTCGGGGAAACGGCGCGCATCAGGATCTGACGCTGGCGCTGATGGAGCGTTCCGCTCACAGCCTGATGCCAGCCTTTCTGGCACTGGCCCGTCACAGCTGGCTGCGTCCTGCTGATATCGCCCTGCGCGAAACGGTAGGCCGCCTGGGCCGTGACGGTGAGCAGCAGATGATGGCGGCAACCGGCGGCGTTAACACCCATCGTGGCGCAATCTGGGCGCTGGGATTGCTGGTGAGTGCCGCGGCCATGCACGGCGGCGCTGCCAGTGCCGACCAGCTGACCCGCACCGCCGCTGCACTGGCCAGCCTGCCCGACCGGGCAGCACCAAAGCTGTTCAGCAAAGGTTTGAAAGCGACGCACCGCTATCAGGTGCCCGGCGCACGCGAAGAGGCGCAACAGGCGTTTCCTCATGTGATGAAGCTGGCGCTGCCGCAGCTGCTGTCCAGCCGGGCGGTGGGTGCCAGTGAGAGCGAAGCCCGCCTGGATGCGCTGATGGCGATCATGACCTCGCTCAGCGATACCTGCGTGCTGTCTCGTGCGGGTATGACCGGACTGAACGCCATGCAGCAGGGCGCACGCGCCGTACTGCTGGCGGGAGGCTGCCGCACAGCCGCAGGTCAGGTGGCGCTGTCGCAGCTCGACCAGCGCATGCTGGCGCTCAATGCTTCGCCTGGCGGGGCCGCCGATTTGCTGGCCACGACGCTGTTTATTGATCGGGTCTGCTCGCCTGAACTTTCTTATTTTTAGAGGCCATTATGGAACACATCACATTATCTTTACCTGCTAACCGCCTGCTCAATGGCAGAGCGCTGGCCGGGGTCGTTGGTTCCGGTGATATGGAAGTGCTGTACACCGCAACTGAAGGCCAGACACTGAACATCGATATCACCACCTCACTGGATAACAGCGACGCGCGCTGGAAGGCGCTGTTTGATCGCCTGAACTTAATAAACGGCCTGCCCGCCGGAGAGCTGATTATTCACGATTTCGGCGCGACACCCGGCGTAGCGCGTATCCGTATTGAACAGGTTTTTGAAGAGGTGAGCCATGCGTAACGATGCCAGTTTTATTGAATTACGGGCTCGTGAACGCGCCCATGCGCTGCTGGATGCAGGCAGCTATCGCGAACTGCTTGATCCGTTTGAAGGCATTATGTCGCCATGGCTGGCCCCGCAGGGCGTGGTGCCTCAGTCAGATGACGGCATGGTAGTGGCGCGCGGTACCCTGAATGGTCAGCCTGCAGTGGTTGTCGCCATTGAAGGCACCTTCCAGGGCGGCAGCATGGGCGAAGTTTCCGGGGCGAAAATGGCGGCAGCGCTGGAGCTGGCGGCAGAAGACAACCGCAACGGCATTCCGACTCAGGCGGTGCTCTGCCTGGAAACCGGTGGCGTGCGTTTACAGGAAGCAAATCTTGGCCTGGCGGCGATTGCGGATATTCACGCAGCGATTGTCGATCTGCGTCGCTACACCCCGGTTATCGGCATCGTCAGCGGCACCGTTGGCTGCTTCGGCGGGATGTCTATTGCTGCCGCGCTGTGCAGCTACCTGATTGTCACGCGTGAAGCCCGTCTGGGGCTGAACGGTCCGCAGGTGATTGAGCAGGAAGCAGGCATTGAAGAGTATGACTCACGCGATCGCCCGTTTATCTGGAGCATGACCGGCGGCGAAATCCGCTACGCCAGCGGCCTGGTCGATGCGCTGGTGAGTGACGGCATCAACGCGGTGAAAACCGCCATGAATGACTTTATTGCCAAAGGCGTTCCGGCCCAGAACCGCAGTGATAACTATGCCGATTTCCTGTCACGTCTGTCGCAGTTTGATACCCGCCAGCAGGCGGACACCGCGCAGATTAAACAGCTTTTCGCCCGGGAGGAGAAATAATGACTCAGACAAGCAGCCGCGGTGCAACCTGGCTGGAAAAACTCGCACCCAATGCACAGCGTCTTAGCGGCCTGTGTGCCTCTGTTCAGGTGGCTGACGGCCAGCTCAATGGCGAAAACGTACGCTTTATTGCCGTTGTGCCCGATCCCCAAAACCACTATCCGCGCGCCGCGCAGGGTGAAGTCGGTCTGCTGGAGGGCTGGACGCTGGCGAAAGTGGTGAATGAAACGCGCGAAGCAGACAAAAACAGTGCCGTGAAACGCCCGATTGTGGCGGTGATTGATGTGCCGAGTCAGGCCTATGGCCGCCGCGAAGAGGCATTTGGTATTCATCAGGCGCTGGCCGGTGCGGCGGGGGCTTATGCCAACGCACGCCTTGACGGTCATCCGGTGATTGGCCTGATTGTTGGCAAAGCGATGTCCGGTGCATTCCTGGCACACGGCTATCAGGCTAACCGACTGATTGCGCTTAACGATCAGGGTGTGCTGGTGCATGCCATGGGCAAAGCATCGGCGGCGCGTATTACGCTGCGCTCCGTGGAAGCGCTGGAAAAACTGGCTGCGACCATTCCACCGATGGCTTACGACGTGAATAACTTCGCCACGCTGGGCCTGCTCTCCGATCTGCTGAACGTGGGCAATCCTGATGCGCCGTCTGACGCTGATGTGGCGATGGTCGAGATTGCGCTGCACAAGGCGATTAGCGACGCTCGTCAGGATCCGAGCCTGAAAAGCCGCCTGGGTGCATCCAATCGTCACAGCTCCTCCCTGGTTCGCGAACGGATGCGCGCGACCTGGTAATCATAAAAAAAATAAACCTGCCGAAACCGGTCTGACGGGGCGCATCGCTAACTGCGCCCCGGAGCAGTGGCCGTGTTCAGAATTATAAACATCGCTGTTTTTTAAAGAATTCTTTTTAATTACAGGTGATTTATGATTTATATAATTGTTCATGCCCTTGCTCCGATCTTTGTCATTATGCTGCTGGGTTTCTGGGCCGGTAAGGCCGGAATGGTCAACAACAAAGACGTCTCTCTGCTGAATATTTTCGTCATGGATTTTGCACTGCCCGCCGCGCTGTTCAGCGCAACGGTACAAACGCCCTGGCCGGGCATCGTGGCGCAATGGCCGCTGATTGTGGTTATTACCGGCGCAATGTGGATTACTTATGGAGCTGTCTATTTCGCGGCTACAAAAGTTTTCAAAAAGTCACCGCAGGATGCGGCTGTGTTAACACTGACGGTGGCGCTGCCAAATTACGCCGCGCTGGGCCTGCCCATTCTGGCCAGCGTGCTGGGTGAAAATGGTGCCACTTCGCTCTCGGTAGCGGTCTCCATCGCCTGTGGTTCAGTGCTGCTTACACCGCTTTGCCTGCTGATTCTGGAACGTGAAAAAGCGTTTGCCGACGGCACCGAGCACGGTTCAACCCTGACCATGCTGCCGATTCTGATGTGGCGTTCAGTGAAAAAACCGATCGTACTGGGACCGTTGATTGGCGTGGTGTTATCAGCGCTGGGCGTTAAAATGCCTGATCTGGTGCTGGCCGCCATCAAACCGCTGGGTCTTGCTGCCACCGCCGCTGCACTCTTCCTGACCGGTGTCATCCTGTCGGCACGCAAACTGAAACTTAACGCGGTGGTGGGCGTCGGCACGGTGACTAAACTGCTGATTCAGCCCTTTATCGCCTGGGGTCTGGTACTGGCGCTGGGGCTTAACGGTTCAGTGGCCATTACCGCTATCCTGATGATTGCGCTGTCAGCCGGTTTCTTCGGCGTGGTATTCGGCAACCGCTTTGGCGTGCAGTCGCCCGATGCTGAAGCCGTGCTACTGTTGAGTTCGATTCTGTGTATTTTATCGTTACCGCTGTTCATCACGCTGACATCAGGAATGTAATATGAGTGCGCCGCGCCCCCACGATCTGCTCTGGCTGCGTCACAGCGACGCGTTAGCTGCGATTAAAGAGAACTGGGTCAGCACATTCTGGCATCCCGATCTGCCGGTGGTGGTACGGCGCGATCACCGTGAATCCGGTCTGATTCCGGTGGGTGTGCGCGGTGAGCGACGTGAGCAGCGCGCCGCCGGCTGGATTAATCCAGCCGATATTGTCCGGATGGTGACGCCAGAGAGAGTGGCAGAACGGGCATGGCTGCTGGATTCACCCTTTACCGCTTATGCGCCGGTTCGCGCGGCGATTACGCTCAGCGAGTCTCTCTGGCCCTGGCATTGGGGCATAACCGGCAGCACCGGTTATGCGCTGGCGACGCAACGGCCCACGCTGCATGCTGCCAGCGATCTTGATTTAGTGATCCGCGCCCCGCAGCCGCTGCCGCGCGATGCGCTGCAACAGTGGCAGACGCTGACCGACTCGCTGGACTGCCGGGTGGATATCCAGGTGGAAACGCCGTCTGGCGCGTTTGCGCTGAACGAGTGGCTGCGTGAGGGTCGCGTGCTGTTAAAAACCGATACCGGACCGATACTGACCGCTTCACCCTGGAGCAGGGAGAATTCATGAAAATACTCTTTACCTTTCCCGGCCAGGGCACCCAACGAGCCGGGATGCTGCAGCATCTGCCCGACGGCGACGCGGTATTAAACAGCGTGCGCGCGGTATTGGGCGACGAGACCGACCGGCTCGACAGCACTGATGCGCTGCGCCACACCCGCGCCGTGCAGCTCTGTCTGCTGATTGCCGGAGTCGCCTGGGCGCGCGAGCTGATCCGCCGTGGAGTGAAACCGGACATCGTCAGTGGTCTGTCGATTGGTGCATTTCCCGCTGCGGTGATCGCCGGTGCGCTCGATTTCAGCGACGCCCTGCGGCTGGTTGCACTGCGCGGCGATCTGATGGAGCAGGCTTACCCGCACGGATATGGCCTGACCGCCATCACCGGTTTAACGCTGAATCGTCTGGAGAAGCTGCTGGCTGGCAGCAATACCTACATCGCCAACCTGAATGCGGAAACGCAGATTGTGATTGCCGGTCGTGATGAGGATATGGCTGTCGTGGCGCAGAAAGCGCTGGATGCCGGTGCCAGCAAAGCGATCAGACTCGCGGTGAGCGTGCCGTCGCACTGCGCGCTGCTGGACAAGCCCGCCGCCGAACTGGCGCGCGCGTTTGCATCCGTCACCCTCTCCCGGCCCGATTGCGCTTATCTCAGCGGCTCAACCGGACGGGTGATTTGGGAACCTGAGAAGATTGCTGACGATCTCGCCTTTAATATGGCGCGCACGGTGCAGTGGAATGATGCGATGGTTGCCGCTAATCAGCGCGATGCCCGACTGGCGATCGAGATGCCGCCGGGCAATGTGCTGACGGGCCTGACACTGCAGGCGGGCTGGCAGGGCGAAGCGATCTGCATGGAGCGCAACAGCGTCGGGGTGGCGCTGCATCTGGCTAAACGGCTCAGTCAGTAAGGCTGCGGGCGTACATCCGCCCTTCTGCCGCCAGGGCCAGCAGGTCATTATCGCGTTCGCGACGATGTGAGTAGACAATCGAGATCTGCTGACGCATCTGACAAGGCTCAGCGAGCGGCAGCAACTGAATGTTGTTTTCATACACCTTCTTCATTCGTCCCGGAATCAGCGCCAGGCCAATGCCCGCCTGCACCAGGCTTATCATTGAGAAGATGTCATTTACCTGGGTGACTATGCGCGGTTCAAATCCGGCTATCTGAAACGCCTCCTGCGAACCGGTATAGGTGGCAAATCCCTCAGCCAGTGAAACAAAATCCCGGTCGGCAAAATCACGCAGATCCACCGGGCCGGTTTCCTCCCGCGTCTCCCCGGCTGGCGCAGCCAGAAAAATACTGTCTTCAAACAGCGGAATCACATCAAAATGCGCATCGCTGAGTTCGCCCTCATCGGTGGCGATCAGAATCGCATCCAGCGCGTCATCTTCCAGCATATTCATGAGCATCTGATTGGAGCCCATGGTCAGATCAAGCTCGAGCGTGGGCCGACGCAGTTTCATGCCCATGATCAGCCGGGGAATGGTTTCAAGCGTTAGCGAGTAGAGTGTGCCAAGCCGCAGACGACCCACGCCGATACCCGCCACCTTGCGCGCCTCTTCAATACCTTTACCCATCAGGGTAGTCACGTCGCGACAGTAGTCCAGCAGCGTCCAGGCGGCAGGCAGCGGCACCAGATTACGGCCTTTGTGAATAAACAGCGGACAGTCAATGCCCTCTTCCAGCGTGTGCAGCGCGCGATGCACGCTGACACTGCTCAGCGCCAGCGCTTCCGCTGTGCGGGCGATATTCCCTTTGCTCATAAACATCATAAAAACGCTGAGCTTGCGGAAGGTAATTTCCTGATTGATGTTGTCACTCATGGGCTGCGGTTGCCTGTCGGATCGTTTTGCTTTTCCGCATAGTAGCGATTCTCAGCCGGAGTGTAATGATCTGGTTCGCTCTGTGGGCAGATACAGGCACCGAGGTCATAAGATGCTGAACCTTCTGAAAAAGCGACGGGGTGGCGGGAATGCCATGAGAAAAGATGACAATGCGGCCGGTTACCCGGCCGCAAAGAACGTCAGAAAGGCATACTGCCCGACCCTACAGCCTTATTGGTGTAATGTTCCAGATCTCATCGGCGTACTCCTGGATGGTACGGTCCGACGAGAAGTAGCCCATGCCCGCGATATTTTTCGCCGCGCGGCGCTGCCACTCATCCGGTTTACGGTAGAGCGCATCCACCTTATCCTGGGTATCCACATAGCTGCGATAATCCGCCAGTAACTGGTAGTGATCGCCAAAGTTAACCAGAGAGTCGAACAGATTGCGGTAACGGCCCGGATCCTGCGGACTAAACACGCCAGAGGCAATCTGAGTCAGCACCTGGTGCAGCTCTTCATCCCCTTCGTAATAGTCACGCGGGTTATAGCCGCCCTTACGCAGCGCTTCGACCTGCGGCGTGGTATTACCAAAGATAAAGATGTTCTCTTCCCCGACGTGATCCAGCATCTCAACATTGGCCCCATCCAGCGTACCGATTGTCAGCGCGCCGTTCAGCGCAAACTTCATGTTACTGGTGCCGGACGCTTCCGTCCCTGCGGTCGAGATCTGCTCAGAGAGATCGGCCGCCGGGATAATGATCTGCGCCAGACTCACGCTGTAGTTCGGGATGAAGACCACCTTCAGTTTGTTCTTCACCTGTGGATCATTGTTGATCACATTCGCGACATCGTTAATCAGATGAATAATATGCTTGGCGACGTAATAGGCCGACGCTGCTTTACCGGCAAAGATATTCACGCGCGGCACCCAATCCGCCTGCGGATCGGCCTTGATGCGGTTGTAACGGGTGATCACATGCAGCACGTTGAGCAACTGACGTTTGTACTCGTGAATACGCTTGATCTGGACATCAAACAGCGCGTTCGGGTCGAGCACCACATCCAGATTCTTCGCCACCCAGTCTGCCAGCCGACGCTTGTTCTGATGCTTGGCAACCGCGACTTTTTCAATAAACGCCGGATAGTCGATCTGTGCTTTCAGCTCATCCAGCTGGCTGAGATCGGTACGCCAGTTGCGACCAATCTCCTCATCCAGTACCTCTGATAGCGCCGGGTTCGCCAGCGCCAGCCAGCGACGAGGGGTGACGCCGTTGGTTTTATTGCAGAAGCGGCCCGGGAACAGACGGGAGAAGTCGGCAAACAGCGACTGGACCATCAGGTTAGAGTGCAGCTCTGACACGCCATTCACTTTATGACTGACGACGACGGCCAGCCAGCCCATGCGTACCCGGCGTCCATCGTTCTCGTCGATGATCGAAATGCGCGACAGCAGATCCAGGTCATCAGGATAGTGATCCTGGATCGTCTTAAGGAAGAAGTCGTTAATCTCGAAAATGATGCTGAGGTGGCGCGGCAGGATCTTACCGATCATATCGACCGGCCAGGTCTCGAGCGCTTCAGTCATCAGCGTATGGTTGGTATACGAGAAGACCTGACAGCAGACGTCAAAAGCGCTGTCCCAGCTGAATTTATGTTCGTCGATCAGCAGGCGCATCAGTTCGGGAATCGCCAGCACCGGATGGGTATCATTCAGGTGAATGGCGATTTTATCCGCCAGGTTGTCCCAGGTCTGATGCATCCGCCAGTGACGGTTCAGAATGTCCTGCACCGTCGCGGAGACAAGGAAATACTCCTGACGCAGACGCAGCTCACGGCCTGAGTAGGTCGAATCATCCGGATAAAGCACGCGCGACACGTTCTCTGAGTGGTTTTTATCTTCCACTGCCGCGAAGTAGTCGCCCTGGTTGAACTTACCGAGGTTGATCTCGTTGCTGGCCTGCGCGCCCCATAGCCGCAGGGTGTTTGTGGCATCAGTGTCGAAGCCGGGAATGATCTGGTCATAGGCCATCGCCAGAATCTCTTCAGTCTCCAGCCAGCGCACTTTGGTGCCTTCGTGCTGAACACGACCGCCAAATCGTACTTTGTAACGGGTATTGAAACGCTGGAATTCCCATGGATTACCATACTCAAGCCAGTAATCCGGCGACTCTTTCTGCTCACCTTCCACAATGTTCTGTTTGAACATGCCGTAATCATAGCGGATGCCATAACCGCGGCCCGGCATGCCCAGCGTCGCCAGTGAATCGAGGAAACAGGCCGCCAGGCGACCCAGACCACCGTTGCCCAGCCCCGGATCGTTCTCCTCTTCCATCAGCTCGGCCAGATCCAGACCCATCTCATCCAGCGCCTGGTTGAGATCGTCATAGATCCCCATCGCCAGCAGGGCATTCCCTAAGGTGCGACCCATCAGGAACTCCATCGACAGGTAATAGACCTGGCGGACATCCTGAGAGAGCTGGGCACGGCTGGAACGCAGCCAGCGCTCCACCATCCGGTCGCGCACCGCCAGCAACGAGGCATTGAGCCACTCGTGCTTGTTGGCGATCGAGGGATCTTTGCCGATGGTAAACATCAGTTTGTAGGCAATCGAATGCTTTAAGGCATCAACCGTCAACGTTGGTGAGGCGTAAGTGAAAGGTGCATTCATATCCAGTTTTCCCAATCCGTTACATCAAACGTTGGTAGAGATCACGGTAGGCTTGTGCGGCCACCTGCCAGCTAAAGTCCATCGCCATCGCCTGGCGCTGAACGTAACGCCACAGTGAAGGACGGGACCACAACACAAACGCGCGCCGGATGGCCCGTAACAGCGACCAGGCATTGGCATCTTCAAAGCTGAAGCCACTGGCAATACCGTCGGCCAGGTTCTCCAGAGAGCTGTCATTGACGGTATCCGCCAGCCCGCCGGTGCGGCGCACTAACGGCAACGTACCATACTTCAGGCCATAAAGTTGTGTCAGGCCGCAGGGCTCAAAGCGACTCGGCACCACGATCACATCCGCGCCACCGACAATACGGTGGGAGAACGCTTCGTGATAGCCAATCTGTACGCCGACACTGCCCGGATGCTCCGCCGCCGCCGCCAGGAATCCCTGTTGCAGTTCGGCATCACCCTGTCCCAGCAGCACCAGCTGTCCGCCCTGCGCCAGCAGGCCAGGCAGCGCTTCCAGCACCAGGTCCAGCCCTTTCTGTTTGGTCAGACGGCTGATCACGCAGAATACCGGCGCTTTATCATCCACCTTCAGCCCCATCGCCACCTGCAGCTGCCGTTTGTTTTCCGCTTTCGCTTCCAGCGTGTCGCGGTTATAGCGCGCGCTCAACAGCAGATCGTGCGCCGGGTCCCAGATAGAGGGATCGACGCCATTAAGGATCCCGCTAAGACGGCCTTCCAGCATCCGCTGTGCCAGCAGGCTTTCCATGCCATAAGCATATTCGGCAGAGGTAATTTCATGAGCGTAAGTCGGGCTTACCGCCGTGATATGGTCAGCGTAAAAGAGTCCCGCTTTCAGGAAGGAGATCTGTCCGAAGAACTCCAGCCCATGCATGTTAAAGAACGACCACGGCAGGCCAATCTCATCCATGTGATGCGCCATGAATAGCCCCTGGTACGCCAGGTTGTGCACGGTAAAGACTGATTTAGCCGGACGACCGCGCGCTTCCAGATAGGCACAGGTCAGGCCAGCATGCCAGTCATGCGCATGCACGATCTCGGGACGCCACATAGCGTCCATGCCGCACGCCAGTTCACAGCCGACCCAACCCAGCAGCGCAAAGCGCAGATAGTTGTCGACATACGCAAACTGCGACTCGTCATGGTAAGGACTGCCGGGGCGATCGTAGAGGCCAGGCGCATCAATTAAGTAGATGCCCACACCATTAAATTCACCAAATAACAGACGTATATGACCGGCAAATGTCTCTCGCTCTGTCACGACCTGGAGATCAGGTATGCCTTTGCGCAATGCGGGAAAAGCGGGCAACAGTACCCGTGTATCCGTGCCGCCCGCAATCTGCGCCTGAGGTAATGCCCCAACTACATCAGCCAGTCCGCCCGTTTTCAGCAGCGGGAAAAGTTCTGAACAGACATGTAAAACCTGCATCCTCGACCTCATTAAGTTATCCGGCACGCTCCGCGTGCCGATTGCGTAAGTTCCGCTTATCGCTTACAGCCCCGCTTTGGCCAGCCTGGCCAGCATGGCGCGGGTGACCAGTACGATCCCTTCATCCGAACGGTGAAAACGGCGACTGTCTTCATCGGGGTTTTCGCCAATAACCATGCCTTCCGGCAGTTCGCAGGCACGATCAATCACGCAGCGACGCAGGCGACACGATCGGCCCACTACCACATCGGGCAGCAGTACAGTTGAATCAATATTGCAAAACGAGTTAACGCGAACGCGTGGGAACAGCACTGAATTGACCACCACCGAACCGGAGATGATGCAACCGCCCGATACCAGCGAGTTCATAGTCATTCCGTGACTGCCGGAACGGTCCTGAACAAATTTCGCCGGCGGCAGCGGCTCCATGTGAGTACGAATCGGCCAGGTAACGTCATACATATCAAGCTCAGGCATCACCGATGCCAGGTCGAGATTGGCGCGCCAGTAGGCTTCCAGCGTGCCGACGTCGCGCCAGTAAGGCGGCGCATTGTCATCGTTCTGGACGCAGGAGAGCGCAAAGGAGTGCGCATAGCCTTCGCCGCTTGCCACGATTTTCGGCAGGATATCTTTGCCGAAATCATGATTAGAGCCAGGCGTCTGCAGATCCTCTTCCAACAGCGCATAGAGATAATCCGCGTTAAACACGTAGATCCCCATACTGGCGAGCGACTGCGTGTCATCACCCGGCATGGTGGGCGGTTTCGCGGGTTTCTCTACGAAGTCGATCACCATGTTATCTTCGTTCACCGCCATCACGCCAAAGGCCGTGGCCTCATGCACCGGCACGGGTAAACAGGCGATGGTACATTTCGCCTCGTTCACCACGTGATCCAGCAGCATGCGTGAATAATCCATCTTATAAATGTGGTCCCCGGCAAGGATCACAATGTACTGCGCCTGATAGCGGCGAATCACATCAAGGTTTTGCGTCACGGCATCGGCCGTTCCGCGATACCACTGTTCGGTCGAAAAGCGCTGCTGCGCTGGCAGCAAATCGACAAACTCATTCATCTCTTCATTGAAGATCGACCAGCCACGCTGGATATGCTGAGTCAGGGTATGGGACTGATACTGGGTAATTACGCCAATCCGTCGGATACCGGAGTTGACGCAGTTGGAGAGGGCAAAGTCGATAATGCGGAACTTGCCGCCGAAATGCACCGCCGGTTTAGCACGTTTGGCCGTTAAATCGACCAGGCGCGTGCCGCGTCCGCCGGCAAGGATCAGAGCAACCGTCTGTGTAGGGAGCTGGCGGGCCAGCATCAGGTGATCTGTTCTATCTAACTTAACCATGTCTGACTCCTTATGATTGCTTTTGGAACACGCACACACCGTGTGCGGGACCATGCCAGACAGTTAGCAGGATGGGGTTGTCGTCCCCGGCGAAAGGAGGAAGGGCACGCCATTCTCCGTCTGGTAACACGATGTCATTCACCGTATCCGTGGCGTTTATTGTTATTAACCAGCGGCCGGACAGCAGGATCTGCAATCTGTGCATCCCCTGTGCCCATTCATCGTGTTGCAGTGGCTGGCCACCGGCATTGAGCCACTGCACATTGCCGTCACCGTCCTGCCACCAGCGATCTGCGGTCAGCGCCGGAATGCGCTGGCGCAGAGCAATCAGTGCTGCGGTGAATCCGACTAATCCCTTCTCATCCGCCTGCCAGTCAAGCCAGCTCAGAGCGTTATCCTGACAGTAGGCGTTGTTGTTGCCGTGCTGGGTGTGGCCGCGCTCATCGCCGGCCAGCAGCATCGGCGTGCCCTGTGACAGCAGCAACGTCGTCAGCAATGCCCGTACGCTGCGACGGCGGCGTTCGATCACGTCAAAGCTGACGTTCAGCCCCTCTTTGCCGTGATTGTGGCTGTAGTTATCACCGTGGCCATCACGGTTATCTTCCCCGTTCGCTTCGTTGTGTTTACGTTCGAAGCTCACCACATCCCACAGCGTAAAACCGTCATGGGCGGTGATCAGGTTAACCGTGGCGTGTGGCAGCCGGTCATCATGCTGGTAGAGATCGCTGGAGGCGGCAAAGCGGCGAACAAAGTCGCCGTTGCTTACGTCGCCGTGCAGCCAGTAACGACGTGCGGTGTCGCGAAACTTATCGTTCCACTCGGCAAACGGCGGCGGAAAACGGCCAACCTGATAGCCGTCAGGGCCGATATCCCAGGGTTCCGCAATCAGCTTGACCTGGGAGAGCAGCGGACAGGCGCGTATCGCCTCGAAAAAGGGCGCATCACGCTGGTAATCGGGTGTACGACCCAGTACTGGTGCGAGGTCAAAGCGGAAGCCGTCGACGTGGCAGACCCGCACCCAGTAGCGCAGCGCCTCCAGGGCCCACGCCATCACCTGCGGATGGTGGATATTCAGCGTGTTGCCGCAGCCGGTCCAGTTCTGATAATCGCCCTGCTCATCCAGCCAGTAGTAGCTGGCGTTATCAATGCCACGCATGGAGATCGTCGGGCCAATCTCATCCAGTTCGGCGGTATGGTTGAACACCACATCCAGCACCACTTCGATACCCGCAGCGTGCAGGCTTTTGACCGCCTGCTGAAACTCCTGCAACGGCGTCACGCCCGGCTGACCGGAGGCGTAACGAGGGTCCACCGCCCAGAGCGCAAAGGGGTTGTAGCCCCAGTAGTTGCTGAGGCCGAGCTGCAACAGTCGCGGTTCGCTGGCGAAATGGGCCACGGGCAGCAGTTCAAGGGTGGTGATCCCCAGCTTGCGCAGGTAATCCACCATAACAGGATGACCCAGCGCCGCGTAAGTCCCGCGCAGCGTTTCCGGAATTTCCGGATGCTGCTGCGTCAGGCTGCGCACGTGGGCTTCATAAATTACCGTGTTGCCCCACGGCACGCGCGGTGCGACATCGTCCTGCCAGTCGAAATCCTCTGCGACCACCCGCGACCTGGGCGCAATCGCCGCGTTGTCATGCGGATCGGGTTGCGCCTCGCCGCCATGAAATAGCGGGTCATCCGGAACATCGCCTTCCACCGCGCGAGCGCAGGGATCGACCAGTAACTTCGCCGGGTTAAAGCGATGTCCCTGCTGCGGCGCCCAGGGCCCATGCACCCGGTAGCCGTAGCGCTGTCCCGGTTTTAACGCCGGAACATAACCGTGCCAGATATCCCCACTGCGGCCAGGCAGCTCAAGACGCTGTTCTGCGCCCTGTTCATCAAACAGGCAGAGCTCTACGCGCTCCGCATGCTGTGAGAACAGAGTGAAGTTAACGCCTTTGCCATCATAACTGGCACCCAGCGGTTCGGGATCTCCGGCAGTAATGGTCATTCAGCCTCCCGCACCAGCCAGACTGTTGCCAGCGGTGGCAGATCAAGACTCAGCGACTGCGGTCGTCCGTGGCTCTCCTGCTCATCGGTATGCACCCGATGAATGCGCACGTCACTACCGTGATACTCATGCTGATCGGTGTTCAGTACTTCTCGCCAGTAGCCAGGCTGATTAACGCCAAAGCGATAGCCCGGACGCGGCACCGGGGTGAAGTTACTGATGACGATTACTTCGTTGCCTTCACGGTCGCGGCGGACGAAAGCGAAGACGGAGTGTTCCGCATCGTTCACCACCAGCCACTCAAACCCTGCCGGATCAAAGTCGAGCTGATGCAGCGGCGTGTAGTGCTGATAGGTGTGGTTGAGATCGCGCACCAGACGCTGAACGCCGTTGTGCCAGTTGTCATCCCCTTCCAGCAGATGCCAGTCCAGGCTGACGTCGTGGTTCCACTCGCGGCCCTGAGCAAATTCGTTGCCCATAAACAGCAGTTTCTTGCCCGGGAAGCCCCACATCCAGCCGTAGTAGGCACGCAGGTTGGCAAACTTCTGCCAGGCGTCGCCCGGCATACGATCGAGAATTGAGCGCTTACCGTGCACCACTTCGTCATGCGACAACGGCAGCACAAAGTTTTCGGTGTAGTTGTACATCATGCCGAAGCTCATCAGGTTGTGATGGTGCTTGCGGTAGATGGGATCGACCTGCATGTAGTCGAGCGTGTCGTGCATCCAGCCCAGGTTCCATTTGAACCAGAAGCCCAGCCCGCCGCCTTCGGTCGGACGCGTCACGCCAGGATAGTCGGTTGACTCTTCAGCCATGGTTACCGACCCGGATGCCACAGTGCCGAGCGTGCGGTTGGTGTAACGCAGGAATTCGATCGCTTCGAGGTTCTCGCGGCCACCGAACTGATTCGGCACCCACTCTCCTTCGTTGCGGCTGTAATCGCGGTAGATCATCGACGCGACCGCATCCACACGCAGGCCATCGATGCCAAAGCGTTCGGTCCAGTAGAGCGCATTGCCCGACAGGTAGTTGCTCACTTCCCGGCGACCAAAGTTGTAGATCAGGGTGTTCCAGTCCTGGTGGAAGCCTTCACGCGGGTCGCTGTGCTCATAGAGCTGCGTTCCGTCGAAGCGCGCCAGACCGAAATCATCGCTGGGGAAATGACCCGGCACCCAGTCGAGCAGCACGTTGAGGCCCGCGTCATGGGCGGCGTCAATGAAGGCGCGGAACTCGTCACGGGTACCAAAACGTCGGGTCGGCGCATACATGCCCAGCGGCTGATAGCCCCAGCTGCCATCAAACGGATGTTCGTTGATCGGCAGCAGTTCGATATGGGTAAAGCCCATCTCTTTGACGTAGGGCACCAGCTGTTCAGCCAGCTCTTTGTAGCTCAGCCAGAAGTTGTTGTCGGTGTGACGACGCCAGGAGCCCAGATGCACTTCATAGATGGAGATCGGCGCGTCGAAGGCGTTGGCCGCCTTGCGCTCCGCTTTCATCTCAACCGGCTCTGGCAGACCACAGATCATCGACGCAGTCTGCGGACGCATCTGCGCCTCAAACGCGTACGGGTCCGCTTTGATGCGCAGTTCGCCATTGGCGTCGATGATTTCATACTTGTAGAGCTGGCCATTGACCGCGCCCGGTACAAAAAGCTCCCAGATGCCCAGCTCCTGACGCAGACGCATCGGATGACGGCGGCCATCCCAGAAGTTGAAATCGCCAACCACTGACACGCGACGGGCGTTGGGTGCCCAGACGCAGAAGCGGGTGCCGAAGACGCCATCAATGACGTCGCCGTGCGCGCCCAGCGTCTCATAAGGGCGCAGGTGTGTCCCTTCCGCCAGCAGCCACAGATCCATCTCCTGCAGCAGCGGACCAAAGCGATAGGCATCGTCTACCAGGTTTTGCTGGCCGTGCCAGTTCACCGCCAGCTGATAGCGGAACGGGTTTTTGCGGCGTGGAATGACGCCACTGAAGAAGCCGCGTGCATCTTCACACATCAGCTGAGCCAGTTTGCGCCCGGTGGAGGTTTCAATGACCCACACTTCAAGCGCTTCGGGAAGCAATGCCCTGACTTCAAGGCCTTGCTGAGTTCGGTGCATCCCTAGTAACGAAAAAGGGTCGGCATAATTACCCGCAAACAGGGCATTGATCGCATCGCGATCGGGAAGCTCTGACATGACTTTCTTCCTGTGATAATTGGCAGCCGAAATGAACGCGACACGGCCTGTCGCGGTTCATCTGCGCTGCTCTTCATTGAGCCATACGTACAACGACAAAGAAGTCAGGCCATTCCGTGGGAAAAGTGTTTTTGCCGTGTACCACAACCATTTAATCCGGAAAGCACAAGAGTGACCTGTGGCACATCATGGTTAAATCATAGCTTGGTCACGGGAGTTGCCATGGACTTAAGCAAAATATTCTTTAGCGATCGGCAAAAAAGGGAAGCTGATCACTGAGTAAGCGAAACGGTAGATTGTTTCGTGTACGACAGTGATGAAAAAGCCGGGTAAATGGATGATTATTTTCATTTAAGCTGCCCGAAATGCCCCAACTGATGAAGCAACATTTTTTACTGGATCGAAACGATAGCTCTGCCGCCGACCCTGGTCAGCCTCCGGAAGCGTGGAGTGCAGGCAACGATCAAGAAAAGCTACCTGATAACGCGTTGTAAAGCGATGGTTAACGGCATGTTTCTGGGATTGGCAGGATTTGGGACACCAACAGGGCTGGAAGTGAATCGGCTTCACAATCTTAATTTTTTACAGAAATAGCCATTCGTCTGTTTTTTTCTTTGTATTAGCATGCAAATAAAAATAACAGAGGCAAAGGAATGGCTATGATTTTATACGGAAAGTTTGTAATCAATAACGCTGATTATTCACCACTGAGTTTTCCGAGAGTAGGAACGTTTTAAGCGTTTTCTGGTAATGGCATCTATCGTAAAAAGGGTGGTTGCGGGATGATAATTAATAAGGGACCATTACCTGCCGGACGTTACTACATTGTTGACCGCCCTTCTGGTAGTTGGATCAACAGCGTCAGAGCATGGGCAATTGACGAAATAAAATCTGCGTTTAAGTATCATGTTGATCATTCAGAATGGTTTGCCCTTTTTCGTGCAGATAACATGATCGACGATAGCACATTCTTTCGGGGCGTAGCCCGGGGCGGTTTCAGGCTTCATCCTGGTCATGTCTCAGAGGGTTGCATTACTCTTGCCTGGCAATCCGATTTCGACATGCTGAGAAATGCTCTGCTAAGAACGTCCAGAACCCCGATTCCGGGCAGCGACTTAAAAGCCTATGGCACCATTGAGGTAATCACTTATGGCGATACTTGCCCGTAAATCAGGGAAGGTAGCCTTTTTCCTTCTGATTTTACTTTGTGTGGGGCGGACTATGGGTGAACCGTATAACTGGATTAGCTATGATTTCGTTTTGAAGATAGGAAACCTGCTTTATGGCCCTGGTGAAATTGGCGCAGAGGCAATAGATGATACGTTTTTCTATATTAGTTTCCTCGCTAATATAGTTATTACTGTGGTGGTTTTTTTCCTGACAATGAAGTTAATCACAAAAATAAGGAGATATTAACATGTCAATTCCTGCTTATATGTGGCTCAAAGATGATGGCGGCGCTCATATTAAAGGCTCCGTTGATGTCCAGGATCGTGATGGCAGCATTGAGATTGTGGGTTTCAGTCATGGGCTGAATATTCCTGTAGACAGCGCCAACGGCAAGATTACCGGCAAGCGTTCACACTCACCGATGATGATTGAAAAGGAGTTTGATAGCTCCAGTCCTTATCTGTACAAGGCGGTGGCGACGGGTCAGACGCTGCAAAGTGCGGAAATCCGCTGGTACAGAATCAACCATGCCGGTCAGGAAGAGTGTTACTTTGTTATGACTATCGAGGGGGTAAAGATTACCGGTGTGAATCCCGGCATGCCAAATGCTAAAATGTCAGGTAATGCGCAAATTAATCATATGGAATCGATATCCATGATGTATGACAAAATTACATGGCGTTATGTTGATGGAAATGTGCAGTATACGGATGACTGGAATGTACGGGCATAGCGCATCGGAAAGAAAAGCATGGCTGAAAAGGATTAATTAAAAAAAAGGATTAGCTGAAAATGGCCGTGAATTTTACCCACTGGTGCAGTCGTAAAGTGGTACGCCAGTATCAGTGGGTAGCCGTTATAATAAAAAATAATCCAGAAACTTCATTATTTAAAAAAACAATCAAGCCAGTAACAGCGCAAACTTTCTTTAACTTTATTCACCCTGTAAAAACACAGCGCTAACATAATAAAAATTAGCAAGTCATTCTTTTTTGAACATCATCACACTTTAGATATTAAGCGATTAAGCAATCCTGATTGGAAATGAAAAAATAAACAATCATATTAAAAGTGGTTGGAAAATAACTTTCAAGAAGCGAGGTTTATTTTATGTCTAACGTTTATGTAGAACCACAGCCTACCGGACGCCCGGAAGGATCAGCGATCACACATTATACCGTCGAATATGCTGGAGGTCAGAGTATTGATGGATTGAATCATTCAACTCAAGACAGCGCAATTCAGGCAGCCAAAAAGGCAGGCCATAATCCGCTAGTCGCCCGAGTAAGAAATACCAGCAAAGGCAATCCTGATCACTGGCGCTCTGCCTGATAATGGCAATAGAGACATAAAAGACCCTTGAGGCTTTTTTAAGTTATACCCGCTCATAACATTGCATTTAATTTTAACTAAACAAAAAGCCCGCAACCATCAGTAATGATTACGGGCTTTCACATAGCGACCAGGCGGTTAGCCGATCCATTGTTTCATCTGATCGGCATTGATTATCAATCCGCCCTGTGGCGATGTTTGCTGTTTAGTTGGTTAACAACCGCAGCATGCGACGCAGCGGTTCGGCTGCGCCCCATAACAGCTGATCGCCCACCGTGAAGGCGGAGAGATATTCCGGCCCCATATTCAGTTTACGCAAGCGGCCAACTGGTGTGGTCAGCGTGCCGGTAACAGCGGCTGGCGTCAGTTCACGCATCGTCAGCTCGCGATCATTCGGCACCACTTTGACCCACTCATTGTGAGAGGCCAGCAGCTGCTCAATTTCAGCCAGCGGCAGGTCGCGTTTCAGCTTCAGCGTAAAGGCCTGGCTGTGGCAGCGCAGCGCCCCGACGCGCACGCACAAGCCATCAACCGGAATGACTTTAGAGGTGGCGAGGATCTTGTTGGTCTCCGCCTGGCCTTTCCATTCTTCGCGGCTCTGGCCGTTATCCAGCTGCTTATCAATCCATGGAATCAGGCTGCCTGCCAGCGGTACGCCGAAGTTGTCGGTTGGTAAAGTGCCGGAACGGGTAAAGTCGGTCACGCTACGCTCAATGTCGAGAATGGCCGAAGCCGGGTTCTGCAACGCAGGCGCAACGTGATCGTGCAGCATGCCCATCTGGGTCAGCAGTTCGCGCATGTGGCGCGCGCCGCCGCCAGAGGCTGCCTGATAGGTGGCAACCGAGGCCCACTCCACCAGATCCTGCGCAAACAGGCCGCCCAGCGACATCAGCATGAGGCTGACAGTACAGTTACCACCCACAAAGGTTTTGATGCCACGGTCGATGCCCTGGCGAATCACCGCATGGTTGACCGGATCGAGGATGATGATGGCATCATCTTTCATGCGCAGCGTAGAGGCCGCATCAATCCAGTATCCCTGCCAGCCGCTGGCGCGCAGCTTTGGATAGACGTCACTGGTGTAGTCGCCGCCCTGGCAGGTGATAATGATATCCAGCGCGCGCAGCGCTTCAATATCAAACGCATCCTGCAGGGTGCCCTGCTGTTTGCCCGCAAACGCGGGTGCCGCCTGACCATGCTGCGACGTCGAGAAGAAGACCGGATTGATTGCATCAAAATCACGCTCTTCACTCATGCGGGACATCAGCACTGAGCCGACCATGCCGCGCCAACCAACAAAACCTACATTCTTCATGTCGTGTCCGTCTAAGGCAGTTACACCTGCTTTTCATTTCAGAGGAGAGAGCGGCGTGCTATTTTCACGCCGCTCTGCGTAATAATAGGATTTACCTGTGTCCCCTCACTCTACAAAATGCAGGCCGGGTAGCAAGTGAATTAATTCGATTACGCTAACTTTTTCAGCAGCGTAACTAATAACTCCGCTTTTTCGCGAACAACATGGCGCAAAACCGATGACTGAAATGATTTCGGCAACAATATTATTGTTGTTAATTATGGATCCGCTGGGCAATCTGCCGATTTTTATGTCGGTTTTGAAGCATCTGGAGCCGAAACGGCGGCGGGTGGTGCTAATCCGCGAAATGCTGATTGCCCTGATCATCATGCTGCTGTTCCTGTTTACCGGCGAACGCATCCTGGCGTTTTTAAATCTGCGCACCGAAACAGTGTCGATTTCCGGCGGGATCATCCTGTTTCTGATCGCCATCAAGATGATTTTCCCGTCGGCTGAAAGCAGCAGTTCTGGCTTACCGGCGGGTGAAGAGCCGTTCCTGGTGCCGCTGGCGATTCCACTGGTGGCCGGGCCATCGCTGCTGGCCACATTGATGCTGCTGTCGCATCAGTATCCGCATCAGATGTCGCATCTGGTAGGCGCGCTGCTGATCGCCTGGGGCGTAACGGTCGCTATTCTGCTGATGTCAGGTCTGTTCCTGCGTCTGCTGGGCGATAAGGGTGTGAATGCGCTGGAACGTCTGATGGGATTAATACTGATTATGCTGGCCACCCAGATGTTCCTGGATGGCATTCGGGCTTATCTGAAGTTATAAGCGCGCCTTTGTCCTTTTACACTGACAGGCAGGCAGCCGCCTCAGTTCAGCCTGTTTATGACATAGTTACGGCATTGAAATGAACAATATTATTTATATGATGCTGTAAAAAAGGAGATATCTATGGCGGGTAGTATCGAAAGTTAGATACAGCGTCTGAAAACCCGGAGGGAAATGCAATGAGGTTGTTATTACCCTTTTTCTTCGGCGCGCTCTATCTGATAACAGGTTACGTCTCCCTTCAGGAAGTCCTGGAGTATGCCAGCAGCGGCCATTCAGGGGTGATCACAGATATGCGCAGTTACCTGGTTGCCCCACTACTCTGCGCGTTGCTCTGGCTACTGGTTTATCTGGTAGCCTGGTGGGATTTCAGAAAAATTGCCGCCCTGTCCGTGGCTAAAGAAACAGTTTTTCAGGCGCTATTCTTTCTGGCAAATATACTCTGTTTAGCTGGCCTGACCGTATTATCCGTCCCGAGCCAGAAAGCGGCGCTGAATGACGTGCAACTGATGCAAGTTGACGTCACTGATTTGGCCTGCGTTTACTTGCTTGCCGCCGCTATCACGCTGGTTGTTTTTGCTCTGATAAGAAGAAAATGGGCATGAACAGGCTGCTGCAAATTATCAAAAGCTGTCTGCTGCGCACGTTTAACTATGAAGGGCGTGAAGGAAGGACGAGCTATTTTATTTTCCTGCTGTTTCAGCTGGTCTGGTTCTGCTGTTATCTGCAATGGTTTACCGGGCCAGAGCATGAAATAAGCTTAATCGCGCTGCTGCTGTTTGTTTTGCCTCTATTTTCCTGCGGGGTGAGAAGAATAAATGACGCCGGCTATTCACGCGGCGTCATTGCCCTTTTGGTAGTGGCACCTTATCTGCTGTTCCCTTTTTTACTCTTCCCCGGCTCGCGGGAAAAAAACTGACGGGCAGATAGCCCGTCGGGTTGGTCAGGAAAGCAGTTCGAAAGCAATCATTCCAACAACTGCACCCACGGTGCCGAGAATGGTCTCCATCAGTGTCCAGGTCTTCAGGGTTTCTGCTTCGCTGGCTCCGGTGAAGCGGCCAAACAGCCAGAACCCGGCATCGTTCACATGGCTGATAATAATCGAGCCACCGCCGATGCAGATCGACAGCGCCGCCAGCTGAGCACCGCTGTAATGCAGCGGTTCAATCACCGGCATGATTAAGCCGACCGTGGTCAGACAGGCGACCGTCGCCGACCCCTGAATCACCCTCACCGCGCCCGACAGGATAAAGCAGGCCAGCGCAATCGGCAGGCCCGCGCCGGTCAGCGCATTGCCCAGCACCGGGCCGACGCCGGAATCCACCAGCACCTGCTTGAACACGCCGCCTGCGCCAATCACCAGCAGGATAATCCCGGCCGGTTGCAGCGCGCTGCCGCACACCTGCATCACCCGCTCTTTATCCATACCCTGACGGTAAGCCAGGCCATAAATCGCGACCAGCAGCGCCAGCAGGATGGCGGTGAAAGGATGGCCGATAAATTCCAGCCACTCATACAGCGTGGTGCCTTCGGTTGTGAAGCGTGCGCCGATGGTTTTCAGGCCGACCAGCACCAGCGGGAACAGAATCAGTGAGAGGCTGAAGCCAAACGACGGCAGTTTACTCTCATCAACATCCGGCTGATGATCTTCCGGTGGCGCACTGAACGTCACGTGATTGCCGATGAAGTTGCCAAACAGCGGCCCGGCAATCAGCATGCCCGGGATCGCCGCACAAAGACCCAGCAAAATCATCCAGCCAAAGTCCGCGTGCATCTGTGAAGCCAGCAGCATCGGAGCCGGTCCGGGCAGCAGGAACGCCGCCGACGCGGCCACACCGGCAAACAGCGGAATGACCAGCTTCACCAGATTGCCACCAGTTCGCCGCGCCACCGCAAACGCGATGCTGATCAACAGCACCACCGCCACCTCAAAGAAAAGCGGCAGCGCGCAGATCAGACCGGCAATGCCCATCGCATAATGGGCGCGGCTCTGACCAAAGGTTTTCAGCATCCGGATCGCGATTTGATCCACGGCGCCGGTTTCATGCAGGATTTTGCCGAACATTGCGCCCAGTGCAACCACAATGGCGAGGAAGCCGAGCGTGCCGCCCATCCCCTTCTGCATGGTTTCCGCGATTTTGTTCAGTGGCATGCCGGAGAACAATCCGGCACCGATGGAGACTAACATCAGCGCGACAAAGGCGTGCATCCGTGCCTTCATCACCAGAAAAAGCAGCAGCAGGACGGAGCCTGCTGCGGTCAAAACGAGTGTTGCGGTATTCATCTCTAACCCTGGCTGATAGCGTCCTGAATAGTTGCAACCGTAGCCGCTACCACCTCGTCCAGTGAATGCGCGATATCCACGACCAGGACATCCGGCTCGTCCCGCCCTGGCTCTTCCAGCGTGGCAAACTGGGTTACCAGCATCTGCGGCTTGAAGAAGTGGCCCTTACGCGCCTTCAGGCGGGCTTCGATGGTGTCAAAATCGCCTTTCAGGTAGACAAAACGCAGGTTGTCATTGCCCTGACGCAGAATGTCGCGATAACTTTTTTTCAGGGCTGAGCAGACAATGATGGAGATCGCCTGGGTCCGCTGCATGGCAAATGCGGCATCATTCAGCGCCTGTAACCACGGCTGGCGATCGCTGTCATCCAGCGGATGACCATCGGCCATCTTCAGGATATTGGCGCGCGGGTGGAGAAAATCACCGTCAAGAAAGGCTGTATTCAGCTGGTGAGAGACCTGGTTGGCGACAGCAGACTTTCCGCTGCCTGAAACGCCCATCAGGATAAAAACGTGATGCGACGGGGATTGCGTTGTCATTTTTCTGCTCCGGCAGGTGAGAATTTGCCAATGTTACCGATAACAATGTCGTTTCTCATTCTCCTGGCCGGTTAACAGCCTGGCAACCTTTTTACCAGGAAAAGCATAAAAGTGTGAGCTGACTCATAAAAACATCACAATCAGATGCTGCCACCTTCACTGATCTCAAAACCGATATCCCGAAGCGGATTATCACTGTTCTCACCGGCAATACGCGCCAGCAACATCGCCGCCGCTTCACGCCCCATGCGGTCGCGTGGCGTCAGCACGGTCGCCAGCTGTGGTGTGACGACCTGACTGATATCATGGCCGTGAAAACCCGCAATCGCCATCTGAATGGGTACCTGCAATCCCTGGCGCTGACACTCAAACATCGCGCCGACCGCCAGGTCATCATTGGTACAGAACAGGCTATCCGTTTCAGGATAGAGACGTTGCGCCTCACGCAGCAAATCGCCACCGGCGCTGAATGATGAGGCATCTTCCATCATCACGCTGTGCGGCGTCAGACCCGCTTCGTGCATGGCGATTTCATAACCGCGCTGCTTTTGCAGCGTACGTTCATCAAGGCGTGCGCCAAGATAGACGGTGTGACGATGGCCTTTACTGAGGATCGCCTGCGTCATCTGCCGGGCCGCTTCGACGTTATCAAAGCCGACCGCCATATCCAGGCAGGGTGTAACGCTGTCCATCACCTCAATCACCGGAATACCGGCCACTTCCAGCATACGCAGCGTGCCTGGCGTATGGGTGCGTTCGGTGAGGATAACGCCATCAATGTTCCAGCCCAGCAGCGAGCGCAGTTGCAGCTCCTCTTTTTGCGGGTTGTAACCAAAGTGGGCGACCAGCGTCTGATAGTTGGCTTCGTCAGTGACGGCTTCAATGCCGCGCAATACGTCAGCAAAAACCTGGTTAGTGAGTGATGGCAGCAGTACGCCGATGGCACGGCTGGTAGCGTTAGAAAGCATATCGGGGGCGCGATTGGGGATATAACCCAGCTCATCCAGTGCCACTGCAATCTTGTCCCGCAGGGCAACAGAGACCTGCTCAGGATTACGCAGGTAACGGCTGACGGTCATTTTTGTAATGCCGACGCGATCGGCAACATCCTGTAATACCGGTCTTTTCTTCTTCATCGTAGCGCCTGGGATCGCCCTGAAAGCTAAAGTACGATGAGTCTATCACTTTTCTGTCACAAAATTCCTAACCGGGCGCGACGAGTCGCGCCCGTTATCTGCTTAGACGGGTGGCAGATCAAATAGCAGAACTTCGGCAGCCGAGCTGGCTTCAATCGTCAGCGCGCTTTCGTCCCAGATCGCCAGGGCGTCGCTGGTGTTAACTGCGTTGCCGTTAACGGTAACATCACCTTTCACGACCTGAATCCAGATACGGCGTCCCGCATCAATCGCGACGTTATCCTGCTCACCGGCAGCCAGTACCCAGCGCGATAAGGTCATGTCCTGATAAACTTTCAGCGATCCTTCACGGGCATCGGGGCTTAACACCAGCTGACGTCCCTGCACATCCGGGAAGCGGCGCTGATCGTAGCGTGGTTCAATGCCGGTGCGCTCAGGAATGATCCAGATCTGATAGAGGTGCAACGGCTCGCTTTCGCTGGCGTTGTATTCCGAGTGACGCACGCCAGTACCGGCGCTCATGATCTGGAACTCCCCTGCCGGGATCTGCTCTTTGTTGCCCATGCTGTCCTGATGCTCAACCGTACCGGAGAGCACGTAGGTCAGAATTTCCATATCTTTATGCGGATGGGTGCCAAATCCCTGACCGCCATCGATCACATCTTCATTGATGACCCGCAGCGCGGAGAACCCCATGAAGTTCGCATCGTGATAGCTGGCGAAAGAGAAGGTATGCCAGCTATCCAGCCAGCCATGGTTTGCGTGACCGCGTTCTTCAGCTTTGCGTACATAGATCATGTTCAAATCTCCTCAATGTTTTTTATAGTGTGTCCCTGAGGCGGTTTGATTGATAGCTGAAAAACTTCACGCCTCTTTTCAAATTCATTGAATGAGTGCGACGCAGTGGCTGAAAAGGATTGAAGGAGTGCAGGCAAAAAAAAGCCAGCATCTAAGCTGGCGAAATAATACTGGAAGCAATGTGAGCAATGTCGTGCTTTTCCAGGCTGTCGGGCGACCTCCCGGAAACGCATAGCAATAATAATCATTATCATTCGCGTCTGTAAAGTTCTTTTCACATTTTTTACCCTGATTAACGCGGTGAATACCTTGATGTTTAAAAGGTTTTTATGGACTAAAGGAGAGACCATGAGTGAAATAGTTGTCCGCCACGTCATGCCAGAAGATGCTGCTGCGCTGCACAGGATTTACAGTCAGCCAGATACCCAGGCCAGCACGCTGCATCTGCCTCACTCATCGCTACAGATGTGGCAGACCCGCCTCGCTACACCACCGCCCCATTCGCATCTGCTGGTGGCCTGTATCGACGAAGAGGTTGTAGGCCAGTGTGCGCTGGACGCAGTAGCACGTCCCAGACGCCGTCACGTCGCCTCGCTGGGGATGGGCGTGGATGAACGCTACCGGCAGCGAGGCGTCGGTACTGCACTCATGCGTGAAATGGTCTCGTTATGTGACAACTGGCTACAGGTGAGCCGAATGGAGCTGACGGTGTTCGTGGATAATGGCCCGGCTATCGCCCTGTATCAGCGTTTCGGGTTTGAGATTGAGGGAACGGCTAAAGGCTTCGCAATGCGACACGGTGAACTGATTGACGCGCATTATATGGCGCGGGTTAAAGCCTGACGTGTGGAAGCAGAAAGAGCACCGAAGGCGCCCTTTCTGCTGATAAACCCTGACAAGGTTCGCTGTCAGTTAGCGGCTGCGCAGGAAACAGGGTCAGATCGGAAAGACGCAAAAGCCGTCATCCATGACATGCTCGGCCCGCGCGATTACGCACCTCATCCATGAGGTGCGCCCGTATCCGGGCCAACGCGTTGCGTTGTTCAAAAACGCTCCCGGCGTTTTTGTCCCAGTCGCGGGACGCTTTCCTCTTCTGACCCAGTTCCCTGCGCGTTAAGCTTATTTATTGCTGTCAGATTCACCCGGGTTTGAGTTTGTCAGCAGTCTCAAATCTCAATAACCCGCACTCAAATCATCGATGCTGCGCGGATCGGAAGCGCCGTAGAGCATGCCATCCGGCCCGATCATGATGCTCTGCGTACTGCCCATCGACGGAAGTACCTTCACATGCTGACCTTTGGTTTCCAGCAGACGCAGCGTATCGGGACTGAAGCCCTTCTCCACCCGCAGCTGATCCGGCAGCCACTGATGATGGAAGCGCGGCGCATTGGTGGCTTCCGCCACATTCATCCCGAAATCGATGCTGTTAACCACCATCTGCAATACCGTGGTGATAATGCGGCTGCCGCCAGGACTGCCGGTCACCAGCCAGGTTTTGCCCCCTTTGGCGACGATAGTCGGCGACATCGATGACAACGGACGTTTCGCCGGTTGCACCGCATTCGCTTCCCCGCCGACCAGCCCGTAGACATTTGGCGTGCCTGGCTTGGCAGAGAAGTCATCCATCTCATTATTCATCAGGATGCCACTCTTGCCCGCCACAATTCCGCTGCCGAAATAGGTGTTAAGGGTATAGGTTACCGCAACGGCATTGCCCTGCTTATCCACCACCGAGAAATGGGTGGTCTGATTACTTTCGTAAGGTTCGAGCTTACCGGGCTTGATCTCGCTGGAAGGGCGCGCCTTTGCTACATCGATCTGCTGCGCCAGCGTTTTGGCATAGGCTTTACTGGTCAGCGCCTGCCACGGTACCTTCACGAAATCGGGATCGCCAAGATATTCCGAGCGGTCCGCGTAGGCATATTTCTCCGCTTCTGCCATCACCTGCATGGCGTCAGCACTGCCAAAGCCCATCTTCGCCAGATCGAAGTTCTCCAGGATATTGAGGATCTGCACGATGTGGATACCACCGGATGACGGCGGCGGCATAGAGAAGACTTCATAGCCACGGTATGTTCCGCTGACAGGCGTTCGCTCGACCGCACGATAGGCCGCCAGATCAGCTTTGTTGATCAGGCCGCCATGCTGCGCCATCTCGCCGGCGATCTCATCCGCGATTTCACCTTTGTAAAACGCATCCGGTCCCTGACGGGCAATCAGTTGCAGGCTGTGGGCCAGGTTTTTCTGCACCAGCCGATCGCCCTTCTGCCACGGCGTGCCGTCCGGTTTATAGAAAATCGCTTTACTGTTCGGATGGGTGATCAACACTTCTTTGCCGTAGGTCTTCAGGTCATCCGCCAGCGCATCGTTGACCGGAATGCCGTCACGCGCCAGTTTGATCGCTGGTGCCAGCAGCGTGCTCAGCGGCAGGGTGCCATATTTCTGCGCAGCCAGCGCCAGTCCGGCAACGGTGCCCGGCGTGCCGGAAGCAAGGTGTGACGTCAGCGACAGCTTACTGTCGGCGTTGCCCTGCTTATCCAGAAACATATCGCGCGACGCATGGCCCGGTGCCATTTCACGGAAATCGATAGCGGTCGCGCGGCCAGAGGCAGTGCGCAGCAGCATAAAGCCGCCGCCGCCCAGGTTGCCCGCCTGCGGATGGGTCACAGCCAGCGCAAAGCCCACGGCGACCGCGGCATCTACCGCATTACCGCCCTGACGCAGAATTTCCACGCCCACCTGGGTTGCAAGCGCATCCACCGACGCTACCATGCCGTGCTGCGCTTTTACCGGGTGAAAGGTATCACTGTCCACGCCGTAGGAGACCGGTGGTGCCTGAGTGGGCGCGGCATAAGTGCCTGCCACCATGGTGAAGCTCATCACCAGCGACCAGCTAAGCTGACGCACTGTCTGCTGCATTTTCATCCTGCCACCATCCCATGTTGTTATTTACATTTTTTTATCATTTCTGCAAGTGCCTACAAATACAGCAAAATAACCGGGGTTAAGTCAAATCAGGAATAGATCGGAAAGTAAGGTCTGTGATATCGCGTAAACTTATGGGTGCGACCCTGATATCGGTGTGCGCCGTTGTGCACCCAAAAAACCTGTCGCGATAAAGGAAGGAGCAAAGATGAAAAAGTGGATGATTGTTTTAGCCGCCCTGCTGCCTTTCGCCAGTCAGGCGAACACGCTGAACAGCACCAACGATCCAAATAAACCGGGCTATAACCCGAGCCAGCAGCGAATGCAGTCGCAGATGCAGAGCCAGCAACAGCAGCAACAGCTGAAGCTGCGCCAGGATCAGCAGCGTCAGACGCAGGACATGCAGCGTAAAATGCAGGAGCAGCGCAACAGCGCCCAACAGCGGGTGATAACCACACAGCCGGGCCAGCAGAACCAGAGTCCGAATCAGAACTAATGAAAATCGGGGCCAATGATGTCGATGCTGTCGGTACAGATGGCATCGACGCCCCACGTCAGCAATTCCCGCGCCCGGTCCGGGCTGTTCACGGTATAGACCAGAATCTTCAGGCCCGCACTTTTCAGCTCTGCAACCCGCTCCGCAGTCAGCACTTTATGGTTGAGGTGGATGGATACGCACGCCAGCGCCGTGGTTTTTTCCTGCCACTGTGGATCCCAGCTGTGCGACAGCAGGCCACGCGGCAGCCCTGGCTCGACCTGCATCGCCGCTTCCAGTGCTTCAAAAGAGAACGAAGAGAGCAACGGTGCGGTCTGACCCTGCCACAGGATCGCGGCAGCCTGCGCCACGGCGCGTCCGGTTTCGGCGTCACTGCCGGTGGTCGGTTTGATTTCGATGTTCACCATCATCTGATGCTGACGACAGCGGGCCGCGACTTCATCCAGCCGCGCCAGCTTCTCGCCGGTAAACGCGTTGCCAAACCAGCTGCCCGCGTCGAGCTGCGACAGCTTCTCCCACGGCAGCTGACCCGCGACGCCCCAGCCGTTACTGGTGCGATCCAGCGTGTCGTCATGCAGCAGGAAGATCTGCGCATCCGCCGATAATTTGGCATCAAATTCAATCATCTGATGACCATACTTCGCGCCAGTGTCGATCGCGGCCAGCGTGTTTTCTGGTGCCAGTTTACCGCCGCCACGATGGGCGACGATGCGGGGATAAGGCCAGTGTTGTGTGCTCATTCCAGACGCTTTCCATGAGTTGAATCGAAGAAGTGTAACGCATCTGACGGCAGATGCAGCCACAGCGTACTGCCTGGCTGCGGCCGTTCGCTGTGGGCTAAGCGTACCACCAGTGGCGTGTCACCGATGCGACCATGGGCCAGATTATCGGCACCCAGCATCTCCAGCGTATCGACCCGCAGCGGCACGCCGCCCTGCTCGCGGCTACTGAGCCGGATGTGCTCTGGCCGGATGCCCAGCACCACCGGCCGGTTGGCCCATTTCGCTTTTGTGTCGCTGAGCGGCAGGGCATGCGAGGCGTCGAGGTCAAAGCGCGATCCGTCGCTGCTGAACTGTCCTTTCAGCAGGTTCATGGCAGGCGCGCCGATAAACGAGGCAACAAACTGGCTGGCGGGACGTTCATACACCTCAACCGGCGTGCCAAGCTGCTCGACCACCCCTTTGTTCATTACCATCACCCGCTGCGCCAGCGTCATCGCCTCCACCTGATCATGCGTGACATAGAGGCTGGTGGTCTGTAAGCGGCGATGCAGCTGTTGCAGTTCCAGCCGCATCTGCACCCGCAGGCGGGCATCAAGATTCGACAACGGCTCATCAAACAGAAACACTGCCGGTTCACGTACGATGGCGCGCCCCATCGCCACGCGCTGGCGCTGTCCGCCAGACAGCTCGCGAGGCCGCCGCATCAGCAGGTGATCCAGCTCCAGACTGCGCGCCGTTTCAAGTACCCGCTGGCGAATCTGCTCTTTGCCCATACCGCGGATTTTCAGGCCATAGGCCATGTTCTCCTCTACCGACATATGGGGATAGAGCGCGTAGTTCTGGAACACCATCGCAATGCCGCGATCTTTCGGCTCTTCCTGAGTGACGCGCCGGTTGTCGATATAGATATCGCCGGAGCTGACGCGCTCCAGTCCGGCCACCATGCGCAGCAGGGTCGATTTGCCGCAGCCGGACGGCCCGACCATCACCATAAATTCGCCGTCATTGATGGTGACGTTCAGCGGCTGAATGATCTGATTTTTGCCATCGTAGGACTTGGTTACTGCCTGAAGGGTTACGCCTGCCATCTTATTTCTCACTCTCAACCAGACCGCGCACAAAGGCACGCTGCATGACTAACACCACCACCAGCGGTGGGATCAGGGTTAATAACATTGCCGCCATCACTTCGTTCCACTGGGTCGGCGAACCGCTGGAGGAGATCATGCTTTTGATCCCTGCCACCGCCGTGCCGAGGCTGGCGTCATTGATAATCAGCAGCGGCCAGAGATACTGGTTCCAGCCGTAGATAAAGGTGATGACAAACAGCGCCGCCAGATTGGTTTTTGACAGCGGCAGAACAATGTCGATAAAGAAGCGCATCGCGCTGGCACCGTCGATGCGCGCCGCTTCCACCAGCTCATCCGGCAGTGACATAAAGAACTGGCGGAACAGAAAGGTCGCGGTTGCCGATGCCATCAGTGGCAGGGTTAATCCGCTGTAGCTGTCGAGCAGGTTGAGATCGGCAATCACCTGAACCGTAGGAAAGATACGCACCTCTACCGGCAGCATCAGGGTGATGAAGATCAGCCAGAAAAAGAGCGTGCGCAGCGGAAAACGGAACCAGACCAGCGCAAACGCCGACAGCATCGACACGGTGATTTTGCCGAAGGTGATGCCCAGCGCCATGATCATGCTGTTGAGCAGCATCAGGCCAAACGCTGGCCCGCTGCCGTTGACGCCATGGGTCCAGATGCGCGAGATGTTCTCCCACAGGTGCGTACCGGGCACCAGCGTCATCGGCACCTGATAGACCGCCTCGTTATCCAGCGTCGCCGCCACAAAGGCGACATAGAGCGGAAACAGGATAGTGAGCACGCCCAGCACCAGCACGATGTGGCTGAAGATATCCAGCCCGCGTCGATTCTCAATCATTGGTATTGCACCTTACGTTCAACAAAGCGGAACTGGAGCACCGTCAGCCCGATGACCAGCAGCATCAGCACCACCGACTGCGCCGCGGACGAGGAGAGATCCAGACCGGTAAAGCCTTCACGATAGATTTTGTAGATCAGCGTGGTGGTCGCCTGCACCGGCCCGCCGCCGGTCGCGGCATCAATCACCGGGAAGGTATCGAAGAAGGCGTAGATGAGGTTCACCACCAGCAGAAAGAAACTCACGGGCGTGATCAGCGGCAGTGAGAGGTTGAAGAAGCGACGCACCGGCCCGGCACCGTCAATGGCGGCGGCTTCCACCAGCGATTTGGGAATAGATTGCAGGGCGGCAAAAAAGAACAGGAAGTTGTAGCTCATCTGCTGCCAGATTGATGCCAGCACAATCAGGAACATCGCCTGACCGCTGTTTTGCGCATAGTTCCAGTCGTAGCCGATGTGGTTCAGCAGATAGCTGAACAGGCCCAGACCGGGGTTAAACAGAAACATCCACAGCACCGCAGCCACCACAGGCGCAACGGCGTAGGGCAGCAGCAGCAGGGTCTGATAGAGGCGGCGCAGTCGCACCACATAATCCACCAGCGCCGCCAGCAGCAGCGAAAAGACCATGCCGAACACCGTGACCATGCCGCTGAATTTTATCGTGGTCCAGAACGAGTCCAGATAGTAGGGATCGGCAAACAGGCGTCTGAAGTTTTCCAGCCCGACAAAGCTGCTGGAGATGCCAAAGGGGTCGAGGCTTTGCAGCGAGTACCACAGCGCTTCACCGGCAGGCCAGAGAAAGAAGATGGCGGTAATCAGCAGTTGCGGCAGCACCAGAAGATAGGGCAACAGGCTGGTGCGAAAAACCGGACGGGATGAAGACATGGCGTACCTGGCGTCAGAAAAGAGGGGCCAGCCTGGGCTGGCCAGAGGAGAGATTATTTCACCTGCTGCTGAAAGCGGCGCAGCAGTTCGTTGCCGCGTTTCACTGCGTTATCCAGCGCGCTTTGCGGCGACTGTTTGCCGGTCCAGACGCTTTCCAGCTCCTCGTCGATCACGGTACGAATCTGCGGCATGTTGCCCAGACGCATGCCTTTGGTGAACGGCAGTGGCGGCTTGTTCATCATCTGGCGGGTCGCAATATCTGCACCCGGATTCTTATCGTAGAAGCCCTGCTGTTTCGTCAGCTCGTAGGCGGCGGTGGTAATCGGCAGATAGCCGGTTTTCTGGTGCCATTCCGCGGCGATTTCCGGTTTAGCCAGGAACTGCATGAACTCGGCCACGCCTTTGTAGGTTGCCGCATCTTTGCCTTTCATCACCCACAGGCTGGCCCCGCCGATCAGGGCGTTCTGCGGTGCATTCGGCACGGTGTCGTCATACGGCATCATGCCGACGCCGAAGTTGAATTTGGCGTAGTGGCGGATATCAGCCAGCGATCCGGATGAGGCGGTAGTGATACCGCAGTCACCGTTGTAGAACTTGGCGGTGGACTCATCTTTGCGGCCAAAGTAGGTGAAGTCCCCTTTTTTGTTCATCGCTTCCAGCAGGTCGATGTGACGAACCTGTACCGGCTTGTTGAACTCCAGCACCGCGTTGAGCCCATCAAATCCGTTGTTCTCTGTCGCCACCGGCAGCGCATGCCAGGCGCTGAAGTTTTCAATCTGGATCCAGCCCTGCCAGCCGCTGGCGTAGCCACAGCTCATCCCCGATTTGCGCAGTGCGGCGGCATCCGTCGCCAGCTCCTGCCAGGTTTTAGGGGGTTGATCCGGGTTAAGGCCCGCTTTTTTGAAGGCGTCTTTGTTGTAGTAGAGCACCGGCGTCGAGCTGTTGAACGGCTGAGAGATCAGCTGACCTTTGCTGTCGCTGTAGTAGCCCGCCACCGTTGGTACGAACTGCTTTTCATCAAAGGGGATGCCAGCATCTTTGAAAACCTGATGCACCGGCACAATCGCCTTAGAAGCCATCATGGTCGCCGTACCGACTTCATAGACCTGCAGTACCGCGGGGGCTTTGCCGCTGCGCACGGCCGCAATCCCTGCCGCCAGGCTCTGCTCGTAGTTACCTTTGTAGGTCGGAACAATTTTGTAATCGGGATGCGTCTGGTTAAAACGCTGTGCCAGCGAATCCACTTCTTTGCCTAACTCGCCTTCCATAGAGTGCCAGAAAGGAATCTCAGTGGCGGCCATGGCATGGCTGCTGAGTGTCAGACCGAGCAGCACGCTCATCAGGCTACGACGAAAGGTAACGACGGACATAGAATTTTCCTGTGCAGGTAAATACGCGTGAAATCACGGATTTCTGGTTCGCGAAGTAACATGACACGGGGAAATGACGGATTAATAACAGGAAGATGACAGGCGGGTGACAGGCTTTATTGAGAAAAAGAGGACGCTGGCAGCACGGCGGCAAAACGCCCGCGATACCAGTTTTTAGTTACATAAATTGCAGAGCGACTGGAAGCTGAAAATACCTTACTGAGGTTTTCACTTCACTGAAGTCGAAGGCCGTCGGCGGCTCCACTCAAACCAACACTCAAGGCCGTCAGCGACACATTCCGCATCACTTTCAAAGGCCGTCGGCGGCGCAGCCAGGTTGCGGGCGGACAGCGCGCAGCCACCGGAGCGTACACGTAGTACGTGAGGATGGCGAGCACTGCCCAACCGGAACCTGGCAAGTAAGCCAGGCCGTGCCCCATCAGGCACCTAAGTAAGCGCTGCGGACGGCTTCGTTGGATAGGAGCGCTGCACCGCTATCTTCGAGCACGACATGCCCGTTCTCCAGCACATAGCCCCGATCAGCCAGCTTCAGCGCCTGATTGGCATTCTGCTCCACCAGGAAAATCGTCATCCCTTCGCTGCGCAACTGCTCAATCGTGTCGAAGATCTGCTGAATAATGATCGGTGCCAGTCCCAGCGACGGCTCATCCAGCAACAGCAGGCGCGGCTGGCTCATCAGCGCACGGCCAATCGCCAGCATCTGCTGTTCGCCGCCTGACATCGTCCCGGCACGCTGGATTTTACGCTCCTCCAGCCGTGGAAAGAGTTCATACACGCGCTTAATCCGCGTCAGATACTCCGGGCGGCTGGCAAAAAAGCCGCCCATCGCCAGGTTCTCTTCCACCGTCATGCGCGAAAACACCCGCCGTCCCTCTGGCACGATGGCGATCGCTTCACGCATGATGCGCGCCGTTTGCCAGTCGGTAATGGCTTTGCCATCAAAAGTGATGGTGCCCTGGGTCGCGCGCGGCTCGCCGCACAGCGTGCCCAGCAGCGTGGTTTTTCCGGCGCCGTTAGCGCCAATCAGGGTGACGATTTCGCCCTGATTGATATAGAGACTAACGTTGTGCAGCGCCTGAATTTTGCCGTAGTGAGCGCTGACGTTCTCAATGGTTAACATCGCATTTGCCATCTCAGGCCTCTCCTAAATAGGCACGAATGACATCCGGATTATTACGAATCTCCTCCGGCGTTCCGTTAGCCAGCGGCGTTCCCTGATTAACCACGTAAATACGGTCAGAAATACCCATCACCAGCTTCATATCATGTTCAATCAGCAGCACCGACACCTTGTGTTCACCACGCAGTTCCGCAATCAGCGCGTCCAGCTCGTGGGTCTCTTTGGGGTTAAGACCCGCCGCCGGTTCATCCAGCATCAGAATCTCCGGGCGCGTCACCATACAGCGCGCAATCTCCAGACGGCGCTGCTGACCATAGGCCAGATTGCCCGCCTGACGGTTCGCCAGATCCAGCAGACCCACCCGCTCCAGCCAGGTCGCCGCACGATCCAGCGCCTCGCTCTCACTGCGGCGAAACGCCGGGGTTTTCAGCAGGCCGGAAAATACGCCGCTTTTCAGATGCTGATGCTGCGCGACCAGCAGGTTCTCAATCACCGTCATCTCACGGAACAGACGCACGTGCTGGAAAGTCCGCACGATGCCCATCCGCGCAATCTTCTGGCCCGGCAACCCTTCCAGATGCTGCTCACGCAGTTTGATCGTGCCACCGGTGGGTTTGTAAAAGCCGGTCAGGCAGTTGAACACGGTGGTTTTACCGGCACCGTTGGGACCAATCAGTGAAACGATCTCCTGTGGACGCAGCTCCAGTGCCACATTGTTCACGGCTAACAGACCGCCGAAGCGCATCATCAGGCCTTCAACGGCTAATAAAGGCTGAATCATGCCTGTTCTCCTTGTTTACCGGTTCTGAGCTTCAGATGCGGACGCTTCATCGGCAACAGGCCCTGCGGACGCCAGATCATCATCAGCACCATCAGGCCACCCAGCACCAGCATGCTGTATTCATTGAGGTCGCGCATCAGCTCGCGTGACACCACCAGCAGGATGGCGGCCAGAATGACCGCAAACTGCGAGCCCATCCCGCCCAATACCACAATCGCCAGCACAAAGGCGGACTCGACAAAGGTAAAGGATTCCGGGCTGACAAAGCCCTGACGCGCCGCGAAGAGACTGCCGGCAAAACCGGCAAACGCGGCACTGATGGTAAAGGCGGTCAGCTTGATGCGGGTCGGACTCAGGCCCAGTGAACGACAGGCAATCTCATCTTCGCGCAGCGCTTCCCAGGCCCGGCCCAGCGGCATCCGCAGCAGCCGGTTGATCACGAACAGCGTCAATACCACCAGCAGCAGCGCCACCAGGTAGAGGAAGATGATGCGGTCGCTGGGATCGTACTTCAGCCCAAAGAAGTTATGGAAGGTATCCCAGCCGCCTTCACGGGGCGTACGGCCAAACTCCAGACCAAACAGCGTCGGTTTCGGGATCTGGCTGATGCCATTCGGCCCGCCGGTCAGGGCGGTATTGTTCAGCAGCAGAATACGCACGATCTCACCGAAGCCCAGCGTCACAATCGCCAGATAGTCGCCGCGCAGTCGCAGCACCGGGAAGCCCAGCAGCAGACCAAACAATGCAGCGACCATGCCGGAAAGCGGCAGGCATTGCCAGAAGCCAAGACCGTAATAGTGATTCAGCAGCGCAAAAGTGTAGGCACCGATGGCGTAAAAGCCGCCATAACCCAGTACCAGCAGGCCAGAGAGACCGACCACCACGTTTAAGCCCAGACCGAGCATCACATAGATCAGCGTCATGGTGGCGATATCGACGGTGCCGCGTGACACCAGGAATGGCCAGGCAATGGCGGCGATAATCATCACTGCCATCACCAGCTTCTGCTTTGGCGTCGAGCCATCCAGGCCAGGCAACACCAGCGCCGGACCGGAGATTTTCTTCAGGCCGCTTTGCCACACCGGACGCAACAGCTGGAACAGAAACACCACCGCACAGCCTGCGGCGATCCAGTTCCAGCGCACGCTACCCGCGTTCTGCACTACCAGATTCGTGCCGTCCAGATTCAGGCGCAATCCCATAAAAAAGGTGGCAAGCACCAGCAGCATCACCGACGAGATCAGGGCATTGATAAAGGAGATCTTCATACTTTTTCAACCTCCGGGCGACCCAGAATCCCGGTCGGCATCACCAGCAGCACCACAATCAGCAGGGCAAACGAGACCACATCTTTATATTCCGTGCTGAGATACGCAGAAGTCAGCGCTTCAGCGATGCCCAGTACCAGGCCGCCAATCATTGCGCCCGGAATACTGCCAATTCCGCCCAGCACCGCGGCGGTAAAGGCTTTCATGCCCGCCATAAAGCCGATGAAGGGGTTGATCGACCCATAGAACTGGCCCAGCAGCACGCCTGCGACTGCCGCCATCGCGGCACCGATCACAAAGGTCAGCGAGATCACGCGGTCGGTGTTAATCCCCAGCAGGCTGGCCATTTTCAGGTCTTCAGCGCAGGCGCGACAGGCGCGGCCCATACGGGAATAGCGGATAAAGGTGGTCAGCGCCAGCATCGCCAGGAACGTCACCACCCAGATCACAATCTGCATGGTAGAAATCGTGGCGGCAAACCCGTTGCTCTCGCCTACCGTCCACTGTCCGGTGATCAGGCTCGGCAGCGCCAGGTCGCGTGAACCCTGCGTCAGGCTGACGTAGTTTTGCAGGAATATCGACATCCCGATGGCGGAGATCAGCGCAATCAGGCGCTTGGATGAACGCACAGGCCGGTAGGCGACGCGCTCAATGCTCCAGCCGTAGGCGCTGGAGATAATCACCGCCATCACAAAGCCAGCAGCAATCATCAGCCAGGTAGTGTCGATGCCCATCATCATCAGGGCGGCGATCACGATAAAGGAGACATAGCTACCGATCATGTAGACCTCGCCGTGGGCGAAGTTGATCATGCCGATAATGCCGTAAACCATGGTGTAACCGATGGCGATCAGCGCGTAAGTGCTACCCAGGGTCACACCGTTAAACATCTGCTGAATAAAATAGAGGAACTGCTCGGACATACCTTGACCCTTACTTAACCGATCGCAGGCGATCGGGGTACAAAAAACGCCTGGCAGACGAGCACCAGGCGTTCGTGTCGCTGGTCAGGGGAAACCGGTTACCCGGCCTCCCGCTCACCACAAAACAGCCTGGTTTACTTCACAGCCGTCGAGGTGCCATCGGCATGCCATTTGAAGACGCCGAATTCAAAGCCCTTGAGATCGCCCTTCTCATCCCAGTTCAGGTTGCCCATCACGGTTGGGACCGCAGCGCCTTCCTTGAGGTTTTTCACGATAGCGTCCGGCTCAGCGCTCTTGCTGCGCTCCATACCGGTTGCCAGCGACTGCAGAGCGGCATAGGTGGTCCAGACGAACGGGCCGGTCGGATCCAGTTTCTTCGCTTTCAGCGCGTCAACGATCGGTTTGTTAGTTTCGACCTGGTCGTAACGTTTCGGCAGGGTCACCAGCATGCCTTCAGAAGCCGCACCAGCAATGTTCGACAGCGAGGCGTTACCCACACCCTCTGGTCCCATAAACTGGGTTTTCAGGCCAGCAGCACGTGCCTGACGCACGATTTGGCCCATTTCCGGGTAGTAACCGCCGAAATAGACGAAATCGACGTTCTCTTTCTTGAAGCGGGCTACCAGCGTAGAGAAATCTTTATCGCCCGCGGTGATTCCTTCAAACATCACGATATTAGCGCCCTGCTTTTTCAGGCTCTCCTGCACGGAGCGCGCCAGGCCTTCGCCATACTGCTGTTTGTCGTGAACCACTGCGATACGCTGCGGTTTCAGCTCGGTCATCACATATTTCGCGGCGGTCGGCCCCTGATCGGAGTCGAGGCCGGTGGTGCGCATAATCAGTTTATAGCCACGGGAAGTCAGGTCAGGTGCGGTCGCGGCCGGGGTGATCATCAGCACGCCTTCATCTTCATAGATGTCAGACGCCGGCTGGGTGGAGGAAGAGCAGAGGTGGCCGATGACGTAGCGGATGCCATCGTTAATCACCTTGTTCGCGACCGCAACCGCCTGTTTCGGGTCACAGGCGTCATCATATTTCACCGCCACCAGTTTGTTGCCGTTAACGCCGCCTTTGGCGTTAATATCTTCAATCGCCTGCGTTGCACCGGCGAACTGCATGTCGCCGTACTGCGCTACCGGACCTGACATTGCGCCGACAATTGCCACTTTGATATCTTCAGCCAGCGCCGCATGGCTCATCGCCAGTGCTACACATCCCGCCAGTAATGCGCGCCCTTTCATTTTCATCCTGACTACCCCATTTATTTTGTCGTGTATGTTGTGAGTGCTTGCGTTGCCAGATAAAGTCGAAAACTGATTAATGATGAATGAGTTAGCGTACTTTTCTGACATTTATTAGTAATAAGGCTTTATTTTTCAGGTTATTAAACAGGAAGTTTCTTCTGTAAATCAACTGACACATTCAGAATTGACCGGGTTAAACAGCATAATACACTGGATGCAATGGCCGGTTTATGACCACTTTGCCAGCGTGTTATGCTGGATTCTTCGCCCGCTATCCAGGTTTACTCCTGTTATCCTGGCATCCAGGCCATCTTTTGACCTGTTTTATTGATGAAAATGTGGTGGCCCTCTGGTTGTATACTTTCGCTACACTTTCCCCTTTTTTAGAGGTTTTTGTTATGAAGCTCACTATCCAGCGCCTGACCGCGCTGACGCCGCAGGACCGCATCGATCTTGGCAAAGTCTGGCCGGATCTGGAGATGGAAAAACTGGAACAGGGTTTAAGTGAGTCTCATCGTCTTTACGCGGCGCGTTTTAATGACCGTCTGCTGGCAGGTTTGCAGCTGGAAATCTCCGGCATCCATGGCAAGGTTCACCGGCTGGCGGTGCGCGATGTCACCCGGCGACGCGGGGTAGGACAGTATTTGCTGGAGGAGACAATCAGGCAGAATGGTTCAATCGCGGACTGGTGGATTGCCGATGATGGCAGTGACGATCAGCAGGTACGCGCGGCGTTTATGCAGGCGTGTGGCTTCAGGGCGCAGAGTGATGGCTGGATACGGGCGGCAGACTAGCCGGACGCAGAAAACAAAAAGGGCGACATCATCTGTCGCCCCTTAAGGTGTTGAAGTGCGTTACGCTTCAATCGCCATACGCAGTTTCTTCATGGCGTTCTTTTCCAGCTGCCGGACACGTTCGGCGGATACGCCGTACTGATCGGCCAGTTCCTGC
This sequence comes from Pantoea sp. X-Soil-ISGK-355, assembly GCF_059730805.1. NCBI lineage: Bacteria > Pseudomonadati > Pseudomonadota > Gammaproteobacteria > Enterobacterales > Erwiniaceae > Pantoea > Pantoea sp. X-Soil-ISGK-355. The sequence continues at coordinate 3,772,522 of NZ_AP035971.1, forward strand.
AGCGTGGTTTTATTGTCTTCGTCCAGCCAGCGGGCGCGAATGATGTGCTGACTGCGCTCATCCAGACCTTCCATCGCATAGCTCAGCTTGTCAGCCGCATGCGCATCCCAGTTATCCTCTTCGATGCCGTCGGCAAAGTCAGAGGTTTTATCCTGCAGATACAGCACCGGTGCCATCGAACGGCCTTCGCTGCTCTCGTCGTCGGCAGACATATCAAAGGTCATATCCTGCGCGGCCATACGCGATTCCATTTCGCGCACGTCTTTGCTGCTTACGCCCAGCTCGCGCGCAACCATCTCGACTTCGTCCTGATTGAACCAGCCCAGACGCTGCTTGGTTTTACGCAGGTTAAAGAACAGCTTACGCTGTGCTTTGGTGGTCGCGACTTTCACAATACGCCAGTTACGCAGCACGTATTCGTGAATCTCCGCTTTAATCCAGTGCACGGCGAACGAAACCAGACGCACGCCCACTTCAGGGTTGAAGCGACGCACCGCTTTCATCAGGCCGATGTTGCCTTCCTGGACCAGGTCAGCCTGTGGCAGACCATAGCCGGAGTAATTACGAGCGATATGAACTACAAAGCGTAGGTGAGACAGGATCAGCGTCTTTGCTGCTTCCAGATCGCCCTGGTAATGCAGCCGTTCAGCCAACGCTTTTTCCTCTTCAGCCGAGAGCATCGGCCAGGTATTCGCAGCCCGGACGTAAGACTCCAGGTTGCCAAGAGGAGCAATAGCTAAAGTTTGCATTTCTTTGGTCATTCAAACCCTCACAAATTCAGTGGAATTGCCGCACATTTCCCTGCGCAGACGATACATTACGTCAACGTCGCGCGAGATCCGAAAGCAATCTGTGCTACTTAGAGTGATAAAGTTATCCACAAGTTCAATTATAGCAGTGAATATTTTACACACAGATGACAGGAAGGGAAGAGGGGAAAAATCCTCTGCACCCACTATCGGTAGCAGAGGACCATTATAACAAAAAAATGTTGCAGGCGTTTACTGCGGCGTAAATCGACGTAAATGTTGTACCGTTGCCAGCCAGGCTGCCACCCAGCCGATGATGGCCGCAATCAGTAGCAGCAGCAGCGCTTCATCCCAGGAGAAGCCTTCCAGCGAGAAGGTGGTACCAAATACGGTTGCCACACTGGCGACGACCGACTGCAGACGCAGCACCAGCACTTCTGACAGCAGCAGCGACAGCACCGCGCCGCTGAAGCCCAGCAGCGCGCCGCCATAGAGGAACGGACGCAGGATAAAGCCATCGGTGGCACCAATCAGCTTCTGCACGTTAATGGTGTCGCGTCGCGCAAAGATGCTGAGGCGGACACTGTTACCGATCACCAGGAACACCGCCACAATCATCAGCACGCCAATCATGGAGGCAATCTGCCCCACCAACCCGGTCAGTGCCGCCAGCCGCGCAAACCAGCTGTCATCCATTCGCACTTCATCCACGCCCTGCACTTTGCTCACCCGATCGCGCAGGCTCTGCATGGTGTCTGAGTTCTGGAAGTTGAGCTTAGGCGTGATGATGGCTACCGCAGGCAGCGGATTCTGCTCCAGCATATCCATTGCGCCACCAAAGCCCGACCAGTTACGGAACTCATTCAGCGCCTCTTCCCGCGTCAGGTAGTTGACGTTATCTACGCCTTCGACCTGCTTGAGCTGCGCCACTACGTTTTCTGCCGCCGTGTCATCCAGCGTTTTGGAGAGATAAACGGTCAACTGCGGCGCCGGATACCACTGCGTGGCCGCCTGACTGACGTTTTTCCACACCATGTAGCAGACGCTGGGCAGCGTCAGAGAAATGGCGATGACCATCACCGTCAGCAGTGTAGCCAGCGGCTGACGCCACATATCCGAAAGCGTACCGCGCAGCGCATAGCGCCACTGCTCCTGCCAGCCGCCCTTCAGCGCTTTACTCTTCGACTTCGACGGCTGCTTAGCTTTCGGCGCAGCCGGACGTTTAATGCGTTTATTGACCATCGTGGCCTCCGTGCAGACGTCCCTGATTCAGCGTCATCATCCGGTAGTTACGTCGGGCGATCAGGCCGCTGTCATGCGTCGCCATCAGGACGGTGACGCCGACGCGGTTGAACTCTTCGAACAGGCGCAGAATGTCTTCTGACAGCGCGTCGTCGAGGTTACCGGTCGGTTCATCGGCCAGCAGTACGGCCGGCTTGTTCACCACCGCACGGGCGATGCCCACACGCTGCTGCTCACCGCCCGAAAGCTGAATCGGATAACTTTTCGCTTTGTCGAGCAGGCCTACTTTATCCAGCGCCGCCGAGACGCGACGACGGATATCCTCGCCGCTGGCACCGGAAATAATCAGCGGGATCGCCACATTGTCATAAACCGACCGATCCATCAGCAGGTGGTGATCCTGGAAGATCATGCCAATCTGACGACGCAGGAAAGGCACCTCACTGTTACGCAGGCGGGAAATGTCATGGCCGCTGAACCAGATTTTTCCGGCACTCGGGCGCTCAATGCCACAAATCAGCTTCAGCAAGGTACTTTTACCGGCACCGGAGTGGCCGGTCAGAAACGCCATTTCGCCGGGACGCAGATGGAAATCTACCCCCTGCAGCGCCTGACGTCCGCCGAGATATGCCTTACTGACCTCTTCAAAGCGAATCATCCTAATTAGTCCTCTCGGGCAAACAGTGCCTCAATAAAATCTTCCGCCTTAAACGGCCGTAAATCTTCAATGCCTTCACCAACGCCGATGTAGCGAATCGGAATACCGAACTGATCGGCCACCGAGAAGATCACGCCGCCTTTGGCGGTGCCATCCAGCTTGGTAAGCGCAATCCCGGTCAGGCCGACGGCTTCATTAAACAGTCGGGCCTGGCTGACCGCATTCTGTCCGGTGCTGGCATCCAGCGTCAGCATCACTTCGTGAGGTGCGGAATCATCCAGCTTTTTCATCACGCGGGTGATTTTTTTCAGCTCTTCCATCAGGTGCGATTTGTTCTGCAGACGACCCGCCGTATCGGCAATCAGCACGTCAACGCCGCGTGATTTCGCGGCCTGAATGGCATCGAAAATCACCGAAGCGGAATCTGCGCCGGTGTGCTGCGCAATGACCGGAATGTTATTGCGCTGGCCCCACACCTGCAGTTGCTCAACCGCCGCGGCGCGGAAGGTATCACCGGCCGCTAACATCACGGACTTGCCCTCAGCCTGATACTGGCGTGCCAGCTTACCGATGGTGGTGGTTTTACCCACGCCATTGACGCCCACCATCAGGATGACAAACGGCGTTTTGCCTGAGACATCCAGTGGCGCATCCACTTTCGCCAGAATCGAGGCCATCTCTGCTTTCAGCAGGCTGTAGAGCGCTTCCGCGTCACGCAACTGCTTGCGGTTTGCCTGCTGGGTCAGGTTGGTGATGATGCGACGCGTGGTATCCACGCCCACATCCGCAATCAGCAACTGCTCTTCCAGCTCGTCAAACAGGTCATCATCAATCTTTTTGCCACGGAACAGGCTGATAAAACCGGAACCGAGGTTCTGACGGGTTTTGACCAGGCTGCGCTTCAGGCGGGAGAAGAAGCCCTCTTTGCTGGGACGCTCCTGCTCCTGCACGATGAGCGGCGCGGCGGCCAGCGGCAGATCGCTGACGGTATCGGATAGCGACTCAGTCGGTTCCTGGTCCGTGACATCGGCGTCATCCAGTGCCAGTGCAGTCAGCTCTTCCTCAGTCAGCGGCGCGTCTGCTTCGCTATCCTGCGTTTCAGCGCTCGCGGCGTCATCCAGCACCTGTGGCCTGGGCACTTCGTCGTTTAACTGTGCTTCACTGTGCGGGGTTTCGACGATCTCTGCATCGCCCAGCGCCAGCGCCGTCAGCTCTTCTTCGCTTAACGGCGCGTCGGTTTCGCTGTGCGGGATGTCAACGATTTCTGCGTCGCCGAGCGCCAGTGCCGTCAGCTCTTCTTCGCTTAACGGCGCGTCTGCGGGTTCCGCGTCAGCGATCGGCGTGACCACGTCGTCGGCGTCTATGACCGGCGTCGCATCATGTTCAGGTGCGGCAACCTCCAGCAGCGCTTCAGGGTCGGCCTCAATCGGCTCAGCCTCATCCAGCACCGCAGGTGCTGATTCATGCGGCGCTGCCGCAGTGACTTCCGCCTCACGCTGCTGCCCGGCCACCGTTTCGGTGATGACGACAGTCTCTTCCGCTTGTGCTTCAGCCTGGCTTAATGCCGGGGCTTCCTGTTCTGTCTGCTGCTGTGCGGGTTCAGCGACCTCTGGTGTCTGCTCCTCCGCTACAGGTTGTTTCTCTTCCTCTTTGCCAAATCCCAGCCAGGAAAAAAAGCCACGTTTTTTCTCTTTTGCCATTGTGTGACGACACTCCTCGATGGCTTTGTCCCGGTCGCGCGTGGTTTCCAGGGGTAAATCAATGAAATTGGTCAGCGCCAGACCGGCGTAAACCGCAGAATAATGCATGACTTCAGCAACTCAGTAGTCTAACACTTTCCAGCCAGCTCACCACAGCACCCTTTTTTAACGTTTCTTCTCACCGATTCGCCCGTTAAACTACGCAACAAATTATGACGAGTTGTGAGCAAGATGAATAAAAACCCCCGCAGTACAGGCGGTGCCGGGCAGATTCGCATCATTGGCGGCCAGTGGCGCGGACGCAAACTGCCGGTGCCGGACAGCGCCGGACTGCGCCCCACGACCGATCGGGTTCGCGAGACGCTGTTTAACTGGCTGGCCCCGGTGCTGCCAGAAGCGCGCTGCCTCGACTGCTTTGCCGGTAGCGGCGCATTAGGACTGGAAGCGCTGTCGCGTTACGCGGGATCGGCGACGCTGCTGGAGCTGGAACGTCCGGTAGCACAGCAGTTATCAAAAAATCTGCAGACGCTGCGCGCCACGAATGGCACCGTGGTTCAGACCAATGCGCTAAACTGGCTGGCACAGGCGGGTACACCCTTTGATGTGGTGTTTATTGATCCGCCGTTTCGTCAGGGATTGCTGGAACAGACGTTACAGTTGCTGGAGCAGAATCACTGGCTGGCCGACCAGGCGCTGATTTACGTCGAAAGTGAAGTGGAAAATGGCGCACCGCCGGTGCCGCCAGAGTGGGATCTTTATCGCGAGAAAATAGCCGGACAAGTGGCTTATCGTTTGTATCAACGTCAACAGGAGACGCAGGATGTTACTTAATTTGGGGCGTCTGTTGATGCTATGCGTGTGGGGATTTTTACTGGCTAATCTGGTCCATCCCTACCCGAAGCCACTGACTTATTTTATCAACGTTGCACTGATTTTCATGATCCTGATGCATGGTCTGCAGCTGGTGTTACTGCGCACCACGCAGACCAAAGATGCGCCGCCGATTGACCGCGTCACCCAGGCCAAAGTGTTTCTGTTCGGGGTATTCGAACTGGTCGCCTGGCAGAAGAAAAACTTCCCACGTAAGAAATAAACCCGGGCGGGCGCAATGCCCGCCTGTTACTGTCGGGGTGTGAAGCTGATAAAGCGCGTGCCCTGCATCTTCAGCTCGCCTTTGGCACCCTTGTCCAGCTGATGATATTCCGCCTCTTTAAGCTGCACTTTGATGTCGCTGGCACCGTTCAGCGGGTGAAGCAGCACCTCGTAGCGCATCTCTTCCCCGGCGATAACTTCCCGCTGCCGTGAACGGCGATTGGGTGCAGGAAATTCACGTTTGGTTTTGACCTCAACCTGCAGAAAACGCTCGGGTGAAGCGTCATTCACCGCCACTTCCCGGCGTTGCTTAATGAACTGACGGGTCGCCAGCACGGCGATAATCGCCAGAACGATAATAAAGATTAGCGGCGGTTTGCTCATAGCGATCTGGTGCCTGCAGAATGATTAATCAGGCGGCAAAGCATACAACCAGAGTTGCCTGATTGTCACATCTCAGAGGCTTAACCTAAACTGGAAAGGATATTTTGGGATCTTTCACCATTTTGAATAAAAAAGGGAGAAACAATGCTCTGGTCTTTCCTCGCTGTACTTTTCTCCGGCTGGCTCTATGTCGACGCCACCTATCGCGGCCCGCAATGGCAACGCTGGTTATTTAAACCGGTCACGCTGCTGCTGCTTGTCGGGCTGGCCTGGCAGGCACCTGTGCTGCAGACTACGGACTACCTGATTCTGGCCGGTCTGGTCGCGACGCTGGTCGGTGATGCGTTAACGCTGCTGCCGCGTCAGCAGATGCTCTATGCCGTCGGGGCTTTCTTCCTGTCGCACCTGCTTTATACCCTCTGCTTCGCCGCCAGCATGACCATGACCTTCTTCTGGCCGATCCCGCTAACGCTGCTCATCATCGGTGCCGCTCTGATTGGCGTCATCTGGAGCCGACTGGAAGATCTGCGCTGGCCTGTCTGCACCTTTATCGGCATGACGCTGGTAATGACCTGGATAGCGACCGAGCAGTACTTCTTCCGCCCGACCGATTACAGCTTCTCGATCATGGTGGGTGCCGGTCTGCTGCTGCTGGCAAACGCCGTCTGGTTTATCTCACACTATCGTCGCCGCTTTACCGCCGACAGCGCGATTGTTGCCGCCTGCTACTTCGCCGGTCACTTTATGATCGTGCGCTCGTTGTGGGTCGTCTGAGAAAATAGCCTTGACTCTGGAGTTCACTCCAGAGTGTAGGATAGCGGGATGGGCAGCGTTGCTCATCCCATTATCCGGAGGTCATATGCATCAACATCACGCCTGTGGCTGCGGCAAACCCCGTGCCAGTCACGCCGCAGCAAAACCGCTGTGCCAGGTTCGCCAGGCTCGCCCCCTCTCCCTTTCTATTCACGCCGCGACGCCTGTACCTGCGGAGACGGCAGGCTGTTGCTGTGACTGCAACAGCAGCCCTGGCAACGACACCGACCCCGCTGAGGAAAGCGACCGGCGAGGTGCCGACAGTTATCCCTTTAGCTGGCAGGTCAGCGGGATGGATTGCCCGTCGTGTGCCCGCACTATTGAAACCGCTGTCCGTCAGATAAGTGGTGTGACCGACGCCCGTGTGCTGTTCAGCAGCGAGAAGCTGGTGGTTAACGCTGACCACGATGTACTGAACGCCGTTGAACAGGCGGTGAAAAAAGCCGGCTTCCAGCTCGCAACCCCATCAGCCACGTCGGCCACATTCCCCGCTAAGCCCGACTGGCAACATAACCGCATGCTGATTTTACTGGCACTGCTGGTGATCGCCAGCAGCGTTCTCAGCCAGTTCGCACCCGTCTGGGGCGATCGGCTGTTTGTGCTGACCACCTTGGTCGGCCTGATCCCGGTGGCGCGCGGTGCCTGGCAGCGTCTGCGCAGCGGATCGCCTTTTACCATTGAAACCTTAATGACCCTGGCGTCGGCTGGCGCACTGATCATTGGCGCGCACGCCGAAGCCGCGATGGTGCTGATGCTGTTTCAGCTGGGCGAAAAGCTGGAAAGCTATGCCGCCTCCAGGGCACGCAGCGGCGTCACCAGTCTGATGGCGTTGCGGCCTGAATCGGCGATTCGTCTGGAACAGGGCAAACGCAGTGAAGTGCCGCTGGCGGCGCTGCAACCGGGTGATGTGATTGAAGTCGCGGCGGGCAGCCGCCTGCCGGTCGATGGCTGTTTAATCAGCCCGCTCGCCAGTTTCGATGAGAGCGCGCTGACCGGTGAGTCGCTGCCGGTGACGCACACCAAGGGTGAAAAAATCCTTGCCGGTGCCACCAGCGTGGATCGGCTGGTGATGCTGGAAGTGGTATCGAAGCCGGGTGAAAGCGCGATTGACCGTATCCTGCAACTGATCGAGGAAGCGGAAACGCACCGTGCGCCGGTCGAACGCTTTATCGACCAGTTCAGCCGCATCTACACGCCGCTGGTGATGCTGCTGTCGCTGCTGGTCATGATGGTGCCGCCCCTGCTCTTCGCAGGCGACTGGCAGCCGTGGATCTATAAAGGGCTGACCCTGTTACTGATTGGCTGCCCCTGTGCACTGGTGATCTCAGTGCCAGCAGCCATTACCTCGGGGCTGGCTGCGGCGGCGCGTCAGGGCGCACTGATCAAAGGCGGTGCGGCGCTGGAGCGGCTGAGTTCGGTGCGCAGAATGGCGTTTGATAAAACCGGTACACTGACGCTGGGCAAGCCACAGCTGACGCAGATCCTGCGCTTTGGTACGGCCAGCGAGTCAGAGATGCTGGCGCTGAGCGCCGCTGCGGAACAGGGTGCCACCCACCCACTGGCCAGCGCTATCGTGGCGGCCGCGCAGGCGCGTAACCTGGTGATTCCTGACGCGCAGGATCAGCAGGTGCAGGCGGGACGCGGCATCCGTGCGCAGGTCTCAGGCCAGCAGATTCAGCTGCTGACGCCCAGCCATACGCCCGGTCTGACGCCGCAGCAAAATGCGCAGATAGCGCAACAGGAAGCCGAAGGTGAAACGCTGGTGGTGCTGATGCGCAATGGCGAAGCACTGGGTGCGCTAGCTCTGCGCGATCAGCTGCGCGACGACGCCGCCGATGCGTTAAAAGCGCTGAAAAAGCTGGGTATTGAGAGCCTGATGCTGACCGGTGATAACCCGCGCGCTGCGGCGACCATTGCCCGCCAGCTGGATATTGATTATCGCGCCAGCCTGCTGCCCGCCGATAAAGTCGCGGCGATCCGTGAACTGAGTCAGCAACAGCCGCTGGCGATGGTCGGGGATGGCATTAACGACGCGCCAGCAATGAAAGCGGCAACGCTGGGCATTGCGATGGGCAGCGGCACCGATGTCGCGCTGGAAGCGGCCGATGCGGCCCTGACGCGTAATCAACTCAGCAATCTGGTGCCGATGATAGCACTGGCACGCCGGACACGGCGCATCATCCGCCAGAATGTCGGTATTGCGCTGGGGCTGAAGGCGATTTTCCTGGTCACTACCCTGCTGGGTCTGACCGGACTCTGGCTGGCCGTGCTGGCAGATTCCGGGGCGACCGCGCTGGTCACGGCCAACGCGCTGCGGTTACTGCGACGTCGCGCCTGAGTAAAAAGCGCTGTCTGAAGAGTGCGGTTAACGGCGGCCTGAACGGCTGCTGTTAACCGGCTATACCTTTGCGGATCAGAAACTGATAGGGCAGCGTGTCGGTCTGCTGCGCCAGCAGGCCATGTTCCATAAAGCGGCAGAAGCCGGGAATATCGCGGGTCGTTGCCGGATCATCGGCGATGATCAGTAACGTCTCGCCATCCTGCAGGCTGCGTACGGTTTTGCGCACCATCATCACCGGCTCCGGGCAACGCAGGCCACGGGCGTCCAGCTGATGGTCGGCAGAGGAAAAGGCATCGCTCATAATCAACTCGGTTCAGGTAAGGGGCGCTCATTCTAGCGCGTGCTGGCGGTGAAGCAAGGCGATAACGATTGCGTTAAAATTAACCATTGCATAAAAAGCACAACGCGGTAATATGCCGCCGCTTTTTGCTCATAAAACTGCCAGGCGCTGCCCGAACGGCGTCCCGCAATGGGTTCCCTCACCCCAACATTAAAAAGGTTGAATATGCTCGCATTTTCTTCACGTCAGCGCATGCATGCGCTTTTCTGGCTATCGCTGTTTCACCTGCTGGTGATCACCTCCAGTAACTACCTGGTTCAGTTGCCGATCTCCGTCTTTGGCTTCCACACCACCTGGGGCGCGTTCAGCTTCCCGTTTATCTTCCTGGCGACCGATCTCACCGTGCGTATTTTTGGCGCACCGCTGGCCCGACGCATTATTCTGGCCGTAATGATCCCGGCGCTGTTTATCTCTTATGGCGTCTCGGCGCTGTTCTATCAGGGTGAATGGCAGGGCTGGCAGGCGCTGGAAGTGATGAACCTGTTTGTGGCCCGTATCGCCTGCGCCAGCTTTATGGCTTATGCACTGGGTCAGATCCTCGACGTTCATGTCTTTAACCGTCTGCGTCGTCTGCCTCAGTGGTGGATAGCACCCGGCTGCGCCATGTTCCTGGGGAATATCAGCGATACCCTGGCCTTCTTCTTTATCGCCTTCTATAAAAGCCCCGATGCGTTTATGGCGCAGCACTGGGTTGAGATTGCTCTGGTAGATTACAGCTTCAAGGTGCTGATCTGCATGGTCTTCTTCCTGCCCGCCTACGGCGTACTGCTCAATGCCGCGCTTAAACGTCTGGCTGAACGCCAGACCGCCCGCCAGGTCAATTTCGGCTAAGTGCCCATACGGTTTCCACTCCTATCCGCTAAGATCTTCTGACAATCATCAGGTTGCGTTTGCAACCTGATTCCTGTTGTATTAATGCCTGACTGGAAACTTAAAAAGGGATTCTGATGCGCAACCTGGTGAAATATGTAGGAATGGGTTTACTGGTACTTGGCCTGGCGGCCTGTGACCAGAAGAAAGATGAAGCGGCGAACGACAACGGCGTCAGCGCCAGTCAGTCGGCGCAGACCGTCACGCTGATGGATGGCAAACTGAGCTTCTCGCTGCCACCAGGCATGTCCGATAAAAGCGGTAAACTGGGTTCGCAGACTACGAACATGCACGTTTATGCGGATGAAACCGGTGCCCGCGCCATTATTGTGATTGCCGGTGACCCGACCAATGATGGTCTGGATGTGCTGTCGCAGCGTATGGAACAGCAGCAGCGTAACCGCGATCCACAGTTGCAGGTGGTGTCGAACAAATCTGTGACGCTGAAAGATCAGCCCGCCCAGCAGCTGGATACGGTGATTTCTGCTAACAACCAGACCTCATGGTCTTCCGTGGTTCTGGCAAAAGTGGATGGCAAGCTGGTGACACTGCAGATTACGCTGCCAGGCGATAATCAGCAGCAGGCACAGAGCGATGCTGACAACATTGTGAAAAGCATTACGCTGAAGTAAAACAAAAGGCGGGCTTCCCACCGGGAAGCCCGCCTTTGTTCACAGAACTTTATAAGCCTGTATTTTCCCGGATATATTTCCGCGCTTTCACCGCATACTCAAACGGATTGGCCAGCGCCGGATCCTGCTCCGCTTCCACCACCATCCAGCCTTTGTAGCCGTAATCGTCCAGGATTTTAAACACAGGTTTGAAGTCGATCACGCCATCGCCAGGTACGGTAAAGGTGCCCTTTTTGACGCCCTCCAGGAATGAGAGATGGTTCTCGCGCACCTCAGCCACCACTTCATCACGCACATCCTTAAGATGAACATGGAAGATGCGCGGCAGATATTTTTCCAGTACCGCCAGCATCTTCTGCTGGGAGCCTTCGGAGTAGTAGACGTGGCCGGTGTCATAGAGTAAACCAACCTGCTCGTCAGTCATCGTCATAAACCGGTCAATCTCTTCAGTGGTCTGAATGCCGGTGCCCATGTGGTGATGCAGCGTCACGCGCATCCCCTTGTCCGCTGCGATGCGGGCCAGTTCGTTGTAGCCCTCTGCCGTTAACCGCCACTCTTCATCGCTGAAAATCGCTTTCTCTTCAAACACCGCAAGCCCGGTGCCCTGAATACTTTTACTCTGCTCAGAACAGCCAATCACCCGCGCGCCCATCGCATGCAGGAAGTTCATGTGCTCGATGAACTGTTCGATGGTTTTCTCTTTATCGCCGTTGGCAAAAAAGGTGCTAAACCAGGCATTGCAGATTTCGATGCCGCGAATATCGAGCATCGGTTTCAGAATCGCCGGATCCCGCGGGTATTTGCTGCCCACTTCGCTACCGGTAAAGCCCGCCAGCGCCATCTCACTGACGGTCTGCTGAAAGGTGTTTTCACTGCCGAGATCCGGCATGTCATCGTTGGTCCAGCCGATCGGCGCGATCGCCAGTTTTACATTCTCTTTGTTCATCTTCTCATTCCCAGGCGGAGAGCGGCCAGGCCGCATAGACAGCTGAATCAGTTATAGAAAGCGGGACGCGGTGGCATCTCTACCGTCTCGATCGCACCACTGTTCTGCGCTTTGATGCAGGCATCGGCGGCCACCGAGGCAGCAAAGCCATCCCAGGCAGAAGGACCAGTAAGCTGGCCCGCGTTGATATCGTTGATAAACGCCTGCAGCTCAACGTCATACGCCTCGATAAAGCGATCTTTCCAGTCCACCAGAATGGTGTTCGACAGGCGGGCATCTTTGCGCAGCTGCACCGAAGAAGGCTCTGGCAGGCGGGCAATGCCCTCTTCACCGACCACTTCACACTGAATGTCATAGCCGTAAGCGCAGTTAACAAAGATCTCGACGTCAATGCGGACCCCTTTGTGAGTTTCGAACAGGACGATCTGCGGGTCTTTCAGCTGACCATGGGACTTTGACGTCACGCGCGGGAAAATCACCTGCACCGTTTTATAGTCGTCACTGGTCAGCCAGCGCAGCACATCCAGCTCGTGGATCAGGGTATTCGTAATCGCCATCGGCGTGGTGTAGTTTTCTGGCACGGTCGGGTTGCGGTGCGCGCAGTGCAGCATCAGCGGTTCACCGATATCGCCATCGGTGATCACTTTTTTCAGGGCGCGATAGCCCGCATCGTAAGGGCGCATAAAGCCAACCTGCACCAGGCGTTTACCCGCCTGAATCTCTGCATCCACTACCCGGCGGCAGCCCTCGGCGCTCATCGCCAGCGGCTTCTCACAGAAGACCGGTTTACCGGCGGCAATTGCCGCTAAGGTGAACTCTTCGTGGGTCGGATCCCATGAGGTGACCAGCACCGCATCGACGTTGGATGACTGAATCACATCATGACCATTTTCAAACACCTCCGCCTCTATGTTCAGGCGTTGCAGTGCAGCCCGCGCGCCGTCAACATTGATGTCAGAGACGGCAACCACCTGAGCCCCCTGCAGCACATGGCTGCAGCGGCGAATATGTTCCTGACCAATTGCACCTGTACCGATGACGCCAAGTTTCAAAGTCATAATTACACCTGTGTAGGGTTCGTACGGAGAAGAGGAAAACGGGCCGCAGCACGGCCCGGAAATCAGTATTTGCGCGCCTGATCCAGATGGCTGTTGAGCTTGTCCGCCACCGCCTGAGCGCGTTCGGTTTTCGACGCCTGTGCTACGCCGACGTGCCACCAGCTGAAATATTTGTGGATCATGGTTTTTGGCAGCACTTTGATGTCGATAAGGGTAGAAACCGTCTGGGTGCGGGCATCTTCCAGCGCCGCTTTAAGCTGCTCCAGGCTGGTGACGCGATAAGTTTTGCAGCCATAACCGGCAGCAATGGCCGCGAAATCGACCGGGATAAAGCCACCGTCCAGCCTGCCGCTTTCCGCGTTACGGAAACGGAACTCGGTGGTGAAGCTGTCCATACCGTGTTCCATCTGCAGGTTGTTGATACAGCCGTTAGTCATGTTATCCAGCAGCACGACATTGATCTTCGCCCTTTCCTGAATCGAAGTGACCAGCTCAGAGTGCAGCATCATAAAGGAGCCGTCGCCGACCAGCGCATAGACCTCGCGTTGCGGCTGCGCCAGTTTTGCACCCAGCGCGGCATTCACTTCATAGCCCATGCAGGAGTAGCCATATTCGACGTGGTAGGCGTTGTAATCTTTGGTGCGCCAGACGCGCTGCAGGTCGCCCGGCAGGCTGCCTGCGGCGGCTACCACGACCGCATCTTTCGGCAGTTGCTCATTTAAGGTGCCGAGCACGCTGCTTTGCGTCAGCAGTGACTGAGTCAGGCGGTTAAATTCTGCGAACACCGCTTCGCGATCGAGATGGTCAGCAATCTCCGGCACAAAGTCGCCATCGTGATATTCCACCTGATAGACGCGCTGCGTCTCTTTCAGCAGCTGACTCTGCGCCTGCTCAATCTGATTGCCCCAGTCATTGCTGTAGTGCTGTGAGGCCAGCGCAGCAGTGAGCGCGGTCAGCCCTTCACGGGCATCGGCCAGCAGCTGCACACCATCGAGCTTGTAGCTGTCGAAGTTGCTGACGTTGATGTTCAGGAAGCTGACATCGGGATGCTGGAAAATCCATTTGGATGCGGTGGTGAAGTCGGTGTAGCGGGTGCCGATGCCGATGACTAAATCGGCCTCTTTCGCCAGCAGGTTAGCGGCCAGACAGCCGGTTTCGCCTACGCCGCCGACATTCAGCGGATGGTCAGAGACCAGCGTGCCCTTGCCCGCCTGCGTCTCGGCAAAGGGAATCTGATAGCGTTCGGCAAACTGGCGCAGTGCCTCGCCCGCTTCGGAATATTTTACCCCGCCGCCGCAGATAATTATCGGCTTGCGCTTACGGTTAATCAGCGTCAGGGCATCCGCCAGCTGCGCCGCGACCGGCAGGCGACGATCCAGACGGTGCACGCGTTTCTGGAAGAAGTAGTCCGGGTAATCCCAGGCTTCGCCCTGCACATCCTGCGGCAGCGACAGCGTGACCGCGCCGGTTTCGGCCGGATCGGTCAGCACGCGCATGGCATTGATACAGGCGGACATCAGCTGCTCAGGGCGGCTGACACGATCCCAGTATTTGCTGACGGCGCGGAAGGCGTCGTTAGTGCTGATGCTGAGATCGTAGCTCTGCTCAATCTGCTGCAGCACCGGATCGGGCTGGCGCGTGGCGAAGACGTCGCCGGGCAGTAGCAACAGAGGAATGCGGTTAGCGGTCGCAGTGGCGGCGGCAGTAATCATGTTAGCCGCACCCGGTCCTACAGACGAACTGCAGGCGATAATCTGACGGCGCAGCGACTGACGGGCAAAGCCAGTGGCAGCATGGGCCATGCCCTGCTCATTACGCCCCTGCCAGACCACCAGATCGCCGCTGTCCTGTTCCAGCGCCTGGCCCAGCCCCAGCACGTTGCCATGGCCGAAGATGGCGAAGATGCCTTTGACGAACTTCGTCTCAACGCCATCAACATCGATGAATTGATTATCAAGAAATTTAACCAGCGCCTGTGCCGTGGTCAGTCTGATTGTGCCCATGTTCTTCCTTACATGCTGGTGGACCCCGACTTCCGCGACAGCGCGCCAGGCGTTGTCATTGGCGGAAAAGCGGCCGGAATAACTGAAACGTGAGGCGATTATAAACAAATATATTTTTCATAAAACACGATTACAGAAGAAACATTTCATTTTGCGAGTGAGATCAAATTTAACGATGGCAGCAGGACTGGCGAGCGATCACGACGGGGAAATCTGGAACGTTTAGCAGAGAGTGGTTCATGATGAAAAAATTCATTTCAATGCAGCAGCTTGCCTGACTGGCGTGCTGATTCCTGCGATCGCCTTCACAACCCTGACATACCGCACATCGTAGCAGCAGAGATCGTGCAGGTGGGCGGCAATCAGGAGTTTTACCTGGTTCACAAAATTGCGATGGATATTTCATTTCATATTGAATATGGAATTTTTATTCCTCATACTCCCCTCATAGTCAGCCAGATACCCACAGACCCGGAAGCAGAGCCTGCCTGGATCGGTTTTTTCGCCCACCAGCTCTGCGAATCACAGAAGGAAACCACAGGTATGAGTACACAACAGAAGCCGCTTGATGTGATTTGTATCGGGCGCATCGCCGTTGATTTTTATGGCCAGCAAATCGGAGCGCGGCTGGAAGATGTCACCTCCTTTGCTAAATATCTGGGGGGATCGTCGGGCAACGTCGCTTATGGCACCGCGATTCAGGGGCTGAAATCAGCGATGCTGGCGCGGGTGGGAGATGAGCATAATGGTCGCTTTCTGCGTGAGGAATTGCAGCGCGTGGGCTGTAACACCGATGCCCTGATCACCGATGCAAAACGCCTGACTGGCATGGTGATCCTGGGGATTAAAGATGAAGAGACTTTTCCGCTGATTTTCTACCGTGATAACTGCGCTGATATGGGTCTGGTGCCGGACGATATCGACGAAGCCTTTATTACCTCGTCCCGCGCGGTGGCGGTCACCGGCACGCACTTATCCCATCCGCAGACGCGTGAAGCGGTGCTGAAAGCACTGGATATCGCCCGCCGCAATGGCCTGCGCACGGCGCTGGATATCGATTACCGCCCGGTGTTATGGGGACTGACCTCTCTGGGCGACGGTGAAACACGTTTCATTGAGTCCTCTCAGGTCACGCAGCAGTTGCAGGAAGTGGTGCACTATTTCGATTTGATCGTCGGCACCGAAGAGGAGTTTCATATTGCCGGTGGCAGCACCGATACTCTGACTGCGCTGAAAAACGTGCGTCAGGCGAGCCAGGCGACGCTGGTCTGCAAACGCGGTCCGCTGGGTTGTGTGGTGTTTGAAGGTGAAATTCCGGATAGCTGGGAACAGACTCAGCTGCACACCGGCGTGCGCGTCGACGTGCTCAACGTGCTGGGCGCGGGCGATGCCTTTATGTCTGGCCTGCTGCGCGGCTGGCTGAATGATGAAGGCTGGGAGCAGGCGTGCCGTTATGCCAATGCCTGTGGCGCGCTGGTCGTGTCGCGCCACGGCTGTGCCCCTGCCATGCCAACCAAAGCGGAGCTGGATGATTTCCTGAGCCGCGACACAGAGGTGAAGCGTCCCGATCTCGACAGTCGTCTGAACCATCTGCACCGTGTGACCACCCGTAAGCAGCAGTGGCCGGAGCTGAACGTTTTCGCCTTTGACCATCGCAAACAGCTGGCGGATATGGCGCAGGAAGCGGGCGTTGATGAGAGCCGCATTCCACAGCTTAAACTGCTGCTGCTGGAAGCCGCTCAGCAGGCGGCCAGTGAGGCGGGACTAGAGAACAAAAGTGGCATTCTGGCGGATACCACGTATGGTCAGAAAGCGCTGAATGCCATCACGGGTAAAAAGTGGTGGATTGGCCGCCCAATCGAGCTGCCCAGCTCACGTCCACTGCGTCTGGAGCATGGCAACATCGGCTCGCAGCTAATCGACTGGCCCGCCGAACATGTCGTGAAATGTCTGGTCTTCTATCATCCACATGACAGTGCTGAACTGCGCAAAGAGCAGGACGATCTGGTGCTCGACGTCTGGAAAGGCTGCAATAAAAGTGGCCATGAGCTGCTGCTGGAAGTGATTCTTCCCGAGAGTAACCCGGATAAGAATGAAGCCTATTACCTCGATATACTGAGCCATTTTTACAGTCTGGGCATCCAGCCGGACTGGTGGAAACTGCCCCCGCTATCCGCAGAGAGCTGGCAGGCGATCAGCGGTCTGATTGAGCAGCAGGATCCTCACTGTCGCGGCATTCTGTTACTCGGTCTGGATGCGCCCGAAGAGAAGCTTAAAGCGGGCTTCGCCGCGGCGGCCAAAGCGCCCTGGGTGAAAGGTTTTGCGGTAGGCCGCACTATCTTTGGTCAGCCTTCCCGCCAGTGGTTACAGGGGGAGCTGGACGATCAGGCGCTGATTGAGACGGTTAAAGGCAACTATCTGCGACTGATTGAGTACTGGCGCGCTGCCCGCGCCTGATTTCCTGCTCTGCCAGAGGCTGTCTCAACCGGGATAGCCTCAGACTGCTGACTCATTCAAAGCAGGGTGAATGTTGCCGCAACGAATAAGCTCAATGCGCAGGTAACACGGTCAGAGGAGGAAAGCGTCCCGCCGCCCGGATAAAAACGCCAGGCGTTTTTGAACAACGCAACGCGTTGGCCCGGCTACGGGCGCACCTCAGGGATGAGGTGCGTAATTGCGCGGGCCGAGCGGCCAGGGATGGCTTTAGCGACTTTCCGATCTGACCGTGTTACCTGAGCCTGCACAGTCTTACAGCGGGAAGGGGCACACTTTTCAACAATCTCACGCCATCCCAGCCGGGATGGCGTTTTTACTCGCATCCCTCTTCCCCTCACTGACTTTCCACGCCGGTTTTCATCCTGTTATGACCTGTGCAGAGGCGCGCCTCGGGCGCTGAGGCTAATCTGTGAACCATTTCATAAAGCCATGAAATAAACCGCATCGTTGACGCAAAGAAATGAAATTTTCCATCCATCTGATACTATAGCGCTCATTATGCAGCCATTATTCTAAAGATACGGGCAGAAGTGATGAACAATAATCCCACCCAACTTTCTCTCTTGCAGGACGATATTCGTCGCCGCTACGAAACGCTGAGCAAGCGTCTTAAACAGGTTGCGCGCTACATCCTTGATAACAGTAACAGTATTGCTTTTGATACCGTCGCCTCAATTGCTCAGCAGGCCGATGTGCCGCCGTCGACGCTGATCCGTTTTGCGAATGCATTTGGCTTCAGCGGCTTCAACGAAATGAAACAGGTTTTTCGTCAGCACCTGATGGAAGAGACGGTCAATTATACCGAGCGCGCGCGTCTGTTTCGTCAGACCTCAACGGACGACAGCGCCAGTGCGCCTGAAAGTCCGGCGGAGATCCTTAACGTCTTTACCATGGTGAACAGCCAGGCGCTGCAGCAGCTGGCGATGCAGGTAAACCCTGAGCAGCTGAACAAAGCAGTGAAGCTGCTGAATGAGGCTGAGAACATCTATGTAATTGGCCTGCGTCGCTCGTTCAGCGTCGCCTCCTATCTGGTCTACGCGCTGCGTCATCTGGAGCGTCGTGCTTTTCTGATTGATGGTCTGGGCGGGATGTTCACCGAGCAGCTCAGCCTGGTTAACCCGAAAGATGTGGTGATTGCGATCAGCTACTCGCCCTATGCGCGTGAAGCGGTCGAGGTAGTCGAAATGGGAGCCAAGCGTGGCGCGCATCAGATTGCCATTACCGACAGTCAGGTCAGCCCACTGGCTGCCTTTAGCGATGTCTGTTTTGTGGTGCGAGAAGCACAGGTCGATGGCTTCCGTTCGCAGGTCGCCTCACTCTGCCTGGCACAGACGCTGGCGGTTTCGCTGGCGCTGAACAACGCAAAGACCAGCTGAGTTTCACACACAAAAAAGGGCAGCGCGACAGGCTGCCCTTTTTACTGATATGAACGCGGGTTATAAACGGTGATTGCTGTTTATTTTTCAGCGAAGACTTACGCTTTCCGTGGATAGCTGTCGCTGTTCACCCAGGCGTGATCTTTCTCCCAGGTAAATTTCCACAGCCGCACCGGCCCCGCCATCACGTTCAGATAGTAGTTGTTGTATCCCGCCAGCGTCGCTACCGGATGATAGCCGCGCGGTACCATCACAACGTCGCGATTATAGGGTGCCATACAGACATCCAGGGAACGGTCGTCGGTGTAAACGCGCTGCATGGCAAAGCCAGGTTCCGGATCGAAACGGTGATAGTAGGTCTCTTCCAGGTAGGTTTCGTTTTCACTCTCCTCCTGGTCGTGCTTGTGGCTGGGATAAGAGCTGGTATCGCCCTCGTTGGTATAGACTTCCACCACCAGCAGGCTATCAGCCGGTTCATTGTCAGGCAGGATATTGTGAACCAGGCGCTGATTGCGCCCTTTTCCGCGATGCTCAACACCGACATCGGCTGGCGCAATCAGTCTTGCAGGCAGATTGCCCTGACCGGGTGCGTTACAGACAGCCAGCTCAAGATCGCTGTCAGCATAGACTTCCACTTCATCATCATGCGGCACATACACAGAATATGGCGGCACACGTTCGAAAGGCGACATGCGCTTACCGATGCCGGGAAATTCAGCATGGCGGGTTTTCACCGAGGCCAGCCCGGCCACCAGCACCAGACACAGCTCTTTATCACCGCTGGTCAGACGCAGGGTTTCCCCTTTTTTCAGCAGATAAGCATCAAAGCCAACATAACGCCAGCCAGCGCGCTCAGGCGTCACATGCTGGATACGACCCTGTGCGTCAGGGGCCTGTGCTTTCGACAGTAAAGACATCCTGATCCTCCTCTCTGTCACGATTGACGCTGCGGTAGGCTCACGGGCGAGGTGCCAGCGAACAAAGCGACCGGCAGACTCTCCTGCCGGTCGCGATCAGCGTTGAAATAGATCAGCCTAAGGTTGGCATACTGAATTCAGACACGGTCTGCTGACCGGACGGCCAGCGCACGGTGGCGGTTTTCATACGGGTATAGAAGCGCACGCCATCCGGCCCGTGAACATTGAGCGCGCCAAACACCGAACGTTTCCAGCCACCGAAGCTGTGAAACGCCATCGGTACCGGAACCGGCACGTTAACACCGACCATGCCCGCTTCAACGTTCTGCACAAACTCACGCGCGGTGTGACCGTTGCTGGTGAAAATGGCGCTGCCGTTACCAAACTCATGGCTGTTGACCAGTTGCAGCGCGCTGTCGTAGTCCGGTGCGCGCATGATGCTCAGCACCGGCCCAAAAATCTCTTCACGCCAGATCACCATCTCAGAGGTGACGTTATCAAACAGCGTGCCACCAACGTAGTAACCTTCGGCGTGGCCTGCAACCTGAACGTTACGGCCATCGACCACCAGCTTCGCGCCTTCCTGCTCGCCTTTATCGATGTAACCCAGCACCTTCTTCTGGTGTGCAGCTGAGACAACTGGCCCCATCTCATTTTCTTCGGCACCCTGATTGATCCCAGGGCCGATCCGCAGCGCTTTCACCAGCGGCGTCAGACGGGCAATCAGTTTGTCGGCAGTATCATCGCCCACCGCGACCACCACTGGCAGCGCCATGCAGCGTTCACCGGCCGAGCCAAATGCGCCGCCCATAATCGCGTTAACGGTGGCATCCAGATCGGCGTCCGGCATAACGATAGCGTGGTTTTTCGCCGCGCCAAACGCCTGCACCCGCTTGCCGTGGGCGCTGGCGGTTTTATAGATATGTTCAGCCACGCCCGATGACCCGACGAAGCTCACCGCAGCAATGCGCGGATCTTTATAGAGCTGTTCAGCATCTTCGTTAGAGCTGTGCACCACGTTGAATACGCCATCCGGCAGACCCGCTTCGGTCAGCAGTTCAGCCATACGCACGGCCGCAGACGGATCCAGCGCTGGTGGCTTCAGAACAAAGGTATTACCGCAGGCCAGGGCGATCGGGAACATCCACAGCGGCACCATTGCGGGGAAGTTAAACGGCGTAATACCCGCCACGACACCCACCGGCTGCATCAGCGAGAAGCTGTCAACGCCGCCGCCGACGTTCGGGGAATATTCACCTTTAAGCAGATGTGGAATCCCGCAGGCAAACTCAATCACTTCAATGCCGCGCGTCAGTTCACCTAACGCATCAGACCAGACTTTGCCATGCTCAGAGACAATCAGCGCCGCCAGCTCATCACGATGCTGCTCCATCAGGGCTTTAAAGTTAAACAGAACGCGGGCGCGACGCAGCGGCGAGGTTTTTGACCAGGCAGCAAATGCGTCATGTGCGACACCAATCGCCTGAGCCACTTCATCAGCGGTACTTTGCGTCAGTTCACGTACCACTTTGCCGGTTGCCGGATCGTAAACAGGAATGGTTTCGTTGCTGGCGCTGAACGTCGTTTGGCCGCCAATAAAGTTACCTATGATTGTCATGATGTTGCCTCTTAAGATGGTTAAGTTCCCTGCAGACGGGCCCTGTGGCCTGCCACACTGCCTGACCAGGCAAACCTGAAAGCGTGCTATGAAGCTATTACAGTGGAATAAATTTTTCAAATAATTCTTTTTGGAAAATTTGCTTTTAGCGGCACGGATCGCATTTTTGCCGCCCTTCAGCGCCTGACGATGTCCCGATGGCAGGAGGCGTTTAATAGCGCTCAGCCTTAGCCTGACAGGCGAATAGCAGAGGTGGTGAGAGCTGGTATTCCTGCGACGTTGCTCCAGCGTTTATGCATCAGACTGAAACGGAATATGAAATTAATGCGAGACCGATCTAATAATTTGCATTTCATAATTCACTATCAATGAAATAAATGTTTTCTTTAGCCCATCATTCTCCTGTCCCGGAGTCAGCGCATGGCTATCGATCCCACCCGTTTCTGTATCAACCGCAAAATTGCGCCCCGGTTCTCGCTGGAGGCCTTCTTTCAGCTGGTTCAGCGTCTGGGGCTGAGCAAGGTCGAACTGCGTAATGACATGCCGGGCGGCAGCGTCACCGATGATCTCAGTACCGTTCAGCTGCGCGCCCTTGCCGATAAGTATCACATCGATATCGTCACGATTAATGCGCTCTATCCGTTTAACCGGATTGATGACGCGCTGCTGACGCGGGCCGAGTCGCTGTTACAGACAGCACAACAGATTGGCGCAAAGGCACTGGTGATGTGTCCACTGAATGAGGGAATTACCGTGTCGCCTCAGCAGACGCAGGCGGCGATGCAGAAGCTGGCGCCGCGCTTTGCCCATTACGGTATTCAGGGTCTGGTCGAGCCGCTGGGGTTTCCGGTCAGCTCACTGCGTTCGATCGTGCAGGCGCAGGAATTGATCGCAGAGGCAGGCGTGCCCTTTAAGCTGCTGCTGGATACCTTTCATCATCATCTCTATGAGCAGGCTGAACAGGAATTTCCGACAGGTATCGATATTGACCAGATTGGGCTGGTGCATCTTTCGGGCGTGGAAGATCGGCGTCCGACTGCCGAACTGACCGACGACGAACGGATCATGCTGAGTGACAACGATGTGCTGAAGAGCGTGGTGCAGGTTAAACGGCTGGAAATGCTCGGCTACAAAGGCGTCTACGCCTTTGAGCCGTTCTCCGGTCAGCTCAACAGCTGGACCCCGGCGGAGATTGAACGCCAGATCCGCCACAGTATTGAACTGCTGCAGGCCTGAAGCCTGTTTCAGCCATAATTTATACGTTTATCTGTGTCTGAAAAGACGTTATGGCCCACTGCTGGGCCATTTTTTTTATCCTGAACTCTCGTCCGTTACTGACGCTGAAGCGTGACGCCGCTGCAGACGCAGCGTGCAGAAAAACGCGACGCAGACCAGCAATCCCGTGAGCAGATAGACGCGTGAAACATCCGCATAATTCATGATGAACCCGGCCAGTGGCCCGGTTATTCCCAGCGACAGATCCATAAAAGCGGTGTAGGTCGCCAGGGCGCTGCCCTGATTCTGCTGCGGCACTACTTTTACCGCCACCACACCCAGCGCCGGGAACACCAGTGAGAATCCGGCGCCGGTCAGAAACGCGCCCGCTTTTGCCATCCAGGGATCACCCGCTGCAGCGACCAGAAAGAGTCCGGCAGCCTCAACCGCCAGACAGACGCTGGCGACCCGCAGGCCACCATGGCGGTTAATTGCATTCGGAAACAGCAGGCGCGCCCCGACGAAAGCAGCGCTGAACAGGGAGAGCGCAAAGGCGGCCCCTTCCCAGCCTTTATCCTGATAGAACAGCGTGATAAAGGTGGCAATCACGCCGAAACCTGCCGATCCCATCGCCAGAATTGCGCCAAAGCCAGCGATTTTCCCCAGCACCGCCCGAAACGGCAGCGGTCTGGCGCGGCTGGCTTTTACCGCCGGACGCGGGACCGCGCAGACGATGCCGACCACGCAGATGGCCACAATCACCAGTGACAGCCACAGCAGCCCACCTGCCCGGAAGATCACCACGCCCAGCGGCGCGCCTATCGCCATCGCACCGTAGGTGACGATGCCGTTCCAGGAAATCACGCGGCCAATGTGCAGTGACCCCACCCGCGCCACCCCCCACAACGAGGTGCCGGTGCCAGTAAAGCTCTGGCCCACACCCAGAATCAACCGGCCCACGCAGAGCAGTATCAGGCTCCACACCGGTGATGCGATCAGCGCCGCCAGCAGAATACACAATCCGCTAATCAGACAGCCCACCAGACCGGTCACCACCACTTTCTTTGGTCCCCAGAGATCGGCATAGCGCCCGGCGTGTGGCCGGCTCAGCAGTGTTGCCACATATTGCAGGCTGATCACCACGCCCGCCCAGAATGCGCTGAAGCCCAGCTGGTCATGCACCCAGCCAGGCAGGACCGCCAGCGGCAGACCAATAGTGAGATAGCTGGCAAAGTTGTAGGCGACGATAGAGAGGATCAGCAGCGAGATATTCAGGCTTCCGGATGGAGCATTCTGTTCCGCTGCAGGCTGTTCAGGCATAGGTTCTCGCGCGTAGTTGGCTGAATGATAAGGTTTATCCTTTAACTATACCCGCTTTCGTCACTGGCGCATCCCAATGGCTCGGTTATCGGGCAGCAGAACGCGGCGTAAAAACAGGAACAGCAGGGCGTCGCGGCCCTGGCGTCATAGCTGAGTGCGATGGCGCTGATTACCTCGCTATTATGCCGCCGCGCTTTACCGTTTCTCTGATAAATCAGATTGTTAATTTTCTTTCAGCTACACTTCCAACAGCCAGATTACGTCACGGGAGAGGCAATGAGCGAGCTGCAACGGGAAAAGATTGGACAAAATATTCTGATAAAACTGGCAATGCTGGTCATCATTCTTGCCGGGGTTCGGGCCGCGTCCGATATTCTGGTCCCGCTTCTGCTGGCGGCGTTCTTTGCCATTGTGCTGAATCCGTTGGTGACAATGCTGATGCGTCGTGGCTTCCGCCGTGGACTGGCGATTGGGCTGGTCATTACTGTGATCTTCTGCGGTATTCTGCTGCTGGGTGCCATCATCGCCAGCTCGATGAGCGAGTTTTCTGATCTCTACCCGCAACTGCGCGCCACCATGGAGCAGAAAATGACGGTGTTGCAACATCTGGCGGCGGGTTTTCATCTCAATATTTCTACCGATGCGCTGGTACAGCGCTTTGACCCGAATACCATGATGAACCTGGCGAGCGTGGCGCTCAGCGGCTTTTCCGGCGCGATGACCAATACCGTGCTGCTGGTGCTTACCGTGGTCTTTATGCTGTTTGAGGTTCATCACCTGCCTTACAAAATGCGTAACGCACTGGTAAATCCCAAAATTCGCATCGCCGGGCTGCATAAGGCGCTGAAAGGTGTAACGCACTATCTGGCGCTAAAAACCCTGGTGAGTCTCATCACCGGCATCGCCGTCTGGTTGAGTCTCTATCTGCTGGATGTAAAGTTCGCGCTGCTGTGGGGCGTCGTGGCATTTATCCTCAACTATATTCCTAATATCGGCCCGATTATTGCCGGCATTCCGCCTTTTCTGCAGGCGCTGTTACTGAACAGCCTGTTTGATGCCGCGATGGTGGCAGCGCTGTTTACCGCGATTCATATGGTGTTTGGTAACATGCTGGAACCGCGTCTGATGGGTCGCGGCCTGGGTTTATCAACGCTGGTGGTATTTCTGTCACTGGTCTTCTGGGGCTGGCTGCTCGGACCGGTCGGCATGCTGCTCTCGGTGCCGCTGACCAGCATTACCAAAATCCTGATGGAGACCACGCCGGGCGGCAGCCGTCTGGCGATTATGCTGGGCACCGGACGACCTAAACGCGTTCGGGGATTAACCAAGTAGCCGCTGCTGGACGTGCTGCAGATGGCTCTCCATCGCCTGGCGGGCTACTGCTTCGTCGCCTGCCACAATCGCGTCGGCGATCTGCTGATGGTCAGCGTTCATCGCCTGCGCAAAGCTGTTATCGGCATAATGGCGTTCCAGCCGCTGCACGTGTGGGCTGTGACGCCGGTTCCAGAGCTGCTCCAGCAGGTCGCGTAACACGTCATTGCCACTCATCTCGCCGATCAGCAGATGAAAGCGTTTATCCTGCTCCAGATACGCCGCGTCGTTTTCATTGTACTGCTGCAGTTCAGCGGTCAGCGCCAGCAGTGCCTCCCGCTGCACGGCGGTTCCGTTACGGGCGGCAAATCCTGCCAGCATGCCTTCAAAGGCTTCACGCGCCTGCAAAAGGTCCTGCAGGCTGCAGGTTTCACTCTCCTGCGGGATTGCGGCCTGTGGCAGCGGCTGAGCGACGTAAACACCATTGCCGGTACGGATATCGACCCAGCCGGTCATCTCCAGCGCAATCAATGCTTCACGCACTGACGAACGGCTGACACCCAGCTGTTTTGCCAGCTCGCGCTCGGGCGGTAACAGGCCGCCCGCCACAAAATCACCGCGCGCGATACCGGCCATAATGGCGTTGGCGATCTGACGGTACAGGCGCTCCGTTTTAATGACTGGCAGGTTCATTACCTTCTCCTTTTATTCCGCATAAACCGCTCACTTGCCGGATGCAGTTTGTCATGCTGCGATCCGGATCACGGCCCTGTTTTGCCCTCTATCATACTCTTGGCCCAGCGGCCTGACCACTGGGCCGCATCACAGTTGAGGAGTAAAAATGGAACATACATGGCGATGGTACGGTCCGAACGACCCGGTCTCCCTGGATGATGCCCGTCAGGCGGGCGCAACCGGTATTGTGACGGCGCTGCACCATATCCCTAACGGCGAAGTGTGGCCGGTTGAGGAGATTAAAGCGCGTCAGGCGCTGCTGGCGGAAAAAGGTCTGGTCTGGTCGGTAGTGGAGAGCATTCCGGTTCATGAGGCGATCAAAACCCAGCGCGGTGACTACCTTCGCTATATCGCCAGCTATCAGCAGTCGATACGCAATCTGGCCGCCTGCGGCATTGATACCGTCTGCTACAACTTTATGCCGGTGCTGGACTGGACGCGCACCGATCTCGCCTGGACGCTGCCGGATGGCGCAAAAGCGCTACGCTTCGACGCCGACGCTTTCGCCGCCTTCGAACTTTATCTGCTGCAGCGTCCGGGTGCGGAGCAGGATTACAGCGCGGCTGAACAGCAGGCCGCCGCTCAGCGCTTTGCCGCCATGAGCGGTGAAGAGAAAAGCACGCTGGTGCGCAATATTATCGCCGGTCTGCCTGGAGCCGAAGAGGGTTACACGCTGGAGCAGTTCCAGGCACAGCTGGCGCAGTATGACGGCATCGACAAAGCAACACTGCGCGAGCATATGGCGACTTTCCTGCGCGCCATTGTGCCGGTTGCCGAAGAGGTGGGTATTAAACTGGCAGTACATCCGGACGATCCACCGCGCCCGATTCTGGGCCTGCCGCGCATTATCTCTACCCAGGAAGATATGCAGTGGCTGAAGGACACCGTGGACAGTCTGCACAACGGTTTCTGTTTCTGTACGGGTTCCTATGGCGTGCGTGCCGACAATGCGCTGCTTGAGATGGCGGAAACCTATGCCGACCGCATTAACTTTGTCCACCTGCGCGCCACAAAACGCGAGGATAACCCCAACAGCTTCCATGAAGCCGCGCACCTGGCGGGCGACGTCGATATGGTCGGTGTCATCAGGGTCATTCTGGCGGAAGAGCAGCGGCGTCGCCAGGCAGGCAATCAGCGAGCGATTCCGATGCGTCCC
The DNA here is from genome assembly GCF_059730805.1 of Pantoea sp. X-Soil-ISGK-355. Taxonomy (NCBI): domain Bacteria; kingdom Pseudomonadati; phylum Pseudomonadota; class Gammaproteobacteria; order Enterobacterales; family Erwiniaceae; genus Pantoea; species Pantoea sp. X-Soil-ISGK-355. The sequence goes on from NZ_AP035971.1 coordinate 3,799,494, forward strand.
GATCACGGCCATCAGATGCTGGACGACCTGCATAAGCGCACCAATCCCGGTTATTCCGCCATTGGCCGGCTGAAAGGACTGGCTGAACTGCGCGGCGTTGAAGTGGCGCTGAAACAGATCTATTTTGCTGATTGAGAAACACGTTTACCCTGCGCCCGCTCTCAGGCGGGCCAGGGTCTCCCCGGGCTACCGCAAGTGATTCGCCCTTTTGCCGCGCCTGTCGTCCCTGCTCATCTGATTTTTTTGCTGAATACCAATAAAGGCAAAACAACCTGTCATTAAATGCAAAGTCTGGTCGATAATTGACCTGAGTCAGTTCAGTTGATGGCAAAAACGCTAATCTGCACCGCCCGGAGAAATGCTATGCTGCGCCACTGATTAGCCCCTCCGTATAATACCAATAATATCCAGAGGATTTAGCGGTGCCGCTACTAAAACGAAAACGCGACTACGCCAGGCTGGTGATTATTATCTCCGGTGTGCTGCCTCTGATTATTGGCATTTTTTTCACCGCCCTTGATGCGCGCCATACCGTTCGGCAGCAGCAGGTGAGCGCGGCAAACACCCTATTATCTCAGGCCGAGAGAATGAGCGACAGCGCGTGGGATATGATTACTGAGCTGCGCCAGTTTCAGCATCAGTCGTGCCGCCAGATTGAAAACCAGTTGCAGCGCATCGGTTCGCTGAATCCCTATTTTCGCGCCGTCGGTAAGATGGAAGAAAACAGAATTGCCTGCTCTTCAGCCTATGGTACAAAACCGGGTTCTCTGAGCGATATGATCATGCGTGACGCGCCGGTCACCGGAAAAGCCTGGTGGAGCCTGTCGATTGCAGGAACCACAGGTGTGCCGGATCGTCCCGCAGTGATTTTTATGCGCGATCTGCCCGATGGTGAGGGATTCTGGGCAGTGATTGATGGCCAGTATCTCATCGATTTTATGCGCGCTATCAGCAGCACCCATCTCTATCATTTCAGCATGGAGTTTAACGACGGCGCGCCGATCTCGTTTGGCGATCCGCAAATCGCCCTGTCCGGCTGGTTTGAACCGCTGATTTATCAGGCCGGCTCCAGTCGATATCCGCTCTCTGTCACCCTTATTGCCTCACCCTCTGAGCTGATCTCGGCATGGCGTCAGGTGATGTTGATCATCATGCCGATGGCGATAATTTTCTCTATTCTGCTGATGATGCTGATGGCGAACTGGCTGCAACGGCGTATTTCCTGGCGCGATGAGATTCGACGGGCCATCGCCAGCGGCCAGTTCAGGGCGCACTATCAGCCCGTCTATGACAACCGACAGCAGCGCTGCAGCGGCGCAGAGGCACTGCTGCGCTGGACAACACCGGACGGTAACGGGATCCGGCCCGATATTTTTATCGGTGCCGCTGAAGCGGAAGGCATGATTGTGCCGCTGACCCGTCATCTGCTCGATTTAATTGCAGCGGATGTGCAGGCGTGGCAGGTTGAGCCAGGCTTCCATCTGGCTATCAATGTAGCGGCCGATCATCTGCAGCATCCGGATTTTGTCGACGATATGCTGCACTTCGCCGGGCGGGTAAAAGAGAAGCAGTTCCTGATTACCCTGGAGCTGACCGAACGCAGCCTGATCAAAGACGGCGTTGAGGTAGCACGCAAACTGGAGCAGCTGCGCGGTTGCGGAATGAAAGTCGCGATTGATGATTTTGGTACCGGTCACTGTTCGCTGAGTTATTTACAGACCTTTACGATGGATTATCTGAAGATCGATCGCGGCTTTATCAACGCGATTGAATCCCTGGAGGGCAGAACCCCGGTACTGGATGCAATCATTCAGCTCAGTCATGAGCTTGAGCTGGAAGTCCTGGGGGAAGGCGTCGAAAACGCATTGCAGTTCAGCTATCTGCATCGGCGCGGCGTAGTCTTTATCCAGGGCTATTATTATGCCCGCCCGATGGACAACGCGGCGCTGATCGCCTGGCTCGCCAGGCAGGGCGAACAGCCGGTTAAAGCGGATCATGCCTCTGAGACTCATCAGACAGTCAGCCTCTGAACCGCCCCTGAACTTAACAGACTCGCCGCGCAATATCGGCGTCTAAGCGTCTTTGTTAAGCCGCCTGGCTTACTGCCATCCGGCTCTGTATAGCGAATAACCACCTGCGGCGTCGGTATCGCCGCGCATCACCCTCAATTTGCTGAAAAAAACGGCGGTTGTCACGCAGCGTGATAATTTTTTTCGCAGCTAATCAGCCGCATCAGTGGTAAAAATAGCCTGTATGTAGCCCAAACATGACAGATATCACACAAAAACGGTATACTCTGTCGCTGTTCGCAATAATCACAACAGTAATTATTGTGTCAGTGAGCGCGTAAACCGCGCTTATTTGAAGCTATGCTTAAATTTCTCAACGCAGCGGTCTGATGACTCACCGCGGCTCGCGCCGTTGAGGACTTTCGTGTTCCATTACAGGGTAATTCTATGAAATTGCGTAGGAAGCGTGTAAAACCAATTGGGATCGATGATGTGACTATCATCGATGATGCCCGTTTACGTAAAGCCATCACCGCGGCCTCTCTGGGGAACGCGATGGAGTGGTTCGACTTCGGTGTTTATGGCTTTGTGGCCTATGCACTGGGTAAAGTCTTCTTCCCGGATGCATCACCAGGCGTGCAGATGATCGCCGCGCTGGGTACCTTCTCTGTCCCCTTCCTGATCCGTCCGCTAGGTGGTCTGTTCTTCGGTATGCTGGGCGACAAATATGGTCGTCAGAAAATTCTCTCTATCACCATCATCATCATGTCGGTCAGTACGTTCTGTATCGGCCTGATACCCTCCTATGCCTCCATCGGCATCTGGGCACCGATTCTGCTGCTGTTAGCCAAGATGGCACAGGGCTTCTCGGTAGGCGGTGAATATACCGGTGCGTCTATCTTTGTGGCCGAATATTCGCCTGACCGTAAACGCGGCTTTATGGGAAGCTGGCTCGACTTCGGTTCGATTGCGGGCTTTGTGCTCGGCGCGGGCCTGGTCGTGCTGATTTCCTCTATTATCGGGGAAGAGCGCTTCCTTGAGTGGGGCTGGCGTCTGCCGTTCTTCGTCGCGCTGCCGCTGGGCATCATCGGTCTTTACCTGCGCCATGCGCTGGAAGAGACCCCGGCATTCCAGCAGCATGTGGACAAACTGGAACAGGGCGACCGTGAAGGCCTGCAGGATGGTCCGCAGGTTTCATTTAAAGAGATTGCGACCAAACACTGGCGCAGCCTGCTCTCCTGTATCGGTCTGGTTATCGCCACGAACGTCACCTACTACATGTTGCTGACGTACATGCCGAGCTACCTGTCGCACAACCTGCATTACAGCGAAGATCACGGCGTGATGATTATCATCGCCATCATGATTGGTATGCTGTTTGTTCAGCCGATGATCGGCATGATGAGTGACCGTTTCGGCCGCCGTCCGTTTATCATCATCGGCAGTATCGCCCTGCTGGTCTTCGCGATTCCCGCCTTCATGATGATCAACAGTGGCGTGCTGGGCCTGATTTTTGGTGGTCTGCTGCTGATGGCGGTGATCCTCAACGCCTTTACCGGTGTGATGGCCTCGTCACTGCCTGCGATGTTCCCGACGCACATCCGCTACAGTGCGCTGGCGAGTGCGTTTAACATCTCGGTACTGGTTGCCGGTCTGACGCCAACGCTGGCGGCCTGGCTGGTAGAAACCACCAACAACCTCTACATGCCAGCCTACTATCTGATGGTGGTCGCGGTGATTGGTTTGATTACCGGTCTGTTCATGAAAGAGACGGCGAACAAGCCACTGAAAGGTGCCACGCCGGCCGCCTCAGACATGGAAGAAGCGCGCGAAATCCTGCAGGAGCATCACGATAACATCGAGCACAAAATCGAAGATATCGACGAAGAGATTGCCCGCCTGGAAGCGAAACGTAAAAACCTGGTGCAGCAGCATCCGGATATCAACGAGTAATCGTTCTGCTCTCCCGCCGCCCGGCGGGAGAGTTCTTTTCCCCTCTTATTACCGCACACAAACCTTCATGCCTCGCAGACAAAGAGAGTAAACTGTAGCCACTTTTTTCACCTGCTTAAGAATGAAAATGTCTGATTATTCCCTTATCCAGCGCCCAAGACGATTGCGCGCCAGCGCTTCAATGCGTGAAATGTTCCAGGAGTCTTCTCTGAGCCTGAACGATCTGGCTCTGCCTATCTTTGTTGAAGAAGAAGTCGACGATTACAAAGCGATTCAGGCGATGCCTGGCGTGATGCGTATTCCGGAAAAACGTCTCGCCTATGAGATTGAGCGCATCGCCAAAGCGGGCATTCGCTCGGTGATGACCTTTGGTATTTCGCACCATACCGACGCGACCGGCAGCGATGCCTGGAACGAAAACGGTCTGGTGGCACGCATGTCCCGCATCTGCAAAGACACCGTGCCGGAAATGATTGTGATGTCTGACACCTGCTTCTGCGAATACACCAGCCACGGTCACTGTGGCGTGCTCTGCGATCATGGTGTCGATAACGATGCAACCCTGGCAAATCTGGGTAAACAGGCGGTGGTTGCCGCCGCAGCCGGTGCGGATTTCATTGCGCCGTCAGCGGCGATGGATGGTCAGGTTGAGGCGATTCGCCGGGCACTGGACGCGGCGGGCTTTACCCAGACCGCTATCATGTCCTACTCCACCAAATTCGCTTCATCGTTTTACGGCCCGTTCCGTGAAGCCGCCGGAACGGCGCTGAAAGGCGACCGTAAAACCTACCAGATGAACCCGATGAACCGTCGTGAAGCGATCCGTGAATCGCTGCTTGATGCGGCTCAGGGCGCGGATTCATTGATGGTGAAGCCGGCAGGTGCCTATCTGGATATCCTGCGCGACATTCGTGAACGTACCGAACTGCCGCTGGCGGCGTATCAGGTGAGTGGCGAATACGCGATGATCAAATTTGCCGCGCAGGCCGGTGCCATTGATGAGCGCAATGTGGTGCTGGAAAGCCTCGGTGCGATTAAACGCGCCGGTGCGGACCTGATTTTCAGCTATTTCGCCCTTGATCTCGCAGAACAAAAAGTGCTCTGATCCCCTCCTCATAAAGAGCGTGGTTGCTATGCCACGCTCTTCTTCTTCGCCGTAAGGCAAACACCAGAACCTGGCTTCAGCTAAAACAATAAAGGTCTCTGAGATGAAAGCACCTGAAATCCCTGCCGACGAGGCACAACGTTTATCGCAGTTGCGTGCGCTGAACATAATGAACACGCCAGCGGAGGAGCGGTTTGATCGTTTAACCCGCCTGGCGCGCCGCCTGTATGACGTTCCTATCGCGTTAGTCAGCCTGCTGGAAGCTGACCATCAGTGGTTTAAATCCGCTCAGGGCTATGAACCTAAAGGATCGCCCCGCAACATCTCATTTTGCGGCCACGCCATTCTTCAGGATGAGATCATGATCGTTGAAGATGCGCAAAAAGATGCGCGTTTTTATGATAATCCGCTGGTAACCGGTGAGCCGCACATTCGCTTTTATGCCGGCTGTCCCCTGCGTGCGCCGGGCGGTGCCAAAATGGGCACGCTCTGTATTATTGGCCGTGAACCGCGCCAGTTTAATGAAGAGGATCAGGCCACGATGCGTGACCTGGCCGCGATGGCTGAAGCGGAACTGGTCGCCTTTCAGACCGCCACCTGTGATGAGCTGACCCAGATTACCAATCGCCGCGGCTTTATGACGCTGGGGCAGATGGTGCTGAATGAGTGCCGGATGAAAAACCGGCCCGCCTGCCTGACCTTTCTCGATCTCGACAAATTTAAGCAGATTAACGACTCGCTGGGCCACCGTGAAGGCGACCGCGCGCTGATGGACTTTGCCGATGCGATGAAGGTGGTGTTTAAGCACTCCGATCTGTTTGCCCGTCTGGGCGGCGATGAGTTCGTGGTGCTGTTCAACGGCCTGCAGCAGCAGCAGAGCGAAGCATTGCTCGCGCAGTTTGACCGTTATCTGCAACAGCAGTCAGTCAGTCTGAATCGTCGTTATCGTCTGCAATTCTCGTCTGGCGTGGTGGAGTTTGACGCGGCGCATCCACAGTCGCTGGAGCAGTTGCTGCACGACAGCGATGAGCAGATGTACCTCAGGAAGAAGCAGAAACGCGTAGCGGTTTGAGATCAGGTGCCGCAGCACCTGACCCTTCAGGGCCGGCCCAGATCGTTGAGCAGCGCCTGGTTAAACTTTGCCGGTTCTTCCATTTGCGGCGCGTGTCCCATACCGGGAAATTCAATTAAGCGCGCGCCCGGAATACGTTCTGCGGTCTCTTTCCCCAGCACCGCATAATTCCCCAGCCGGGCTTTCACGTCTGCAGAAGCGATATCACTGCCGATGGCTGTGGTGTCTGAGGTGCCGATCATCAGCGTGGTGGGCACGTTCAGAGCGCCAAATTCATACAATACCGGCTGCGTGAAAATCATGTCGTAGATAAGCGCGGAGTTCCACGCCACTTTCTGATGTCCCGGCCCGCTGTTGAGCCCGGCCAGCATATCGACCCACTTGTCATAGTCAGGTTTCCAGCGCCCGACATAGTAGGTCTGCTGCTCATACTTCTTAATGCCCTCCGCGCTGAGTTTCAGTTCGCGCTGATACCACTGATCCACCGAACGCCACGGTGCGCCTTTGGCTTTCCAGTCCTCCAGCCCAATCGGGTTGACCAGCACCAGCTTCTGCGTCTGTTCCGGGTACATCAGCGCATAACGCGTTGCCAGCATTCCGCCCGTGGAGTGACCGATAATCACTGCCTTCTCTACACCCAGCCGGGCGAGCAGCTGATGGGTGTTATCTGCCAGCTGCTGAAAGCTGTACTGGTAACTGGCTGGCTTGGTCGAGCTGCAGAAGCCAATCTGGTCGGGCGCGATAACGCGATATCCCTGCTGAGTCAGCGCGCGAATGGTCTCTTCCCACGTTGCGCCACAGAAGTTTTTACCGTGCATCAGCACCACGGTTTCGCCGTTGGCACGCTGCGCCGGTTTCACATCCATATAGCCCATACTCAGCGGTTGCTGCTGGGACTGAAAATCGAAATGCTGCAGAGGATAGGGGTAATGAAATCCTTCCAGCTGTTCGCCATACACACCAGCGGCACTGGCAGGTGCATGCGCAAATAAAGCCAGCGAGGTGAGCAAAGCGGCAAGCGGTTTTTTCAACACGTATGTCGGGCTCATCCAGGGTTCTCCAGGTTAAAGGTAAGTCGTAAGCCTGGCATGTCGCGGCAGAAAATCTATTGATGGTCCGTGCTATGACGTTGATGTCATCGACGCTGGCTGCGTTAGCTGCGAGGCCGAAAGCCAAATCATATGCTCGCGTTTATTGTTATTCGCCCAGGATCGAGTATCCCTCGCCTGTAATTACCAACAAACCAATTACAATTCATGCTTTTTATTAATAACTGCTGTTCATATGAATCTCTTCAGAGATAACGATTCAAATACTGAAAGAACTTTACGCAAAGAATAAGCACATTAAGATAAATAATTCATAATTCCTCTTAATTAAACAGGGGAGAACAGCCATGAAAGAAAACAGATATAACGAAAGCGTGATCGTCTCAATTACTGAGTGGATTAATAATAATCTCGACCAGCGTTTAAGCGTGGATGATATTGCAGAAAAAGCCGGGTATTCGAAATGGTATTTACAGAAACTCTTTGCCCGTTATCATAATGAAACACTGGCGCGCTATATTCGTAAGAAAAAACTTAACGCCAGTGTGAATGATTTAAAAAACAGCCGCACGCCAATCATCAGCCTGGCACTGAAATACCATTTTGAAAGCCAGCAATCTTTTACCCGCTCGTTTAAGCAGATTATGGGCTGCACGCCAAGCGCCTGCCGTAAACGTCTGATGAGTGAAGAAGCGAAGCAGCAGATGGCCGACGTTGACGACCCCTGCGCGCTGTGCAGCTACGTACGGCCAGGAAGCATAAAGCAGAGCTGTGGCGTAACAGTCCGGCCTGTTACGCGCTCAGCGCGCGGCTATGCGCAGGCAGATGCTTTCTGCGATATCAGTTAATCAGGATTCATCCGGCTGATAATATTGCACACCAATCTTAATACGCTCACGTCCCTGGGTGACGCGATGACGATTGGTGTCGCGCAGTGAATAGACGCAGCCGCAATATTCCTGCTGATAGAAACTTTCGCGCTTACTGATTTCAATCATGCGCGCCGATCCGCCACCTTTACGCCAGTTAAAATCCCAGTACATCAGATCCGGATACGCCGCCGCTGCACGGACACCACAGCTATTAATCTGCTTCATATCTTTCCAGCGTGAAATACCCAGACAACTGGTCATTACCGGGAATCCGTTCTCATGGGCATAGAGTGCCGTGCGCTCAAAGCGCATATCGAAGCACATGGTGCAGCGTTCACCCCGTTCCGGTGACCACTCCAGCCCGCGCGCCCGCTCAAACCAGTTATCCCGGTCATAGTCAGCATCGACAAACGGCACGCCAAATTTCTCGGCAAAACGAATATTCTCCTCTTTGCGCAGCTCATACTCTTTGAGCGGATGAATATTCGGGTTGTAGAAATAGATGGTGTATTCAATGCCGGAGGCCAGCATCGCTTCCATCACTTCCCCCGAACAGGGTGCGCAGCAGGAGTGCAGTAAAACTTTTTTATGACCGCCCGGCAAGGGTAGCGGCTGACGCTGGAAAGGTTCAGACATAAGCACCTTCAATCAATAGCAGAAAGGCGGAAGTGTAATGCCGCAGGCGGTCAGTTGCAAAATCTGACCTGATGCAGGCTGCTTTGCGTATTCGTGCCCTGCTGCGGTTTCCCGTTTCTGCATCAACCTGCTGATCTCTGATGCTTTCTTTTCGCAGCCATGTTGTGCGCCCCCAGCGATAAGCTGAAGTGTGATCGGACCCACATTGATATCGACTATGTTTACATAACATTAACAATATTGACACTGAATCACTGCAAGGAGACTCGCATGGCCGCGGCTAAAAAATCAGGAAATCATCAGAACCGTTTTACCTGGTTCGTCTGTTTTATGGCGGCGCTGTCCGGCCTGCTGTTTGGTCTGGATATCGGCGTCATCGCGGGGGCCTTGCCGTTCCTGGCGAAGGATTTGCAGATTACCAACCATCAGCAGGAGTGGGTGGTGAGTTCGATGATGTTTGGTGCGGCGCTGGGTGCGCTGGCGGCGGGCTGGATGTCCTCAAAGCTGGGACGTAAGAAAAGTATGCTGGCGGGCGCGACGCTGTTCGTCATTGGTTCGCTCTGGTCCGCCTTTTCACCCGATGTAGAGTCGCTGGTCTGTGCCCGTGTGATGCTGGGGCTGGCGGTAGGCATCGCCTCTTACACCGCGCCGCTCTATCTGGCGGAGATTGCGCCGGAACGTATTCGTGGCTCAATGATTTCGATGTATCAGCTGATGCTGACTACCGGCATCGTGGTCGCTTATCTCTCCGACACCGCGTTCAGCTACAGTGGCAACTGGCGCGCAATGCTCGGCGTTATCGCTATTCCGGCAGTAATCCTGTTTATCGGCGTGCTGTTTTTGCCCAACAGTCCGCGCTGGCTGGCAGCGCACGGACGCTTTAACGAGGCACAGCGCGTGCTGGATCGGCTGCGTAACAGCAGCGAACAGGCGCGGGAGGAGCTGGAAGAGATCCGTGAAAGTCTGCAGGTGAAACAGCGCGGCTGGTCGCTGTTCCGCTCTAATGGCAATTTTCGCCGCGCGGTGTGGCTGGGGATGCTGCTACAGGTGATGCAGCAGTTTACCGGGATGAATGTGGTGATGTATTACGCCCCTAAAATCTTCAATATTGCCGGTTTCTCCAGCACCAGTGAGCAGATGTGGGGCACGGTGATTGTCGGGCTGGTCAACATGCTGGCCACGCTGATTGCCATCTTTTTTGTCGATCGCTGGGGTCGCAAGCCGATGCTGACCACCAGTTTTCTGGTGATGGCGGTGGGCATGGGCGTGCTGGGCACGCTGCTGCACATCGGCGTCGAAACGGATTTCCGCAAATACTTTGCGGTCGCGATGCTGCTGATGTTTATCGTTGGTTTTGCGATGGCGGCCGGACCGGTGATCTGGCTGCTCTGTTCAGAGATTCAGCCGCTGAAAGGGCGTGACTTCGGCATTACTGCTTCCACCACCACCAACTGGGTCGGCAACATGATTGTGGGTGCGACCTTCCTGACGATGCTGGATCAGTTGGGGAACGCCAACACCTTCTGGTTCTACGGTGCACTCAATCTGGTGTTTATCGTGCTGACCATGATGCTGGTACCTGAGACCAAACATGTGACGCTGGAGCATATTGAACGCAACCTGATGAAGGGTAAGGCACTGCGGGACATCGGGGCGTAACCGCCCCGTTTCAGCTTACCACTGCAGCTGCTGGCCGGCGTAATCGACGTAGTGATGGCCCCCGCGTCCGCCCCACTGGGTTAACTGCCGAACGATACCGGCCGCACTCTCTTCTGCCGTCAGCGGCGCACTCTCGCCGCCCATATCTGTTTTTACCCAGCCGGGATGCAGCGTCAGTAGCGTCCCGTTCTGTGCTTCAACTGCGGGGGTCAGCGTGCGGCTCAGCATATTCAGTGCAGCTTTGCTGGCCGAGTAAATCGGCATCTGCGCGTCCGGATTTTCATTCAGGCTGCCGAGCTGGGATGAGGTCAGCGCCAGTACGCCCTCCGGCTTCAGCAGCGGCAGCAGAATCTCTGCGCTGCGAACCGGTGCTATCGCATTAGTCAGGAACAGCTGCGCCAGCTCCTGATCGTTACTCTGCGACACCTTCTGGTGCGAAGGCCCGGAAATCCCGGCATTGATCAGAATCGCATCGAACGATTTGCCACTGAGCTGGCCGGCAAGCTGTTGAACCGCCGATGCGTCGGTCATATCGAGCGCCTGCCAGTCGATACCTGGCTTGTTGCCCTGCTCCGGAACGCCGCTGCGATGGGTGGCCGTGACCTGCCAGCCCTCACCGGCAAACGCCTGCACGACCGCCAGACCGATACCGCGTGATGCACCAATAATCAGAACTTCTTTTTGCTGCGCCATATTCACTCCTCGTTAATTGTCTCGCTACAAGCTTAACGGTATTTCCGTCCGGACAGCGGCCCGCTGTGCTTTTTAACCTGACGACCGCACTGAGGGTAAAAGCTCATGGCGCAATGCCATTGATGGTTTTCCATCATTAAATCGCTTTATCTTTTACTTTTAACCGGTTAGAAGAGATAAACAGTCTGGCAGGCAGCAGCTAAGCCCCGTTTACGCGTGGAGTCTGAATGAAAAAGCTCACCTTAGAGGTGGTGGCAAAAATGGCGGGCGTCGGGATTGCGACGGTCGACCGGGTGCTGAATGAGCGCGGCGGCGTCTCGCTGGAGACCAGCCGCAAAGTCCTGAAAGCCGCGCGCGAAGCGGGACTCCGGCGTCTGCTGCCAGAGGAGTATCAGCATCCCTGGCAAATCGAAGTCTTTCTCAGCAATAACGGCTCATCCTTTTTTCAGCAGCTCACCACCTGTTTCAGCGAGATCGCCAGTCAGCTTGGCTATCGCCGCCTGAAGCTGCACAAAACGCTGGTGGCCGAAGCGCAGCCTGAGCAGCTGGCGCAAAGCATTATCGCCTGCAGCAGTAACCGTGACGGCATCATTGTGTTTGCGCACGACTCGCCACCTGTCTATCGCGCCCTGGCGCTGTGCCGCAGCCGCAATGTGCCGGTGATCACCATCGTCACCGATCTGCCCGACGCTGACCGCCTGTGTCATGTTGGCATCGACCAGTATCAGGCAGGCCGCACCGCAGGCCTGCTGATGAGTAAAACCCTGAACCAGCCCGGCGATATTCTGATGGTCAGCGGCCGCTTTGATTATCGCGCCCACCGTCAGCGTATCGCTGGCTTCCGTGAAGCCATGGAGCAGCGTGCGCCACTGCGTCATCTGCGTGAGGTGCTGTCGGGTCAGGATCAGCGGGAAACCATCCGCAGTGAGCTGGCCCGCCATCTGCGTCCGTCGCAGGCAGTTGCAGGGGTCTATAACACCGGCATGGGAAATAGTGATGTCAGCGACACCCTGCGCGCCCACCAGTTGCTGGGTAAATGCACCTACATCACCCATGAGCTTTATGATGTCACCCGCCAGCTACTGCTGAACGATGAAGTGGCCTTTACCCTGGATCAGCATGCCCAGCAGCATGCCCGTTTAGCGATTGATCTGATGCTGAGTTATCTCGAAACCGGCTATCAGCCGGATGTGTATCAGGCGGGCAAAGTGGCGTTTCGGCTGTTTACGGCGGAAAATATGGTGTGAGGTGGGATTGGTTTCCCCTGATGAAGTCACATCATCAGGGGAAACCGATCGGGCTTTTTAATCCTGCGCGTCCCGGCTTTCATCATCCGGGCTGTCATCGTCATCATTCCCCTGACTCTTCTCCACTTCCTGCGGATGTCCCATCGAAAGCGCCGTGGCACTGGCCGGATCAAACAGTGACAGACTCTCAATCTGGTCCACCATGATCACTTTTCGGAACGACATCGCATCTTTGGGCTTCGAGTCGAGCGTAATCTCGTGCTCGGCGTACCATTTGCTATAGTTATGCTCTACCGCCAGCTTCAGCGTCTTACTGTCGCGATAGCCACTCAGCATCGGGATCAGCACGATGTTTTTGGTGCTTTCATATTCGAAGGTCGAGGCATGAACCATGCCGATGTAGATGCGGCGCGACTTCAGCGTAATCCACGCCAGTTCGCCCTCTTCCATGCACTGAAACAGCAGTTGCTCCACGCCATTAGAGCGTGACAGTCGCTGATAGAGGTCTTTACGACCGGAGACATTCAGTCTTGCGCTGCCTGCCCAGTTTGAGCGATAGAGACAGAGCAGAATGGCAAAGGCGAGCATGATCACCACCGGAGCCTGGATGCCCAGGAAGCTCCAGTTCATAAACTCCACCTGCCACTTCAGATGAACGCCGGGGATCATCTGGACAGCGTTGGCAATGCCGGAGATACAGAGCAGCAGTAACCAGACGATACCGGTCGCAAAGACACCCTGGAGCACAAAAATACAACCGTAAAGCGCGACCAGGAAATAGACATCCCAGCCCGACGAACGACGGATTTTAAAGCGGCTATTCAAATCACGGCTGGTGTACCAGTAACCACTGACCATCAACACCATAAATATTGCGGTACCCACCTCACACTCCCTTTAACATATTCACGTGGCGGGCGAAATCTTCCTGGACTTCCTCGCTCAGCGTGTTGACCGCGATATTGCCGTTTTCATCAATAATGATGCGCTCACCTTCTGCGATCGAGTCGTTGATATCCTGACGGGTCATGATCTGCAGGAACTTCTCGGGACTGGCGAAGACCGACTTAACAAATTTAAACATAGCGATCCCATTGTTGGCCTGAAAGTTGAAGTATGTGATGGAATCCACACTCTCGCCTGTTTAATTTCAGGTGAAATTTCTTAAAATCAATTAATTAGCGAAGCGGTATCTATCCAGCTTGAGCTGCTTTTCGCTGAAATCTTCAACGTAACCAGCAGCCTGCCGTAGCAGCATTGTATTTTTACCCGTCTGGTGTGCGACAACGTTAAAGCGCCTCTCCGCCGGAAAGCGCTAAGCTCAATGGTTAGCCCTTTTCTGTCACCCTGTCTGAAACGCATCGAGGAAGGTTTGCATGAAATTACGAAAACTGGGCCGTACCGGTCAGCGCGTCTCTGAAATTGGCTTTGGCGCATGGGCCATTGGCGGAACCTGGGGAGAAGTGAGCATAGAGGATGCCAAAGCCGCGCTGAACGCCGCGCTGGATGCGGGCATCACCTTTATTGATACCGCCGATGTCTATGGCGATGGCCGTTCCGAAAAGATTATCGCAGAGGTACTGAATCAGCGCGGCGGAGAACGCCCGTTTGTCGCCACCAAGCTGGGGCGTCGCCTTTCACCGCACGTGGCAGAAGGCTACAACGCCGAAAACCTCAACGCCTTTATCGATCGTTCACGGGAAAATCTGCAGACTGAGACGCTGGATTTGGTGCAGCTGCACTGCCCGCCGACCGAGGTCTATTACAACCCGGATGTGTTTGCGGTGATGGATGAGATGGTGGCGGCCGGTAAAATCCGTCACTACGGCGTTTCCGTTGAGAAAGTCGAAGAAGGCCTGAAGGCACTGGAATTTCCCAACGTCTCGTCGATTCAGCTGATCTACAACATTTTCCGCCAGCGTCCGGCAGAACTGTTGCTGCGTGAGGCGAAACGCCGGGATGTGGCGATTATCGCCCGCGTACCGCTGGCGTCAGGCCTGTTGACCGGCAAAATGCGTGCCGACAGCGTGTTTGCCGCTGACGACCATCGCACCTTTAACCGTAATGGTGAAGCGTTTGATAAGGGCGAGACTTTCTCCGGCGTGCCGTATGAGGTGGCGCTGGAAGCGGTTGAGGAGATTCGCCGCTTTGTGACGGGCGACACCACCATGGCGATGTTTGCGCTGCGCTGGATCCTGATGAACGAGGATGTCAGCGTGGTCATCCCTGGCGCAAAAAACCGTGAACAGGCTGAAGCCAATGCCCGCGCCAGTGATATCGATGCGCTCTCTGAGGAGACGATGGCGGCGCTGAAGCAGATCTATCAGGAGAAGATCGCGCCTCACGTGCATCAGCGCTGGTAAACGCGCGTTACAACGCCTGGGCACAGGCCCAGGCAGAACTCCACGCCCACTGGAAGTTATAGCCACCCAGCCAGCCGGTGACATCGGCTACTTCGCCAATAAAGTAAAGCCCCGGCACTGCACGCGCCTCCATCGTTTTCGAGGAGAGCTGCGTCGTATCCACGCCACCCAGCGTCACTTCGGCCGTACGATAGCCCTCTGTGCCGTTTGGCTGGATGCGCCAGGCGTGCAGCGTCTGCGCCAGTTCGGTTTGCTGTCTGCTGTTGAGCTGCTTCAGGGTGATATCCGGCACCACCTTCAGCCCCTGTAAGACTTCCACCAGACGCTTCGGCAGAATTTTCGCCAGGCTGTTCTTCAGGCTGAGATTCGGGTGTGCTTCACGCTGCGCCGTCAGAAACGCCTCAAGCGGCGTGGCGGGCGACAGATCGATAGTGACGAATTCACCCGGCTGCCAGTAGCTGGAGATTTGCAGCACCGCCGGACCGGACAGGCCGCGATGGGTAAAGAGCATCGCCTCTTTGAAGCGGGTGCCATCCTGCGCGTCAATCGTGGTTTCCAGCGCGACGCCTGACAGCGTCTGCAGCTGCTCCAGCAGCGGCTTGTGCAGGGTAAAGGGCACCAGCGCCGCGCGCGTCGGAAAGACGCTCAGGCCAAACTGCTCTGCAATTTTGTAGCCGAATGGCGAAGCGCCCAGGCCTGGCATCGACAGACCGCCGCTGGCGATGACCAGCTTCTCCGCCTGAACCGTACTGCCGTTGAGCTGCAGGGTGTAGCCGCTTTCATCGCGCGCCACGCTGAGCACTTCACTGCGCAGCCGCAGGGTGACATTGCCCTTGTCACACTCGACCAGCAGCAGATCGACAATCTGCTGAGCCGAGTCATCACAGAAGAGCTGACCCAGGGTTTTCTCATGCCAGGCAATCCCATGACGATTGACCAGATCGATAAAATCCCACTGGGTATAACGCGCCAGCGCCGATTTACAGAAGTGAGGATTGTGCGACAGATAGGCCGCTGGTTCGGTATAGAGATTGGTGAAGTTGCAGCGGCCACCGCCAGACATCAGAATCTTGCGTCCCGGCTTTTTGCCGTTATCCAGCAGTAACACCCGGCGACCTCGCTGTCCGGCCTGGGCGGCACAGAACAGCCCGGCGGCGCCGGCACCAATGATGATAACGTCAAACTGTTCCACTGCGGTTCACTCACTTAACTGGAAAGGCGCAGATTGTAGTGATCTGCTCATCGAGACGCCAGCGTCAAAAAATTGCCGTAAATGTGTCATATTGTATCTGCTTAATATCTAACCCTTTTTAGCTGAGTTACCCTTCAGCTTTACGACGAAAGGTCAAATTAACGCTATATTTTCCTTTCCCATACAGCACGTTGTCGCGGATAATGCGCCGCGTTCATGTCCTCCAAAAATGGCGTAACGTTTATGCTACATCTGTTTGCTGGTCTAGACCTCAGTACTAGCCTGTTATTGGTTCTTGCCCTGCTGTTTGTATTGTTTTACGAAGCGATCAACGGTTTCCACGACACGGCCAACGCAGTTGCGACGGTCATCTATACGCGTGCCATGCGTGCCCAGCTTGCTGTGGTGATGGCGGGTGTATTCAACTTCCTTGGCGTGCTACTCGGTGGATTGAGTGTCGCTTACGCTATTGTTCATATGCTTCCCACCGATCTGTTGTTAAATGTTGGATCGGCTCACGGTCTCGCCATGGTGTTTTCTATGCTGCTGGCGGCGATTATCTGGAACCTCGGCACCTGGTATCTCGGTCTGCCGGCCTCCAGCTCCCATACGCTGATCGGCGCCATTATCGGTATCGGTCTGACCAACGCCCTGATGAGCGGAACCTCGGTGGTTGATGCACTCAACATCCCGAAAGTCCTGAACATCTTCCTTTCTCTGATTCTGTCGCCGATCGTTGGCCTGGTGATCGCAGGCGGCTTAATCTTCATTCTGCGTCGCTACTGGAGCAATACCAAAAAGCGTGCGCGTATTCATATGACGCCTGCTGACCGCGAGAAGATCGACGGCAAGAAAAAGCCGCCGTTCTGGACCCGTATTGCCTTGATTGTTTCGGCCATTGGCGTGAGCTATTCGCACGGCGCGAATGACGGTCAGAAAGGCATCGGCCTGATCATGCTGGTCCTGATTGGTGTGGCTCCGGCCGGTTTCGTGGTGAATATGAATGCCTCCGGTTATGACATCACGCGTACCCGCGATGCGGTCAATCACCTGGAGCAGTATTACCAGCAGCATAACGCCTCGCTGACCCACATCATCCAGATGGCACCGCCTAAGCTGCCAACGCCGGAAGAAGTGCCAGCGACCAGTCCGCAGGAGTTCCACTGTGACAGCGCGCGCGCACTGCAGGCCGTTCAGCGTGCTCAGGTGTTACTGAATAATCTGCAGAGCTACGACCAGCTGACGGTTGATCAGCGCGGTCAGATGCGTCGTCTGCTGCTGTGTATCTCAGATACCGCCGATAAAGCGGCCCGTCTGGAAGAGACCTCACCAGATGACAAGCGCTTCCTCAATAAGCTGAAAAGCGATCTGCTTGGCACCATCGAGTATGCGCCGATCTGGATTATTGTGGCCGTCGCGCTGGCGCTGGGCATTGGCACCATGATTGGCTGGCGTCGTGTTGCCACCACCATTGGTGAGAAGATTGGTAAAAAAGGCATGACCTATGCACAGGGCATGTCAGCACAGGTAACAGCAGCGCTGTCGATTGGCGTCGCCAGCTATACCGGCATGCCCGTCTCCACAACGCACATCCTCTCTTCATCGGTAGCCGGTACTATGCTGGTTGACGGTGGCGGACTGCAGAGTCGGACCATCAAGAACATCGCCATGGCGTGGATCTTCACCCTGCCGGTCTGTATTCTGCTGTCAGGTTCGCTCTACTGGATTGCCTTAAAACTGGTGTGATGCCAGCTAAAAAAGGGCGACGCAAGTCGCCCTTTTTTAATGCCAGATCGCCAGCGCCACCAGACTGATCACTACCAGTCCGCACAGCGCACTGGTCAGAAGAAACTGCCCCCGCACCCGCTCGCAGCGCCGGATAAACTCATCGTCATGATGATCAAGATAGCGCTTTGCCCAGATATAGGTGACCAGCCGTACCTGCTTGCTCGGCTGACCGTGAGAGGTGAAGAATCCCGCCCCATCGACATACTGATACAGCAGCGGATCACAACCCCGTAATACCGCCAGCAGCGCACGCAGCGATGAAAAATAGCGCGCCATATTCACGATACATACCACACAAAGAGCCCAAAAAAGCGCAATAGTGCTGATCATATTCTCCCCCTCCCGGCTGGCATCGCAGCAACAGAACCAGCGTCAGACACCGTATCCGCCTGCAGAAAAAACCAGCCACTGAATCACCGGACTGCGAAAATTTTCGACCCCCTGAGCGGCTGCGAACCGGACCGCCTTTTTTCAGTGTAGGAGAGTTCTTTACATTTTTTCCAACGATGATTTTCGTTCAGCGCGAGTAAATCTGGCATAGCCTTGATCTTATTCATAAGCCAGACGGCAACAGCAGCATTTGCAGTGAGAGAAGGCTATACTCAGAACATAACAACATCATCACCTGCAACGCAGGTAGACACTTTGGTGGCGCTCATCGCCCGCTCGCGCAAAGGATTTCGCTAAGCTGTGACGCGGCAGGAACACCGGATGCCATCCTTAATCTCGTGAAAGGAGTTTTATCATGGCTTATAAACACATCCTGATTGCAGTAGACCTTTCTCCCGAAAGTCAGTTGCTGGTGGATAAGGCCGTCTCGCTGGCTCGTCCGTACGATGCCAGAATTTCCCTGATTCACGTTGATGTGAATTACTCCGACCTTTACACCGGCCTGATTGATGTCAACTTAGGGGATATGCAGAAGCGCATCTCTGAAGAGACGCATGCGGCACTGAAAGGATTATCAGATGCTGCGGGCTATCCGATCAGTGAGACACTGAGCGGCAGTGGCGACCTCGGCCAGGTGCTGGTTGATGCGATCAAAAAATATGACGTTGATTTGGTGGTGTGTGGTCATCACCAGGATTTCTGGAGCAAGCTGATGTCTTCAGCCCGTCAGTTGATCAACACCGTGCACATCGACATGCTGATTGTGCCGCTGCGCGATGAAGATGAAGAGTAACCGCTGTTATTAAAGCCGGTGTAAGCCGGCTTTTTATCGGGATGAATATATTTACGCTTTATTCTGGCCCGCGATTTAAGTTCCTGATTCCCGGGCAACGCCATCGGAATCTATTTTTATTTATAAACCTATCCTCCAGGCTGTCTTTACACAAAACTAAATATCCGCTGCTTTATCATTTCTGATCTCCGTTTATATTACTTCCTTTTAGCGCTGTAATTACCGTCCCATACATAATTTCAAAGCCATTGTTACATTGCTCATTCATCCAGTCGCTAATGATAGAAATTTTATTGATAGCAAAGGGTAATTTATCAAAATCTTACTATAGGAAAAGGTTAATTTATCCGTTATCTTTCGCTCGCTTATCTGCTGCGCAGGCAACGGATAAAGCAGAATAATGATCCCCATTATTTTAAAAAACCAATAAGGATATTAAAAATGAGAGAAATCAACCAGACAGAAATTGCTGCAGTTAGCGGCGCGGGCCTGACTGAATTTCTGGGTGAGGTTAATACCGCACTGACTGAAGTGTCCGGCTTATTTGACACCACCGTCGCATCAATCAAGGAAAGCACTGATCTGGGCCAGACTCTGGGCCTGACCTACAAGGCCATTGGCCTGAACTTCGCCAAAAGCTTCCTGAATGCATTTTCAGGCTTCCTGACTAAATTAGCCGCCTGACCGAATCAGTAGCACCGTATTAACGCGACAACGCGCATGCGGATAATTAAAGCCTGCCTGATAATAAATTTCAGACAGGCTTTTTATTGAGCGCAATATGATAAACCGTTCGCTTTCAGAGTACATATGCGTTCATAACCGGCAGAGAAATTATCATGACCTGAAGTGACTGCTTCAGCTTGATAATTACCTAACGCGTACTGACCAGCGGCGGATAAATATCAAAGCGATGGCTTTTGGTTACCACAGCCGCCTGCGTCACGACACCCGCCAGCGGCGGTGCATAGTCTGGCCGTTTGACCACGATACGTTTCTTCGCCAGCCATCGGGCCGGTTCCAGTAGCGCATCCGCATCTTCATCCGGACCGACCAGCGACTGAAAGACCCGCATCTCTTTTTTCACCAGCGCACTTTTCTGGCGATGGGGATACATCGGGTCAAGATAGACCACATCCGGCTGCGGCGTAATCTCGCCCAGCGCCTGTGCACTGGCTGCATGAATCAGCGTCAGGCGTTCGCGCAGCCAGGGGCCAATTTCCACATCCTGATAACCGCGCTGCAGGCCATCTTCCAGCAGTGCAGCCACGACCGGATGGCGCTCCAGCATCCGCACCCGGCAGCCGAGTGCGGCCAGCACAAACGCATCACGCCCTAGTCCGGCCGTCGCATCGACCACATCCGGCAGATAGCCGCCTTTAATGCCGACCGCTTTGGCGACAGCTTCGCCACGTCCACCGCCGAAGCGACGGCGATGCGCCATTGCTCCGGTGACGAAATCAACAAAAATACCACCCAGCTTTGGCTCATCACGCTTGCGCAGCTCAAGGTGCGTCGGCGTCTGCACCAGTGCCAGCAGCGCGTCTTCGTCGTGCTCCAGCTGCCAGCGCTGCGCTAAACGTGATAAGGCGCCGTCTCCGGCGCCTGATTCATCGAGCAAACAGATTTTCACGAACCGACTTATCCCTGAATGCCGTAATGTTCCAGCATCGCATCAAGCTGCGGCTCACGGCCACGGAAGCGTTTGAACAGCTCCATCGGCTCCTCAGAACCGCCACGTGTCAGGATGTTATCCAGGAACGACTGACCGGTTTCACGGTTGAAGATGCCCTCTTCTTCAAAGCGGGAGTAAGCATCTGCCGCCAGCACATCTGCCCACAGATAACTGTAGTAACCCGCCGCATAGCCACCGGCAAAGATATGGCTGAAAGCGTGTGGGAAACGGCCCCACTCCGGACTCGGAACAACCGCTACGCGGCTTTTCACTTCGCGCAGGGTTTCCAGAATCTGCGCGCCTTTCTCCGGATTAAACTCGGTATGCAGACGGAAATCGAACAGGCCGAACTCCAGCTGACGCAGGATAAACAGCGCGGCCTGGTAGTTCTTGGCGGCCAGCATTTTATCCAGCAACGCTTTCGGCAGCGGTTCACCGGTCTCAAAGTGACCCGAGATAAACGCCAGCGCATCCGGTTCCCAGCACCAGTTTTCCATGAATTGGCTTGGCAGTTCGACCGCATCCCACGGCACACCGCTGATACCGGAAACGCCAGGCGCTTCGATGCGGGTCAGCATGTGGTGCAGGCCGTGACCAAACTCATGGAACAGGGTAATCACTTCGTCATGGGTGAAGAGCGCAGGTTTGCCTTTCACCGGACGGTTAAAGTTACAGGTCAGGTAAGCAACGGGCTTCTGCAGGCTGCCATCGGCTTTACGCATCTGGCCCACGCAGTCATCCATCCAGGCACCACCACGTTTGTGCTCGCGGGCGTAGAGGTCGAGATAGAAGCTGCCGCGCAGTTCACCGGTTTCATCAAACAGATCGAAGAACTTCACGTCAGGATGATAAACCTCAACGTCGGTACGCTGCTTCGCAGTGATACCGTAAATGCGTTTCACCACTTCGAACAGACCGGCGACCGCGCGCGCTTCCGGGAAGTAAGGGCGCAACTGCTCATCGCTGATGGTGTAGAGATGCTGCTTCTGCTTTTCACCGTAATAAGTGAGATCCCAAGGATTCAGCTGCTCAACGCCATGCTCTTTCTGCGCGAAAGCGCGCAGCTGCTCCAGCTCTTTTTCACCCTGCGGACGCGCACGTTCAGCCAGGTCATTAAGGAAGTCGATGACCTGAGAGGGGCTCTGCGCCATTTTGGTCGCCAGCGATTTATCCGCGTAGGAGTCGAAGCCCAGCAGCTGAGCCAGCTCGTGACGCAGCGCCAGTTCTTCCGCCATGATGGGGCCATTATCCCATTTACCGGCGTTCGGCCCCTGATCGGAGGCGCGTGTCGCATAGGCGCGATACATCTCTTCGCGCAGCGCCGCGTTGTCGCAGTAGGTCATGACTGGCAGGTAGCTTGGAATATCCAGCGTCAGCAGCCAGCCTTCCTGCTCTTTAGCTTC
The DNA here is from genome assembly GCF_059730805.1 of Pantoea sp. X-Soil-ISGK-355. Classification (NCBI taxonomy): domain Bacteria; kingdom Pseudomonadati; phylum Pseudomonadota; class Gammaproteobacteria; order Enterobacterales; family Erwiniaceae; genus Pantoea; species Pantoea sp. X-Soil-ISGK-355. Next base: position 3,821,393 of record NZ_AP035971.1, read on the forward strand.
AGCCTGGGCTTTTGCCGCCGCCAGTGCGCTTTCCGGCATACCGGCCAGCTCGCTTTCATCGGTGATCAGCTTGCTCCAGCCCATAGTGGCATCGAGCACGTTGTTGCTGTAAGCCGAACCCAGCTCAGAGAGGCGCGCGGCGATTTCACCATAGCGCTGCTGTTTATCTTTTGGCAGACCAATACCGGAGAGTTCGAAATCACGCAGGGCGTTATCAACCGCTTTCTTCTGCGCCAGATCCAGTGCCGCGTATTGATCGCCCTCTTTCAGGTTGCGATACGCCTGATACAGCCCTTCATGCTGACCGACCCAGGTGCTGTATTCGGAGAGCAGCGGCAGCGTCTGTTCATAGGCTTCACGCAGCTCCGGGCTGTTTTTTACCGAATTAAGATGGCTGACCGGGGAAAATATACGGCTCAGGCGATCGTCGGTTTCCGCCAGCGGCTGAACCAGATTATCCCAGGTATAGGGCGCACCCTGCGCCACAACTTTTTCGACTTCTGCGCGGCATTGGCTCAGCACTTCCGTCACGGCAGGCACCACATGTTCAGGCTGGATGGCAGAAAAAGGGGGAAGCGTAAAAGATGTCAGTAGCGGATTGGTCATAGCGCAGTCCTTTATCGATGTATGGGGCGCAGCGGGTCGCGCAACGCAATCTAAGTAACATGCGGCTTAGTGTAGTGAAAATCAATGGGGGTCGGGATGAGGCGGGGAAGAAACACGCGAATGGCTACCCGAAAGCCCGCTGCTTTTTAAACCATGACAGCAATTATGGCGGGCGCGTCGGGCAGCTTTCTGCGTTTGCATGCGTGTAACAGGATGCCGCGCCCTGTCATCCCGATTTGTTATCACGCTTCTGGCCCATCGCCAGGCCATCCCTGATATAATCGCGGATTCTCATGCTTTTCCTGCGTCGGTTGCTGTGCGTCGTTCTGTGGGTAATACGTGAGGTAATAATTGGTATAAATTGATTTTCCATCAATTAAAACCTTATACATTCAACAGGATAAACAATGCTGAGTTATCGCCATAGCTTCCATGCGGGCAACCACGCCGACGTGCTGAAGCATACCGTTCTGAGCCTGATCATCACGGCGCTGAAAGAGAAAGAGAAACCGTTTTTCTACCTGGATACCCATGCGGGTGCAGGTCGCTACCAGTTGAGCGGCGAGCACGCCGAGCGTACCGGTGAATATCTGGAAGGCATCTCGCGTATCTGGCAACAGCCCGATGCACCGGAACTGCTGCAACCCTATTTTGACGCGATCGGTGCGCTGAATCGTGGCCCCTCGCTGCGCTACTATCCGGGTTCCCCGCTGATTGCCCGTCATCTGCTGCGTGAAGATGACCGACTGCAACTCACCGAGCTGCACTCCAGCGACTATCCGCTGCTGCGCAATGAATTCAGCAAAGATAACCGCGCGCGCGTCGACCGTGCCGACGGTTATCAGCAGTTGAAATCGAAACTGCCACCGCCGTCGCGTCGCGGTCTGGTGCTGATTGACCCGCCTTATGAGATGAAAAGCGACTACCAGGCGGTGGTGAAAGGCATTCAGGAAGGCCATAAACGGTTTGGCACCGGCGTCTTTGCGCTGTGGTATCCGGTGGTGTTGCGTCAGCAGATCAAACACATGCTGCGCGACCTGGAAGCAACCGGCATCCGCAATATCCTGCAGATCGAACTGGCCGCCCGTCCGGACAGCGATCAGCGCGGCATGACCGCCTCCGGCATGATCGTGATTAACCCGCCGTGGAAGCTGGCCCAGCAGATGAATACTCTGCTGCCATGGCTGCACAAAAAACTGGTTCCGGCTGGTACCGGTCACTTCGTGGTGAACCAGATCGTTCCTGAATAAAACGATTATGTGGATTCTGCTGGCAGGCGCACTGGGTGCGCTGCAGCCCGCCCGGCGGCTGGCGCTACTGTTGTTAGCGCTCGCCGCGCTGCTGGGATTTTATCACGACGTCCTGACGTGGCCGGTGCTGCCACTGCTGGCCGGGATTGCGGCACTGGTCGCGCTGCGCCGCTTTGACCCAATCCGTTCCCGGCAGCATATTCTGAGTGAAGCGTTGCTGGTGCTGATGTCGCTGGGATTGTTCCTCCATCTTTTTCCGGGCTTTCACAATCCCCTCGTCGTCGATGAGGTAAAGGCAGGCGCACAGAGCCTGCCATTCAGTTTCTCCTTCAACTTCGATAAAGCGCTGATCCCCTTTGTACTGCTGGCCTGCCTGCCCACGCTGTTCCGCACCCGCGCCTGTCCGCCACGTTATCCGTGGATCGCTGCGCTGGCATTAATCGCCGCCGTGCCGCTGCTGCTGGGTAGCGCCGTGCTGCTGGGCGGCCTGGCCGTGGAGCCTCATTTTCCGCCCTGGCTGCCCGTGTTTATGCTGGCGAACCTGTTCTTTGTCTCACTGACCGAAGAGGCGCTGTTCCGCGGCTATCTGCAACAGCGGCTGAGGGATGCGCTGGGCGGGATGCCCGCGCTGGTAATCAGCGCGCTGATGTTCGGGCTGGCGCATGCAACCGGCGGCGTGCTGCTGGTGGTTTTCGCGACGCTGGCCGGGCTGCTTTATGGTCTGGCGTGGCACTGGAGCGGCCGCTTATGGCTGGCGACCGCCCTGCACTTCGCTCTGAATATTACCCATCTGCTGCTGTTTACCTATCCGGCTCTGCATCACTAAACCGTAAATACCGCCAGGTCCGAGGCCAGCTCGGTGCAGGGGAAAATGGTCTGGCACTCCGCCAGCAGGCGGCTCATGTCCTTTGCCAGATAGCGGGAGCTGAAATGGGTGGCGATCATCCGCTTTGCCCCGGCACGCTTTGCCACCTCCGCCGCCTGCAGGGTTGTGGAGTGCCCGCGCCCGTTGGCTTTCTCCATCATCGCCGCCTCCAGCGTGGTTTCATGCACCATCAGGTCAACATCTGCCGCCAGTTGCAGCGCGACCTCCGTGGGTGCCGTATCGCCAAAGATGGCCAGCTTTTTGCCGGGTGTCGCCGGGCCAAGGTAGTCAGCCCCGTTGACCACCCGCCCATCCTCCAGCGTCACACATTCTCCCTGCTTCAGCTGCTGGAACCACGGTCCGCGGGGCACCCCTTCGGCTTTCAGCCGCCCGGCATCCAGCAGGCCGGGTTTGTCGTGCTGTTCAATGCGATAGCCATAGCACTCCACCGGATGGCTCAGCGGCCAGGCACTGATACGAAACTCACCGTCATCCAGCGTCCAGCCCGCCTCAATTTCAACGATGTTCAGCAGATAGTCGGTATAGGAGCCGCTGATCGACAGCGCCGTCTCAACAAAGGTCTTTAATCCTCTGGGCCCATAAACCGTCATCGGTGAGGTCAGTCCGGCCATAGACCGGCTGGTGAGTAAGCCCGGCAGCCCAAAAATATGATCGCCATGCAGATGGGTAATAAAAATCTTTTCCAGCTTGCCCGGTTTCAGGCTGGAGCGCATAAACTGTAACTGTGTGCCCTCGCCGCAGTCGAACAGCCAGGTTTCACCACTCAGCGCACGGGTAAAAGCAATGGAGGTCACGTTGCGTTGCAGACTGGGAGCACCGCCGCCGGTGCCAAGAAAAGTAAGGTGCATGGTATGCTTCCCTGTAAGCGAGTGAAAAAACAGAACCCTATTACAATCATAGGCGCAAACTTTGCGTCATTTCGACCCGCAGCGTTACACTCAACCCCAATTTTTTATGCAACCGGATGGATACTTCAATGACCCGACATTTCGACTATCTCGCCATTGGCGGCGGCAGCGGCGGCATCGCCTCGATTAACCGTGCGGCTATGTATGGCCAGAAATGCGCCCTGATTGAAGCAAAAGAGCTGGGTGGCACCTGCGTGAACGTAGGTTGCGTGCCGAAAAAAATCATGTGGCACGCCGCGCAAATCGCCGAAGCTATCCATCTCTACGGGCCGGATTATGGCTTCGACACCACCGTCAATCGCTTCGACTGGGCCACGCTGGTCAAAAACCGCAGCGCCTATATCGATCGCATCCACAGCTCTTATGACAACGTGCTGGGTAAAAACAAAGTAGAAGTGATCAAAGGCTTTGCCCGCTTTGTCGATGCGCACAGCGTTGAGGTCAACGGCGAGATTATTACAGCTAACCACATTCTGATCGCCACTGGCGGTCGCCCGGTTCACCCTTCTATTCCGGGTGCGGAGTACGGCATCGATTCTGACGGCTTTTTCGAGCTGGACGCGCTGCCTAAACGCACCGCGGTTGTCGGCGCGGGCTACATCGCGGTCGAACTGGCGGGCGTGGTGAATGCGCTGGGATCGGAAACCCACCTGTTCGTGCGTAAACACGCGCCGCTGCGCAGCTTCGACCCGCTGCTCACCGAGACGCTGGTCGAAGTGATGAACACTGAAGGCCCGGCGCTGCACACCGAAGCCATTCCTAAGGCTGTGATCAAAAACAGCGATGGCAGCCTGACGCTGCAGCTGGAAAATGGCAGCGACTATACTGTGGATTGCCTTGTCTGGGCGATTGGCCGTGAGCCTGAAACGGACAACCTCAATATTCAGGCTGCGGGCGTGGCGCTGAACGATAAAGGCTATATCAGCGTCGATAAATTCCAGAACACCAATGTGTCAGGCGTCTACGCTGTGGGCGACAACACCGGTGCGGTTGAGCTGACGCCGGTTGCGGTGGCCGCGGGCCGTCGTCTCTCTGAGCGTCTGTTTAACAACAAGCCCGACGAGCATCTGGATTACAGCAACGTGCCGACCGTGGTGTTCAGCCATCCGCCGATTGGCACCGTAGGATTGACCGAGCCGCAGGCGCGCGAACAGTATGGTGATGACCAGGTGAAGGTCTATAAATCGTCGTTTACCGCGATGTACACCGCGGTCACCCAGCATCGTCAGCCGTGCCGCATGAAGCTGGTCTGTGTGGGTGCCGATGAGAAGATCGTCGGCATTCACGGCATCGGATTCGGTATGGATGAGATGCTGCAGGGCTTCGCCGTGGCGCTGAAAATGGGCGCGACCAAGAAAGACTTCGATAACACCGTGGCGATCCACCCGACCGCAGCGGAAGAGTTTGTGACGATGCGTTAACCCGCACCGGGCTTCGGAAACAAAACAGGCGACTTAAGGTCGCCTGTTTTTTTATACCGCATTCACATCCGCTTTCTGACTGTGCAGTGCAGAACCGCGTCAGTGCAACTTAGCTTACGCGATCCAGCCAGCGTACATACGCCTGATCCCACAACGCCGCAGGCGTTCCCGCTTTACCAAGACCGAATCCATGTCCGCCTTTGCTGATCTGAATCAGCTCAACCGGCACGCGGTTACGGCGACAGGTGTCGCGCATCAGTTCGGTGTTAAACGGATTGGAGGTGTGATCGTCCTCGGCCTGCGCCAGAAACGTCGGCGGATATTGCCGGGTCACGAAGTTCTGCACTGACCAGTTCGCCTCATCCTGCGGCGTGGCATTTTTGCCGACCATCATCAGATGCGTGTTGGTGTGCTGATAAGGCGCTTCCAGGGTGATGACCGGATAGATCAGGCCGACGCTATCGACTTTCGGCACCACTTCATCCAGCGGATCGATGGCCGGATAAGATTCAAAGTCTGGCCGCGCCGCCGCCAGCCCCAGCAGATGTCCGCCTGCCGAGAAGCCCAGCACATGCACCTTACGCTCAAAAGAGCGCACCAGCCGGATGGCGCGCTGCGCATCCTGCAAGGGGGCCAGCCGCCCCGCCTGCCACTTCTCATGCGGTAACCGGTAGCTGAGCACATAAGCGGTATAGCCACTGGCGTTCAGCCAGCGCGCCACCGGCCAGGCTTCACGTCCCATGCCGATCCAGCGATAACCGCCGCCAGCGGCGATTAATACCGCTTCGCCATTGGGATTTTCCGGTTTAAAGCGCTGAATCGCCGGGCTGACGATATTTGACCAGGAACCGCTGCTGTTAATATGCAACTGGCCGGATGGGCCGCCGCCGCCGGGCGGATCGTCCGGCCAGAGGGGAATAATGTCATCACGGGCAAATAATTTGCCGGTGGTCATGGAGAGCCCGAGCGCTCCCGTGCCGAGAATAAAGCGTCGACGCGTAATCATAATGCCTGTTGTGTGATGCCAGAGTAATGAGCAAGCCATTGCGGCAGGCTACCGAAGAATGAACAGATGCAAGTCTGGTGCCATGGATGGCGATTATGTACGCAATGGCCCCTGAAAAGCCATAAAAAAACGCGCCCGTCAGGCGCGTTATTATCTTATCCGGCGGGCTTAATCTTCCTGCTGGAATTGTGCCATCACGGCCTGTTCACACTGCTGTTCGTTGACGCGCAGTTTGGCCCGCTCATCGTCGCCAAGTTGCAGCCAGGCACTGGCCACTTCACGCGCAGACTCTTCATCAAATTCCGGCTGATTCATCGCCGATGGTGACTGGCCGCCCGCCACGGTCGATTTCATTTGCTCGACATAGTGATCCGCCGTGGCGACTTTTTTCTCACCGCTGACAATGTGGCACAACTGGCTGGCATAGACATTCTGTTCAGTATCAGCGTCATCCGCTGCCAGCGCGCTGCCGGAGGCAAGGAGGCTTAGCAGCACTATCTGAGTCACTTTCATTTTTAACTCCTGTTCGTTCGGGTTAAACCTTGCGCTGAAGGGCTTCGAGGCGCTTCTGACGCCAGTTCAGCAGCGGCGTCACCGTGGTGCCGTGAACCACCACGCTGCAGACCACCAGCGTTAACGCTATATTCGTCATAATTTCCATCTGCGGGCCTTGCATACCGTGCGTCCAGGCATAGGCGATGTAGTTCAGGCTACCAATCCCCCGGATGCCCAGCCAGCCGATCAGCAGGCGCTGTCCCAGCGGCAGTCCGGCGCGCAGCGTCACCAGCCAGACGGCCAGCGGTCGTACTACGGCAAACAGCACCAGGCCAATCAGCACGCCGTAGATGTTCCAGTGCTGCGCCAGTGTGACGCCCAGCACCACCATCATGCCAGCCGCCAGTAAACGTTCAATAGTATCGCCAAAAGAGAGCGCGTCGCCTACTACAAACCCAATCGACTTCACCATATTGTTGTTGCCCTGATGCGCCAGGCGTATGTTGGGATTCACCAGCGCCTCAGAGGGCAACACGCGCTCATCGTCAGAGAGATCGTCCGGCTGATGGCGACGGAACACGCCCAGCTCGGCGCGGCGTAATCCCAGTCCTGCGGCAAAGGCGGCCAGGAAACCGGAGGCGCCCAGCCCTTCTACCAGTGAATAACTGAGGGCTATCAGCGCCAGCGCCAGAAAATCATTGGGTGCGACGTCGCCATTGGCATTGCGCAGTCGGGTCGCCAGCAGGCCGATCAACTGCCCTAGCACATAACCAATAGTCAAACCGCCGCCAATCGCCCAGAGCACCTCGACCGCCCCCCAGTGGGCCAGCATCGCACCATTCAGGCTCTCGCCATTGAACAGCAGCAGCGCCAGTATCAGCAGCGGCAGCGCGGAGCCATCGTTCATGCCCGCTTCGCTGGAGATCGCCACGCGCAGCGAATCATCATCCTGCGCATCGTTGACCGAGATTAAGCTCGCCAGCACCGGATCGGTCGGCGCCACTATCGCACCAAATGCCAGCGCAATCGGCCAGTCTAATCCCACCAGGAAATGCGCCAGCAGGGTCATCGCGGCGACGGTGAACAGCATGGCAGGAAACGCCAGTTTCAGCCCGGTTTGCCAGCAGTTATTCTGCAGTGGCAGACGCAGCTTAAGTCCGGTGATAAACAGCGAGGCCGCCATGGTGATTTCGGTGATATGGGCCACCGCTTCGGAATGGGTCACGATATCGACGTGGATGAGGTCAAATCCCCAGGGGCCGCAGAGAATGCCCGCAATCAGAAACAGACCAAATGAGGTAACTGGCCCCCGGTGAATCCAACCGGCAGCCAGCGACATCAGCAGCAAGAGGCCGCCCGTCGCTGCTGTCCAGGCTAAAAAGTTCATAACACTCCAGAATATTTCGGGTTTATGAATAAGCCTGGCACATTTTTTGACGGGCGCGATGTCAGTTTTTCAGGTGACGACTGGCGAAGCGAACCGCCAGCGCGGCGGCACCGGCCAGGGTGGCGAGCGCAACCACGCCATTCCAGCCCCAGTGCGCCAGCGCCAGACTCCCCACTGCCGCACCGGTAGCCATACCGATAAACACCACGGTAAACAGCAGCGCATTCAGGCGGCTGCGCGCTTCGGGTGCCAGGCCATAGACCAGTGTCTGATGCGCCACCAGCGTGGCCTGCACCCCTAAATCAAAGCCGATGGTGCAGAGGACAATCAGCGCCAGCTGCGCGGGCATGGGCAGCAGCGGCAGCAGAAACATCAGTGCAAAAGAGATCGTCACCAGCGCGGCACCGGCCTGCGTAACCCTTGCCGGACCAATGCGGTCAGCGAAACTGCCCGCCAGCGGGGCTGCCATGGCACCTGCTGCACCGGCTAAACCAAAGGCACCGGCCACCGCACTGTCCAGATGAAAGCGGTCGCTGAGCATTAACGCCAGCGTTGACCAGAAGGCGCTGAAGGCGACAGAAAGCAGACCCTGAGCCAGCGCAGCCCGGCGCAGCGTATGATGGTGACGCCACAGATGCACCAGCGACAGCAACAGGCGCGGATAGCTCACCGAAGAGCCCGGCGCGAAGCGCGGCAACACCCGCCACAGCGTCAGCGTAATCAGCAGCACCGCCAGGGCGGCGATCATATACATGGTGCGCCAGCCGAAATACTCTGCCACCACCCCGCTGACCACCCGCGACAGTAGGATGCCCACCAGCAGCCCGGTCATCACCGTGCCGACTGTTTTACCCCGGCTGCGTTCCGGCGCCAGCGCCGCCGACGCGGGCACAATGTCCTGCGCCACGGTGGCGGTCAGCCCGGTGATAAAACTGGCAACCAGCAGCGCGCTGAGTCCGCCGGAAAAACCACACAGCAACAGCGCCGCGACCAGCAGTAAACCTTTGATAAAGATAATGGTGCGACGATCATGACGATCGCCCAGCGGGGCCAGCAGCAGAATACCCAGCGCATAGCCCGCCTGGGTCAGCATCGGCACCATGCCGACTGCGCCGATACCCGCATTAAACTGCTTACTGATGATATCCAGCATCGGCTGGCTGTAGTAAATCGATGCGACGCTGAGCCCGGCTCCGGCGGCCAGGGTAAACACCAGCGGTGTGGAGAGCGATTCATTTTGCGTCTGAGTCTGTATGGCTGACATGCTGTAATCCTCATCATTTCGTCACATCATTAAAGCGCATCACGGTTATACGCGGTAGACTGACATCAGGCAAAACCGTTATGCGTGGTACGTATGAACAACCCTAACAGCAGCGATCGCATCGACCTGATGCAGACGTTTATCCGTATTGTCGAGAGCGGCAGCTTGTCCGCCGCCGCGGCCCAGCTCGGCACGACACAGCCTACCGTCAGCCGTCGCTTGCAGACCCTGGAGCAGCGGCTGGGCCTCAAGCTGATCCTGCGCACCACCCATGCGCTGAAGCTCACCGATGATGGCGAACGCTGCTACGCCCAGGCACGGCAGCTGCTGGCGACCTGGCATGCGCTGGAAGATGAGCTGACCGGTGCCAGCGATGACCCGGTCGGTACGCTGCGGGTTCGTGCGCCGCACGCCTTTGGTCAGGATCAGCTGATCGCGCCGCTGGTGGACTATCTGCACCGCTATCCCCGTCTCAATATCGAGTGGATGCTGAATGACCGCACGCCCGACTTTATGGCGGAGAACGTGGACTGCGCCATTCAGGTCGGTGCGCCCACCGATCCTTCGGTCGTGGCGATTCTGTTAGCCGAAGTGCCACGCATTGTGGTGGCGGCCCCGCACCTGCTGGCGCAGCATCCGTCGATTGAACAGGTGGAACAGCTGCGCGATTTGCCGTGGCTGGCGCTGACCAGCTTTTACCGTAATGAAGTGGCGTTGCAGAAGATTGACGACGGCCAGCCGGTGAACCTGGCGATTACGCCCCGGCTGAGCAGCGACAGTTTATATGCGGTGCGCAAAGCGGCGCTGGCCGGGATGGGCGCGGCGATTGTCTCCTCGTGGGCGGTACAGGACGATTTAGCGGATGGCAGTCTGGTTCAGCTGATGCCCGCCTGGCAGGCCCCGCCGCTGCCGGTGTGGCTGACTTATCCCTGGGCGAGTTACTACCCGGCCAGGCTGCAACACTTTTTTGCCATGATCAAAGAGGTGATGCCGCAGCTGGCGGGCACACGTCCGGCCTCACAGCCAGCGGGTCGTTCAGGGGGAGCAGAGCGGAAAGGGTAAAGCAGGCGCCCGCCTCAGCGGGCCGCCAGAGAGGTTACTTCGGTTTTTTATCGCTGCGCGACATCTGATCCAGCCAGCCCATCACAAAGGCGGAGAGCACAAAGGTCAGGTGGATAATCACGTACCACATCAGCTTGTCGTTTTCGACGTTGCGCGCTTCCATAAACACCCGCAGCAGGTGGATCGAGGAGATGGCGACAATGGAGGCGGCGACTTTGTTTTTCAGCGAGCCGGAGTCCATCTTGCCCAGCCAGCTCAGCTTCTCTTTATCTTCGTCGATATCGAGCTTGGAGATGAAGTTCTCATAACCCGACAGCATCACCATCACCAGCAGGCCGCCAACCAGCGTCATATCCACCAGCGACAGCAGCAGCAGGATCAGATCGTTTTCCGCAATGCTGAAAATGTTGGGCAGCAGGTGGAAAATTTCCTGGAAAAATTTAATGGTCAGCGCCAGTAATCCCAGCGAAAGTCCAATGTAAACCGGGGCCAGCAACCAGCGCGATGCATACATCAGGTTTTCGGTAAAACGTTCCATACAATCCCACGAATAATCAAACAGGTCCGGGAGTATAACCGATCAACTGTGAAGTTATTTCAGCCCTTCGTCAGAAATTTCAGGGACCGGCGGCAGTGGCAGCGAGAGACGAAATGCCGCGCCCCCTTCGGGTCGGTTTTCGGCCCAGATTTGACCGCCGTGGCTCTCGATAATGGTTTTACAGATTGCCAGACCCAGCCCGACGCCCGGCACCGCCGACTCTTTGTCGCCCCGCCAGAATTTATCGAATATCCGGCTTAAGTCGTCTTCGGCAATGCCCGGTCCGCTATCCCAGACCGCAATCTCCAGTCGTGATGCGGCACGCCAGGCGCGAATGCCGCGTGGTGCGCTGTTACCGGCATACTTCAGGCTGTTCTCAATCAGGTTAGTGAAAACGCGTTCCAGCAGCGTACTATCGCCTTTGATCAGCACGATATCGTCCGGCAGATCGAGCTGAACCTCATGCCCTTTCAGCGACGGTGCCATGCTGCTCAGCGCCCCGCCGATCACCTCTTCCAGCGCCAGCCACTCCTCACGCAGGTTGAGGCCACCCGACTGAATGCGCGCCATATCCAGCATATTGCTCACCAGCCGGATAGTGCTCAGCGTCTGCTCGCGGATCTGGCTGGCCTGCGGCACATATTTTGAGTTGTCGCTGGCCAGATCGAGCATCAGCATTTCCGCCTGACCAAACAGTACGGTCAGCGGGGTGCGCAGGTCGTGCGACAGCGCCGACAGCAGCGCATTGCGCAGCTGTTCCCGCTCTGCCGAGAGACGGGAGGCTGCCTCGCTGTGCGACAGCGCCATCCGCTCCAGCGCATTGGCAATCAGTACCGTAAAGGTTTCCACCAGCCGCTGCTGTTCGGGGATCATCAACTGACGCAGATTCTGCGGCTCCACCACCAGCAAACCACGGCAGTGCGCGCCACTTTTCAGCGGCAGGATCTGATAGGGCACCGCCGGTAAGGTATCGGTGCCCGCACCCGCAGGCTGGCCTTTGCTGTAACTCCATTTCGCAATCGCACGATCCGGCTCACTGGCCGGTAACGCCTCGCCCACCGGTTGCAGCTCGCCCTGCTCATCCGGCAGCAGCAGCAGGCAGCGCGCCTGTAACGTGGCATCCAGCACACGCTGGCTGGTGGCGGCAATATCCTGCGGCGTCAGCGCGCTGCCCAGCGATTTCGCCATCTCATAGAGCTGGCGCGCCCGCTGTTCGCGGTAGCGCGCCACCCGCGCCTGATAGCGCACCCCGGCCGTGAGATTGCCGACAATGACGCCCACCGCCAGCATCACGCCAAAGGTCACCAGATATTGCAGATCGGAGACCGCCACCGTGCCGGTGGGGGCCACAAAGAAGAGGTCAAAGGCGATGATGTTCATCACCGTAGCGATCACCGACGGCCAGCGGCCATAGCGCAGCGCCACGATCACGACCGCCAGCAGGTAGATCATCACACAGTTGGCGGGATCGAAATTGATCAGCACAGACTGTCCGGCTGCGGTGACGACGATGCAGAGCACCAGCGCCATCATCACGCCACGCAGCTGAATGCGCCATTTTTCACTGGTGACGCGGCCATCCGGCAGCGGATGCGGCGCATCCTTCAGCGGCTCATCCAGTGCGACGACCAGCAGGTCGAGATCGGGGCCAAGCTGACCCAGACGTTCGGCAAAACTGTCACGCCGCCAGCGCCGCTGCGGGCGACGGCCAGTGACGATTTTACCCAGGTTGTGTTCGCGGGCGTAGCCCAGCACCGCTTCCGCTTCATCCGGTTCCGAGAGCGTGGCGGTTTCTGCGCCCAGCTCCTGCGCCAGCTGTAAGGTACGCAGAATCGCCCGTCGCCGCGCTTCCGGCAGCCGGTTAAGCCGCGGCGTTTCGACATAGACCGCGTGCCATTCACTGCCGAGCCGTGCTGCCAGCCGGGCGGCGGTGCGCACCAGCTTTTCACTGCCGCTGTCGTCACCAATACAGAGCAGAATGGCATCGCGGGTGTGCCAGACGCGATCCCGTCCCTGCTGATCGCGCCAGGCGCGCATCTGGTCATCCACCCGATCGGCGGTGCGACGCAGGGCCAGCTCACGCAGGGCGAACAGGTTACCTTTGCGGAAAAAGTTTTCGATGGCGCGTTCTGCGCGGTCACCAATGTAGACTTTGCCCTCTTTCAGCCGCTGCCGCAGATCGTCGGGCGGCAGATCGACCAGCACCACTTCATCGGCGCTGTCGAAAAAGGGATCGGGCACGGTTTCGCGCACCTGAATGCCGGTGACGCCGCCGACCACATCGTTGAGGCTCTCAAGATGCTGTACGTTGACGGTGGTCAGTACATCGATGCCCGCTTCCAGCAACTCCTCAATATCCTGCCAGCGCTTGGGATGGCGCGAGCCCTGCACGTTGGTGTGCGCCAGCTCATCCATCAGGATCACCGCCGGATGGCGGGCCAGCGCAGCATCAAGATCAAACTCCGCATGACGCGAGCGGCCGGTTGCGCGCCGCGGCAGCAGGGTTAAGCCTGTCAGCAGCTGCGCGGTTTCCGGCCGGTCGTGGGTCTCTACCACGCCGATCAGCACATCCAGACCCTGCGCACGCAGCCGCTGTGCCTCCTGCAGCATGGCGTAGGTTTTGCCCACGCCCGCACAGGCACCAAAGTAAATCTTCAGCTGTCCGCGATGACTCTCGCGGTTAGCCTGCAGCAGCGCGTCGGGATCGGGACGCTGGGGTTCGTGGTTCATCGCTTCCTTTACACCATTACAGTTCGTTGAGCGCTATATTCAGCTGCAACACATTGAGGGTCGGTGTGCCGAGGAAGGGCAGCAGCGGACGATGCGTCATCTTTTCAATCAGCGCCTCGACCTGTGCCACCGGCACCTTGCGGCTGGCAGCGACACGCGGAGCCTGCCACAGTGCAGCCTGAGGCGAAATATCCGGGTCCAGCCCGCTGGCGGAAGCAGTCGCCAGCTCAACCGGCACGGCGGCCGCTGCCTGGGGATTGGCGGCCCGCAGTACAGCGATGCGGTCGGCCACCGCTTTATCCAGCGCCGGGTTGCTGGCGGCCAGATTACTGCCGCCCGAGGCCAGCGGGTTATAGGCTTTATCACTGGTGGCTGAAGGACGCCCCCAGAAATAGCCGGGCTGGGTAAAGTTCTGCCCAATCAGCGCAGATCCGTGCGCCACGCCCTCCTCCTCCAGCAGCGAGCCATTGGCCTGGGCCGGAAAAAGCCACTGCGCCAGCCCGGTGGTGAGGAAAGGATAAACCACGCCGGTCACAAGCGTAAGCAACAACAACAGTAAAATTGCCGGACGTAACTGACTCATTTTTTTCTCCTCAGGCCATGCCTGAAAGCACTAACAGCAGATCGATCGCTTTGATGCCGACAAACGGCACCAGCAGGCCACCCAGACCGTAAATCAGCAGGTTGCGGCGCAGCAGCGCAGCAGCACTCAGCGGACGGTAGCTGACGCCTTTCAGGGCCAGCGGGATCAGGAAGATAATCACCAGGGCGTTAAAGATCACCGCCGACAGAATCGCGCTGGCGGGCGAGTGCAGCTGCATCACGTTCAGCATGTTGAGCTGCGGATAGGTGGCCGCAAACGCCGCCGGAATGATGGCGAAATATTTCGCCACGTCGTTGGCGATACTGAAGGTGGTCAGGGAACCGCGCGTCATCAGCATCTGTTTACCGATGTGCACCACTTCCAGCAGCTTGGTCGGGTTCGAGTCGAGATCGACCATGTTGCCCGCCTCTTTCGCCGCCTGCGTACCGGAGTTCATCGCCACCGCCACATCCGCCTGCGCCAGGGCAGGCGCATCGTTGGTGCCGTCGCCGGTCATCGCCACTAACCGTCCTTCTGCCTGATACTGGCGGATCAGCGCCAGTTTGGCTTCCGGCGTCGCCTCTGACAGGAAGTCATCCACGCCCGCTTCCGCCGCAATGGCCGCGGCGGTCAGCGGGTTATCGCCGGTGATCATCACCGTTTTAATGCCCATTTTGCGCAGTTCGGCAAAGCGTTCTTTGATGCCGCCCTTCACGATATCTTTCAGCGCCACCACGCCCAGCACGTTCGCGCCCTCTGACACCACCAGTGGCGTGCCGCCACTGCGTGCCACCTCTTCCACCTGCGCATTGACCTCGGCAGGGAAACGGCCATGGTTCGCTTCAATATGACGACGTACCGCATCGACCGCACCCTTGCGGATCAACCGGTCCTGCACGTTTACGCCACTCATGCGGGTCTGGGCTGAGAACGGAATAAAGCTGGCGCCCATGCTGCTGAGATCGCGTTCACGCAGATTAAAGCGCTGCTTCGCCAGCACCACGATGCTGCGGCCTTCAGGTGTCTCATCGGCCAGCGAGGCGAGCTGCGCGGCGTCGGCCAGTTGCTCTTCGCTGACGCCCGGCGCGGGCAGGAACTGGGTCGCCTGACGGTTACCCAGCGTGATGGTGCCGGTTTTGTCCAGCATCAGCACATCCACATCGCCTGCGGCTTCCACCGCACGTCCGCTGGTCGCAATGACGTTCGCACCCAGCATACGGCTCATCCCCGCCACCCCAATCGCCGACAACAGCCCGCCGATAGTGGTGGGGATCAGACAGACCAGCAGCGCCACCAGTACGGTGATGCTGACCGGCTTGCCGCCCCAGGCCGAGAACGGCCAGAGCGTGACGGTCGCCAGCAGGAACACGATAGTCAGCGACACCAGCAGGATGGTCAGGGCAATCTCATTCGGGGTTTTGCGACGTTTCGCACCTTCCACCATGGCGATCATCCGGTCAAGGAAGGTTTCACCCGGGTTGGCGCTACAGGTAATGACCAGCCAGTCAGAGAGAATACGCGTACCGCCCGTGACGGAGGCGAAGTCACCGCCTGACTCACGGATCACCGGTGCAGATTCACCGGTAATGGCGCTCTCATCCACGGAGGCACCACCCTCTATCACTTCACCGTCGCAGGGAATAATGTCGCCCGCTTCGACCAGCACCGCGTCGCCTTTGCGCAGCGCATCGGCACTGACCTGCTGCCACTCCGCGCCATAACGCGCCGCTGACAGTTTTTTGGCAAAGCTGGTCTTTTTCACCCCTTTCAGGCTGCTCGCCTGGGCTTTACTGCGCCCTTCTGCCAGCGCCTCCGCCAGGTTGGCGAACAGTACGGTGAACCAGAGCCAGAGCGCAATCGCGCCGGTAAAGCTGGCGCTGCCGCTGATGCGGCCAGACAGCATGGCCAGCGCCAGTAGCGTAGTCAGTACGCTGCCGAGCCAGACCACAAACATCACCGGATTACGGAACTGTACCCGGGGATCGAGCTTTTTCACCGCATCCCAGGCCGAGGTACGCAGCAGCGCTGCGTCAAATAATGCCTGTTGTTGACGACTCATGAGGATTGTCCCTGAACAAGTTGCAGATGCTCAGCCACCGGGCCCAGCGCCAGAGCAGGAATAAAGGTCAGTGCACCCACCAGCAGCACCGTGCCGATCAGCAGGGCAATAAACAGCGGGCCGTGGGTTGGCAGCGTGCCGTTACCTACCGGCTGTACTTTTTTCACCGCCATCGCACCGGCTATCGCCATCACCGGAATGATGATGCCGAAGCGGCCCAGCAGCATGCAGACCGCCAGTAACAGGTTCCAGAACGGCGTGTTAGCACTCAGCCCGGCGAAGGCGCTGCCGTTGTTGTTGGCCGCCGAGGAGACGGCGTAGAGCACTTCGCTGAAGCCATGAATGCCGGGGTTCGCCATTGCACTGCGGCCAGCGTCGGTCATCATCGCCAGCGCGGTGCCGATCAGCACCAGCGCCGGGGTGACCAGAATCGCCAGCGCGGTCATCTTCATCTCCCAGACGTCGATTTTTTTGCCCAGGAATTCCGGGGTACGACCGATCATCAGCCCGGCGATAAACACCGCCAGCAGCACAAACAGCAGCATGCCGTAGAGACCGGCACCGACGCCGCCAAACACCACTTCGCCCAGCTGCATCAGCCACATCGGCACCATGCCACCCAGCGCAGTAAAGGAGTCGTGCATGGCATTCACCGCACCGCAGGAGGCCGCGGTGGTAATGACCGCGAACAGGCTGCTGTTAAGAATGCCAAAGCGCGTCTCTTTGCCTTCCATGTTGACGGCGCTGTCGGCCCCCAGCTGGAGGAAATGCGGGTTGCCCTGCAGTTCGGCCCACATGACGACCGATACCGCCGCGACAAACATCAGCGTCATCGCCCACAGCAGCATGTGGCCCTGACGACGATCGCGTACGCTTTCGCCAAACGCGAAGCAGAGCGCCGCCGGGATCAGAAAGATGCTCAGCATCTGCACCAGGTTGGTCAGCACCGTCGGGTTTTCAAATGGATGGGAGGAGTTGGCGTTAAAGAAGCCGCCACCGTTGGTGCCCAGCATTTTGATCGCTTCCTGCGACGCCACCGGTCCCATCGACAGCGTCTGCTGCACGCCTTCCAGCGTGGTGAAGCTGTGATAAGGTGCGAAGTTCTGGATGCTGCCCTGACTGACAAAGAACAGCGCCACCAGCAGGCTGATCGGCAGTAAGACATAGAGCGTGATGCGCGTCAGGTCGCGCCAGGCGTTACCCAGGGTCGCAGCGCTGCGATTAGCGAAGCCACGGATCAGCGCAAATGCCACGGCGATCCCGGTTGCGGCAGAGAGAAAATTCTGCACCGTCAGGCCCACCATCTGACTGAAATAGCTCAGGGTGCTTTCGCCGCTGTAGGACTGCCAGTTGGTGTTGGTGACGAAGCTCACGGCGGTGTTCAGCGCCAGATGCCAGCTCAGGCCAGGCAGCTGCTGCGGATTCAGCGGCAGCGCGCCCTGCATCAGCAATATTGCCAGCAGCACCACGAAACCCAGCGCATTAAACAGCAGAATCGCCAGCAGGTAGTGCGGCCAGCGCATCTCCGATTGCTGCGCGCCCAGCAGTCGCCACAGCGGCGCTTCCAGCCGGGCAAACACCGGCTTGTCGGCCACTAACGCGGCCAGGCCCCGGCCAAGCGGCTGCGCCAGCACCATCAGCAGCACCAGATAAAATGCGATGAGTAAAAAAGCATTGGCCGCCATCAGAAAGCCTCCGCATTTAACAGGGCATAGATCAGATAGCCCAGTAACAACACCACCAGCACAATGCCGGTTATTACGCCCACGCTCACAGGAACCTCCAGAGGATTGGATTTATGGCGTAGCTTGCGCGGAGGCGTATAAAGAAGGGGTTAAAATGCAGCGGGCGGGCGTAAAAATAGTGTAAAAATGGCGAAAAATCAGGCGACTTCCAGCGCCCAGATACGATTGAGATCGACGTTACCCCATAGTGCACTGTCCTCTGCGCCCACAATACTGTCGGTGCAGAAACTGTCGCCGAGGTCGAGCTCCTCCGGTTTCACTTCGCGCTGGGCGTGCAGCGACCAGAAGACATGCACACAGGGGCGCATCAGCGATTTTTCGCCTGCCTTTACCACCAGCGCCACCCGGCCGGAAGCCAGACGCACCAGCGAACCTACCGGATAGATGCCGATGGTTCGCACGAAGGTGTGCAGCAGGCCCGGATCGAAATGGCCGCGCCAGCTCAGCATCTGGTGCATCGCCTCTGCCGGTGTCCAGCCGTTGCGATAGGAGCGGGTTGAGGTGACAGCATCGTAGACATCACACACCGCTGCCATCCGGGCGTAGAACGAAATCGCTTCCCCTTTCAGACGGTGCGGGTAGCCACTGCCATCATATTTTTCATGATGATGCAGGGCGATATCGAGCAAATCGTCATCGGCGTCGGCTTCAATCAGCATCTGCGTGCCCACCACCGGATGCTCGCGCATCACCCTGAACTCCTCTTCCGTCAGCTTGCCCGCTTTGTTCAGGATCGCCAGCGGCACAGCGGCTTTGCCGACATCATGCAGTAAACCGCCCATGCCCACCCGACGCAGCTGCTGCTCATCCAGCCCGAGTTTTTTACCCAGTGCAATCATCAGCCCGCAGACCGCCATGGAGTGCAGATAGGTGTAGTCATCATGATTTTTCAGCCGCGCCACGCTGAGCATCGCTGAGGGTTCACGCGTGATCGAGCCGGCGATGTCATCCACCAGATCCATCATATAATCAAGCTTCAGGCCGTTACCCAGCCGCGCTTCGTTGAACATCGCCAGTACTTTCGGTTTGCCCTGCTGAAAGATCAGCTGTGCCTGGTCCAGTTCCTGAAAAAATGGGGTACGCCCAATGGTTCTTTTCGCGATCGAGGTGGCGATCGGCGCCTGCACAGATCGATCGAGGTCGATCCAGAGCTGGCGGATCCCTTCACTGCGTAACGTGGCGATTTGTCGTGGATCGGTGATCAGCATCTGATTATGAATGCGCTCGTCCTTTATCCACCAGACCTCCAGCTTGTGGATAAACATCCCAGGGCGCAGTTCATCAATGGTAATCAGCTTTATCACGCTATCACTCCTTACGATCAGCGGGTGGTAAGGTGATATCGGCAGCTGGACAAATATTCTTCAGGCTGTTTTGTGCGGAGGCGGCGCGCGGGCGAGTGGTCAGAGGAGAAGCATCCTGTCTCACGCTCTGCCCATCATGGTTAAGTCATTGTTGCCGTTAGACTACGCGGGTCAGCACCGGCTCGCCACGGGCAAACGCCAGCATGTTCTCAAAGACCAGGTCAGCCATCGCCGCCATGGTTTCGCGGGTGCTGCTGGCGATATGTGGCGTAATCACCACATTGTCGCGCGGGCGCAGGGCGTCAGGGACATGCGGCTCCTGTTCAAACACATCCAGTCCGGCACCGGCGATCTGCCCGGTTTCCAGCGCCGCCACCAGCGCCTGCTGATCCACCACGCTGCCGCGCGCGATGTTAATCAGATAACCCTGCGGGCCCAGCGCCTGCAGCACGTCTGCGTTAATGATATGGCGCGTTGCGGCACCGCCTGGCAGCGTGAGCACCAGAAAATCGGCCTGCTGCGCCAGCGCCACCAGGCTCTCATGCCGGGTATAGGGCACGTCAGGACGTGAACGCGGGTTGTAGTAGTGAATCTGCATACCAAACGCCTGCGCGCGCCTGGCTACCGCCTGGCCGATATTGCCCAGCCCGACGATACCGCACACCTTGCCGCCGATTTTGCTGCTCAGCGGAAAGCGGCCCTGCGTCCAGTGCCCGGCGCGTGTGAAGCGATCGGCCTCACTGATGCGGCGCGCCACATCCAGCAGCAGCGCCATGCCCAGATCCGCGACGCAATCATTGAGCACCTCCGGCGTGTTGGTCACCACAATGCCGCGCGATCGGGCGGCTTCCGTATCAATGCTGTCATACCCGACGCCGTTACTGCAGATCGCTTTGAGGTTGGGCAATGCCGCGATCAGTGCGGCGGATGCCCCCATTACCGCGTTGCCGCTGGTGACCAGTATGTCGATGGCAGCACCCTGTTCAGCCAGAAAAGCGCTCTCATCGTCCGCCTCCCACAGCCGGAACGCGGTGAACGTCTTTTCAATGTTCTCTATCAGCTGCGGCGGCAGGAATTTCCCTCTGATCAGCACCTTACATTGCTTTAATGCCATCTTCTTTCTCCTGATTGTTATAGAATGCCGGGCGTTCGGTCTCTTCGCCCACGCGTTCAATCGGTCCCATCACCAGCAGGAACAGCAGCGCCGCAACCACGCAGTGTGCCGCCACAAACGCCAGACCGATGCTGTAGCTGCCGGTCAGCCCGACGATGATGCCGAACAGTAGCGGCGTGGTGAAACCGGCAATGTTGCCAATGCCGTTAAAAATGGCACCCGCCAGACCCACTGCCTCTTTCGGTGCGGTGTCGCTGATCACTGTCCAGGTGCCTGCGCCCGCCGCGATGCCTTTGCCGAAAAAGGCGAAGGACATAATGGCGATGATGCCGCCGTTACCGGGAATAATCGCCGCCAGCACCAGGCTCGACGCCATCAGCATGCCGACGATATAGGGGGTTTTACGCGCCCAGGAGACGCTCCAGCCCCGGGCGATTAATTTATCTGACAGGTAACCGCCGCTGATCCCGCCGAGAAAACCAAACAGCGCCGGAGCAACGGTGGCGAAGCCCGCCTCCATAATGTTCATGCCGCGCGCCTGCACCAGATAGATCGGGAACCAGGTAATGAAGAAGTAGCTGAGCGCGATGATGCAGTACTGGCCAAGATAGGCGCACCAGAGCATGCGATTAGTGAGCAGCTTTCTGAACATCGCTTTGCTGACCGGTGGTCGGGCCTTCAGGGTCTGCGCCGCGTCGATATCCACCATCGCGCCGCCATTAATGATGTGGCGCAGTTCACTTTCCGACACGCCGGGATGGTTGCGCGGCTCGCGCATCCAGGCTGCCCAGACAAACACCGCCAGCAGGCCGATGCCGCCCAGCACAAAGAACGGCCACTCCCAGCCGAAGCGCGACACCAGCCAGCCTGACAGCGGTGAGAAGATGGCGACGGCAAAATATTGCGCCGAACTGAACAGCGATGATGCCCGGCCCCGCTCAGCGCCAGGGAACCACATAATCACCACGCGCGCATTGGCGGGAAAGCTGGGTGCCTCAATGAGTCCCAGCATAAAGCGCAGACCAAACATCAGCATCAGCGCGCCGGTCATACCGCTGGAGAACTCACCCACAAATCCCATCGCCAGCGTCGAGACCGACCAGAGCGCCAGCGTGACGCCATACACTTTTTTGGCTCCGAAGCGGTCAAGGAACAGTCCGCCGGGGATCTGACCGATGACATAGGCCCAGCTGAAGGCAGAGAGGATCAGTCCCAGCTGGATCGCTGACAGGCCGAACTCCTCTTTGATCGCCGATCCGGAGATCGAGAGGATCGAACGGTCGGCATAAGCCACGACCGACAGAAACAGGATCAGGCAGAGGATCCCGATGCGGACATGGGTGGTCCGTTGAGGCGTTACATCTTTAGGCATGAGCTGAATTCCTTAAAAAGCGGCAGGTTGTGCCACAAGGTTTTTTTCAGGAATAACGCTGAGATTTCCCGCTTCTGGAAATATAGATAGGAGGCTAACTAAGGGTCATTGTGCGGATGTTGAGATCGACGGGTCCGATTCAGCGATTTTCTGGCAACCGCCACAACCGCCCGTGCGGCGCTGCACAAAAGCGCAAAAAGCTGCGGCGCTTTGCCGCAGAGTGTGCACCCGATCGGGGTTTTAACCGGCGCTGACAGCTATGACGCGACGAATTTTCAGCAAAGTGTGGCGACACCAGCAAGAGTGAAAAAGGCGGCTTGTCAAACCTGACGGCAATTTCTAAGCTGCAGATGATCCTCTTTATCCATTTTTATAATAAATGAAATATCCATTCCAAACAGCAACCTCTGGAGTCCGCAATGAAAACACGCGCATGGGCATTACTCTGTCTGCTCTCTCTTTCTACGTCGGCGCTGGCAGAGAAGATTGGCGTCTCGATGGCTTTTTTCGACCAGAACTTCCTGACCATTATTCGCCAGTCGATTGAAAAAGAGGCGAAAGCGCGTCAGCTGGATGCGCAGTTCGAAGATGCGCGCGGCGACGTCGGTCGTCAGACCGATCAGGTGCAGAGCTTTATCAGCGCCGGCGTAGACGCGATTATCGTCGATCCTGTCGACTCCGCCAGCACCCCTGCCCTGACCAGGCTGGCGCAGCAGGCTCACATTCCGCTGGTCTACGTTAACCGCACACCGGGCGATAAAACCCTGCCGCCAGGCGTGGTATTTGTCGGCTCTGACGAACGCGAGTCGGGTACGTTGCAGATGGAAGCGCTGGCGAAGCAGGCGGGTTATCGTGGCAAGGTCGCCATTATCATCGGTAACCTCAGCGATGCGGGTGCGCTGCAGCGCACCAAAGATGTGGAGCAGGTGGTGGCAAAGTATCCCGACATGAAAGTGGTGCTGAAGCAGACCGCCAACTATTCGCGTAATGAGGGCATGGATTTAATGCTCAGCTGGCTGTCGAACGGCGAAGAGATCGATATTGTCGCCGCCAACAATGACGAAATGGCGATTGGCGCGACAATGGCGATTGCGCAGGCGAAGCCGAAGAAGACCATTTTGGTGGGCGGCATTGATGCCACGCCGGATGGCCTGAAAGCCCTGGCAAGCGGCAAACTGGCCGTCACCGTGTTCCAGGATGCCGTGGGTCAGGGCAAAAAATCGGTCGAGGTGGCGCAGCAGATGATCAAAGGGGAAAAAGTCGATTCCCACCAGTGGATTCCGTTTGAACTGGTAACGCAGCAGAACATGCAGCACTACAGCAATAAAAATCCGTAATGAAAAGCGGAGCGGCAGCGCTGCCGCTCCGGTTATCACTTCTCGTGCAGCAGCTTCGCCATCATCACCACATCGCGCAGCTGACCGTCGCGCAGGGCGGCCTGGCGCATCACCCCTTCACGCTCAAAGCCCAGCCGCTCATAGAGCCGCAACGCCCGTTCATTGTCGTGAAACACCTCCAGCGCCATACGCGTAATCCCCAGCCAGTTACGGGAATAGTCGAGCGCGGTGCGGATCAGGCGCTCACCGACGCCGCGACCGGCGTAATCGGGATGCACGCCCAGCCCAAAGCTGATGCAGTGGCGGGTGCGCGGCTTGTTATCCACAAACAGCGTCAGCTCACCGGCCAGCACGCCCTCGATCTCCGCGACAAAGGCGATAAATCCCTCGGCATCCATTCTGGCGATTTTTTTCTCCCAGGTGGCGACGCTGGGAAACGGTAGCTGCAGCGTCCAGGGATAGACATCGGGATGACTGTAGAGTCGCTGATAGGCGGCGGCATCCTGCGGTTCCCGTGCCCGAATAATGATTTCCATATTTTCTCCTTTTAGCCGAACGGGGTTCATGCACTAAGCTGTAGCTCTTTACCGGACGGAAAGAGTATCGCTATGTTGTATCGCCGTTTTGAGCGTTTTATCAATATATTTCATGACGCGCCCACCGACTCGCCCCCCTCAACGGTCTGGTCGTTTTACCTCTATTATCTGCGGCAGGTCTGGCCGAGTTTCGCGGCACTGCTGGTAGTGGGACTGGCGTCAGCCCTGATTGAAGTGTCGCTGTTCAGCTATCTGAGCCGCATTATCGACATGGTCAATCACTCCACGCCCGCAAGCCTGTTTCGGGATAACTGGCCGATACTGCTGTGGATGGTGGCGGTGGCGCTGATCCTGCGGCCGATTTTTATCGCCCTGCACGACATGCTGGTGCATCAGAGCATCAGCCCGAGCATGACCAGCATGATCCGCTGGCAGAATCACAACTACGTGCTGCGCCAGAGCCTCAATTTCTTCCAGAACGATTTCGCGGGTCGCATCGCCCAGCGCATTATGCTGACCGGCAGTTCTCTGCGCGATTCCGCGGTGCAGTTGGTGGATGCCATCTGGCACGTACTGATCTACGCGGTAACCTCGCTGGTGCTGTTTGCCGGTGCCGACTGGCGGCTGATGATCCCGCTGATTATCTGGATGGTGGCCTACAGCGCCTCGCTGCGTTTCTTTGTGCCGCGCGTCAAAGCACGTTCGGTGGTCTCCTCGGAAGCACGCTCAAAGCTGATGGGCACCATTGTTGACGGCTACACCAACATCGCCACCATCAAGCTGTTCGCCCACAGCGATCTGGAACGGCAGTATGCGCGTGAGGCGATTCAGGAGCAGACCGAAAAAACCCAGAACGCCGGCCGCATGGTCACCAGCATGGATCTGACCCTGTCGGCGCTGAATGGCCTGCTGATTGTCTCGACCTCCGGGCTGGCGCTGTGGTTATGGAGCCAGTCGCTGATTAGCGTCGGGGCGATTGCGCTGGCGACAGGTCTGGTCATCCGCCTGGTGAATATGTCCGGCTGGATCATGTGGGTGGTCAACGGCATCTTCGAAAATATTGGTACGGTACAGGATGGCCTGAAAACCATCGCGCAGCCGCTGAGCGTGCAGGATGCGCCGCAGGCGAAGCAGCTTAAGGTGACGCGCGGCAACATCCGTTTTGAGGATGTGCGCTTCGATTATGGCGGTGGCCGTCAGGTGATTAACGGCTTTAACCTCGACATCAAACCTGGCGAGAAGATTGGGCTGATTGGTCCCTCGGGCGCCGGTAAATCGACGCTGGTGAACCTGCTGCTGCGCCTCTATGACCTGAACGCGGGGCGGATTGTGATCGACGATCAGGATATCGCCGCCGTGACGCAGGAGAGCCTGCGCAGCCAGATTGGCATGATCACCCAGGACACCTCGCTGCTGCACCGCTCAATCCGTGAAAACCTGCTCTATGGTCGTCCCGACGCCAGCGAAGAGGAGCTGCAGCTTGCGATTCACCGCGCCCGCGCCGATGAGTTTATCCCGCTGCTCTCTGACTCACTGGGCCGCACCGGGCTGGACGCGCATGTGGGCGAGCGCGGCGTGAAACTGTCGGGCGGTCAGCGTCAGCGTGTGGCGATAGCCCGCGTGCTGCTGAAGGATGCGCCGATTCTGATCATGGATGAGGCCACCTCGGCGCTCGACTCTGAAGTGGAAGCGGCGATTCAGGAGAGCCTGGAGTCACTGATGCAGGGTAAAACCGTTATCGCCATCGCGCACCGCCTGTCGACCATCGCGAAGATGGATCGGCTGGTGGTGCTGGATAAAGGCGGCATTGCCGAGATGGGCAGCCATCACGAGCTGCTGGCGCAAAACGGTCTCTATGCCCGGCTCTGGCAGCATCAGACCGGGGGTTTTGTCGGCGTCGATTAATCGCCGCGTCGATAGGGTAAGGCGTCGCGTGCTTCTTCCGCCCAGCCGCGCACGCCTTCCCGCTCCTGCACCAGAAAATCTGCCACGGCATCGCGCAGGCCGGGATGCAGCAGATAGTGCCAGGAGTGGGTAATCTGCGGCTCAAAGCCGCGCACCAGCTTGTGCTCGCCCTGCGCGCCTGCATCAAACCGCGTCAGCCCTTCATCAATCGCTAAATCCATCCCCTGATAGAAACAGGTTTCGAAGTGCAGCCGGTCAAACTCCGCCAGACAACCCCAGTAGCGGCCATAGAGCGTGTTGCTGTCACGCAGATAAAAGGCCATCGCCGCCGGTTGCTGCTGTAAGCGGGCGATCACCACCACAATATTCTGCGGCATCCGCTCCGCCAGCAGGCTGAAGAAGTTGCGCGTCAGGTAGGGCCGCTGGCCGCGCACCGCGTAGGTGTTGGCGTAACAGGTATAGACAAAATCCCACTGATCTTCGCGCAGCTGGTAGCCCAGGTAGCGGTCAAACTCAAAGCCGCTTTGCGCCACCTGCTCACGCTCTTTACGCAGCTGTTTGCGCTTGCGCGACATCAGCGTATCCAGGAAATCCTGAAAATCGCGGTAGCCACAGTTATGCCAGTGATACTGACAGCCGAGCCGGGAGAGCCAGTCGGGCTGATCGGCCAGCAGCTGGTTAGCCTGCGCATCGGTAAAGTTGATGTGTGCACCGCTTAAGCCGTGCTGCAACAGGCTCTCCGGCAGAGCCGACAGCAGCTGCGTCGCAGCGGATGTGTCACCCAGCAGGCGCGCGCCGCTGACCGGGCTGAAGGGAATCGCCCCCAGCCATTTCGGGTAATAGCGGATCCCGGCGCGCTGGCTGGCATCCGCCCAGGCGTGATCAAAGACATACTCGCCCTGTGAATGATATTTCTGGTAGCCCGGCAGCGCGGCGCGGGTCACGCCCTTTTCCCGCCACAGCATGTGATCAGGCTGCCAGCCCGCCTCAAACCGCACGCTGCCACTCTCTTCTAAAGTGAGCAGAAAAGCGTGGCGCAAAAACGGCTGGTCATCAGGCAACAGCGCATCCCACTCGGCGGCCGGGATCGCCGCCAGTGACGTCAGGTGAATCAGCGACATGAATTACTCCAGAGAACGTCGGGCAGAGCGTCAGTCAAGCAGGTTTTCCCCGCCAGCGAAAGGGTTAAGGCACGCAATGTGAAGGCTGCAACGCCTGGCCGCAGCTTCTATACTGCGACTTTACCCTTTCAGGACTTCGCCATGGATCGACTCGATTGTGACCGGATGTTTGTCACGGTGCTGGAAACCGGCAGCTTTTCGGCAGCGGCGTTGCGCCTCGGTACCAGCAGCAGTCAGGCTTCTAAACTGGTTTCAAAGCTGGAGCATCAGCTCGGCGTCCAGCTGTTTAAGCGCAGTACGCGCGCCCTCTCGCCCACCGACGTTGGCCGCAGCTATTACGAGCGGGTTAAAAACCTGCTCGATGCATTTGAGACGCTGGATGCCAGCGTGCGGGAAAGCGCCACCACCCCTACCGGCCGGCTGAAAATCAGCGCGCCGGGCTCCTTTGGCACGGCGGTGCTCTCTCAGGTACTGGTGGCGTTTGCCCGGCGCTATCCGCTGATTGAACTGGATGTCAGTTTTTCAGACCGGGCCGTTAACATCGTCGATGAGGGATTTGATATGGCGATCCGCATCGGTAACCTCAGCGACAGCAGTCTGGTCGCGCGTAAGCTGGGCGAAGTGCATGTTCGCATTGCTGCGTCACCGATCTATCTTGAGCAGTTCGGTACGCCACAGCACTGGCGGGAAATGGCGCAGCACCAGTGCATTATCGACACCAATTTCCGCGATCCCTGGCACTGGCCGTTTGCCGGCGATGATGGTGAGATCGTCACCGTGCCGGTCCGTGGCCGTCTGCGCTTTGCCAACACCGAAGCCTGTCTGCAGGCGGCCGTCGCCGGATTAGGTATTGCGCGTCTGCCCGGTTTCATCGCCGCTCCCGCGCTGCAACTGGGCGATGTTGTCCGGCTGCTGGATAACTTCGACACGCCGCCGCTGGGCCTGTTTGCGGTTTATCCGCCCGCCCGTCATCTGGCGCATCGCGCGCGCCTGCTCATCGACTTCCTGGTCACTCACTTTACCCGCTTCCCGCCCGCCTGATTCCGTCCATAATGGAAGAAATGATTGTCTTTACAACCGGATTATCACCTGTTTAGTCATCAGTTAAGCTGCTTCTCAAAACAGAGAGGAGTCGCGCAATGTTAGTAGAAGGTAAATGGAGTAGTGACTGGCATCCGGTGCAGGCTACCGATAAACAGGGCGGGTTTGTCCGTCAGACGTCGGGTTTCCGGGGCTTTATCAGCAGCGATGGCTCCACGGCATTCGCCGCCGAACCCGATCGCTACCACCTCTATGTGGCGCTGATCTGTCCGTGGGCGTCGCGCGCGTTAATTGCCCGCAAGCTCAAAGGGCTGGAGTCGCTGATTAGCGTGACGGTGGTTGAACCGCAGCTCGGTGCTCAGGGCTGGCGCTTTGGCAATTTACCCGGCGCACAGCAGGACCCGCTGAATAACGCGCAGTATCTGCATGAAATCTATACCCGCGTCGCGCCCGACTACACGGGCCGGGCCACCGTGCCGGTGTTGTGGGACAAAAAAACCGCTACCATCGTCAGCAACGAGTCTGCGGACATTGTGCGTATGTTTAACAGCGGCTTCGGCGATCTGGCCGATAACCGCATCGACCTTTATCCCGCTGCGCTGCGTGCGGAGATTGATGCGCTGAATGAGAGCCTCTATCCGCGTCTGAATAACGGTGTTTATCGCGCGGGTTTCGCCACCACCTCCGTCAGCTATCAGCAGGCGTTTAATGACATTTTCAGCCAGCTCGATGAACTGGAGGCGCTGCTCAGCGATGGTCGTACTTTCCTGCTGGGTGAACGGCTGACGGAAACCGACATCCGGCTGTTTGTGACCCTGATTCGCTTTGACGTCGCCTACCATGGCCTGTTCAAATGCAACCTGCGCCGGATCCGCGACTATACGCTGCTGAATCGCTATCTTAAGAGCATGTTGTCGGTCTCTGGCATACGTGAAACGGTCAACATTGACCATATCAAACAGGGTTACTACTCGATCAAGGCGCTGAACCCGAATGGCATTGTTCCGGCCGGGCCTGATCTGAGTGAATACGGTTTATAAAAGGAGCAATGATGGCAAAAGCACTGGTGATTTTTCTGCATGGCGTGGGCAGTAACGGCGACGATCTGGCACCGATTGGCCGTCACTGGGCGACGCTGTTGCCGGATGTGGTTTTTGCCTCGCCCAATGCGCCTGAACGTTTTCCCGCCGGTTTTGGCTGGCAGTGGTTCAGCCTGGCAGACGTGACGCCAGAGAACCGGCCTGGTCGGGTTCGGGCGGCACGGGCCGCGTTTGATACGACCCTCAGCGACATCGTCGCGCAGCACGGCTTTGCCGACCGCTGGCAGGATGTGGTGCTGGTGGGCTTCTCTCAGGGGTCGATCATGGCGCTGGATGCGCTGGCGTCTGGCCGTTATCCGCTGGCGGGCGTGGTCGCCTTTTCTGGTCGTCTGGCGGTTGACGGTGAACTAACCCCGCAGGCTCATGTGCCCGCGTTGCTGATCCATGGTCAGGCCGATGAAGTCATCCCATGGCAGGAGAGCGAATCTGCGGCGGCCCGGCTGCGAGCCGCGGCAGTGCCGGTCGACGCGCGCTTTGAACCCGCCACCGGCCACACCATTTCCGCTCAGGGTGCCATGCACGCCGCCGCGTTTATTGGGCAGTGCTTACAGGATTAACCCCAGCAGCGCGTTAACGCCTGCCAGGCATGGCGGGCAGCCACGTCGGGCGGCAGGCGTTTCAGCGCATCATTAAAGACTTCGATTCCCACCGGCCCCTGATAGCCCGCGCTTTTGAGCTTATCGACAAAGCGTTCAACATCGATAATGCCATCGCCGGGCAGCAGACGCTGATGCTTTGCCATCGCCATCAGGCTCTGCTTATCCTGTGCGGGAACGGCGGCCATATCACACAGCTGTACTTCATAGATGCGATCGGCAGGAATGCCGTCCAGATGGGAGGCGTCACCGCCCAGCGCGCAGATGTGGAACAGATCGATCACCAGCCCGATATTGGGCTGATCGAGTCGCTGCAATCGCTGCCACGCCAGCGGCAGCGTGTTATCTACGCTGCACCAGGCCATCGGCTCATACATAATGCGCATGTTGTAGCGCGCAGCTTCCGAGGCCATCCAGCGCAGGTCATCATCAATCTGATCGGCACAGCAATCCTCACGGGTGCTGGCCGGTGCCTGGAGGGTGTCACAGCCCAGCGCCTGGGCAATCTGTATAAACTGACGCAGCTCTTCGCGCTTCTGAGATCGCAACGCACTGGGTGCGCCGGTGAAATCACGCAGCACCTGCAGATTGGTAAAGCCAGGTCCCTGTCGTGCACTGATTTCAGCCAGTGCTGCCGCACCGCCTTCATATGCGTCGACATCCTCGCGCCAGATCTCCACCTGATCGAAACCGGCGTCACGCGCCGCCTGCAGCTTCTGGCCGGGTTCACCGTTTAACAACACCAGGTTAAGGAATGTGGGGTTGGTTCGCATTGCTCGGCTCCTTAATCGTCCGGAATAATCGGTGAGGTTCAGCGTCAGCGCCGCGCATTATCCAATCCACGGCGCACACGCCCGAAATCAGTATCCCTTAAGCGGTATGACGCGCACCGGGTCAGCCCAGCAGCGTGACCAGTGCGAAACCGGCAAACGCCATCAGCAGCGAGCCAATCACATGCACCAGCGCGCTGGCCATCGCCCAGAAATACTTCCCTGATTGTAGCAACCCCATTAACTCCGCGGTGAAAGAGGAGAAGGTCGTCAGCCCGCCGCAGAGTCCGGTGACGATCAGCAGTTTCCAGATCGGGTCAATGTCGGGATGGCGAACAAACCAGGCCATCGCCCCGCCGATTACCAGACCGCCGATCAGATTCACCAGCAGCGTGCCGGGCGGCAGGTTGGGAAAGAGTGCATTAAAACGCATCGCGAACAGCCAGCGCAGTACGCAGCCGGCAGAGCCGCCGATCATCACAGCCAGTAACGGTTTAAACATGTCTTGCTCCTGGTTACAGAGTAATGCGGGGCTGGGGAGAGAGGCAGAGATAAACTGCGCCTGACACCTCAGCTCCCGCGAAAGGATTGAGTGTCAGGCGTCATCAGCCGGTGTTAAGCCCACCGGCGGTTGGGAAAGGTGGCACGCCATCACCTTGAGCCGGTGATAATACGACGCCCGTTTCAGGCTGGCAATAGTGCGCGCAGGGCGGCTGAATCACTTGACGATGTTGCTATTGCCGGGGTAATGCTGAAGGTTTACAGCCTGTTGCGGAGAGCCTATGCGTACCCTGATTTTTGATACTGATATCGGCGTGGATGACGCCTTTGCGCTGGCTTATGCGGCGCGGACGCAGCATTTACTGGGGATTACCACCGTATCTGGCAACGTGGCGGTGGGTCAGGCGGTGAAAAATGCCCGTCTATTCTGCGACAAAATGGCGATCAGCGCGGCGGTCTATCGCGGCTGTTCACGGCCGCTGGCGCTGGCCGCCTCTGCGCCCGCCAGGCTGCACGGTGAAGATGGGCTGGGCGATGCGTTTGATAATGCTTTTAGCGATCAGGCACCGGGCGCGGTGCAGTTTATTATCGACAGCGTGCGGGCGCAGCCGCATCAGATCACCCTGGTGGCGATTGGCCCACTGACCAATATCGCCACGGCCATTAATCAGGCACCGGATATTATTCCGCTGGTGAAAGAGCTGGTGATTATGGGCGGTGCGTTTGGCACCGACGGCCACAGCGGCAACGTGACGCCCTTCAGTGAATTCAATATCTGGAAAGATCCGCACGCCGCCGATCAGGTACTCGCCTCTGCGCTGAACGTGGTGGTGATCCCGCTGGATGTCACGCACAAAGTGCTGATCAGCGGCGATGAGGTGCAGCGTCTGAATCAGCCGGTGCTGAGCGCTATCTGTCGCCCTTACCTGGCTTACAGTCTGGAGAAAGAGGGATTCGAGGGTATGGCGCTGCACGACACTCTGGCGGTGGCGTGGCTGACGCTGCCACAGGCCTTTACGCTCACTGAAAGCCCGCTGCGGGTGATCACTGAGGGCATCGCCTGCGGTCAGACGGTGCGTAAACTGAGCGCGCTCGCATCACGAGCCGATCCGTTTGCCGGTCTGCCCGCCCAGCGTATTGCGCTCGGCGTGGATGCCGACGCGGTGCGGGCGCACTTCTTTGAGACCCTCACCGCGCCCTGAATCCGGTTACCGATCGAAGTGAATGACGCCTTTGATCAGTTCGCGGTTGTTGATGACCTGCGCCTCAAAGGTTTCATCCAGCGTGGAGAAAGCCAGATGGTGATTCAGCATCATGTCGGCGCGCAGCTGGCCGCTGGCCATTAACGCACGCACCCGATCAAAATCTTCGCGGGTGGCGTTGCGGCTGCCCATCAGCGTGGCCTCTTTTTTATGGAATTCACTGTCCGGGATGACCAGATCGCCTTTGTGCAGACCGACATAGACAATCGTGCCGCCGTGCCGCATCAGGTTGACCGCATTGTTCATCGCCGCCGGGCTGCCGGTGGCGTCGATCACTTTCAGCGCCAGACGGCTACCAAACTGCTCGCGCAACGCACTATCGAAGGCCTCATCAGCCGGATTCAGTGTCGCCAGCCCGAGCTGGTCCGCAACATGCTGGCGACGGAATTCGCTGGTATCCGCCACCACCACCTGCGCGCCGCTGGCGGCGGCAATGGCGGCAACACCCAGCCCAATCGGTCCGGCGCCCACCACCAGCACCTGCTCATCCGCCACAATACCGGCACGCCGCACCGCATGGGCACTGATGGCAAACGGCTCAATCAGCGCGGCCGCTTCCGGTGCCACCTCATCCACCGCCAGCAGGGTGCTGACCGGCACGCTCAGGTAGTCACAGAAACCGCCATCCTGATGCACACCAATGACTGAGATCTGCTCACAGCAGTTGGTCTTGCCGCTCTGGCAGGCGTCGCACTGCAGGCAGGAGATGTAGGGCATGAGCGCCACCCGCTGGCCGGGCTGAAAGCCTTCCGCGCCACTGCCCAGCGCCATTACTTCAGCACAGATTTCATGGCCCAGCACCCGTGGATAACTGAAGAACGGCTGATTGCCGGACCAGGCGTGAATGTCAGTGCCGCAGATCCCGGCAGTCAGTATTTTTATCAGCGCCTCGCCAGCGGCAGGCGTTGGGGTGTCGCGAGTGGCCCAAACCATCTTACGTGGTTCAGCGATGACCAGTGCTTTCATTGTTGTCATGGTGATTCTCCGGTTGTCCTGCTGGCAGTTATGGCGAATCCTGCTTGCGGCGCGGCGTTCGTTTGCGGGAAGTGTGAAGTACGGCGATTTTTTTGGGCTTTGAATGGTTTTTAATGCATAAAAAACCGGAGAGTGAGATGAGTCGCAGCCAGAATTTGCGTCAGAATGTGATCAACCAGATGCTGGAGAGCATTGCTCAGCGTCATATCTGTTCACCATTGCCGCCACAGGCCGCGCTGGCGGAGATGTTCAACATCAGCCGCACCACGGTGCGCCATACCCTGCACTATCTGCACCAGTGCGGCGTGCTGGATAAAGTCGATCAGACTTACGTTATCGTACGCGAACCTCGCGATGATGACGGCTTTAGCGCATTAACGCCGCCGATTGAGCAGCAGGCCAGCCACTTCGAGCAGGTGTTTTTTAATATGATTAATCAGCGGCAGCTGGTGCCGGGCGACACCTTCAGCGAGCTGCAACTGGCGCAGCAGGTGAAGGTCAGTCCGGTAGTGGTACGCGAGTTTCTGCTGCGCTTTATGCGCTATGACCTGCTGGAGCCGGTGAAACGCGGTCAGTGGCGGATGAAGAAGTTCACGCAGGATTACGCCGAGAAGCTGTTTGAACTGCGCGAGATGCTGGAAACCCACGCCCTGAGCCGCTTCCTTAATCTGCCCGCCAGCGATGAACGCTGGGTGCAGGCGCGGGATCTGCTGGGTCGTCACCGATCAATGCGCGACACCATTGCCAGCAACTATCGTCATTTTGCTGCGCTGGACCGCCAGATGCATTCGCTGATTTTATCCGCCGCTAACAACCCGTTTTTCAATCAGTCGCTGGAGATTATCTCGGTGATCTTTCACTCGCATTATCAGTGGGATGAGAGCGATCTCAAGCAGCGAAATATTGTGGCGCTGGAGGAGCATATGGCGATTCTCACCGCGCTGATTGGCCGTCAGGATATCGATGCGCTCTGTGCCTTGCATAACCATCTGGCGACCGCCAAAACCTCAATGGTGCGCTCAATCAGTCAGTACAATTAAAAACCGATTAAAAACCACAAAGCATTATCTCCCGCACGCTTCAGAAACATCTTTGCAACATCCTTAACCCTTTGCTCTTAGTCTCGACTGCAACGTCACGGCGGCCTTTTGCCGCTGCGCGCAGACCCCTTCTCACCATAACGATAAGTACCCAGTTTCGGGAGAGTGCAATGGAAAAGACTTCAGTAACCGGCCGCGACAGCGTGACCGGCGACACGCCACCAGGCCAGGACTTTGTGCCGATGCGCAGCGATGTGGTGCGTTCACCGCGCATCCGTAAGGTGCAGATCACGGCGATGCTGCTGCTGCTGTTCGCCGCCATCATCAACTATCTGGATCGCAGCTCGCTGTCGGTAGCGAATATGACCATACGCGAGGAGATGGGGCTGAGCGCCACCGAAATCGGCCTCCTGCTCTCTGCATTTTCACTGGCGTATGGTCTGGCGCAGCTGCCGTGCGGTGCGCTGCTGGATCGTAAAGGCCCGCGCATTATGCTCGGTATCGGCATGTTCATCTGGTCGCTGTTCCAGGCGGCTTCTGGTCTGGTGCATAACTTCACCCAGTTTGTACTGGTGCGCATCGGCCTCGGCATTGGCGAAGCGCCGATGAACCCGTGCGGCGTAAAAGTGATCAACGACTGGTTCAACATTAAAGATCGCGGCATGCCGATGGGGATGTTCAATGCGGCGTCGATGATTGGGCTGTCAGTGGCCCCGCCGATTCTGGCGGCGATGATGCTGGTGATGGGCTGGCGTGGCATGTTTGTCACCATCGGTATCCTCGGCATGTTCCTCGCGATCGGCTGGTATATGATTTATCGCGACCGCGATAACAACACCCTGAGCGCCGAAGAGATCCACTATCTGCAGGCGGGCAGCGTCGCCTCGCGTAAAGAGCCAATCAGCTTCAGAGAGTGGCGCGGCCTGTTTAAGCAGCGCACCATGTGGGGCATGATGATTGGCTTCAGCGGCATCAACTACACTGCGTGGCTCTACATCGCCTGGCTGCCGGGCTACCTGCAGTCGACCTATCATCTCGACCTGAAAAGTACCGGCCTGCTGGCGGCGATTCCGTTCCTGTTTGGTGCGGCGGGCATGCTGCTGAATGGCTACGTGGTTGATTCACTGGTGCGTCGCGGCTTTAACGCGGTAAAAACCCGCAAAGTCTGCATCGTCAGCGGGATGCTGCTGTCCGCCGGGTTTACCGCGGTGGTGACCCGCGCGACCGACACGACCAGCGCTGTGACGCTGATCGGGATGGCGCTGTTCTGCATTCACTTTGCCGGAACGTCGTGCTGGGGGCTTATCCACGCCAACGTCACCGCCCGCATGACCGCCTCGGTCGGCAGCATCCAGAACTTCGCCAGCTTTATCTTCGCCTCGTTCGCGCCCGTCATCACCGGCTGGGTGCTCGACACCACCAAATCGTTCAGCCTGGCGCTGATGATTTGCGCCTGTGTGACGCTGGTTGGCGCACTCGCCTACCTGCTGCTGGTGCGCCAGCCAATTACCGACGGCGAATAATCACAACTGACGGCGGCTACGTCAGCGCCGTCAGGGTGACGCCATATTTCGCACCGTAACGTTTAATGCCCGTCATCACCTTCTCTGTACTCAGAGGAGGTGGCGGTGGCAACAGCGGTGCCCGTTCACGCAGTGCCGAGTCGAAGCGGGCAAACGTCGCAAAGTCACGCGGGAAACGCGCTTCATCCACCCCGATCAATACCCCCTCATCACGCGCATAAGAGAGCAGCGCCCGCCAGCGATCAATCTCCGCCAGCCCGATACTGTCGGTGCCGTGAGAAAAGAGCATCATGTCAATGTTGCGGAACGGCGGCTGTTTTTCCAGGAAGCGCTGCAGCGCTGCCGCGGACGGTTCGGTGCAGAATACCAGCCAGAACGGTATTGCCTGCTGCTGCTGGGTACACCAGGGATCCATTAACAGGAAGCTGTCCACCGTCAGCCGGGTCGGTAAAATGCCCGCTGCCAGATACCAGTCGCGATAAATCTCCGCCACCACATAACTCATCGCTTCCGGGTCTTCGTAACGAATCTCCATCAGTTTCCAGTTCTGCGCCGCCGCCAGTTTTTTCAGCGGGGAAATCAGATAACCATCCAGGCCCCACTCCGCTTCCGGTACGTGGTCGGTGATGTCAGGCGGCGTCCAGCGCTCACGATCAATGCCGTAACTCGCCAGATATTCCGCTACCCGCGGGCCACCCTGTAAATACTCTTTTTCGGTTGCGCCACCAAGTGCGCCAAACTGGAAAAACGAGCGATCGCTGGTGCGAGTCACCGGCCACTGGCGGGTGCAGTGGTTGATAAACAGCGTTGAACCCGCGGGCAGGCTCCCCATCAGAAACTCATTAAAAGCCAGCGGCAATTCGCGCAGTTTCAGCCGGAAATAGCGCATCTGGTCGAGCATCAGGCGATCCTGATTCGGGTCATGCATATGGTGCACCGCCAGCCTCGGCCAGGCGGCCAGCAGGGCTGCGGCTATCTCTTTGCCCTGCTCAAAGCTCGCCATCGCATCATCGGGATCGCTGTTAGTCGCCCGCACCGGACAGAGAAAGGTCTGCGGCAGCCAGGGCACGCCCATCGCCGATGCCAGGTGCACCAGCGCACCGTTTGACGAGCCAATAAACGCCGCCGGATAGTCCTGCTGCGGGTACTCGCTGACCATCCATTCTGCGATGCCTTCCACATCCAGCTCGCCCGCCTGACGCAGGCTGATGCCCTCTGCCATGCCGCCCAGCGCATAGCCCCACTCGCGCAGCCCGGTCGGCAGACGGTTCAGTGAGGGTAGCAGCCGGTCGAGCGTCGGAGACTGGCTCGGGCTGGCAAAGGGTCGATCGTGGAGCGCATTGGCCAGCGCCAGCAGCATGGCAGCTGCCGAGTCAAAACGGGCGATGCCCTTGGGCGGTTTATTCATGCTGATTCTCCTGCTGAATACGCGCCAGGAAGGGGCGAATGGCGTTGCAGAAACTCCACGGATAGACGTAGTGCAGCGTATGGGTGCCGTCGCGCAGCGTCAGGCGTTCGCTGTGTGGCATCAGGGCAGCAAGCTCATCCAGCCAGCGCGCCCGACAGATGGGATCGCGCGAGCCGCGCAGCAGCAGCGTCGGCGCAGTGATGTAAGTCAGACGATGTTCGATGCGATCGCGCATCATGGCGCGCATCGTGCCAAAGGCGCGCCATAGCCCCGCTTTAGCGTAATCGATACGGGCCAGCGGCCCCGGCGGACGACGCGACTCCAGTCGGCCATTACACCAGCTGCGCCACAACTGACGCGGCAGGCTGCGGGCATGACGATCGACCGTCGGCCCCTGCAACACCAGCCCCGCCACTGCCTGCGGGTATTTCACCGCCAGTGCCGCCAGAATCTGACACCCAAACGAGTTCGCGACCCAGATAGCACGCTGAAACCCGTTGTGCTGTAGCCAGAGCCAGAGCGCCTCAGCCTGCTCATCCACGGACATGATCGGCGCAGAAGCAGGCAGCGCACTGGCCCCAAAACCGGGCAGATCCGGCACCAGCACGTTATAGTCGCGGCCCAGCGCCAGCGCCAGCGGTTCCATCGCCCGGCCCGACATTACCAGACCGTGAACCAGTACCACCGGCAGCCCCCTATCTTCATTGGGCGTGACGCGGGTAAACATACGCCAGTCGCCTACCTGCTGAAAATAACCCGCCAGCCCGGCGTGATGACTGCGCGGCGACACTGGCGGTGTCTGCTTCAGCTGCTGCCAGCGTTTCATACCCCAAAGCGTAGCCGCCACACCTAATCCCACGCCTGCCACAATCGCTGCCTGTTTTCGTTGATGCTTCTGGATCATCCGCTGCTCCTGATTGGGGGAGAATAATTCAGTGTAGGACGGGATCGGGCAGCAGGCGGGTTATCCGCGTGATGGTGTGAAATAAGTATGGGGTTTCGCATAAGAAGAAGCTGGCATTGCGGGTGATGAACTCTGGCGGGAGATCTGTCTGGTGTAAGCGGGAAGGCAATGACTGAAACACCCGAGGAGTATCGCTTTACATTCGATGCCCGATATCCAGCGTTAGCAAAAGAAATGGATTACTTGCTGGCAATCAGTAATACGCCTCAGTGGAACATCGCTGATTTCAAAAGGCGCGTGATGGCTTTTGCCCGATGGTTTAACCTGACATTTCATAACGGGCAGGGCTTATGAAGAGAGGATTAACATCGAGGTGGACGAATAAATACGTAGCAGGTCAGCAGACCAGAATTAATGCGAAAGATAATACGAATTTCAGGCAATAAAAAACCCGCACTGAGCGGGTTTATTTTATTATCAGCAGAGCTTATCTGCTCAGACTTATGTCTTCATCGCTATTGTAAGCGTCGCTGATAATGAGCGCGGCTTACTGCGCTGTGACGTTGCCGGCTGCAGGGCCTTTGGCGCCATTTTCAATGGTGAAGGAGACTTTCTGACCTTCATCAAGCGTTTTGTAGTTATCACCCTGGATAGCAGAGAAATGCACGAATACATCTTTGCTGCCATCATCGGGAGTGATAAAGCCAAAACCTTTATCTGAATTAAACCATTTTACTAAACCAGTCATTTTGTCAGACATAGATATTTCCTTAATCGATTAGCCACTAAGAGCGGCGAAGATGGCCTGTAGTTAGAGATTTACTTATTGGGCACTTAGGAGGAGGCTCTCGAAGAAGGATATCTGTGGATAACACTTGAACTGAGGACTACTTTACTAAAACTGCTTTCATAAGGTCTGTGTTCCAAACCGATGACGCATTAAGACATAGCGATAATAATTTAGCAATGTATAAGTTTATTTATTTTAACCATTTAAACGCTCAGATGGCTGAATGGCCGTTATATTTTGACTACTCAGGAAGTGCTTCAGGCCCCGCTGTGTGCGAAGAGGAGCAGGCAAATCCTGTCATAATGACGGTGCCGATTTAACGTTGATGCTTAACAATAAAACAGAGCCAGTAATGTTACATCGCCTAAAAATTTCCGCACGGCCAGCGAAAGGGTTTTCTCGCCCTGCTTATCTGTGAGCGTTACCTGCTGCATGTCGTACGCCCGGCTCTTCGGTATCTTTCATCCTGATACCGGTCAGTATCCGGACGGCCCGCCCGCCCTCACCCTGCATCTGAAATGCTGGAGGTTTGTCACCCGCCTCCATTCTGGTGCAGAAGCAGCCTGCAGCGATGAGCGAGAAGCGGGCTAAACCCTATCTGTCCGCCCATTTTGAGCATGCTGACTGTCTCAGTGACCGTGAACGGTCAATCCTGCAAGCCGGATAACAACAGGACGGACAACCAGTATGCAAAAGAAAGCGGCTGGCATGGCGACCTGGTAAGCATTCATCACATTTGTCATGTAATGAGGTCCCATTCCGAATTCGGCTAACGTGATAACCAGACTCATCAGGAACGCCATGATGATCGCCATGTAAAACGCAAATATGTAAGGTGCCGTGCGCACCGGCAAACGGGTTCGTAAGGTTTTTTTTGTTGCAGCATCAGTCATCTGAATATCCTGTTTAACAAAAGTAGAGAAGACTGCGGCTAACTTAACAAGCTTATGCGGGGGGGTGTAGAGCGGTTATGCTTTAATCGTTATTAAGTAAAATTGACGAATTAACCGTTGAGGATATGATGGACATTTTAGGGCTGATTAGCACTTTTATCCGCGTGGTGGAAAACGGCAGTATTGCAGCGGCGGCACGCGCTAAAGGTATGAGTCCGGCAGCAGTCAGCCAGAGTCTTTCCCGTCTTGAAGCGCATCTGGGCGTGCGACTGCTATCGCGTACCACCCGCAGCATGACCTTAACGGAAAACGGTAAACGCTATTTCGAGAAAGTCCGTCACATCCCACATGATATCGAACTCGCCTCTCAGGCTGCAGCGAATGAAACCAAACCGCAGGGGCCACTTTGTATCGCTACGACAGCCGCGTTTGGTCGGTACGTTCTGGCTCCCCTTATGCCCGCTTTCAAAGCGTCTTTCCCCGATATAGATATTGAACTGATCAGTACCGATCGCAACGTCGATCATCGCCTGGAAGGCGTCGATGTCAGTATCCGCATCGAAGCACAGCTGAATGATCAACTCATCGCCAGAAAAATCGCATCGTTACCCTTTATATTCTGTGCGGCTCCCGCTTACCTTGATCGCGCTGGCACGCCTCAGACGCCTGGAGAACTTAGCCAGCACGCCTGCCTGGTTTTCCGCTATCCCACCGACAGACGGTTTCTGCCATGGACGTTTATGGTCAACGGACAGCCTGTTAATGCAAAACCTAACCCCAGTTTTATCAGCGATGATATTGATATTATTGCCAAAATAGCCATAAACGGCGGCGGCATTGCCCGTCTGGCAAGCTTTGTTGCTCAGCCACTGATAGACAGCGGTCTGCTAAGGCCTTTGGCCTGGTCAGGTCACAGTGGCGAGAGCACCATTGAGTCCCTGCCCATGAATATCTATGCCTGTGTCACCGAACGTTCGGCACTCAATTCGAAAGTACGGACATTTATTGAATTTGTGGCCGATGCGATTTAAGACAGGCGCGTTTTTGCCGGGCGAAAATTGACGCATTTTTCTGCTTATCCACCCGCAAAAGTCACTCACCGCTGCCGGATAGCGCACTGGGTTTGTGGTTAGCAGACCGTTTCAGGCGGGCATTCAGCTTCATTCCGGGGGCTTCTGATTCCATTGAACGTGAAGGCTTTCCCATTGCGCGCAGATTGATGGGGATTTCAGCAGGTACGTCACCGCCAGTTACAGAAGCAGTTTCGTCGCCATAAAGCGGCATATAACGGGGGAATCAGAAGGAGAGTGTTAGCAGCCAGTCAGATGCACCCGAAGTGCAAAAACGCGGGTTTAAATCAGCAGAAGCAAAGGCAGAAAAAGCAGAAAAGGTGATAATCACAGGTCGATCCCTGACCGCGATTATCGAGGGTTTCTTACAGGGTACTTAGTACATGGCACCCGGCGGTACGTGTTTGAACGTCTCAACGTAAGCACGGAATACGTGTTTAATGATGCGTTTCATGAAATACCTGTTCAAATTTAGTTGAAGATATACTGAAAAAGTATAGCGTCTG
The DNA here is from genome assembly GCF_059730805.1 of Pantoea sp. X-Soil-ISGK-355. Lineage (NCBI taxonomy): Bacteria > Pseudomonadati > Pseudomonadota > Gammaproteobacteria > Enterobacterales > Erwiniaceae > Pantoea > Pantoea sp. X-Soil-ISGK-355. The sequence goes on from NZ_AP035971.1 coordinate 3,862,401, forward strand.
TGCGTTTTAACAGCAAATAAATTTGAACCAGATCACAAAAATGTCGCTTTTATGTGCAAAAGCACTAGGCGGTGTAGCCGAGATGCTGCAACAGAATGGTGGAGCCTACGGCGATTAAGACCACGCCACCCAGCACTTCCGCCCATTTTCCCAGCACCGGACCGATAAAGCGACCGACTAATACGCCTGTGGTCGCCATCACCGTGGTGGCGGCACCAATGGTCAGCGCGGTGGTAATGATATTCACCTGCAGGAAAGCCAGTCCGACACCGACAGCCAGCGCATCGAGGCTGGTCGCGACGGCGGTAGTTGCCAGTACCATAAAGCCGTGGCTTTGCGGGGCTTCGCAGGGTTCGGTGACGGCCGTCTTACGGAAACCTTCCATCATCATACGGCCACCGAGAAACGCCAGCAGGCTGAAGGCAACCCAGTGATCCCATGCCATGATATAACGGCTGGCGGCCAGGCCAAGCGCCCAGCCAATCAGTGGAGTCAGCGCTTCAATGGAGCCAAAGATCAGACCGGTACGCAGCGCTTCTTTAAAACCAGGACGATGCAGTGTGGCACCTTTGCCCAGCGCAGCGGCAAACGCGTCCATCGACATACCCAGCGCAAGAATTAAAGTGGCAATAAAGGTCATGATTTATTCACCTGGGGCGAAAAAGCGGCAATTCACGCTGAATTCACCACACAAAGTGTTCAGTTATGAAAAAGTGGGCGCAGTCTACCATGCAAACCTGAAGATAAAAAGACAGTAAAATCAGGGATTTAAGTATAGCAAAGGCTATAACTCTTATCATTCGCTATGAATGCCGCTAAGTCGATGGTGGCAAAGCATTTTCTTCGGCCTGACCTGGCCGGTTCGGGCTGCGGGATGGCGCTTTGGCGCACGCCACCATTGAACCCTGTCGCCGATTACCTGAAAATGCCGGGCTGATAAATATGGGAAACCGGTTATGAATAACCCTTTTGAGACGTTGATCGTGCCAGGTGGCATTTTGCTGCTGGGCTTTCTCTCGGCGCTGCTGCTGCCCGCACCCGCCTTTAGCGTGACGGTGGCGCAGCACCTGTTGCAGATGTTTCATCTGCAGGATCTGAATCAGCTCTACACGGTGGTGTTTTGCGTCTGGTTTTTGCTGCTGGGCGCACTGGAGTTTTTTGTGATCCGCTTTGTCTGGCGTCGCTGGTTCAGGAGCTGACCGCCTGCGCATCGACCAGCGCTTTTAGCCGTTCGGCACTGCGCGCATAACCTTCACGTGGCAGATGTGCCGCCCCCAGCAGCAGGCCCGCCCCGCGCTGATCCGCCTGCTGATACCAGATCGACAGCGGCGACGGCGCCATGCCCCACTCTGCTGCCTGCTGGGCAATCACCTCATCCGGCGTACCGGCGGGTAAGCGGACAATCACCGCCAGCCCGGCACGTTGCAGATCGGGAAAGTGAGGATGGAGCGCCGCGATCATCTGCTCCAGCCGCTCCTGATAGACGCGCTTCATGCGCCGCAGATGCCGCATAAAGTGACCTTCCCGCAGAAACTCCGCTACCGCATTGTGCAGCAATCCCGAAGAGGCTGGCGCAAGTAATGCGCACACCTCGCCGAAGCGGGCCGTCAGCGCCGTCGGAACCACGATAAAACCGAGCCGCAGTTGCGGCGTCAGCGTCTTACTGAAGGTACCGATGTGCAATACGCGTCCCTCGCTGTCGAGCGCGGCCAGTGCCGGAGCCGCGCGATTACCAGGCTGAAGCTCGCCGAGATAGTCATCTTCGATAATCCAGCGCTGCTCGCGACTGGCCCAGCTCAGCAATGCATGGCGGCGTGCCAGACTCATGGTCATGCCAAGCGGTGCCTGCTGTCCTGGTGTCACCAGCGCAAAAGCGGCATCCGGCGCGCGGGCCATCCCGGCCTCCACCTGCAACCCTTCGGCATCAACCGGCACGGCAACCGGCGTAACGCGCAGCGCGTCAACCGCGCGACGCGCCACCCAGAATCCGGGATCTTCCAGCCAGGCCGTTTTGCCCTGAAAATCCATCGCAAGGCCAATCAGGCCCATCGCGCCCGCATAGCCGCTGGTAATAATAATCTGGTCCGTCTGACAGCGCAGGCCGCGTGCCACCGCAAGGTAGGCCACCAGCGCCTGCCGCAACGCTAAGCTGCCGCGTGGATCGGGATAGCTGGCCGGTCTGCTGACCTGCATGCGCGTCTGACGCTGCAGAATGCGCAGCCAGACTTTGGCCGGGAATGCATCGCTGGCAGGAATGCCCATCTGGAAGATCAGCGGTGGCGCTTCATACCCCTCTGCACCCTCCAGCAGCTGGCGTTCAGCATCGACGCTGACCGGTTTCAACGGCGGTAATGGGCTGACGAAGGTACCCGCCGCACCTCTGGCCTGCAGAAACTGACCATCGACCAGCATGTCATAGCTGGCACGTACCGTGCCGCGCGCCACGCCGAGCTGCACCGCCAGATCGCGACAGGAGGGCAGACGCGCACCGGGCTGTAAGCGCCCTTCTCCAATCGCCTGTTCAATCAGCTGGCGTAGCTGTTCGCTGAGGCCACGTGACGTACCGCGCTGGAGTGTCAGCGTGGAAAGCAGCGATGGACCAGTCAGACTCTCATTTTTTGGCACTTTATCTGCTCCGTTGAAAGGCCGAAAATCGCCTCATCAATCCCAGGAGGCAACAAGATGAGCGAACGTATCGATTTCCACAGTGCAGCACCGGCAGGCATGAAAGCGCTGGGCGGCGTATACAGTTATCTGGCGCAAACCGATCTGCCGCTCACTTTACTGGAACTGCTGTTCCTGCGCATATCGCAGATTAACGGCTGCGCCTACTGCATTGATTTACATACCAAAGCGCTGAATAAAGCGGGCATGAGTTGGGATAAGATTGTATTGACCTCGGTCTGGCAGGAATCCGGCACGCTGTTCAGTGATAAAGAGAAGGCGGCCCTGCACTGGGCTGAATGCCTGACGCTGATTGCTCAGCAGGGCGCGCCGGATGCCTGCTATGCCACATTAAAAGAGCAATTTAGCGAGAAAAGTATTGTCGATCTGAACATCGCAATTGGCCTGATGAACACCTATAACCGCATGGCGATAAGTCTGAAAAAGCTGCCAGCCAGCGCGAATCAGTCATAAGTGAATCCGATGCGTGCGCCGGCGCGCGTGCATTTTCAGACTCACAAAAATGTAACATTATTTTTACACGAGCAGCTTTTCAGGCTCTCATCACCCGATTCCCGTTATTCCTTGCTGCATAATAAATCGCTAAATTTCAGCGAATTAAATAATTCCGCACGGTTCATATCCATTCCGGCCCTGCACCAGCATGGGGCTTTCTCGCAACATACACTTTCAGTTAACTCACTGACTTATCTCTAAAAAACCGCTAATACGCCACCGCCCCTGATGATTAATTCTTATGCTGAATCATTTCTGCATTTAAAAAATAAACAAATGTTTAATTCAGATGCGAGAATGTTATATTCGGATGACTAAGCATAACGTTCAGTTAACGCGTTATCACCGCTTAACCCTATACCTGAGACTTAACCTTAGAGAAATAGCGCAACGCGCTCGAAAGAAGCGTGACTATTTCGCCTGCGAAACTGTTGGGCTTCAGGTCAACAGAAGAGGAGATGTCGCCTCATGAGCAATTCAGCTGTAAACCTTGCGCTCGCGATGAGTGCCATGGCAAAGGACACCACTACTACCGCGCAGGAGCGCAAAGACGTTGACGTGCTGCTGATTGGCGCAGGTGTGATGAGCGCCACCCTCGGCGCGTGGCTGCAGGATTTAGAGCCGGACTGGTCCATCGAAATGGTGGAGCGGCTGGATAGCGTGGCCGAAGAGTCGTCCAACGGCTGGAATAACGCGGGCACCGGTCATGCGGCGCTGGCAGAGCTGAACTATACGCCTCAGCAGGCGGATGGCAGCATCGACATCTCCAAAGCGGTGACGATCAACGAATCGTTCCAGATTTCCCGCCAGTTCTGGGCTTATCAGGTCCAGAAAGGCAACCTGCGCAACCCTGAAAGCTTTATTCACAGCACGCCGCACATGAGCTTTGTCTGGGGTGACGACAATGTCGACTTCCTGCGCAAGCGCTTTAAGGCGCTGCAGAAGAGCACCCTGTTCCGTGGCATGGCCTACTCCGAAGATCCGCAGCAGATTGCCCGCTGGATCCCGCTGGTGATGAATGGCCGTGACCGCAGTCAGAAAGTGGCCGCGACCTGGACGGAGATGGGCACCGACGTGAACTTCGGTGAAATCACCCGTCAGCTGATTGCCTCGTTAGAGAAGAAAGCGAATTTCCAGCTGCGTCTGCGTCAGGAAGTGCGTGAGCTGAAGCAGCTCGCCGACGGTCGCTGGCAGGTGACGCTGCAGTGTCTGAACAGCGGCACGCGTCGCACACTGACGGCAGGTAAAATCTTTATCGGTGCGGGCGGCGCGGCGTTACCGCTTCTCCAGAAGGCGGGTATCCCGGAAGCCAACGGCTATGCCGGTTTCCCGGTGGGCGGTTCGTTCCTGGTCACAGAAAATCCGCAGGTCGTCGCGCAGCACATGGCCAAGGTCTACGGTAAAGCCAGCGTCGGCGCGCCGCCGATGTCTGTGCCGCATGTCGACACCCGCGTGCTGGATGGCAAGCAGGTGCTGCTGTTTGGCCCATTCGCCACCTTCTCGACTAAGTTCCTGAAGCAGGGTTCGCTGATGGATATGTTCACTTCGCTGAACAGCAGCAATATGCTGCCAATGGTGAAAGTGGGGCTGAAAAGTTTTGATCTGGTGAAATACCTGATGGATCAGGTGCTGCAAAGCGATCGCGACCGGATGGACGCGCTGCGCGCCTATGTGCCGCAGGCGAAGCAGGAGGACTGGCAGTTAGTCACTGCCGGTCAGCGTGTGCAGATCATCAAGAAAGATGAAAAAGAGGGCGCCGTGTTGCGTCTGGGCACCGAAGTGGTCGCTTCACAGGATGGCACGATTTCAGCGCTGCTGGGTGCCTCGCCAGGTGCGTCTACGGCGGCACCGATCATGCTGGAGCTGCTGCACAAGGTCTGTCCTGAGCAGATGGCTTCGCCGGAATGGCAGAACAAAATCCGCGCGGTGATCCCTTCCTGGGGTCGCAAACTGAACGGCGACGTGGCGCTGACAGAGAAAGTGTTAGCTGAAACCAGCCGCATTCTGCATCTCGATTACTCGCCGGTCACCCCGATGGCGGCCAACGATGAAGGACGGGAAACCGCCTTCGTCGTCGGCAAGTAATGTGCCACTGAAGAACAGAAGGCTTTGCATCTGAATTGCCCCAGCAAACCGGGCAGTTTATATTAAGCCGCTTTCAGGGCCTGGGTCCGGTACCTAACCGGACCCAGGCCTTTCCGTTTCAGGCTTATCCGCGCGTTATTTCATCATGAACCTATTCGCAGATCGCCCGCTTCACCTTATCAATTCAGTTAAACTGCTCGCAATATAAACACGCCGAGTCCAGCGTGCAGATGCTGTGTCCCTGCATAATAATTTCCGTGCAGTCTCAGATCCGCGATATACTTTGCATCACTCCATGTGCTTTAAATTTGGCTATCTGTTAATCGTAAAATTACGATAAAAATATGAGCTCTGCGTCACATTAAGGAATATGTCATTTTGTTATTTTCTCCAGGCTCATTATTTAAAAAGGATTTTCATAAAAGGATTAAATATTTTAGAAGTAAAATATGTCTCTGGTGTCGGAGCCGAATCTTACAGATTCGATGTTAATCTGGAGATTGCTCAGGTTATGACTGCGAAGTTTAACCAATGTAATGTAAAAGATTTAACTACAGATATGTTTCAATTTGCAATAGCCTCCGGCGTGCCGGGCTCAATGAGCGGTGCCGTAATCGTTCCTGGCATCGGACTCGTGCCAGGATGGATTGTCGGAGCAGCTACGGATGCGACAGGCGCGGCTTTCACTTACGGACTAACCTGCTGGTGGTAATGAAACCGGTACAGAGAGTTTTTTTAGATACGCTGCTCATCATTTTAGCATTATTTTTAATGGTCTATTTTATTGATGGTTTACCAACGATAAAAGACTTAATCAAAATAGTGATAACCGGAGTATTAACAGGACTGATAAATTACAAGCTATATGGTAAATAAAATCGCTGTTTGCAGAATTAAAATATCACCTTTTAAAAATCTTACTTAATCGATTAACGCTTTAAAGCTGGACAGCTTATATTAAGGCGCTTTCAGGGCCTGGGTTCGATATTCAACCGGACTCAGGCCTTTCATTTTCAGGCTTGTCGGTTCGCTATTTTAAGAGATAGGTTCAAAGATGACTCTGCTGGGTGAGCAGCTTTAAGGGTCAATCCGGTTGCGGGGCCTTTTTTATTGGCCGGTTACCTGGTCGATTCGGGCATTCTCTATTAGGGTTAAGGCATCTTTTAGCTGCACGATCAGGAGGAACCCGCATGTCTTACTCCCCTGCGTCACCCGAATTTACCCTGCTCGACCGCTACTGGCGGGCAGCGAACTACCTCTCCGTCGGACAGATTTACCTGATGGATAACCCACTGTTACGCGAACCGCTCAAACCGGAGCACATCAAACCGCGTCTGCTGGGCCACTGGGGCACCACGCCAGGGCTGAATTTTATCTACGCTCATCTCAACCGTGTTATCCGCAAACAGAACCTGAATATGATCTACATCTGCGGGCCAGGACACGGCGGCCCTGGCATGGTGGCAAATACCTGGCTGGAGGGCAGCTACAGCGAGATTTATCCGCACATCTCTCAGGATGCGGCGGGCATGCAGCGCCTGTTTAAGCAGTTTTCTTTTCCGGGCGGCATTCCCAGCCACGCCGCGCCAGAAACGCCCGGCTCGATTAATGAAGGCGGTGAGCTGGGCTATTCGCTCTCCCATGCCTTTGGTGCCGCTTTCGATAATCCCGATCTGGTGGTGCCATGCGTGATTGGCGACGGTGAAGCCGAGACCGGGCCGCTGGCCTCAAGCTGGCACGGCATCAAATTCCTCAACCCTGAACGTGACGGTGCGGTGCTGCCGATTCTGCATCTGAATGGCTATAAGATTGCCAACCCGACGCTGCTGGGTCGCAGCAGCGACGAAGACCTGCACCAGCTGTTCAGTGGCTACGGCTATGAGCCGATATTTGTCTGCGGACATGAACCGGAAAAAATGCATCCGCTGATGGCGGAGGCACTGGATAACGCCTTCAGTAAGATTGCTCAGTATCAGCGAGAGGCGCGCAGCGGCAACGCCAGCACTGACGTGCCGCGCTGGCCGATGATTATTCTGCGCAGCCCCAAAGGCTGGACCGGCCCAAAAACGGTCGACGGCAAGAAAGTGGAGGATTTCTGGCGGGCGCATCAGGTGCCGGTCGCGGCCTGTCGTGAAGATGACGGTCATCGCCAGATCCTTGAGACGTGGATGCGCAGCTATCAGCCTGACGACCTGTTTGATGAGCAGGGTCGCCTGAAGCCGGAACTGCAGGCGCTGGCACCAGAGGGCGATAAGCGCATGGGCGCTTCACCGTATGCCAATGGCGGCCTGCTGCGTCGTGAGCTGGATACGCCCGGGATCGCAGAGTTTGCCTGCGATGTCAGCGAGCCAGGTGCGGAGATGGCGCAGGCCACCGAGCATCTGGGCCGCTATCTCAGCGTGCTGTTCCAGCGTAACCGCGATAATTTCCGCCTGTTTGGCCCGGATGAAACCGCCTCTAACCGCCTGACACCCGTCTTCGACGTGACCAGCCGCACCTGGCTGGAACGAACCGAGCCTTATGATGAGCAGCTGGCGCGGGATGGCCGGGTGATGGAAATTCTCAGTGAGCATCAGTGTCAGGGCTGGCTGGAAGGCTATCTGCTGACCGGCCGCCACGGACTGTTCAACTGCTATGAGGCTTTTATTCACATCGTCGATTCGATGTTTAACCAGCACGCCAAGTGGCTGAAAGTCTCGCGCAAACTGGGCTGGCGTAAACCGATCTCGTCGCTGAACTATCTGCTCTCGTCCCATGTCTGGCGGCAGGACCACAATGGCTACAGCCATCAGGATCCGGGCTTTATCGATCACGTCGCTAACAAGAAAGCGGACATCGTGCGCATCTACCTGCCGCCCGATGCCAATACGCTGCTGTGGGTTGGCGATCACTGCCTGCGCACCTGGGACCGGATCAATGTGATTGTGGCGGGTAAACAGCCTGCGCCGCAGTGGCTGGATATGGCCAGCGCCGTGACACATTGTGAAGCGGGTATGGGTGAGTGGCGCTGGGCGGGCACTACGCCGGAGAATGAACAGCCGGATGTGGTGATGGCCTGTGCCGGTGATGTCCCAACTATGGAAACGATGGCGGCGGTCGATCTGCTGCGCGAGATGCTGCCCGGACTGCGCATCCGCGTGGTGAATGTAGTCGACCTGCTGGCGCTACAGCCGGAAGAGCAGCATCCGCATGGCAAATCTGATGCGGAGTTCGATGCGCTGTTTACCCAGGACAAACCGGTGATCTTTGCCTTCCACGGCTATCCGACGCTGATCCATCGCCTGACCTATTCCCGTACCAATCACCGCAACTTCCATGTGCGCGGCTTCAATGAAGAGGGAACTACCACCACGCCATTTGATATGACGGTGCTGAACGAGCTTGACCGCTATCATCTCGCGCAGGAGGCGATTCTGCGCGTGCCGGGACTGGCCGATACACATCCGGAACTGCTGGAGGATTTACAGCAGCGTCTGGCGGAGCATCATCGCTATGTCCGTGAACATGGCGAAGATTTGCCGGAGGTGCAGAACTGGAAATGGCCGTCGGCCACCGCACCCGGTGCACCTGATTAAGCGGCCAGCAGCGCGTCGGTCAGCATCCAGACGGTCGTCGCCACCAGTGACAGCGCCATCAGGCTGTTAAACAGCTGACGCTTCCAGGCAATCTGCAGATGGCTGCGCAGGCGATCGCCCAGCGCAGCCCAGATCAGGATGCAGGGCAGATTGAGCAGCATAAAGGCGATCATCACCGTCAGCACACCGCTACTGCCGCTGTAAAGCAGCGCGACGTTGGTGGCCATCAGCCAGGCTTTGGGGTTGATGGCCTGGAAGCAGGCACCGCCCACCAGCGTCATCGGCTGTGCCCGGGTTCGCGCTTCCGGTGCACCGGCGCGAAAAATTTTCCAGGATAACCACATCAGATAGGTACAGCCTGCCAGCGTCAGCGGCAGGCGAATCGCCGCCATCCAGTGCAGCAACACCTCCAATGCCATCCCGGCAATCACTGTCTGTACCGCGCAGCCCACCAGAATGCCAAACACCATCGGCAGGGTCCGCCGCATGCCAAAATTGACCCCGGATGTCGCCAGCAACAGATTGTTCGGGCCTGGCGTAATCGACATCACGGTAACGTAACTGAAGAAAGAGGGATCGAGCATCGTGGCTCTCCTGAAAGTGGACAGCGTTCTATGCTACGGCGGAGAAAGAGATGGTAACAGTGACACAAAATCACTATTGTAATGGTTACAGTTCCCGTTAACAGCAATTGTACCCATCCACGCCGGAGGCTTCTGTGTCCCTTACTCCTGCTTCCAATCAGCCGCTCTATCAGCAGCTCGCAGACAGCTTCGCTGAGGCCATCCATCAGGGCACGCTGAAACCCGGTAAACGCCTGCCGGCGATCCGCCGTGTCGCGCAGTCACACCAGGTCAGCGTCAATACGGTGCTGAATGCCTGGCAGATGCTGGAAGATCGCGGGCTGATTGAGGCGCGGCCGCAGTCGGGCTACTACGTGCGCGGCGTGTTGCCGGCTGTAACCCGTCACGGTCAGCATAAAGCCCGGGTACGCGACCCCAGCAGCGGTAAGCTCGACCTGATCGATAAGGTGTTTGCAGCGCAGAATCATCCCGACTACACCAATATTTCCCTGGCCTGCCCGCAGGACAGCGAGCTGTTTCCGGCGGCGCGCATCGCCCGGATTACCGCCTCACTGCTGCGCCGTCATCCCAACATCATCGGGCGCTATGCACTTCCACCCGGTAGTGAGCGCTTACGGGAGGAGATTGCGCGACGGGCGCTGCACGCCGGGCAAACGCTCACCGCCGATGAGATCACCCTGACCCATGGTTGCATGGAGGCTTTACAACTGGCGCTGCGGGCGGTGACGCAGCCCGGCGACTGCGTTGGGCTGGAGTCGCCGACCTACTTTTTCCTCTTCCCCCTGCTGGCGTCGCTGGGCCTGAAGGCGCTGGAAATCCCTACCGATCCGCAGCATGGCCTGTCGCTGGATGCGCTGGAGATGCTGCTTCAGGAGCAGCGTATTAAGGCACTGATTGCGATGCCCAGCGTGCAGAACCCGCTGGGCTGCGGCATGTCGCTGGAGAATAAGAAGCGGCTGGCTAAGTTAGTGAATACTTACCACGTTCCGCTGATTGAAGATGGGCTTTATGACGAGTTGCAGTTCGACTGGCCGCTCTCACCCGCCGTGAAAGCCTTTGATCGCGATGGCTGGGTGATCTACTGCACCAGCTTCACCAAAACCGTGGCACCCGATTTCCGACTTGGCTGGACCGCCGCAGGTCGTTTTCATGATGCGATTGCCCGACTGAAAGCAGTGTCGTCGATGGCCGAATCCGCCCTGCTCTCGGAAACGCTGGCGGAGTTTCTTGCGTCCGGCGGTTATGACCATCATCTGCGCACGCTACGCCGTCGCTACGCGGCCAATCTGGATGAGGCGCGCGGTCTGATCGCCCGTTACTTCCCGGTGGGAACCCGCGCGACGCTGCCACGCGGTGGATTTGTTTTCTGGGTTGAGTTACCGGGCGGCGTGAATACCACAGAGATGTTTGATCGACTGCTGCAGGAGCAGATTTGCGTCACGCCTGGCGCGCTCTATTCGCTGAGTGAGCGCTACAACCATGCGCTGCGTCTCTCCTGCTGCTATCCGTTTGATGCGCGCTATACCCGGGCGATTCAGCGCGCAGGTGAACTCGCCTGTGAACTGGCAGGCGTGTCGTGCGGCCAGGCTCAGGGTGTACCGTTGCGGCCCCAGACGGTATAGCCGCGACGTTCAGTCAGGCGCTCGTAATAGGTGCGCACCGCCGGATAGTCGGGATGATCGAGCGGGGTTTCAAACCAGCGGTTTACCGCCAGGCCAATCGGAATGTCTGCCAGGGTAAAATTGCGTCCGGCGACGTAGCGCCCGGTTTTTTCCAGCTGCTGATTGAGAATGCTCATAGTGTGCGCCCAGCCTTTGCTGGCCGCAGCCAACAGTCGCGGGTCCTGGTGGGCCGGTGAGTTTCGCACCAGCGACATAAAGGCGTAACGCCATGAGGTGTTGAGTTCGGTGGATTGCCAGTCCATCCACTGATCGACAGGTGCACGCGTCTGCGGATGCAGAGGATAAAGCCATTCACCGCCATAGGCGTTCGACAGATAGCGCAGAATGGCGTTGGATTCCCACATCACAAAGTCACCATCTTTCAGCACCGGCACCATCGCATTCGGGTTGAGTGCCATGAATTCGGGCAGGTGCGTTGAACGGAAGCCATCGCCCCACTCTTCGCGCTGGTAATCGAGTTCCAGCTCGTCACACAGCCATAATACTTTGCGCACGTTGATTGAGGAGGCGCGTCCCAGGATCGTCAGCATTCACAGTCTCCGATAAAATCTTTAACTTATTGATAACGCTGTTAGCTGTTATAAGCAATCATCCGGCAGAGAAAAGGCCACACTAAAGCCACAGTAAGGAGTCACAATGAAGGTCGCGTTTAAGCAAATCGATGTGTTTACCTCATCAGCCTTTAACGGCAATCCGCTGGCGGTGATCATGGATGCTCAGGGGTTAAGCGACAGCCAGCTGGCGGCGATTGCCCGCTGGACAAACCTGTCGGAAACCACCTTTGTCCTTCCGCCACAGCACGAAGAGGCGGACTATCGGGTGCGTATTTTTACCGTTGAAGGGGAACTGCCGTTTGCCGGTCATCCGACGCTGGGCACCGCCCATGCGCTGCTGGAGGCGGGCTGGCCAACCCGCACACCGGGTGAAATCGTGCAGGAGTGCGGCGTCGGTAACGTGACGGTGAAGATAGGTGACGCGGACCTGGCCTTTGCCGCGCCGGCTGCCACGCTGATGCCCTGGCAGGATGCGCGGATGAGTAACGCCTTAAACTGCGATGCGTTCGATCTGACGCAAAGTCCGACGATAGTGGACATGGGGATTCGCTGGCTGCTCATTCCGATGATTAGCGCTGAAGCGGTACTGGCGCTGCAGCCCGATGTCAGTGAATTGCAGCGACTGATTCAGCATGCGGGTGTCTCGGGCATCATGCCCTTTGGTCGTCTGCCTGCGGACGAGCCTGAGCAGTATGAAGTGCGCGGCCTGCTGGTAGAGAATGGCAGTCTGACCGAAGATCCGGTCACCGGCAGTGCCAACGCCTGTCTGGCGCGCTACTTTGCCGCGGCGGGGCAAACCACCCCCTATCGCGTTCGCCAGGGCACGGCCCTGCAGCGTGCTGGTCGGGTGAATGTGACCTTTGCCGGTGAGACCATCTGGATTAGCGGCAATACCGTGACCGTCATCGACGGCACCATTACGCTGTAAAATGCGGCGGCGTCGTGTTTTTCGCGACGCCGCCCGGGGTTAAATCCCCTGCCCGCCTGACGCTTCAATGCGCTGCGCGGTGATCCAGCCCGTTTCATCGCTAAGGATCGCGCTGATAGCGTCGCCGATATCATCCGGCAGTCCGACCCGACCCAGCGCCGTCAGCCCGGCAATCTGGTCGTTAATCTCGCGGGTATCGCGTACCCGTCCTCCGCCAAAGTCAGTCTCTATTGCGCCTGGTGCCAGAATATTGACGCGAATGCGGCGTTCACCCAGCTCTTTCGCCTGATAGCGCGTCAGGACTTCCATCGCCCCTTTCATCGACGCATAGGTTGCGGAGCCCGGATAAACCAGACGGGTCAGACCGCTGGAGATATTCAGGATGCGCCCCCCGTCGTTAATCAGCGGCAATAGCTTCTGGGTCAGGAAGTAAGGCCCTTTGAAATGCACATTCACCAGCGCATCAAATTCCGCTTCGGTGGTGTCGGTAAACGGCTTGTAATGTCCGTGCCCGGCGTTGTTCACTAAATAGTCAAAGCGCTCTCGTTGCCACTGCAGCTGCAATACCTCTTTCACTTCGCCAACAAAGCGATCAAACTGCCCGGTGTCGCCGACATCCAGCGCCAGCGCCACGGCGCGTCGTCCCAGTGCTTCAATTTCCTTTACAACCGCCTGCGCCTCATCGGCATGGCTGCGGTACGTCAGAATGATATCTGTGCCTCTCGCAGCCAGTTTTAAGGCTCCATTCCGGCCTAAACCACGGTTTCCACCGGTAATTAACGCTACTTTCTGATTCATCGCTCACACCTGTTGAAAAATTGAACACGGTTTAAGGATATTCGCGAATTATTGATCTATAAACAGGGTTAAATGCGCATCACTGTTTCAATAAAAACAACAATCGGTGAACAACATGGACAAAATTCACGCAATGCAGGTGTTTGTGCGGGTGGCCGAAATGGGCAGTTTTACCCGCGCGGCAGAGAGTTTAGGCGTCCCCAAAGGCAGCGTATCGCGGCAGATTCAGGCGCTGGAGAATCAAATGGCAACACGTTTGCTGCATCGCACCACGCGCCGGGTGCAACTAACCCAGGATGGCCTGGTCTATTACGACCGCTGTCTGGATCTGTTGTCGATGATTGACGATATGGACAGCCTGTTTCAGCACGAGCCCGCCTCGCTCAGCGGTAAACTCCGGGTCGACATGTCAGTGGCGATGGCCACCGGTTTTATCCTGCCAAGGCTGCCGGAATTTCTGCAACACTACCCGGGCGTGGAAATTGAGCTGAGCAGCAGCGACCGTCAGGTGGATGTGATCCGTGAAGGATTTGACTGCGTCATCCGGGTCGGTGAGCTGAAGGATTCAGGTCTGATTGCGCGAAAAATTGGTACTCATACCTTGATCAACTGCGCCAGCCCTGGCTACCTTTCGCGTTTCGGCATGCCAATCCGGCTGGAAGAGCTGTCGCAGCATGCGATGGTGCATTATAGCCAGCAGCTCGGCCAGGCCTCACCCGGCTTTGAATATTTCGATGGCAGGCAGTGCCATTACGTTCATACCGGTGGCGTGGTGACGGTGAACAGTACGGAAACTTATCGCGCCGCCTGCCTGGCAGGGCTGGGGATTATTCAGGTGCCCGCCGCCGGGATTCAGACATTACTGGAAAGGGGCGAGCTGGTGGAAGTGCTGCATCGCTTTCCCGCCAGACCGATGCCGATCCATCTGCTCTATCCGCACCGGCGCAATGTGGCACGCCGCGTAAGGGTATTTATGGAGTGGCTGAGTCAGGTGTTACAGGAGTACGTCACCTGAGCGGCTATACTTTGATTTTAATGATAAACAGGACAGTGAAGGTCTATGACAGACAAGCAGGAAAACCCGCAGGATATGCAGCCAGAAAAGCCGCTTATCGATATTAAAACCGGCAATCACACCGTGGATGAGTCGATTGTTCGCGTGTCACGCTTCGCCACCTGGTTCCAGTCTATTCCGGCGGTGGCGCATTTTATTCGCGCTCTGGACCGCTTTAATGACCGGCTCGGCAGCCAGTTTGGCGCGGCTATTACTTATTTCTCGTTTTTATCACTGATCCCCATTCTGATGGTCTCGTTCGCCGCCGTGGGTTTTGTGCTGGCATCGAATCAGGATCTGCTGACCGATATCATCAACAAAATCGTCAGCAGCATCAGTGACCCGACGCTGGCTACCACGCTGAAGAATACGGTGAACACCGCCATTCAGCAGCGTGCCACCGTGGGTATCACTGGTTTACTGCTGGCGCTCTACTCCGGCCTTAACTGGATGGGTAATCTGCGTGAAGCGATCCGCGCCCAGTCGCGCGACGTCTGGGAACGCAAACCGGATGACAAAGAGAAGATCTGGAAACGTTATATTCGCGACTTCCTGTCATTGACGGGTCTGATGCTGGCGCTGGTGATTACGCTGTCGCTGACCTCGGTAGCCGGTTCTGCTCAGGCGACCATCGTGAGTGCGCTGGGGCTGGATGGCATTGAGTGGTTACGCCCTGCCCTGACCATTATCGCCACGTCCATTTCCGTTCTGGCAAACTACCTGTTGTTCCTCTGGATTTTCTGGATTTTGCCGCGTCATAAGCCGCGCAAGAAAGCGCTGTTCCGCGGCACCCTTCTGGCGGCAATCGGCTTTGAGGTGATTAAGTTTGTGATGACGCTGACGCTGCCGAAGCTGGCAACCTCACCTTCCGGTGCAGCCTTTGGTTCTGTGCTTGGCCTGATGGCGTTTTTCTACTTCTTCGCCCGCCTGACGCTGTTCTGTGCAGCGTGGATCGCCACAGCCAAATATAAAGATGACCCGCAGATGCCGGAAGCGGGCAGCGCATCCCGCCGCAAAGCATCGTAATTCGTTAACAACAGCGGAAAATGTCACCCCCCGGCTATTTTTTCACCCGATAACAGGATGAATAGCTGAGGGGTCACTTTTATTTAGCCCTTTCTTAGAGTATCCCGCCAGATATCGTCCGGTTTACCCCGGTATCACCCGGCATTCGTCACACCACAGAAATTATCCTCTTTTTGCCCTCTGAAGCCAGACGCGGCGCGGGTTTTCATCATTGAATGCGCTCTGGCAGATGCGTAAGATTCTTTGTCTGTATTTACAAATAAGAAACAGTTATGCAAGCCTCCCTCACAGACACACTCGACAAACAGCAGGATCCCACACCGGTTAACTCACGCAGTAAAGTGGTGATTGCCTCGCTGGTCGGTACCGCCATCGAGTTCTTCGACTTTTATATTTATGCCACTGCGGCAGTGATTGTTTTTCCGCACATTTTCTTCCCGCAGGGTGATGCCACGGTCGCCACGCTACAGTCGCTGGCCACTTTTGCTATCGCCTTTATCGCACGTCCGATTGGCTCCGCCGTATTTGGTCACTTTGGCGATCGCGTCGGGCGTAAAGCCACGCTGGTTGCCTCGCTGCTGACTATGGGGATCTCTACGGTGGTCATTGGGCTGCTGCCAGGCTATGAGACGATTGGCGTGATGGCACCGCTGCTGCTGGCGCTGGCGCGTTTTGGTCAGGGGCTGGGACTGGGCGGTGAATGGGGCGGCGCGGCGCTGCTGGCGACGGAAAATGCCCCGGCGAAGAAGCGTGCGCTCTATGGTTCATTCCCTCAGCTGGGTGCACCGATTGGCTTTTTCTTCGCTAACGGGACTTTTCTGCTGCTCTCCTGGCTGCTGACCGACGAGCAGTTTATGCAGTGGGGCTGGCGCGTGCCGTTTATTCTCTCCGCCGTGCTGGTGCTGATTGGCCTGTATGTGCGCGTGTCGCTGCATGAGAGTCCGGTGTTTGCCAAAGTGCAGAAAGAGAAGAAGCAGGTTCGGGTGCCGATTGCGGCGCTGCTGAGCAAGCATCTGACCGCCACGATTCTCGGCACTTTTATCATGCTGGCGACCTATACGCTGTTCTATATCATGACCGTCTATTCGATGAGCTATGGCACCACACCATCACCAGCAGGTCTGGGCATTCCGCGTAACAGTATGTTGTGGATGCTGATGCTGGCGGTGATTGGTTTTGGTGTGATGGTGCCGATTGCCGGTTTGCTGGCCGACCGTTTTGGTCGTCGCAAGACGATGATTATCATTACGCTGATGATTATCGCGTTTTCGTTCCTGTTCCCAACGATGCTGGGTTCCGGTTCACAGGCGCTGGTGATGGCGTTTCTGCTGCTGGGTCTGAGCATTATGGGGCTGACGTTTGGCCCGATGGGCGCGCTGCTGCCGGAGCTGTTCCCGACCGAAGTGCGTTATACCGGCGCCTCGTTCTCCTATAATCTCTCCTCGATTCTGGGAGCCTCTGTTGCGCCTTACATCGCGACCTGGCTGAATGCCAATTATGGTCTGCAGGCGGTGGGGCTGTATCTGGCATCGATGGCGGTGCTGACGCTGATCGCGTTGCTGGCCTGTAAAGAGACGCGTCACCAGACGTTGTATGACGTTTAATCCTGTTAGATGAAGATCAGTGAAACCCGGCAGCCGCCGGGTTTTTTTATGGGCTGGGTTCAATAAATCTAAGGCAGCTTAGGGAACATACTTCGACACTGAGGAGTTTAAAAGCATAGCCTTGTGGTCATGCAATAGGCTCAGGGAGCATACGCCTTTCGCAAAGACGCAAAAGACGCCATCCATGGCGGGCTCAGCGCGGGCCGTCCCTGGCCCGCTATGCTTTGCTACAGGCGTATGCTCCCATCGCTTTAACCATGTTGGCTGTCTGTTTAGAAAATCTGAATTGTGCTCAAAGTTACAAACGTGGGCTGTGATAACTCTTCCAACAATAAAATAGCTCAGGGCGCTGGCAATATGGTCAGAGGAGGAAAGCGTCCCGCGCCATGGATGGCGCGGGCAGAGCATGCCAGGGATGGCGGGTTTTGCGTCTTTCCGATCTGACCGTATTGCCCGTGCAGGCTCGGTCTTACAGCGAAGCAGGCAGTGCAGGCACCGTTCCACCAGCGAACTTCTCAGGTAGTGTTCCCAAACAAAAAACCCCGACAAGCCGGGGTTTGTTTTGCTGAAAACTGTGATGACGGTTATTAGCCCGCGACAGCGATACGCTTCATGTCGGTCATGTAGCCACGCAGTTTGCGGCCAACGGTTTCAATCGGGTGCTGGCGAACGGCTTCGTTAACGTCACGCAGCTGTGCGTTGTCGACCTGCGTACCTTCCACCGCTTTACCCAGATCGCCCGGCTGCAGTGTGGTCATGAACTCTTTCAGCAACGGCACCGCAGCGAAGGAGAACAGGTAGTTACCATATTCAGCGGTATCAGAGATCACCACGTTCATTTCATACAGACGCTTACGGGCGATGGTGTTCGCGATCAACGGCAGCTCATGCAGGGATTCGTAGTAAGCAGACTCTTCGATGATGCCGGCATCTACCATGGTTTCAAACGCCAGCTCAACGCCCGCTTTCACCATCGCAACCATTACAACACCTTTATCGTAGTACTCCTGCTCTTCGATTTTGCCTTCATACTGTGAGGCAGTTTCGAATGCGGTCTGGCCGGTCTCTTCACGCCAGGTCAGCAGGTTTTTATCATCGTTCGCCCAGTCAGCCATCATGCCGGAAGAGAATTCGCCGGAGATGATGTCATCCATATGCTTCTGGAACAGCGGCGCCATGATGGTTTTCAACTGCTCTGACAGCGCATAAGCGCGCAGTTTCGCCGGGTTAGAGAGACGATCCATCATCAGGGTGATGCCACCAAACTTCAGTGACTCGGTGATGGTTTCCCAGCCGAACTGAATCAGTTTTTCTGCGTAAGCCGGATCCGTACCTTCAGCCACCAGCTTATCGAAGCAGAGCAGTGAACCGGCCTGCAGCATGCCACACAGGATGGTCTGCTCACCCATCAGGTCAGATTTCACTTCTGCAACGAAGGAAGATTCCAGCACGCCAGCACGATCGCCGCCGGTCGCTGCTGCCCAGGCTTTGGCAATCGCCATGCCTTCACCTTTTGGATCGTTTTCCGGGTGAACCGCGATCAGCGTCGGAACACCAAAGCCGCGTTTATACTCTTCACGGACTTCTGTACCCGGGCACTTCGGTGCCACCATCACAACAGTGATGTCTTTACGGATGCTTTCGCCCACTTCAACGATGTTGAAACCGTGCGAGTAACCCAGCGCAGCGCCATCTTTCATCAGCGGCTGAACAGCCTGAACTACTGCGGAGTGCTGCTTGTCTGGCGTCAGGTTAACGACCAGGTCCGCCTGCGGGATCAGATCTTCGTAAGTACCCACTTTAAAACCGTTATCGGTCGCTTTACGCCATGAAGGGCGTTTCTCAGCAATCGCTTCGGCACGCAGTGCATAGGCGACATCCAGACCTGAATCACGCATGTTCAGACCCTGGTTCAGGCCCTGCGCACCACAGCCAACGATAACGACTTTTTTGCCTTTCAGGAAACTGGCACCATCCGCGAATTCTTCACGCGCCATGAAACGACATTTGCCTAATTGCGCCAACTGGTTGCGCAGGTTCAATGTGTTGAAATAGTTAGCCATGGGTACTCCGGTAAGGTTGTGTTTGCTTTTTTTGTTCAGGAACGGCGTGTCATGCAACGCCGCGAATGACCCCATCATATGACAGGAATTCTGTTGCTTAAATTGATATATTAACAACGTCACATTGCAATAAATGCAACACCACCCAGAGGCGACGCGCACATGGATTTACGGGATCTGAAACTGTTTCTTCATCTGGCAGAAAGCTGCCACTTCGGGCGCACGGCGCGTGCGATGCACGTCAGCCCTTCCACGCTGTCACGCCAGATCCAGCGGCTTGAAGACGATGTCGGCCATGCGCTGTTTCTGCGCGATAACCGCACCGTGACGCTGACGGAAGCGGGTGAACGCCTGCGTCAGTTTGCCCAGCAGACCCTGTTGCAATATCAGCAACTGCGTCATGTGATGGATCTTAACGGTCCGTCACTCAGCGGCGAACTGCGCCTGTTCTGTTCGGTAACGGCGGCCTACAGCCATCTGCCGCCGATCCTCGACCGCTTTCGTGCCGAACATCCGCAGGTCGAAATTAAACTGGATACCGGTGATGCTGCGGATGCGGTAGAAAAAGTGCACTCCGGCGATGCCGATCTGGCTATTGCCGGCCGTCCTGAAACTTTGCCCGCCAGCATTGATTTTATGCCACTGGGGCTGATTCCGCTGGTGCTGATTGCGCCTGCATTACCCTGTGCCGTCCGCACACAGGCCACCCAGCCGCAGCCCGACTGGTCAAAAATTCCGTTTATCCTGCCGGTGCAGGGACCCGCACGACGGCGTATCGATCTCTGGTTCCGCCGCCATCGCATCCCGAATCCGGTGATTTACGCCACGGTATCGGGGCATGAGGCGATAGTCTCAATGGTAGCGCTGGGTTGCGGTATTGCGCTGTTGCCGGATGTCGTGCTGGAGAACAGCCCGGACCCGGTGCGGAACCGCGTGCTGATGCTGGAGAATGTGGAGTCTGTTGCGCCGTTCGAACTCGGTATCTGCGTGCAAAAAAAGCGGCTCGGAGAGCCGCTGATCAGTGCTTTCTGGAGCCAGCTGTAATCAGTGGCCTGACAGGAAGAAGCGGAACGCCGGGTTCTGGCTTTCGTCGTGAAAGTCGTAACCCAGATCGGTGAGATGCTCCTCAAAACGCGGTTCATCGCTGCCGAGCTCAAAAGCCGCCAGCACACGACCATAATCGGTGCCGTGGCTACGGTAGTGAAACAGCGAGATATTCCAGTGGGTGCCCAGCGTTTGCAGGAACTTCAGCAACGCGCCAGGTGCCTCCGGGAATTCGAAGCTGAAGAGCCGTTCACGCAGCGGCTTGGAGGGACGTCCGCCCACCATGTAACGCACATGCAATTTCGCCATTTCATCATCTGAGAGATCGACCACCTGATAACCGCCGCGCGTAAGTTCGCTGATGATTTCGCTGCGCTCTTCCACGCCACGGGTCAGACGTACACCAACAAAGATGCAGGCTTTGTCCGCATCGGCGTAACGATAGTTGAACTCGGTGATGGAACGTCCGCCCAGCGTCTGACAGAAACGCAGGAAGCTGCCCTGCTGTTCCGGGATCGTTACAGCCAGCAGCGCTTCACGCTGTTCGCCCAGCTCGCAACGCTCGGAGACGTAACGCAGGCCGTGGAAGTTGACGTTGGCACCGGACAAGACATGCGCCAGCCGCTCGCCTTTGATCTCGTGCTGCTGGATATACTTCTTCATGCCCGCCAGCGCCAGCGCACCAGACGGTTCCGCCACGGCACGAACATCTTCGAACAGATCTTTCATCGCAGCGCAAATGGCATCGCTGTCGACGGTGATGATGTCATCGATGTAGGCCTGACAGAGCCGGAAGGTTTCGCTGCCAATCCGCTTCACCGCCACCCCTTCGGCAAACAGCCCGACGCGTGGCAGATCGACCGGATGACCGGCGTCCAGCGCCGCTTTCAGGCAGGCTGAATCTTCTGACTCCACCGCAATCACTTTGATCTGCGGCATCAACTGCTTGATCAATACAGCGACGCCCGCTGCCAGACCGCCACCACCAACCGGCACAAAGACCCGGTCGAGGTGCGCATCCTGCTGCAACAGCTCCATCGCCAGCGTGCCCTGTCCGGCAATCACAGCCGGATGGTCAAACGGCGGAACGAAGGTGTAGCCGCGCTGTTCAGCGAGCTCTATCGCTTTGGCTTTCGCCTCGTCAAAGTTGGCCCCAAACAGAAAAGCCTCACCGCCAAATGCGCGCACTGCATCAACCTTGATGTCTGCGGTCGCCAGCGGCATCACAATCAGTGACTTAATGCCCAGCTTCGTCGCGGAGAGCGCCACGCCCTGCGCATGGTTACCGGCCGAAGCCGTCACTACGCCGCGCGCTTTCTGCTCTTCGCTCAGACCGGCAATCATTGCGTAGGCACCGCGCACCTTGAAACTGTGCACCGGCTGACGATCTTCCCGCTTTACCAGAATGGTGTTGCCGAGACGCGATGAAATTTTTTCCATAACCTGCAGCGGCGTCACCTGTGCCACTTCATACACCGGTGAACGCAGCACTGCACGCAAATACTCGGCGCCGCAAGGCGCGTCGGGTAGCGGTTGAGACTCGGCCATGTTTAGCCTCCCAGCTTGCTCTTATCGCGAACGGCGCCTTTGTCAGCACTGGTCGCGAGTAATGCGTAAGCACGCAGCGCAAAGGAGACTTCACGCTGACGATTGACCGGCGTATATGCCGCATCGCCACGTGCCTGCTGCTCTTCACGGCGGGCATGCAGTTCGTTATCCGGCACAGCGAGTTTGATGCCGCGGTTCGGGATATCGATCTCAATGGTGTCGCCATCTTTGACCAGCGCAATGGTGCCGCCGTTGGCCGCTTCAGGCGAAGCGTGACCGATAGAGAGGCCCGATGTGCCACCAGAGAAACGACCGTCGGTGATCAGAGCGCAACTTTTACCCAGACCCATCGATTTCAGATAGGTGGTCGGATAGAGCATTTCCTGCATGCCCGGCCCGCCTTTTGGCCCTTCGTAGCGGATGACAACTACGTCGCCTGCCACGACTTTGCCGCCCAGAATCGCTTCTACCGCGTCATCCTGGCTTTCATAGACTTTGGCCGGGCCGGTGAAGGTCAGGATCTCTTTGTCTACGCCCGCTGTTTTAACGATACAGCCATCTTCGGCGATGTTGCCGTACAGCACGGCCAGACCGCCATCCTGCGAGTACGCGTTTTCGCGGGTGCGGATGCAGCCTTCGGCACGGTCATCATCCAGCGTGTCCCAGCGGCAGTTCTGCGAGAATGCCTGGGTGGTACGGATGCCCGCCGGACCGGCGCGGAACATATCTTTTACCGCCTGATCTTTGGTCAGCATGATGTCGTACTGATCCAGCGTTTCACGCATGGTCTGCTGCAGGATATTACGGGCGCTGCTGTCGAACAGGCCGGCACGATCCAGCTCGCCGAGAATGGCGAAAACACCACCTGCGCGATGCACATCTTCCATGTGGTATTTCGGGGTACTTGGCGCGACTTTACAAAGCTGAGGCACTTTACGTGACAGGCGATCGATGTCGGAGATATTGAAGTCGATGTCGCCTTCCTGGGCCGCCGCCAGCAGGTGCAGCACGGTGTTGGTGGAGCCGCCCATGGCGATATCCAGCATCATGGCGTTCTCGAAGGCGGCCTTGTTCGCGATGTTGCGCGGCAGCATGTTGACGTCATCCTGCTCGTAGTAGCGCTTGGTGAGACTGACGATGCGCTTACCGGCATTGATGAACAGCTCTTTGCGATCAGCGTGCGTGGCCAGCAGTGAACCGTTGCCAGGCTGCGACAGGCCGAGTGCTTCGGTCAGGCAGTTCATCGAGTTGGCGGTGAACATGCCGGAGCAGGAGCCGCAGGTCGGACAGGCAGAGCGTTCGATCTGATCGCTGTCGGCATCGCTGACGTTCGGGTTCGCACCCTGAATCATCGCATCGACCAGGTCCAGCTTGATGATCTGATCAGAAAGCTTGGTTTTACCCGCTTCCATCGGGCCGCCTGAAACGAAGATCACCGGAATATTAAGGCGCAGAGACGCCATCAGCATGCCTGGGGTGATTTTGTCACAGTTGGAGATGCAGACCATGGCGTCGGCGCAGTGCGCATTAACCATGTACTCGACCGAGTCAGCAATCAGCTCACGCGAAGGCAGTGAATACAGCATGCCGCCATGACCCATGGCAATACCGTCATCCACCGCGATGGTGTTGAACTCTTTAGCCACACCACCCGCCGCTTCAATCTGCTCAGCGACGAGTTTACCCAGGTCGCGGAGGTGAACGTGGCCAGGGACAAATTGGGTGAATGAGTTAACCACAGCGATAATCGGCTTGCCGAAATCGTCGTCGGTCATTCCTGTCGCGCGCCATAAGGCACGGGCACCCGCCATGTTGCGGCCGTGGGTGGTAGTGGCGGAACGGTACTTAGGCATGCTCTATTTACTCCAGTAAGAATAAGCTCGCGGACGTCAGATGACGCCCGCGCTGTATCTGATTATGGGTTAACCGGATCTAACCAGCCCCATTTGTCTTCGGTTTCGCCGGTGAAGAGACCAAAGAAGGCCTCCTGAATGCGTTTAGTCACCGGACCACGCTTGCCTTCACCCACCTGAATGCGGTCGACGCTGCGCACCGGTGTGATTTCTGCGGCGGTGCCCGACATAAAGACTTCGTCAGCCAGGTAGAGAGATTCACGCGACAGAGTCTGCTCACGCACTTCAATGCCCATATCACGCGCCAGCGTGATGATGGCATCGCGGGTGATGCCCGGCAGTGCCGAAGAGGTAAATGGCGGGGTATAGAGCACACCATCTTTAACTTCAAACAGGTTTTCGCCTGCCCCTTCTGAGATCAGGCCATTGGTATCCAGCGCAATGCCTTCCTGATAGCCATGACGACGGGCTTCGCTACCCACCAGCAGTGAGGAGAGGTAGTTACCACCCGCTTTAGCAGCAGTTGGCAGAGTGTTTGGCGCCACGCGGTTCCATGAAGAGACCATCGCGTCAATGCCATTCTCCAGCGCTTCAGCGCCCAGGTACGCGCCCCACGGGAAGGCGGCAATGATCACGTCAGTTGTGAAGCCGTCTGGCGGGTTCACGCCCAGGCCCACATCGCCGACAAAGGCCAGCGGACGGATATAAGCACTTTTCAGTTTGTTCACGCGGATGACTTCGCGGCACGCTTCCATCAGCTCATCAACGCTGCTTTTAATCGGGAAACGATAGATTTTGGCGGAGTCATGCAGACGTTGCATGTGTTCACGATGACGGAACACAACCGGTCCTTTGTGAGAGTCGTAGCAGCGCACGCCTTCAAATACC
Source organism: Pantoea sp. X-Soil-ISGK-355 (assembly GCF_059730805.1). Classification (NCBI taxonomy): domain Bacteria; kingdom Pseudomonadati; phylum Pseudomonadota; class Gammaproteobacteria; order Enterobacterales; family Erwiniaceae; genus Pantoea; species Pantoea sp. X-Soil-ISGK-355. The sequence continues at coordinate 3,886,867 of NZ_AP035971.1, forward strand.
GACGTACCATAGTGCAAGGCGTGGGACATGACGCTGACCTTCGCCTCTTCCCACTTAACCATCTCGCCATTGAACCAAATAAAGTCTGCTTTCTTCGTGCTCATTGTTATTCCCTCTCGCGGCTACGCGCGGATTTGTTGTGTTGTCTGTTGTTGAATCTGAACGCATGCAACGTCGATCAATTTACTTAACTGCGAAGACAGTAAATCGACGGAGCGCTGGCTGGCAACGGTCATTTCAATATTAATGTTTTCTGCGTTGGCGACTGAGGCCATGTTCATAGAACAGACCTGAAAACCGCGGTGACGCACGACGCGTAAAATGCGCTCTAATATTTCAGGGCGGAAACGGGCTTCGATAGACAATTGATGCTGGTTCATACGGTTTTCTCCATCATGTTTGCATTGCTGGCACCCGGCGGTACCAGTGGCCAGACGTTTTCATGCTCATCAATTGCAACATGCAGGAAGTAAGGACCTTCGCTGTTCAGCAGAGCATCAAGGGCGGCGTCGACCTGATCTTTACGGGTAATGCGCTGGCCGGGGATGTTGAACGCGCTGGCCAGCGTGAGGAAATCGGGATTATCGGACAGGTTGGTTTCGCTGTAGCGACCGTCAAAAAAGAGCTGTTGCCACTGGCGTACCATACCCAGACGCTGGTTATCCATCAGTACGATTTTGACCGGCAGCCTGCCGCGCTTGATGGTGCCCAGCTCCTGAATGTTCATCATGATGGAGCCATCACCGGAGACACAGATAACCGTATCGTCCGGGCGTGCAACCTGCGCACCAATGGCAGCAGGCAAACCAAAGCCCATGGTGCCTAAGCCGCTGGAGGTGATGAAATTCTCCGGTGCGTTAAATGCCATGTGCTGCGCCGTCCACATCTGATGCTGACCGACGTCGGTGGTGACCACGGTATTCGCCGGTTTGCGATCGGAAAGTTGCTTCAGCAGCAGCGGCGCATAGATCGCTTCGCCCGGATGGTCGTAGCGCCATGCGTGGCTGGCTTTCAGTGCCTGCACCTCATCGCGCCAGGCGTTGATAGACAAAGGCTGACTCAGTGCGGACAGCAGTTCGTTGAGATCGCCCTGCAGGGAGACATGAGCGCGGCGTAATTTGTTTAACTCAGCGGGATCGATATCGAGATGAATCACGCTGGCGTGCGGTGCAAAGGTATCCAGCTTGCCGGTCACGCGATCATCGAAACGGGCACCGACCGCGATCAGCAGGTCACACGCCTGTACGGCCAGGTTAGCGGCTTTGGTACCGTGCATCCCCAGCATACCGAGATAGACGTCACTTTGCGGGTCCACGCTGCCCAGTCCTTTCAGAGTAGCAACCGCCGGAATGCCGGTCTCGTCTGCCAGCTTGCGCAGTGCCGGAACCGCCTGAGCCAGACCGACACCGCCGCCAACGTAGAGCATTGGCTTTCTGGCCTGCGCCATCAGTGCACGTGCGTGGTCAATCGCCTGATGTGGCAGCGCATTTCCTTCTTCAACCGGAACCAGATGCGGTGCGGGTTCACCCTGTGCAATCTGAATATCTTTCGGGATATCAACCAGTACCGGACCCGGACGGCCCGACTGCGCCAGCGCAAAAGCTTCCGCCATGATAGCGGGTAATTCATCCAGCGATTCAACCAGGAAGCTGTGCTTGGTGCAGGCTAGTGAGAGTCCCAGTACGTCGATCTCCTGGAAAGCATCGGTGCCGATGAAGGCCGAGGTGACCTGACCCGTTACCGCCACGACCGGTACCGAATCCATCATCGCATCCGCCAGACCGGTGATCAGGTTAGTTGCGCCGGGGCCGGAAGTGGCGATACAGACGCCGGTTTTGCCGGTTGAACGGGCATATCCGATTGCCGCCATTACAGCGCCCTGCTCGTGACGACACAACAGGTGTTCCACGCCGCCGTCATAGAGCGCGTCGTATACCGGCATGATGGCGCCGCCAGGGTAACCAAATACGGTATCAACACCCTGCGCGCGTAAAGCCTGAACTACCCACTGTGCACCTGTCATCGCTATTCTCCTGTGTCCTGACCGGAACAACAGAATTTTATGCTACTGTTCATTGTTTGTTCCTTGTGGATTTACTGATATTTCCTCGGGTCGAAAAAAAACCCCCGGACCTTTCGGTGCGGGGGTTTTTTCGGATTCGAGGCTTGATTTTTAAGCCTTTCTTTCTCCAAGCGTTGCCCCGCACGGTAGGTTAATAACCACCACCACGCTAATCACGACCAGGCTAATCACTTGTAGAAGGGCTTTCATGTGTTGTTCAATTCTTTTTCGTGTTCGAAGTAATGCCTACAGAGTTATCATAGTCAGGGGTCATCGCACAACTTTTTTTACAGATTTATTTTCGTGCGTGACGCGGAATCGTAACCTATCGATCTGTAATACAAGAAATAATTACATGATGATAATTATTCATCACTTTAGTGACGTAATAATATTTTGATGGATTTGCGTACTGTCGCACAGCATTTTAAAACGCCATGAAACAACTTTCGATGGGGTGTGCGATGGTCCGAACCATACTGATGATGTCATGGCTTTTCTTTGATGCAGTCACCAGACTGACGGTAACAAGGAGCGAGTATGTCATTGTCAAAAGTTCTGACCCGGGCAGCACTGGGGGTGGACGCCCCGCTGGTGACCATTGAGGCACATATCAGTAATGGCCTGCCTGCCTTAACCCTGGTAGGTCTGCCGGAAACGACGGTCAAAGAAGCGCGTGAGCGGGTACGCAGCGCTATTATCAACAGCGGTTTCACTTTTCCGGCAAAGCGGGTCACCATTAATCTGGCACCCGCGGATCTTCCTAAAGAGGGCGGACGGTATGACTTACCTATGGCGATCGCCATTCTGGTCGCCTCTGAGCAGCTTCCTGCCGACAAGCTGACGCACTACGAGTTTCTGGGTGAACTGGCACTCGACGGCGCGCTGTGCGGTGTACAGGGCGCGATTCCGGCGGCCATGGTGGCAATTCAGGCTGGACGGCAGATGGTTCTCTCTGCTGAGAATCAGGCGGATGCCGGACTTATCCGTCAGGGGTCTTCACTGGTTGCATCTCATCTCAGCAACGTGTGTGCCTTTCTGCGTAATGAACTCACATTACCGACAGCTCAGTCCCCTGATCATCAGGGCGAGCCGCCTGCTGACGATCTCGCAGATATCATTGGTCAGGAACAGGGACGCAGAGCACTGGAGATCACGGCGGCTGGCGGGCATAACCTGTTGCTGATTGGCCCGCCTGGCACCGGTAAAACAATGCTTGCCACCCGGCTGCCCGGCATCATGCCTTCTTTAACCGATCAGGAAGCACTGGAATGCGCAGCAATCGCCAGTCTCGTGAACACTAGCAGTACTCTGCACCGACAATGGCGCAGTCGGCCTTTCAGGTCACCTCATCACAGTGCATCTCTCTATGCTTTGATTGGTGGCGGATCACTACCACGGCCGGGCGAGATCTCACTGGCGCATAACGGCGTGCTGTTTCTGGATGAGTTGCCGGAATTTGATCGTAAGGTGCTGGACTCTCTGCGCGAGCCATTAGAGTCGGGGGTCATCGCTATTTCACGTGCGCGCGCAAAAGTCACCTATCCGGCACGATTTCAGCTGATTGCTGCAATGAATCCAAGTCCAACCGGACATTATCAGGGACAGCATAACCGTACCTCACCTCAGCAGGTGCTGCGTTATCTCAGCAAGCTGTCCGGCCCTTTTCTCGATCGTTTTGATCTTTCGCTGGAGGTGCCCCTACTTCCGGGTGGAATGCTTAGCGGTCAACGCCCTGTAGCAGAAACGTCTGAACGGGTTCGTCATCGGGTGGTCGCAGCGCGGGAGATTCAGCTGACCCGTGCAGGCAAAATTAATGCGCATTTAAACAATGCGGAGATTATGCGCTGGTGTCAGCCAGCTAAAGAGGATGCGGAGTGGCTGGAGTCAGTACTGGAGAAACTGGGTTTATCTGTACGGGCATGGCAGCGGATTTTGAAGGTGGCGCGTACCGTGGCCGATCTGGCGGGAGAAGCAGACGTCAGTCGGCATCATCTGCAGGAGGCTGTCAGTTATCGCACGATTGATCGTTTAATGATTCATCTGCATAACAGCCTGCAATAAAAAAGGGGCTTTCGCCCCTTCTCTGTTAATCGTCGCTGTCGGTAAAGTCTTCGACGGTGTCCATCTGCGGTTTACCGCCGGACAGCGTATGAAAACGCTTAGGACGCTTAATGCGGGTCATATATTTAGACCATACACGTTCAGCTTCCGTTTGCGGCTCACGCACGCCACGACACACTTCAATAAACAGACGTTCTTCTTCTGTTGCAGGCTCACGCTTTGATAAATCCAGCTCATTAAAGGCGAAACCGTGGCGTTCAAGAAGCTGAGCTTCTTTAATAGTAAAGTCACCGTGGCGTGAGAAACCACGCGGGTAATGTTTGTTATCAAAGAAACGATTCTCTGTTGAGAAGCTTTCCGCCATGTTACACGCTCCTGATTTTCTAATGCCGTGCTGTTAATGGCGCGGAGTATTAGATAGGCTTGACAGAGTGTAAAACAAAACATTTAAATCTATACGACAAACATTTTTTGGGAGAACGCTGTGGATACGGAATTACTGAAAACTTTCCTGGAAGTGAGCAGAACACGCCATTTCGGGCGTGCTGCAGAAGCACTTTACCTTACGCAATCTGCTGTCAGTTTTCGCATCCGCCAGTTAGAGAATCAGCTTGGCGTTAACCTTTTTACACGGCATCGCAATAACATACGTCTGACGGCGGCTGGAGAACGCCTGCTTCCCTATGCTGAAAGCCTGATGAGCACATGGATGATGGCAAAGAAGGAGGTTTCCCACACTCAACAGCACCATGAGCTTTCGATCGGTGCCAGTGCATCGCTATGGGAGGCTTATCTGACGCCGTGGCTACAGACGCTTTACGAGAATCGTGAAAGCCTGCATTTAGAAGCGCGCGTGGCACAACGACACCTGCTGGTTAAGCAGCTCCATGAACGCCAGCTGGATCTGTTGATCACCACTGAAGCGCCTAAGATGGATGAGTTAACCAGTCAGCAGATTGGTCATATCTCACTGGCGCTGTTCTGCGCCCGGCAGAGCGAGAAACGCGAAAAATATGATTACATTAAACTGGAATGGGGAGCAGATTTTCATCAGCATCAGAGTTATCTTTCCGGCGCTGATGATGTGCCAGTACTGACCACAACGTCGGCGCATGTTACCCGTGAACTGCTGCATACCACCGGAGCGTGCGCGTTCCTGCCTGACTTCTGGCAAAGTGTTTACAATGAGTTGATGGTGATCCCGGATACGCCCGTCGCCGTTCGTCCGCTCTATGCTGTCTGGTTGCAGAACAGCGATCAGCAGGCGCATATCCGGCAGCTGCTTAAATTCCCGATTCTGGTCAGGCAAAACAGCTAAAGATTGGCAGGTAGAGAAGCAAGCAGGGAAGAGATGAGACCAGTTAGATTTAACTGGTTCTTCTTTTTTGCCTTTATGAAGGCAAAAAAAAATCCTTTGCCGAAGCAAAGGATCGTTTTCTGGCAGGGGCGGAGGGACTCGAACCCCCAACACCCGGTTTTGGAGACCGGTGCTCTACCAATTGAACTACGCCCCTAATAGGGTGGCGGAACGGACGGGGCTCGAACCCGCGACCCCCTGCGTGACAGGCAGGTATTCTAACCAACTGAACTACCGCTCCACCGATTCTTTCACGCTTATCAGCAACCGGCTGATAAGCGCCTGTTCCCGCTATTTTCCCTGTCAGAGGAAAAGGAACAAATTTGATGCCTGGCAGTTCCCTACTCTCGCATGGGGAGACCCCACACTACCATCGGCGCTACGGCGTTTCACTTCTGAGTTCGGCATGGGGTCAGGTGGGACCACCGCGCTACAGCCGCCAGGCAAATCTTGGTGCACGAAACGAATCTTTTACGCCATGACCGCGTTGCCATCGCTCAGCCACACCGGTCACATACCTCAGTATGCTCCCGCTGATGTCTTCGCTCTGCGCCTTGTCACGCCGCAAAATCTTTCGTTTCCGCTAATTTTATCCGGAATAAGCTGAAAATCGTGTCTCTCAAAAACGCCTCTGGCGTTGTAAGGTTAAGCCTCACGGGTCATTAGTACCGGTTAGCTCAACGCATCGCTGCGCTTACACACCCGGCCTATCAACGTCGTAGTCTTCAACGTCCCTTCAGGACCCTCAAGGGGTCAGGGAGAACTCATCTCGGGGCAAGTTTCGTGCTTAGATGCTTTCAGCACTTATCTTTTCCGCACTTAGCTACCGGGCAGTGCCATTGGCATGACAACCCGAACACCAGTGGTGCGTTCACTCCGGTCCTCTCGTACTAGGAGCAACCCCCCTCAATTCTCCAGCGCCCACGGCAGATAGGGACCGAACTGTCTCACGACGTTCTAAACCCAGCTCGCGTACCACTTTAAACGGCGAACAGCCGTACCCTTGGGACCTACTTCAGCCCCAGGATGTGATGAGCCGACATCGAGGTGCCAAACACCGCCGTCGATATGAACTCTTGGGCGGTATCAGCCTGTTATCCCCGGAGTACCTTTTATCCGTTGAGCGATGGCCCTTCCATTCAGAACCACCGGATCACTATGACCTGCTTTCGCACCTGCTCGAGCCGTCACTCTCGCAGTCAAGCCAGCTTATGCCATTGCACTAACCTCACGATGTCCGACCGTGATTAGCTGACCTTCGTGCTCCTCCGTTACTCTTTAGGAGGAGACCGCCCCAGTCAAACTACCCACCAGACACTGTCCGCAGCCCGGATCACGGGCCTACGTTAGAACATCAAACATTAAAGGGTGGTATTTCAAGGTTGGCTCCACGCAGACTGGCGTCCGCGCTTCAAAGCCTCCCACCTATCCTACACATCAAGGCTCAATGTTCAGTGTCAAGCTGTAGTAAAGGTTCACGGGGTCTTTCCGTCTTGCCGCGGGTACACTGCATCTTCACAGCGAGTTCAATTTCACTGAGTCTCGGGTGGAGACAGCCTGGCCATCATTACGCCATTCGTGCAGGTCGGAACTTACCCGACAAGGAATTTCGCTACCTTAGGACCGTTATAGTTACGGCCGCCGTTTACCGGGGCTTCGATCAAGAGCTTCTCCTTGCGGATAACCCCATCAATTAACCTTCCGGCACCGGGCAGGCGTCACACCGTATACGTCCACTTTCGTGTTTGCACAGTGCTGTGTTTTTAATAAACAGTTGCAGCCAGCTGGTATCTTCGACTGGCTTCGGCTCGGGGAGTAAATCCCTCCACCTACGCGCCAGCGTGCCTTCTCCCGAAGTTACGGCACCATTTTGCCTAGTTCCTTCACCCGAGTTCTCTCAAGCGCCTTGGTATTCTCTACCTGACCACCTGTGTCGGTTTGGGGTACGATTCTGTGTTACCTGATGCTTAGAGGCTTTTCCTGGAAGCTGGGCATTTATCACTTCAGCACCGTAGTGCCTCGTCGTCACGCCTCAGCGTTGATAAGGGACCGGATTTACCTGGACCCTCCGCCTACACGCTTAAACCGGGACAACCGTCGCCCGGCTGATATAGCCTTCTCCGTCCCCCCTTCGCAGTAACACCGAGTACAGGAATATTAACCTGTTTCCCATCGACTACGCCTTTCGGCCTCGCCTTAGGGGTCGACTCACCCTGCTCCGATTAACGTTGAACAGGAACCCTTGGTCTTCCGGCGAGCGGGCTTTTCACCCGCTTTATCGTTACTTATGTCAGCATTCGCACTTCTGATACCTCCAGCATGCCTCACAGCACACCTTCGACGGCTTACAGAACGCTCCCCTACCCAACAACACATAAGTGTCGCTGCCGCAGCTTCGGTGCATGGTTTAGCCCCGTTACATCTTCCGCGCAGGCCGACTCGACCAGTGAGCTATTACGCTTTCTTTAAATGATGGCTGCTTCTAAGCCAACATCCTGGCTGTCTGTGCCTTCCCACATCGTTTCCCACTTAACCATGACTTTGGGACCTTAGCTGGCGGTCTGGGTTGTTTCCCTCTTCACGACGGACGTTAGCACCCGCCGTGTGTCTCCCGTGATAACATTCTCCGGTATTCGCAGTTTGCATCGGGTTGGTAAGCCGGGATGGCCCCCTAGCCGAAACAGTGCTCTACCCCCGGAGATGAGTTCACGAGGCGCTACCTAAATAGCTTTCGGGGAGAACCAGCTATCTCCCGGTTTGATTGGCCTTTCACCCCCAGCCACAGGTCATCCGCTAATTTTTCAACATTAGTCGGTTCGGTCCTCCAGTTAGTGTTACCCAACCTTCAACCTGCCCATGGCTAGATCACCGGGTTTCGGGTCTATACCCTGCAACTTAACGCCCAGTTAAGACTCGGTTTCCCTGCGGCTCCCCTATACGGTTAACCTTGCTACAGAATATAAGTCGCTGACCCATTATACAAAAGGTACGCAGTCACCCCCGTAAAGAGGGCTCCCACTGCTTGTACGTACACGGTTTCAGGTTCTGTTTCACTCCCCTCGCCGGGGTTCTTTTCGCCTTTCCCTCACGGTACTGGTTCACTATCGGTCAGTCAGGAGTATTTAGCCTTGGAGGATGGTCCCCCCATATTCAGACAGGATACCACGTGTCCCGCCTTACTCATCGAGCTCACAGCGCGTGTGCTTTTGTGTACGGGAGTATCACCCTGTACCCTGCGACTTTCCAGACGCTTCCACTAACACACATGCTGATTCAGGCTCTGGGCTGCTCCCCGTTCGCTCGCCGCTACTGGGGGAATCTCGGTTGATTTCTTTTCCTCGGGGTACTTAGATGTTTCAGTTCCCCCGGTTCGCCTTGCAGCACTATGTATTCATGCTGCAATGATGCACAGAGTGCACCGGGTTTCCCCATTCGGACATCGACGGCTGTAGCGGTTCATATCACCTTACCGTCGCTTTACGCAGATTAGCACGTCCTTCATCGCCTCTGACTGCCTGGGCATCCACCGTGTACGCTTAGTCGCTTAACCTCACAACCCACAGGCGTTTTGCAACGCTGCAGACTGCAAGCATTTGAGAGACTCGAACGTGCCGCGTTTTTCATTCTTGTTACGGAGAATGAAAGCGACACGTCGTTTCAATTTTCAGCTTGTTCCGGGTTGTTAAAGAGCATAATACTTCGCAGCACACCGTTGCCGGTACGCTCTGAAGTATTCAGAAAAAACAGATAAACGGTATGGTGGAGCTAAGCGGGATCGAACCGCTGACCTCCTGCGTGCAAGGCAGGCGCTCTCCCAGCTGAGCTATAGCCCCATACAGTTACTGCAGAGACCACTACTACCAGGAGTAACATTCTTCATGTAAAGAATGCGATTTTTTCTCAGGCAAGGCGTGTCGATGCGAAGCATAGTGAACTATGCGAGCCGTCGACACAACGCAGCATGAGGACAAATCTGGTAGGCCTGAGTGGACTTGAACCACCGACCTCACCCTTATCAGGGGTGCGCTCTAACCACCTGAGCTACAAGCCTGTAGAGGTTTTTTCTGCTCGTTACTTTTTATCAGACAATCTGTGTGGACACTGCGCCGGAAGGTATCTTCAGGTAAGGAGGTGATCCAACCGCAGGTTCCCCTACGGTTACCTTGTTACGACTTCACCCCAGTCATGAATCACAAAGTGGTAAGCGCCCTCCCGAAGGTTAAGCTACCTACTTCTTTTGCAACCCACTCCCATGGTGTGACGGGCGGTGTGTACAAGGCCCGGGAACGTATTCACCGTGGCATTCTGATCCACGATTACTAGCGATTCCGACTTCACGGAGTCGAGTTGCAGACTCCGATCCGGACTACGACGCACTTTGTGAGGTCCGCTTGCTCTCGCGAGGTCGCTTCTCTTTGTATGCGCCATTGTAGCACGTGTGTAGCCCTACTCGTAAGGGCCATGATGACTTGACGTCATCCCCACCTTCCTCCGGTTTATCACCGGCAGTCTCCTTTGAGTTCCCGACCGAATCGCTGGCAACAAAGGATAAGGGTTGCGCTCGTTGCGGGACTTAACCCAACATTTCACAACACGAGCTGACGACAGCCATGCAGCACCTGTCTCACGGTTCCCGAAGGCACTAAGGCATCTCTGCCAGATTCCGTGGATGTCAAGAGTAGGTAAGGTTCTTCGCGTTGCATCGAATTAAACCACATGCTCCACCGCTTGTGCGGGCCCCCGTCAATTCATTTGAGTTTTAACCTTGCGGCCGTACTCCCCAGGCGGTCGACTTAACGCGTTAGCTCCGGAAGCCACTCCTCAAGGGAACAACCTCCAAGTCGACATCGTTTACGGCGTGGACTACCAGGGTATCTAATCCTGTTTGCTCCCCACGCTTTCGCACCTGAGCGTCAGTCTTTGTCCAGGGGGCCGCCTTCGCCACCGGTATTCCTCCAGATCTCTACGCATTTCACCGCTACACCTGGAATTCTACCCCCCTCTACAAGACTCAAGCCTGCCAGTTTCAAATGCAGTTCCCAGGTTAAGCCCGGGGATTTCACATCTGACTTAACAGACCGCCTGCGTGCGCTTTACGCCCAGTAATTCCGATTAACGCTTGCACCCTCCGTATTACCGCGGCTGCTGGCACGGAGTTAGCCGGTGCTTCTTCTGCGGGTAACGTCAATCGGCGCGGTTATTAACCGCACCGCCTTCCTCCCCGCTGAAAGTACTTTACAACCCGAAGGCCTTCTTCATACACGCGGCATGGCTGCATCAGGCTTGCGCCCATTGTGCAATATTCCCCACTGCTGCCTCCCGTAGGAGTCTGGACCGTGTCTCAGTTCCAGTGTGGCTGGTCATCCTCTCAGACCAGCTAGGGATCGTCGCCTAGGTGGGCCATTACCCCGCCTACTAGCTAATCCCATCTGGGTTCATCCGATAGTGAGAGGCCCGAAGGTCCCCCTCTTTGGTCTTGCGACGTTATGCGGTATTAGCCACCGTTTCCAGTGGTTATCCCCCTCTATCGGGCAGATCCCCAGACATTACTCACCCGTCCGCCACTCGTCACCCGAGAGCAAGCTCTCTGTGCTACCGTCCGACTTGCATGTGTTAGGCCTGCCGCCAGCGTTCAATCTGAGCCATGATCAAACTCTTCAATTTAAGTTTGATTTGCTTAAACAAATTAAGCGGTGCTCATCTGTAAAACGTCATAATGAATTTCATTATGTGTTCACTCGTGAGGCTTTGATATTTTTGTGCGTCCAAAGACGCTGATATCAATCCTGCGAGTGCCCACACAGATTGTCTGATAAATTGTTAAAGAGCATGCCGCGATTTACTGCGGCGCGGGCTGCGTATATTACGCTTTCCGCATTGTCAGTCAAGCATTTATTTTCGCTTAACTCACTGGTTCGTATGATTTCGAACCTACTCAACCCGGCGCTTCGTAAGCCGTTGTGCCGTGTCAGTGGAGGCGCATTATAGGGAGTTCTCGGAGGCTGACAAGTGCTAATTTCAAATAAAATTCCGAGTGCTGATTTTTTCAGCTAAAAGCCGCTAAAGCGCCAGTTTTTCGAGCAACGGGAAGCCATAACGCTGCAAAACGGGTGATAATTGTACTGCTTCGCCATCCAGCGCCGTACAGAATGCAACATTCTGCTGCGAGGAGTGCACCTCAGGCGCTTCATGCTCAAGCAGCCAGACGGTACGTCGGGCAATTGCCGCACCGGAATCAATCAGACGCGTCCCTTCAGGCAACACCTGCTGCAGCTCTTCGCGCAGTAAAGGAAAGTGTGTACAGCCTAAAACGACTGTATCCGGTGGCTCAGCCATCCTCAGCCACGGCTGAACAATCCGGCGTACCTCATCCAGTGACACTTCCTCACCGTGGAGCTTCGCTTCTGCCAGCTCTACGAGCTCGGCCGATCCCAGCATCTCGATATTGCAGGAACCCGCAAACTGCGCCACCAGCTCATGCGTATAAGGACGGCGCACCGTAGCCCGCGTAGCCAGTAATCCCACAACGCCATTACGCGTCAGGCGCGCGGCCGGTTTAATTGCCGGCACCACTCCTACGACAGGAAATGCAAAGCGTTCACGTAAAGCGGGTAATGAAACCGTGCTGGCCGTATTACAGGCGATGATGACCAATGAGAGAGGATAGCGCTGCGTAATAGCCTCAACGATAGCGACCACCCGCTCCACGATGAAGGTTTCGCTTTTCTCACCGTAAGGGAAGCCTGCGTTATCGAAGGCATAGAGATAATGCAGGTCCGGCAACAGCTGACGGACCTCATCATAGACAGAAAGCCCACCGACGCCGGAATCAAACACCAGCACGGTAGGGCGCAAATCAGAAGTTGTAGCTGCCGCTGAGGTAATACTCTCGTCCTGGAGTCTGATAGCCATACACTGTCTCGTAATCTTTATCGAACAGGTTGGCAATTCTACCACGAACCGTGAGTTGTGAAGTGACCGGATATGAGACAGCGAGATCCCACAGGCTCACTCCCCCTAGCTTCACGCGTCGGCTGGGCGAACTGTTAAAGTCGGTATCATAACGGTCCCCCAGATAATGGTAGGTGATTGACCAGTCAAACTCATACAGCGTCCAGTCGAGCTGATACTTCACCTGCTGCTTAGCCCGGCGAACAAGCGGCTGATCGGTGCTGCCATCCCGCGCATCAACATAATCATAGGAGAGCAGATGCGCCAGCGGCCCGGTATCAAATCCGGCGGTGGCTTCAACGCCTTTAATGCGGGCCTGCTTAATGTTGTAGTAACGGAAAGTCGCCGGATCACTATCAATCAGATTATCGATGTCGTTGCGATAGCCCGACACACGCCAGTTCACCGGTCCGCTCAGCCCTTCAAAGCCGCCTTCCCACTGCTTACTTTTTTCCGGATCGAGGTCACGATTACCATAAAACGGACTGTAAACCTGCGACAGATTCGGTGCTTTAAAAGCAGTGCCATAAGAGGCGAACGCGCGATAGCCGGAGATAAACTCCCATGACACTGCCGTCTGCCAGGTGTTATGCCAGCCGAACTGATTGTTGTCATCACTGCGTACCGCACCTTCAAGGGTAACGCTGCCAAACTGCTGCTGGCCAGTCAGGTAGAGACCGGTATTTCGCTGCTCATAGCCCTCTGATAAATAGTTCGTGCCAGGCTCGGTCGTCTCTTTCTGCCAGTCGACACCGGCGCTGATCGCCCCCTGCCCCACCTGCACGGTGTTGCCCCACTGCAGATTGTACTGGGTGACATCATCAAAGGTGGATGCAGCGCCATAGCGACCATTGCGCGGATCGTAGTTAATGTCTTTGGTATGACCGTAACTGGCGATGAGCTGAGTAGAGTAAATGTCACGGTTGAAGCGTAACCCGGTGTCCCAGGTCTGGCTGTAGAGCTGACGGGTATCCGCCAGCCCGATAATATTGGAATTATTATCGTAGGTATATGAACCGTCGTAGGCGGTGCGGTTATCAAACCCGTAGCCGCGCACAAAACCACTGAGCTCATCGCTGAACTGATGCTCAAGGTTGCCATACAGAGTTTTACTCATGAAGCCGTCGCGATCGTGCTGTGCCGGACCATAGTCATTGGGGTAGCCCGCCACCACATCATACCCTTTGGTATAGGTGTAGTTGCCAGCCAGGGTAAGCTTTGTTGCGTCGCCCAGCATCTGCTGGGTTGACCCGTCATACGATTGATAGCCGCTGGACCCGACGCCCGCCGTCAGCGTGGTGCCGGGTTGCGATCGACCCGTAATGATATTCACCACGCCGCCAATCGCATCAGAACCGTAAACCGCAGACCGCGAGCCGCGAACATATTCGATGCGCTGCACCAGCGACAGAGGGATCTGGCTGAGATCAGACGAACCGCTGATGCCCGCCTGATTAAGCCGGATACCATCAATCAGGATCAGCACATGTCGGGACTCGGTTCCCCGGATAAACAGTGAACTTTGCTGCCCCAATCCACCATTCTGCGCGACATCGACACCTGGCAGACGCCGCATCACATCCGTCAGGCTTTTGGCCTGCCAGCGATCAATCTCATCACGCGTGACGACGGTGGTCGGTGCCAGCACACCTGAAACGGGTTCTGCAAAACGGTTGGCGGTAACGATTTGCGTATCATCATTTCCCTGCGCAAAACCGTTTTGCGCCCAGAGGGAAATCGCCGTTGCGCTCAGCGCGAACAGCGATGCGGTTTTTTTAGTCATTTTTAATCGCATCCATAAGACGAAGCAGGATGCCGCGGGCCGACAATCAATAGAACGCGATGATTGAACGAGTAGCGACGTTACACCGGCAGGTCTTCGGGCTGGGAACCATAAGTGATGATGACTTCCCATCCCAGAGGACAGTGTCTGCAATTGCACTCATCACGACATTCCTTACCGCTGCGCGTCAGCTCCAGATTCACACTGGATTCCCTATTAACTCGGGCTTGAGGCCGGCGTCTGCAGTCTACGGAGTGGAGATACGGAAGTCCAGACTGCTAAATATCTTCTCGCTGCAGGACTGGACATCAGCAAGTGAATGCCTACAATCGCCCGCTGGTAAGCTATTAATCAGGATTGCTCATGACACCCGAACATCTCCCCATTGAAGAGTATGACGCACAGCTGGCGGAAAAAGTCAGTCGTTTAGAGACGATGATGACGCCGTTTGCTGCGCCCGACGTGGAGGTGTTCCGTTCGCCGGTCAGCCACTATCGGATGCGCGCCGAATTTCGCCTGTGGCACGACGGCGATGATATCTATCACATCATCTTTGATCAGCAGACACGCGAGCGGATCCGTGTTGATCAGTTCCCGGCGGCCAGCCAGCTGATCAACCAGCTGATGCCAAAGATGATCGCCGCGATCCGTGATAACCGCACCCTGCGCCATAAACTGTTTCAGATCGACTATCTGTCGACCCTGAGCAATCAGATTGTGATTTCACTGCTCTATCACCGCAAGCTGGATGATGAGTGGCAGCAGGCAGCGGCGGCGCTGCGTGACCAGCTGCGCGCTGAAGGGCTGGATGTGCAGCTGATTGGCCGTGCGACCAAAACCAAAATCTGTCTGGATCGCGACTATGTAGACGAGCGTCTGCCGGTGGCGGGTCGTGAGATTATCTATCGTCAGGTCGAGAACAGTTTTACCCAGCCCAATGCGGCGATGAATATTCAGATGCTGGAGTGGGCGCTGGATGTGACGCAGGATTCACAGGGTGATCTGCTGGAGCTTTATTGCGGCAATGGTAACTTCTCACTGGCACTGGCGCGCAATTTCCGCCGCGTGCTGGCGACTGAAATCGCCAAACCCTCTGTTGCCTCGGCGCAATACAACATTGCAGTGAACCAGATTGATAACGTGCAGATTATTCGCATGGCAGCGGAAGAGTTTACGCAGGCGATGAATGGCGTACGCAGCTTTAATCGTCTGGAAGGGATTGACCTGACCAGCTACGAATGCGAGACAATTTTTGTCGATCCGCCGCGCAGCGGACTGGATGAAGAGACGGTGAAAATGGTGCAGGCGTACCCGCGCATCCTTTACATCTCCTGTAACCCGCAAACTCTGAGCGACAATCTGCAGACGCTGTCAGAAACGCATGAGGTAACGCGGCTGGCGCTGTTTGATCAGTTCCCCTATACCCACCATATGGAATGCGGCGTTTTGCTGACGCGTAAAGCGTAAACAAAAACGGGAACCCTGAGGTTCCCGTTTTCATTCATAACTACTGATTGCGCTTGCGCTTAAATCGCGTCGCAATCCAGAACACCAGCGCCACCATCAGAACGGTGGGAACAAAGTTAGATCCAATGTCCGGGTATTCCGCCCGCACCAGCGCGCTATACACCAGAATCCCCAGCAGGAAAAACGCCGCAGCCAGACCTGGCATGCCGTCCGGCATGTTGGTGTTGAGGTAACGCTGATGCAGACACCAGGCCGCCAGACCCAGCGCAATCAGCGGAAAAATCGAAAAGGGAACAAAAGCGCTGAACAGCACAGAAAACGAGCCGTTAATCGCTAAGCCGGTAATAAAAGCCAGTGCCAGAGTGCTTTTATCGCGAATACCTGGTTGGGTCATGGACGGATCCTTACTCATTGCTCTTCGGGTTTTTCCAGGGTAACTGCCAGTCGTTCCTGCTCACGGCGATACCAGTAATAAGCGCCTTTGGCGATCATACGCAGCTGCAGTACCAGCCGATCCTCAAGCTTCCGTCGCTGCTCAGCATCAACATCCAGTGCTTCTGCACCGGCGCTGAAAACAATGGTCACCATCGCTTCCGCCTGCGCTTCGGTAAAACTACGCGGCATGCGATTTTCGACCTCAAGATAATCGGCCAGTTCAGCGATAAAGTGCTGAATTTCACGCGCCACGGCGGCACGAAAAGCGGCGGAGGTACCGGAACGTTCACGCAGTAACAGGCGGAAAGCGTTGGGATTGTTGCCGATGAACTCCATAAAGGTCGCCACCGACGTTTTAATGATGCTGCCGCCTTTGGCGATACGCTGGCGCGCCTGACGCATCAGCTGTCGCAGCATCAGCCCGCTTTCATCCACCATCGTCAGACCAAGCTCATCAACATCCTTAAAATGACGATAAAAAGAGGTGGGTGCTATCCCCGCTTCACGGGCAACTTCCCGCAAACTCAGACTGGTAAAACTGCGTTCGGCGCTGAGCTGACTGAAAGCTGCTTCAATCAGTGTACGCCGTGTACGTTCTTTTTGTTGCGCTCTGACGCCCATGCTCTCTGCCTTTAGCGGTAATGAGTGGGCACTATAACAAAATTTTCAGCGTACAGATTGGCAATCTTTGTCACCGCCTGTGAACCTCACTCTTTGTCAAAATGTGATGAAAATCGCTGATAGAATTCAGAAGTGCGCGACGAGATGTTAGAATCTCGTTGTAAAAATGTATAAATAATAGGACGTATCGGTATGCAAAAGTCTTACGATTACGATGCCATTGTGATTGGCTCAGGGCCCGGCGGTGAAGGGGCGGCGATGGGGCTGGTAAAACAGGGAGCGCGCATCGCCGTGATCGAACGCTACCACAACATCGGCGGCGGTTGTACGCACTGGGGCACCATCCCTTCTAAAGCCCTTCGCCACGCCGTCAGTCGCATTATTGAATTTAACCAGAACCCACTCTACAGCGATCATACCCGACTGCTTCGCTCCTCTTTTGCCGACATTCTCAATCACACAGAAAATGTTATCAGCCAGCAGACAGCCATGCGTCAGGGCTTCTACGAGCGTAACCGCTGTGAACTTTATCAGGGTGATGCGCATTTTGTTGATGCTAATACCATTGAGATTGAGCAACCTGATGGCACGCGTGAGACGCTGACGGCAGAGAAGTTTGTTATCGCCTGCGGTTCACGACCTTACCATCCTGACGATGTCGACTTTACCCACCCCCGCGTTTATGACTCTGACTCTATCCTCAACCTGCACCACGAACCAGGTCACGTCATTATTTATGGCGCGGGTGTAATTGGCTGTGAATATGCGTCCATTTTCCGTGGCCTGAACGTCAAAGTTGATCTGATTAACACCCGCGATCGCCTGCTGGCATTCCTTGATCAGGAGATGTCTGACTCCCTCTCTTACCACTTCTGGAACAGCGGCGTAGTCATTCGTCACAACGAAGAGTTTGAGAAGATCGAAGGCGTGGAAGATGGCGTGATCATGCATCTGAAGTCCGGCAAGAAAGTGAAAGCAGACTGTCTGCTTTACGCCAATGGCCGTACCGGTAACACTGATTCGCTGTCGCTGGAAAATGTCGGTCTGGAAGCGGATGGTCGTGGCCTGCTGAAAGTGAACAGCATGTATCAGACCGCTCAGCCACACATCTATGCCGTGGGTGACGTGATTGGCTATCCCAGCCTGGCCTCTGCTGCCTACGATCAGGGCCGTATTGCCGCGCAGGCGATTATCAAAGGAGAAGCGTCAGCGCACCTGATTGAAGATATCCCGACCGGCATCTACACCATTCCGGAAATCAGCTCTGTAGGTAAAACCGAGCAGCAGCTGACGGCCATGAAGGTGCCTTACGAAGTGGGCCGCGCGCAGTTCAAACATCTGGCGCGGGCGCAGATCGTCGGCATGAACGTTGGCAGCCTGAAAATTCTGTTCCATCGCGAAACGAAAGAGATTCTGGGGATCCACTGTTTTGGTGAGCGTGCCGCCGAGATTATTCACATCGGTCAGGCGATCATGGAGCAAAAAAATGGTGGTAACACGATTGAGTACTTCGTGAATACCACCTTTAATTATCCGACCATGGCTGAAGCCTATCGCGTTGCCGCGTTAAACGGCTTAAACCGCCTGTTTTAAGGCAGCGTCGAAATAGTGCGCCATGTGGGTTTTAATCGCCTCTGCCAGCTGTTCATAACGGCTGCGCAGAGGTGACCCCGGGCGATAGACCAGCGCAATTGTACGCTGTGGCACCGGTTTGTAGCAGGGAAGATAGCAGACGCCATCGCGGACGCGTTCCGGCGGGACGGCAAGCGCCGGTAACAGCGTAATCCCGCTGCCAGCCGCCACCATATTGCGCAGCGTCTCAAGACTGGTTGCGCGGAAGTGGGTATCTTCATCCGCACCCGCCTCAAAGCAGAAACCCATCGCCTGGTCACGCAGACAGTGCCCGTCTTCCAGCATCAGCAACTTCTCGCCAGCCAGATCAGACATCGGTACGCGATCGCGGTCGCACCACGGATGATCGGCATAGACTGCCAGCTTCATCGGCTCATCAAATAACGGCACTTCGATAAAAGCCTGACTCTCTTTGACCAGCGCGATAATCGCGCAGTCCAGCTTGCCGCTGTCGAGCTGAGACAACAACTGTTGCGTCTGCGCTTCGTGCAGGTACATCTCCAGTTTCGGGAATGTCTGGTGCAGCGTAGGGATAATCTGTGGCAATAAATAGGGCGCGGTGGTCGGAATGAGGCCGATATGCAGCGGACCTGACATCGCTTCCCCTTGCTGACTGGCCATCTCTTTCAGCACTTTCACTTCACGCAGTACCGTTCGCGCCTGATCCACCAGCAGCAGACCTGCCTGTGTGAACAGCACTTTGCGGCTGGTGCGCTCCAGCAGCATCACACCCAGCTCATCTTCCAGCTTACGGATCTGCCCACTTAATGTTGGCTGACTGACATGACACGCATCCGCGGCACGGCGGAAATGACGGTGTTCAGCAAGCGAAACCAGATATTCAAGATCACGAATATTCATTATTACCCTCCAAACCACGATAGCCCGTGGCGATAGATAGAATAGCAATGAACGATTGGCCCTATCAAGGGTGGTTGGGAATAATGCGCGCATCAAATGGAACGCGGCAGGTCAGGAGCAAAAAATGTTTGCAAGTCAGGAAGGTAACGCTATTCCGTCAGTCACTTTTCACACACGTCAGGGCGATCGCTGGGTTGATGTCACCACAGAAGCGCTGTTTAAAGACAAAACGGTGATCGTTTTTTCACTGCCGGGAGCCTTTACACCCACCTGCTCCTCCAGCCATCTGCCGCGTTACAACGAATTAGCGGGTCTGTTTGCCCAACATGGGGTGGACAGCATTCTGTGCGTTTCAGTGAATGACACCTTTGTGATGAACGCCTGGAAAGCCGAACAGCGCGCAGACAACATTACTTTTATTCCCGATGGCAACGGCGAGTTCACGCGTGGCATGGAGATGCTGGTTGAGAAAGCCGATCTCGGTTTTGGCCCGCGTTCATGGCGTTACTCGATGCTGGTGCGTAACGGCATGGTCGAGAAAATGTTCGTTGAGCCGAACAAACCTGGTGACCCGTTTGAGGTCTCCGATGCTGACACCATGCTGCGCTATCTGGCGC
The DNA here is from genome assembly GCF_059730805.1 of Pantoea sp. X-Soil-ISGK-355. Classification (NCBI taxonomy): domain Bacteria; kingdom Pseudomonadati; phylum Pseudomonadota; class Gammaproteobacteria; order Enterobacterales; family Erwiniaceae; genus Pantoea; species Pantoea sp. X-Soil-ISGK-355. Next base: position 3,906,717 of record NZ_AP035971.1, read on the forward strand.
CGGAGTGTAAAGCCCAGGAGTCGGTCTCCATATTCACTAAACCTGGCTGCACCTTCTGCACTCAGGCAAAACAGATGCTGATGGATCACGGTATTCAGTACGAAGAAATTGTGCTGGGGCAGGATGCGACAACCGTAAGTTTGCGTGCCGTATCAGGCCGGGCGACGGTGCCGCAGATCTTCATGGGCGGTCGTCACATTGGCGGCAGTGAGGATCTGCAACAATATTTGCTGTCAGCGTAAGAGAATCTGAGCGTCGGCCGGGAGAGCGGGCGCTTTGATGATGTGCCTATAAAAAAGTAGTAATTCTGAAGCTAGAGGTTGGCGGGCATTTAATGTGCCCGCTTTTTTTACCTGCTAAGCAGCTGACAACCACTTTTTCAGATCTCGCAATTATTACACGGAAAATAGTCAGATTAACTGGAGGACCTATAATAATGCCAGATAATAGGTAAGAACCCGCAACTTACACATACTCAACTCTCTGGGAAATTCTCTTCAGAAAAAACCTCACCCACGAAATAAGATAAACAACGTCAATTCGTTAAAATTACCATACTGCAACCCATGTAAAAATACGCACAGTGGATATAATTTGAAATTATTCATACTGAAATCCGCATAACAAAAATAAAATAATACCAGTGCGTAAAATGGAAATTATGCTATATACCATCTCCCATCACTCGGTTATTTTTGACTTCGTCGAATACCTTTATATGTTCAGACGAAAATCCTGGTCTATTGAGAAACAACTTTTTGATGGATATAATTATGCGTACTTTATCTTATGAAGAAACAAATGCAGTGAGTGGTGCTGACCTGCAAGGTGCACTCATCGGCATGGTAGATGGTGCAGCAACAGGTATGGCGATTGGGGGTAAATGGGGGGGAGCAGGTGGCTTCGGTTTCGGCGCCATAGCCCAGCTTGTTGGCCTGATTATTCCAACGATCATGGGTGGTGTCGCAGGCTTAGTTGTCGGCGCTGCCACCGATACCGCTTCAGTGCAAAGCCTGATTGCAGATTATCGTACCGCTTTCGGTCCAGGTAACGTTGATCATGGCGGCACGATCGGTTAATCCTCGCGACTAGTGACTCCAGGGGGCGATACAGTGTCTGAGAAACTTATCACTGCGCCCTTTTTTCTTCTGCAGAATAAAAATGGAATCTCGCATGAGAATGTTATCGATTAATGAATTTCAATATGTCAGTGGTGCGGCGGTAATTACTACTGAAACCTGGGCTTATATGGATCAGGTGCTGAGTAATACCTTAGATGGCGCATCTACTGGCATGGCGATTGGTGGAAAATGGGGAGGCGCAGGCGGCATTATATTTGGCGCTATATCTCAACTAGTCGGTCTTATTGTCCCCGCAATAATGGGCGGCATATTGGGCATGGTATCCAGCATTACGATAGGTTACGAGGCGACAGGGCTGTTACTAAATGATTATCGGGAAAAATTCGGCACTGCTTAATTTTTTCAAAAAAACAAACTAAAGACTACCGGTAATAGCAACTGATGTTGGTTTTCGCCCAAAGTTTTAGTACGATCGAATAATCAGCACACCCAGTGGTTAATAATTTCGCAAAGGTAATGCCCTTTACCTGACATTATAATAACGGGCAAAGCATTAACTCTGCCCGCTTCTCAATCACGCCAGACGCTGCTTAGCATCACCGATGGCACGCGCAACCTGCTGTGGCGAGACACCGCCCTGCGCATTACGCTTATCCAGACAGGATTGTAGCGCCAGAATCGGATAAACATCCTCGCCAATCACCGAGCTGAACTGCTGCAACTGCGCCAGCGACAACGCTTCCAGCGCCACGCCCTGCCCGATGGCAGCAACCACCACTTCCCCGACGATATGGTGTGCTTCACGGAATGGCACACCTTTAGCGACCAGATAGTCAGCCAGTTCGGTGGAGTTTGCGTAACCCTGTTCCGCCGCTTCCTGGCAGCGCGGACGCTTAACCTGCAGGCCATCCAGCACCAGTACGGACATATGCAGACAGTCGAGCCAGGTGTCGAGCGCGTCAAACAGCCCCTCTTTGTCTTCCTGCATATCTTTGTTGTAGGCAAGTGGCAAACCTTTCAGCGTCATCATCATGCCGGTCAGTGCGCCCTGCACCCGACCACACTTGCCGCGAATCAGCTCCAGCGCATCCGGGTTTTTCTTCTGCGGCATCAGCGATGAGCCAGAAGTGACTTTATCTGACAGCTCAATAAAGCCCGCTTCGCCGGTATTGAAGAAGATCATATCTTCAGCAAAACGCGACAGATGCACCATGCCAATGGCCGCATCAGACAGCAGCTCCAGCACGTGATCGCGATCTGATACCGTATCCAGACTATTGCGCGTTGCAGAAGCAAAGCCCAGCCAGCCAGCCAGTTGCTGACGATCGATCTCGTAAGCGGTACCAGCCAGAGCGCCACAGCCCAGCGGGCTGACATCAAGCCGCTTCAGGGTATCCTGCAGACGGCTCTCGTCACGCGCCAGCATTTCAACGTAGGCCAGACACCAGTGCGCAAATGTCACCGGCTGCGCACGCTGCAGGTGGGTGTAGCCAGGCATCACCGCATCCTGATTCACTTCCGCGGTGACCACCAGTGCCTGCTGAAGATCACGCGTGGCTCCCAGCAGCGCCTCAATCTGCACCTTGCACCACAGTTTCAGATCGGTCGCGACCTGATCGTTACGGCTACGGCCGGTATGCAGCTTTTTACCCAGCGCACCGACTTTGTCGATCAGCTTGCCTTCAACCCAGCTGTGGATATCTTCGGCGTCGCTCTGCAGGATCTGTTCAGGATTCTCACGCACGTCATCCAGTAACGCATTCAGCGCTGCTTCCAGCTGCTGCTGCTCATCCTGAGTCAGAACATTGACCGTCACCAGCGCTTTGGACCAGGCAACAGAGCCAATGATGTCCTGCTCAGCCAGGCGGTAATCGAAGCGCAGCGAGTCATTGAACTGTTTAAAACGTTGATCCGCTGCCTGAGTAAACCGTCCACCCCAAAGTGCCATGTGAAAACTCCTCTGAATCGTTAAACAAGAGGCGGCATAAATGCCGCCCCTGAATGAAAACTGTGAGGCGAGGCGCACCCCGCCTGAAAATTACTTCTTCTGCTCGTTCAGGGCGCGGATACGCGAAGAGAGCGAGAACAGACGGATAAAGCCGCCCGCATGACGGTGATCGTAGACCTCATCCTCACCAAAGGTGGCGAACTCTTCTGAATAGAGGCTGTTCGCGGAACGCTTCTGGGTGGCTGTCGCCTGGCCTTTATAAAGCTGCAGCACCACTTCACCGTTAACGTCTTCCGCCAGCGATTCAGCAGCAGCCTGAATTGACTTACGCAGCGGTGCGAACCAGCGGCCGTCATAAACCACGTAAGACATCTCGTGACCCAGCTGCTCACGCCATTTGAAGCTATCGCGATCCAGCACCAGCTGCTCAACCGCACGCAGCGCATTCACCATGATGGTGCCGCCCGGGGTTTCGTAGCAGCCGCGGGATTTAATGCCCACCAGACGGTTTTCAACGATATCGATACGGCCAACGCCATGCTTTGCGCCCAGCACGTTGAGTTTTTCCAGACACTGGAACGGACTCAGTTTTTCGCCGTTAACCGCCACAACCCGACCTTTTTCCACGGTTACGGTCACTTCTTCAGGCTGGTCAGGGGCGTCCAGCGGATCGACAGTCCAGACCCAGCAATCTTTATTCGGTGCATTGGCCGGGCTTTCCAGCACGCCGCCTTCGGTGGAGATGTGCCAGGCGTTTTCGTCACGGCTGTAGATTTTTTCCAGCGACGCGGTGGTCGGGATGTTGCGCTCTTTCAGGTAGTCCAGCAGCGCTTCACGTGAACGCAGGTTCCATTCACGCCACGGTGCCACCACTTTGAGCTGCGGTGCCAGCGCGGTGTAGGTGGTTTCGAAACGCACCTGGTCATTCCCTTTACCGGTTGCGCCGTGACACAGCGCATCTGCGCCCACTTTCAGCGCCAGCTCAACCTGGGCTTTAGCGATGATAGGACGCGCCATTGAGGTGCCCAGCAGATAGGTGCCTTCATACAGCGCACCGGTCTGCAGCACCGGATAGACGTAGTCGCTGATAAACTCTTCACGCAGGTCAACCACGTGGCATTCAGATGCGCCGGACTGCAGGGCTTTCTTCTCTACACCTTCCAGATCGCCGCGCTCCTGACCGATGTCCGCTACGAAAGCGACCACTTCACAGCCGCCGTAGTTCTCTTTCAGCCATGGAATAATGGCTGACGTATCAAGACCACCGGAGTAAGCCAGAACGATTTTTTTGATGTTTTGCGTTTGCATTTCGTAATCCTTGAATCAGAGTCGTTAAGCGAGAATCCGGGTGCCAATAGACACGCCGTTAAACAGGTCAGGCAGCCGCTCAGCGTGACGCCAGCTGGCAATATCCACCGGACGGCCCAGCGTACGCGCCGCATCAAGCGCAGCGTGCACTTTAACAATCATGCCGTCAGTAATAATGCCCTGGGTAATCAGCTGCTCAGCTTTGTCGGCGGTCATCTCTTCGATGCGCTGACCTTTGCCGTCGAGAATACCACTGACGTCTGACAACAGAACCAGATCGGCGCCCAGCGTTGAGGCCAGTGCAGTCGCCGCCTGGTCAGCGTTGACGTTCATCAGGTCGCCGCTGTCAGTAATGCCAATGGAGCTCACCACCGGCATATAACCGGCCGCCAGCAGGGTGTTCAGCAAGGCCGGATCTCCCGGCATTGCATGGCCAACATGGCCGAGTTCTTCATCAAACGGGGCGACATTGACGATGCCCGCATCGCCCAGGCAGAGGCCGACCGCGTTGATGCCCGATTTTTTCGCCCAGGCCAGCAGCGTTTTATTCGCGGTTCCCGCCAGCGCACCGGTAATAATGTCAATCTGATCGGCCGGGGTGACGCGCAGGCCATTTTTCTTCATCACCGGCAGCGCCAGCTTTTTCATCAGCTCATCCACCAGGCAGCCGCCGCCGTGGACGATGATCAGCGGACGCTGATGAGCGCTACGATAGTTAAGCAGTGCTTCAAACAAGCGCGCCAGCGCTTCTTCGCTGTCTAACAGCACACCGCCCAGCTTAATAATCAATGGATTGGTCATGGTTTAGTTACCCGTTAAATCAGTGACTGCGTTTCAGGGAAGCCGAACCGGATGTTCAGGCACTGTACTGCCTGCGATGCCGCCCCTTTCAGCAGATTATCTTCGGCTGCTACAACAATCAGATGTTCGTCCTGCACTTCAAAACCGATATCGCAGTAAGGCAGGCCGACAACGGCTTTCAGCGCCGGTACGCCCTTATCGTAGAGGCGCACCAGCGGCTTGTCGTCATAGGCACGATGGAAGACGGCAGCGATATCTTCGCGGCTGACACCCGCTTTCAGACGGCAGGTGATGGTCGCCAGGATACCGCGCGGGAAGCTCCCCAGGTGCGGTGTAAAGATCACTGGCGTACCGAGGTGCGCGACAATTTCCGGATGGTGACGATGATTGAACAGCCCGTAAGGCTGCAGGCTCACTTCGCAGAAGCTGGTCCCGACACTGGCTTTACGTCCGGCACCGCTCACGCCGCTGGTGGCGTTGATAACCGGCCACTGCGCATCGTTTAACAGTCCCGCATCCACCAGAGGTTTCAGTGCCAGCTGAGCCGCGGTCGGGTAGCAACCGGGTACCGCCACCAGCTGCGCCTGCTGAATTTTCTCATGCTGATATTCCGCCAGGCCGTAAACGGCTTTATCGAGCCAGTCGCCATGCTGATGCGTGAAACCGTAGAAACGGGTGTAAAAATCAGCGTCGTTAACGCGGAACGCACCCGACAGGTCGAATACCACACAGCCAGCCTTGAGAAATTCCGGGGCCAGGTCGTGGCTGACTTCGTGGGCCGTCGCCAGGAACACGACATCCACTTTGTCTGCCCACTCCTCCGCGCTGCTCAGCGGCTGCAGCGGTAAATCCACCACGCCTTTCAGCTGCGGATGGAGATCGGACAGGCGCTTGCCGGCATCAGGGCTTTGCGCCGAAACCGCCAAAGCGGTTATGTTGATATGTGGATGGCGATTCAGGAAGGTGGCAAGCTCAACACCAGCATAACCACTGGCACCAACGATCAGCGTATTCAACATCAGGCTGTAACCCTTTTTACAGTCGCACGTTCCGGGTCGCGGCCTTGCCCCGTTACCCACCCTGTCATCTGCAGTGATTTAAGGTTCCCTTGCAGAGGACGTTAATGTATTTTTATTCACTATTACTGCATGAATATGGATACATCCTAACCCAAGGACCGCCAACAGTGAAGACAAAATTACCGCCTTTTATTGAACTGTACAGCCAGTTAATCGCCACACCGTCGATCAGTGCAACCGATGCCGCACTGGATCAGAGTAATGAAACTTTAATCAATTTGCTGGCCGGCTGGTTCCGCGACCTTGGCTTCAGCGTTGAAGTGCAACCGGTGCCCGGCACCCGCAATAAATTTAACATGCTGGCGCGAACCGGCAACGGAGCGGGCGGCCTGCTGTTAGCGGGTCATACGGATACCGTTCCCTTTGACGATGGCCGCTGGACGCGCGATCCCTTTACCCTGACCGAGCACGACAACAAGCTCTATGGTCTGGGCACGGCAGACATGAAAGGCTTCTTCGCCTTTATTCTCGATACGCTGCGCGATGTGGATGTCAGCACACTGAGTAAGCCGCTCTATATCCTCGCCACAGCCGATGAAGAGACCACCATGGCGGGTGCCAAATATTTTTCGGAATCAACGCAACTGCGTCCCGACTGCGCCATCATCGGTGAACCGACCTCGCTGAAACCGGTGCGCGCGCACAAGGGCCATCTGTCCAACGTGATTCGTATTGAAGGGAAATCGGGCCATTCCAGCGATCCGGCGCGTGGCGTCAATGCCATTGAACTGATGCATGAGTCGATCACCCATCTGATGCAACTGCGTAACACGCTGCAGGAGCGTTATCACCATGACGGCTTTGCTATTCCCTATCCCACCATGAATTTCGGCCATATTCATGGCGGCGACGCCGCTAACCGTATTTGCGCCTGCTGTGAACTGCATATGGATATCCGTCCGCTGCCAGGCCTGTCGCTGAGCGATCTGGATGGGTTACTGAACGAGGCGCTGGCACCCGTGAGTGCACGCTGGCCGGGCCGTGTCACGGTGGCCGAACTGCATCCGCCGATTCCGGGCTATGAGTGTCCGGCAAACCATGAGTTAGTGAGCGTGGTAGAGAAATTGCTGGGTACGCCAACCGAGGTGGTGAACTACTGCACCGAAGCGCCGTTTATTCAACAGCTCTGCCCGACGCTGGTCCTGGGTCCAGGTTCGATTAATCAGGCACACCAGCCAGATGAATTTATCGATACGGCATTTATTAAGCCGACCCGGGCGCTTATCAGTCAGGTTGTGCAGCATTTTTGTCACTGATTGACAGTAAATGGGGCATTTCACTGTATTAACAGCAAAATGCCCCCTCATTCTGCGGGAATTAACAATAAGAATAACTTATCCCGCTTCCTTCCCGATAAATTCTGTGAATTTCCGTTAGTTAGCGCCATCTTCAGCGCACTTTAACGCATTTGACGAACGCAACATTACGTGGCTAGATAAAAGACGATGTTATGCCCACCGGGTGATTATCCAGAACGTTTCAGAATGCGGACAGGCGGCAACGGAGCCGGTTCCCTTTAGAGTATCGGGAACACGATGTTGCTGATTTTTTGCTGCCTGAAAGGTCGGGTGTAGAAGTTTTTAAAGACGATAAGGGTGTCAGGGTCCAATGAACGAACAATATTCCGCAATGCGAAGTAATGTCAGTATGCTCGGCAAACTGCTCGGGGATACGATTAAGGATGCACTGGGAGAGAACATCCTCGACCAGGTGGAAACCATCCGTAAGCTCTCCAAGTCATCCCGTGCAGGCAATGATACTCATCGTAAAGAGCTGCTCAATACGCTGCAGAACCTCTCCAACGAGGAGCTTCTGCCGGTTGCACGCGCATTCAGCCAGTTTCTGAACCTCACCAACGTGGCTGAGCAGTATCAGACCATCTCGCAGAGCGGCGAAGGTGAGAACCATCCTGAACTGCTGAAAAAGACCTTTGATACCCTGAAGCAGCAGAAAGATATCAGCGAAACCGACATTCTGGCGGCCATTGAGTCGCTGTCGCTGGAGCTGGTGCTGACTGCGCACCCGACCGAAATCACCCGCCGTACGCTGATTCACAAGCTGGTTGAAGTGAACAGCTGTCTGAAACAGCTCGACCACAGCGACGTCTCCGACTACGAGCGTAACCAGATTATGCGCCGTCTGCGTCAGCTGGTGGCACAGGCGTGGCACACCGATGAGATCCGCAAATATCGTCCGACCCCTGTCGACGAAGCCAAATGGGGCTTTGCCGTCGTGGAAAACAGCCTGTGGGAAGGCGTTCCGGCCTTCCTGCGTGAGCTGAATGAGCAGGTCGAAGAGGCCTTTGGCATTAAGCTGCCGGTCGATTTCGTGCCGGTTCAGTTCACCTCCTGGATGGGTGGCGACCGCGACGGTAACCCGAACGTCACGGCATCGATCACCCGCCATGTGATGCAGCTAAGCCGCTGGAAAGCCACAGACCTGTTCCTGCGTGATATCGGCGTATTGATTTCCGAGCTGTCGATGTCCGAGTGCAGCGAAGAGATCCGCGAGCTCAGCGGCGATCCGGAAGCGCTGGAACCTTATCGCGTAATCCTGAAACGCCTGCGCAGCCAGTTAATGTCTACCCAGTCATTCCTGGAACGCCGCCTGAAAGGTGAGCGTCTGCCGCGTCCGGCCGATTTGCTGGTCTCAAACGATCAGCTGTGGGACCCGTTGTATGCCATCTATCAGTCACTGCAACAGTGCGGCATGGGCATTATTGCCAACGGTCAGTTGCTCGATACGCTGCGCCGCGTGAAATGCTTCGGCGTGCCGCTGGTGCGTATCGATCTGCGTCAGGAAAGTACCCGCCATACAGAGGCGATTGCTGAAGTCACCCGTTACCTGGGCCTCGGCGATTATGAAAGCTGGTCCGAAGCAGACAAACAGGCCTTCCTGATCCGTGAACTGAACTCCAAACGCCCATTGCTGCCACGCAGCTGGGAACCCAGCGATGAGACGCGTGAAGTGCTGGAGACCTGTCGCGTTGCGGCTGAAGCCCCACAAGGCTCTATCGCCGCTTATGTTATTTCGATGGCGAAAACCCCGTCCGACGTGCTGGCCGTGCATCTGCTGCTGAAAGAAGCAGGTATCGGCTATGCGATGCCGGTTGCACCGCTGTTTGAAACACTGGATGACCTGAACAACGCAAACGACGTGATGAGCCAGTTACTGAGCATCGACTGGTATCGCGGCTTTATTCAGGGCAAACAGATGGTGATGATTGGCTATTCTGACTCGGCGAAAGATGCCGGTGTGATGGCCGCCAGCTGGGCGCAGTATCAGGCACAGGATGCGCTGATTAAAACCTGCGAAAAAGCCGGGATTTCACTGACGCTGTTCCACGGACGCGGCGGCAGCATTGGCCGTGGCGGCGCACCTGCCCATGCTGCGCTGCTGTCACAACCGCCAGGCAGCCTGCGCGGCGGTCTGCGTGTGACCGAACAGGGCGAGATGATCCGCTTTAAATATGGTTTACCAGCCGTGACGATCGCCAGCCTGTCGCTCTACACCGGCGCGATTCTGGAAGCGAACCTGATGCCACCACCGGAGCCAAAACGCGAATGGCGCGACATCATGGATCAGCTCTCTGCTGACTCCTGCGCAATGTATCGCGGGTATGTGCGTGAAAATGCAGACTTCGTCCCCTACTTCCGTTCGGCGACGCCGGAGCAGGAACTGGGTAAATTACCGCTCGGCTCACGTCCGGCTAAACGCCGTCCTACCGGTGGCGTGGAGTCGCTACGTGCGATCCCGTGGATTTTTGCCTGGACGCAGAACCGCCTGATGCTGCCTGCCTGGCTCGGTGCCGGTGCTGCCCTGCAGCAGGCGATGGCGGCCGGTCATCAGGATCAGCTGGAAGCGATGTGCCGCGACTGGCCGTTCTTCTCAACCCGTCTGGGCATGCTGGAGATGGTGTTCTCGAAAGCGGACCTGTGGCTGGCGGAATATTACGATCAGCGTCTGGTCGACAAATCACTCTGGCCGCTGGGCAAACAGCTACGCGATCAGCTTGATGCCGATATTAAAGCGGTACTGACCATCGCCAACGACTCGCACCTGATGGCTGACCAGCCGTGGATTGCCGAGTCGATTGCGCTGCGTAACGTCTATACCGATCCGCTCAACGTACTCCAGGCAGAACTGCTGCATCGTTCCCGTGCGCAGGAAGCGCGGGGTGAAGAACCGGATGCCCGCGTTGAGCAGGCTCTGATGGTGACGATTGCGGGTGTCGCAGCAGGCATGCGCAATACCGGTTAATCCTGATCAGGCACGGCCCCCACTCCGCGCCGCCGGAGAGCAGCAATAGAAAAGTCGGGAATTTCCCGACTTTTTTACGGGATCAGGCAGAGCGGTTAAGCCGCCGCCGCCGCAACCGGACGAACCCCTAACGTGTGGCAGATGGCGTAACTCATTTCGGCACGGTTCAGCGTGTAAAAATGGAAATCTTTCACCCCTTCGCGTGACAGGATTTTCACCATATCCATCGCGATATTTGCTCCCACCATTTTGCGCGTTTCCGGATCGTCATCCAGACCGGCAAACATCGCGCTCATCCAGCCCGGCACACGCACATTGGTCAGCGTGGCAAAGCGTTGCAATTGCTTAAAGTTAGAGACCGGCAGGATACCCGGCACAATTTCCACGTCAATGCCGGTGGCAACACAGCGATCGCGGAAACGCAGATAGCTTTCGACGTCGAAGAAAAACTGGGTAATAGCCCGATTTGCGCCTGCATCGATTTTTCGTTTGAGATTAATCAGGTCGGCTTGGGCGCTTTTCGCTTCAGGATGGACTTCCGGATAGGCGGCGACGGAAATATCAAAATCGCCAACCTCTTTCAGCAGCGAAACCAGATCGCTGCCATACATCTCTGGCTTGCCGCTACCAGGCGGCAGATCGCCACGCAGCGCCACAATATGGCGGATGCCGTTGTTCCAGTAATCCTGAGCGATGGTGCGCAGTTCATCGCGCGTCGCATCAACACAGGTCAGATGGGGTGCGGCTTCCAGGCCGCTGCGATCTTTAATGTCTTTGATAATGCTGTGGGTGCGATCACGTTCACCTGAGTTCGCACCGTAAGTGACAGAAACGAATTTCGGTTTCAGACTGCTCAGGCGGTCAATTGAGGTCCACAGAGTCTCTTCCATTTCGCTGGTGCGCGGCGGAAAGAACTCAAACGACACATTAATTTGCCCGTTCAGTTCAGCCAGACTCTGGTTTAGCGCTTCGCGCTGATTGGCATGAAAGAAACTCATCCTGCACCCTCACTGATTAATAATCGGCCTGAAAACATCTACACGTTTAGACGTCCAGATGTTCAAAATGACGCAATCTCAGTGTGCCGTCAACGTAAAAATGGTCAACTGACGTGATCAATTTTCAATCAACATGAAGGGATTTCAACAGGAAGGAGATAACGCTTTGAAAACAGGCGCCGAAGCGCCTGATGAGGAGGGATTACAGCAGTTGTGCGAGGCGATTAATATCTGACTGAATAGCGCCGGCGGTGACATCCCGGCCTGCGCCCGGCCCGCGGATCACCAGCGGATTATCGCGATACCAGCGGCTCTCAATGGCAAAGACGTTGTCGCACGGCAGCAGCGCGGCCAGCGGGTGCTCCGGTCGCACCGCTTCAACACCTACGCGCGCCTTGCCGTTAGCATCAAAACGGGCAACGTAGCGCAGCACCAGGTCCATCTCCCGCGCGGCTTCCAGCCGCTGCAGCATCTGCTCGTTCAGCTCTTCGCCATTTTCAAAGAAGTGGTCCACAGATCCCTGCTGACAGTTGTTCGGCACCAGCGATTCAACCCGCACCTGATCCGGCTCGATGTTGTAGCCCGCCTCACGGGCAAGGATCACCAGTTTGCGCATCACATCCTGACCCGAGAGATCGGCGCGCGGATCAGGCTCGGTTAACCCCTGCTGCCACGCCTGATCCACCAGCTCGGTAAACGGCACCGTGCCATCAAACTGCAGGAACAGCCACGACAGCGTACCGGAGAAGATCCCGCTAATCGCCAGAATGGTATCGCCGCTGTCGCGCAGATCGCGCACCGTATAGTTAATCGGCAGACCAGCACCAACAGTGGCGTTATAGAGCCAGTGACGCCCGGTTTTGGTAAAGGCATCGCGAATCTGCCGCCAGGTCTGGCTGTCAGACGCACCCGCAACCTTGTTGGCGCTGATCACATGAAAACCGTGGCTGGCAAAGTCAAGATACTGCTGCGCCAGGGGTGTACTGGCCGTGACATCCAGTACCACCAGGTCATCGAACGGGTGAGCACGCATCCACAGGAACAGCGACTCTTCATCGCGCTCCACCGCCTCATCATCAAAGAAGGCGAGTGCACGACTGGCATCCAGCCCGTCATAGCTCAGCAGGCTGCGGCTGCTGTCCGCGACGCCCGCCAGCACAAATTCAAAGCCGGTGCGCGCTGACAGCGTTTCCTGATCGCGGGCAAACAGTTCCAGCCAGCGTGAACCGATATTGCCTTTGCCAAACAGCATCAGACCGATGCGCTTTTCTGCGCGGAACAGTGACTGATGCAGTCCCTGAATCAGGTGCTGGGTCGGCCCGACGCGCAGCACCGCCACCACGCTGATGTGATCTTCTGACTGCCAGATGAATTCAACAGGCTGATCTTTTAACTGCTGCCAGAAGCGATGAGTATGCAGCGGGTTACGGGTAACGCCTGCTCCCACTAGCGCTACCAGTGCCAGGCCGTCGCGCAGCTGCAGATGACCCGGTAAACCGGCGTCCTGTAGCAACGTGAAGGCGCTGTTGACCACTTCGGAGGTATAACAGAGTTGCAGCAGCTGACGATCAGGATGGACGCCAAACGCCAGCGGGCGCAGTTGCGCGCGCTTCAGCAGCAGATCGATCTCTTTGTGCAGGATAGCGAAGTCATGCTGCTCTGGCAGCTGAATTTCAATCAGGCAAACATCATCGTGGCTGGTTACGATGCGCGCCCCGGTCCCCGAAGCCAGCACACGCTCGATGCGGGTTGAGCCCTGCTCTGGCTGATAGCTGCAGCGCAGTTGCAGGTCGATATCGCTGCCAGAAACCGGCTGCAGCGTGCGGGTATGCAGCACCGGAGCAGCCAGGCGAGCCAGCTCACTGGCTTCATCCAGCCTTAACAGCGGCAGCAGACAGGCATCAGAAACTTTGCGGGGATCGGCGCTGTAAACGCCCGCGACATCGCTCCAGATGGTCACGCGTCCTACACCCGCCAGCGCGCCAATCTGCGTGGCGGAATAGTCGGAGCCGTTGCGGCCAAGCAGGACGGTTTCACCGGCATCGTTGCGGCTGATAAAGCCGGTTACCACGATGCGCTTTTGCGGATGCTGCGCCAGCAAAGTCTGCAGCAGGGGCCAGGATTTACCCTCATCCACCTGCGGCTGAGCAGCACGTTCAGCACGCAGAAACTCACGCGCATCCAGCCAGCAGGCCTGCAGATCACGCTGGCTCAGTACCGCTGACATCAGGCGTGCCGACCATATTTCACCGTGCCCGACCACGTCGGCATAGACCGCATCGGTGATCGGCGCATCCAGCAGTACGGCCAGCTTTTCCAGATCGCGGATAAATGCAGTGATTAAGGGTTCGGCGATCTCAGCAGGCAGCAGCGCACCGATTAGCTCGCTCTGGTAGCGCCGTAAAGCCTGTTGCACCTGATGCGCAGAGAGCCGATCGTTCTGGCTCAGCTTCAGCCAGCTAATCAGCTGGTTGGTGGTTGAACCTGCCGCGGAGACCACCATCAGATCGCCCGGCTGGCTGTAGTCCGCCATAATGCTGGCAACGCGCTGATAGCAGCGCGCATCGGCCAGGCTGCTGCCGCCAAACTTGTGCAACTGCCTGATGTTCGGCGTTCCCGCGCCTGCTGAAATCGTCATGCTTAATCCTCGGCTGCGATCCGGAATGCATTATCCAGATCGGCAATTAAATCTTCGTGATCTTCAATACCAACAGAAACCCGTAGCAGCGTATCGGAAATGCCTGCTGCCGCGCGTGCTTCTGCCGACATCCCCGCGTGCGTCATGGTGGCGGTATGGGAGATCAGACTCTCTACGCCGCCCAGCGATTCCGCCAGCGTAAATAACCGCAACGCTTTCAGGAAGCGACGCAGCAGCGCCTCATCACCGTCGACCTCGAAACTCAGCATGGCGCCAAAGCCACGCTGCTGACGTACAGCATGTTCGTGTCCGGCGTTTTCCGGCAGCGAAGGATGATACAACTTTTTCACCCGCTTTTGCTGCTTCAGATAGTCCACAATCGCGAGTGCGTTGCGTTGAGCAGCGGCGATGCGCGGTGACAGCGTACGAATCCCGCGAAGCAGCAGATAACTGTCAAATGCCGCGCCGGTCACGCCAATGTTATTTGCCCACCAGGCCAGGTCGGTCGCCAGTTGCGGATCTTTGGCAATCACCGCGCCCGCCACCACATCGGAGTGACCATTGAGGTATTTGGTACAGGAGTGGATCACCAGGTCCGCACCCAGCGCGAGAGGATTCTGCAGCGCCGGACTCATAAAGGTGTTGTCTACTACGCTGACGGCACCCGCCGCGCGTGCGGCGGCGCAAATCGCGCTGATATCCACGACGCGCAACAGCGGATTACTGGGACTTTCAATCAGCACCAGTTTGGGGTTTTCATCCAGCGCCGCCTGCAGCGCCACCGGGTCGCCCTGATCGACAAATTTCACCCGATACGCGCCGCGTTTGCTCAGGCTGTCAAATAACCGATAGCTGCCGCCATAACAGTCGTGTGGCGCAACCAGCAGATCGCCAGGCTTCAGGAACACCGTCGTGACCAGGTGAATAGCCGACATGCCGGTATTGGTTAATACCGCACCCGCCCCGCCTTCCAGTTCCGCCAGCGTACGCTGTACGACATCACGCGTGGGGTTACCACGACGGGAATAGTCATGTGCACGAGGCTCATTGAAATCCAGGAAGTTATAGGTTGTAGAGAGGTGGATGGGCGGGACAACGCAGCCATATTGCTCGTCATCATTCAAACCGCTGCGCACTGCGATGGTTGCCGGTTTACGCGTCATGAGCGAATTGTTCCTGAAGAGTTAAAAAAATGTAGTCCACAGAATATCACCCTCTAATTAGACGTCAATACATCTGGACATCTAAATGTCTTTGCGTATAGATTGAGCACAAACGCAATAACCGCTAAAATTATGCGTCATCGCCTGGCGTTCCCCTCTGTAATGCAGAAGCGGCGAACGAAGAAAACCCGCCATATGAGGGGTCAGGCAGGAAAAAATCAGGCATAATCCGCTGATTTCCTCACATTTAACGTTTATTAATTAAGGTAACCCATGGCTGAATGGAACGGCGAATATATCAGCCCATACGCTGAGCACGGTAAGAAGAGCGAGCAGGTCAAGAAGATTACAGTTTCTATCCCATTGAGCGTGCTGAAGATTTTAACGGATGAGCGTACCCGTCGTCAGGTGAATAACCTGCGTCACGCTACCAACAGCGAGCTGCTTTGCGAAGCCTTTTTACATGCCTTTACGGGTCAACCGCTGCCGGATGATGTCGACCTGCGTAAAGAGCGTAGTGATGAGATTCCGGAAGAAGCAAAAGCAATCATGCGCCAGATGGGTGTCGACCCGGATACCTGGGAATATTAATTCCCGGGGCCGGTTTCGCTTAACCCCGCTTCAGAGGAGCAGGCTCCGCTCAGGGAGCCGCTTTCTGATCCGATGTGAAATGACCTTCCTGCTTTCCGTAATCTGACAGACCCTTCTGAATATTGCCCGCCAGACTTATCATAAAACTCCAGCCTGTTCTCCTATTATTCCGTTATTTCTGTTGCAATAAGAATGTCTTTTTATTCCGACAATAGAATAATTACTATTGTTCACTATTATCTGCATCCGTAAAATTTTGCCAGAGCGACTATTTCACGGAAAGAAAATGAGCATTAAATATAAAATAACGTCATCTGCATCCGCTTATCTTCTTATTTTTTTCGCTGCAGTAACCTTTTCCTTTCCTGATCAGGCGAAAGCTGCACCCGCTCTCACAGAGTCAAATGGGAATATCAATGCACTGCAACAGGATCGGGTACGCAAAGCGCAACTGATGCCTGAACCGCAGCGGGCAGCGTCTGAACAACAGCGCTTCCGGGCAGAAGAGATTCCCTTTCCGCATGAAGAAAAATGTTATCTTATCGATAAGGTCTTTTTAAAGCAGGATAACAAAAAACTTCACCTCGAAAAATTAAGGTATTTTACTTCTCAGGCAGAAGGAAAATGTCTGGGTATCGCGGGTATAAAACTGCTGGCAAAAACTCTGCAAAATGAAATCATCCGGGCGGGATATATCACCACACGTGTTAATTTACCGGAGCAGAACCTGTCAGGTGGTGAATTAAAATTTGATATTAATGCCGGTAAAGTGGGAAAAATCGTTCTTAATAAATCCGGAGACGATTATATTAATTTAACCAGCACATTACCGTTCAAAGCGGGTGATGTGCTTGAACTCAGCGACCTTGAACAGGGTAGTCTTAATCTTCAGCGAGTACCGGGATCGCAGGTTAACGTCAATCTGGTGCCTGGCAGTGGCAAAGGTGAAAGCGACATTTATATCCAGCGCAGGCAGGATAAATACTGGCAGGTGGGTGCATGGCTCAATGATGCTGGCTCGGTTGCAACAGGCCGATATCAGGGTGGTGCAGCGCTCTATCTGAATAATATTACCTCACTCAGTGACACCCTTTATGTCTCTTATGGCCACGATATTGCCCCGAAGCACACGATAAAAGGTAACAGTAATAAATCGATAGGTTATTCAATCCCCTGGGGATACTGGTGGCTCGATCTCTACGCCAGTCACAGTGACTACCGACAATTTATGACCGGAAACTGGGCAAAATGGACGCTGAATAATAAGAACCATTATTACAGTGCGCAACTCAATCGGCTGATTTCACGAACCGTACATCAGACCAGCACGGTTGGCCTGCAAATATTTGATACGGAATCGCGTTACTCTCTGGATGATTTTGACCTTGTCAGCATGCATAAAAGAAGTGCGGGCTGGAAAGCGGTGCTGCAACATCAAATCAATGTTGATAATGCAGGTCTCGCAACCACGCTAAGTTACCAAAGAAAGATGCCCTGGTTTAACAGCAGTAATACTGTTGAGCAGGAGTATGGACTCATTGATAAGCAAGGTCGGATTGCCACTTTAGATCTTGAGGGTTCCGTCAACTTTCGTGTCTATGAAAACTGGCTGAATTACTCCCCTCATATCAGCCTGCAATATTCGCCCGATAGCCTCTCGTCACTTAACCGCTTTTCGCTGGCAAACCGCTGGACGGTGCGCGGTTTCGATGGTGAATATTCTCTTCAGGACAATAAGGGAGGGTACTGGCGCAACGATCTTAGCTGGATAATCCCCGGCCAACCGATTCAGCCCTATATCGGTGTTGATGCAGGCCAGGTCTATGGCAATTACAACCAGCTGTATCATAAAGGAAAAACCGTCATAGGCAGCGTTGTTGGCCTGCGGGGAAAACTTCTGCAAACACGCTTTGATCTTTTTGCCGGTACCCCGCTAAAAAAACCACAAGCCTTTCACACTGATCCACTTACGCTGGGTTTTTCATTGCAATGGAAATATTAAAAAAGATGGACATTTTTTAATAAAAAAAACTTTAAAAAACACTCACACAGAAAAAGGATAGAAATAATGAAGAAGCATAAGTTTAACCTGTTATTCCTGGCTAGCGTGGCCACATTGTGCAGCCAGCCTGCGCTGGCTGCACTCAATACTTACACTCATGCAAATGGATCGACAGTTGTTAATATTAATCAGGCTGATGCAAATGGTCTTTCTCATAATATGTATCAGAATTTTAACGTCACCAGTGATGGAATGGTCCTGAATAGTAGCACGACAGATTTAGTGCGTGACAAAGGTGATCTTGCGCGAAACAGCAATCTGGATAAGTCAGCCAGCCTTATCCTGAATGAAGTTATCTCAAAAAGCTCATCTTCACTGAATGGCTATATTGAAGTCGCCGGTCAAAAAGCGGATGTCATTATCGCCAACCCGAATGGTATTACCTGCTCTGGCTGTAGCTTTATTAACACCGGACGCGCCACGCTGACCACCGGAACGCCCACCTTTACCGAGGGTGCATTGACTGGTTTCAATGTGGCGAAAGGCACGATTACGGTTAATGGTAATGGCCTGAAAGGTGCCGATTACACCGACCTTCTGGCGCAGAAAATTAATATTCAGGGACAGATCGCTACTACTCAATTACAAGCGATTGCTGGTATCTATGATTACAATATCGCTTCCGGTTCGGCGACAGCGACTGGAACGGCCAAAGCCTACGGCAACACCATTGATGTCAGCGCGCTGGGTGGGTCAACTGCGGGAATTATTCAGCTGCAGACTACTGATGCCGGAGCGGGTGTCAATAATAGCGGCATACTGAATGCGACTAATCTCTACATTGCAGCTAATGGCACATTAACCAATAGCGGCACGATTGAAACCGGACTGCTTAGCGCCACCGCAGGTGGCAGCATAACGAACAGAGGAACACTGTCTGCCAGCCAGGCTGTTCTGCAGACAACGGACGCGTTCACCAATAACGGCACCATTAAAACGACGGATTACGCCACCATCGTCAGCCTGGGAAAAATTTCTAACAACAATAATGCGCAAATTGATGCTGCTGGTGCTGTAAATATTGTTTCTCTGGCCGGTAATATTGAGAACAGAGGAACAATCACGACGCCAAAAACGTTGGCCATGCAGACCGGTTATAATACGGTTGACGGCGTCGTCACGGCTGTCGCCAACACCAGCCTGCTCAATTCAGGGGCAATTCAGGCTGGAAACCTGAGTATGAATGCCGTTAAAGAGGTCAGCCTCCTGTCTGGCGGAGACGTGACTTCACAGGGGACAGCCTATGTTTCTGCGATAAAGGTCTCTAACGCGGCGACTCTGACCGCTCAGAGTGCCTCTGTTATGGCGAATGAGGTCAGCAATCAGGGCGTCATGCAGGCAACCGGACTGTTAAACGTGTCGGGCAAAAACGGCATATCTAATAGCGGTACCATGAAGGCGGAAACGCTGACACTGGCGACAGACAAGAAAATCAGTAACTCATCCTGTTTACTCTGGGTGCTGTGCAGTAAAGGTACGATGTCAGCCGATAAAATCTCGATTACCGCACCGAAGATCGCCGCGATTGGTGATTTAGATGGTACTTATACGACGCAGGTACTTGAACTGAATAAGCCTGCGGCGACCCCGGGAACGGACACCAGCCTGTAACAGCCATAAAAAAAACCCAGCCGAAGCTGGGTTTTTTCTTGCCGCCGAACCCGCAGGTTCAGGTGCCTTTTAATCTTATTTTTTAGCGCCTGGCACGCTGAAACGCTTGTTAAAGCGGTCAACACGGCCACCAGTTGCCACTTCACGCTGCTTACCGGTATAGAACGGGTGGCATTTGCCACAAACGTCCAGGTTCAGTTCGTGAGTCAGTGTTGAACGGGTGTGGATCTCGTTGCCGCAGGTACATTTGATAGTAACTGCTTCGTATTTCGGGTGAATACCTTGTTTCATGGGAAACCTCATAGAAGGCCGTGTCGCTCTCCGTGCCAGGCGTTAACCTGCACAGCACCACACGCGGTTGAACATTATAGGGTGTACTCCGGCCAGATTTTCTCACCGAAGGGGGCATATTATACAGGTAAGTCTGGATTGCTGCAAATATATGCTGAGATACCCGCCACAGGGGGTCAGCGTGTACACTAGCTTCCCCGATGATTGAGCCGGAAAGAGAGAGTTATGCCCGTTGTTCAGGTTGCCCTGCCCGTCCCCTTGCCCCGCCTGTTTGATTATCTGCCGCCTCAGGGTGTGCAGCCGGTCATTGGCGGGCGCGTGAGTGTGCCCTTTGGCAATCGCAGAATGATCGGGATTGTGGTCGCCTTTCGTGACAGCAGCGATCTGCCGGAAGCACAGCTCAAGCGCGTGGTTGAGGTGCTGGACAGTGAGTCTCTCTATCCCCCGTCGCTGTGGCGCATCCTGAACTGGGCCGCCAGCTACTACCACTCGCCGCAGGGTGAAGTGCTGAGCCACGCGATTCCGGTGCTACTGCGCCAGGGCAAAGCGGCGCAGGACAATCCCCTGTGGCGCTGGGAAATTACCGAGCAGGGCCGTGAAACCGCGCCGGAAAGTTTAAAGCGCGCCCCGAAACAGCAGCAGGCGCTGGCAGCACTGCGTCAGCAACCGCTCTATCGGCATCAGGTCAGTGAACACGATCTTACCGAGGCAACATTACAGGCATTGCGGGCTAAAGGATTATGCGAACTGCATGAGCATCAGCCGCAGATGCACGACTGGCGCACCACTTATGCTGTAAAAGGCGAACGGCTGCGACTGAATACCGATCAGGCGATGGCCGTGGGTGCGATTCGGGCAGATGATGAACACTATGCCGCCTGGCTGCTGGCGGGCATCACCGGCTCCGGCAAAACTGAGGTTTACCTCAGCGTGCTGGAAAATGTGCTGGCACGTGGTAAACAGGCGCTGGTGCTGGTGCCGGAGATTGGCTTAACCCCACAAACGATTGCCCGCTTTCGGGAACGTTTTGATGCGCCCATCGATGTGCTGCACTCTGCATTAAATGACAGTGAACGGCTGGCGGTCTGGTTACGTGCCCGGCGCGGCGAAACGGCGATTGTGATTGGTACCCGCTCGGCACTGTTTACGCCGCTGGCTCGTCCTGGCGTCATCATTATTGATGAAGAGCATGACAGCTCCTATAAACAGCAGGAGGGCTGGCGCTATCAGGCGCGCGATCTGGCCGTCTTCCGCGCACATGAAGAAGATATTCCGATTGTCATGGGATCGGCGACGCCCGCTCTGGAGACGCTGCACAATGTCCGCAGCGGCAAGTATCGCCAGCTCGACCTGACAAAACGCGCCGGCAATGCCAGACCGGCACTGCAACAGCTTATTGACTTAAAAGGCGTGCAGCTGATCGGCGGCCTGGCACCGGGTCTGATTGGTAAAATGCGCCAGCATCTGCAGGCCGACAATCAGGTGTTGCTGTTTCTTAACCGCCGCGGCTTTTCACCCGCCCTGCTCTGTCACGACTGCGGCTGGATTGCCGAGTGTACCCGCTGTGACCGCTACTACACCCTGCATCAGCACCACCGTCAGCTACGCTGCCATCATTGCGACAGCCAGCGTCCGCTACCTAATCAGTGCCCGCAGTGTGGCTCAACCCATCTGCTGCCGGTCGGCGTCGGTACTGAGCAGCTGGAGCAGCAGCTCGGCACACTCTTCCCTGGCGTGCCGGTGTCGCGCATCGATCGCGATACCACCAGCCGCAAAGGTGCCCTGGAGCAGCATCTGGCTGACGTCCATCGTGGCGGCGCACGTATCCTGGTCGGCACCCAGATGCTGGCCAAGGGCCACCACTTCCCCGATGTCACACTGGTCTCGCTGCTGGATGTTGATGGTGCCCTGTTCTCAGCCGATTTCCGTGCGGCGGAGCGCTTTGCTCAGCTCTACACCCAGGTCGCCGGCCGTGCTGGCCGTGCCGGAAAGCAGGGTGAGGTGATGCTGCAGACTCACCATCCGGAACACCCCTTACTGCAGACACTGCTGCATCAGGGTTATTCAGCCTTTGCCCAGCAGGCGCTGCTGGAGCGACAGGCGGTTCACCTGCCACCCTGGAGCCGCCATGCGCTGTTCCGCGCGGAAGATATGGATAACCAGCAGGCAGCCGAATTTTTGCAACAACTTCGTAACCTGCTGGAGGCGAGCCCGCTGAATGACAAGGCGATGTGGTTTATGGGTCCGTTGCCCGCTTTGCAGCCCAAACGCAGTGGACGCTGGCGCTGGCAACTTCTGTTGCAGCATCCTTCCCGGCAACGTCTGCAACAGTTACTGAGCAGTTCGTTGCCGCTGGTTTCAACGCTCCCCGCTGCGCGCAAAGTGAAATGGACGCTGGATATCGACCCGACCGAGAGCTGATTTTTACTGACACTGCGAGCCAGATCGAAAAACGTCGCATAAGTCACAATTTTTATGCAAATTAAGTAACAACCAGCCGGGCAATCGTTAACAATGTTGCCCGGATTGCTTTCAGGTCAGGCAAAAACAGAATCGAACGCGCCAT
This sequence comes from Pantoea sp. X-Soil-ISGK-355, assembly GCF_059730805.1. Classification (NCBI taxonomy): domain Bacteria; kingdom Pseudomonadati; phylum Pseudomonadota; class Gammaproteobacteria; order Enterobacterales; family Erwiniaceae; genus Pantoea; species Pantoea sp. X-Soil-ISGK-355. The sequence goes on from NZ_AP035971.1 coordinate 3,929,115, forward strand.
AACGCGTCAGGAGCATGTGTTGGAGCAGAATCAACAACCGCCCGCCGCCACGATGAAGGATGTCGCGGAGCATGCGGGCGTCTCAACCGCCACCGTATCGCGTGCGCTCATGAATCCGGAGAAGGTTTCTGCGGCGACCCGCCAGAAAGTCGAGCAGGCCGTTGCCGCCGTCGGCTATGCAGCACATGGCCCAACGCGCAACGCACGGCGTAACGAAACGCGAACCATCCTGGTTATTGTCCCTGACATCTGCGATCCCTTCTTTAGTGAAATCATTCGTGGCGTCGAAGTCACGGCAGCCGAAGAAGGCTATCTGGTCCTGATTGGTGACTGTGCTCATCAGAATCAGCAGGAGCGAACCTTTCTCAATCTGATGGTCACACGACAGATCGATGGCATGGTGCTGCTCGGGTCACAGTTGCCCTTTGATGCCAGCATTGATGAGCAACGTAACCTGCCGCCCATGGTGATGGCGAATGAGTTTGCGCCGGAAATGTCGCTGCCCACGGTTCACATCGATAACCTGACCGCCGCATTTGAAGCGGTGAATCATTTACTGCAGTTAGGCCACTCGCAGATCGCCTGTATCGCCGGGCCGGAAGAGATGCCGCTCTGTCAGTATCGGTTGCAGGGCTATGTACAGGCGATGCGTCGCAGCGGGCTGACGGTCGATCCCACCTATATTGTGCGCGGTGATTTTACGTTTGAAGCAGGCGTGGCCGCCATGAATCAGCTGATGACCCTGCCGCAACCGCCGCGCGCCCTGTTCTGCCACAGCGATATTATGGCGCTGGGGGCGATGAATCAGGCCAGACGCTGTGGACTGCGGATACCGGAGGACCTCTCTGTGGTCGGATTCGATGACATTGAGCTATCACGTTACTGCGAGCCGCCGTTGACCACGGTCACGCAGCCACGTTACCAGATAGGCCGGGAGGCGATGCTTCTGCTGCTGGATGAGTTAAATGGCAAACGGGTCATCAGCGGATCGCGGCTGCTGGATGCCGGTTTAACCATTCGTGGCAGCACGGCGCGAGCAAAAAAGCGTGAAAAATAAGCGTATTTGTCTGATTTTTTCAGTAGATTCTTAAGGCGAACACTGCTGGTCAAAGTTCCGACCCTTGAGTAACATGGCGGACTCCTTGCCGGGCGCGTAAAAATCATCATTTCGCCCAACTGGCACTATTTTTGAAGGGTATAAGAACGAGAGTGGCACAAAAAGATTACGTAGGCCGCGGGCGTTCAACAGGGACGCGTCGCAAAAAAAGCCCCAGCCGTGGCAAGAAGAGCAAAAGCGGTTCGGGAACATCTAAATTGATGATTGTACTGGCGGTCGCAGTGTTGGTGACCTTTGCCGGTGGTTTATGGTTCCTGGCGCATCACAAGAAAGAAGACGTGCCGGTCATTACGGATCATAAAGCCAACGGCAATGGCTTGCCGCCGAAGCCAGAAGAGCGCTGGAAATATATTAAAGAGCTGGAGAACCGTCAGGTCACCGTGCCGACGCCTATCGAACCCTCTTCAGGTGGCGAAGTGAAGTCGCAGACACAGCTGACCGATGAGCAGCGCCAGTTGCTGGAGCAGATGCAGGCAGATATGCGTCAGCAGCCGACGCAGCTCAACGAAGTGCCGTGGAACGAACAAACCCCGGCGCAACGTCAGCAGACGCTGCAGCATCAGCAGCAGTTGCAACAGCTGCAACGCCAGCAGCAGGTTCAGCAACAACAGCAGCAGCAACATCAGCAACAACAACAGGTTCAGCAACAGCGCCAGCAGTTGCAGGCCCAGCAGCAACAGCAACGCCAGCAGCAGTTGCAGCAACAACAGCAGCGTCAGCAACAGCAGCAATTACAACAACAGCAACGTCAGCAGCAGCAGCAGCAGCAGCAGCAAAACGTACAGCGCCAGACGCAGCCTGCACCGATCACGCGGGAGCCGGACATACAGTCAAAACCGCAGGAGACCGCGAAGGCGAAAACAGCGGAGAAAGCCTCTTCGCAGCGCTGGATGGTGCAGTGTGGTTCGTTCAAAGGCACTGACCAGGCTGAATCGGTGCGTGCAGGCTTAGCCTTTGAAGGTTTTGAAAGCCGTATTACGACCGGTGGCGGCTGGAATCGTGTGGTTATCGGTCCGTATAAAGACCGCGCCTCCGCTGACAGCACCCTGAAACGCCTGCGCAGTTCCGGACACTCCAGCTGTATTCCACTCTCCGTCGGGGGTTGAAACCCGTCAAACCCGCCCCATATCTGTTGCATGATACTCCGCGCCCCGTGCGCGGAGTCCTTTTCCGACTGCAACAAGGGGTCTGCCCGTGACAACAATAGTAAGTGTACGACGCAACGGCCAGGTAGTGATTGGCGGTGATGGCCAGGCTACGCTCGGCAATACCGTGATGAAAGGCAACGTTAAAAAGGTGCGTCGTTTATACAACGATAAGGTGATTGCCGGATTTGCTGGCGGCACCGCAGACGCCTTTACCCTGTTTGAACTTTTCGAACGTAAACTGGAAATGCATCAGGGCCACCTGGTAAAAGCCGCGGTGGAACTGGCGAAAGACTGGCGTACCGACCGCATGCTGCGTCGCCTTGAAGCTTTACTGGCCGTCGCAGATGAGTCAGCCTCTCTGATCATCAGCGGTAACGGTGACGTCATCCAGCCTGAAAACGATCTGATCGCCATCGGCTCCGGTGGGCCTTTCGCCCAGGCAGCAGCACGTGCGCTGCTGGAGAATACCGAAATGGGCGCACGCGACATCGTCGAAAAGTCGCTGAATATCGCGGGTGATATCTGCATCTACACTAACCACAACGTTAATTTCGAAGAATTAACGTCTAAGGCGTAAGGGTATAAATATGTCTGAGATGACTCCACGCGAAATCGTCAGCGAGCTGAACCGCTTTATCATCGGCCAGGACAGCGCCAAGCGCGCCGTGGCTATTGCACTTCGCAACCGCTGGCGCCGCATGCAGCTCGACGAAGAGTTGCGCCATGAAGTGACGCCAAAAAACATCCTGATGATCGGTCCGACCGGTGTCGGTAAAACTGAGATCGCGCGTCGTCTGGCTAAGCTGGCCAATGCACCGTTCATCAAAGTCGAAGCGACTAAATTTACCGAAGTGGGATATGTCGGTAAGGAAGTAGATTCTATCATTCGTGACCTGACCGATTCGGCCATTAAGATGGTGCGCAGTCAGGCGATTGAAAAGAACAAATACCGTGCCGAAGAGATGGCCGAAGAGCGCATTCTCGATGTGCTGATTCCGCCTGCGAAAAACAACTGGGGCCAGGCAGAGCAGAGCGCTGAGCCGTCTGCGGCGCGCCAGTCGTTCCGCAAAAAGCTGCGCGAAGGCCAGCTGGACGATAAAGAGATTGAGATCGATCTGGCCGCCAGCGCGCCTGGTGTTGAGATCATGGCGCCTCCTGGCATGGAAGAGATGACCAGCCAGCTGCAGTCGATGTTCCAGAACCTCGGCGGTCAGAAGCAGAAAGCGCGCAAGCTGAAGATCAAAGAAGCGATGAAGCTGCTGATCGAAGAAGAAGCGGCAAAGCTGGTTAATCCGGAAGAGCTTAAGCAGGACGCGATTGATGCGGTTGAGCAGCACGGTATCGTGTTTATCGATGAGATCGACAAAATCTGTAAGCGCGGCGGCCAGAATGCCGGCGGCCCGGATGTTTCTCGCGAAGGTGTTCAGCGCGACCTGCTGCCGCTGGTTGAAGGCTGTACCGTTTCGACCAAGCATGGCATGGTGAAAACCGACCACATTCTGTTTATCGCTTCAGGCGCGTTCCAGGTTGCCAGCCCTTCTGACCTGATTCCGGAACTGCAGGGTCGTCTGCCCATCCGTGTAGAGCTGCAGGCACTGACCGTGAATGATTTCCAGCGCATCCTGACCGAGCCGAATGCCTCCATCACCGTGCAGTATAAAGCGCTGATGAATACCGAGGGCGTGAACATCGAGTTCACCGAAGAGGGTATCCGCCGGATCGCTGAAGCCGCATGGCAGGTCAACGAAACCACCGAAAACATCGGTGCGCGCCGTCTGCATACGGTGCTGGAACGTCTGATGGAAGATATATCGTATGACGCCAGCGATCGTCACGGTGAATCCGTGACCATTGATGCTGATTATGTCGGCAAACATCTGGATGAACTGGTGGCTGACGAAGACCTTAGCCGCTTCATTCTCTGATTCACTGAATCAGCGCATTTCAGAAGCCCAGCCCATCCGGCTGGGCTTTTTTATGCATGTTCTTGATCGAACGATGCTTTTTTCATACTGATGATTTTGCCAACAATCTGCATATAGCGATATACTTACCCTTCCTGTGGCAAACAGACGAAACCCTTATGAAATACGATACATCTGAACTCTGCGATATCTACCATGAAGAAGTGAATGTTGTTGAACCGCTTTTTTCAAACTTTGGTGGGCGCACTTCATTCGGTGGTCAGATTACCACAGTGAAATGCTTTGAAGACAACGGCTTACTCTACGATCTGCTGGAAGAGAATGGCCGGGGTCGCGTCCTGGTAATCGATGGCGGCGGCTCCGTGCGTCGTGCGCTGGTCGATGCGCAGCTGGCACGCCTGGCGGCAACTAACGAGTGGGAAGGCCTGGTGATTTACGGTTCGGTACGCCAGGTTGATGAGCTGGAGGAGCTGGAGATTGGCATTCAGGCCATTGCCGCGATTCCGGCAGGCGCTGCGGGTGAAGGGATTGGTGAAAGCGATGTGCGCGTCAATTTCGGCGGCGTCACCTTCTTCTCCGGCGACCATCTTTATGCCGATAACACCGGTATCATTCTGTCAGAGGATGCGCTGGACCTCGAATAGGCCGGACATGAAAACGGGTGCCTGAGCACCCGTTTTTCACATCAGCTGAGGCTTCAAACCTCTTCCATTTTTCCCAGCAAGGCACGCAGACGTTCCTGCCATACGTGTTGCTCTTCTTTCAGGTGCTGATTTTCACGCATCAGCGCATCGTGGTTGCCCGCGACTTGTTGCGCATCGTTACGCAGTGAGTTGTTCTGCTCTTTCAGCTCTTCGATTTCCATCTGCAACAGGGTGATGGTATCAATCGCCTGCTGTACTTTCGCTTCCAGTTTCTCAAACACTTCAAATGACATCTTTCTGACCTCTCCTAAATTCCTGCAAGGCGTTGATGATGCCAGCTTAAGCCAGCAACGTTGTCCCGATTGTATGTAGCCTCACCCCGCAAGTCCAGCAACGCGGCCTTTGCGGGCGTAGTCTGTAACACTTTTCAGCCAATCCCTGAATTTACGCTGCGCTTACTGCAGCTGCGTTCTGGCACTGGCCCGTTATCACTGCAATGAGGCGCGAATAATGGGTTAAGAAAGCCAGAATACGCGAAAACGCGCATTTTTATGACGCAGTACACAAAAAACGATTTCGCTATTTCTCGTTTATGTTCGTTAACGATAAATTCACATCAGCCCTACATAAAAGCTGGGTGCCTCATGGACTGAGAACAAAAACTGATAAAATTTAACCTCGCTTCAGGAACCACTATTATGAGTCAGACAACTAACACGCTCAAAGGTCAGTGTATTGCCGAATTTTTGGGGACAGGCTTGATTATTTTCTTCGGCGCAGGCTGTGTGGCTGCTCTGAAACTCGCCGGTGCCGCCTTCGGTCAGTGGGAGATCTGCATCATCTGGGGTCTTGGCGTTTCCATGGCCGCCTACCTCACCGCAGGCATTTCGGGCGCGCACCTGAATCCGGCAATTACCGTTGCACTCTGCCTGTTTGCTAATTTTGAAGGACGTAAAGTTCTGCCTTATATCGTATCGCAGATTGCCGGTGCCTTTTGTGCCGCGGCGCTGGTATACGGTCTCTACTACAGCCTGTTTTTTGATTATGAGCAGAGCCACCAGATGGTGCGCGGCACGGTTGAAAGTCTCGACCTGGCAGGCATCTTCTCAACCTACCCTAATCCACATATCGGTGTCGGCCAGGCCTTCCTGGTTGAGATGGTCATCACTGCAGTATTAATGGCGGTGATTATGGGTCTGACGGATGACGGCAACGGCATTCCGCGTGGCCCACTGGCTCCACTGCTGATTGGCCTGCTGGTTGCGGTTATCGGTGGCTCCATGGGTCCTCTGACCGGCTTCGCCCTTAACCCGGCACGTGATTTCGGACCGAAGATCTTCGCATGGCTGGCAGGCTGGGGTAACGTTGCCTTTACCGGTGGTCGTGACATCCCTTACTTCCTCGTGCCGATTTTTGGCCCGCTGGTCGGTGCCTGCCTGGGTGCAGTAGGTTATCGCACACTGATTGGTCGCTACCTGCCAGGTACCGCCCAGGAACCTGCAAGCGTTCCAGCAGACAAACCAGTTGCACGCGCTCAGCAGCGTAAAGCGTAAGTTTCACCTTTTATCATCAGGACTGAATTTATGACTACCACAGATAAAAAATATATTGTCGCGCTCGATCAGGGAACAACCAGCTCACGCGCCGTCGTTCTCGACCACGACTCTAATATCGTTGCGGTATCGCAGCGCGAATTTACTCAGATCTACCCGAAAGCGGGCTGGGTTGAGCATGATCCAATGGATATCTGGGCTTCACAAAGCTCTACGCTGGTTGAAGTGCTGGCCCATGCCGATATCCGTTCTGATGAGATTGCGGCAATTGGTATCACTAACCAGCGCGAAACCGCCATCGTGTGGGAAAAAGAGACCGGTAAACCTATCTATAACGCCATCGTCTGGCAGGATCCCCGCACCGCCGACTACTGTAACAAACTGAAGAAAGAGGGTCTGGAAGAGTACATCCAGCACACCACCGGGCTGGTAATTAACCCCTACTTCTCCGGAACGAAAGTGAAGTGGATCCTGGACCATGTTGAAGGCTCACGTGAGCGTGCGAAACGTGGCGAGCTGCTGTTCGGTACCGTTGATACCTGGCTGGTCTGGAAAATGACTCAGGGCCGCGTTCACATTACTGACTATACCAACGCCTCACGTACCATGATGTTTAACATTCACAAGCTCGAGTGGGATCAGCGCATGCTGGATATCCTGGATATCCCACGTGAAATGCTGCCGGAAGTGAAGTCCTCGTCTGAAGTCTACGGTCAGACCAACATCGGTGGTAAAGGCGGTACACGTATTCCTATCGCCGGTATTGCCGGTGACCAGCAGGCCGCGCTGTATGGCCAGCTGTGTGTACAGCCTGGCATGGCGAAAAACACCTACGGCACCGGCTGCTTTATGCTGATGAACACCGGTACTGAAGCGGTGACCTCGACCCATGGCCTGCTGACCACTATCGCCTGTGGCCCGCGCGGTGAAGTGAACTATGCGCTGGAAGGTGCCGTATTTATCGGGGGTGCCTCTATTCAGTGGCTGCGCGATGAGATGAAGCTGATCAGTGAAGCGGCTGACTCTGAATACTTCGCGATGAAAGTGAAAGATACCAATGGCGTTTACATGGTGCCTGCTTTCACCGGCCTGGGCGCACCTTACTGGGACCCGTATGCCCGTGGCGCAATCTTCGGTCTGACGCGCGGCGCGAACGCTAACCACATCATCCGTGCGACGCTGGAGTCGATCGCTTATCAGACGCGTGACGTGCTGGAAGCGATGCAGAATGATGCCAACACCCGCCTGCAGGCGCTGCGTGTGGATGGTGGTGCGGTATCCAACAACTTCCTGATGCAGTTCCAGGCTGACATCCTCGGCACCCGTGTTGAGCGTCCGGAAGTGCGTGAAGTAACGGCGCTGGGTTCTGCCTATCTGGCGGGTCTGGCTGTCGGCTTCTGGCAGGATCTGGATGAAGTGCGCGCTAAAGCGGTTATTGAGCGTGAGTTCCGTCCAAGCCTGGAAACGACCGAGCGTAACTTCCGCTATGCCGGCTGGAAAAAAGCGGTTGCCCGCGCACAGGCGTGGGAAGACCAGGAGTAATCTCTGTGCCCGCGACGCTGGCCGTTGCGGGCCTTTTCCCCGCCCTGCTGCCCCGCTGTGTTACACTGCCTGCCGGTTTTTTGTCAGGTAGATGCCATGAAACGAGAACTTGCCATTGAATTTTCCCGCGTAACCGAAGCTGCCGCCCTGGCAGGCTATCACTGGTTAGGACGCGGCGACAAAAATGCAGCTGACGGCGCGGCTGTCCATGCCATGCGTCATGTCCTGAACTCCATTGAAATTGACGGTCAGATTGTGATCGGTGAAGGCGAAATCGATGAAGCGCCGATGCTCTATATCGGTGAAAAAGTTGGTACCGGTCGCGGTGATGCGGTCGATATTGCCGTCGATCCGATTGAAGGCACCCGCATGACGGCACTTGGCCAGGCTAACGCGCTGGCCGTGATGGCCGTCGGCGATAAAGGCAGCTTTCTGCACGCCCCTGACATGTACATGGAGAAACTGATTGTCGGTCCGGCAGCGCATGGCGCTATCGATCTCGACCAGCCGCTGGAAACCAACCTGCGTAATATCGCGATAGCGATGAACAAGCCGCTGTCGCAGCTGACCGTATCGATTCTGGCAAAGCCACGTCACGATGCGGTGATCGGCCAGTTGCAGCAGCTGGGCGTACGGGTCTTTACCTTCCCGGATGGCGATGTCGCCGCCTCGATTCTGACCTGCATGCCGGACAGCGAAGTGGATGTGATGTACGGCATTGGCGGCGCACCGGAAGGCGTGGTCTCTGCGGCGGTGATCCGTGCACTGGACGGCGATATGCAGGGCCGCTTGCTGGCACGTCATCATGTGAAAGGCGACAGCGCTGAAAACCGTCGGCTTGGCGAGCAGGAGCTGCAGCGCTGTGCAGAGATGGGAATTGAAGCGGGTAAAAAGCTGACGCTGGGCGAGATGGCCCGTAACGACAACGTGGTATTTGCCGCCACCGGCATTACCAGTGGCGAACTCCTGAAAGGCATTACGCGTCAGGGCAATATTGCTACCAGCGAAACGCTGCTGATTCGCGGTAAATCACGCACCATTCGCCGCATCCAGTCGATTCACTATCTCGACCGTAAAGATCCGGCGCTCCATCCGTTTATCCTGTAACCGGCTGATTGCCGCGCTCCGGCTGACGTGAGAGCGGCAACCAGCAGAGCAGCATCACCAGCGCGGTAAAGAACATCAGCATGCCAAGGCTGAACTGATCGCGCTGCGGCATCATGGCTGAGAGCCACGCCACCAGGCCCGATCCCAGATTCTGCATGCCGCCAATCAGTGCGCCCGCGCTTCCCGCCAGCCACGCATACGGCTCCATCGCGCCTGAGGTCGCCAGCGGAAACAGCATACCGGCACCAAAGAAGAACAGCGCGGCGGGCACCAGCAGCGTCCAGATATTCATTACGCCGAACCATGCCGGGATCCACATCAGGATGCCCGCCAGCAGACAGCTATTCACGCCCCACCACATCAGGCTGTGCCATGAACCCTGCTCGCGCCCGGCAAACCACGCACCAAAGAACGCTGCCGGAATCGGCAGGATGAAAAGGATGCTGACGGTCAGGCTGTGCAGGCCGAGCACGCCGCCCAGCAGAACGCCACAGCTCGACTCAAAGACCGCAATCCCGGCCAGCGCGCCAATCAGCAGCACAATATAGCGGACGAAATTCGCGTCGCTGAGCAGGCGGGCGTAACGTTTAAAGAAAGGGGTCACTTCCGCACTCTGCGGCCGGGTCTCCGGCAACCAGCGCGCCATGGAACCGGTCACCGCAAGACAGAGCAGCAGCAGAAAGGCGAAACAGGCGTGCCAGCCAAAGAGCTGGGTCAGCAGTGCGCCAATCACCGGTGCCAGCAGCGGGCTGACCAGAATGCCCATATTAAGCAGGCTGTTAGCGCGACGCAGCGCGTGCCCCTCGTAGAGATCACGTGGCATGGTACGGGCCATCACGCCTGCCACGCCGGTTCCCAGTCCCTGGATTGCGCTACCCAGCACCAGCATATCGAGAGAGGTCGCCATCAGAGCCGTGATTGCGCCGATCATAAAGATCATCATGCCCGCCAGGATCACCGGACGACGGCCCACACTGTCTGACAGCGGACCGTAGATCAGCTGGGATCCGCCATAGGTCATCAGATAGGCCGCCATCACCCGCTGCAGCGCGCCATCCCGCACATTCAGGGCGTCCGCCATCACCGACATCGCCGGGACGTAGATAGTCTGTGCCATCTGCCCGACAGCCACCAGCACAATGAGCATCACCAGCAGTGGGCGATTTTCCAGTTTACTAATCATGATTATGCAAAATTTCTTTCTGTGAAAGGAGGTTAAAACAGCGGTTCACCCGCCAGTCATCTTGTTATGGCGGGCAAAATATCAGGATTGGATGACAAAGCGAGAGGTAAGCGAAAAGGTCCGGGCTTGCGCCTGTCAAGTTTATGCTCCAGCCTGTAAAGACAAAGCAACAGTTTGTCGATTAGAGCCTTTGCCAGGGCGCAGGCTGGCAATCTCGCTGGCTAGTCGCGAAAATAGTGACCTGCCTGAATAATCAACAACCAGGGAGTGATTATGGCTGAGTGGGTCAATGGTGAAGTAAAGGAAGTCAAAAACTGGACGGATGCATTGTTCAGTCTCCGGGTAAAAGCGCCCATCGATCCTTTTATCGCCGGGCAATTTGCCAAGCTGGCGCTGGAAATCGACGGTGAGCGGGTGCAGCGCGCTTACTCCTACGTCAATGCGCCAAAAGATGACCTGCTGGAGTTTTACCTGGTCACGGTGCCAGAGGGCAAGCTGAGTCCGCATCTGCAGGCACTTCAGCCGGGCGATCAGGTGATGGTTACCAAAGAAGCCGCGGGATTCTTTGTGCTGGATGAAGTCCCGGAATGCAAAACCTTATGGATGCTGGCAACCGGCACCGCGATTGGTCCCTACCTGTCGATGCTCCAGCAGGGCGAAGGGCTGGATCGCTTTGAAAACATCGTGCTGGTGCATGCCGCACGCTATGCGGCCGACCTGAGCTTTTTGCCACTGATGCAGCAGCTGCAACAACATTATCAAGGTAAGCTGCACATCCAGACGGTGGTGAGTCGCGAAGCGATCGCCGGTTCGCTGACGGGCCGGGTCCCGGCGCTGATCGAAAACGGTGAGCTGGAGCGCGCCACCGGGTTAAGCCTGGATGCCGACAGCAGCCACGTGATGCTGTGCGGCAACCCGCAGATGGTGCGCGATACCCAGCAGTTACTGAAAGAGACGCGCGAGATGCGCAAACACCTGAAGCGTAAGCCGGGCCATATCACCAGTGAACATTACTGGTGAGTCGTTTGCCGGTATCGCACCGGCTGCGTCGCGGTACCAAACCGGTTAGCGCCGGGGGTACCGCGAAAGACGCCGAGATCCAGCAGCAGACCAGCGATTAATGCAAGCGGAATGGCGCGGCCCAGCAGCCAGGGCAGAACCCCACCCAGCATGGTCCAGTTTCCCGCCACCAGCAGCCAGGCAACAATCACCAGAAATCCCCAGTAGCCGCGTCGATTGCGATCGTGCAGCCGTTTAACCATAACCGCGCTGGCGGGCCATAGCAGGCAGACCACGCCAAAGGCCGCCATCTGGCTATCAATCCAGTCGTTTGCTGCTAAGACGAATAACAGTGTCGTGGTCAGCAACCAGACGGCCTGCCAGATCCAGAAATCACGTCGTCCCAGTCGGCCGCGCCAGGAAAAACACCATTGTTGTAACGTCATGCATTATCATCCAGAGAGAAGAGAACCGCCGCACTTTTGACCTCGCGGATAAAAACCGTTTTAATTTGCGCCTGAGTTTACGGGTTAGGATCGACAAAATGAAGAATTTGCCTGGCGCACTGCTGTTATCGTTTGCGCTGACGGTTCCGGTCTTTGCCGCCGATCCGCCACCGCCAGAACGGCCCGATGCGTTGCCCACCGCGCCTTATCTGCTGGCGGGCGCTCCCACCTTTGATATGACTATCGGCCAGTTTCGCGAAAAATATAATCTGGCCAATGCAGCATTGATGCTGCCGGAGTATCGCGCTATTGATAACCGGGGTGATAAAAGCAACCTGACGCGCGCCGCCAGCAAAATCAATGAAACGCTCTATGCCTCTACCGCGCTGGAACCCGGCACCGGTAAAATCAAGACGCTGCAGATCACCTGGCTGCCACTGCCTGGCCCGGACCAGAGCGCCTCACAGCAAAAAGCGCTGGCTTATATGACCGCCATGCTGCGCTTTTTTGTACCAGGATTAAGCGCCGAGGAAGGGCGTAAAAAGCTGGAGAGCCTGCTGAAGGAAGGTAAGGATTTACCCTACTTTGCGCAGGTCGACGGCGCGCTGCGTTTTGTGGTCGCTGACAACGGCGACAAAGGACTGACCTTCGCGATTGAACCGGTCAAACTGGCGCTCGCGAGCCCCTGATGATGTGGCTGAAAATGACGAAAAGCAAAGCCATCACTACATTTGATCTCTATACTGTCTGGCAGACAACGCTGCCGGCTGGCAGCGATTTTTCATGTATCGCGTTATGCGGAGGATAGAATGCGACATCCACTGGTTATGGGTAACTGGAAGTTGAATGGCAGCAAGCAGATCACAGCTGAACTGATCGCGGGTCTGCGTAAGGAACTCTCTGGCGCTGAGGGTTGTGGCGTTGCCATTGCACCGCCAGCGCTCTATCTCGAGCAGGCAAAACACGCCATCTCCGGTAGCCACATCGCACTGGGTGCGCAGAACGTGGACGTTAACCTGTCTGGCGCATTTACCGGTGAAGTTTCCGCAGAGATGCTGAAAGATATCGGCGCGAAATATATCATTATCGGTCATTCAGAACGCCGCACTTACCACAAAGAGAGCGACGAGTTTATCGCGAAGAAATACGCGGTACTGAAGTCAGTGGGCCTGGTTCCGGTGCTGTGCATTGGTGAAACCGAAGCAGAAAACGAAGCGGGTAAAACCGAAGAAGTCTGTGCGCGTCAGCTGAATGCCGTTCTGGAAACCCAGGGCGCTGAAGCGTTCAAAGATGCGGTTATCGCGTATGAGCCCGTCTGGGCCATCGGTACCGGCAAATCTGCGACCCCTGCTCAGGCTCAGGCCGTGCACAAATTCATCCGTGATCATATCGCGAAGAAAGATGCAGCTATCGCTGAACAGGTCATCATTCAGTACGGCGGCTCTGTTAACGACAAGAATGCTGCTGAGCTGTTCACCCAGCCTGACATCGATGGTGCGCTGGTTGGCGGTGCGTCACTGAAAGCAGATGCTTTCGCGGTAATCGTTAAAGCTGCGGCGGCTGCAAAAAACGCTTAAGCATTAGCATTCCGGGCAGAGGCGGCGCTTAAGCCGCCTTTTTTATGGGCGCGATCAGCTCACAGGCGTGATCCTGCAACTCCTCCGCCGACCCACTGTTCAGCAGCAGCCAGTTTCGCTGAATCGCCATCAAGACCAGTCGCCCATCGCTTAATTCAGCCAGTGCCAGCCCATATTTCCCCATCTCTGTGCGTGCCTCTGGCCGTTCATCGGCCAGTCGGATAAATGCACTCTGCTGAGTCAGCTCATCGGCCGTCAGGGCTCGCAGCCAGTAGCGGTGCTTACGCAGCATGATGTCCTGCCACTGACCGCTAAGCTGCGGCGTCAGCTCGTCGAGCTTTTGACGCACATCGGCCCGCAGACAGGAGAGATGAATATGGAGCTGATTCTGCGTGCGGCCATATTGTGAATTGATCGCCAGTGACAGGACCCGATCATCAATGGGTGAGCCGCGTCGCTGTGCAAGCAGGGTTCGTTCATGCCACGCAAGGGCAAAGTAGTCAGGCGTCGCGGGTTGCAGTAACTGCGGGCTTTCGATACCGGTGATTTTGTCGAGCGGAATCAGCAGATACTGCAACGGCCCGTTCATATCTTTCAGCATGGCATAGCGATGCGGCTGGTCAACACGCTGGCAAGGCGCAGGGTCTCTGCTGCTCTGCTGATGAGGCACACATTTCTGGCTGACAATCTGCCAGAGTGCATCACTGTTCTTTTTGAAATGCAGTGCGGCAGCCAGTATTCCCGCAATGAGCAGCACCAGCAGAACCGCAACCAGGCTGGTTGCACGACGATTTGTCGGCATAACAACGCTTCCCGAATGGTTTAGCAGCCTGCATCCTCGCCTGGCGGGAAAAAAATGTCACGGGGAATTCGGGCAGATAACCCAGCGGCTGGGCAGAGAAGAGAAAAGACGTGAGGGTGGCGGATAAGCGGTCAGCGCAGAGCGCGCTGACCGCAATACGTTATGGTTTCATGACCTGGTCATAGCTGCCGCCATCGGCGAAGTGGGCTTTCTGAGCCTGCGCCCAGCCACCAAACTTGTCCTGAATGGTGAACAGCTTCACGGGTGCAAAGGTGCTGGCAAATTTCTTCGCGATTTCAGCATCACGCGGGCGATAGTAGTTCTGTGCAGCGATGGTCTGGCCTTCTGGCGAGTAGAGATATTTCAGATAAGCGTCAGCGACTTTACGCGTGCCCTTTTCATCCACCACTTTATCGACCACCGACACGGTCGGTTCAGCCAGAATCGATTCGCTCGGGGTAACAATCTCGAACTTGTCTTTACCCAGTTTGTTAACCGCCAGATAAGCTTCGTTTTCCCAGGCGATCAGCACATCGCCAATCCCGCGCTCAACGAAGGTGTTGGTGGCGCCGCGTGCACCCGAATCCTGCACTTCAACGTTTTTGAACAGCGCTCTGACGTAAGCCAGCGCTTTAGCCTGATCACCGTTGTTATGATCCAGTGCCCAGCCCCAGGCCGCCAGATAGTTCCAGCGGGCGCCGCCGGACGTTTTCGGGTTAGGCGTAATCACAGATACGCCTGGCTTCGTCAGGTCGCTCCAGTCATGGATACCCTTCGGGTTATCTTTACGAACCAGGAAGACGATGGTCGAGGTGTAAGGCGCAGAGTTGTCCGGCAGACGTTTGATCCAGTCCTTATCAATACGACCGCGTTCGGCAATGGCATCAACATCGGATTGCAACGCCAGTGTGACCACATCCGCCCGGATGCCGTTAATCACGGAGGTCGCCTGCTTTCCGGAACCGCCATGCGACTGGCGGACCACGACATTGTCGCCGGTTTCCTGTTTGTAGTGCGCACTGAACGCTTTGTTGTACTGTTCGTACAGTTCACGCGTTGGATCGTAGGATACGTTTAACAGCTGAATGTCTTTCGCCAGAACGCTGGTTGAGGCCAGCAACAGGGTAACGCCAATACTCCACTTGTTCATTACGCACTCTCCCAATGTCGTTATGGGCTAAGCGTGACATAAACCATTACAGAGCTAAAAGAATTAAAAATAAGCTGTTATAACCGAGGGGAATATGCAAGGAGAATGCTGGGGCATGCCGTGCAGCACACCCCGCCTGTAATTAATAGAGTTTTTTCGCCGTGTCGAGCCAGTCACGCTTGAAGGGACGTTTCATGTTTTCAATTGCGTCGACGATGTCGTGATGCACCATCTTCTCGTTCTGAATACCCACACAACGGCCGCCGTAACCTTGCATCAGCAGTTCAATGGAGTAAGCGCCCATGCGTGAGGCCAGGATACGGTCATACGCACAAGGTGCACCGCCACGCTGAATATGGCCCAGAACGGTCGAACGGGTTTCACGTTTGGTTTCTGTTTCAATGAAACGGGCCAGATCGTCGATATCGCAGATGTGTTCGGTAATCGCCACGATAGCGTGCTTTTTACCTTTGGCGATGCCCGCTTTGATTTCCGCAACCAGCTCTTCGCGGGTATACGGGAACTCTGGCAGGACGATGAACTCGCAGCCACCGGCAATCGCCGCCGCCAGGGTCAGATCGCCACAGTAGCGGCCCATCACTTCAACAATCGAAATACGCTGATGCGAAGAAGAGGTGTCACGCAGGCGGTCAATCGCTTCAACCACGGTTTCCAGCGCAGTGAAATAACCGATGGTGTAATCCGTTCCGGCCACGTCGTTATCGATGGTGCCTGGCAGACCGATGCATGGGAAGCCCATTTCAGTCAGGCGCTTAGCACCCATGTAGGAGCCGTCACCACCAATCACAACCAGCGCATCAATACCGCGCTTTTTCATGTTCTCAATGGCAACCTGGCGCACATCTTCATTACGGAACTCAGGGAAACGCGCTGAGCCCAGGAACGTGCCACCACGGTTAATCATGTCGGAGACGCTGTAGCGATCAAGATTAATCATGCGATCTTCGTACAATCCCAGATAACCGTCATAGATCCCAAAAACTTCCAGTCCTTCACTCAGCGCGGAACGTACCACTCCACGAATAGCTGCGTTCATGCCTGGGGCGTCACCGCCACTGGTCAATACACCAATTTTTTTGATCATGACAACCTCTGGATTGTTCAAAACTAAGGGTTAATCCTGCCTGTCGATCGCTGCTGAAGATCATTTTACGATTAGCGCGACATGTGATGGCAGATAGTATATCAAAGGCTTGCTGCTGAATTGATTCAGGTCAGACAACTTTTCACTATTTTTTGCAGCAATGTTAGCGTTACGTCATTCCTTTCGTATCGATTTGATTCATTTACGTTAAAAACCTAAAGAATCTTCTCTCTCGAACGGTACCACAGAACAGGGATCCTGATGGATAATTACGTCTGACCCAGGAAATTCTTTGCGTAATGCCTTCTCAACCTGATCGGCTACCCGGTGCGCCTGCACCAGTGGCAACTGGTCTTCCAGTTCCAGATGTAGCTGAATAAATTTAGTGGGGCCGGACTGGCGGGTTCGCAGATCGTGGACGCCCTGCACCTGTGGCCAGTTTGTCGCCAGTGTCAGAATCTGCTGCCGCTCCTCTTCAGGTAGCGCGCGATCCAGTAATGACTGCACCGCCTCATAGCCCATACGCAACGCACTGTAGAGAATGAAAATGCCAATCCCCAACGCGAACAGGGCATCAGCCCGGACAAAGCCATAGCTGCTCAGGACCAGCGCGATCAGAATGGCACCATTCATGATGACGTCCGACTGATAGTGCAGCATGTCAGCCCTGATGGCCTGACTGCGGGTTTTACGCACCACCCAGCGCTGAAAGGCGACCAGCACCAGCGTTGAACTCAGTGCCAAAACGGTCACCACAACGCCAACGCCGGGCGCCCGCATCTCACTGGGCGAGGCAAGATGCTGCAGGCCAGTCAGAAACAGAAACAGCGCCGAGCCGGAGATAAACATACTTTGCGCCAGCGCCGCCAGCGATTCCGCTTTGCCGTGCCCGAAAGTATGATCTTCGTCAGCCGGTTGCAGCGCATATCTCACCACCAGCAGATTGGTCAGGGATGCGGCGATATCCACCAGCGAGTCTACCAGTGAAGCCAGCAAACTCACCGAACCGGTGTACCACCAGGCAAAAATTTTCACGATTAACAGCACAGAAGCAAGAATGGTGGCGGCCAGCGCAGCACGCTTTACCAGTCGGCCATAAGAGGATCGCATGCCAGATTCCCTTTGCAGCATCAGCAATGATGCGTACTCAAATAAAAGAATGGCTAAAGTTTAACACCAGGAGGCGGGCAGTGCTTAGCGGGTCATTCAACGACTTAGTCTCTTTTGCAAAAGCGTGGCAGGCATAAAAAAACAAGCCCCGACCTCGGGGAGGACGGGGCAAAGTGTCATACACATCAGTGTCAGACCACAGTCATGTGCTGGTCTGGGCTGAGAAAGACGCGGCGCTTACTTTTTGCCGCCCTTTTTCCCTGCTTCTGATGCTTTTTCACGATCGTTTTTGAAGTTTCCGCCGCCGCTGCTCTGGCCGCCTTTCTTACCGGCTTCAGACGCTTTTTGCGGATTATCTGCGAAATTACCTGAACCACCACGATGCTCTGCCATAACTTACTCCGTTAATAGATTCATTCAGGACTACATAATGTGGTTGTTGCTCCCTGAGACTTCGCAAAGACACTTAACTTCCCTGCAGTGACAGGATTAAGTGTAGAGGGTGCGCCTGAACCGGCAAGCGTAACGCGGGAAAAGCAACACGTTGAAAGTTAAGATAAAAGCTTATATGAGAAGGCCGTAAATCTATTAGTTTCAGTGGCTTAAATTATTTTGACAGCCTTAAGATGCTTACCGGTACGCTTAAATTTACGTGATGGCCTGAATAGTCAATAATCATCGAGCCTGACAAACTAACGTTAAACAAGCGCTAATAAAATGGGGGTTTTGTTGCGTGGTGATGATTCCGGTCAAATTAAAAAAAGTGAAAAAAAGATAAAAAAAAACCCCCACCATCATGGCGGGGGAAGACAGGGATGTGTCTATGGCAAGGAAAACAGGGATACTATGTTACTGGTTACTGCTGGTACTACTCACTGCCTGCAGCGATGACGCTGACTGCAGATTCGAAAACTGTCGCAGCTCATTAAGTCGCCGCTGGTAATTCTTCTGCAACGTGGCCTGCTGGTCCGGCGTTAGCAGTTGAAACATTTGATTCTGTACGCGCGCCATCTCAACCTGCTGTTCAACCTGAACTCTGGCGATGACTTCCGCCTTTGCGCGGATGGCCGCTTCGTTAAACTGGTCTGCAGTCACCAGGTCGTGTAATGCTGCGATATCGTCAATATGAACGACCGGGCGCTCATGTCGGGCCTGTTGCATCAGGTCTCGCATCTGCTGACGCTGCACTTCAGTCAGCTCGATACCATCGAACATGTGGCTTTGCGGATTTTGCGTCATACTGCCTGTCGGCAATCCGCCATGATGCATCTCGTCAATCGTCGTCGCATCTTTAGCACCTGCGCTGGCGACACTCAGAGCCATCGCTGAGGCAAGGACGACGGCGGTTAATTTGCGCATCGTGTACTCCAGTTCGTTCCGTTTTGCGATTCAACGAGAGCCAGTGTACGGCGACAGCTGCAAACATCCGTCAGGGGGTGTAAAACTACGTAAAGCGATAGATAGGTGCGCCAGGAACACGGTATTTTGCCTGCGGAGGGCTACAAAAATGAATAAAATCCTGTTGGTAGATGACGACCGCGAATTAACTTCGCTTTTAAAAGAACTGTTAGAAATGGAAGGGTTTGAAGTGGTGGTGGCCAGCGATGGTGAACAAGCACTGAACCTGCTCGATAACTCTATTGATTTGCTTTTACTGGATGTCATGATGCCGAAGAAAAACGGTATCGACACCCTGAAAGAACTGCGTCAGCAACATCAAACCCCCGTCATCATGCTCACGGCGCGCGGCAGCGAGCTGGATCGCGTACTGGGCCTCGAACTCGGTGCAGATGACTATCTGCCTAAACCGTTTAACGATCGCGAACTGGTGGCGCGTATCCGCGCTATTCTGCGCCGCTCAAACTGGAGTGAACAGCAGCAGCAACACGACAATAGCTCGCCCACACTGGAAGTGGACTGCCTGCGGCTCAATCCTGGCCGTCAGGAAGCGAGTTTTGATGATGTCACGCTGGATCTCACCGGCACGGAGTTCACCCTGCTTTATCTGCTGGCGCAGCATCTGGGCCAGGTCGTCTCGCGTGAACATCTGAGTCAGGAAGTGCTGGGCAAGCGCCTGACACCTTTTGACCGCGCCATCGATATGCATATCTCGAATCTGCGCCGCAAGCTGCCTGAACGCCGTGACGGTCATCCCTGGTTTAAAACCTTACGTGGCCGCGGCTACCTGATGGTTTCGGCATCATGATTGGAAGTCTGACCACCCGTATCTTCGCCATCTTCTGGTTAACGCTGGCGCTGGTGTTGATGCTGGTGCTGATGGTGCCCAAGCTCGATTCACGACAGATGACCTCGCTGCTGGAAAGTGAACAGCGGCAGGGCATCATGATTGAGCAACACGTCGAAGCAGAGCTGTCACAGGATCCCCCTAACGATCTGATGTGGTGGCGTCGTCTGTTTCGCGCCGTAGAAAAGTGGGCACCGCCGGGTCAGCGGCTGCTGTTAGTGACCAGTGAAGGTCGGGTGATTGGCGCGCAACATAACGAAATGCAGGTTATCCGCAACTTTATCGGCCAGTCTGATAACGCCGATCATCCACAGAAAAAGAAATATGGTCGAGTTGAGCTGGTAGGGCCTTTCGCCGTACGGGATGGCGAAGATAACTACCAGCTTTACATGATCCGTCCCGCCAACAGTTCCCAGCTGGATTTCGTCAATCTGCTGTTTGACCGTCCGTTGCTGTTGCTTATTGTCACCATGCTCATCAGCTCACCGCTGCTGCTGTGGCTGGCGTGGAGTCTGGCACGTCCGGCGCGTAAGCTGAAATATGCCGCCGATGAAGTGGCAAGCGGGAATCTGCGTCAGCATCCGGAACTGGAGTCAGGCCCACAGGAGTTTCTGGCGGCGGGTTCCAGCTTTAACCAGATGGTGAGTGCGCTGGAGCGAATGATGACCGGTCAGCAACGTCTGCTATCGGATATCAGTCATGAGCTTCGTACCCCGCTTACTCGTCTGCAACTGGCTACTGCGCTGCTGCGTCGGCGTCAGGGCGAAGGGAAAGAGCTGGAGCGGATTGAGATGGAAGCACAGCGTCTGGATGGCATGATCAACGACCTGCTGGTGTTGTCACGCACCCAGCATAAAAATGCACTGGTCAGCGAAGCGATGAAGGCGAATCAGTTGTGGAATGGGGTGCTGGAAGATGCCCGTTTTGAGGCTGAGCAGATGGGCAAGAAGATGGATATCCCCTACCCGCCTGGCCCATGGCCGCTCTACGGCAACCCTCATGCGCTGGAGAGTGCACTGGAAAACATCGTGCGCAATGCGCTGCGCTACTCACACACCCATATCAGCGTCAGCTTCTCCGTCGATATTTCCGGTATCACGGTACACGTTGATGATGACGGCCCTGGCGTGAGTCCGGAAGATCGTGAACAGATTTTCCGACCCTTCTACCGTACCGATGAAGCGCGCGATCGCGAATCAGGCGGCACGGGTCTTGGCCTGGCCATTGTTGAAACGGCAGTGCAGCAGCATCGCGGCTGGGTTAAAGCCGATGACAGTCCACTGGGCGGCCTGCGTCTGACCCTCTGGTTGCCGCTCTACTCCTCCGGTCGTCAATAATTTGCTATGCTTCGGCCCCTGTCATCGGGGGCCTTATGCTTAACATTGTCTTGTTTGAACCAGAAATTCCGCCAAATACCGGTAATATCATTCGCCTGTGCGCCAATACGGGCTTCCAGCTTCATCTGATTCAGCCGCTCGGCTTCGCCTGGGATGACAAGCGTTTACGTCGCGCCGGACTGGATTACCACGAATTCACGGCCATAAAATTCCATGCTGACTATCAGGCATTTATCGCCACGGAGTCGCCTGAACGTCTGTTTGCGCTGACGACCAAAGGTACACCCACACACAGTGCCGTCGCCTATCAGGCTGGCGATTATCTGCTGTTTGGACCTGAGAGCCGTGGACTGCCAGCGGAAATTCTGGCGGCGTTACCGGCGCAGCAGAAAATCCGCATCCCAATGAGAGCGGAAAGCCGCAGCATGAATTTATCGAATGCCGTTTCAGTAGTGGTCTATGAAGCGTGGCGCCAGCTGGATTACGCGGGCGCACTGATTAAAGATTAGATGCCGTCGCCAAACTGAAAACCGGCCAGGCTGCCATTGAAGTGCTGATCCATATCCATTGACGGCTTTTCACTGCCTGGCTTGCCGACGATACGCGCGGGTACGCCTGCTGCCGTGGTGTGTGGCGGCACAGGCTGTAACACCACAGAACCCGCGCCAATTTTTGCTCCCCTGCCGACTTCAATATTCCCCAGCACTTTCGCACCGGCACCAATCATTACCCCTTCACGGATTTTCGGATGGCGGTCGCCGCTGGTTTTGCCGGTACCGCCCAGCGTCACCGATTGCAGGATCGAGACATCATTCTCAACCACGGCGGTTTCGCCAATCACAATGCCGGTGGCATGGTCGAGCATAATGCCGTGACCAATGTTGGCGGCGGGATGAATATCAACGGCAAAAGAGACGGAGATTTCATTCTGCAGATAAACCGCCAGCGCACGCCGGCCTTCATTCCACAGCCAGTGACCAATGCGGTAGGCCTGAAGTGCATGAAATCCTTTGAGATAGAGCAGCGGCGTGGAGTATTTATCGACCGCCGGGTCGCGCTGGCGCACCGCCTGAATATCGTAAGCCGCAGACATAATCATCGACGGATCTTCACGGTAGGCTTCTTCAACGATTTCACGAATGGCGATGGCGGGCATAATCGGGTTAGCCAGCTTGTTGGCCAGCATATAACTCAAAGCGCTACCAAGATTTTCATGCTTGAGCAATGTCGCGTGGAAGAAACTGGCCAGCATCGGCTCACAATCAGCCAGGGCGCGCGCTTCTGCTTTGATATTATTCCAGACCAGTTCTAACTCATCAGACGACATTGCTGTTTTCTCCCGATAAAAAAAGCGCCTGAATGGGCGCTACAGGTGATGATGCTACGCGTCCTGCGTTAGCTGATGCTGTTTTCGTCCTTCCTTGTTCGTCCCAGCAGGCTCAATGCTGCATCTCTCGCCGGTTTTTCGCAATACAACACCTGATAAATCTGCTCGGTGATCGGCATTTCCACACCAAAACGCGCAGCCAATGCTTTGACTTCTTTGGTGTTTCTGTACCCTTCTACAACTTGTCCGATAATGCGTTGCGCGCTATCTACATCCTCGCCCTGGCCCAGCATCATGCCAAACCGACGATTTCGCGACTGATTATCGGTACAGGTCAGCACCAGATCGCCCAGACCTGCCATACCCATAAAGGTGGTGGGATCGGCACCCAGCGCTGCGCCCAGCCGACTCATTTCAGCCAGACCACGGGTGATCAGTGCAGTACGCGCATTCGCGCCAAAACCAATCCCGTCAGACATCCCGGCACCAATAGCGATGACGTTTTTTACCGCGCCGCCCAGCTGTACGCCGATGAAATCTGGATTGTTATAAACGCGGAAGCTTTTACCGCAGTGCAGCTTCTGCTGCAGGTCGTCAGCAAACTGCGCATCCGTTGCGGCCAGCGCGATGGCCGTCGGTAATCCTGCCGCCAGCTCTTTTGCAAAGGTCGGCCCGGAGATCACGGCCAGCGGAATAGCATCACCCACTATTTCACGTGCCACGTCCTGCAGCAGACGGCCCGTCTCTTTTTCCAGCCCTTTGGTCGCCCAGACAATACGCGAGTCTGGCCGCAGATGAGGTTTAATCTGCTGCAGCACATCGCCGAACACATGACTCGGCACCACGATTAATAAATCACGGCTGGCGGCAATGGTTTTGGTCAGATCAGGCTCAAGGGAGAGATTGTCGGGGAACGGTACATCGGGCAGGAAAGCAGTGTTGCAGCGGTCAGTCTGAAGTTGCGCCAGATGCGCCGGGTTATGTCCCCACAACAGCACCGGGTGGCCGTTACGGGCCAGCGTAATCGCCAAAGCGGTGCCGTAGGAACCGGCACCGATGACGCTAATCGAAGCGTGAGTTGTCATCAGGCATCCTGATGTGGTTCAGCACCTTCTTCACCTTGTTGCTGCTGCAGGTAGTTCATGAACAGCGCATCAAAGTTAACCGGTGCCAGGTTCAGCTGCGGGAAGGTACCACGTGATACCAGGCTGGTAATACATTCGCGTGCGTATGGGAACAGAATGTTCGGGCAGTATGCACCCAGGCAATGTGCCATCTGCGTTCCTTCGATACCGCTGATGGTGAAAATACCGGCCTGCTGAACTTCACACAGGAAAGCGGTCTCTTCGCCCACAGTTGCGGTTACAGTCACACGAAGTACCACTTCGTAAACGTCGTCAGCCAGCTGAGAAGATGCAGTATCCAGGTCCAGCTTAACGTCCGGTTCCCACTCTTTCTGGAAAACCTGCGGGGCATTTGGCGCTTCAAAAGAGATATCTTTAGTGAATACGCGCTGAATCTGGAACTGCATTTCGTTGGTGTTGTGTTCTGACATGTGACCAAATCCTATATATGAGGTTGTCCGGCGTAAAATTACGCCTGCAGTAAGGGATCTAAACCTTCGCGATTATCGAGTGCGAATAAGTCATCGCAGCCGCCAATGTGCTGCGCATCAATAAAAATCTGAGGCACGGTGGTACGACCGCTACGCTTGATCATCTCTTCGCGCTTCGCCATATCACCATCGATGGGAATTTCCTGAAACGAAACGCCTTTTTGCGTTAACAGCGCCTTCGCACGATGGCAGTAAGGACAGGTGGCCTTGGTATACATTTCAACGTTTGCCATGATCAGCACCTCTGTAAGATTATTTACCGCGAACCAACGGCAGATTTTCGCCGCTCCAGCCACTGATACCCTCTTTCAGCACTGAAACCTGCTCAAAGCCTGCCGCGCTGAGATGTGCAGCAGAATCGCCTGCGCTTTGTCCGGTTGCACACACCACAATTATGGGCTGCGCTTTATGCTTTGCCAGTTCGTCGATGTTGCCTTTTTTAATCTCAGCGGCTGCCACATTCAGCGCACCTGAAATATGCCCCCTGCGGAAATCGTCGCGCGAACGCACGTCTACTACTACCGCGTCCTCTTTATTAATCAGGCGGGTGGCTTCACCGCGGCTGATCGTTTTTACCTTAGAGAACATTCCTTTAACGGTAGTCACAATCACCATAACGAGTAAAACGACCCATGCCAGACTCAGGATGGGGTGATTGCTTGCAAACTGCATAATTTCTTGCATGAGGGGTAACGACTCCAGACCGGGCTAATAAGCTAAAACAAGGGTTCTGAGTATACCTGCGCCACTTCGCATGTACAGATGCTATGCGGCCAGAGTATCGATTTGTGCTCCATTTTCCAAAAAAAGTGGCTGAAAGGCAAAAATGGCGTAAGGGTTAATCCATGTCATGGCGAAAGTGGACATAACTGGAAAAGCAAATGCCCGCTGGCAGCACTGGTAAGCGGCGGTTCATCGTGGAATAATCATTGGCCTATGAAGGGAAAAACAACCGTTTCGCACACAAGGACCCGTCCCAACGGCGATAACCTGCCGTTGTTCACACACCTGTCCAGCTTCTCCCTTAGTCTGCTTTGTGCGGGAGCACTGTTGTTGCCTGCCGCTGTTCACAGCGCAGAGGACAGTAAATCTCAGTTGCAATCTATTCAGCAAAACATTGCTGCAAAAGAGAAAAGCGTTAAAGCGCAGAAACTGCAGCGCAGCAAACTGCTGGATCAGTTGCAGAGCCAGGAAAAAATCATCGCGCTGGCGAGCCGTCAGCTGCGTGACACCCGCAACAGCCTCACCGCGCTGAATGATGAGATCAGGCAGCTCGCTACCTCCATCGCTCGCCTGGAGAAACAGCAAACTCAGCAGGAAAGCCTGCTTTCTGAGCAACTTGATGCGGCATTTCGTCAGGGTCAGCACAGTGGCGTACAGCTTTTGATGGGCGGTGAAGAGAGCCAGCGCAGTGAGCGTATTCTGGCCTATTTCGGCTATCTGAACGCTGCCCGTCAGAAAAGTATCGAATCGCTGCAAAAGACACGTCAGGATTTGGATCAGCAACGTGCCTCGCTGGAGCAGAAGCAACAGCAGCAGAAAGAGTTATTAGCGCAGCAGCAGGGCCAGCAGCAGAAGCTGCAACAGGCGAGCGACGCGCGTAAAAAGACCCTGACGTCACTGGAAAGCGCGCTGGAAAAAGATCAGGCCGATCTGGTCGAGATGCGTCAGAACGAAAGCCGTCTGCAGGATAAGATCGCCCGCGCGGAGCGCGAGGCGCGTGAGCGCGCAGCACGTGAAGCCCGTGAGGCGGAAAAAGTGCGTCAGCGTCAGGCGCAGGCGAAAGCCAAAGGCTCCAGCTATCAGCCAACCCAGAGCGAACGTGAACTGGTCGCCCGCACCGGTGGACTCGGTCATGCAGGCGGACAGGCGTTGTGGCCGGTGCGCGGACGTATTGAACATCGCTTTGGTGAACAGCTCCAGGGTGAACTGCGCTGGAAAGGACTGGTGATTGATGCGCGGGAAGGCACCGAGGTGAAAGCTATCGCCGATGGTCGTGTGCTGATGGCCGACTGGTTGCAGGGCTACGGACTGGTGGTTGTGCTGGAGCACGGCAAAGGTGATATGAGCCTGTATGGCTATAACCAAAGTGCGCTGGTGAGCGTGGGTACGCAGGTGAAGGCAGGACAGCCTATCGCACTGGTGGGCACCAGTGGTGGCCGCGGTACCCCGTCGCTCTATTTTGAAATCCGACGTCAGGGACAGGCCGTCAATCCACTCCCGTGGTTAGGAAAATAAGTTTTGCTGCAACGTCGAAAAATCTCCATTCTGTTGAGCGCCTTACTGTTCAGCTACGCTGCACAGGCTGGCAAACTGGCTATTGTCATCGATGATGTCGGCTATCGCCCTGCCGAAGAGAACAAAGTCCTGCAGATGCCGCAGGCTATTTCAGTAGCGGTCTTGCCCAACGCACCCCATGCGCATGAAATGGCGACTAAAGCACATCAGAGTGGTCATGAAGTACTGATCCATCTGCCGATGGCACCGCTCAGTAAACAGCCGCTGGAAAAAGATACCTTAACGCCAGAGATGAGCAGCGAAGAGGTTACCCGCATCATGCGTAATGCGGTTAACAACGTGCCTTATGCCGTCGGTCTGAATAACCATATGGGCAGCAGAATGACCTCAAGCCTGCCCGGCATGCAGAAAGTGATGCAGGCGCTGAACCACTACAATCTTTACTTCCTGGATAGCATGACCATCGCTAACAGTCAGGCGATACCTGCCGCGCAGGGTACTCAGGTCAGGGTGTTAAAACGTCGGGTCTTTCTTGATGACAGCCAGGATATTAACGCCATCCGCCAGCAGTTCAATCGGGCGGTGAAGCTGGCGCAGCGCGACGGTTATGCGATTGCCATTGGTCATCCCCATCCGACTACCGTTCGGGTGCTGCAACAGATGTTACCCACGCTGCCAGCCGACATAACGCTGGTTCGTCCCAGCCAGCTGTTGAACGAATCACTCCGCAGCGGCTCACCGACGCCAGTGGCTCCGCCAAAACCGGTACCACCACGCTTCCAGCCTGCCAGCCTGTGTAAAGTGAAACAGCCACTGGCACCGGTTCCGGCGACCCGAGCCTTAGCCGTAATCGCTGAAAGTGTGAATCACAGCCCACTGTTTACCACGCTAAAAAATCTGTTCTGATTTGCTATGAATGCTAAGTCTCCGGCTTAGCGTTCATTTATACGCAGAAATTACTATAATCCAGGGTCGGACAATAACGGGCTGTGCGGAAACAGTGATAGGGATGACGATAAATAAACAAAAAATCCTGCTGCTGGATAACGGCAGAGAGTGGGGTGGCGGCACCAACAGTATGCTGGAGCTGCTGAAACGTATCGATCGTCAAAAATTTGATATCACCTGTTGCTTCTACCACAACTACAGCCGTGGTAACGACGAAACCATTGAGGCCACGCTAAATGCGCTGGCCATTCCGGTCTTTTTTATTCCGCAAATCAAACAGCCACGCTGGGCTAAATTTGTTAAAGAAGCCGTGCGCGCGCTGCTGTTTTTCAATAAAAAGCTCAAGAAGCGCGCTATTGATGAGATTGATACGCGCTGGCGAATTATGCCCAATGCCAGCAAAATCAATTCACTGCTACAGCTGGGTAATTTCGACACGCTCTACATGAATAACCAGCCCAGCACCAATGTGGAAGGTTATCTGGCCGCGCGCAGCCTTGACGTTGCGGTGGTTCAACACTGCCGTATCGATCCGGTTCTGGAACCGCGGCTGGTGAGCATGGTGAATCAGGATTGCCAGGCTGTGATTGCCGTATCGCAGGGCGTCAGGAATACCCTGCGTCGTCATGGTATCGATGCAGAACGCTGTTTTACCGTCAGTAATGCTATCGACGTTCACCAGACTCTGCCCGACCGCCTTGAAGTCCGCCAGCGTTTTAAACTCTCCCCTTCGACCTTTGTATTTGGCACTATCGGCTCCCTGATATTGCGCAAATCTAATCACCATATCCTGCAGGCGCTGGGCCGTTTTAAACGCGCCAATCCCGATGCAGACTGGCGGATGGTGATTGTCGGCGCGGGTCCGGAACTTCAGCATCTGCTGCAGCTTGCTACAGCAGAGAACATCCAGCATCACGTGGTTTTTACGGGCTTTCAGAATAATGCTCTCGATTACCTCACGGCTTTTGATGCGTTTATTCTGGCCTCACGCAGTGAAGGTTTACCCCGGGTTGTGCTGGAGGCGATGCTGGTGAATACCGCCGTTGTGGGATCCCGTGTGGTCGGCACTGCCGAATTGATCAGTCATGACGTAACCGGACTGCTGTTTGATTACGGCAACGTGGTACAACTGACCCAGCACCTGACCGCACTGTGGCAGGATACGGAATTGCGTCAACGCCTGACCAATGCGGCAGCGAAACGCGTACGTGAACAGTACGCCATTGAAACTTATATCAGCGGCGTCGAGAATATTCTGCAAAGCGTCGTCAAAAAGAAACCTCATGCTTAATTTTTTAAATCCCCGTTACCGCCATATCAGGGCGCGCCATAACCTGCCTTATTCGCAAAAAGAGGTTCAGGGCACTGTACCGGTCACGTCTGTCGTGATCCCCTGCACAGGCGCGGACTATATTGAAGAAGCCCTGCTCAGTGCCGATTTTGCGGCACGTTTCGCAACGGGGACAAAAGAGGTCGTGATTGTCAGCGATCAGCCAGCGCACGCCTTTGGCAGCCTGCCGGCTAAAACCCGCGTGGCGACGCTGGATGTTCCGCATCGGGAAGAAAATTATCGCTATAAGCAAATCTATCGCAGTCGTTTGATCAAGTTGCAGGCGCCTTTACAGGCAGAAGGCGACGGTATTCTGATGATCGATTCCGACCTCAATCTGCTTAAGATGCCGCAGATCATGATGAAGCCAGGCCATCTCTATTCCAGCTTTCGTCAGGGGAAAATGATTGCCAAGCTGGACGGTGCGCCGGAAGCAGCGATCCCCGCCTACTATCCGCACAGTATCCGGCCTTATCTGGTGGACCATGTGAATGGCGCTTACCTGGCTGCCACCCGTGAAGTCTGGCAGCGCATTTCGCCGCTGTGGCTGACGCTGTTTAATGATACCTGGAATTTAATGAACGACAGCCAGCCGCCTACTGACCAGTTGCCGCTCGCAGTGTTGCTCGACATGCTGGATATTAAAACCGTCAATCTGGGGGAATGGGCTAACTGGCCGGTCTCAAAAAAAATCGGCGGTCAGTCGGCAGTCATCCCGCCGGATGTGGTTGGGGCGCATGGCGGATTCCCGTTGTCGGAATGGCAAAAATACCTGGCCGACCCGCAGCAGCCGCTGAACTTTAAAGGTCAGGATTACACGCGCAAAGTGCGCTACCTGACCGACGAAGAGAAGAAGCAAAGCTAATCAGGCGGCCGCCACGTCGGCGGCCGTTGCTTTAATCCCAGCTCAGTATCACTTTCCCCGAGCGTCCTGAACGCATCTCATCGAAACCCTGCTGGAAATCGTCGATACCGTAGCGATGCGTAATGACCGGCGTTAAATCGAGGCCGGACTGAATCAGCGCCGCCATTTTGTACCAGGTTTCAAACATCTCACGGCCATAGATGCCTTTGATGAAAAGCCCCTTAAAGATCACCTGGTTCCAGTCAATTGCCATTTCACCCGGCGGAATCCCCAGCAGCGCGATACGCCCACCGTGATTCATCACCTCCAGCAATGAACGGAAAGCAGGAGGTGCGCCCGACATCTCCATCCCGACATCAAATCCTTCCGTCATACCCAGCGCATGCATCACTTCCCGCAGGTCTTCATTCGCCACATTGACCGCGCGCGTGACGCCCATTTTCCGCGCCAGTGCCAGGCGATACTCATTGATGTCAGTAATTACCACGTTGCGCGCGCCGACATGCCGACAGACCGCGGCGGCCATGATGCCGATAGGACCCGCGCCGGAGATCAGCACATCCTCGCCGACCAGATCGAACGAGAGTGCGGTGTGCACTGCATTGCCGAACGGATCAAAGATTGCCGCCAGTTCATCGGAAATGTTGTCGGGAATTTTAAATGCATTAAAGGCGGGGATGACCAGATACTCCGCAAAGCAGCCCTGACGGTTAACGCCCACGCCCATCGTGTTGCGGCATAAATGAGTGCGTCCGGCGCGGCAGTTGCGGCAGTGTCCACAGGTAATGTGCCCTTCGCCCGAAACCCGGTCTCCAATCGTAAAGCCTTTCACTTCCTGTCCAATCGCGACCACCTCACCCACATACTCATGCCCGACAATCATCGGCACCGGAATGGTTTTGCGCGACCAGTCATCCCAGTTGTAGATATGGACATCGGTGCCGCAGATGGCGGTTTTACGAATCTTAATCAGCAGATCGTTGTGACCCGGCTCTGGAACCGGGGCATCAGTCACCATCCAGATGCCCGCTTCCTTCTTCAGTTTGGCAAGTGCTTTCATGACGGACTCCTCAGGCGATGACGCCCAGTTGTTTGCCGATGCGGGTAAAGGCCGCCATCGCACGTTCCAGCTGCTGCTGGGTGTGCGCCGCAGAGATCTGGGTGCGGATGCGTGCCTGACCTTTTGGCACCACCGGATAGAAGAAGCCGGTCACGTAGATGCCTTCCTGTTGCAGCAGGCGGGCAAACTCCTGGGCGACGCTGGCTTCACCCAGCATCACCGGGATAATGGCGTGATCGGCACCAGCCAGCGTAAAGCCCGCCGCCGTCATCTGCTCACGGAAGTAACGGGCGTTGTCCCACAAACGCTGACGCAGTCCGTCGCCTTCACTGAGCAGATCCAGCACCCGCAGCGAGGCAGCCACGATGGCTGGCGCCAGCGAGTTAGAGAATAGATAGGGACGGGAACGCTGGCGTAACCACTCCACGACTTCGGCTTTTGCTGCGGTATAGCCACCGGACGCGCCACCCAGCGCTTTACCCAGCGTGCCGGTAATGATGTCGACCCGGCCCATGACGCCGCAATATTCATGGGTACCGCGTCCGGTGTTCCCGACAAAGCCCACCGCATGGGAATCATCCACCATCACCAGCGCGGAGAATTCATCAGCCAGATCGCAAATGGCAGACAGATTCGCAATCACCCCATCCATTGAGAAGACGCCATCGGTGGCAATCAGAATATGTCGGGCACCTTTATCGCGTGCTTCCTGCAAACAGGCACGCAACTGCGCCATATCGTTATTGCCGTAGCGATAACGCTGCGCTTTGCACAGCCGGACGCCGTCGATAATTGAGGCATGATTCAGCGCATCCGAGATAACGGCATCCTGCGCATCAAGCAGGGTTTCAAACAGGCCGCCGTTTGCATCGAAACAGGAGGAGTAGAGAATGGCATCCTCCATGCCGACAAACTCTGCCAGCCGCTTTTCCAGCTGCTTATGGCTGTCCTGCGTGCCGCAGATAAAGCGTACTGACGCCATGCCGAAACCATGCGAATCCATCCCCTCTTTCGCCGCCTGAATCAGCGCCGGATGGTTCGCTAAACCTAAGTAGTTATTGGCGCAGAAGTTAATCACTGCCGGCTCGCTGCCAACCGCGATCTCCGTCTGCTGCGCAGAGGTAATGATCCGCTCCTGTTTAAACAGTCCTTCCTGACGTGCATCATCAAGTTGCTGACGAAGTTGTTGATAAAATTGCGCAGGCATCATTGCTCTCCTCAGATGGCAAAAATCTGGCATATCTTACTGAACAGGCCGCTTCTTCACGATAAATCGCCCAACAGAATGTCATTTTTGCAGCATAGTTCACGCCGCGACGATGTACGCACAACGCGTTACAGAGTCATCTGGCTGTCTGCACTCTGATGAAATGTTATGATGTGAGGTATTCGTGTGTGAAACCTCCTGTTTCACCCCACAACGTTGAAGGTAACAACATGATTATCGTAACTGGCGGCGCAGGAATGATTGGCAGCAACATCGTCAAAGCGCTGAACGATCGCGGTCACACCGACATTCTGGTGGTGGATAATCTGAAGGATGGCACCAAGTTTGCCAATTTAGTCGACCTGGATATCGTCGATTACATGGACAAAGAAGAGTTCCTGATGAGCGTGATCGCAGGCGACGATTTAGGCCCGATCGAAGCGGTCTTCCATCAGGGTGCCTGCTCCTCCACCACTGAGTGGGATGGCAAGTACATGATGGAGAACAACTATCAGTACTCCAAAGAGCTGCTGCATTTCTGTCTTGAGCGCGAGATCCCGTTCCTTTACGCCTCTTCCGCAGCCACCTACGGCGGACGCAACGAGAGTTTCATCGAAGAGCGTCAGTATGAGCAGCCGCTGAATGTCTATGGCTACTCCAAGATGTTGTTCGACCACTACGTCCGCCAGATGCTGCCGGAAGCGAACTCGCCGGTGTGCGGCTTCCGCTATTTCAACGTCTACGGACCGCGCGAAGGCCACAAAGGCAGCATGGCCAGCGTTGCTTTCCATCTGAACACACAGATCAGCAACGATGAAAATCCAAAATTGTTTGAAGGCAGCGATGGCTTTAAGCGTGATTTCATCCACGTTGATGACGTGGCAGAAGTGAACCTGTGGTGCTGGGAAAATGGCGTCTCCGGGATTTATAACTGTGGTACAGGCCGCGCCGAATCCTTCCAGGAAGTGGCTGATGCGGTTCTGAAATTCCATCAGAAAGGTCAGATCGAGTACATCCCGTTCCCGGAGAAACTCAAAGGACGCTACCAGGCCTATACGCAGGCCGATCTCACTAAATTGCGTGCTGCCGGTTACGACAAGCCATTTAAAACGGTGGCGCAGGGCGTCGCTGAATATATGGTCTGGCTGAACCGCAACGCATAAAGGAAGCTGCTCCGGCGATGAAAATTCTGGTAATCGGCCCGTCGTGGGTCGGCGATATGATGATGTCGCAAAGTCTCTATCGCACACTCAAGGCCGAACATCCGGATGCAGTGATTGATGTGATGGCACCCGCGTGGTGCCGTCCATTACTGTCACGCATGCCGGAGGTAAATCAGGCGCTGGCGATGCCGCTCGGGCATGGCGCACTGGAGATTGGTGAGCGTCGCCGGCTGGGAAAAGTACTGCGCGCCAGTCACTACGACCGTGCTTATGTGCTGCCTAACTCCTTTAAGTCGGCACTGGTCCCCTTCTTTGCCGGAATAAAACGCCGCGTCGGCTGGCGCGGTGAAATGCGCTATGGCCTGCTGAACGATTTGCGGGTGCTGGATAAAGCCGCGTTTCCACTCATGGTTGAGCGCTACGTTGCGCTGGGCTATGACACCCCTGTTGCCTCGGCGGCGCAGCTGCCACAGCCGCTGTTGTGGCCAAAACTGCAGGTTGAAGAGCAGGAAAAGATTGAGACCGCCGCACAGTTTCAGCTCGCGGCGACCCGTCCGATCATCGGTTTTTGTCCGGGCGCTGAATTTGGCCCCGCCAAGCGCTGGCCGCACTATCACTACGCCACGCTGGCCCGTCAGCTGATTGCTGACGGCTTCCAGATTGTGCTGTTTGGCTCCGCCAAAGATCGCCCGACCGGCGACGAGATTATTGCTACGCTGCCCGAAGAGGCGCGTGGCCACTGTCGTAATCTGGCCGGTGAAACCCAGCTGGAACAGGCAGTGATTCTGCTGGCGCAATGCCGCGCCGTGGTCAGCAACGACTCCGGCCTGATGCATATCGCTGCGGCGCTGGACCGTCCGCTGGTGGCACTCTATGGGCCGAGCAGCCCTGACTTTACGCCGCCGCTGGCGCGTCAGGCACGTATTATTCGCCTGATTACCGGCTATCACAAAGTGCGAAAAGGCGATGCCGGACAGGGCTATCACCAGAGCCTGATCGATATTCAGCCTGAGCGCGTACATCAGACGCTGAGCGAACTGCTCGCGCCACAGGAGGTGCCATGCACGTCCTGATTGTTAAAACCTCTTCAATGGGTGATGTGCTGCATTCACTGCCGGCACTGACCGATGCGATGCATGCTATCCCCGGCATCCGTTTCGACTGGGTGGTGGAAGAGAACTTCGCGCAGATCCCTGGCTGGCATCCTGCGGTCGATAAAGTGCTACCGGTCGCAATCCGCCGCTGGCGCAAACACTGGTTTGGCAGTCAGCAGCGTGAAGAGCGTGTGCTGTTTAAGCGCGCGTTACAGTCGCGTGAGTACGACGTCGTCATTGATGCGCAGGGGCTAATCAAAAGTGCCGCACTGGTTACCCGCTTATCGAAAGGGGTGAAGCATGGGCAGGACAGCCGCAGCGCGCGTGAGCCGTTTGCCAGCTGGTGGTATGACGTCCGCCATGAAATCAGTAAGCACCAACATGCGGTTGAGCGGACACGCGAACTGTTCGCTAAAAGCCTGGGCTATGAAAAACCGCAAAACCAGGGTGACTACGCGATTGCCGGACACTTTCTGCATCATCTGCCCGCTGACGCACATCATTACCTGGTCTTTCTGCATGCCACGACGCGTGACAA
The DNA here is from genome assembly GCF_059730805.1 of Pantoea sp. X-Soil-ISGK-355. Classification (NCBI taxonomy): domain Bacteria; kingdom Pseudomonadati; phylum Pseudomonadota; class Gammaproteobacteria; order Enterobacterales; family Erwiniaceae; genus Pantoea; species Pantoea sp. X-Soil-ISGK-355. The sequence goes on from NZ_AP035971.1 coordinate 3,963,490, forward strand.
CAAGCACTGGCCGGAATCACACTGGCGAGAGCTGATTGAGCAGATGCAGCCCAGCGGGCTGCGGGTGAAATTGCCCTGGGGGGCTGAACATGAGCATCAGCGTGCGCAGCGCCTTGCAGAAGGATTTGAGCATGTCGATGTACTGCCTAAGCTGACGCTGGAAGCGATAGCACAACAGCTGGCGGGCGCACAGGCGGTGGTCTCAGTGGATACCGGATTAAGCCATCTGACGGCGGCACTGGATCGCCCCAACCTCACGCTGTATGGTCCGACCGATCCCGGATTGATTGGCGGTTACGGGCAGAACCAACAGGCACTGAGCGCCCCGAATCATAATCTGGCGGAGCTGACTGCTGACACGGTGGCAGAGAAACTGCGTGCCGTTATTACGGAAAACATGCCATGAACTATGTGCTGATCTACCTGCTGTTGCTGCCTTTCCGGGCCATAATGCGGCTGTTTTATCGGCCAACGGGACGCAGCCTGATCATTCAGACGGCGAAGATTGGTGATTTCATCAATATCACCCCGATGCTGCGTGCGCTGGGTCAGTCTGAGCTGCTGATCAGCAAAGCAGTGGAGCCGCTGGCGCGTCACGATGACACGGTCAGCCGCTATTTCCTGATTGAAGAGGCGAAGCGCAGTTTTTTTGCCAAACTGAAGCTCGCGTTCACGCTGATGAATCGCTATGACAACGTCTATCTGGTGCAGCCAAACAGCGTAAACCTGTTCTTTGCCGCGTTATGCAACGCACCGAACAAGCAGTTTCTGCGCACCTATGTGCGTAAGTCCTACCATAAGACCTTCTATCGCAGCGCCAGCGGTATTGTCGACCACACCAAAACGGATTTAACGCTCGACAGCTACCTGAAGCTGATTAATCGGGACTACCGCTACACCGATTTCCCCAAGCATGCGACCTCACCGCTCTGGCAGCCGCCTGCGCCGCCCGCCGCGCTGCTTAATCCGCGCAGCGGCATTAAAATTGGCATCAGTATTTCTGCCGGTAATCGGGCTAAAACCATTCCTGCCAGCATCTGGCAGCAGCTGATGGCGTCGCTGGCTGACCTGCCCTGCACCTTTTATGTGTTTGGCCCACCGGCTGAGCAGCCGTGGCTGGATGAGTTACTGAGCCTGACCGGCCCGAAAGAGAATATCGTCAGTCTGATTGGTGAGCTAAAACTGGAAGAGGTTCCGTGGGCCATTGCACAGATGGATTTCTACATCTCCTCTGACTCTGGCAATGCTTATATTGCGGATGCGCAGCAGATACCGGTGATCATGCTTTATGGCCCGTGTGAAGTCCGGGAACAGCGTCCGGTCAATAACGTTTTGTTTATCGGACCGGATAATATTGCTGCGTCGACGTTCGTTTTTGCCACCCGTTTTCAGTTTGATCAGCCTGCTGAAAAATTATTCGGGCTGGATCACGATAAACTGACTAGAATACAAACGTTTATTACTCATAATCTGGAATAGTGAAGCGTAATGGCAATTACCCCTCTTGCTGAGGCCGTTCAGCAAAGTCAGCTGCTGGTTAACACGCTTGCTGACACGGATGATAATCCGGTTCATGTTGCGTTTGGCATCAACTACGCCTACGCGCGTGGCCTGGGCATTACGTTGTTTTCACTTCTCAGCCATCATCCTGATACCGCTTTCCACGCTCATGTTTTTTCAGACTCGCTTTGCGAAGAGGATGTGGAAAAACTGCGATCGCTGGCCACGGGCCATCGTCTGGCGATTACGCTGCATATCTTTAACCGTGCCTGGGTTGATCAGTTGCCTGCTGTGGGCCGCTATCCTAAAAGCATCCACTACCGCTTTCTGATCCCTGAAACTGTGGCAAGCTATAGCGATCGGGTGATCTATATTGATGCGGATACCCTGGTGGTGGGCGATTACTCTCCTCTGTTCGCCCTGGATATCACGGATTATACGCTGGCGGCCTGTAACGACACACCACGGGCGCGGCAGAACCAGTGCGCAAGGCTGGGACTGAAGCATCACCACTATTTTAACTCCGGCTTTATGCTGATCAATATTCCACGCTGGCTCGAAAGGCAGACCACCGCGCGCATTACCGACGTGCTGGTGACGCGAGGCGCAGCGTTTGGTTTCCCGGATCAGGATGCGCTGAATATTGTGCTGGAGAGTGAGATTCTGATCCTGCCGGACCGCTATAACCATATTTACGACATCATCGCCAATAAAGTCTGGGATCACTCGGGCGTGCCTGAAGAGACGGTGATGATTCACTACACCGGTAAATGCAAACCCTGGCATGCATGGGCTGGCAGCGATCTTTCCGAGCGCTACTATAGCTATTACCAGCGCTCACCCTGGGCTTCACAACCGCTTGATACGCCAAAACATTATAAAGAGATGAAGCGATTCGCCCGCGTAAAATGGCATCAGAAACAGTATGGCGAAAGCCTGAACTGGATGATGAAGTATGTCAGTCTCAAGTTTTTTAAAAAGAGCGAGCAGTAGCGCGCTCAGGTTTATCAGATTGATGCGGGCGCTGTTATTTCAGCGCCTGACTTTCCCGTCATTTATCCCGCTGGCTGTTTGCCATGACCTCTGTAATAACGACGCTGACAGCAGGCCGACATAATAATCTGTTTACCTGCACGACCACGTTGCGTAAAAAAAGCGCATATATCGCATTATTACTGGCGGACGTGGTTTTTAGTAAAGCAGGAAAGCCACACCGTCTTATAATCGTGAACTTCCTGATTCCACTCTGCTGATTTGGAAATGATTTATGACGAGGCAACGCCCTTTCGCAATGAATTTAACGCGGGTGCAGATAGCGTGATGAGTACTTCTCCTTTGCTGAGTATCATTACGCCGATGTTCAATGCGGGCAGCATGTTTGATGAGTTCATGCAGTCACTGCTGGCGCAGACGCTGACCTCGCTGGAGATCATCATTGTCGATGACGGTTCAACTGACGGCTCAGGTGAGCGCGCTGACCAGTATGCACAGCAGCACTCTCATATTCGTGTGATTCATCAGGAAAACGGCGGCGTGTCGCGCGCCCGTAACGCTGGTCTGGCGATAGCCCACGGGAAATATGTCACCTTTCCGGATGCAGATGACACCATGCAGCCCGATATGTATCAGACGCTGGTGACGATGGCAGAAGCGGACAATCTGGATGCTGCCCAGTGCAACGCCGAGTGGTTCTTTAAACACAGTCAGCGGGTAAAACCGCTGATTCCGCTGGATCGCCTGCGCAGCACACCGGTACTGAGCGGTGCCGACTGGCTCAATACCGCGCTGAAAACGCATCGTTATATGCATGTGGTCTGGCTGGGCATCTATCGCCGGGAACTGATTGAGCAGCATCATTTACAGTTTGAGCCGGGCCTGCATCATCAGGATATTCCCTGGACCACCGAGTTTATGCTGCTGGCAAAACGCGTGCGGTATACTGAAGCAGTGCTCTATCGCTACTATATGCACGATGCTTCAATCAGCAACCGCAAACGTACCGGCGAGCGTAACGTTGAATATCAGCGTCACTACCTGAAGATTGCGCGGCTGCTTGAAGAGCTCAACACCCGCTATCGTGACCGCGTGAAAATCTACCCGTCGTTTCACTATCAGGTAACCCATGAAGCGCTGAGCGTTTGTCACAGTGTGAGGCGTGAGCCTGATGCCCGCGCACGTCAGGCGATCATTGCCGATCTGTTCACGACCGGGACGCACCTGCGCATGCTACGGAATGCCCGGGGAATTAAGCAGTGGTATCAGCTGCTGTTATGGCTGGCACGGCTCTATCGCTGGCGTGATAAATAACCTTTGAGGCTGGCTTTATCCTAAAAAGGGTTTGCCCTACAATCGGTTCACTGAATTCTGAGAACTCTTGTTTATGGCCAGCCTGACTCCAGCAAACATCTCTCCAAAAAATATATTACTGATTAAGCTGCGCCACCATGGTGACATGCTGCTCACAACGCCCGCCATTAATGCGCTTCGTCAGCGTTACCCGCAGGCCAGCATCGACGTATTGCTCTATCAGGAAACGCGTCCGATGCTGGAAGCGCATCCGGCCATCCGCCATTTGCACGTCATCGATCGCAAATGGAAACAGGAGGGAACCTGGCGCAAGCTGGGCCATGAGCGTGCATTGATTCGCGCCGTACGTGACGCGCATTATGATCTGGTGATTAACCTGGCCGATCAGTGGCGCGCGGCCCTGATTACGCGGTTGTCCGGGGCACCCGTCCGTATCGGTTTTGCGTTCAAAAAACGCGATAACGCCCTGTGGCGCTGGTGTCACAACCGGCTGGTCCCCACACACAATCACAGCAAACTGCATACCGTTGAACAGAACATGTCGGCGCTGGCCCCCCTCGGCATCAGCAGCGATGGCGCACGTGTCTCCATGCACTACAGCGACGCTGATCGGCAAATCGTGCTGGCCCGACTGGCAGAACATCATATTGCCGCGCCCTATATTGTGGTGCAGCCGACTTCGCGCTGGGGCTTTAAATGCTGGGAAGAAGAGAGCGTTGCGGCCACACTTGAGCAGCTGGCGCAACCGGGCCGCAAAGTGGTGCTGACCGCCGGGCCGGACAAACAGGAGCTGGCAATGATTAACCGCATTCGCGCGCGCTGTGCGTCGCCTGACGTGGTTTCGCTGGCGGGTCAGTTCACGCTACCGCAGCTGGCGGCATTGATCGATCATGCCCGACTGTTTATTGGTGTCGACTCTGCGCCAATGCATATGGCTGCCGCGCTTGAAACACCCTGTATCGCACTTTTTGGTCCGACCAAGCTACAGCACTGGCGGCCCTGGGGTGATAACAATCATGTTATCTGGGCGGGTGATTATGGCCCGCTGCCCTCACCCGATTCCATCGACACCAAAACTGACCAGCGTTATCTCTCGGCCATTCCGGTAAAGGATGTGGTCGCGGCAGCGAGGAGCTACCTGAATGAGTAAGTTACGGCTGGCGATTGTCCGGCAGAAATATCGTCCGGATGGCGGTGCTGAACGTTTTATCTCACGCGCCCTGGAAGCGCTGGGCAGCGAAAGGCTCGATCTCAACATCATTACCCGCAGCTGGCAGGGCACGCCCAATCCAGACTGGCATCTGCATATCTGTAATCCGGCAAAGCTGGGCCGGGTCTCACGTGAGCGCGGTTTTGCCCGGGCAGCACGCGCCTGCTGGGAGCGCGAAAAGTTCGATATTGTACAAAGCCATGAGCGCATCGCCGGCTGTGACATTTTCCGTGCGGGTGATGGCGTGCATCGCGTGTGGCTGGAACAGCGCGCCCGCATCGTCTCATCATCGCAACGGCTGAGTGCTGTGCTCAGTCCTTACCATCGCTATGTTCTGCAGGCGGAAGCGGAGATGTTTAACTCTCCAACGCTGAAAGCGGTGATCTGTAATTCAGAGATGGTTAAGCGCGATATCCTGCGCTGTTTCTCGCTCGACGCCGGAAAAATCCACGTTATTCATAATGCTATCGACGCCAGCCGTTTCCAGCCCGCCACGGAAGCTGCACGTCGCGCCACCCGTCAGCAGCTGGCGCTGCCCGATGCCGCTACCGTACTGATTTATGTCGGCTCCGGCTTTGAACGCAAGGGGTTGAAAGCGGCGATACAGGCGCTGGCTGCCAGCGATCGTTATCTGATTGTGGTGGGTCAGGATAAACAATTACAACGTTACCAGCAGCTGGCAAACCAGCTTCACTGCCTGGACCGCCTGCGCTTTGTCGGCGTACAGCAGGATGTGCAGCCGTTCTATCACGCGGCGGATGGCCTGCTGCTGCCCACGCTCTATGATCCCTTTCCGAATGTGGTGCTGGAGGCAATGGCCTGCGGTTTACCAGTAATCACCAGCACCGGTTGCGGTGGCGCGGAATTTATTACCGCTGGTCAGGAGGGCTTCGTCTGTGATGCCCTGGATATCGATGGATTGAATCAGGCGGTTAATGCAATACCGCCGCTTTCTGTCGATTCACGAATGGGTGACGCAGCGCGGCGCAAAATTGAACCTTATGGTCCACAACAGCTGGCGCAGGCGCTGACTTCGCTTTATCAGCAGGTACTGAGTAGCAACTGACAATCCGGGATGAGTGCATGCGGGGTTTCTGATAACATGCCGCCATCTCATTTTAATCTGTTTTTAGACGCGAACCTGCCGTAACGGTAACTATGACGACCATTTACACCGCATTGCTCTACTTCATTCAGCCACTGATCTGGCTGCGCCTGTGGCTGCGCGGTCGTAAAGCGCCTGCCTATCGCAAACGCTGGGCAGAACGCTATGGCTATTGTGTCGGCAAAGTGAAGCCCGACGGCATTGTGCTGCACTCGGTTTCTGTGGGTGAAACGCTGGCCGCGATTCCGCTGGTGCGCGCACTGCGTCATCGTTACCCCACCCTGCCGATTACCGTCACGACCATGACGCCGACCGGCTCTGAGCGGGCGCAATCTGCTTTTGGCAAAGATGTGCATCACGTCTATCTGCCTTATGATCTGCCAGGTTCGATTAATCGTTTTCTGGATACGGTTAATCCACGGCTGGTGATCATCATGGAAACGGAGCTGTGGCCAAATATTATCCGCATTCTGCACCAGCGTAACATTCCGTTGGTGATCGCCAATGCCCGCCTCTCGGCCCGCTCCGCCAAAGGCTATCGCAAGCTGGGGAAATTCATGCGCCAGCTGTTGCAGAGCATCACGCTGATTGCGGCACAGAATACGGAAGATGGCGACCGCTTCCTGAGTCTGGGCCTGAAACGTTCACAGCTGGCGATTACCGGCAGCCTGAAGTTTGATATTTCTGTGACGCCAGAGCTGGCCGCCAGAGCGGTAACGCTGCGTCGCCAGTGGGCGCCGCGTCGCCCGGTGTGGATCGCCACCAGCACGCACGAAGGCGAAGAGGCCATCGTGCTGGATACCCATCGTCGCCTGCTGCAGACGTTTCCGGATCTGCTGCTGATTCTGGTTCCCCGCCATCCTGAACGCTTTAACGATGCGCGCGAACTGACGCAGGAACGCGGCTTCAGCTTTATCCTGCGCAGCAGCGGTGAGATCCCTTCGGGTTCCACGCAGGTGGTCATCGGCGACTCAATGGGTGAACTGATGCTGCTTTACGGCATCGCCGATCTGGCGTTTGTCGGCGGCAGCCTGGTTGAGCGGGGCGGACATAACCCGCTGGAACCCGCTGCCCATGCGCTTCCGGTGCTGATGGGGCCTCACATCTGGAACTTCAAAGATATCTGCAGTAAGTTGCAGGAAGGCCAGGGTCTGATTACCGTCACCGACGTAATTTCACTGGAAAAAGAGGTCACCAACCTGTTACAGGATGATGATTATCGCCGTTATTACGGACGCCATGCGGTAGACGTACTGCACCAGAACCAGGGTGCGCTTCAGCGTCTGCTACAGTTACTCGAACCGCATCTGCCACCACGGGCCCACTAATGTCAGCACGCCAGCGTCTTTCCGTGGTAATGATCGCCAAAAATGAAGCGGAGCTGTTACCGGATTGTCTGGCCTCAGTCAGCTGGGCCGACGAAATTATTGTGCTGGATTCTGGCAGCAGTGACGACACTGTTGAGATCGCCACGCAGGCCGGGGCGCAGGTCTATCGCAGTGATGACTGGCAAGGCTATGGCATTCAGCGCCAGCGTGCGCAGCACTATGCCACCGGCGATATGATTCTGATGATCGATGCGGATGAGCGCGTTTCACCCGAACTGCGCGCCGCGATTGAGCAGGTTCTGGTCGCCCCACCCAGCCGCACGATTTACAGCCTGGGCCGCAGTAATCTGTTCCTCGGCCGCTTTATGCGCCACAGTGGCTGGTATCCTGACCGCGTGATGCGCCTCTATCCACGCACCTTCCGTTACAATGACAATCTGGTGCATGAATCACTGCAGAGTGACGGTGCGCCGGTGGTGGCGTTGCCTGGCGATCTGGAACATCTGACCTGCCGCGATTTAATCGCCTTTCAGCGTAAGCAACTGGCCTATGCAGAAGCCTGGGCCACGGAACGTCATCAGCGCGGTAAGCGTTGCGGCCTCTTTTCTGTGTTCAGCCATACGCTGGGCGCGTTTGTGAAAACGTTGCTGCTGCGTGCCGGTTTTCTCGACGGCAAACAGGGCTGGATTCTGGCGGTAGTCAACGCGCAATATACCTTCAATAAATATTCAGCCCTCTGGGCGCTGAATCACGCTTCGGCAAAAGGGCGAGTATGACCACTAAAGCCATCTATCCCGGTACGTTTGATCCTGTAACGCTCGGTCATCTCGACATCGTGACGCGGGCAGCGCAGATGTTTGATCAGCTGATTCTGGCCATTGCTGCCAGCCCCAGTAAAAAACCGATGTTCAGCCTGGATGAACGCGTGGCGCTGGCCGGTCAGGTGGTTGCCCATCTGCCGAACGTTGAGGTGGTCGGCTTCAGCGACCTGATGGCGAATTTCGCCCGTGACCAGCAGGCGAATGTGCTGGTCCGTGGCTTGCGTGCGGTGTCAGACTTTGAATATGAAATGCAGCTGGCGCAGATGAATCGTCACCTGCTGCCCACGCTGGAGAGTGTCTTCCTGATGCCGTCTGAAGGCTTCTCGTTCATCTCCTCTTCGCTGGTCAAAGAGGTGGCGCGTCACGGCGGCGATGTTTCCGCCTTTCTGCCCGCGCCGGTGCATCAGGCACTGCTGGCTAAACTGGCTTAATGCTGGCAGCTCGGGCACCAGTAGGTGCTGCGCTGCCCATGCCTGCCGCTGACAATCGGCGTACCGCATGCCCGGCAGGGTTCACCTGCCCGGCCATAAACCTGCAGTTGCTGGGCAAAATAGCCAGGCTTGCCGTCGGTCTGTAAGAAGTCGCGCAGCGTAGTACCGCCCTGCTCAATTGAACGTAACAGCACCGCTTTAATAGTGTTGACCAGCAGCTCCGCTTCAGCCTGCGACAGACTTACTGCGGCACGATCGGGAAGGATCCCGGCGGTAAACAGTGACTCGCTGGCGTAAATGTTGCCCACGCCCACCACCACTTTGTTATCCATCAGCCATTGCTTGATGAGCGTCCGCTTGCCGCGTGACTTATCGAACAGGTAAGCCCCGTCAAATGCCTCGCTGAGCGGCTCCGGCCCGAGATGTGCCAGCACGCTGCTGCCCGCCAGATCGCTGCTCCAGAGCCAGGCACCAAAGCGACGCGGGTCGGTGTAGCGCAGTACTTTGCCGTTGCTCATCACTAAATCAACATGGTCATGCTTCGCTGCTGGCAGCTCTTCTGACAGCACGCGCAGGCTGCCCGACATGCCAAGGTGGATAATGATCCAGCCATGCGGCAGTTCCAGCAGCAGATATTTTGCCCGACGCTGCACGCTGAGCACCGGCTGATCGCTCAGCGCCAGGATCTCCTGCGAAACAGGCCAGCGCAGACGTGAATTACGCACCACGGCGTGAAGAATGGTTTCACCAACCAAATGCGGCTCGATACCGCGGCGGCTGGTCTCAACCTCTGGCAACTCTGGCATACCCTCTCCTCAGCGTTTTACACAAACAAAAAACCCGGCCGGAGCCGGGTTTTTAGCAGAACACTAAAATTACTTAATTTTAGCTTCTTTGTAGATCACATGCTGACGTACAACCGGATCGAACTTTTTCAGTTCCAGCTTCTCTGGTTTAGTACGTTTGTTCTTCGTGGTGGTATAGAAGTGACCTGTACCAGCAGAGGAAACCAGCTTGATCTTCTCACGAATACCTTTAGCCATGATTCAGTTCCTTAGTACCTTAGTACTTCTCACCACGGGCACGCATGTCGGATAAAACCGTATCAATGCCCTTTTTATCAATAATGCGCATACCTTTAACAGATACACGCAGAGTAACGAAGCGCTTCTCGCTCTCAACCCAAAAACGGTGTGAGTGCAGGTTCGGAAGGAAACGGCGTTTCGTCGCGTTCATTGCGTGGGAACGGTTGTTACCCGTTACCGGACGCTTTCCAGTTACCTGGCAGACTCGTGACATGTCTATATCTCCAAAAATCAAATCAGCTCGAGCTTTAAAAATTAGGTTTTGGCCGCCTCGTCAGGCTTGCAGCCCGCCAGGCGAGTTCCATGGAACCCGCTAAGCTGGCCTAACCGCCAAACCCGAGATTCTCAAAGGTGGCGTAGTATACGCCGCTCAGCCCAAGTGCTCAAGTCCCGAACAGATAAAGATCCCGAATGATCGGGCAAAAAGCCGCCACCTGGCGTGAAATTTCCCGCTGTCAGAGCCATCCCCGCTCCGCAAAGGAGACATATTCGCCATGACCAATCACCAGATGATCGAGCAGACGGATGTCGAGTAGCTGACAGGCTTCGCTGACTTTATGGGTTACTTCACGGTCTGCACGGCTCGGCTCCGCCATGCCCGACGGGTGATTATGCGCCAGTATCAGGGCGGCGGCATTGAGCTTCAGCGCTTCCCGGACAATCTCGCGGGGGTGAACTTCCACGCTGTTAATGGAACCCGAGAACATATTTTGTGCACGCAGCACCCGATGCTGATTATCCAGAAACAGTGCCATAAAGATCTCACGCTCCTGATGGGCTAACAGACTTTGCAGATACTGGCGCGTGATTTGTGGATTTTCCATGACGCTTTCGCGCGCCAGCTTACTGGCGAAAAAGCGCTTCGCCAGTTCGGCAATCGCGTGCAGTTGCGCCAGCTTGGCATCGCCGACACCTTTAATTTTGCAAAATGCCGCTTTGTCTGACGTCATGAGCTGATAAAGCGAGCCAAATCCCTCCAGCATCTGCCCGGCCAGTTCAAGGACGTTCTGCCCCGGCGAGCCAGTGCGGAGAAAGATGGCCAGCAGTTCGGTATCGCTGAGCGAATGCGCGCCCAGTTTCTGCAGTTTTTCCCGTGGTCCCTTGATTTTCATCTTTGCTCTCCCTGAGATGAACCTCAGAGTGGCCCATCCTGAAGCATGCCGCTATCAGTGGCGTATCAATCTTCGAGACGGCTCGCAAACGCAGTTGGTGAAAAGGCGCATCCACGCTTTTGTGATAAAGTCCGTGCATTCGCCGCCGCGAGCGGCAGAGAGCTTAGTGAGGCCAACATCATGATGGGATTAGCCGGCAAAAAAATTCTTCTTGGCGTAAGTGGCGGTATTGCCGCTTATAAAGCACCTGAGCTGGTACGTCGCCTGCGCGATCGCGGCGCTGATGTTCGCGTAATGATGACGGAGGGGGCAAAGGCCTTTATTACTCCGCTCAGCCTGCAGGCCGTCTCCGGCTATCCGGTGTTTGACGATCTGCTTGATCCGGCAGCGGAAGCCGCAATGGGTCATATTGAACTGGCAAAGTGGGCCGACCTGATTGTACTGGCACCGGCCACTGCCGACCTGATTGCCCGTATAGCTGCCGGTATGGCAAACGATCTGGTGACCACTGCTGTATTAGCGACGGCCTCACCCGTGGCGGTGGTGCCCGCTATGAATCAGCAGATGTATCGTGCGGCGGTGACCCGGCATAATCTGCAGACGCTGCATGAGCGTGGCGTGCTGATCTGGGGGCCAGACAGCGGCAGCCAGGCCTGCGGCGACGTCGGGCCGGGCCGGATGCTTGATCCGCTGGCGATTGTTGACCATGCGGTGCAGTGGGCTGCACCCGTCAACGATCTGCAACATCTCAACATTATGATAACCGCCGGTCCGACACGTGAGGCGCTGGATCCGGTGCGCTACATCACGAATCACAGCTCCGGCAAAATGGGTTTTGCGATTGCCGCTGCCGCTGCCAGACGCGGCGCACAGGTCACGCTGGTCAGTGGTCCGGTCAGCCTGGCGGCACCAGCGGGTGTGCAACGCGTTGACGTTACCAGCGCGCTGGAGATGCAGGCCGCCGTCATGAGCGAGATAGCTAAACAACATATTTTCATTGCAAGCGCAGCCGTGGCAGACTACCGGGCAGCCGATATTGCGACCGATAAAATCAAGAAACAGGGCGGCGATGATAACGTCACGCTGAACCTGGTAAAGAATCCCGATATTGTTGCCGGGGTCGCCGCACTTCAGGAAAACCGGCCATTTGTGGTTGGATTTGCTGCTGAAACACAGAATGTGGAAGAATACGCCCGGCAAAAACGGGTGCGCAAGAATCTGGACCTGATCTGCGCTAACGATGTCGCTAAAGCCGGACAGGGATTTAATAGCGACACCAATGCTCTTCACCTTTTTTGGCAGGATGGAGAAAAACGCTTACCGCTCAGCGATAAGTCTCTCCTTGGCCAACAATTAATAGACGAGATTGTCAGCCGTTATGATGAAAAAAATAGACGTTAAAATCCTGGACCCGCGCGTCGGCAAAGAGTTTCCACTGCCGACCTACGCGACTTCAGGTTCCGCTGGGTTAGATTTACGCGCCTGCATTGATGATGTTCTCGACATCGCACCAGGCACCACAACGCTGGTCCCGACCGGCCTGGCGATTCATATTGCCGACCCCGATCTGGCCGCTGTGATCCTGCCGCGCTCAGGTCTTGGCCATAAACACGGCATCGTGCTGGGCAACCTGGTCGGGCTGATTGACTCCGACTATCAGGGACAGCTGATGGTCTCGGTCTGGAATCGCGGCCAGGAAAGTTTCTCTCTGCAACCCGGCGATCGCATGGCACAACTGGTCTTTGTACCGGTGGTACAGGCGGAATTTAACCTGGTCGACGATTTCGACGCCAGCCTGCGCGGCGAAGGCGGCTTCGGCCATTCAGGTCGCCAGTAACCCGCATTACCGACTTTCACTTACGCCCGTTATTTTTCCTCATCGCCATGGGACGCGTTCCTGTGGCAGATGCGTAGGTGTTGCCTGTTTTTAGGTGAATTTCAGGGGTCTTTAAGGTCATGGCAGAAAAAAAAGTCGCGAAGCGAAACCGTCGCGAAGAGATTTTGCAGGCGCTGGCACAGATGCTGGAGTCGGGTGATGGCAGTCAGCGCATTACCACCGCCAAACTGGCAGCCACGGTAGGCGTTTCCGAAGCGGCGTTGTATCGTCACTTCCCCAGTAAGACACGCATGTTCGATAGCCTGATTGAGTTTATCGAAGACAGTCTGATTACCCGCATCAATCTGATCCTCAAAGATGAAAAAGAGACCATGACGCGTCTGCGTCTGATCGTGCAACTGATTCTGGGATTTGGTGAGCGTAATCCGGGACTGACGCGCATCCTGACCGGCCATGCATTGATGTTTGAGCAGGACCGACTGCAGGGACGCATCAATCAGCTGTTTGAGCGGATTGAAGTGCAGCTGCGACAGGTGATGCGGGAACGGAAAATGCGTGAGGGCGAAGCTTTTCAGGCTGATGAGGCGCTGCTGGCAAGCCAGCTGCTGGCATTCTGTGAAGGTTTACTGTCGCGCTATGTCCGTTCTGAGTTTCGTTTCAGTCCTACCGCAGACTTTGAGGCTCGCTGGCCGCTGATTGCCGCGCAGCTGGCGTAAAGCGTAAAAGAAGGCGGGCATTGCGCCCGCCTCTGTTAAATCCCGTACGCTTTCTGATAGGCACGAACCTGAGCCAGATGATCGGCCATCTCCGGCTTCTCTTCCAGCCAGCTAATCAGATCGGCCAGTGTGATAATCGCGGTCACTTTGCAGCCGTAATCACGTTCCACTTCCTGAATCGCCGACATTTCTCCGCGTCCACGCTCCTGACGATCAAGCGAGACCAGCACGCCTGCCAGAGTAGCGTTGTGCGCGCCGATAATATCCATCGACTCACGAATTGCGGTGCCTGCGGTGATCACATCGTCCACCAGCATCACTTTGCCCTGCAGCGGACTGCCCACCAGCAGGCCACCTTCGCCGTGATCTTTCGCTTCTTTACGGTTAAAGCAGTAAGGCACATCGCGGTCATGATGATCCGCCAGCGCCACCGCCGTGGTGGTCGCAATCGGAATGCCTTTATAGGCCGGACCGAACAGCAGATCGAAGTCGACAGCGCCATCCACCAGCGCCTGCGCGTAGAAGCGTCCCAGCAGCGCTAAATCCCGTCCGCTGTTGAACAGACCGGCATTAAAGAAATAGGGGCTTTTACGCCCTGACTTCAAAGTGAACTCACCGAACTTCAGCACCTGCTTGTTCAGGGCGAATTCAATAAACTGACGCTGCCAGGCTTTCATTTCTCACTCCTCAAATAAAGAAAAGGCGACCCTGAGGTCGCCTGTTACATCAATTTTTCAGCGCTGCTTTCTGCGCCTGAATCAATTCCTCAATGCCGCCGCGTGCCAGCGCCAGTAACGTCAGCAGCTCTTCATGGCTGAACGGTTCGCCCTCGGCAGTGCCCTGCACCTCGATCATGCGACCATCTTCCATCATCACGACGTTCATGTCGGTTTCTGCCGCGGAGTCCTCAACGTACTCCAGATCGCACAGTGCTTCGCCTTTAACGATACCTACTGAAATCGCCGCGACCATGCCCTTCATCGGATTGGCTTTCAGCTTGCCGCTGGCTACCAGCTTGTTCAGCGCATCAGCCAGCGCCACACAGGCACCGGTGATTGAGGCGGTACGGGTGCCGCCATCGGCCTGAATTACGTCACAGTCGAGCGTAATGGTAAATTCACCCAGCGCTTTAAGATCAACTGCGGCACGCAGTGAACGGGCGATCAGACGCTGAATTTCCAGCGTACGTCCACCCTGCTTGCCTTTTGCGGCTTCACGCGCCATACGGCTGTGGGTTGAACGCGGCAGCATGCCATATTCAGCCGTGACCCAGCCCTGGCCCTGGCCTTTAAGGAAACGCGGAACCCCTTCGTCTACGGAGGCAGTGCAAAGCACTTTCGTTTCGCCGAATTCCACCAGAACGGAACCCTCTGCGTGTTTGGTGTAATTGCGGGTCAATGTGACTGGACGCACCTGTTGTGCGCTACGGCCTGCTGGACGCATGGGTATTCTCCGGCTTGCTAATGATTGGCTGCGCATTATACGGACTTCCTTGCCCGCTGTCTCTTGCGCCGGTCTGACGCAGGCATCAGATGAAATTCCCTGCCAGCTGTGGCTAAATGCGCTTTCCTTTCTCTCTGATAAAAAAAGACATATGGCCGCCATTCTTCATTTCCTGCTGGCGCTGGTGGTGATTTTTGCCCTTGCGCTGCTGGTCAGTCATGACCGTAAACAGATTCGCCTGCGCTTTATTGTTCAACTGATTGTGGCAGAAGCCGCGCTGGGTTGGTTCTTCCTTCACTCTGCCGGGGGGCTGGCGCTGGTCGGCTCGTTTGCGGGATTCTTTGAGACGCTGCTGGGCTTTGCCGCACAGGGTACAGAATTCGTGTTTGGCGGAATGAGCAAACAGGGGCTGGCATTTATCTTCCTTGGCGTACTCTGCCCGATTGTCTTTATTTCCGCACTGATCGGCATATTGCAGCACTGGCGCATCCTGCCGCTGCTGATCCGTATTTTCGGGACGCTGCTGTCGAAAATTAATGGCATGGGCAAACTGGAGTCGTTTAACGCCGTCAGCACGCTGATTCTGGGTCAGTCGGAAAACTTCATCGCCTATAAAGGGATTCTGGGTGATATCCCGCCGCGTCGGCTCTACACCATGGCAGCGACCGCTATGTCCACCGTTTCGCTGTCGATTGTCGGTGCTTATATGGCGATGATTGAACCGAAGTATGTGGTTGCCGCACTGCTGCTTAACATGTTCAGCACCTTTATTATCCTGTCGATCATCAACCCGATGAAAAGCCAGGATGAGCAGCCTATCGCGCTGGAAAAGCTGCATGAAGAGCAGAGCTTCTTTGAAATGCTGGGCGAGTACATCCTGGCTGGTTTCAAAGTGGCGATGATCATTCTGGCGATGCTGATTGGCTTTATTGCCCTGATTGCTGCCGTGAATGCCGTGTTTGCGGCGGTCTTTGGCTATAGCTTCCAGCAGCTGCTCGGCTACCTGTTCTATCCTCTGGCATGGCTGATCGGCATTCCCAAAGCGGATGCCCTGCAGGCGGCCAGCATCATGGCGACCAAGCTGGTGGCAAATGAGTTTGTGGCGATGATTGAGCTGCAGAAAGTCGCGGCGGGCATGAGTGCGCGCGGGCTGGGTATTCTGTCTGTGTTCCTGGTCTCCTTTGCTAACTTTGCCTCGATCGGCATTGTGGCGGGTGCCATAAAAGGCCTGAACGAAAAACAGGGGAATGTGGTTTCCCGGTTTGGCTGGAAGCTGGTCTATGGCTCCACGCTGGTGAGCCTGCTCTCTGCAGCTTTTGCCGGTCTGTTTATCTGACTATTCCGCGGGCGGCCTCGCTGCCGCCCGCGTTTATTCTAGAATCCGACGCAGACGGGTGCATCTACCCGCATCACCGACTCCTGAGCAAAGCGTTTCTTATAGAGTGTGCGTAGCGCCTCAATACCCTGATTGGTGGCAGGATCGATACCGTGGATCAGCATCAGCGCTTTACTGTTCTCCCGTGCCAGTTTGCCGTTCTCGCCCAGCCATTGCCCTTTAGCGTCATAAATCGACAGTCCCGCTTTGAAGCGTGGCGTGACCTCATTGTCCACAAAGTTCATCCAGTCGAGTGAACTCACCCTGCCGCCATCTGGCTTGCTCAGTCCAAACCACAGCGTGGTCTGCATCATCATGTCGCCACCCGCACAGATGGGTTGCGGTTTCGTGGGCGGCGCATGGCGCGTCTGGCAACCCGCCAGCAACAGAGCCATCACAACAGGAAGGGCAATAACGCGTGACATAGATCGGTCATCCTCACAAGGGGTCAGTGGTCATCATAAGTGGCTCTCGCAGAAAGCGGAAATGGTTCGTTATTTTCCAGTGAGACGCTTATGCCTGTTATGCCGTGGCTCGCCTCGCTATACTTCACCCATCTTTCCGCAAATGAGTACCGCTTATGATCCGCAGTATGACCGCTTATGCCCGCAGCGAAGCCAAAGGCGAATGGGGCAGCGCCGCCTGGGAGCTGCGTTCTGTTAACCAGCGTTATCTGGAAACCTACATCCGTCTGCCGGAACAGTTTCGTGGGCTGGAGCCGGTTATCCGCGAACGCATTCGCCAGCGTCTGACGCGCGGTAAAATTGAGTGCAACCTGCGTTTTGATGCCGACCCCAGCGCGCAGGGCGAGCTGATGCTCAATGAAACGCTGGCGAAACAGCTGGTGCAGGCGGCCAACTGGGTGAAAATGCAGAGCGATGAAGGCGCGATTAATCCGCTGGATATCCTGCGCTGGCCCGGTGTGATGTCTGCACAGGAGCAGGATCTGGATGCCATTAACACGCAGTTGTTGAAGGCGCTGGATAGTGCGCTGGATGATTTTATTGCGGCACGCGAAAGCGAAGGCACCGCACTGAAAGCGATGATTGAGCAGCGTCTGGAAGGAGTTTCGCAGGAAGTCAGCAAAGTGCGGGCGCAGATGCCTGAAGTCATCAAATGGCAGCGTGAGCGTCTGGTCGCCAAACTGGAAGATGCTGAAGTCCAGCTGGAAAACAATCGCCTGGAGCAGGAACTGGTGATGATGGCGCAGCGTGTTGACGTCTCCGAAGAGCTGGATCGCCTGGATGCGCACGTTAAAGAGACCTACAACATCCTGAAAAAGAAAGAAGCGGTTGGCCGTCGGCTCGATTTCATGATGCAGGAGTTCAATCGTGAATCGAATACGCTGGCATCGAAGTCGATCAACGCCGACATCACCACTTCTGCTATCGAACTGAAAGTGCTGATTGAACAGATGCGCGAGCAGATTCAAAATATTGAGTAAGATCTTTTCCTCAGGTCTGAGATGAAGCGTCAGCGATGGCGCTTTGTTCATTCTCTGAGTAATGACCTCTCTTCTGCATCAGCGTGCAGGGTGTTCTAAGCGTGTGGCTGGCCTCATTATTACGTAAAGATGGATAAATAATCATTTCCGGACTCTTCTGTAATGCGTGTCTGTCACGTTTTCCTTATCAGGCCTGTCTTTTTTAATATTCTGAATTTAATATCTTTTTTCTGTTGCGAACCCTTTTTTCGCACCCGAAACGCTGGCTCCATGAAACAGGTCAATCCTGTAGAGTCAGTAGTTTCCCTTTCTTTGAAGGCACTTTTTGATAAAGTGCTGGTCGAAATCAGTACAGCTGTAGCGCCTGGAGACTTTATGGAAGTGTTCTTTATGCGATGCATCCATTTATCTCATGAAGGTTTTAATGAAAAACACCGGAAAATTTAGCAGCTCGCTGCTGCATCCGCGTTATTGGTTTACCTGGTTTGGTCTTGGTGTACTCTGGCTTCTGGTCCAGCTTCCCTATCCTGTTCTTATGCGTCTCGGTGCCGGTGCGGGCAAAATTTCCCGCCATTTTCTGCAGCGCCGTGAGCGAATCACCCGTCGTAACATTGAGCTCTGTTTTCCTGGCATCAGTGAAGAAAAAACAGAACATATGATCGCCGGTAATTTTGCGTCGTTAGGCATGGCGCTGGCTGAAACCGGTATTGCCTGGTTCTGGTCTGACCGTGCGGTAAAACGTCTGTTTAAAGTGTCAGGTATGGATAATCTCCACGCTGCGCAGAATGAAAAGCGCGGTGTGATGCTGATTGGCGTGCATTTCATGTCACTGGAGCTGGGCGGCCGCATAAGCGGTCTCTGTCAGCCGATGATGGCGATGTACCGTCCGCACAACAATCAGGCAATGGAATATGTGCAGACCAAAGGCCGGATGCGCTCGAACAAAGCGATGATCGACCGCCGCGATCTGCGCGGCATGGTTAATGCTCTGAAACAGGGTGAATCGGTCTGGTTTGCACCAGACCAGGATTACGGCCCGAAAGGCAGCACCTTTGCGCCGCTGTTTGCGGTAGAAAAAGCGGCCACCACCAACGGCACTTTTGTGCTGTCGCGTCTGGCGAAGCCGGCGATGGTGCCGATTATGCTGATTCGTAATGCAGATAATGATGGCTATCATCTGATCATTGAGCCGATGCTGGAAAATTATCCTCATACGGATGAGGCTGCTGCTGCAGCCTATATGAATAAAGTGATCGAGAATCAGATTCTGCGCGCACCGGAACAATACCTCTGGCTGCATCGCCGATTCAAAACCCGACCGCCGGGTGAACAGTCACTCTACGTCTGAATAACCGGATAAAGCAGGCACCGCGCCTGCTTTTTTATTCTGCTAATCCACGCCTGCTTAGTATCCTCTCCGGTTTGTCCGTGTACAGCATGCTCTATCCCGGGTTAACACCCACTTTAATTTTTGCTGTTCAGCGCCTCCTCCACAGCCACCAAGCTGGTATCAGAAAGTTAATTAAGGAATGATGAATCCTCTTACCTCGTTAAAGCCGGATAATCTTATGGATATCAACGATACACAGCAGTGGCAGAGACCGCTGATTGATGACCGCCTTACGCCCTATATTGAAGTCGATGCAGAACGCCTGGAGCAGAATCTGCAGCATATGCAGCGCAAAGCCAGTGCGGCAGGCGTCGCATTGCGTCCGCATATCAAAACACATAAAAGCGTCTGGATTGCTCAGCGTCAGCTTGAATATGGTGCTCAGGGTGTCACGGTCTCTAAACCCAGCGAAGGTATCAGCTTTATTCAGGGGGGCGTTCGCGATCTGCTTTTAGCCTATCCGGTTGTGCAACCGCAAAGCGTGGCTGAGTTGCTGCGTCTCGCCGTGCTTCATCAGGCAAAACTTACCCTGATTGCGGACAGGCTGCAGGGTGTGGCAGCGATTGCGGATGCGTGGCAGCAACAACCAGACTGCGAGCTGGCGGTGGCGATTAAGGTGGATGTTGGATTACACCGGATTGGTGTTAGTCCTGATAGTGATGACGCCGTGCTGATTGCTCAGGCGCTGCGGGACAGAGGCGTACGCTTTGCCGGATTAGTGTCGCATGCCGGCCACGCTTATGGTGCCGGTAATGCTGCGGCTATTGTTGATGTTGCCAGGCAGGAAACGGTATTGATGCAGCAGCTTCAGGCAAAACTGCAGGCTGCGGGATTTACCGACTGCCCGCTCTCTGTGGGGTCAACGCCTACGGCCCTGGCAGCCGAGGTTGCGCCCTGCATCAGTGAAATCCGGCCCGGCAACTATGCACTGCTGGACCTTACCGCCTGTCGCCTCGGGCTAAGTTACGTCGATCAGCTGGCAATGAGCGTCATTACACGTGTGGTAGCGGTAAACGAGCATTTCGCAATTGTGGATGCCGGATCGAAAATGCTGAGTTCAGATAAAGGGCCACACGGCACCAATGCCAGCGGCTTTGGTGTTGCAGCCGACGAAGCGGGCCACACGTATGAGGTGACAAAGTTATCTGAGGAGCATGGTTTTCTGCTTTATCAGGATCGCCGTCCTGAAGTCGGCATGCTGCTTCGTATCTTTCCGAATCACAGCTGCGCAGTGATGGCACAGTCGGATGGCTTTGTTCTGCGTCGCGCCAGTGGGCATAGCGAAGAGCACGCAGTTTCTGCACGCGGCAATTTTATCTGAGTCAGCGGCAGACAGCCTCATCCGTTGTCTGCCGTTTGTACGAAACCCTCTCAACACCACACTTCTGCTGTTACAACGTATTAACGAGCCTGACCCCATGCTTTAATGCTTTTTTAGCTTATCCTCCGGAGGTTATATGCTCTCCTCGCGCACGCTGAGCCTGACAATTCCGCGTCACTGGTTAGATCTTTATGAAACCATCTGGAAGCCGGAATTTTTTCCAAAGTGGGCGTCCGGGCTGACGAATAGTGCATTAGAACCTGATGGCAATCGCTGGCGTGCTAAAGGCCCTCAGGGAAATGTAAAGCTCCGGTTCTCGCCACATAATCCGTTTGGCGTAATGGATCACTGGATTGATAGTGGCTCAGGAAAGGAAATCTATGTGCCGATGCGCGTGATAGCCAACGAGCAGGGTGCCGAGGTGATGGTGACGGTTTACCGCCAGCCATTTACTTCAGATGAGAGATTTAAGCAGGATATTGAATGGGTTAGCAACGATCTTGAGAAGCTTAACCAGCTTCTGACACAGTAAATCAATGACTTAGCTCGATTTTTTCTCTGTACTTATCACTGGCTGTTTATGAAAAAAAACAGAAAAACTTCCGATGATAAAGCATAAAGCGTTTATCTGATTGCATGCCTCTTTTACACATTTATCACCAACCCTGCTTAAGCATTGTTGCCAGGAAAATTCCTGGCAACATCACCCGACAGGCTGGCGATCTTCCCTGATTACAGGCCTCTTCATCTTCTGCACGAACACTTTCTCTCTGACGTATACATTAATCATCAACAATCGTTTATTACTGCCCTGCTGGGGATTTAATATTTATCATGCATAGAGTGAAACCATTTATTTCTGCGGTCGCGTAATCAGACTTTTCTTATGGTGTTAAATTAAATAAAACAATGTATAAATCATTCCACACACAGCAATACCCATAATGATAAAGCAGGAAAAGTCATGGACCGCTCTGCGTATCCTTTGTTATCAGAAAAAGAATTCGTTGAGATTGCCGCAAGGATGCTGGCAGGAGAATATAAAACTACAACAGGATTTATTCGTGATCTGGCGGAATTCTTATTAGCTGCAGGGGATTCCGCCATGACACGAAACAGAGAATTTACCAGGGATATCTATTTTTTATCCGAGCACCATTTGATTGAATCCATAATAACATGGCAAGCCTGGAAAGGTATTTCAGGACTCCGGCCAGAAAAATTGCACTAACTAACGGTGTGACAGCAACTTCTCATTGCTGTTACACAACGATTTAATTCTCACAGAGTCAATGAACTCTAACGAGTATATTATGGCAATACGTGAAAGCAGTCTTAATAGCGCAAAATGGTCTCTGCTCTCTTCAATCAAAATTATTGGCATCGGCGTACTGCAGCTCTCGTTGCTGGCGCAAATCCTGCAGGCGAATGAACTAAACCTGCTGGCGATCGCCGTGATAGCTTTACTGGCTATCGATACGCTGGCCGATCGCGGCTTCTCAAATAAGCTGATCCGCCGCTGTATGCTCTCTATCAACGACCTCTCCACGATTTACTGGGGTAATATGTTGATGGGTGTCGTAGTGTTTGGTCTGTTATTTACGGGCAGTCACCTGCTGAACAGTCTGTTTGGTCAACCTGAACTGGCGTTAATGCTGCAGATGGTCTCAGTGGTGTTTATTATCATCCCACAGGGTCAGCATTACCGTGCGATATTACAGCGCGAAAAACAATATACCCGTATCGCCTTTGCTGAAACCTCAGCAGTATTAGCCGGCCTTGCCGTCACTTTATTTACCGTCTGGCTGACCCCTTCAGTACTGTGTGCGATCTGGGGTTACCTGGCGATGGCATCCATTCGCATGCTGATTTACTGCTACTATGGTCGTTCATGGTTCCAGCCAGAATATCATTTTAGCCTGAAAGCCTTTTCTAAAATTCGTGCAAGAAACAAATAATAAAATAAGTCTGTTTGGTGGGCTCTGAGCATCTGAAACGATGCGTTGGCGTGCTGTTAACCAGCACGCCTTTTCTTTTCATTAAGCCTGTTGCTTTATTTCTCTAATTCTTCCTTTATCTGCCGCATCCAGCCTTTCTACCTCCTTTATAAACTGACTTACCTCCAGCCGTTGTCTGGCGTTCATGGTCGGTTAATATCCGCTAGTCCGGAACCGTAAAACAGCGGGCCGCAACGCACAAACCTTCTACAGACTGTGTCTTCTCAGATTTACACAGGCACTCACCGCAGGCTCTGCGCAGAAAAGTCTTTCTATACGGACGCCTTGGCTGGCTGGTATACACTGCGCTTATCCCGGACGCCGATCGCCTGAAAATCTCTGTCGCCGTCTTTCAGGCAAGGATATCGCCTTGCCCCCGTTTTACCGGAGTCTGCTATGTTACTGACCGTTCTCTACATCATTGGTATTACTGCTGAAGCCATGACGGGGGCGCTGGCGGCGGGCCGCCGCAAAATGGATCTGTTCGGTGTTATTATTATCGCCTCAGTGACTGCCATCGGCGGTGGTTCGGTGCGCGACATCCTGCTGGGTCACTATCCGCTGGGCTGGGTAAAAAATCCCGAATACATCATGATTGTGGCGGCAGCAGCGGTCATCACCACGTTCCTGGCACCCCTGATGACACACCTGCGCAAAGTGTTCCTGGTGCTTGATGCACTGGGACTGGTGGTTTTTTCCATTATCGGCGCGCAGGTTGCGCTTGATTCCGGACATGCCATGATTATTGCCGCCATAAGCGCGGTCATTACCGGCGTCTTCGGTGGCGTGCTGCGTGACATGTTCTGTAATCGCATTCCGCTGGTGTTTCAGAAGGAACTTTACGCTGGTATCGCCTTCGCCTCAGGCTGGCTCTATATCCTGCTGCTGAAAACTACGCTGGCACATGAAGCGGTGATAATCATTACCCTGCTGTTCGGCTTCTTTGCCCGTTTACTGGCGCTGCGCTTCCGCCTCGGTTTGCCGATTTTCAACTATCCCCATCCCGAGCATTAAGGAAGAAGGTATGCCTTGCTGCTGCAGGAACGCGATCAGCCTCTGCACACGGGCATCATGGAACTGCGCAACCAGGCGCTTTGCCAGCGCAGCCCCAACACCCGGTAACGCCTGCCAGCCCGCAATATCCCGCTGCATTAAGCTCTCCCACTGCTGATCGGGCAGTGACTTCAGGGCCTTCCGCGGCAGTGAAATACCTAAGGCATCCACCCAGCGACGAAACGGCTGCTGACGGGTGAGATTAAAACGATGCCAGAGCTGACCCGCCCGTTCCGGAGAGAAGCCCGTTGCGGCAGTGATCTGTTCCGGTGTTAACGTCAGCCAGCCGAACAGATGCGTCATACTGCCGGTTTCCAGTAAGCGCAGCCAGGTGCTGCGCTCAACGCCCGGAATATTCAGCACCGTTTTCTGACTGAGCCAGCGTAATTTTGCCAGTAACTGCTTCTGGCACTCCGCACTGAAGGTGTAACAGCTTAGCGGCGTGTAATGCGACGCGTCGGGAGGCTGAGGATAGTCGCGCTCTGCCACGCGCCAGATCACCCGCTCCAGCCGGGGGATCCCCTGACCCGCCAGACTCAGCGTAATCACATCACCCGCCACAATATCGCTCTCCTGCCAGCGACGCAGGGATCCGACATTGACCCGCCTGACAGTCTTGTCATCCAGCTGCACCGGCTGCAGATTAAGGACGGCAGCTATTTTCCCGGTTCGGCCAACCGGAAAATCAACGGAGAGCACTTCAGCGCTGACTTCAGGAGGCTGATACTTCCAGGCAACAGCCCAGGTGCCCTCTCCCGGCAGCCAGTTTTTTCCCGCAGGACGAAGGCTCTGATGAACCACCACGCCATCAGTGACAAAAGGTAGCGCAGCATGGAACCAGCGCTCCCGCCAGGTGGCGACCTCCTCTTCATCTTTGACGCGGTAACTCCATTTTGCGGCAACGCCCAGTCCCCAGCGGCTGAGTTGCTCAAGCCGTTCTGTCATTTTGGCGGGACCATCTGGCCAGGCCCAGATGAAAACATTAAGCGAATTCAGCAGAGGAATCCGTTGCTTGCTCATCATGGCCCCGGCCACCTGTGAGCGCGCATTTTTACCACCATCAACGGCCTGTTGATGACCGGTCATCGTCAGGAATAGCTCACCCTGCAACACCACCTCGTCGAGACGGGTGTCGATATTCAGCGGAATCGCCGGGATCCAGGCGGCTTTAGCCAGCCAATCCTCACCACGTAATCCATCGCCACGGCTTAACAGGGAGACCAGCCTGCCGTGGCGATATACCAGTGAAACGGCGATGCCATCAACTTTGGGCTGCACCCAGAGATCGCCACGCCCCTGCATCCAGTAAGCCAGCGCCAGCTTGTCGCGCATCTTTTTTACACCTGTGTGGGCGACCGGATGCAATGACTTGCCATTACCCGGCAGTTGCGGGGTGTAAACCGGCTGATAAGGGCTAAAGCAGTGCTGCCACTGAATCAGTCGCTGTTGAAGAGCGTCATAATCCGCATCCACCACCGGACTCTGCCCCTGACGATAGTAAGCGTCATCCCAGTGTTGTAGTTGCTGTTGCAGGCGGCGGATCTCTTCAGTCGCCCAAATCGGTGTCCAGACCGGACAAACGGCGCTATGCGCAGGCCATATGACGATCCACAAAACAGCCGCCAACAGCGGCCAGCCGAATCCTTTCATATTCTCTCCCCTGACGTTTTGCGGTATTCAATATCAATGCCCTGGCGTCAGCCAGAGACGATGTCCGGTTGCGGAAGAGATGCCGTAACAATAAAGGATTAATTGCAGCGGCCTGACAGACATTTGCGCGAAGATACGCAAAAGTTGGCTGTTGCCGCTGCGCAAACGCTGCGTGGCAGCGGGAAGCTGTGTATACTGTGCAGGAAATCGACTCCGCTTTTAATCAATTCAAGAAAACCATGGCTCAAGGCACGCTCTATATTGTTTCTGCACCCAGCGGCGCAGGTAAATCCAGCCTGATTCAGGCACTGTTAAAGACCCAGCCGTTGTATGATACGCAGGTCTCTGTTTCGCACACGACACGCGGCATGCGTCCGGGTGAAGCCCATGGCGAACATTACTTTTTCGTTGAGAAACATGAATTTGAGCAGATGATCGCGGAAGATGCCTTCCTCGAACACGCTAAAGTTTTCGACAACTATTACGGTACGTCGCGCCATGCTATTGAGCAGGTGCTGGCAACCGGCGTTGATGTGTTTCTCGACATCGACTGGCAGGGTGCGCAGCAAATTCGCGCCAGAATGCCAGGCGCACGCAGCATATTCGTTTTACCGCCGTCGAAAGAAGAGCTCGATCGCCGTCTGCGCGGTCGTGGTCAGGATAGCGAAGAGGTCATCACGCGTCGCATGGCGCAGGCGGTAGCGGAAATGAGCCACTACGCCGAGTATGACTATTTAATTGTGAATGATGATTTCGATCTGGCGCTGTCCGATCTGAAAACCATTA
Organism: Pantoea sp. X-Soil-ISGK-355; assembly: GCF_059730805.1. Classification (NCBI taxonomy): domain Bacteria; kingdom Pseudomonadati; phylum Pseudomonadota; class Gammaproteobacteria; order Enterobacterales; family Erwiniaceae; genus Pantoea; species Pantoea sp. X-Soil-ISGK-355. The sequence goes on from NZ_AP035971.1 coordinate 3,989,401, forward strand.
TTCGCGCCGAACGTCTGCGTATGGCGCGCCAGAAGGCGCGTCACGATGCTTTAATCAGCAAACTGTTGGCAGTCTGAATACAGTTTCAGTATGATGCGCAGTCATTTCTTCATCTGTGGAGTAGCACACCTATGGCACGCGTAACCGTTCAGGACGCAGTAGAAAAAGTTGGTAATCGTTTTGACCTGGTGTTGGTCGCTGCACGTCGTGCACGTCAGATGCAGGTTGGCGGCAAAGATCCGCTGGTTCCGGAAGAGAACGATAAGCCTACCGTTATCGCTCTGCGCGAAATCGAAGAAGGTCTGGTCACCAATCAGATTTTAGATGTGCGTGATCGTCAGGAACAGCAAGAGCAGGAAGCCGCTGAGTTACAGGCCGTTACCGCTATCGCTGAAGGTCGTCGTTAACAGCCACCTGCAGGTCACCCTTGTATCTGTTTGAAAGTCTCAATCAACTGATTGAAAAATACTTGCCAGAGGAGCAGATCAAGCGCCTCCAGCAAGCCTACCTTGTCGCACGTGATGCCCACGAGGGACAGACACGCTCCAGCGGTGAGCCTTATATCACCCATCCGGTTGCCGTGGCCTGTATTCTGGCGGAAATGAAGCTCGACCATGAAACCCTCATGGCCGCGCTGCTGCATGACGTGATCGAAGATACGCCTGCCACTTACCAGGACATGGAACAGCTGTTTGGTAAAAGCGTGGCGGAGCTGGTCGAAGGCGTTTCCAAGCTGGATAAGCTGAAATTCCGCGACAAGAAAGAAGCGCAGGCAGAGAACTTCCGCAAGATGATTATGGCGATGGTGCAGGATATCCGCGTCATTCTCATCAAGCTGGCTGACCGCACCCACAATATGCGCACCCTCGGGTCGTTACGCCCGGACAAACGTCGCCGCATCGCGCTGGAAACGTTAGAGATTTACAGTCCGCTTGCGCATCGCCTGGGTATTCACCATCTTAAAACGGAGCTGGAAGAGCTCGGTTTTGAGGCTCTCTACCCGAACCGTTATCGGGTAATTAAAGAGGTGGTGAAAGCCGCGCGCGGTAATCGTAAAGAGATGATCCAGAAGATTCTTTCTGAGATTGATGGCCGTTTACAGGAAGCGGGCATTCCCTGCCGCGTCAGCGGTCGTGAAAAGCATCTTTACTCGATCTACCGCAAAATGACGCTGAAAGAGCAGCGTTTTCACTCCATCATGGATATCTATGCCTTTCGCGTCATCGTGAAAGATCTGGATACCTGCTATCGCGTTCTTGGCCAGATGCACAGCTTGTATAAGCCGCGTCCGGGCCGCGTGAAAGATTACATCGCCATCCCCAAGGCCAACGGCTATCAATCGCTCCATACCTCCATGATCGGTCCGCACGGCGTGCCGGTTGAAGTGCAGATTCGCACCGAGGATATGGATCAGATGGCAGAAATGGGGGTCGCTGCGCACTGGGCCTATAAACAGGCGGGCGAAAGTGGCACCACCGCACAGATTCGCGCTCAGCGCTGGCTGCAAAGCCTGCTGGAGCTGCAGCAGAGTGCGGGCAGTTCGTTTGAGTTTATCGAAAGCGTGAAGTCCGATCTCTTTCCCGATGAGATCTACGTCTTTACGCCTGAAGGCCGCATTGTTGAGCTGCCAACCGGCGCGACGCCGGTGGACTTCGCCTATGCGGTTCACACCGACATTGGCCATGCCTGCGTCGGCGCACGCGTTGACCGCCAGCCTTATCCGCTGTCGCAAACCCTGACCAGCGGCCAGACGATTGAGATCATCACCGCGCCAGGCGCCCGTCCCAACGCCGCCTGGCTCAACTTTGTCGTCAGCTCCAAAGCCCGCGCCAAAATTCGCCAGCTGCTGAAAAACCTCAAGCGTGAAGACTCGGTTAATCTGGGCCGCCGCCTGCTCAGCCATGCGCTGGGCGGCAGTCGTAAGCTGGCTGAGATCCCGGCTGAGAATATCCGTCAGGAACTGGACCGTATGAAGCTGACCTCGCTTGACGATCTGCTGGCGGAAATTGGTCTGGGCAATGCGATGAGCGTGGTCGTGGCGAAGAACCTGCTGCAGGCGGACAGCAAGACCATCAGCAGTAACAGCAAGCGCGGTAAGCTGCCGATCAAAGGCGCTGATGGCGTGTTGATTACGTTCGCCAAATGCTGCCGACCAATTCCCGGTGACCCGATTGTTGCTCATGTCAGCCCTGGCAAAGGACTGGTGGTGCATCATGAGTCCTGTCGAAATATTCGCGGCTACCAGAAAGAGCCGGAAAAATTCATGCCGGTCGAGTGGGATAAAGTCACTGAGCAGGAGTTCGTGGCGGAAATCAAAGTCGACATGTTTAACCATCAGGGCGCACTGGCGAACCTGACGGCAGCAATCAATACGGCCGGTTCCAATATTCAGAGCCTGAATACCGAAGAGCGTGATGGCCGCGTCTACAGCGCCTTTATCCGCCTGACCGCACGCGACCGTGTCCATCTGGCGAATATCATGCGTAAAATTCGCGTGATGCCGGATGTGATCAAAGTCCACCGTAATCGTAATTAGGCATGAACGATCAACGTTTTGCCCGGATTCAGGCGATGCTGGCACTGCGCCAGCACGACCTTACGGTCTGTATGGAGCAGGTGCATAAGCCGCACAATGTGTCGGCGGTGATCCGCACGGCCGACGCTGTCGGCATCCACGAAGTACATGCTGTCTGGCCCAGCCAGCGGATGCGCACCCAGGCTTCCGCGTCTGCCGGAAGCAACAGCTGGGTGAAAGTGGTCACCCATCCCACCATTGGCGATGCCGTAACACGGCTTAAACAGCAGAAGATGCAGGTTCTGGCGACCCATCTTTCTGACGATGCCGTAGATTTCCGTGAGATCGATTATACCCTTCCCACCTGCATCCTGATGGGACAGGAAAAAACCGGCATCACTGAAGAAGCACTGGCGCTGGCTGACCGGAAGATCGTAATTCCTATGGTGGGAATGGTGCAGTCGCTGAATGTCTCGGTTGCCTGTGCGCTGATCCTCTACGAAGCACAACGGCAGCGGCAGAATGCCGGTCTTTACCTGCGCGATTACAGCCTGCTGGATGATGATGAGCAGCAACGCCTGCTGTTCGAAGGCGGATACCCGGTGCTGGCGCGGGTCGCAAAGCAGAAAGGTTTACCCTATCCGCGCATCAATGCTCAGGGCGAAGTGGACGCCGATCCCAGCTGGTGGGCAACCATGCAGTCGACCGGTAAAAAAAGATGAAGGGCCGTCTGCTGGATGCCATCCCGCTCAGTACCCTGACCGGCGTCGGTGCCAGCCAGGCAGCAAAACTGGCCAAAATTGACCTGCACACCATTCAGGATCTCCTGCTTCATCTCCCGCTACGCTACGAAGATCGCACCCAGCTTTATGCCATTGACGATCTGCTGCCCGGTATCTGGGCCACCGTAGAAGGCGAAGTGCTGCATACCGACATCACCTTTGGTCGCCGCCGGATGATGGTGTGCCAGATCAGCGATGGTAGTGGTGTCCTGACGATGCGCTTCTTCAACTTCAATGCCGGGATGAAGAACAACCTGTCGCCAGGCCGGCGCGTCACCGCCTATGGCGAGATTAAACGCGGTCAGCGCGGTGCCGAGATTATTCATCCCGAATACCGCATCCAGGGCGAACAGAGCAATGTAGCGCTGGAAGAGACCTTAACACCAGTTTATCCCACCACTGAAGGTATCCGACAGGCTACACTGCGTAATCTTACCGATCAGGCGTTGACGCAGCTGGAGAGCTGCCCGATTGCCGAGTTGCTGCCGAAGGAACTGAGCGGCGGCTTGATCAGCCTGCCTGATGCACTGCGCACACTGCATCGTCCGCCGCCCGATCTCCGGCTCAGTGAGCTGGAAAGTGGCCGTCATCCGGCGCAGCGCAGGTTGATTCTGGAAGAGCTGCTGGCGCACAACCTCAGCATGCTGGCGGTACGCGCCGGTGCTCAGCGCTATTACGCGTTACCGATGCCGCCGCGACACAACCTTAGCGATCAGCTGCTGGCCGCGCTGCCCTTCTCACCGACCAATGCGCAGAAACGCGTGGTGGCGGAGATAGAGAAAGATCTGGCCAATGATTTTCCGATGATGCGGCTGGTGCAGGGCGATGTCGGCTCGGGCAAGACACTGGTTGCTGCGCTCTCTGCGCTGAACGTTATCGCCCATGGCAAGCAGGTTGCGCTGATGGCGCCGACCGAACTGCTGGCTGAACAGCACGCCAGTAACTTCCGTCAGTGGTTTGCGCCGCTGGGGATAGAAGTGGGCTGGCTGGCCGGAAAACAGAAAGGCAAAGCCCGCCAGGCCCAGCAGGAAGCGATAGCCAGTGGTCAGGTGGCGATGGTCGTGGGCACACACGCGCTGTTTCAGGAGCAGGTACAGTTTAATGGTCTGGCGCTGGTGATTATTGATGAGCAGCACCGATTCGGCGTCCACCAGCGACTGGCCTTATGGGAAAAAGGCGAGGAACAGGGTTTCCATCCGCATCAGCTGATCATGACCGCCACCCCCATTCCGCGCACCCTGGCGATGACGGCTTATGCCGATCTTGATACCTCAACTATCGATGAGCTGCCGCCGGGACGAACACCGGTGACCACCGTCGCTATCCCCGATACGCGACGCGATGAGATTGTGGCGCGGGTTGAGCATGCCTGCCGCGAGGGCCGTCAGGCCTACTGGGTCTGCACCCTGATTGAAGAGTCCGAATTGCTGGAAGCGCAGGCGGCAGAAGCCAGCTGGGAATCCCTGAAAACGGCGCTTCCCGACTTAAACATCGGACTGGTACATGGCCGGATGAAGCCCGCGGAAAAGCAGGCGGTGATGCAGGCCTTTAAAGCGAATGAGCTGCAGCTGCTGGTGGCGACGACAGTCATCGAGGTCGGCGTTGACGTGCCGAATGCCAGCCTGATGATTATCGAAAACCCGGAGCGGTTAGGGCTGGCGCAGCTGCATCAGCTGCGTGGTCGTGTAGGTCGTGGTGCTATAGCATCGCACTGTGTGCTGCTCTATAAAGCGCCACTGAGCAAGACGGCGCAAAAGCGTCTTCAGGTGCTGCGCGACAGCAATGATGGCTTTGTCATTGCCCAGTTCGATCTGGAGATTCGCGGGCCGGGTGAACTACTGGGCACGCGTCAGACCGGCAACGCCGAATTCAAAGTAGCCGACCTGCTACGTGATGCCGCGATGGTGCCGGAAGTGCAGCGCGTGGCGCGCCACATCCACCAGCACTATCCCGAGCAGGCCAGCGCCCTGATTGAACGCTGGCTGCCAGAGACCACCCGCTATACCAATGTCTGAGTGCGTTCCATTCTGGTACGGCCTTTTTTATCTTCACCGGGCAAACGATTGCTTTTAGCCTGCGGATGATTACAATCGCCACACTATTTTTTGGGAAGAACAGAAGATGTCCACCACTCCTCAGCCAGACCAGCCTTCCGCCACGAAAAGTGAACTGATTTATCGCCTTGAAGATCGTCCACCCCTGCCGCAAACGCTGTTTGCCGCCGGTCAGCACCTGCTAGCCATGTTTGTCGCGGTTATTACGCCTGCGATTCTGATTTGTCAGGCGCTGGGCCTGCCTGCAGAAGATACCCGGCACGTGATCAGCATGTCGCTGTTTGCATCGGGCGTGGCATCACTGCTGCAAATCAAAACCTGGGGACCAGTAGGTTCGGGCCTGCTGTCGATTCAGGGCACCAGCTTCAACTTCGTGACGCCTCTGATTATGGGCGGGATGGCGCTGAAAAATGGCGGCGCTGACGTGCCCACCATGATGGCGGCACTGTTTGGCACGCTGATGGTAGCCTCCTGTACCGAAATGGTGCTGTCGCGCGTATTGCATCTGGCGCGCCGGATCATTACGCCGCTGGTTTCCGGTATCGTGGTGATGATTATTGGCCTGTCGCTGATTCAGGTCGGCCTAACCTCCATTGGCGGTGGTTTCAGTGCGATGAATGACCATACCTTTGGCGCGCCGAAAAATCTGATGCTGGCCGGAGCCGTGCTGCTGGTGATCGTGCTGCTGAACCGACAGAAGAATCCCTACCTGCGCGTCGCCTCTCTGGTGATTGCCATGGCGGTAGGCTATCTGCTGGCCTGGACGATGGGTATGCTGCCTGCGGCAGGTATTCCCGCTGATCAGCCGCTAATCATGGTACCCACCCCGCTCTACTATGGGCTGGGCTTCGACTGGAATCTGCTTATCCCGCTGATGCTGGTATTTATGGTTACCTCTCTGGAGACCATCGGCGATATCACCGCCACCTCGGATGTTTCAGAACAGCCGGTGAGCGGCCCACTCTATATGAAACGTCTGAAAGGTGGGGTGCTGGCGAATGGTCTTAACTCCTTTGTCTCCGCGCTGTTTAATACCTTCCCTAACTCCTGTTTCGGCCAGAACAATGGCGTCATTCAGTTAACCGGCGTAGCCAGCCGCTACGTGGGCTTTGTTGTCGCGCTGATGCTGATTGTGCTGGGGTTGTTCCCGGCGGTCAGTGGTCTGGTTCAGCTCATTCCTGAACCGGTGCTCGGCGGTGCAACCATTGTGATGTTCGGCACCATCGCCGCCTCGGGTGTTCGCATCGTGTCACGCGAGCCGCTTAACCGTCGTGCCATCATGATCATCGCACTATCGCTGGCGGTGGGCCTTGGCGTTTCCCAGCAGCCGCTGATCCTGCAGTTTGCGCCTGACTGGCTGAAAACCCTGCTCTCTTCCGGCATTGCGGCGGGCGGCATTACCGCCATTGTGCTCAACCTGATTTTCCCGCAAGAGAAGTAAGTCCACAGGCAGGCTTCGGCCTGCCTGCTAATTATTCGGATTTACATCCAGGCTGTTGAGCTGTAACGGTAATTCAGGCATAACAACCTCTCACCGGATTTAACTCGGGAAGGATGCTATGAAATTTCTTGGAAAGTTTTTCCTCACCTTACTTTTGCTGCTGCTTTTCACCCTTGTGGTGATCTATGTATTGCTGCAGACACAGTGGGGTGCAGGCTGGTTTAGCCGTTGGGTGAGCGACAAAACCGAATGGCATCTCTCCCTGAGTAAAATTGAACACAATTTCTCTTCTCCCTCTCATATCATTCTGGATGACTTCAGCTTTGGTCATGATGGGCAGCCTGCGGTTCTGGTAGCGAAACGGGTCGATCTCGGTCTGGCTCTGATTCAGTTTAGCGATCCACTGCATTTCAGTAGCCTTGAATTGCGCGACGGGGAAGTGAATCTGGCCAATCTGACGCCAGGCAGTGCGCTACCCATTCAGGCCGATCGCCTGCAGCTCAATAACATGCGTATCGACAGCCCCAACAGCACGTTACCGCTGTTTGCTCAGCAGGTTAATGGCGGCATTCTGCCGTGGAAACCCACATCCCTCAATATGCTGGGTCGCGATGCCCGTTTCCAGATGAGTGCAGGCAGCATGACGCTGAATAAGGTGCCCGCTGAAAACGTCCTGATTCAGGGCAGTGTTTCCCAGAACCGGATGCGCTTTGATAATATTGGTGCCGACCTGGCGCGTGGATCCATGACCGGCAGCGGTGAGCGCGATGCCCAGGGGAACTGGAAAATCAATCAGCTACGACTGAATGATATTCGTCTGCAGACTGCCAGCAGCCTGAAAGATTTCCTGCATCGCCTGCAGGTGGTTCCCTCGATTGCCATTACGCGCCTCGACATGACCGATGCCCGCCTGCAGGGGCCTGACTGGGCGGTGACAGATCTTGACCTGACGCTGAGAAACGTTAACTGGCAGGGCGATGACTGGCAGAGTAATGATGGTTCGCTGGCGCTGAATGCCAGCAATTTTATCAACGGTGGATTCGAGCTTAATGACCCTATCGTTAACCTGGATTTCTCGCCGCAGGGTCTGGCGCTAACGCAGTTCAGTTCACGCTGGGCGAACGGGGTGATTCGGGCTGACGGTGACTGGTCACGCAGTGATAAACGCCTGACGCTGAAAAATCTGGCTATTGCCGGACTGGAATATACCCTGCCGCAGGACTGGCGTGACCGCTGGCAGGCGGCACTGCCCGCGTGGCTGGATAGCGTAGCGGTGACGCGTTTCACCTCTAATCGTAACCTGATTATCGACATCAATCCGGCGTTTCCCTTCCAGCTGACCTCACTGGACGGATCCGGCGAGAACCTGCTGCTGGCGCAGCAGCATCAGTGGGGGATCTGGTCGGGTAAGCTTAGCCTGAATGCGGCAGAGTCGACTTTTAACCGTACCGATCTGCGTCACCCATCCATTACGCTGAATGCAGACACGCAGCAGATTCAGGTGACCGAGCTGAGTGCGTTCAGTAACAAGGGGCTGCTTGAAGGGACGGCTACCGTCGGCCAGCAGCCAGCGCGCCCGCTGACGCTGCAATTGACGGGGCGTGCAGTGCCGGTGAATGTGTTGCAGAACTGGGGATGGCCCGCCTTGCCGTTAACCGGTGACAGCAATATGCAGCTGCAATTGAGTGGCGCTTTAGCCGCAGGCCAGCCATTACGCCCAACGGTCAATGGCACGCTGTCGGTGACAACGGATAGTCAGCAGGTGCAGCAGACCATGCAGGCTGGCGAGGTTCGTTAATAACTTAAGGGCCGCAGATGCGGCCCTTAAGGTTAGTTGATACGTGCGCCGGAACCGCCCTCTTCCAGCGGCCCATCCGGATCGGCGGGCAGGACGATATAAACTCCCTCAAACACCGCGCCACATTCATCATCGCCAAACAGCTCCACTTCAAGCTGAACGCGTGCTTTACGTCCGCGAGCCAGACGGTCAAGGTCGCCGCTTAGTGAGCCGAGATCGGCAATCGCGCCAGGTCGTCCGCTGATAGGGCGGCTATAGCGGATGTGCGCATCTGCCAGAATAATGGTGCCGCCGAGATGGCGTTCGCGCAGCAGCAGCCAGATCAATCCCCAGCCGGTCAGCGTGGCCAGCGAGAAAAGGCTGCCAGCGAACAGGGTGTGATGTGGATTCTGGTTGCCCGCTTCAGGCATGGTGGTGATAAATTTCTGCCCGGTAAACTGCAGGATACGCACACCCATCTTCTCGCTGAGCGGAATATGATCATACCAGGCCTGTTGTAGCTGACCGCACCAGTCGGCGCGATGCAGGATATCATCGAGCGTAACAACCGGCTTGATCATCAGAAAGTGGCGTACCGGCGTCGTCTGCGGCGCGGTAATCTCACCCTGATTGATGTAGCCGAGCTTGGCGAAGAAAGCGACCGCATCTTCACGGGCACTGCAGGTTACCCGCTTCGCGCCTTCCTGACGCGCTACCGACTCCAGGGTCATGGCCATCAGCGTACCCAGCCCTTTCCCCTGCACAGACGGATGAACAGCCATGAAGCGGATAGCGGCCTCATTATCGGCGTTGATGTAGAGACGGCCAATGGCGACCGGATTTCCCTGCTCATCAACCACCATCTGATGATGTGCCAGGGCATCCCAGGCGTCACGTTCCGACCCCTGCGGCTGACGCAGTGGTTTACGCAACATCTCCCAGCGGAACTGATAATAGATATCCAGCTCTTCCGCCGTCTGTGGCACGCGAAGGTGATACATGTAATGTTTCTCCCGCTCGGCCAGGTGGCCTGTTCCCTGCCGCTCCGCTTGCGATCTCAAACCTGTAACCAGAACGTCACAGGACCATCATTCACCAGCGAGACCTGCATATCCGCAGCAAAACGGCCATTTGCCGTGGTCATGCCCTGCTGACGACAGCATTCGCTGAAGTATTCATACAGGCGTTCGGCCTCAGCAGGCTCCGCACCGCCTGAAAAGGAGGGGCGCATCCCTTTTTGCGTATCTGCGGCCAGCGTAAACTGCGATACCACCAGCACGCTTCCGCCCGCCTGGCGGACACTCAGGTTCATTTTGCCCTGTTCATCACTAAAGATGCGATAGCCCAGTACGCGTTCTGCGAGACGTTCCGCACGCGCGTTGTCATCACCCTTTTCCACGCCCAGCAAAACCAGTAAACCGGCACCGATTTCGCCGATAACGTTCTGATCGACGCTGACGCTGGCGCGCTGCACGCGTTGGATCAATGCAATCATGTTTCCTCGCGTTGTTCTTCTTTGTGCTGCTGTTTTAACTGCCGATAGTCGGCTAACGCGACGGTAATTTCAGCGCCTAACAACACAATACACCAGGTCCAGTAGACCCAGAGAAACAGAATCGGGATCACGGCCAGTACGCCGTAGATCAGCTGATAAGAGGGGAACATAGTAACATAGAGCGCAAAGCCCTTTTTACCCAGCTCAAACAGCGCACCTGCAACCAGCGCGCCAATCAGCGCATCGCGTGGCGGTACCCGCTGGGTAGGCACAATGCTGTAGAGCAACCAGAAGGCGAGCCACGACAGCAGAAGCGGGAAAATGCGCAGCATCTGATCGACCAGGCTGGTGACGCCGGTCGCATTAATCCAGCGCAGTGACAGCAGATAGGAGCTGATCGCCAGGCTGGCACCCGCCAGCAGCGGGCCGAGCGTCAGAATCATCCAGTAGACCGCAAAGGAGTAAACCATTGGCCGCTTCTTGTTGCTGCGCCAGATGGTATTTAACGCGGTATCAACCGAATGCATCAGCAGTAAGGCCGTCACGATCAGGCCGACAGCCCCGACCGCCGTCATCCGGTTTACGTTAGCCACAAACTGCTCAAGATAGCGTTGCAACGTGTTGCCTGCAGCCGGCATCAGATTGTTAAAGACAAACTGTTTCAACTGCACGCTGATATCAGAGAAGACCGGGAACGCCGCAAACAGGGCAAACACCACCGCAATCAGCGGAACCAGCGCCAGCAATGAGACATAAGCCAGATTACCGGCCTGAGTCGTCATGCCATCCTCATCAATGCGTTTCCATAACAGCCTGAGCCACAACCAGAACGCATGCAGCCCGGGACGAAATTTACCTGACATCATGGGTTAAGATTGACCTGCAAACCAGTCACGTACCGTTTTACTGTCAGTAACCAGTACACTTTCAATGCCCAGGGCGCGCGCCGCCTCAATGTTATCCGGGTTATCGTCGAAAAACACCGTTTGATCGGCAGTCACACCCTCCGCGTCCAGCACATGCTGATAAATCCGGGCTTCCGGTTTACGCATACCCAGCTCCTGCGAGAGATAGAGTTTGTCTGCCGCCTGCTGTACGTCGGGATACTGCGTCGGCCAGAATTCGCAATGCAGCTTATTCGTGTTAGAGAGGATCACCACCCGATGACCTTCAAGTCGCAGCCGGTTCATCAGCGCCAGGGTTTCAGGACGTACGTCCACGAAGACCGCCTGCCAGCCAGCAGTAAACTGTTCATAACTCAGCGCGATTTCCAGCTTTTCACACAGTGCAAGCGCGAAGTTTTCGTCGCTGAGCTCACCACGTTCGTGTTGTTCAAACGCTTCGTCCATCTGGAAATGGCTTTGCAGCGAGGCCAGTGGCACACGGCTAAGGTCACTCCAGACACCCAGCACGCGGTTAAAGTCGATATCAATAATCACATTGCCCAAATCAAAGATATACAGCATGGTGTGTCTCCTTCTGTTCCCTGGAGTATTCACTCTAGCGGCAAAAGTGCAGGCTGAACAGGCACGCGTGGAGAGAAAAGCGTAAACGCCAGAAGATGGATAAAACGCACCCAAATATTTACTGGCCCGACTGAAGAAGCCGGAATTTCAGGCAAAAAAAAGCCCCGCATGCGGGGCTTTTATCAGTTAAAGGCGCATTTATGCGTCTTTAGGACCACGTGAAGCACGTTTACGGTCGTTTTCCGTCAGGTGACGTTTACGGATACGCACTGACAGCGGTGTTACTTCAACCAGTTCGTCATCATCGATGAACTCGATCGCCTGTTCCAGCGTCATTTTCTGCGGTGGAACCAGTGTCGTTGCTTCATCAGTACCGGAAGCACGCATGTTGGTCAGCTTCTTACCGGTCAGACAGTTTACGGTCAGGTCGTTAGAACGGCTGTGAATACCGATGATCTGGCCTTCATAGACTTCTGCACCGTGACCCAGGAACAGCTTACCGCGATCCTGCAGACCGAACAGAGCGAACGCTACGGCTTTACCCTGACCGTTAGAGATCAGTACGCCGTTCTGACGCTGGCCCACTTCACCTGGACGGATATCGTCGTAGTGGCTGAAGGTAGAGTAGAGCAGACCGGTACCGGACGTCATGGTCATGAATTCGTTACGGAAGCCAATCAGGCCACGGCTTGGGATCACGTAGTCGAGACGTACGCGGCCTTTGCCATCCGGATCCATGTTTTTCAGATCGCCTTTACGCTCACCCATGGCTTGCATAACGGAACCCTGATGCGTTTCTTCGATATCCAGCGTGACGTTCTCAAATGGCTCCTGTTTACGGCCTTCGAATTCGCGGAAGATAACTTTCGGACGGGATACCGCCAGTTCGAAACCTTCACGACGCATGTTTTCGATCAGAACTGACAGGTGCAGCTCACCACGACCTGATACGCGGAAGGCGTCAGAATCTTCAGTTTCTTCAACACGCAATGCCACGTTGTGAACCAGTTCTTTGTTCAGACGCTCAAGGATCTGACGTGAAGTCACGTATTTACCTTCTTTACCGCAGAACGGTGAGGTGTTGACGTTAAAGAACATGGTTACGGTTGGTTCATCGACGCTCAGGGCTGGCAGCGCTTCCACATTCTGCGTGTCACAGATAGTGTCAGAGATGTTCAGCTCGCCCAGACCGGTGATAGCAATGATATCGCCCGCTTCTGCCAGGTCGCTGTCGATACGCTCAAGACCCAGATGAGTCAGGACTTTACCGACTTTAGCGTTACGGGTTTTGCCTTCGCTATCGATGATAGTGACTTGCTGGTTAGGCTTAACTTTACCGCGCTTGATACGGCCGATGCCGATCACGCCCAGGTAGTTGTTGTAGTCCAGCTGAGAGATTTGCATCTGCAGTGGGGCATCAGCCTCAACCTGCGGAGGCGCAACGTGGTCAACGATCGCCTGATACAGCGGGGTCATATCGTCAGCCATGTCGGTGTGCTCAAGACCCGCAATACCATTCAGCGCAGAGGCGAAAATGATAGGGAAGTCGAGCTGCTCGTCAGTGGCATCCAGGTTTACGAACAGGTCAAATACCTGATCCACAACCCAATCCGGACGCGCACCCGGGCGGTCTACTTTGTTGATAACCACAATCGGCTTCAGACCATGCGCGAACGCTTTTTTGGTCACGAAGCGGGTTTGCGGCATAGGGCCATCCATCGCATCTACAACCAGCAGCACCGAGTCCACCATGGACATGACGCGCTCAACTTCACCACCGAAGTCGGCGTGTCCTGGGGTATCAACGATGTTGATACGGTAGTCATTCCACTTAATGGCGGTGTTTTTTGCGAGGATGGTAATCCCACGCTCTTTCTCCAAATCATTGGAGTCCATCACGCGCTCGGTTGCTTCGGTACGGGCATCAAAAGTACCGGATTGTTGCAGCAGTTTGTCAACCAGGGTGGTCTTTCCATGGTCAACGTGCGCGATGATGGCGATGTTACGCAAATTTTCGATCACAGCTTTGCCTCAGGCATTAGAAATAGCGCGGTATTGTACACGGATTAAGCGGAAGACTGAACAGGATCACACTTTTCACTGAAAGTTTATTGCATCGACGCAAATTTGCCCTGTTCCCGGTGCAGAAAATGCACTAAGTTGGTCCTGTGCACCAAAATAGTGCTATCAAATCACTGTTAAGCACCATAATGGTGCGCTAAGACCATCGTGGTGCAGGCGCTTTATGACAAAAAGGTGCATCACAAGGCGATTTAAGCAACATCAAAAAAGTTGGCACAGAATTCGCTTTGTCTGATACAAGCGTAAACGCCAGTCAGATGTCGGTTGAAGAGCGTGCCGGAAGAGATGAGTCAGGGAGTGGTTTTCCCAAACGCATTCCGGAAACGACGTTTCCTCGCCATGTAGATAATGAAAGACCATTTCCAGGAGAGTTGAGTATGTCCGCTGAACACGTTCTCTCGATGATGAACGAGCATGAAGTTAAGTTTGTTGACCTGCGTTTTACCGATACCAAAGGTAAAGAACAGCACGTTACGATCCCTGCTCACCAGGTTAACGCTGACTTCTTCGAAGAAGGCAAAATGTTCGATGGTTCGTCTATTGGCGGCTGGAAAGGCATTAACGAATCAGACATGGTGCTGATGCCTGACGCCACCACGGCAGTCATGGATCCTTTCTTCGAAGATTCTACGCTGATCATCCGTTGTGACATTCTTGAGCCAGGCACCATGCAGGGCTACGATCGCGATCCACGCTCTATCGCCAAGCGCGCTGAAGATTACCTGCGCTCTTCCGGCATCGCGGACACCGTGCTGTTTGGACCAGAACCCGAATTCTTCCTGTTCGATGACATCCGTTTCGGTTCATCAACGTCCGGCTCACATGTGGCTATCGACGATATCGAAGCGGCATGGAACACAGGTAAAGAGTACGAAGGCGGTAACAAAGGTCACCGTCCAGGTCTGAAAGGCGGCTACTTCCCGGTTCCACCGGTTGACTCATCCCAGGACATCCGTTCTGCCATGTGTCTGACCATGGAGCAGATGGGCCTGGTTGTTGAAGCGCATCACCACGAAGTGGCGACCGCAGGTCAGAACGAAGTGGCAACCCGCTTCAATACCATGACCAAAAAAGCGGACGAAATTCAGATCTACAAATATGTCGTTCACAACGTTGCGCACGCTTACGGCAAAACGGCGACCTTCATGCCGAAGCCAATGTTTGGCGACAACGGTTCAGGCATGCACTGCCACATGTCACTCTCTAAAGGCGGCCAGAACCTGTTTGCCGGCGATAAGTACGGCGGCCTGTCTGAAATGGCGCTGTTCTATATCGGCGGTATCATCAAGCACGCGAAAGCGATCAACGCCCTGGCGAACCCGACAACCAACTCTTACAAGCGTCTGGTCCCGGGTTATGAAGCACCGGTTATGCTGGCTTACTCTGCCCGTAACCGTTCTGCCTCAATCCGTATCCCGGTTGTTGCCAGCCCGAAAGCCCGTCGTATTGAAGCGCGCTTCCCGGATCCAGCAGCTAACCCATACCTGGCGTTCACCGCGCTGCTGATGGCTGGCCTGGATGGCATCATCAACAAAATCCATCCTGGTGACGCGATGGATAAGAACCTGTATGACCTGCCACCGGAAGAAGAAGCTGAGATTCCAAAAGTTGCAGGCTCTCTGGAAGAAGCGCTGAATGCACTGAACGAAGACCGCGAGTTCCTGACCCGTGGCGGTGTATTCACAGACGAATCGATCGATGCTTACATCGAACTGCGTAAAGCCGAGATGGATCGCGTTCGCATGACGCCACACCCGGTTGAGTTCGAGCTTTACTACAGCGTTTAACTGGTCAGACGTTTTTGTTGCCGTGGAAACTTTTAGCCCATCTTCGGATGGGCTTTTTTCTCCGCGAATTCACCGTTCATTCGCCCTCTTTTCGGCTTAAAGACTAAAATGCACCTGACTGGTGCAGAGGAACGTTGTATGGCAACTGGCTCTCTGCCCGATGCAGGGCAGATTCTCAACGCGTTAATCAACAGTATTTTGTTAGTGGATAACGATCTGGTTATTCATTACGCCAATCCGGCGGCGCAGCAATTACTGGCGCAAAGCTCACGCAAATTGTTCGGCACACCATTACCGGAATTAACCGGCTACTTTTCGCTGAATATTGAGGTGATGCGCGAGAGTCTTGAAGCTGGCCAGGGATTTACTGACAGTGAGGTCACGCTGGTGGTAGATGGTCGCGCACATATTATGTCGCTGACCGCCCAGCGGTTACCCGATGGCTTAATTTTGATGGAAATGGCGCCGATGGATAATCAGCGTCGCCTCAGTCAGGAGCAGTTACAGCATGCGCAGCAGGTGGCTGCTCGCGACCTGGTTCGCGGTCTGGCCCATGAGATTAAAAATCCGCTGGGCGGATTACGCGGCGCGGCACAGCTTCTATCCCGCGCCCTGCCCGATCCGTCACTAAATGAATACACCAAAGTGATTATTGAACAGGCCGACCGGTTGCGAAATCTGGTGGATCGTCTGTTAGGACCGCAGCAGCCAGGCATGCACATCACGCAGAGCATTCATCAGGTGGCCGAACGGGTGGTCAATCTGGTGTCGATGGAGCTGCCGGAGAATGTTTCGCTGGTACGGGATTACGACCCCAGCCTGCCGGAACTGCCGCATGACCCTGACCAGATAGAACAGGTGCTGCTTAACGTGGTTCGCAACGCACTTCAGGCGCTGGGCGACGACGGTGGCACCATTGTTATCCGCACCCGCACCGCTTTTCAGTTGACGCTGCACGGCACGCGTTATCGCCTGGTGGCACGTATTGATATTGAAGATGATGGCCCCGGCATTCCGGCCCAGCTGCAGGATACGCTGTTTTATCCGATGGTCAGCGGACGTGAAGGCGGAACCGGTTTAGGCCTCTCCATCGCCCGTAGCCTGATTGATCAACATTCAGGAAAAATAGAATTTAACAGTTGGCCGGGACACACCGAATTTTCGGTTTACCTGCCTATTCGCCAGTGAGGTTTCTATGCAACGAGGGATAGTCTGGATCGTCGATGACGATAGCTCCATCCGCTGGGTGCTTGAACGCGCGCTCACTGGAGCCGGTTTGAGCTGCGCGACGTTTGACAGCGCAAGCGAGGTGCTGGATGCCCTCTCAACCAAGACCCCGGACGTTTTACTGTCAGATATTCGCATGCCCGGTATGGATGGCCTGGCGCTGCTGAAACAGATTAAACAGCGTCATCCGATGCTTCCGGTCATCATAATGACGGCGCATTCGGATCTGGACGCAGCCGTCAGCGCTTATCAGCAGGGTGCCTTTGATTACCTGCCTAAACCGTTTGATATCGATGAAGCCGTTGCGCTGGTCGAGCGTGCTATCAGTCACTATCAGGAGCAGCAGCAGCCGCGTAATCAGCCTGTCAGCGGACCCACCACCGATATCATTGGTGAAGCGCCGGCGATGCAGGATGTGTTTCGTATCATCGGCCGGTTATCGCGCTCGTCGATCAGTGTGCTGATCAACGGCGAATCCGGTACCGGTAAAGAGCTGGTAGCTCATGCGCTGCATCGCCACAGTCCGCGTACCAAAGCGCCTTTTATTGCGCTGAACATGGCGGCGATTCCCAAAGATTTGATTGAGTCCGAACTGTTCGGTCACGAGAAAGGTGCCTTTACCGGCGCAAACCAGATCCGTCAGGGCCGTTTTGAGCAGGCGGATGGCGGCACGCTGTTTCTGGATGAGATCGGTGATATGCCGCTGGATGTGCAGACCCGTCTGCTGCGCGTGCTGGCCGATGGTCAGTTCTATCGCGTTGGTGGCTATGCACCGGTCAAAGTGGATGTGCGTATTATCGCGGCGACCCACCAGAATCTGGAATTACGCGTACAGGAAGGCAAGTTCCGTGAGGATCTTTTTCACCGCCTGAATGTGATTCGCGTGCATCTGCCACCGCTGCGTGAGCGTCGTGAGGACATCCCGCGTCTGGCACGTTACTTCCTGCAGGTGGCGGCCCGAGAGCTGGGAGTGGAAGCGAAGATTCTGCATCCGGAAACCGAGACCGCCTTAACCCGGCTTCACTGGTCCGGTAACGTCCGTCAGCTGGAGAACACCTGTCGCTGGCTGACCGTGATGGCGGCGGGCCAGGAAGTACTGATTCAGGATCTGCCCGGGGAACTGTTTGAATCCAGTACCCCGGAAAATCCGGTGCAGTCGCTGCCTGACAGCTGGGCAACCCTGCTGGCACAGTGGGCCGACCGCGCCCTGCGTTCCGGTCATCAGAATCTGCTGTCAGAAGCCCAGCCAGAGATGGAGCGTACGCTGCTCACTACTGCGCTGCGTCATACGCAAGGCCATAAGCAGGAAGCAGCACGTCTGCTGGGCTGGGGACGAAACACGCTGACGCGCAAGCTGAAAGAGCTTGGCATGGAATAAGCGGTTCAGTACGGGCTGGAGTGGTTGCCAGCCCGTTTCTTCAGATAACGCGTGAGAACTGCTGCTGACGCGCTTTCTGACGCAGATAACGATCAAAACACATGCAGATATTACGAATCAGTAAGCGGCCAATCCCCGTCACCTCCAGCCCGCCAGCCGTTTGTACTACCAGCCCGTCGGCAATTAACGGTTTCAGCAACGCCAGATCCTCAGCAAAATAGTCGCTGAAGCAGATTCCCCATTGCGCTTCTGTCGCGGCAAAATCCAGCGAGAAGTTACAGATCAGCGTTTTAATCACGTCACGACGCAGGCAATCATCGTCGGTTAAGGCGATGCCGCGCCACAGGCCATTCCCCTGCTGTTCAACACTCTTGTACCAGGTGTTGAGGTCTTTCTGGTTCTGCGCATAACTGTCGCCAATCATGCTGATGGCTGAAACGCCAAGCCCCAGCAAATCGCTGTCGCCCTGTGTCGTGTATCCCTGAAAATTGCGATGCAGCTGCCCTTTTCGCTGCGCGATGGCCAGCTCATCCTGCGGCTTTGCAAAGTGATCCATCCCGATAAACTGGTAGCCCTGCTGAGTCAGCGTCGCGATGGTCTGCTGTAAGATATCCAGCTTTTGCTGAGCAGATGGCAGTTCGTCCTCTTTGATTTTACGCTGTGCCGCGAACATCGCTGGCAGATGCGCATAGTTAAACACGCTAAGGCGATCGGGATTGAGTGCCAGTACCCGCTCCAGCGTCCAGGCAAAGCTGGCTGGCGACTGCAGGGGTAAGCCATAGATCAGGTCGATGCTGACAGAGCTGAAGCCCTGTTCACGGGCGCGCGCCATCAGGCCAAAAATTACCTCTTCGTCCTGCACCCGGTTAACCCGTTCCTGCACCGATTTATTGAAGTCCTGTACTCCCATGCTCAGACGATTGAATCCCAGCGATCGCAGGTGATCAATCACATCCAGCTCTATTTCCCGGGGATCAACTTCGATCGACATTTCGGCCTCATCAGCCACGCTGAAATGCTGCTTGAGCAAACCCACCAGCCGCGAAATCTGCGCATTGTCGAGAAAGGTTGGCGTGCCGCCGCCCCAGTGAAGCTGCGTGACCTGACGCTGACGAAATAGCGGCGCACGCTGAATAATCTCCTGCTCAAGCACATCCAGATAACGGTCCGCTTTGTGGCGCTGACGGGTCACAATCTTATTACAGCCGCAGAAGTAGCAGAGACGATGGCAGAAGGGAATATGGACGTAGAGCGAGAGCGGACGATCAGGGTAGCGCGTCACGGCTCGCTGAAAATCGCCTTGTGCATAGTGCTCGCTGAACTCCAGCGCGGTGGGATAAGAGGTGTAACGCGGGCCGGCATAATTGTACTTTTCAATTAACGCCTGATCCCACTCAATCTGCTGCGATGGCATGCTCACTCCTTCCGGTGACGTCGTCTGAGAGAAGGTCGCGAAGAAGAGGAGATGAAAGGTGAGCGGGTCGAGACCCGACGTAAACGTTGCTTCAGCCGCGACAGGCGTCGTAGTTTAAACAATAACCACAGCAGATAACATGTCGCCAGTAGCGCGAAAATTGATCCAGGCCAAAACATTGTTGTTTACCTGATAAGTACGGCACGCGGAAACCGCATGCCGATCAAATCTGCTTAGTTGCCCTTCAGCAGACGGTACATATCTTCTTCAGCCTGCTCATCGTCGGCATCATCCATCACAATGCCTAACTGCTCCATCAGTTCGTCGATACGGTCCAGCGAAGCATCCAGCCAGCCCTGATCTTCTGCCGACAGCGTTTCGCCATTTTCCAGACGATCCAGCAGCGCATCCAGACGCTCGTCATTTTCCAGCTTCGCCAGCTCTTCTTCGGGTGTCAGACGCACTTTCTTCTCAGATGCCGGTTTTGCCACGCTTTTCTTTGGTTTAACGGCTGCGGTTTTCCCCTCAGCAATCAGAGCTACCGGTTTTTTACTTCCGATACGCGGATCTTTTACGCTGCTCTCCTGGCGTCCGCCGTTGCTTTCGGACGCAGCCGGATTAGCACGGCTGCCAGATGCGTGTCCGCGATGCTTTTTATCACGTTTGCGATCGCGTGCTTCATGGTTGATATCGTCACGCGATTTGCGTTTGGCTTTGACGGCAGGTTTGCCGTTAGCAGCTCGTGCAGGTTGCTTCATAGTATTCAGTCCCGGCTTTTTTATTCAGTATAGAATTGCGGCGAAATCTAGCAGAAACCAGGCAAAGAAAAAAGGCGACAGCTCAAGCTGTCGCCTTATTTCATACCTTCGTAAGAAGGAATCATGTTTTAAGTCCTTTTCGGCTCGTAACATCCCGGTTAATCCCGCGCCTGCTCAACTCCTGAGCTTTTCCTTATCCCTGTCTGGCCGTATCCCTGACCGTTTCCATTCCACCGCTCTTTGCCTTCCTGACATCCCTGAGCGCATCATCCTGATGTGTGCTGCCGTTCACTGCACAATAATGTAGACCAACTGGTAAAAGCCTCAAGTCGATGGCAAAAATAGTTAGTTCAAAAAAAGAACAATAAAAGTCAAAACCATGAATTTTAATGCTTTTTATTTTTAGTAATTAAAGTAAAAAGCGAAATAACCCGCAGCCTGAATGGCAAATCTCTTACACACTTTGTTATCGAGATGTGATTGAGCACTTTCGCGCCATAACGCGTATAATCGCCGCCATTGCCTTAATGCGTTTTCTGGAGTGTTACCTTGTCTGAATTGAATTATCACGTTACCCACTTTGTCATGAGCGCGCCGGATATCCGTCATCTGCCTGCCGATACCGGAATTGAAGTGGCTTTTGCTGGCCGTTCGAACGCGGGAAAATCGAGTGCGCTGAATACGTTAACCAATCAGAAGGGTCTGGCACGTACCAGTAAAACGCCGGGACGTACGCAGCTGATTAACCTTTTCGAAGTGAAAGAGGGTAAGCGTCTGGTCGACCTGCCCGGTTACGGTTATGCCGAAGTGCCGGAAGAGATGAAGCTCAAGTGGCAACGTGCGTTAGGGGAATACCTGCAAAAACGTCAGGCATTGAAAGGACTGGTCGTGTTGATGGATATCCGTCACCCGCTGAAAGACCTTGATCGACAGATGATTCAGTGGTCAGTGGAAAGCGGTATTCCGGTGCTGTTACTTCTGACTAAAGCAGACAAACTGGCCTCAGGTGCCCGTAAAGCGCAGCTCAATGTCGTGCGTGAAGCTGCACTCGCATTCGCTGGTGATGTGCAGGTAGAGCTCTTCTCCTCGCTGAAGAAAATCGGCGTGGATAAGGTTCGTCAGAAGCTGGACAGCTGGTTTAATACGCTTGAACCGGCGGTTGAGGATCCGGACGGGGAAGAGTAACTGGCAACCCGGTGCCGCTGAAGCTGGCGGTGCAAAAAGCCCAATAAAAAACGCCCCAGTCACAGAATGACTGGGGCGGCTAAATTCAGCCAAATCCGATTACGTGAAGTAAAAGGTCTGAAAGATAGAACATCTTACCTCTGTACCCTACGCGACGAACTTTACCTGATTTTCTGTGCGTGACAAAGGCTTTTTTGTTGCTTACTTACATCAGGCAGGACTTTTTTTACCATACACATCACAAAAATAGCGTTGCGATGTAGTTAAATAACGAAAAAAGTGTTTAGCCGATAAGCAGTTATAAAAACGCTTAATCTCAGTACCAGCGCTGGCCGGTCTAAACCAGGGAATTAAACGATTTACTTATACCTGATTAAGGGTCGATTCCGCTCTGTGGAACCGACCTGAAGCCGTGAATCAGTGGGCTTCATCCCAGTTGTCACCCACACCGACTTCAACCAGTAAAGGCACGTCGAGCTGCACGCTACCTTCCATCAACGCACGGATTTTCTGGCTGGCTGCTTCAACGGCCTCCGCTTTCACTTCGAACACCAGTTCATCGTGAACCTGCATGATCATTCTGACACTATTGTCGTTTTGCTGTTCCAGCCACTCATCAACAGCAATCATCGCCCGCTTGATAATATCCGCTGCCGTTCCCTGCATTGGCGCATTGATCGCGGCACGTTCTGCAGCTTTCCGGCGAATCGCGTTGCTGGATTTAATATCGGGCAGCCACAGCCGACGGCCTTCAATCGTTTCGACATAGCCTTTACTTGCCGCCAGCTGGCGGGTGTTCTCCATATAGCGCAGTACGCCCGGATAGCGTTCAAAGTAGAGATCCATATACTTTTTCGCTTCGCCTGCGCCAATGTTCAGCTGGCGCGACAGACCAAATGCGCTCATGCCATAGATCAGACCAAAGTTGATCGCTTTCGCACTACGGCGCTGTTCTGCACTGACCTTATCCAGTGGTACACCAAACACTTCGGATGCCGTGGCACGGTGAATATCTTCGCCCTGGGCAAAAGCGTCCAGTAATCCTTTATCCTGAGAAAGATGCGCCATGATACGCAGTTCGATTTGCGAATAGTCTGCCGCCACAATGCGATAGCCTTTGGCCGCCACAAAGGCCTGACGGATTCGGCGTCCTTCGTCATTACGTACCGGAATGTTTTGAAGATTCGGGTCGGCAGATGACAAGCGACCGGTGGCGGTAACGGCCTGATGATAAGAGGTATGTACGCGCCCGCTCAGCGGGTTGATCATCAGCGGTAATTTATCCGTATAGGTCGACTTAAGTTTGGATAAGCCGCGATGCTCCAGAATCACTTTGGGCAGCGGATAGTCGAGTGCCAGCTCAGCTAACACTTCTTCGCTGGTTGACGGTGCCCCACCCGGTGTTTTCTTAGTGGGCTTGATACCCTGTTTTTCAAACAGAATCACCTGAAGCTGTTTGGTGGATGAGAGGTTAAAGGGTTCTCCCGCCAGCTCATGCGCTTTTAATTCAAGCTCAGCGAGTCGGGCAGTCAGCTCTTTCGAGTGTTGCGCCAGAATAGCCTGATCGATTAACACGCCATTGCGCTCAATCCTGGAAATTACCGTCAGTAACGGCATCTCAATCTGCTCGAAGACTTTTCTCGGGCCCGCTTCTTTCTCCAGCTCTGGCCACATTTTCAGATGCAATTGCAGGGTCACATCGGCATCTTCGGCAGCATAATGGGATGCCTGCTCCAGTGCGATTTGATTGAACGTCAGCTGATTTTTGCCTTTACCAGCGATCTCCTGGAAGGTGACCGTTTTGTGGTTAAGCCAGCGAGCAGCCAGGCTATCCATGTCATGTTTGCCCACCACGCTGTTAAGAATATAGGACTCAAGCATGGTGTCGAATTTGATACCGGCCAGTTCAATGTCGTAATTCTTCAGCACGCCACGATCGTATTTCAGGTTCTGGCCCACTTTCCAGGCGCTGTCATCTTCCAGCAGGGGCTTGAGCTGTGCCAGAACGGCCGCGCGATCCAGCTGATCAGGCGCATCGAGATAGTCGTGTGCAACCGGCAGATAGGCGGCTTCGCCGGGCGCAACCGCAAAGCTGATGCCCACGATGTTAGCGCTCAGGGTATCCAGCGCGTCGGTCTCCAGATCAAAGGCAAAAACCTCGCTGTTTTTCAGCTTCTCCAGCCAGCTGTCGAAAAGATCCTGATCCAGAATGGTGACATAATTCTCGGTCGGTAATACGCTGCTGGTTTCAGCCACAGGAACCGGCTCATCGGAGAGCGATTTCTGCGCCTGAGTATTGCTCTTCTTGCCCTGCAGCCATTTCCCATCCTGCAGGTCGCTCAGCCAGCGTTTGAATTCGTACCGGCTGAACAGTGCCTGCAATGCTTCGACATCGGGTTCAGTGACCGTAAGCTCTTCACAGGGCAGCGCCAGCTCAACGTCGGTTTTAATTGTCGCCAGCTGATAAGAGAGAAAGGCTACATCACGATTCTGCTCAAGTTTAGTCGCCATGGTTTTGGCACCACGAAAGCCGAGATCGGCTACCTTGTCCAGATTGTCATAAATGGTCTGCATGCTGCCCAGGCCCTGCAGCAGAGCCTGTGCCGTTTTCTCACCCACGCCGGGAACGCCAGGGATGTTATCTGAGCTGTCGCCCATCATGGCCAGAAAATCGATGATCAAAGCTGGCGGCACACCATATTTCTGCTCAACCTCTTCCGGTCCCAGAATGGTATTGCTCATGGTGTTAATCAGCGTGATGGCTGGCGTGACCAGCTGCGCCATATCTTTGTCGCCTGTGCTGATTAGTACTGAAAGGCCTTTTCTCTCCGCTTCCAGCGCCAGTGTACCGATGACATCATCGGCTTCAACGCCGCTCACAGCCAGCAACGGCAGACCCATCGCCCGCACCATCTCATGCAGCGGCTCGATTTGCGCACGCAGTTCGTCAGGCATCGGCGGACGATGAGATTTATAATGCTCGAACAGCTCGTCCCTGAAGGTTTTGCCCTTGGCATCGAACACCACAGCAACGTGACTAGGATTATATTGCGCCAGCAGGCTTTTCAGCATGTTGAGCACGCCGTACATGGCGCCAGTGGGTTCACCTGCACTATTGGTCAGCGGCGGAAACGCATGATATGCGCGATAAAGATAGGATGAGCCATCGACCAGAATGAGGGGATTTTCTGCTATTTGCGCCATAAGTCTGTGTTGTCTTCGTTGCTATGGGTTGGTCTATAAGGATGCCACAAGCTGGCGGAAATGGTGAACTAAGGCGTAGGATATGTCACGTTTTTGACGGTTCTGGAGGGAAGATCGCAACGATCGTTCTGTGGATAACTTTGTGCGTAAAAATTATAACGCGCTGTTATTCAGGATCTTAAAGGATTTAGCCTTTAATAAAATCTATAATTTTCATTGACTTATTTAATTTCCGTGACCCGATCGCCATTTTTAATTACGCGATCCCTTGTGTGGATATTAAATTTATGCCCTGGAGATGGACAAAATTTGCGCCGCTGTTCAATGGCATAAAAAAACGCCAGCAGAGCTGGCGTCAGATGGGGTGGTAAAGCAGATTACTTCTGGCTTAAAAGGAATTTCACGACGTTCGCATAGTCTGCGACCATATTATCCATAGAGCTGAGATCCAGACCGCCGTTGTTCACCATATATTTGCCATTCACGAACATCGCTGGCACGCCACGCAGGTCAACATCCGCAGCCGCTTTCTGCTGCTGCGCAACCAGCGCTTTTACGGCGAAGCTGTTCCACGCAGCATCGTATTCAGCAGCGGAGATACCGGCTGCTTTGACAAAAGTTTCTTTCAGACTGGCAGGATCGGTGATTGTCTGCGTTTTCTGAATGCCATCGAAGATCGGGGCTGTCACCTTATCTTCAACACCCAGCGCCATTGCAACAGCCCAGGCCTGGGTCACAACCGGCCCCATATCACCACCGAGGAAATCGACGTGGTATTTCACCATTTTGGTGTCAGCAGGCAGGTTGTTTTTCACCGCGTCATTGACGTGATAAATACGCTCAAACTGATAGCAGTGCGGGCAGAAGAAGGAAAAGAACTCCAACACCTGAGGTTCACTGGCCACAGGTTTTGGCAGACTCACATATTGTTTACCTTCAGTGAACTGGGCAGCAGACGCGCTGAATGCCAGCACTAAACCCATCAGTGCAAACCAAATTTTTTTCATCGTGAAAACTTCTCCTGACTACGTCGTTAATATTGCGGTGTCAGCTGCAGAGGAGGTTCCTGCAACAGCTTCTCCTGCTCGGTAAAGAGTGAAATTTGCCTGCGCCAGAAATCTTCATCTGTCATCCAGGGGAAAGCGCGCGGAAAAGCGGGATCCTGCCAGCGTCGGACAACCCAGGCCAGATAATAAACCATGCGCATGGCGCGTAAAGGTTCAATCAGTGACAATTCATTAATATCAAAATCACTGAACTCACTGTACGCCTCCAGCAGTATATCCCATTGAATACGCTGTTCCTGACGATCGCCGCTGATCAGCATCCAGAGATCCTGCACGGCCGGGCCATTACGGGCATCATCCAGATCCACAAACAGTGGTCCATCGCGCCACAGGATATTACCCGGATGGCAGTCGCCATGTAATCGTAGCGGCTGCCACGTGGTGTGCCACTGTTGTTGCAACGTGTTTCCCAGCTTATCGATAGCCTGTAGCAGTGCGACTTTAAGCGATGCAGGCACTAACAGAGAGTGCTCCAGCACCTGCCGGGGTTCATGCAGATATTCATCCAGACCGATGGCAGGCCGATGCCTGAACAGCGCTTTACGCCCGGTCTGATGAATGCGGCCCAGGAAGCGGCCTACCCACTCCATCTGATCTTCGTTGTCTGTCTCATATTGTCGTCCGCCCAGGCTGGGGAATACGGCAAAGAAGAAGCCAGCGTGACTGTGCAGGGTCTCACCCTTTAACCGCAGTGGTGCTGCGATGGGCACCTCGTCAGCCAGCAGATCGAGCGCATACTGATGCTCTTCATCAATCTGTTCAGCACGCCAGCGCTGTGGGCGATAAAACTTCGCAACATAGCGACGTTTTTCATCATCGCTGAATTGGTAAACCCGGTTCTCATAGCTGTTCAGGGCTGTCAGACCTGATTCGACGCGAATTCCTGTATCCCAGAGCGCATCAAGCAATACGTCGGGATTTAATGTCTGGAAGTTGAAAGCAGCGTCGCTCATCATATTACCTGTAGTTGCCCTAACATTTAGCTGCCAAGGATAACATTACTCGTCCTGTTTAATGACACCCCGTGCGCGGAGCAGTGCAGTTTTGAAATCAACTTCATAGTCTTTTTTCAGGCCTGGGATCGCATCATCGCTGGCGGAGTCACGCATTTTGAGATGGTAAATTAATACATCGTCAGTTAATTCACTTAACGGGCCACGGAAACCAGATTCCTGCGCCAGTTTCTGCAAAAATGTGACCAGATTCAGGTCAGGCTCTTTTTGCCAGGCGGGTTGCAGCAGTTCGATCAACTCGTTTAAACGATGGCATTTCATTGAGGTTTCTCCGTTATTCACAGTGCGTCATCAGCGAGGGCACAGTCATGACAAGATTGACCGGCATCATTCTGGCCGGAGGTCAGGGCCGCCGTATGGGTGGTCAGGACAAAGGATTAGTGCAACTGGATGGCAGGCCGCTTTATCAGCATGTCCTTGAACGGCTCAGGCCACAAGTCGACATTGTCATGATTAATGCCAATCGTAATATTGATCGCTATCAGTTAAGCGGGTGTCGGGTTGTGCAGGATGTTTTTGATGGCTATCCGGGTCCGCTGGCTGGTATCTACAGTGCATTAATAACCATCGACGGTGAATGGGCTGCGTTTTGCTCCTGTGATACGCCTGCCGTTCCTCTTAACTTCGTTGAAAAACTGGCTGAACAACGGGGAAACGCCCCTGCAGTCTGGGTTCGCTCACAATCACGCGACCACCCGACGCTGGCGCTGATTCATCGGGAGATGGCAGCACCTCTTCATGACTATCTTCACGCCGGTGAACGACGTCTGATGCACTTCCTGCGCGACCACGGCGGCCATGCTGTTCAGCTGGATGATGATGAATCTGCTTTCCGCAATATCAATACACCTGATGACCTGAAGTAGAGCGGTTGATATGTCATTACCTTTACTCGCGATTGTCGGCTGGAGTGGAACCGGCAAAACGACACTATTACAGCAGGTGATACCGATTCTTCTTAATAAAGAGATTCGCGCCGGGCTGATTAAGCACACGCATCATGAGATGGACGTAGATACACCAGGCAAAGATAGCTATCTGCTCAGAAAAGCAGGAGCCAGTCAGGTGATTGTAGCTAACAGAGAGCGATGGGCATTGATGTGTGAGACACCGGAAAAGCCGTCGATTGATCTGCCTTATCTGCTCAGCCGCATGGATCACTCTGTGCTGGAGATAGTGCTGGTTGAGGGCTTTAAAGAGGAATCGGTGCCTAAAATTGTTGTCTGGCGTGCCGGGATCAAGGGTGAGATCGAGGAACTGCTTGATGGGCAAGTGATCGCTGTCGCCAGCGACCAGAAATTAGCGCTAAATGTGCCGGTTCTGGATATAAACAGTCCGGACAACGTTGCAGATTTTATTGCTGACTGGCTGCAAAAGCGTTGAAGCAGAGAGGTTTTCGTGTTTTTCACGATCTGCAGACGTAAAAAAGCCCCGCACTGCGTGCGGGGCTTCTTCACTTATATAATGCCTGGCAGTTCCCTACTCTCGCATGGGGAGGCCCCACACTACCATCGGCGCTACGGCGTTTCACTTCTGAGTTCGGCATGGGGTCAGGTGGGACCACCGCGCTAAAGCCGCCAGGCAAATCCTGTCTCCGCGCCGCCCTTTAAGGCCGCGCAGAATATCCGGAACAGGGCTGAAAATCGTGTCTCTCAAAAACGCCTCTGGCGTTGTAAGGTTAAGCCTCACGGGTCATTAGTACCGGTTAGCTCAACGCATCGCTGCGCTTACACACCCGGCCTATCAACGTCGTAGTCTTCAACGTCCCTTCAGGACTCTCAAGGAGTCAGGGAGAACTCATCTCGGGGCAAGTTTCGTGCTTAGATGCTTTCAGCACTTATCTTTTCCGCACTTAGCTACCGGGCAGTGCCATTGGCATGACAACCCGAACACCAGTGGTGCGTTCACTCCGGTCCTCTCGTACTAGGAGCAACCCCCCTCAATTCTCCAGCGCCCACGGCAGATAGGGACCGAACTGTCTCACGACGTTCTAAACCCAGCTCGCGTACCACTTTAAACGGCGAACAGCCGTACCCTTGGGACCTACTTCAGCCCCAGGATGTGATGAGCCGACATCGAGGTGCCAAACACCGCCGTCGATATGAACTCTTGGGCGGTATCAGCCTGTTATCCCCGGAGTACCTTTTATCCGTTGAGCGATGGCCCTTCCATTCAGAACCACCGGATCACTATGACCTGCTTTCGCACCTGCTCGAGCCGTCACTCTCGCAGTCAAGCCAGCTTATGCCATTGCACTAACCTCACGATGTCCGACCGTGATTAGCTGACCTTCGTGCTCCTCCGTTACTCTTTAGGAGGAGACCGCCCCAGTCAAACTACCCACCAGACACTGTCCGCAGCCCGGATAACGGGCCTACGTTAGAACATCAAACATTAAAGGGTGGTATTTCAAGGTTGGCTCCACGCAGACTGGCGTCCGCGCTTCAAAGCCTCCCACCTATCCTACACATCAAGGCTCAATGTTCAGTGTCAAGCTGTAGTAAAGGTTCACGGGGTCTTTCCGTCTTGCCGCGGGTACACTGCATCTTCACAGCGAGTTCAATTTCACTGAGTCTCGGGTGGAGACAGCCTGGCCATCATTACGCCATTCGTGCAGGTCGGAACTTACCCGACAAGGAATTTCGCTACCTTAGGACCGTTATAGTTACGGCCGCCGTTTACCGGGGCTTCGATCAAGAGCTTCTCCTTGCGGATAACCCCATCAATTAACCTTCCGGCACCGGGCAGGCGTCACACCGTATACGTCCACTTTCGTGTTTGCACAGTGCTGTGTTTTTAATAAACAGTTGCAGCCAGCTGGTATCTTCGACTGGCTTCGGCTCGGGGAGCAAGTCCCTCCACCTACGCGCCAGCGTGCCTTCTCCCGAAGTTACGGCACCATTTTGCCTAGTTCCTTCACCCGAGTTCTCTCAAGCGCCTTGGTATTCTCTACCTGACCACCTGTGTCGGTTTGGGGTACGATTCTGTGTTACCTGATGCTTAGAGGCTTTTCCTGGAAGCTGGGCATTTATCACTTCAGCACCGTAGTGCCTCGTCGTCACGCCTCAGCGTTAATAAGGGACCGGATTTACCTGGACCCTCCGCCTACACGCTTAAACCGGGACAACCGTCGCCCGGCTGATATAGCCTTCTCCGTCCCCCCTTCGCAGTAACACCGAGTACAGGAATATTAACCTGTTTCCCATCGACTACGCCTTTCGGCCTCGCCTTAGGGGTCGACTCACCCTGCTCCGATTAACGTTGAACAGGAACCCTTGGTCTTCCGGCGAGCGGGCTTTTCACCCGCTTTATCGTTACTTATGTCAGCATTCGCACTTCTGATACCTCCAGCATGCCTCACAGCACACCTTCGACGGCTTACAGAACGCTCCCCTACCCAACAACACATAAGTGTCGCTGCCGCAGCTTCGGTGCATGGTTTAGCCCCGTTACATCTTCCGCGCAGGCCGACTCGACCAGTGAGCTATTACGCTTTCTTTAAATGATGGCTGCTTCTAAGCCAACATCCTGGCTGTCTGTGCCTTCCCACATCGTTTCCCACTTAACCATGACTTTGGGACCTTAGCTGGCGGTCTGGGTTGTTTCCCTCTTCACGACGGACGTTAGCACCCGCCGTGTGTCTCCCGTGATAACATTCTCCGGTATTCGCAGTTTGCATCGGGTTGGTAAGCCGGGATGGCCCCCTAGCCGAAACAGTGCTCTACCCCCGGAGATGAGTTCACGAGGCGCTACCTAAATAGCTTTCGGGGAGAACCAGCTATCTCCCGGTTTGATTGGCCTTTCACCCCCAGCCACAGGTCATCCGCTAATTTTTCAACATTAGTCGGTTCGGTCCTCCAGTTAGTGTTACCCAACCTTCAACCTGCCCATGGCTAGATCACCGGGTTTCGGGTCTATACCCTGCAACTTAACGCCCAGTTAAGACTCGGTTTCCCTGCGGCTCCCCTATACGGTTAACCTTGCTACAGAATATAAGTCGCTGACCCATTATACAAAAGGTACGCAGTCACCCCCGTAAAGAGGGCTCCCACTGCTTGTACGTACACGGTTTCAGGTTCTGTTTCACTCCCCTCGCCGGGGTTCTTTTCGCCTTTCCCTCACGGTACTGGTTCACTATCGGTCAGTCAGGAGTATTTAGCCTTGGAGGATGGTCCCCCCATATTCAGACAGGATACCACGTGTCCCGCCTTACTCATCGAGCTCACAGCACGTGTGCTTTTGTGTACGGGAGTATCACCCTGTACCCTGCGACTTTCCAGACGCTTCCACTAACACACATGCTGATTCAGGCTCTGGGCTGCTCCCCGTTCGCTCGCCGCTACTGGGGGAATCTCGGTTGATTTCTTTTCCTCGGGGTACTTAGATGTTTCAGTTCCCCCGGTTCGCCTTGCAGCACTATGTATTCATGCTGCAATGATGCACAGAGTGCACCGGGTTTCCCCATTCGGACATCGACGGCTGTAGCGGTTCATATCACCTTACCGTCGCTTTACGCAGATTAGCACGTCCTTCATCGCCTCTGACTGCCTGGGCATCCACCGTGTACGCTTAGTCGCTTAACCTCACAACCCACAGGCGTTTTGCAACGCTGCAGACTGCAGGGATTTGAGAGACTCGAACGTGCCGCATTTTTCATTCTTATTACGGAGAATGAAAGCGACACGTCGTTTCAATTTTCAGCTTGTTCCGGATTGTTAAAGAGCATAATACTTCGCAGCACACCGTTGCCGGTACGCTCTGAAGTATTCAGAAAAAACAGATAAACGGTATGGTGGAGCTAAGCGGGATCGAACCGCTGACCTCCTGCGTGCAAGGCAGGCGCTCTCCCAGCTGAGCTATAGCCCCATACAGTTACTGCAGAGACCGCTACTACCAGGAGTAACATTCTTCATGTAAAGAATGCGATTTTTTCTCAGGCAAGGCGTGTCGATGCGAAGCATAGTGAACTATGCGAGCCGTCGACACAACGCAGCATGAGGACAAATCTGGTAGGCCTGAGTGGACTTGAACCACCGACCTCACCCTTATCAGGGGTGCGCTCTAACCACCTGAGCTACAAGCCTGTAGAGGTTTTTTCTGCTCGTTACTTTTTATCAGACAATCTGTGTGGACACTGCGCGGGAAGGTATCTTCAGGTAAGGAGGTGATCCAACCGCAGGTTCCCCTACGGTTACCTTGTTACGACTTCACCCCAGTCATGAATCACAAAGTGGTAAGCGCCCTCCCGAAGGTTAAGCTACCTACTTCTTTTGCAACCCACTCCCATGGTGTGACGGGCGGTGTGTACAAGGCCCGGGAACGTATTCACCGTGGCATTCTGATCCACGATTACTAGCGATTCCGACTTCACGGAGTCGAGTTGCAGACTCCGATCCGGACTACGACGCACTTTGTGAGGTCCGCTTGCTCTCGCGAGGTCGCTTCTCTTTGTATGCGCCATTGTAGCACGTGTGTAGCCCTACTCGTAAGGGCCATGATGACTTGACGTCATCCCCACCTTCCTCCGGTTTATCACCGGCAGTCTCCTTTGAGTTCCCGACCGAATCGCTGGCAACAAAGGATAAGGGTTGCGCTCGTTGCGGGACTTAACCCAACATTTCACAACACGAGCTGACGACAGCCATGCAGCACCTGTCTCACGGTTCCCGAAGGCACTAAGGCATCTCTGCCGAATTCCGTGGATGTCAAGAGTAGGTAAGGTTCTTCGCGTTGCATCGAATTAAACCACATGCTCCACCGCTTGTGCGGGCCCCCGTCAATTCATTTGAGTTTTAACCTTGCGGCCGTACTCCCCAGGCGGTCGACTTAACGCGTTAGCTCCGGAAGCCACTCCTCAAGGGAACAACCTCCAAGTCGACATCGTTTACGGCGTGGACTACCAGGGTATCTAATCCTGTTTGCTCCCCACGCTTTCGCACCTGAGCGTCAGTCTTTGTCCAGGGGGCCGCCTTCGCCACCGGTATTCCTCCAGATCTCTACGCATTTCACCGCTACACCTGGAATTCTACCCCCCTCTACAAGACTCAAGCCTGCCAGTTTCAAATGCAGTTCCCAGGTTAAGCCCGGGGATTTCACATCTGACTTAACAGACCGCCTGCGTGCGCTTTACGCCCAGTAATTCCGATTAACGCTTGCACCCTCCGTATTACCGCGGCTGCTGGCACGGAGTTAGCCGGTGCTTCTTCTGCGGGTAACGTCAATCGGCGCGGTTATTAACCGCACCGCCTTCCTCCCCGCTGAAAGTACTTTACAACCCGAAGGCCTTCTTCATACACGCGGCATGGCTGCATCAGGCTTGCGCCCATTGTGCAATATTCCCCACTGCTGCCTCCCGTAGGAGTCTGGACCGTGTCTCAGTTCCAGTGTGGCTGGTCATCCTCTCAGACCAGCTAGGGATCGTCGCCTAGGTGGGCCATTACCCCGCCTACTAGCTAATCCCATCTGGGTTCATCCGATAGTGAGAGGCCCGAAGGTCCCCCTCTTTGGTCTTGCGACGTTATGCGGTATTAGCCACCGTTTCCAGTGGTTATCCCCCTCTATCGGGCAGATCCCCAGACATTACTCACCCGTCCGCCACTCGTCACCCGAGAGCAAGCTCTCTGTGCTACCGTCCGACTTGCATGTGTTAGGCCTGCCGCCAGCGTTCAATCTGAGCCATGATCAAACTCTTCAATTTAAGTTTGATTTGCTGCAACAAGTGCAGCGATGCTCATCTGTAAAACGTCATAATGAATTTCATTATGTGTTCACTCGTGAGGCTTTGATATTTTTGTGCGTCCAAAGACGCTGATATCAATCCTGCGAGTGCCCACACAGATTGTCTGATAAATTGTTAAAGAGCAGTGCGAACAGTGCGTTAGCGTCCTGTCGCGAGGTGGCGTATATTACGCTTTCCTCCTGCAGAGTCAACCTCTTTCTCAGAAGTTTTTCTCCGGCGGCGCAGTCTCCTGTGCCTCTCAGCCCGTCATCCCGTTGCCGGTGTGCCGTGTCGATGGAGGCGCATTATAGGGAGTTTCCGCAGGCTGACAAGTGTTTCTTCGAATTAATTTACTGAGCGCATCTTTTTTAAACGAACGGCTTAAAAAGAGACGTTTCATGGCCGAATAACGCACAAAAACAGCGATCAAACGTTGTAAAGAGACCTGCCGTTGCAGATTACGGGTGCTATTATTTTGCTTCTTCTCGCAGGATAACCCCAGGAAGGACACTCAATGATAAAATCCTCGCGCAGCATGGCCGGTTTGCCATGGATAGCGGCTATGGCCTTTTTCATGCAGTCACTCGACGCCACTATACTGAATACCGCCCTGCCCGCTATCGCCACCAGCCTTGACCGTTCTCCCCTGGCCATGCAATCCGCCGTCATCAGTTACACCCTCACTGTCGCTATGCTGATTCCGGTCAGCGGCTGGCTCGCCGATCGCTTCGGCACGCGCAAGGTATTTATCATTGCGGTTTCGCTGTTCACCCTCGGCTCGCTGGCTTGTGCGCTCTCACCGACGCTTTCGGTGCTGGTCATATCGCGAATCGTACAGGGCGTGGGTGGCGCAATGATGATGCCGGTCGCACGCCTTGCGCTGCTACGCGCCTATCCGCGCAGTGAATTGCTGCCAGTACTCAATTTCGTCACCATGCCAGGATTAGTTGGCCCAATACTGGGCCCCATGCTGGGCGGTGTGCTGGTAACCTACGCGACGTGGCACTGGATCTTCCTGATTAATATCCCGATAGGCATTCTCGGCATTATCTACGCACGCAAATATATGCCGGACTTCACTACACCCAAGCGCCGCTTCGACTTTTTCGGCTTCATATTATTCGGGACTGGACTGGTGATGATTTCAATTGGGATTGAGCTGTTCGGTGAGCGGATTGTTTCTGCCTGGCTGGCGGGCGGGATATTACTCAGCGGGATCGTGCTTTTGCTCCTCTATATAGTACATGCCCGGAATCACCCTTCACCGTTGATCAATCTGCCGATGTTTAAAACCCGGACATTCTCAGTCGGCATCGTCGGCAATATTGCCTCTCGTCTCGGCACCGGCTGTGTGCCCTTTTTGATGCCGCTCATGTTGCAGGTCGGGTTTGGCTTTTCTGCGATTATCGCAGGCTGCATGATGGCGCCAACCGCCATTGGTTCAATACTGGCGAAGTCAACGGTGACACAACTGCTGCGCTGGCTGGGCTATCGCCGTCTGCTGGTCGGCATTACCGCCATTATCGGCATCCTGATCGCCAGCTTCTCTCTGCAGTCACCCGCTGAAAGCATCTTTGTACTCTTGCTTCCACTGTTTGTTCTCGGTATGGCGATGTCTACGCAGTTCACCGCCATGAACACCATTACTCTGGCCGATCTGGATGATGATAACGCCAGCGGGGGTAATAGCGTGCTGGCAGTGACGCAGCAGTTAGCGATCAGTTTTGGTGTGGCCGTCAGCGCGGCGGTGCTGCGCTTCTATCAGGAGTTTGAAACCAGCACCATTTCACAGTTCCATGCCACGTTTCTGACCATGGGTGTTGTTACCGTGCTTTCGGCACTGACTTTTATGCTGCTGAAAAACGGCGATGGACGTAATCTGATCAGTAATCGCGACAAGAAGAAAAAGCGCTAAACCGAACCTCGCACCACCAGTTCCGGCGTCAGCACCAGCGTTTGCTGGCTGGCGTCGGGATCGCTGAGACGATGAATTAATGTATCTATCGCCAGTTCGCCCAGTGCATCTTTGGGCTGATGAATAGTACTCAGTGGCGGAGTGAGATAGCGCGCCAGTTCAATATCGTCATACCCCATGACCGCCATTTGCTGCGGAACCTGCATGCCAGCCTGATAGAGGGCATGATAAACGCCGACAGCCATCGCATCGTTACTGGTGAATACCGCTTCCGGCAGCGTTTCCAGCGCCAGCAACTCGATCATCCCGTTGTAGCCACCCTGAAATTCAAAGTCACCATTCACGATATAGCCAGGCAAAATCTCCAGCCCACTCTTAGTCATGGCGTTGCGATAACCTTCGAGCCGCATACGGGCCGGGGTTTTATCCTGAGGACCGGCTATACAGGCGATACGGGTATAACCGCTGTCGATAAGATGCTGAGTGGCCAGCTCGCCGCCCAGCAGCGCATTATCCTGAATGATGTCACCGCGCCCCTCAAATGGTGCCCAGTCCATCATCACCGCAGGTATAGAGGGATAACGATTCAGGATGTCTGCCGACGGCAGATGACTTTCAGTACACATGATCAGCAAACCATCGACACGCTTCTGCATCAGCGTTTCCAGGCTGCGATTCATCCGCTCCTCATCTCCCGCCGTATTACAGAGAATCAGGCTGTAGCCACGCTGATAGCAGCTCTCCTCCACGCCCCGCACCACTTCGGCATAAAAAGGGTTACTGCTGGTAGTCAGCAGCATACCGATAGTGTGCGTCTGATTAATTTTCAGACTGCGTGCCAGTGCAGAAGGAGCATAGTTAAGATGACGTATAGCCTGCTCAACTTTTTCCCGCACGCCTTCACTGACAAAGCGATTGTTATTAATGACGTGCGAGACAGTGGAGGTAGAGACGCCCGCGAGCCGAGCGACATCTTTCATGGTACTCAAGCGCTTAACCCTGCTGCAGCAAAAATTCATCGATCTCCGCGCGCCACGGCACGGAGGGCTGTGCACCTGAACGCGTAACGGCAATCGCGGCGGCGGCATGGGCAAATCGCACCGCGTCATACATCGGCTTCTGTTCCAGTCTTGCGGTAATAAAGGCACCGTTAAAGGTGTCGCCTGCCGCAATGGTATCAATAGCTTTAACGCTGAAGCCTGCAATACGCTGACCGTCTCCCTGCTCGCTCAACCAGACACCGCGGCGACCCAGCGTAATCAGTACCGTGCCGATGCCTTTCGCATGCAGTGCTGCCGCCGCGCGGGCCGCATCTTCATCATTGTTAACCGCAATGCCGGTCAGACTCTCCGCTTCCGTTTCATTCGGAGTAATAATATCGATCAGCGCCAGCAACTCATCGGAGAGAGGGGTGGCAGGTGCCGGATTGAGAATAACCTGCGTCTGATGCTGTCGGGCAAATGTCGCGGCGGCCAGCACGCTCTCCAGCGGTGATTCCAGCTGCATTAAAAGTGCATCGGCACCGGCAATGACCGGCTGATGACGCGCCACGCAATCAGGCGTTAGCGCCGCGTTTGCACCGGAGTAGATGCCGATAGTGTTCTCACCGTCACCGTTGACGAAAATCATCGCCACACCGGTCGACTCGCCTTCAACCACTTCTACAGGCGTGGTATCAATATTGTCCTGTGTGAGCTGCTCACGAATACGTTCGCCAATGTCGTCAGCGCCCACACAGCCTATAAAGGCGATATCGGCACCCGCACGACCCGCGGCGACCGCCTGATTCGCGCCTTTACCGCCAAACGCAACCTGATAATTCTGCCCGATCACCGTTTCACCGGGACGAGGGAAGTGCGCCAGATTAAGGATGTGGTCAGCGTTAATGCTGCCAAGAACGGCCAGTTTTGCGTTTTTGCTCATTAGGGGAGTCCGGAATAAGTGCGCCACCGGGAGGGTGGCGCGGTGCCCTGCTTTTCTTTGAGTTATTGAGTGACCAGCTTCAGGTCGACCGGATTGATCGCCTTCACTTTTTCACCCTTCAGCACTTTATCAGCGGTGTCCACGCCGATCATGCCAATTTTGTCTGGCATCTGTGCCACGGTCGCAGACAGTTTGCCAGCTTCTACGGCTTTCACGCCATCAGCAGTGCCGTCAAAACCAACCACGATCACACCTGTTTTTCCGGCGGTCTGCAGCGCACGCAGTGCACCCAGCGCCATTTCGTCGTTCTGAGCGAATACCGCCTGAACATCCGGATGCGCCTGCAGCAGGTTCTGCATGACGTTCAGACCTTTGGTACGGTCAAAGTCAGCAGGCTGGCTGGCGAGGATCTGGAATTTATGCGCATCAGCGGCCTGTTTGAAGCCCTCGCCACGTTCGCGGGCAGCAGAGGTGCCGGCAATGCCCTGCAGCTCAATAATTTTGGCATTTTCGCCGACTTTTTTGGCGATAAAATCACCGGCCATTTTACCGCCGAAACGGTTATCGGAAGCGACGTGGCTGACCACGGTGCCCTGTGCCGCAACACGATCCAGCGTGATGACAGGAATGTTCGCCTGGTTAGCCATCTTGACTGCGTTACCTACGGCATCAGAGTCAGTCGGGTTGATCAGCAGTAGCTTAGTACCGCGAACGGTCAGATCCTGCACGTTCGCCAGCTCTTTAGCCGGGTTGTTCTGTGAATCCAGCACCACCAGGTTATAACCCAGTTTGTCCGCTTCTTTCTGAGCACCCTCTTTCAGAGAAACAAAGAACGGGTTGTTCAGGGTTGAAACCACCAGCGCGATGGTATCTTTTGCCATAGCGCTGGTACTGAGCGTTGCGCCGAGGATCATGGCCAGTGCGGTTAACTTTTTCATCTTATTATCCTGTGTAAGGTCAGAGTTATTTACTGCTTTTATTATCCACCAGCACCGCCAGCAGGATGACTACCGCTTTAACGATCATCTGGTAGTACGAAGAGACGCCCATCAGGTTCAGGCCGTTGTTCAGGAAGCCGAGGATCAGCGCGCCAATCAGGGTGCCGAAAATACGGCCTTTACCGCCAGCCAGACTGGTTCCGCCTAACACGACCGCAGCAATCGCATCCAGCTCATAGCCGGTACCCGCCGTCGGCTGTGCTGATGAGAGACGCGCCACTTCAATGGTGCCCGCCAGCGCCGCCAGCATGCCGCTCAGTGAATAGACGATGATTTTGACGCGATTCACATTGATGCCTGAGAGACGCGTTGCCGCTTCGTTACCGCCAAGCGCATAGATATAGCGACCCAGACGCGTGTGCTGCAGCATGTACCAGGCGGCGACAAAGACCAGCGCCATCAGCCAGACCGGCGCAGGGATACCCAGCGGGCGACCAATACCAAACCAGCCCAGCAGATCGGCATTGGCACTGAAGCCGGTGTTAATCGGGCTGCCGTCGGTGTAGACCATGGTGACACCGCGCAGCAGCAGCATCATGACTAGCGTGGCGATAAAGGCCTGAACCTTACCGCGCGCCACAATGGTGCCGGTCAGGGCACCGATTGCCGCACCCAGCGCCAGCGAAGCCGCTACCGCGACCAGTGCATTGACTTCCATGCCCACCAGCGATGCACCGACCGCACCGGTCAGGGCCAGCAGCGATCCCACAGAGAGGTCAATACCGGAAGTCAGGATCACCAGCGTCATCCCGACCGCCATAATGGCATTGACCGAGGTCTGCTGCAGAATGTTGAACAGGTTCGCCACGGTAAAGAAGTTCGGGCTCTGGCTGGCCACTACGGCAATCAGCACCACCAGCGCAATCAGCGACTTCTGTTCCAGTAGCCAGCTTTTGCTAAACCAGCGACGGCTGGCCGGTAAAGTTTGGGTCGTCATACCACTAAATCCTCGCTGTGTTGCTTGCCTACGGCGGCTGCCATCAGGCTCTCCTGAGTGGCGTCTTCTCGGGTAAATTCGCCGCTGATACGGCCTTCATGCATCACCAGAATCCTGTCGCTCATACCCAGCACTTCCGGCATTTCCGAGGAGACCAGGATGATGCTCAGCCCTTCGGCTTTAAACTGGTTAATCAGTTGGTAGATCTCTTTCTTCGCACCGACATCCACACCGCGGGTCGGCTCGTCCAGAATCAGCACGTTAGGGCGGGTCATCAGACCGCGGGCAATCGCCACTTTCTGCTGGTTGCCGCCTGAAAGCAGGCCAATCGGCTGCTCCATAGAAGGGGTTTTCACGTTGAACAGCCGGATAAAATCGCCTACCGCCAGCTGCTCTGCTGCATGTTTCAGCGTGCCGCTGCCGTGACTGAAATAGCCTAACGCCGTCAGCGACATGTTCTCTTTCACTGACATGCCCAGCACCAGACCATCACGCTTACGATCTTCCGAGATATAGACGATACCGTTAGCCAGTCCATCCTGTGGCGAACGCGTCACCACTTCCCGGCCATTGAGCCACATTGCGCCTTCACGACGCGGCAGGGCGCCGTAGAGCACCTTCATCAGTTCAGTACGGCCCGCGCCCATCAGGCCCGAAATGCCAAGGATTTCACCTTTGCGCAGACTGAAGCTGACGTTCTCCACGCCCGGCCCGCTGACGTTTTCCACTTTGAGCCGCACGTCGCCGGGCGCCTGATTAAGATGTGGATATTGATCCTCCAGCTTGCGTCCGACCATCATCTCGATCAGGCTCTCTTCGGTCAGCTCGCTGACCGGACGTTCAGCAATAAACTGACCGTCGCGGAATACGGTGACGTCATCGCAGATCTCAAAGATCTCTTTCATGCGATGCGAGATATAGACGATGCCGCAGCCCTGCGCTTTCAGTTCGTTGATCACCCGGAACAGCGACAGCGTTTCGGTATCCGTCAGCGCATCGGTCGGCTCATCCATGATGATGACCTGCGACTCAAAGCTCAGCACTTTGGCGATTTCGACCATCTGCTGATCGCCAATCGACAAATCGCCAACCAGCTTGTGGCTGTTGAAGCGCAGATTGAGCCTTTTAAGCAGCGCATCGGCTTCGGCATACATACGCGGCCACTGGATACGGCCAAAACGACCCACATATTCGCGACCAAGAAAAATATTTTCCGCCACGGTTAACTGAGGGATCAGGTTCAGCTCCTGATGGATGATGCCAATACCCGCTTCCTGAGACGCTTTCGGTCCACTGAAACGGGTCTCTTTACCGAGCCAGCGCAGCGTACCGGCATCATATTGATAGATCCCGGTCAGCACTTTCATCATGGTGGACTTGCCTGCGCCGTTCTCGCCCACCAGCGCCATCACGCGTCCTGCACGGACATTCAGCGACGCACCCTTCAGGGCTTTCACGCCCGGAAAGGATTTTTCAATGCCGTCGAGTTGCAGTAAAGGTTGCATAGCGGCCTCAGAAGGTCACACCGGCGCTGAGGATGACATTCGCAAATGGAGAGCACTCTCCGCTGCGAATGACCGCCTGACTACGCTGCGTTTGTTGTTTGAATTTTTCATGACTGGTGTAGCTGATGGTGATGCTATTCCCCTGGTGCTGTTGCAAGGCTTCGAGCACGGCGACGAGCGCGCTATGAAGGTGCGGATTATGCTGCTTAATCTCCTCCGCGATCAGGGCACTCTCTACCTGCATCTCCAGTGCGACAGCATTCACCACCTGCATAAAATCGGGCGTACCCGGCGTAAGCGCTAAGTCGATGCGTCGCGGTCCGGCCGGAATGGGCAAGCCAGCATCGGCAATCGTCAGCGTATCCGTGTGTCCCAGGCGGGCAATCACATGAGAGAGTTCTGCGTTTAAAAGGCGACCTTTTTTCATCTTTTCACTCCATAGCGAAACGTTTCGCTGTCTGAAGTGTATGAAAAGCCCCCATCAACTCAACCGGCAAAGAAGAAATCTGTGATCGCTATCGAAACGTTTCGCTCACGCGGGGAGAAATTTGCATTAAGGCGGGGAATGGGAGGAAAAAAGGGCCGCGAATGCGGCCCTGAAGTAAACGATTAAGGCAGTTTCTTAACCTGCTTAACGTCCATCTCAATGCTGTTGAAATCTTTGTCCAGTTCACCCGTCAGCTCAACGTTATCTTTGGGCGTGATCGTCTGGCCGTTCCAGTGCTTGTGGTCGATTTCGACCTTCATGGTGCCGGTCTGGTCGCGGAACAGATAATCTTCCTTGCCGATCTGTTTTTCCAGCTTGCCGCGCACGGTGATCCAGCTGTCATCTTTCATCTCTTCAGCCTGCTTCACGGTCACCACACTGGTGTTATCGGCACTGAAGCCGCCCTGACCGGATGCTGACGGCGTCTGTGCGGCCGGCGCACTGGGATCAACAAATCCGCCCTGCTGTGCAGCGAAAACCGGGGCGGAAGCCAGCATAACGACGGCCAGAATTGCAGCGTGCTTTTTCATGGTGTACCCCTTTCTCAGTGGTGTTTTCGGTTTGAATACGCCCAGTTGACCACAGAGTTCTTAACAGCTTCTTAAGCGTGAAAAATAAGCCATTTTCGCCGAAATCAGCTGTACAGGGAGGAAGTTGCTTCGTATAAAGCGCTATCAGAACAGGGAGACGTAATGCGTATTTTACTGATTGAAGACGATCGCTTAATTGGCGACGGTATCAAAGCGGGACTGAGTAAACTGGGCTTCAGCGTTGACTGGTTTACCTCTGGTGAGTCGGGCTTTAACGCGCTGGAGGCCGCGCCCTGGGATGCGGTGATTCTGGACCTTTCTCTGCCTGAGCGGGATGGGCTCGATATCCTGCGGCAGTGGCGGCAGCTGGGCAAAGATGTACCGGTACTGATACTGACTGCCCGCGATGCGCTCGATCAGCGGGTTGAAGGCCTGCAGATGGGAGCCGATGACTATCTGTGTAAACCCTTTGCCTTAACCGAAGTGGCCGCGCGCTTACAGGCGCTGATCCGCCGCCGTCATGGTCAACTGCAGCCCGAACTCCGTCACGGTAACGTGGTGCTGATCCCCGGCAGCCATAGCGTCATGCGCGATGGCGAAGCGATTGAGTTAAAAAGCCGTGAACTGGCGCTGCTGGAACTCTTTATGCG
This sequence comes from Pantoea sp. X-Soil-ISGK-355, assembly GCF_059730805.1. Taxonomy (NCBI): domain Bacteria; kingdom Pseudomonadati; phylum Pseudomonadota; class Gammaproteobacteria; order Enterobacterales; family Erwiniaceae; genus Pantoea; species Pantoea sp. X-Soil-ISGK-355. Next base: position 4,031,709 of record NZ_AP035971.1, read on the forward strand.
CAACCCAGGACGGGTGCTGACGCGCAGCCAGCTGGAAGAGAAGCTCTACAACTGGGATGCCGATGTCTCCAGCAATGCGGTAGAGGTCCACATTCATCATCTGCGTAAAAAACTGGGCAGCGCGTTTATCCGCACGCTGCACGGCGTCGGCTATACCCTGGGAGCCGCTGAATGCGATCAATGAGCCTGTTTCTGCGGCTGGGTATCGGTTTTGTGCTGCTGCTCGGGCTCTGCTGGGCCAGCGCCAGCCTGAGTGCCTGGCATCAGACCCGTGAAACCCTTGATGAGCTGTTTGATACCCAGCAGATGCTGCTGGCCAAGCGCCTGCTGACGCTTGATTTCTCTTCGCTGGATAACACCACGCTGCCCCGAACCAAAGCGATGCTGCGCCACCATCGTGGGGAGCAGGATGACGATGCCCTGGCCTTTGCTGTTTTTACCCGTGACGGCAGGCAGGTGATGAATGATGGCGATAATGGCCGCTATCTGCCGTTTGAGGCGGACTATCAGGGATTTCATGAGGGTCAGCTCACCAATGATGACGATCGCTGGCGGTTTGTCTGGCTGACCACGCCGGATCAGAAATTCCGGGTAGTCGTCGGTCAGGAGTCGGAATACCGCGACGACATGACGCAGGATCTGATGAAAGCCAGTATGCTGCCCTGGCTGATCGCACTGCCGTTTATGCTGCTGTTGCTCATCGGCCTGGTCTGGTCTGAACTGCGGCCATTGAAAACGCTGGCACAGCAGCTGGCGCAGCGCGCGCCCGATGACGATACGCCGCTGCAGGCAGACCGCGTGCCGAAAGAGGTACAGCCGCTGATGATTGCGCTTAATGGCCTTTTCAGCCGTATCAGCGCCATGATGCAGCGTGAACGGCGCTTTACCTCCGATGCCGCGCATGAGCTGCGCAGTCCGCTGGCCGCGCTGCAGGTGCAAAGCGAAGTGATCCAGCTGACTGCGGATGACGAAGTGATGCGAACCCATGCGCTGCAACAACTGGATGCCGGCATTGTCCGCGCCACGCGGCTGGTGGATCAACTGCTGACGCTCTCGCGGGTTGAAGCTGATGATGCACGCAACGCCTTCGAACCGGTGGCGCTGAAACGCACGGTGCAGGAGACACTCGCCGCACAATTGCCGCTGGCGGATAAAACCGGTGTCACGTTGCGGCTGCACGCTGAGGTCGATCCACAAATTCAGGGCCATCCGCTGTTGCTGTCGCTGCTGGTGCGGAATCTGCTGGATAACGCCATTCGCTATACGCCTGCGGGCAGCGAAGTCGATGTGCGACTGCAGGCAAACAGCCTGTCGGTGGAGGATAACGGCGAGGGTCTGAGTGCTGCCGACCTGCAACGGCTCGGTGAGCGTTTCTGGCGACCGCCAGGTCAGGAGAAGAGTGGGAGCGGGCTGGGATTATCGATAGTGCGTAATATTGCCCAACTGCACGGGATGCAGATTACGTTCAGCCAGCGACCCGGTGGCGGCTTGTGCGTCACGCTACGCTGGGCAGCGCCCACCCCGTAAGGCGGGCGCTGCCGATCAAATCTCGACCTGAGTGCCCAGCTCAATAACCCGGTTTGGCGGGATCTCAAACTGGTCTGGCGCACGGAGCGCATTGCGCTGCAGCGCCAGGAAGAGTTTGCCGCGCAGGCGCAGATACCACGGCCGCTTGCCGATGATCAGCGACTCATGCGACATAAAGAACGAGGTCTCCATCATGCGACAGTTGAGTCCTTCCAGCCCGCAACGATGGAAGATCTCCTCAACGTTTGGCGTTTCACGCCAGCCGTAGCTTGCCACCACCCGCCAGAAGGTCGGCGACAGCTGCTCAATAGTGACACGACGCACGTTGTGCACGTAAGGCGCATCTTCAGTGCGCAACGTCAACAGCACGACCCGCTCATGCAACACTTTGTTGTGCTTAAGGTTGTGCAGCATGGCAAACGGAATCACATTCAGGGCACGCGACATATAGACCGCTGTGCCCGGTACGCGAACCGGCGGCGATTTCTCCAGCGACGCGATCATTGCCTCCAGGGAGTTACCATGTTCGTGCATGCGGCGCAGCAGACGGAAACGTTCGCTTTTCCACGTCGTCATAATGATAAACATCACCAGGCCGAGACAGAGCGGCAGCCAGCCACCAGAGAAAATTTTCACCAAATTGGCGGTAAACAACGGCACGTCAATGCAAAGCATCAGCACCAGGATGACGGCGACCGCCAGCTTATTCCAGTGCCAGTTTTTAACCGCCACGGTGCAGGAGAGCATCGCCGTCAGCACCATAGTGCCGGTCACCGCAATACCGTAAGCCGCAGCCAGATTGCTTGAATGCTCAAAGCTGATAATCACAATCAGCACGGCGAAATAGAGCACCCAGTTGATCACCGGAATATAGATCTGGCCCGATTCGCGCTCAGAAGTGTGGATGATACGCATCCCCGGCAGATAGCCCAGTCGCACCGCCTGACGCGTCAGCGAGAAGACGCCAGAGATGACCGCCTGTGAAGCGATAACGGTGGCCAGCGTTGCCAGAATCAGCATCGGGATCAGCGCCCAGTCCGGGGCCAGCAGGAAGAAGGGGTTTTTAATTGCTTTAGGATCGCTGAGTAACAGCGCGCCCTGGCCAAAGTAGTTCAGCACCAGCGACGGCAGCACCACTGAGAACCAGGCCAGTCGAATCGGCACTTTACCAAAGTGACCCATATCGGCATAGAGCGCCTCAACCCCGGTAATCGCCAGCACGACTGCACCGAGGGCGAAGAACGAAACAGACTTATAGTGCAGGAAGAATTCAACCGCATAGGCAGGATTCAGCGCATGCAGCACGTCCGGGTTTCGCATGATGCCCATAACCCCCAGGATCGCCAGCACCAGAAACCAGACCAGCATTACCGGCGCGAAGAGTTTACCCACCATACCGGTGCCATGCTTCTGAATGGCAAACAGCAGCGTCAGTACGGCAATCGACATCGGCACAATAAAGGGATCCAGCGACGGCGCAGCAATCTCAAGGCCCTCAATGGCGGACATCACCGAAATGGCTGGCGTGATCACCACCTCTCCATAGAAGAAGCTGCCGCCAATCAGGCCCATGATCACCAGCACCGCCGTGGCGCGTGCACCGGTATGGCGGCCAGCCAGCGACATCAGGGTCAGTATTCCGCCTTCCCCGGCGTTGTCGGCGCGCATCACATAACTGATGTACTTCAGTGAGACCACCAGCACCAGCAGCCAGAAAATCAGCGACAGAAAGCCAAATACCGCTTCCCGCTCAACGCCGAAACCAAACTGTCCGGAGAGACATTCACGCAAGGTATACAGCGGACTGGTGCCGATATCCCCGTAAACAACACCAATAGCGGCCAGCGTTAATCCGCGAAGTGACTGCTTATTATCCGAGCTCATAGAGTTATCTTTTGTTGGAGTCTAAGAGGTGCAAAAACCCCTCGCTCAGGCCATCAAAAAGCGCACAGTATGCACGGTTTAACGAAAATTCCTATACCCGCTTCGCCTCGCGGTCAGGGTAACGGGGTCATTTCAAGACGATAAATTGTCATCCAGCACCACTTTTAAAACAGGCAAACCTTCTGAAACAAAAAAGCTGACAGCTATCAACGCTTTCACGCATGATGATCTATAGAGTAAGGCGCTTGCTTAAGCGCGGCGGCCCGACGATCGTAAGGACATTGATGTGATTATGGCTCAACCCCATCTTTTGGCAGAAAGAATTTCTCGCCTTAGCAATACGTTAGAAAAAGGATTATATGAACGGCACCATGCCATTCGCCTTTGCCTGCTGGCGGCGCTGAGCGGTGAAAGCGTGTTCCTGCTGGGACCGCCGGGCATCGCCAAGAGCCTGATTGCCCGCCGCCTTAAATATGCCTTTCAGCACGCCCGCGCCTTTGAATATCTGATGACCCGTTTCTCCACGCCGGAAGAGGTGTTTGGCCCGCTCTCCATTCAGGCACTGAAAGATGAAGGACGCTACCAGCGCCTCACTAAAGGGTATCTGCCCGACGCCGAGATTGTTTTTCTGGATGAGATCTGGAAAGCCGGTCCGGCGATTCTGAATACCCTGCTGACCGCTATCAATGAACGCCGTTTCCGCAATGGTGACAGCGAAGAGACCATCCCGATGCGGCTGCTGGTTACCGCTTCCAACGAACTGCCGGAAGCGGATAGCGGCCTTGAAGCGCTTTATGATCGAATGCTGATCCGCCTGTGGCTGGATAACGTGCATGAGAAGCAGAATTTTCGCAGCATGCTGACCCACCAGCAGGATGAACATACCAATCCCGTCGCGGAATCCCTGCGCATCAGTGATGAAGAGTATGCGCAGTGGCAGCTCGGCATCAGCCAGGTCAGCCTGCCCGATGCCGTCTTTGAGCTGATTTATCAGCTGCGTCAGCAACTGGAGAGCCAGCCTGCCGCACCTTATATTTCCGATCGTCGCTGGAAAAAAGCCATTCATCTGCTGCAGGCCAGCGCTTTCTACAGCGGTCGCAATACCATTGCCCCGATAGATCTGATCCTGCTGAAAGATTGCCTCTGGCACGACGTCGCGTCCATGCAGCTGCTGGAGCGAGAAATCGATCAGCTGATGACGCAGCATGCCTGGCAGCAGCAGCCGATGCTGCTGAAACTGCAGCAGATCAAAGCGCGTCGCCTGGCTCTGCAGCAACAGCAGAGCATCGCGCAGGCGATCACCCTGGAAAAACACAGCGGCATGTTCAGCCGCAAACCCCATTACGATCTGCCGGAAAGCTTTACCGATGAGCAACTGACGCTGATGCTGCAAAAGCCGCTGATGCTGCACGACATGCAGGTGACCCACCTGGTGATTGCGCGTGATGCCCTGAATCAGTGGCTACAGAAAGGCGGCGAGGTTCGCGGCAAGCTTAATGGGATTGGCTTTGCGCAAAGCCTGGATTTACAGGTGGATGCGCAGCACTGCCTGGCTATCCGTGATGTCAGCCTGCAATCGTCGCGTCTGACCCTGCCTGGCGTCAGCAACAGCGAGCCGTTGCCCGGTGAGATCACCGATGCGCTGGATGCGCTGGAGAGTGAACTGCGGTCACAGCGTCATCTGTTCAGCCAGCACCAGCGTTGCCTGTTTATCAGTGATGACTGGCTGGCGCGCATTGAAACCAGCCTGCAGGATGTGGCGGAACAGCTGAAACAGGCGCGTAAATGATCCCACTGGAGACGCTCAGCACACTGCTCTCAGTGGGTGAAACCGAACTGATTGAAGAGCTGATTATTGCCCTGCTGGCGTCTCCGCAGCTGGCGCTGTTTTTTGAAAAGTTTCCCGGGCTGAAAAAAGCGCTGTTGCGCGAGGTGCCACGCTGGCGAGCGGAGATCAACGCTGAGCTCAAAACCACACCGGTTCCGGCCACGCTGGCCGAAGAGTTTCAGCTGTTCCAGCGGGTGCAACTCCTCAGCGATCGTGAATTCAGCCACCAGCTGAATGCCACGCTTCAGGCGCTTGAAAGCCTGCCTTCCCCTTTTCTGGATGAAGCCAACCGGCTGCTGCAGCACACCGATACCAGCCATCTCAGCAGCGCGCAGCACCAGCTTTTTCTACAACGCTGGCGGCTCAGCCTGACCTTACAGACGCTGACGCTGAATCAGGATTTGCTGGAGCAGCAGCGCGAACGCCTGCTGGCGGAACTGCAGCAGCGCATGGCGCTGAGCGGTCAGCTGGCACCTATTCTCGGTGACGATGATGAAGCCGCCGCGGGCCGGCTGTGGGACATGAGCAAAGCGTCACTGCAGCCTGGTGACTATCAGCTGATGCTGCAATATGGCGACTTTCTGGCGCAGCAACCGGAGCTACTGAAGCTGGCCCAGCAACTGGGTCGCAGTCGCGAAGCAAAATCGGTGCCGTCAAAGGATGCCCCTATGGAAGCTTTTCATCATCTGGTGCAGGAGCCTGCCTCCGTGCCGGAGGAGGTCAGCGGCATTCATCAGAGCGATGACGTGCTGCGTCTGCTGCCACCGGAGTTAGCTGCGCTGAGTATCAGTGAACTGGAGCTGGAGTTTTACCGGCGGCTGGTAGAGAAACGGCTGCTGACCTACAAGCTGCAGGGCGATGCCTGGCATGAAAAGGTCACTATGCGTCCGGCCAGCCACCAGCAGCATGAAGAGCAGCCGCGCGGGCCGTTTATCGTCTGCGTCGATACCTCCGGTTCGATGGGGGGCTTCAACGAGCGCTGCGCCAAAGCATTCTGTCTGGCACTGCTGAAAGTTGCACTGGCCGATCGCCGTCGCTGCTACATCATGCTGTTTGCGCATGAGGTGATTGGTTATGAGCTGACCGGTGACGACGGACTGGAACAGGCGATTCGCTTTCTGAGCCAGCGTTTCCGTGGCGGCACCGATCTGGCCGCCTGCCTCTCTTCCGTTGTGACCCGAATGGAAGGCGCACTGTGGGAGGAAGCCGATGCGGTGATCGTTTCCGATTTTATTGCTCAGCGTCTGCCGGAAGAGGTGATCGGGACCATCAAAACGCGTCAGCGAAATAATCAGCAACGTTTTCACGCCGTGGCGATGTCGGCCCACGGGAAACCAGGCATTCTGCGCATCTTCGACCATATATGGCGTTTCGATACCGGCATGAAAAGCCGTCTGCTGCGTCACTGGCGGCGTTAAGTCATCGGGCAGAAATGCACATTTGCTATAGTGAATTACCGTTTCACTTACTCAGCAATCTGGAGCTCCCTGTGACGCTTGCTCAACCTCATCGCGATCTGCCTGCGCCGACGCGAACGCTACTGCTCTCCGGCCATAACATTGAACAAAAACGTGCCGAATTGCTGGCCTATTTTCAGCAGACCTGGGAACAGTATGAAAGTCTGTTTACCTGTCTGGCCGATCCCCAGGCCTGGTTTACCAAAGCCATTCCGCTGCGCCATCCTTTAATCTTCTATTTTGGCCACACCGCTACCTTCTACATCAATAAGCTGATGGCCGGACGCCTTATCGACGCGCGTCTGGACGATCGTATCGAAGCGATGATGGCGATTGGTGTGGATGAGATGAGCTGGGACGATCTCAACGACAGCCACTATGACTGGCCCACTGTTGAAGAAGTCCGCGAATACCGCGGGCGCGTTAAAGCGCTGGTCAGCGATCTGATCCAGACCCTGCCGCTGACTCTGCCGATCACCTGGGAGAGTCCGGCCTGGGTGATCCTGATGGGCATTGAGCATGAGCGTATTCATCTGGAAACGTCCAGCGTGCTCATCCGCCAGTTACCGGTTGAATGGGTCAGACCGCAGGCCGCATGGCCGGTCTGTCCGATGGCGCGCCACCAGCGCGAAGCTGTGCCGGCCAATGCCCTGCTGCCGATGCCAGGCGGCACCGTCACGCTGGGTAAAACCGACGATACCTACGGCTGGGATAATGAATATGGCCGTCAGCAGATCGCGCTGCAGCCGTTCAAGGCGAGCAAAATGCTGGTCAGCAACGCAGAATTTCTGGCGTTCGTTGAGGCGGGCGGTTATCAGGATGCCCGCTGGTGGGATGATGAAGGCTGGGGCTGGTGTCAGTTTGCCAAAGCGGAGATGCCCACCTTCTGGGTCGGCACGCCAGCGATGCCCGATCAGCTTAAACTGCGTCTGATGTGTGAAGAAGTGGCGATGCCGTGGGACTGGCCTGCCGAGGTCAATCAGCTTGAAGCGGCGGCCTTCTGCCGCTGGAAAGCGGAACAGACCGGCATGAGCGTTCAGCTCCCGTGTGAAGCGGAGTGGGCTCAGCTGCGCGAGCAGGTTGCGGGCGATCAGCCGGACTGGGAGCGGGCACCGGGCAACATTAACCTGGCGTACTGGGCGTCCTCTTCACCGGTCGATCTCTTCGCCCAGGGCGACTTCTTCGATATCGTCGGTAACGTCTGGCAGTGGACGACCACGCCGACCAACGGCTTTGAAGGTTTTAAAGTCCACCCGCTTTACGATGATTTCTCTACCCCGACCTTTGATGGCAAACATTCGCTGATCAAAGGCGGTAGCTGGATATCGACCGGCAACGAAGCGCTGAAATCGGCACGCTATGCGTTCCGCCGCCACTTCTTCCAGCATGCCGGTTTCCGCTACGTGGTTTCCAGCCATCAGGAAACCATGGCGCTGAACCCGTATGAATCTGACGCCATGGTGTCGCAATACCTCGACTTCCAGTATGGCCCGCGCTATTTCGGCGTGGATAACTATGCCGAAAGCCTGGTAAACCTCGCGCTGAACTACACCACGGCACGCGGCGAGGCACTGGATATTGGCTGTGCCACCGGACGCGCCAGTTTTGAACTGGCTCGCCACTTTGAACGTGTCACCGGCATGGACTACTCGGCGCGCTTCATTGATGTAGCGCTTCAGCTGGCCAGCGGCGAAGACTTCCGTTATCTCCTGCCACAGGAAGGCGATCTGGTGGAGTATCGCCAGGTTCGCCTGAAAGATTTCGCGCTGGAGAGCGAACTGGCGCAGCGGATTCAGTTTGTTCAGGGCGACGCCTGTAACCTGAAGCCACAGCCTGGCCGATACGATCTGGTGCTCGCCTCCAACCTGATTGATCGCCTGCGTCAGCCCGCGCGCTTCCTGCGGGATGTCACGCCGATGCTGCGTCAGGGCGGCATCCTACTGCTCTCATCGCCTTATACCTGGCTTGAAGATTTCACGCCGAAGGAGAACTGGCTGGGCGGCGTGCGTGAGAATGGTGAGGCACTGACGACGCTGCAGGCACTGCAACGTCTGCTGGCAGCCGACTTCGAGCTGGTCGATGATCCACAGGATAAACCCTTTGTGATCCGCGAAACGGCCCGCAAGTTCCAGCACACACTGGCGCAGGTTACCGTCTGGCGTAAACGCTAAGTGAACCGGCAGCGGCGTCCGTCGCTGCCGGTAGTTGCCTGAACCGTTATTTTGCTGCACATTCACCCTTGTTTACTTAAAGCAGACCAATAACGAGGATGGCCATGGCCGAACATCTGCAGCTCGATAACCTGGATCGCGGCATTCTGAATGCCCTGCTCGACAATGCGCGCACTGCTTACGCCGAGCTGGCAAAACAGTTTAACGTCAGCCCCGGCACCATTCATGTCCGCGTGGAGAAGATGAAGCAGGCGGGCATTATCCTGGGCACCCGGGTTGATATCGATCCGCGCCAGCTGGGGTTTGATGTCTGCTGTTTTATCGGCATTATCCTTAAAAGCGCGCGTGACTATCCGGCTGCGCTGAGCAAACTGGATGCGCTGGATGAAGTGGTTGAAGCCTGGTACACCACCGGCCACTACAGCATCTTTATTAAGGTGATGTGCCGATCCATTGATGCCCTGCAACAGGTGCTGATCAACAAGATCCAGACCATCGATGAAATTCAGTCGACGGAAACGCTGATCTCGTTGCAAAACCCCATCATGCGCACTATCAAGCCCTGATCCTTCTCCGCCTTGTGCATAATCTTATCCCTGACGAATGTGGCGGCTGGCAACGGCTGCGTTCGCTTCTCTTAATCTATTAACCCTGTTGTCCACAGGTGGATCACCGCTTGATCACAGCGTACAATGCTCGCCTTAATGTCCGGGAGAGCAAGATGGCCGATATCACCTTAATCAGTGGCAGTACTCTGGGTAGCGCAGAGTATGTGGCTGAACATCTGGAAGAAAAATTACAGGAAGCAGGTTTCTCAACGCAGATGCTGCATGGCCCGGAGCTGGATGAAGTGCCACATGAGGGTATCTGGCTGGTGGTCTGTTCAACTCATGGTGCAGGCGATATTCCCGATAACCTGCTGCCGCTGTTCGAAGCCATCCGTGACAGCCAGCCCGATCTCTCTCAGGTTCGTTTTGGGGCAATAGGCCTCGGCAATCATGAATATGATCTCTTTTGTGGTGCGATCCGCCAGATTGAAGCACAGCTGATTGCTCTGGGAGCCCAGCAGATCGGCGATCGTCTGGAGATTGACGTGCTGGAGCATGAGATCCCTGAAGATCCGGCGGAAGCCTGGCTGGAAAGCTGGAAAAAGGCGATCTGAAGGGGGCTGGGGATCGCGAAATAGTGATGATCCCCAGTGGAAGATGCTGATTTTATCCTTTTCTGCTCGTTTATTTTGTGGATAACTACCCTCTTTTACTGCGTATAA